>NZ_FNJN01000012.1 GCF_900104345.1 Microbacterium testaceum StLB037
TGTCATGTCTCAGGACTTTGGTGACAGTTCTGCCTCAGGACATCGGTGACAGTTGGTGTCTCAGGACATCGGTGACGGTTCGATCGAGCGTTTGCGGCGGGGGCCTTTGGGGTTGCCGTTGCTGACGTAGGTGATGCCGGGGGCGGGGTGGGGGTGCTCGATGATCAGCTCGCTGGTGGCGAGGTCGTAGAAGGCGATCGTGGTGTCGTCTTGGACGATGGTGATGAGCGCTCCTGTGTGGTGGCTGCCGAGCTGATATTTGACGCCGTTGACGTTGATGCCGCCTCCGCCGCTGACGCGGCGGGTGTTGTGCGGGAGGTCGGTGTGGGCGGTGGGGGTGCTGGGGGCCGCGGGGGTGAACGGTTTGGGTGCTTGCGCGGTGGGGGTGGCGTCCCAGGACTGTTGCGGGGTGAGGTGGCCGGGTAGGCCTTGGTGGGGGCGTTCGGTGTTGTAGATCCGGTCGAACTCGTCGACTTGTCGCTGTAGTTCGTCGATGGTGGCGGCCAGGGGTTGTTTGTTCAGGTAGCGGAACAGCGTTTGATGGAAGCGTTCGTTCTTGCCCTGGGTGGTGGGTTTGTAGGGCTTGCCCGTGATGGGCTCGACGCCGAGTCGGGTGACGTAGTCGACGAGTTGGCCGACGATTCCGCGTCGGGAGGGGTTCAACGCGACCCCGTTGTCGGTGAGGAGTCGTTGAGGAACACCGTGTGCGGCGATGCCTTTGGCGACGACACGGACGGCGGCGTCGGAGGTTTCCGCCGGTGCGACGTGGGATGCGATCGCGAGGCGGGAATGGTCATCGATCAGTTGGAAGATCACGCAAGTGCGTCCGCCTGTGAGGACGTACTCCGTTGCGTCCAGCTGCCAGCAGGCATTGGGAGCGGGGTAGACGAACCGGCGATATGACGCTCGGGGCCTCTTGTTCGGCGCGACTCGCGCGACTCCGGCGTCTCGGAAGATCCGCGAAAGCGCTGCCGGCGATGGCGCCGATAATCCCATCGCCCGCATCTTCGCTCGAACGCTGATGGGCCCGTGGTCCAAACCCGATTGCTCCAACGCGGCCCGCACCGCGATCGCCTGAGCCTTCACCGCATCCGCCAGCGCGGACGGACTCGACCTCGGGCGCCGCGAACGCGGCTCCAACGCCTGGGCCTCACCCTCGGCCATCACCCGGGAACGGATCGCGTAGAACGTCTTCCGGGAGATGCCTTCCTCCGCGCAGAACGTCGACACAGCCCCACGCGGAGCATCCGCTGGCCACCGCACGATCGCGAGACGGACACGGGGATCGACAGGCTCATTTCGGCTCACACCCTCATCAGAGCCGCCGAAGTGTCACCATCACACACCCCGAAAGTGTCACCGATGTCCTGAGGCAGAACTGTCACCAAAGTCCTGAGACATGACA
>NZ_FNJN01000001.1 GCF_900104345.1 Microbacterium testaceum StLB037
ACCGCCCACACCGACCTCCCGCACAACACCCGCCGCGTCAGCGGCGGAGGCGGCATCAACGTCAACGGCGTCAAATATCAGCTCGGCAGCCACCACACAGGAGCGCTCATCACCATCGTCCAAGACGACACCACGATCGCCTTCTACGACCTCGCCACCAGCGAGCTGATCATCGAGCACCCCCACCCCGCCCCCGGCATCACCTACGTCAGCAACGGCAACCCCAAAGGCCCCCGCCGCAAACGCTCGATCGAACCGTCACCGATGTCCTGAGACACCAACTGTCACCGATGTCCTGAGGCAGAACTGTCACCAAAGTCCTGAGACATGACAACATTCGCTGCAGGATGATGCTGAGTTGTCAGCGAAGTGCAGTTTCGAGGGCCCGGCGTCAGCTCTTCGCGCCGGTCAGCGCCAGCGCGCCGCCCAGGCCGATCATCATGAACCCGCCCGTGCCCGAGAGGGCCGACAGGCGCTTCGGCGACCCCGCGAACCACGTGCGCGCGGTGCCGGCGGCGAGGGCCCAGGTCGAATCGCAGACCAGCGCGAGCACCTGGAAGATCAGGCCCAAGGCGAGCAGCTGCAGCCACACGGCTCCCGCGTGCGGGTCGACGAACTGCGGCAGCACGGCGACGAAGAACGCGATCGTCTTGGGGTTGGTGACGCCGACGACGAAGCCCTGACGCAGGAGGGTCCAGCGCGACTTCGGGCTCGGCGCGGGGCCGGCGACGTGATCGCGGCGGTGACGGATCGCCTGGATGCCGAGCCACACCAGGTACGCCGCCCCGACGATCTTGAGCACGGTGAACGCCACGATCGACGAGGCCACGATCGCCCCGATGCCGAACGCCGTCGCGAGGATCGCGGGGATGTTGCCGATCGCGTTGCCGAGCACGCTGAGGAGCCCCGCGCGGCGGCCGAGTGCGATGGAGCGCCCGATCACGAACAGCACGCCGGGACCCGGGATGACGATGAGCACGAACGACGCCGCGACGAACGCCAGCAGGTTCTCGATCGGAGGCATGCGTGAACTGTACTGCCGTCGCGTTTCGGGGCGGTATCGCGCGTGGCGGGCGGTCATGAGGAGGTTCCGGATGCCGCGACCCCGCTGCTGCGGCGGTGAGTTGCCGCGAATGGTCGGTGTGGGGTGCGCGGGCAGCCATGTGGGGCACGTGAGGCGGGCGTTGGGCGGGGTGCGGCGGGTGAGTTGCCGCGAATGGTCGGTGTGGGGTGCGCGGGCAGCCATGTGGGGCACGTGAGGCGGATGACGGGCGGGCTGCGGCGGATGAGCTACGTCCTCACGCCGGAACGGCCTCGCGCGCGAGCAGCTCGGTGATGCGCCCCACGCAGCCGCCGCAGCCGGTGCCGGCGCGGGTCGCGGACTTCACGCACGCGACCGTCGGCTCGCCCACGGCCACCGCCTCGCGGATCGCCCCCGCGCTCACGCCGTTGCACCAGCACACGGTCGCATCCGCGGCGAAGGGGTCGCCTACCGCGGGCATACCGGCATCCGCCGCGTCGAGGCGCAGAAGCGACGAGCGGTCGGCGGGCAGCTCCGACCCGCGCTCGAAGAGCAGCGTGAGCTCGGCTCCGGTCCGCGGCATGCCGACCGCGACGAAGCCGGTCAGCACGCCCTCGACGGTGACCAGTTTCACGTAGGCGCCGCGCGCGGGGTCGGCCCAGAGCGTGACCTGGGGGCCGTGGCATCCGGGAGCGTGTGAGAACGGATCGGCGTCGACCGCACCTCCGGCGACCACGTCGATGCCCTCGGCCTTCAGCATCACCACGCCGGGGCGTTCGACGGCGGCGAGTCCCTCGACCCCCGACGACAGCAGAGCCGCGAGGCGGTCGGCCTGCCGCCAGCCGGGACCGACGAGTCCGCTCGGGCCGCCGGGCACGCGGCCGTCGGGCTCGGCATCGGCGGGATCGGCGACGTGTGCGCAGTCGCCGATGGCGAAGACGTTCGGATCGGTCCACGAGCGCGACGAGGCGTCGACGAGCACGCCGGCCGAGGTCGCGAGGCCCGAGACCGACGCGAGCTCGGTCCTCGCTCCGACGCCGCACGACAGCACCAGTAGGTCGCCCGCGAGCACCTTGCCGTCGGCGCAGACGAGTCCGTCGAACCAGGCCTGACCGTGATCGTCATAGCGCTGCACGATGCTCTCGGCGCGCGCGTGGTGCATCATCTCGACGCCCACGGCGCTCGCCGCCGCGGCGAGCACGCGTCCGCCGTTCTCATCGAGCGTCCGGTTCATGGGGGCGGCTGAGTGGTACGCGACGACCACCTCGGCGCCCGCTTCGGCGGCGGCGAGGGCGAGTTCCATGCCGAGCACTCCCGCGCCGAGCACGACGATGCGCTGACCGGCCGAGACCGCCGCGCGCACGTGCTCGGCATCGGCGAGGTCGCGAAGCGCCACGACGCCGCGGGGGAGCGGCGCGGTTCCCTGATCCAGTGCGGAGGGGTCGGCCGGCCGCGCGGATCGGTGCCGCTGCGCCCGCTCGAGGCCGGCCAGCGTGGGCACGTTCGCCCGCGCGCCGGTGGCGAGCACGAGTCGGTCGTAGGGAATCCGGATGCCATCGTGCAGGCGCACCACGCGCAGGTCGCGGTCGACGCCGACCACCGTCGTCCCGAGCGCGAATCGCGCGCCCGCGTCTTCGGCGACGCGGCGGTCGCTCATGTCGAGCCCGTCGCGATCGGTGCGGCCGACGGCGTACTCGGCGAGCAGCACGCGGTTGTACACGTCGTGCGGTTCGGCGCCGACGACGGTGAGCTCGATTCGCCCCTCGCGCAGCGCGGGCAGGAGCCCCTCGACCAGCCGCGCCCCGACGGGGCCGTAGCCCACCAGCACCACACGCTCAGACATGGGTCTCCTCCTCGGTACGCGACGATGCAGAGCTTGACGACGCGGTGCTCGACGACGGTCCGCTCGGCGACGCCGCGCTCGCCAACGACGCGCCCGGCGCCGCACCTCCCGCAAAACCGACGAGCACAGGCGCCACGCCCGGGTGCTCCGCCACGACGACCGGCGCGGCCGCAACATGATGAGTCGCCGGGGTCGTGGTATCCGGAATCGCCTCCACCCGAACACGCGTGCGCTTGAACTCGGGCATGGCCGAGGTCGGGTCGACGATCGCCTCGGTCAGGCGGTTGGCGCATCCCTCGCCCGCGTAGTGGAACGGCAGGAACACGGTGTCTTGGCGGATGTCCGTGGTCACGCTCGCCCTCGCGCGCATCGTGCCGCGCGCGTTCGAGACGGCGACGAGAACTCCGTCGCGGATGCCGAGCCGAGACGCCGTCGCCGGATGGATCTCGAGCCGCGCCTCGGGGCGGGCATTGTGGAGCTCGGTCACGCGGCGGGTCTGGGTTCCCGACTGGTACTGCTGCAGGTAGCGGCCGGTCGTGAGGGTGAGGTCGGCGCCGCGGTCGGTGGGGGTCGGGGGATTCGCCTCGACGGGGACGAGCCGCGCGCGGCCGTCGGCGTGGGCGAAACGCTCCGTGAACGGACGCGGTGTGCCCGACGAGCGGTAGGGCCAGTACGCCTCGACGCCGGTGTCGAGCAGCGCGTGCGAGAGGCCGGAGTAGTCGGCGATGCCGCCCTCAGATGCGCGGGCGAGTTCGTCGAAGACCTCGGACGGATCGATCGACCACGTGGATGCCGCGCCCAGACGCCGCGCGATCTCGGCCATGATCCACAGCTCGCTACGGGCGCCCTCGGGGCCGGGCAGTGCGCGGCGGCGGCGGATCACGCGACCCTCGAGCGAGGTCATCGTGCCCTCCTCTTCGGCCCACTGCAGCACCGGCAGCACGATGTCGGCGAGCTCGGCGGTCTCGGAGAGGAAGAAGTCGCAGACGATCAGGGTGTCGAGGGAGTTCAGCCGCGCGCGGACGGCCTCGACGTCGGGTGCCGAGACGACGACGTTCGAGCCCGCGACCAGCAGTGTCTTGACCGGCCCGCCGAGTTCGCCGAGCAGGGCGGTGGCCGGGATGCCGGCATCCGGGATCTCATCGGGATCAACGCCCCAGACCCCGGCGACGTGCCGGCGGGCGTCGGGGTCGCGGATGGAGCGGTATCCGGGGAGCTGGTCGGCCTTCTGGCCGTGCTCGCGACCGCCCTGTCCGTTGCCCTGGCCGGTGAGGGTGCCGTAGCCCGAGCCCTCGCGGCCGACGATGCCGAGAACGAGGGCGAGGTTGATCGCGGCGGTCGCGGTGGCGGTGCCGTCGACGTGCTGTTCGACGCCGCGCCCGGTGAGGATGAACGCGCGTCCCGCGGCGAGGCGACGCGCCGTGGCTCGGAGGTCGGCGGCGGGAACTCCGGTGACGGATGCTGTCCGCTCGGGCCACCATTGCGCGACGCTGCGGCGCAGGGCGTCGAACCCGCTCGTGCGCTCTTCTATATACGCGCGGTCGGCGAGGCCCTCGGCGATGGCGATGTGCGTGAGGCCGAGCAGGAGCGGGAGGTCGGTTCCGGGAGCCGCCTGTAGGTGCGTGCCGGCGCCGTCTTCGGTGAGGCGCGCGGTGGCCGAGCGGCGCGGGTCGACGACGATGAGCCCGCCCGCCGCTCGTGCCCCGGCGAGGTGGCTGAGGAAGGGCGGCATGGTCGCGGCGACGTTCGAGCCGAGCAGCAGGATTGTCGCGGCGTCGTCAAGGTCGGTGACCGGGAACGGCAGCCCCCGGTCCATGCCGAAAGCGCGGTTGGATGCCGCTGCCGCCGACGACATGCAGAAGCGGCCGTTGTAGTCGATGCGCGAGGTGCCGAGGGCGACGCGGGCGAACTTGCCGAGTTGGTAGGCCTTCTCGTTGGTGAGTCCGCCGCCGCCGAAGATGGCGTTCGCGTCCGGGCCGTGGGTGGCCTTCGTCTCGCGGAAGGCCCGGGCCACGGCATCCAGTGCCTCATCCCAGGTGGTCTCGGCGAGGGTGCCGTCGGGTTGGCGGAGCAACGGCATCCGGAGTCTCTGGGGAGACGCGAGGAGCTCCGCCGACGTCCAGCCCTTCGCGCAGAGTCCTCCCCGATTGGTGGGGAAGTCGCGGCCGGTGACCGTCGTTTCACCCTGGTGGGTGACGGTCATCGCGCACTGCAGCGCGCAGTAGGGGCAGTGGGTGTCGGCGGAGCTCATGGCGTCAGATCCGGGTGCCGGTTTTCTTCGACATCCGCAGGTATACGCCCGCGGTGAGGGCGAGGAAGATCACGTACGCCGCGACGAAGCTACCGAGCGCGGGCACGTACGAGCCGAACGTGGTCTTCGAGAAGCCGAGCACCTGCGGAATGAAGAAGCCGCCGTAGGCGCCGATCGCCGAGATGAGGCCGAGGGCCGCGGCCGCCTTGCGCTGCGCGCCGATGCCGCCGTTGGAACGGAGGGCGAAGATCGTTGGGATCATCCGATAGGTCGAGCCGTTGCCGATGCCCGCCGCCGCGAACAGCACCAGGAAGCAGAGCAGGAAGATCGCGAAGTTCTGCGTCGGCAGGGTGAGGATCACGCTCAGGATGCCGAGACCCATCACCGTGAACGCGCCGATCGTGATGACGGTGCCGCCGAAACGGTCGGCGAGCTTGCCGCCGTAGGGACGGGCGAGCGAGCCGACGAGGGCGCCGAGGAAGGCGAGGGTGACGGTCGCCGTGCCGATCGCGATTCCCTTGAAGTCGGGGAAGGTGTCGGCGAGCAGCTTCGGGAAGACGCCCGCGAAGCCGATGAACGAGCCGAAGGTTCCGATGTAGAGGACGGCGAGGATCCACAGGTGCGGCTCTTTCAGAGCGGCGAGGGATGCCGCGATGTCGGCCTTGGCTGCGGAGAGGTTGTCCATGCGGAAGTAGGCGCCGACCATCGCGACGAGGATCAGCGGCACCCAGATGAGACCCGCGAGGGGCAGGTTCAGGGTCGCGGCGGCGCCGACCGTGATGACGATGGGGACGACGAACTGGGCGACCGAGGCGCCGAGGTTGCCGCCGGCGGCGTTGAGTCCGAGCGCCCAGCCCTTCTGCGCGGCCGGGTAGAAGAAGGTGATGTTCGACATCGAGCTGGCGAAGTTGCCGCCGCCGAAGCCGGCGAGGGCCGCGATCAGCAGGAGGACGCCGAAGGGAGTCGCGGGGTTGCTGACCGCGATCGCGAGTCCGATGCTCGGGATGAGCAGGAGGCCGGCCGAGACAATCGTCCAGTTGCGGCCGCCGAAGCGCGGAACCATGAACGTGTAGGGGATGCGCAGCGTCGCACCGACCAGGCTCGGCATGGAGATGAGCCAGAAGATCTCACCGGTCGACAGCTGGAAGCCCGCCGCCGGCAGCGAGACGACGACGACCGACCACAGCTGCCAGACCACGAAGCCGAGGAACTCGGCGAAGATCGACCACCGCAGGTTGCGGGCGGCGATGGCCTTGCCCTCGGTGTCCCACTGCGTGGTGTCTTCGGGGTTCCAGTTGTCGATCCAGCGGCCGGGACGGTGCTTCAGGGTGCTGTCCGCTGCGGGCGCGAGGGCGGTTTCGGGGCGCGGGTCGGTGACGGTCACGGAGTCCTCCGGTGGGCGATGCGGGGAGGTGCAGCGCCCCGCATGGGCGGGACGTGCCGCCAGCGTAGGGAGGAGGGATTACCCGGGACGGCGTCGTCGGGGGCGGGGAGGTAACGGTTGTTTCACCGCTGGTGGGGCGGGGGGAGAGGGGGAGTTTACGTGGGCGTTACATCACACCGCCGGGCCTGTCCGCATCTCTACACCCCGGCCTGCTGAGGTGTGAACGCCTGACCGTCTGCAGATGGCGTGCTGCGAAGAAAATGTTCCCCGCAGACGATCCAACACGTCTAACTCAGTGCTGGCACCGGGTTGGGGGCGTGCCTATACGAGTCGGCTCCGGTCTTCGTGGTCAAGGCGTGCAGGCGCGTTAACTGGTTGCCAGTCAGATATCGGAAGCTCTGTGCTGGCTCGAGATGAAGAATATGACGCAACTCAGCAAGTGCCACCGGCCTAGGCCAGCGAGTCGGCGTATCGAGCTCGAGGACTGAGCACTCTCGCGCTCCCTCGAGATACTCATCTAGCTCCGCTTGCTGGATGCCGATGACGCCCGAATAATCGCGCCAGATATCCTGAGAGTTGCTGCGAACCAGCCGCCGTGCTCGCATGGTGCCCAGCACAGCCTTCTCAGGCGAAGTTGAATAGATGACTACGGTCATGCCCTCGGGGACATCGGGGAAGCGTCGGCGAATCTCAGCGGTCTTAGTCCCGTCGAGGAGGCCCCGAGCGAAGCGTGGGCGGACGGATAGTAACAACGTGCGGCTCATTCGATGCGCCGTCCGTTCGGTTGCAGAGCAATGACCTCGTCAAACATCTGCGGGTCGACCTGTCGCATGCTCTGTAAGTTGCCCTTCACGTAGCGCTTGAACACCTCGTCGTGGCGGGAAACCGTCCGGTCGAGGAGCTCAGTATCCTCGAAGCGTATGACATTGACCTTGCCGGCCTTGTCAGCCGCGGCCAGGATCTCGGACCTGCGAAGAACGCCGATCTTGCCGAAGCGTGCGAGGGCGTCTTCGGCCGGCAGACGGATGGAGTCCACGAGAAGCGACCTCGCCACGATCCTCTGAATGGTGCGATGCGTCGCATCGTCGCTGGTTGCGTACCAGAGTATGCGAGCAGGCAGGTCCTGTGGCACCGTGCGTGATCCCGAGAAGTAGACCAACTCTCGAGTGAGGCCTAGGCCTCGCCTTCGCAGTGAAATAAGACCGTCGTTCAAACCGAGCAGGTTTGTTGCCCACCGTGGCTGGATGGGGATCACGTACGTCGCCATACCGGCATTGCGTACGACAAGGGGCCAGAAGGCACGCTCCGCGCTTGCCGTCGCAGCGGCTGAGGTGAGCATAAGTTCTTCGGCCGTCGCGGTGGCCGGACCGAGAGTTGCTGCGCGCGGGATCGCACCGTTGAATCTGTCGGCGGTCAGTGCGGCGTTCAGCGTTGGCGAAATGGCCCTGTCGGTCACTTCGACGCTAGTCGCCCCATGCTCCCATGCGACTCGACGGATGTACCGGAGCAACTGAAAGGCGACTGTACTGCCGCGTTCGCCTCTGGTCGTTCGAATCATCGGCAGCCGCATAGTCGTGCCGTCGAGCTCCCAGGCCGCGAGAGCCCACAGGCTGCCCTGCCCGTCCAGCAACTTCCGCACCGTCACGGTCTTGCGCTTGGCGAGCAGTTCGCGAAGCCTCTGGAAGAACACGCTCGGCCTCGTTTCAACGTCGTAGACGCGGAACGCGGGCTCCAGTTCCTTCTCAATGTCCTCGACGCTCTGCCATTCGAGGTCACCGTCATTTATGAGGCTCGACTGGAAATCGGTTACGTAAGACTCCGGACTCAGGGCGGCGATTAGCTGATGTGGTCGAACCACCCTGATTTCGTGCTCGCTGAGGTTCCAATCCTGTGAAGCAAGGATGACGTTGGTGTCGTTCGTGACAAAGAAGTCCGCGCCCGCATGGATCGCATCGACGACGTGCAAAACGTCGCTTCGCAGGCTCGTGTCTCTGCTGATGAGTTGTGGGTCCGTCGCCCGTATCAGGGCCTCTTCGAGGCTACGATCGCCAGGGCGAAGCGTGCTGAGTCGCGTTATGTGCTGACTCGCTTCTCGAACATGCCGTCGTGCTGCCTGATCCTTGTTCTGACTGATTTCGTTGTCGACCTCACCCGAAACAGCAAAGGTCACGAGCGGTTGAAGCCAGTCGGCTTGAAGCTCGGAGGTCTCCTCGCGATGATCTCGACGAACGTCGAGAGGCATGAAGAGGTCGCCAATGATGTTTGTGTCAAGAACCGCAAGCGGGAGATTGGACAAAAGCGCAGCTGACTCGAGTAAATCGAGTCCTCCTTCGATATTTATCCGTTTGACCCAATTCATCAAGATGGACCCGTTGAGCGCTCGTCCGGCACGCTCCGAGGCGACATGCATGCCGAGAGATCGCCAAAAGCCATCGACGCCATAGTCAGTTCGGCAGGATGCCGTGATCAGGGAGCGGCGAGGGTGCAGGCGAATCGCCGTCTCCACCATCTCGCGTGCAAGTCCGCTGCCGCGGGATTGTTCGTTCACGCAGACATGAACCAGCTTTATGAGATTGCTTCGCGGTACGTCGTAGAGGACATAGCCCATGAGCGCGTCGCCGACGAAACCCAGAATGAGGCCGCGATGTTTCGCGCGATCCCGAAACCCCATGTCAGGCATCGGCCCGAGTCGCGCCCGGTTGCATTTGTGAAGACCGAGAACTGCCTCGAATTGGGCATCCGAATCTGGAGCAGTCGGCTCCCAAACGACAACGTGGACGTCCAACGCTGCCCCCCTTCGCCCTGCCGCCTTATCTGGTCTATCAGCTCCCGCAGGGGGCTCTCGTGCGCCATGCCGTTGACAGTGCCTGGCTGAACCCGAGGTAGCCGGACGGGCGCAGCGAGACCGTCATCGCGGGGTCAATCCGGACGAGAAGCCTGCTGCCCTCAACGGTTCTGTGGGGCTGAGGTGTGCGTCCCCCCGGAAGGGGCTCGCGCGTCACCTGAGCCACTGCTCCAATTCAGGCGACCGAACGCTGTGGGCTCGGGTCGCGTGCTCCGCGGTGTTACGCCCCACTGCGCCCCAGATCGCCCGCCCCCGCGGCATCCCGTAGCTTCATCACACCAACCACTCCGAAGGCAGGTGAAGCCATGTCCCGCACGATCTCGTCGACAGTCCACCCGATCCAGCGCTGCATGGCAGCCTCGAACCCGTCTGCGTGGTGGGACGGCCTCCTCATCGATACCGACGGCGCGACCGCGACGGTCGCGCTACTGAACGGCAGCACGGTGCAGCTGCGGATCGTCGGCCCGGCCGTCGACATCGCGGTGGGGGAGCCGGTGGCGTACCACCCGGTCGCCGAGCTGCTCAGTGCATCGGCGATCATCACGACCGCCCGCGCCGCATAGCCGAGCGGCCGCCGACGACACGTCAGCGGCCGCGCGAAGAAGAGAACTCAGGCGGTCATCGAGGCCATCATGGCCTCGCACTTCATGACCATGTCGTCGCAGGCCATGGCGCAGTAGCGGCACATCTCGTCCATGTCGCCGTGCGCGCGGCACTCGGCGGCGCACGCCTTGCCCATGGTCATGCAGGCGGTCATCATGGCGCTCATCACGTCCATGTTCATGCCGGCCGGACGCATCATCATGTGCATCGTCGTCTGAGCCATCTCGACCATGGTCGAGCACATGGCGCAGCACGTGGCCATCTCGGGACCGTGCATCATGTCGCTGCCGGCGCACATCGCCGCGGCCATCGCGCACGCGTTCAGGGACTGCATGCATTCCTGCATGGCATCCATGTCCATGGTCATCTCGCCCATGTCCATCGACTTCATCATCGCCATCGTGTCCATCTGGATCTCCCGTGTTCTCGTCGGTTCGGAGGGACCGGATGCCGCGGAGGGACTCCGGCGTACCGGCGATGCTACGCGCGAGAGGCGCGCGGTTGACAGAGCTTTCAGCTGGTTGGTCAGCGTCGCTCGATATCGCCATGGCCACGCCGGTGCAGATGAGCCGGCCTAGGGAGTGAGCGGATGTGACGGCTGAGGTTAATCCACCGGCGCGTGGGGCCGATGACGACCACGAGAGTGAGCTCCCGGTTCGTCGCAGCAGGGGTCAGCAAACCGAGCCAAACCGCAGAGGCCGACGGTTTCTGGTCTGCCGGGCATTGCTAGCCCTCCTGCGGCTCCCCGGAGCGATCGGCATCCGGCCCGTGCGACGCGGCCGAGCCTTGGTCCCGAGTACCCGTGGGGTTTCGACGTGCCCGGTGAACATCGCGATCGGGCGTGCAAGGTCCACACCCCCGCGAAAGCGTGGAGGGGATGACGCGCCCGCGGCACCCCCTCCACGGGGATTAGAGTCCGACGGCGGAAAGCGCGAAGTTTGCCTGGTCGGCAGTGAACTGCTCGCCGTACTCGCTGGTCAGCTGATCGAAGAGCCCGTCGCGCGAGAATCCCTTGAACTCGAGGTACGACTTCGCGGATTCGACGGCCTCCTGGTTCCAGTCGACCTTGCCGGCCGACTCGATGTACGCGATGGCGAACTCGGCATCCTCGCCGGCAAAGCCCTCGCCGTATTCGCTCGTCAGCTGCTCGGCGAGGCCTGCGCGCGAGAATCCCTTGAACTTCAGGTAGGACTCTGCCGAACGGACCGCGCTGGACTGAGCCGTCGTCATCGAGGGCTTGGCGGGCTCCGCGGGCTTGGCCGGTTCGGCGGGTTGCGCGGGCGCGGCCGCCGCGGCCTTCTTCTCGACATTCACCACGATGGTGTCGCCGGTCTTGACGGTTGCGCCCGACGCAGGCGTCGTGCTCAGGACGGTCCAGTTGTCGCGATCGAGCACAACGCCCTTGTCCGCCGAGAACTCGAACTCGAGGCCCGCGTTCTCAATGAGAGCGGCGGCTTCCTTCGCGGACAGGCCCGTCGTCTCGGGGACGGAGACGTCCGCGGCGGCGACCTCTTCGGTGACCGGGGCAGCGACGGCCACCTGCTTCCCTGCGGCCTCGGCAGGCTCGCGCTTTCCGCCGCCCATCGCGGCGCCGATGCTTCCTACGACGATGAGGCCAGCAAGAACGCCGACCGGAATGACAATCGCCTTTCGTTTGAACCAGGGCGCCTTTGCCGCGGGATTCTGAGTGGTCGACGGAGTCGGATCGGCCGCCGCCTGGGTCGGTGTCGGGCGGGAATGTTCGGTCCACGCGGCGCCGTCGTAGTAGCGCTCGGTGCCCGGGGCGTTGACGTCGGCGTACCAGCCGGCGGCATAAGTGGGGTTGTTGTCGGTCATCGGGTTCCTTCGGTTCTGAGATGTGCGCGAACGCATCCGCGCTCAGTGCGTCATCGACTGAAGGACGTACGACCGAGCGCGCACGTTTGATACCGGGAAAAGTGAACGAAGAGACCGCCCCAGCGGCATCCACGAAACGCGCCCCCCCCACGCTCGCTCTCGTGATTATGCCGTAGTCCTGGTGAATGCGCTATGTAGATCATGTGGAAAGACTTTGACGCGCAAAGTTGCACTCGATCGACCTGCCCGGCAGCGAAGGACCGCGCCGGATTGCTCGTCGCAATCCTTGCTTTCACGCGCACGCACTCCGCTTACTCAGGGCATCGTGCGGGCATGGAGCTATCGGCATCCGGGGCCGCCCGAGCACCCCGCTACTCGACGCGACGGAACCGCGGACCCGAGTACCCGTCGCGCTCGACGTGCTCGATGAACATCGCGATCGGGCGCACCCAGAGGGAGTGGTCGCCGTAGAGCGTGCGGTACGAGACGAAGACCTCTTCGGTCTCGGAATGCCGCGCAATGCCGAACACCTCGTAGCGCTGGCCCTTGAAGTGCTCGTAGATGCCGGGCTCGATGTGTGGCAGCTCGCCGTGCGTCACGAAGCGGCGGCGGCTTCGTCGGTGCGCGCCTGCAGGTACTCGCAGAGCTTGCCCGTCGTGTACAGCTCCTCGCCGAGGGCGACGAGGTTGCCGCCCGACAGGGGGAACTCGCCGGAGCGCTCCGACAGAGAGGCCGTCCACGTGCGCTCGCAGTCGACGTTCAACGAGATCGATGCCGGTCCGTGGTTGAGGTGGATTGCCACCATGCCGGACTCGAGGTGCTCGGGGTCGTCCTGGCGGAGCACGTGAACCGTGGCGTGGGCGACAGTGTCGTGCTTCTCGTACTCGGTCACCCACTCGTGGATCTCGGTGAAGGTGGGGCGAGCGGTGCAGGTCATGGGTCGAGACTAACGGGGCTGGCTGGTGGTCAGCCGCCCGCGCCCCGCACCCCGACGAGGTCGTGTAGCGCCGCGAAGGTAGCCGCGTACCGCTCCCGCAGAACCTCCCACCCGAGACCCGGATCGATCTCGTCGGGCGACGGCACGGCGACGGCGTATCCGTGCTGCGCGCGCGGAACGGGCTCGCCGGGCAGGCGCAACTCCTGTGTGAACGCGCCGGTGTCGGGCGCGAAGGTGAGGGTGTGAGCGGCGATGTCGTGGTCCCAGTCGGCGGACGGCCACGACATGAACGAGACGTGCCGCGGGGGATCGAGAGGGGCCGTGGCCGATACCCAGCACCCGTGGTGATCCTCGCCGGGGGAGAGGATCGTGTACGTCCCACCCCGGCGGTAGACCAGCAGTGCCTCGCGGAACGGCTTCTGCGAGAACATCGCCGTGTAATACAGGGCCTGCACGTAGATCGGTTCTCCGAGAGTCAGGGTCACGGTCTGCTGCGGCATCGGGCTGCGGGTCCTCTCGAATCCGGGCGGGGTCCCTTCCATCCAGGCATACGAGCCTCGGGCCCCGGTTGCGCGAAGCCAGGTCTTCGCTATGACCTCGCTGAGTCGGTCGCCCGGGGTTGGCGCCTCCGTCCGGACACGCCCGTCAGGCACCTCGAAGTGCCTTTTGTAGGCGCATTCTTCGCGTCGCACCATGGCGTGACGCACTGCCAGTGCGGTAAACCGACGACCCCCGCGCCGCGTGTCACGACGGCGCCCGAACAGGAGTAACCCATGCCCACCATCGCCATCGTCGGAGCCGGTCCCGGCCTCGGACTCGCCATCGCCCGCACCTTCGGTCGTGAGGGCTTCTCGGTCGCCCTCATCGCCCGCACGCAGGACAAGCTCGATCGACTCGCCGCCGACCTCGGTGCGGAGGGGATCACCGCGGCCGGCTTCGCGGCCGACGTGCTCGACCGCCCGAGCCTGGTCGCCGCCTTGAACGCCGCCGCGGAGCGCTTCGGTGCGATCGACGTGCTCGAGTATTCGCCCTCCGACACCGCGGGCGGAGTCCTCGCCCCGGTCGACGTCCGCGACGCGACCCCCGAGAACGTGCAGCCGCAGATCGAGTACTACCTCTACGGAGCGATGGCGGCGGTCGACGCCGTCCTGCCGTCGATGCAGGCCGCGGGCCGCGGCACGATCCTCGTCACCACGGGAGCGGGTTCGGTGCGCCCCGTGCCGATGTACGGCAATGTCACCGCCGGCGGTGCGGCCCTGCGCAACTGGGCGCTGAACCGTGGAACTGCTCTGGCCTCCGATGAGACCGGCGTCCACCTGGCGCACGTGGCGATCGGGGTGTGGATGACCGACGAGGCTCCCGCCGACAGCCGCATTCCGAGCCGCTCGCCGTCGGACATCGCGCCGCTGTACTGGAACCTGCACACCGAGCGCGCCGAGCACGAGGTCGTCGTGACCAGCTGAGCGCTGGCGCTTACGAGACCGGGCGGGCGTCCGCGTTCGCGGACCCCGCTCGGCCGACTCCGATCCGGGCGTGCAGCTCGCGATTCTCGGCGACCGCGTCGTGATGCTCGGCCGCCCACTGCGCCAGCCCCATCACCGCGCGCTGCAGCGATCGACCCAGGTCGGTGACCTCGTATTCGACGCGCGGCGGCATCTCGGCGTACGCCCGGCGGACGGCGAGCCCGTCGCGCTCCAGTGCCTTGAGCGTGACCGTCAGCATGCGCTGAGAGATGCCCGGAATGCTCGCCATCAGATCCGAGTAACGCAGCGCCCGGTCGCCGAGGGTGGTGATGACCAGCACCGTCCACTTGTCGCCGATACGATCGAGCACCTCGCGGATGAAGGCGCTGTCGTCGGGCCACGCGGTGCACGGACCGACGACCTTTCGCTCCGCTGGCATCCGGCCTCCTTTTCTTCTCCACGCTAGCAATCCCTCCAGAAGCAACAGCGGAGGGATGCCGGCACCCGAGGCGGCGGCGGAGCGGTGCCCGAGAACATGGTGTTGTCGTTGGAGGCCTGCTCCGGAACCTCTTGGATGACGTCCCCGTGCTCGACGATCCGCCCGTCTTCGAGACGCCGGACATGGCATCTCTTCTCCTGCTCTCGTCACGCCACGGCGCGGATCACGCCCGTGATGATCAGCGTGATCACCGTCGTCCACAGCACGATCGCGGCGGCCTGCCAGGCGATGACGCGCATCGGCGGAACGCCGGTGGACGTGAGGGCCGCGGCGGTGAACTGCGTCGGCAGCAGCAGCGGGCCGAGCAGGCTCACGCCCGGGGTCCCGTAGCGGTGGTACGCCTTCTCGAACTTCTCTCGGCGGGCCGACGTGGGCTTCTCGGCGACTCCGCGGCGGGTGGTGACGGCGGTGCGCACGCGCGACGACGCGAAGACGACCACGGCCACGCAGAGGAGGTTTCCGATCGCGCCGGCGAGAGCGGCGACGACGGGAGGGATGCCGCCCAGGATGCCGATCGCCGCCGCACCCTCGCCCTCGATGAACGGCACGGCCCCGGCGAGGGCGACGATGAGCGGCTGGACGAGGTCGGGCACGTCGGCGACGAGGCCCTGGAAACCGAGGATGAGGTCGGAGACGGGGTTCGACATGAGGACTCCTGGGGGATGAGTTCGCGGCGTGTTCCGCGGTGATTCCATCCCATCCGCGAGCGGCTCGCGGCGGCAGTGTCGTGGTGTCACGAGCGAGCGGGAGGATGCGAGGGCGCACCCGTGACGAATGTCAGGGTCGCCCTTTCGGGCGCCGCGCGCGTGGCGTATCGTCGCAACCCCGCAAGAGACCGCGGCCGATCCGAAGGAGCAACGATGCCGAGCTTCCTCGTGTGGATCGAATACTTCTTCTGGGCGGCCATCGCGGTCGGGGTGCTCGTGCGTCTGGGGACGGTGCTCGGACGCCGTCGTGCGGGCCGACGGAAGGACGCCGTTCGACAGGCGATCCGCCCCGTCATCGATGCGGGCGCCGTCGAGTCGGCCTTCTACGGCTGGACGCCGTCGACCTCGCTGCAGCTGAGGGCGGAGCCCACGTCGGTCGAGACCGCGCAGGACCGCGATCGGGTACCGCCGGAGCTCCCCGACAGCTACCGCTGACCGCCGTGCTCGCCGCTCCGCGGGATGATTCGCCGCGCCACCCGTGACGAATGTCACGCCCGTACAGTGGCGGGTGTGAGCGCCCCCGCACCCGCATCCGTCCGTACGCCCGCGGCGACGTACGCCCGTGACGTCCGCGTCACCTGGTGGTACACGGCGTCGTCGATCCTGTTCCTCCACGTCTTCGCGGTCTTCATGTGGGCGCTGGTGGTCGTGCTGCGGGGGACGACGCTCGACATCGTCCTCGTGCTGATCGGGGCGGCCGGGTCGGTGGCATCCGGAGTCCTTCTTCTCATCCACTACCGGCGCGAACCTCTCGACGACGGTGACGACTCCGCGCGCAGGCCGGTGTGGCCCCTCGTGCTGCTCGGGGTCGGGTCGGCGGTCGTGCTCGGCGTCGGTGCCGGGTCGGTGCTGCTCGCCGCAGCCCTCGCGGCCCAGGCGCTGTGCACGGTGCGGTGGCGGGCTGGCATCCGGGTGCGGCTCGTCGCGCTGATGCTCGTCATCGTCATCGCGGTGTGGGTGATCGAGGCGACGCGGCTGAGCCCCGACGGCTACATCTCGCTGACGTTCGCCCTGCCGCTGTTCGCCACCATGCTCGCCCCGCTCACCGCCACCTCGCTGTGGTGGTGGGACATCGTGCGCGAACTCGACCGCGCCCGCCGCGCCGAGGGACGTCTCGCCGCCGCACAAGAGCGCCTGCGCCTCGCCGGCGACCTGCACGACCTGCAGGGCCACCACCTGCAGGTGATCGCGCTACAGCTCGAGCTCGCCGAGAAGATGATGGGGAGGGACCCGGATGCCGCCGTCGAACAGGTGCGCGCGGCTCGCGCGAGCGTCGACGAAGCCCGTCGCGGCACGCGCGACCTCGCCGCACGGTTCCGCGGAGTGCCCCTTCCCGACGAACTCGCCAACGCCGCCGACCTGTTGCGCGCGGCGGGGCTGACCGTCGACCTGCTGGTGGATACCGAGGCCGAACGCGCGCCCGCAGACGTGCTCGGACCCGTCGTCCGCGAGTCCACGACGAATGTGTTGAAACACGGGGGTGGGGTGTCGGCATCCCTCTCCCTCGCCCGCCACGACGGAGCCTGGGTGCTGACCGTCGAGAACGACTCGCGGAGTGCCGCGTCTCCCGTCGGCGACGGGGCGGGACTGTCGGGCATCGCCGAACGCGTGGGTTCTGTGGGAGGAACGGTGGATGCCACCCGCCTCGGCGACCGCTTCCGCGTGACGGTTCGCGTGCCCGAGGAGGTTTTCGCATGATCCGCGTGCTCATCGCCGACGACGAGGACATGATCCGCACCGCGCTCGCCGCGCTGTTGCGACTGGAGGACGACCTCGAGGTCGTCGCCGAATGCCGCGACGGCGAGAGCGCCGTGACCGAGGCGCAGCGGCTGAAGCCCGACGTGTGCCTGCTCGACCTCGAGATGCCCGGGCTCGACGGCGTCGACACCGCGGCGAAGATCCTGCGGAGCGTGCCCTCACGCTGCGTGATCGTCACGCGGCACGCACGGCCCGGAGTCCTGCGGCGCGCGCTCGGCGCCGGGGTCAGCGGGTTCCTCCCCAAGTCGCGGCCCGCGGATGACGTGGCGGCCGTGATCCGTGAAGTCGCGGCCGGGCGGAGGTACGTCGACCCCGAGGTCGCGGCCGACGCGCTGAGCGACGAGCGGAGCCCCCTCACCGACCGCGAGCTCGACGTGCTGCGCGCGGGGGCGCGGGGGCAGACGGTCGCCGAGATCGCTTCGGCGCTGCACCTGTCGGCGGGGACGGTGCGCAACCACGTGTCGTCGGTGCTCGGCAAGCTCGGGCTCGCGAGTCGGCAGCAGGCGACGATCCACGCGCGCGAGCGGGGGTGGATCTGAGGTCAGCCGGTGTGGCGGAGCGTTCGATCGACCTCAGGACCGGTGGGGGAAGAGGGAAGGCGCACCGCCACCTCGTCCCTCGCCCCGTCGAGCCCGTAGCGTAGGCACATGCCTCGCGGATTTCGAGGCATCGTCATGACGTAACCCGCTCCTCACATTCACGGAGGTCACCATGTCGAACGAGTCCGCGACACGGGTCCCCGGTGCTCGGCCGACGGGCCGACGCCAGAGTGTTGCAGCTCTCATCGTCGGCATCGCGGGCGCCATCGTCGCCGGACTGCTGGTCGTGCCCTACCTCGCCCGCCCGGGACTGGTCGTGCTGCCTGTGATCGCGCTGGTGCTCGCCGCAGCGGGCATCGTGCTCGCGGTCCGTGCACGTCGACAGCCGGGACAGAAGGCGCGAGGACGCGCGGCTCTGGTCTCGACGGTGGTCGCTCTGATCGTGGACGTGGTCCTGATCGGCGTGTTCGCTGTGACCATCGCCGGTCTCGGCGTTGCGAGCGTCGAGTTGAGGGGCACGGGTCCGGAAGACAACACGGTCACCTTCGCGAACGCCACCGAGCAGCGAACGCTTCAGTGGGGCCCGGAGGGGCGTGCTCAATTCAACACCTCGGGTTCATGGGCGGAGATCACGATCACCGCGCCCGCCGACGCCGCGGATCAGAACGTCAGCTGCCAGATCGTCTGGAACGGGAAGGTCGCCGTCGAAGAGAGCTCGGGCTCGGGCACGGTCACCTGTCGCTATGACGAGAAATGACGTGAGGGTGATGCCCATGGCTCCCTTTGACCAGCGTCAGCATCGACGGCATCCGGATCGAGTTCATGCTCGACGCGGGCTGAGCGATGTGCGTGGGGCGGAGCTGGAGGCAGCTGATCGCCCCACGTGGTGATGCGGATGGAAGCGGCCTCCGCCGCAGTCTGCGCGACGCCCGGCTGAAGCCGGGGGAGCAGCCGGTCCCCGAGGTCGAAGAGAAGGACGGGGTGGTGCGCGCTCTGGGTGTCGAGGCGCGCAGATCGAGCGCGACGGCGTGGTCATCGGCGGGGCTGCGGTGACCGCACTCGATGACGGTTTGCGGAGCCTGGAGCTCCTCGCCGCGGATGACGTGGCGGCCGTCATCCGCGAAGTCGCGGCCGGGCGACTGTACGTCGACCCCGAGGTCGCGGCCGACGCGCTGAGCGACGAGCGGAGCCCCCTCACCGACCGCGAGCTCGACGTGCTGCGCGCGGGGGCGCGAGGGCAGACGGTGGCCGAGATCGCTTCCGCGCTGCATCTGTCTGCCGGGACGGTGCGCAACCACGTGTCGTCGGTGCTCGGCAAGCTCGGGCTCGCGAGTCGGCAGCAGGCGACGATCCACGCGCGCGAGCGGGGGTGGATCTAGGGGGTCGTCTTCGACGCGGCAGACGACGGCCGCAGATCCCTCGTCATCGGAGTTCGGCGCGCGATTTGAATCGCCACGCTGACACCGACGGCTGTCGTCCACAACGTCAGCGTGTCGAAAGCGAGCCGCTCCGCTATTCCCAGGGGCAGGAGTGGCGATCGTCCGCCATCGAGGCCAGCGACGAACACCACGAATGTCGCGAGAGACACGGCGACGGTGGCGAACGTGAGCGTCCGGAAAGCACCTCGGCCCGCGGCGGCCGCCAGGAGGATCATGGCCGACCATTGCGTCAGCGCCTGCCCGAGGGCTGCGGCATCGTGGAGATCGGGGAACGTGTTCCAGGGGAAGCAACCCACCAGGATGACGAAGACTCCCGACACCGCGACGAGCACCGACCCCGTTCGGCCTGTGCGGCCGCCCCACGAGCCGCCGAGCAGAACCGCCTGCCGTGATCAACGCACCCGATACGACCATCCCGCCGTTGAACACCGCGTGCCACGGAGAGCAGATGAGGCGCGCGGTGGTGGCGTAATCCGAGAAGACTCCGCAGCTTGTGACGCCGAGATCACTGATCGCGTTGTCGGCGATCGAGTACCCGCTCGGCCACTGCAGAGCGACCGCCATCTGCAGCGGGAGCAGAACAAGAGTGACCGCCCACAGAGCCGCGCCGATCTGCAATCGCCGGATAGAGCATGTGTACATGTGAAGTCCTCCCGGCGATGATGATAGCGCGCCCCGCGGCCGAGTGACGTGGTGCTCGTCGAGCGGTCAATGGCGGCGTTCGCACGGAGCCAACGCCGCAAACCGTGCGAGGGGTGGCCGGTTTTGACGCGACTGCTCTTCCGCACTCACCCGGGGGTGAAATTCCGACGGCTGGGCGCAGTGAACCGCGACTTCACACGCTCCGAGGGCGATCGCGGTGGCACTGGCCCCTAGCATGCGAGCATGCGAAGTCCTTCCTCTCGCCGTCGTTTCATGAGGAAACGTCCGTCGGCCCCCGAGCAGTGCGCGCCCGATACGGAGGATGCATCATCGACTGGCGTCGCGGGCCGAGTCGATGCGCGCTTTCGTGTCGCGGCGTGGCTCGTCATCGCTCAAGGCGTGGTGATGGAGCTGGGTGCGCTGCTGGCACTCCCGGTTCTCCTGGCGACCGGCCTCGATCAGGATGACGTCGGCACCCATTTCCGTTCGCCCTGCCGTATCTTCAGAACAACCTCTACCTGCTCATGATCATGAGTGGCATCTTCGGCACCCTCCGGGTTCTCGGGGGTATCGGCATCCTGTGCGACCGTCTTTGGGGTCTCGGAATCACCCTTGTAATGTGCGTCGTCACGCTTGTCCTGATGGTCTTCATGCTTCCGGCGGGTATCGCTGACGGTGTGCTGTCTGGAGGGGCGCTGGTGCTCATCGCCTTCGCGTGGTTCGGCTCCGGCCCCATCTCCACGCGGAGGTGCTCCGAGCCCTGAGGGGCGGTCGTCAGGCAGCCGCGCCTCGGTGAGGCGCGAGGCGGCCGTGGCTCGTCGATGTCGGAGCCGCGTGAACGGTGGTCGCGAAGTGGGGTCGGATCGGCATCGAGAAGAGCGACACCGCAAGTCGCCCCCGTGGTGGGCGCGGTGGCGGGCTGACATCCGACGATCAGTCCACGACCGCGGCCACCGCCTCGATCTCGACCAGCTGGTCGTCGTAGCCGAGGACGGTGACACCGAGAAGGGTGCTCGGGACGTCGTGCGTGCCGAACGCATCGCGGACGACCTCCCAGGCGGTGACGAGATCCGCCTGACGGGCGGTTGCCACGAGCACGCGCGTGCTGATCACGTCGGTGATCTCCGCGCCCGCCGCTCGCAGGGCGCCGGTCATCGTTTCGATGCACTTCGCCGCCTGCGCCGCATAGTCGCCGATGCCGGCGGTCGAGCCGTCGTCGTTCAGGGGACACGATCCGGCGAGGAAGATGAGCCGCGCGTTCGCCGGAGCGGTGGCGGCGTACGCGTACTCCGCCGCGTCGGACAGTGCGGTCGCACGGATGAGGGTGACGGCGGAAGGCATCTCGGGTCCTTTCGCGACGGATGCGGTCAGCGGGTAGGGGGGCAGGCGACGGCGAACGTCAGTGTCGCCTCGACGGGGGGAGCTTTTCGCAGATCCAGGTCGCCGATCTTCGGAGCGGCGTCGGATTCGACGGGGAGGGCGTTCGCCGTGCCGTGGATCTCGGTGCCGCGGAAGGCGTCGTCGGCGACCGTGACCTCTCCCTCGCCCAGGAACTGCACGGCGTACCCGTCGATAGCCCAGGCCGAGACGGTGGTCGCGTCCTCGGTATCCCCGATCTGAGGCACCATCACGCCGGCATTCGGGCTCGGCGAATCAGCCGTCACCCGCGTACGCGCGTCATCGCACGCGCGCAGCCCGTCGCCGACGCCCGCCGATACCGTGCGCCTCTCGCCGTCCGCGACGAAGGTGATCTCCACGGTGTCGATCGCCGCGGGCGCCGCCTGTGTCGCGGTCGGTGAGGGAGCGGCATCCGGGATCGTCGCGGTGCAGCCGGTGAGGCCGAGAGCAGCGAAGGATGCCAACACGACGAGCGTCGTGCGCGGGTCCGGGCGAGGGGGCATGCCCCCCAACCTGGCACAGATGGTTCAGGCGAACCAGATCACGCAAAGTAGCGCGATGGTGAGATGGAAGGTCGGGAGCGCGGACGACCCGGCCATCTCTCGACGGGCGCGCATCATCATGAAGATGAACATCACGTAGAGACCGACCATGCACAGAGCGCTCAGGGTGCCCCAGATCCACAGGGCGGTGAGGTTCGTTCCGTCGTCGATCGCGACTCCGCCGATGAAGCCCGTCACGATCATGCCCACGGCGAGCGAGACGCCGATCGTCCGGTAGCGCGAGGCGGTGGAGCCGACGAGCGTCGAGACGGCGATCAACTCGGTGACGAGCAGATTGCTGCGGGGCAACCGATGCTCTCGAGGTATGTCGGCGCTCATCCAGCGGGAGGGGGGGCACTGGCGCCGCGGCATGTTCTGTGCTCTGTGCCCCTCCCATCGAAGGGGCAAGGGTCGGGGGTCTCCAGCCCCGTCTAGTAGGGTTGTCGACTGGCGAAGATCTCTTGATATCGAGAGAGTTCGCCTCCTCCCACCACCGATCGCCCAGCGAAGGATTGTCCGTGGATCTCTACGAGTACCAGGCACGTGATCTGTTCGAAAAGTACGAGGTGCCGGTACTCGCCGGCATCATCGCCGACACCCCTGAGGAGGCGAAGGCGGCCGCGGAGAAGCTCGGCGGTGTCGTCGTCGTCAAGGCTCAGGTCAAGACCGGGGGCCGCGGCAAGGCCGGCGGCGTGAAGGTCGCGAAGACCCCCGACGAGGCGTTCGAGGCGGCCCAGGCCATCCTCGGCCTCGACATCAAGGGTCACGTCGTCAAGCGCGTCATGGTCGCCGCCGGCGCCCGCATCGCCAAGGAGTTCTACTTCTCGGTGCTGCTCGACCGCGCCAACCGCTCCTACCTCTCGCTCTCGAGCGTCGAGGGCGGCATGGAGATCGAGGAGCTCGCCGTCGAGCGTCCCGAGGCGCTCGCGCGCATCGAGGTCGACCCGATCGAGGGCATCACGCCCGAGAAAGCCCTCGAGATCGCCAAGGCCGCGAAGTTCGACGACGAGCTGGCCCCCAAGGTGGCCGACGTCTTCGTCAAGCTCTTCAACGTCTACAAGGGCGAGGACGCCACGCTCGTCGAGGTGAACCCCCTCATCCAGAGCGAAGACGGCGACATCATCGCCCTCGATGGCAAGGTCTCGCTCGACGAGAACGCCGGCTTCCGTCACCCCGACCACGAGGCGCTCGAAGACAAGGACGCCGCCGACCCGCTCGAGGCCAAGGCCAAGCAGCACGACCTCAACTACGTCAAGCTCGACGGTCAGGTCGGAATCATCGGCAACGGCGCGGGCCTGGTCATGTCGACCCTCGACGTCGTCGCGTACGCCGGTGAGAACCACAACGGCGTCAAGCCCGCCAACTTCCTCGACATCGGCGGCGGCGCCTCGGCGACCGTCATGGCCGCCGGCCTCGACGTCATCCTCGGCGACGAGCAGGTCAAGAGCGTCTTCGTCAACGTCTTCGGCGGCATCACCTCGTGCGTCGCCGTGGCCGAGGGTATCGTCAAGGCCCTCGAGATCCTTGGTGACACCGCCACCAAGCCGCTCGTCGTGCGCCTCGACGGCAACCAGGTCGAAGAGGGTCGCGCGATCCTCGCCGCCGCCAACCACCCGCTCGTCACCCTCGCCGCCGGTATGGACGAGGGCGCCGACAAGGCCGCCGAACTGGCCAACGCGTAAGGGATAGGGACAGAAACATGTCGATCTACCTCAACAAGGACTCCAAGGTCATCGTCCAGGGCATCACCGGCGGTGAGGGCACCAAGCACACCGCCCTCATGCTCAAGGCCGGCACCCAGGTCGTCGGTGGCGTGAACGCCCGCAAGGCCGGCACCACGGTCTCGCACAAGGACGCGTCGGGCAACGACGTCGAGCTGCCCGTCTTCGCGTCGGTCGAAGAGGCCATCCGCGAGACCGGCGCCGACGTGTCGATCGCGTTCGTGCCCCCGGCCTTCACGAAGGACGCGATGGTCGAGGCCATCGACGCCGAGATCCCCCTGCTCGTCGTGATCACCGAGGGCGTTCCCGTCGGCGACACCGCCGAGGCGTGGGCGTACTCGAAGGCCAAGGGCGAGAAGACCCGCATCATCGGCCCGAACTGCCCCGGCATCATCACGCCCGGCGAGGCGCTCGTGGGCATCACCCCCGCGAACATCACCGGCAAGGGGCCCATCGGCCTCGTGTCGAAGTCGGGCACCCTGACCTACCAGATGATGTTCGAGCTGCGCGACCTCGGCTTCTCGACCGCCATCGGCATCGGCGGCGACCCGGTCATCGGCACCACGCACATCGACGCCCTCGCGGCGTTCGAGGCCGACCCCGAGACCAAGGCCATCGTCATGATCGGTGAGATCGGTGGAGACGCTGAAGAGCGCGCCGCCGACTTCATCAAGGCCAACGTCACCAAGCCGGTCGTCGGCTACGTCGCCGGCTTCACCGCTCCCGAGGGCAAGACCATGGGCCACGCCGGCGCCATCGTCTCGGGCTCGGCCGGAACCGCTCAGGCGAAGAAGGAGGCCCTCGAGGCCGCCGGCGTCAAGGTCGGCAAGACGCCGTCCGAGGCTGCCGCCCTGATGCGCGAGATCATCGAGAGCCTGTAAGCAGCACTCTCTGCGGGGCCCGGATGCCGTGGCATCCGGGCCCTTTCGCGTGTGCGGCGGGTCGCGGGCTGGGCGGTGGCGCCTCGGGCGGCGGGGTGGGCCGCGCGAGGACGCACTGATTCGACGAGGACGTATCGGATGGGCGGCAAACGGGTGCGGTCTCGGCGAACGGGTGCGTCTTCGGGGCGGCGGGTCGGGGGCGGCGCATAGCGAGACGCGGCGGTTGGTCGGGGCGGGGTGGACCGAGTGAGGACGTACGCGATCGTCGAGGACGCATCGGATGAGTGGGAAACGGGTGCGGTCTCGGCGAACGGGTGCGTCTTCGGGCTACGGGCCGTCCGCCGCGCGGCGCGCGACGGCGGCCGGGCGCGGGGCGGGCGACGCGTGGGGCCGCGACGCGCACCCGGCCCGCGGCGGCGACGAAAAGGGGCCCGGATGCCGTGGCATCCGAGCCCCTTCAGAGCACCGGGCTCAGCCGAGCAGGGCCTCGACCGGACCGCGGGCGAAGAAGACCACGAAGCCGGCGGCGACGATCCACAGCAGCGGGCTGATGCGGCGCGCGCGACCCGACAGCGCCTGGATCAGCACCCAGCTGACGAAGCCCGCGCCGATGCCGTTGGCGATCGAGTAGGTGAGGGGCATCACGGTGACGGTGAGGAACACCGGGATGAGCACGGACATGTCGCTCAGGTCGACGTGGCGGATCTGCGCCATCATCAGCGCGCCGACGATCACCAGGGCCGCGGCGGCGATCTCGGTGGGGACGATGCTCGTCAGCGGCGTGAAGAACATCGCGAGCAGGAACAGGCCGCCGGTGACGACGTTCGCGAGACCCGTGCGGGCGCCCTCGCCGATGCCGGAGCCCGACTCGATGAACACGGTGTTCGACGACGACGAGGTCGCTCCACCCGCGACGGCTCCGATGCCCTCGATCACCAGCGCCGAACGCAGGCGCGGGAAGGTGCCGTCGGGAGCGGCGAGGCCCGCCTCGCGCGAGAGGCCGGTCATCGTGCCCATGGCGTCGAAGAAGTTCGTGAACACGAGCGTGAAGACGAGCATGAGCGCGGCGAGCACGCCGATGCGGCCGAAGGATCCGACCAGGTCGACCTGACCGACGAGCGACAGGTCGGGGAGGCTCACCCACTGCGCGGGGAGGGTCGGGACGCTCAGGCCCCAGCCGCCGGGGTTGCCGTCGGCCTTGGCCCCGAGACCGGTGACGGCCTGGACGATCACGGCGATGACGGTGCCCGAGAGCAGACCGATCAGCAGGGCGGCCTTGACCTTGCGCACGAGCAGCACGGCGGTGATGACCAGGGTCAGCACGAACAGGGCCGTGGGGATCGTGGTGATCGAGCCGCCGACGCCGAGACCGACCGGGGGAGAGCTGAGGCCGGTCGAGGTGACCAGGCCGCTGTCGACGAAACCGATGAACGCGATGAACAGGCCGATGCCGACCGTGATCGCCGTCTTGAGCGCGAGGGGCACGGCCTCGAAGATCATCCGGCGCAGGCCGGTGACGGCGAGCAGCACGATGATGAGGCCGTTGATGACCACGAGACCCATCGCCTCGGGCCAGGTGACCTGACCCACGATGCCGACCGCGAGGAACGAGTTGATGCCGAGACCCGCGGCGAACGCGAACGGCAGACGCGTGACCAGTCCGAACAGCATCGTCATGACGCCCGCGGTGAGTGCGGTGACGGCGGCGACCTGCGAGAAGCCGAGCGCATTGCCCGCGACGTCGGGGGTGCCCGACAGGATGATCGGGTTCAGGATGACGATGTACGCCATCGTGACGAAGGTGACGACGCCGCCGCGGATCTCTCCGCCGACGGTCGAACCGCGGGCGGTGATCTCGAAGAACCTGTCGAAGGCGTTCTTCGGTTCGGGGACGGCCGTGGTCTCGGGAGCGGAAGCGCTCATGAAGGCTCCAGGAAAAAAGGGAGGGGCTAGACCGGAGGGGAAGACGCCGACGTATCGTGTGAGCTATGTCACTCTCAGGAGAGTATCTACCCAGCACCAGCGAATGGGCCCGCCAGCAGGCGGAGACTTTCGAAGCCACGGGGGGCAAAGAGTCCGCCGACATGCGGGGCGTACCCATCATCGTCCTCACCACCGTCGGTGCCAAAACGGGCGGCCTGCGCAAGACCGCATTGATGCGCGTCGAGCACGACGGGAAGTACGCGGTCGTGGCATCCAAGGGCGGGGCTCCCGACCACCCCGCGTGGTACTACAACCTCGTCAAGAACCCCCGCGTCGCCCTGCAGGACGGCGACGTGAAGAAGGAGTACGACGCGCACCAGGCGGAGGGCGCCGAGCGCGAGGAGTGGTGGGGCTACGCGACCGAGGTCTGGCCCGACTACGACGAGTACCAGAAGAAGACCGACCGTCGCATCGAGCTGTTCGTGCTGGAGCCGGTCGAGTAAGTCCTCTCGATCGCTCATCCGCGTGAGTGTCCACGACACCCGGACGGATCGAGAATTCGTCCGGGTGTTGCGGACACCCGACGGTGTGGGGTCGACGTGCAACGGGGATCAGAGGTCCGGATGCCGGGATCCAAACCTCACACCGAGCCCTCGGCCGCGTGAGAGAAACGTTCGCCCGGGGTAACGCGGGCGCGAGGGCGGGGGAAACCTCGGCTGCCTAGCGTCGGGGCATGGCCCGCTCGAACCCCGCAATCGGAACGAAACACGCCGCTGACGCGTCGGCAAAGTCCGCCGCGTACGGTGACGGCATGCTCCACCCCGCTCCATCCGGATCCGTCGTGGTCGTGGGTGCGGGAATGGTGGCCCACCGCTTCGTCGAGAGCCTCACAAGCCGCGACACCGAGGCCCGCTGGTCGGTCACGGTGCTGGGCGACGAAGCCCGCGGGCCGTACGACCGCGTGGGCCTGACCGGCATCTTCAGCGGAAAGACCCCCGACGACCTCGCCCTCGATCCCGCGGTACTCGCCCACGAGCGGGTGCGGGTGAAGACCGACGCCCGCGTCACGAAGATCGACCGCGCGGCGCGCACCGTCACCACGGCGGGGGGCTCGACCCACGCGTACGACCGCCTCGTGCTGGCGACCGGGTCGTTCGCCGCGCGTCTTGCCCTCGACGGCTTCGACCACCAGGGGTGTTTCGTCTACCGCACGCTCGACGACGTCGCCGGCATGCGCGCCTGGGTCGCGAAGCGCTCGGCGCAGCTCGGCCGCCCCCTGCGCGGCGCGGTCGTCGGCGGCGGTCTGCTCGGACTCGAAGCCGCGGGAGCGCTGCAGGCCGAGGGCGTCTCGCCGTTCGTGCTGCAGTCGAACGAACGCCTCATGTCGGCCCAGCTCGACCTGGGCGGGGCGCGCACCCTGCAGCGGCTCATCGAAGCGCGCGGCATCGAGGTGCGCACGAGTTCGGTGACGACCCGGGTGGATGCCGACAAGACCGGTGCCGTGTGCGGCCTCGAGCTGCGCGACGGCACGTGGGAGGCCGTCGACATCGTGGTCTTCACGGTCGGCGTGCGGCCGCGCGACGAACTCGCCCGGGCGGCGGAGCTGCGGGTCGATGCCCGCGGCGGTGTCGTGATCGACGAGGGCTGCGACACCTCGGACCCCTCGATCATGGCGATCGGCGAGGTCGCGAGCTTCGACGGGCAGTGCATCGGCCTCGTCGCCCCCGGCTACGCGATGGCCGAGGTCGCCGCGACCCGCCTGCTCGGCGGCGACGCCGCCTTCCCCGGGTTCGACACCTCGGCCAAGCTGAAGCTCTCGGGCGTCGAGGTCGCGAGCTTCGGCGACGCGTTCGCCGAGACGCCGAACGCCCTCGACGTGACCTACGCCGACCCGGTGTCGGGCGTCTACAAGAAGCTCGTGCTGAGCGACGACGCGCAGACGCTTCTCGGCGGCATCCTGGTCGGCGACGCCTCGGCGTACACCTCGCTGCGTCCGCTCGTCGGTCGTGCCCTCGGCGGCGACCCCGCGGCCTACCTCATGCCCTCCGACCTCGCTCCGGCGCCGCAGGGCGACCTGCCCGCCGATGCGATCGTGTGCTCGTGCAACGGCGTCACCGCCGGAACCGTGCGCGAGGCCGTCATCGAACACCAGTGCGCGGATGCCGCCGAGGTCAAGGCCTGCACCAAGGCCGGGGCTGCGTGCGGCTCGTGCTTCACGCTCGTGAAGAAGCTCGTGGCGACCGAGCTCGCGGCATCCGGAAAAGAAGTCTCGAACGGACTGTGCGAACACTTCTCGTTCACCCGGGCGCAGCTGTTCGACGCCGTCCGGGTCTCAGGGCTGCGCACCTTCACCTCGATCGTCGAGCGCTTCGGCACCGGCCGCGGCTGCGACATCTGCAAACCGGCCCTCGCGAGCATCCTCGCCAGCCTCTACTCGGGGCACGTGCTCGACGGCGAGCTCGCGACGATGCAGGACACGAACGACCACGTGATGGCCAACATCCAGCGCGACGGCAGCTACAGCGTCGTCCCGCGCATCCCGGGTGGCGAGATCACGCCCGAGGGGCTCGTCGTGATCGGCGAGGTCGCGCGCGACTTCGGGCTCTACACGAAGATCACCGGCGGACAGCGGATCGACCTGTTCGGCGCTCGCCTCGACCAGCTGCCCGACATCTGGAAGCGCCTCGTCGACGCCGGCTTCGAATCCGGACACGCCTACGGCAAGTCGCTGCGCACGGTGAAGTCGTGCGTCGGCTCGACCTGGTGCCGCTACGGCGTGCAGGACTCGGTCGGCATGGCCGTGCAGCTCGAGCTGCGCTATCGGGGCCTGCGCTCGCCGCACAAGCTCAAGTTCGGCGTCTCGGGCTGCGCGCGCGAATGCGCCGAGGCCCGCGGCAAGGACATCGGGGTGATCGCGACCGAGGCCGGGTGGAACCTCTACGTCGGCGGCAACGGCGGCTTCACCCCGCGCCACGCGGTGCTGTTCGCCGAGGGCCTCGACGACGAGGGGCTGCTGCGGGCGATCGACCGGTTCCTCATGTTCTACATCCGCACCGCCGACCGGCTGCAGCGCACCGCGCCCTGGGTCGAGGAATACGAGGGCGGACTCGAAGCACTCAAGGGCGTCGTGTTCGACGACACGCTCGGCATCGCCGACGATCTCGACCGGGCCATGGCATCCCACATCGACGCCTACGAAGACGAGTGGGCCGCGACCCTCGCCGATCCCGAGAAGCTCAAGCGCTTCCAGAGCTTCGTGAACGCGCCCGAGGTCGCCGACCCCTCGCTCGCCTACGTCGCCGAGCGCGGCCAGGCCCGACCCGCCACGGCTGAGGAACGCGCGTCGGGCGCGGTGCTCATCGGTGGCACGACGCTGGCGGTGCGGTCATGACCCTGATGGAGACGACTCCGGATGCCGGGGCCCCGGCCATGACGTCGAGCTCGACCGGCGCCCCCGACGGGCCGGCGGCGCAGGGCTGGACCCGCGTCTGCCGCGTCGACGACCTGCTCGTCGAGCGCGGGGCGGCGGCCCTGCTCGGCGACCGGCAGATCGCGCTGTTCCGGAGCTTCGACGGCCGCATCTTCGCGACCGACCAGATCGACCCGTTCAGTGGGGCGGCCGTGCTCTCGCGCGGGATCGTCGGCGACCGCGGGGGAGTGCCGACCGTCGCCTCGCCCATGTACAAGCAGGTGTTCGACCTGCGTACCGGCGCGTGCCTCGATACGCAGGGCAAGGAACAGCTGACCGTGGCCGTGCACCCGGTGGCGGTCGCCGAAGGTGACGTGTTCGTGAAGCTCGTGACCGCCTCGGCGCCGGCGAGCAGCGCGCACGCCGACCCCGCGCACGCCGACCCCGCAGAAGGAGACGCCCGATGATCGCTCTCGCAGGACTCGACCTCACCGACAAGCTCGTCGTGTGCGTGGGCGGCGGCTCCGTCGCCGAGAAGCGCATTGCACGGCTGCGGGCCGCCGGCGCCCGGGTGCGGGTGGTCGCACCCGTGATGACGCCGGGTCTCGCCGCGCTCGCCGCCGCGGGTGACATCGAGTGGCTCGCAAGGGGATTCGCCGACACCGACCTCGACGACGCCTGGTTCTGCCACACGGCCACGGGCGCGGCATCCGTCGACGCAGCCGTCGTCGCCGCAGCCGAAGCGCGCCGCGTGTGGTGCGTCAACGCGGGCCACGGCGGCAAGGGCACCGCGCGCCTGGCCGCCGAGACCACGAGTGGCGACGTCATGGTCGGCGTCGTCTCCACCGCGGGAGCCGACCCCCGCCGCAGCGTCGCCGTGCGTGACGCCATCGCCCAGCGCCTCGCCGAAGGCGCCCTTCCGCTCCGCCGCCGACGTCGCCCGCTCGTGGGGAGCGTGGCGCTCGTCGGCGGCGGTCCCGGCCCGGTCGACCTGCTGACGGTGCGCGCCCGCGCGCTGCTGGCCGAGGCCGACGTCGTCGTGCACGACCGGCTCGGACCCACCGGCGTGCTCGCCGAACTCGGTGACGACGTCGAGCTGATCGACGTGGGCAAGCGGCCGCAGCACCACCCGGTGCCGCAGCACGAGATCAACGCGATCCTCGTCGACCGCGCGGCTCGCGGGCTGCGCGTCGTCCGACTCAAGGGCGGCGACCCGTTCGTCTACGGCCGCGGCGGCGAAGAGGTCATCGCGTGCCGCGAGGCAGGCATCGCGGTCGAGGTCGTGCCGGGTATCTCCAGCGCGATCGCCGTTCCCTCATCCGCGGGCATTCCCGTGACGCACCGGGGCGTCGCCGGTACCCTGCATGTCGTGAACGGTCAGGACACTCCGAGCGAAGCGACCCTCGCCGCCCTGCGCGACGACAGCGCCACGGTCGTCGCGCTCATGGGCGTGAGCGCCCTGCCGCGCTTCGTCGCCGCGGCCCGCGCCGCCGGTGCTCCCGAGACGCGGCCCGTCGCCTTCGTCGAGAACGGCCACACGCCCGCTCAGCGCACGATCCGCACCACGCTCGGAACGGCGATGGCGGATGCCGAGACCCACCGCCTCGCGAACCCCGCGGTGCTCGTGTTCGGTGAGGTCGCCCGGGCCGACCTGCTGCTGCCGGTCTCGGCGCCCGCGGCGGCGTCGCTCCAGCCTGCTTCCGCGGCGGTCGCGGTCGGCCAGAGCGAGGGCATCGGGTGACCACACCCGCGCGGACGATCAGCACGGTGCTCCAGGGGTGCACCGTGCTGCTTCCCGTCGATCGACGGTCGGGGGAGCTGTCGGCCGCGCTCGAGCGCCACGGCGCGCGCGTGCGCGTCGCTCCGGCCCTCACGATCGTGCCGCACGTCGACGACGACGAACTGATCGCGCAGACGCGGTCGCTGGTCGACGACCCGCCCGACGTCGTCGTGGCCACCACCGGTGTGGGGTTCCGCGCGTGGATGGAGACCGCCGACGAGGCGGGTCTGCACGACGCGCTCGCGCCCGTGCTCGACGGCGCGCGCATCGTCGCGCGCGGTCCCAAGGCGCGCGGCGCCATTCAGCAGGCCGGGTTCGAGGCCGACTGGGTCGCCGAGAGCGAGACCGCCGCCGAACTGCGCGACTTCCTCGTGGCCGAGGGCATCGAGGGACTGCACGTCGCTGTGCAGCACCACGGCTCCGGCGCCGACGGCCTCGACGAGGCGTTCGAGGCGGCCGGCGCGCGCGTGACCAGCCTCACCATCTACCGCTGGGGTCCGCCGCCCGACCCCGAGGTCGTCGCCGCGTCGACCCAGCAGGTCGCGCGGGGAGAGATCGACGCGGTCCTGTTCACCTCGGCCCCCGCCGCGCGCGAGTGGATCCTCGCCGCCGAGCGGGCCGAGGCGCTCAATGGAGTCGCCTCGCGAGCCGCCCGCGGGCACGTACTCATCGCCGCCGTCGGGCCGATCACCGCAGGTCCCCTCCTCGAGGCGGGCATCACCCCGCTCATCCCCGACCGCGGGCGCCTCGGCGCGCTCGTGCGCGCGGTCGTGACGCACTACGGCGGGGCGGACGCGGCGCTCATTCCCACGACGGTCGGGCGCCTCGGCATCCGCTCATCGGGAATCGTGCTCGACGGGGATTTCACGCCCCTGCCGCGCACCGGAGTCGAGATCCTGCGGGCGCTCGCCAGAAACCCCGGGGCGGTCGTCTCGCGCGCCGACCTGATCGCCGCGCTGTCGAGCGCGGAGGCCAGTGGCCACGCCGTCGAGGTCGCCGTGGCCCGCACGCGCGAGGCGCTCGGCGGGCTCGACTTGATCCGTACCGTCTACAAGCGCGGATACCGGCTCGACGTGATCGATGAGGAGGACGCATGACCGCCGTACTGATCGCCTGCGCCCACGGCACGAGGTTCGAAGAGGGCCGCGTCGTCGTGCTCGAGCTGCTCGAGGTGCTGCGCGCGACAGCTCCCGCCGACGTCGAGGTGCACGAGGCCTACGTCGACGTGCACGGTCCGTACGTCACCGACGTGGTCGCCGCAGCCCGCGAACGCACCGACGACATCGTCATCGTGCCGCTGCTGCTCTCGACCGGGTACCACACCGAGGTCGACCTGGTGGAGGCCGCCGACGGACTGCCCGTCGCCCCCGCGCTCGGACCCCACCCGGTGCTGGCCGAGATCCTCGCCGATCGCGTGCGCGCCGCCGGAGCCGGTCCCGACGACACCGTCGTGCTCGCCGCGGCGGGGTCCACCCGCCCGGGCGCGGTGGTCGACGTCGAACGCATGGCGGAGCTGATGGCCGAAGCCGGGGTCACCGGTCCCGTCGTCACGGCCTACGCCGCGGCATCCGATCCCCGCATTCCGGATGCCGTGGCCACGGCACGCGCGGACGGTCGCCGCACGGTCGCGGCGAGCTACGTCCTCGCTCCGGGCCACTTCTCGCGCGTGATCGAGAAGGCGGATGCCGACCTGACCACCGCCCCAATCGGCGCCGACCCGCGCCTGGCGACGGTGGTGTGGGAGCGGTGGCGCGATGCGCGTGTGCCGCTCTCGTTGCAGACGGTCGCGCACAATGGTGAGAGCTGACCCGTCGCACGGTGGCGGAGCGGTCTGTACAACGTTGTACAGTGAGCCCATGGAGATCCGATGACGGCCACCCTGCATGACGTCGCGCGGCTGGCTTCGGTGTCGATCAAGACCGTCTCGAACGTCATCAACGATCGGCCGAACATCCGCCCCGCCACGCGCGAACGGGTCGAGCAGGCCATCGCCGAACTCGGCTACACGCCCAACCTGACCGCGCGCAATCTGCGCAGCGGACGCACAGGCGCCATCGCCTTGGCCGTGCCCGACCTGGCATTGAGCTACTTCGCCGAACTCGCCGCGATCGTCATCGCCGAGGCCGAACGGCGGGGGGTGGTCGTGCTCGTCGAGCAGACCGGCGGCGACCGGGAGCGCGAGATCGAGCTGCTGCGCTCGCCGCGGCTCAAGCTCACCGACGGGCTCATCTTCAGCCCCCTCGGAATGGGGCAGGACGACGTCGATCGGCTCGAGGTGACCTACCCGATGGTGCTGCTGGGTGAGCGCATCTTCGACGGGCCGACCGACCACGTGACCATGCGCAACGTCGACGCCGCGCGCGACGCGACGCGATTCCTGCTGAAGAGCGGGCGTCGGCGCATCGCCCTCGTGGGCGCCCACGACGGCGAGGTCATCGGCTCGGCCGGACTCCGCCTGAGGGGCTATCGCGAGGCGCTCGACGAGGCGGGGGTCGCGTACGACGACGACATCGTCGGGTACACGACCATGTGGCATCGCGCGAACGGAGCCGATTCGATGCGCGAGTTGCTGCGCCGAGGCGTCGACTTCGACGCCGTGCTCGGGCTCAACGACACGCTCGCGCTGGGTGCCATGAGGGCCCTGCAAGAGGCAGGGCGACTCGTGCCCGACGACGTCTGGGTGGTGGGCTTCGACGACCTCGACGAGGCGCAGTACTCGATCCCGTCGCTCACGACCATCGACCCGGGCCAGGACTGGATCGCGCGGACCGCGGTCGAGACGCTTCTCGCGCGCATCGCCGGGCCCTCGGAGGCGCCGGCTCCGCAGCTGCTTCTCGCCGACTATCGCCTGGTCGAGCGCGAATCGGCGCCCGGCCTGCGCTGAGTCGCAGACACGGCGCTTGACAGTGCGCCGCCCGACGGGCATCATCCTTTTACAACGTTTACTTCCAACGTTGTAAATCGTGCAGAGCGGCACTCTTCAGGCGCCGGGCTGCGCCGATCCATCTCCGAGAGACACCGGTGTTTCGCACCGCGAGAGGAACACACAGCCCATGAAGAACAAGGTCTTCGCCGGTCTCGGCATTGTCGCCGTGGCCGCGGCCGCACTGACCGGATGCAGCTCGGCATCCGGGTCCGCCGCTGCCTCGTGCACCAACGAGATCCTGAAGCCGGATGCCACGCAGGTGAGCGTCTGGGCGTGGTACCCGTCGTTCGAGCAGGTCGTCGACCTGTTCAACCAGAACCACGACGACGTGCAGATCTGCTGGACCAACGCCGGGCAGGGCAACGACGAGTACACGAAGTTCTCGACGTCGATCGAGTCGGGCTCGGGAGCCCCCGACGTGATCATGCTCGAATCCGAGGTGCTCTCGAGCTTCTCGATCCGCAACGCGCTCGTCGACCTTTCGGCCTACGGCGCCGCTGACGTCAAGGGCAACTACACCGATGGCGCCTGGAAGGACGTCTCCAGCGGCGACGCGGTCTACGCGATCCCGGTCGACGGCGGTCCGATGGGCATGCTCTACCGTCAGGACATCCTCGACACGTACGGCATCGCCGCTCCCACCACCTGGGCCGAGTTCGCCGACGCCGCGCAGAAGCTCAAGGACGCCGGAGCCCCCGGAGTCCTCGCCAACTTCCCACCCAACGGTCGCGCGTTCACGCAGGCCCTGTTCGCCCAGGCGGGCTCGAAGCCGTTCACCTACGACAGCGCCGCCCCCACCGACATCGGCATCGACGTCAACGACCAGGGGTCGAAGGACGTGCTCGAGTACTGGCAGAAGCTCACGTCGAAGGGCCTGGTCGCCACCGACGAGGCGTTCACCGCCGACTACAACACCAAGCTGGTCGACGGCACCTACGCCATTTACGTCGCCGCCGCGTGGGGCCCCGGCTATCTGCAGGGACTCGAGGGTACCGACGACAGCGCCACGTGGCGCGCGGCCCCCATCCCGCAGTGGGACCCCGCGAAGCCCGTGCAGGTCAACTGGGGCGGCTCGACCTTCGCGGTCACGAGCCAGGCGAAGGACAAGGCGGCCGCGGCGACCGTCGCCAAGGAGGTCTTCGGCACCGAAGAGGCGTGGAAGATCGGCATCGAGAAGGCAGCGCTCTTCCCGCTGTGGAAGCCCATCCTCGACTCGGACTACTTCCGTGAGCTCGAATCGCCCTTCTTCGGTGGCCAGCAGATCAACAAAGAGGTCTTCCTGCCCGCGGCCGCAGGCTACAGCGGCTTCACCTTCAGCCCGTTCCAGAACTACGCCTACGACCAGCTCCAGCAGCAGGTCACGGCCGTGACGGTCGACGGCTCGAAGGATGCCTCCGCTGCGCTCGACGACCTCCAGTCGAGCCTCGAGCAGTACGCCACGGAGCAGGGCTTCACGATCAAGTGAGTCCCCGGTGGGCCGACCTGACGGTCGGCCCACCGTCCGCCCCATCCCTCTCGCCACCGTCCCACCGGGAGACCCCATGGCCACGCACACCCTCACGACGCCGTCGCGGCGCCGCGCCACCGGACACGCGCGTCGACAGCGCGTCGGGTGGCTCTTCATCACGCCGTTCCTCGTGATCTTCGCCGCGTTCCTGATCTTTCCTCTCATCTACGCCTTCGGGATGAGCCTGTTCAGCTCGACGCTGGCCACGGGCACCAAGTTCGTCGGAGCAGCCAACTATCTGAAGGCCTTCACCGATCCGCTCTTCCTCGGTGGGCTGGGTCGCGTCGCGCTGTACGCGGTCGTGATGATCCCGGCGCAGCTGCTCGTCGCGCTCGTCGCCGCCCTCGTGCTCGACACGCTCGGCACCTGGCTGGCGAAGGCGTCGCGCCTGCTGATCTTCGCGCCGTACGCGATCCCCGTCGTCATCGGTGCGCTGATGTGGAGCTTCCTCTACAGCCCCCGCTTCGGCCCGGCCGGCACGATCTTCGGGCTGTTCGGTCTCGACGCCCCCGACTTCCTCGCCAGCAGCGCGATCTTCGGCAGCCTCGTCAACATCGTGACCTGGCAGTGGTCGGGCTACTACATGATCGTCATCTACGCCGCGCTGCGCTCGATCGACCCCTCGATCTACGAGGCCGCGCGCGTCGACGGCGCCAGCGGGTTGCAGATCGCGACGCGTATCAAGGTGCCGATGATCGCCTCGTCGATGGTGATGGTCATCACCTTCGCGCTGATCGGAACGCTGCAGTTCTTCACCGAGCCGACGGTCCTGCGCTCGATCGCCTCCGGGGCCTTGCCGGCGGAGTACACGCCGAACATGTACGCGTACGCCCTCGCCTTCAGCTACAGCCAGTTCAACTACGCCTCGACGATCGCGTTCTCGCTCGCGATCGTGGTCTTCATCGGTTCGTTCGGCTTCCTCTTCCTCACCCGCAAGCAGAACGGACTCAAGTGATGGCCGTCCCCACCACCGCGCGAGACGATCGCACGCGCACCATCGTCACCGCCGGCGCGGGTCGCCCCGACCGCTCGGCACGCCGCGAGGCGCGTCGCAACGCCCGCGTCGCCCAGGGCGGACGCCGCATCGGTTCGCACGTGCTTCTGCTGGTGCTCGCCCTGTACTTCGTCATCCCCATCTGGTGGCTGTTCGTCGCCGCGACCAAGAGCACGGGCGGACTCTTCTCGAGCCCCGCGTTCTGGTTCGACGATCCGATGCAGCTGTTCGCCAACATCGCGGGCCTCTTCGAGCACCAGGGCGGCATCTACTGGACGTGGCTCGGCAACTCGTTCGTCTACTCGTTCGTGTCGGGGGTCGGCGCGACGATCGTGGCCGTGCTCGCCGGCTACGGCTTCGCGAAGTACCGCTTTCGCGGACGGGGGTTCGTGTTCGGCATGATCCTCGGGTCGGTCATGGTGCCGCTGACCGCACTGGTCATCCCGCAGTTCATGCTGCTCAGCCAGTACGGCCTCGTGAACACCGGATGGGCCGTCATCCTGCCCTCGCTTCTGAACCCGTTCGCCGTCTACCTGATGCGCGTCTACACGCAGGACACCGTGCCCGATGAGTTGATCGAGGCCGCGCGCATCGACGGCGCGGGGGAGTGGCGCACGTTCACCACGATCGTCGTCCCCCTGCTGCGTCCCGCGATCGTCACGGTGCTGCTGCTGTCGATCGTGGGCACGTGGAACAACTTCTTCCTGCCGCTCGCGATGCTCACCAATCCCGAGACCCTTCCGGTGACCGTGGGGCTCAACCGCTGGCTCGCGCTGTCGAACGCGGGTGCCGGCGGCGAGCAGGTGTGGAACCTCATCACCTCGGGCGCCTTCATCTCGGTGCTGCCGTTGCTGCTGTCGTTCCTCCTGCTGCAGCGCTACTGGCAGGGCGGCCTGACGCTCGGCAGCGTGAAGTGACGCCCCTGCGCACCCCGACCTCTTCTTCTCGCACGACCACAGAAAGCTCACCCATGCCTGACGCACGTCTCACCATCGACCCCGGATCCGTCATCGGCCCGATCCGGCGCAAGATCTTCGGCGGGTTCGTCGAACACCTCGGCCGCCACATCTACACCGGCATCTTCGAGCCGGGTCACCCGACGGCGGATGCCGAGGGCTTCCGCCAGGACGTCATCGACCTCGTGAAGGAGCTCGGTGTCGACACCATCCGCTACCCCGGCGGCAACTTCGTCTCGGGTTTCCGGTGGGAGGACTCCGTGGGTCCCGTCGAGCAGCGTCCGCGCCGGATCGACCTCGCGTGGCACTCGACCGAGACGAACGAGATCGGCCTGCACGAGTTCTCGTCGTGGCTCGACAAGGTCGGCTCCGACCTCATGATGGCCGTCAACCTCGGCACGCGGGGGACACTCGAGGCGCTCGACCTGCTCGAGTACTCCAACGCCCACGGCGGCACCGCGCTCAGCGACCAGCGCATCGCCAACGGTCGTTCGGCGCCGTTCGACGTGCGCATGTGGTGCCTCGGCAACGAGATGGACGGCCCGTGGCAGCTGGGCCACCGCTCCGCCGACGACTACGGCAAGATCGCGTCGCAGGCGGCCAAGGCGATGCGCATGTTCGACCCCGACCTGCAGCTCGTGGTCTGCGGCTCGTCGAGCGCTCACATGCCGACCTTCGGCGAGTGGGAGCGGGTCGTGCTCACGCACACCTACGACGACGTCGACCTCATCTCGTGCCACGCCTATTACGAGGAGCGCGGTGGCGACGTCGACAGCTTCCTCGCTTCGGCGGTCGACATGGACGGGTTCATCGAGAAGGTCGTCGCCACGGCCGACCACGTCGGCGCGGTCAAGCAGTCCGCGAAGCGCATCGACATCTCGTTCGACGAGTGGAACGTCTGGTACATCGACCGCTACCACGAGGTCGACAAGCTCTCCGGAGTCGACAACTTCCCCGTCGCCCCGCGCTTGCTCGAAGACTCGTACTCGGTGCTGGATGCCGTCGTCTTCGGCAACCTCATGATCTCGCTCCTCAAGCACGCCGACCGGGTGGCATCCGCTTCTCTCGCCCAGCTGGTCAACGTGATCGCGCCGATCATGACGGAGCCGGGCGGGATCGCGTGGAAGCAGACCACGTTCTTCCCGTTCTCGATCACCTCGCGTCTGGCGCAGGGGGAGGCGCTGCGCCTCGATCTGCAGGCGCCGACCTACACGACCGCGGCGTACGGCGAGGTTCCGTTGGTCGACGCCGTGGCCACGCACGACGCCGAGACCGGCCGGAGCGCGGTGTTCCTCGTGAACCGCTCGACCACCGAGGCCCTCGACGTGACGATCGACGTCTCGGCGCTCGGAGAGATCGCGGTCCTCGAGTCGCACACGCTCGCCGATGACGACCGATCCGCCGCGAACACGCTCGAAGACCCCGAGCGCGTCGCGCCGGCATCCAACGAGACGGCGACGATTTCGGCGGGAACCCTCACCGTGACGCTGCCGCCGGTGTCGTGGACGGCCCTGTCGCTCGGATGACACCCGGGTCGTGCGGGCACCCGTTCCGGCGGGTGCCCGCACCTCGAGCGACGACTCCTCCGTGCGGCGGATGCCGCCGCGCCTGAGCGGCGGTCACGCGCGTCGCGGGTAGGGTTCCTCTCGCCCATGCATCGCCTCCTCATCGCACTCCTCGCCGCCCTCGACGCCGTCCTGGCGGCCGCGGGTGGCATCGCGGTCGTGCTCGCACCTCTCACGCTGCTCTGGGTCTTCGGAGTCGGCAGCCCCGACTGGGGAGCGCTCTGGCCTGCTGCCGCCGCGGTGTGGCACCTCGGCCACCTCGTCCCCGTGACGGTCACGCTGCCCGACGCGTACCTGGCCGTCACCGGGATCGACCCGACCTTCGCGACCTTCACGCTCTCGCTCGCGCCCCTCGCCTTCGCGGCGTTCACCGGGCTCTTCGCGGCCCGCTCGGGGGCACGCGCGGCCGAGGCGGGTGGCGGGCTGACCGGATGGATTTCGGGATCGCTCGTCTTCGCGGCCCTCTCCGCGGGAGTGGCGCTCACCTCGGGCGCAGCTCTCGTGGCATCCGAGACCTGGCTCGCGATCCTCTTGCCCTCGCTGATCTTCCTCGTCCCCTCGCTCATCGGCGCCCTGGTCGGCGCGTGGCGCGTCGGCGACGACGGTCCGGTCGACGCCCTCCGCGAGAGGATCGAGCGGATGCCGACCGCCTGGGCGCCCGTGCCCGGACTCGCGCTGCGCGGACTCGCGCTCACCACCCTCGGGCTCGTCGGTGTGGGCGCCGTGGTCGTGGTGGCCGGGCTCATCGCCCGCGCCTCGCAGGTCATCGGCCTCTACCAGGCGAGCAACGCCGACCTCATCGGCGCGACCGTCATCGCGCTCGGTCAACTGCTCTACCTCCCGACCCTCGTCCTGTGGGGGATGTCGTTCGCCGCCGGTCCTGGGTTCGCCCTCGGCACCGACACCGCGGTGACCCCGGCCGCGACGCAGGTCGGCGCGCTCCCCGGCATCCCGGTGCTCGGGGCGGTGCCCGACTCGACGTCGTCGTGGCTGCTGCTCCTCGCCCTGCTGCCCGTCGCCGTGGGCGCGTTGACGGGGTGGATCCTCCGATCCCGGATGCCGTTCTCCACCGGCCCCGAGCCCCTCGGGCCCCGGCTGGTGCTGGCCGTCGCGGTCGCCGCGCTCACCGGCGGGATGGGGGCGCTCGCCGCCGTCGTCTCGTCGGGGTCGATGGGGCCCGGCCGGCTCGTCGACACGGGCCCGCAGCCGGGACCGCTCGCGCTGACTCTCGGTCTGGAGGTGCTCGTGGGCCTCGCCATCCTGCTGTTGAGCCCGAGGTTCGGGGCCGACGAGGGCGACGACCGGTTCGAGGAGCGCGAAGACCGCGGGTTCTCCTTCGCCGCTCGCGAGCACGTGCCCTTCGACCGTGACGAACACGCGACGGGTCCGACCCCGACGGGGTCCCGGCTCGGGGCGGGGATCGCCCACGACGTGTGGCCGAGCTCGTACCGCGATCCGGATGCCGTCGCGACCGACACCGCACTCGGGACACGGGGAGGCGCCTCGGACTTCGAGACGTCGTCCTCGCGGGCCGGCGGGGGAGCGTCGACGCGCTCGGTGCCCCTTCCCCCCGCTTCCGATCCGACGCCGTCCGCCCCGGTGACGTCGGCGGAGAGTGCGGGGGCGTCGGACGACCTCACCGACGACGAGGTGCGCGCGCGGATCCGCGCGGCCTGGTCGGAGCACGGCGGAGAACCCGGCGACAAGGGCTGACGACCACCTTTCCGCGCCGCGGAGGTTCCCGTGCTCGTATCGACAGGGCCGCCCGGACCGGTCGCTCGGACCGCGCCGCGCCCTCGCCGTCCCGTTCGGGCGGGCCCGCGCGCTCGAGCGCACCTGCGTAGACTGAGCGCGTGCTCACGGTCGCCGTCCTCATCTCCGGCACCGGCTCGAACCTCCGCGCCCTGCTCGAGGCGGCATCCGCCCCCGACTTTCCGGCGCGCGTGATCGCGGTCGGTGCCGATCGCGAGGCCGACGGCTTCGCCCACGCCGAGCATTTCGGCATCCCGACCTTCCTCGTTCCCTTCAGCGCCTTCGCGTCACGCGAAGAGTGGGGCGCCGAGCTCGGGGCCCAGCTGTCGGTGTGGAACCCCGACCTCGTCGTGCTCAGCGGAATGATGCGTCTGCTCCCCGCCGACCTCGTCGCCGCGTGGGAACCGCGCATCATCAACACCCACCCCGCCTACCTGCCCGAGTTCCCCGGAGCGCACGGCGTGCGAGACGCCCTCGCCGCGGGTGTGACCCAGACCGGCGCGAGCGTGATCGCCGTCGACTCCGGCGTCGACACCGGGCCCATCCTCGCCCAGGAGCGCATCCCCGTGCTCCCCGGCGACGACGAGGACTCGCTGCACGACCGCATCAAGCCCGTCGAACGACGTCTGCTCATCGACGTCGTCCGACGGATCGCCGAAGGCGAGCTCGACCTCGCCGCCGCGGCATCCCGAACAGCCTGACCCGCTCGACGGGCGCCGGCCCGTCGCGCATCCGAACCCGACTCGAGACACAGGAGCCGAACGCCATGGCCGGACCCCGCCACGACCCCGCCGACTACCGCCCCCGAGACATCGTCCCGATCCGCCGCGCACTGGTGTCGGTGAGCGACAAGACCGGTCTGCTCGAACTCGGTGCGGCCCTCGCCGCCGCGGGCGTCGAGATCGTCTCGACCGGCGGCTCGGCCACCCTCCTCCGCGACGCCGGATACGCCGTCACGGACGTCTCGTCGGTGACCGGCTTCCCCGAGTCGCTCGACGGACGCGTCAAGACCCTGCACCCGAGCGTGCACGCGGGCCTCCTCGCCGACCTGCGTCTGGCCTCGCACGAGGCGCAGCTCGAAGAGCTCGACATCCGCCCCTTCGAGCTCGTCGTCGTGAACCTCTACCCGTTCGTCGAGACCGTGGCATCCGGTGCCGAGGGCGACGATGTCGTCGAGCAGATCGACATCGGCGGCCCCGCCATGGTGCGCGCCTCGGCCAAGAACCACGCGAACGTCGCGATCGTCGTCTCGCCCGAGTCGTACCCCGCGATCATCGACGCCCTGCAGGCCAACGGCGGCACGAACCTCGTGCAGCGCCGCGAACTCGCCGCCCGCGCCTTCTCGCACACCGCCGCCTACGACACCGCCGTCTCGACCTGGTTCGCCGAAGGCACCCTCGCCGACGACATCGACCTGCCCGCGCACCTCACCATCCAGGCCGAGCGTCTGTCGACCCTGCGCTACGGCGAGAACTCGCACCAGCGCGCCGCGATCTACACGCGCGTCGGCGGTCACGGCATCGCCCAGGCCACGCAGCTGCAGGGCAAGGAGATGTCGTACAACAACTACGTCGACGCCGACGCGGCCCTCCGCGCCGCCTTCGACATGGTCAAGCCGGCCGTGGCGATCATCAAGCACGCGAACCCCTGCGGTATCGCCGTCGCCGCCCCCAACGCCCTCGACCCGATCGCCTCGGCGCACCTGCGCGCGCACGAGTGCGACCCCGTCTCGGCCTTCGGCGGCGTGATCGCCGCGAACCGGACCGTGACGCTCAAGATGGCCGAGAACCTGCGCGACATCTTCACCGAGGTGATCATCGCGCCCGACTTCGAGCCCGAGGCGCTCGAGGTGTTCAAGCTCAAGAAGAACCTCCGCGTGCTGCGCCTGCCGAACGACTGGCAGCAGGAGCGCATGGACGTCCGCCTCGTGTCGGGCGGCCTGCTGCTGCAGGACGCCGATCGCTTCCCCGACGACATCGAGTCGGTCGCGAAGAACTGGGAGCTCGTCTCGGGCGAGCGTCCCGCCGACGAAGACATGGAGAGCCTCATCTTCGCGTGGAAGTCGTGCCGCGCGGTGAAGTCGAACGCGATCGTGCTCGCGAAGGGCTCGGCCACGGTCGGCATCGGCATGGGCCAGGTCAACCGCGTCGACTCCTGCCGCCTCGCGGTCGAGCGCGCCGGTGACCGCGCCGCCGGCTCCATCGCGGCATCCGACGCCTTCTTCCCCTTCGCCGACGGCCCGCAGGTGCTGATCGACGCCGGCATCTCGGCGATCATCCAGCCCGGCGGATCGGTTCGGGATGCCGAGGTCGTCGACGCCGCGCGCGCCGCCGGCGTCACGATGTTCTTCACGGGAGAGCGCCACTTCTTCCACTGAGCCGTCGCGCTTCGCACCGCCCTCGCGACCTCGGTCGCGGGGGCGGTGTGGGTTTCGGGGTGTGGGCCTTGGCATGGGCGGGGCATTGCGAGGGCCCGCGGGGCGCGGTTTGGGGCGCTCATTGTCGTTTGGGGCGTGAGATGTCCGCCCCGAACGACGGGATTCGCCCCAAACCCGGGGGAAGCGCGGACCGCAGGCCACGCGGGGCGGGGTGGACCGCGCGGAGTGGATGAGGCCGCTTTGGGGCGCGTTTTGTCGTTTGGGGCGTGAGATGTCCGCCCCAAACGACGGGATTCGCCCCGAACCGGTCGAGGGGCGAGCCGCAGGCCACGCGGGGGTGAGTGGACCGCGCGGGCGGTGCGCCCGATCTCGCAGGGTGGAGGGATGCAGCCCGCATCCGAACACGTCTCGCGCCGCGGCCTCGTGTGGGGTGGTCTCGGCGTGCTCGCCTTCTCGTTCACCGTGATCTTCACCCGCGTCGCCGTCGTTCAGCTCGACCCGCTTTTCGTCGGGGCGGGCCGCGCCGTCGTGGCCGCGGCGATCGCGGGGGTCGCGCTCGCGGTGACGAGATCCCGGATGCCGTCGCTCAAGCAGGCCGCGCGTCTGGCCATCGTCGGCGGGGGAGTGGTGCTGGGCTTTCCGCTGCTGACCTCGTTCGCCTTGACCTCGGCGCCCGCGAGTCACGGCGCGGTCGTGATCGCCGTGCTTCCCGCCGCCACCGCCGTGGCCGCGGTGCTCCGCACGCGCGAGCGGCCCGGCCGCGGGTTCTGGATCGCGGCCGTGATCGGGGCCGTCGTCGCCGTGGCCTTCGCGGTCGGCGGCTCGGGTGGCGACGGGCTGCACGCTACCGACCTGCTTCTGCTCGGCGCGGTCGTGGCTGCCGCCGTCGGTTACGCCGAGGGCGGGGTTCTCTCGCGCGAGCTCGGCGCGTGGCAGACGATCTCATGGGCGCTCGTGCTGTCGAGCCCGGTGATGATCGGCCTCACTCTGTTCGCGGCGATCCGCACGCCGATCAACGCTGATTCCGCCGCGTGGGGGTCGTTCGCCTACCTGGCTGTCGTGAGCATGTTCCTCGGATTCGTCGCCTGGTATCGCGGACTCGCGATCGGACCCATGGCTCGTGTCAGCCAGCTGCAGCTCGCCCAGCCGGTGCTGTCGCTGGCCTGGGCCGCCCTTGTGCTCGGAGAGCCGCTCACGCTGGGGACCGTCGCGGGCGGTCTGGCTGTCATCGTGTGTGCGGCGGTCGCCGTGACGATCCGTCAGCGCTCGACCGGGTCCACGGCGCCCCCGTCGCTCGACGCGACGGATGCCGCTGCGCTCACGCGCTCATCGCGATGAGCTTCGCGACGGTGTTGGCGTTGCGCGCAGTGCCGATGGCGCCGAGCCGCTTCTCGATGTAGCTCGCCTGTACCTTGGACCGCCCGATGCCGTCGGGGTAGCGCACGAACACCTCGCGCCCGTCGACCACGGCCTGCTCGGGCGCGTCGGCAGGGAGCTCGAGAGTGGTCGTGGAGGCGGGCTGGTCGAGGAAGACGGTCTGCACCCACCGCCCCTCCGGATCGGAAGCGAACGGATTGCGCGCGTGCGCGTCGGCGAGCTCGGCGTGTGTGCGGACGATGACGGGCAGATCGAAGCCGAATCCGTCCCGCACCGCCGCGCGCACCGTCTTCGCGATGGTGGCGGAACTGCGCCGCCCCGGGTCGAGTACGAGGTTGCCCGCGACCTGCAGCGTCTCGACCTCCTCCAGACCGGCGGATGCCAGCACTTCGCGCAGCGCGGGCATCTTCATCGCCGTGGGTCCACCGACTCCACGGATCAGGGCGACGGAGCGTGACATGAAGCGACCTTATTCCGTGCGACTCCCTCGGGAGAGGGGCGGGGGGACGAGCGACACGCGACAGGCCATGCCCCTGCCCGGTCGAGCACCGATCGGCGTCTCACGCCCGCCCCGACTCAGGCCGAGTCGCGCCCCAGGGTCTCGAGCAGGCGCAGCCACACCTCGCTGACCGTCGGGTACGACGGGACGGCGTGCCAGAGCCGCTTCACCGGCACCTCGCCGACGATCGCGATGGTCGCGGAGTGCAGCAGCTCGGCGATGTCGGGGCCGACGAAGGTCGCACCGACCAGCACGCCCCGATCGAGGTCGACGATCGCGCGGGCCTTGCCCACGTAGGCGTCTGACTGCTCGCTCGAGCCGGCGACGCTCGCGAGGTCGTAATCGAGGACCTTCACGTTCAGGCCCTTCTCTTCGGCCTTCTTCGCGGTGAGCCCCACCGAGGCCACTTCGGGGTCGGTGAAGGTCACCTGGGGCACCGCGTCGTGATCGGCGGTCGCCACGTGCGCGCCCCACGGCGCGTCGTCGATCTCGTCGCCCTTCGCTCGGGCAGCGATGACGTCACCGGCCGCGCGAGCCTGGTACTTGCCCTGGTGGGTGAGCAGCGCGCGGTGGTTGACGTCGCCGACGGCGTACAGCCAGTCGAAGCCGCGGACGAGGAGGGTGTCGTCGACGTCGAGCCAGGCGCCCGGCGTCAGACCCACGGCATCCACCCCCAGGTCTTGCGTGCGGGGCGTGCGCCCGATCGCGACGAGCACCTCGTCAGCGGTGACGGTGGTGCCGTCGGAGAGCTCCAGGGTGGCACGACCGTCGTCGTCGCGACGAGCCGAGGTGGTGTCGGCGCCCGTCTTGACCGTGACGCCGCGTTCGCGCAGGGAGTCGGCGACGAGTTCTCCGGCGAACGGCTCGTTGCCGCCGAGCAGTCCAGAGCGGGCAATGATCGTGACGTCGCTGCCGAGGCTCTGGAACGCGGTGGCCATCTCGGCGCCGACGACCCCGCCGCCGATGATCGCGAGCGAGGCGGGGATCTGCTCGACCGCGGTGGCCTCGCGGCTGGTCCACGGCGAGATGTCGGCCAGGCCCGGGATGTCGGGAAGGAGCGCAGCCGACCCGGTGCACACGGCGACCGCGTGGCGCGCGACGAGGTCGGTGGTCGTGCCGTCGGCGGCGGTGACGCGGACCGTCTTCTCGCCCGTGAGCGTGCCGTGGCCCCGCACGAGATCGATGCCCGCGCCCTGCAACCACTGCACCTGGCCGGAGTCGTCGTGGTTGCTGGTCATGGTGTCGCGTCGACGCAGTACGGCGGCGATGTCGAGGTCGCCGGTGACCGCCTGCTTCGCGCCGTCGACGTCGCGAGCGGCCCGCAGGGCGGCGGCACTGCGCAGCAGAGCCTTCGACGGCATGCAGGCCCAGTACGAGCACTCGCCGCCGACGAGCTCGGTTTCGACGATGGCTGCCGTGAGGCCGGCCTGGACGGCTCGGTCGGCCACGTTCTCGCCGACGGGGCCGGCGCCGATGACGATGAGGTCGTATTCGCGTTCGCTCATGGTGTTCACGGTACCGACGACCTCCGACATCGCATCGGGGTTGCGCCCGGGCGGGAAGAGGGAGAAGTCCAAGATCGGGCGTCTCACGGCCGTGTCCGATTTCCGCCAGCCGATGTCGGAGGTCGGTGGCAGGGTGGATGCCATGACCACCACCGTCCCCGAGCTCCCGGGCTTCGCCGAGCGCTACCGCGTCATCCAGTCGCGCGATCGACGCTTCGACGGGCAGTTCGTCACCGCGGTCCGGTCCACGCGCATCTACTGCCGTCCGAGCTGCCCCGCGCGCACGCCGAAGGAAGAGAACGTCACGTTCTACGCCACCTCGGCGGCCGCGCACGAGGCCGGTTACCGCGCGTGCAAGAGATGTCTGCCCGAGGCGGCTCCCGGTTCGCCCCTGTGGGACGTCCGCGGCGACGTCGTGGCGCGCGCCATGCGCCTCATCGCCGACGGTGTCGTCGATCGCGAAGGGGTTCCGGGACTCGCCCGCCGATTGGGCTACTCCTCGCGTCACCTCACGCGCCTGCTCACCGCGGAGCTGGGGGCCGGTCCACTCGCCCTCGCCCGCGCGCACCGGGCCCACACGGCTCGGGCGTTGCTCGTCGGCACCGACCTGTCGTCGGCCGATGTCGCGTTCTCGGCCGGATTCTCGAGCGTCCGACAGTTCACCGACACCATCGGGGAGGTGTTCGGCATGCCGCCACGCAATCTCCGTGCGCGGCGCTCGCGCGACTCGGGGCTCGAAGCCTCGGCGGGCGAGATCGACCTCGCCCTCCCCGTCCGCGGGCCGATCGACACGATCGGTCTGTTCGGATGGATGAGGGCCCACGCGATCCCCGGGGTCGAAGAGGGCGACGACCGGTCGTTCGCGCGGGTCGCGCGTCTTCCGGCGGGGCCGGCGTGGTTCGAGGTGCGTCTCGCCGACGACGGGCGCCTTCGCCTGCGCGCCCGGCTCTCGGCCCTGGCCGACCTGGGTACCCTCATCGCCCGCGTTCGGAGGCTGTTCGACCTCGACGCCGATCCGCTCGCGATCGACGAGGCCCTCGCACGGCATCCCGAACTCGCTCCCGCCGTCGCGGCGATCCCGGGCGTCCGGGTGCCCGGGGCGATCGACGCCGACGAGATGCTGCTTCGCGCCATGATCGGGCAGCAGATCAGCGTGGCCTCGGCCCGCACGATGCAGGGGCGTTTGACCGCCGAACTCGGCGAGCAGACCGCCGTCGGTCCTCGGCCGTTCACGCTCTTCCCCTCGCCGGCGGTGATCGCCGAGCGCGGGCTCGAGGTCTTACGCGGCCCCGCCGCGCGCATGCGGGCGATCGTCGAGACGGCGGCGGCGCTGGCCGACGGCAGCCTCGAGCTCGGCGCCGGCGACGACGGTGCCGAGCAACGGGAGCGGCTCCTGGCGATGCGGGGGATCGGCCCGTGGACCGCCGACTACGTGCGGATGCGCGTGCTCGGCGACCCGGACGTCCTCCTCCCCGGAGACGTGGCCGCCCGCGCCGGTGCGGCGGCCCTCGGCCTCCCCTCCGATCCGGCCGGTTTCACGAGCTGGTCGCAGCGGCTGGCGCCCTGGCGCAGCTACGCGATGGCGCACTACTGGTACGCCGCGCCCGTGACGCAGGCCTGGCGCGCGCCGGCGGAGTCCGGGGCCGCGGTCGCCGCGGCGCCCACCCGTCGGCGAAGCCCCCGCCTCCGCACCGACATCGTCCTGCCTTCCTCACCCGCACCCGAGACCGAGAGCGAGAATCTCGCATGACCGCTGCCACCCTCCAGTTCGTCGAGACCCCCGACGGGCCGTTCGCGATCCTCGCCGATGAGGCCGACCGGGTGCTCGTATCCGGCTGGACCGAAGACACCGACGCCGTCCTCGCGCGCCTCCGCCCTGAGCGACGACCCGCCGACATCCGCCCCGGCGACACCTCGGCGGCCGAGGCGGTGCGCAGGTACTACAGCGGTGACCTCGCCGCGATCGACGCCGTCGCCGTCTCGCAGTGGGGGACTCCCCTCCAGCTCGCCGGGTGGGAGGCGCTGCGAGCGATCGAGGTGGGAACGCCCCTCACCTACACGGGCTTCGCCGCGGCGCTCGGCTCACCGTCCGCCGTGCGGGCGGCGGCGTCCATCTGCGCGCGGAACGCGGTCGCCCTCTTCGTGCCCTGTCATCGCGTGCTGCGCGGCGACGGGTCGATGGGCGGCTTCGCCTGGGGCACGCACGTGAAAGAGAGCCTGCTGGCACGCGAATCCGCCGTCTGACCGGCCCGTCGTCACAAGACGCTCTTGCCTCCAGCGTTTTCTCAGGGATATCCTGGAGGGCTGCCGTCCCCCCGCGGAAGCTTCACCGAACAAGGAGGATGCCATGGACCAGACCGACGCCCCCGTCGCCCCTGTTGCCGCCGCACCCTCCCGTGCTGCACGACCCGGCCGACGCCCCTAGGGCTCCGCGTCCGCGCTCCGGCGCCCCGCTCCGCCCCGATCGACGACCTTCGTCGCGCCCCTGGCACCTCTTTCCGCGCCCGATCCCGGCGCCCGCTTCGACCCCACGAGGATCATGACTCCCTCTACGCCTCCGCCCCGTCTTTCGACACCACGCGCGCTCGCGCGGCTTCTCCCCATCGCACGGCCCGTGCTCCCGCGTCTCATCGCCGGTGCCGTGACCGCCCTCATCGCGAGCCTCCTGGCGCTGGCGATCCCGCTGGTGCTCGAGCAGATCGTCGCCGGTCCCATCGCCTCGCTCGATCCTGCAGCCCTGGTGTGGGGCTCGCTCGCCGTGCTCGGTCTCGGTCTCGCCGAGGCCGCGATGGTGTGGCTGCGCCGCTGGTTCGTGCTCGCGCCGGCGACCAAGGTCGAGTACGACCTCCGTCAGTCGTTCTACTCGCGCCTGCAGCGTCTGCCGGTCGCGTTCCACGACCGGTGGCAGTCCGGTCAGCTGCTCTCGCGCATGATGCAGGACATCAGTATGCTCCGCCGCTGGCTGGCCTTCGGCGTCATCCTCCTCGTGGTCAACATGTTGACGATCGCCATCGGCGCCGTCCTGCTCTTCCGCTGGCACTGGCTCCTCGGCGCGCTGTTCCTCGTCACCTCGGCGCCCGTGATCTACGTCGGCTTCCGCTTCGAGAAGCGCTACGGCGCGCTGACCCGCCAGAGCCAGGACCAGGCCGGAGACCTCGCCACGTCCGTGGAAGAGAGCGTCCACGGCATCCGCGTCCTCAAGGCGTTCGGGCGGGGCGCGCACGCGCTCAGGAAGTTCACCCGCCAGGCCGAGTCGCTGCGCGAGACCGAGATCGACAAAGCCCGCGCCATCGGATGGATCTGGTTCTGGCTGGTTCTTCTGCCCGACATCGCCTTCGCGGTGTGCCTCGGCGCGGGCATCGTGCTGACGCAGCTGGGCCAGCTGCAGGTGCCCGAGCTGGTCGCGTTCTTCGCGATGGCCACGGTGCTGCGGTGGCCGATGGAGTCGATCGGCTTCCTGTTCTCGTTCCTCCTCGACGCGCGCACCGCGACCGATCGCATCTTCGAGGTGTTCGACGAGCAGAACACCATCGTCGACCCCGAGAACCCCCTTACGCTCACCGAACCCCGCGGCGAACTCACGTTCGAGAACGCCCACTTCCGGTACCAGGATGCCGCCGACACCGAGCGCGACCTGCTCGACGGCGTCGACCTGGTCCTGCACCCCGGTGAGACGATGGCCCTCGTCGGCCTCACGGGTTCGGGAAAGACGACGTTGACGACCCTGCCCGGTCGCCTGTACGACGTCACGGGCGGGCGCGTGCTGATCGACGGCGTGGATGTCCGCGACCTCACACTCGCCGAGCTGCGGCGTCACGTCGGTATGGCCTTCGAAGACGCGACGCTGTTCTCGCAGACCGTGCGCGACAACGTGCTGCTGGGTCGAGAAGACCTGACGCCTGGTTCGGACGAGGCCGAGGACATCCTGCGCGAAGCCCTGCAGGTCGCCCAGGCCCAGTTCGTCTACGACCTGCCGGACGGACTCGACACCGTCATCGGCGAGGAGGGGCTCAGCCTCTCGGGCGGACAGCGTCAGCGTCTCGCCCTTGCGCGCGCCGTCGCCGCGCGCCCGGCCGTGCTCGTGCTCGACGATCCGCTGTCGGCACTCGACGTCGACACCGAGGCGCTCGTCGAGGACGCCCTGCGCGAGGTCCTCAGCGAGACGACCGCCCTGGTCGTCGCGCACCGCCCGTCGACGGTCACCCTCGCCGATCGGGTCGCCCTTCTCGAAGAGGGTCGCATCACCGCGGTCGGCACGCACTCCGATCTGCTGCGCGAGAGCGACCACTACCGCTACGTGATCTCGAGCCTCGAAGAGGCCGAGCAGGCCGAACGCGAAGCCCGCACCGGGGCCATTCCCGTCATGACCGATGATGCCCTCGCCGACAAGGAGGCGACCCGATGAGCACCGCCACCGTCTCCGGAACCAGCGGCGAAGACCGCTCCGACTACACGCGCGACGAGAGCCGGTCGATCCGCCAGCGTTCGCTGCGCCTCCTCGGCACGCTCGTGTCGCCCCTGCGCTGGCAGCTCGTCCTCGCCGGTGCCGTCCTCGTCGTGTCGACCGCTCTGCGCGTCGCCGGTCCCGCGCTGATCGCCTTCGGTATCGACAACGCCCTGCCGGCCGTCATCGAACGATCCGACTGGATGCCGACCATCGGCGTCGTGGGCGTGTACCTGCTCGCGGGGATCGGCGGTGCCGTCCTCATCGGGTGGTACGTCGTGCTGGCCGCTCGTCTCACGCAGGCGGTCATGCTCGATCTGCGCAAGCGGATCTTCCTGCACACGCAGAAGCTCAGCCTCGAGTTCCACGAGTCGTACACCTCGGGCCGCATCATCTCGCGTCAGACGAGCGACCTCGACACGATCCGCGAGCTGCTGGACGGTGGCCTCAACGAGCTCGTGTCCGGCGTGCTCTACGGCCTGTTCACCCTCGGGGCGCTCTTCCTGATCGACTGGCAGTCGGGGCTGATCCTGACGGTCATGGGAATCCCCATGTACCTGTTGATGCGCTGGTTCTACTCGCGTTCGCAGGTGATCTACCGCGAGTCGCGCGTGATCAGTGCTCAGGTCATCGTGAAGTTCGTCGAGTCGATGACCGGCATCCGCGCGGTGAAGGCGTTCCGCAAGGAGCCCCGCAACGATCAGGAGTTCGGCAAGCTCGCGGCCGACTACCGCGACGTCAACATGCGCTCGATCAAGCTGTTCGGCACGTTCGAACCCGGGATCATGGCAGTCGCCGCGGTCTCGGTCGCCGTCGTCCTGCTCTGGGGTGGCGGTCGTGTGATCGCCGGGCCCCTCGAGATCGGTGTGCTCACCGCGGCGGTGCTGTACGTGCGCAACTTCTTCTCGCCGCTGCAGGAAGTCGCGTTCTTCCTCAATTCCTACCAATCGGCGACGGCGGCGCTCGAGAAGGTCTCGGGGGTTCTGGAAGAGGAGCCGACGGTTCCCGACCCGACCGACCCCGTCGACCTGTGGACCGCGAAGGGGCACGTGCGGTTCGACGAGGTGACCTTCGGGTACTCCGACGACCGCGTCATCCTGCCGCACTTCTCGCTCGACCTCCCGGCGGGGCAGACCGTCGCCCTCGTCGGGACGACGGGTGCCGGAAAGTCGACGCTGGCGAAACTGGTCTCGCGGTTCTACGACCCCTCGAAGGGGGCGGTGACCCTGGACGGGGTCGACCTCCGCCGCCTGCACCCCAAGGATCTGCGACGCGCGATCGTCATGGTCACGCAGGAGGCGTACCTGTTCAGCGGAACGGTGGCCGACAACATCGCCCTCGGAAAGCCCGACGCGACCATGGACGAGATCCGCGCCGCCGCTCGCGCCGTGGGTGCCGACGCGTTCATCTCGAAGCTGCCCGACGGCTACGACACCGACGTGAACAAGCGCGGTGGCCGCGTCTCGGCGGGGCAGCGTCAGCTGATCTCGTTCGCTCGCGCGTTCCTGGCCGACCCGGCCGTTCTGATCCTCGACGAGGCCACCGCCTCTCTCGACATCCCGAGCGAACGCCAGATCCAGAACGCGCTGCAGACGCTCCTCGCCGACCGCACGGCCATCATCATCGCCCACCGCCTGTCCACGGTGGCGATCGCCGACCGCGTCCTGGTGATGGAGCACGGCCGCATCATCGAGGACGACACTCCCGCCGCCCTGATCGCGGGGACGGGCAAGTTCGCCCAGCTGCACGCCGCCTGGCGCGAGTCCCTCGTCTGACGGCAGCGCACACCGGATGCCACGTTCCCTCGGGGGCGTGGCATCCGTGTTTCTGCCGAACATCGCCGAGAGCACTCTGCGACCGCGCGCGACGCGTTCGCGCAGCGGCGCCCCCCCCACCGGGGCACCGCGGGGCTACCCGAGAACAGTCAGCGGGTGATAGCGGGTGCGCCCGAAAACGGGTCAGACGCTGGCGCGGGCGATGATCTCGCCATACTCGGTCTCGCCGACGGGCTCGAAGCCCACGCGCTGGAAGAACGCCTCGGGTCCGCCGACGCCGGGCTCGTAGATGACGTCGACGTGGTCCATGCCGCGGCCACGGGCCTCTTCGAGGACAGCGGCGATCGCGTAGCTGCCGACACCGCGGCCCTGCTCGTCGGCGTCGACGTTGATGCGCCACAGCACCGATCGGAAGTGCTCCTCGTGCGCGTCCGGGTCGAAGTTCGCGCTGACGAAGCCGACGACCTCGTCGCCGTCGAGCACGACGCGCTGCCACGACGTCTGCGGGTTGCTGACGGTCGCCGCGATGCCGTAACTGACCGGCGCGAGGAACTGCTCCTGCCCGGGCTTGAGCGACAGGGTGTTCACGGCCACGATCGTGGCGGCGGACAGTTCGACGAGACGCAGGTCAGCCATGGGCCCAGGCTAGCGGCACCCCCACCCCGCCCCCAAGATCGCATGCCGTCGCATGCGGTTCTCGTCACCTGTGCATACGCTGGGCGGGTGCACGATGCTGACCGGCCCCTGCGAGCGCCCGAGACGAGCGCGGGGCGTCACCGGATCGCCCTGTCCTGCACGGTGAACGTTCCGCAGGGCGTTCAGGATGCCGTTCTGCTCGCGTTCGAGCAGGCTCTGCAGCGCGCACATCTGCGTGCCGCGCCGGAGCGAGCGGCCCACGCGAACCCGGGTGCGACGGGAGAGACGCTCAGCGTCTACGAACGTGGCAGCTTCATCGCTGACACGCTCTTCAATGGGACCGGTCTGTCCCTGCTCACCACCCGCGTCGGACCCCTCTCGATGCAGGCGGTCGTCGTCCTCACGACGCGCACGGTGAACGATCTCAGCCGCGTCATCGTGTCGATGGTGGTCGGGGGAGAGGTCGCGCCCGAGATCGCTCGAGACGTGGATGCCGCCATCGACGATCTCGTCGCTCGCGGCATCGTGGTCGAGGGACCGGGGTGGGCGCGGGCGGTCGACGTTCCCCGCGAGAGCCTGGGGCACCCGAAGACCGCGCGAGAGCACGGCATCCGGGGCTGAGAAGTCCGCACGGGACGGCGGAGGGATGCCGAGAACTATCTCGACATCAAGAGACTTTGCCCACGTGCGATAGGCTGAATCGCAACCCTGGCCGCCTCTACGGAGAGATCTGACGTGCCCGATTCCACCATCATTTACACGTACACCGACGAGGCGCCGGCTCTCGCCACCGCGTCGTTCCTGCCCATCGTGCAGGCCGTCACGAAGCAGGCGGGTGTCGACGTCGAAACCCGCGACATCTCGCTCGCCGGCCGCATCCTCGCGGCCTTCCCGCAGCGCCTCACGCCCGAGCAGCAGGTCGGCGACGCGCTGGCCGAGCTCGGCGGTCTCGCCACGCTGCCCGAGGCGAACATCATCAAGCTGCCGAACATCTCGGCATCCATCCCGCAGCTGAAGGCCGCGATCGCGGAGCTCCAGTCGCAGGGCTACGACATCCCCGACTACCCCGATGAGGCGTCGAGCGTCGAAGACAAGGACGTGCGCGCGCGTTACGACCGCATCAAGGGCTCCGCTGTGAACCCCGTGCTGCGCGAGGGCAACAGCGACCGCCGCGCCCCGCTCGCGGTGAAGAACTACGCGAAGAAGCACCCCCACCGCAACAAGGCGTTCGCCGAGGGTTCGAAGACCCGCGTCGCGACCCTCGGTCACGACGACTTCCGCTCGAACGAGAAGTCGGTCGTGCTCGGCGACGACGACGTGCTCACCATCCAGCACGTGGCCGCCGACGGCTCCACCACCACGCTGAAGGAGGGCCTCAAGGTCCTCCAGGGCGAGATCGTGGATGCCACGTTCCTCTCGGCCGCGGCCCTCGACGCCTTCCTCGCCGACACCCTCGCGCAGGCGAAGGCCGACGACGTGCTCTACTCGGTGCACCTGAAGGCCACGATGATGAAGGTCAGCGACCCGATCATCTTCGGCCACGTCGTCAAGGCGTTCTTCGCCGACGTGTTCGACCGTCACGGCGACGCTCTCGCCGCGGCCGGCCTGACCCCCAACGACGGCCTCGGCTCGATCCTCGCGGGTCTGTCGAACGTCGAGGGCGGCGACGCCATCGCCTCCGAGATCCGCGACGCTCTGGCATCCGGCCCCCGCCTGTCATACGTCAACAGCGACAAGGGGATCACCAACCTGCACGTGCCGAGCGACGTGATCGTCGACGCGTCGATGCCCGCGCTCATCCGCAACGGCGGAAAGCTGTGGGGCGCCGACGGGGGAGAGGACGACACGCTCGCCGTGATCCCCGACTCCTCGTACGCCGGCGTCTACCAGGCGACCATCGAGGACGTCATCGCGAACGGCCCCCTCGACCCGGCGACCATCGGCTCGGTGCCGAACGTCGGTCTCATGGCCCAGGCGGCCGAGGAGTACGGCAGCCACGACAAGACGTTCGAGATCGCCGCTCCCGGCCGCGTTCAGGTCGTCGCCTCGAACGGCGACGTGCTGCTCGAGCACGAGGTCAGCACGGGCGACATCTGGCGCGCGACCCAGACCAAGGACGTCGCGGTGCGCGACTGGGTGAAGCTCGCCGTCACCCGCGCCCGCGCGACCGGTGTCCCGGCCGTGTTCTGGCTCGACGAGACCCGCGCGCACGACCGCAACCTCATCGCCAAGGTGCACGAGTACCTCGCCGACCACGACACCGAGGGCCTCACCATCGAGATCCTCGCCCCCGCCGAGGCGACGACGTACTCGCTCGAGCGCATCCGCCGCGGTGAGGACACGATCTCGGTCACCGGCAACGTGCTGCGCGACTACCTCACCGACCTGTTCCCGATCCTCGAGGTGGGCACGAGCGCCAAGATGCTCTCGATCGTCCCGCTGCTCGCGGGCGGTGGCCTGTTCGAGACCGGTGCCGGCGGCTCGGCCCCCAAGCACGTGCAGCAGCTCGTCGAAGAGGACTACCTCCGCTGGGACTCGCTGGGTGAGTTCTTCGCCCTCGCGGCCTCGCTCGAGCACCTCGCCGACACCACGGGCAACGACCGTGCCCGCGTGCTCGCGCAGACCCTCGACGCCGCGACCGGCACGTTCCTCGAGAACGACAAATCGCCCGGCCGCGCCCTCGGCACCATCGACAACCGCGGCAGCCACTTCTACCTCGCCCTGTACTGGGCGCAGGAGCTGGCGAAGCAGTCGACCGATGCCGACCTCGCCCAGGTCTTCGCCCCGGTCGCCGAGAAGCTGGCCGCGGAGGAGCAGACGATCGTCGGCGAGCTCAACGCCGTCCAGGGCCACCACGCCGAGATCGGCGGGTACTACCGCCCGAACACGGAGCTCGTCGAGAAGATCATGCGCCCCTCGGCCACGCTGAACGCCGTGGTCGACGCCCTGCGCTGATCCTAAAACCCGGAAGGGGCGGATGCCACACGGCATCCGCCCCTTCTGCATGTCCGGGCCGCGGCTCGGATCGTCGGCGCGGCACATCTCCTGCAACCCGCGGTTCTCGGGCCCTTCGGAGGGCCCGGACGGGCCTGATTGCAGGAGTTGTGCGCGCCGGGGCCCCGGAAGCGGGGTGTCTGGGCCGGCTTCAGGGCGGAAGTCCTGTGTGGTGTCCGGATGCAGGGACCACGGCCGTTGATCGAGCGACGGTTCGGCACGGGCCGCTCAGCCGGTCTTCCCGGGCTGGGCGGTCGGCCCTAGGTGCGCCGAGCTGTCGGCACAACTCCTGCAATCAGCGGCTCTCGGGCCCTTCGGAGGGCCCGGACGGGCCGGATTGCAGGAGTTGTGCGCGCCGGGGCCCAGGAAGCGGAGTGTCTGGGCCGGCTTCAGTGCGGAAGTCCTGCGTTCGGTCGCGGCGGGGCGACGCGAGACGCGAGGCGCGCAGGGAGAAAAGCAGAGGGGCGGATGCCGAAGCATCCGCCCCTCTTCAGGGATCCGGGCTCAGTAGTGGACCGAGACCTCGGTACCGCGGTAGGCCCAGTCGTACAGCTCCTTGGCCTGCGGGATGGTCATGTTGATGCAGCCGTGGCTCATCGGCGTGCCGAAGTTGTTGTGCCAGTACGTGCCGTGGAAGCCCTCGTCGCCGTTGAAGTACGCGACCCAGGGGACGTCCTTGGTGCAGTAGTCGTAGCCGGGGACGCAGCCCATGTCCTGCATCGCGGTCTTCCAGCCGATGCGGAAGTCACCGGTGTGGGTGGCGTGATCGCCCGCGCCCGACGAGATCGTGTACGTGCGGTACACCTGGCCGTTCTGCCACAGCGTGGTGGTCTGCGTGCTGAGGTTGACGTCGATGCGGCGCTCGGTCTTGGTGGTGTCGAACGGCGTCTCGGTCACGGGCAGGGCGTAGCGACCGTTGCCCTCGGCGAGCTGCTTCGCGAAGGCTGCGGCCACCCCACTGGTGTCGCCGAGCGCGCGGCCCGTCTGCCCCTCGGTGAGCGCCTTGATGACCTCTCCGCCGGTGTCGACGATCACGTCGGCGTTGACGGCGGCGCGGTCGACCGCACCCGGGAGGCCCGCGACGGCGGACTGGATCGCGGCCTGATCGGCCGAGATGGCGAAGTCGCCCTTGCCGTCGGGGGTGACCGTGAGCCACGAAGCGGCGGTCGCTCGGTCGACGGGGACGGTGCGCTCCTCGCCGACGTAGAAGCCGACCGAATCCAGGATGCCGTTGAGCGTGGCGACAGCGGCGCCGGCCTCGTCGGTCGAGACGGGGGCGTCGACGGGCACGAGGCTCGCGGTGACGGTCGCGGTGCTCTGGCCCGCGTCGAACGCGGACTGGAGGGCCGCTGTCACGGCGGCGACGTCGATGCCCTCGCCGGCTTCGGCGGGGGTGGCGACGTACGCCTGCGAGCCCGCGTCGTACGCGATGGAAGCGTCGACGGGCGCGCGGTAGGTGCCGGGGGCGCGGTTCTTCAGCGCGGTGGCGGCCTCGTCGGCGTTCACCTGCACCTGCACGCCGGTGCCCTCGGGGAACCACGAAGCGGGCTTCCACATGGGGTTGTCGGCGAAGGCCTTATCGGCGAGGGCGGCGGCGTCGACGGTCGCGCCGAGGTCGGCTCCCGTGACGGTGACAGCGCCGGCGGGGGAGTCGACGGTGATCGCGGTCTCGGCCAGGCGGTTCGAGATCGCCTGGGCGGCGGCGCCGGCGGTCAGGCCGCCGATCTGCACGCCCGCGACCGATGCACCCGGTGCGATCAGCACGAGGGAGGCGGCGATGAGAGCCACGGCCGTCGCGCCGGCGGGGATGCCGATCCAGAGGCCGGAACGGTTCTTGCGCTTCGTCGGCTCGGGCGGTGCCCAGGCGTAGGTCGCGCCGTCGGTGCCAGGTGCGCCGTCGGTCATAAGTCAAACCCCCCGATAGTCAGTCTTCCTATGCTACGAGCGGATGTTGCGCGTACACCGTGAGCAATATCACGGTCTGATCACGTCGGTGGCGCGACGCGGCCGGAACGGCCGCGCAACGCACCGCTCAGGGGGTGAAGACCTTGCCCGGATTCAAGATGCCGAGCGGGTCGAAGACCCGGGCGATGTCGCGCTGCAGAGTCCACTGGTCGTCGCCGAGCTCATCGGCGAGCCAGCGCCGCTTGAGCACGCCGATCCCGTGCTCTCCGGTGAGGGTGCCGCCCAGCGCCAGTGCCGCGCGGAAGAGTTCCTCCGCCGCCTCCCACACGATCGGCGGCACCTCGGGCCCCTCGAACACGAAGTTGGGGTGCAGGTTGCCGTCGCCCGCGTGGGCGACCGCGGGGATGACGAGGCCGAACTCGCGCTCGATCCGCGCAATCTCGTCGAACATGTCGGGCAGGGCGCTGCGCGGCACCGCCACGTCTTCGATGAGGGTCGTGCCGAGGGTCTCCATCGCGGGATGCATCGCGCGGCGGACGGCCAGCAGCGCCTCGCCCTCCGCTGCATCGGCGGCGACGGTCACCGTGCCTCCGGCGGCGCGCAGCACCTCGGCGACCGCGCGCGCCTCGTCGACGGCGACGGGTCCGTCGGTCTGCACGGTCAGCTGGGCGGCGCCGGCGACGGGGGCCGGCAGCGACAGCAGGCGGTGCACGGCCGCGAGGCTCGTGGCATCCATCAGCTCCATGATCGCGGGCTGGATACCGGATGCCGTGACCGCGGCCGACGCCACGGCCGCGGCCCGCACGCCCTCGAACAGGGCCGTGAGGGTCACGCGCTCGCCCTCGACGAGGCGACGGAGCTTGAGCGTCGCGCCGACGACGACACCGAGCGTTCCCTCCGACCCGATGACCAGGGAGGTCAGGTCGAGGCCGGTCACGCCCTTGACACTGCGGTGACCGAGGTGGAGGAGGCGCCCGTCGGCGAGCACCAGGTCGACACCGAGCACCGCGTCGCGCACCACGCCGTACTTCGCGCACAGCAGGCCGCCCGCGCCGGTGGCGATGTTGCCGCCGACGGTCGAGATGGCCCGGCTCGCGGGATCCGGCGCCCACCACACCCCGTGCGGTTCGAGCTGTGCGTTGAGATCGGCGTTCAGGATGCCGGGTTCGACGACGGCCAGCAGATCGTCGGGGCGCACCTCGAGCATGCGGTCCATGCCGCGCAGCGACAGGCTGATCTCGCCGCCGCCGGTGTTCGCGCCTCCGGCGAGGCCGGTGCCCGCTCCGCGCGGGACCACCGGGGTGCGGGTGGCCGTGGCGACGCGCATGACCGCTTGGACATCGGCGATGGATCCCGCGTGCACGACCGCGAGGGGGAGTCCCTCGGCGGCGTGGCCCGACTTGTCGGCCCGCGCGGCGTCGAGGGCCGCGGGCGAGGTGTCGACGCGCTCGCCGAGCTCGGCCCGCAGAAGCTCGAGCGTGCGGTCAGCCGCCGCCCGGGAGCGCGCGGACGGCGCGGAATCCGCCGTCCCGTCGGGCGTCATGCCAGGCGCCGGCGGCCGTTCAGAGCGCCTAGGACGACGGCGACGATCGCGAAGATGAGGCCGACCCAGGCCTGACCCATGCTCCACCAGGCCACCGTGGCGGCGGCGTAGACGAACAGTTCGACGAGGGCGCGCACGAACGGGTGCACGGCGAGAACGGCGCGCGGCGAGACGAAGAGCGCCCACACCAGGATCGCCAGGGCCGGGGCGCCGATGCCGGCCACGATGTTCCAGGGGAACGGCCAGGCCAGGAAGCCCCAGACCGCGAGGGTCACGAAGGCGAACAGGCCGCAGACGACGCTGCCGATCTCCCACGCCGACGGCCGGGGGCGCATGCCGGGAGCGAGAGGCGCCTGGGCGCGGACGTTGCGGGAGTCGGTCACCCCGCCATTTTACGCGGGCCTCGGGCCGCGGCATCCGCGATCCCTCGGCGTCGAGCCGACGGCGGCGCGATCGAGGCCCGGCCGAAGGGACCGGACCCCGGTGGGGCGGAACCTGTGGAGGAACGGTGGATGCCACGACGCGTGGGGCCGCGGGGGGTTTACCCGCTAAAGTGGCACCGTCGCGACTGGCGTTGAGGTGGGGAACCACCGGGGAGCGACCGCTTGACGGTATTCGACCGCACGCCTGGGTCGATGCGGTATCTACGCGGGCTCGCCGAGCCCGCGGCATCCGGAACCATCGTCAAGGAGATCGCATGACCGATCCGTACTTCAACGCCCCCCTCTCCGAGGTCGACCCCGAGATCGCCGAGGTCCTCGAGCGCGAACTCAACCGCCAGCGCGGCTTCCTCGAGATGATCGCGTCCGAGAACTTCGTCCCCGTGTCGGTGCTGCAGTCGCAGGGCTCGGTGCTGACCAACAAGTACGCCGAGGGCTACCCCGGTCGTCGCTACTACGGCGGCTGCGAAGAGGTCGACGTCGCCGAGTCGCTCGCCATCGAGCGCGCCAAGCAGCTGTTCGGCGCCGAGTTCGCCAACGTTCAGCCCCACTCGGGCGCCTCGGCCAACGCCGCGGTGCTGCACGCGATCGCCCGCCCCGGTGACACGCTGCTGGGCCTCGCCCTCGACCAGGGCGGTCACCTGACCCACGGCATGAAGATCAACTTCTCTGGCCGTCTGTACGACATCGTCGCCTACGGCGTCGACCCCGAGACCAGCATCATCGACATGGACGAGGTGCGCCGCCTCGCCCTCGAGCACAAGCCGAAGGTCATCATCGCCGGCTGGTCGGCCTACCCCCGCCAGCTCGACTTCGCCGCCTTCCGCGCGATCGCCGACGAGGTGGGCGCCCTGCTGTGGGTCGACATGGCGCACTTCGCCGGTCTCGTCGCCGCGGGCGTGCACCCCTCGCCGATCCCGCACGCGCACGTCGTCTCGACCACCGTGCACAAGACGATCGGCGGCCCGCGCTCGGGCCTCATCCTCACCAACGACGCCGACCTGGCCAAGAAGATCAACACCGCGGTCTTCCCCGGCCAGCAGGGCGGCCCGCTCATGCACGTCATCGCCGCGAAGGCGACGGCGTTCAAGCTCGCGATGACGCCCGAGTTCACAGAACGCCAGGAGCGCACCCTGCGCGGAGCGTCGATCCTCGCCGACCGCCTCACGCAGGACGACGTGAAGAACGCCGGCATCGCCGTGCGCTCGGGCGGCACCGACGTGCACCTCGTGCTCGTCGACCTGCGCGAGGCCGCGATCGACGGCAAGCAGGCCGAAGACCTGCTGCACGACATCCACATCACGGTCAACCGCAACGCGGTGCCGAACGACCCGCGTCCGCCGATGGTGACCTCGGGTCTGCGCATCGGCACGCCGGCGCTCGCGACCCGCGGCTTCGGCGACGCGGAGTTCACCGAGGTGGCCGACATCATCGCGCTCGCGCTGATCCCCGGCGCCGACGTCGAGGCCCTGCGCGCGCGCGTCGCGACCCTCGCCGACGCCTTCCCGCTGTACCCCGACCTGCAGCAGTGACCCCCGGCCGGGGCGGGGCTGCTGCGGCGGCCCCGTCCCGGTGGGCGGCCGCTCTTCGCGCGACGCCGGGTGCCGGCATCCGGCCCCCGCTTCCCGCCGCGCAGCCCGCGCGTCGCATTCGCGCGGCGCCCAGCCGCGACAAACGCTCTTTCTTCCGAAACACGGTGCGAGGCGGCGCGTCTCGACAGGATCGGCGTTTATCGCCGAGGGGTTGCGGGGCGGCGACTTCGCGACACCACGAACGACAGACACAGAACGAGGGATGCCATGACGGCGACGATTCTCGACGGTAAGGCCGCGTCGGCGGCGATCAAGGCGGAGCTCACCGAGCGCGTCGCGGCTCTGCGCGAACGCGGCATCGTGCCGGGCATCGCCACCGTGCTCGTGGGCGCCGACCCCGCTTCGCAGCTGTACGTCGGTATGAAGCACAAGCAGTCCGAGGCGATCGGCATGAACTCGATCCAGGTCGAGCTGCCCGCCGAGACCACACAGGAAGAGGTCGAGGCCGTCATCGACCGGCTCAACGCCGATCCCGCCTGCCACGGCTACATCGTGCAGCTGCCGCTGCCGAAGCACATCGACACCGATCGCGTCCTGGAGCGCATCGATCCGGCGAAGGATGCCGACGGCCTGCACCCCACGAACCTCGGTCGTCTGGTGCTCAACGTCAACGCCCCGATCCACACGCCCCTGCCGTGCACGCCGCGCGGGGTCATCGAGCTGCTGCTTCGCAACGACTACGACCTGAAGGGCAAAGAGGTCGTCGTCGTCGGCCGCGGCGTCACGATCGGCCGCTCGATCGGGCTGCTGCTGACCCGCCGCGAGATCAACGCCACCGTGACCCTCACCCACACCGGCACCGCCGACCTGGCGAAGCACCTGCGGGAGGCCGACGTGATCGTCGCCGCCGCGGGCGTGAAGCACATCGTGCGCGCGGAGGATGTCAAGCCCGGCGCGGCCGTCCTCGACGTGGGTGTCACGCGCGAGACCGACCCCGAGACCGGTAAGTCGCGCGTGTACGGCGACGTGCACCCCGACGTCGCCGACGTGGCCGGCTTCGTCTCGCCGAACCCCGGCGGTGTCGGACCCATGACCGTGGCCCTGCTGATGACCAACGTCGTCGAGGCGGCGGAGCGCGCCACCACCCCCTGACGGTGAACCACGCCATGCCGCCGGTTGAACAGACGGAGCGTCGCACGCAATGGGGAGGCGCGAGCGCGTGCGACGTGGCAAGGTTTTCTCATGACTGAGTCCGTGCTGAACGACCTCCTCCGCCGCGTCACCGAGAGCGGCCTGCTCGAAGACGCCCAGATCGACGAAGACAGCGTCATCGGTTCCGGACACCTGGATGCCGCCGGCGTCGAGGTGGAGGTCGACCTCGACCCCGAGATCGACGAAGAAGAAGCCCCCGACCTCGACGCGATCACGAGCAACCTCAAGGACGTGCTCTCGGTCGGCGAGGAGCGCTGGCGCGCCATCGTCGAAGAGATCTCGAGCGACATCGAGGACGCGCTCGATGACGACGAGCTCGATGCCGACGTCGACCTGCGCACCGACCTCGAAGCGATCGGCGTGGGCGTGTTCGCCGACGCGATCATCGTGGTCTTCGCCGGTCAGACCTCGTTCCCCGACGCTCTCGTGCACGTGCAGCTCACGCCCGAGCTCGAGGTCGAGGACATCGAGATCATCGGCGACGACGACGAAGACGACGACGAAGACGCCGACGAGGACTGACTCCCGTTCGAAAGGGCCGCGCCGCATCGGCGCGGCCCTTTCGCGTTCTCAGGCGGTGCCGCCGAGGGAGGCCTTCATCGACGTGATCCGCGCCTGCTCGTCGAAGTCGAAGGTGACCGAGCCGGACGAGTCGGATAGGACGGCGCCCGAGAACGCCTCGTCGGTCCACGTCATGGTCCACCCGGCCAAGCGCGCGAGGTTCCACACGGCTCCGCGCGGATCGGCGGGCGTCGTGGTCGACAGGATGCGTGGCATCCGGATCATCGCTTCGGCGACGGTCAGCGCGGGCAACGGGGCATCGAGAAGCAGCACCGCGCGCGTGCCGGATTCACCCGAGGGTGCGGAGTAGTACGCCGAGCGGCCGGTGATGTCGACGGCCGCTCCGGCGATCTCGTGCGACACCTGCGCGATCCAGTCGGCGTCGCCCGGGGCATCCGCGGGGAACGGAACCTCGGGTGAGGTGAGCTCGGCGATCCCGTGGGTCTCGCCGTAGGCGCGCAGCTGCGCGGCCACTCCCTGATCGCCGCCTCCCGCGGGGTGCGCCCACCCCCACAGGACGGAGCGGGGACCGGGGGCGATCGACGCGATGAGGTGCGCGCCGCAGACGAATCGGCGGGTCGGGTCGGTGGTCGACGAGAACGCGAACGTCCCCGTCGCGAGGTCGACGTCCCATCGGTGGTCGCCGAGCTCCTCAGCCGCCTGGCCCAGTGCGTCCTGGCGGAGGGCGGTGAAGAACGAGGCGCGATCGGCGAGAGCCCGGAGAGTCGGATAAGTCGTCACCGCTCCACGCTAGACCGGTCGCTCGGAATCGCACGGACGAAACGAGGACCGGCCGTCGACACGACGACGGGCCGGGCGAACCATCGCCCAGCCCGTCGTCGAGTCGAAGATGTCGTCGGCGCTCAGACGATCGCGGCGCGCAGCTCCGCGGCGGCGGCGCCCACATCGGGGGCGCTGTAGATGGCGCTGCCGGCGACGGCGACCTGGGCGCCCGCCTTCTGCACGTCGGCGATGCTCGACGCGTTGACGCCCCCGGCGACCGAGAACGGCACGCCTGAGGCTTCTCCGTCGCGCAACAGCGTGGCGAAGGTGAAGCCCTCCTCGGCCTGCTCGTCGAGCCCGGCGTGCATCTCGACGAACTCGACGCCGAGGGCGATGACCTCCTTCGCGCGGGCCGGCTTGTCGGCGACCCCGATGAGGTCGACGACGACGCCCTTGCCGTGCTTCTTGGCGGCGGTGACGGCGCCGACGATCGTGCTGTCTCCGGCGCTGCCGAGCACCGTCACGAGGTCGGCGCCGGCGCCGAAGGCGATGTCGGCCTCGAGCTCGCCGGCATCCATCGTCTTCAGATCGGCGAAGACGATCTTGTCGGGGTGCGCCTTCTTGATCGCGGTGATGGCCGACAGGCCCTCGCTCTTGATGAGCGGGGTGCCGAGCTCGAGGATGTCGACGTGCGGGGCCGCGGCGGCGGCGAGGTCGAGGGCGGCCTCGGTGGAGAGGGTGTCCATGGCGAACTGCAGCTTCATTCGGGGGTCCTGACTGTCGGGGTGGAGGGTCATTCGAGGTTCGCGTGGCGGGGCCACAGGTCGTCGGCCGAGAGGCCCGAGCGCTGCCAGAGCGCGTCGAACATCGCGTCGCCGACGAGCACGACGGCCTGCTCGAACAGGCCGCCGGCGAATTGGGTGGAAGCCGTGCCCGAGCGATCGAGCTTCGTCGCGGCGGGGACCACGACGAGGGCGTCCGCCGCCTGCCCGAGGGGCGAGTCGGGAGCGGTGGTGATCGCCACGATGCGGGCGCCGACCTCGGTGGCCGTCTCGACGGCGCGGACGATCGCGGTCGTCGTTCCCGAGCCGCTGGCGGTGAGCAGCACATCCCCGGCGCGGATCGCGGGGGCGGTGGTCTCGCCGACGACGTGCACGGCGAGGCCGAGGTGCATGAGGCGCATCGCGGTCATCTGCAGCGCGAGGCCCGAGCGGCCGGCGCCGAGGACGAACACGCGGTCGGCGCCGGCCAGCACCTCGAGCACGTCGTCCGCGCTGTCACCGGTCGCGAGGCGATCGACGACGGAGGTCAGCTCACCCGCGATGCGGGAGAGGGATGCCGCGATGCCGGCGTCGGGGGAAGTCATGGCTCCATGATTCGCCGGGGGAGCGGGGCGCGTGGCCGGTCGACGGCACAGGTTGACCTACCCGATCGGGTAGGTGTTCCTCGTGGGCTAGGTTGGGGCGAGTGAACCCGTCCGCCGAGTGGTCGTCCCCCGCGTCTCGCGCCCTCGTCATCGAGCACGAACGCATCGTCGCCGAGCAGGCCGACCGCCACGCCGTGACGCTCGAATCGGTGCTGGCGATCCTGCGCTCCACGCGCCTCGACGACCGGGCGGCCCGCGCCCTGGCCGTGGAGACCGCGGCCGCCGCCCTCGTCGTGCTGCGGACGTCGACCGATCAACAGCGCAGCGCCCTGCTGGAGCCCGTCACCGGGGCCTTCGCCCGGTTGCGCACCGACCTTCGCCCGCTCGTTCGACACGGCGACCTCGACGTGCAGTTCGTCGAACCGCCGGCGACCGGGCGCGCCCTGCCGGGTGAAGTCGCGCACGAGGCCCGGGCGATCGTCCGCAGCGCCGTGCTCGCCCTGCTCGATCGGGGCACTCCGCACCGCGTGCGCATCCAATGGGATTGCGACGGGCTCAACCTGCTGATCGGCATCCGCGACGACGGAGCAGGCACCCTCACCGCTCACGACGACTCGCTGGGACCGATCGTCGAGCGGGTCAGCGCACTCAACGGGGCGTTCGACGTCGCCTCGACCCCCGGGTGGGGGTCGGAGCTCTCGGTCGTCCTGCCGCTCGATCCGCCGCCGCGTCCCGACTTCCTCGACGAAGCGGTCGACCTCAGCCCCCGCGAGAGCGAGGTGCTCAGCCTGGTCGTGGCCGGCTCACGCAACCGCGCGATCGCCGAACGCCTCGGCATCAGCGAGAACACCGCGAAGTTCCACGTGTCGAATCTGCTGCGCAAAGCCGGCGTCTCCACGCGGGCCGAGCTCGCGGCCCTCGGGACGGCGCGCGCTCAGTAACTGTCGCGCTGCTCCGCGCGGGCGGTGACGAACCGCGCCGCCAGTGCCTCCGACGCGCGGGCGAGCAGAGCCACGTCTGCGCCGACCGCGACGAAATCCGCGCCGGCGTCGAGGTAGGCCTCGGCCACCGCGGGGTCGAAGGCGTTCACGCCAACGGGGGTCCCGGCATCCGCCGCTGCGGCGAACACGCGATGCACCGCGGCCACGACGTCGGGGTGCGACTGCTGCCCGAGCAGGCCCATCGAGGCCGAGAGGTCGCTGGGGCCGACGAAGACGGCATCCACCCCCTCGACCGCGGCGATCGCGGCGGCGTTGTCGACGCCCGCCGTCGTCTCGATCTGCACCGTGAGCGAGACGTGCTCGGCGGCCTCGGCGAGATAGCCGTCGACCCGGTTCCAGCGGGCGCTGCGGGCGAGGGCACTGCCGACCCCGCGCACGCCCTGGGGCGGGTAGCGCGTGGCGGCGACCGCGGCGCGCGCTTCGTCGGCGGTCGAGACCATCGGCACGATGAGGTTCTGCGCGCCCAGATCGAGCGCCCGCTTGATGGTCACGGGGTCGTTCCACGGCACGCGCACGACTGCGGTGACCGGATAGGCGGCGGCCACCTGCAGCTGAGTCAGCACCGACTCGAGCGAGGTCGCGGAGTGCTCCATGTCGAGCAACAGCCAGTCGAGGCCCGAGCCCGCGGCGATCTCGGTGATCGTGGCGTTTCCCGAGCACACCCACATGCCCGCGAGGGGGCGATCGGATGCCGCGAGGGCGGCCCGGAAAGTCGGGGTCAGACGAAGCGGCACGAGATCGTTCCCATCGGTCCGTAATCGCACAGCACGTCGTCGCCCTGCGACACCCACATCGGGCGCGTGAACGATCCTGCCAGGATGATCTCTCCCGCCTCCAGGCGCGCGCCGTGCTGGTGGAACTTGTTCGCGAGCCACGCCACCCCGGTCGCCGGGTGGCCGAGGACGCCCGCGGCGACGCCGGTCTCTTCGATCTCGCCGTTGCGGCTCAGCACGCCCGGGACCCACCGCAAGTCGATCTCGTCGGGACGCTTGCGCACGTCGCCGAGCACCATCGCCCCGTAGGCGGCGTTGTCGCTGATCGTGTCGACGATCGTGCGGCCCTCGAGCTCGATGTGCGAGTTGAGCACCTCGAGCGCGGGCACGGCGTAGTCGATCGCGGCGAGGGCGTCGTCGAGCGTGCAGTCGGGACCCTCGAGCGGGGTCTTCAGCACGAACGCGAGTTCGACCTCGATGCGCACGTTCGAGAACAGGGCGACCGGGATCTCGTCTCCCGAGCGGTAGACCGTGTCATCGAACATCACGCCGTAGTCGGGCTCGGTGATGCCCGTCGCCTGCTGCATCGCCTTCGACGTCAGGCCGATCTTGCGCCCGACGAGGGTGCGACCGGCGGCGATCTGCGTATCGCGCCAGCGGCCTTGGATCGCGTAGGAGTCTTCGACCACGGCATCCGGATACCTCGCCGTGATCCGCGGGATCACCGCGTGCGCGCGATCGGCCTCGGCGAGCTCGGCCGCGATGGCGTCGATCTGTGCGTCGGTGAGCATGGGGTCTCCTTGGTTGGTCTCACGAACCTCGTCCCACTTCTGGTGGAGCGTGTCCCAAATTCGGCTGGCTGAGGGGTGTCCAACCAGCCGAAAGTGGGACATGGGTGGGCTGGACGGCCTGCGGCTGTGCACGCGTCCCACTTTTGGTGGAGCGTGTCCCGAATTCGGCTGGGTGAGAGGGGCTCAGACCGCCATAAGTGGGACATGGGGGCGGGTGCTGGCTGGGGCGCTGGCGCTGGCTGGGGCGCTGGCGCTGGCGGGCTGGCGGCTCAGAGCTGGTTGCCCAGCTTGAACTCGCCCGATCCGACCTCTTCGGGGGCGCGGGTGTAGCTGAAGCCGTCGGCGCCGATGGTCACGGCCATCTCGCTCGAGTCGGTGCGGGCGCGCACCGGCTGCGGGTTGCCGTCGAGGTCGAGCACGAGCGAGCCCTCCGTGTACCACGACGGCACGACGGGGTTGCCCCACCAGTCGCGGCGCTGGTTGTCGTGGACGTCCCAGGTGATGACGGGGTTGTCGGGGTCGCCGGTGTAGTAGTCCTGCGTGTAGACCTCGACGCGGTGCCCGTCGGGGTCGCGCAGGTACAGGTAGAACGCGTTCGAGACGCCGTGGCGACCGGGGCCGCGTTCGATGGCATCCGATCGACGAAGGGCGCCGAGCTTGTCGCAGATCGCGAGGATGTTGTGCTTCTCGTGCGTCGCGAAGCACACGTGGTGCATGCGGGGGCCGTCGCCGCCCGTCATGGCGGTGTCGTGCACGGTGGGCTTGCGGCGCATCCAGGCCGCGTAGACGGTGCCCTCTTCGTCCTGGATGTCCTCGGTCACGCGAAAGCCGAGCGACTGCATGAAGTTCACCGCGCGCGGCACGTCGGGGGTGATCTGGTTGAAGTGGTCGAGACGCACGAGCTCGCCGGGGGAGTGCAGGTCGTAGCGCCACGACAGGCGCTCCTGGTGCTCGGTGTCGAAGAAGAACTCGTACGGGAAGCCGAGGGGGTCGACCACGCGCACCGAGTCGCCGATGCCCTTCGTGAAGCCGTTCGGCTCGCGGCGCACGTCGCAGCCGAGCTCCTCGTAGAACGCGACGGCCTTGTCGAGGTCGTCGGCGCTGCGCACGCGGTACGAGAACGTCGCGACGGCCGCGACCGGCCCCTGACGCAGCACCAGGTTGTGGTGGATGAACTCCTCGGTCGAGCGGAGGTAGATCGCCTCGTCGTTCTCTTCGGTGATGTGCAGGCCGAGGACGTCGACGTAGAAGACACGGGATGCCGCGAGGTCGGTCACCACGAGCTCCATGTACGCGCAGCGCAGGATGTCGGGTGCGGGTGAGGTGGGCGTGGGGATGGGGTTGTCCGACTGGATCGGTGCCTCTTCGGTCACCCAGAACCCGGAGGAGGTCTTCTGTTCTTCGGTGTGTTTTGCCATGGTTCGCGTCCTTGCGTGTGTGTCGGCGTCTCGGGGGTCGGGCGGGCTCAGTGCGCCTGCGCCTTGCCGAAGGTGGGGTTGTGGGCGCCGCCGAGCGTGATGTGCACGGCCTGCTGGTCGGTGTAGAAGTCGATCGAGCGGTAGCCGCCCTCGTGGCCCAGGCCCGAGGCCTTCACGCCGCCGAAGGGGGTGCGCAGGTCGCGGACGTTGTTGGAGTTCAGCCACACCATGCCGGCCTCGACGTTCTGCGCGAACAGGTGCGCGCGCGTGAGGTCGTTGGTCCAGACGTAGGCGGCCAGGCCGTACTTCGTGTTGTTGGCCAGTGCGAGGGCCTCGTCATCGGTGTCGAAGGGGGTGATCGCGACGACGGGGCCGAAGATCTCCTCCTGGAAGATGCGCGCGTCGGGCGCCACGTCGGCGAAGACCGTGGGGCGCACGAAGTTACCCTCGTCGAAGCCCTCGGGGCGGCCGCCGCCGGCGACCAGGCGTCCCTCGGTCTTGCCGAGCTCGACGTACGACATGACCTTGGCGTAGTGCTCGGGGTGCACGAGGGCGCCGACCTCGGTGTCGGGGTCGTCGGGGAAGCCGACCTTCACGCGGTCGGCCTGAGCGGCGTAGCGCTCCACGAACTCGTCGTAGACCGAGCGCTCCACGAGGATGCGGCTGCCCGCGGTGCAGCGCTCGCCGTTGAGCGAGAAGACGCCGAAGATGGTCGCGTCGATCGCGGCGTCGAGGTCGGCGTCGGCGAAGACGATGGCCGGGCTCTTGCCCCCCAGCTCCATCGAGAGGCCCTTCAAGAACGGCGCCGCGTTGGAGAAGATCAGCTGACCCGTCGAGCTCTCGCCGGTGAACGAGATCAGCGGCACCTCGGGGTGCTTCACGAGCGCGTCGCCGGCGTCTTCACCGAGGCCGTTGACGAGGTTGAACACGCCCTCGGGCAGGCCCGCCTCCTCGAAGATGCCGGCCCACAGCGACGCCGACAGGGGCGTGAACTCGGCCGGCTTGAGGACCACGGTGTTGCCGGTGGCGAGGGCGGGGCCGAGCTTCCACGACTCGAGCATGAAGGGGGTGTTCCACGGCGTGATGAGGCCCGCGACACCGATTGGCTTGCGGTTGACGTAGTTGAGCTGACGGCCCGGCACCTTGAAGGCGTCGTCGGTCTGGGCCACGATCAGGTCGGCGAAGAAGCGGAAGTTCTCGGCCGCGCGCCGGGCCTGACCGAGCGCCTGCGTGATCGGCAGGCCCGAGTCGAACGACTCGAGCTCGGCAAGGCGCTCGTCGCGGGACTCGACGATGTCGGCGATGCGGTGCAGCACGCGCGAGCGCTCGCGCGCCAGCATCCGGGGCCAGGGTCCCTCGGTGAAGGCCTTGCGTGCGGCCGCGACGGCGAGGTCGATGTCGGCCTTCTTGCCGGCGGCGGCCCGCAGGTAGGTCTGGTTGGTCACCGGGTCGAGCACGTCGAAGGTGTCGCCGTCGACCGAGTCGACGAACCGGCCGCCGATGTAGTGCTGGATGCGCTCGGGCAGATCGGCCGGTGTGCGGCGGGCGGTGGTGAGCGGGGTGGTCATGGGTGCTCCTTCGGTGAAGAGGGGTGGATGCCGGGTGGCAGGCGATCCGCGACGGCGATGTCGTCGGGGCGCGGGGTCATGGCATCCGGAAGGGTCTTTCGAGGTCAGAAAGCGGGGAGGCCGAGCACTTCGTCGGGGTGCTCGTGGATCATGTAGGCGTCGAGGGTGGCTGAGCGGTGTCGGCGCGAGACCTTCTCGATCTCGGCCAGGGGAGCGCCGTTCTCGATGAGGACGAGGATGTTCTCGTGCTCGCGCACCGACTCCGCGGCACGGCCCGGCACGAAGCTGAACGTGGAATCGCGCAGGTGCCCGAGGCGCGCCCACTCGGCCTGCACGAGCTCGAGCATGCGCGGGTTGGCGCACTTCTCGAACAGGATCGCGTGGAACTCCTGGTTGAGCGCGGTGAAGGCACGCGGGTCGAAGTGCTCGAGCGTCTCGACCATCAGCTCGTTGACCTGGCGGGCACGGCGCACGTCGTCGGCGGTGAGCGCGCGCGCCGACAGGGCCGTCGCGGCCCCCTCGAGCAGACTGAGGGCCTGCATGCTGAAGCGGTAGGCGGTGTCGTCGACCATCGACACGCGCGCGCCGACGTTGCGCTCGAACATCACCAGGCCCTCGGCCTCGAGCTGGCGGATCGCCTCGCGCACCGGCACGACGCTCATGTCGAGTTCGCCGGCGATCGAGCCGAGCACCAGGCGGTAGCCGGGGGTGAAGTCCTGCGAGGCGATGCGCTGCTTGATCCAGTGGTACGCCTGCTGCGACTTGCTCCTGCTGGCGGTGACGTCGCTCATCGGGTGACCTCGCTCTCGTACCGGGCGCGCCATTCGGCGTTCATCGGGAACAGCCCCTCGATCGGGTGACCGGATGCCACCTGACCGGCGATCCACGCGTCTTCGGTCTCTTGCGCGAGGGCGGCGTCGACCACCTCTTCGGCGATCGCGGGCGGGATGACGATCACGCCGTCGCCGTCGCCCACGAGGATGTCGCCGGGCTCGACGGTGGTGCCGCCGCAGCCGACGGCGACGTCGGTCTCCCACGGCACGTGGCGGCGACCCAGGACGGCCGGGTGCGGGCCCGCGGTGAAGACGGGGATGCCCACCGCGGCCACGGCCTCGGCGTCGCGGACCCCGCCATCGGTGACGATCGCCGCGGCCTTCCGGGCGTGCGCGCGGATCGCGAGGATGTCGCCGAGCGTGCCCGATCCGGTCTCGCCGCGTGCCTCGATGACGATGACCTCGCCCTCGCCGACCGCGTCGAACGCGCGCTTCTGGGCGTTCTGTCCGCCGCCGTGCGAGGCGAAGAGGTCTTCGCGGTGCGGGACGAAGCGCAGCGTCCGCGCCGTGCCGACGAAGCGACTGCCGGGGGTGAGCGGGTGCACGCCGTCGATGGTGACGTCATTGAGGCCGCGCTTGCGCAGCTGCCCGCTGAGGGCGGCGACCGGGACGCGCGAGAGCTTGTCGCGCAGGGCGGGGGAGAGGACGGGGGCCGGAGGGGTGAGCCCGGCCGCCTCGGCCGAGCCCCACGCCTCGGTGCGCTGGGTGTCGTCGACCGCGGGGAGCGAGCCGATCGCGGGGTCGAAAGACTGCGCGCCCTGGGTCACGGTCGTGCGGAGCCGGCCGGTCGAGTGAGCGCCGGCATCCACCTGCACGTCCACCACATCTCCGGGCACGACCACCGACGAGCCGGCCGGCGTGCCGGTGAGGATCACGTCGCCGGTCTCGAGGGTGAAGTGCTGCGAAAGGTCGGCGACGATCTGGGCGAGCGGGAAGATGAGGCCCGCCGTCGAGTCGTCTTGCACGAGGTCGCCGTTCACCCAGGTGCGCAGGCGCAGGGCGGTGGGATCGACCTCGCGGGCGTCGATGAGCGCGGGACCGAGCGGGGTGTAGCCGTCGCCGCCTTTGGAGCGGACGTTCGAGCCCTTGTCGTTCGCGCGGAGGTCGTACAGGCCGAAGTCGTTCGCGGCGGTGACGGATGCCACGTGCGACCACGCGGCATCCGGGGTCACCCACCGCGCGGGCTCGCCGATGACGAGCGCGATCTCCCCCTCGAAGGCGAGGAGTTCGGTGCCGGCCGGGCGGACGATCTCGGCGCCGGACGCGGCGAGCGAGCTCGACGGCTTGAAGAAGTACGACGGGGCGGCGGGGCGGCGTCCGCGCTGATCGGCGCGCGAGGCGTAGGAGAGGTGGACGGCCACGATCTTGCCGGGGCGCGCACCGAGGGCGGTGAACCGGGGGTCGGTGTCGGTCATGGATGCTCCCTTGCGTCGTATTCGAAATCGTATACGATGACCAACGCCCCAGCAACACCACGCCTCGTCGCCGACGACGACGTCCCGGGGTTTGACGATGACGTCTCGAAGGAGTCCCCATGTCCCGCTCTCAGCCGCAGGGCTTCACGCCCACCGGCACCATCTCCACCCCGAAGGACCGCCGCCGCGTGGTCTTCGCCACCGTTGTCGGCACCACCGTCGAGTGGTACGACTTCTTCCTCTACGCCTCGGCCGCCGGTCTCGTGTTCGGCCAGCTGTTCTTCGCGCCCGCCGGCCCCGGGATCGCGCAGATCCTGTCATTCCTCACGGTGGGTCTGAGCTTCCTGTTCCGTCCGCTCGGCGCCTTCCTCGCCGGGCACCTCGGCGACAAATACGGTCGCCGCGTCGTGCTCATGCTGACGCTCATCATGATGGGCGCCTCGACCACGCTCATCGGCGTGCTGCCGACCTATGAGGTCATCGGCGTCGCCGCCCCCGTGCTGCTCATCCTCCTGCGCGTGCTGCAGGGCATCTCGGCCGGTGGCGAGTGGGGTGGCGCAGTGCTCATGGCCGTCGAGCATGCGCCGAAGACCAAGCGCAGCCTCTTCGGCGCTTCGCCGCAGCTCGGCGTTCCCCTCGGCCTGCTGCTCGCGAGCGGCATGCTCGCGCTCATGGCGCTGATCGCCCCGGGTGACGCCTTCCTCGCGTGGGGCTGGCGCGTGCCGTTCCTGCTGTCGTTCGTGCTGATCCTCGTCGGCTACTACGTGCGCAAGAAGGTCGAGGAGAGCCCGGTGTTCGTCGAGCTCGCCGAGCGCAAGGAGCAGACCCGGATGCCGATCGTGCAGCTGTTCCGCAAGCACTCGCTGCTCGTGATCATCGCCGCGTTCGTCTTCGCCGGCAACAACGCCGTGGGCTACATGACCACCGGCGGCTACATCCAGCGCTACGCGACCAACCCCGACGGCCCTCTGGGGCTCGCGACCGCCGACGTGCTCGGCGCCGTGACGCTCTCGGCCGTGACGTGGCTGATCTTCACGTGGCTCGGCGGGTGGCTCGGCGACAAGATCGGGCGCCGCAACACCTACATCATCGGCTGGATCTCGATGCTCGTCGCGATCATGGCGCTGTTCCCGCTGGTCAACTCCGGCAGCATCGTGCTGCTGGCAGTCGGCCTCATGCTGCTCACCGTCGGCCTCGGCCTGACCTACGGGCCCCAGGCGGCGCTGTACGCCGAGCTGTTCCCGGCATCCATCCGCTTCTCGGGGGTGTCGATCGCCTACGCCATCGGCGCGATCCTGGGTGGCGCCTTCGCCCCGACGATCGCGACGGCGCTCGTCGACGCGACGGGGACGACCGTGTCGGTCACGGTGTACCTGGCGATCATGGCCGTGCTCGGTCTCGTCGCGACGCTGCTGCTGCGCGACCGCAGCGGCATCCCGTTGGGTCCTGATCACGAGGCCGAGCAGGAGGCGAGCCCGATCCGCGGGCTGTCCAAGGTCTGACCCGATCGAACGGCCCTGTCGCGCTCCGGCGCGGTGGGGCCGTTCGGCGTTGCGCGGCGCGCGGTTCAGGGCCGCGGCCGGGCTCAGCGGCCCCGGCGGGGCTTATGTGCCTGAGATGGTCGGTGTTGCCCGGGCCGGCTGGCCGTTCAAGGCAAGTGAGCGCTCGGCCTGTCGGTTGGTTTGCCTCAGATGGTCGGTGCTGCTCGGGCCGGCGGCCATTCGAGGCAAGTGAGCGTGTGGCCTGTCGATTGGTTTGCCTCGGTTGGGCGGTGTTGCCCGGGCTGTTGGCCATGTGGGGCAAGTGAACGCTTGGCCCGTCAATTGGTTGCCTGAGATGGGCGGTGTTGCTCGGGCCAACGGCCATTCGAGGCAAATGAACGCGGGGCCCGTCGATTCACTTGCCCTGGATGGTCGGTCGGTGTTGCTCGGGCCGGCGGCCCATCGAGGCACGTGAGCGGATGCCGTGGCTCGAACAGCGTGGGGCGCCCGGCCGACGGCGCGCGTCAACCGAGGCGCGGTCCGCGGGAGAGCGCCGCGCGCGCCCTCATCGCGAACTCCTCCCGGTGCTGCGCGAGGTCGGACGCGGTCACGCGAATGATGCGCCATCCGAGGTCGGCGAGCATCTCGTAGCGCCGGATGTCGCGTGCCCACTGCCGCGGGTCCGTGAGGTGCTGCTCGCCTTCGTACTCGAAGCCCACCTTGCGCTCCGGAAACGCGAGGTCGACGAGGGCTACGACCTCGCGCTCGACGACCACGGGGTGATTCAGCGACGGTTCGGGCAGGCCCGCGGCCAGAAGCAGGAGTCTGGTCTGGGTCTCTTTCCTCGACCGTGAGCGAGTACGCACCAGAGGAAGTGCTGCGCGCAGCGAAGCGGCACCCCGCCGCCGCCCCGCCTCGAGAGCTGCCGTGAGCTCGGCGATCGTCGCGAGCGCTGGTGGGTCATCGGAGCGCATGGGCTCGCGCACCAATGCATCGCCGAGCGCGACCAGGTCGTCCCGCTGCAGCAGGGCGCCCATCATGGCCCAGGTCGTTGCGGGGCTCGTCACCCGCAGCCCGCTCACGGGTTCGATGCGGACACTGCCCATCCCCTCGGTGAGCGAGATGCCGCGCACTCCGCGCGCCCTGCCTGCGCGAGCGGGCAGGAGCACTCCGACATCGAGGGGACGCTCGACGAGCCGGTCCGGTCCGTCGCGGAGGTGGAAAACCGATGAGGGCAGCGGCGCGCCCCACGCCACGGCCGCGGCGACCAGACAGAAGAACTCGCACTCCCGCATGCGTGCGGCGTAAGCGGCTGACCGTCGTCGAACGGATGCCTCGAACGCATCGTCCGGCCGAGCAGAGCGCGTCCGTACTCCGTGGAAAGGAGAGCAGAGGTCGGCAGCCCGAAGCCGACTTCGCGGCACCCCGAGATTCCTCGCCGCAGAGACCGAGAAGGACTCGGGTAGCTCGACGGGAAGGGGAGCAGCTCTCACCCCCGAAACATCGCACACCGCGCATGGCCGTCGGCGCGGCATCCGCGATCTGTGGATAACAGGGCGGGTCCTCGGCGCAACGCGCCGTCTGCCCGGGGGGTCGTTTTCCTCAGATGGTGGTTCGGTCCGCTTCATGCCGACCACCTGCGGCAAGCGACATCTCTCGCCCACGTCGTTTGCCTGACATGGTCGCCGCGTGCGCGTGGGGTCGACCATTTGCGGCAAGCGAGAATTTTGTCGCCTGCGTCATTTGCCTCATATGGTCGCCGCGTGCGCGTGGGGTCGACCATCTGCGGCAAACGATTGCCCGGGGCCCAGCGTCGCGCGCGTCGCCTTTCCGTCCCGCGTGCGCGACGGAGACCACCCGCGCCGATCGCCCAGCATCCCGGTCAGCGCGGGCCGGACCTCAGATCGAGCGGTCGGGCGTCAGGATGCCGCGCGGGTCCAGCGCGGCCTTGATCGCCCGCTGCACGTCGAGAGCCACGGCATCCTGCTGCCAGGGGAGTTCGTGGCGTTTGACCGACCCGATGCCGTGCTCGCCCGAGATGGTGCCGCCGAGTGAGAGGGCGAGGCGCGTGATGTCGTCGATCACGAGCTCGGCCGCGGCGTACTCCTTGGGGCTCTCGCCCGCCTCGACCGTCGGGTGCAGGTTGCCGTCGCCCGCGTGCGCGACCACGGCGATGCGGCGGCCGTGGCGCTCGGCCAGCTCGCCGATGCCGCGGAACACCGTCGCCAGTTGCGCGACCGGCACGCCGACGTCGCACGACACCCGCAGTCCCTGCGCGGTGAGCGCGGGGTTCGCCAGGCGACGGGCTTCGAGCAGGCTGTCGGAGTCGCTGATCTCGGTCTCCGCGGCGCCGTGCTCACGGCAGAGCGCGGCGATGGCCTCGGCGGTGTCGAGCGCTGCAAAACCGACGGTCTGACCGACCAGCATGGCCGCGCCGGGCGAGGGGAGGCCGCTCGGGTGGAACGCCTCGATGATCTCGACGCTGCGCGCATCGATCAGCTCGAGCACCTCGGGGGCGGCCGGGCCCGACACGATCGCGGTGACCGCGCGGCCGGCATCCTCGATGTCGTCGAAGCTCGCGCGGAAGGTGCGGGGCTGCCCGGGCAGCACGGGCTTGAGGCGCACGGTCGCGGCGGTGATCACGCCGAGCGTGCCCTCCGACCCCGTGAACAGGCTGGTCAGGTCGTAGCCGGTGGTGTTCTTGCGCGTGCGCGTGCCGGTGCGCATCACGCGGCCGTCGGCGAGCACGATCTCGAGGGCCGCGACGACGTCGGTGGTCACGCCGTGGGCGACGCAGCGCAGGCCCCCGGCGTTCGTGGCGATGTTGCCGCCGATCGTCGACAACTGCGCGCTCGCCGGGTCGGGCGGGAAGAACAGGCCGTGCGCGAGGGCGGCGGCATCGAGATCCGCCGTGATCACCCCCGCCTCGACGTCGGCGAGACGGTTGTCGACGTCGATGTCGACGATGCGGTTCATCGCCTCGAGCGAGACGACCAGACCGCCGGCGTACGCCACGGCCCCGCCGGAGAGCCCGGTGCCCGCTCCGCGGACGGAGACCCGGATGCCGCGGGCGTGCGCCCACGCGAGAGCCGTCGACACGTCGCCGGTCGAGGTCGCCCGCACGACGGCGAGGGGCAGCCCCTCGGGTTGCGCGCGCGAACTGTCGACGGCGTAGGCGGCGAGGCTGTCCGCGTCGGTGAGGAGGCGGTCGCCGAGGGCGGTGCGGAGGTCGCCGAGGGTGTCGGTCGGGGTGTCCGCGGCGGACGCGGTCGAGGCGTCGTGCCCTGCGCCAGCAGCACCCGCGGGCCTGTGCCCGGCGGCGCCCGCGAAGCCCGGTACGGGACCGGCCCCCGCCGCGGACTCGTTCACGAGTTCACCTTGATGATCTCGCGCTGGTACGGCGCGATGACGGCGCCGCTGATGCGCAGGTCGAGCAGCAGGAACGGCCGCTCGGCGGGGTCGCGGCGGGTCCACTCCGCCAGCGCCTCGAGATCGGCGACCTCGCGTACCACCACGCCCTCGGCGCCGAAGCCGCGGGCGACCGCGGCGAAGTCGACCTCGGGGATGAGCATCGGCTCGCGGGCGAGGCCCTTCAGGCCGTAGAGGTTGATCTCGGCGCCGTAGGCGGCGTCGTTCCACACCACCGCGATGCCGTGGCCGGCGGCCGTGCGCACGGCGCTCTCGAGGTCGGCGATCGCCATGAGGCCACCGCCGTCGCCGGTGGTGAGAACGACCGTCGCGTCGGGGCGGGCGGCGATCGCTCCCGCGACCGAGGGGAAGCCGAGGCCGATCGACTGGTACGCGGTGCCGACCATCATCACGCGGTCGGGGGAGGCGACGGGCCAGTACATGTTCGACCAGCCGAGGAAGTGTCCGCCGTCCGAGACGACGACACGGTCCTCGGGCAGCAGCTCACCGATCCGTGCGGCGGCGGAGCGGGGGTCGAGTCGGCCATCCGGCGCGAGGCCCTCGCCCGCCTCCTGCTCGCGCAGCGGGGCGACGTCGACGCGATCGCGCCAGCCTGACGACATCGCGCCGCGGGAGCGCAGGCGGCTGGTGATCTCCTCGGCCGCCACCGCGGCATCCGCCCGCACGAATCCCCCCACCTGGGCGTGGGTCGCGGTGGTCGCCACGTCGACCTGGAAGACATCGGTGCCCGGGGCGAAGAGCTCGCCGAAGCGCATCGTGAACTGGTTGAGCCCCGCGCCGAAGACCACGGCGACGTCGGCTTCGCGCACGAGCTCCATCGCTCCCGCGGCGCCGAATCCGCCCGTGACGCCGAGGTCGTGCTCGGACGCGGGGAAGATGCCCCGGCCGAGGGCGGTGGATGCCGTGATCGCCCCGGTCGTCTCGGCCAGGCGCCCGAGCGCGGGGCCGGCGTCGGCGAGCCAGGCTCCGCGGCCGGCGAGCAGGAACGGCCGCTCGGCTCCGGCGAGGGCATCGGCGATGCGGTCGAGCGCGGCACTCGCCGAGGGGCCCTGCGGGGCCAGGGGAGCGGGGATCGTCACGGTCCCGGCATCCGTCAGCTCTCCGGCCTCGCGCGTGACGACGTCGTAGGGGATCGCCAGCACCGCGGGCACGCGATACGTCAGCGCGTGCTCGAGCGCGATGAGCACGGTGGCCGAGGCGTCGCGATCGCCGACGGTATAGGTGCGCACGCCCACGGCCGAGGCGAGCGCGACCTGGTCGACGCCCCACGGGCGCGGGCCCGAGGTGGGCTCGTCGCCGACCACGAGCAGCAGGGGGATGCGCGCCTGCGCCGACTCGGCGAGGGCGGTGAGCGTGTTGGTGAAACCGGCGCCGTAGGTGGCTGTGGCGGCGGCGATGCGGCCCGACGCGCGATAGTGCGCATCGGCGGCGACGACTCCGCCGGCCTCGTGCCGCATCGCGGTGAAGACGGCATCGGTGTGCCGGTGCAGGGCGTCGAGGAAGTACGCGTTGCCGTTGCCCATCACGCCGAAGACGTGGTCGAGGTGACGGCCGAGGGTGTGGGCGACGTGCGCGGAGACGATGGGCATGCGGAAACCTTTCGCGAAACAGGAACGGGAATGAGCCGTATGTGTCTCGCGCGGGTCTCGCGCTACGTGCCCCTTTTTCGAGCAGCGACGCACGACCTCGTGCGCCTGACGGGAGCGATCATATACGATCGCGCGGCCGACCTACAGCGCCGCCCGGATCGCGGATGCCGCCGCCTCGAGCCGCACCGCGATCGCGGCGTCGTCGAGATCGGTCGACACGTGCACGGCGGCGACCGCCGCGGGCTCGCGGCCCTGCACCTGCAGGGGGACCGCCACCGCGCGGAGCGTCGGGATCACCTCGTCGTGACTACGCGCCCAGCCGCGCTCCGCGGCATCCGCCACCTCCGACGCCAACCGCGCGTCGACGTCGTCGGGCCACCGACGCGGCGGGAGCTGCGCGAGGATCGCCCGACCGGGAGCGCCTCGGGTGACCGGATGCCGCGACCCGGGCCGCTGCGCCACCGCCGTCACCGTGTGCCGGGGTTCGACGCTCGCGAGGGTCACGCACTCGTCGTGATCGAGCACCACGAGGAAGCACGTCATGCCGAGATCGTTGGCGGCCGCGGTGAGTTCGGGCAGGGCCTCGGACTGCAGGTCGGCGGCCACGCCGGCGGCGAGCGCGGCGAGGCCCGTGCCGAGGCGCACCGCTCCCGCGGCGTCGCGGGTGACGAGGCCGTGGTCTTCGAGCGTGCGCAGCAGTCGGTAGGCCACGGAGCGGTGCAGGTCGACGCGCCCCGCGAGCTCGTCGATCGTGAGCGGAGTGCGGGCGTCGGCGAGGGTTTCGAGGAGGCGGATGCCGCGACTCAGCGTCTGCGAGGCGGGGGAGGAGTCTTGCCGCGGCGTCATGGCTCGGCTAACCTCTCGTTCGATAGCGGAACGCTGAGTTCGAATATAGAACACACCGTCTCGCGGGGCAACCTCGACATCGACGTCAGGAGAAACGATGCAGTTCCACCACCACGGCTACGTCTCGGGCGATCCGCGCGTGCAGAACGCCGCGGGCACCGGCCTCGACCGGCCCGAGCGCCTGCCCGACGAGGTCGACGTGCTGATCGTGGGCTCCGGACCCGCCGGCATGCTGCTGGCCGCGCAGATGTCGCAATTCCCCCAGCTCACCACGCGTCTCATCGAGAAGCGCGAGGGGCGTCTGCCGCTGGGTCAGGCCGACGGCATCCAGCCGCGCAGCGTCGAGACGTTCCAGGCGTTCGGCTTCGCCGACCGCATCACCGCCGAGGCGTACAACATCGGCTGGATGAATTTCTGGGCGCCCGACCCCGAGGATCCCGCCAAGATCGTGCGCACGACCCGCACCGAGGACTACGGCTTCAAGATCAGCGAGTTCCCGCACCTCATCGTGAACCAGGCCCGCGTGCTCGACTACTTCGCCGAGGCCGCGGCCGACGGCCCCGCGCGCATCCGCCCCGACTACGGCGTGGAGTTCCTCGGCCTCGAGGTCGGTGCGGGGGAGTACCCCGTTGAGGTGCGCGTCCGCACGGACGAAGGGGAGCGCACGATCCACGCGAAGTACGTCGCCGGATGCGACGGTGCCCGCAGCGGCGTGCGCCAGGCGATCGGCCGCACCCACGTCGGCGCTGCGGCCCGGCACGCGTGGGGCGTGATGGACGTGCTCGTCGAGACCGACTTCCCCGACTGGCGCATCAAGTGCGCGATCAACGCCGCGGCGGGCAACATCCTGCACATCCCGCGCGAGGGCGGCTACCTCAGCCGCATGTACATCGACCTCGGCGAGGTCGCGGCCGACGACGACCACCGCGTGCGGCAGACCCCGATCGACGAGGTGATCCGCCGGGCGAACGTGATCCTGCACCCCTACTCGATCGACGTGAAGCAGGTCGCCTGGCACAGCGTGTACGAGGTGGGCCACCGGGTGACCGACCAGTTCGTCGACGACCTCGACAGCCCGCGCGTCTTCCTCACCGGCGACGCCTGCCACACCCACAGCGCCAAGGCGGGCCAGGGCATGAACGTGTCGATGCAGGACGGGTTCAACCTCGGCTGGAAGCTCGGTCACGTGCTGACCGGCCTGGCTCCCGCCGATCTGCTGCGCACCTACGACGACGAGCGGCGCCCGGTGGCCCAGCAGCTCATCGACTTCGACCGGGAGTGGTCATCGCTCATGGCGCGCAAGCCCGGCGAGATCACCGACCCCGCGGAGCTGTCGACCTACTACCTGGCCACGGCCGAGTTCCCCTCGGGATTCATGACGCAGTACGCCCCCTCGGCGATCACCTCCGACGCGCCCGCTCAGGACCTGGCATCCGGATTCCCGGTCGGCAAGCGCTTCAAGAGCGTCGAGGTCGTGCGGGTGTGCGACGGCAACGCCGTGCACCTCGGCCATCAGGCGAAGGCCGATGGCCGGTGGCGCGTGTACGCCTTCGCGGATGTCGACGGCTCGGCCCTGCGCGCCTGGGCCGAAGCCGCGCAGGAGATCGTCGAGCGGTTCACGCCCACGGGGGCCGACCTCGACGCGGTGTTCGACGTGAAGGCGGTGTTCCCCGGCCGATGGGAGGACGTCGTCGACGCGCCCGCGCTCTTCCGCCCGCGCTCGGGGCCGCTGGGCCTGACCGATCTCGAGAAGGTCTTCGCCGCCGCACCGTCGGCCTGGACGACCGCCGACATCTTCGCGGAGCGCGGCATCGGCCCGGAGGGGGCGGTGGTGCTCGTGCGCCCCGACCAGTACGTGGCGCACGTGCTGCCGCTGACCGACCCGGCCGGCCTCGAGCGCTTTCTCGCCGGGGCGATGGCGGAGCCGGCGGCGGCGACCGCGCGCTGACGGGGCGGCGACGTGCGCCGGGGAGGGCTGGCCACGGCGGCAAGCACGCCACCCCGTTTGTACGCCACGTATATCGGCGCACCCCCGTGTGCTGACGAGAATGGGCGGGACACCCCCGCATCGATCCAGGAGGATTCATGACCGATTCGCGCGAGAGCGAGCTGCTGGCATCCGTACCCACCGGCCTGCTGATCAACGGGGAGTGGCGCCCCGCCACGGGCGGCGCGACCGTCGCCGTCAACGACCCCTCCACCGGTGAGGTCATCCACCAGATCGCCGACGCGACCGTCGACGACGGCATCGCGGCGATGGATGCCGCGGCCGACGCCTTCCCGTCGTGGGCCGCGACCCCCTCGCGCGAGCGCGCCGAGATCCTCCGCCGCGCGTTCGACCTGCTGCAGGAGCGCAAGGAGGACATCGCTCTGCTGATGACCCTCGAGATGGGCAAGCCCCTCGCCGAGGCTCGCGGAGAGGTGGGCTACGGCGGGGAGTTCCTCCGCTGGTTCAGCGAGGTCACCGCGCACACCCAGGGTCGCTACGGCGCCAACCCCGAGGGCACCGGTCGCATGATCGTCTCGCAGCACCCCGTGGGCCCGTGCTACCTCATCACCCCGTGGAACTTCCCCCTCGCGATGGCGACGCGCAAGATCGCGCCCGCGCTCGCCGCCGGCTGCACGGTCGTCATCAAGCCCGCGACCCTGACGCCGCTCACGACGCTGTTCTTCGCGCAGATCCTGCAGGACGCAGGACTCCCCGCCGGCGTCGTCAACGTCGTGACCACCACCAACACCGGCCCGGTCTCGGAGCGCATCATCTCCGACCCGCGTCTGCGCAAGCTCTCGTTCACGGGCTCGACCCCGGTCGGCGTGAAGCTGCTGCAGCAGGCCGCGCCCGGCGTGCTGCGCACCTCGATGGAGCTCGGCGGCAACGCGCCGTTCGTCGTGTTCGACGACGCCGACCTCGACAAGGCGGTCGAGGGGGCGATGCTCGCGAAGTTCCGCAACATCGGCCAGGCCTGCACCGCCGCCAACCGATTCATCGTGCAGCGCAGCGTCGTCGAGGAGTTCACCCGCCGCGTCACCGAGCGCGTGCAGGGCATGAAGATCGGTCGCGGCACCGAGGAGGGCGTGCAGATCGGACCCCTCATCGACGACCGCGCGGTCGACAAGGCCAAGACCCTCGTGGGCGACGCCGTCGAGCGTGGCGCGAAGGTCACCGTGGGCGGCTCGCCCATCGACGGCCCCGGCACCTTCTTCGAGCCCACTGTCGTGGCCGACGTGCAGCCGGGCAGCGACATCCTCCGCGAGGAGATCTTCGGACCCGTTCTCGCGATCATCCCCTTCGACGACGAGGACGACGCCGTGCGCCTCGCCAACGACACCGAGTACGGCCTCGTCTCGTACGTCTTCACCGAGTCGCTCGCGCGCGGTCAGCGCATGATCGACAAGCTCGAGACCGGAATGATGGGCCTCAACGTCGGCGTCGTCTCGAACGCCGCGGCCCCCTTCGGCGGGTGGAAGCAGTCGGGCCTCGGCCGCGAGGGCGGCGACGAGGGCATCCACGAGTACCTGCAGACCAAGTACACGCTGACGGCCAACCCTTACGCCTGATCGGGCAGGACCAGACACCGGATGCCACGACCCCGGCGCCCCGCGAGGGCCCCGGGGTCGTGGCATCCGCGCAGTCGCCCGTGCACAACTCCTGCACATCCGTCGGTTCGGCCCCCGTTCGGCTCTATCCCGTCAGCCCTGCAGGAGGTGTGCTGCGGATTCGCCGCGTTGTTCGGGTTCGCCGGGGCGCCGGCATCCAGGCGTCTCGGCGGTCACCCGTGCACAACTCCTGCAATGCCTTCCTTTCGCGCCTCTCTCGGCTGCGATCCGGCGGATCCTGCAGGAGTTGTGCCGCCTCCGCCGGCGTCAGCCGTCCGCGTGGCGGTCGAGGAACGCGAAGACCTCCGCGTCGTCGACGCCGGGGAACATGCCGCGGGGGAGCGGCGAGAACATGTACTGGTGCACGCGGGCGCTCGGCCAGGCCTTGCCCGACCAGCGCTCCGCGGCTTCGGTGTCGGGGCGGCGGCAGCACGACTCGTCGGGGCAGTGCGAGACGCCCCGCTTCGTGGTCTCGCGTCCGCGGAACCACCGGGCGTCGTCGAACGGCACGCCCACGGTGATCGAGAAGTCGCCGTTCGAGGTCGTTCCCGTCTGGCTCGAGCACCAGTAGGTTCCGGCGGGAGTGTCGGTGTACTGGTAGTGCTCGGTGGTGCGGTTGTGCTCGTCGAAGGCGGACCGCGCCGAGAACTTCTTGCACACGATCTGCCCTTCCACCGAGCCGGTGACGTCGGTGGGCAGGGGGAGGTCGTCGTTCTCGTAGACGCGCGAGATCGCACCGTCGCCGTCGACGCGCATGAAGTGTAGGCGGATGCCGAGGTGCACGGTCATCAGGTTCGTCATGCGCATGGCGGCTGCTTCGTGGGTCACCCCGAACGCGTCGCGGAAGTCCTCGACGGCGAGGTTGCGGTCCTTCTTCGCCTGTGTGAGGAAGGCGACCGAGCTCGTCTCGGGCATGAGGCAGCAGGCGGCGTAGTAGTTGATCTCGAGGCGCTGCTGCAGGAAGTCGGCGTAGTCGGTGGGCGGGCGGTGTCCGAGCAGACGGTGCGCCATCGCTTGCAGAGCCATCGACCGCAGGCCGTGGCCGCCCGGGATCGACGCGGGAGGCAGGTAGATGCGCCCGTTCTCGAGATCGGTGACCGAGCGCGCCGAGTGCGGCAGGTCGCTGACGTAGATGAGTTCGAAGCCCAGCTGTTCCGCCATGATGCTCACCGTGCGGTGGGTGAGGGCGCCGGTCGAGTGCCCCGCGGCCTTGAGCTGTTTCTCGGCGAGACGTTCGATCTCGGGCAGGTGGTTCGACATCTCCCGCATGCGCAGGCGCAGCTCCGTGTTGGCGCGGCGGGCTTCTTCGGGGCTCGCGATCGTCTCGCGCTCGCGCCGTTGCAGTTCGCGGTGCAGTCCCAGCACGGCCTCGATCGTGTCGTCGCTCGTTCCCTTGGTCACTTTGACGGGAGGGATGCCGAGCTGCCGGAAGAACGGACTGGTCTGGGCCCGCTCGAGCTCGATCTCGAGGGCCGCCCGGCGGTTCGGGGGCTCCCGTGAGAGGAGCTCGGTGACCTCGGTCTCGGTGGCCCGCGCGATCTCCTGCAGGAGGGAGAGCTTCGGTTCGCGTTTGCCGTTCTCGATGAGGCTCAGCTGGCTGCCGGCGACGCCGACCATCGCACCGAGCTCGTCGAGGGTGTAGCCGCGCGCGAGTCGGTGGTGCCGGATGCGGTGCCCCAGGGTCGTGAGTTCGAACGACGATGCCATTCCTTGACCATATCGAAAGATCATGGATTCTTACGGGCAAATTTCTCGGAAAGAAGTCGCTCGCGCGCCCAACATGGAGGAAGACCACCGATTTCGCTCTCAACCGAGGAGAACGACATGGCACTCGCCGACATCTTCAACTCCACCCCGCGCACCGCCGCGCCCGTCACCCGTGCGGGCCGCGTGGCTCGCGCCGGCCACGGGGAACGCCCCGTCGTCGAAGGCCCCGGCCTCGCCGCCCTCACCGCGTGGGTCGACCAGGTCGCCGCCCTCACCCAGCCCGACCGCATCCACTGGGTCGACGGCTCGGCCGCCGAGAACGACGCCCTGCTGCGCGAGATGGTCGACGAGGGCAAGCTCATCAAGCTCAACCCCGAGTGGCGTCCCGGTTCGTACCTCGCCCGCTCGCACCCCGGCGACGTCGCGCGCCTCGAGTCGCGCACGTACATCGCCTCGAACCGCGAAGAAGACGCCGGTCCCACGAACAACTGGATCGCCCCCGCCGAGATCCGCGAGACCCTGGACGGCGTCTTCGAGGGCTCGATGCGCGGTCGCACCATGTACGTCGTGCCGTTCTCGATGGGCGCGGTCGGCGGGCCCCTGAGCCACATCGGCGTGCAGATCACCGACAGCGCCTACGCCGTGGCATCCATCGGCGTGATGACCCGCGTGGGCACCTCGGTCACGCAGCAGATCGCAGGCGGTGCGCCGTGGGTCAAGACGGTCCACTCGGTCGGTGCGCCCCTCGCCCCGGGCGAGCAGGATGTCGCGTGGCCCTGCAACGACGAGAAGTACATCGTCCACTTCCCCGACACCCTCGAGGTCTGGTCGTTCGGCTCGGGCTACGGCGGCAACGCGATCCTCGCGAAGAAGTGCTTCGCCCTGCGCATCGCCTCGGTCATCGGCCGTGACGAGGGCTGGCTCGCCGAGCACATGCTGCTCATCCGCGTCATCGACCCGAAGGGCAAGGCGTACCACGTCGCCGCCGCGTTCCCCTCGGCCTGCGGCAAGACGAACCTCGCGATGCTTCGCCCGACGATCCCCGGCTGGCGCGTCGAGACGCTCGGCGACGACATCACGTGGATCCGCCCGGGTGAAGACGGACGCCTGTGGGCCATCAACCCCGAGGCCGGCTTCTTCGGCGTCGCACCCGGCACCGGCGAGTCGACGAACGTCACCGCGATCGAGACGCTCTGGGGCAACACGATCTTCACCAACGTCGCGCTCCGCCCCGACGGCGACGTGTGGTGGGAGGGCCTGACCGACGAGGCGCCCCCGCACCTCATCGACTGGGAGGGCAACGCCTGGACGCCCGCGTCGGGCCGCCCCGCCGCGCACCCCAACTCGCGCTTCACGGTCGGCGCCGCCCAGTGCCCGCAGATCGCCGAGGACTGGGAGGCCCCCGAGGGCGTCCCCCTCGACGTCATCCTGTTCGGCGGTCGTCGCGCCACCAACGTGCCGCTGGTCGTCGAGGCGACCGACTGGTCGCACGGCGTGTTCATCGGCTCGACGGTCTCGAGCGAGAAGACCGCCGCCCAGGAGGGCACCGTCGGAGAGCTGCGCCGCGACCCGTTCGCGATGCTGCCCTTCTGCGGGTACAACATGGGCGACTACTTCGGCCACTGGCTGAAGGTCGGCCAGAAGCTCCGCTTCGACCGCGCTCCGCGCATCTTCCAGGTCAACTGGTTCCGCAAGGGTGACGACGGCCGGTTCCTCTGGCCCGGCTTCGGCGACAACGCCCGCGTGATCGACTGGATCATCCGCCGCGTCGACGGACAGGTGGATGCTGTGGACAGCCCGATCGGCCGCCTGCCCAAGGTCGAAGACCTCGAGCTGTCGGGTCTCGACCTGCCCGCCGCCGACCTCGAGGAGTTGTTCTCGATCGATCGCGCGTCGTGGCTCGCCGAGGCCGACCTGACCGAGGAGTTCTACGACACCTTCGGTTCGCACCTGCCGGCCGCCCTGCGCGCCGAGCTCGCCGCGCTGCGCTACCGCCTGCAGCGCTCCTGAGACCGGCTCGCCCTCCGCACCGTTTCGTGCGGACAGGGCCAGCCCTCGAATCGACGCCCCTCCCGTTCTTGGCGCGCGGGAGGGGCGTCGGTGTTTCCGCTCAGGATGCCGCCGGCGATTTCTCCTTCTCGCCGGGGCTGTTCGGCGTCCAGCCGTACCAGCCGTCGGTCGTGGCGATCACCGACCACGCCCCGCACGCGAACACTCGGTCCTTCGCGTAGACGTCGGGGGCGTCGTCGATGTGCACGGTCGGAGCCGACTGACGCTCCATCTCGAGGCAGGTGGCCGGATCGAGCGCGGAGCCGCTCCGCGCGATCGCTGCGGCGACCTCGCCGTCGCGCTTGGTCTTCAGAACGATCTCGGTCGCGTCGGCGGGCAGCCAGGGCACGGTCGTCGCGGACTGCGCGACGACCTCGGCCGTATCGCGGAACTCCGTGGTGACCTCTTGAGAGAAGGCTTCTTGGATGCCGGTGCATCCCGCCAACGCGAGGGTGAGGCTCCCGCCCGCGGCGACGGCGAGCGCGAGGAGGAGGGGAGACGAGCGGTGCGATGTCATGGGTCGATCGTGACCGAGTGGGGATCGCGGGGGCGTCGTCCGCGGGGATGACCCCCGTCCGTCTCGAGACGCATTTCACCCCGCCGCTGGTGCAGCGTCATCCCCGGGATGTACGACGAGACGACGTCAGGCCGATGCCGCCGGTCGGGAGTGATTCGTAGCGTCGGGTTCATGCAGCAGAACTCTTTCGACACCGCGCCGATGGCCGCGCGGGTGCAGAACCTCACGAAGACCTTCGGTGCCGGCGAATCGCGGGTCCACGCTCTCGACGACGTGACGATCGGCCTGCGACGCGGCGAGTTCACCGCGATCATGGGGCCGTCCGGTTCGGGCAAGTCCACCCTCATGCACGTCATGGCGGGGTTGGATGCCGCGACCTCGGGCCGCGCGTTCATCGGCGATACCGAGATCACGGGCCTCAGCGACCTCGACCTCACGGTGCTGCGTCGGTCGCGCGTGGGGTTCGTCTTCCAGTCGTTCAACCTCGTGCCCACGCTCGACGTGCTCGGCAACATCACCCTGCCGTTCGAGCTGGCCGGTCGGTCGCCCTCTGCCGAGGCCCGACGCCGCATCGACGCGCTGGTCGAGTCGATGGGGCTTGGTGGCCGCCTGCGTCACCGTCCGCATGAGCTCTCGGGTGGCCAGCAGCAGCGGGTCGCCATCGCCCGAGCCCTGGCGACGCAGCCCGACCTGATCTTCGCCGACGAGCCGACCGGCAACCTCGACTCGCGCACCGGCCGCGAGGTGCTCGCGTTGCTCGCTGCGGCGAGTCGGGAGCACGGGCAGTCGATCGCGATGGTGACGCACGACCCGATGGCCGCCTCGCACGCCGACCGCGTGATCTTCCTCGGCGACGGCCGCGTCATGGCCGACACTCCGCGCCAGAGCGCCGAGGCCATCTCGGCATACATGCTGTCGTCGGAGGTCGGGGCGTGAGCGCCGTCGTCGAGCGGCCGGTGCGCGCGTCGCGCCCCCGCCGCCTGACGCGCTCCCTGCCGCGTGCGGAGCGCGGTCTCGGCGCCTCGGTGCTGGTCGCCGCGATCTCGAGCGGCTTCGGCACCTTGCTCATCGCCGCGACGGGGTTCATCGGCGCGTGGCTGCTGGCGGCGCCGTATCTCGCGGGTCGCGAGAGCGTCGTGGTGGTCGTGGCGATCCTCAGCGCACTGCTGGTGGGGGTGGCGATGTTCGTCGCGGCGATCGTCACCACCACCACATTCGCGACCATCGTCGCGGGGCGCACCCGGCAGATCGCCCTGATGCGCCTGATCGGGGCCTCGGCGCGGTCGGAGCGGGTGCGGGTCGCACGACAGGGTCTCGTGGTGGGGGCCATCGGAGCGGCCGTGGGCCTGATCGGCGGCACTGCGGGCGCTGCTGCACTGCTGCCGGTGGCGCGCACCGTGTGGGGGATCGACGTCGAGTACGCGCTCCTGCAGCCGGTGCTCGTCGCGCCCGCGGTCATCGTGACCCTCACGACGTGGGCCGCCGCCTGGGCCGGCTCGCGCCGGGTTCTCGAGGTGACGCCGCTCGAGGCGATCTCGGGCGCGACCGAGCGCAATCGGAGCGAGGCCGTCGGTGGTCGTGCCCGCCGCATCGTCGCGGGGATCCTTTTCCTCGGCGGCTCCCTCGTCCTGGCGGCCGGTGTGGCTCTGGGCCTGCTGTCACCGCTCGGTGTGGTCGTCGCGTTCGTGGGCGGCATCTTCTCGTTCACGGGACTGAGCCTGGGCGCGACGGTGATCATGCCACCCGTGCTGCGGGTGACCGGACGCCTCTTCGGCCGATCGGCCGAGGCGCGCCTCGCGGCAGAGAACGCTCTGCGCTATCCCGAAAGATCGAGCCGCATGGCGATCGGCGTCGTGATGGGCGTGACGCTCGTGACGATGTTCGCGGTGGCGTCGCAGTCGGCTCGCGAGGTGCTCATCAGCTCGGGCGGGGGTGAACCGCCGGAGGAACTGCTGTCGCTCATGGACACCTTCGCCGCGATCATGATGTCGCTCGTGGACGTGTCGGCCGTGATCGCCGCTGTCGGCCTGGTTAACCTGCTGACCCTCGGGGTGATCCAGCGCCGTCGGGAGCTCGGCCTCCTGCGCACGCTCGGCTTCGCCGCCCCGCAGATCCGACGCATGGTGCTGCTCGAGGCCGCACACCTCACCGTGACGTCGGTGGCCCTCGGGCTCTTGCTCGGCGTGGTCTACGGCTGGGCGGGAGCGCAGTCGCTGCTCGGTTCGGTCGGCGTCCCGCCGGAGTTCTCGTCACCGACGTTCGTGCTACCCGCGATCCCGTGGGCGACCGTGGGCATCGTCGCGGTGGCGACGGCACTGCTCACCGCCGTCGCCGCCGTCGCGCCCACGCGCCTGGCCACCGCGGTGTCGCCGATCGACGCCCTCGCGGGCGACTGACCCGCGGTCGCGGCTCAGACCAACAGCTGGTGCTTCGCGAGGTCGCGATAGAGCGGGGTGGATGCCACAAGCTCGCTGTGCGTGCCCCGACCCACGACCCGGCCCTTGTCGAGCACCACGATGAGGTCGCTGTCGACGACCGTCGACAGGCGGTGCGCGATGACGAGCAGGGTGCGGTCGGTGGCGACGGCGTCGATCGCCTCGCGCATGCGCTGCTCGTTCACGCCGTCGAGCGACGAGGTCGATTCGTCGAGCAGCAGCACCGGGGGAGCGGCCAGCAGCGCGCGGGCGATCGCGAGGCGCTGGCGTTCTCCGCCCGAGAGCATGACGCCGTCTTCGCCCACGGGAGCGTCGACGCCGAGCGGGCTGCGCTCGAGCACATCGGCGAGGTTGACCGCGCGCAGCACCCGCTCGCAGTCGGCGTCGGATGCCGCGGGCGAGGCGAGTCGCAGGTTGTCGGCGATCGTGCCGGCCAGGGTCGGCGCGTCCTGCTCGACGTAGCCGAAGCGCGCGCGCAGGTCGCCGCGGGAGAGGTCGCGGGCGTCGACGCCGTCGACGAGGATCGCTCCCTCCGTCGGGTCGTAGAACCGCTCGATGAGCGCGAGGATCGTGCTCTTGCCCGCACCTGAGGGCCCGACGAGCGCGACGCGCGATCCGCGCGGCACCTCGAACGACACCCCGCGCAGCACGTCGCGGTCGTCGTCGACCTCGGCGACCGTCTCGTCGGCCGCCCGCTCGAGGTGCGCCTGCTCCAACACGGACCGGGCCTCGGCAGCGGCGGCCTCGCGCGCCTTCACGACGTCGTCGGGGTAGTGGAAGTGCACGTCGCGGAACGCGAGGGCCGCGGCATCCGGAACCGCCGCAGGCGACGACGGACGGTCGGCGTCGTCTTCGAGGGGGAGGTCGAGCACCTCTTGAATGCGCCCCAGCGCCCCCAGCGCCTGGTTGACCGAGGTGATCGCGCCGATCGCCGAGGCCAGAGGCTGCACGAGCAGGAAGAGGAAGATCACGAACGTGACGAGCGCGGCGACGTCGATGGCGCCGGATGCCACGCGGTACCCGCCGACACCGAGAACGACGAGCAGCGACACCTGCAGCGCGACGAAGGCGATCGGCACGATCAGCGCCGACACCCGCGCGATGCGCACGCCCGCGGCGTACGCGGCCGTGGCGTTCTCGGTCACCGCCGCGATCTCGCGCTCGGTCGCGCCCGACGCGCGGATCGTGCGGATGGAGCCGACCGCGCGCTCGACGCCCGACGACAGCTCGCCGACCTTGGCCTGCTGATCGGCGGATGCCGAGCGGATCCGCGTGCTCAGCAGCACGACCACCGCGAGCGAGGCGCCGACGACCACGATGATGAGCCCGAGCAGCAGCGGATCGATGACGGCCATCGCGATGACCGCGCCGACGAGGATGAGGGCGTTGCCCACGGCATCCGCGAAGCCCTGGGTGAGCACCGCGTACAGCAGGGTCGTGTCGGTTCCCACGCGCGAGACGAGATCGCCCGTGCGACGCGCGTCGAACTCGCTGATCGGCAGGCGCAGGATGCGCGAGATGAGTCGCCGCCGGCTCGAGAAGACCACGGCGGTGCCGGTGCGCTGCAGCAGGTAGTGCTGGAAGCCCGAGATGACCGACGACAGCACGACGAAAGCCACCAGCAGCCACACCAGGGCGCCGAGGGGGACGCTGCTCTGCACGCGCGAGATGACCTCGCCGACGAGCAGCGGCTGCGCGAGCGTGGCGGCGGCGCCGAGCACGCTGAGCATGGCGACGACGACGAGCGTCCGCTTGTGCTCGAGCAGGAAGGGGACCAGCTGACGGAACGACGCGCGCGGGCCTTCGGGCGCGCGGCGGCCGCGCCGACCACGCGCGGGAGCGGAAAACGACATGCTCACCTCGGGAAAGGAATGGGGTGCTTCGACCGTACCCCGCCCCACCGACACCCCCGGTCGGTCCCCTCGATGACGTGCGAAACTCCCGAGAGAATGGCCGCACGCCTGTCGATCCGGGACCGCAACGCCGCGAACGCTCAGGTTGTCCGGAATCCGGCCCGCCACCCGACCGCCCGCGGCACGAACGACGGATGCCACGAGGCCTGGGCCCCGTGGCATCCGGTGTCGAGAGCGAACCCGTTACGGCGCGGTCGCTCCCGCGGCGAGGTTGTCGTCGTAGTCGACGTCCTTCGTCTCGGGCGAGAGCACGAGTGCGACGAGGGTCAGCACGCCCATCGCCGAGAGGTACACGCCCACGAGCCACGGGTTGCCGCCACCGGCCGCCCACAGCGCGACAGCGACGATCGGGGCGAGGGCCGCGCCGAGGATCGACGACACGTTGTACGAGATCGCCGACCCCGTGTAGCGCACGTTGGTCGGGAAGAGCTCCGGCAGCACCGCGCCCATCGGCCCGAAGGTCGCGCCCATGAGCATGAAGCCGAGGATGAGGAACGACTGCACCAGGATGCGCGTGAACGCCGGGTCGGCGTGCGGCACCAGGAAGAACGAGAACGTCAGACCGAACACGATGATCGCGGCCGTGACGCCGATGAGCAGGCGCTTACGGCCGATCCGGTCGGCGATCGGGCCCGACAGCATCGTGAAGATGCCGAAGAACACCACGCCGATGATCTGCATGATCACGAAGTCGGTGTAGCCGTAGCCCAGGCCCGGTACGAACTCGGCCGCGTTGAACGCCGTCCCCGCCTTCTCGGCGGCGGCCTGAGCCCCCTCGAGGGTGGGCTTGATGCCGTACGAGAGCGTGAAGCTCGTCATCAGGTAGAAGAGCACGTACGTCGCCAGCATGATGAACGTGCCGAGGATGAGCTGCTTCCAGTTGCGACGCACGGCCTCGCCGAGCGGGAACTTCTTGATGGCGCCGGTCTTCTCGGCCTTCGCGAACGATTCGCTCTCGACCAGTCGCAGGCGCACCCAGAGTCCGACGATCACCATCACCGCCGAGAACAGGAACGGCACGCGCCAGCCCCACGCGAGGAACTCCGCCGAGCGCTGCGCGGTGCCGTCGGGGTGGGGGAGGGCGAAGTTGATGAACAGGAAGACGCCGTTGGCGATGATGAAGCCGATGGGGGCACCCAGCTGCGGGAAGGTGCCGAACAGGGCGCGCTTGCCCTTCGGGGCGTTCTCGGTGGCGACGAGCGCCGCGCCCGACCACTCGCCGCCCAGTGCGAAGCCCTGCGCGAGACGCATGACCAGCAGCAGGACCGCAGCCCAGACGCCGATCTCGTTGAAGGTGGGCAGGCAGCCGATGAGGAAGGTCGCCACACCCATGGTGAGAAGGGATGCCACGAGGGTGGCCTTGCGGCCGAAGCGGTCGCCGAAGTGGCCGAAGACGATGGCGCCCAGCGGGCGCGCGATCATCGCGGCGCCGAAGACGCTGAACGACAGCAGCAGCGAGGTGGTCTCGTTGCCGGTCGGGAAGAACAGGATCGGGAAGACGAGGACCGCAGCCGTGGCGTACGCGTAGAAGTCGTAGAACTCGATCGTGGTGCCGATCAGGCTCGCGGTGATGACGCGCGAACGGGGGTTCGCGGGGGCCGCAGCGGATCGGGTGGAGGGGGAGGAGGTGGTCATGACTGCCTGACGAGAAGGTCGATCAATCGCGTCCGGGGTGGGGCGCAGCGGTGGCGCGCCGCGATCACGGGGGTGTGTGTGTGAGCGGGTGCGCGAGGGAGCACCGGAAACGTCTCCGAGTGGGGGGCGTTAGACCCTCCAGTCTATGCGCGTGCTGAGTGGATGCCGACGAGCGGCGTCGTCAGTGCCAGATCACCGCGAGACCGGCGTTGAGCAAAGCCAGGATGCCGATCGGCCAGAAGATCGCCGGCGACAGCGACCCGTTGCGCTTCTGTCGGGCCGAACCGATGCCCAGCAGTGCGCCGATGACGAGCAGGACAACGAGCTTGATGCCGATCTTGGCGTAGTTGAGCTCGTGATCGAGGCCCCACGGCGCTGAGAGCGCCAGGCCCGTGACCAGGGAGATGAGGAGGGCGTAGTTCATCAACGAGGTGACGCGCGCCCGGCGGCTGACCGCCTCGACGACCCACGCGCCGAAGAGGATGGCGAAGCCGACGAGGTGGACGAGGACGACGACGCTGCGCAGGATCTCCATACCCGACAGGGTAGGGACGCGGCGCGTCACCCGCCAGGAAGGGGGGCCTCACCGCGGGCGCTTCCTGACCCGCGCGCACGGCCCCGGACCCGCGAGCGGCCCTGAGGCTGTCGAAGGGCGCGCCCCGACGCGCGGACCTCGGTGGCGTCGACGGGCTCAGCCACCCGCACCCCTCGGACGAGAACGGGCCCGGCGACCGCAGAGGTCACCGGGCCCGTCAGGAACGACGCGTCAGCCGCGCAGCTCCCGCAGAACGAGGGCGGTGCGGATCGCGGCATCCGCGGCCTCTTCGCCCTTGTCCTCCTTGGAGCCTTCGAGCCCCGCACGGTCGAGGCCCTGCTGCTCGTCGTCCAGCGTCAGCACGCCGAAGCCGACCGGCTTGCCGGCGTCGAGGGCCACGCGGGTCAGACCGTCGGTGGCCGCCGACGAGACGAACTCGAAGTGCGGCGTGCCGCCCCGGATGATCACGCCCAGGGCCACCACGGCATCCGCTCCGCCCTCGAATGCCGCGCTGGCGGCGACGGGGAGCTCGAACGAGCCGGGCACGCGCACGACGCGGTAGGTCGCACCGGTCGCGTCGAGCACGCGCTTCGCGCCCGCGATCAGACCGTTCGTGATGACCTCGTGCCACGTTCCCGCGACCACGACGACGTTCAGGCCCGACGCGTCGACGCCGCCGGTCTCGGGTGCTCCACTGCCGGCCATCAGGCGCTCTCTTCCTTCATGTGCGCGAGGGCATCGCGCAGGTCGTCCTCGGCGATGATGTGACCCATCCGGTCGCGCTTCGTCTCGAGGTACTGGTGGTTGTTCGGGCCGACGCCCACGAGCAGCGGAACCTGCTCGACGACATCGAGACCGAAGCCGCGCAGCTGCGCGACCTTGTCGGTGTTGTTCGTCAGCAGCCGCACCTTCTCGACGCCGAGGTCGGTCAGGATGCCGGCGGCGGCGGCGTAATCGCGCGCGTCGGCGGGCAGGCCGAGGGCGAGGTTGGCGTCGACGGTGTCCATGCCGCGCTCCTGCAGGTTGTAGGCGCGCAGCTTGTTGATGAGGCCGATGCCGCGACCCTCGTGACCGCGCATGTAGATCACGATGCCGCCGTCGCGGTCGATCGTGTCGAGAGCCGCCTCGAGCTGCGGCCCGCACTCGCACTTCAGCGAACCGAACGCCTCGCCCGTCAGGCACTCCGAGTGCACGCGCACGAGGGGCGCCGTCTCGGTGAGGTCGCCCGAGACCACCGCCAGGTGGTCGGTGCCGGTGATGCGGTCCTTATAGGCGAGGAAGCGGAAGGTGCCGTGCGAGGTGGGGACGTTCGACTCGGCGCGCAGGCTCACGCGGCGGCGGGCGGGCGCGGTGGCGGGCAGCGGGTCGGTCTCGTTGAGGTGACCGATGAGCTGTTCGATCGTGATGACCGGGATGCCGTCGCGCTCGCCGAGCTCGAACAGTCCGGGCAGGCGCATCATGCTGCCGTCCTCGGCGACGACCTCGGCGATCGCACCGACGGGCTCGAGCCCCGCGAGGCGCATGAGATCGACGGCGGCCTCCGTGTGCCCCGCGCGCTCGCGCACGCCGCCATCGACGGCGCGCAGCGGCAGCACGTGTCCGGGACGGATGAGGCTGGTCGGAACCGACGCGGGGTCGGACAGCACGTTGAGGGTGCGCGCGCGGTCGGCGGCACTGATCCCGGTGGTGACTCCGGATGCCGCGTCCACGCTGACCGTGTACGCGGTGCCGCGGGCGTCCTGGTTGACCTCGACCATGGGCGGCAGGTCGAGACGGTCGGCCCACTCGGCGGGCATGGGGGCGCAGACGTAACCGCTGGACCAGCGGACGGTCCAGGCGAGCCACTCGGGGGTCGCGAGCTGCGCCGAGATGATGACGTCGCCCTCGTTCTCGCGGTTCTCGTCGTCGGCGACCAGGATCGGCCGCCCCTGACGCAGGGCTTCCAGGGCCTCGGGGATGGTGGACAGGCTCATCGGGAGCCCCTCTCGGTCTGTGCGGCGGTCGCCGCGGGATTCTCTGTCGTGCGGAAGGCGAGCATGCGCTGGACATGACGGGCCAGGATGTCGGTTTCGAGGTTCACGGGCGTGCCGGCTTCGGCGCGGCCGAGTGTCGTGGCCTCGAGGGTTTCGGGGATGAGCGAGACCTCCAGCCACGGCTCGGGCTCGGAGGCTTCGCTCACGGCGCTCACGGTGAGCGAGACGCCGTCGATCGCGATTGACCCCTTGTCGACCACGAGGGGGGCGAGGGGGGACGGGATGCCGACGCGCACGACGCTCCACTGCGCTCCGGGCCGCACCTCGCGCACGACACCGGTGCCGTCGATGTGGCCCTGCACGATGTGCCCGCCCAGGCGGCCGTGCGCGGCGGTCGCGCGCTCGAGGTTGACCGCGCGGCCCGGGGCGACGTCGGCGAGCGTCGACATGTCGAGGGTCTGCTTCATCACGTCGGCGGTGAACCAGTCGTCGCCCTGATCGACGACGGTGAGGCACACACCGCTCACCGAGATCGAGTCGCCGTGGCCGGCGTCCGACACCGACAGGGGGGCGCGCAGCGTCAGGCGCACGCCGTCGCCCGAGGGCTCGACGGCCGTGACGGCCCCGATCTCTTCGACGATTCCGGTGAACATCAGGCGTCTCCTTCGTTCTCGCCCGCGGTCGCGGGCACAGTCTCGGTGCTTTCGGGTGCGGTCTCGGCTGGGCGGGCGACGATCAGCAGGTCGTCGCCGAGGGAGGTGACGGATGCCACCGCCAGGCGCTTCGCCGCGTCGATGCTCGGCACGCCGACGTCTCCGAGTGCGAGGCGCGAACCGCCGAGCAACACGGGCGCGATGTAGACGAGCAGCTCGTCGGCGAGGCCTTCGCGCACGAAGGCGCTCGCGAGGGTCGGCCCGCCCTCTACGAACACGCGCTGCACGCCCTGCTCGGCGAGATCGGCGAGCACCGCGCGCAGGTCGCGCGTCGAGCAGAACAGGGGGTCGCGCGGGTGGCGGCGCACCGCGGCATCCGGAGCCGTTTCGCTCTCGCCGATGATGACCGGCATCGGCTGGTCCTCGAGCAGCGTCCCGTCATCCGCTCGCGCGGTCAGCGCCGGATCATCGGAACGGACGGTGCCGGTGCCGGCGACGATCGCGTCCGCCTGCGCGCGGCGCGCGTGCACGTCGCGGCGGGCGTCGGGTCCGGTGATCCATTGGCTCGTGCCGTCATCGGCCGCGGCGCGACCGTCGAGGCTCTGCGCCCACTTCACGATGACGTGCGGGCGGCCGCTGCGTTGCAGGTGCGTCCAGTCGGCGACGAGCGCCTCGGCGGCATCCGCCTCGGGTCCCGCCTCGACGTCGACCCCGGCTGCGCGCAGGCGGTCTGCTCCACCGGCCGCCGCGTCGGTGGGGTCGTCGAGCGCGTAGACCACGCGGGCGATGCCCGCCTCGATGAGCGCGACAGCGCACGGGCCGGTGCGACCGGTGTGATTGCACGGCTCCAGGGTCACCACGGCAGTGGCGCCTTGTGCGGCACCGGGGGCGAGCTTCGACAGCGCGTCGACCTCGGCGTGGGCGGTGCCGGCGCCGCGATGGAATCCCTCGGCGACAACCTCACCCGCAGGCGACAGGATCACGGCGCCCACCTGGGGGTTGAGCCCGCGCGGGCCGCGCCGGGCGAGCTGCAGAGCTCGCCGCATGGCGTCGATCTCGACGGCGGATGCCATTTCCTTGTCCTTCCCGCGGAGTCGGGGCAGGGCCAGCGGGAAGGCGTGTCGCGCCGTCCGTGCTGCCTCCTATCCGGACTAGCGAGGGCTCACCCTCGCATCACCGTCGGTCCCGGAATTCCACCGGATCGGCCCCACCGCGTGAGCGGAGGGGTTCGCGGACTGTCACCGCCGGTTCGGATTCTCACCGACCCCGGAGCACGTTTTTGCACTTCTGATCCTACTCAACGTGCCTCTCGCGGTTTCATTCCCGGTCATACGGCGACGTTTCGTGGTCGCTCTCTCCGGCCCCCGCGGCGCTGCGTCTCGCACCCCGCGTCTCGCGATGCGGTCACTTGAGCAGTCGCGACAGTCGACGGTCGGCGAGCAGCTTGCCGCCGGTCTGGCAGGTGGGGCAGTACTCGAGGGAGTTGTCGGCGAAGAACACGCTGCGAACCTCGTCGCCGCACACCGGGCACGCCTCGCCGCGGCGTCCGTGCACGCGCATGCCGCGACGCTTGGCGTCCTTCAACTCGGCCGGGGGCTTGCCGCGTGCCGCGTCGATCGCCTCGGCCAGCGTCGTCGTCATCGCGCTGTAGAGATGGTCGACCTCGGCCTCCGACAGGTTCGCGGCCAGGGCGTACGGCGACATCTTGGCCGCGTGCAGGATCTCGTCGGAATAGGCGTTGCCGACCCCCGCGACGATCGACTGATCGCGCAGCACGCCCTTGATCTGCGTGCGACGGCCCTCGAGCAGCGAGCCGAACGTCGCCCGGTCGAAGCCCTCGCTCAGCGGATCGGGACCCAGCCGTGCGATGCCCGGCACCTCGGCGGGGGAGCGCACGGCGTACACGGCGAGCGACTTCTTCGTGCCGGCCTCGGTGAGGTCGAAACCCGAGCCATCGTCGAAGCCCACGCGCAGCGCGATCGGCGTCTTGCCCGGCTTGACGATCGTCGTGGGCAGGGCGTCGTACCAGCGCAGCCACCCCGCCTTGGCGAGATGGAACACGAGATGGATGCCGGCGTCGGACGCCACGTCGACGAACTTGCCGTGGCGATCGACGCCCGTGATGCGCGCGCCGACGAGGGCCGTCAACGGCGGGTCGTACGTCTTGAGCGCGTTGATCGCCGACACGGTGGCCTTGTCGACGCGCAGCCCCGTCACCCGCCCGCGCAGGTATTCGACGAGCCCCTCGACCTCTGGCATCTCCGGCATGCGCCCATCGTGCCACCGACCTCCGACATCGGCACGGGGCCTTGCGTCAGGGTTCGAGCACCCGCCAGGGCTGGGGCGCGCGGTCGTCGTCGCGCAGCAGCCCTCCGACCCAGAGGTCGGAACGACCGAGAAAGTTCACGTGCGCGTGCCGCAGAAGCCCCTCGTAGCGGAATCCCAGCGCCCGCGCGACGCGTGCCGAGCCGGCGTTGCCGACGACCGCGCGCCACTCGATGCGCTCTATCGCCGGACGCTCGAGCGCGAAGCCCCAGCCGACGACCGCGCGCGCGGCCTCGGTCGCCAGCCCCCGCCCACGCACGCTCGGCGACACCCAGTAGCCGATCTCGGGACCGCCCGAGGGCAGCTTCGCCAGGCCCACCATGCCGACGAGTCGCCCCTCGAGGCGGATCGCCCAGGTCGCCTCCGACCCCTCGGCCCACCACCCGCGCGTCAACTCGACGAACGTCTCCGCGTCCTCAGGGAGGTACGGCGCAGGCACCGTCGTGAACCTCTGGATCGCGGCATCCTGGCATTCCGCGTGGATCGCCTCGACGTCGTTCACGCGCGGCGCCGAAAGCTCGAGGCGTGCGGTGCGCAGGATCTCCGGTTCCATCCGGCCACGCTACCGGGGGGTGTTCATGGCATAGCTCCTGCAGATCGGCCGCTGAGGGCCATACCGCTTCTGCGGGGACCGGATCTGCAGGAGTTGTGTCGCGCGCTCCGTACGACTTATCCCCAGATGTCTGCCTGGGCCGTTCCGGCCCGTCGCGAGACGGAATTCTCGGACGCATGTCCCTCGCCTCCGCCTCCTATCGCGACCTCCGTGCCAGAGGCCTGACCCGTGCCGAGATCGCCCGCGCGATCGACGACGGTCGGCTTCTTCGTCCGCGTCGCGACGCCTACCTGCCGGCCGAGTGTTCACGAGACGTGCTGCGCGCGGTGGAGCACGGAGGTCGTCTCGACTGCCTCTCCCTCCTCCGAGAGCGAGGCGTTTTCGCCCACGACGCTCAGCGGCTGCACGTGCAATTCGATCGGGAGGCCAGCCGTCTGCCACACCGGGGCCCGGACCTCCGCGCGCATTGGCGATCGAGCTCCGCGGCACCGCGAGAGGTACATGCGCCGCTCCCAGAGGCACTCGTACAGTCCGCCCAGTGTCAGCCGCCGCGGAGCCTTGTGGCTTCGCTGGACAGCGCGTGGAGCTCCGGTCTGATCGGGGAGCGCGAGGTGGCGGATGTCTTCAGTCGGCTGCCGCGCAGATTCCGATCGCTCCAGCGGCTCGTCGACCCCACAGCCGAATCCGGGCCTGAAACGATCGTGCGGCTCATGCTCCGCAGCCTTGGTCTGAGGTGGGAGACCCAGGTCCGAATTCCCCTCGTCGGTCGCGTCGACTTCGTCGTGGAGAGGTGGCTCATCATCGAATGCGACAGCAAGGCCCACCACTCCTCTTGGGACGCCCAGCGTGAGGACCGCCGGCGCGATCGAGCCGCTGCCGCGGCAGGCTACGCGACTCTCCGCCTCCTCGCGGAGGAGATCCTGTACCAACCGGACATGGTGCGGGCGGCGATCGCGGGCCTCGCGTCCCGTCATCGGCGGTGATCCGGGGAGCCCGTTGTCGCGCGCACAACTCCTGCACATCGTGGCTTCAAGCGGGCGAAGGGTGTGGATGAGGCGGGATCTGCAGGAGTTGTGCCGCGCGCGTCGAGCCCCCCCCGAAACGGCAACGCCCGCACGACTCGGAGAGTCGTGCGGGCGTCGGACAGACGCAGGATCAGCCGCGGCGGAGCAGACCGATGCGGTCGTACACGTCGGTGAGGGTCTTCTCGGCGACGGATGCCGCCTTGCCGGCGTTCACGGCGAGCACGCGGTCGAGCTCGGCGGGGTCGTCGAGCAGTTCCATCGCCCGCGCGCGCACCGGCTCGAACTCGTTCACGACGACCTCGGCGAGGCCCTTCTTGAAGTCGCCGTAGCCGCGACCGGCGTACTCGTCTTCGATCGAGGTGATCTCGCGGCCGGTGAGGGCCGAGTAGATGACCAGCAGGTTCGAGACGCCGGGCTTCGCCTCGCGGTCGAAGCGCACTGACCCCTCGGAGTCGGTCATGGCGCGCATGATCTTCTTCGCGCTGACCTTGGGATCGTCGAGAAGCCACAGCACGCCCGCGTCGGACTCGGCCGACTTCGACATCTTGGCCATGGGGTTCTGCAGGTCGTAGATGCGGGCGGTCTCGCGCTGGATCACGGGCTTGGGGACCGTGAAGGTCTCGCCGAAGCGCTGGTTGAAGCGCTCGGCGAGGTCGCGGGTGAGCTCGATGTGCTGCTTCTGGTCGTCGCCGACGGGCACGACATCGGTCTGGTACAGCAGGATGTCGGCGGCCATCAGCACCGGGTAGGTGAAGAGTCCGACGTTGGTGGCGTCCGTCCCGTAGCGGGCCGACTTGTCCTTGAACTGCGTCATGCGCCCGGCCTCGCCGAAGCCCGTGAGGGTCGACAGCACCCACTGCAGCTCGGCGTGCGCGGGCACGTGCGACTGCACGTAAAGCGTCGAGCGCGAGGGCTCGATGCCGGCGGCGATGTACTGGGCGGCGGTGCGGCGGGTCTTCTCGCGGCGCTCGGCGGGGTCGCCCGGCTGCGTCAGGGCGTGCAGGTCGACGACCGAGAAGAAGGCGTCGTACTGGTCCTGGAGGTCGCGCCACTGCAGGAGAGCCCCGATGTAGTTGCCGATCTGAAGGCTGTCGGCGGAGGGCTGCATTCCGGAGTAGAGGCGCTCGGTGGTCACCGTACGATCCTAGGCGGCGTGCGCGGGACGTTCCTGCCGTCGAAGCGGTTTCCTGGATGCCGACACCCGGCCCGCCGGGCGATCTGGGACACCGCCCTCGGCGCAGGACGACCCGGATGCCGGTGTCGCGGGCCTGACGCGCCCCGGGCCGGACACCCCGACGCTCCGGGCCGGACACCCGCGCGCCCCGGGCCGCGGGCGCCCCGCGTCCTCGGGGAAGCCCTCGGTGTCAGCGCCCGAGCGTGTAGTCGACGATCACGGGGGAGTGGTCGCTCCACCGGGTGTCGTACGACGGGGCGCGGTCGACCCGGTACGACGTCACGCGCTCGCCCAGGGCGGGCGTGGCGACGTGGTAGTCGATTCGCCAGCCGCTGTCGGTGTCGAACGCCTTTCCGCGCATCGACCAGAACGTGTACGGACCGTCGACCTCGCCCATGGCGCGGCGGCCGACGTCGATCCAGCCGAGGCCCGTGCCGGTGGAGCCGTCGACGCCCTCGACCTGCTCGCCCGCGGGGCCGAAGAAGCGGTCGAAGTACGCACGCTCGCGCGGGAGGAACCCGGCGTTCTTGCGGTTGCCGCGCCAGTTCTTGATGTCGAGCTCGCGGTGACCCACGTTGAGGTCGCCGGTCACGAGGGCCAGCTCGCGCTCGGTCTTCAGCTCGGCGAGGCGACGCTCCATCGCGTCGAGGAAGAGCCACTTCGCGTCTTGCTTGGGGGTGTCGACCTCGCCGCTGTGCACGTAGGCGCTGACGATGGTGATGGTCTCGCCATCGATGTCGAAGTCGGTCTCGATCCAGCGGCCCGACGCGTCGAGCGGCTCGGGGCCGAGGTGCGTGCGGGTCTCGACGCCGGGCAGACGGCTGATGATGGCGACTCCCGCCCGCCCCTTCGCGAGGGCTTCGTCGTTGACGATCTCCCACCCCGGCAGGGCCTCGGCGAGCTGGTCGGCGGTGGCCCGCACCTCTTGCAGAGTGACGATGTCGGCGCCCGAGGCGTCGAGCCACTCGACCATGCCCTTGCGGACGGCGGCACGGATGCCATTGACGTTGACGGAGACGATACGCACGGAACGAGCCACCCGACGAGCCTATCGACGACCTCCGACATCGGGCCCGCCGAGAGGGGCCTGCAGAGCGAACGCCACCGAGAGAGGGCCGCTGGGGGAGGGCCTACCGAGGGAGCACCCGCCGAGAGAGACCATCGACAGGCGGCCGGCCGAGACAGCGCGTCCACCAACGGCGCCTGCCGCCGGATCAGTCCGGAATGAGGGACACTCGACGCGGTGCCGGGACGTCGGCCCGCGCCCGTGCCAGCTGCTTCTCCGCCGTGTTCAGTCTGCGCTTGGCCCGCCACCGCCACGGCCAGTGCGAGAGAGCAAGTTCCTTCTGCGCCTCACGCACCCCCACCTGGGCGGCGATGACGAGGGCGGCCTGTTCCATCGCGAGTCGGTCCTCGGGAGAACGGAGCGGCACGTCGCGGTCTCCCGCGGCGACGGCGATCCAGGCGGCCGAGACGAGGATCACGATGCCGATGAAGCGGAACCACAGCAGGAATCCGATCAGCACGGTGAAGGTGGCCAGCAGCGGGTTCGAGGGTGTGTAGACGAAGAGGAAGCCCGCGGCGACCTGCAGCACCACCATCCCGGTCGCGCCGACGAGCGCCCCCGGCCAGGCGCGGCGCCAGGTGAGGGTCGTGCCGGTGAGGAACCGGAAGAGCGATGCGAGCGCGACGGTGTTCACGCCGAAGGCCACGACGAGCGACACGATCCGTGCGCCGATCGACCAGCCGAGGGTCTCTCGATCCCACCCGATCAGCCCGAACACGAGATCGACGGCGCCGGTGGTGATCGAGCCGAGCAGTGCGCCCACGAGCAGGGCGATGCCGAAGAGGATCGACGCGACCAGGTCGCGGGCTTTCAGCAGCACGTAGTTGCGCAGGTCGAAGGGCAGTCCGAACGTGTCGCGCACGGCGCGGCGGGTGAAGGTGACGAAGCCGATCGCCGTCCACACGACCACGACGACGGCCACGATGCCCGTGATGGTGAGCAGTCGACCGCTCTCCTGGGCGACGGCTTCGACTTGCTCGCGTTTGACCAGCCCGTTCTCGCTGATGATCCCGGGGATGTAGCTGTTGACGATGTGGATGAGCCCGTCGATCGCCGTCTTGCTTCCGCCCAGCCAGATCCCGACCCCGGCGAACGCGAGGTACAGCGCCGAGAACACGGCGAAGAGCGCCTGGTAGCTCATGCCGGCGGCGAGCAGGAAGCCGTTGTGGCGTAGAAAGTGCCGCCAGACGCGGATCGGGAACCACTCCGCGATTTTCGCGGCACGCGCGATGGGTTCGTCCAACCGCTCGCGCACGGCCGTCTGCGCCGCCTCGAGACGTTCCCGTAGCGAGCTGTCGTCGTCGCGCACCGCGGGCAGCGGCCGCGGGTCGTGGCGGTGATCGGTCACCGGAAAAGCCTAATGAATGGATGCCGCGGCCCCGGCCGTTCCGTGGAGCCACGGCATCCGGCCCCTTTCTACCCGCGCGTGGGTCGCCGGAGAATGTCGCCTCGGCCATGCCCGAAGCGACGGGATCTCGGCGACTTGCGCGCGCAACGTGGGCGGAAACGCCGAACGGCGGGGCGCCGACCCCATGAGACGAGCTCAGGGACCGGGCGCACCCGCCGTTCGCGAGGCTGAGGGTTAGCGACCGCCGCGCAGGACGGCCTGCTTGACCTCGGCGATGGCCTTGGTGACCTCGATGCCGCGGGGGCACGCCTCGGTGCAGTTGAAGGTGGTGCGGCAGCGCCACACGCCCTCTTTGTCGTTGAGGATGTCGAGGCGCACATCGCCCGCGTCGTCGCGCGAGTCGAAGATGAAGCGGTGCGCGTTGACGATCGCGGCGGGGCCGAAGTACTGACCGTCGGTCCAGAACACGGGGCACGACGAGGTGCACGCGGCGCACAGGATGCACTTGGTGGTGTCGTCGAAGACCTCGCGGTCGACGATCGACTGCACGCGCTCCTTGCCGGCCTCGGGCTTCGAGTTCGAGATGAGGAAGGGCTGAACCTCGCGGTAGGAGGCGAAGAACGGCTCCATGTCGACGATGAGGTCCTTCTCGAGGGGCAGACCCTTGATGGCCTCGACGTAGATCGGCTGCGAGATGTCGAGATCCTTGATCAGCGTCTTGCAGGCGAGGCGGTTGCGGCCGTTGATGCGCATGGCATCCGATCCGCAGATGCCGTGCGCGCAGGAGCGGCGGAACGACAGCGAGCCGTCGGTCTCCCACTTGATCTTGTGCAGCGCGTCGAGCACGCGGTCGGTGGAGTAGAGCTCCACGTCGTAATCGACCCAACGCGGCTCGTCGTCGACCTCGGGGTCGAAGCGGCGGATGTTGAAGGTGACCAGGAACGACTGGATCCCGGTGTCTTCGGGGGTCTCCGCGACCTCGTCCGAGGTGTCGACCTGTTCGATGACGGTGGATGCCATCTCAGTACTTCCTCTCCAGCGGCGGGTAGCGCAGCTCCCCGGCCTCGTTCTTGGTGAACACCACGGGCTTCCAGCCGAGTTCGATGTGATCGGCGGGGTGCGACGAGTGGGGGTCGCCCGACAGGTACGCCATGGTGTGCTGCATGTAGTTCTCGTCGTCGCGCGTGGGGAAGTCGTCGCGCATGTGACCGCCACGGCTCTCTTCGCGGTTCTGCGCGGAGTAGACGACGACCTCGGCGAGGTCGAGCAGGAAGCCCAACTCGACGGCCTCGAGCAGGTCGGTGTTGAAGCGCTTGCCCTTGTCGTCGACGTGGATGTTCTTGTAGCGCTCGCGCAGGTCGGCGATCACGTCCATGACGTGGGCCAGCGACTCGTGCGTGCGGAAGACCTGCGCGCCCTTGTCCATCTCGTCCTGCAGCGTCTTGCGGAGCACCGCGATGCGCTCGGTGCCGCTGTTGTTGCGCAGACCCTCGATGAGCCCGCGCACCTCGGCGGCGGGGTCTTCGGGAAGCGGCACGAAGTCGGCGGTCTTGACGTACTCGACGGCGTTGCGGCCGGCGCGCTTGCCGAACACGTTGATGTCGAGCAGCGAGTTGGTGCCGAGGCGGTTCGAGCCGTGCACCGAGACGCACGCGCACTCACCGGCGGCGTACAAGCCCGGGACGACGGTGTCGTTGTCGGCGAGGACCTCGGCCTTGATGTTGGTGGGGATGCCGCCCATCGCGTAGTGCGCGGTCGGCATGACCGGCACCGGCTCGACCACCGGGTCGACGCCCAGGTACGTGCGGGCGAACTCGGTGATGTCGGGGAGCTTGGTCTCGAGGACCTCGGCGCCCAGGTGCGTGCAGTCCAGCAGCACGTAGTCGCGGTGGGGACCGGCGCCGCGGCCCTCGGCCACCTCTTGCACCATGCAGCGGGCGACGATGTCGCGAGGAGCGAGGTCCTTGATGGTGGGGGCGTAGCGCTCCATGAAGCGCTCACCGCTCGCGTTGCGCAAGATCGCGCCCTCACCGCGGGCACCCTCGGTGAGGAGGATGCCGAGACCGGCGAGACCGGTCGGGTGGAACTGGAAGAACTCCATGTCCTCGAGAGGCAGACCCTTGCGCCACACGATGCCGACGCCGTCACCGGTGAGGGTGTGGGCGTTGGAGGTGGTCTTGAAAATCTTGCCGAATCCACCGGTCGCGAAGACGACGGCCTTGGACTGGAAGACGTGCAGTTCGCCGGTGGCCAGGTCGTAGGCGACGACACCGGCGACCTGGGTCTTGCCGGCGGCGTCCTTCACCGTGATGAGGTCGAGCACGTAGAACTCGTTGAAGAAGTTGATGCCGAGCTTGACGCAGTTCTGGAACAGCGTCTGCAGGATCATGTGGCCGGTGCGGTCAGCGGCGTAGCAGGCGCGGCGCACGGGCGTCTTGCCGTGGTCGGCGGTGTGCCCGCCGAAGCGACGCTGGTCGATCTTGCCCTCGGGCGTGCGGTTGAACGGCAGGCCCATGTTCTCGAGGTCGATGACGGCGTCGATGGCCTCTTTGGCGAGGATCTCCGCGGCATCCTGGTCGACGAGGTAGTCGCCGCCCTTGATGGTGTCGAAGGTGTGCCACTCCCAGGAGTCCTCTTCGACGTTGGCCAGCGCGGCGGCCATGCCACCCTGCGCCGCACCGGTGTGCGAACGCGTGGGGTAGAGCTTCGAGATGACGGCGGTCTTCGCGCCGGGGCCGGCCTCGATGGCCGCGCGCATGCCCGCGCCGCCGGCGCCGACGATGACGACGTCGAACTGGTGGTAGTGGACGCCGTCCTTGACGATCGAGTCCGAACTGGTCTGAGTGCTCACGTGTGCAATACCTCTGCTGTCAGGGGAGAGAAGGGATGCCGCCGGCTCACGCCGCCTGGCACACGTCCCACAGGGAGCTGCTCTCGGTCACACCGAGGCAGGGGTCGAAGGTGAAGACGACGAGCGTGCCGAGCAGGATGAGGAATCCGGCCGACACCCACAGCGATCCGACGAGGATCTTGCGGACGGTGGCGTTGCCGACGTAGTCGTTGACGATCGTGCGCATGCCGTTGGCGCCGTGGATGAGGGCGAGCCAGAGCATCAGCACGTCCCACCACTGCCAGAACGGCGAGGCGAGCTTGCCGGCGACAAACGCGAAGTCGATCTGGTGGATGCCCTCGCCCGTCATCAGGTTGACGAAGAGGTGGCCGAAGATCAGGACGATCAGCAGCACGCCGGAGGCGCGCATGTAGATCCAACCCCACTTCTCGAGGTTGGAGCCCTTCTTGCGCACGCTGGGCGTGCGGGGGGCGGGGATCGTGGCGGCTTCTTGGGCGACGGACATCAGTGGCTCCCGGTGACGGCGCTGAAGACGTTGATCAGGTGGCGCGGGGTGAACCCGAGCATCGTGACGACCCACAGGCCCAGAACGCCCCACCACAGCTGACGCTGGTGGCGCGTGGCCCAGGGCCAGAAGTCCACGAGGATGATGCGCAGGCCGTTGAACGCGTGGTACGCGATCGCGCCGACCAGGGCCACCTCGCCGAGACCCATGATCGGGTTCTTGTAGGTGCCGATGACGGCGTCGTAGGCCTCGGGCGAGACGCGGATGAGCGCCGTGTCGAGGATGTGCACCAGGAGGAAGAAGAAGATGGCGACACCGGTGATGCGGTGAAGCACCCACGACCACATTCCTTCGCGGCCCCGGTACAGAGTGCCGCGGGGCCTCTTCGAAGTGGTCTCTTTCACCGACGGCGTGGCACGTGCTGGTGCTGACACGGTCGTCCTCCCTGATCGAACACGGTGTGGGGCCTCGCACGGGCCCCGAGCGTCACACGGGCGCCCTTGAATACTACGGCCGGGCTATGAACGGCGGGGATGAGGGTCGCCTAACACTCTCTCGACATCGAGATAAATCGGATGCCGTTCACCCCTCCGTGGACGCCGCCTCGACCTCCCGTGCGTTCGCAGGCGCGACCGCTAGGGTCGGAGCCATGGCAGACCCCGCTATCGACGACTTCTACGCCGTGATCCCCGCCGGAGGGATCGGCAGCCGCCTCTGGCCTCTCTCCCGTGCCGACGCTCCGAAATTCCTCCACGATCTGACCGGTTCGGGTCAGACGTTGCTGCGCGACACGTGGGACCGGCTCGGCCCGCTCTCCGGCGAGGGGCGCATCGCGGTCGTCACCGGTCGCGCGCACCGGGCGGCCGTCGAGCGGGAACTCCCGGGGGTCCCCGACCACAACGTCTTCCTCGAGTCGGAACCCCGTGATTCCTCGGCGGCCATCGGCCTCGCCGCGGCGATCCTCGTCCGCCGAGAGCCCGACGTCATCATCGGTTCGTTCGCGGCCGACCATGTCATCCGTCAGACTCGCCAGTTCGAGTTCGCCGTGCGTCAGGCCGTCGCGGTCGCCCGCGAGGGGTACATCTGCACGATCGGCATCCAGCCCGCCGAAGCATCGGTCGGGTTCGGCTACATCAAGCAGGCCGGTGAGCTCATCGTCGATGGCGCTCCCGAGGCCTACCTGGTGGAACGCTTCGTCGAGAAGCCCGACCTGGACACCGCGAAGGAGTACTTCGCCGACCGCGCCTACCTCTGGAACGCGGGCATGTTCATCACGCGTGCCGACGTGCTCCTCGCCGAACTCGCCGTCAACGAGCCCGAGCTGCACGCGGGCCTGCTCGAATTGGCCGAGGCCTGGGACGACCGCGACCGTCGCGGCCCCGCCGTCGACCGCATCTGGCCGGGTCTGAAGAAGATCGCCATCGACTACTCCGTCGCAGAGCCCGCCGCAGAGAAGGGACGCCTCGCGGTCATCCCCGGCCACTTCGATTGGGACGACGTGGGCGACTTCGCGAGTTTGTCGAAGCTCAACTCCTCCGGGGGGCGCAATGAGCTCGCGATCCTGGGTGAGGACGCCCGCGTCCTCTCCGACGCTTCGAGCGGCATCGTCGTCTCGCAGACCAAGCGCGTGATCAGCCTCATCGGCGTGCGCGACATCGTGGTCGTCGACACCCCGGACGCGCTGCTGGTCACGACGAGCGAGAACGCCCAGCGGGTGAAGGGCGTCGTCGACGCGCTCAAGCTGACCGGTCGCGGCGACGTCCTCTAGGCGCCCGCCCCCTGATCGCCTCTGAGACCGGATGCCACACCTTGTGGCATCCGGTCTCGTGCGTGTCCGGGTGTGTGGCGGTGGCGTGACGCGAGATTGCGTCTTTGTAACCATTGCCGCGCGCGGGGGCTCCCGGCGCACAAGCGCGGCGACACAGTAGGTAACGTGACGGGATCGTCCCTCAAACCCGTTGGGGGCATCCGTCTTGGAGGACCATTCGTGAAGACCACGAAGAAGGCCGTCGTCAGCGGTCTCGCCATGCTCGGCGCCGCCGTGCTGCTCGCCGGTTGCGGCGCTGCGCCCGAGAGCAACGGCTCGACCGCTGCTGCCGGGGGAGACATCGTCGAGGGCTTCACCCCCTGCATCATCTCGGATGACGGTGGGTGGAACGACCGCTCGTTCAACCAGTCGGCCAAGGAAGGCATCGACAAGGCGGCGAGCGAGCTCGGCGTCAAGGCGATCGAGGTCGAGTCCAGCTCGGCGAACGACTACGCCCCGAACCTCGAGAACCTCGTCGCCGAGGGTTGCACGTTCATCGTCGCGGTGGGCTTCAAGCTCAGTGCCGACACCGTCGCTTCGGCCAAGGCCAACCCGAACCTGCAGTACGCGATCATCGACGACCGTGCCGACACCGACAACGACGGCAAGACCGACGCCCCGAACATCAAGCCGCTGCTGTTCGACACCGTCCAGGCCGCCTACCTCGGTGGCTACGCCGCCGCCGCCTACTCGGCTGAGAACGGCGTGAACAAGGTCGGCACCGTCGGTGGCATCCCGATCCCGCCCGTCACCATCTTCATGGACGGCTTCGTCGACGGCGTCAAGAAGTACGACGAGGACAAGAGCGCCAGCGTCCAGACCTTCGGCTGGGACGTCGCCGCGCAGAACGGCTCGTTCACCGGTGGCTTCGCCGCCAACGACGCGGCCAAGCAGGCTGCTCAGGGTCTGCTCGACCAGGGTGTCGACGTGCTCCTGCCCGTCGGTGGCCCGATCTACAGCAGCGCCGCCGACGCGATCCGCGACAGCGGCTCGAAGAGCGTCATGCTCGGTGTGGACTCCGACCTCGCCAAGGCCGACCCGAACGTGTCGGACCTGGTGCTGACCTCGATCCTCAAGCGCATCGACACCGCCGTGTACGACTCGGTCACGCAGGCGGCCAAGGGTGACTTCGACGTGACCCCCTACGTCGGCACGCTCGAGAACGACGGCGTCGGCCTGGCCGACTTCAACTCGAAGTTCACGCTGCCCGCCGGCCTCACCGACGAGCTGTCGGCGCTGCGCGAGCAGATCGTCTCGGGTTCGCTGAAGGTCACCTCGCCCAGCTCGCCGTGAGGCGCCGGGCCTGAGGCCCTTTGAGATCACAACCGCGGTCGCTCGGACCAGGAGTCCGAGCGGCCCCCGGGCCTGAGGCCCTTTGAGATCACAACCGCGGTCGCTCGGACCAGGAGTCCGAGCGGCCCCCGGGCCTGAGGCCCTTTGAGATCACAACCGCGGTCGCTCGGACCAGGAGTCCGAGCGGCCCCCGGGCCTGAGGCCCTTTGAGATCACAACCGCGGTCGCTCGGACCAGGAGTCCGAGCGACCGCGGTTTCTTTCCGTCTTCTTAACGTCTTCGAATAGGGTGCACAGCATGAAGCTCGAGCTCCGCGGCATCACCAAGCGGTTCGGGTCCCTGGTTGCCAACGACCACATCGATCTGGTCGTTCAGCCTGGTGAGATCCACGCTCTCCTCGGAGAGAACGGTGCCGGTAAATCCACACTCATGAACGTCCTCTACGGCCTGTACCAGGCCGATGAGGGCGAGATCCTCCTGGACGACGTCGTCCAACGTTTCCGCGGCCCGGGCGACGCCATGGCCGCGGGAATCGGCATGGTGCACCAGCACTTCATGCTCATCCCCGTCTTCACCGTGGCCGAGAACGTCATGCTCGGCCACGAGAACACCAAGGCCCTCGGCGCTCTCGATCTGAACGCGGCCCGCAAGCACGTGCGCGACGTCGCGCAGCGCTTTGGCTTCGAGGTCGACCCCGACGCCCTCGTCGGCGACCTGCCCGTGGGCGTGCAGCAGCGCGTCGAGATCATCAAGGCCCTCTCGCGGGATGCCAAGGTGCTCGTGTTCGACGAGCCCACCGCCGTCCTCACGCCGCAGGAGACCGACGAGCTCATGGGCATCATGCGGCAGCTGCGCGACGAGGGCACCTCGATCGTGTTCATCACGCACAAGCTCCGCGAGGTGCGCGAGGTCGCCGACCGCATCACCGTCGTCCGTCTCGGCAAGATCGTCGGCGAGGCCAAGCCCACTGCCAGCAACGGCGAGCTGGCATCCCTCATGGTCGGTCGTGCCGTCGAGCTCACCGTGGTCAAGGACGCACCGAAGGCGGCGGCATCCGGGGGTCTTTCCATCCGGAACCTGCGCGTCGTCACCGCCGAGGGGACCGTGGTCGTCGACGACGTCGACCTCGACGTGCGTCCCGGCGAGATCGTCGCGATCGCGGGCGTCCAGGGCAATGGCCAGACCGAACTCGTCGAGGCCATCGTCGGGCTCGCCGACGGCGTGACCGGCACCGTCGATCTCGACGGCACCGACCTCGTCGGCAAGAGCGTCCGCGCGATCCTCGACGCGGGCGTCGGCTTCGTGCCCGAGGACCGCAAAGAAGACGGACTGGTCGGCGGGTTCTCGGTCGCCGAGAACCTCATCCTCGACCGCTCCTCCGACGCGGCCTTCGTTTCCGGGGGGACGATCAAGCGCGCGGCGCTCAGCTCGTTCGCCCGCGACCGCATCGCGGAGTACGACATCCGGACGCAGTCGGCATCCACCCCGGTCGGCACCCTCTCGGGCGGCAACCAGCAGAAGGTCGTCATCGCCCGCGAGATGAGCCGTCCGCTGAAGCTGTTCGTCGCCGCCCAGCCCACCCGCGGCGTCGACGTCGGCTCGATCGAATTCATCCACAAGCAGATCGTCGCCGCGCGCGATGCGGGCGTGCCCGTGATCGTCGTGTCGACGGAGCTCGACGAGATCGCCGCCCTCGGCGACCGCATCGCGGTGATGTACCGCGGCGGCATCGTGGGCATCGTGCCGGGGAACACCCCGCGCGAGGTTCTCGGGCTCATGATGGCGGGCGAGCAGCCCGCGGAGGAGACAGCGTGAGCGGCCACATCCCGAGCACGGGCGCGAACGGGGACCCCGGTCTCCCGCCCGAGCAGCTGCCGACCGCATCCGGTCCCCTGACCGGTCACACCCCGGCCGAGACGCCGGCACCGCCCCGCACGAACCAGTTCCTCACCGAGCTGCTGCGTTCGTCGTGGATCACCACGGTGCTCGCGGTCGTCGCGGCGATGATCGTCGGCGGCATCCTGATGGCCGCCACCAACGACCAGGTGCGCACGACGTCCGCGTACTTCTTCGCGCGTCCCGGCGACATGCTGGCCGCGATCTGGAACTCGGTGTACGGCGGGTACGAGGCGCTGTTCCGCGGTGCCGTGTTCAACTCCCGCGTCGCCGACTTCGGTGCGCAGATCCGCCCCCTCACGAACACCCTCGGGTTCGCGGCTCCGCTGATCGCGGCCGGTCTCGGCGTCGCGCTGGCGTTCCGCGTCGGCCTGTTCAACATCGGTGGGCGCGGTCAGATCCTCATCGCGTGCGCGTTCGCCGGACTCGTCACGTTCAACCTCGACCTGCCGATGATCATCCAGCTGCCGCTGACGCTCATCGTCGGTATCGCCGGTGGTGCGCTCTGGGGCGGGATCGTGGGTCTGCTGAAGGCGCGCACCGGCGCGCACGAGGTCATCCTCACGATCATGCTGAACTACGTCGCCTACTACCTGGTGACGTGGATGGTGCGCACTCCGGGCCTGCTGCAGCGCCCGGCCGGTGACCAGCCGATCTCGTCGGCGACCCCCGCGAACGCGCAGTTCCCCGAGCTGTTCGGTCCGCAGTTCCCGCTGCTCGATCTCGGTTTCGTCTTCGTGATCGCCGCGACGGTCTTTGTCTGGTGGCTCATGGAGCGCTCGAGCCTGGGCTTCCGGCTCCGTGCGGTGGGGGAGAACCCCCACGCCGCGCGCGCCGCGGGAATCTCGGTGCCCCGCATGTACGTCTACGCGATGCTCTTCGCCGGTGGACTCGCGGGCCTCGCCGGCATGAACCAGATCCAGGGTGCGGTGACCACGGGCTTCGACGGTCTCATCGACTCCGGCATCGGCTTCGACGCCATCACCGTGGCCCTGCTCGGCCGCAGCCGTCCGTGGGGCGTGTTCGCCGCCGGCATCCTGTTCGGTGCCCTCAAGTCGGGCTCGTTCACCATGCAGGCGTCGCAGGGCATCCCGGTCGACATCGTGCTCGTCGTGCAGGCCCTCATCGTGCTCTTCATCGCGGCGCCGCCGCTGGTGCGCACGATCTTCTTCCTCCCCAAGAGCGAGGCCGAGCGCGCGGCCAAAGACCGGGCCAAGGCGGCCAAGAAGGCGGTGGCGGCATGACCGCGACGCATCTCGCGGATGACGCGATCCAGTTGACCACGGTGCGTGTGCGCCACATCAAGCTGGCGGTGAGCCTCGCGGTCGTGACCGTGCTGCTCGCCCTGCTGTTCGCCCTCGTCCCGCGAGACGGGCAGAGCACCTTCCGCCTCGGCGACCCGGCTTCCGACATCGACCTCGGCAGCGTCGCGGTTCCCACCGCGGTCACCAGCTGGAGCGTGCTCGTCCTGCTGGTCCTGCTCACCGCGTGGTCGGTCTGGGATGCCGTGGGCTACCGCCGCACCCCGCTCTGGCTGCCGATCGCCTTCGGCGCGCTGGCCGTCTTCGCGTTCCTGGTGTGGGCCGCGGCCGACGGACTGGTCCCCGTGACCGGTCTGCTCTTCGGAGCGCTCTCGCTCTCGGTCCCGCTCATCTTCGGCGCCCTGGGCGGCGTGATCGGCGAGCGCGTCGGTGTCGTGAACGTCGCGATCGAGGGGCAGTTTCTGTTCGGAGCGTTCAGCGCCGCGCTCGTGGCATCCCTCACCCGCAATCCCTTCCTCGGGCTCGTCGCGGCCATGGTCGGCGGCGTGCTCGTCGCGTTCGTCCTCGCGGCGTTCTCGATCAAGTACCTCGTCGACCAGGTGATCGTCGGTGTCGTGCTGAACGTGCTCGTCACGGGTCTGACCGGCTTCCTCTACGGTGCGCTGCTCGTCCCGAACGAAGACGTGCTGAACCGCCCCGAGCGTTTCCCCCGCATCGAGATCCCGCTGCTGGGCGACATCCCGATCATCGGACCGGTGCTGTTCAACCAGACCTTCATCGTCTACCTGATGTACGCCGTCGTCGCCGTGGTCGCGTGGGGCCTGTACCGCACGCGCTGGGGCCTGCGTCTGCGCGCGGTCGGCGAGCACCCCCAGGCCGCCGACACCGTCGGCATCAAGGTCAACTCGAGCCGCTTCTGGAACGTCTCGCTCGCGGGCGCCATCGCCGGCATCGGCGGGGCGTACTTCACCCTCGTCTCGGTCGGGCAGTTCACCAAAGAGATGACCGCCGGCCTGGGCTTCATCGCCCTCGCCGCCGTCATCTTCGGTCGCTGGGACCCGATCCGCGCGACGCTCGCGGCGCTGCTGTTCGGCTTCGCGACCAACCTGCAGAACCTGCTGACCGTGCTGCGCACCCCGATCCCCAGCGAGTTCATGCTCATGCTGCCCTACATCGTGACGATCATCGCGGTGGCGGGTTTCGCCGGCCAGATCCGGGGGCCCGCGGCCGCCGGAAAGCCCTACATCAAGGGCTGACCCCCTTCCCTTCACGAGAGGATCCACCACTCCACGATGACCGACATCGACTGGGACGAACTCCGTTCGGCCGCCACGGATGCCATGCACCGCGCTTACGCGCCCTACTCCCGATTCAAGGTGGGAGCCGCCGCGCTCGTCGCCGACGGACGGATCGTCTCGGGGTGCAACGTCGAGAACGCCTCCTACGGCGTGACGCTGTGCGCCGAGTGCGGACTGGTGTCCGACCTGCACATGAGCGGCGGCGGCCAGCTGGTGGCCTTCGTCTGCGTCGACGGTGAAGGTCGCACGCTCATGCCGTGCGGTCGCTGCCGTCAGCTGCTCTTCGAGCACGCGATCCCGGGCATGCTGCTCGAGACCGTCAGCGGCATCCGGACCATCGACGAAGTGCTCCCCGACGCCTTCGGACCCCGCGACCTCGAGGAGGCGGCACGATGAGCGCCGAGCAGTACGACGCCGTCGACATCATCCGCGCCCAGCGCGACGGGCGGGCCATCACCGAGGGCGAGATCCGCTGGCTGGTCGACGCCTACACGCGTGGCTACGTCATGGACGCGCAGATGTCGGCGTTCACCATGGCGGTCCTGCTGAACGGCCTCGGCCGCGACCAGATTCGCGTGCTCACCGACGCGATGATCGCCTCGGGCGAGCGCATGGACTTCGGCTCGCTCGGCAAGGTCACCGTCGACAAGCACTCCACCGGGGGCGTGGGCGACAAGATCACCCTCCCGCTGGCTCCGCTCGTCGCCGCGTTCGGCGTCGCCGTCCCGCAGCTCTCGGGCCGCGGTCTCGGTCACACCGGCGGAACGCTCGACAAGCTCGAGTCGATCCCCGGCTGGCGCGCCGCGCTGTCGAACGACGAGATCATGGCGCAGCTGCGCGACGTGGGCGCGGTCATCTGCGCCGCGGGCACGGGCCTGGCTCCCGCGGACAAGAAGCTGTACGCGCTGCGCGACGTCACGGGCACCGTCGAGGCGATCCCGCTGATCGCGTCGAGCATCATGTCGAAGAAGATCGCTGAGGGCACCGACTCGCTCGTGCTCGACGTGAAGTTCGGCTCCGGCGCCTTCATGCAGGACATCGACCGTGCGCGTGAGCTCGCCGAGACGATGGTGGCCCTCGGCACCGACTCGGGGGTGAACACCACGGCCCTGCTCACCGACATGAACACCCCGTTGGGACGTGCGATCGGCAACGCCAACGAGGTGCGCGAATCGGTCGAGGTGCTCGCCGGTGGCGGCCCCGCCGATGTCGTGGAGCTCACGGTCGCTCTGGCGCGCGAGATGCTCAGCCTCGCGGGGCAGCCGGACGCCGACGTCGAGGCGGCCCTGTCGGACGGCCGCGCGATGGACGTCTGGAAGCGCATGATCCGCGCGCAGGACGGAGACCCGGATGCCGCCCTCCCGACGCCGCGCGAGACGCACACGGTGGTGGCCGCGCGCTCGGGCGTCGTCACGCGCGTCGAGGCGCTGCCCTTCGGCATCGGAGCCTGGCGTCTGGGTGCGGGCCGCGCCCGTGCCGAGGACGCCGTCGTGCACGCCGCGGGTATCGACCTGCACGTGACCGTCGGTCAGACGGTCGCCGCCGGTCAGCCGTTGTTCACCCTGTCGGCCGACGATGAGTCGCGCTTCGAACGCGCCCTCGGCGCCGTCGAGGGTGCCCTCGAGATCGGTGACACCGCGCCCGTGGCGTCCCCGATCGTGCGCGAGCGCATCACCGCGTGATGGCATCCGGAAAGAGGAGCACCATGGCATCCGACGACCTCCGCATCGGCGGCCGCAAACTGCGCGATCTTCCGAAGGTCTCGCTGCACGATCACCTCGACGGCGGTCTGCGCCCGCAGACCGTCCTCGAGCTGGCCGACGAGGTCGATCTCGACCTCCCCGCGGACGACGCGAAGGGTCTCGAGGCCTGGTTCTCGGACCACATCGACGGCGGCTCTCTCGAGGACTACCTCGAGAAGTTCTCGGTCACCGTCGGCGTGATGCAGACGCGAGAGGGCCTCGTGCGCACGGCGAAGGAGTTCGTCGAGGACCTCGCCGCGGACGGCGTCGTCTACGGCGAGGTCCGCTGGGCGCCCGAGCAGCACCTCACGCGCGGGCTCAGCCTCGACGAGGTCGTGGATGCCGTGCAGGAGGGCATCGAAGCGGGAGAGGATGCCGCGGACGCGCGCGGTCGCGACATCCGCGTGGGTCAGCTGCTCACGGCGCTGCGCCACAACGACAACGCCCGCGACATCGCCGAGCTGGCGGTCTCGTGGCGCGGGCGCGGGGTGGTCGGGTTCGACCTCGCCGGGCCCGAGGACGGGTTCCTGCCGCAGCGGCACCGCGAGGCGTTCGACTACCTCGCCGAGCAGTTCTTCCCCACCACCGTGCACGCGGGGGAGGGGGCGGGACTGGCATCCATCCGCTCCGCTCTGCTCGATGGACGGGCGCTCCGCCTCGGTCACGGCGTGCGCATCGCCAACGACCTCGACGTCGTCTCGCGCGAGGGCGAGGAGGTGCAGGTCACCTTCGGCGACCTCGCCCGCTGGGTCCGCGACCGCGAGATCACGCTCGAGCTGTCGCCGACGTCGAATCTGCAGAGCGGGGCCGTCACGGCCTGGGGCGACACGATGGACGCCCACCCGTTCGACCTGCTGTACCAGCTCGACTTCTCGGTCACCGTGAACGTCGACAACCGCCTGATGAGCGCGACGACGCTCACGCGCGAGCTGGGTCTGCTCGCTCAGGCCTTCGAGTACGACCTCGACGACCTCGAGGCCTTCCAGCTGAACGCCGCCGCCGGGGCCTTCCTGCCGGTGGAGGAGCGCGAGGAACTCATCGAAATCATCTCGGAGGGTTTCCAGCGCTGACGTGCGGATTCGTTTCGGCGGCGCTCACCGGTCCGGTGGGCGCCGCCGTCGTGTGAGGGCGCGGTCGTCACCGCCCTGCCCGCGACGACTGGCCGCCGGGCCCGCGCGTCAGGGACGGGGGAGGAAGCCGGCGAGCTGCGCGGCGATCACGCGGTCGACCTCGGCCGGGTCCGCCGTCGGGGTGCCGTCGCCCGGCTGCGGGCCGTACGCGCCGAACGAGGCGTGCGAGGCGCCGGGGATCTCCACGAACGTCGCATTCGCGGGGAGTTCGACCTTGGCATCCGCGATCTTCTGCGGTGTGGACAGGCCGTCCTCCGAACCCGACAGACTCAGAACGGGCAGACCGGATGCCGAGAGGTCGTTCGCGCAGTACGAGGCGAACAGCACGAGGGCATCGGCGTCGGATGCCAACTGGCAGGCCCGCACGCCGCCGAGCGAGTGACCGCCGACCGCCCAGGTCGACACGTCGGGCGCGAGCTCCGTGAAGGTCGACAGCGGACGCGGGTCGAAGAACGCGAGGTGCAGCCAGGGCTTCGTGATGACGACGGTGACGCCGTCGTCGACGACCGTGTCGGCGAAGGTCGCGATGTAGCCCTCGGCCTCGACCTTCGCCCCCGGGATGAACACGAGCCCCTGCCCGGTCGCGCCCGAGGTGGGGGAGAGGACGATGCCGGACCCGTCGTCGGTGATGGTGAGACCGGGGTTCACCTGCGCTTCAGACAGCGGCACGGGTTCGGCGCCCATGACGCCCACCTGGCTGTAGATCAGGATGCCGCCCACCACCAGCACCACGATCGCGCCCAGGCCACCGAGGATCCAGCGCAGAAGACGACGACGCCGGCGGGGCGCTCGGGGCGCTCCGCCGGCGTCGGACGGGGTCGTGTCGGTCACCTCTCGAGGGTAACGCGGGGCTCAGGCGGGCAGTGCCGCCTTGCGGGCCGCGACGATCTCGACGATGCGCGCGTACAGCGGGTGCTCCGGATCGAGGCCGGTGACCTCCGCCGTGAACGCCTCGGCGTCGAGCTCGCGCAGCATGCGCTGGAGGTCGACGGCCTGGGCGTCCTCGGCATCCGAGAATTCGAGGGCGGCGGCCATGGCGGCGACCAGGGCGGCGACCGGCAGCCCCCGCTCCACGGCCTCGGCGGCGGGTCCGATGAAACGCTCGTGACGCGAGAGCTTGCGTAGCGGCTGACGGCCCACGCGCCACACGGTGTCGGGCAGGGCGGCGTTGCGGAAACGGCGCAGGATCGTCGCGCGGTACTCGCCCTGCACGCCGGCATCCAGCTCGTGCTTCTCGACCAGCAGCGCGCTGGTCTCCTCCAGCGCGGCCTCGACCTTCGCCGCGATCTCGGGGTTCGCCAGGGCGTCCGAGATGCGCTCGATGCCCGCCTGCGCACCGAAGTACGCGGTGGTGGCGTGCCCGGTGTTCACCGTGAAGAGCTTGCGCTCGATGTAGGGCTCGAGGTCGTCGACGAAGTGCGCCCCGGGGATGTGCGGGGGGTTGTCGCCGAAGGGCGGCCGCTCGATCGCCCACTCGTAGAACGGCTCGACGGTGACGTCGACGCCGCCGCCGGACTGGGCCGGGACGATGCGGTCGACCGCGGTGTTGGCGAAGATCGAACGGGATGCCAGGGCATCCCAGGACTCACCGGCGAGCTCGACCACGTGCTCGCGCAGCTGGTCGGTGGCCCCGATCGCGTTCTCGCACGCCATGATCTGCAGCGGCGGGAGCGACGGGTCGCGAAGCGCGAGACCCGCGACGATGTGCGGGGCGACGAACTTCAGGATCGTCGGGCCGACGGCGGTGGTCACCACGTCGGCGGTGGCGATCTCGTCGACGAGCGCCTCGGCATCCACCGAACTGTCGATCGCGCGGAAGCCGGTCACCTCCTTGTCGACGCCGCCCTCGCCCACCTCGTGGACGGTGTACGACGACGCGGAGTTGATCGCCTCGACGAGGGCCGCCGAGACGTCGGAGAAGACGAGGTCGTACCCGCCCTCGTGCAGGAGCAGACCGACGAAGCCCCGGCCGATGTTGCCGGCGCCGAAGTGGACGGCCTTCATGCGTTGACGGAGCCCGAGAGGGCCTGGAAGAGCTCCTCGGGGGAGGAGGCGGCCTTCAAGCGCGCGACGTCGTCCTCCTCGGAGAACAGGATCGCGATCTGCGACAGGATCTCGAGGTGCTCGTCACCCTTGCCGGCGATGCCGATGACGAAGGTGACGGGCTCCCCGCCCCAGTCGACGCCGCCGTCGTACCGCACCACGGACAGGCCGGACTCGAGGATCGCCTGCTTGGTCTCGTTCGTGCCGTGCGGGATCGCGAGCTCGTTGCCCATGTACGTCGACACGGTCTCTTCGCGCTGCTGCATGGCGGCGAAATAGTCGGCGGTGACGGCGCCGGTGGCCTGGAGCAGGTCGGCGGCCTCCTTCATCGCCTCCTCGCGGGTGGCGCTGCCGGGGTGGATGCGGACGGATTCGCTACGGAGGACGTTCGACATGGTTCTCGCCTTTCTCGTCGTGCTGTCCAGCCTCGCAAACCGCGAGCCGGACGGGAAGACGCCAGGGGCCGGGCTGACGCACCGACCCCTGGCGTGCTAGGGGATTACTTGGCTTGGTGCTGAGCGCGCACCATCTCCACGACCTCGTCGTACTTCGGCGAGTTCATGAAGTTGTCGACCGACACGTGGAGCGAGTCAGGCGACTGCGCCTTCGCGCGGTCGGTGAGCTGGTTCTGCGTGATGACCAGGTCGGCCGAGCCGTCGAGGTTCGCGATCGCCTGGTTGGTGACCGTGACGCCGTCGATGCCGGCCTTCTTGATCTTGTTGCGCAGGACGCTGGCGCCCATGGCAGACGAGCCCATGCCGGCGTCGCAGGCGAACACGATGTTGTTCAGCTGCTTGGTCGCCACGGCACCGGCGGCGCCGCCGAGGGCGGCGTCGACGTCGCGGTCGGCCGCCTCGGTTGTCCCCGAGCCGGTCGTTCCGGCGGCACGGGTGCGGAGGGCACCGAGGGCGGAGGACTCCTTGCCCTTGTTGGCCGCGGTCTGGTCGATCGCGGCGGCGAAGCTGTCGCCCTCGGCCTCCTGGTCGCGCTTGCGCGAGGCGCGGAGGATGACGCCGGCCACCAGGAAGGTCACCGCGGCGGCCACGACGACCGACAGGTAGACGACGAGGAGGTTGGCGGGACCGGCGCCGATGGCGGCGACGGTGACGGCGATGATGCTGCCGGGAGCGGCCGGGAAGGCCAGTCCGCCCTGGAAGATCATGTTCGTCGCGACACCCGAGGCGCCACCGGCGATCAGCGCGAGGATCGTCATGGGCTTCGCGAGGGCGTACGGGAAGTAGATCTCGTGGATGCCACCGAGGAACTGGATGATGATCGCGCCGGGGGCCGAGGCCTTGGCCGCACCGACACCGAAGAAGGTGAAGGCGAGCAGCAGACCCAGGCCGGGGCCGGGGTTCGCCTCGATGAGGAACAGGATCGACTTGCCCGACTCAGCCGCCTGCTCGATGCCGAGCGGGGTGAAGACGCCGTGGTTGATGGCGTTGTTGAGGAACAGCACCTTGGCCGGCTCGACGATGATCGACAGCACCGGCAGCAGGTTGAACTGCACGAGGAACGCGACGATGCTGCCGAGGACCGCGCTGATGCCGAGGAACACGGGACCGAAGGCGAAGAAGCCGATGATCGCGAGGATCATGCCCAGGATGCCGGCGGAGAAGTTGTTCACGAGCATCTCGAAGCCGGGGCGGATCTTGCCGTCCCACAGCTTGTCCATCTGCTTGGTGACCCAGGCCGCGAGCGGGCCCATGATCATCGCGCCGAGGAACATCGGGATGTTGGTGCCGACGATGACGCCCATCACGGCGATGGTCGCCACGACGCCACCGCGGGCGCCGTAGACGATGCGTCCACCGGTGTTGGCGATGAGCAGCGGCAGCAGGTAGGTGATCATGACGCTGACCAGGCCGACGTAGCCCTGGTAGGTGCTGCCGTCTTCGTTGGCCGTGAGCGCGGTCATCGCGCCGGGCCAGTTAATGGTCGCGGCGTTTCCGCCTCCGCCGAGGATCTCGGCGACGGGGGCCCAGTGCCAGCCGAAGGGGCTGTTGGCACCGAAGAATCCGGCGGGGATGAAGAGCATGGTGATGAAGCCCCATGCGATGAATGCCGCGATGTTCGGCATGATCATGCCGGAGAGGAACGTGCCGAATCGCTGGACTGCGATCCGTGCCCCTCCCGGCTTCTTGGTGGGTGACGTCGTCGTCATTGCTGTGTCTCCTTGACTGACTGCACGGCCGGGGCCGTATGGGGGGTGCGGCTGATGCCGCGGTGTCGACGGGGCGGCCGGAACCGCCCCGGGGTTTACGGGGTGTGGACGAGGGTGGACGCGGCCTGCGCTGCCTCGCGGGCGGAGGCCGCGTCATCCGCGGCCAGGGCGGCCTCGGCGATGCGGCGGGCATCGTCGAGAGTGTGGGTGAGCAGCATCGCGCGCACATCGGCGAGGGCCGTGGGGGCCATCGACAGCGTGGTGGCGCCGAGCCCGACGAGCACGACGGCGAGCATCGGGTCGGCCGCGGCCTCGCCGCAGATGCCGACGGGCTTGCCGTGCGTGCGGCCCGCGGCGCCGACCTCGCGGATGAGGCGGAGGACGGCCGGATGCCACGGGTCCTGGAACGACGCGACCGAGCCGAGCAGGCGGTCGGCGGCGAGCGTGTACTGCGTCAGGTCGTTCGTGCCGATCGAGGCGAAGTCGGCGATCTCGAGGATGCGGTCGGCCAGGAGGGCCGACGAGGGGACCTCGACCATGACGCCGGTGGTCTTCAGGCCGTAGTCCTTCGCCAGCGCGGTGAAGTACCGGGTCTCTTCCACGGTCGAGACCATGGGCGCCATGACCCACAGGTCGGCGGGGCCGGCCTCGGACGCCCGGGTCGCGGCATCCGCTTCGGCGAGAGCCGTCAGCTGCTCGCGCAGGATGTCCTCGCTGGCACGGAGGGCGCGCAGGCCCCGCAGACCCAGCGCGGGGTTCTCCTCGTGCGCGTCGTTGAGGAACGGCAGGGGCTTGTCGGCGCCGGCGTCGAGCACGCGCACGACGACCTTCTTGCCGGGGAACGCGCTGAGCAGCTCGGTGTACGCCGCGCGCTGCTCCTCGACGGTGGGGGCCGAGCTGGAGCTGAGGAAGAGGAACTCGGTGCGGAAGAGGCCCACGCCCTCGGCGCCGAGCTCGACGGCCTCGGCGGCTCCGCCGGGCTTGCCGAGGTTGGCCAGCAGCGGAACCTTCGTGCCGTCGGCGAGAGCGCCGTCGGTGAGGGGGGCGGATGCCGCGGCTGCGCGCGCCTCGGCACGGTTGGCGGCTCGCGCCTTCTCGTCGTCGCTCGGGTCGACGGTCACGACGCCGGCGGCGGCATCGACGATGACCGACTGCCCGTCGACGAGGTCCTTCGCTCCGGCCGCGCCCACGACCGCGACGATCGATTTCTCGCGGGCGAGGATCGCGGTGTGCGAGGTCGGGCCGCCCTCGGTGGTGACCAGGGCCAGCACCTTGTCGAGGTCGAGCAGGGCGGTGTCGGCGGGGGCGAGATCTTTCGCGACCAGCACGAAGGGGTGACCGGGGTCGGGGATGCCGGGGGCCGCGACGCCGCGCAGGCGCGCGATCACGCGCTGGGCGACGTCGTCGAGGTCGGCCGCGCGCTCGCCGAGGTAGCCGCCGAGGGCCACGAGCTGCTCGCGGAACGAGGCGAAGGCGTCGTGCACGGCGAACTCGCCGGTCTTGCCGGCGGCCAGGCGCGCGTCGACCTCGGCTTCGAGGGTCGGGTCTTCGGCGATCATCGCCTGCGCCTCGAGCACGTCGCGGGCGGCGCCGCCGGCCTGCGCGCCGCGGGCTTCGAGCTCGCGGGCGACGGCGCCGATGGCCTCGCGCACGCGCGCCGTCTCTTCGTCGACGCTCAGCTGGCTCTTGGCGTCCTTCGGGGCGGGCAGGGGCTCGGCCATGCGCGCGATGGGTCCCTGGGCCACGCCCAGTCCGATTCCGACTCCACGGAGTTCCGTCATGGTGCTGTGTTTCCTTTACTCGGCGTCGTGGTCGGTGGTGAGGAGCTCCGCGAGGCGCTCCAGCGTCGCCTCGGCGTTGTCGCCGTCGGCGGTGAGGGTCACATAGTCGCCCTGCTCGAGTCCCAGCGCGATGATCCCGAGGATGCTCGCGGCGTTGATCGGCTTCCCCGCGTCCTTGGCGAGGGTCACCGGGATGCCGGAGTCCTTCGCCGCCTGCGCGAAGAGCTTCGCGGGGCGCGCGTGCAGGCCGTGCGACGATCCGATGCGGACGGTGCGTGTCAGGTGGGGCATGGGTGTCCTCTCCGTCGAGTTCAGATCGTGTCCGCGGGCTGGGCGGAACGCAGGGCGTCCTCGACCAGGGCGAGGGTTCGGGTGCCGCTCTGGTCGGCGAAGACGTCGTCGGGCAGCAGGACGACGGTCACGCCGCGCGGGGCGGCCTCGAGGCGGATGCGCTCGAGTTCGGGGGCGAGGTGCGGGCCGACCAGCACGAGATCGGCGGCGTCGAGGTCGATCGGGAGGGAGCGCGAGGTTCCCGCCGAGGCGGAGTAGTCCAGGCCCTTCTCGTGCGCAGCACGACGGACGCGTTGCGCGACGAACGTGCTCGACGCACCCGCTCCACACACCACGAGGATCCTCATCGACCGGCCTTTCTTCCTCTCGATTGTCCGCACCTGTCTCACAGCGGACAACCAGGTTCGTTTCCCACCCCCCGGAACGCGGATGCCGCAGCCGCCTCCTGCGCGCGCCGTCCCGAGCCGCGCCCGGTGCGGACGGGCGTGAAAGGATGGATGGAACGCTGCCAACCGGGGCGGTGCGGAGGACGGATCGTGACGACGAAGGCTCGCCAAGACCGCCTGCTGGCCCTGTTGCTGCGGGACGGGGAATGGTCGACCGCGGCGTCTCTCGCCGACGCGCTCGGGGTGACCCCGCGCAGTGTCCGGTCCTATGTCACGGCGATCAACGCCCGTGTCCCCGGCGGAGCGGCGATCGAGTCCGGGCCCCTCGGCTATCGCGCCGGGTCCGACGCCGCCGCAGCCCTTCGGGTCTTGACCGGAACGGATGCCGGCACCCCCCGCGACCGTCTGCACACCCTCGTCCGGCGGCTCCTGGATTCCGCCGACGGCATCGACGTCTTCGACACGGCGGACGCCCTGCACGTGAGTGCCGCGACCCTCGAGGCGGATCTGTCACGCGTGCGGGGACTGCTCGGCGGAACCGAGCTGACGCTCGAGCGCTCGGCATCCACCGCCCGCCTGCGCGGAACCGAGGTCGCCCAACGCCGGCTCCTGTCGAAACTCGCGCACGACGAGATGGACGCCGGGCTCTTCGACCTCGACGCCCTGCGGCGCACGCTCGGCGAGCAGTCGGTCGGCGCCCGCGCGTTCGGGCCGTTCAAAGCCGAACTCGTCGCCGAACTCGGCGCCCTCGGCTACTACGTCAACGAGATCGGCATCGGCGACGTGGTGATGCACATCGCGATCGCCGCCGACCGCACCACGCGCGATCGGGCCCTCGGCTCCCCGGGCGGGGATTCGTCGGATGCCGCGGCCGCCGTCGTCGACCTGCTCGACCGGCTCACGGTCAAGCACATCGGCGTGCAACTCGGTTCGGGCGACCTGCGCCACCTCGCGACCCTCGTGCTGACCCGCATCGTCGCACCCGGCTCCCCGGCCGGCGACGACGTGCGCTCCCGCCTCGACCCGGCGGTCGAGGTGGCCGTCCGGCGGGTCGTCGAGAACGCGGCATCCGAGTTCCTCGTCGACATCGCCCACGACGACTTCATCCTGCGCTTGGCGCTGCACGTGCAGAACCTTCTGCACCGCTCGCGTGAGCAGGCGTGGTCGCGCAATCCGCTGACGCGGTCGCTGAAGTCGACGTACCCGATGATCTTCGAGGTCGCGGTCTACATCGCCAAGGGGCTGCAGGACGGCCTGGGCATCCCGATCCTCGACGACGAGATCGCCTACATCGCGATGCACGTCGGCGGTCGTCTCGAGCGCAGCCGCCGCGCCGACCAGCTGCTGACGGCGACCATCGTGTGCCCCGGGTACTACGAGCTGCACGAGCTCCTGCGCTCGAGCGTCGACCGCTCGCTCGGCCAGGCGATCGAGGTCGTGGGCGTCGAGACGCGCATCGACCCGGCGTGGGATTCGATCGAGACCGACCTCGTGCTCACGACCATCGACCCGCCGCGGCCGGGCGACAGGTTCGTGCGGATCCAGCCGTTCCTCACCGACGCCGACGTCGAGCGCGTGCAAGCCGCCGCCGGTCGCATCCGCCGCGGGCGGCGTCTGGCGCGCCTGCGAGCCGAGCTCGAACGGTACTTCGCGCCCGAGGCATTCGTGCGGGGGCTGGATGCCGCTGACGGCGAGGCCGGCGTCATCCGACGCCTCGGCGGGATGCTCGTCGAGCAGAGCGTGATCGACGACGCCTACGTGGCTCGGGCCGTGGAGCGCGAGGCCATCTCGTCCACCGCGTTCACCGACGCGCTCGCCGTGCCTCACGCGATGGGCATGACGGCGACCCAGACCCGCATCGCCATCGGCATCGCCGACCCCTCGATCGCATGGGGGGAGGGTCGCGTGCAGGTCGTGGCGCTCGTGGCCTTCAGCGAGACCGACCGCGAGGCCTTCCAGACGGTGTTCGAGCAGTTCGTCGAGGTGTTCAGCGAGCGCGACAGCGTGCAGCGCATCGTCCGCCGCGCGGTGTCGTTCCCCGCGTTCCTGGACGAACTGGTCGCGGTGATCGACGGCTGACGCTCGGCCTCCCCGAGCTGACGCGGGGCTGGCCCGGCACGGGTCGCCCTCCTCGGTTTGGGGCGGATTTCGCACCTCGGCGTGATATTCACGCCCCAACTGACAAATCTCGACCCACACCCGGCCGCCACCCTTCTCCGTCACGCCCGGCGGCGTGATCACGCCCGGGTGCGGAATGTCGGCGCCATGCCGGGGAACGGCCGGTAACCTCGGTTTGGGGCGGGATCCGCACTTTGGGGCGGGCAAATTTCGCCCCAAACAGCGAGATCCGCCCCAAACTGGGGGCACGCGAGATCCGCCCCAAACTGGGGGCACGGGGGCCCGCCTCAGCGCGCGCGGATCCCGAAGCTCTTGAGCCGCTGGGCGAGGGTCTCTGCCGAGCGGAGGTGGGCCCATTTCCACCGAGCGAACGGCCGCTGGGTGGTCCCTCGGATCCAGTCCTCGCGCTGCTTCTCGCGCAGCACGACGTCTTCGAGAGAAAGACCCGATCGCATCGCTTCGTCGCGGTACTTCTTCTCACCATCGAACTCGCCCCACGCCCTCGTGTCGTCGAGGCCGAAGTCCACGTAGTAGTTCTGGCCGGAAGGGCCGGCGACGGGCACTTGAAGGTCGATCCGGGTGAACCCCAGCTCCGTGAGGCGGATGCGACTGATGCTCTCTCCCGGCAGCTGGGCGCGTCCATCGGCGAAGGCGAGGGCGCGGAGCGCACGAGCGCGACCATGGGCCGAGCGCGACGTGATCTCGAGCACCCTCGCACGCAGCTCGCCGGCCGCAGCGATGTCGTTCACGCCGGGTTCCGGGGCGGTCACCGGCCGGAACGCAGCGTCGAGTGCGCAGACCGCGGTCTCGAACGACGCGGTGCGCGCGACATCGGCCATCGTGCGCTCGAGGCTCGTGAATCGGACACCGTGGCGCTCCACCTGCTCGTCGTCAGGCACCTCGCCGCGGTGCCTGACCACGAGCGACTGCGCGCCGGGCCGCTCGGGCGGCAGGGTGATGTGGACCTTCGTCGAGGCCGGCGCCCGAACCGGGAGCCCGTGTAGGGCGGCCGCGGTGAGGTGAGAGAAAAGCGGAGGCTCCGAGGTGGTCTGGGCGAGGGCTCGAGCCCGTAAGACGATCCACTCCTCCGCAGTGGGCGGCTGCGCAGGGTCGATTCGGGTGTAGACGCCGGGCCGGAGTCGAACCATGTCGCCCTGCTTGATCAACCGGTTCGTCCGTACCGGTCCGAGGCCTTCAGCCCGCAGGTCCTCCCATGACAGAAGAGGAGGGAGCGCGAGCATGATCCGAGTGTGCGCATCGCCGGGCGACGGCATCCGTCTGTCGGCCCCTTCTGTGGACAGTCGTCGGACGATCGTGCTTGTGGAGGAATTGCTGCCGAATAGCCCCCAACGCGGTTTGGGGCGAATCCCGTCGCTCGGGGCGACAAAGATACGCCCCAAACGACAGAATGCGCCCCAAACCGGGAAAACCCTCGCGGGCCGCCGACGCCCGTCAGCGCAGCGACGCCAGCAGCTCCTCAGCCCCGGCGCGCAGGGCCTCCAGACGCCGGCGCGCCTTCTTGGCCGACGAGCCGCGCACGTCGAGGTACAGCTTCAGCTTGGGCTCGGTGCCGCTGGGACGCACGATGAGCCGCGAGCCGTCGTCGAGCCAGAGGCGCAGCACGTCACCCGGCGGGAACCCGTCGACACCCTGCAGCAGGTCGTCGATGCGCGACACGGCAATCTCGCCCACCGCGGCGGGGGGCTCTGCGCGCAGCGCGGCCATGATCCCGGCGATCTCGCTGACGTCGCTCACGCGCACCGAGATCTGGTCGCTCGCGAAGGCGCCGAACGTCTCGCGGAACTCCTGCAGCAGGTCGGCCACGGTGCGGCCCTGAGCGCGAGCCTCGGATGCCATGCCCAGAAGAGCCACGGCGGCCGAGATCCCGTCCTTGTCGCGCACGGTCGTCGGGTTGACCAGGTAGCCGAGGGCCTCCTCGAAGCCGAACACGATGCCGGGCGCCCGCGAGATCCACTTGAACCCGGTGAGAGTCGAGTGGAACTCGAGACCGTAGTGCTCGGCGACGGCCTGGAGTCCGGGCGACGAGACCAGAGAGCAGGCGAGGGATGCCGGCGCCCCGGCGTCTCCGCCGATGCCCGAACCCGCACCCTCCGCCGCGAGCCGCGCCGCGCGCCACCCCAGCAGCAGCCCGATCTCGTTGCCGGTCAGTCGTCGCCACCCGCCCTCGGAGTCGGCGTCGGGGATCGCGACGGCCAGGCGGTCGGCATCCGGATCGTTGGCGATGACGAGCTCGGCGTCGACGGCGCGCGCCGTCTCGAACGAGAGGTCCATGGCCCCGGGCTCTTCGGGGTTGGGGAACGCGACGGTCGGGAAGCGCCCGTCGGGGTGGATCTGCGCCTCGACGACGGTGGGCTGGGGGTAGCCCGCTTCGGTCAACACGCGCGAGACGGTCTCCCACCCGACGCCGTGCATGGCGGTGTAGACCCAGTTGAGGCCTTCGGCTGCGGCGGGTGCGGGTGCCACCGCGGCGGTGGTGGAGACGTACGCCTCGACGACCGACTCGGGGGCGTTGGCGTAGCCGACCGAGCGAGGGAGGGTGGTGATATTGCCCTCGTCAGCGATCCGCTGGATGTGGGCGGCGATCTCGGCATCCGCTGGAGAGACGATCTGCGCACCCTGGTCGTCGCCGCCGAGGTAGACCTTATAGCCGTTGTCGTCGGGCGGGTTGTGGCTCGCGGTGACCATGACGCCGGCGTCGGCGCCGAGGTGGCGCACGGCGAAGGCGAGCACGGGTGTGGGCAGCAGGCGGGGGAGCAGGATCGCGTTCAGGCCCGCGCCGGCGAAGATCTCGACCGAGTCGCGCGCGAACACATCGGAGTTGCGGCGTCCGTCGTACCCGACCACGACGGTCGGCGCCTCGCCGCCCGAGCGCTCGAGCAGGTACGCCGCGAACCCGGCCGCCGCCTGGCCGACGAGCACGCGGTTCATCCGGTTGGAGCCGGCGCCGAGCGTTCCGCGCAGTCCCGCGGTGCCGAAGGCCAGCCGCGTCGAGAAGCGATCCTCGAGGTCGGCCGCAGCCTCCGCATCGCCGTCCTCGACGCGCGCGAGCAGCTCCGACAGTTCCTCTCGGGTCACGGCATCCGGATCCTGCGCCATCCAGGCGCGGGCCGCGTCGACGTACGCGCTCACAACGCGCCGATCACGCGGGCGAGCAGCGCCGAGATCACGGGCTCGGCCTCGCGGCCGGCTTCGAGCACCTCTTCGTGGCTGAGGGGCGTCTGCTGGATGCCGGCGGCCAGGTTCGTGATGAGCGAGAAGCCCAGGATCTCCATGCCGGCCTGACGCGCGGCGATGGCCTCGAGGGCGGTCGACATGCCGACGATGTGGCCGCCGATGGTCTTGGCCATCTGCACCTCGGCGGGCGTCTCGTAGTGCGGCCCGCGGAACTGCGTGTACACGCCCTCGTCCAGCGACGGGTCGATCGAGCGGGCGATGTCGCGCAGGCGCTTCGAGTACAGGTCGGTGAGGTCGATGAAGGTCGCGCCCTCGAGGGGCGAGTCGGCCGTGAGGTTGATGTGGTCCCTGATGAGCACGGGCTGGCCGGGCTTCCACGTCTCGCGGATGCCGCCGGCGCCGTTCGTGAGGATCATCGTTTTCGCACCCGTCGCGGCCGCGGTGCGCACGCTGTGCACGACCCGGCGCACGCCGTGGTTCTCGTAGTAGTGCGTGCGGGCGCCGATGACGAGGACGTTCTTGCCGCCGGGGGTGCGGACGCTGCGGAGCGTGCCGACGTGCCCCTCGAGGGCGGGCTTGGAGAAACCGACGACCTCTGTCGCGGGGAACGACGCCGTCTCCTCGCCGATGAGCTCGGCGGCGCGTCCCCAGCCGGACCCGAGGGTCACGGCGATGTCGTGGTGCTCGACGCCCGAGAGGCGGGCGATGTCGGCAGCCGCGGCGGCGGCGATCTCGAACGGGTCGACCGCGGGGTCGTCGAGCGGGTGTGAGGTGCTGTTGGACATTCCCCCACTCTAGAAACTGCGGGGCCTGCGGGCCAGACGGCACACACCTCGGATCATCGTGTCGGGCGCAGCTGTGTGGCGCATCGGCATCCGCCCAGCGCTGACAGAATGGATGCCATGGTGCAGAGCTTCGAGCGCAAGCAGTCCGTCGCGATCGTCGGCGGCGGCCCCGGCGGATACGAGGCGGCTCTCTCCGCCGCGCAGCTCGGCGCCGACGTCACCCTCGTCGAGCGCGCGGGAGTCGGCGGTTCGGCCGTCATCACCGACGTGGTCCCCTCGAAGACCCTCATCGCCACCGCCGACGCGGCCGTCGCGATCCGCAATGCCAGCAGCCTCGGCGTGCAGCTGTTCGCCAAGGACGACCGCGGCAAGCCGCTGACCCCCGAGGTGGCGATCAACCTCGCCGCGGTCAACCAGCGCCTGCTCTCACTCGCGCGGCAGCAGTCCGACGACATGCGCGCCTCGTTGCTCGAGGCGGGTGTCCGCATCATCTCGGGCCACGGACGTCTCGACGGCAACGGCGCCGTGGTGGTCTCGACCGAGGCCGGCGGAACCGACTTCGACCGTGTCGAGGCCGAGACCCTCGTCGTCTCGGTCGGTGCGTCTCCCCGCGAGCTCCCCTCGGCCAAGCCCGACGGCGAGCGCATCCTCACGTGGACGCAGCTCTACAACATGAAGTCGGTGCCCTCGCACCTCATCGTCGTGGGCTCCGGCGTGACCGGCGCCGAGTTCGCCTCGGCGTACATGAACCTCGGTGCCAAGGTCACGCTCGTCTCGAGCCGCGACCAGGTGCTCCCGGGTGAGGATCAGGATGCCGCGGCCGTGCTCGAGCGCGTGTTCCAGCGCGGCGGCATGACCCTGTTGGCGAAGGCGCGGGCCGATTCGGTCGTCAACACCGGCGATGGCGTCACCGTCACCCTCTCCGACGGCCGCACCATCGAGGGCAGCCATTGCCTGATGGCGGTCGGGTCGATCCCCAACACTGCCGGCATCGGGCTCGAGCAGGCGGGGGTGCAGATGACGGCATCCGGTCACATCCGCGTCAACCGCGTCGCGCGCACCTCGGTGCCCAACATCTACGCGGCGGGCGACTGCACGAACTTCTACCCCCTGGCATCCGTCGCCTCGATGCAGGGGCGTCAGGCGATCTTCCACGCCCTCGGCGACATCGTGATCCCGCTCGAGACGCGCCGCATCACGGCCAACATCTTCACCGCGCCCGAGATCGCCACGGTCGGCTTCAGCGAGCAGGACATCACCGAGGGGCGGATCGCCGGCAAGGTGCGCAAGCTCCCGCTCTCGGCGAACCCCCGCGCGAAGATGCAGGGCATCACCGACGGCTTCGTCAAGCTGATCGCCCGCGAGGGCAGCGGCACCGTGATGGGCGGCGTGATCGTCGGCCCGAAGGCGTCGGAGCTCATCTACCCGATCGCGATCGCCGTCGAGCGCCGCCTCACCGTCGACCAGGTCGCGCGCGTGTTCGCGGTGTACCCCTCGCTGACCTCGAGCATCACCGACGCTGCGCGCGCCATGCACATCGTCGATCGCGACGACCCCGGCGAGGACTGAGCCCTCCGGATGCCGCGGCCTCGCGGCACCCGTCACCCGTCGGTGCCCCGGCGGGGCGGGGTCGTCGATAAACGTTCCCTGCACGGAGAAACGCTTTCGCGTGCGTTTGCCGGTGCAGCGCGCGCTCATGAATGCGCCCCGCACGAACGACGGCGCCGCGCCCCCCGAAGGAGCGCGGCGCCGTGTCGAACGGAGGGGCCCGTCAGCTGATCAGCAGCAGCTGGTGCCCCGCGGCGACCGTGGTACCGGCCGAGGCGTCGATGCTCGCGACGGTGCCGTCCTTGTGGGCCTGGATGGGCTGCTCCATCTTCATCGCCTCGAGCACCACGACCAGGTCGCCCTTGACGACCTGCTGGCCCTCTTCGACGGCCACCTTGACGACGGTGGCCTGCATCGGCGACTTCACCGCGTCGCCGGTGGCGCCGGCCGTGGGCGAGGCGCCGTGCGCGCGGCGGGACGGGGGAGCGGCGGCCGGACGACCGACCGAGGGAGCCGCGGCCGTGATGCGGTCGGGCAGGCTCACCTCGAGACGCTTGCCGCCGACCTCGACGACCACCGTGTGGCGGCCGGGGGCTGCGGCGGGGGCTTCGAGCTCGCCGTCCCACGCGGGGATGTCGTTGACGAACTCCGTCTCGATCCAGCGCGTGAACACGCCGAACGCGCCGTTCTCGGCGGTGAAGGCGGGGTCGCGGACGACCTTGCGGTGGAACGGGATGACGGTCGGCATGCCGGCGACCTCGAACTCGTCGAGGGCGCGGCGCGAGCGCTCGAGGGCCTCGGCGCGGTCGCGGCCGGTCACGATGATCTTCGCGAGCAGCGAGTCGAAGGCGCCCGAGACGCTGTCGCCCGCGGTCACGCCGGAGTCGAGGCGGATGCCGGGGCCGCCGAAGGTCTTGAAGACGTGGATCGGGCCCGGCTGGGGGAGGAACCCGCGACCCGGGTCCTCGCCGTTGATGCGGAACTCGATCGAGTGACCGACCGGGGCCGGGTCGTCGTAGCCGAGCTCTTCGCCCTCGGCGACGCGGAACTGCTCGCGCACGAGGTCGATGCCGGTGACCTCTTCGGAGACGGGGTGCTCGACCTGCAGGCGGGTGTTGACCTCGAGGAACGAGATCGTGCCGTCGGCGCCGATGAGGAACTCGCAGGTTCCGGCGCCGACGTAGCCGACCTCCTTGAGGATGGCCTTCGACGCCGAGTAGAGGATGGCGTTCTGCTCGTCGGTCAGGAACGGCGCGGGGGCCTCTTCGACGAGCTTCTGGTGGCGGCGCTGCAGCGAGCAGTCGCGCGTGGAGACGACCACGACGTTGCCGGCGGCATCGGCCAGGCACTGCGTCTCGACGTGACGCGGCTTGTCGAGGTACTTCTCGACGAAGCACTCGCCGCGGCCGAAGGCGGCGACCGCCTCGCGCGTGGCCGATTCGAACATCTCGGCGACCTCGTCGAGCTCGCGCGCGACCTTGAGCCCGCGTCCGCCGCCGCCGTACGCGGCCTTGATGGCGATCGGCAGGCCGACCTCGTTGGCGAAGGCGATGACCTCGTCGGCACCCGAGACGGGGCCGGGGGTTCCGGGGGCCAGGGGGGCGCCGACCTTCTCGGCGACGTGGCGCGCGGTGACCTTGTCGCCCAGGGCCTCGATGGCGTCGGGCGAGGGGCCGATCCAGATGAGGCCGGCACCGATCACGGCGCGGGCGAAGCCGGCGTTCTCGGCGAGGAAGCCGTAGCCGGGGTGCACGGCGTCGGCGCCGGAGCGGCGGGCGACCGAGAGGATCTTCTCGATCGACAGGTAGGTGTCGGCGCTGGTCGCACCGTCGAGGGCGTAGGCTTCGTCGGCGAGGCGGGTGTGCAGGGCGTCGCGATCCTGATCGGCGTAGACGGCGACGGAGGCCTTCCCCGAATCACGGGCGGCGCGGATGACTCGGACGGCGATCTCGCCGCGGTTGGCGACAAGGACCTTGGCGATCTTCGGCATCCTCCCAGCCTAGCGAGGGGTTACCCCGGCCTTTTGACCCTCCTCGATAAGAAACGCCGAAAAACGTGTGAGGGAGTCTACGAACGGTTCCACAGGTCGGTCCACGAACCGCCCAGTTCGCGCACCAGTCGGCGGACCGTCGAGAGCGACATGCCCACCACCGTCGAGGGGTCCCCGTCGACCCGCTCGATGAACGCCCCGCCGAGGCTGTCGACGGTGAACGCCCCCGCCACCAGTAGGGGCTCGCCGGTGGCCACGTACGCGGCGATCTCGGCGTCGTCGACGTCGGCGGCGAAGGTCACCGAGGCTTCGGCGACGGCGAAGGCCTCGCGCGGCTCGGAGCCGCGGGACAGGCGGAAGACGCTGTGACCGGAGTGCAGCACCCCGGTGCGCCCTCGCATCCCGCGCCAGCGTGCGGTCGCGGCATCCGGGGTGTACGGCTTTCCGAGGATCTCGTCGCCGAGGGCGAACATCGAGTCGCCCCCGATGACGAAGCCGTCGAAGTTGGGCTCCTCGGCGCGCAGGCGGTGCGCGACGTCGGCGGCCTTGCGCCGCGCGAGCAGCAGCACGTGCTCGGGGGCGGGCAGGCGCCGGGCCTCGGCCGCCTCGACCTCGGCGATCACGGCTTCCTCGTCGACCTGGGGTGCCCGCGCCTCGGGCTCGATGCCCGCTTGGCGCAGCAGCATGAGTCGAGCGGGAGAAGTGGATGCCAAGCACACGCGCATGCGACAACGCTACCCAGGTGCGGGGGCGGCGGTCTCCGCGCCGCCCGGACCCCTCGACGAGCTCAGGGACCTCCTACCGGGGCGGTCGGGCGTCGCCGCGTCCGCCCCCGGCGGTCTCCCGGCCGTGTATGACAGGCTCGGAGGATGCACGACGGCGACCTCATCGAACTCGACATCACCGGCATCGCCCACGGCGGCGTCTTCGTCGGACGGCACGAGGGGCGGGTCGTCTTCGTCTCGGACACGATGCCCGGCGAACGCGTCCGCGCGCGGTTGACCGACACCCGCAAGAAGGCGTTCTGGCGGGCCGAGGCCGTCGAGGTGGTGGATGCCGCTCCCCAGCGCCGTCCGCACGTCTGGCGTTCGGCCGATATCGGTGTGGATCCCGCGGAACGCGTGGGCGGGGCCGAGTTCGGTCACATCGACCTCGCGCACCAGCGCGCCCTCAAGGAGCGCGTGATCCGCGAGGCCATGGAGCGCGTGGGCCGGCTCGAGCTGCCGGTCGACGTGCGCCCCGCCGGCGACGCCGATCACCCCGAGTCCGTCGACGGAACGGGCTGGCGGACGCGCGTGAGCCTCCACGTCGATGACCGGGGCCGGGTGGGCGCCTACGCCGCGCGGTCGCACCACGTCGTCGAGACCCCCGACTTCCCCCTCGCGACCGAGGCCGTCGCTCGCGCGGCCGCCGAGGTGCGCGGGGGAGCGCGCCCCGGGCGCGTCGACCTCGTCCAGCCGGCCGACGGACGCGTGCGCGTCCTGCCACGGCCCGAGGGCGAGCGCTCGACCGCTGCCCCCGAGGTCGTCGACGAGATCGTCGGTGAGCGCGTCTTCCGCGTCGATGCGGGCGGGTTCTGGCAGGTGCACCGCCTCGCCGCGTCCACGCTGACCTCTCTCGTCACGGCGGAGCTCACCGCTTCGGTCGAGGCCCTCGACCCCGAGGCGATGCACCTCGACCTCTACGGCGGCGTCGGCCTCTTCGCCGCCGCGCTCGCCGAGCTGGGCGGGTCGTCGACGCGCGTGGTGAGCGTGGAATCCGACCCCCGGGCGACGGAGCACGCCGGTGAGAACCTCGCCGAGTGGGTCGGTGCGCGGGCCGAGACGGCACGGGTCGATCGCTACGTCCAGAACCTCGCCGCCGGCGCTTCCGAGCGGGAACGCGAGCGTCTGGAGCGCGGTGTCGTGCTGCTCGACCCGCCGCGGGCGGGTGCGGGCCGGGTCGCCGTCGAGGGCATCGCCGCGCTGTCCCCGTCCGCCGTCGTCTACGTCGCGTGCGACCCCGTGGCCCTCGCCCGCGACCTGGCGCTGTTCGCCGAACTCGGGTACCGCGCCGAGCGCGGCATCCGGGGTGTCGACCTCTTCCCGAACTCGCACCACGTCGAGGCCGTCACGGTGCTGCGCCGCTGACGCGCCGGGTCGCGTGACCTTCACCCGCGCGGCGGCCCCCGCGCCGATACGATGTGGGGATGACGCGCGTCGCCCTCATCGATGACCACGAGTCGGTCCGACTCGGGCTGGAGGCCGCCCTCGCGCGCACCGAGGCCACCGAGGTCGTCTTCTCGGGCGCGAACGTCGCCTCGTACCTGTCCTGGCGTCAAGCGGCGGCCGCGAACCCCGCCGACGTCGTGGTGCTCGACCTGACGCTCGGTGACGGCACGACGGTCTCCGAGAACGTCGACCGCGTCGTCCGCGACGGCTCCAGCGTCATCATCCACAGCGTCGCCGACCGCGCCGCCGCGGTGCGCGAGGCACTCGCCGCGGGCGCCGCGGGGATCGTCAGCAAGTCGTCGCCGACGCACGAGGTGCTCGGCGCCATCAGCACCGTCGCCCGGGGCGAGGTGCTCGACAACGTCGAGTGGGCGAGCGCCGTCGAAGGCGATCGGGAGTTCGCCGACGCGCAGTTGTCCGCTCGAGAGCGCGAGGTCCTGCGCCTGTACGCCGCGGGCCTTCCGCTCAAGGCCGTCGCCGACCGCCTCGGCGTCGCCTATTCCACCGCCAAGGAGAACATCACCCGCGTCCGCGTGAAGTACGTCGAGGTGGGGCGCCCGGCACCGACGAAGGTCGACCTGCTGCGGCGCGCCATGGAGGACGGCATCCTGCAGGACGCACCCGATGATGCTCCCCGCCATGGCTGAGAACCATCGGTCCGTGCTCGACGAAGCCTGGGGGCGGATCCCCCACACCCGCGAGGGGCAGGCGGAGCAGGGGTCGTTCACGCAGACGCGGATCGAGCGCGTCATCACCCTGATCGTGGGCCCGGGCTCTCTCGTGCTGGGGCTGCAGGCCTTCGTCGCCGCGTTCGGCCCGGGAGATGAGGCGGCCGGGTGGCACATGCCTCTCGTCCTCGCCGTCTTCGTGCCGCTGGTGGCGATGATCGTCGCATGCACCGTGGGACGCTTCGCGCGGGTGTTCTCGGGTGTCTTCGCGGTCGTCTTCATGCTCGCCCTCGCGTTCTGGCCCGTTGCCACGGCCGGCGGACCCACGCCGGTCCCCACCGAGAACCCCTGGATCTTCTACCTCATCAACGTCGCCACGGTCGCCACCGTGGTCGCGTTCCCCCTCTCGCTGCAGATCGTCTGGACGGTCGCCGCGCCGCTGCTGTTCGGGGTGGTGCGCCTGCTGCAGGCCGGCGGGCGGGGAGAGTTCATCCTGCCGATCTCGCTCGACGTCTCGTTCGCGCTGATCCTCGGCAGCGTCCTGGTGACCCTCGGCTGGATGTACCGCTCGATCGCCGCGAACGTCGACCAGGCCCGCGCGTCGGCCGTGTCGAGCTACGCGGCCGCGGCCGCGACGGCCGCGACCGAGCACGAGCGGGTCGCGGTGGCGGCTCTCATGCACGACAGCGTCCTGGGCGCCCTGCTCGCGGCGGACCGCGCCACGACCCCGCGCGAGCGCACTCTGGCCGTCAGCATGGCGCGCGAGGCGCTGACCCGGTTGGCGAACGCCGAGAAGGACTCCCTCGAAGGAAGCGACGAGCCGGTCCCCGCGCTGCGCCTGGCCGACGACATCGAGGCCGCCGCCCGCGAGCTCGGGGTCGACCTGACCGTCGTCCGCCACGTCGACGAGGGCACACCGCACGTCCCCGGGCGGATCGCCCGCGCTCTCGTCCTTGCGGCGATGCAGGCCGTCGCCAACGCCGTACAGCACGCCGATGCGCAGGGCCTCACGGTGCAGTTGACGGGCTACGCCTCCCCGGGAAGCGTGTCGGTCCGGGTGCGCGACACGGGCCCCGGCTTCGACGTCACCGCCATCCCGGCCGACCGACTCGGCATCCGCGGTTCGATCGACGCGCGACTGGCGGCCGTGGGCGGTCGCAGCGAGATCGACTCGCACGCCGGTGGCACGACGGTGACGCTCGAGTGGGAGAGCGGAGACCGCTGGTGACCGTTCGCGCCATCCTGTCGGTCATCGGACTGGCCTTCACCGCCTACCTCGCGGCGCGCGGCCTCATCTGGACCTCTCCCGAGACCGTCGAGCGCGGGTGGCTCATCGTGGCGGCCCTGGTGCTCTACCTCCCGGTGACGTGGATGTGGATCTTCGCGATCGGCGCGCGCGGTCGGCGGGGACAGCCGGCGCCGACCGCGGGTGCGCGACTGCCCGCCTGGGGGGTCGTGCTCGCTCTCGTGGTGGCGATCGTGGTGTCGAACGCGACGTTCCTCGCGGTCACCGAGGCCGGTCGCACGCAGCCTTTCGTCACGTGGGTGATCGGCGGTGTCGGCGCGCTCATGACCATCGTCATGGTGCGGCGCCGGCCCATCGTCGCATGGGTCGGGATGCTGATCCTCGCCGTGTCGACGTCGTTCTGGTTGGGGCCGCTGCAGGCGCTCAGCCTGGGCCTGGTCGGCTCGATCGTGTGGGTGACCGCGGCGCAGCTCGTGACCATCGCCCTCGACCGCGCGGCGCGGGACGCCGAGCGTCTCGCCGAGCTCCAGCAAGCGGCATCCGCGTGGCAGGCCTCGCAGAGCGGCCGGCAACGAGAGCGTCGACTTCACGTTCAGCGCGCGCTGCAGGCGGCGGGCCCCATCCTCGCCCGCACCATCGAGAACGGCGGCAACCTGCGCGCGGCCGACAAGCAGGCCGCTCGACGCGCCGAGGCCAGCCTGCGCGACGAGCTGCGGGGCAACCGCCTGCTCGACGACGACGTGCGGGCCGAGATCGACGCCGCGCGCCGCCGGGGGTCCGCGGTGAGTCTGTTCGACGAGGGCGGTCTCGAGGGACTCGGCGCCGCGGATCTGAAGGGCATCCGATCCGAGCTGGCGGGCATCCTGCGGGAGTCCGTGTCGGAGCGCGTGATCATCCGCACCTCTCCGCACCACGAGATCGCCGTCACGATCGTCGGGCGCTCGAGTGGTGAGAGCGCCGGGGGAGACGACGATCAGGTCGACCTCTGGCGCGAGATCCGTCGCCCGCGCTGACCCGCAGGCGGAAGCAGTGCCGCGACCGTGATCTCGGCTGTGATCGAGCCCCGCGTGTGCGCGCCCCCGCGGCCGGCGGCGACGACGTGAGGGGGGTCCGTCGACGCTGCCATGCCCTCCGCGGGGGAAGAGGATGGGGGTGAGGGGCGGCGAATGCGCCTGCCCCTCACCCGTGCGAACGGTTACCCGAAAACCGTCCGCGCGGTCGAATCCGGCTCTAAGGAGCGGTCCGACCGAACGCGTGATGCGTTCCAGCTCCTCCAGTATTCGGCAGTGTCCCTCGCCCGTCTGTAGGTATTTCGGGGGACATTTCGAACACGTGTCAGCCGGTGAAACCGTGCCATCCGGCGGTGCGGTTCAGCGGGGTGCGCAGGCCGCGAGCCGACAGCTCCCAGCGGGAGCGCGGCGTCTCGTCGGGAACCGTGGCGTCGGCCACCTCGCGCACGTAGGACTCGCTCACCACGACGATCGCCGCGGCCAGTTCCTCCTCGGTGGGCGTGCCGCGTACGACCTCCGCGACGATGGGTCGGGGGGCGTCGGGGTCGACGGTGTCGCTCACAGCGGGATGTTCCCGTGCTTCTTCGCGGGCAGGCTCGCGCGCTTGTTGCGCAGCGCCCGCAGGGCCTTGGCGATCGAGACGCGTGTCTGCGCCGGCTCGATGATCCCATCGAGCTCACCGCGCTCGGCGGCGAGGAAGGGGGATGCCACGTTGTACGTGTACTCGTTCGCCAGGCGCGTGCGCACGGCCGCGACGTCTTCGCCGGCCTCTTCTGCGCGCTTGATCTCACCGCGGTAGAGGATGTTGACCGCGCCCTGGCCGCCCATGACGGCGATCTCAGCCGTGGGCCACGCGAGGTTGATGTCGGCGCCCAACTGCTTGGAGCCCATGACGATGTACGCGCCGCCGTAGGCCTTGCGCAGGATCACCGTCACCAGGGGCACGGTGGCCTCGGCGTAGGCGTACAGCAGCTTCGCGCCGCGGCGGATGACGCCGGTCCACTCCTGGTCGGTGCCGGGGAGGTAGCCGGGCACGTCGACGAGGGTGACGATCGGCACCGAGAACGCGTCGCAGAAGCGCACGAAGCGGCTGGCCTTCTCTCCCGCGTCGATGTTGAGGGTTCCGGCCATCTGCGAGGGCTGGTTGGCGATGATGCCGACGGTGCGGCCCTCGATCCGGCCGAAGCCGATCACGATGTTGGGCGCGAACAGCGGCTGCACCTCGAGGAACTCCGCCGCGTCCACGATGCCGTCGATCACGGTGTGGATGTCGTACGGCTGGTTCGGGGAGTCGGGGATGACGGTGTTCAGCGAGCGGTCGGCATCCGTCGTCTCGAATTCGAAGGGCGTGTCGTAGACCGGGATCTCGGCGAGGTTGTTGTCCGGCAGGTAGCTGATGAGGCCGCGCGCGTAGTCGATCGCGTCGTCCTCGTCGTCGGCGAGGTAGTGCGCGACGCCCGAGCGGGTGTTGTGGGTGTGGGCTCCGCCGAGCTCTTCCATTCCCACGTCTTCGCCGGTGACGGTCTTGATGACGTCGGGGCCCGTGACGAACATCTGGCTGGTCTTGTCGACCATGATGACGAAGTCGGTGAGGGCGGGGGAGTACACCGCTCCGCCGGCGGCGGGTCCCATGATGATCGAGATCTGGGGGATGACCCCGGATGCCGCGGTGTTCAGGCGGAAGATCTCGCCGTACTTGCCGAGCGCGACGACGCCCTCCTGGATGCGGGCTCCGCCCGAGTCGAGGATGCCGATGATCGGTATGCCGCTGCGCAGCGCCAGCTCCATCACCTTGATGATCTTGTCGCCGGCGACCTCGCCGAGCGACCCGCCGAAGGTCGAGAAGTCCTGCGCGTACACCGCGACCGTGCGGCCGTGGATCGTGCCGGTGCCGGTGACGACCGAGTCGCCGTAGGGGCGCGACTTGTCCATGCCGAACGCGGAGGTGCGGTGGCGCACGTACTCGTCGAGCTCGACGAACGAGCCGGGGTCGACAAGCATCTCGAGACGCTCGCGGGCGGTGAGCTTGCCCTTCGCGTGCTGCTTGTCGCGGGCGGCGGCTTCGGCGTCGACGACCGCCTCCTGGAACCTGTTGCGCAGGTCCGCGATCTTGCCGGCGGTGGTGAAGAGATCGGGCTGGTCGGTCACGCTTTCCACCCTAGCGACAGCGTCGGCGCCCGCGTTGGAGGGTGCGCACAAGCGAATGCGCGAGGCACTGTGGCATCCGCCCATGTGCTCCCGTGTCGGGCCGCCGCGACGAGCGCAAGAGGATGCCGCGAGACCGGTGCGTTCTCTAGGGTGTGCTCATGCCGATCCCCGCCGCCGGATACCCGCTCGCCGCCGCCCACAGCCCGCGCGTGCAGGTCGTCGAGACGACCGACTCCACGAACGCCGACGTGATCGCGGCGGTCACCGCCGATCCCGAGGGCTGGCCGCACCTGTCGCTGCTGGTGACCGACGACCAGCGCGCCGGGCGCGGGCGGCTCGACCGAAGCTGGACGGCGCCGGCGGGAACCGCGCTCGCCGTCTCGGTCGTCGTCGACGCGGCGATGGTCCCGATCGCCCAGCGCGGGTGGATCCCGCTGGTCGCGGGGGCCGCCATGACGCGTGCGGTGCGCGCTCAGCTCACCGGTCACGGCGGGTCGGCCGAGCTGAAGTGGCCGAACGACGTGCTCGTCGACGGGGGCAAGATCTGCGGCATCCTGGCCGAGGTCGTACCCGGCGCGGCCGACACGGTCGTGGTCGGGGCGGGCGTCAACACGCGCATGAGCCGCGCCGATCTTCCGGTCACCACCGCGACCTCGTTCGCCGCGATCGGCGCGGAGTGCGACGACGACCGCCTCCTCGCCGGCTACCTCGAGGATCTCGGCAAGATGCTCTCGCGCCTCGCGCACGACGACGTCGAGCGCGTGCACTCTGAGATCGAGAAACTCTGCGTCACCCTTGGCAAAGAGGTGACCGTCGCGATGCCCGACGGCTCCACCCTCCAGGGCACGGCCACGCGCCTCGACCGGGACGGGCGCCTCGTCGTCGAGGCCGGCACCATCGAGACCGTCGTCTCGGCCGGAGACGTGGTCCACGTCCGCTGACGGCGAGGCGCCCCGCGTGGCACCGGCCCGCCGGGCCCCGCGCGTCGCACAATGAGACCGTGACCCAGCCGTCGAACTCGATCGGGCGCCCGCGGATGCCGGCGCCGGGGACGGCCGCGCCCGAGTTGCGCATCGCTCGACTGCGCTCGCACGCGCGGCGCCTGTTCTGGTCGGCGCTCGTCCTGATCGGCGTCGCGGGGGCGACAGCTTTCTTCTACGACAACCTTCCCGCGCCCTACGAGAACTGGATGCTGCTGACCGCGGCGGGCGTGCTCGTCCTGCTGCTCGTGGTCGTCCCCTACCTCGTATGGCTCTCGCACACCTGGACCATCACGACGCGCCGCGTGATCGAGCGCTCCGGTCCGTTCGGGGCCAACCGGCGCGAAGTCTCCCACGTGCGCGGGTACGCCATCGAGATGCGGCGTGGCATCCTGCAGCGGATGTGGGGCGCGGGCACGCTCTCGCTCTCGAACGGCGTCGAGCCTCCGCTGCGCCTGAAGAACATCCCGCACGCGGTGCTCGTCCACGAGACGCTCGTCGACCAGGTCGAGGTCAACCAGATCCTCGCCCACCGCGACGCGCAGACCTTCGGCTCGGGCGCCGTCGGCGGGCTTTGACCCGCGTCGCGGCCACCGCTCGCCCCGGCGTGCGAACCCGCCCCCTGGTGACATAACGCAGGAGACGCACGCTCTTCCGGCCGAGATCGCGCTGCGGCCGGGGTCGCGCGCGCACATCTCCTGCGTTGTGTTCAGCGCAAGGTGCGCCGGCGGATCGCGCCGGTCCCCATCGCCCGGCCATCCGGACCGGCTCGCGCCCCCGCGGGCGGCCCGACAGAATGGATGCCGACGGAAGGAGCGGCATGGCGCTGCGAGTCGGAGTGGTCGGTGGCGGACAGCTGGCGCGGATGATGATCGCGCCCGCCGTGGAGATGGGGGTCGAGATCCGCGTCCTCGCGGAGGACGAGGGCATGTCGGCGGCACTCGCCGCGACCGCCGTCGGCGACTACCGCGACGCCGCGACGGTGCTCGCCTTCGCCCGTGACGTCGACGTCATCACCTTCGACCACGAGCACGTGCCGCAGGACGTACTGGCCGCCCTGGTCGACGCCGGCGTCGCCGTCCACCCCGGACCCGCACCCCTCGGCGTCGCTCAGGACAAGCTCGTCATGCGCGCGAAGATGGCCGAGCTCGGGCTTCCTCAGCCCGACTGGGCCGCCGTGTCCACGGCATCCGACCTGCAGGAATTCCTCGACGCGCACGGTGGGCGAGCGGTCGTGAAGACGCCGCGCGGCGGGTACGACGGCAAGGGCGTCCGGGTGGTCTCCGCCGCCACCGAGGCGGACGACTGGTTCGCCGCGCTCGCCGAGGACGGCAACGGCGGTGCCCTCCTCGCTGAAGAACTGGTCGACTTCACCCGAGAACTGGCCCAGCAGGTCGCCCGACGCCCCTCCGGCGAGGTGCGCGCGTACCCCGTCGTCGAGACCGTGCAGCGCGGCGGGGTCTGCGCCGAGGTCGTGGCCCCGGCGCCCCGCGCCGACGCCCGCGTCCAGCGCGTCGCCGCCGAGATCGGCGTCGCGGTCGCGGAGGGACTGGGCGTGACCGGCATGCTCGCCGTCGAGCTGTTCGAGACGAGCGACCAGCGCATCCTGATCAACGAGCTCGCCATGCGTCCCCACAACAGCGGTCACTGGACGCAGGACGGTGCGATCACGAGCCAGTTCGAGCAGCACCTGCGCGCGGTCCTCGACCTGCCCCTCGGATCGACGGATGCCGTGGCCCCGTGGACGGTCATGATCAACGTCCTGGGCGGCCCCGCCGAGGGCGGCCTCGACGAGCGGTTCGCCGCCGCCATGGCCGCGCACCCCGCCGCGAAGATCCACACCTACGGCAAGGCCCCGCGCCCGGGCCGCAAGGTGGGCCACGTCAACGTCATCGGGGAGGACCTCGACGACGTCGTCTACGAGGGTCGCGCGGCCGCCGCGTTCTTCGACTGAGCGCGCCGTTCCGAGATCTTCCAGCGAGCCGCCCTACCCTGGACCGGTGACCCGGCCGCTGCATTCTTCCGAGACGCCCGTGGTCGGCGTCGTCATGGGCTCCGACTCGGACTGGCGCGTGATGAACGCCGCCAGCGAGGTGTTGACCGAGTTCGGCATCCCGCATGAGGTCGAGGTGGTCTCCGCCCACCGCACCCCCGACAAACTCGTCCGTTACGGGCGCGAGGCGCGTGGGCGCGGGCTGCGCGCCATCATCGCGGGGGCCGGGGGAGCCGCGCACCTGCCGGGCATGTTGGCATCCGTCACCGCCCTCCCCGTCATTGGCGTCCCCGTGCAGCTGGCGACGCTCGACGGCCTCGACTCGCTGCTCTCGATCGTCCAGATGCCCGCGGGCATCCCCGTGGCCACCGTCTCGATCAACGGGGCGAAGAACGCCGGCCTCCTCGCAGCGCGGATCCTCGGCAGCGCCGACACCGCGCTCGCCGAGCGCGTCGAGGACTACGCGCGCGATCTCGAGGCGCAGGTCGAAGAGAAGAACCGTCGGCTGAAGGACTCCCTATGACGCTCGCCGCCGCCCGGCCCCGCTCTCGGACGCACGTCGTCGAGCAGCGTCCGATGCGTCACCCCGACGCGAACTCGCGGGCGGTCATGACCCGTCGCGGGTGGTGGCTCGTCGCGCTCAACTTCCTCCTTCCCGGTTCCGCTCAGGTTCTGGCGGGCAACAGGCGGCTCGGCCGGTTCGGCCTCGGCGCCACCCTTGCGATGTGGACGATCCTGGTGCTCGCCGGTCTCGGAGCCCTGCTCATGCCCAGCGGACTGTTCGCCCTGGCGACCGGATCGTTCATCCCCGACTTCCTGTCGTGGTTCCGGCCGCTGCCGCTGACGCTGGTGCAGATCGCGCTCATCGCGTACGCCGTGCTCTGGATCGTGCTGACCATCGACACGCTGCGGTTGGTCCGACTGGTCAAGGTCGGGCCTCTGTCCCGCGTGGCCATCGCCGTCGTCTCGGTGGCGCTGCTCGTCGTGTCCGGCTCGGGCGCGGCGTGGGCGGCGCAGGCGGCGGGAACGACCCGCGACACCTTCTCGGAGCTGTTCGCGCAGTCCGCCCCCGTCGTCCCGCCGTCCGACGGCTACTACAACATCCTCCTTCTGGGCGCCGACTCCGGCGAGGGGCGCGACTCCATGCGCTTCGACAGCATCTCGGTCGTCTCGATCAACGCCGACACGGGCGCGACCACGATCACTGGCATTCCGCGCGACATGCCGCACTTCCCCTTCGCGCCGGGGCCGATGCAGGACAAGTACCCCGACGGGCACACCGGGTACGCCAACGCGACGTGCGGCTGGGGCAGCGGCATCAACCAGCTCAAGACCGAGGTCGAGGTGTGCCAAGACGGCAACAAGCTCTACCCCGATGCGAAGGCGAACGGCTCCGAGCCCGGCATCGAGGCGACGAAGGACGCCGCCGAGGGGATCATGGGTATCCAGATCCCGTACTACGTGCTGATCGACATGAAAGGCTTCGCCGACCTCGTCGACGCGCTCGGCGGTGTCGACATCGACGTCAAGGAACGCCTGCCCAAGGGCGGCCCCGCCTACGACGGTCAGCCGGTCGACGACTGGGCCTTCGGCTGGATCGAGCCCGGGCAGCAGCACATGAACGGCGACACCGCCCAGTGGTACGCCCGCTCGCGGTACACGACGAGCGATTTCGACCGCATGCGCCGCCAGCGCGAGCTGCAGGAGGCGATCCTCGCGCAGACCACCCCGCAGAACGTGCTCGCGCACTTCCAGGACGTGGCCACCGCCGGAACCAACATCGTCCAGACCGACCTGCCGCAGGGGCTCATCGCCCCTACCCTCGTGAACCTCGCCCTCGAGGCGAAGGGCCAGCCGGTCGGAACGCTCGAGCTAACCCCGGCGGGTGGGGTCGACGAGTTCGATCCCGACTACGCCCAGGTGCAGCAGATGGTGCACGACAAACTGCACCCGCCGACCGAGACGGAGGCGCCCTCCTCATGACCGTGACCCTGCGCGTCGTGCTGGACCAGCTCGTCGCCCCGACCTCCCTCGACCTCGCCGAAGCGTCCGCCTCGTTGACCGAGGCCCTCATCGCCACCGCCCCCCGCGGGTGCGATGTCGGCGCGATCGTCCCCTCGCCCGGAATACCCGACAGCGAGGCCATCGCCGGCCTGAGCTCCGAGACCCGTCTGTCGATGCGCCGCCGCGAGCTCGCGGCATCCTGGCAGCTCGGCGTCGCCCCCGGAATCGGCAAGGGACTCATCCATTCGCCGACCCCGCTCGCGCCACTCGTGCGCCACGACCGCGTCAACGAGACGCACCAGATCGTGGTGACCCTGTGGGATCTGCGCGCGTGGGAGACCCCCGAGGAGCTGCCCAAGGCCGAGGTCCTCGCCGGCCGCGCTCTGCTCTCGCGCGTGACCAAGCACGCGGACGCCGTGATCGTGCCCACGCACGCGATGGCCGAGCGCCTCGCCGAGGTGGCCAAGCCCAAGCTCGTCAAGAAGCTGCGCGTCATCGGTGGCGCTCCCGCCGCGGGACTGCGCGTGCCCTCCGACGCCGTCGGGCGCCTGCGCGCCCTCGATCTGCCGCAGACCTTCGTCGCGGCAGCCGGGGGGAGCGCTGCCTCGGACGCCCTCGGGAGCGCGTTCGCCGCTGTCGTCGCCTCGGGGTGGGAGGGCGACGTCGTCGTCCTCGACATGCCCGAGGGCGACGAGCCCGCCGTGATCGACCTCGCCGCCGCCGCGGGGCTGGCCGAGGGGCGCGTGCACGCCCGTGGCCCGCTCGACCGCTGGGACCGGGCGGCCGTGCTCTCGCACGCGGCGGCGTTCGTGGCCTCGTCCGCGCGCGCGGACTGGCCGTGGCGCGCGGTCGACGCCCTCGCCGTGGGCATCCCCGTCGCGGCGGTCGACAGCCCCGTCCTCCACGAGGTCCTCGCCGACGCCGCCGCCTTCGCCCCGGCCGACGAACTCGGTGCCGCGCTCTCGCGAGCCCTCGGGGAGGACGCCGAGCGCTTGCGCGTGCTGGCCGGCGACCGCGCCAAGGGATTCGCCTGGGGAGCCTCGGCCGACCGGGTGTGGGCGCTGCACGCGGAGCTGTGAGGCGGGCGTCGGCTTCTACTATGGAGCCATGCAGCGTTCGCGCCTTCGAGGTCTGATCCGGCGCCTACGCGAAGCCCGTGGGGCGGGGGCGCTGGTGCGTGCCGCCGATCGGGTGTGGTGGTACCGCGTCATCTCGGCCTCGCCTCTCGTCGACCCGGAGTACTACGCCGCTCAGCTGGGTCTTCGTCGGCTGCCGGCATCCGTCGCCATCGCGCACTACGTCATACGCGGTTTCCGGCGGGGCATGAGCTTGAACCCCCTGTTCGACGATGTCGTCGCGGGCTGGGAACTGCCCGAGGTCACGCGCGTCCCCGCGTTGTACGCCTACCTCGTGAACGAGCGCGAGACGATCTCGATCCACCCATGGTGGGATGCGGCGGCCTACGGAGCGGAGCACGGCGGGCCCGGGCTCGAGGCAGCATGGGGGCGTCGCGAAAGCGGTCTGCAGGTGCGCGTGGCGGGCCACGAGTGGACCCTGACCGTCGCGGAGATCCGTCGCCGTGCGATCTCCGCCGCTCGCCAGTGGCGCCGGGGAACCCGGGAGGGACAGGCGGCCCCTCCTCGCGACGTCGCCCTGATCCGTATCGTCCAGGCCCACGATCGACGTTACGTGCGCAAGCTCGTGCAGGCGGCGCAGCGCGTCGACGGGTGGGACGTGCTCGTTCCCCTCGTGGACGTGGATGCCAGCCAATGGGTGTCCACTGCTCTGCTCGCGGATCTCGTGCCCGGGCTGCGCGTGAGCGGTCATCGGCGGGGGACGAGGTGGCTGTCGGTGGTCGCCGCCGCGGTTCGCAGCACGTCGGCACCCGTCGTGGCGGTCCTCGATCCCCGAGCGGAGTTCGACGACGCCCAGCTCGACGCCCTGGTCGCGCAGGCATCGGCGGGGGCGGCCGTGTGCGCGGCTCATCGCGCCCCCGACGGCACGATCGACGCCGTGGGAGCCGCCGATGTCGGTGGGGATAGGCCGTACGCCCTGTTGTCCGGCTTGCCCGGCGATGACCTGGCGGGACTGCCCGAGTCGGTCGATGTGCCCCTCCTGTCCGGCCGCACGTTCTCCATGCCCGCCGCGATTTTGCGCCGCTCGCTCGACACCCTCGACGACGGAGAACCCGACGCCCTCTCCGCGATCTCGCGGACCGTTCGCGACGAACTCCCCCTTCGAGCGCTGCCCCGCGTGAACCCGGTGCTGGACGAACCCGCTTTCGCCTTCTCGGCGAGGCCCGCCGCCCGCCGCGGCGTTCGTCGGCATGGCGTGGACGATCGCTCGGGCGCGGAGGCCGTGCTTGCGACCGCCGGGTTCCGCGTCGAGAGCTGGAGCGAGGCGGAAGCGGGGCGCATCGAGCCCGTCCTGACCTGGGTCAGGCCGCACCCCGACGCTCGGCGGTGGGCGATCAAGATGTGCGCACCCGCCGGTAAGCAGGGCGCCGTCTGGGGCGATGCGCACTTCGCTCGCGGGCTCGCCAACGCTCTGCGCCGACTCGGCCACACCGTGGTCGTGGACGCCTACGACGCGCGGGCGCGTTCGACGACCTCCGTCGACGACGTCTCGGTCGCGATCCGCGGGCCGTACGCGTTCGAGGCGACGTCGTCGGGCGTGAACCTCGAGTGGATCATCAGCCACCCCGACTCCCTGACCCGCGAAGAGGTGGCGGGGTTCGACCGCGTCTTCGCCGCGTCGCACGGCTGGGCCGAGCGGGCGGGCCGTCGATGGGGGCTCGACATCGTGACGTTGCTGCCGTGCACCGACACCGACGTGTTCCACCCGCGCGGTCTGCCGCGGGACGAGGACATCGTCTTCGTCGGGAAGACGCGCGGGGCGGTCCGCCCGAGCGTGGTCGAGCCCGTGAAGGCAGGCATTCCCGTGCGCGTCTACGGGCCCGACTGGGCGCACTTCGTGCCCGCGTCATCGATCGCCGCGAAGTCCATCCCGCACGAACGTCTTGCAGAGCGCTACGAAACGGCATCCATCGTCCTGAACGATCAATGGCCCGACATGCAGCGGGAAGGATTCATGACCCTGCGTCCGTTCGACGTCGTCGCGGTCGAGGGTCGTCTCGTTTCCGAGCCGGTCGAGGGCCTCGAGGATCTGTTCGACGGAGCCGTGGTCACCTATCGCGACACCGCGCACCTCGTCGAGATGCTCTCGGCCCCCGCCGACGACCTCTTCCCCGACGCCGAGCGGCTCCGGCAGATCGCCGCGCGCGTGCGTGAAGAGCACTCGTTCGACGCGCGAGCCGCCGTTCTCGACCAGGCGGCGCGCGAGATCGCCGCTCGCCGCCGCTGACACCGGTCGGACTCGACCTCACCCCTATGCTCGGACCCATGCCTTCTCGCGTGGGAATCGTCGTCCGAACCCGCAGGCGCCCCGACTTCCTCCGCCGCGCGCTGGCGGATGTCGCGGCGCAGACCTTCCACGACTACCGCATCGTGGTCGTGAACGACGGGGGAGACCCCGATGAGGTCGAGGCGATCGTCGCCGCGTCCGACGTCCGTGACGCGGTGCAGGTCCAGCACATCGCCGATGGCGAGGGCGGCCGCTGCGTCGCCGCCAACACCGGCGTGCGCGATGCCGGGACCGATCTCGTCGTGCTCCACGACGACGATGACCGGTGGCATCCCGAGTTCCTCGCCCGAACGGTCGCCTGGTTGGACGATCACGCCCATTCTCCCGCTGTCGCGGTTTCCACCGAGATCGTTTACGAGGAGCAGCGCGGAGGGACCTGGACCGAGGTCGGCCGGGCGCCGTTCTGGGCGGGAATGCAGCGCATCTCCCTCGGCGAAATGATGAGCGTCAACCGAGCGGTCCCCATCTCCGTGCTCTATCGCCGGTCGGTCCACGACGAGGTCGGCTGGTACGACGAGACCCTCGACGCGGTCGAGGACTGGGACCTCTATCTGCGCATCCTCCGCACCGGCGAGATCGGTTTCCTCCCCGGCGAGGCGCTGGCCTTCTGGGCGCAGAGACCGGATGCCACGGGCCTCGACGCCAACAGCATGTTCGCTCTCACCGAGGCGCACGCCGTCGACGATGCGCGCGTCCGCGACAGAGCCCTCGCGGAGTGGGTGCGTCGCGAGGGGCCGGGTCTGCCGCTGTACATGGCGAGTCTGCAGGCGGAGCTCAAGGCGCATGTCGACAGGCGATTCGAGGAGGTTTCGGCAGGGCTGCGCCACGACCTGCGCAGCGAGCTCGACGCCCACCAGCCGTTCTGGTCGCGGGTGCGTCGCTTACGCCGAGGCTTGCGCCGTCGGTGACGACCTGATGTCGTGCGGCGTGGGCGGCTGCGGGAAGAGGACATGCCACGCATAATGTTTGCGTGAAGCACGCCATCGCCGCCGCCGTTCCGTCCTCCCTCCGGCGCACGCGTGTCGTGCTCCCCGCCCTTCTCGTCGCGGGGGTCCTCGGGTTCTCGGGATGCGCGACGTCCCCCGGTTCGACGACGCCGTCGCCGACCGTCTCGGAGGCGACGGCCTCTCCCACGGCGAGCGCCTCTGCGTCGTCGCTGCCCAGCGCGACGCCGACGCCATCCGCGACCTCGGGCGGCACCGAGGCGACGACGGCACCGTACAACGGCGAGATCCTCATCATCACGTCCGAGGTGCGTGACGGGTCGCTGCAGGTATCGGCCATGGTGCCGGGCGTGTCCGAGTCGGGCGGTACCTGCACCCTCACCCTCACCTCCACCGGCAAGAGCGTGCAGACCGCGGCAAACGAGGGCAAGGACGTCACCTACTGCGGCTTGATGTCCATCGCCGTCACGGACGGGTCCGCCCAACCGACGTTCCAGGTCTCCTACAGCTCGCGCACCACGTCCGCCACATCCGCGGTGACGACGGTCGAGCCGACCTCGTGATCCGTCGTACCCGGCGTCGCGGCGTCGCCGCGGTCGTCGCGGCCTGGGCGTGCGGTCTCGCTCTGCTGGTCGCGGCACCGATCGCCCTCCCCGCGACCGTCGCCCCTGCTCCCTCCGCATCCGCGGCGAACGCCTCCGACTGGAACGCGGGCAACATCATCGACGACGCCGTCTTCTACGACGGCAACGCGATGAGCGCTGGCGAGATCCAGGGATTCCTCAACGACAAGGTGCGCAACTGCCAGTCCGGGTACACCTGCCTCAAGGACTACCGCCAGACCACCGACAACCGCCCGGCGGACAAGTACTGCAACGGGTACTCCGGTGCGCCGAACGAGAGCGCCGCGACGATCATCGACAAGGTCGCCCGCTCGTGCGGCATCAGCCAGAAGTCGCTGCTCGTGCTTCTGCAAAAGGAACAGGGTCTGGTCACTTCGACGGCGCCCTCGGCGTGGAACTACTCCGCCGCGACCGGTCAGGGCTGCCCCGACACGGCACCCTGTGACGCCTCCACCCAGGGCTTCTTCTACCAGGTCTACTACGGAGCCCGTCAGTTCGAGGTCTACCGCCTCAACCCCACCTGGTGGGGATACCAGGCGGGCCGCTGGAACAACATCCTCTACAACCCGAACGGGGGATGCGGCACACAGCGCGTTTACATCGAGAACCAAGCCACCGCAGGGCTCTACATCTACACGCCGTATGTGCCCAACCAGGCGGCACTGAACAACCTCTACGGCACCGGCGACGGCTGCTCCGCGTACGGGAACCGCAACTTCTGGCGGACGTTCACGGACTGGTTCGGGTCTACCCGTTCGGGAGGTAACCCGTTCGGGTACATTGATCAGGTAGAGGCCTATCCGGGCGGCATTCGTGTGCGGGGCTGGGCAATCGACCCGAACACGACCGACCCCATCCAGGTTCACGCCTACTTGGGATCGGTAGGCACGGTCCTCACCGCGGACGGCGACCGTCCCGACGTGAGCGACGCCTACCCGGGGAGTGGTTCGCGGCACGGGTTCGATGCGCGAATTCCTGCCCCCTCAAGCGGCAGCGGAACAGTCTGCCTGTATGCGATCAATACAGGACCCGGTTCGAATGTGACACTTGGCTGTCGAGAGATGCCCTTCTATTCCGGTTCACCGGTCGGCGCCGTTGACTCTGTCCAAGTCGCTTCGGGGTCGGTCACGATCGCGGGCTGGGCGTTGGATCCCGATACCGCCGATTCCATCGCCGTGCATGCATATGTGGATGGGGCCGGAACTGCAATTCTGAGAGCGGACCAGGATCGTCCTGATCTCGCCACGCATTACCCGGTGCACGGCACTGCCCACGGGTACCGTGCGACAGTGAAAGTTCCTCTCGGTGCGCAGACCTTGTGTCTATATGGAATCGATTCCGGTCGGGACGACAACACCACCTTAGGTTGTCGCAGCATCATGATCCCCGCTGCGAAAGATGTCGGCCGGGCGCCGATCGGTAACCTGGAGTCGGTCGCCGTGGTCGGGTCGACGGCTCGCGTGACGGGGTGGGCCATCGACCCCGACACTTCTCAGCCGATCCCCCTTCACATCTATGTCGCGGGTGCTGGCCGAGCGTTCACTGCCAATCGTGATCGTCCCGATGTCGCCGCTACTTACCCGCCGTACGGGGCCGCCCACGGCTTCGATGAGGTCCTGGACCTCCCCCCGGGGGACAGCACCGTCTGCGCTTACGCCATCAATACCGCTGGCGCCAACACGACCCTCGGGTGCAGGTCGGTGACGTCCACTGACCAGGGCCGGGCACCCATCGGCAACTTCGAATCTGCGACCGTATCGGGGCGGACCGCCACGGTGACGGGCTGGGCGATCGATCCTGACACGATCCGCCCGATTTCGGTCAAGATCTCGGTCGACGGAAAGGTCGTTCAGGTGACGGCGCAGGACAGTCGACCCGATGTCGGGGCGGCGTATCCGACATACGGCCCGATGCACGGGTTTTCACGCACAGTCGATATTCCCGTTGGCCCATCGACGGTGTGCATCGCAGCTGTCAATTCCGCAGGTCCTGACAGCGACTTGGGCTGTCGGACCGTGACCACGCGGGATGAGGGCCGTGCGCCAATCGGGAGTCTCGACGAGGTGAGCGTCTCCGGCACGACACTGACCGTTCGCGGGTGGGCCATCGACCCCGACACTGCGCGGCCGATCGACGTGCACGTGTACGTCGGTGCAAACGGTGGGGCCGTCCCTGCCAATCTGAACCGGCCGGACGTCGGTGCGGCCTACCCGGCCTATGGTGCCTCTCACGGCTTTCAGACCACCGGGACGATCCCTCCTGGATCCTCACGCGTGTGCGTCTACGCCATCAACACGGCCGGCCCCAACCCGCTACTTGGATGCAGGGATGTCACCGTGTCCGCTGCAGGCTGAGGAAAATTAGACCCCCAGGGGCGAGCTCGTGAACCGCGTCCCTGGGGGTCTGTCCTTGTCACTCGCGGGATAAGGAGGGCCGCTTATCAGCCGCGAACAACAGCAGGTGCTACTGGTGTCTTCTTCGACAGTGCGCTCTCCGGAGTCGGACCGACGACGGTTCGGACGACAAGGAGGAGGCCGGCGAAGAACACAGCCCCCAGGAGCGGGACCGCGAGCGGAGGCGACCATTGCCACGCCGCCGTGAAAGCGGCTGTATCGCCCGCCAGATATCGGTGGCCTGTTCGGATGACGGTGATGGTGACTCCGACGAACAGGAACGCGGGAAGTAGCCAACGCATCATGTTGACAATGCGCTTCGCCGAGTCGTCGAAGGGTCTCCGGTCGGGTCCGGAGTCAATCGCTAGAGCAGCGAGAACGACGAGGGCCGCGACCAGCGGCATGGTGTAACGCCCTTGCCACCCATAGCCCGACCACTGCATACCCGACAGCACACCGGGAATAAGCGTTGCCGATGCGAAGGCCAGAATAATTGCCCACCGTGACCGTCTCGAGGCGAGGCCGAACGCGAAGATGATGACACCGCCGACCAACAGGATCCAGGATGTCGAGAGGATGTTGGGGCTGCGAAGATCAAGCCAACCAAGGTTCCCGTACATTTGCGTGACTTGCTCGTGATAGTTCGAGTAAAACACTGCGATGCCTGCGAGCCCCTCTCGGAAAGAGGCCGGCTTGTCCACCCCGACGTAGTTCGTCCCGTGGACCAGGACCCAGCCGATGCTGAAGGCGGTCGTGGCACCGATGCCGGCCGCGACAATCCACGCGCGGCGATCCGTGACGAGCACACGGATCCGCCCGACACCAGCAACGACGAGAAGTGCTACAGCGGTCGCGGCGAGGAAGAGAGGAGACAGGCCCCGCGTCACGACAAGAACGCAGGAGGACGCAAGCAGCAGCGAATGCTCTTCCTTCCATCTCGGTGTGCCGCTGTCGTTCGCAACGGCGAACCCTGAAACCGTGGCCGCGAACAATGTGGCGATCTCCCACGCACTGGGATTGAGCACCATGCCCACGTAAAGCGTCATCGGGGTCAGGAAAAGAGAGGCGGCGAGAAGCGGAAACGGGGTTCGGCTCCTTCTCCAAAGTAACGACAAGCCCCACGCAAGAAACACCGCAGTTACGGTCGCAGCGAGGGCGCGGGCGAGGTACAAACCGTATTCGGTGGGCACCAGAAGGCTGCCGAGGCCCGTCCACAGGTAGAACACCGGGTTGTAAAGTCCGGCGTTCGTCTGTGAAACGATATCGGCGTCGGAGATGATGCGGAGCGGGCCTTGGCAGGCCGCCGTGACATCCGGCTGGAATGCGATGCAGGTAGCGAACTGATGAACATTCGCCAGCCGCGCCGGGAGTGTCGGTTCGAGGAGCCCGGCCTGTCCTCGGACAACTGCCGCCGCATACACATAGTGGGCAGCCTCGTCTGCTCCCGAGGCGATCGGGAGAAAAATCGCCCCCGAAAGCAAGATCGCAAGAATTCCGACGAATATCGTCGCAATCTGGGCGAAACGCCCCGCGGGTAGTGAAAGGCGAGAGGGGAGAGCGCGCATGTGGTGATGGATCCTTCCGAGCGCGGCTCACCGGTTTGGGGCACGTCGCTGGCAGGTGTGATCCTACAAGCCGACGTATGAGGTCTTCATCTGCGGAGGTGTCGCGCTGGTAGGATCGAGAAGATGTCTGCCGCACGATCGAGCACTCTGGTCATCGTTCCGGCGTGGAACGAGGGCGAGAGCGTCGGCCCCACTGTGAGAGAGATTCGTGCCCAGCCTGAGGGTTGGGACATCTTGGTGGTGGACGACGGATCCTCGGACGACACACCGGAGCAGGCTCGGGTAGCGGGCGCGACGGTGCTCTCCCTTCCTTTCAATCTGGGCGTCGGCGGAGCGATGCGTGCAGGGTTCCTCTACGCGCAGCGACACGGGTACGCGCGGGCGATCCAAGTCGATGCAGACGGGCAGCACAATCCGCGCGACATCGCCGTCGTCCTGGATGGGCTCGAGGTCGCAGACATATCCATCGGCGCTCGCTTCGCGGAAGTCGGGGACTACTCGGCCCGAGGTCCGCGGCGCTGGGCGATGCGAATGCTCGCCACCGTTCTGTCCCGCATCGCGGGCACTCGACTCACCGACGTGACTAGCGGCTTCCGTGCTGCGAATGTGCGTGCAATAGATCAATACGTTCTGTACTACCCCGCCGAGTACCTCGGAGATACCGTGGACTCGCTCGTGAACGCGCTGCACGCCGGGCTGACGGTAGTACAGGTTCCTGTCGCGATGCGCCCCCGCGCCGCCGGTAGGCCCAGCCAGAATCCGCTTGGAGCCGCTGTGTACTTGCTCCGGTCCGTCTTCGCGCTGTCGCTCGCCATCACACGTGGTGCTGCTAGTAAGACAGGAGTACGAGCATGATCGTCGTCGCCGGAATAGCCTTCGCCGTCCTCGTTCTCGCGATAATCGTGGTCATGCTGCTCCGGCGGCAGCTTCGAGAGAAGTACGCCACCCTGTGGCTTCTCATCGGCCTCGCGCTGCTCATCATTTCAGTCTTTCCCGGTCTGCTTCTTCAGCTGACACATCTGCTCGGCGTCGAGGTTCCCGCCAACCTCATCTTCGCGCTCTCGCTCGTGCTGCTCGTCGGTGTGGCGCTTCACCTGTCGTGGGAGCTTTCTCGTGCAGAGGAAGAGATACGTCGTCTCGCTGAAGAGACGGCGATCAATCGGGCAGACATCGATGTTCTCGCCCGGCGTCTCGACGCAACGGAGCGCGCTCACAAGCCTCGCGACGCGAACCCGTCAGGCACCGCTGAGTCGTAAGCTCGCGCTGTTCAAGGGGAAGAATTTCGACGCGGGGCGGCGAAAACCCAGTAGCGATAAGCGAAGTAGTTCCACACCGTCGTAGATGCAACTGCGACGATCTTTCCGAAGATCCAGGCGGGGCCCAGCGCGGCGACACCCGCCACAATGGCCGTCGTAGCAATCGTGTTGAAAGCCACGAGCGCGGTATATTTCACCGCGCTCGAAGCGACGCTCGACGCTGTGCCGAACGTCAGAAAGCGCTGAAGGATATACGTCACTCCGAAGCTGAGCAGGAAGGCCGTGGGGGTCGCGATGACCAACGGCACGGCCAGCCAGTCATGCAGTAGCGCGAGCAGACTAACGTCAACCAGGAAGGCAACCCCTCCAACGAGGAGGTAACGGACGGCGCTATGGGACCAGACGAAGCTGATCGCACGAGCGAGAGGCCCACCGGTGGCCTCATCCTGACGCCGAGGCGAACTCATGTGCGACGAAGGTAGTCGCGCAGGCTCACATGAGCATCCTTGAGCATGATCCCCGTTGCATGACTGGCGGAGAGATCCAACACGCTGTTCCTCGGACGTGGTGCGATGGGCGTCTGAGCCCCCGCGAAATACTCCTCGGTGCTCACTCCGGTGACCCGCTGAGGGTCATGTCCGGTCATCGCAAAGACCTGCCGGGCTACGTCGAACCAGCTAGCGGATCCCCCGTCGCCGGTGACGTTATATCGGCCGAACGGGGCACCCGTGGTCACAAGTGCGCGGATGGCGGATGCGATGTCATCGGTGAAGGTCAAACGACCAAATTGATCGTTGACGACTCGAGGGTCTACTCCCCGTTCAGCGAGCGATGCCATCGTGCGGACGAAGTTGTTCCCATCACCGATCACCCAGCTCGTACGGACGATGTAGTGGCGCGGAACCGAAGCGACGATCGCGTCACCCGCGGCCTTCGTCTGGCCGTAGACGCCCAGCGGCGAGACGGGATCATCGGTCGAGTACGCGCCGTCCTTCGTCCCGTCGAAGACGTAATCGCTGGAGACATGCACGAGGGTGATGCCGTTCTCGCTGGCTACGCGAGCCAGAGCGGCGACGGCGGTGACGTTCGCCGCCCAGGCCTCCGTCCGCCCCGCGGGAGTCTCGGCGGCGTCGACCTTCGTGTAGGCGGCGGCGTTGATGATGGCGCTGTAGTCGCGCCAGCGGCGCGCGTCATCCAGTCCGGCCGAGGTGAGGTCAAGATCCGCGCGAGTGGCGTACTCGATCCACGGATGTTCGCCGAACTCGTCGCGGAGGGCACGACCCAGCTGCCCGTTCGCGCCGGTGACGAGGATCTTCTTCGGCGGCATGGGGACCACCTCGGCGAGACGAGGGTGCGCCTTGTCCTTCGGGCTGATCTCGACGTCGGCGAGAGGGATGGGCCACTCGATGGCGGCCGTCTCGTCTGCGAGGTTGAGGAAGGTGTACGTCGCGTCGGGCGACCAGTGGTCGTTGACGAGGTACGTGTAGGCGGTGTCGACTTCGAGAGTCTGATACGAGTTGCCGACTCCACGAGGAACGAAGATGGCCGTCGACGGGTCGAGCTCGGTCGTGAAGACGGCGCCGAAGCTCTCGCCTTCGCGGAGGTCGACCCAGGCGCCGAAGATGCGCCCGGTGGCCACGGAGACGTACTTGTCCCAAGGTTCGGCATGGATGCCGCGGGTGGTACCAACGGCATCATTGAAGGAAATGTTGTTCTGGACGGGGCCGAAGTCGGGCAGGTCGATGCCGGTCGCGGACATCTTCTCGCGCTGCCAGTTCTCTTTGAACCATCCGCGCGCATCCCCGTGCACCGGCAAGTCGAGGACGATGAGGCCGGGGATGGGCGTCTCGCGTACCGCGAGAGCCTTGCCGAAAGCGATAGACATCGACGTCACTGCCCCTTGCTGGCGTAGAACGCCTCGACGCCGTCCTTGGCGGGAGCCCACCAGGCCTCGTTGTCGCGGTACCAGTCGATGGTGGCGGCGAGCCCCGTCTCGAAGTCCCCGTACGTGGGGGTCCAGCCGAGTTCCGTGCGGAGCTTGGTCGAGTCGATCGCGTACCGCAGATCGTGACCGGGACGGTCTGTGACGAGGTCGTACGCGTCCGTGGGCTGGCCGGTGATCTGGAGGATCAGCTCGACGACGCTCTTGTTGTCCTTCTCACCGTCCGCGCCGATCAGGTACGTCTCGCCGATTTCGCCCTTGTCGAGGATGGTGAGGACAGCGGAGGAGTGATCGTCGGCGTGGATCCAGTCGCGGACGTTTTCTCCCGTGCCGTAGAGCTTCGGGCGAATCCCTCGCAGCACGTTGGTGATCTGCCGGGGGATGAACTTCTCCACGTGCTGGTACGGCCCGTAGTTGTTCGAGCAGTTGCTGATGGTGGCGCGGACACCGAATGAGCGCACCCACGCTCGAACCAGCAGGTCAGACCCGGCCTTGGTCGACGAGTACGGCGACGAGGGGTTGTAGGGCGTCTGTTCGGTGAAGCGTGCGGGGTCGTCGAGCTCGAGGTCTCCGTAGACCTCGTCGGTCGAGATGTGGTGGAAGCGCACGTCGTGGCGCCGGGCGGCCTCGAGCAACGTGTAGGTGCCGATGATGTTCGTGTCGAGGAACGGGCGCGGGTCGTGCAGGGAATTGTCGTTGTGCGACTCGGCGGCGTAGTGCACGACGGCGTCGGCTTCGGCTACGAGCGGGTCGACAACGGTCGCGTCGGCGATGTCGCCCACCACGAGGCGGACGCGATCGGCGGGCAGCCCCTCCAGCGAAGCGCGGTTGCCGGCGTAGGTCAGCTTGTCGAGCACAGTCACCGTGTGATCGGTGTGCCCGATGACGTGGTGCACGAAGTTGGAACCGATGAAACCGGCGCCACCGGTCACGAGAAGACGACTCATGAGGTCAAGGTTACCGGGGCGGGCGCCCTCACCCGGAAGGTCGGATTGGCGGCAGTCGCGCAACATAGGCGAAACTTGACCCCATGCGCGGAATCATTCTGGCGGGCGGCACGGGCTCGCGACTTCATCCCATCACTCTGGGCATCTCCAAGCAGCTCGTGCCCGTCTACGACAAGCCGATGATCTACTACCCGCTGTCGACCCTCATCCTCGCGGGCATCCGCGACATCCTCATCATCACCACCCCGCAGGACTCCGAGCAGTTCCAGCGTCTCCTCGGAGACGGGTCACGCTTCGGGATCTCGCTCAGCTACCGCGTGCAGCCCTCGCCCGACGGGCTCGCGCAGGCGTTCATCCTGGGTGAGGAGCACATCGGGTCGGAGTCCGTGGCCCTCGTCCTCGGCGACAATATCTTCTACGGCCAGGGCATGGGAACGCGCCTGCGTCAGTACACCGAGCTCGACGGTGGTGTCGTGTTCGGCTACCGCGTGGCCGACCCCACCGCTTACGGTGTTGTCGAGTTCGATGCCGATGGTCGCGTCGTCTCGCTCGAAGAGAAGCCGGAGCACCCGAAGAGCAGCTACGCCGTTCCTGGCCTGTACTTCTACGACAACGACGTGATCGAGATCGCCCGCGAGCTCAAGCCGTCCCCGCGCGGCGAGCTGGAGATCACGGACGTCAACCGCACCTACCTCGAGCAGGGACGCCTGCGGGTCGAACTGCTGCCGCGGGGTACGGCGTGGCTCGACACCGGCACCTTCGACTCGTTGAGCGAGGCGACGGAATTCATCCGCACGGTGGAGAAGCGGCAGGGGCTTTCGATCGGTTGCCCGGAGGAGGTCGCCTGGCGCATGGGCTTCCTCTCCGACGACGAGCTCCGCCAACGCGCGGAGCCGCTCGTGAAGAGCGGATACGGCCGCTACCTGCTGAGCGCCCTTGAAAATGCCGGCGACCGCTGATTCTGGCGGGTCTGACGGTCAGGACCTCGACGTCCGGCGCGTCAGCCCGACGGAGCGAGCCGTTGTCTACGCGGTTCGAGGCGCTGACCGGCTTGAAGGCACGTCGATTGTGGCGTTGCGGTCACTCCGCGCGATTGCCTCGATGCTCGTCGTGATCCATCCCGGTCCCCTTTCCTCCGTGTCGCGTGCGATGCTCGACGGGCTCGTGGACGAAATCATCGAGACAGAGGACGAAGAATTCTCCTCGGAGTCGTATCGAGCGGGCGTGGATCGTGTGCGGCATCGCGCGAGCGTTCGTGAGGTAGTGCTGACCGGCGATTCATGGTTCGGTCCGGTTGGCGACCTCGCCACGTTCTTCGAAGGTATGGCGGACGAAGAGGCGGACTTCTGGGATGTCCTCCCACCCGCGCCACCACGGGAGGCGTTCCCTGGCGAGGGTTTCGAGGCGGTTGTGGACCGCCCGTGGTTCCTCACCGTAGTCCGCAAGCATCTCCTCGACAGTCGGACCTGGAACGAGTGGTGGGGTCGTGCGGTTGCGCCTGGCGAACGCGAACGCGCACTGGAAACTTTCTTCACCGCGGCCGGATTCGCGCATGCTCGGGCTTTCGAAACCACTTATCTGCACGCCAACGACCCGGGGCTTTTCGCCCCGGAAGATCTACTCGAGCTGGGTGTTCCGTTCGTAGATCGAGCGGTTTTCACCAGCTACCCCCCGTTCCTCGACCGCTTCGCGATCCTCGGTCAGGAGATCGCGGAGATGATGAGCCGACGGGGCTACTCTCTCGACATCCTTCTGGCGAGCTTGGCGAGTTCCGTCCCGCCAAAGGCGCTCAACACGAATCTCGGTCTGCTCTCCGTCATCCCTGATATCGCAATCGATCCGGACAGCGGATCAGCGCTGTCAATCGCCGCCGTCGTTCACGTAAGCGATATGGACGAGATCGACGAGATCCTGAGAAGACTGCAGTTCTTGCCGTCCGGGGCTTCGGTGTTCGTGACGACCACCGAGGGCGTCACCGCGGCGCGTCTTGAGAGACTTCTGGAATCGTGGGCGACAACGAACGGCCACACATACGAATTGCGCGTCACTCCGCAGAGTCCCGGCCGTGACATGGCGGACTTCTTCGTGGCCTGTCGAGACGTTATCCAGTCGGACCGATTCGACCTTGTGGTCAAGCTCCACATGCGTCGTGCGCCCTGGAAGACGATGAACAGGTTGCGTTACTTCCGCCGGTACCAATTCGACAACCTGCTGAGCAGTCCTGGGTATGTGCGCAATCTGCTTGCACTTTTCGAGAAGGAGCCGCAGCTCGGCGTGGTCTTCCCTCCGATGGTTCATGTGGGCTACGCCACGATGGGTCGCGGGTGGGCCATGCTGCAGCCTCACGCGCAGCGGCTTGCCAAGCGCATGAAGATCACTGTTCCGCTCGACGCCGTGTCTCCCCTCGCCCCGTACGGCGGCATGTGGGTGGGGCGGCCCGAGGCATTCCGCACGCTTGCCCAGCATCGCTGGACTTTCGGTGACTACGGCTGGAAGTCTGAACGCCGCTATGGTCACCTTCCCCACTTGCAAGAGCGGATGGTACCCGTGGCCGCGGGCCAGTCCGGGTACTACTGCCGTACGGTCCTGAATTTTGCGCACGCGGAGATCAGCTACACGGCGCTGGAGTACAAGGTCGATCAAATGTTCTCGACGACCCGGGGATGGCCGGTCGAGCAAATCGGGTTCCTCCATCGGGCGGGCTACACCGGGTACGGGGGAACCGTTGCCCTCATCCGCATGTACGTCCGAACGAACCACCCGCGGGTAGCTGACGCGTTTCGTCCGGCCTATCGGCTGGCGCTCCGTGGCCACCGCGCGCTTTCGGCAGTCGGGCGCGTCGCCGAACGGTTCCGGAGACAGCGTGGCGACGACGAAAGAGAGACAACGACGTGAAGACAGCCGAGCTGATCGGTGACTGGACGCGTCCGGCCGACCTCTTCCCCGATGACGGCAAGAGACTGCTCATCTACGTCGTCTTCGACCGCCGGGGCGAGGTCGGTGACTTCGTGGTCTACGCGCTGGAGCACTTCCGTGCTTTCTGCGACGAGATCGTCGTGGTCTCCAACGGCCCGCTCACCGTACAGGGGCGTGAGCGCCTGGAGGCGGTCGGGGACGTCGTCTTGGAGCGGCCGAACGAGGGCTACGACATCTGGGGCTACAAGCACGGTCTGGATGCGGTCGGAGACCGCGTCGCCGAGTTCGACGAGTTGCTCCTCGTCAATGACACGTGGTTCGGCCCGATCCGGCCCTTCGGCCCGATCTTTGACCGTATGAACGCGCACCCGCTTCACTTCTGGGGCATGACGGATCACCTGCGCGTGGAGCCGCACCCCTTCACGTCCGAATCCGACTACCTGCCGTACCACCTGCAGTCCTACTGGGTGGCGGTGCGGCGTCGGATGTTCGAATCGCCCGAGTGGGAAGCATACTGGCGCGACCTTCCGGCAATGACGACCTACTCCGATGCCGTCACGAAACACGAGGGCGTATTCACGGAGCATTTCACCCAGCTCGGCTTCTCGGGCGAGGTCGCCTTCCCGACGCTGACGGACAAGATCGAGAATCACGCCGTGCTCTATGCGGAGCAGCTGATCGACGCGGGCTGCCCCACGCTCAAGCGTCGTCCGTTCTTTCAGTGGCCGGTGTACCTGGATAGAGTCGCCGTCGTCGGAAAGTGGACGCTCGAGGCGGCCGAGCGCAACGGCTACCCGGTCGAGATGATCTTCGACGATCTCGCGCGCAACGTCGAGCCACGCGTACTCAATGCCGATGCAGCCCTGCTGCGCGTCCTCTCTCCGACCGACGACGGGTACGACCCGTCGCGGCCGTTGCGTACGGCGGTCATGGCACACATCTTCTACGTCGAGATGACCGATGAGATCATCGATAGGGCTCTGTTCCTGCCCGGTCCGGTCGATCTCATCGTGACGACCCCGGATGCCGAGCGAGCCCGGGCGATCGAGGACATCATCGCGCGACGAGAGTTGCCTGGTCATTCGGAGGTGCGCGTCGTCGCGTCGAACAACGGCCGCGACCAGGCCGCATTCCTGATCGGCTGTCGGGACATCCTGCTCTCGGATCGATACGAGCTGATCGTGAAGATCCATTCCAAGAAGACCCCCCAGGACGGCGCGAACGTCGGACGGCACTTCCGGCGGCACCAGTTCGAGAATCTGCTCGCTGGCCCCCACGAGGCCGCGAATGTCGTGGCCCTGTTCCAACAGCAGCCCGGGCTCGGCCTCGCCTTCCCCCCCACGGTGCACCTCGGGCACCCGACCATGGGCCACGGGTGGTGGGCCAACCGTCCGGGCGTCGAAGAACTCTGCGCGAAGCTCGGCGTCCGCGTCCCTCTAGACGAAGTATCTCCGCTCGCCCCGTTCGGTTCGATGTTCTTCGCCCGCCCTGAGGCTCTTCGTCTCCTCGCCGAGCAGGAGTGGACCTACGACCAGTTCGGCGGGCCCGAGGCTTACATCGACGGCAGCCTCGCGCATGTGCTCGAGAGGATGCCGGTGTACGCGGCGGGCGAGCTCGGGTACCACTCGATGACGATCGCGACCCCCGCGTATTTGGCGAAGAGCTACACGGCATTCGATTACAACCTCGACCAGATGTCGGTGACCATGCCGGAGGACACCCAGCACCAGATCACGTTCCTCCGGAGCGCGGGCTACATCGGGTGGGGACGGTTCCGGGACTTCGTGGACATGTGGGTGCGCCTGCATCGCCCGGGCGCCGCGGAAAAGGTGGAACGCGGCTTCGCGAGAACCGAGCGGATGCGCGGTCTGCTCTGGCGAGCGCGCCGTCGTATCCGCCGTGGGTGAATCCAGACGTCGCGCAGGAACGCACCAGTAGAATCGGACCTCATGGCCAGTCCTTCACCCGCCGCGAACAACGCGCGCTTCACACGCCTCGCGGAGATGCCGATGCGCTCCGTCGGCGTGACCCCCGGCCTGGGGCTCGCCTCCCTGTGGACCACCCTTCGCGACATCTTCGCCCGCCGTGAGATGCTCGACCTCCTTGTGAAACGTGACGTCAAGGCTCGCTACAAGGACTCTGCGCTGGGCTTTGTCTGGGCGCTGATCCGCCCATTGATCCTCCTTGGTATCTATTTCGTCGTCCTCGGCCAGTTCCTCGGGGCGGCGAAGGGCATCCCGGATTTCGCGATCTTCATCTTCACCGGCCTCACCGCGATGAGTCTTTTCCAAGAGATCGCCGTCGGCGGCACGGGCTCGATCATCGCCAACGGCGGTGTCGTGAAGAAGGTCTACATGCCGCGCGAGATCTTTCCTCTCGCCGCAACAGGGTCGGCAATCTTCAACTTTGTGATCCAGCTCGGCGTCCTGCTGGTCGCGACGATCATCGCCGCCAAGCCTCCGCTGCACTGGGAGATCGTCTACGCAATCCCTTCGCTTGTGCTGATCCTCGTCTATGGGCTGGCGTTCGCATTCTTCTTCTCCGCGGTCAATGTGTACCTGCGAGATGTTCAATACCTCGTTGAGGTGGTGACGATGCTCTTGATGTGGCTGTCGCCGGTGCTATACGCCTGGCAGATGGCACGACAGATCATCAACAATCCCGTGCTCCTCGAGGTTTACACCAACAACCCTCTGACACTCGCTGTGCTCGGTTTCCAGCGTGCCTTCTGGGTCGCGGGGGACACGCTCGCGCAGCCGGCTCACCTCGTGCTGCGAATGGGCGTCGCCCTGCTCGTCGGCTTGGTGCTGCTGGTGCTGAGCCACCGCGTCTTCGTCCGCCTGCAGGGCAACTTCGCCCAGGAACTGTGACCCTCATGGCCTTCGACCTCGCTCCCGCTGCCGCGCGCCCGGAAGTCATCCGACTGACGGACGTCTCGAAGCGCTTCGTCGTCCGCAAGGACACCTCGATCAAGGAACGCATCGTCACGCTCGGCCGAGCCGGTCGGCGCCATCGCCAGAATTTCTGGGCGCTGAGCGACGTGAGCCTCGATATCCGAGCCGGGAACACCATCGGTCTCATCGGGCACAACGGCTCGGGCAAGAGCACCCTCCTCAAGGTCATCGGCGGGATCATCCAGCCCACTTCGGGCGAGGTCCTCCAGCGGGGACGCGTGGCGGCCCTCATCGAGCTCGGCGCAGGATTCCACCCCGACCTGACCGGCCGAGAGAACGTTTACCTCAACGCTTCGGTGCTGGGCCTCAGCCGTGAGGAGACCCGCGCCAGCTTCGATGACATCCTCGATTTCTCGGGTGTGGGCGACTTCATCGACACCCAGGTCAAGTTCTACAGCTCGGGCATGTTCGTGCGGCTCGCGTTCGCCATCGCGGTTCACACCGATCCCGACATCCTGCTCGTCGACGAGGTCCTGGCCGTCGGCGACGAGCAGTTCCAGCGGAAGTGTCTCGACAAGATCAAAGAGTTCCAGAGTCAGGGGCGGACGATCATCATCGTGTCGCACGCGCTCGACCAGATCGAAGAGCTCTGCGACCGGGTCATCCTCATGGATAAGGGCCGCGTAGCTTTCGATGGGCTGGCGGACGCGGCTGTCGAACGGTTCCGGGAGTTGCTCGAGGAAGGATCGGGCAAAGTCGCTGCGCGGCCCGACCAGGTTCTTCGCGCCGCCGAGATCGTCTCCGTCGAGGTGCGGGGAGCCGACGGCGAACGAGTCGGTGACCTTCAGACGGGTGAGTCGTTCCGCGTCGCCGTGACCGTTCGCGGCCTGCGGCGACTCGACGAGTGGGCCCTCGGCTTCAGCATCGACACCGCCTCGGGGGTCTTGGCCCTCGCCTCGAACACGAGCATGCTGGGCGCGACCGTGCCACCGCTCCGCGAGGGAGAGACGGTGACGGTCGAGATCGATGTCGACAGTGCGCACTTCAACCCGGGCAGCTACTGGGTCAACGCCAACCTCCACGGCATCAGCGAGTCAACCTCCCACGCGTTGACGCAGGGGGCCGAGTTCACCGTGCACGGTCGTTCCGACTCTCTCGGGTCGGTGCCGGCCGAGGTGCGTTTCCGCTGAACCGACCCCGCGTCCGGTCGGACGTCGGTGCGGCCGTCGGCACGCCGCAAATGCGGGAGGTGTCGCGACGTCAGTCCCGCGCGGCCCAATACCCCTCGCCGCGCATGCGCAGCGAGAGGCGAAGATCGATCGAGGAATCGACCGCGTCGAGGGGCAGCGTGACGCGCTGTGCCAGTGCGCCCCTCCGCCACCCTTCCCATCGGCCGACGAGCGATACGGCATCGCGGCGCAGGACGAGACGCGCGCCGGTGACGATCGCCTCGACGAGGAGCGCTCGCAGCCCCCAGCGCGAGCGCAGCACCCCGTACTTGCGCAGAAGATAGCCACGCGCAAACCCGGACAGACGGCGCTGACGCGCGGATTCCCTGCCGGCGCTGGCGCCGCCGAGGTGCACGCCCGACGGCTCGGGCATCGCGACGCACGACCATCCGGCTGCGCGAAGGCGGAACGCCAGGTCGAGTTCCTCGCCGTACATGAAGATGTTCGTGTCGAACAGACCGACCTCGTCGAGGGCCGCGCGACGATATACCGCCACGGCGCCGTAAGGTCCGAGGACGGGCGGGTGCTCGGCATCCGCTTTCGAGAGCTCCGCACCGTGGAACCGGACGAAGCCCGCCCCCGTCACATCGGCCACGATGCCGTAGGAGTCGACGGTGCCGTCGGGGGCGAGAAGCAGGGTCGCGGCGCTCCCGACATGGGATGCCGGGTCATCGGGGAGAGCGCCGAGGGCCGCGGCGACGGCGTCAGGTTGGAGGACGACATCGCTGTTCACGAGCATGACGAGGCGACCATCACCCGCGGCCATCCCGACGTTGCACGTCCGAGCGAATCCGAGATTCACCTCGTTGCGGAGCAGAGTGACGTCGGGGAACTCCGCGCTGATCTGGTCCGCCGTGTCGTCGGGTGACAGGTCGTCCACCACGATGACGTGCGCCGGAACGCTCTGCGCGAGGGCGGCACGGATGCACGACCGCACGAATTCCCATCCCCCGTGGACGGGGATGACGAGATCGACCTGGGGAGCAGCGGTCATAACTGGTCGGCCTTCCGGTGGGGGAGAACATCCGGCCGCCGGGCGCAGTCGCACGGAGTGTCGCGACGCCGACGGAGGCGGAAGGCCCAGTTTAGTCGCGGACGTCCTCCGCCTCAGCGGTCGATAGCATGGACAGGTCCTCCCGACGCTCTTCGCCATGACTGAACCCGAATCCGCCCCCGCTCCCGGCTACGTCGTGCTCGCAGCGTACCGACCGCCTGAGGAGCTCTTCACCCGTCAGCTCCGCTCCATTCAGGCGCAGACGCTCTCGGACTTCCGGTGCGTCATCGTCGCGGACGGCGGTGCCGACGACGTTCGGGCCACGATGCGGCAGGCGGTCGGAGACGACGAACGCTTCGAGATCGCCGGTTTCGATGAACGCGTCGGTTTCTACGCGAACTTCGAACGCGGCCTCGCCCAGGTTCCCGCCGATGCCCCCTGGGTCGCTCTGAGCGATCAAGACGACGAATGGATGCCGGACAAGCTCGCCGTCCTGGTCCCGGCCCTCGATCACGCGGCTCTGGTCAGCGGCCAAGCGCGCGTGGTGACGTATCCCGACGGGGTCGTGGTGGCGGCATCCACTCATCGACGATCGGTGTCCGCTCCGGCCCTCGTCCTCGAGAACCAATTTTCGGGAGCGCTCTGCGTGTTCCGTGGATCGTTGCTGCAGACGGCGCTGCCGTTCCCGCGTTACCACGGGCCCGCGCAGGTGCACGACCACTGGCTCGCCGTCTGCGCCGCGGTCACGGGGGGCCTCGGTGTGGTCGATCGGGTGGTGCAGGACTATGTCCAGCATTCCTCGAACGTGCTCGGCGAGGCGGATGCCGCTCGCCTCGGGTGGCGGCAGACGCTGCGCCGTCGGCGCGATGCCGTTCGGGCCGAGACCGACGCGCGCGGTCTGCGCGCCGTCGCGCGGTCGCTGTACACGGTGAACGCGGGGTGGGCCGAAGCGATGGTCGACACGGTGGCCGCGCGCGTCGACGACGAACGGGCACTCCGGCTCGCGGCCGCCTTCGGTGCGCGTCGACGACGCGGACGCACTCTGCGCACGGTGGTTGCCGGGGCGCGGCGCGGCGAGATCAGTCTTCGGACCGCCGTCGTGCACCTCGTCGGTCGTACGGCGTGGACCCTCACCGGGGGACGGCGTAGCTGAGCCCCGGCGGTCCGGGTCTCAGGCGCCGGCGACGAGTGCGCGCTGGCGGAGGATCTCCTTCGTCGCCGCGATGCCGACGATGGTCAGGACGACCACCTCGGACGCAGCCAGCCCCCACACCACCGCGGTCGCACCGACGGTGGCGCCGAGCAGAGCCATGACGGGGAGACCGACGCACGCCGACGAGATGATCGCCGCGAGGACGACGCGGTTGCGATTCGCAGGCACGAGGACGTTGCGGATGAGCGGCGTGGTCAGCGAGATGATGAGGTAGGTCACCCCGTACGCCGGGAACATCGAGGGCGGCGGCGCGACCGCGGACCCGAGGAACGCCGCGGTCAGCCACGGGCCGAGGAGGACCAACACCAACAGCCCCACGATGCCGACGACGAAGTGGAGTGCGAGCGCCACGAGGTGTCGCCGCGTGCGCCCCTGTTCCCATGCTGCCTCGAGGACCCACTTCTGCAGGGTGTTGCCGACGATGAGGATCGCGGTCAGGCCGACGCGATAGAGCTTGTCGGCCGAGGTGAGTTCGGCGGCCGCCTGCGTACCCACGAGTCCCTGGGTGATCGGCACGGGGGCGGTCGTGTAGCTGCCGCCCAACCCGTCTGCGCTCGCGAGGGGGAGGTTCTGCCGGAAGCTCCGGCCGATACCGGGCAGATGGAACGGTGGGACGACCCGGCCGAACAGGTGCATGTGGAGGGCGGCAAGACCCACGAGGGTTCCGATGATCATGAGGAGCGGGTACGCCACGATCTGGCCGGTCAGCTGCATCACGAGCGCGCTACCCGCGGTGAACACCGCCATCGGGATCGCCTCGAACCACAGGACCATCCGTGCGCGACCCGTGCCCACGGCATACCACGACATGGTGAGTCCGGTGAGACCTGTCGCCAACACCACGAGCGCGGCGACCCCGCCGAAGGCCCCGCCGACGAGAGTCGCGGCGATCCACGCCGTCACCCCGCCCACGACCGCGAAGACGGCCAGACGCGACCAGAAGCTGTGCGCATAGACGTCGCGGCGGGCGTCGTCGTGTTCGGCCATCGCGATGCGCGCACCGCCGGCGACGTTCCATCCGTAGCTCGAGATCATCGCGAGCAGGCTGCCGAGCGCCTGGCCTGTGCCGATCGCCGCCCACCCCTCGGCTCCCTGGATGCGGGCCGCGATGGGCAGCACGAGCAGCGGCACGACGGCGACGATCATCGGCGCCGTACCGAAGCCGATCAGGCGGGCGAGAAGAACCTTCACCGGGCACGCTCCGCCAGAACGCGATCGAGCACTCCCGCGGTCGCCTCGGCGGCGGCATCCCACGTGAACCGCGACGCCCACCGCTGCGCGTCCGCCCGCGCGACGTCATCGACGGGGGCCCGCAGCGCCGCCGTGATCGCGGCGCCGAAGGTGTCGGCATCTCGGGCATCGGCGTAGCGGGCAGCGTCGCCACCGACCTCCCGCAGGACGGGGACATCGTGGGCGAGAACGGGAACGCGTCGGCGCAGCGCATCGACCACCGGCAGGCCGAAGCCCTCGGCGAGAGACGGGCAGACGTAGAGATCGGCGCGCTGATAGAGCGCCTCGAGCTGGTCGTCGGTGACCCAGCCGGGCAGGATCACGTCGCGCTCCAGGCCCAGTCGGACGACGTCGTCGGCGAGCGGGTCGGGCAGCTTGCTGCCGACGATGACGGTCATCGGGCGTTCGGCGGGCGCGATGGTCGCGAGGGCGCGGAGCAGCCCCGGGAAGTTCTTGTGCGGCATGCGGTTGCCGACGCTGAGCACGACCGGGCGATCCGCGGGCAGTGCCAGAGCCGACAGGATGCCGCCCGGTGCGGCGACCGGAGCCGGCTCCGAGCTGCCGTTGTGCACGACCGCGATGCGCGAGGCGGGAACGCCGAGGAAGCGCCCGATGCTGTCGGCGGCGGCGTGCGAGACCGTCACGACTCGGTCGGCCGTCTGCGCCGAACGACGCATGAGGAGAGAGGTCGCACTCCGCTGCGCCCGCTGGGCGAGACCGCCGGGCACCTCGTCGTAGATCGCGTCGTGCACCGTGACGACCCGGGGGACACCGCGGAAGACGGGACCGAAGTTCGCCGGCGCCCACACGAGATCGGCGCGCCCCCGCCGAGCGAGCAGATCGGTCGCCGCGACCGCGCCCAGGGCCCACGTCGCCGGGTCGGAACCCACCCACGACACCGTCTGCACGCGGCCGGGGAAGAACGCCGACACGCGGTCGGTGCCATCGCGCCCGGTGAGCGCGGCGAAGCGCGTGTCGGGCAGGAGAGCGGCTATACGGGGGAGCAGCTCGCGGACGTAGGTTTCGGTGCCCCCGCGCGAGCCGGTGAATCCCAGGAGGTCGACGAGGACGCGGCGCGCGGCCATCAGCTCTCGATGACGGCTTCGGGGCGCTGCTCGCGCCGGGGCGTGGTCAGCACGCCCGAGAAGAAGCTCATCATCGCCGTCTGGAAACCGAGGATGATCAGCAACGCGCTCGGCACGGCGATGCGCACGGCCTGCGCGGCGTTCTGCGCACCGAAGTCGAGATTGCCCCACAGGGCTACCTGGACGATGCCGATGATGATGCCGAGGAAGAACAGACCCACACCGATCAGCAGGCCGCGCTCCGCCGACCACTTCGCCACGATGCGTCGGTATCTCTCGCTCGTGGGCAGGAATCCTTCCTGCGTGGCGTAGAGCTTGGTCAGCCAGAAGAACAGCAGGGATTGGAACCCGATCACGCACAGGGCGCTCGCGTAGACCATGGTCGTGACGTCGAAGCCCACGCCCCCGACGCGGATGCCGCCGAAAGCGAGCACCCCCACCGCGATCGCGCCGAAGAAGAAGGCGACCAGCCCCGGGTAGACGAAGAGCCACCGGGGGGCGAAGAGCAGAAGGAAGCGAAGGTGGCGCCACCCGTCGTGCCAGCTGCGCAGGTGCGGCGGACGCGAGCGCCCGTCCTTCTTAAGTGTCGTCGGCACCTCTTCGATGCGGAAGCGGGCCAGCGAGGCGCGCACCACCATCTCGGAGGCGAACTCCATTCCCGTGGTCTGCAGGTCGAGCTCGCGGATGCGCGCGCGGTTGAAGCCGCGCAGGCCGCAGTGGAAGTCGCGGATGCCCGGCTTGAAGAACAGCTCGCCGATGAACGAGAGCACCGGGTTGCCGAGGTACTTGTGCAGCGGGGGCATGGCACCCGGCTCGATGCCGCCGCGGAACCGGTTGCCCATGACGAGGTCGGCGCCCGCGCGCAGGCGCTCGACGAACGGCTCGAGGTTCTCGAAGTCGTAGCTGTCGTCAGCGTCCGCCATGATGATGTACCGACCGCGGGCCGTCTCGATGCCGTTGATGAGCGCGGCACCGTAGCCACGGCGCGGGGCGTGCGAGACCCGCGCACCGAGACCCTCGGCGAGGGCCTGCGAGCCGTCCGTGCTCCCGTTGTCGGAGATGAGGATCTCACCCTGGATGCCGCTGCGCTCGAGGAAGCCCTGCGCCTTGCGGATGCAGACCTCCAGCGTCTCCACCTCGTTGAGGCAGGGCATGAGGATCGTCAACTCGAGGTCGGACGGTGCGGGAGTTGTCACGGGCTGTCTTCTTTCGTCTTCACCGTGGCGGGGCTCGGCAGCGGCAGTGCCGAGAGGATGCCTTCCACGGTGCGGCGGATGGTTCGGGTGCCGACGGCGGTGTCGTACCAGGCGCGCGAAGAGCGGCGCAGGTCGTCACTTCCGTCGGCGACGTCCCGGATGGCCCGGGCGAGGTCGGCGGGGCGAGTGGTGGGCGAGACGACGCCGTTGACGCCGTCTTCGATGAGTTCGGTGGCGGCGTTGCCCTCGTCGGCGACGAGGACGACGGGGGTGCCGTGCGCGTTCGCCTCGACGACGACGAGACCGTACCCCTCGCGGCGCGAGGGGTTCGCGAGGGCGAGGGCGCCGTGCATGAGGCGGTCCAGCTCGGCGTCGGACACGAAGCCGGGGAAGTCGGTCCACGACTCCCCGCCCACGCGGTGGACTTCGGCCCGGACGGCCTCGGAGCTGGGACCGGTGCCGAGAATCACGAGGCGCAGGTCGGGAATGTGCTCGCGGGCCGCGGCGATCGCGGCGGGGAGGACGTCCACGCGCTTGTCGGGGATGTGTCGGCCGGCATAGAGGACGTAGGGCGGAATGGCGGCCGGCGATGGGACCCCCACCTCGACGGCGCCGTCGATCAGTCCGGGACTGACCAGAGGGGCGCGACGCAGCCCCTCACGTCTCAGACGGGTGGCCGAGAGCTGCGAGTGGCAGGTGGCCAGCGGTGTGATCGCTATGGCGACGCGCTGAAGGGCCCAGGCGATGGTCCCGGTGACGAGACCCGAATACTCGATCCACTGACGTCGATGCCACACCTCGAGGTAGTCCACGACGAGGCGCGTGCCCGAACCGAGCAGGGCCAGTCGGGCGGCGAACACGTTGAAGATCGGGAGACCGCTCACGATGACGGCCGCGTAGCGACGGCGGCGACGCGTCAGCGCACCGAACAGTCCTGCCGCGTATCGAAGCGCAGCGGGGATTCGCCGCACTCCGTCGGAAGAGTAGAGCGAAAGGCGACCGGTGACCGGCACGATCCGGAAACGGTCCTCGCGCGGAGCGGCCCCGACCCACTGCACAGCGGTCAGGTAGTCGACGTCGAGACCCGCGCGCCCCAGCTCGTCGGCGAAAGCGCGGTACTGCCGCTCTCCACCACCTGTGGAATAGGGGAACAGGCAGTCGTACGCGACTGCCACGGTCGAGGCGCGCGACACCTCAGCACCCCTCGATGCGGAACAGTCGCGCCTCGGGACCCTGGGAGTCCACGAGCACGAGATGCGTGCCGGGGGTGAGGTCTTGGATGCCGCTGTACGCCGCCGCGCCCGCTGGATCGATAACGTCCTGCGTGCCGAAGTCGAGCACGTAGTCGATGCCCAGCTCGTCGACGGTGCGGCACACGGCCGGATCGGAGTCGATGTCGCGCAGGTGTGTGTTGAGGAAGAGCAACTCGGGAGAGGGGTTTCCGAAGACGTGCTTCTGAGTGACCTGGCGATCGGCGAAGGCCAGAGCGAGCGAGGCTCCGGTGCGAGGGCTGCCGGCGATGAGGGCGTCTGCGGGTGTCTCGTCGTCGAGACGCTCGAGCAGGGCCTCTTCGTCGGACGAGAGGATGAGCGAGCTGTCGGTGTATGCGTACGCTTCGTGCACCTGACTCAAGGCGATGCGCACATTGGGGCCGATCGCGACGGAGAACACGGCGGCGATTCCGACGACGACGGCACCGATGCGCGCCCACGCCGGCACACGGCGCGCACGGACGGCGGCCCGGAGGAGGTCGACGACCGCCAGGGCTCCGAGCGTGGCGACCGGAATGGCCACCAGGGGGAGCAGCGCGGCGAGTCGGTTGGAGTCGTTGTACCACGGGTTCGTGAGCAGCTGACGCAGGGGACTGTCGATGCGCAGACCCGAGGCGACGGCGAACAGCACCACGGCGACGGCGAAAGGCGCCAGCACCGGGAGCAGGCGCGGGCGGCGCGCAACGGCGATGAAGCCCGCGATGAGCAACAACGAGGCGACCACGGTGGGTGTGAACCCGCGGGGTGCGGCGAACAGCCCCTCGCCGAGCGACTGCGACAGCTGCTGCCAGGGGGCCCAGCCCGAGTGCTCGGCTCCCGTGCGGAAGACCGCGACGGTACCCGCCATCGCGACGGCGAAGGCGGCGGTGGAGACCACCAGCCCGACGACGGCACCGCGGGTGCGTTCGGTGACCGCCCGCACGGCGAAGGTCGTGATCACGGCGGCCGCCGCGAAGAACAGCAGGCTCAGGAAGGCATTCGGGTGGCCGAGGAAGGTTCCCCCCGCCAGGAGGGCCACGAGCAGTGCCGACCGCACGAGGGCGGGCGCGCCCCGCTCGGGCAGCATCGTCACGATGACCGCGAGGGCGGCGGGGAGCATCGCGTAGCCCACCAGGTTCGGGTACAGGACGCCCCAGTTGAAGAACAGGGCGGGGAAGGCACCGAACCCCGTCGACAAGGCTGCGGACACGACATACGCCGTTCGGCGCTGGGCGAAGAACGCCCCGGCTAGAGCCATCACCGAAGCCGGCCAGAGGATCGACACGATCGCCAGGTTGGAACCGTTCACCGCGACAGGGACGGACGCCCCCGTCAGCTCGGCGCCGAGCGTGGTGAGAGCGTGCCAAGCGTTGGGGTAGAAGCCGATGTCGGAGGTGGAGCCGATCTGGAACGGCGATGCGCTGCCGTTCTGAAGGCCGAGCGCGATCGCGTTCAGGTGGACGATGTTGTCGAAGCGCTGCGCGATGTTGCCCGGGGCGCCGAAGGCCCGGGCGAACATGACAGCGCTGACGAGGGCTGTCGCGGCGAGGGCGAGGAGCGCGACCAGACCGGTACGGCGCCGGGTGGGTGCCGCGTCGACCCCGGCGAAGCGACGCAGCACGAGCGCGATGCCGACGACCACGAGAGTGACCAGAGCCAGGGGGATGACGTTCCAACGCAGACCCACGAGGGGGGCGACGGATGCCGCGGCCGCGGCGATCGTGACCGAGATCGCCGGAGCGAGCAGAAGTCGCTGAGGGCTGCGCCACCCCCATCCCGCCACGACCACGGCGAAGCCGGGGATGATCAGGACGGCGGCGACCGCGAGGTACGCCGGAATCGCGCTGATCCAGTCACCCATGCAATTCCGTCTCCGTCTGCGGCCGTTTCGACATGCCATCGTATCGGACGGTCTCTGCGGGGCCCCTGAGCGCGGCCGCCGAGGCTCGGATGCGCCCCGGGTAGTATCGACCGGACGTCTCCCGCGGGGTCGTGCCCCATCTCTCGACACGAAAGACGCTGCTTCCCATGGACCTCCTCATCGTCGGCTCAGGCTTCTTCGGCCTCACCATCGCCGAGCGCGCGGCCGCCGCGGGTCGCAAGGTGACCGTCATCGACCGGCGTCATCACATCGGCGGAAACGCCTACTCGGCGAACGAGCCCGAAACGGGCATCGAGGTGCACCAGTACGGTGCCCACCTCTTCCACACCTCCAACCCGACGGTGTGGGAGTACGTCAACCGTTTCACCCAGTTCACCGACTATGTGCACCGCGTGTACACGACGCACAAGAACGTCGTCTTCCCCCTGCCGATCAACCTCGGCACCATCAACCAGTTCTTCCAGGCCGCCTACACCCCCGACCAGGCGCGTGCGCTCGTGCACGAGCTCGCGGGGGAGTTCGAGGCGAAGGATGCCGCCAACCTCGAAGAGCGCGGGATCGCCCTGATCGGTCGCCCCCTGTACGAGGCGTTCATCCGCGATTACACCGCGAAGCAGTGGCAGACCGACCCGAAGGATCTGCCCGCCGAGGTGATCTCGCGTCTGCCCGTCCGCTACACCTACGACAACCGCTACTTCAACGACACGTGGGAGGGCCTCCCCGTCGACGGCTACACCGCCTGGTTGGAGCGCATGGCGGATCACCCGAACATCGACGTGAAGCTCTCGACCGACTACTTCGACGAGTCGCAGCCGTTGAACAAGAAGGCGACCGTCGGACAGGTGCCCGTGGTCTACACCGGACCGGTGGACCGCTACTTCGACTACGCCGAGGGCGAGCTGTCGTGGCGCACGCTCGACTTCGAGCAGGAGGTCCTGCCGATCGGCGACTTCCAGGGCACCAGCGTGATGAACTACGCCGACGCCGACGTGCCGTACACCCGCATCCACGAGTTCAAGCACTTCCACCCCGAGCGTGCCGACCGCTATCCGACCGACAAGACGGTCGTCGTGCGCGAGTACTCGCGCTTCGCGACGCGCGCGGACGAGCCGTACTACCCGGTCAACACCGCCGACGACCGCGCCGGCCTGCTCGCTTATCGCGAGCTGACCAAGGGGGAACGGGACGTGCACTTCGGCGGTCGTCTCGGCACATACCAGTACCTCGACATGCACATGGCGATCGGTTCCGCCCTCTCGATGTGGAACAACCAGCTCGCGTGACGTCGTCGTGCATCTGACCCTCGGGTCGCCCACCCGCCCCGTGCCCCTCGAGCGGCCGGCGGAGGGGCGTTGGGCGTACCGTCGCGACATCGACGGGCTGCGCGCCGTCGCGATCCTCCTGGTGGTGTCGTACCACGTCTGGTTCGGGCGGGTCTCGGGCGGCGTCGACGTCTTCTTGATGCTGTCGGCGTTCTTCCTCACCCGCGGATTCGTCCGTCGGATGGCGGGCCCGGCTCCGGTCCGCCCGATCCGACACCTGCTCGGTGTGTTCCGCCGCCTGCTCCCGGCGGCAGCCGTGACCCTGGTCGGCATCCTGGCCGTGGTGTGGGCGGTATATCCCGAGGCGATGCGGCGTTCGGTCGCCGAGCAGGCGTGGGCATCGCTCGGGTACGTGCAGAACTGGCTGCTGGCATCCGAGTCAGTGGACTACTACGCCCGCACCGACGTCCCGAGCCCGCTCCAGCATTTCTGGTCGATGTCGGTGCAGGGGCAGGCCTTCGTGCTGTGGGTGCTCCTGCTCTGGGGCTGCCAGATCGTGGTCCGGCGTCGCGGATGGTCCCCCGACCGCGTGGTCGGTGTGGTCTTCGGCGCGGTGTTTGCGATCTCGTTCGTCTACTCCGTCGTCCGCACCGCCTCGGCTCAGCAGCTGGCGTACTTCGACACGGGGGCGCGGCTGTGGGAGTTCGCCGCGGGGTCGCTGGTGGTCGTCGCCCTGCCCCACGTGCGTCTCGGGAAGGTGGCGCGCACGCTCGTGGGGTGGGCCGGGCTGGTCGGCCTGCTCGTCCTCGGCGCCGTGCTCGACGTCCAGGGCGGGTTCCCCGGGTTCCTCGCCCTGTGGCCCGTGCTGTGCGCGGCGGCGATCGTGGTGTCGGGCTCGGGCGAGACCGGCCGGTTCTCGCTCGCCGCGCTGCTTTCTTCGCGTCCGCTGCAGGCGATCGGTCGCGACGCGTACGCGCTGTATCTGGTCCACTGGCCGATCCTGGTCACCTTTCTGATCGTCAACGGCCGCACCGAGGTGGGCCTGGTCGGTGGGGCGGGGATTATCGCGCTCTCGCTGCTGCTCGCTCGCGTTCTGACGTGGGCCGTCGACCGTCCCGTCCGCGCGTGGCGACGCGGCAACAGCTCCCCACTGGTGCCGGTCGCGGTTCTCGCGGTCGCTGTCGCGATCGTCGCCGTTCCGGTCGGCACCTGGCAGACCGCGACGTGGGTGCAGGAGCGAGCGATCGAGGCGAGGGCGCTGCAGGCCAATCCCGGGGCGGCAGTCCTCCGCGATCCTTCGCTGGCCAGGACTCCCGCCGATGCCCCGCTGCTTCCACTGCCGTCCCTCATCGACGACGAGTGGGTCCATCTGGACCGCGAGTGCTCGGCGGAGTGGGCGAATGACATCGAGGAGTTGCGGGGGACCTGCTCCGAGACCACCGGCACACCTCGGGCTCGTCACACGGTCGCCGTGATCGGGGACTCGCACGCTCAACAGATCACGAGCGCCCTGCTTCCGGTGGCCGAGGCGAACGGATGGGGCGTGGTCTTCCTCATCAAGGGTGGATGCTCGATGGGGCTCGACGAGCCGGGAATGGACGAGCGGTGCGACGGGTGGCGCGAGGCGGCGATCGAGCTCGTCGAACGGGTGCGGCCCGATGCGGCGTTGACCGTGGTGACCCGATCTGACGCCGGCGAGGACGACGAGCGTTTGCGTCCGGGCATCGAACGCTTCCTGGACCGGATGGACGGCGCAGGGGTGCAGGTGCTGGGGGTGCGCGACAACCCGCGCTTCGCGTTCAACATGTACGACTGCGTCGTCGCATCGGAAGACCCGCTCGACTGCGCGGTTCCGCGGTCGGCGTCGCTCGCCGACCGGAACCCCGCCGACGATCTCGACCGCGCCGGTCTTCACCTTCTCGACCTCACGCCGTGGATCTGCCCCGACGACCTCTGCGTCGGTGTGATCGGGAACGTCGCGGTCTACCGCGACGACAATCACCTGAGCCGCCTCTACGCACGCACGTTGAGCCCGTCGCTGGCCGAGCAGCTCCCGGGCACGATCGGCTGAGCGGGGCGCGCAAGAGCGTGCCCCGCGTCGAGCCGCGCGATCGGTTCAGCTGACCGGCTGCGACTGCTCCAGCGGCGGCATGGGCTTCCACGACGCGTCGTGCAGGATGCGCCGGCCGTCACGGAGTCCGCGGAAGAGGTGGCTCGTGCCGGTGATCTTGCGCTCGACGACGACGAGGCGGATGAGTTCCTTGACGAAGGTGAGCGTCGTCCCGAGGGTGAAGGGCAGCGCGCGGTAGACGCCGAGCGCGCGGTAGTACTTCTGCAGGTAGGCGCGGTTGCGCATGATGTAGTACCGGTACGCGTCGCTCGAGGCGTTCATGTGCCGGATGCCCATGTCCCACTGCTTGATCTCGCGCGTGCGACGCAGCACGAACTCGTTCACGATGACCGACGGCGTCTGACGCGAGGCCAACCACCCGTAGAGCTGGTCGTCCCAGTAGATGAAGAAGCGCGGATCGGGGAGGCCGATCTTGGCCACGATGTCGCGGTGGATGAACATGCCCTCGAAGCAGCCCGAGTTCATCGGCTTGAAGCCGGAGTCGTCGAACTCCGCCGGAGCGAAGGGGATGGGGATCGCCATCGACTCGGCCACCCGGTACTGCCAGTAGAACTCGCTGCCGTCGTAGTCGTACCGGCGGCCCTGGATGCTGCGGAAGCGGGGGGTCCAGTGGCCCATGCGGGCGAGCCCGTCGGTGACCACCTCGACGTCGTCGTCCATGAGCCAGATCCACTCGGACCCGAGTTCGTAGGCGACGCGCATGCCCTCGCTGAAGCCTCCGGAACCACCGGTGTTCGTGTCGAGGCGGCGGTAGACCAGTTCGGTGGGCAGGCGGTCGCGGAACGACTCGACCACCGCGGTCGTGTCGTCGGTCGAGGCGTTGTCGATCACGACGAGGCGACCGGGCGCCGGGTCCATGCGCTCGATGCTCTCAAGCAACCGCGTCAGCAGGTGCGTGCGGTTGTAGGTGACCACGACGATCGTCGCGGTCTTCGGGTCGAACGGGGCCGTGGTCACGGACGCTCCTCGAAGGTCGCGCGCCAGTTGGCCTCGGAGACGAGGTCGGGCAGGGCGCGGCGGTACTGACGGGACAGGCGGGGCCATTCGCGCTGGAGGCGGCGGTGCAGCTTCCAGCTGTCGATGAGCATGCGGCGGAACATCGCGCGATCGCGCGTGTAGATGTTCTTGCCCGACCCGTCGGCGGCGCTCACGAGAGCGCTGTCGAAGCGCGGCACGCGCCACCAGTGCGCGTCGCCCTTGCCGAACTCGACCTCGGGCTGCGCGACGTTCTCGGGCTTGGGGGTGTGGAACCAGTGCGACACCAGCGTCCGCGCCGTGAAGGTGCGCAGCGACAGGCCGGTCGGGCTGTCGAACTCGTGCTTCTTGAGCAGCTTGAAGACCTGGCGGCCGCGACGCGAGCGCAGCGGGACGCCGGAGTCCTTGTGCACGACGGTCTCGGCGTGCTTCTTCGCCACCAGCCGGGCCTCGGGCATGGCGGTGGCGAGGTTCGCGCGCATGTGATCGGGACCCGACAGGACGTCGCGCAGGGCGCGGTGACGCAGCTCGACGGGGTAGTACTGCATCATCATGAGGTGCTTGAGGTCGACGCGACGGCTGTGGCGGATCAGCGTCCCGCCCAGCGACGATCGCGAGTGCAGGAGGGCGGCGACGATGCGGTTGCGCGCGTGGAAGTACGCCTGCCAGTCGATCGAGTCGTCCTTGCCCAGCCACGACACGTGCCAGAGCGCGACACCGGGCATGGAGACCGTGGGGTAGCCGGCATCCCGAGCCCGGACGCAGAACTCCGCGTCGTCCCACTTGATGAAGGCGGGGAGCGACAGGCCGATCTCGCGCAGGATGCTGGTGGGGATGAGGCACATCCACCAGCCGTTGTAGTCGGCGTCGAGCCGCATGTGCAGCAGGGGGCTCTGGCGCAGGTTGGCGACGCTGAAGTCGTGGGGGAGGCGCTCCTGGTACAGCGCGCGCCACATGAAGGGGGCGTCGTCGACGACCTCGGCCCACGCGTGCAGCTTGGGCCGGTCGAGCAGGTCGAACATGTGGGCGCCGACGATCGTGGGCACCGAGGCGTACCGTCCGAACACCACGGAGCGGCGGATCGACTCCGGCTCGATGCGCACGTCGTCGTCGAGCAGCTGCACGAAGTCGCTGCCCTCGCGGGCGAGGGTCTCGACCATGGCGCGGGCGAAGCCGCCGGAGCCGCCGAGGTTGGGCTGACGCAGCACCTGGAGAGTGTCGCCGAGACGCTCGGCCACCTCCGGGTAGGCGTCCTGCGCCTCGACCAGGTCGGTGCCCTGGTCGATGATGAACACCCGGTCGACGACGTCGAGGACGTCGGGCGCGTCGGCGAGGGCCTTCAGCGTCTCGACGCAGTAGTCGGGTTTGTTGTAGGTCGTGACGCCGATGCTCGCCTTGCCGCCGCGGACCGGCTCTTGCTCGGTGGTCCATTCGGCGCCCTCGAACATGGCGTCCGCGCGGTCGGCGGCGACGTCGAACCAGATCCAGCCGCCGTCGCTGTACTGATCGAGGACGAGGTCGAACGAGGTGGCGACGGCATCGCCGTGCACCTCACGGGTCTCGATGCGCTGCTTGGTGCCGCCGCCGTTCGAGCGGTACACGAGCACCGTGGCGTCGCCCGAGGTGTGCACCGTGAGGCGGACCTGGCGCACGGCCGTCCAGTGCTGCCAGTACGAGGCGGGGAAGGCGTTGAAGTACGTGCCGAACGACACGCGTCGACCCGCGACGATGCGGGCGCGGTGGCGATCGAGGATGTTGCTGAGCTGGGCGACGTTGGTGACCCGCACCGGTTCCTCGTCGATGGTCGACCACGTCTCGGGGTCGACGTACAACGGGAGGAGGTCGGGGTCGCGGTCGAGCGGCAGCACGGCGTTCTGCAGGGTGTACGTCACGAAGAGATCTTTCGGTCGAGGAGCCGCGGCCGCGGACGGCCAGCGGGAAGTCTACCGGGCGCTCTCCGCGCCACCCTGAGCGTCCGACGCTCGCCGGTCAGAGCGCGGGGCGCTGCAGTTCGCCGCGTTCGATCGAGATGCTCTGTTCGCTCGGGCCGACCCCCACGAGCGGGGTCTGCTTGATCTTCGCGCCGAACAGGACCACGAACATCCAGCCCCACAGCAGCAGGGGGCCCGAGTCGGTCAGTCCCTGCGCGACGAGGAGGGCGCCGACGAGGGTCGGCAGGAGCGTGAGGGGAGAGTGCGGGCGGTCGGCACGCAGGTCCCACCGGGGACGATCGACGGCGAAGAACCACGACCTCCACAGGTAGGCGAGGTACACGAGCGCCAGCAGTGCCACGCCCACCCCGCCGAGCTGCAGGTACGCGTCGAGCCACATGCCGTGCGCCTGGGCGACGGTCTGCCCCTGGTCGACGATCCAGCCGTCGATGAGCGGCTCCGTGGTGATCCACGGCGTCGAGAACCCCCAGCCGATGAACGGATGCTGGTCGGCCCGGGTGAGCACGTCGGCCCAGATGCCCTCGCGACCCGTGAGGTCGGCGCCGCGGCCCAGCATCTCGAAGATCGTGTCGCGCCCGAACCACAGCGCCGCCGCGCCACCGAGCCCGATCGCGGCGTAGAGCAGGTACCACCGCGTGCGCTCGCCGGGGCGCTTGGCCGTCCGCATGACCAGGACGGTCCCCAGCACGAGCGCGACGAAGGCCGCGGCGATGACGGCGGTGATCGACGCGGCGCGGACGAAGAGGAATCCGGCCACCGCGATCCACACGATGAGCAGGGCCCGCCGAGGCGCCCCCGCCGCCAACCGCACGCCGAAGACGATGATGGCGACGAGCATGACGGCCGCCAACAGGTCGGCGTCGCCGTAGATCCCCTGGATCCGGCCGCCCGTGAGGAGGGCGCCGTCGGACCAGGGGGCGACCGGATCCGCGCCTGCGGTCGGCGCGGCGAATCCCGGGAGCAGCGGTCCCCGGACGATCAGAGCGACCGCGATCTCGAAGAGGAGCGAGAGCCCGACCACCCACTTCGCGGCGGACGCAATCGCCCGCACGACATCCCTCCAGGTGAGGACGGCGCCGACGAACAGTCCCTGGAAGGTCGTGATCCACAGCAGAAGGAGAGTCAGGACGGATGCCGCGGGCCACGCGCTCCATGCGAGCGATGCGGTCGCCCAGGCGAGGTAGCCGGCGGCGATCCACGGCAGTCGCCGGACCGCGAGGGGTGGGCGGACCACGAGCCACACGACCGCCGACACGACGGCGGTGGCCGCCACGACCACGGCGGTCGCGGCCGGTCCGAGGGCGTGCACGAGGCCGACACCGCCCAGGGCGAGCACGAGCAGGAGGACGCACCAGGCCCGGAGCAGCAGGTGCCCGGTCGTCTCGCGCGCCGGTGCCGTCGGCAGCGCCGACACCGGGTGATTCGTGTGCATCGCCATGGTCTGTTCAGGGTAGCGGTCGGCATCCGTCGCCGTCGGGTGCGCACATTATGCTGACGCCGTGCTGATCGCCATCTCGAACACCCCCCGCGACTACGCCTGGGGGAGCCCGACCCTCATCGCCGACCTGGAGGGGCGCGAGCCCACCGGGGCCCCCGAAGCCGAGGTGTGGTTCGGCGACCACCCGGGATCGCCGGCCGAGGTGCACGACGGCTCCGCCCGCACGCTCGACGCGTGGCTGCCGGCCGTCGCGGCCGAGCAGGGTGTTCCCGCGAAGCTGCCGTACCTGTTGAAGCTCCTCGCCGCGGGAGCTCCCCTCTCGATCCAGGTGCACCCCTCGAAGGAGCAGGCGGTCGAGGGCTTCGCCCGTGAGGAGCGTGCCGGGGTTCCCCGCGATGCGGGGGAGCGCAATTACAAGGACGACAACCACAAGCCCGAGGTGATCGTCGCGCTGAGCGACACCTTCACCGCCCTCGCGGGGCTCCGCGACCTGGAGCGCACGCGTGCCCTCGTCTCGGCCCTGGGTGACGCTCCCGCCGTCGAGACCCTGCGGACCCACCTGGTCGGCGATGACCCGCTGCGCTCCGCGATCGGTTGGCTGCTCGGCGGGGCCGAGCGCGCCGAGATCGAAGAGATCGTGGATGCCGCGGCCTCGGCCGAGGCGCCGGAGTTCGGCGCCGAGCTGGCCCTGACGCGGTCGCTGCACGCGGCGTACCCCGCCGACCCGGGCATCGTGGTGGCCCTGCTGATGAACCTCGTCGAGCTGCGCCGCGGGGAGGCGATCTTCGTCCCCGCCGGCGTCCTGCACGCCTACGTCGCCGGTCTCGGCGTCGAGATCATGGCGGCGAGCGACAACGTGCTGCGCGGGGGCCTGACACCCAAGCACATCGACGTGTTCGAACTGCTCGCCCTGGTCGACTTCCGGCCGGCCGAGCCCCCGTTCCTGCGCCCGGTCGCGACGGGGGAGAACGCCGAGGTCTTCGCGCCCGGGATCGCCGACTTCGCGCTCGGTCGCTTCGAGGTGGGCGCCGCGGGCAGCCTGGAGCTCCGCGGTGTCGCGATCGCCCTCGGCGTGACGGGCGAGACCGTGCTCACGGGCGCCTCGGGGCGGAGCATCACCGTGCTCCCGGGTCAGGCCGCCCTCGTCACGCCCGACGAGTCCCCTCTCGCCGCGGACGGTGGCGGCGAGGTCTTCGTCGCCATGCCCGGTGCGTGAGAGCCGCGACACGCCGGGGACGCGGCTAAAGGTTCACCTCGCCCTTGAGGGTTTACGATCCGCGACTTGACTCAGCGGAATGACACGGGTGTAATTATGACTGCGCGGAACCGCGTCATGGGGGCTTGAACGAGGCGGAGGACGATATGGCGACGTCGCAGTACCGGTCCGGTGTCCCGGAGAATTGGTTCGTCGATCCGGTCGATCTCGGTGTACCCGGCGTCCGCCGCGACATCGACTCCACCGAAGAGAACACACTCGCCTGGCAGACCGATGCGCTCTGCTCGCAGACCGACCCCGAGGCGTTCTTCCCCGAGAAGGGCGGCTCGACGCGAGATGCCAAGCGCATCTGCACGTCGTGCGACGTCAAGTCGGAGTGCCTCGAGTACGCGCTGCAGAACGACGAGCGCTTCGGCATCTGGGGCGGCCTCAGCGAGCGCGAGCGCCGCAAGCTCAAGCGTCGCGCCTGATCCGCGTCATCCGTCCGCTCGAGCGATCCTCGCGCCGACGGCGCGGCGTCCGTGATCGGAGGAGCACGCGCTTAGGCTGATCCGCGTCATGCCCGCCCGTGTTCACGCCATCCTCGTCGTGCGTCCCGAAGGACGCACTCCTGCAGCGAACCATCTGGAGCGCACCCTCTCGGCCCTCGCCGCCCAGACCCGCCCGGTCGACGCCCTCACGATCGTGCTGTGCGGCTCCGACCCCGCGCTGACGCGTCTCGCCGCCTCCTCCGGTGCGGAGGGAGTCATCACGGCCCCGGCCGGCACCTCGTTCGCCGCCGCCACGGCCCTGGCCACCCCACGCCTCACCGGCGATGCGGTCTGGCTGCTCGCGCAGGACACCGCGCCCGACCCCGACGCCCTGGTGCGCCTGGCCGGCGCCCTCGAACTCTCGCCCCCGCTGGTCGTCGCGGCCCCCAAGCTCGTCGCGTGGGACGACCGCGACGCGATCCTCTCGCTGGGCGTGAGCATGAACCGCTACGGCGGCGCCGTCGAGCTCGCGGCCGGCGAACTCGACCAGGGACAGCGCGACGGCGATGCCGACGTGCTCGGCGCCGACGTCCGCGGCCTGCTCGTCCGCCGCGACGCCTGGACAGCCCTCGGCGGTCTCGACCCCGCGCTGGGCGGCGCCGACGAGGGGCTCGATCTGGGCGTGCGCGCGCGTCTCGCGGGCCACCTCGTCTCGCTCGTGCCCGCCGCCCGTGTCGCCGTCGCCGGCGACGGGGTCGCGGCGATGGCCCGCGGTCGCCGCCGCGCGCGGCGCCGCGCCTTCGCGACACGGACCGCGCAACTCCACCGCCGTCTGGTCTACGCGCCCGCTCCGGCGGTGGCGCTGCACTGGCTGTCGTTGCTGCCGCTCGCCCTGTGGCGCACGATCCTGCACCTGGTCTCGAAGGTCCCGTACCGCGTCCTCCCCGAGTGGGGGGCGACGCTGCTCGTCATGGCCCGACCGGCGGCCATCGCCCGGGCCCGTCGTCGCATCCGCTCCTCGCGGGTGGTCGGATGGTCACGACTCGCGCCGCTCCGGGTCTCCCGCTCGGAGATGCGGCTGCGCTGGGAGAGCGACGTCGCCGACCCCGACGCCCCCGTGCGCTCGGAACTGCGCTTCTTCGTCGGCGGGGGAGCATGGGCTGTGCTCGGCGCCCTCGCGGTCTCGGCGGCCCTCTTCGCCCCGTTGCTGGCGTGGCCCGTGCTCGGCGGGGGAGCGCTCGCCCCGCTGCGCCAGAACGTCGCCCAGCTGTGGCAGGACGCCGCGTGGGGAGCGCGCCCCCTCGGCCTGGATGCCATCGGCCCGGCCGACCCGTTCTCGGCTCTCGTCGCCCTGATCGGCACACTGTCGCCCGGTGACCCCTCGCGCGCGTTCGTCGTGCTGTGGGTGCTCGCTCTTCCGCTCGCGGTGCTGGGCGGGTGGTTCGCCGCGAGCCGCGTGACCGAGTCGTCGATGCTGCGCATCGTCGCCGGTGGCGCCTGGGCGCTCGCCCCCACCTTCCTCGCGTCCCTCACCGAGGGGCGCCCGGCCGGTGTGCTCGTCCACCTGCTCCTGCCATGGCTCTTCTACGCCGCGTGCGTGGCGCATCGCTCGTGGGCTCCCGCGGGAGCGGCATCCCTCCTGCTCGTCGCCGTCCTCGCGTGCGCGCCCTCGCTCGCGCCGGCGGTCGTGGTCCTGTGGTCGGCGGCGCTCGTCGTCGTCGCGCTCGTGGCCGGCCGCGGTGTCGCCCGCGTCGTGTGGCTCCTGATCCCCTCGGCGGTCGTCTTCGCCCCCCTCGTGTGGACCCAGGTGCGCGCCGGCAACCCCTGGGGCCTGCTCGCCGACCCCGGCATCGTCTACGCGGGAGCCGAGGCCTCGGCCACGCCGCTCGGCCGCGCGCTGTTGGCGGCCGGGTTCCCCACGTCCGACCCGGGCGGGTGGGCCAGCCTGACCGGGGGACCGGTCTGGTGGGTGGGCCTGCTCGTGGCCCCTCTCGCGGTCCTGGCCGTTCTCGCCGTGCTCACGCCGCGGTGGATAACGGCATCCGCCCTCATCGTCATCGCCGTCGCGGGCCTGGCCACCGCCTTCGCCGCGGTGGGGATCGCCGTGTCGTTCGACCACTCGGAGCCCGTGCCGATCTGGCCGGGAGCGGGTCTCAGCCTCGCGTGGATCGGGCTCGTCGGCGGGGCCGTAGTGGCCCTGGACGCTGGCATCCCCGCGCGCGTTCGCGTGCTCCGACCCGTCGGCGCGCTCCTCGCCCTCGCCGCTCTCGCCGTCTCGGTCGCCCCAGCCCTGACCGCGCAGACCGCCGGCCCCGGCACCGACCGCTCCGTCCTCACGAACGGTCCCGTCTCGACCCTCCCGGCGTTCGTCGCCGCCGAGGGCCGCGGTTCGCTCGACATCGGCACGATCGTCCTCGACCCGCGCTCCGACGGGCTGCGCGTACAGGTGGTGTGGGGCGGGAGCGCCACCCTCTCGGGGCAGAGCACCGTCGAAGCAACGCGCACGACGGCCGACGATCAGGACGTCGAGCTCGCGGCCCTCGCGGCCGACCTGGTCACCCCCTCCGCCGACGACGTCGTGTCGCGGCTCGCCGCGCGCGGGATCTCGTTCGTGCTGCTCGAGTCGGCCCCCGCCGGCGAGGACGACGTGATCCGGGGCACGCGACTCGGAGCGGCCACCTCGCTCGACCAGCGCGACCTGCTCGACCCCGTGGGGGCGACCACACGCGGCGACCTGTGGCGGGTGAACACGGCGATCACGCCGCGTCCCGCGCTCGACGACCACCGTCTGGGCCTCCAGCGACTCGTCGCCGTCGGTTCGCTCGGTGTCGTGCTCGTCGCGCTCCTGCTCGCGGTACCCACCGCGGCCTCGCGTCGGGTCGCCCGCCGGACGCCGCGCATCGTCGGCCCGAACCCGGGAGGATCCCGATGAGCGAGCGTCGTCTCGTCCGTGTCGCCGCCACGAGCGCCCGCGTCTTCGCGGGAGCCGCGGTGGCGACGGCCGCCGTCATCGGCACGGTCGTCGGCATCGCCGCGCCCTGGCCGCAGTACTCCGCGACCCCCGTGCGCGTGCAGGCCACGCCGGCCCCCGGCGACACGCTCCTGGCGTGCGACGGTCCGCTGCTGGCCCTCGGGCGAAGCGCCGACTCCGCGAGCTCGCTGAGCTCGGCGGCCGGCCAGCAGGTGGTCAGCGGTCCCGCCGACTCTGACGCCTCCCCGACCGCGCTGACGGGGGCGACCTCCGACGCCTCGGGCGACGCCGAGGCCCTGCGCGCGGCCCCCCGTGACGGCGCCCCGTCCCCGCTCGCCGCCGCCGGGTCCGCCACGGCCGCCGCGAGCGACCTCGTCGGTTTCGCGGCATCCGCCTGCCGCCCGCCCCTGGCGGAATCGTGGCTCGTCGGGGGCGCGACCACGACGGGCGCCAACGATCTGGTCGTCCTCGCCAATCCCGGAGCCGTCCCCGCGACCGTCCAGCTGTCGGTCTACGGCGCCAAGGGGGTGTCGGATCCGCCCAGCGGTCAGAACCTCGTGGTCCCCGCGGGCGGTCGCCGTGTCGTGCCCCTCGCCGGTCTGCTGCTCGGAGAAGAGAGCCCGGTCGTGCGCGTGGTGTCGTCGGGTGCCCCGGTGCACGCGTCGCTGCAGGCGCAGCTGACGCGTCTGCTGCTGCCGGGCGGGGTGGATCAGGTCGCGCCTCTCGCGCAGGCCGACACGCGACTGGTCATGCCTGGCGTCCAGGTCCCCGCCGCGGACGCCAGCCAGGCGGGCACGGTGCTGCGCCTGCTGTCTCCCGGATCCGACGCCTCGGCGACCGTGACGCTCGTGCCGAACGACCCCTCGGTCAGCGCTCCCGCCCCCACCGACATCCCCCTCACGGCGGGGCTGCCCACCTCGGTGAACCTGTCGGGTGCCGCTGCCGGCGCGTACACGGTCGACGTGTCGGCCACCGCGCCGATCGTCGGGTCGACGTGGTCGACCACCGGTTTCGGTGAGGGCTCCGATTTCGCCTGGTACGTCCCCGCGCCCGCCGTCTCGACGCCCAGCGCGATCGCGGTCGCCTCGGGCGTGGGCGCGAACCTGGTGATCGCCGGCGGCGACACCGACACGACCGTCACCCTCACCCCCGCGGACGGGGGCGCCGCGGTGACCACGGCGGTCGCCGCCGGCGCGAGCGTCGCCGTGCCGGTCGCGGCGGGCGTCTATCGTCTCGAGACGGGGGCGCCCGTGCGCGCGGCCGTCACGTACGCGGGCGCCGGTGCGCTGGCGTCGTACCCCCTGTGGCCGGCGGATGCCGCGGCCTCGGCGCTCACGATCCTGCCGTAGCGTCGCGCCGCCCGGTGCGGGTCAGAAGAAGCGGAAGCGTTCGGGGCCGAGGTCCCACGGGTCGCGGTCGAGGTACTCGGCGGCCGCCCGGAAGACCGCGCCCTCGATCATCATCCGCCGGTGCAGGTCATCGTCGTGATGGGGGTGACCCAGGCGTTCGATCGGCACGCGGTAGAGGATGATGCGCTTCTCTTCGCGCAGGACGGTCCAGCGCGGGATGCCGTCGGCCGCGGCGGGAGGCATGATCCCGATCTCGAACGAGACCTCGCGCAGGTCGGTCCAGGCCGAGCGGAGGAACTCGGCGGCGGCGCCGACCGCGATGTCGAATCTCTCGACGCGGGTGTCGATCGGAGGCAACGGCGGGCGTACGACCGGGCTGCGATTCTCACGGCCGTGACGACCGTGCCGCGAGGGGCGGGCCACGGGTCGCGCTTCGCGGGACCGACGACGCATCATGCGTTCATCCTACGTTCGCCCGCCGACCCGAAGTCATCCGGCGGACGCCGGACGGCCCGCGGGTCGGCGTCGGCGCGTCGGGCGAAGAGGCGGGCCGCGATCGACTCACGGGACGACGACGACCTTGCCGGCGATGCGCCCCGCCATGGCCTCGGCGTGCAGGGCGGGCAGGTCGACGAGGTCGATGCGCCGGTCCACCGCGACGATGAGCTCGCCCGCGTCGACGAGAGCGACGATCGCGGCGAGCCGCGGGGTGTCGGCCCGGACGAAGACGGTCTTGGCGTCGACGCCGCGGCGTTCGTCGCCGGGGGTCGTCATGAACGCCGTGGTGCTGACGACGACCCCGCCGTCGCGCACCAGGCCGACCAGAGCGGCGAAGTCGTCGGGATCGAGAGGGGCGAGGTTCAGCAGCACGTCGACGGGTTCGTCGACGACGTCGAGCAGCGAGGCCCGCGTGCGGTCGACGATCTGGTCGGCCCCCGCCGCACCGACGGCGTCGAGGCTGCGCGGGCTCGCCGTGGCGATGACGTGCGCCCCCGCGCGGTGGGCGAGGCGCACGGCGTGGATGCCGACGGCTCCTCCCGCGCCCACGATCAGCACCCGCTGGCCGACGCGGAGCCCGCCGTCGTCGAACAGCGCCTGCCACGCGGTCAGCGCGACGGAAGGAAGGGCTGCCGCATCGACGAGATCGACGGCGCGGGGAGCCGCCGTGACCGCATCGGCGGGGGCCAGGACGTACTCCGCGGCGCCGCCGTCGGTCTGCATGGGGAGGAACCCGATCACCGCCTGACCCATCTCGACGCCCTCGACGCCGGCACCGACCGCGTCGATGGTGCCCGACACGTCGTAGCCGGGGACATGGGGGAGCTGTACGGGAATCGGGAGGAAGCCGGCGCGCATGCCATTGTCGGCGGCGTTGAACGCGGATGCCGCGACCATAAGTCGCACCTGCCCCGGGCCGGGTGTCGGCAGCTCGACGTCGTCGAGTCGCAAGACGTCGGGTCCGCCCACTTCGTGGAATCGCATGGCCTTCATGGGGGATGTCCTTTCGCGTGTGCTTCGGATTCGAAGCAATACCGGAACGCTAACACTGCTACGAACTCGAAGCAAGATAGGATTCCGGCATGACACGGAACACCGCGGAAGTCACCCGCACGCAGCTCCAGGCGTACTTCGCCTTCACCGAAGTGAGCAGCCTGCTGCGTCACGCGGTCGAGAAGCAGCTCCGCGATGCCGGTGATCTGAGCTACGTGCAGTTCCAGCTGCTGGCGATCCTGGGTGACAGTCCCGACGGGCGCCTGCGCATGACGGACCTCGCCGACCGGGTCGTCTACAGTCGTAGCGGTCTGACCTACCAGGCGCAGGTGCTCGAGGGGTGGGGTCTGGTGACGCGGGCGCCGTCGCCCGACGACGAGCGCAGCGTGGTGGTCGCCCTCACCTCGGCGGGGCGCGACGTGCTCGGCGCCGTCTTCCCCGGCCACATCGATGCGTTGCACCGACTGCTCTTCTCATCGCTCACCGACGCGGACATCGCCGACCTGGCGCGGATCCTGCAGCGCGCCGCCGATCACCTGCGGGCGGATCCGCCGCGATCCGCGGCTCCGCGTCGACGCAAGGCGTGACGAGCGGTCGATCGGCGGACCGTCCATGCCGGTCGCTCGGCGAGCGAAGCGCGGCGCGGCGTCCGCGCGGTGTCGGAGGGGCTGACTAGGCTGACCCGCGATGCGCGACAGACTCTGCTCGAAGGTGGGATGCGCCCGCGAGGCGATGAGCACCCTCACCTACGACTACGGCGACCAGATGGCGGCCCTCGGCCCCCTCGGTCCCTCGGGCGACCCGCACGCGCACGATCTGTGCGCGATCCACGCCGACCGGCTGTCGGTGCCCAAGGGTTGGGTCGTCGTTCGTCACGAGACGCTGCGCACCTGAGCCGCTGAGCGCTCTCGCGAGGGAGCGTCCCTCAGGCGCGCGTCGCTGGGAATAGCCGCTCGCGGCAACGGCTTTCGGCGACTCAGGCTTTCTCGGTGAGGGTCGCTGCCCGCTCGTTCTCGAGCAGCAGCGCGCGGTACTCGCGGTCCCGGCGCACCGCCGACACCGCGCGAACGAGCCCCTCCGGGTCGGACGGGGGCAGCGGCGAGACGAAGGGACGCACGGCCTGGGCGAGCGAGGCGGCCACGCGTACCCGGGCGGCCGGCTCGAGCGCGTCGGCTCCGCGGACGAACTGCGCGACGCGCACGGCCAGTCGATCGGGCAGGCGCGACACGTCGGCGATCGCCGCCCAGGACTCCCAGCCCGGGGGCAGGCCCGGGGCCGGAGCAGGAAGCCGGCGCGTGCGCGTGCGCTCGCTCGCGGTCCCGGCGAGCAGATCGCCCAGACGCTGAGCGCGCGGGGTGAACATGCCGACGACCGCCGCGATCGCGCCGAGCGTGAACCACACCTCGAGCACCCCGGTGAGCGAGCGGATGAGGGCCTGGCGGAACCCCGCGGCCCCGCCGTCGGTACGGACGATGCGGGCGCCCACGGCGAGGCGGCCGAGGCTCCGGCCGCGCGAGAGGGTCTCGACGGTGGTGGGGATCGCGACCGTCACGAGCACCAGCAGCGAGATGACGCCGATCCGGACGGCGGACTCGGGCAGGGTGCCCGCCCCGACCATCGACACCAGCAGCAGTGCGCCGCCGATGAGGAGGACGACCCCGACGAGGAAGTCGATGACGGCGCCGACCGCGCGCAAGAAGAAACCGACGGGCTGGACGTCGAGGGCGACGGCCTCTCCGGTCAGCGTCTCATCGGCGCTCGTGTGGACGAGGGCGACCGCGGGAGCGGGGGTCGACGACGAAGCCATGCGTACAGTTGACCACATGGACCTCGACGCCCTGACGGCCGCCCGGCGCGACGAGTGGGCGCGGCTCGACGAACTGGGCCGCCGCAAGCGCCTGAGCGGCCCCGACGTCGACGAACTCGTCACCCGTTACCGCGCGGCTTCGGCCGACCTGGCCGACATCAAGACCTCGGCCGGACGCACGCCCGAGGGCGACTACGTCTCCATCCTGCTGGCGCGGACGCGCCTGCGTCTCACGGGCGTCCGCGACAACGTCCTGCGGCAGCTCCCGCGCTTCTTCGTGCTGCAGCTTCCGGCGGCGTTGTACCGCGTGCGCTGGAGCACGCTCGCCGTGACCCTGGGCTTCCTCGTGGTGGCGACGCTCGTCGCCCTGTGGATCTCGGGCGACCCCGCGGCCGTGGCGGCGTTGGGGGATAGGAGTCAGCTGCAGAACTACGCCGACGAGCAGTTCGTGAGCTACTACCGCGAGAACCCGAACGCGATCTTCGCCGGGTCGGTCTGGACGAACAACGCCTGGATCGCGGCGCAGTGCGTGCTGTTCGGGGTCACGGGCATCTGGCCGCTCATGGTGATCATGCAGAACGCCGTGGGGGTGGGGACGTCGGCGGCGATCATGTTCTCGTTCGACCGCGGCGACCTGTTCTTCCAGTTCATCCTCCCGCACGGTCTGCTCGAGCTCACGGCGATCTTCGTCGCGGGAGCGGCGGGCCTGCAGATCTTCTGGGCGTGGGTCGCCCCGGGCCGGCGGACGCGGGCGGAGGCGCTCGCGGCGGCGGGTCGGTCGCTCGCGACCGTGGCCGTGGGTCTGGTGTTCGCCCTGGCCCTGTCGGGCCTCGTGGAGGGGTTCGTGACCCCGCGCGAGTGGCCGTGGCAGATCAAGATCACGATCGGCGCTCTGGCCCTCGGGATCTTCCTCTTCTACATGCTGGTCGTGGGTCGTCGTGCGGCGCGCGTGGGCGAGACGGGCGATCTCACCGAGTACGAGGCGGGCACTCCGACGCTGACGGCGGGGTGACGGCATCCGCTCACTCGGGTGAACCAGGTTCGAGGTTCCGTCTGTTTCCCGGCGTGTCATTTTTGATTCACTCAAAAAAAGATACGCTGGTCGTATGCTCGACAGTCGACCGGACGCTCCCGCGGATGCCCTCATCCGCGGGGCGGGTCTGCGGGTGACGGCGACACGCATCGCCGTCCTCGAAGCCCTCCGCGCCCGGCCGCACGCCACCGCCGACGACGTCTTCGACCGGATCGTCGGCTCCCTCCCCGGAACGAGCAAGCAGTCGGTGTACAACGCGCTCGGCGATTTCGCCGACGCGGGACTCGCCCGCCGTATCGAACCCGCCGGCCACGCCGGAACCTTCGAACTGCGCGTGGGCGACAACCACCACCACGTGGTGTGCACCGGGTGCGGCCGCATCGACGACGTGGACTGCGTCGTCGGGTCTGCGCCGTGCCTGCACATGCCGGAGGGAAGCGGCTTTCTCATCGAAACCGCAGAGGTGACGTTCTGGGGCGTGTGCTCCGATTGTCGGGCCAAGTCCGAAGCCGAAAAACCGAGAGGATCCCGATGAGCGACGCTCTGAACGGGTGCCCCGTCTTCCACGATGGTGCCGCCCCCGACGACAACCGACTGCCCGTGGGCGAAGCCCCCGCCGACAGCGAGCCCGCCGGCGCCCTGCCCCACCCCACCCAGGGCTCCGCCAACCGCGTGTGGTGGCCCGAGAGCCTGAACGTCAAGATCCTCGCGAAGAACAACGCCCTGCGCGACCCGCTCGATGAGGGCTTCGACTACAAGGCCGCCTTTGAGGCGCTCGACCTCGACGCCGTCAAGCGCGACCTCAAAGAGGTCATGACGACGTCGCAGGACTGGTGGCCCGCCGACTTTGGTCACTACGGGCCCCTCATGATCCGCATGGCGTGGCACAGCGCCGGTACCTACCGCGTGACCGACGGCCGCGGCGGCTCGGGCGCGGGCATGCAGCGCTTCGCCCCGCTGAACAGCTGGCCCGACAACGTCAACCTCGACAAGGCCCGCCGTCTGCTCTGGCCCGTCAAGAAGAAGTACGGCCAGTCGATCTCGTGGGCCGACCTGATGATCCTCGCCGGCAACGTCGCGCTCGAGGACATGGGTTTCCCCACCTTCGGCTTCGCCGGCGGCCGCACCGACGTGTGGGAGCCCGACGACGACGTGTACTGGGGCCCCGAGACCACGTGGCTCGGCGACGAGCGCTACACGGGCAACCGCGAGCTCGAGAAGCCGCTCGCGGCGGTGCAGATGGGCCTGATCTACGTCAACCCCGAGGGCCCTAACGGCAACCCCGACCCGCAGCTGTCGGCCCACGACATCCGCGAGACGTTCGGTCGCATGGCCATGAACGACGAGGAGACCGTCGCCCTCATCGCCGGTGGTCACACCTTCGGCAAGACGCACGGGGCCGCGAGCGACTCGCACGTCGGCGCCAACCCCGAGGCCGCCGACATCAACGACCAGGGCCTGGGCTGGAAGAACAGCCACGGCACCGGCAAGGGCGACGACACCATCACCAGCGGCCTCGAGGTCACGTGGACCTACCACCCCACCCGCTGGGACAACGAGTTCTTCCACATCCTCTTCGCCTACGAGTGGGAGCTCTTCCAGAGCCCCGCGGGTGCGCACCAGTGGCGTCCCAAGAACGGCGGGGGAGCCGACATGGTCCCCGAGGCGCACTCCGACGGCCGCCGCGAGCCCCGCATGCTCACGAGCGACCTGGCGCTGCGCGTCGACCCGGCGTACGAGAAGATCTCGCGTCGCTTCGCCGAGGACCCGGCCGCTTTCCAGGACGCCTTCGCCCGCGCCTGGTTCAAGCTCACCCACCGTGACATGGGCCCGCGCGAGCGGTACCTCGGCTCCGAGGTGCCCGCCGAGGTGCTCGTCTGGCAGGACCCCGTGCCCGCCGTCGACCACCCGCTGATCGATCAGACGGATGCCGCTGCCCTCAAGCAGCAGATCCTCGACAGCGGTCTGTCGGTGCAGCAGCTGGTCACCACGACGTGGGCCGCCGCCTCGACCTTCCGCGGCAGCGACAAGCGCGGTGGTGTGAACGGTGCGCGCATCCGCCTCGAGCCGCAGAAGAGCTGGACGGTCAACAACCCGGAGCAGCTGGCATCCGTCCTGGAAACCCTCGAGAAAATCAAGGCGGAGTTCGACGCGCAGGGCGAGAAGAAGGTCTCTATCGCCGACCTGCTCGTCCTCGCGGGCAACGCCGGTGTCGAGCAGGCCGCCCTCGCCGGCGGCGTCGAGGTCGAGGTGCCTTTCACCCCCGGCCGCACCGACGCCTCGCAGGAGCAGACCGAGATCGAGTCGTTCCGCTGGCTCGAGCCGATCGCCGACGGCTTCCGCAACTACGCCTCGCGCGAGGCGCGTCTGCCCGCGGAGTTCCTGCTGCTCGACAAGGCCAACCTGCTGACGCTCACGGCTCCCGAGATGACCGTACTGGTCGGCGGCCTGCGCGCGATCGGTGCCAACTGGGACGGCAGCGACTGGGGCGTGTTCACCGACACCCCCGGCGCCCTGACCAACGACGTGTTCGCGAACCTCCTCGACCTCGGCACGACGTGGAAGCCGCTCGACAGCGGCAAGCACGCGTTCGAGGGCACCAAAGACGGCTCGGGCGAGAAGGTCGGCATCGGCACCCGCGTCGACCTGGTGTTCTCGTCGAACTCCGAGCTGCGCGCGCTCGCCGAGGTCTACGCCTCGGACGACGCCAAGGAGAAGTTCGTGCGCGACTTCGTCGCCGCGTGGCGCAAGGTCACCGAGCTCGACCGGTTCGACCTGGTCTGAGCCGCGGCACCCGGAAGGCCCGTCCCCTCGCGGGGGCGGGCCTTTCGCGCGTGTGGAGCGCCGGGGTCGGGGCGGACCATGTCCCACTTCTGGCTGTCTGGGCGGGGGTCAGGCAGCCCTTTTCGGGACATGCTCTGCGAAAAGTGGGACGCGGGGGTCGGCGGAGGGGCCGGATGCCGCGGGGTCAGGCGCGCGCGAGGCGGCGGAGGCCCTCGTCGATCGTCACCGACGGCGTCCACCGCAGGTCGCGGCGGATCTCGGTCTGGTCGAACCAGTGCGCGGTCGACAGCTGCTCGGCGAGGAAGCGGGTCATGGGCGGTTCGTCCTGACCCGGGCGCACGGCCCAGACCCGCTCGATGAGCGAGCCTGCAGCCTTGGCCACTCCCGCGGGCACACTGAAACGCGGGGGAGTCACGCCCGAGGCGCGGCAGATGCCGGCGAGAAGGTCGCCGACCGGCCGCGGTTCGCCGTTGGTCAGCACGTAGGCGCGGCCGCTGACGTCGTCGACGCGGTGCAGGGCGGCGACGATCCCGGATGCCGCGTTGTCGACGAACGTGGAGTCGATGAGCGCCGTGCCGCCGTCGAGCAGGGGCAGGGTGCCCCGGCGCGCGCGGGCGACGACGCGCTCGATGAGTTGGGTGTCGCCCGGGCCCCAGACGAGGTGCGGGCGGATCGCGACGAGGGCCGTCCCCCCGCCGGCGCGGGAGAGCGCGAGCACCTCCGCCTCGGCCTTCGTGCGGGCGTATTCGCCGCGCGCGGCATCCGGATCAGCGGGCTCCGCGCCCACGCCGGCCAGAGCGTGTCCCGCGTGCGCGACCGAGGGCGACGACACGTGCACGACGCGCGTGACGTCCGCCGCCGCGGCGGCGTCGAGCAGGGTGCGGGTGCCGTCGACGTTCACGGCGCGGAACTGCGCGGGGTCACCGGCGAGCGAGACCTTCGCCGCGAGATGGACGATCCCGTCGATGCCTTCGAGGGCGGATGCCACGGCATCCGGGTCCGTGACCGATCCGAGCCGGTCGTCGGCGCCGTCGACGCCCGAGGGGCGGCGCTGCAGGGTCCGCACCTCGTGCCCCGCGTCGTGGAGAGCGCGAACGACGGCGCGGCCGAGGAAGCCGGACGACCCGGTGGCGAGGACCTTCACGGCGCCGTCGGTTTCTCTCCGGCCAACACGCGCTCCGCCCACCGGGCCAGGCGCGACCGGTCGATCTTCGAGTTGTGGCGGATGTCGGTCGGGAGCGTCGGGACCACGAGCACGGCCGCGAGACGCTGCGACGTCGCCGCGCGGACCCTCTCGGTCAGATCGGGGGATGCCAGACCGGGGCGCCGCACGCCGGCTTCGACGACCGTCACGACGACCTGTCGGCCCACCGGTCCCACGCCCACGGCCGCGGCGCGTTCGACGGCGGGAACCGACTCGACGTCCTGCTCGATCCCGACGGGAGTGACGGGGCCGTCGGCGGTGGTGATCACGTGGGGGAGGCGCCCCTCGATCCAGAGGCGGCCGTCGACGTCGAGGTGACCGACGTCGCCCGTGCGGTGCCAGCGTTCGGGAAGCCCGCGCCGGGCCTCGCGGTCGGTGAGGTACAGCCGGAAGTAGCCGCGCTTGAGGTGGGGCGCCGAGATGACGACCTCGCCGGTGACCCCGGCGTCCGTCCGGGGTTCGCCCGCGGCGCGACCCTCGGCGTCGAGGGCCGAGATGCGCACCTGGCCGGTGCCGAGCGGGCGGCCGACGCAGACCCCGCGGTCGCCGCGCGCCTGTTCGATCTCGGGCAGGGTCACGTCGGCGACGAGCAGGCACTCGGTCATGCCGTAGGGGGTGTGGGCCACGGCGTTCGGCATGAGCTCTTGCGCGCGGCGCAGCAGATCGACGCTCACGGGGGCACCGGTCGAGAGGAACGTCTCGACCTTCTCGAGGGCCGCGCGGTCGTCGCGGGTCAGGTCGGACGCCGTCGCGACGACGTTCGAGACCGCCGCCGGCGACAGGAACACGATCCGCGCGTCGGACGCCCGGACGGCGGCGGCGACGGCGACCGCGGTCAGGGTGCGCGGGGCGGACACGTCCATGTCGGGCGTCGCTGAGCGCGTGCCGAGCGCCGGTCCGAGCAGGGCGAAGGGGGCGAAGCCGGTGACCAGGCCCGTTTCGGCAGTGACGCCGAAGTGCGCGGCGAGGGTGTCGCGCAACGCGGTCAGCTGCGCGTGCGTATAGACGACGCCCTTCGCCGGTCCCGTCGAACCCGAGGTGAAGAGCACCGCGGCGTCGGCGTCGGGGCCCGGGGCAGCGGGCACGGCGCGGCCCCGACCGGCGCGGGCCAGGTCGGACAGGCTCGCTTCGACACCGAGCGCGCGGGAGGTGACGGCGGGAAGGGCGGCGGCCGAGATCCGACGCCCCGGCCAGCCGAGGGCGCGAGCGGCGGCCAGACCGGCGACCTCGCCGATGACGACGTCGGGGACGGCACCGCGCACGGCGCGCGACAGACCCCGGATGCCGAGACCCCGGTCGGCCACGACGACCACGGCCCCGATGCGCAGGCACGCGTACAGGGCGGCGGTGAGGGTCGGGCCGGGCTGCACGAGCAGCGAGACACGGTCGCCCGCGCGCACGCCGAAGGCGTCGAGTCCCGCGGCGAGCTCGTCGACGCGGACGGACAGCCGGCGCCAGCTCACGCGCAGCGGTGCCCCGTCGGTCTCGGTGGTCATGTCGATGACGGCGGTGCCGTCGTCATCGCGCCGGGCGTCGAGAGAGTCCCACAGGTGGCCGGAGGGTGCGGCGGCGGCCTCGGGGGCGGGAACGGCGGCGGCGCGCTTCGCGGCGGCGGAGCGACGCGAACGGGTCGCGGGGGCGACGGCATCCACGACCTTCTCGTCGAGCCAGTCGAGCACGACGTCGGCATAGGGGCGCTCCTCGGCGACCAGGTGGCCGGCCCCCTCGAAACGGTGCACGTCCGCGTGCGGCAGGCGGTTGGTGAGGTCGTCGAGATGGTCCTCGCCGAACACCGGGTCCTTCGGGCCGCGCAGCAGCAGTGCGGGCACCTCGAGCTCGCGCAGACCCGCCGACATGCGGTGCAGCGCGGGCGTGCTCTCATGCTCGGGGGTCGCGGGGATGTCGGCGACGAAGCCGCCGATCCCGCGGCGACGCGCGACGGTGGCGTACGGCGCCCGGAACGCGGCCTTGACCGCCGGATCGAGCTCGGCCAGCGCCAAGGTGGTGTCGAGGAACGCCGTCGTGCCCGTCGTGCCGGCGGCGAGCATGCCGCGAGCCGTGGCCACGCGCAACGCGAACGGCAGCGACGCCCCCTCGGGATGGTGCACGGCGGTGTTCAAGGCGATCACCGCGGCGAGACGATCGCGATGCTCCACGGCCCAGCCGAGCGAGACCGGCCCGCCCCAGTCGTGACCGATGGTCACGATCGGACCCCGGATGCCGAGACCCTCGACGAGAGCGTCGAGGTCGGCGATGCGCTGGGCCAGGGTGCGCCGCAGCGACGATCGCTCCGAGAAGCCCATCTCGAGTTGGTCGACGGCCACCACGCGCCACACGGCCGCTCCGGCTTCGGCGCGCGCGAGGGAGGCGTTCACGAGGGCTCGCCACAGGTACGACCACGTGGGATTGCCGTGCACGGCGACGATCGTGCCGATCGGCTCGAGGCCGCGCTCGGCGAGGGCGTCGCCCGTGTCGAGGAGGTGCCACAGGCGTGTGGCGCCGGCATCGGCGAGGACGCCGTCGACACTCACGAGGCGCGACAGGGCCGGGTCGAGCCCGGGCAGACCCGCGGGGGGAAGCGTGGCCTGGGGTCCTGTGACGCGCGCGAAGCTCACCAGGCCAGCTCCAGCATGCCGGTGTTCAGGCCGGAGCCCACTCCCATCAGGAGGACGCGATCACCTCGGCGCAGCGTCTTCTGCTCGGCGGCGAGCGTGATCGGGATCGAGGCCGGGCCGACATTGCCGAGGGTGGGGTAGGTCACGGGGACGCGCTCGCGATCGAGCTTGGCGGCGCGGACGATGGCCGAGGTGTGCACGGAGGACACCTGGTGCGTGATGTAGCGGTCCATGCCGGTCCACGAGAACTCGCCCTTCGCCTCTTTCCAGGCGGAGACGACGAGGTCGAGCCCGCCCTTCAGCAGGGCCTTGGCGTCGGTGAACATGCCGTCGACGCTGCCGACGCAGAGGTCGTAGAACTGCGTCGCGGCGCGCGTGACGCCGCCCACGATGCGGTGGCCCTCGGGGTGGTCGCTCGCGCGGCCGAGGACGGCGGCGGCGGCTCCCGAGCCGAGGGTCAGGGAGGCGAACTCCTGCATGAAGGCGTCGCGGTCGAGATCCTCGCGGACGAGACGATTGATCGTGTTGACCTGGATCTCGTCGGCATCCTCACCGTTGACGATGAGGGCGTACTTGACCTGACCCGACTGGATCATGCCGGCGGCCAGGCTCATGCCGTTGATGAAACCGAGGCACGCGTTCGCGACGTCGAAGTTGATCGCCGAGCTCGGCAGGCCCAGGCCGTGGTGCAGGCGCACGGCCACCGAGGGCTCGAGGTGCTTGCGCGTCACCGAGGTGTTGATGATCAGCCCGATCTCGCTCGGGTCGACGCCCGCCTCGGCGAGGGCCTGCTTGCCGGCGGCGATCGTCGCCTCGTCGGAGGACTCGCCCTCCGCCCAGTTGCGGCGCTCGTTGACGCCCGCCACGCGACGCAGGAGTCCCGGCTTGAGCTTCAGGCGCTGCAGCGCCGGGGCGAGACGGTCTTCGATGTCGTCCGACGTCGTGACGCGGCTGGGCAAGACGCTCGCCACCGAAACGAGGGCCACATCGTCGAAGTGCGTGGTGGCGTTACCTGGCAAGAGATCTCCCGCATCCTGTGCGTAGACGGCGCAGCCGGGCGCGGAGGGAACGCATCGACGGCTGGAAGGGTACCCCCCAGGATAAGCCGCGAGATATGTCGCAGGCTGCATGGGGGGTGGGTGTGCTACAGCCGACCGGCGGCTTTCAGCGCCAGGTAACGGTCGGCGACGAGGGGCGGCAGGTCGTCGGCAGATGCCGAGACGGCGTCGCCCCCGGCGCGCACGATGGCCGCGGCGACCCGCTCGGCGTCGTGACGTGCCCGCTCGATCGCGGCGGCGGCGTAGACGTCCGACGCGTCGCGGTGCACCGGGGTGTCTCCGGGGCCGTCGGTGGCGGTCGCCACCAGCAGGCGCGAGCGCGAGGCGACCGCGGGGAGCGAGGCGAGGAAGGCCCGCGCGGCGTCGGGGTCGTCGGCCGCCGTCAGCAGGACGACCAGCGCCGGGCGCACGGTGAACCCGCGGACGTGGGCGAAGGCGGCATCCCAGTCGGTGTCGATGAGCTGCGGGTCGACCGGGGCCATGGCATCCACCAGGGCGGGAAGCAGCTGGGTCCCGTCGACGCGGGTGACGCGCGCCCGGGGCAGGCGGTCGAACATCAGCAGGTGCACGTGGTCGCCCGCGCGCGTCGCCAGCACCGATAGGAGCAGGGCCGCTTCCATCGCGGCGTCGAGGCGCACCCCGTCGCCCACGCGCGCTGCCGCCGTCCGACCCGTGTCGATGACGATCACGACGTGTCTGTCGCGCTCGGGCCGCCAGGTGCGGAGCATCGTGGTCCCCGCGCGGGCGGTGGCGCGCCAGTCGATCGAGCGCACGTCGTCTCCGCGCACGTACTCGCGCAGGCTGTCGAACTCGGTGCCCTGCCCGCGCACCTGCAGGCTCGTGTTGCCGTCGAGTTCGCGGAGCCGGGCGAGACGAGACGGCAGATGCCGCCGCGAGGTGAACGGCGGCAGCACGCGGATCCGGGCGGGGGCGTCGACACGCCCCTGCCGGCCGGCCAGCCCCAGGGGGCCCAGGGCGCGCACCACCACGAAGGCGCTGCGCAGCTCTCCCCGACGGCGGGGGAGCAGCGGCAGGGGGGCGGCACGCCGCTCGCCCGGGGGAACCGTGAAGCGCTGGCGCTCGTCGGGGGCCCCGGCCGTCGGCTGCCACGCGTCGCGCACGCGCGCGCGCAGCAAGCGGGTACCGAGGTTGCGGACCCTCAGCTCGCCGGCCACGGGTTCATCGCGCAGCGCCCGCTCGGGGTGCGTGCGCGTGATCTCGACGCGACGCGGATCGGCCGCGAGCGTCGTGTCGACGACCGCCAGCACGACGCACAGCAGGACCCATCCGCCGGCGACCGCCCACGCCGGAACCCCCGCCGTGCTCAACAGCACGAGGGGGACGACGCCGAGGGCGACGAGCAGGGCGAGACGGCCGGTGACGAACATCAGATGGGAACGCGGGTCTGCTGCAGGACCGAGGTGAGGATGGCATCCACCGAGACGCCCTCGATCTCGGCCTCGGGGCGCAGGCGGATCCGGTGGCGCCACACGGGTACGAGCATCGTCTGCACGTGGTCGGGTGTGATCGCGGGGTAGCCGCTCAGCCAGGCCCAGGCCTTGGCCGCGGCCAGCAGACCCGTGGAGGCGCGGGGGCTCACCCCCACCAGCACCGAGGGGCTCTGGCGGGTCGCGCGGGCGAGGTCGACGACGTAGCCGAGCAGGTCGTCGTCGACGGCGACGGATGCCGCGGCACGCTGGGCCGCGAGGATCTGCGGCGCCGTGACGACCGGCGCGACACCGGCGTCGTCGAGGCGGCGCGGGTCGAAGCCGGAGGCGTGCCGCCGCAGCACGTCGACCTCGGCGTCGCGACCGGGCAGATCGACGACGAGCTTGAGGAGGAAGCGGTCGAGCTGCGCCTCGGGCAGGGTGTAGGTGCCCTCGTGCTCGATGGGGTTCTGCGTCGCGGCGACGAGGAAGGGATCGGGGAGTGCGCGGCTCTCGCCGTCGGACGACACCTGTCGTTCTTCCATGGCCTCGAGCAGCGCCGCCTGCGTCTTCGGGGGCGTGCGGTTGATCTCGTCGGCGAGCAGCACGTGGGTGAAGACCGGACCGGGGCGGAACTCGAAGTTCCCCGCGCGGGCGTCGTACACGAGCGACCCGGTGACGTCGCCGGGCATGAGGTCGGGCGTGAACTGCACCCGGCGCGTGTCGAGGCCGAGGGCGCGGCTGAAGGAGCGCACGAGAAGGGTCTTGGCCACGCCGGGGACGCCCTCGAGGAGCACGTGCCCCCGGGAGAGGAGGGCGATGAGCAGGCCCGTGATGGTTCCGTCCTGTCCGACGACGGCTTTGCCGACCTCGAGGCGGACGCGGTGCATCGCGTCGCGCAGCTCCGCGTGGTCGTCGCCGCGCGCGACGGGGGCCGCGGCTGCGGGGGTCTCGGGGCTGTCGGTCATCGGGTGGTCCCTTCGGTTCGGACGGCGGCGCGCACGCTCTCTTCGAGGTCGCGGAGGCGATCGGCCGCCGCGACGAGTTCGCGGTCGGTGCGGGGGGTGTCGTCGACGAGGATGCCGCGCACCTGGGCGCGGTCCGCGCCGAGGCGTTGCGCCACGGCGTCGGCGACGTCGTTCGGCGAGGTGCGTGCTGTCAGGCCGAGCAGTCGTCCCAGGCGGGAGCGGGCGGCGCGTCGCAGCTCGTCGAGCGCGTGCGCGGCGTCCTTGGACGAGGCGTACAGACGAGCGCGACCCTCGGTGGTCTCGGTGGCGCGGACGGTGACGGGAAGGCGCTCGGCGACGAGGGGCCCGAAGCGACGGCCGCGCCAGATCGCGGCCGCGACGGCCGCGGTCAGCAGCAACAGCAGGGCGGGCGTCACCCAGTCGGGGGTGAGGTCGCCGAGGGTGGGGGCGGTGGTCCCCTGATCCGCGTCGGAGAGCGAGGGGACGTACCAGACCACGGAGTCGGTCTGCCCGAGCACGCCGAGGGTGAGAGCGGCGTTGCCGTCGAGGGGGAGTGCGGTGTTGGTCAGCACCGAGAGGCCGTCGAGGGCCGTCACCGTCGTGCCGTCGGCCGCGACGGAGCGGAGGAGTCCGAACTCGCCGTCGACGGGATAGCACCCGTCGACGCCGTCGCCGGGACGCAGGAGCTCGCCGACGCGGGCGGTTCCGGCGTTCACCGCGGCGGGGACGGCGCACTCGGGACTCGTGGCCAGGTCGGCGGAGAAGCCCCCGAGCGCCGAACCGTCGAGGAGGACGTCGAGAGCGCGGGAGCGGGGCTCGACGAGGACCACGTGCGCGGCGCGTCCGGCCAGATCGCGCAGGCCCTCGTCGGACAGCATCGGCGCGTCCCGCATGACGAGGGTGGCCCCGCCGCCCGCGAGGGCGCGCTCGGCGGCGGACCGGTCACGGGCGACGGTGACCGTGACCCCCTGCTGTTCGAGGATGCGCACGGCCGCGCGGCTGCCTTCGGGCCCCGCCGACTCGGGATCGAGGATCGCGCGCTGCGTGTATCCGCCGAAGACGAGGGTGCCGCCGACGAGGGCCACGACGAGGAGCCCGACGACGAGTGCGACCCACCCGAGCGCGGCTTTGCGCCGGGAGCGCACGGGAGCGGCGGTTGCCGTCGGCGCGCTCATCGGGGTGCCACCGGCAGAGCGCGGGCGCGCACCGCCGCGTCGTCGAGATCGGCCACCGCGCGGTAGCGCTCGGCGGTGCCGGGGCGGCGGAGGTATCGGACGTCGTCGAAGGTCGTCGCCGCCGGATCGAGCAGGGGGACGAGCGAGGGCAGAGCGGCGGCCGTCTCGCGGGCGAATGCGCGCACGGTGGCACCCGGCGGAGGGTCGACGAGCCCGCGTTCGGTGAGGCCGCGGGCGACGGCCCGGAAGCGCAGCACGATCGCTTCGTCCCACTCGCCCCTGCCGGCGGCAGCGGCGGCGTCGGCGCGGAGTTCGTCGGCCGAGCGCGCATCGTCGTCGTCGAACAGCGCGCGAGCCGCCTCGGTGGCGCGCGTCGACAGCCGCGGGCGGCCCCAGATCAGGATGCCGACGATGATCGCGGCGACCACGATGACGCCCAGCACGATCAGGGCCGACGGTCCCCATCCGCCGGTTTCAGGGACGCGCAGGAGGTCTTCGAGGAACCGCCCGACCGCCTGCGAGATGCGGTCGATGAACGTGGGCTCGGCGGCCTGGTAGGTGGGATCGCGCAGTTCCTGCTCGGCCCATTCGCGGGCCTGGTCGGGGTCGGGGAGCAGCGGGAACGCCGCCGCCAGCGCGGTGAGGATCACGCGTCTTCGCTCGACCCGGGGGCGGCCCACGTCGTTCGCGAGCGGTCCGCTGCGGGCGGCGAGGGCTCGGTCGTCGCGCCGGGCGCCGGTACCTGCGGGACCGGCGGGCCCTGCGGCGGCCCATACCCCGGCGGGGTGGCGGGCCCCTGCGGAGCCGGCGGCCCCTGCGGCGGTGCGTACCCCTGCGGCGCTGCGTACCCCTGCAGGGCGGGAGCGTAACCACCGGCCGACGGCGGGCCGTATCCGGCGGGTGCGGCGTAACCCGCGGCGCCCACGGGCGGCGCGTAGCCCGCGAACGCGGGGGCGGCGCCGAACGGCACGGGGGCGGGGCGCTCGACGACGCGACCGACCCCCACGAGGTAGGGGTCGTTCAGGTCGCTCGCACCGGCGTCGCGGGCCTCGACGTACGACTGAAGGTCGTGATCGAGCGCCTCGACGCGCATGCGGGCGTCGACGTAGACGAGGACGGCGGAGGTCGACTGCACCACGAGGGCGATGCACTGGACGAGGAGGATGCCGAACTGCCCGACGACCTGCAGGGCGATGAACCCGATGACGGTGCTGACGTCGCTGTCTCCGGTGGGGGCGATGATGGCCGGCACCAACCCGCTCACGAGGCTGAGGGGGATCGAGATGATCTGGGCGACGAGGCCGAACGCCATCGAGATCACGATGATGACGCCGAGCGTCGACCAGAAGCGCCCCCGGGTCAGCTGCCACGACCGGGCGATCGCCCGGAACACGGGGGCCTGCTCGAGGATGATGACCGAGGGGACGAGGAACAGCTTCGGGGTCAGCCACAGGTAGAGCGGGATGAGCGCGAGGAAGAACAGCACGCCGACGAGCGCTCCGACCCAGGTCGCGGCGATCACCAGCAACGTCACGATCCCGGCGAGCACGCCGACCACGATCACGACGACGCCGATCGTGAGCGCGCTGTAGCCGATCAGCCGCCAGAACACCGGGCGGACACGGCCCCAGACGGCCCGCAGGGTCGGCTTCTCGGAGACCACCGCGTGGGCGACCTCGGCGACGACGACGCCCTGGACGACGACGCCGAGCGCTCCCGACAGCACCCCCAGCACGAGAGCGGTGATACCGGTCAGCGCGACCGAGCCCGCGGTGATCGCGTCGAACTCGTCGCTGCCCGGGGCGACGGTGTCGAGTCGCGAGAAGCTCGCGATCGCCACCCCGCCGATCGCGACCGTCACGAGGATGTACGCCACGGCCTGCACGACGAGCGCGAACCCCAGCAGCACCTTGGGGTTGTGCCGCAGAGCGACGAACGAGCGGGCCAGGATCGTGCCGAACCCGTAGGGGTGCAGCGGGACGATGCCCGGTCGTGATGCCGGTGTCCAAGCCGGGTACGCGGTCATGTGGGGCCCCTCCTCGTCACATGGCGGTGCCCTCATCGTGTCACACACCCCCGACACGCACCCCTGTCGTCCAGGCAGGTCGACTACTCTCGATACGACGCGCCCTCACCCGGGGCGCTCTACCCGTCCCCGAGCGGGTTCGAGACGGAAGACCTGCACCCGAATGACTTCACGGATCCTGGTGGTCGACGACGACACCGCGCTGGCCGAGATGATCGGCATCGTGCTGCGCACCGAGGGATTCGACACGGTGTTCTGCGCGGACGGCGCCCAGGCCGTCGACGCCTGGCGCACCGAGCGTCCCGACCTCATCCTGCTCGACCTCATGCTCCCGGGCGTCGACGGCATCGAGATCTGCACGCGCGTGCGGGCCGAGTCCGGCGTCCCGATCATCATGTTGACGGCGCGCACCGACACGGCCGACGTGGTCAAGGGCCTCGAGTCGGGTGCGGACGACTACATCATGAAGCCCTTCAACCCGAAGGAGCTGGTCGCGCGCATCCGCACGCGTCTGCGTCCCGTGCAGGCCCCCGTCGACGAGACGCTGCGCATCGGCGACCTGGTCGTCGACGTCGCCGCGCACGAGGTCCGCCGCGGCGACGTCCCGATCGCCCTGACCCCCCTCGAGTTCGAGCTCCTCGTCGCCCTGGCCGAGAAGCCGCAGCAGGTGTTCTCCCGCGAGATGCTGCTCGAGCAGGTGTGGGGCTACCACTACAAGGCCGACACGCGCCTGGTCAACGTGCACGTCCAGCGACTGCGCGCCAAGATCGAGGCCGACCCCGACAACCCGCGCATCGTGACGACCGTGCGCGGCGTGGGCTACCGCGCCGGCGCGGTGGCCTGAACCCCTCATGACGGGGGCGGTGCGCACCCTCCCGCGGCCACGGGTGCGGGGATGGCGGGATTGGCGCGTGGTGCGCGACCGCCTCGCCACCCTGTGGCGCCGCTCGCTGCGGTTCCGCACCATCGTGCTGACGGTGACGCTCACGGCGGCGACCATCCTCGTGACCTGCGTCGCGATGGCGCTCGTCATCCAGAACGAGCTGTTCACGGCCCGCAAGGACCAGGTGCTCCTCGAGGCCCAGCGCGCCACCGCAGCGGCCCAGGCCACCCTCGACGCCGCCGTCGACTCGACCGATCCCGCCGCCGCGCAGACGTTGATGAACGGCATCGCGACGCGCCTGTCGCAGCAGTCGTCGAGTGATCTCATCGCGCTGTACCGCATCGGCCCGCCGTCGCCCCTGGCCCCGCAGCCCTTCATCTCCCCGGCTTTCGAGTCGAGCATGGTCACCGATGCCCTGCGCACGCAGGTGCAGTCGAGTCCCGATCTGCAGTGGTGGCAATCGGTGGCGCTGCCCGCCGACGACGGCCGTGAGGTTCCCGGCATCCTGGTCGGTCATCAACTGCGTTTCCCCGCCGAGGACGGGGTCGATTCCTACGAGCTGTACATGGGATACGACCTCACCAGCGCCTCGCAGACCCTCGCGTTCGTCCAGGTGCTGCTGTGGGTGGTCGGGCTCGTCCTGGTCCTGCTGATCGGTGCGATCGCGTGGTTCGTCCTCCGATCGGTGACGACCCCGATCGCGGATGCCGCCGAGACCAGTGCCAAGCTCGCCGCGGGTGACCTCGGCGTGCGCCTGCCGGTGCGCGGCGAGGACGAGCTGGCGACCCTGAACCGTTCGTTCAACGCGATGGCCGACAGCATCGAGTCGCAGATCAAGGAGCTGGCCGATCTCTCGCTCGTGCAGCAGCGCTTCGTCTCGGACGTCTCCCACGAGCTGCGGACGCCCCTGACCACGATCAAGCTCGCCGCGGACATGATCAACGACCAGCGCGAGGAGTTCGACCCCGCCACCGGCCGCGCGGCCGAGCTCCTCCACGCGCAGGTGCAGCGCTTCGAGGTGCTTCTCACCGACCTGCTCGAGATCAGCCGGTACGACGCCGGGTCCGTGCAGCTCGAGCTCGAGCCGACGAGCCTGGCCCACCTCGCCGAGGACGTCATCCTCTCGATGGAGCAGCTCGCCGAGGGGCACGGTTCGGACGTGCGTCTGGTCGCGCCGGGCGGGTACACCCCGGTCGACATGGACGCCCGGCGCGTGCGCCGGATCGTGCGCAACCTTCTCGGCAACGCCATCGAGCACGGGGAGGGACGCCCGATCGTGGTGTCGGTCGACAGTGATCGGGATGCCGTGGCCCTCGGCGTCCGCGACTTCGGTCTGGGCATGCAGCCCGACGACGTCGAGCGCGTCTTCGACCGCTTCTGGCGCGCCGACCCCTCGCGCGTGCGCACCATCGGCGGCACGGGCCTCGGCCTGTCGATCGCGCTCGGCGACGCCAAGCTGCACGGGGGGACCCTGTCGGTCTGGTCGGAGCCGGGACGCGGCTCGAACTTCGTGCTCACGCTCCCGCGGGCCGGCGAGCCGGTCAGCAGCTCGCCCCTGCCGCTCGTCCCCGACGACGAGCAGGGTGGGGCCCTGGAGGCCCTCGGGCTCACACAGCCCATCTCCACCCGTCCGGGAGTGAGGAAGACGACATGAGACGCGCTATCGCCTTCGTCGGCCTCGCCCTCGTCCTCGTGCTCACCGCCTGCACGGGCCTGCCGACCTCCGGGTACGTCAACCCCGGTCGCGGCCCGCAGGTCGACGACACGCAGGCCTTCGCGTTCGTCCCCGACGGGCCGCAGGACGACGCGTCTCCCGCCGAGATCGTGGAGGGGTTCCTCCGCGCCGGCTCCGGTCCCGCCGACGACTGGGCCACGGCGAAGCTGTTCCTGGCGTCCGGGACGCAGTGGGATCCGCGAGCGCGCGTCACGATCGACCGTCTGGCCGATCGCCGCGCCACTGCGAACGCCGACGGCACCGGGGTGACGGTCTCGCTCACGACGATGGCGGGAGTGGATGCCAACGGCGCCTACGCTCCGACCGCCTCAGGGACCGCGGAGACGCTGTCGTTCACCCTCGCGCGCGTCGACGATCAGTGGCGCATCACCTCGGCGCCCGACGGGGTCGTGCTGTACGAGGAGGTGTTCCCGACCGTCTACCAGTCGGCATCCATCGCGTACTTCGATCCCACGTGGAGTTTCATCGTCCCCGACGTCCGCTGGTTCCCGCGGGCTCTGGTGGCCAGCCGGGTGGCGACGGCCCTGGTCGACGGTCAGCCGAGTGCGTGGCTCGCGGGGGCGGTCAAGACGGCGTTCCCCGACGAGCTCTCCCTGGTGGGGCGGTCGGTGACGCTCTCGTCGAGCGGGGTCGCCCAGGTGCAGCTGCCGCGGGCCGCTCTGAGCCTCGACCGGACGACGCTGGACCGCATGCAGACCCAGCTGTCGAAGAGTCTCGTCACGGCGGGGATCAGCGACGTCCAGATGACGGTCGAGGGCACTCCCGTCCCCGCGTCCGAGGTGTCGGTCCGCGTCACGCGCGTCGACCCCTCTCCGGCCGTGCTCACGACGGCGGGGGCGTTCGGCGCGCTCGCCGGCGACACGGTCGAGTCGCTCGGCGGGCTCTCCGACGCGATCGAGTCGCTCTCGCCGGCCTCGGTGGAACTCGAGGCCGATCGGAGCCTGGCGGCCGTCCGCACGCAGCAGGGCACCGTCGCGAGCGCGCTCGCCGACGGGCGCACCTTCCTCCTCGACGAGCGCTCGGGGCTCATCGCGCCCACGATCGATGCCGAGGGGGCGATCTGGAGCGTGCCGAGCGCCGCTCCGACGCAGCTGCGGGTCATCACGGCCGAGGGCGTTCCGCGCAACGTGGGCAACGCGTGGCCCGATGCCTCCGAAATCAGTGCGATGCAGATCTCGCGCGACGGCACACGGGTCGCGGCGATCGTGACGGTCTCGGGTACGCGCGAGGTGTGGGTGGCCGGCATCCAGCGCGAGGGCGGCGAGGTGGATCTCGGGGTTCCGCACGTGCTGTCGTTCGCGCAGCAGGGGGCGTTCGATCTGGCGTGGCTCGACGACACCACGGTCGGAGTTCTGGCCGATGTCGACGGCGCCAGCCGTCTGCGCGAGCTCAATGTGGGGGGCCGGGGCACCGAGGCCGCGGCACCGGACGGCGCGACGACTCTCGCCGCCGGCAGCACGAGCGTCCGCGTCCTCGACGACACCGGTCGCCTCTACAGCCGTCGCGGCAGCTCGTGGACCCTGGTGGCGACCGGCATCCGCGTGCTCGCGGCCCAGCAGGGCACGACCTCCTGACCCTTCTCCCCAGCGCGCTCGTCCGGGCAGTTCCGCCCCGATGGGGCGGCGGGGCGGGCGGAGCCCTCGCGCCGCGGAGCAGGCTGAGCGCATGTCACTGTCCGCCGCCCTGACCTCGTCGTTCCGAGATGCCCTGACGTTCTGGCTCCCCGTCGCGTGCGCCGGGTGCGGTGTCGTCGACACCGATCTCTGTGCCGGATGCCGTGACGCCCTGGCCCCGAGCCCGATCCGCCGCGCCATCGGATCGGGGATGACGGTCACGAGCGCGCTCGCGTTCGACGGGGTCGCGGCCCGCGTCATCCGTTCGCTCAAAGAGGAGGGGCGGACCGGCCTCGCGCGCGACCTGGCCCCGGCGCTCGATGCCGTGCTGCGTCTCACGGTGCCCACCGACGCGCGCGTGACGACCGTGCCGGGGACGCGTGCGGCCTTCCGGCGACGGGGCTTCCGCCCCCTCGACATCCTGCTGCGGCGGGCGGGGTGGACGCACGAGCGACTGCTGCGGGTGGCCCGCGCGACCGATGACCAGCGGGGACTCGGTCGCAGCGCTCGCCGCGAGAACGTCGGGGGAGCCTTCGCCGCCCGACCGGTGCCGGGCGGGGTCGTCGTGGTCGTCGACGATGTCGTGACCACCGGATCGACGCTGTCCGAGGCGGCACGCGCCCTGCGCGCGGCGGGGGCGGACGAGGTGATCGCCGTGGCGCTGGCGCACACGCCGCGTCGCAGGAACATCGAAGGTGAATCCCGGGTGATTGAGACGTGACACGGGGGTGGCGGGCTACTAGCGTAAGGATGACTGAAGGCGACGGATGTTCCGCCCTTAGACCGGGCGGAACCCGGAACAAGGAGGTCACAGATGGACACCAACATCGTCGGCGTGGGAGTCGGTATCACCGATCGTTTCCGCTCGGTGGTCGAAGAGAAGGTCAGTCGCATCGAGCACCTGGCGCCGCGCGCTCAAGCGCTCGAGGTCAAGGTGACCCACCGCTCCTATCGCAACGGTCGTCTCGAAGACGACACCGTCGAGCTCACGCTCGACGGCAAGGGCCCGGTCGTTCGCGCGGAGGCGACCGACACCGACAAGTTCGCGGCCCTCGACCTCGCGGTCGACAAGATCTCCGAGCAGGTGCGCCGCGCGAAGGACAAGCGCATCGACGCGCGAAACCACCCCCGGGGCGCGAAGTTCGAGAAGGGCACGGGAGAGCTCGCCGGCATCGACGTCGAGCCCGCCTCCGTCGAGGTGCTGCGTGCCGTCGCGACCGGCTCGGTGCCCGTGCAAGAGACCGGTGCCGACGACGAGGACTACTCGCCCGTGGTCATCCGACAGAAGGAGTTCGGCGCCGAGTGGATGACGGTCGAAGACGCCGTCGACCGCATGGAACTCGTCGGCCACGACTTCTTCCTCTTCATCGACGCCCGCACCGATCACCCGAGCGTCGTCTACCGCCGCAAGGGCTGGGACTACGGTGTGATCGCGCTGGCGACCCAGGCCGCCCCGGCCGTCGGGGTCGCATCCTGACCTGAGAACGACACGACGCCCCCGGTCCTCGGACCGGGGGCGTCGTCGTGCGGGGCGAGCCGTGGAAGGCAGGCTCAGCCGTCGAAGATGTCGCCCAGCAGCGAGCCGATGACGAGGCCGCCGAGCATGCCGCCGACCATGTTGCCGCCGCCCATTCCGCCCCCGCGGCCGTACCCGCCGCCGCGGTTATCTCCGCCCCAGTCGTTCGGGCGGGACTGCTCGATGTCGCGCTGAGCGATCTGCAGGGCCTCGGATGCCAGCGACCCGGCGCGCCGCGCGGTCGCGAGAACCGTCTCGCGCCGGTCCTCGGGCACGGGACCGAGCGGCAGACCCGCGCGAAGGCGTTCGGCCTCGACGAAGCGGGTGCGCGCGTCGGCACCGATCCATCCGCGGTGACCGGTGATGAGGCCGCGGGCGACGGCGATCTGCCGGTCGGCGTCGTCGATCGCGTGCTCCACCTGATCCTGCGAGGGGACGGGGCGGGCGGCACGCTCGCGCGCGAGGTCGAGATCGGCGTTGGCCTGGCGCAGCGACGACAGCGCCTGGAAGGGATCGCTGCGCGATCCCGAGGCGGGGAGCGCGGTCAAGGCCTGCTGCAGCGTGGCCATGGCCTGGACCACGGCCGGCGTCTGCGCGCCGAGGCGCGCTTCGATCAGGTCGTTGCGGGAGTCGTCGACCACGGCGGCGAGAGTCGACTCGGCGCGGAGGGCTTCGATCTCGAAGGTGTCCACGGCATCCAGGAGCGATTCCGCCCGACGAACGGCTTCGGTGGCCGCCTCGAGGGCGACCGACGCCTGCTCGCGCTGGCCCGCTTCGCGGCGGCGCTCCGAGACGGCCGCGGTGTGCACGGCGAAGTTGAGCAACTGCTCGATCTCTTCGGGGTTGCCGCCGATCTGTGCCAGGGCCGAATCGCTGTAGCGGCGGGACAGCCGGTCGACGACCTCGCGGGCGTTCGGGATGCGCTCGGCGAGCCGGTCGCGATCCGCGCGCACCCGCGCCAGGGTCTCGGGGGCGCGGCGCACGGCGTCGATCTTGGGCTGGAGCACCTGGGTGCGCTCTTCGAGCAGGTCTTCGGCCCACTGCGACAGCTGGATGATGCGGGCGTTGCGCGTGCGAAGTTCTTCTTTGGTGTCGGGGATCTCGTCGTGGTTCAGCTGGTGCAGCTGGAACGCCTCGGCGAGGTGGGTGCGCACGGAGTCGAGGGCCGCCGCGAGGTCGTCGGTCGCCTTGTCGCCGAGTTCGGCGCGGGCGAAATCGAGTTCGTCCGAGGTCAGGCGCACGCGTTCGTCGGCCGCGACGATCGCGAGCTCCGCTCGGCGTGCCAGATCGGCATCCGCCGCGTCCTGCTCTTCGCGCTTCCTCTTGCCCCAGAAACCGGCCATGGGTCGATCCTAGGCGTCGGGTTCGGCGGCGTCGCCGTGTGTTCGCTGCGGGCGCGCGCTCCTCTTTCGGATTGCGGCCTCCTCGCAGGTCACGAACGGGTAACACGGATAACATGGGCGATGTATGCCTGTTCGCAGGCCGGCGTCCACGCGGGCGCCGCACCCGACAGATGGAGATGCTCCGTGGCCAATCCGCTCGAGAAACTGCTGCGCGCCGGCGAGGGCCGCATCCTGCGCCGACTGCAGGGCGTCGTGAAAGCGACCGGAGCGCTCGAAGAGGACTACGAGCAGCTCACCGACGACGAGCTGCGCAACGAGACCGTCGAGCTGCGCGCGCGTTACCAAGCCGGTGAGACGCTCGACCAGCTCATGCCCGAGGCCTTCGCCGCCGTTCGCGAGGCGGCCAAGCGCACGCTCGGCCAGCGTCCCTACGACGTGCAGATCATGGGTGGGGCAGCCCTCCACCTCGGCAACATCGCCGAGATGAAGACCGGTGAGGGCAAGACGCTGACCGCGGCGCTTCCCGCGTACCTCAACGCGATCGCCGGCCAGGGCGTGCACGTCATCACGGTCAACGACTTCCTCGCGAGCTACCAGTCCGAGCTCATGGGTCGCGTCTACCGCGCCCTCGGCATGACCACGGGAACGGTCGTCGCAGGACAGACCCCCGAGGTGCGCCGCGAGCAGTACGAGGCCGACATCAGCTACGGCACGAACAACGAGTTCGGATTCGACTACCTGCGCGACAACATGGCCTGGCGCAAAGAAGACCTCGTGCAGCGCGGTCACTTCTACGCCATCGTCGACGAGGTCGACTCGATCCTCATCGACGAGGCCCGCACCCCGCTGATCATCTCGGGCCCGGCATCCGGCGAAGCCAACCGCTGGTTCGCGGAGTTCGCCAAGCTCGCCCGCACGCTCGAGGCCGGCGTCGACTACGAGGTCGACGAGAAGAAGCGCACGATCGGCGTGCTCGAGCCCGGTATCGAGAAGGTCGAGGACTACCTCGGCATCGACAACCTGTACGAATCGGCCAACACCCCGCTGATCTCGTTCCTGAACAACTCGATCAAGGCGATCGCGCTGTTCAAGCGCGACACCGACTACGTCGTGATGAACGACGAGGTCATGATCGTCGACGAGCACACCGGCCGCATCCTCGTGGGTCGTCGCTACAACGAGGGCATCCACCAGGCGATCGAGGCCAAAGAGGGCGTGCCGGTCAAGGCCGAGAACCAGACCCTCGCGACCGTCACCCTGCAGAACTACTTCCGTCTGTACGACAAGCTCGCCGGCATGACCGGTACCGCCGAGACCGAGGCGGCCGAGTTCATGTCGACCTACAAGCTCGGCGTGGTTCCCATCCCCACGAACAAGCCGATGATCCGCAAGGACCAGTCCGACCTCGTCTACAAGAACGAGACGGCCAAGTTCGCGCAGGTCGTCGAAGACATCGTCGAGCGCCATGAGAAGGGCCAGCCGGTCCTCGTGGGCACCACGAGCGTGGAGAAGAGCGAGTACCTCTCGCGGCTTCTGGCGAAGAAGGGCGTGCGTCACGAGGTCCTCAACGCCAAGAACCACGCGCGCGAGGCCGAGATCGTCGCGCGCGCAGGTCGCCTGGGCGCCGTCACCGTCGCCACCAACATGGCCGGTCGCGGAACCGACATCATGCTCGGCGGAAACGCCGAGTTCCTCGCCGTGCAGGAGATGAAGGCGAAGAACCTCGACCCGGTCGAGACCCCCGAGGCCTACGAGTCCGAGTGGGACACCGTGTACCAGAGCATGCGCGACACCGTGGCCGAAGAGGCCGCGAAGGTGGTCGAGGCCGGTGGCCTGTACGTGCTGGGCACCGAGCGTCACGAGTCGCGTCGCATCGACAACCAGCTGCGCGGTCGTTCGGGCCGTCAGGGCGACCCCGGCGAGAGCCGCTTCTACCTCTCGCTCACCGACGACCTCATGCGCCTGTTCCAGTCGGGTGCGGCGGAGGCGATCCTCGCGCGCACGAACTTCCCCGACGACGTCGCGATCGAATCGGGCCTGGTCTCGCGCGCGATCAAGAGCGCCCAGTCGCAGGTCGAGGCGCGCAACGCCGAGATGCGCAAAAACGTGCTGAAGTACGACGACGTGCTGAACCGTCAGCGCGAGGCGATCTACGCCGACCGTCGTCACATGCTCCAGGGCGACGACATCGCCGATCGCGTGCAGCACTTCATCGAGGACGCGATCACCGCCGTCATCGACGACCACACCGGCTCGGGTCACACCGAGTCGTGGGACTTCGACGCCCTGTGGACCGAGCTGAAGACCATGTACCCCGTGAGCGTCACCATCGACGAGGTCGTGGCCGAGGCGGGTGGCAACAAGGGTCGCATCACGCCCGAGGGCCTCAAGCGAGAGATCATCTCCGACGCCCGCATCGCGTACGAGAACCGCGAGAAGGCCCTCGGCGAGCAGGCGCTGCGCGAGCTCGAGCGACGCGTCGTGCTGCAGGTCCTCGACCGCCGCTGGCGCGAGCACCTGTACGAGATGGACTACCTCAAGGACGGCATCGGCCTGCGCGCCATGGCCCAGCGCGACCCGCTCATCGAGTACCAGCGCGAGGGCTACCAGATGTTCCAGTCGATGATGGGGCAGATCAAGGAGGAGTCGGTCGGCTTCCTCTACAACCTCGAGGTCGAAGTGCGCAAGGTCGAGGGTGACGAGGCTCAGGTCGAGGCGAAGGGCCTCGCCCCGACGCCGGTCGAGACCCAGCGCCTCGAGTACTCCGCGGCCAACGACGCCGGCGAGGTCGAGGTCCGCAACGACCGCGGTCAGGTGCAGCAGGCCGCCACCAACCGCCTCCGTCAGGCCGAGCAGCAGGCCGAGCCGGCTGCCGAGCAGGCCCCCGCCGCCCGCGGAGCCTTCGGGCAGCGGGTGGCCCCGAGCGACGAGCCCGCCGCGAGCAACCGCGCCGATCGTCGCGCCGCCAAGAAGAAGTGATCGCACGACGGATGCCGCGCCCCGAGGTCGGGGCGCGGCATCCGTTGTTTCCGGGTACGTCGTCCGGCCGCCGGTCGGGGGACTGGCCCGACCGAGGGGTCCACGCGGTGTCGATTGGCCGCGACGGCCCGGGGATATCCTGAACCGATGAGCCCGCTGCGCCCCCTCGACCAGTCATCCAAGCTGAAGGACGTCCTGTACGAGATCCGCGGGGAGGCCCTCGTCGAGGCCGACCGACTCGAGGCCGAGGGGCACTCGATCCTCAAGCTCAACACCGGCAACCCGGCGATCTTCGGCTTCGAGGCGCCGCACCAGATCGTGCGCGACATGATCGCCTCGGTCCCCAACGCCCACGGCTACAGCGACAGCCGCGGCATCCTGTCCGCTCGTCGCGCGGTCGTCTCGCGGTACGAGCAGGAGCCCGACTTCCCCCACCTCGACCCCGATCACGTCTTCTTGGGCAACGGCGTGTCCGAGCTCATCACGATGACGATGCAGGCGCTGCTCGACGAGGGCGACGAGGTGCTCATCCCCGCCCCCGACTATCCGCTGTGGACGGCGATGACCAGCCTGGGCGGCGGCACGCCCGTGCACTACCTGTGCGATGAGCAGCGCGAGTGGCAGCCCGACCTCGAGGACATCCGCTCCAAGGTCACGCCCCGCACCAAGGCGATCGTCGTCATCAACCCGAACAACCCCACGGGCGCGGTGTACTCGCGCGAGATCCTCGAGGGCATCGCCGACATCGCCCGGGAGCACTCGCTCCTGCTGCTGGCCGACGAGATCTACGACCGGATCCTGTTCGACGACGCCGTGCACATCCCGATGGCCACGATCGCCCCCGACCTGCTCTGCCTCACCTTCAACGGCCTCTCCAAGACCTATCGGGTGGCGGGATACCGCTCCGGATGGCTCGCGATCACCGGACCCAAGGAGCACGCGCAGGGATTCCTGCACGGCATCAACCTGCTGGCATCCACTCGTCTGTGCCCGAACGTGCCGGCGCAGTTCGCGGTGCAGGCGGCGTTGTCGGGGGTGCAGTCGATCGACGCGCTCATCGCCCCGACCGGTCGTCTTCACGAGCAGAGGGATGCCGCGTGGCAGGGCCTCGAAGCCATTCCGGGCGTCTCGTGCGTCATGCCGCGGGGGGCGCTCTACGCCTTCCCGCGCTTCGATCCCGACGTGTATGAGATCCCGGATGACGCGCAGTTCGTCCGCGACTTCCTTCTGGCCGAGCACGTGCTGCTGGTCCAGGGGTCGGGCTTCAACTGGCCCGCGACCGATCACGTGCGCATCGTCACGCTCCCCGAGGCTCGCGTCATCACCGACGCGATCGAGCGTCTCGGCAACTTCTTGGCGTCCTGGCGTCCCTGACCCCGGGCGGGCGGGGACCTCTCCGCACGGTCGGCGCGGTCTCGTCGGGCGGCCGCCGTTTACAGCAGGTGGAGCGCCGTGATGCGCCACCGTCGCTCGACCGTCTCGAGCCGGAGGGCGATGGCGCGGGTGCGCAGACGACCCGAGACGATGACGGTCGCTTCGAGGGCACCTTCCCGAGGTGAGAAGAGGTGGATGCCGCGGACATGGTGGACGGCGCGGTACATCTGAACGCCTCGCGCACTCCGGGCGCGGGCGGCGAGGCTCGTTCGCACGAGGAGCGCACGGTAGACCTCTTCGGACATCCACCGTGCCAACTGCTCCGGGTCACGGACGCCGGCGACCACCTCGAGGACACCGCGGACCATGTTGCCGACGAAGACCTCGATGGCGGGGAGGCCGTCAGCGGCGTGCTCCGGACCCGGATTGCTCGCTGGACGGGCGTTCTGCTGGGCGCGCCGCGAAGGTTCGCGTCGCCGTGCTGATTCGGGCATGGGTCCTCTGTCTGTGCGTCGTAGGTTCGGCGAGTCGGGGTGAGGCCGACAGTAGGACAGTCATCGCACGGGCCATGGAGTTTTCGCGGTGTCTGTGGAGGGCTTTCGACGGGGTGAGGTTGAGGAGGAGCCGCGGTCATTCTTCTCGTCGCAGCGCCGACCGTCCCACACCGCGACTCTTCCCCTCAGCTCCACGGACCTCGTCACCCACGGGTCGCTCGAGAGGGACGCTCTCCGCGTCATGTCGGGCTGCTCGCCGGCGGACGCGGGAACGCCTTCGGGATCGGCGTCCCGGCGCGGAGGAGCCCAGACCTCGAGGTCGCGGCACGCATCGTCGGGCGCTGGCGCGACCACCCGGACGGGATCGCTTCCGGGCGATTGTGCGACGTTCGTCGTCACGGTAAATCGTCCGCGGGGTGAGTGCCTCTCCGTCTTGGCCTCACCACGTCCACCGTTGTGCGGACGTCGCGACCTCACCCTGCGCACCGCCCGGGCCTGCTGGGCAGGAGACCTCGAGGGGACGGGTTGGTTTCTCTCGCCCGCGCCTTAGCCTGCCGACGCATTCGAGGCGGTCGAACCTCACCCGCAGCCTCACCGAGCGCCGGCCGGACGCCTCGTGCGGATGCCCGCGTCGGAGGCTCCCCCTAGGGTGGAGGGGTGTCGACACTCAGTGAACTTGTCTACGCCCAGGGCCGCTCCAGCGAGGCGGACGTCGAGTGGCTGCACCGGCTCGCGGGCGACGGGCAGTTGCTCGCCGACCTCGCGTTCGCCGACATCGTCATCTGGGTCCCCACTCCCGACGACTCGTTCGTCGCCGTCGCCCACACGCGGCCCGGGGGAGCGGCGACGCTCTTCTACCGCGACATCGTCGGCGACCGCGTCCGTCCGCAGTGGCGCACCCAGGTGCGCGAGGCGTTCCAGAGCGGACGCATCGTCGACTCGGCATCCCCCGACTGGTTTGAGGAGACCCCCACGCGCGTGCGTGCGGTGCCGATCGTGCGCGAGCTCTCGCGCGAGGGCAACGCCGTCACGACCGTCGGCGTGCTGACCCGGCACACGAACCTCGGCGAGACGCGCACGCCGTCGCGTCAGCAGATCACCTTCAACGACTGCGCCGACGACCTGTTCGGCATGATCTCTTCGGCGGAGTTCCCCGACCTGTCCGCGCCGACCGCACCTCGTCGTGGAGCCCCGCGCGCGTCGGACGGGCTGATCCGTCTCGACGTCGACGGGATCACGACCTTCGCGAGCCCCAATGCGCTGTCGGCGTTCAACCGCATGGGCTTCGACGACGAGCTCGAGGGCGAGTCGCTGGCCGAGGTCACCGCTCGCATCCTGCCGGCGAAGCGACAGGACGTCGACGAGTCGCTCCCGGTCGTGGTGAGCGGGCGCGCACCATGGCGCGCCGACATGGAGGCGCGCGGCGTGCAGGTCTCGCTGCGGACGATCCCCCTGCGCGATCGCGGCAACCGCATCGGCGCGATCGTGCTCAGCCGCGACGTCACCGAGATCCGCCACCAGGAGCAGGAGCTCATCACCAAGGACGCGACGATCCGCGAGATCCACCACCGGGTGAAGAACAACCTGCAGACGGTGGCGTCGCTCCTGCGCATCCAGGCGCGGCGCACGCATTCCGACGAGGCGCGAGACGCGCTCACGCAGGCCATGCGACGGGTCTCGGCCATCGCCGTCGTGCACGACACGCTGTCGGAGGGCCTCGCGCAGAACGTCGACTTCGACGACGTCTTCGCGCGCGTGCTCAAGCTCGTCGCCGAGGTTGCGGCGGCCCCCAACACCCGCGCGCGCACGCGCAGCACGGGCAAGTTCGGCACGCTGCCCAGCCAGTTCGCCACGCCCCTCGCGCTCGCGCTCACCGAGCTGGTGACCAACGCGGTCGAGCACGGGCTCGCCGGTCAGGAGGGCGACGTCGAGATCGCCGCCGAACGCACCGGCGAGATGCTCGAGGTCAGCGTCCGCGACACGGGCGTCGGCCTGCCCGAGGGCCAGGTGGGCCGCGGCCTGGGCACGCAGATCGTGCGCACCCTCATCCAGGGCGAGCTCGGCGGAACCATCGATTGGCACACGCTGATGGGCAGCGGAACCGAGGTCACCATCGAGATCCCGCTGCGCTACATCGGCGGCTCGTCCGCCTGAGGCATCGCGTTGCTCGCGGGTACGCGGGAGTCCCGCCGTTCTCGGGGCGAGGTCTGCGCGCCTCTCCCTACCGCGGCACGACGAAGCCCGCCCCCGGAGGGACGGGCTTCGTCGAACGGCGGATGCCGTGAGGTCAGGAGGCGCGGCGGGCGCGAGCGGCGCGGCGCTTGAGCGCGCGACGCTCGTCTTCGCTCAGACCACCCCAGACGCCCGAGTCCTGGCCGGACTCGAGGGCGTACTGCAGGCAGACCTCGGTGACGGTGCAGCGAGCGCAGACCGACTTGGCCTTCTCGATCTGGTCGACCGCCGGGCCGGTGTTGCCGACCGGGAAGAACAGTTCGGGGTCGACGGTGAGGCAGGCTGCTTTGTCGCGCCAATCCATAGGGGTGCTCCTTGTAACAGAAAATTGGTCGATTCGGCACCGGGATTCGGGTCCGGTACCCTGGTGGGAACGCGAGCGATTGCTCGCCCCACTTCGCTGTGGGAGCACACGGCTTGTTCCATGCTCCCATAGCGATTCCGCCTGATCAAGAGGTAACCGCGAGGTTTCCAGATCGTAACGGCGCGGATTCGCCCGCCGGGGAGGCTTTCCGGATGCCGATTCGTCTCGCTGCCGCGGTCCTGCTCGGACTCGAAAGCCTCGGCATCCTGGCGCTCGCGGGCTGGCAGACGGTCGCCCTCGTCGGCGGCGACACCGATTCGGTGGTGAGCTCGGTCGCCCTCATCGTCCTCACCGTGATCGGTGCGGCCATCGTCGGTGCCTTCGGCGTCGCCACGGCCCGCGATGTCTCGGCCGGTCGATCCGGAGGGATCGTCACGCAACTGCTCATCCTCTCGGTCGCCATCGGCGCGGTGACGGGGGAGTGGGCGTCTCCGGCGATCGCCGTGCTCATCGCGGTGCCGGCCGTCGTCGGTCTCGTGCTGCTCGCGCTGGCGGTGCGCGCGGCGGCGCCGCGACGTCGCGACGACGACTGAGTCACGGCGCAGACGCGAAGACCCCGCCGACCGCTCGTGCGGGGCGGGGTCGCGGCATCCGCGGATCAGGCGACGGCGAGACCGAGGGTCTTGCGCAGACGCGCCACGTGGCCGGTGGCCTTGACGTTGTACATCGCCTCGACGATCTTGCCCTCTTCGTCGACGACGAAGGTCGAGCGGAGCACGCCCGTGACCGTCTTGCCGTAGTTCTGCTTCTCGCCCCACGCGCCGTAGGCCTCGTGCACGGCGTGGTCGGCGTCGCTCAGCAGCGGGAAGGTCAGACCGTCGCTGTCGCGGAACGCGCGCAGCTTCTCGGGGGTGTCGCGCGAGATCCCGAGCACCGTGTACCCGGCGCCCTGGAGAGAGGCGAGGCTGTCGCGGAAGTCGCACGCCTGCGTGGTGCATCCCGGCGTCTGAGCCGCGGGGTAGAAGTAGAGGATCACGCGGCGGCCGCGGAAGTCGCCCAGCGAGACGGGGTGTTCGTCCTGGTCGATGAGGGTGAAGTCGGGGGCGATGTCGCCCTTTTCGAGGTTCGTCACCCCTCCAGCCTAGAACGCTCGATGCCCTGGAACGTCGTCAGCAGGCGCTGCAGGGAGTCCAACCGGGCGGCGGCCCCGGGGCCGAGGCGGCCGGACTCGACCGCCTCGATGATGGCGCAGTCGGGAGCGTCAGGCAGGTGCGTGCAGCCGCGCGGGCACTCCTCGGCCACCTCGGCCAGATCCGTGAACGCGCCGAGGACGTGCGCGGGGTCGACGTGTCCGAGACCGAACGACCGCACGCCGGGGGTGTCGATGACCCAGCCCGAGCCGGCGCGTCCGCGGTACCGCAGCGACACCGCGGACGAGGAGGTGTGACGCCCCCGCCCGGTGACGGTGTTCACATGACCGATCGCGCGCTCCGACCCCGTGAGGGCGTTCACCAGCGTCGACTTGCCCACGCCCGAGTGCCCCACGAACACCGTCGAGTGGCCGACGAGGGCCTCGCCGATCTCGTCGAGGGGCATCTGCCCCTGCGCGCTGGTGAACACGCGCAGGTCGAGACCGACGAAGTGCGCGAGGAACTCCGTGGGGTCGGCCAGGTCGGTCTTGGTGACGACGAGCAGGGGACGGATGCCGGCATCCAGCGCCGCCACGAGGTAGCGGTCGACGAGGCGGGCGCGGGGTTCGGGGTCGGCCGCGGCGACCACGACAAGCATCTGGTCGGCATTGGCCACGATCACGCGCTCGACCTGGTCGGTGTCGTCGGCGCTGCGGCGCAGCAGAGACGTGCGCTCCTCGAGACCGATGATGCGCCCGAGGGTGCCTTCGTCGCCCGTGAGGTCGCCGACGACGCGGGCGCGGTCGCCGTTGACGATGGGCTGCTTGCGGAGCTCGCGCGCGCGAGTGGCCAGCACACGACGTTCGTCGGAGCCGTCCTCGTCGACGAGGACCGTGTAGCGGCCGCGGTCGACACCGAGCACGCGGGCGATCTGCGCGTCGGCATGGGCGGGACGCCGCTTCGTCCGCGGCCTGTTCGCCTTGGGATTGGGGCGGACGCGGATGGACGACTCGTCGTAGCGGAGGTCGTCCTCGTCGTCGTCGGCGTCGTCGAGCCAGCTCACGGTCGCTGCTCGCTCACACGCGGGGAGCGCGCAGCATCGCCTGCCACAGCGCCGCGAACTGGGGGAGGGTCTTGGCGGTGGTTCCGATGTCGTCGATCCGCACGCCGGGAACACGCAGACCGATCAGGGCGCCGGTGGTGGCGAGACGGTGGTCGTGGTGGGCCTTCCACTCGCCGCCGACGAGAGGCCGCGGCACGATGCGGATGCCGTCGTCGAGCTCGTGGGCCTCGCCGCCGAGCGAGCGGAGGTTTCCGACGAGGGCGCTGATGCGATCGGTCTCATGACCGCGGATGTGCCCGATCCCGTGGAGCGTGGTGGGACCGTCGGCGAACGCCGCCAGGCCGAACAGCGTCGGCGCCAGCTCACCCGCCGCGGACAGGTCGAGATCGACACCCAGGATGCCGTCATCTCCGGCGGCCACGGTGAGGGCGCCGCCGCGACGGCTGACGCGGGCTCCCATCTCGGCGAGGATGTCGACGAGGAGAGCGCCCGGCTGCGTGCTGTGCAACGGCCAGCCCGTGACGGTGACGGAGCCGCCCGTGACCATCGCTGCGGCGAGGAACGGCGAGGCGTTGGAGAGATCGGGCTCGATCGCCACGTCTTTCGCGCGCACGGGGCCGGCCGGCACGATCCACTCGCCGGGAGCGGGGCGTTCGACGTGCACGGCGCGGTGGGCCAGGGCTTCGACGGTCATGTCGATGTGCGGGATGCTGGGCAGGCGCGAGCCGACGTGACGCAGGTGAAGCCCCACGTCGAAGCGCGCGGCCGCGAGCAGGAGCCCCGAGACGAACTGGCTCGACTGACTCGCATCGATCTCGACTTCGCCGCCGCGCACGTGTCCATGCCCGCGCACCGAGAACGGCAGCGCCCAGTGGCCGCCGTCGTCGATGTCGACACCGACGTCGCGCAGGGCGTGGATCATGGCGCCCATCGGACGATGCAGTGCGCTCTCGTGGGCGGTGACGTGCACGTCGCCACGGGCGAAGCCCGCCACGGGGGCGATGAACCGCATGACGGTTCCGGCCTGGCCGCAGTCGATCGTGCCGTCGCCCGTGAACGAGGACGGAGGGGTCACCTGCAGGTCGGGGCCGAACGGCGAGCCGGTGTCGATCTCGTCGATTCCGACGCCGAGGACGCGCAACGCGTCGACCATGCGCGCGGAATCGTCGGAGTGCAGCGGTCCGTGCAGCGTGCCGGGGCCGTCGGCGATCGCGGCGAGGATCAGTTCGCGATTGGTCAGCGACTTCGAACCCGGCACGGTGACCGTGGCATCCAGGGGGCCGTCGGACACGGGCGCGTCCCACTCACCGCGGGGAGTGGCGGCGGAAAGGGAATACCCGAGGGGAGTCATCGGTTCCTAGCCTACTGAAAGGGGACGACACGTGACCGCACTTCTCGAACGCGACCGCCTGCCGGAGGCCATCCCGGTGGTCGCCGACACGCTCGACGTAGACTGGCGCGCGATGAACGACACCGCAGACGCCGGCCCGCAGGCGGAGCCCCGCGCACAGTTCGAAGAGCAGGCGCTGCCCTTCATGGATCAGCTGTACGCCGCAGCGATGCGCATGACGCGCAATCCGGCCGACGCCGCCGATCTCGTGCAGGAGACCTTCGTGAAGGCCTTCGGCTCGTGGGCGACGTTCACGCAGGGCACCAATCTGAAGGCGTGGCTCTACCGCATCCTGACGAACACGTACATCAACACGTATCGCAAGAAGCAGCGCGAGCCCTACCAGAGCGCGATCGACGATCTCGAGGACTGGCAGCTCGGCGGAGCCGAATCGACCACCGCGAGCAGCGCCCGTTCGGCCGAGGCCGAAGCGATCGACCACATGCCGGCATCCGTCGTGAAGGACGCGTTGCAGTCGATCCCCGAAGATTTCCGGATGGCGGTGTACCTCGCCGACGTCGAGGGCTTCGCCTACCAGGAGATCGCCGACATCATGAAGACTCCGATCGGTACGGTCATGAGCCGTCTGCACCGCGGCCGGCGGCTGCTGCGCGACCTGCTGTCGGACTACGCCAAGGAGCGCGGCATCCAGGCTGCGACGGGAGAGAAGAAATGAGCGACTGCGGCTGCGACAAGGCGCGACGCGACCTTGAGGAGTACCTCCGCAACGAGGTCTGCAAGACCCAGCAAAAGGACATCCGGGAGCACCTCGAGAACTGCCCCGGATGCCAGGACGAGGCCCTCGTGGCACGGACGCTGACCGAGGTGGTCGCGCGTGCGTGCAAAGAGACGGCGCCTGACGAACTCCGCGGCCAGGTGCTCTCGCGCCTGCGCGCCATCCAGGCCACTCACTGACGTCGCGGGCGTTCGCTCGCCGCGTGTCGGAGGTGATCCCTAGGCTGGGGTCATGGCATCCCTCGACACTCTGACGCTGCCCCTCGACCCGACCTCCGCCGCCGACCTCGCCGCCTCCGGGCTCGAATACGAGCGGGTGGATGCCGACGGCGAGGGGTTCCGTCCCTTCCAGCGGGCGGTCGCCCGGGGTTTCCTGGGCGGGGAGTCGACCGACGACGAGGCCGAGAACGCGCGCAAGACCCTGCGGACCCGCCGACTGACGGCGGTCTACGACCGTCGGGGCGTCGAGCCCGCGGTGCCGGTCGGCACGATCGACTCGTGGGCCTCCGAGCTGACGACCTCGCCGGGGCGCGTCGCCCCGCTGTGGTCCATCAGCGCCGTCACGGTGGCCGCGACGCACCGTCGCCGGGGGATCGCGCGCGCGATGATCGGCGGTGAACTGCGGACGGCGGCCGCGGCCGGCTTCGCCATCGCGGGCCTCACCGTCACCGAGGCGACGATCTACGGGCGCTGGGGTTTCTCGCCCGCCGCGTGGGCCTCCGACGTGCAGATCGACACGGGCCGCGCCCGCTGGACGGGTCCGACGGCACCCGGGCGGCTCGACTTCGTGCCGCGCGAGGCAGTCGTGGATCGCGTGGCGGCCGTCCACGAGCGAGTGCGCATCCAGCGCCCCGGGTCGGTACCCGGGTGGGACGGGCGGTGGCGCGGGATCGCGGGTCTCGCGCCCGGCGACAAGTCGGGCGAGAAGGTCCGCGCGGTCGCCTATCGTGGCGCGGACGGCGACGAGACGGGCATCCTCGTCTACACGATCGACGAGCGCGACGACTTCTCGGCGCACGAGCTCGAAGTGCGCGCCCTGTTCGCCGTCGACGCCGAGGCGTCCGCGGCCCTCTGGCGATTCGCGATCGAGCACGACCTCGTCGGTCGGGTGAAAGCGTGGCTGCAGCCCGCCGTGCCGCCGGTGCAGTGGATGGTCGCCGACCGTCGCGCCGTGACGGCGACCCTCACCGACCACCACTGGCTGCGCATCCTCGATGTGCCCGGGGCCCTGGGCTCGCGGCGGTACGCGGGAGCACTCGACGTGGTGCTCCGCGTGGCCGACCCGCTCGGCTTCGCCGAGGGAACGTGGCGTCTGCGCGTCGGCGCGGACGGAGAAGCCGTCGTCACCCGGGCGGACGAAAGCGAGGCGTCGGAGGTCGAGCTGACGGTCGGCGCCCTGAGCTCGCTCCTGCTCGGCGGGGTGCGCTCGACGGAGCTCGCCCACGCGGGACTCGTGCGGGCAGGGGCCGACGTCCTCGTCTCCGTCGACCGGGCTTTCACCCCCGAGGCGACCCCGCTGCTCGACATCTGGTACTGACGCCTTCTCATAGGAATTGGCAATACGCTTTCGCCGATGTCCGAATCCGCCGCTCCTCCGGTCGCCGACCGACCGCCGTCGCGCCTGACGAGGGTGGGCGCGTCGCTGCGTCGCTACCTGTCGCACAACCCGGTGGCGATCGTCGTCGCGGTGATCGTCGTGGCGTCCGCCGCGGCGACCGGGTCGCTGTGGGGCGACGACGCGCTGGTCTGGGGAGCAGGGCCGTTGGCCACGTTCGCCAGCGGCCGCTGGTGGACCCTGCTGACAGCACTCGTCGTGCCGGATTCGACGATCGACGCGTTCTCGTCGGTGCTACTCGCTCTGACCGCGCTCGCGTACGTCGAACGTCTGGTCGGATCGCGGCGCACGAGCCTGTTCCTCGCCGCCATCGGCCTCAGCGGATTGCTCGTGGGCATCGGCCTGCACGCCGCCGCCTGGACGATCACCGATCTCCGCCCCGTCGTCGCGGCCGAGGTCCCCGTGCTCGACCCGACCACGGCGATCGCCGGGGCCGTCATGGCCGGATCGGCCTTCGCGCCGACGCTCTGGCGTCGTCGTCTGCGCCTGGTCGGCTTCGCCCTGTTGGCCCTCTTCGCTCTCTACGCGGGTGACGCCGACTCCTGGTACCGCCTGTCGGCGGCGGTCATCGGACTCTTTGTCGGGGCTCTGCTCGCGCGGGGCCGGGAGCGCCGGTCGTGGCACCGCAGTTCGACGCGCGAGACGCGGACCCTCCTCGCCCTGCTGGTCGCGGTCGTGGGCAGCGGCCCGATCGTCGCGCTCGTCAGCGGCGGAGGCCGCGGGCCGCTCTCGCTCGTGGTGGACGCCTACACGCAATACGACGACGAACTGCTCGCGCAGTGCGGCAGAGTCGCTTCGTCGGTCTGTGACGAGCAGATCGGCCTCCTCATGACCCGGGGTGCGGGCCCCGCCCTCCTCGCGATCGTGCCGCTCGTGCTGCTCCTGGTCGCCGCGTGGGGGCTGCGGCAGGGGAGGCGCTCGGCCTGGATCGTCGCGGAGTTCGTGCTCGTGGCATCCGCCGTCCTGCCCGTCATCTCCCTGCTGGACGGGCGCCTGCGCATCGACCCGTGGGTCGACGGCAGCGGCGCGGAGTACGTGCTGTGGGCGATCGCGACGATCGTGATCCCCCTCGCGCTGGCCGCCGCCCTGGTCGTCGCCCGCGCGCGCTTCGCGGTGCGCGCCACCCCGCGCGCGGCGCGGACCGTCGCCGTGGTGGTCACCCTCGCCTTCGTCGTGTGCGCGACGACGCTGTTCGTCGTCGAGGCGATCGGGCACCGCGCCTTCGACCGGGAGGTGTCCGTGCTCGATCTGTTCGGATTGACGCTGCGACGGTTCCTTCCCCCGTCCTTCACCCATCCGGGCGGGTCCATGGCATTCCCGCACAGCGGGCCCGCTCTGTTCGCGTACCAGTGGATCGGCGTGCTCTTCTGGGCCATCGTCGTCACCGCGATCCTGTGGCTCTATCGGCGCTCGCGGCGCCCCGCCGCGGTCGACGACACTCACTACCGCGATCTGCTGCGACGCGGGAGCGACACCCTCGGCTTCCTCGGCACCTGGGCCGGGAACAGCCACTGGTACTCCGACGACCGGGAGTGCGCCGTCGCCTACCGGCTGAGCGGCGACGTGGCACTGGCGGTCGGCGACCCCCTCGCCCCCGAGGGGCGGCGCCCGGAGGCGCTGCGGGGCTTCACCGATTACTGCGTCGAGCACGGGTGGACCCCGGCGTTCTACAGCATCCACTCCGACACCCTCGACGATCTGGTCGACCTGGGGTGGAGACACGTCCCCGTCGGGGTCGAGACGGTCATGGACCTTCCGGGCCTGACCTTCGCCGGCAAGAGCTGGCAGAAAGTGCGTCAGCCCCTCACCCGGGCCGAACGCGAGGGATACACGGCCGTGTGGTCGCGGTGGCACGAACTGAGCGTCGGTCAGGCCTCGCAGGTGATCGCCATCGACGAGGAGTGGGTCGCCGACCGTGCCCTGCCCGAGATGGGTTTCACGCTGGGCTCCCTCGACGAACTCCGCGACCGCGACGTGCGGCTGCTGCTGGCGGTCGGCCCCGACGATCGCATCGAGGCGGTCACCAGCTGGATGCCGTCGTGGACGGCGGGCGAGATCTCGGGCTGGACGCTCGACTTCATGCGGCGGCGCACGGACGGCCCCAACGGCATGATGGAGTTCCTCATCGCGAAGGCCGCCCTCGAGCTGCAGGAAGAGGGGGCCACGGTGTTGAGCCTGTCGGGGGCTCCTCTCGCCGACGACCCGGACGAAGCCGTCGACGGCGACCCGGCGCCTCTCCGGGCACTCCTGCGCTGGCTCGCCGAGGTCCTCGAGCCGGCGTACGGTTTCGCGTCGCTCTTCCGCTTCAAGGGCAAGTTCCGGCCCCGGTACCGCCCGCTCTCGCTCGCCTACCGTGATCCGCTGCAGCTTCCCGCCATCGGGGCCGCGGTCGGACGTGCCTATCTGCCCGACGCCTCACGCCGCGAGATCGTCGCACTGGCCCGAACCGCCTGGGAGGGACGCCGGTGAACAAGTTCATCCTGTCGTTCGAACTGATCGACAGCCCCATGCTGCTCATCAGCGCCACCATCGCGGCCCTCGGCGTGATCGCCGTCGTGGTGTGGCGCCCGCGTCGGATCGTGAGCACGCTCGTGATCGGGATCGCTGCCGGCGTCGTGATGTTCGTGGTCGCGAAGATCCTCGAGGCGATGAACACCTTCCAGGGTCCGCTGCCCGGCGCGGCCATCTGGTGGGCATCGGGATCGATGCTCGCCGTCGCGATCGGCATCGTCGGGATCTTCCGCGCCCCGTGGCCGCGTCGCGTCCTCGGCGTCGTCGCCGTGATCGCCTCCCTGCTGGCGGGCATCCTCGGCGTGAACACCTCGTACGGGGTGACCCACAACCTCGCCGCGATCCTCGGCGTCCAAGCCCTCGATCCGGCGTCTCTGCCGCAGCAGGACGCCGTCGCCGAAGACCCCGCCACGCTGTACCAGACGTGGGAGCCGCCGGCCGACATGCCGGCCAAGGGATCGGTCAGCGCTCTGACGGGGAGCACGAAGATCCCCACCGGGCAGTACGCCGCGCGCGACGCGTCGCTCTACCTGCCCCCCGCGGCCCAGGTCGCCAAGCCTCCCGCTCTCCCTCTCCTGGTGTTCATGATGGGGCAGCCCGGTTCCCCCGACCCGACGGCGCTGGCCAAGGCGCTCGACGCCTTCGCCGCGAAGAACAAGGGACTCGCGCCCATCGCGATCGTCGTCGACCAGCTGACGGCACCGGATCGCGATCCGACGTGCGTCGACTCCGCTAAATACGGCGCCGTCGCGACCTACATCAATCAGCTCGTGCCGCAGTGGGCCGAGAAGAACCTCAACATCACCACCGACCACAAGTACTGGACCATCGGCGGGTTCTCCAACGGCGGCTCGTGCGCCGCGCTGTACGGGGCCAAGTACCCCGGCACGTGGGGGCAGATGCTCGACGTGATGGGCAATGAGTTCCCCGGGTCGGAGCACGTCGATCAGACGGTCAAGGACGTGTACAACGGAGATGCCGGGGCCTTCCAGGCGAACAAGCCGTCGGTGGTCATGGCGGCCGCGTCGCCCGGGACGTTCAGCGGCCACACGGCGATCTTCACGTGGGGGAGCGAAGACAAGACCTACGGCCCGGGGCAACTCGCGAACTCAAAGGCGGCGGAGGCCGCGGGATTCACGGTGCAGACGCACATCGTCGAGGGAGCCGGGCACACCGGCGAGGCTCTCGACGGCAGTCTGGCCTGGGCGATCCCGGCCTTGGCGCCCGCGCTGGGGCTGGCTGCGCCGGCATCCTGAGGCCACCGCCGGAAGACCGCGTGAGCGGGCTTCGCCCGGAAATGGATCGCGGACCCGGCTTGGCGACGCGGTAGGCCCGATCCGCGGGCGCGGGGAGCGCGAGACGGCATCTCGCTGACAACGGCGCCGCAGGATGACGCCGCTTCGTCGGCGAGATGCAGTTTCGGCGATCATGGCCCCGCCAGGCGTCCGGCCGCGGCGCGCGTGTGCGCACCCTCGGCTGCGGGGACGGCGGCGGTGACAGCTCCCGGTGAGAGCGCGGCGCCCGGGGACACGCTGTAGCCCTCTGCCGCCGGTGCGGTGAAACGCCGAGGGGCCCGACCGACAGGATGTCGTTCGGGCCCCTCGGCGTGCGGGTCAGCGCGCGAGCGCTTCTTTCATGATCGCGGCGTGCTCGTTGGCGTGCACCTTCGGCGAACCCGTCGCGGTCGAGGCCGCGGCGGCGCGCGAGATGCGGCGGATCGAGCGGCCACCGAGCTGATCGGCGACTTCGAGGGCGATGAACGGCCACGCCCCCTGGTTCTCGGGCTCGTCCTGCACCCACACCAGCTCGGCGTTGGGGTACTCGCCGAGGACACGGGTCAGCTCCTCGATGGGCGCCGGGTAGTACTGCTCCAGGCGCACGAGGGCGATCTCGGGGTTCGGGTTCTTGTCGAGCTCGGCGCGCAGATCCCAGTGGATCTTGCCCGCGTGCAGCAGGACACGCGTGACGGCGCCCTTGTCGACCCCGCGGTTATCGTCGAGCACGGGCTCGAAGCGACCCTCGAGGAAGTCCTCGACGGGGCTCGTCGCGCCGCGCAGACGCAGCATCGCCTTCGGGGTGAAGACCACGAGCGGGCGACGGGGACGCTGGTAGGCCTGACGACGCAGCAGGTGGAAGTACGACGCGGGGGTCGAGGGACGCGCGACGATCATGTTGTCCTGCGCGCACATCTGCAGGTAGCGCTCGATGCGGGCCGACGAGTGGTCGGGTCCCTGGCCCTCGTAGCCGTGGGGGAGCAGCAGCACGACGCTCGACTGCTGCGCCCACTTCTGGTCGGCCGACGAGATGAACTCGTCGATGACCGACTGGGCGCCGTTGGCGAAGTCTCCGAACTGCGCCTCCCACAGCACGAGCGCGTCGGAGCGCTCGACCGAGTAGCCGTACTCGAACGCCATGGCGGCGTACTCGCTCAGCAGGGAGTCGTAGACCCAGAAACGGCCCTGGTTCTCGCTCAGGTTCGCCAGCGGCAGCCATTCCTGACCGTTGTCGCGATCGTGGAGCACCGAGTGACGCTGCACGAAGGTGCCGCGACGCGAGTCCTGACCCGCGAGGCGCACCGGTGTGCCCTCCATCAGCACCGAGCCGAAGGCGAGGAGCTCGCCGAAAGCCCAGTCGATGTTGCCGTTGCGGCTCATGTCGTGGCGCTTCTCGAGCAACTGCTGGAGCTTGGTGTGCACCGTGAAGCCGTCGGGCTTGTTCACGAAGGCGTCGCCGATGTGCTGGACGACCTCGCGCGAGACACCCGTGGTCTCGGGAGCGCCCACCGCCGGCTCTTCGGCCGCGTCGATGGTGACGACGGGGTTCGCACCGGTCTCGGCCTCGTGCGTGTCGGCGAAGGCGACCTCGAGGCGGTTCTGGAAGTCCTGCTTCGCCTGCTCGTACTCGTCTTCGGTGATGTCACCGCGGCCGACGAGCGACTCGGTGTACAGGCGGCGGACCGAACGCTTCGCCTCGATGAGGTTCGTCATCAGGGGCTGGGTCATCGAGGGGTCGTCGCCCTCGTTGTGACCGCGGCGGCGGTAGCAGACGAGGTCGATCACGATGTCGCGGTGGAATTCCTCGCGGTACATGAACGCGAGCTCCGCGGCGCGGACGACGGCCTCGGGGTCGTCGCCGTTCACGTGCAGGATCGGAGCCTGGATCGTCTTGGCGACGTCGGTGGCGTACACCGAGGTGCGGGCGTCGGTCGGCGTCGTGGTGAAGCCGACCTGGTTGTTGACGACCACGTGGATCGTGCCGCCGGTGCGGTAGCCGCGCAGCTGCGACATCTGCAGCGTCTCGACCACGACGCCCTGACCCGCGAACGCGGCGTCGCCGTGCACGAGGATGGGCAGCCACGAGAACGTGCCGATGGGCTTGCGGTCCTGCTTGGCGCGGACGATGCCCTCGAGCACGCCGTCGACGGTCTCGAGGTGCGAGGGGTTGGCCGCCAGGTACACGGGGAGCTCGTCGCCCGCGTCACCGACGAAGGTGCCCTCGGTGCCGAGGTGGTACTTGACGTCTCCGGAGCCGCGCTTGCTGCCGATCGCGACGGCGCCCTCGAACTCGCGGAACACGTGCCCGTAGGTCTTGCCGGCGATGTTGGTGAGCACGTTCAGACGCCCGCGGTGGGCCATGCCGATGGCGGCCCCGTCGAGCCCGGCGGAAGCCGCACCCTGAAGGATCTGGTCGAGGAGGGGGATGAGGGACTCGCCGCCCTCGAGGCTGAAGCGCTTCTGACCGACGTACTTGGTCTGCAGGAACGTCTCGAACGCCTCGGCCTGGTTCAGCTTCGACAGGATGCGCAGCTGCTCGTCGTGGCCGGGCTTGGTGTACTTGACCTCGAGGTTGCTCTGGAACCACTGGCGCTGGGCCGGGTCCTGGATGTGCATGTACTCGACACCCATGGTGCGGCAGTACGAGTCGCGCAGCACGCCGAGGATGTCGCGCAGCTTGGCGACGCGCTTGTTGCCGAGACCACCGGTCACGAACTCGCGGTCGAGATCCCAGAAGGTCAGCCCGTGCGATTCGATCTCGAGGTCGGGGTGCGTGCGCTGGACGTACTCGAGCGGGTCGATGTCGGCCATGAGGTGGCCGCGCACGCGGAAGGAGTTGATGAGCTCCTGCACACGGGCGCTCTTGTCGATGCGCTCGGAGATGTCGACGCTGATGTCGGCGGCCCAGTGGATGGGCGCGTAGGGGATGCGCAGGGCGGCGAAGATGTCGTCGTAGAAGCCGCGCTGCCCGATGAGAAGCTCGTGGACCTTCTTGAGGAACTCGCCCGAGCCGGCGCCCTGGATGACCCGGTGATCGTAGGTGCTGGTGAGCGTGATCGTCTTGCCGATCGCCAGCTCGTTGAGCGTCTTCTCGCTCGCGCCCATGAACTCGGCGGGGTAGTCGAGCGCACCGGCGCCGATGATCGCGCCCTGGCCGCGCATGAGGCGGGGGACCGAGTGGACCGTTCCGATGCCGCCGGGGTTGGTCAGCGAGACCGTGGTGCCCTGGAAGTCGGCGGGGGTCAGCTTGTTGGTGCGGGCGCGGCGCACGAGGTCTTCGTACGAGGCGAGGAACTCGCCGAACGTGAGGGTGTCGGCCCGCTTGATGCTCGGGACGAGGAGGGCGCGCGACCCGTCGGGCTTGGGCATGTCGATCGCGATGCCGAGGTTGACGTGCGCGGGGGCCACGACCGAGGGCTTGCCGTCGATCTCGGCGTAGTAGACGTTCTGGCTGGGGAATTCCTTGAGCGCCTGGATCAGCGCCCAGCCGATGAGGTGCGTGAAGCTCACCTTGCCGCCCCGCGTGCGCGACATGTGGTTGTTGATGACGATGCGGTTGTCGATCATCAGCTTCGCCGGGATCGTGCGCACGCTGGTCGCGGTGGGCACCGTGAGCGAGTCGTCCATGTTGGACGCCAGGGCCTTCGGCATGCCCTTGAGGACCGTCACGCGGTCTTCTTCGGTGCTCTCTCCGGCTGCGGAGGGCACCACGCTGGGCGCCTGCGCCGGGATCGGCTGCGGCTTGGCCGGCTTCGCCGTGGTGCGGGCGACCGGCGCCTGACCGACCACGGGGATGGGAGCCGTCACCGGCTTGGGCTCGGACGCCGCCGGCGCCTGCGGCGCGGAGGGCGGGGGAGCGGCGGCGGAGGATCCATCGACGACCGGGTGGTACGCCTCCAGAATCGGCCACCAGGCCTTGTCTACGGAGTGCTTGTCGACTTTGAACTGTTCGTAGAGTTCGTCTACGAGCCACTCGTTCGCGCCGAACTCGCCCTCGCTCGAAGTACCGACGCCCGTCACCTGGCTCGACACAGTCGATCGCCTGCTTTCCTCGATGAAGATTCCTGTGGATACGCGGACGTCGCCGTCCTGCGTTCCTGCCAGCCTAGCCGAGGATTCTGGACGCCTTTCGGGTCTTTACATTCCCCTGATGTGGTGAGGTGGATGCCATGGAGTTCTCCGGCGCGCAGCCCGATGTCGACCTGACGTACTCGGACGTGTTCCTCGTCCCCCGCCATTCCGAGGTGCGGAGCCGCCTCGACGTGGACCTCGCCCCCGCCGACGGCAGCGGGGCGACGATCCCGCTCGTCTCGGCGAACATGAACTCGGTCACGGGCACGCGGCTCGCGGCGACCCTGGCCCGTCGCGGTGGCCTCGGCGTGTTGCCGCAGGACATGGCGCTGGAAGATCTGGTCGAGGCCGTGTCGTGGGTCAAGGCCCAGCCGACCGCGTGGGACACGCCCCTGATCCTCCCGCCCGAGGCTACCGTCGCCGACGCCCGCCGCATCCTCCCGGCGGTGCCCGGTCGGGGCATCGTCGTGGCCGTCGCTCGTGAGGACGGGGTGGTGGACGTGTCCGCGGTGCGGGGCATCGTGTCCGCGGGGCGCCTCGCCACGGCCCTCCCTGACGCCACGCTGGGTGACATCGCTCGTCGGGACGCCGCTGCGCTCGACGCGGCGGACGTGCACGACCCGCGCGAGGTGTTCGCGCGGATCGAGGCCGCGGGCGTCGACATCGTGCCGGTGGTCGACGGCGACCGGCTGGTCGGCACCCTTTCCGCACGCAGCGCGTTGCGCGCCTCCGTCTACCGCCCGGGTGTCGACGACCGGGGGCGCCTCATCGTCGCCGCGGCCGTCGGGGTGAACGGCGACGTCGCCACCAAGGCGCGCGCCCTCGCGGACGCCGGGGTGGACGTCCTCGTCGTCGACACCGCCCACGGCCACCAGGCCCAGATGCTCCGGGCGCTGCGCGCGGTGTCCGCCCTCGATCTCGGCATCCCGATCGCCGCCGGCAACGTGGTGACCGCGGACGGCGTCGCCGACCTGACCGACGCCGGGGCGACGATCCTCAAGGTGGGCGTGGGACCGGGCGCGATGTGCACGACCCGCATGATGACCGCGGTCGGGCGGCCCCAGTTCTCGGCGGTGCTCGAGACCGCCGAAGCCGCCCGGTCGGTGGGGGCGCACGTGTGGGCGGACGGCGGCGTGCGCTACCCCCGCGACGTGGCCCTCGCACTCGCCGCGGGCGCGGCATCGGTCATGGTCGGCTCGTGGTTCGCCGGGACCATCGAGGCGCCGGGAGAGCTGCAGACCGACGCCGGAGGGCGCATCTACAAGGAGTCGTGGGGCATGGCCTCGACGAAGGCGGTGCAGGGACGGTTCGGTGCGCTCGACCCGTTCGAGCGGGCGCGCAAGGAGCTGTTCGCCGAGGGCATCTCGTCGTCGCGCATCTACCTCGACCCGCAGCGTCCGGGCCTGGAGGACCTGCTCGACATGATCACCTCGGGCGTGCGCTCCTCGTTCACGTACGCGGGAGCGGCCACCGTCGCCGAGTTCCACGAGCGCGCCCGCGTCGGCCTGCAGTCGGCCGCCGGGTACGACGAGGGCAAGGCGCTCCCCGTCAGCTGGTGAGCAGGCGGTCGAGGGTCGCCGCGGCCTCGAGCGTGATCCAGGCGCCCAGCTGCACCGAGAAGTCCAGGTCGTCGCCGTCGGCGACGGCCGCGCGGCGCGGGTCGGCCGGGAACAGCCCGTCGCGGCGCCCCTCCCACAGGGCGTCGGCGTTGCGCTCGACCAGTCGCCGGGCCGCGTGCGCCGCGGCCTCGCCCTCGTCGTCTTCGCTCTCGGACAGCTCGACGGCCGCGTCGGCGAGATAGCGGGCCAGGATGCCGGCGAACAGGCCCCCGTCGCCGCCTCCGGCCGCGGGCATGAGCCCCTCGTCGTCGGCACACCATCGCTCGACCGCGTGCACGAGTTCGCGCGCCCGGCGCACGTGCCTCCAGGCGGCGTCGGTCTCGTCGATCGCCGACTCGCCCAGCAGCAGCTCGAGCCCGATCGTCGCGCCCTGGTTGTAGGTCCACAGGTCGGGGCGCACCGCGTCGTGCTCGATGCCGTCGCGGACGAGGCCGGTGCTGTCGTCGTCGAGGGTGGATGCCATCCAGTCGGCGAGCCGCTCCGCCTCGGTGCGGTGACCGGTCAAGGCCAGCACCATCGCCCCCGGGGCGTTCGCGGGCGCGTTGTACAGCGCGCTGCCGACGCTCCACGGGAGGGCGCCGACACCGGGGTCGATCGCCTCGTGCAGGCGCCCGGCGATCTTGCGGAACGCGCGGGGGTTCGCGCGGCTGGTGAACAGTCCCAGTCCCATCCAGGCGATGTCGTCGTAGAACGGCGTCGTCCAGCGCCCGATGGTGCGCAGCGTCACGCCGCGGCCCAATCGGCGCAGGAGTCGGCGGCGTCGCGGGTCGGGGCGGTTGCGCTCGGCGTCGGCGAGCACGTGGATCAGGTGGGCGTGCCACCAGTAGTGCCACGTCCGGGCGCTGCGGGCGTCGGCGACCGAGGCGTGCGCCCAGGCGACCGGACCGTAGCGGTGGAGGTAGCGCTCGAGCACCGCTCGTTCCGCGGCGGCGGCGCGGTGCTGCGCCGGGGTGTCGGCATCCATTCGTCCATCCTCTCCAGTGCTCACGGATGTGCACGAGACGGATGCCGAGGGGCGCGGGCTGCAATAGAATCGACCGCACGATGGACGACCCTCCCAGTTGTAGACCCAGGCCCCACAGACCCTCTTCCGCCGAGCGATCGAGCGGGGGTGATGCCTGATGGATTACGTCATGCTGGGCGTGGGGCTCGTGCTCACCGTGGGAACCGGACTCTTCGTCGCGAGCGAATTCGCCCTCGTCAACCTCGACCGTGCCGACCTCGAATCCCGTCGCGCCGCGGGTGAGACCCGTCTGTCGCTGACCATCGATGCTCTGCGCATCACCTCGACGCACCTGTCGAGCGCGCAGCTGGGCATCACGCTCACGACGCTGCTCACCGGTTACACGATGGAACCGGCGATCTCGAACCTGCTCCGGCCGGTCTTCCAGTCGTGGGGGCTCCCCGAGGCGCTCACCGTCTCGGTGGCCGCCGTCATCGGCGTCGGCTTTGCGACCGTGCTCTCGATGATCCTCGGCGAGCTCGTCCCCAAGAACTTCGCGCTGGCCATCCCGCGCCAGACGGCCAAGCTCGTCATGCCGTTCCAGGTCGCTTTCACCGCGGTGTTCAAGCCCGCGATCGTCGTGCTCAACGGCAGCGCCAACGGCGTGCTGCGCGCGATGGGCGTCGAACCCAAAGAGGAGCTGTCGGGAGCCCGGTCCGCCGAGGAGCTGTCGAGCCTCGTGAAGCGATCGGCCAGCGCCGGCATGCTCGAGAAGGACACGGCCTCGCTGCTGGACCGCAGCCTCACCTTCGCGCGCCTCAGCGCGGCCGATGTCATGACCCCGCGCCCGAGCGTGCACGCGCTCGCCGCGGGCGACCCCGCCGACGACGTGGTGCAGCTCGCCCGCCGCACCGGGCACAGCCGCTTCCCCGTGTACGGGGAGTCGATGGACGACATCGTCGGCGTCGTGCACCTCAAGGCCGCGATCGGCGTGCCGCGTGAGAAGCGGGGCGACGTGCCGGTGGCGGCGCTGTCGACCGAGCCCCTGCGCGTGCCCGAGACCGTGCACCTCGACGCGCTCGTCTCGGAGCTGCGCTCGCGCGGCTACCAGATGGCGATCGTCATCGACGAGTACGGCGGAACCGCCGGCGTCGTGACGCTCGAGGACCTCGTGGAAGAGATCGTGGGCGAGGTGCTCGACGAGCACGACCGCTCGCGCGCCGGCGTCGTGCGCTCGGCGGCGTCCGTCACGTTCCCCGGCGACCTGCGGCCCGATGAGGCCCTCGACCGCGCCGGCGTGCGCGTGCCCGAGGGAGAGGTGTACGACACGGTGGGCGGCTACATCATGGCGGCGCTCGAGCGCATCCCCGTCGTCGGCGACACCGTCGATCTCGAAGACGGCAGACTCGCCGTGCAGCGCATGGACGGCCGGCGTGTCGACCGCGTGCAGTTCACGCCGACCCCGGTGGAACAGGACGTCGACGAGCTGGTGCGCGCGGCGAAGGGCGGTGACCAGCGATGAGCGACTGGGCCGGAATCGCCTGGCTGGTGGTCCTCTTGGCCGCCAACGCCTTCTTCGTCGGCGCGGAGTTCGCCGTCATCTCGGCGCGCCGCTCGCAGATCGAGCCGCACGCCGACCGCGGCTCGCGCGCGGCGAAGACCGCGCTGTACGCCATGGAGCACGCGACGCTCATGCTCGCGACCTGCCAGCTGGGCATCACGATCTGCTCGCTGCTGATCCTGAACGTCTCGGAGCCCGCGATCCACCACCTGCTCGAGGGGCCACTGGGACTCACCGGGCTGCCCGAGGCCGCCGTCGGCGTGATCGGCTTCGTCGTCGCGCTGCTGGTGGTGTCGTACCTGCACGTGGTGTTCGGCGAGATGGTGCCCAAGAACCTCGCGTTCTCGCTCCCGGATCGCGCCGTGCTCATGCTCGCCCCGCCGTTGGTCGCCGTCTCGAAGGCGTTCCACCCGATCATCGTGGCGCTCAACTGGACGGCCAACCACGTGCTGCGACTGTTCCGCGTGGAGCCGAAGGACGAGGCCGCCTCGACCTACACGCTCGACGAGGTCGCGACCATCGTGACGCAGTCGCGGCGCGAGGGCGTGCTCGACGACTCCGCCGGAACGGTGACCGCCGTGGTCGAGTTCACCGAGAAGAAGGCCGCCGACATCGCGGTGCCGGTGAGCGCCCTGGTGACGCTGCCCGAGACGACCACCCCGGCCGAGATCGAGCGCGCCGTCGCCCAGCACGGATACTCGCGGTACGTGATCGTCGACGAGACGGGACACCCCACGGGCTACGTGCACCTGAAGGACGTGCTGCGCGCGGCGGAGGGATCGGATGCCGACATGGCCCGCCCCATCCCCGCCAAGCGCGTGCACCACATGGTGTCGATGCTCGAGACCACCGATCTCGAGGACGCCCTGGCCCTCATGCGCCGCTCCGGTCGCCACCTCGCCCAGGTGCGCGACGACCGCGGCGACGTGCAGTCGGTCCTCTTCCTCGAAGACGTGATCGAAGAGCTCGTCGGCGAGGTGCAGGACGCCACCGAGCGTCGCCGCTTCGTCTGAACGCAGAACACCGGATGCCACGGGGCCTGGGCCTCGTGGCATCCGGTGTCTTCGGGTGAGGGTGCGGTCGTTGCGTGTGATGTCGGCCGGGGTGCGCGGGTGCGGCGGGCCTCAGTACGCGCGGAGGTACTGCGCGGGGGCGGGGCTCGGTGCGCCCAGCTCGGCCGCGGCGCGCAGCGCGTAGTGCGGGTCGCGGAGCCATTCGCGGGCCGAGAGGATCGCATCGGCGCGGCCGTCGGCGAGGATCTGCTCGCCGAAGGTCGGATCGTCGATCATGCCGACGGCCGCGACGAGCAGGCCCGTCTCGCGTCGGACGGTCTCGGCGTAGTCGACCTGGTAGCCGGGCCCGGGGACGATGTGCTGATGGGGCACGAGGCCGCCGCTGGAGACGTCGATGAGGTCGGCGCCCGCGTCGGCGACGAGACGCGAGGCCGCGACGGTGTCGGCGACGTCCCAGCCGCCGTCTGCGGCGTCGGTGGCCGAGAAGCGGACGAACACGACCGCCTCTCTCGCGGCCTCGCGCACGGCCTCGGTCACCCGCGCGAGGAGGCGCACGCGGTTCTCGAACGATCCGCCGTACTCGTCATCGCGGTGGTTCGTGAGCGGCGAGAGGAACTGGTGGAGCAAGTAGCCGTGGGCGGCGTGCACCTCGACGACCTGGAAGCCGGCGCGAACGGCCCGGCGGGTGGCATCCGCGAAGTCGGTGACGACCTTCTCGATCCCCGCGGCGTCGAGGGCGACGGGGGCGGCGAAGGCGTCGTACGCCAGAGCCGAGGGGGCGACGGTGGTCCAGCCGCCCTCAGCGGGAGAGACAGTGCCGCGACCGCCGGTGAGGGGCGAGGTGGTCGAGGCCTTGCGGCCCGCGTGGCCGAGCTGCACTCCGGCGACCGCTCCGCGCGAGCGGATGGCGGCGACGATCGGGGCCCACGCCTCGGCCTGCGCGTCGGTCCAGATGCCCGCGTCCTCGGGCGAGATCCGCCCCTCGGGGGACACCGCGGTCGCCTCGGCGATCACCAGGCCCGCGCCTCCGGCCGCGAACTGCGCGAGGTGCACGTGGTGCCACTCGTTCGGCACGCCCTCGACAGCGCTGTATTGGCACATCGGCGAGACCCAGAGGCGGTTGCGCATCTCGGTACCGCGGATCGACAGGGGTGTGAAGAGGGAACTCATGAGGACCTTTGCGTTCTAGGGTGACGCCATGACGGCGAAGGACTTCGACGGGCAGGACGTCGCCCGTGCACTGCGGAAGCCAACGGCGGACGACGACAAGTATTCCCGCGGAGTCGTCGGGTTGCGCACCGGCTCGGCCCGATACCCGGGGGCCGCGGTCCTCGGTGTCGAGGGGGCCTGGCGGACGGGAACGGGGATGGTCCGGTACCTCGGCCCCGCGCGCGCCCAGGACTTCGTGCTCCATCGGCGCCCCGAGACCGTCACCTCGGACGGGCGCGTGCAGGCGTGGGTTATCGGATCGGGGACGGATGCCGCCGAGCGCGACGCCGCCGAGACCGCGGCGCTGCGCGGCATCCTGTCGGGAGAGATCCCCGTCGTCGTCGACGCCGGAGCGCTCGATCTCGTGCCGGGGGCGACGGCCCCCGTGATCGTCACCCCGCACGCGCGGGAGCTCGACCGGCTCCGCGAGAGCCTCGGGATGCCGGCGGCCGACGCCCGTGACGACGACGCGCGAGAGGCGGCGGCTCGCGAGACGGCGGAGGCGTTCGGGGGAGTGGTGCTCTCGAAGGGGGCGGTGACCATCGTCGCCGCCGCGGGCGGGTGGACGCGTCGCGTGTCGGCCGGGACCCCGTGGCTGGCGACGGCGGGCACCGGTGACGTGCTCGGCGGGGTGCTCGGAGCCGTCCTGGCCGGGTCGGTGGCCGCCGGCCGCGACGCCGTGGGCGACCTCGCCACCAGCGCCGCCGCGGCCGCGTGGCTGCACGGACGCGCCGGGCGGGCGGCATCCCTCGCCCTCGGAGAAGGCGGCGGACCGATCGCGGCGCTCGATGTCGCCGAGGCCCTCCCGGGCGTCGTGGCCGCCGTCCTGCGGGACTCGATCACGTAACGGTTCGCCCCCGCGCACCGCGCGACGACGGGGGTCGCGCCGCCGCCCGTCCGGGTCGGGAAGCCCCGCCCGCTTAGGATGAGGCGGTGTTGAGGCGTGTCGTTCCCCTGTTTGTCGCGTTCGTCGCCGTACACGTCGTGGTGGGGATCCTGGGCTATCAGCAGCCCAACGAGCCCATGGGTGACGTGTACCTGGTGTACGAACCCTGGTCGCGCTGCGCGCTCTTCGGCGGCATCGACGTGAGTTCGTGCACGCGCAGCGACGCGTGGGCGTGGCCCGGCATCACCGAGAAGTGGATCTACCCGCAGCTCGCCTTCCTGCCGATGACGTTCGCGTGGGTCTTCGCCTGGGCGGTCGGGTACACCCCCGCGTGGGCGATCACCGTCGCCCTGTTCAACCTCGTCGCCTTCGTCGTGCTGGTCGGCAAGGGCCGCTCGACGGGTCGCGTGCTCGCCGCGTGGTTCTGGATCGCCGCGATCCTCCTCATCGGCCCCGTGGGGCTCTATCGCATCGACGGAATCACGGTGCCGTTCGCGATCCTCGGCAGCATCTGGATGCTGCGGCGCCCGTTCGTGGCCTCGCTCCTGCTCTCGATCTCGGTGTGGATGAAGGTGTGGCCCGCCGCGATCCTCGCCGCGGGTCTCATCGTCGTGCGCCGCCGCCTGGCGCTGATCTGGGGCGCGGTCGCGGTGTCGCTCGCGACGATCATCCCCGTCGTGGCCCTGGGGGGAGCGCCCTACGTCTTCGGATTCGTGGGAGACCAGACGTCCCGCGGCATCCAGATGGAGGCGCCGGTCGGCGGCCTGTACATGTTCCTGGCGGCCTTCTACGTGCCCGGCAGTGAGGTCTACTACGACGGCGGCGTGCTCACCTTCCAGGTGACCGGGCCGGGCGCCGAGCCCCTCATCGCCGCGATGACGCCGATCATGCTGCTCACGATGGTCGCCGTCGCCGTCGTCGGCGTGATGAAGATGCGCCGCGGAGCGACCTTCCTCTCGCTGTTCCCCCCGCTCTCGCTGGCCCTGGTGACCGCGTTCATCGCGCTGAACAAGGTCGGCTCGCCGCAGTACTACGTGTGGCTGTTCGCCCCGGTCGTGCTGGGCCTGATGATCGACCGTCGTCGCTGGTACGCCTTCGCGGGGATGACGCTCGTGATCGCCGCTCTGACGCAGTGGATGTACCCGCTGATGTACGACGGGCTGATGGCGACGCACCCGAACCCCTTCCCCGTGGTCGTGCTCGAGGCGCGCAACCTGCTCGCCCTGGTCCTGCTGGTGTGGGCGATCGCGCGCGTGGTGCGCGTGCCCACGGGGCGCGTGCGTCCGCCGGCGGGGCTGCGCGAGATCGTGACGGGACGCCGGCCGATCCCCGCCCGGGTTCCGTCCGGGCGCTGAGCCCGTTCCGCCCGACGGGTCGCCGCCGTAGGCTCGGAGCATGCTCATCGCCTTCTCCGTCGCCCCCTCCGGCGTCGGCACCCTCGCAGCCGAGAACCCCGACGCCTCGGTGCACGACGCCGTCGCCGCGGCGGTCGCCGTCGTGCGCGCGTCGGGGCTGCCCCACCGCACGACCTCGATGTTCACCGAGATCGAGGGGGAGTGGGACGAGGTGTTCGCCGTCGTGAAGGCGGCGACGGATGCCGTGATGCCCTACGGCTCTCGTGTCTCGCTCGTGCTCAAGGCCGACATTCGCCCCGGGCGGACCGGCGAGCTCGACGGCAAGATCGAGCGGCTCGAGGACGCGCTGGAGCGTCGCGAGGACTGAACCGCGCGGGCGCCACTCCCGGCCCTCGAAACGATTCGACCTGACCCTCGCCGGCCGACTACGATCGGCTGGTGACCTCTTCGACGACCTCGAGAGGTGCGGCGATGCGGGCGCTCCTTTCTCTCGCCATCGGTAGTTTCGGCATCGGTATGACCGAGTTCGTGGTGATGGGCCTGCTGCCCAACATCGGCCGCGACCTGCTGCCCACCGCCTACGCGGCGTCGCCCGACGACGCGATCGCCCAAGCCGGGTGGCTCATCTCGCTGTACGCCCTCGGCGTCGTGGTGGGAGCCCCCACCATCGCCGGGTCGGTCGCGCGCTTCCCGCGGCACCGCGTGATGATCGTGCTGGCCGCAGCGCTCGCCTTCTTCACGCTGCTGACCGTGATCGCCCCCACGTTCGAGCTGGTCGCGGCATCCCGCTTCCTCGCAGGACTCCCGCACGGGGCGTACTTCGGCATCGGCGCCCTCGTCGCCGCCGACGTGCTCGGCCCGGGCAACCGCGCCAAGGGCGTGGCCTTCGTGCTCACGGGCCTCACGATCGCGAACGTCGTGGGCGTGCCGCTCGGCACCCTCCTCGGCCAGCAGGTCGGGTGGCGTGCCGCGTTCGCTGTCGTCGCGGGCATCTTCGCCCTCGCGACGCTGTGCATCGCGTTCTTCGTGCCGAAGCACCCGGGCACGCCCGGTCGACGCCTCCGCGACGAGCTGCGGGTCTTCCGGCTCGGACAGGTGTGGTTCGCGCTCGGCATCGGCGCCGTCGGATTCGGCGGCTTCTTCGCGATGTACAGCTACATCGCGCCCATGATCACCGACGTCGCGGGCCAGCCGGAATGGGCCGTCTCGCTCGTCCTGGTGCTCGTGGGCATCGGCATGACGATCGGCAACATCGTCGGAGGAGCGCTCGCCGACAAAGACCTGCGCTTCTGGCTGTTCACCGGGCTGATCGCGCTGGGCGCGGCCTCCGTGGGCCTCGCCCTGACCGCCGGGTGGATCGTGAGTCTCGTGCTGTTCGCGTTCCTCGTGGCCTTCTGCGGCTCGGCGCTGAGCCCCGCCATCCAGACGCGGCTCATGGACGTCGCCGAGGACAACCAGTCGATCGCCGCCGCCCTCAACCACTCGGCGCTCAACATCGGCAACAGCCTCGGAGCGTTCCTCGGCGGCCTCGCGATCGCCGCGGGGCTGGGACTCGTGGCCCCCGCGTGGGTGGGGGCGGTCCTGGCCCTCGGCGGACTGGTCGTCGCCGTGCTCGCCTATCGCGTCGAAGATCGCACCGGCCGTCACCCCACCCACCGGATGCCGGCGGCCGAGGCCGCGCAGACGGCGATCACCGGCTCGATCCCGACGCAGCGTTGAAGCGGGCGCGAGCGCGCTCGCGGGTCGACCGAAATCGCGGATGCCGCGGGCTCACGGCATCCGGGAATGCTCAGCTCGCGAGCAGGCGGCGCAGGTGCGCGGCGACCGCGGCGGTCTCGATGAGGAAGCCGTCGTGGCCGAAGTCGCTCGAGAGCACGACCGCGCTGTCTCCGTCGAGCGTGCGCGGGACCCCGCGGGCGATGCGGTGCTGGCCGTCGATGGGGAACAGGCGGTCGCTGTCGATCCCGAGTACCAGCGTGGTCGCGGTGACGCGGCCGAGGGCGTCTTCGACGCCATCGCGGTCGCGGCCGACGTCGTGCGAGTTCATCGCCTCGACCAGGGTCAGGTAGCTGTTCGCGTCGAAGCGGCGGGTGAACTTGTTGCCGTGGAAGTCGAGGTACGACTCCACCGCGAAGCGTCCGCCGCGGCCCAGGGGGCTGACCCCCGACTGCCACGACCGCTGGAAGCGCGAGTTGAGCTCGGTGGGGCTGCGGTAATTGAGAAGGGCCATGCGGCGGGCGAGCGCGAGACCGCGGTGCGGGCCGTCGCCGTCGCCCGCGTCGTAGTACTCGCCGCCCGCGAAGCGGGGGTCGACCCTCACGGTGTCCATCTGCACGGAGTTCAGCGCGATCTGGTCGGCCGTCGTGATCGGCGGGGCCGAGAGGATCGCGGCACGCTCCACACGGTCGGGGTGACCGACGGCCCATTCGATCGCGTGCATGCCGCCCATCGAGCCGCCGACCACGGCGTACCAGCTGCCGATGCCGAGGCGATCGGCGAGCAGGGCCTGCGCCGCGACCTGGTCGCGGATCGTCAGGTACGGAAAACGCGAGGCCCATTCGTACCCGTCGGGCGCGATGCTCGCGGGGCCGGTCGAGCCCTGGCATCCGCCCAGCATGTTCGGGGCGACCACGAAGAAGCGGTCGGTGTCGATCGCGGCGCCGGGGCCGACGAGGTCGCTCCACCACCCGGCCGTGGGATGGCCGGGCCCGGCCGCGCCGCGCACGTGGCTGTCGCCGGTGAGGGCGTGCAGGATGAGGACCGCGTTGTCGCCCGCGGGGGAGAGCTCGCCCCACGTCTCGAAGGCGAGGCGGAACGCCGGGAGGGACTCGCCGCTCTCGGTCTCGAACGCCCCGAACGCGGCGAAGCGGCGGTCGCCGACCGGGTCGCCGTCGCGCCAGGCACCGGTGGCGGGAGGGCGGCCGAGGAGGGACCGGGCGTCGGCCTCCGTCACCGGGGCCGAGGGCACCGTGTCTTCGGAGATCTGCCAGTCCATGGCATCCATTCTCTCCGGTGTCGGAGGGGTCGACCGGACTGTTACGGTCGCGGACCACGGCGACGGTGCTTGTCAAGAACCCGTTCCCTCCCGGGTGGGGTCGTCATGATCCGGGCATGGCGAACTTCCTCCTCATCGCGGCCTCGAGCGACATCGGTCAGGCGACGGCGAAACGACTGCAGGACGCGGGACACCGCGTCGTGACCACCGCGCGGGACTCCTCGCGGATCGAACCCGACTTCACCCTGGATGCCACCGACTTCGACGCCGTGGACCGCGTCGTCGGCGAGGCGGGCGATCTCGACGGCATCGCGGTGTTCGCGGGCTCGATGCTGCTCAAGCCTGCGCACCTGACCTCGCGCGAGCAGTACGACGAGCTCATCGCCGCCTCGCTGACCACGGCGTTCGCCGCCGTCCGCGCCGCAGGATCCCACATGCGCGACGGGGGAGCGGTCGTGCTGGTCTCGTCGGCGGCGGCCCTCGCGGGGCTGCCGAACCACGACGGGATCGCCGCAGCGAAGGCCGGGGTTATCGGTCTGACGCTCTCGGCCGCCGCGAGCTATGCCGCGCACGGACTGCGCGTGAACGCCGTGGCCCCGGGCCTCGTGCAGACGCGGCTGACCGAGAAGCTCACCTCGAGCGACATGTCGCGCAAGGTGTCGGAGGCGATGCACCCGCTCGGTCGCCTCGGCGAGCCCGACGACGTCGCGCGCGCCGTGGAGTTCCTCCTCGCGCCCGAGAACGCGTGGATGACCGGCCAGGTGCTGGGCGTCGACGGGGGCCTGGGAAGCCTGCGGCCGCGGCAGAAGGTGTGACCCCCGCCGCGTGAGGGGTCGGTTCTGGTCGCCTCGCACGCGGCCGGGCGACACATTCCGACCCCTCACGCGCGTCGGCACACGCGCGAACGCCCCGACCCGGGGAGCCCGGGGCGGGGCGTTCGGCGCGTGCGGGTCAGGCGCGGGCGGCCTCGGACAGGCGACGCGCGGCGGCGAGGGCCTCGTCGAGGTCGGCCTTGAGGTCGTCGATGTTCTCGAGCCCCACCGACAGGCGCACCAGGCCCGGGGTCACGCCGGCGGTGAGCTGCTGCTCGGGCGTGAGCTGCGAGTGGGTGGTGGACGCCGGGTGGATGACCAGCGAGCGCACGTCGCCGATGTTGGCGAGGTGGCTGAACAGGCTCAGCGAGTTGACGAACTCGCGGCCCGCCTCGACGCCGCCCTTCAGCTCGAACGACAGCACTGCGCCGACGCCCTTGGGGGCGTAGTTGTTGGCCGCGGCGTACCAGGGCGAGGTCGGCAGACCGGAGTAGTTGACGGTCGCGACGTCGGGGTGCGACTCGAGCCACTCCGCGATCTCCTGCGCGTTCTGCACGTGGCGCTCGATGCGCAGCGACAGGGTCTCGATGCCCTGGATGAGCTGCCACGCGCTCTGCGGCGAGATCGAGGCTCCGAGGTCGCGCAGCAGCTGTACGCGCGCCTTGATGATGTAGGCGAGGCCGTCGCCGACCGCCTGCGTGTAGACCGCGCCGTGGTACGAGGGGTCGGGGGTCGTCAGGCCCGGGAAGCGCTCGGAGTTCTCGGACCAGGGGAAGGTTCCGCCGTCGACGATGACGCCGCCGATCGTGGTGCCGTGCCCGCCGAGGAACTTGGTCGCCGAGTGGACGATGATGTCGGCGCCGTGCTCGAAGGGGCGGATGAGGTACGGGGTCGCGATCGTGTTGTCGACGATGAGCGGCACCCCGGCGTCGTGGGCGATGTCGGCGACGGAGCGGATGTCGAGCACGTTGATCTTGGGGTTGCCGATGGTCTCGGCGAAGAACAGCTTGGTGTTCGGACGCACCGCCGCGCGCCACTCTTCGGGGTCGTCCTGGTTCTCGACGAAGGTCGTCTCGATGCCGAGCTTGGCGAGGGTGTACTTGAAGAGGTTGTACGTGCCGCCGTAGATCGAGCTCGACGAGACGATGTGGTCGCCCGCCTGCGCGATGTTGAGGACGGCGAAGGTCTCGGCTGCCTGTCCGCTGGCGACGAGGAGGGCGCCGGTGCCGCCCTCGAGGCCCGCGACGCGCTGCTCGACGACGTCTTGCGTGGGGTTCTGGATACGCGTGTAGATGTTGCCGAACTCGGCCAGCGCGAACAGGTTCGCGGCGTGGTCGGCGTTGTCGAACACGTACGAGGTGGTCTGGTAGATCGGGGTGGCGCGGGCCTTGGTCACCGGGTCGGGCTGTGCGCCGGTGTGGATCTGCTTGGTCTCGAAACGCCAGTTCTCGGGTACCGACATGACTGCTCCTCAGCTTCTGGAGGCCGGGCGGTCGCCGTGGCCTGCTGCGAGCGTAGGGACAGCCTCCGACACCGACAACCGATGGGGACACGGGCCGTAACACCGCGCCGCGGTCCGGTGTCGGAGGGGACCGATAGCGTGGATGCCATGACACGACGCGCAGTGGTGACCGGGGCCAGTTCGGGTATCGGAGAGGCGACGGCGCGCCTCTTGCGCTCGCGCGGGTGGGAGGTCGTGGGCGTCGCCCGTCGCGCGGACCGCCTCGCGGCCCTCGAGGCCGAGACCGGGGTCGTCGCGCACGCGGCCGACCTGACCGACGCCGCCGACGTCGCCGGGCTGTCGACCTGGCTGCGCGAGACCGGCGGACTCGACGCGCTCGTGCACGTCGCCGGAGGGGCGCGCGGCAGCGACCGCGTCGAAGACGGCGACCCCGAGGACTGGCGCTGGATGTTCGAGGCGAACGTGCTCTCAGGGCAGCGGCTCGTGGCATCCCTTCTGCCTCTCCTGCGCTCGGCCGCCGATGCCGGCGGCCACGCCGACCTGCTCTTCGTCACCTCGACCGCCGCACAGACGGCCTACCCGGGCGGCGGCGGGTACAACGCGGCCAAGGCGGGCGAGGCGATGCTCGTGCACGCTCTGCGTCAGGAGCTCAACGGCGAACCCCTGCGCGTCATCGAGATCGCCCCGGGCATGGTGCGCACCGAGGAGTTCAGTCTCAACCGCCTGGGCGGAAATCAGGAAGCCGCCGACAAGTTGTACGCGGGTGTCGAGGCGCCGCTCCTGGCCGACGACGTCGCCGACGTCATCGCGTACGCCCTCGACGCCCCCGGTCACGTGAACCTCGACCTGGTCACCCTGCGTCCCGTGGCCCAGTCCGCGCAGCACCTGCTCGCGCGCGGGCCCCTGACGACGCGCTGACCCGGGGGCGACCGCGCCGCGGTCGACAGCGGCGGAAGGCAGCCCGGTAGCGGGGTCAGCCCACCTCTCCGCGCGCCGCGGTGGCGGTGACCTCGACCTCCGCCGCGTCGGAGAACGCGACCTTCGGGACGAAGAACAGCAGCACGGCGGCGAGCAGGCCGCCCGCGCTGCAGATGATCCACACGGTGACGTAGCCGGCGAACGGTGCGGCGGTTCCGATCGCGGCTCCCGCACCGCCGGCCAGCACCACGCCGAAGATCGCGGACGACATGGTGCCGCCCATCGTCTTGGTCGTGTTGGTCATCGCCGAGGCGACGCCCGTCTGTCCGCGCGGAGCCGCCGCCGCGGCGGCGGCGGGCATCGCCGCGACCAGGGCGCCCGCGCCGAGACCCGCGATGCCGAGGCTCAGCAGCACCTGCCACAGCTGGTCGTGCAGGGGCAGGAGGAGGGCGTACCCGACACCGACGAGAGCCGCGGCCCCGATGAGCATGACGCGCGGGCTCGCGCGACGCGAGGTGACGGCGAAGAGGACGGCGCCGACGATGAGCGAGAGCAGGTAGGCGCCGACCACGTTCGAGCGCTGCGTCGCGTCGAGGCCCAGGCCGTAGCCGAGGGCGGGGTCGGTGCCGATGTAGGTGACGAGCGGCCCCTGAGCCCCGAGCAGGCTGATCCCGACGAGGAAGGCGGTGGCCTGCACGGGCCACATCTCGGGACGCCGGAGCATGCGGATGTCGATGGCCGGATCGGGTTGGCGTAGCTCGTAGCGCACGAAGAGCGCGCCGAGGATCACACCGACCACGAGGAGGCCGCCGATGACGAGGGGGCCCGGGCCCGCCGGCAGGCGCACGAACGACAGCGCCCCGGTGATGAACAGCAGAGCACCGGCGAGGATGACGAAGCCGCCGACGTCGAGACGGCGCGGCTCGCTCGAGCGCTCGGACTCGGGCACCCCGAGCCAGATCGCGACGCTGATGAGGGTCACCACGACGGCCGGGATCGCCAGAGAGAGCGGGAGGTCGCCCCCGCTCGCGGCGAAGAAGCGACCGGCGGCGAGGGCGCCGAGGATGCCGCCGAACTGCAGGCCGACGACGAGGAGTCCGGCGGCACGGCGCGTCTGGGACACTCCGCGCTGCTGGCGGCGTCCGCGGTCGAAGATCAGGGCGATCTCGAGAGGCAGCCAGACGACGTAGAACCCCTGGAACGCCCACGCCACGAGGAAGGTCGCGAACGAGTCGGCGAACACCAGCGCCCAGCTCGCGAGAGCGGTGGCGATCGCCGAGAGCAGCAGGATGCGCTTGTGCCCGAACATGTCGCCGAGCTTGGCGAGGACGGGGAGGACCAGGGCCGACACGAGGAGCTGGGCCGCTTCGAACCAGTTGATGTCGGCGTCGCGGATCCCGAGGTGCGTGACGATCTCGGGGAACAGGGGGATGTAGAAACCCTGGAGGATGCCACTGGCCAGCTCCACGAGAACGAACCAGCCGATGAGACCCGCGGTCACCCCGAGCGCGGAGGTGCGCACCCGTGCGACCGCGCCGGAGACGCGCGACATGGCGTGAGAGTAACACCGCGGGCACCGGGTCGACGACGCGGGGGGATGCGCCGCGGAGCGCGTGCGGGGCGCCTCTCGCCGTCGCGGCGCGGCAGCCGTCATGGAGCGTGCTACGTTCACTCGTAAACGTGCAAAAAGGAGCTGGCGCGAATGGGGTGGGACGCGCGGGCCGTGGCGGTGGACGGAGCGGGATTGCGCTCCGGCATGACCGCCGCAGAGATGGTGGCTCGGTTCGCCCGGCTCAACGAGCTGGCGACCGCCGATGCCCTGCGCGAGTTCGCCGACCCCGGCTCCCCGGCACCGACCTTACGCGCTCGGATGGTCTCCGCGCGCTTGGCCGACGAGTCCCGCCTCCTCGGGGGTGGTCGATCGGAGTCGCACGCCGACGCGGTGTTCGACCGCTGGCTGCGCGCGCACGGGATGATCCCGCATCGCGGCGTGGCCTGGGGCCGCGTGAGCACGCTCGGGCCGTACTCCCGGCTCGTCCTGACGCTCGCGGCCACCATGCGCGTGGGGACGCGTGCCGCCCTCGTGCGCCTCGACCACGACGTGCGTCGCGTCACCCGGGCCCTCGAGGAGGAGGGGTGCGACGCGGCGTTCGAGCAGTTCCATCGCGATGCGCGCGCGTTCGCCCGCCCGTCGTTCCCACGCGTGCAGGCGGGGGTGCTCGTGAGTCCGGTGCGCGGCTGGCGATGGAACGAGCGGGAGCGCTTCTCGCGCCTTCTGAACCGGCACGGCCTCCGCGCGCGCTCGGGATTGGCGGAGGACCAGTGCCACGTCGACGCGGGGGCTCCGCTCGTCATCTGGAACCCCCGTCTCGCGACCGTGCCGATCGGCGAGGCGCCCGTGACCGTCGTGGATCTCCGGGTGATGGCGCGGTCCTGAGCGCGCTCGCCGCGACCCGACGGCGACGTCCCGCGTCGGCCTGAACCCCGGGGCCGGGACCCGGGGCGGGGAGCGGTTTCGGAGTGTGTTAGTTTCTGCTTGTAAACGAGCAAAAAGCAGGAGCCCCCGTGTTGAGCAGCGTCACTGCCCCCCGTGAGTCCGAGACCCCGATGTCGCCGGAGCGTCTCGCCCGGGAGAACCTGCCCCTGGCGAAGTACCTCGCCGTCGAGAAGGCGCGCAGCGCGCAGCACGTCGATCTCGACGATCTCCTCTCGGCGGCGTACCTGGGCCTGGCCACCGCGTCGATGGAGTACGAGCCCGCACGCGGCATCCCGTTCGGCGCGTACGCGCGCACGAAGATCACGTGGGCGATCCTCAACGAGATGCGCGCCGCCGACCCGGCGGGCGAGCGCAGTCGCGAGAAGATCGAGCGGGTGCGCGTCGCCGACGAGCTCGTGCGAGTGCGAACCGGTCGGGCCGCGAGCGTGGCGGAGCTGGCCGCCGAATCGGGCCTCGACGCCGAGGTCGTGGAGAAGATGCGGGTCCTCGACGAGATGGTCCGCACCGGGACGAGCTTCGAGGTGCAGTTCGAGAACGACGACTCCCGGCAGGTCGCCGACCTCACCGACAGCGTCATCCTGCCCGAGCACGCCGTCGAACAGGCCGAGAAGCAGCGCATGCTCGAGCGCATCGTCAACGCCCTGCCCGACCAGATGCGCCAGGTCATCCGCGGGGTCTACCTCGACGAGCGGATGGTCAAGGACGTCGCCGCGGATCTCGCGGTCAGCCACGCCTACGTCTCGAAGCTTCGACGGATCGGTCTCGGACTCATGCGCGAGGCCCTCGACGCGTGGGAGAACGGCACGACGCCGGATCGCTCGACGGCCACGAAGGCCGCCTTCTTCGACGGCGTCTTCGGCTCCGCGCCGGTGCCGTCGGGCCGGGCCCTGCAGGGGGCCGCGTCGTCGAGCGCGGAGCTGGCGGGACTGGCGCTGCCGGCCTGATCCGACCGACCGGATGCCGCCGAGCGGGCGGCCCCGCGGAGTTCTTCGCACAGCTCGGTTACGCCCGGCCCGCCCCGTCGCGATGGTGGGGGGTGCGGGGCCACGGACGGCCCCGCTTCGAACACCCCATCCACGGAGGAACAACATGGGTCTTCAGATCGCAACCAACGTCGGTGCTCTCAACGCGTACCGCAACCTGTCGGTCAACCAGAACGACGTGTCGAAGTCGCTCGAGAAACTCTCGAGCGGTCAGCGCATCAACCGTGCGGCCGACGACGCCGCCGGGCTCGCCATCTCCGAGGGCCTGCGCTCGCAGGTCAACGGCTTGAACGTTGCCGCGCGCAACGCCCAGGACGGCATCTCGGTCATCCAGACCGCGGAAGGCGCCCTGACTCAGGTCCACTCGATCCTGCAGCGCGTGCGCGATCTCGCGGTGCAGGCGGGTAACGACTCCAACAACCCCGCGTCGCGCGACGCGATCAAGACGGAGATCGACACCCTGGGCGAGGAGCTGACGCGCGTCGCCGAGAGCACCAACTTCAACGGAATCAAGCTCCTCAACGGTGACAACGCCGCCTTGACCTTCCAGGTCGGCGCGGGTGCCGTCGCCGCCGAGGACCAGATCTCGGTCACGCTCACGGACTTCAGCACCCTCGGTGCGACGGTCGGGGCACTGACGGTGGACACGGCGGCGAACGCGGCGACGTCCATCGCGGCCATCGACACCCAGATCACGAACGTGTCGACCGCCCGCGCCGGAATCGGTGCGGCGCAGAACCGCTTCGAGTCGACCATCAACTCGCTGCAGGTCTCGGCCGAGAACCTGTCCGCCGCGAAGAGCCGCATCGTCGACACCGACATGGCGGCCGAGATGGTCAAGTACACGGCCTCGAACATCCTGGCTCAGGCGGGCACCGCGATGCTCGCCCAGGCCAACCAGTCGGGCCAGGGCGTCCTGCAGCTCCTGCGCTGATCCGCAGCGCTGACGCGCCGGCGACGCCCGGGCGGGGGATTCCTCTCGCCCGGGCGTCGCTTCACCCGGGATCGCTGCACAGACGGAAGACGAAAGACACCATGAACATCGACGGTCTGGCATCCGGTCTGAAGACCAAAGAGGTCATCGACGCGCTGATGAGCGTCGCGGCGATCCCCAAGACCCTGGTGACGAACAAGATCACCGACCGCACCACCATCATCAGCAATCTGCAGTCGGTGAACACCTCGCTGCAGAGCCTGGCCGACAAGGCGAAGACCGCGGCCTCGGCGACCTCGCTCGCGCGCTTGACGGCGACGAGCTCGGCCGACGCCGTCACCGTCACGGCCGGCGACAAGGCCCGCCTGTTCTCGACCGCCGTCGTGGTCGACACCCTCGCCGTGGCCCACGCCGTCGTCACCGCTCCCGGCGCAGCCGACGCCTTCGGCGGACCGTTCACGCTCGTCGCCGCCGACGGCACGGCGACCGAGATCTCGCCGACCGGCAGCGCGCCGGGCGATCTGGTCGCCGCGATCAACGCCGCGGGCGCGGGCGTCACCGCCACCGTGGTGCCGGGCGGCCGAGGGGCCGACGGCCAGCCGCTGTCGCGCGTGCAAATCACCGCGAGCACGACGGGGGCGGATGCCGCCTTCACCCTGCACCGCGGCAGCGCCGCCGACGTCGCCGCCGGAACCGGACCCGACGTCGCGACCGAGGCGGGCGCCGCGATCGTCGCACAGGGGACCGATGCCGTCATCCGCCTGTTCGCGGGGACCGCCGCCGAGCAGAAGGTCACCAGCTCGACCAACACCTTCACCGGGATCGGCGAGGGCATCGACGTCACCGTGCGCGCCGTGTCGGCGCAGCCGGTGACGATCACGGTCGCCGCCGACCCGAAGGCCGAATCCGACACCGCGGCCGCGTTCGTCAAGGACATCGCGGCCCTGCTGACCCGCATCGACAACGGGTCCAAAGCCACCGTCGCCGCCCCGGGCGCCGCGACGACGCTGGGCGTGTTCACCGGCGACAGCACGGTGCGCGCCCTTCGCGGCGCGCTCGCCGGCGCCGTGCAGAGCCCCGTCGACGGGATCTCGCCGTCGACGATCGGCATCCGCGTCGACAAGGCCGGGACGCTCACCTTCGACCAGGACGCCTTCACCGCGGCGATGACGGCCGATCCCGCCCGCACGCAGGCGGTCTTCTCCGCCGTCTCGGATCGCGTCCAGGCGGCCACCGCGCAGTACTCCGACAAGTACGACGGCCTGCTGACGCAGCGGATCACCGGTCAGCAGACGGAGGTCAAGACGCTGCAGCAGCAGGTGGAGCGCATGGACCTCCGGCTCGACATGCGGCGCGCCACGCTCGAGCGCACGTACTCCGCGATGGAGGTGCGCCTATCGGGACTGCAGTCGCAGTCGTCGTGGCTCACCTCGCAGCTGGCCGCCCTCACCCCGTCGTCGAAGTAACCGCGAACAGGAGACAGAACGATGCCCGTCACCACCCTCGCCCGTGCGCAGCAGGAATACCTCGAGCAGCAGGTCTCGTCCGCGACCCCCGAGCGTCTGGTCACCATGCTGTACGACCGGCTGCTCGTCGACGTCGAACGCGCGCGCGTCGCCCAGTCCGCCGGTGACTGGCCCTCGGCCGGCACGTACCTCACGCACGCCCAGGCGATCATCGCCGAACTCAGCGGCTCGCTCGACGCGAACTGGGACGGGTCGGACGGGCTGCGCGGGCTCTACACCTACATCACGGGCCGCCTCATCGTGGCCAACGTCGGCCGAGACGAAGCGGCGACCGAGGAGTGCGCGACCCTGATCGCCCCGCTCCGCGACGCCTGGCACGCCGCGGCCGCCGCCCTCACGGTCTCGTGACCCCCTCGTGACCGACGACGTCGTGGCCTGGGCCGCACTCCTCGACACCTTCGAGCGCGCCCTCGACGGCGGCGACGAGTACGTCCCCGAGGCCTTCGCGCGCCCCGCCGGTCCTCCGCCCGAGCACCTCGTCGCTCGCGCGCGCGCGATCCTCGAGCGGCAACTCCGCGAGATCGAAGCGGTCGGCATCGCCCGCGCCGAGGTCGCGCGCGAGCTCGCGACCCTCCGGCGGATCCCCCCGACGCAGACGAGCGGACCCGTCTACCTCGACGTGCGCGGGTGACCGGGTCGCTCCGCGCCTGACAGGGCCGTGGCGGGGCGGGACGGCATCCCTCCGCATCCGACGCTCGCGGTTACGCCGGGGCGTTCGCGTCGCGATAGTCGGGGCCGAGCACGGATCGCTCATCGCCTGGCCACGGATCGGCTCGCTTTCGACCGGAGTGCCGCGTGCTCGAATCCGTCACCTCAACCGCGCTGTCCAGCGCCCTCGACGCGCTGTCGATCCGGCAGCGCGCGATCGCCGAGAACATCTCGAACGTCAACACCCCCGACTACCACGCCAAGCGCGTGTCGTTCGAGGACCGGCTCAAGAGCGCCGTCGAGCAGGGCTCCGGACGTGTCGAGGCGATCGTGCAGCGATCGCTGGAGCCCACCCGCCTCAACGGCAACAACGTCAACCTCGACACCGAGACGATGTCGAACATCGACACGGTGCTGCGCTACCAGTTCGCCGCCCAAGCGCTCAGCGGCCAAGCGGCATCCATCACCAAGGCGATCGGGCAGGCCTCCGCATGAGTTTCGACGCGATCGGCATCGCGGGGACGGGCCTGTCGGCCCACCGCAAGTGGTTGGACGCCATCAGCGACAACATCGCCAACGTCAACACCGCCACCCCCGCGGGCCAGGACATGTTCCGCGAGAAGTACGTCACCGTGGCCGAGGGGAGCCGGACACCCGGCGTCTACGTCACGGGCGTGCGCGACTCCACGGCGGAAGGGCGCCTCGTCTACGAACCCGAGCACCCCTACGCCAACGAGAACGGCTACGTCCAGTACCCGAACGTCGACCTCGGCGACCAGATGAGCATGCTGATCCTCGCCCAGCGCGGCTACCAGGCGAACGCCGCCGTCATCGACCGCGCCAAGACCAGCTACGAAGCGGCCCTGCAGATCGGACGAAGCTGATGAGCCTTGCCATCGACCCGACCGCGGCGGTGGGCGTGACGCCCCTGAGCCCGTTGAGCTTCGAGCAGACCGCCGCCCCGGCTTCGGCCGGCGTCGGCGGAGCGTCGTTCGCGACCTCGCTCGCCTCCGCGGTCGAGAACCTGCAGACCCTGCAGTCGACCTCGAACGAGCTCGCCGTGCAGGCCGTCACCGGAGACCTCGACGACATCCACAAGGCCACGCTGGCCTCGGCGCGCGCCGGCGTCACGCTCGACCTCATGGTCGCCGTCCGAGATCGCGGCGTCGCCGCGTTCAACGACGTCATGCGGATGCAGGCCTGACCGTGCCGCGCCTGCTCACGAACTCGTTCGAGCGTCTCAAGAGAATCGTCGCCGGCTTCACCGTCGCCCAGCGCACGATCGCCGTGATCGGCGCCGCCCTGCTCGTCATGGGCGTTATCGCGCTGGGCAGCTGGCTCGCGAAACCGCAGATGAGTCCGCTGTTCACCGGCCTCAGCCCGAGCGACGCGTCCGCCGTCGTCGAGCAGTTGAAGTCGGCGGGGGTCGCCTACGAACTGACCGAGGGCGGAGCGACGGTCCTCGTCCCCGACGCCCAGGTCTACCCGCAGCGACTGGCGGCCGCGGCCGCAGGGCTGCCCACCGACAACACCGGCGGCTACACCCTCCTCGACAAGATGGGGGTGACGGCGAGCGAATTCCAGCAGTCGGTGACCTACAAGCGCGCGATCGAAGGCGAGCTCGCGGCGACGATCGGCGCGATGTCGGGGGTCACCGCGGCCTCCGTGCAATTGGCCATTCCCGAGCAGAGCGTGTTCGTCGCCGACAAGCAGCACCCCACGGCATCCGTCTTCCTCAAAACCCAGGGCGGGTCGAGTCTCGACGACGACCAGATCGCCGCGATCGTGCATCTGACCAGTGCCTCCATCCCGGGGATGACGCCCGAGGACGTCGCGGTGACCGACCAGTCAGGGCGCGTCCTCGCCGCCGTGGGACAGGGCCTCACCGACTCCGCCAGCACGCAGGCCTCCGATCACGAGGCCAAGGTCGCGGGATCGGTGACCAAGATGCTCGAGACCATCGTGGGACCCGGCAACGCCACCGTCAGCGTCAGCGCCGACGTCGCCAACTCGACCTCCGAGCGCATGGACGAGACGTACACCGCGCCCGAGGGCGGCGTGATGACGAACGAGCAGACCCGCACGCAGACCTCGACCGGCGGACAGGCGGGGGGAACCGGGATCCTCGGCCCCGACAACATCGCCGTGCCCGACGCCGGCGGTTCGGGGTCGTTCGAGTCCGAGGAATCCACGCGGAACAACGCCGTCAACAAGACGACCGAGAAGACGACCACCCCGGCCGGAGAAGTCACCCGCCAGACCGTCAGCATCGCGCTCGACCGCGGCTCGGTGCAGGGGGTGACCGCCGAACAGGTTCAGGCCCTCGTCTCCAACGCCGCCGGCATCAACACCGCGCGCGGCGACACGGTGACCGTGGAGTTCGTCGACTTCAGCCAGAGCGCCGCCGCGGCCGCGGCCGCAGCCCTCCAGGCTGCGGAGGACGAGAAGGCCGCGCAGGTGCAGTCGGAGATCGTGCGCACCGCCATCATCGGCGGGTCGATCGTGCTGGCCGCCGTCATCGTCGTCGTCGCCCTGCTGGTGCGGCGGCGGATGAAGCGCCGCACGCTGTACACCGAGGACGGGCCCATCGAGTACTTCGCGTCGATGACCGAGACCGAGGAGCAGAAGCTCAAGACCCTGAAGGGCCTCGCCGAGCCGATCGCCCTCCCCGCCGTCCCGCCGACCAAGGTCCTCCCCACACTCCTCGACATCGAGGAAGAGCCCGAAGCCCCGCAGGTCTTGGTCGAGCAGCGTCGACGCGAGGTCGAGCAGTTGGCCAAGAGCGACCCGCAGAACGCCGCGAAGGCGCTCGCCAACATGATGGATGAGGCGATGGTATGAGCCTGCTCGACTCCCGCCCCGAAGCGGTCGCCGAGGTCGCGCCCACCGCCGTGACCGAGGTGCTCGCCGTCACCCGCACCCCCCTCTCGGGGCTGCGGAAAGCAGCGATCGTCATGCTCAACATGGATCGCGAGACCAGCGCCGAGGTGCTGCGCCACCTCGGCGAGGCACGCGCCGAGCTGTTGGCGGGCGAGCTCGCCCAGCTGGGCAGCGTCGACACGGCCGCGACCGCGGACGCTCTCGCCGACTTCCGCCGCATCGCCTCGGGCAGATCGCTCATGAGCCGCGGGGGCGAGCAGTTCGCCACGGGACTGCTCGAGACGGCGTTCGGCCGCGAGAAGGCCGTGGGAATGGTCGGTCGCGTCCTGTCGCAGGGGGTGGTGTCGTTCGACTTCCTCAACGCCGCCGATCCGACGCAGCTGGCCACGATCCTCGACGGCGAGATGCCGACCACCGTCGCCGTGGTGCTGGCGAACCTGCGGGCCGACCGGGCGGCGGCCGTGCTGGCCGCTCTGCAGGATCCCCTGCGCACCGACGTCGCCCAGGCGATCGCGGAGCTCGGCGTCGCCTCGCAGGAGGCGATCACCGTCGTCGCCGAATCGCTGCGCGCGCGCACGGGCGTGTTCGGCATTCGCGAGGCGCACGAGGCCATCGGCGGCGTCCAACCGCTGGTCGACATCATCAACCGATCCGACACCGCCCTCGAGAAGGCGCTGCTCGCCGGGCTCGACGACCGCGATCACGTGCTCGCCGAAGAGGTGCGCAGTCGGATGCTGACCTTCGCCGACATCGCGCGACTCGAGGACCGCGACGCCCAACGCGTGCTGCGCGGGATCGACCTGCGGGTCCTCGCCCTCGCGTTGAAGGGCGCCGACGAGCAGATCGGCGAGGTGATCCGCCGCAACATGACCGAGCGCAACCGCGAGAACCTCGAGGAGGAGACGCGAGCGCTGGGGCCTGTCCGCATGCGGCAGGTCGACGAGGCGCGCGCCGAGGTCGTCCGCGTCATCCGCGAACTCGAAGCCGCCGAAGAGATCACCCTCTCGCGCGAGGACGACGACGAGCTCATCGAGTGACCGGTACCCCGATCGTCCTCCCCGGTGGCGGTCGGTTACCGCGACGCCGTCGCGTCGCGATAGTCCGGGAAGAGCACGGATCGCTCGTCGACTTGGCCACGGATCGGCTTCGCCACAACCGCAGGGTGACCGCCGTGTCCGAGTCCGTCTTCACGCCGCTGGTGCTGCCGCGCGTGGGCGAGGTGCGAACCGACGCCCGGACCGTCGCCGACAGGGCGCGTGCGCGGGGCTACGCCGACGGCTTCGCCGAGGGGCGCCGCGACGCGCGGGCCGAACTCGAACGCGAGCGTCTCGAGGCCGATGAGCGATTCGCCGCGCGCGAGGCCGCGGCGCAGGATGCCCACCGGGCGGCGCTGTCGGCGCTGGGCGGGGCGCGGGCCCGTCTCGAGGACGGGATCGCCGCGATCGTGGCATCCGATCTGCGACGCATCGAGGAACTCGCGGTCGAGATGGCCGCCGAGATCCTCGGTGCGGAGATGTCGGATGCCGCCCGCTCGGCCGTGCACGCCGTGCGCCGGGCCGCGGCGCAGACACCCCGGTCGGCCTGGGTGCGCGTGCACCTCAACGAGCGCGACCTGCGCACGCTCAACACGGTCACGGACCCGTCCCTTCCGGAGGGCGTCGAGGTCGAGGTGGGGGCGGACGTCGACCCCGGGGGAGCGGTCGTGCGGATCGCGCACGGAAGCGTCGACACCCGCATCGCCGCCGCGCTGGAGCGCGCGCGCGAGGCCCTCTCGATCGACGAGAACGCCGAGGCATCGCCGTGAGCGCCCCGCGCAGCCGCTGGGAGCGCGCGCTCGCCGCGACGCGGCCGCAGCGCTCCGGCGTCGTCAAGGCCGTGGTGGGCCTCGGCATCGAGGCGCTCGGGGTTCCCGCCGCCGTCGGCGATCGCGTGCGCATCGAGACCTCGGGCGCTCGAGAGATCGATGCCGAGGTGGTGGCCGTCGACGGCGATGCCGTGCGCTGCATGCCCATGGGCCCGATGTCGGGCATCCGCGTGGGAGCTCCCGTGCGTCACTCGGGCGCGGCGCTGAGAGTGCCGACCGGACGCGCACTGCTGGGGCGTGTCCTGGACGGCCTCGGTCGTCCCATCGACGGCCGCGGTCCGCTCGTCGACGCCTCCCTCGTCTCGCTGGCCAACTCGGCTCCCAGTGTCATCGGGCGGCAGCGCATCGATCGGCAGCTCGGGCTGGGAGTCCGTGCGCTCGACACGATGACCCCCGTCGGTGTGGGGCAGCGCCTCGGGCTGTTCGCGGGTTCGGGCGTCGGCAAGTCGTCGCTCATGTCGATGATCGCGCGCGGCTCGACCGCCGATGCGACCGTGATCGCCCTCGTGGGGGAGCGCGGACGCGAGGTCCGCGAGTTCCTCGAGGACGATCTCGGGCCCGAGGGCCTCGCTCGCGCGGTGGTCGTGGTGGCCACGTCGGATCAGCCGGCGATGGCGCGTCTTCGCTCGGCGTTCGTCGCGACCCGCATCGCGGAGCAGTTCCGCGACGACGGCCTCGACGTGGTGCTGATGATGGACTCGCTCACCCGTGTCGCGATGGCGCAGCGCGAGATCGGATTGTCGGCGGGGGAGCCGCCCGCGACCCGCGGGTACCCGCCCTCGACCTTCTCGGTCCTGGCGGGGCTGCTGGAGCGCGCGGGCACCGGCAGCGTCGGATCGATCACCGGCTTGTACACGGTGCTCGTCGACGGCGACGACCACAACGAACCCGTCGCCGACGCCGCGCGCGGCATCCTGGACGGGCACGTGGTGCTCGACCGCGCTCTCGCCGTACGCGGGCATTTCCCCGCGATCGACGTGCTGGGCTCGGTGTCGCGCGTCGTCTCGAAGGTGACGACGTCCGAGCAGCGCGAGACCGCGATCGTCCTGCGGCGCGTGCTCGCCGCCCGTCGACAGGCCGACGACCTCATCGACATCGGGGCGTACAAGGCGGGGGCGAACCCCCTCGTCGACGCCGCTCTCGCGCACCGGGGCGCGATCGACGGGTTCCTCACCCAGCGCATGGACGATCTGACCGCGACCGACGACTCCTGGCGGCGCTTGGCCGCCCTGACGACCACTTTCGGAGGACTGTGATGACGTTCCCCCTTTCCGGCCTGCTGCGTGTGCGCGGGGTCCAGGAGCGCGCCGCCGCCGAGTCGTCGTCCCTCGCCCGTTCCGAGGCCGCCGCCGCGGAGACGGCGGTCGAGCAGGCGGTGTCGAGCCTGAGCGAGATCACCACGGCGATCGACGACGCCGCGACCCTTCTCGCTCTGGCCGCCGCGCGCTCGTCGGGGCAGGCGGCGCTCGCCGACCTGCGGACGCTGGCCCGCCTGCGCCGGGATGCCGCGGAGGCCGCTTCGGCCGCGCACGTGGAGGCGCGTCGTGAGCTCAAGGGGCTCGAGCGCCTCGAGGACGCGCACCTCGAGAGCGAGCTCGCGCGGGAGCGCCGGGCCGAGCAGAGCGCCCTCGACGAGATGGCCGTGGTCCGCGCCGCGCGCGATGAGGGGAGTGCGGCGTGAGCGTTCCTCTGCTCGCCGTGGCGACCGCCACCGCGCCGATGCGGGCGACGCGCGCGACGGGCGATCCGGCGACCGGCGCGCGTTTCGGCGACGCGCTCTCGGACGCCGCCCGTGCGCTGGCCGCGGGTGACGGCGATCCCGCCGCCGCGCCGAGCTCCGGGAGCGGCCGGATCGCCGTGGTGGGGCTCTGCGCTAAGGCGTCCCTTTCGGGCGGGGACGATCCGGCCCCCGGTGACGAGTCCTCGTCGGAGGGACCGGATGCCGAGACCCCCGCGCCCGTGGCGATGACGCTGATGCCCTTCCCGGTGCCGCCGACGACGCCGGGGAGCGGGGGACCGCGAGCCGCGGCCGACGCGCCGGACGCTCTGCCGCTCACTTCCCCGCCGGAGACGGCCTGGGCCGGCACGGCGGGGGAGACGGTCGCCCTCGGTGCCGCGGTCGGTGCGCCGCTGAGCCCCGCCGCGGCGGATGCGCCACCGATCCCCGTGACCGCGACCGCCGTCTTGGCGAGCGCCGGTCCGACGCCCGGAGCCCACGACGACGCCGCGGCGCTTCTGCCTGCCCTTGGAGAGCGCGCGGCCGATCGCAGCGCCGCGGCCGTCGCTCCCGCAGCGGTTCGCCCCGTTGCGGCCGGCGCGGCCCCCGTCGCCTCGCCGACGGGTGGGGCCCCGGCCGCTCCCGCACCGACCCCGGGCACGGCCCCCGCGATCTTCGCCCCCGCGCCCGCCACCGTCCCGTCCGTTCCCGAGACCCCCGCCGTGGCCTCGGGAACACCCGCCGCTTCCGGCCCGAACGATGCCTCCCCGGCCGGTGCCGCCCTCCCCGCCGCGATCGCCCCTGCCTCGCAGCCGACGGAACACGCGCCGTCGACTCCGCCGACCGTCGCCACGACCGGGGTCGCCGCGGCGGCCCCCGTGCCGGCATCCGTCCCCCTCGCACCGTCCCCTCCGGTCGAAGCCGCCGCCGCGACGGTGACCCAGCGCTCGATCGCCGCGCAGGTCGCGCCCGCCGTCGTGCACATCGCTCAGCGCGCCCCGGGCGTCCACCAGATCACCCTGACGGTCAGTCCCGACTCCACCGGGCCCGTGACCGTCCGCGCGCACATCGGCTCGGGGGGAGAGGTGCGCATCGACCTCGCCGGAGCGACCGAGGCCGGCCGAGACGCGCTGCGCGTCATGATCGCCGACCTGCGCCGCGACCTCGCGAGCGTCCTGCCGCACGCCCACCTGAGCGTCGGATCCGGCCCCATCGCCGACACCGGCGCAGGGGACCGCGGCGCCCCCGGTGGCGGTGGCTCCCTCGCCGATCAGCCCGGGCGCGGACGCGAGCCCCGGCCCGACGCCGCCGGGTCGTCCGCACCCGCCCGCGCGAGCACCCGTCCCCTGTCCGCGCCCTCCGTCGCCCTGACCGGCGGCGGGCTCGACATCGTCGTCTGAGAGGACCCCCGCATGCCCGTCACCCCCATCGCCGGCGCACCCGCCCCGATCCCGGCGAACACCGCGACCGCCACGGCGGCCGCGAGCGCACCGAAGAAGGCCCTCGACAGCGAGGTGTTCATGAAGCTCCTCGTCACCCAGCTGACGAACCAGGACCCATCCACCCCGATGGACACCAACCAGATGATCTCGCAGACCACTCAACTGGCCATGATGGAGCAGCTCACGGCGATGAGCCGCACCTCCACCGAGGCCTTCGCCCTCGACATGCGCCAGGCCGCCTCGACCCTCATCGGCCAGCAGGCCGGCTACCTCGACGCCAAGGGTGCCGCCGTCACGGGGATCGTGTCCACGGTGAGCTTCGACGGCCCGATCCCGCAGGTCACCATCGGCGACGCGACCGTCCCTCTCGACGAGATCACCTCCCTCGCCACCGCACCCACCCGCACGTCCGCCTGACCACCCCCACGAAAGAGACCTCCATGCTCCGTTCCCTCTCGTCCGGCATCTCCGGACTCCGCGCGCACCAGACCATGCTCGACGCCACGGGCAACAACATCGCCAACGTCAACACCGCCGGCTTCAAGGGCGCGTCGGTGCTCTTCCAGGACACGCTGTCGCAGGCGGTCGGCGGGGCCGCGATCCCCGGCGCCGACACCGGCGGTCGCAACCCCGCCCAGGTCGGGCTCGGCGTGCAGGTCGCCGGCATCCGCACCAACTTCAGTCAGGGCGCGGCGCAGACCACCGGACGCGGGGGCGACCTGATGATCCAGGGCGACGGCTTCTTCGCCGTGCGCTCGGGCGGGGAGACCCTCTACACGCGGGCCGGAGGCTTCGGCTTCGACGGCGCCGGCAACATGGTCACGGCCGACGGGTCGTTCGTGCAGGGATGGACCGCCCAGAACGGCGTCGTGGCCACCGGGCAGGCGGCGGGCAACATCTCGCTCCCGCAGGGGGCGGTCTCGCCGGCCCGCGAGACGACAGCGGCGACGGTGACGGGCAACCTCCCCTCGTCCGCCGCCGTGGGCGACAAGATCGTCCGCGACATCGCGGTGCACGACGCCCAGGGGGCCACCACCTCGCTCAGCCTCACCTTCACCCGCACCGCGACGGGGTGGGACGTCACCGAGCCCGCGAGCGGCGCCACCGGCACTCTCGCGTTCGTCGACGGCCGCCAGCCCACGGGGCTCACCCTGAACGCCGGCGACATCGAGGTCGACCTCTCCACGGTCACCGGCTTCGCCGACATGAGCACGGTCGCGATCACCTCGCAGGACGGTGCCGCCGCCGGCACCCTGCAGTCGTACTCCATCACCGGGGACGGCTCGATCGTCGGAACCTTCTCGAACGGCCGCACCGAGACTCTGGCGAAGGTCGCGATGGTCACCTTCGCCAATGCGGAGGGTCTCGAGAAGGTCGGGGGCACGGCCTTCCGCGCCACCGTCAACAGCGGCGGCGCCCAGATCGGCGAGGCCGGACAGGCCGGCTTCGGCAAGCTCGTCTCGGGCTCGCTCGAGATGAGCAACGTCGACCTGTCGCAGGAGTTCACCAACCTCATCGTCGCCCAGCGCGGCTTCCAGGCGAGCGCCCGCATCATCACGACGAGCGACGAAGTGCTGCAGGAACTCACCAACCTCAAGCGCTGACCCCACGGCGCCCGACGACGCGGCCCACCCGAGTTACCCGCGGTGGGCCGCGTCGCGATAGTCGGGGGCGTCCCCTCACCCATCGACCGGAGACCCCTCGATGATCACCCTCACCCGTCTCGACCACACGCGATTCGCGGTGAACCCGGATCTGATCGAGCGGGTGCACGAGTCGCCCGACACGACCCTGCACATGGTCGACGGTCGCGTGTACAACGTCGAGGAGAGCCTCGACGACCTCGTCGACCTCATCGTCGCCTACCGCGCGCGCGTTCTCGCAGCGGCATCCGCCCTCTCGGCACGCTCGGAGCTCTGACGTGGACATCGCTTTCGTCGTCGGGGTCGTGGTGGCCTTCGGCGCGCTGTACGCCATGATCACGATGGAGGGCGCCCACCTGAGCGCGCTCCTGCTGCCGGCGCCGATGATCCTCGTGCTCGGCTCGACCATCGGCGTCGGCATCGCCAGCCACACCCTGCGCGACGCCATCGCGGCGTTCGGCTCGCTCGGCCGGGTGGTGCGCGGTCCTCGATCCGCGCCCGCCGCCGTCATCCCGATCCTCGTCGCGTACGCCGAGAAGGCGCGGACCGAGGGCTTGCTGCGCCTCGAGGACGAGCTCGACTCCGCCCCCGACGATTACACGCGCCGCGCGCTGCAGGCGGTTGCCGACGGCGTCGACGCCGAAGACCTGCGGACGCTGATGGACGACGAGATCGTCGCCGAGTCCGCGCGCAATCGCGTGGCCGCCCGCTTCTTCTCGGCCCTGGGCGGGTACGCCCCCACCATCGGCATCGTCGGAACGGTGGTCTCGCTCACGCACGTGCTCGAGAACCTCAACAAACCCGACGAGCTCGGCCACATGATCGCGGCGGCGTTCGTCGCAACCCTCTGGGGCCTGCTCTCGGCCAACTTCATCTGGAACCCCATCGCGGGGCGATTGAACCGCATGGCCGCCGTCGAGCAGGAGCGCATGACGCTTGTGTGCGAGGGCATCCTCGCCATCCAGGCCGGTGGGGGCCCGCGTCTCGTCGAGGAGCGGCTGCTGGCCCTCACCACCTACAAGCCCAAGAAGAAGAAGGAGTCCCGGCCCGAGAAGGCCGCCGCGACGGGGGATGCCGAGTGAGCACCAGCCGCCGTGCGCGCACCCGGAGGCATGACGAGGACGACCACGACGAGCCCGACGAGCGCTGGGCGGTGTCGTACTCCGACATGGTGACCGTGCTGATGTGCCTGTTCATCGTGCTGTACGCGGTGTCGATCGTCGACGACACCAAGTACGAGCAGCTCAAGAACGGTCTCGCCGAAGCCTTCGGGCAATCCCAGACCGAGGGCGGCGGCGATTTCACCGAGGGGCTGGTGATCCCGCCGGAACTCCTCGTCGAGGACGGCGTCGAGGACGTCGCGATGCGGGCCGCCCGCGAGGTGGACACCCTCGAGCAGATGAAGGCGCAGATCACCTCGGTGCTGGCCGCCCAGGGCCTGGCCGACACGGTCGACTTCGTCATCGACGAGCGGGGACTGAAGGTCGGCCTCGTCGGCGCCGAGACCTTCTTCACCGACAATCGCACCGACCTCTCGGCGAAGGCGGACGCCGTCCTCGACGCCATCGGCGACGTGCTCGCCCCCGCCGGCAACCCCCTCAGCATCGAAGGGCACGCCGACCATCGAGCGGCCGTCGCGCCGTACGAGAGCAACTGGGAGCTCAGCAGCGGACGCGCCACCAAGGTCGCCCGCTTCCTCGTCGAGCACGAGGGCATCACCGGCTCCCGCGTGCAGGCCGTCGGCTACTCCGATCAGCGTCCGCTCGTCGAGGGGGACACCGCCGAGGATCTCGCCGCGAACCGCCGCGTCGACATCGTCGTGCAGTCCACCGAGGCAGAGAAGGTGCGTGCCCTCATCCCCGGTCTCGTCCAGACCGCTCCGCGGGGCTGACGCCTCGTGTCCCCGATCTCGAAGGAGCCCGTCATGACGGCCGCCGTCCACGACGACCCCCTGCGCCGCTACCCCGACTACGACTTCACGCGCCCGGCCCAGCTCGGACGCGAGCATCGCCGCCGGCTCGAGGCGGCGTTCGAGGCGTTCGCGCGGCAGTGGGCCTCGCAGCTCACCGGCAAGGTGCGCATGCGCACCCACCTGACGCTCGAGGGCGTCGAGCTGATGTCGTACCAGGAGTACGCCGACACCCTCCCGTCGACGACCGCGATGGTCACCGGGGCGACCGCGGGACGCGAGGAGCCGGGTGTCGTGCAGTTCGATCTGGGCGTGGCGCTGACGTGGGTGGTGCAGATGCTCGGGGGCCGGAGCACCGCCCCGATCGAACCGCGCACGCTGACCCCCATCGAGTCCGCGCTGATCCGCCAGCTGATGGACCGCACGTTCGAACTGCTGACCACGAGCCTGGGGATGCTGCTGCCGAGCCCCCTGACCTATGCGGGCCTGCACGACAACCCGCAGTACCTCCAGGTCATCTCGCCCGGCGAGGCGGTCATCGTCGCTCGGTTCGCGATGCGGATGGGTGAGGCGCGCTCGACCGCGACCGTCATGCTGCCGGCCGCCGTGGTCGTCGACCAGCTCGCCGAGAGCGAGCGCGACGCGGCCGCGGCCCATCGCGCGGGCGCGACCGTCGACCAGCTCCTGGGTGCTCCGCTCGAGGTGTCGCTGCGCATCGCGCCGCGGGTCATCGCGGCGGGGGAGGTCCTGAACCTCGCCCCGGGCGATCTGCTGCGCTTCGCCCATCCCGAGACCAAACCCTTCGACCTCATCGTCGGCGACACCCCGATCGCGCGCGCCGTCCCCGGTGCCCAGGGCTCGCGACTCGCCTGCACGATCACCACCATCCTCGAGGAGACCACCCGATGAGCACCTTCCACGCCGCCGCCATGGCCGCCGCGATCGCGGCGAAGCTCCCCTTCGGCTTCCCCGTGCTGCCGACGCCGTCCACCGACCCGGGAGCGACCGGGCGGGCCGTCGTCGTCGCCTTCAGCGGCGCCCCGGGGGCCAGTATCGCCGTGCAGATCGCCGATCCCGCGGGCCTCGACGACGGGTCGAGCGGCGAAGAGCTGTCGGACCGCCTGCACCCCGCCTTCCAGGCCGCCGTGGCCGTGCTCGGAACGGGCACCCTCGGCGAGGGGGAGGAGGTGGATGCCGCGAGCGTGTTCACCGAGGCCGGAGCCCAGGTGTTCGACCTCGTCCGCGAGGACGGCACCACCGTCGCCCGCGCGGCGATCCGCATCGACGACGCCCGCGCCGCCGCCTCGACGGCCGGCCCGGTTCGGCTCAGCCGGATCGCGGGGGTGGAGATGGAACTGGTGGTCGAGATCGGCCGCACCCGGCTCCCCGTGCGCGACGTGCTGAGCCTCGAGCCCGGCCACGTCGTCGAGCTGGACCGCGCCGCGGGGTCGCCGGCCGACATCACGCTGAACGGCCGTCTCATCGGGCACGGCACGGTCGTCGTCGCGGACGGAGATTTCGCGGTGCGCGTGGAGCGCATCATCGACCAGGCCGGGAGCGACTGACCGTGGACGATCTGCTCCTCGCCGCGCGGACGGTCGTTTCGCTCGCCGCGGTGGTCGGGCTGCTGCTCTTCCTCGCGAAGCGGGTGCAGAAGGGACAGGCGGCGGGTGACAGCCCTTTCTCGTCGCTGGTGCCGAAGGGTCTGGGGCGGCGCCTGCGCCCCCTCGCGGGCTTCGCGGCCCGCACCGGGGCGGCGACGCCGTCCCGCGCGCGGAGCGAGAAGATCACGGTGGTCGCGCGCACCGGGCTCGGGGGCCGTGCGCAGCTCGTCGTCGCCGAGTTCGGCGGCATCCGGTACGTGCTGGGCGTGAGCGAGAAGGGCATCGACGTCGTCGACACCCAGGAGGCGCCGATCGAGCTCGCCGAGGAGGACTCCGCCGAGCGCGGCGAGAACGTCCTGACGTTGACGGATGCCGGCACCCCGAGCGACGGCGAGAGATCCGGGGCCCACGCGGCCTGAGCGGTTACCGCGCGGGGGCGCCGTCGCGATAGTCGGTGGCGAGCACGGATCGCTCGACCCCCTGGCTACGGATCGGCCTCGTCACCCACGCACGGAGTGCCGTCTTGCCCGTTTCCGCGTCGCGCCCCGCGCCCCGCCCCGCCGGGCGGCGTCGACAGTTTCGTCGCGGCCGCTGGGGGACCGGCATCCTGGGTCTGCTCGGCGTTCTCGCGGTGCTCGCCGTCGTCGACGTCGTCGCGGGAGGTGCGGCTCTCGCCGCCACGGGGGAATCCGGGGGATCGGGCGGGGTCAGCATCAACGGCATCAACGCGACGCCGTCCGACAGCATCACGACGCTTCTGGGCATCACCGTGCTCAGCGTCGCCCCGGCTCTGCTGCTGATGATGACGAGCTTCACGAAGATCTTCGTGGTGCTCGCGCTGACGCGGAACGCGCTGTCGCTCCCCTCGATCCCTCCGAACCAGGTCCTGGCGGGACTCAGCCTCTTCTTGACGCTGTTCATCATGTGGCCCGTGCTGACCGAGATCAATCAACTCGCCGTCGCGCCCTTCACCGCGGGGCAGATCGACTTCGGTCAGGCCTTCGACGCCGCGCAGGCCCCGCTTCGCACGTGGATGCTGCAGTTCACGCGCGAGGAGGACATCGCCCTGATGCACCGCGCCGCGCAGATGGCGAACCCCGACAGTCCCGAGGCGATCCCGCTGTACACCCTGATCCCGGCCTTCATGCTGAGCGAGCTGCGGGCGGCGTTCGTGATCGGGTTCATCGTGTTCATCCCGTTCCTCGTCATCGACCTCGTCGTCTCGAGCGCGTTGATGTCGATGGGCATGATGATGCTGCCGCCGGTCATGATCTCGCTGCCCTTCAAGATCCTGCTGTTCCTCCTGGTGGACGGGTGGGGTCTCGTCATCACCTCGCTCGTGCAGTCCTATCGGGGCGGCACGTGAATCCCGAAGCGGTCATGGACATCGGGGCGAGCGCCCTGATGCTCGCCGCGAAGCTCAGCGCGCCCCTGCTCATCACCGCCCTCGTGGTCGGTTTCGCCATCTCGCTGCTGCAGTCGATCACGCAGGTGCAGGAGATGACGATGTCGTTCGTGCCGAAGCTGCTCGCGGTGGGCATCGCGCTGATGGTGTGCGGCAACTGGATGATCGCCGAGACGGTCGCCTTCACGCACGAACTCTTCCAGCGTCTGCCGTCGTTGCTGAACGGCGGCGGATGAACATCCCCCTCGACTTCACGTGGCTGGAGGCGACGGCTCTGGCCATCGTGCGCATCACGGCGTTCCTCGTGATCGCCCCGCCGTTCAGTCACGGCTCCATCCCGATGCGGGTGCGCGGCATGCTCGGGGTCGGGCTCGGTCTGGCGGTGTCGCCGGTGGTGGTCGCGGGGTACGAGCGGCTGGATGCGGGGGGCTTCCTCCTCGCGGCGGCGGGGCAGATCCTCGTCGGGGCGCTCCTGGGGTTCCTGGTCCTCGTGTTGTTCAGCGCCGTTCAGGGTGCCGGGTTCCTCGTCGACACGTTCGGCGGGTTCCAGCTCGCCCAGGCGTTCGATCCGGGGATGAACGTCAACGGCGCCCAGTTCACCCGCTTGTTCCAGATGACGGCGATCCTGCTGTTGTTCGCGTCCGACGCCTATCAGCTGGTCCTGGGCGGACTGTTCCGCTCGTTCGACGCGGTCTCGGTCGCGGGGACGGTGGACCTCTCGCGTCCCGCCGAGGTCCTGACGTCCGCGGTCGGGCAGATGCTCCTGAGCGCGGTGCAGATCGCCGGGCCCCTGCTGATCGTGCTCTTCCTCGCCGATGTCGGTCTCGGTCTCGTCTCTCGCGTGGCGCCCGCCCTGAACGCCTTCGCTCTCGGTTTCCCCGTCAAGATCGCCCTCACCTTCGTTCTGGTGGGATTCGTCTACGCCGCGCTGCCGGCGATCGTGTCCGCGATCGCCGATGACGCCGCCCGCCTGGTGATCGGGGTGACCCGATGAGCGGAACGGATGCCGGGGAGCGCACCGAGAAAGCGACTCCGGAACGGCTGAGGAAGGCGATCGCGAAGGGGCGGATCGGTCGCAGCCACGATTTCACCGCGTGGGTCGGCATCGGCGCCGCCGCCGTCATGATGCCGGCGACGCTGTCGTCGGCGTCGGCCGTGCTCACCGAGCAGACGTTGCGGGTCGGGGCTGTGGCGAGGGACCCCACGGTGGGCGCGGCCGTCGAGGGACTCGGCTCGGCCATCGCCTCGGTGGGGCAGGTGCTCCTGCCGATGCTCATCGTCGTGCTCCTGGCCGTCATGGTCACCGCGATCGCCCAGGGTGGGATCCACCTGCGCGGCGTGCCCGTGCGGGTGGAGCAGTTCGACCTCGTCGCGGGTCTCAAGCGGACCGTGGGGGCCGCGGCGCTGTGGGAGGGCGTCAAGGCGCTCCTGAAGACGGCGGCGATCGGCGTGGCGCTGTGGAGCGTGGTCGCCGGTCTCGTGCCGGTCCTCATGGGTAGCGGGCGGCACCGCATCACGTGGCTGCTCGAGGTGGCCGGCCAGGTTGTCGCGACGCTGCTGCAGGTCGCTGTCGTGGTGGGCCTGTTGCTCGCGGCGATCGACGTCTTCGTCGTGATCTCGCGCAACCGCAAGCACACCCGCATGACCAAGCAGGAAGCGCGCGACGAGCACAAGAAGACCGAGGGCGATCCGCTCATTCGCTCGCAGCGCCGCGCCCGCCAGCTCGCGGTCAGCCGCAACCGCATGATCGCCGCGGTGGCCGACAGCGACGTCGTCCTCGTGAACCCCACCCACATCGCCGTCGCCCTGCGTTACGAACCGGGCACCTCGGCCCCCCGGGTCGTGGCCAAGGGGGCCGGCGTCATCGCTCAGAAGATCCGCGAGCGCGCCGAGGAGGCACAGGTCCCCATCGTGCGCGACATCCCCCTCGCCCGCGCGCTGCACGCGGGTGTCGAGCTCGGGCGCGAGATCCCCGAGGACCTGTACACCGCCGTCGCGCAGGTGCTGGCGTTCGTGCAGCACCTGCACAAGAGGGGCTCGCGCTCGGGGACGTTCGAGATGCCCCCGGCCGCCCTGACCGGGCGGGGACTGTGAGAGCCGAGAAGACCATGACACGAAAGAAGCGCACCGCATGATCGGTCAGTTGTTGTCGAAGGGCGCGGTCCCCGTCGGGGTGGTGGGCATCATCCTGCTGCTCATCGTCCCCATCCCCGTGGGGCTGCTCGACGTGCTCATCGTGACCAACATCGCCTTCGCGCTGCTCATCCTGCTCACGGCGATGTTCGTGAAGAAGCCCTTGGACTTCTCGGTGTTCCCGAGCCTGCTGCTGGTCGCGACGCTGTTCCGCCTCGGGCTGAACGTCGCCTCGACCCGCCTTGTGCTCAGCGAGGCGCACGCCGGTCAGGTGATCCAGGCGTTCGGGCAGATCACGATCAGCGGGTCGCTCGTGATCGGCTTCGTCATCTTCCTGATCCTCGCCGTGATCCAGTTCGTCGTGGTCACCAAGGGTGCCGAGCGCGTCGCCGAGGTGGGCGCGCGCTTCACCCTCGACGCCATGCCGGGCAAGCAGATGGCCATCGACGCCGACCTGAACGCCGGGCTCATCACCGACGAGCAGGCCCGGGCCCGCCGCGCGGAGGTCGCGTCCGAGGCCGACTTCTACGGCGCGATGGACGGTGCCAGCAAGTTCGTCAAGGGCGACGCGATCGCCGGCATCGTCATCCTCGTCATCAACTTCGTCGGCGGCATCATCATCGGCATGACCATGCACGGCATGGCGATCGACGAGGCTCTCGAGACCTACAGCATCCTCGCCATCGGCGACGGACTGGTGACGCAGATCCCCGCGCTGCTGATGGCGGTGTCCACGGGCATGATCGTCACGCGCGAGAACGCCGAGGCCGAGCTCGGCCGGGCGGCCGGGCGACAGCTGATGCAGTCGCGCACCGCCCTGCTCATCACCGCGATGGCCGCGATCGGCATGGGGCTGATCCCCGGGATGCCGTTCCTCGCCTTCGCCGCGATCGGGGCGGGACTGCTCTTCGCCGCCTCGCGGGTGAAGGCGAACACCGACCGCGCGGCCGCCGACGCGGCCGATGCCGAGGCGCGGGTGGTCGCCGAGGCCGCCGCCACCGAGGGGCCCGACGACCTGATGGACACCATGAGGGTCCACGCGCTCGAGATCTCGCTCTCGCCCGACATCGTCGACCTCGCCGCGGGCGGGGCGGGGGACCTGCTCACCCGCGTGAAATCACTCCGGCGCAAGGTCGCGCTGGAGCTCGGCACCCTCATGCCCCCGGTGCGCACGCGCGACAACATCGAGCTTCCGGCCGAGACCTACGCGATCCTCGTCGCGGGCGTCGAGGTCGGGCGGGGCATCGTCCCGCGCGGGCACGTGCTCGCGATCGGAACAGGGCTCGAGCATCTACCGGGCTCCGCCGTGATCGACCCCGTCTTCGGTCTCGAGGGCAAGTGGGTGCCCACCGAGATGTCGCACGCCGCCGACATGGCGGGGGCCACCGTCATCGACCGGGCCAGCGTCATCATCACGCACCTGTCCGACACCGTGCACGCCCAGGCCCACCGTCTGCTCTCGCTCGAGGACGTGCGCCAGCTCACGGATCACCTGAAGCAGACGCAGCCGAGCGTCGTGGACGAGCTGACGCCGGCCCTGCTTCCCCTCGCCCTCATCCAGCGCGTGCTCGCGAGCCTCCTCGCCGAGCGCGTCTCGATCAACGACCTCGGTCGCATCTACGAGGCGCTGGCTCTGCGGGCCAAATCGACGACCGAGGTCCCCGCCCTGGTCGAGGCGGCGCGCGCGGCTCTCGGTCCGGCGATCTCCGCGCGGTTCGCCCACGACGGGCGCCTGCGCGTGGTGATGTTCGACACGCTCTGGGAACAGCAGATGCTCGAAGGACTCCGGCACGTCGAGGGGCGGTCACAGATCGTGCTCACCGCCGATCAGACGATGCAGGTGATGGAGGGCGTCCGTCGGGCGATCGCCGACGTCGATCCCGTGGGCGGCGAGCCGGTGCTCGTGTGCGCCCCCACCCTCCGGCAGGGGGTGCGCGCCCTGCTGGCGGGGCAGGTGGGTGCGATGCCGATCCTGTCGTACGACGAAGCCGCGGCCGGGGGGTTCGCCACCGACGTCGTGGGCGTGGTCCGTCCCGAACAGGTCGCGCTTCCCTCGTCCTGATCGCGGGGAACGCTCGTAACCGAGAAGAAAAGGTAGTCTGGCCCAGGACGGCGCCGACGGCGCTCCAGCCACGGAAGGCGGCCACACGCACATGCTCGTACTCACACGACGCCCGGGTGAAAGCATCGTGATCGGCGACGATGTGACGGTGACGGTCCTCGGGGTGACCGCGACCGGGGTGCGCATCGGCATCGACGCTCCCCGCGACACCCGTATCCACCGCAGCGAGATCGTCGTGGCCGTCACGAACGAGAATCAGGATGCCGTCCAGGCGTCGCGATCCGCGGCCGCCGAGAGCGCCGTGCTCGACGCCCTGCGCGGGGGGACCCGCGCCTGATCCGCCGACGCAGGGGTTACCCGCGCGACGCCGTGTCGCGATAGTCGGTCCCGTGGTGGGCGCATCCGTCACACGACTCGACCCGAACGAGGTGACTCACGTGTCCGCTACCGACCTGAGCATGCATCTGCTGCGTCAGCGCGAGGTGCTCGAGCTCATGCTCTTCAAGCTCGAGGAGCTCGAGATGCTCCTGTCGACGGGGCGGACCCGGTGGGTGCACCACGCCACCGTGGAGGTCGATCGCGTGGCCAAGGCCCTCACGTCGGCGACCATCGAGCGCGACGCGCTCTTCTTCGATGTCGCCGCCGAGTGGGGAGCCCCCGAGGCGACGGCCCTGCGAGAGCTCATCGACGTCGCTCCCACCGACGCGTGGCGCGAAGTCCTGGGCTCGCATCACGAGGCCCTGTCCGCTCTCGCGGCCGAGATCGCGGAGAAGAAGGGCTCGGTCAACCAGCACCTGCGGACCGCCCTCCGAGTCACGCAGGAGACCATCGCCGGCCTCGGCGAGCCGACGGGGGAGTACGCCGCGAGCGGTTCCCGCGTCGCCGATGCCGGGTCTCGCCTGCTCGACGTGCGGGTGTAAGAGATGTCGACCTTCGCAGGACTCCAGGTGGCCGCGTCCGGCCTCGCCGCCGCTCGCGCCGGCATGACCGTGACCGGACAGAACATCGCGAACGAGACCACACCGGGCTACACCCGCCAGCGGCTCGAACAGACCTCCCTGACGGCGGCCGGCACGGCCGGCCTGTGGGCGACGGGCTTCTCCGTCGGCGGTGGGGTGTCGGTCCAGGGCATCGCGCGCCTCGGCGACGAGGTCCTCGACGCCCGCGTCCGGGATGCGCTGTCGGCATCCGGATTCTGGTCCGCGCGGGCCTCCGCGGCGCAGAAGGTCGAGGCGTCGATGGCGGAGCCGACCACCGACGGTCTGGCGGCGAACCTGAACCGCTTCTGGTCGGGATGGTCCGACCTCGCGAACACCCCCAAGCCGGCGGCGGCGCAGGTGGTGCTCACCAACGCCCGCGTGCTCGTCGGGCAGATCGCCGCGGGGTACGACGCCGTGGTCGGGCAGTGGTCCGATCTGCGCGGGCAGGTGGATCGAGACGTGGACGTCGTGAACGTGACCGCGGGTCAGATCGCGACGCTCAACGGGCAGGTCCGCTCCGCCCTGCAGTCCGGACGCTCCGCCAACGAACTCGTGGACCAGCGCAACCTGCTCGCCCAGCAGCTGTCCACCATGATCGGTGCGACCGGGCGACTCGAGGACGACGGCACCCTCACCCTCCGGGTGGACGGCAACGCCCTGGTCAGCGCCGACACGAGCCGCACCATCGCCGTCGCGGGACCCCGCACGCTCGCGGACGGCGGGCGCATCAGCCTGGCGTGGGCGGACCGCCCCGATGTGCCCGTGGCGGTCACGGGCGGCTCCCTGGGCGGGGCGATCGGCGTGCTCGCGCCCGCATCCGACGGCGGCACCCTCGCGAGAGCGGCCCAGGCCTATAACGCGACGGCCGAGACGCTCGCGCGGGCGGTCAACGACCTGCACCGTGAGGGCCGGACCGCGACGGGAACCGCCGGGGGAGACTTCTTCGCGCTGTCCGCGCCCGGCCCCGCCGCCCTCGGGCTGACGGTCCTCCCGACCTCCCTCGACCAGCTCGCCCTGGCGGCGCCCGGCAGCGGAGCGCTCGACACCTCGATCGCGGACCGCATCGCCGGGTTGGCCACCTCCGCCACGGGCCCCAGCACGCAGTGGACGAGCTTCGTGACCTCCTTCGGCGTGACCGTCGCCGGCGACGTCCAGCGCGCCGACATCGCCGACCGCGGGGCGATCGCCGCCATCGCCGGGCAGCAGTCGCACGCTTCGGTCGACGGAGACGAAGAGACGATCACCCTCCTGACGTATCAGACGGCCTACCAGGCTGCGGCGCGTGTGCTCACCGCCGTCGACGAAGCCCTCGACACCCTCATCAACCGCGTCGGCCTCGTCGGCCGCTGACCCCGGAGACACCGTGATCGGACGCATCACCAGCAGCACCGTCAACCAGCAGGCGCTGCGCACGCTGCAGGCGGGGCTGGCCGACCGCGCGCGCCTGCAGGATCAGGCGACCTCGCAGCGGGCCCTCCGCGCGCCCAGTGACGACCCGACGGCCGCGGCCGCCATCCTCGGTGTGCACGGGGAGCAGGCTCGGGCGTCGCAGTTCTCCCGCAACATCAGCGACGCGCTCACGTGGGTGACCACGGCCGACACGGCTCTCGGTGCGAGCATCGACCTGCTCAACAGGGCGCGCGACCTCACGGCGCAGGGCGCCAACTCCGGGGCGCTCAGCCCCGCCGCCCGCGACTCGATCGCTGCGGAACTCGACAGCGTGAGCCGCGAGATCCTCTCGCACGCCAACACCACGGTGCTTGGTCGCACGGTGTTCGCCGGCACCGGTGACAGCGGCAGAGCCTTCGACCCCGCGACCTTCGTCTTCACCGGGGTCGCCGGATCGTCCGTCGAACGTCGTGTCTCCGACAACGAGAAGGTGCGCGTCGACGTCGACGGCGCGGACGCGTTCGGTGCCGGAGACGCCAGCGTCTTCGCGACGCTGCAGGGCATCGCCGCAGACCTCCGGGCGGGCGTCGACGTCGGGGCACGCCTGGCCGACGTCGACGCCCACCTGAAGCAGCTGGTGACGGCGCGCGGCGTCACCGGCGCACAGCAGGCGCAGATCGAGCGCGCCCAGGCCACCAACGCGAGCGTCAGCGTCGACCTCGAGACGCGTCGCGCCGCCGTCGAGAACGTCGACACCCTCGAGGTCTACATCAAGCTGCAGTCGGCCGAGCTCGTATACCAGTCCGCCTTGCAGGTCACCGCCAAGACGCTGCAGACCACCCTGTTGGAGTTCGTGAGATGACGGCCCATCCTCCCCTCGCGGGCATCGATGTCGACTTCGAGACCTCGCCCCCGGGTCTCGCTCCCCGGACGTCTTTCCGTCTCGAGCCCATCGAGGGCGCCGACGGCCTGTACGCGCTCCGCTCCACGAGCGACGACCTGCGGCTCTTCCTGCTCGATCCCGCGCGCGCCGGTCTCGCCTACGATCCGCCGATTGCCACGGCATCCCTCTCCGCCCTCTCGGCATCCCGCGATGAGGTGCGGGTGTTCGTCGTGGCGAACCCGGCCGAGGACGGCGTCTTCGTCAACCTGCGCGCCCCCATCCTCGTCAACGCCCGGACGGGGGCCGGCACCCAGGTCATCTTCGACGAGTCGGCGTACCCCCTCCGTGCGCGCCTGGGCGCGTGATCCCCGCGCGCGGACACCACCTTCGTCACACGATGGTCCCGCGTCGAGGGACCGAGTAGTATCGACGCGAAAACGAGCAGAAACGACGATTCGTCCCCGCGACCCGAAACGCGGTGACATCGCCCGTCCGATGGCCGAGGCTTCATCGCCCCGGTCCGTCTGCCCCGGGGTCGTCTCCCGAAGGACGATTCCGGCGACGTGCGCGTCGCGACCGGCGAGGCAACCCCTCCGCCCATCGCGACGGCGACGCCTACGTTCGTACCGAGCACAGAGCAGGGGATGGTGAGCAATGCCCGTCATGAGAACCGATGAGCCCAAGGTGAGCAAGCGTGAGTTCATCCAGCGCGTATCCAAGCGCGCCGGATTGTCTCCCACGGTCACGCAGTTGGCCTACGAGGCGATCTTCGGAGAGATCCTCGATCTCGTGAACGCCGGAAACCGTGTCACGTTGACCGGTTTCGGCAAGTTCTACGCGCAGTCGCACAAGGGACACAACGTCGTGCTGAACATCCGCGACAACCCCGAGAGTCGCGGGCGCGTCGAGGACTACAGCGTTCTGAAGTTCTCGGCGACCCGTGAGGTCAATAAGAGGGTCGCCGCCCCTCGCGACCTCGGCGACTGACGACGCTCGTCCGCACCGGTCAGCGGTCGAACGTGTAGCTGGCCTGCCCGATGAGGGTGAGGCTGATGCTCGTCGGCAGCTCGTCGGGGGTCTCGTCGTCCTCGTCCAACGCCTCGATCTTGTGGACGGGTACGCAGATGTTGCCGTCGTCCTCGAAGACGACGTCGCGAGGCGCGAACGAGAAGAACAGCACCCGGTGGGTGCTGCGCAGCTCGATCGTCCGGCTCACGTCGCTGCGCTCGTGGAGGTTGAGCACCGACTCGTCCGTGAGAACCGAACCGTCGGGATACGTCGCCTCGACGCGGTAGGTGCTCGGCTCGATCGCCTTGATGTTGAGGTCTTCGACGATGTCGGTGAATGTGGCGTCCGGGTGATTCATCTCGAAGGCGATTGCGCGCAGGTGGTCGTAGGTCAGATTGACGCGACGTGAGAACAATGCGGCATTCTCGATCTCGGCGGCGGCGGCGAGCGGAGCCTGATCGAGGAGGTATTCGCGGACGTCGTCGGGACTCGGGTAGTCGAATCGCATGTGGTAGTGGAATCGACCCGGGCGGTTGACGATGTAGTGGCTGACGTCCTGCACGTCGTTGACGGTGAGGCAGTAGATCCGCTTGACCGACGACGTCCCGTCGAACAGCGTCAGGAACTGGTTCTGTCGGTTCGGGCCGTCGAGTGGTCCGCGGCCCGATGAGAAGGTCTTCTCGAACTCGTCGAAGATGACGAGGCACTCGTCGAGGGTGTTGAGGAAGTCGACGATTCCCTCCGCGTCCTCGCTGACGAGGACGACCGGGATGCCGCTCTCGATGGCGCGCGCGGCCAGCATGCGCAGGAACATCGACTTTCCCTGACCCTTGTTGCCCGAGAGCATGACGCCGAGGTTGCGCTCGAAGCGCGCGTAGGTGCGGAAGATCTTGTCGACCTTCGCCTCGCGGCGGCCGTACACCTTCTCGGACCCGACGCCGAGGTCTTCGGTGCGCAGAAGGCTGAACCCCTCCTTGATGCTGTACCGCACCCGATAGGTGCCCAGGGGGAGCGAGTCGTGAGCCTGGACGGCGGAGTCGTAGACCCGAACCTGTCCGCCGGTTTCGATGTAGGTGCTGCTCACTGCGTCGGGCTCCTGGGGGGAAAAGGGGCGTTCCGTGGGGGCGGTCGCTTTCTGAGATTTACATTAGCGTCTTCTCATCTTTGTGTGAGGATTGCCCGAATTTTGGCGCAAGCCGCGGCGCAACCCCCGTCTTTCCGGGGCACGCGGGCGTGCCCTACCGCATACCACGACGCATTCCCCGTCCGAAAGATGAGAAGTGGACACCGGCATTTCGCTATGGTCAGGAAAAAGCCGAGTGCCTCCCGACACTCCGACAGGCCGTGGGGGCCACATGTCAGAACCTTCCGAATCGGGTGCGACCGCGTTCCAGCTCACGCTTCGCACCACCGACACCGACGTCGAGCCCGAGGTCTGGCGTGCGACCATCCATTCCGCCCTCGCCGACGCGTCCGTCGACAAGCCCCGCCTGGCCGAAGCGATCGTGTACCGCGTGCACTACGCGAACCCGCGGTGGACCGAGCAGCTGGGGGATGCCGAAGCCGACCTGACATCGATCGGATCGGCCTTCGCCGATCGCGAACTGATCTCCATGCTCGACGAGTCGTCTCTCTTCACCGACAACCTCTGCGTCATCGCCTCCGTCGACGTCCACGACGATGTGAACGGGACCGCCCTCAGCCATGAACTGGTGCGCAGCATCGCGCGGGTCTTCGACGGAGACTCCATCGCGCTGCTGGGGACGCGACGGTGCGGTGCCGACGAATCGACCGACCCGTGGCTCGGCCACGCGCACTGGGCGGCGATCGGCTTCGTCGACATTCCGGGAACGACCTCGATGATCCTCCCGGTGGGCTCGCGGTCGTAGCCGCCGCCCCTAGGGTGAAAGGCAGTCGACGAGAGGAGTCCGCCGTGACGGACGAACGCGAACGCCTGAGCTGGGATGACTTCGGGGCCGCCACGCGCGACATCTCGCGGGCGATCGTGGCCGACGGGTTCGAACCCGAGGTCGTCGTGGCGATCGCGCGCGGCGGTCTGCTCCCGGGGGGAGCGATCGCGTACGGGCTCGGCGCGAAGAACTGCGGCGCACTGAACGTGGAGTTCTACACCGGGGTGGGCACCGTGCTCGATGCCCCCGAGGTCCTGCCGCCGGCGCTCGATCTGACCTACTTGTCGGGACGGCGCGTGCTGCTCGTCGACGACGTGGCCGACAGCGGTCGCACACTCGACCTCGCGGTGAAGCTGCTGAAGCGACACGACGCCGACGTCCGCTCCGCGGTGATCTACACCAAGCCGACGACGATCATCGCGCCCGACTACTCCTGGCGCGACACGTCGCTGTGGATCGAGTTCCCCTGGTCGCACCTCGGCTCCGTTCAGGAGGAAGACGCCGCGTGAGCGCGATGACCCTCCCCGAGCTCGCGGACGCGGGGCTCATCGACCGCTCGTGGGTCGAGGCGCTCACCCCGGTGGCCGACGACATCGCCGCGGTGGGGGAGCGCCTGCGGGCCGAGGGCAAGCCGTACCTTCCGGCCGGCGATCTCGTGCTCCGCGCGTTCCGTACGCCGCTCGACGAGGTCCGGGTGCTCATCGTCGGTCAGGATCCCTACCCGACCCCGGGCCACCCGATCGGTCTGTCATTCGCCGTCGACCCGCACGTGCGGCCGCTCCCACGCAGCCTGACGAACATCTACCGCGAACTCTCCGACGACCTGGGTATCGCTCCGGCGCCGCACGGCGACCTCTCGGCGTGGGGCGCGCAAGGCGTCATGCTGCTCAACAGGGTGCTGACGGTGGCGCCCGGGGTCCCGGCATCCCACCGCGGATGGGGGTGGGAACGGGTGACCGAACACGCCATCCGCTGTCTCGTCGCGCGGGACTCCCCGCTGGTGGCGGTGCTATGGGGCAAGGACGCGCAGGGCCTCGCTCCGATCCTCGGCGACACCGCGGTCGTCGCCTCGCCGCACCCCTCGCCCCTGTCGGCGAGCCGGGGGTTCTTCGGATCGAAGCCGTTCTCGCGCGTGAACGCGCTGCTCGAGGAGCAGGGTGCCGACCCCGTCGACTGGCGGATCCCCGCCTGATTCTCCGGCGGGCGGGTGCCGCCGCCCGCCGATCGCGCGCGTCATACGCGCGAAACCGCGACGCCCGTAGAGTGGCGGGGTGCTGGAAGAGGAGTACGAGAAGAGCCGTCGGCGGCTGCCCGCCCACCTGCGCCCGACGCCGAAGCCGGAGCAGCCCTTCACGTTCGAGATCCGCCCGGCGACCGAGGCCGACATCCCCGACATCCGCGAGATCTACAACTACTACGTGCGCAACTCGGTCGTGACCTTCGACGAGAAGGCCTGGTCGCTCGCGAAGTGGCGTGACAAGTTCGCGACCCTCCACAAGCTGGGGCTGCCCTTCCTCGTCGCCCAGTCGCCCAGCGGTCAGATCCTCGGATACGCCCTCGTGCAGCCGTGGCAGTCGAAATCGGCGTACCGCTACACGGTCGAGAACTCGATCTACCTGGGCCAGGCGGCCGCGGGCAAGGGCCTCGGACGCGCTCTGCTCGAAGCCCTCGTCGCCGCGTGCCAAGACCTCGGCATCCGCGAGATGGTCGCCGCGATCAGCGACAAGGGCGCCGACGCCTCGATCGCCCTGCACGAGAAGCTCGGATTCACCGAGGTCGGCCGGATGGGGCGCGTCGGCTTCAAGTTCGGACGCTGGCTCGGCGTTGTGTACCTGCAGAAGAGCATCCCGTCGAAGAAGAAGGCCCGACGGCGGCTGTTCGGCTGATTCCGCGCGGGTGCGGGGTGCGGTCGGGGCTTTCGGATCGCCGAGAAACGCTCCGAGTGACGAGAAACGCTGTCTCACGGTGTTTATGACCACGGAAAGCGTTTATGCCGACGGGTGAGCCGCCGAACGGATGCCGCCGGCTCGGGGCCCGAGCCCGCCCCAGGCCCGAGCCCGCCTCGGGGCCCGAGCACGCCCTGGGCCGAGGCCGCCCTGGGGCCGAGCCCGCCCTGGGGCCGAGCCCGCCCTGGGGCCTGAGCCCGCCCGGGGCCCGAGCTCGCGTGGGGTCCGAGTCCGCGCGACGCCTAACGACGCACGGGCCGCGAGGGAGCGGCCTGCCGCACCTCGTCGACCAGGGTGCGCCAGGGTCCCTCCACCTGTCCGTCGTCGAGGCGCGCCTGATGGACGGCGGTGTCGCCGTGGTGCACCTCGATACGCCACTGGTAGCGGTCGGCGCCCCGGGACGCGGCGGGAGCGTCGTCCCAGGGGCAGCTTTCGACCAGCTGCTGCCAGCGGGGGAGTCCGTCGGGGTCGGGCTCAGCCCGCCACTGCTTCGACAGGCCCGCGAGACCACCGGAGCGCACGACGATGACGACGAAGCGTCCGGCGCTTTCGGCGTCGTTCTCGGTGTCAGGCTGGGGCATCCTCCTCGACGCCGACCCCGGCCCACGCGGCGCGGACGGCGGCGACCTCCTCCGACTTCTCACCGTACTCGCTGGCCGCGGCCGACAGGGTGGCGGTCGCGAACGCCGAGAAGTCCGCCGTGGGCGACAGCGTTCCGGCGGTGATCGTGCGATACCAGATGAGACCGGCACGCTCCCACGCGAACCCGCCGAGCGCGGTGGCGGCGAGGTAAAACGCCTTGTTCGGGATGCCGGAGTTGATGTGCACGCCGCCGTTGTCGTCGGTCGTCTCGACGTAGTCGCGCATGTGCCCCGGCTGCGGGTCTTTGCCGAGCACGTCGTCGTCGTAGGCGGTTCCCGGTGCCTTCATCGAGCGCAGGGCCTCGCCCTGGACCGCGGCGGCGAAGATGCCCGCGCCGATGAGCCACGAGGCCTCATCGGCGCTCTGACTCCGGTGGTGCTGTTCGGCGAGGGCGCCGAACACGTCGGACAGTGACTCGTTCAGAGCGCCCGACTGCCCCTGGTACTCGAGGCCGCCGGAGGCCTCGGTGACGCCGTGCCCGAGCTCGTGCGCGATGACGCTGAGCGACCGCGTGAAGCCGACGAAGACTTCGCCGTCACCGTCGCCGAAGACCATGCGCTCGCCGTTCCAGAACGCGTTGTCGTAGTCGTCGCCGAAGTGCACGGTGGCCAGCAGCGATCCACCGGCGGCGTCGATGCCGTCGCGGGCGAAGGCATCCCAGAAGAAGTCGTAGGTCTCGCCGAGACCGTCGTAGGCCTCGTCGACCGCGGTGTCGCCCGACGGGCCGTCGTCTTCGCTGCGCACGCGACGACCGGGCAGGTTCTCGGTGTTCGCCGCGTCGGAGATGATGCGATCGGGCGCCGGCCCGGTCTCGGCCACGAGGGTGTCGCCCTCGATCGACAGTCGCAGGCGGGATCGTGTCGGACGCGTCGGCCGCGGCACGGCGAGGGTCTTTCTCGCCGCTTCTGCGGCCCGTGCCATGCGCGGGTCATCGGTGGAGGCGAGTCGGTCGAGCAGGAACGGGGGGACGATACCGGGGGTCATGCGCCGAGGGTAGCGCTGACCTCCGACATCGCAGGATCCCTTGCTCGGCGCGTGGGTGAGCAGTCCGGGAGCCGGGCGGGCGGCATCCCGAAACCGCACCAGAACAGGAGATGCTCCGAGAACACGACGATTTCGGTGGTGGAACCAGCCTGTCCCGGTGACACCCTCCTGTTCTCGTGCCCGCCCACCACCCGCGGCCGCAACGCCGGCGCGGAACGCCCCATCCGTCCCGCAGCGCCGCCTCCGCGTCAGCCCGGCAGTGTCGGAATCGACGCCAGCAGCTGCCGCGTGTACGCCGCCTGCGGCTGCAGCAGCACCTTCTCGGTGGGGCCCTGTTCGACGATGCGGCCGTCCTTCATGACGACGACCTGGTCGCACACGTTCTGCACCACGCCGATGTCGTGCGAGACGAGGACGAGGGTGAGGTCCTCTTCGAGCCGCAGCCGCGCGATGAGGCGCAGGATCTGCGCGCGCACCGTCACGTCGAGGGCCGAGAGGGGCTCGTCGCCGACGAGGATGCGCGGGCGGTGCACGATCGCGCGAGCCAGGGCGATGCGCTGGCGTTGGCCCCCGGAGAACTCGTGGGGGAACCGCGTGGCCATGCCGGCGTCGAGACCGACCTGCTCGAGCACCTCGCGGACCCGCGCGCGGCGATCGCCCTCGATCCCGAGCGCCCACAGCGGCTCGCCCACGATGCGCTCGACGCTCATGCGGGGATCGAGCGAGGCGTACGGGTCCTGGAAGATCATGCCGGTCGCTCGTCGCAGCCAGTGCAGCGATCGGGCCGAGCCGCGGGCGTCGACGGCCCGACCGTCGACCTCGACGGTGCCCGCGCTCGGCACGTCGAGGCCCAGCAGCAGGCGCACGAGCGTGGATTTGCCCGACCCCGACTCGCCGATGATCCCGACCGCGCTGCCCGCCAGCACCGAGAGGTCGACGTCGGCGAGGCCCACGGTCTGCTCGGACCGGCCGACTCCCCGCGTCCGGGGGGTGGGGTAGGCGCGCGAGAGTCCGCGCGCGCGCATCAGCGTCTCGGTCACGGGGTCTCCTCGGCATCGTCGGCCGCGATCTCTCGCGGGGGGAGCTCGGGATGCCACAGCGTCGCGGTCGCATCGCGCAGCAGCGCCCGCGTGACGGGAGAGGACGGCGCCTTCAACAGGTCGGTGACGGCGCCCTGCTCGACCACCCGGCCGTTCTCGAGGACGACGGCGTGGGTGGCGACCTGCGCGAGCACCGCGAGGTCGTGGGTGATGAAGACGAGCGACATGCCGGCATCCTGGACGAGGGAGCGCAGCAGGGTCAGGATCCCCGCTTGGATGGTGACGTCGAGCGCCGTCGTCGGTTCGTCGGCGATGAGCAACCGCGGTCGGCACGCGAGGGCCATCGCGATCGCGACCCGCTGCCGCTGGCCGCCGGAGAGCTGGTGCGGGTAGCGCGAGACGATGCGTTCGGGATCGGGGAGGGCGACCCGCTCGGCCTCGGCGACGGCGCGACGCAGAGCCTCGCGCCGAGAGACGCCCTCGTGGATGCGCACCGATTCGCCGATCTGCCGGCCGACGGTGCGGATGGGGTTCAGCGCCGTCCGGGGCTCCTGGAAGACCATGCCGATGTCGTCGCCGCGCAGGCGGGCCAGCTCGCGGTCGGCGAGGCCGAGGATCTCGCGGCCGTTCCAGACGATGCTGCCGGTGGCATGGGCGCCGTCGGGGAGGAGACCGAGGATCGCCAGGGCGGTCATCGACTTGCCCGAGCCGGATTCGCCGATCAGGCCGACGCGGGCGCCGTCGGGCACCTCGAACGACACGCCGTCGACGACGGCCCGGTCGCCGATCTCGACCCGCAGGTCCGTGACGACGAGGCTCATGCGACCACCCCCGGCACGTGCGTGCGGGCCGCGGGAGTGCGCTCGCCGAGGGTGGGGTCGGCCGCCTCGCGCAGGGCGTCGCCGAGCAGGTTCAGCCCCAGCACGGTCAGCGTGATCGCCAGACCGGGCCAGACGACGGTGAGGGGGTGCACGGCGATGTAGGCCTGCAGGTCGCTCAGGAGAACTCCCCACGAGGGCTGGGTCACGGGCGCGCCGAAGCCGAGGTACGACAGCCCCGCCTCGGCCAGCACGGCGACCGCCATTCCCCACGACAGCTGCACGATGAACACCGGTGCGACGTTCGGCAGGAGGTGCCGGGTGAGGTTCTGCCCGGTCGACAGGCCGCTCGCGCGCCCCGCGAGCACGAAGTCGCTGTGCAGCACGCGTCGCAGCTCGGGTCGTGTCACGCGGGCGACGTTCACGCCGAAGCCGATGCCCACCGACCAGATGACGACGGCGAGCGAACCGCCCCACACAGCCGAGATCATCATGGCGATGATGAGGACGGGGAAGGCGATGAGGATGTCGACGAGCACGGCGACGCTCTCGCGGATCCACCGCGCGGTCAGCGAGCCGAGGGCGGCGAGGACGATGCCCAGCACCGAGGCCACCACTCCGGCGCCGACGGCGACGACGACGGTGGTGCGCGCTCCGGCCATGAGCAGGCTCGCGATGTCGCGACCGCTGTTGTCGGTTCCGAGCACGTGCGGCCACGACGGATCGCTCCAGCGCGCCCGAGCGTCGACCGACGCGGGGTCGAAGGGCGTCCAGACGAGCGAGATGAGGGCCGTGATGAGCAGAAGAGCGACGATCAGGATGCCGAATCGCCCGGTGCCGAGGCTCCAGAGCCGCCGGAGGGTGGTCATGAGGCCTCCCTCTGGCGGGGGTCGATGAGGCGGTGGGAGAGATCGACGAGGAATCCGACGAGCAGCACGAACCCGGTGAGGGCGAGGAGCTCGCCCTGGACCTTGGGGAGGTCGCGCGAGGCGACGTCGGACACCAGCATGCGGCCGACGCCGGGGAGGGTGAACAGTTGCTCGATCACGACGGCTCCGACGATGATCCCGGCGATCTGGAGGCCGAGTACGGTGATGACCGAGAGGCCGACGTTGGGCAGGCCGTGGCTGAGCAGGGCACGCGTGCGCGTGAGCCCCTTCGCGGCGGCCGTGCGCACGTAGTCCTGGCCGAGGGCCTGGAGCGTCGCGCTGCGGACGAAGCGCAGGAGCATCGCCCCCTCGACCACGCCGATGGTGAGCGCCGGGAGGATGAGGGCGCGGAATGCGGCCGCGGGGTCGTTCCATCCCGCGCGGGGGAACCCTTGGGGCGGGAGCCAGCCGAGCCACACCGCGAAGACGACGACGAGCATCATGCCCGCCCAGACCACGGGCACCGCCGCCAGCGCCTGGGCTCCCACGCTGAGCGCCGTCCCCCCGGCTCGCCGCCGGCCGAGGGCCGAGAGCACACCGAACGGGATGCCGACGATCAGCGCCACCGTCAACGACATCGTCGCGAGGGGGACGGTGACGCGCGCCTTGTCGGCCAGTTCGGATGCGACGGAGGTGCCGGTGATGAGCGAGGTGCCGAGGTCGCCGCGGATCAGTCCGCCGATCCAGTCGAGGTACTGCGTCCAGAGCGGCGCCTCGAGGCCGAGGCTCGTCCGCAACGCCGCGACCTGTTCGGGGGTCGCCTCGGTGCCGGCGATGAGCTGTGCCACATCGCCCGGGAGCACCCGCAGCGAGACGAAGATCAGCACGCTGGCCACGGCCAGGCCCAGCACGAGCAGGCCCAGCCGTGTCAGCGTGTAGCGGATCACTCCGCCGCGACCGTCACGCCGGCGAGGGGCAGGCGCACGTTGAGGGAGTTCTTCGGGAAGTTCGCCACGTTCGTGCCCACCGCGGTCAGCGGGGTCGACAGGAACAGCCAGTCGGCGGCATCCTCGTCGCTCACGATGCGGGCGGCCTCGGCGAGCAGGTCGGAGGACTGCTGCTCGTCGGTGGTCGCCAGCGCCTGGGCGTAGAGGCCCTGCACCTCGGCGTTGTCGTACCCGAAGTAGTACGAGGGGTTCGCCCAGTTGCCGAAGTCGCGGGCTTCGACGTGCCGCACGAAGCTGAGGTCGTAGTCGTGGTTCGTGTAGACGTCCTGCAGCCAGGCGCTGAAGTCGACCGAGTCGACCTTCAGGGTCACTCCCACGTCGGCGAACGACGACACCAGGAAGGTCGGGATCGTCGTCGGGTAGACGTTGGGGATGGTCAGCGTGAGGTTTAGGTTCTCGGCCCCGGCCTGGGCGAGCAGCTCACGGGCGCGGTCGGGGTTGTACGAGATGCTGCCCGACAGGTCTTCGTATCCCGGGTCGAGCGGGGCGATGGGGCCGTACAGCTCGCTGCCCGAGCCGAGGGTGTCGATGAGCGCCTTGTGGTCGATCGCCAGGCGCAGCGCCTCGCGCACACGCTGGTCGTTCAGCGGGGCCCGCTGGTTGTTGAAGGCCAGCGTGCCCTTGTCGGTGGTCAGGCCCGACTCGATCGTGAAGTTGTTCGTGCCCTCGATCTGTCCGCGCAGTTCGGGGTCGATCTCGAGGGCGACGTCGACGTCGCCGGCGACCGCGGCGTTGGTGGCGGCGCTCTGGTCGGGGATGTAGTCGAGGACGACCTCGGCGACTCCGGCCTTGTCGCCCCAGTAGCCGTCGTAGCGCGAGAGGGTCAGGCTCTGTCCCGCATTGCGGCTCTCGACGCGGAAGGGACCGGTGCCGTTGGCGGCGGTCTGGAAGTTCGTGGTGTCGCCGCTCTTGAAGATGAGTCCGGCGCGACCGGTCATCGCGAAGAGGAAGTCGATGTTCGGCTGGGCGAGCGTCACGACGACCGTGGAAGCGTCGGGCGAGGCGATGGACGCGACGTTCTTCAGGTCGGAGCTGCTCTGGATGGTGGGGTCGTCCTTCGCCGTCTGCAGCGAGGTGACCACGTCGTCCGCGGTGAGGGCGCTGCCGTCGTGGAAGGTCACTCCCTGCCGAAGGGTGAAGGTGTACGTGAGGCCGTCGGGCGACACCGCCCAGGCGGTGGCGAGGGCGGGGACGATCGCGTTGGAGTCGTCGCCGTTGCGGGTGACGAGGCCCTGGTACACGTTGTCGACGAGCGCCTGCTCGAGCGAGGCGCCGCTGGTGTGGCGGATGTCGAGGTTGGCCGGCTCGAGCGACAGACGCACTGTGAGGGTGGCGTTCGGGTCGGCTTCTCCGGTGGGGTTCGGCGTCGTGGTCGAGCCGGTGCACGAGGTGAGCAGGAGCGCTCCGATCAGGAGCATGCTCGTGGCGAGAGCGGTGCGGCGCAGCATTGCGGGGTGTGTCCTTTCGCAGGCCGAGGCATCAGGGTGCTGTGGATGCCGAGCAGGGGTGGCAACAGCCTACTTTCACCCGTCTGCGCTCGACGCCCTCTGTGACGGAGCGCGACGCGAGATGACGGGGAACGGCAGGGAAGGTCAGGGGGAGGGGAGGAGGGAGCGGACGAGGCGCGCGAGACCCTCCGGGTCCTCCTCCTGCGCGTTGTGCCCGGTCGGGAGCGCGTGCACGACGGCCCCGGGCACGCGACGCTCGAGCTCCTCGGCATCCGGGATCGTGACGAATCCGCGCTCGCCGCGGACGAGGGTGACGGGCGCCGTCACTTCGGCCAGGTCGTCCCATCCGGTCGCCGAGAGCACGGCTTTCACCGCGTCGGGGGTGGTGGGATCGGCTCCGGCGTTCGCGCCGGCCGCGGCGAGGTGCGCGAAGTGGTGCTTCCACTCCACCCGGCCGTCCGGGCGCACGCGGGAGTTCAGGAAGACACCGCGGGCGGCGGCCTCGGGTGAGCCGCCGAGGCCGAACGAGAGGGCGCGTTCGACGAGTTCCTCGCGCGACGCCCAGTCCGTCGGACCGGCGAAGAACGCGCGGATCTGCGCGGGTCCGGCGCTCGGATCGACTCCCGGCGTGATGTCGACGATCGCGAGGCGCCAGACGAGATCGGGACGGGATGCCGCGACCGCGGCCGCCGTGAGCCCTCCGAGCGAGTGGCCCACGAGCACCTGGGCACCGCCGGTCCACTCCTCGAGGGCGACGACGACGTCGGGGGCGAGCACGCGTGCGACGTACGCCGCGTCGTCCCGCCACGAGGAGTCGCCGTGACCCGGCAGGTCGAGGGCGAGGGCGGGGACCCCGAGGTGCAAGAGGGTCGTGTCCCACGTGTGGGCGTTCAGGCCCGCGCCGTGCAGCAGGGTCACCGCCGGGGGAGCGTCGCCCCACCGCAGTCCGCTGAGGGTGCGCCCGTCGGGGAGCGTGAGCTGCACCCGTTCGACGGAGGGGATATCGCGACCGAGATCGGTCGCCTGGGCGGGAAGGAACGAGAACTCGTCGCGCTCGGGCATTCGACCAGCCTGGCACCGCGGGCGGGATGCCGCCACCACCGCGCCGTACGACGTCACCGATCACCCGTCCCGACCCCGCGGGGCCGCCGTAGGCTGTCGCCATGGGTGAAGAACGGCGCGTCCACCTCTCGAAGTCGGCTCCCGAGGCGTATGCCGCCCTGCGCTCGTTCTCGACCACCGTGGGGCGACTGGCCGCCGACGCGGGCATCGACGCCCGCTTGCGCGAGATCGTGCAGATCCACGCCTCGCAACTCAACGGATGCGCCTACTGCGTGCGCGTGCACGTCGATGCCGCGGTGAAAGCCGGACTGGACGCCGATGTGATCGCGCAGATCGCGACCTGGCGCGAGTCGGGCGTCTTCGACGAGCGCGAGAGGGCCGCGCTCGAGCTGACGGAGTCGTTCACCTTCATCCACGAGGGCGGCATCCCCGACGAGGTGTACGACCAGGCCGGCGGCATCCTCAGCGAGCAGGAGTATGTCGCGCTCAGCTGGGTCCTCGTCGCCATCAACGCCTTCAACAGGGTCGCCATCGCCGGTCGGTACCCCGTTCCTCCGCGCGCCGCACCCGCGGAGAACGCGGTTCGGGATGCCACGCCCCCGGCGGCACCGCACGTGCACGCGGACGGGGCGCCGTGAGCGGCTCGCTCGTCTCGGGGGCGGTGAACTTCCGCGACGTCGGCGGCCTCCCCGCCGGCGGACGCCGCACGTGCTCGGGCGTGCTCTACCGCTCCGGCAACCTCGTCGCGGTCGACGACGCGGGCGCGCGGACCCTCCGAGAACTCGGCATCCGGAGGGTGATCGATCTGCGCGACGAGTCCGAGGTCGCCCACGCGCCCAGCAGACTCGACGACGGGGTCGAGATCCAGCACGAACCGCTCTTCCTCGGGTCGGTGGCCTCGTTCTTCGCGCGCGACCTGAGCCTCGATGACATGTACGCCGCCCTGGTCGACGACTCCGCCGAGCGGGTCGTCTCGGCGGTCCGCGGCATCCTGAACGCGCAGCCCGTACTCGTTCACTGCACGGTGGGGAAGGACCGCACCGGGGTCACGGTCGCGATCGCGCTCGCCGCGGCCGGTGTCGATCGCGAGGCGGTGATTGCCGACTACGCCCGTACCGAGGACTTCCTTCCCGCCGAGCGCAACGCGCGGGTGCTCGCCGCAATCCGTGCCGTCCATCCCGGCAACGTGCACGCCGAGGCGCTCGCGACCCGCTCGCCCGCGCCGGTCATGCGGGCCCTGCTCGATCGCCTCGATCGGGAGTTCGGTTCCGCCGCGGGGTATCTGCTCGCCAACGGGATGAGCGCCACCGAGACCGAGCGGCTCCGCGAGGTGCTGATCGACTGAGCGGCGCGATCGCGCTGTCGTGTCGACGTCGAGATACTGAGCGTGAACACAGGTTAGGCAAACCTATGTCGCGGGTATAGTGGAGTCATCATGTCGATCTCCACCGAGCACAACGCCGCCGCGTGCCGCGCGTCGCGGCACACCCGCGTGCAGCACCTCGTGACGGCCGACGAGACCTCGCTCGCCGAGCTCGAGGCCCTGCTCGCGACGCTGCCGATCTGCTCGACCGGTCGCGTGTTCGTGGAGGTCCCCGACGCGTCGTGGATCGGCTCGATCGCGGCCCCCGCGCGCATGACGCTCACGTGGCTCGACCGCTCGCGCCGCGGCGGCGCTCCCGGAACGGGCCGTGGCTGCGCCGCGGGCGAGGCGCTGTCGCGGGCGGTGTCGGGCTGGGCCGGCGAGATGCTGTGCTGCGACGACGACGCGACGCGCGTCATCCTGCTCGGGGGCTACCTGGGCACGGCCGAGATCGTGGACGAACTCGTGACCCGTCACGGCGTCGACGCGCAGGCCATCCACACGCCCGAGCGCTTCGGCCTCGCCACCGCGCGCTGACGCGCCTTTCGATCGCGCGGGGCCGCTCGAGCTTCGTCAGCGACGGCTGATCCGCCCTGCGGATCGCCGCGGACGTACGCGGCGCGGTCAGCTCCCGCGGGGCAGGTAGTTGCCCTCGACGAGACCCGCCTCGATCTCGAATCTGTTGCGCAGGGGGTCCCGCCCGGCCAGCGCGTACAGCAGCGGCATGAGGAATCCGTACCGCCGCCACTGGCGACGGTGCACGGCTTCGTGTCCGAGCACCGTGTCGGTCGGCCGATCGTCGCCGGTGAGGAAGCATCCGCCCACGCACACGCCCCCGCGCGGGAACGCCCACGAGGGCAGCCCGCGGAACACCCACAGGCCCTGACGCTTCTCGATGCGTCCCGTGCTCCACAGCGAGCCCCAGACCCATCCGACGGTGCACCCGTACCAGTACCCGACCCGGCTCACGGGGGAGTCGAGCAGAACGCCGGGGATGAACCGGTCGAGTCGGCGGCCGCGCGCGACAGCCCTGTCGGCGCGCTGGCGCCAGCCCGCGGGAGGCGGGGGGAGGGGGCTCATGCCAGGGCCCCGATCAGTCGAAGGATCGTCCCCAGGTCGTCGACGGCCGCCGCGGGCGACGAGGGGGAGAACTCGGTGAGAGTGGCGCCCGCCATCGGGAGGCGCTCTCGAAGGCGGCGGACGGATGCCACGACGTCGGCGGTGCGCGCGCCGAAGGGCACGGCCTGTGCGACGCCGGCGATGTCGGCGGGATCGAGCGCGTCGAGATCGATGTGCACGTGGGTGCGAGTCGCACCGGTGGCCGCGACCGCGTCGGCCAGAGCGTCGGGGGACGACAGCTCGTCGGCGCGGACGACGGTGATCCCGTGGGCGGCGACGAACGCTTCTTCTTCGGGGTCCCAAGCGCGCGTGGCCACGAGGACGAGGCGCGACGGCGCGATGCCCGGTTCGAGACGCACGAGGTCCTCGCCCTCGCCCGCGATCGCGCGGAGCACCATGCCCGTGAAGGCGCCGCTGGGGGAGGACTCGGGAGTGTTCAGGTCGGGATGCGCGTCGATCCACACGACCGCGAGATCGTCGCCCGCGATGGCCGAGACGGCACCCAGGGCGACCCCGCAGTCGCCGCCCACGACGACGGCCGTCTCGTCGGAGGCGCGAACGGCCTCTTCGATGCGATCGCGCATGCGGACGATGGCGCTGAGGCGCTGCACGCGGCTGCCCTGAGCGTCGCCGGCCTCGGTCGGCGCGGCGAGCACGGTCGTCGAGGCGCGCGGAAGGTCGCCGGCGATCGCCTCGGCGCCATCGACGAGCTGCATCGCCCGCGACGAGGACGAGCCCTGCCACTGCGGGGCGACGATGAATCGGGTCATGCGGCTTCCCTCACGCCGGAGACGCGAGTGCATCGCCCGGTCGACCGGGCGATGCACTCGTGGGGGTGGATCAGACCTGGTCGGGGCTCGGGGCGTCGATGGCCGCGCGCTGCGGGCCGCCGACCTTGAGAGCGGCCAGACGTGCCTCGACCTCGGTGAGCTCGCCCACGTCCTCGAGGGCGTTGAACTGCGCGTCGATGCTCGAGGCGGCGAGCTCCTGCTTGCCGGCGGCGAGGGCCTCCTGGCGGCGGATCTTGTCTTCGAAGCGGCCGAGCTCGCTCGTCGGGTCGAGCACGTCGATCGACTTGACGGCGTCGTGCACCTTGTTCTGCGCCTCGGCGACCTTCGCGCGAGCGGTGAGCTCGTTGCGCTTGGCCTTGAGCTGCTCGAGCTTGGTCTTCATGCCGTTCAGGCCGTCTTTGAGCTTGTCGACGACCTCGGTCTGCGCGGCGATCGTGGGAGCGGCGGCCTTGGCCTCTCCCTCGGCGGTGATCTGACGCTGGAGGGCGATCTTGGCAAGGTTGTCGAACTTGTCGGCCTCGCTCAGGTTGCCGCCGGCGCGCAGTTCGTCGCCCTTGCGGCTGGCGGCGAGGGCCTTGTTGCCCCACTCGGCCGCTGCCTGGACGTCTTCCTGGTGGTCGCGCTCGAGCAGACGGAGGTTTCCGATCGTCTCGGCGATGGCCGACTCGGCGTCGGCGATCGAGTTCGAGTAGTCGCGGACGAGCTGGTCGAGCATCTTCTGCGGGTCCTCGGCCTGGTCGAGGAGCGCGTTGACGTTCGCGCGGACGAGGGTCTGGATGCGACCGAAGATGGACTGCTTGGCCATGCGGGGTGTTCCTTCCTGAGGGCGACGGTGTCGAGTCTGGTGGCGGTTACTACGAATTCTCTGTGATCGGGCGGCGGTGCCGCGAGGGCTGGACTAGCGGCGCGATCCCCGTCCGCCGCCGGCGCGACTGCGGCCGCCGCCGGAGAAGCCTCCGCCTCCGCCGCTGCGCGAGCGCCCTCCGGTGGAAAAGCCCCCGCCGCGCGAACGGGCCCCGCCGCCGGAGAGACCTCCGAAACCTCCCCCGAGACCGCCCAGGCCGCCGCCGCCGAAGCCGCCGCGAGAGCGCCCTCCGCCGAGGATCGCCTTCACCGCGATGCCGCCGAGGATGGCGCCCATCATGTCGCCACCGCCGCCCGCGCCGCCGAAGGATCCGACGTCGCTCTGCGCGGCGGAATCGGCCGCCGCCGCGAGCTGTGCCGCGCGCTGGGCCGCGGCGAGGGCCGCCACCGGGTCGTCGGTGCGCAGCTGTTCGGCCTGGACGACAGCGGCGCCCGCCTCGGCGAGACGCGTCCGCGCCGTCGCCCCCACCGCGCCGCGGCGAGCGGAGATGAAGTCCTCCGTCGCGCTCACCTGCGCGCGCGCCTGGGCGAGCGTCGCGTCGAGCTGCCCTTCTGCGCGGCGGCGACGCTCGGCCGCATCACGCGCCTCGGCGAGCACGGTGTCGATGGTGGCGTTCGCCCGCCGCAGGGTCTCGAACGCCCGCATCGGGTTCGGCCGCGCCGCCGACAGTGCACCGCGGGCGTCGTAGAGCTGCGACCGAGCCGAGGCCGCGGCGGCGGCGATGCGTCCGTCGGGATCGGAAAGCTGTGCTATCGCCGCCAGGTCGCCCTCGATCTCGGCCACGAGGGCCGCCGCGCGCTGCTGCGCGTCGGCCAGGGCCGCGTCGAGAGAGTCGATGGCGCGTTCGAGGGTGTCGGCCTGGGCGAGCGCCGTCTGGGCGGCGCGGATGGCGACCGCGGCCTCTCCGGTGCGGCCCTCGGCGAGGGCGGTGTCGGCGGCGGCCTCTTGGGTGCTCGCGAGTTCGAGGCGCGCGCGGGCCTGCGTCGGGTTGTCGGCGACGGACGAGAGCGCGTCGTCACTGAAGCGTTCGGACAGGCGCCCGAGTCCCGCTTCCGCCGCGCTCAGGGCCGCGGCCACCGCGGCGTGCTGCTGCCGTACCGCGGCGAGGGCGCCGGGAGCGTCGGCTTCGAGGGCGCGCAGCTCGTCGAACGCCGCGGCCTTGGCGTCGAGCGCCTCGTCGGCGGACGCACACAGCTGCAGGATCTCGGTGTACCCCGCGCGCTGCTGTTCCGGGGTCTCGGGGGTCGCGTCGTCGAGCTGCTGCTGAATCGAGAACGCCCGCTCGAGGTCGGCCTTCGCCTGCGCCAAGACCTCGGTGAAGGGCGCGGCCGCGGCGTCGCCGAACTGCGCGCGGGCGAAGCCGAGTTCCTGCTCGCTCGTCTTGACCGCGTCGTCTGTCGCCACGAGCGCGGAACCGGCGCGGCGCGACAGGTCTTCCACGCTCTCGGCGGAAGCGTCAGGGCCCCCCGACGTCACGCGACGGCGCCGGCGCACGGCCAGCCAGACGAGGGTGGCCGCGATCGCGAGCAACAGCACGCCGACGAGCACGATCGGCACGATGGCCGGCCCGTTCTGGGTCGCCGGGGTCGGGGGCGGGTTCGGCATGTTGCCGCCGGCCTTCGCGTGAGCGGTGCGCAGCCCGTCGGCCGCGGCGATCGCGGCGCCCGCGTCGTCGCCCGCTTGGAGCGCCGGCTGCACCTTGTCCTGCTCGATCGAGGTGAGCTGGGCGGCCGAGATTCCGCCCGCGTCGACGTCGCCCGAGAGGTAGTACTGGAAGGTGTCGCCCTCGATGGCCACCGCGAGCAGGTACTGGTGCGGGCCGAGGTTGTTGCGGTTGGCGGTCTCGTTCGCCCAGTCGTCCGCACCGGTCGGGTCTTCGAAGCCGTCGACGTACACGACCCAGAGGTCGAGGCCCGTCTGCTCCGAAAGCGTGAGCAGTCGCCGCTGCACGTCGGCTTCTTGCGCGTCGGTGAGGACGTTCGCCTGATCGAGCACGTAGCTCGAGCCGAGCGCGGGCGGGGGGATCGCCGCAGCGCTGAGGGGAGCGACGAGGACGCCGACGAACGCGAGCAGCAGCACCGTGATCGTGTGCAGCACGTTCGGCTTTCGCATGCAGTCCCCTTCGGTTGCCGGATGCTTCCACCCTATAAACGACCGCCGACACCGGGGTAGGAGCGGCGCGTCCGCTGTCAGCGCACACCCGCGCCGCCTAGGCTCGAACGCTCGGAGGTACACCATGGACGACCGTTACGGCACCGACGTGCTCGCCCGCGGGTGGCGCGACGCCGGACGCATCAGACCCGCCGAGGTCGCGGCATCCGCCGATCTCGTCGTCGAGGTCGCGGGCAGTGACTTCGTCGGTGCGGTGACCCGCATCGACGGCATGAACGTCGAGCTCGAGGACCGCTTCGGCAAGCGTCGGCTGTTCCCGCTCGGCGGCGGCTTTCTCGTCGACGGCAAGCCCGTGGTGCTGAAGGCCCCCGCGGCCGCACCCAAGGGGCGCACCCGCACGGCGTCCGGCTCCTTCGCGGCAGACGACCAGCGCGCGCGCACCGCCCGCGCGAGCCGCATCTTCGTCGAGGGCAAGCACGACGCCGAGCTCGTCGAGAAGGTGTGGGGCGCAGACCTCCGCGCCGAGGGCGTCGTCGTGGAGTTCCTCGAGGGCGTCGACCTGCTCGAAGAGAAACTGGATGCCGAGCCCCCCACCGCCGAGCGCCGCTACGGCGTGCTCGTGGATCACCTCGTGCCGAACTCCAAGGAGTCGCGCATCGCCGAGAAGATCGCCCGCGGCCGCCACGGCGCCCACGTGCGCATCGTCGGCCACCCCTTCGTCGACGTGTGGCAGTGCGTCACCCCCCGTGCCCTCGGCATCGCCGCGTGGCCCGAGGTGCCGCGCGGCATCGAGTGGAAGGTGGGCGTGTGCCGCGCCCTCGGCTGGCCCGCCGAGGAGCAGGCCGACACCGCCCGCGCGTGGCAGCACATCCTGTCGAAGGTCACCACGTTCCGCGACCTCGAGCCGGCCCTGCTCGGACGCGTTGAGGAACTCATCGATTTCGTGACCGTCCCGTGAGCGGCCGCAAGCGCTCCCTCTCGCGCGAGGCGTCGGAAAGCGTCGCCTCCGCATCCGCTGAGCGACAGAAGGCGGCCCCCGACGCGGCGGATAACCTGGACGACATGGATGCCGCCGCCCCCGCCTTCCGCGACAAGCCGGTGTCGTTCGTGCGCCGCAGCGGTCGCATGTCGGAGGCGCAGGATCGCGCGTGGGCCGAGCTCTCGCCGTTCTACCTGCTGCCGGTCGAGCGCGCCACCGCCACCACCAGCGTCAAGCCGGGCACCGCCGTCGACCCGACCGCGGTCTACGGTCGCACCGCCCGCCTGGTCGTCGAGATCGGCTCCGGCCAGGGCCACCAGATCGTCTCGGCGGCGGCCGCTCACCCCGACACCGACTTCCTCGCCGTCGAGGTGTTCACCGCGGGGCTCGCGCGCACGATGCTCGACGCCGACCGCGAGGGCGTGAAGAACCTCCGCCTCGTCGAGGCCAACGCGCCGGAGGCGCTCGAGCACCTGCTGCCCGCGGCATCCGTCGACGAGCTCTGGGTGTTCTTCCCCGACCCCTGGCACAAGAACAAGCACACCAAGCGTCGCCTCGTCGCCCCCGAGTTCGCGCGCATCGCCGCTCAGGCGATCCGCCCCGGTGGCACGCTGCGCCTCGCGACCGACTGGCAGGACTACGCCGACCAGATGCGCGACGTGCTCGACGACGCCCCCGGTTTCGAGCGGGCGTTCGCGGGGGAGTGGGCCGAGAGGTTCGAGGGGCGCGTGCTCACCGCCTTCGAGCGCAAGGGCCTGCGCGTCGGTCGCGACATCCGCGACCTGACCTACACCCGGGTCTCGCCGTGACCGCGCACACCGCGGTGCCGGTCCGCGAGCGTTCCACGTGGACGCCCAAGCTCATCCCGGCACTCACGGTGTGCCTCGCCGCCCCCGCGCTCTTCGTCGTGCAGATCGTGTGGCTCGGGTGGATCCTGCTCGCTCTCGCCGTGGCATCCGCTGTCCTCGTCGATCGTCGGAACGGCATCGCCCTCGCCCGGAGCGAGGAGCCGAGCATCGCGCGCGACGTGTCGCTGATCGCTGTGGGGCAGTTCATCGTCAGCCTCATCCCGCTGCACGCCGAGCTCGACAACGCCGCCTTCGTGCGCTTCACCCTCGCCCTCGGCGGGGCCGTCGTCGTGCCGTACGTGGTCTCGCGCTTCGTCTACCGCGACGACGCGATCCGCTTCCCCTGGCGCGGCGGAGGCCGCTGGACCTGGTGGCAGTGGGCGTGGCTCGGCGGGGTCATCGTGCTCGGCTACCTGATCCTGCCGTTCTACTTCATCACCTCGGGCGTCTACCGCAACTGGCCCGAGGTGATCACGGGCGACCTCATCGCGCGCCTGTTCGTGGGTGTCGGCGCGGTGGGCATCTGGGACGAGCTGTTCTTCATCTGCACGGTCTTCGTGCTGCTGCGCCGGCACTTCCCCGATCTCACTGCCAACCTGCTGCAGGCGGTGGTGTTCGTGTCGTTCCTGTGGGAGCTCGGCTACCAGGCCTGGGGGCCGCTGCTCACGATCCCGTTCGCGATCGTGCAGGGCTTCCTCTTCTTGAAGACCCGCTCGCTCTGGTACGTCGTGACCGTGCACCTGCTGTTCGACGCGGTCGTCTTCGGGGTCCTCGTGCACGCGCACAATCCCGATTCGGCATCCCTCTTCTTGCTCTGATCCCGGATGCCGGCACCCCTGCGTCCCACTCCGCCCGGAGCTCCACGTCGTCTGCGATAAACGCTGATTCTTGCGATACACGCTGCGCGACGCCGTGTCTCGGAGGAATCAGCGTTTATCGCGGGAGTGGGAGCGGGAGCGGATGCCGCGGTGCCCGGGGCCTGCCCAGGTCGGCTCGCTACGCTGGGCCCCGGACGCCCGCCGCGTCCCCGGACGACGGATCAGTACCCGGACTGCGACAAGACTGGCCAAGGAGCACCGTCATGTCGTGGATCGTCCTCATCCTGTCCGGCATCCTCGAGGCTGTCTGGGCGACCGCCCTGGGGCGCAGCGAGGGTTTCACCAAGCTCTGGCCGAGCGTGATCTTCGGCGTCGCCCTCGTGGCATCCATGGGCGGTCTCGCCTTCGCGATGCGCGAGATCCCCACCGGAACGGCGTACGCGGTGTGGGTCGGGATCGGCGCCGCTCTCACCGTCGTGGTCGCCATGATCAGCGGGACCGAGGCCGTCTCGGTCGTCAAGGTGCTGCTCGTCCTGGGTCTGGTGGGGTGCGTCGTCGGCTTGAAGCTCGTGGGCGACAGCCACTGATCAGGGCATTTCCCCGAAAGTCAACCGGATGGAACGTTCGGTTTCATCCGGTACGATCCTCCCCAATTGCACTTGTCCGGGCCAGACACCGTCGTCACTCGCCCATGTCTTCCCCCGTGAAAGGTTCCGAGTGAGCGCACCGCCGAGCGAGCTTGCCCCCGCGACACGCCCGTCCCCCGTCATCGGGCGACAGCGTCGACTCGATCGGCTGCGCGATTCGCGCCTCGGTCGTGCCCTCGCCCAGTACGGGCACGACGTCCTTCGCACGCCCGAGGGCATCGTCCCCGTCGAGCGGGGCGCGTTCACGAAAGTCCTGATCCTGTGGGCCATCGCCCGCGTGGTCAACTTCGGCATGCTGTGGGGCTTCTACTCGATCGCCAAGGCGGCCCGCTGGGGCTTCGGTCCCGACGGCGAGCGTCTCGGCACCTTCTGGGACTACCTCACCGGGTGGGATGCCGACCGCTACGGTCAGATCGCCGCGCAGGGCTACCCCATGTCGCTGCCGATGAACGTCTCGGGCGACATCCTGCCGAACAACTGGGCGTTCCTGCCCGTGTTCCCCACGATGGTGCGGGTGCTCTCGGGTGCCACCGGTCTGGGGTGGCAGCCGGTCGCCGTGCTCTTGAGCCTCGGTGCGAGCCTCGGCGCCACCTGGTTGCTGTTCGTCCTCCTGCGCACGGTCACCAAGCCCCAGCCCGCGTGGTGGGCGGTCGTGTTCTTCTCCTTCGCGCCGATGTCGTTCCTCTTCGTGATCGGCTACAGCGAGGGCCTGTTCATGCTGCTGATGTTTTCGGGCATGCTGCTCGCCATCAAGCGGCGCTACCTCTGGATCCTGCCGATCGGGCTCATCACGGCGTACACGCGTCCGGGAGTCCTGGCTCTGGGTCTCGCCCTGGGCATCGTGTTCCTCGTGCGCTTCTTCCGCCGCAAGGTCGATCCGTTCCCGGTGCGCGAGTGGGCCTCGCTCATGGCATCCGGTCTCGTCATCGCCGCGGCGGGCCTGTCGTGGAACCACATCGCCCAGTACGTCACCGGAACCCACAACGCCTACATCCGCACCGAGCTCGGCTGGTGGCTCGACTACGTCGGCAACGACGAGTTCACGCCCTTCACCCCGTGGTTCCGCCAAGCGGGAACGCACCTCGGCCTGGTCGGCATCATCCTCGTGATCGCGCTGATCGTCGCCTTCGCGGCCCTCATGTGGTCGCGGCCGGTCCGCAAGCTCGGTCTCATGGTGGTGGCGTACGGCTTCAGCTACGGCGTCTACATCTTCGCGGTGTTCCTGCCGCAGCAGAGCACGTTCCGTCTGCTCATGCCGATGGCGCCGCTCATGGGTGATGAACGGTGGTCGTCGACGCCGCGGCGTCGCACGGCGATCCTGGTGGGATGCCTCGTGCTCCAGGCCGTGGCGATCCTCCTGCTGTGGACCCGCGGCAACCCGTGATCCGACGCTGACACGACAGAGGGGCGGTGCCGTTCGGCGCCGCCCCTCCATCGTTTCCGGAGTCGTCAGTCGGGCTGTCCGCCGGGATCGACGGCGTCGATCACATCCTGTTCCGCGGCGTTGTCGGCATCCATCTCCGCTGATCCGGTCGAGTCCTCCTCGGTGCGCGCGAACGCCCCGGCCGACGGATCGGCGGCGCCGGCGGGTGCCGGTTCGGTCTCGGGCGGCAGGGGGATGGTGGGCTCGGCGGGGGTCGGGGCCGTCGGCTCGGCGGGGTTCGGGGCGGTGGGCTCCGCGGGGGCGGGCTGCGAGGGATCGGACGGGGCCTGGGGGACGCTCGGTGTGCTCATTCCCCGACTCTGGGCGCCGCGGACGACCTGCGCGAGCCCCTTCCCGAAGAGTCCGCCGCGGTGTAGCCGTGGGCCGCTAGGCTTTCGGGGAATCCGACGACGAGGGGTCGATGTGTCCACCGCGCACGATGTGACGCGCCGCGAGGCGATCGCGCAATACCGCCTCATCGGCGAGCCGTCGGAGCCCGATCTGCAGGGGCTCGTCGAGCTCGCGGCCACGGTGTGCGACGTCCCCACCGCGGTGATCAACATCATCGACGACCGCATGCAGCATCAGGTCGCGGCCGTCGGCATCCAGGCCGCGTCGTGCGCGCGCGAGGACTCGATGTGCGCGGCGGTCATCAGCACTCCCGGCCGCGTCGTCGTCCCCGACGCCCGCCTCGACCCGCGCTTCGCGCAGAACGCCTTCGTCACCGGCGAGATCGCCTACACGCGCTTCTACGCCTCGAGTCCGCTCATCACCCCGGCGGGGGTGGCGATCGGCACGCTCTGCGTGTTCGACACCAAGGTCGGAGAGCTGTCGGATGCCAGCAGTCGAGCCCTCGATCTGCTCGCTCACCAGGTGATCGACGTTCTCGAACTGCGCCGCATCCAGCGTGATCTGCTGGAGTCGAACGCGCAGCTCGAGCAGTTCGCCGTCCAGGTGAGCCACGACCTCCGGAACCCCCTCACCGCTCTCGCGGGCTTCCTCGAGCTCGCCGCCGACAGTCCCGAGATGGTCGACGCGCCGCGCGCCGCGCAGTCGCTCGCCCGCGCCGAAGCGGCGGCGGGTCGCATGACGTCGATGGTCACCGATCTGCTCGATTTCGCGCGCATGGGCGGTGCGCGCCCGCACGTGACCCGGGTCGACGTCGCCGACACCGTCGACGCGGTGCTCGAAGACCTCGACGGGGCCCTGGTGGACACGGGGGCGGAGGTCACCGTCGAGGACGCCACGGTCGTCGACGCCGATGACACTCTCCTGCGCGTCCTGTTGCAGAACCTCATCGCCAACGCGGTGAAGTTCACGGTTGCGGCCGAGAAGGTCCCGCGCATCACCGTCAGCGTCGAAGAGCTTCCCGACGGGTGGCGCGTGACCGTCGATGACAACGGCGACGCCGTCGCCCCCGAGCTGCGCGACCGCGTGTTCGAGCCCATGCAGCGCGGGCACGGCGCCGAGGTGCAGGGGATCGGCATCGGTCTGGCCACCTGCCGGCGGATCGTCGAGGCCCACCACGGGTCGATCGGGCTCGATGCCTCTCCGTCGGGCGGAACCCGCGCCTGGTTCGTGCTGCCCGCAGCGGCCTGAGCGTTACCGGGCGACGCGCCGGGGCGCAACCACCGCGACGGGTGTCCGAGCGGGGCCGTAGCGTGGGCCGTGTCGCGGAGGCCACCGGGTGCTCCGCCGCCGGTCCCGGATGCCGAGGAGGAACGCCCATGGCCCGCAACGTGCGCCTGATGCACTGCACGCCCGACGACGTCTTCCGGGTGCTCGCGAATGGGTGGCTCTACCCCCTGTGGGTGGTGGGCACCTCGCGCATGCGCGATGTCGCCGACTCCTGGCCCGCCGAGGGGTCGACGCTCCACCACTCCTTCGGCCCGTGGCCACTGGTCGTCGACGACACCACCGTGATGCGCGAGTGGGACCCGCCCCGACGGGCCGTGCTCGAGCCGCACGGGGGACCCATCGGCGTCGCCCGCGTCGCGATCGACGTGAAGGCTCGCGGAGACCGCTGCGTCGGCCGCATCCAGGAGGAGCCCGTCACCGGCCCCACGACGCTCCTGCCCGACACGGTCTTCGACGCGATCACGCGCTACCGCAACGCCGAGACCCTGCACCGCCTGGCCTACCTCGCCGAGGGGGGAGCCCCCGGCACGCGCGTCGGTGCGGCGGCCCTCGGCCATGAGTCCACCGCCGAGAAGGAGCCGATCGACCGATGAGCGAGAGCTACGACGCGATCATCGTCGGCTCCGGCCCGAACGGCCTGGCCGCGGCCGTCACGCTGGCCCGCGCGGGCCTATCGGTCGCCGTGTACGAGAAGTCCTCCTCGTTCGGCGGAGCCGCGTCGACCGCCGAGTTGACCCTGCCCGGTTTCCGGCACGACGTCGGATCCGCCGTGCACCCCCTGGCCCTGGAGTCCTGGTTCTTCCGCGAGTTCGGTCTCGACCGTCGTGTGCCCTTCGTCGTACCCGAGGTGTCGTACGCCCACCCCCTCGACCGAGGGCGTGCGGGTCTGGCCTATCGCGACCTCGCCCGGGCCGCCGAGGCGCTCGGTGTCGACGGACCGGCGTACGAGCGCCTCATGCGTCCCCTCGTCGATCACCTGCGCGGGGTCGCCGACTTCACGGGCAACGCGCTGCTGCGCGTCCCCGGCGATCCCCTCGCGGCCTTCTTCTTCGGCATCCGCGCTCTCGAGCAGGGCGGTCCGTGGTGGAACGCGCGCTTCCGCGACGAGGTCGCGCCGAGCATGATCACCGGCGTCTCGGCGCACACCATCCTGCACCAGCCGAGCATCGCCGCGGGCGGCGCGGGTCTGGTGCTCGCCACGTACGGTCACGGGCGCGGCTGGCCCATTCCGGTCGGCGGAAGCCAGTCGATTGCCGACGCGATGATCGACGACATCCGCGCGCACGGGGGAGTGCTGCACGCGGGCGTCGAGGTGACCTCCCTCGACGAGCTGCCCCCGGCCCGCGCGGTGCTCCTCGACACGAACCCGCGATCGCTCATCCGGCTCACCGGAGACCGGATGCCGTCGGCTTACCGCCACGCGCTCGAGAGGTTCCGCTACGGCGGCGGTGTCGCCAAGGTCGACTTCGCCCTTTCCGACCCGGTGCCGTGGGCCCACGCCGACGTCGCGCGTGCGGGAACCGTGCACATCGGCGGGACCCGCGCCGAGATCGCGGCGGCCGAGAACGCGGTGGCCCGCGGTGATCTCCCCGACGCCCCGTACGTCCTGGCCGCTCAGCCCACGCTGTTCGACCCCACCCGCGCGCCCGAGGGGAAGCACGTCCTCTGGGCGTACACGCACGTGCCCTCGGGCAGCCCCGCCGACCGGGAAGAGGCCGTCGTCCGCCAGATCGAGCGCTTCGCGCCGGGCTTCCGCGACACCGTGCTGGCCACGTCGTCGCGGACCGCGGTCGACATCGCGGCGTGGAACCCCAACTTCCCCGGCGGTGACATTTCGGCCGGGGCCCCGACCCTCACCCAGCTCCTTGGTCGACCGGTCTACAGTCCCGACCCCTGGCGCACGCCGATGAAGGGCGTGTACCTGTGTTCGTCGTCGACGAGTCCGGGTCCGGGTGTCCATGGCCTTGCCGGGTGGCAGGCCGCTCTCAGTGCGCTCCGGCACGAGTTCGGCACGCGCCTGCGCCCCGACCTCGCTCCCCGCGCCGACCAGCTACACGCCACGGCTCCCTAGCCGTGCCCGAGGGCGACAGCGTCTACCGACTCCGCCGGCGGCTCGAGGCGGCCACTCTCGGCGCGGCGGTGCGCGACGGGGAGGTGCGGTCGGGGAACGCCGCCGGTCGATCCCTCGCGGGGCTCCGCATCGAGGGGTACGACACCCACGGCAAGCATCTGCTCACGCGTTTCGACGATGGATCGACCCTCCACACCCACCTGCGCATGCAGGGCCGCTGGACGATCACCCGGCCGGGTCGCGCGCTTCCCCGTGCGGTGCGCGAGACGGCGCGCGTGCGCATGCGGCTCGACGACGGGCGGGAGGTGTGGGGCCTCGACCTCCCCGTCGTGGAGTTCGTCCCCACCGCGCGCGAGAGCGATGCGATCGGATACCTGGGTCCCGACCCGCTGCGCGAGGACTGGGATGCCGCCGAGGCGGCGCGTCGACTCTCGATGCGCCCCGACCGGCCCTTCGTCGCGGCCCTCCTCGACCAGACGGCGGTCGCCGGTCTCGGCAACCTCTGGGTGAACGAGCTCGCCTTTCTGCGCGGCATCCATCCCTTCGCCCCCATCGGGACGACGGATCTCGACGCGCTCGTGGCGCTCGCGGCGCGATGCCTGCGGATCTCGGCGACAGTGCCCGGGATGTACCAGGTCACGACGGGGGACCGGCGGAGGGGATCGTCGCACTGGGTGGCGGGGCGCGCCGGTCGACCGTGCCTGCGCTGCGGAACCCGGGTGCGGGTGCGCGACGAGGTGCAGAACGATCCCGAGCAGCGACGGACCTGGTGGTGCCCGCAGTGTCAGCCGATGCCCGGAACCACCGATGTCGGAACCCCCGCGTAGAAACGAAGCATGGCCGTCGAGCGCGAGAACCTGCTGCGCGTCACCCGCATCTACGCGGAGGACGCCGCTCTCGAGCTCGAGCGCGGCCGAGAGATCGTCGCGCGCTGGCCCGAGGCCGATATCGTGCCGGTCGCCTCGCACTGGCAGATCCCCGAGGTCCACGGCGACGAGAGCAACGTCGCGCGGTGGGTGCGCATCAAGACCGAGGCCCTCGTGCTCGGCGTCAAGAAGAGCGTGACGACCAGGGTCAACGGACGCTCCGCCGACTTCATCGCCCCCTCGCTCTCGAACGGTTGCGCGATGGCGTGCAGCTACTGCTACGTTCCGCGGCGCAAGGGGTACAGCAATCCGATCACGGTCTTCGCGAACATCGACCAGATCACCAGGCACCTGGCGCGGCACGTCGCCGCCCGCGGTCCGAAGACCGAGCCGAATCAGTGCGATGCGGACGCGTGGGTCTACGACATCGGCGAGAACGGCGACTGCTCGGTCGACGCGCTGATCAGTGAGAACGTCCGCGACGTCTGCGACCTGTTCCGGATGACGCCGACCTCCAAGGCGTCGTTCGCGACGAAGTTCGTCAACCGCGACCTTCTGGACTGGGATCCGGCGGGAAGGACGCGCATCCGGTTCTCGCTCATGCCGGCGGCCACGGCGAAGGTCACCGACCTGCGGACGTCACCCATGGGGGAGCGGATCGCGGCGATCAACGATTTCGTCGACGCGGGCTTCGAGGTGCACGTCAACTTCTCGCCCGTGATCCTGACGCCGACGTGGCTCGCCGACTGGTCGGAGCTGTTCGATCAGCTCGACGCCGTTCTCCACGCGCGCGCGAAGGCGCAACTGGCCTGCGAGGTGATCTTCCTGACCCACAACGAGGGGCTGCACGAGGTGAATCTCGGATGGCACCCGAGGGGCGAAGAACTGCTGTGGACGCCCTCGCTGCAAGAAGAGAAGACGTCCCAGAACGGAGCGGTGAACGTGCGGTACCGGCATCCGTTGAAGGCCCAGGCCGTGGCGGCCCTCACCGACCTGATCGCCCGGAAGCTTCCGTACTGCCGCGTGCGCTACGCGTTCTGATCTTCAGCCGATGTCGCCGGTGGGGGAGTCGTCGGTCGTGGCCGCGTCATCCGCGTCCTGCTGAGCCGCGGCGCCTTCGTCGGGCGATTCGCTCCCGGCCCCGTTCGAGTTCTGGTCGGGGGCGCCGTCCGCGCGTCCGTCGTGATTCGTCATGATTCTCCTCTTCGTCGTCGTACGGGGGCGACGCTCGCACGAACGGCGAGACGTGTCCAGGGGGTCGACGGGTTCAGAGCGGAGCGGTTCCGAATCGTTCCGCGAAGTCCGCGTTGGCGGCATCCTCGAAGTCGTCGGCCTCGTCGCGAAGATCGATGTCGTTCACGGCGATCACAGGTACGGCGCCAGGGCGCCGGCGGTGAGTGCGAGGGCCAGCGCAGTGCCGCCCACACCGGTCGCGGTGAGCACGGTCGCCCGCTCGAGGCGGCGGCGGCGCGAGACGTTCGCGGGGTGCGTGGTGGACCGCAGCGACGCTTTCGCCGTGTCGAGGGAGTCGTATCGGCCGACCGGGACGCCGTGGGCGTCGCGTGAGACGAATCCTCCGGCGACCTGGTCGACGCAGCCGAAGTACTCGCCGCCGCGGTGGGCGACCCAGAAGCCGGTGTCGACCTTGGCCCAGAGGATGCGCGCGGTCGCCAGCGCGGTGGGAGTTGCCGTGTCCATGTCAGGCCGCTGCCGAGAGGGTGCGACGACGGACGGGGGCGGTTGCCCGTGCCGGCTGGGGGCGGTGCGCGGTGTCGCTCGTAGGAATCTCGACATTCAGGTCGACGACGAGTCCGGCGGAGGAGTTGGCCAGGTCGGCCATGTTCTTCAGGACGGTCGCGTTCAGCGTCTCGGGCTCCGCCGAGTCGAAGACGAAGCGCATCGGAATCGCGGGCTGCAGCCAGAGCGTGGACCGTCCGGGAGTGCCGTCGACGTGGGTCCAGCTGAGGGTGAAGCTCTCGCTGCGGCGAAGCTTCGTGGTCATGACGACCTTGAGGTGCGACAGCAGGCGATCGGGAATGCGGATCGACTCGGTCGACGTGCCGTAGTACAGGTGGCCCATGGGGTACTCCCTTCGGAAGCGATTAGCTGTACGTAGAACATAATCGGTTAGTAACTAGTTTGTCTAACTATTATTTCAGATGTATAGTCACGGGGACGAGCGGGAGGAGTGTGTCATGACAGACGTCGATACCGCGTCCCACCGGCCCGCATCCCCCGAGCCCGTGGATGAGGTGACCTACTGGTACGGCGACGAGCCCGCCGACCGCCGTCAGCGCAGCAAAGCGGTACTCGAAGCTCTCCGTATCTATCGCGCCGCCGAGGTCGCGATGCGACGTCGTACGCGCGACTCCATGTCGATGGGTGAGAACGAGCTGCTCGTCCTGCGCTACCTGTTGCGCGACGCCGAACGACAGGTGCGCCCGGGGGAGCTCACCCGCTATCTCGGGCTGTCGACCGCGTCGACGACGGCCATCCTCGACCGCCTAGAGCGTTCGGGCCACATCACCCGTGCCGCGAACCCGGGCGACCGCCGCAGCATCTTCATCCAGGCCACCCCTCGCGCGCACGCCGAGGTGCGGCAGACCCTCGGCAACATGCACGATCGCATGCTCGCGGCCGTGATCGACATGACGCCCGACGAGTCGGCCGCGGTGGTGGCGTTCCTCCGCCGCATGAGCGACGCCGTCGACGGCGTCGCCCTCGAGACCCCGGCGGTCGATTCCCCGTGATCTACGTGCTCGTCGGCGGCCCGCGCGACGGACAGCACGTGGACGATCTGCCTCGCGGCTACCGCCTGTCGCTCAGCGACCCACAGCCCGAACCCTTCGGCGAGTTCGACACCGTCCGCGCGGTATGGTTCGAGCTCGACGAGGCCATGTTCCGTTCGCGGCAGCGTCGCGACTGACCCGTACCCCACGTCCGCGTGGGGGGCAAGCCGCCCCTGTCCTCGCGCGCACCCCGTCAGGGTGGGCTCATGCGATGTGTGACCTATGCCGGCGAGACAGTGATCACCACCGACGACGTCGCGGCGTCGTTGATCGAGTTGACCGCGGCGGTGGCCAAGGAGGGTCAGGCCGAGGCCGTCAGCATCCCCATCGTCACCGACGACAGGAAGGTCGCCCAGGCCGAGCTCGTCATCGGCGTCGGCAACGACGTGCTCTCCGCTCCGCTGGAGTGGCACGACGAGGAGCCCGACTTCTCGCGCGCCGCCGCCGAGCTCAAGGATCACCGTCTCTTCCCTCGTCCGCACCTCCGGGCCGTCGAGGCCGACGCGAGCGACGACGATGAGCCCCTGGACTACGACTTCGATCAGCCCACCGAGGCTTAGCCGGGACGGGTGAGGGGTCGCCCTTCGACGGGTGAACATCGGCACGGGTCTTGTCACCGAGTCGTGGCATCCGTTATGTTCTCAAGTCCGTGCCGACCGGCGCGGTGAGCCGAGGAAAGACGAGACCATGACCGCCATGCGCGATCTGCGTTCGGAGCAGCAGGGGCATTACCTGCCGTTCCTCTCCTCGTCGTACCCTCCGGCGCCGGTCGTCTAGACACCCGTCTTCTCACGCCCCGCACCGTCAGGTCGGGGCGTTTCCCTTTCCATCGGTGGGGGAGTGCCTCGGCCCGAGGCTCGACTCCCCGCGCGTCAGCGCACCACACGAAGGAAAGGACCCATGCAGAAGCTCACCGAACGACTCGTGTCGTGGGCGAGCCTGATCGATGACAAGACCATCGAGCAGGCACGCACCTCGTCGCGGATGCCGTTCATCTTCCCCCACCTCGCCCTCATGCCCGACGCCCACCTGGGGCTCGGCGCGACGGTCGGATCGGTGATCCCGACGCTCGGGGCGATCATGCCCGCGGCCGTCGGCGTCGACATCGGCTGCGGCATGATCGCCGTCAAGACGCAGTTCACGGCCGCCGACCTCGACGGTCGCGACCTGTCCGAGCTGCGGCAGCAGATCGAGCGCGCCATCCCGCTGTCGGCCGGCCGCGACAACCGCAAGATCGTCGTCACCGCCGAGCCGCGCATCGCCGAGCTCGAAGAGCTGGCGCAGAAGGCCGAGTTCGACCCGGCCTCGTACGCGGGTCACTGGCGGCACCAGCTCGGGTCGCTGGGCAGCGGTAACCACTTCATCGAGATCTCGCTCGACGAGATCGACGACGTGTGGATGTTCCTGCACTCCGGGTCGCGGGGCATCGGCAACCGCATCGCGAAGCACCACATCGGTGTCGCGCAGCGCCTGGCGAGGCAGTGGTGGATCGAGCTTCCGCATCCCGACCTCGCCTACCTCGTCGAGGGCACGCCGGAGTTCGCGGCATACATCCGCGAGCTCCGGTGGGCGCAGCATTTCGCCCTGCTCAACCGCGAAGAGATGATGGACCGCGTCGCGAACCAGCTCGGTCGCTTCCTCGGGACCGACGTCGACGAGCGCGAGCGGATCAACTGCCACCACAACTTCACCGAGTCCGAGATGCACTTCGGCAAGAGGGTGTGGGTCTCGCGCAAGGGCGCGATCATGGCCGACGCCGGTCGCCCCGGGCTCATCCCCGGATCGATGGGCACCGCCTCGTACGTCGTCGAGGGGCGCGGCAACCCTGTCGCGTTGAACTCCTCGCCGCACGGCGCGGGGCGGGAGTACTCGCGGTCGGCCGCCCGGAAGACCTTCACGCACGAGCAGTTGCGGGAAGCCATGGCGGGGATCGAGTACCGGGACACCGACGCGTTCATCGACGAGATCCCGCAGGCGTACAAGCCGATCGACCGGGTCATGGCCGATGCCGCCGACCTCGTCACGGTCCGGCACACGCTGCGCCAGATCGTCAACGTGAAGGGCGATTGAGACGGATGCCATGGCTGCCGCACCGCAGCCATGGCATCCGCCGTTCGGCCGGGGTGGGATACATCGCTCGGGGGATGTGGGGCAGGAGTCCGTTCGGCACGATGGGAAGAGCTCGCGAAGCCCCGCGGGCGGACACTTCCCCCCGGAGTGGAGTTTCATGTCGCCCGATCGTGCCCGGACCATCGACCACCGTCCCGACCCCTCCGACGGCAGAGAACGGCAGAGCGCGTGCATCCGTCTCGCTCAGGCTCGTCTCGCCGCGTTCGTCGAGAGCACGGCCGACGACGTCGACGAGACCTCGGATGCGGCCGTGACCGCCCTGCGTTCCGCCGTGTCGTCGGGTGCCGATCTCGACCGGATCTCTGCGGAGCTCGAGGTCAGCACGGGGGCGATCCAGGCGATCGTCGACGGCTCGGTCCCGCTGCGGAGCCTGCACCCCGACGATCGGTTGCGGCCCGACTGAGACCGTCGCGGGCACCTCGCGCCGTGGGTTCGCTGGGGCGCCGGCCTCCGCTGCCGCCCGCGGGGTTACGCTCGGGGGCAGAAGAACGGCGGAGGCGGCGAGATGGGCGAGCGCAAGTTCGAGTGGGGCGGGCTGAGTGCCGACCGCGGCGACTACGTCACCGCGGCGGAGGCGCTCGCGATGCTCGAGGTGCTCGTCATCGCGCAGGCCGACCTCGACGTCACGACCGAGCTGCGCAACGGTGCGGCCTGGGCGCGCTTCTCGCGCGGGGGACGCTGGGCCGTCGTGTCGACGCCCGGATCCCGCTGGTTCTCGGTCGAGACCGACACAGGACACCGCCTGCAGATCGTGGATGCCAACACCTCGAAGGACCAGAGCGCTCAACTCCTCGCGGTGCACGTCGACGTCGCCGAGGCGTACGTCCGCGGAGAGGCGACGCCCGTGCGGGCCGGTGGTCTCGGCGGGTCGGTGCTCACGGTCGACGTGAACGGACGACAGGTGCTGCTGACCCAGTCCGTCGGGCGACGCGTGCGGGGTCTGTTCGGTCGCTAGGCCCGACGGCCGCTCCGGTCAAGCCGGTGCTCCCCGCTCGCGCTCTTGCCAGGCTGGGCGGGTACGCGACGAAGGGAATCCCATGAGCGACCCGCAGAACTCCGCCCCGGCCGACGACGCCGCCGACCTCGGCGACGACCCCACGGTCAAGCCGAGTCAAGAGAACGACGTCGACGAAGAGGCGAAGGCCCCCTCCAAGGACGACCCGAACGCCGACCACCAGGCGACGGGCATCGGAGTCATCGGCGACGAGTGATCCGGATGCCGCGGGGCGGGCGCCGGTGACCGTCGGCGCTCGCCCCGCGGGTCGGGGGAGGGCCCGCCGCGGTGCTAATCTTGACCGGTCCGCCTCCGTAGCTCAGGGGATAGAGCGTTGGTTTCCGGTACCAAAGGTCGCTGGTTCGATTCCAGTCGGGGGCACACGAAGAAGGCCGCGATCACCTCGATCGCGGCCTTTCGTCTGCGTGGAGTGGCTCCCGGGGTCAGTCCTCGTCGGTGACGACGCCGGTGGGCTCCGCGTCTTCGACGATGTGCTGCGAACCGAGTTCGTCGGCGACGGCGCGACCCTGGTCGATCGCCTCCTCTCGGCTCGAGAAGCTCGCCGACAGTTCGGGTCGGCCCTCGACCGTGTTCTCCCACTGGCCGCGGTTCGATCGGGTGGTCACGTCGTTCTGGCTCATGGCATCCATGGGACACCTCTTCGAGCTCCGGCACCCCCGTCTTGACAGGCGTTGTCAAGACCACTCGGGGTTTCGCGGGGTGCTGAGAAGGTGGGATCACCTTCGAAAGGGGTCTGTCATGAGCATCGGAGCCGGTATCGCGCTGTTCGTCATCGGCGCCGTCCTCGCCTTCGCGGTCACCCTCCCGAACGAGTTCGTCGACCTCACCACGATCGGCTACATCATGATGGGGGCGGGCGTTGTGGTCTTCCTCATCGGGGTGGTGCTGTTGATGCGCCGTCGGCAAACCGATACCGTCACCCGCACCGAAGCAGCAGGGGGCGCGCAGGTGACCCGATCCACTACGCGCTCCTCGAACGACGACCTCGTCTGAGTCCCTCGGGGTCGAGCCCCGGAGAACGATCATGACCGAACCCACCCCCACCGTCGCCTACGACCCGGCCGTCGACGATCTGTTCGACGGGCGTTACCGTCTCGGGCGCCTCCTCGGCAGAGGCGGCTACGCCCGGGTGTACGAGGCGGTCGACACCGCGCTCGAGCGCACGCTCGCCCTCAAGATCATCGACGGCGACGGCGCCGACCCCTCGGACGTCGCCCGCGTGCGATCCGAGATCCGGCTCCTCGCCTCGCTGTCGCACCCCTCGCTCGTCACCCTGTACGACGCCAAGCTCGATGCGCAGCCGGCCTACCTGGCGATGGAGCTCATCTCGGGCCCCACCCTGACGGATCGCATCGCGCGGGGCCCGCTGCCCGGCCCCGAGGTCGCCCGCGTTGGTCGAGAGATCGCCGAGGCGTTCGCCGTCATCCACGGGCGGGGCATCGTGCACCGCGACGTCAAGCCGTCGAACATCCTCATCCGCCCGGCCGCCCACACGGGCGAGACCCCAAGGGCCACGCTCGCCGACTTCGGCATCGCGTCGCTGGTCGGGGCGACACGGGTCACGCGCGCCGACACCGTGATCGGTACGGCCGCGTACCTCAGTCCCGAACAGGCTCGGGGCATGCCGGCGGCCCCCGCGAGCGACGTGTACGCGCTGGGTCTGGTGCTCCTCGAAGCGCTGACCGGCTCGCGCCCCTTCGGCTCGCGGACGCCGCACGAGGCCCTGGCGGCACGCCTCGTCTCGCCCCCCGAGATCCCGGCGCAGATCCCGACGGCCTGGCGCGAGGTGCTCGAGAAGATGACCGCGATCGAGCCGAGTGAGAGACCGGATGCCACGGGCCTGATCGTGGCGCTCAGGACGCTCTCGGGGGTCGCCGTCCCCCCGCCCCTGCCGTCGACGCCGGCGTCGGCGGTGACGACCGCCGCTCTTGCCGGCGGCACGGCCCCCACGCGGGTCTTCGAGCCGTCGGCCCGGTCCGAGCGGACCGCGGCGCCCCGCCGGCTCTCGCAACGCACGATCGTGATCGGGGCGATCGCCGCGGTCCTGCTGGCCGTGGGCGCCATCGGAACCGCCGTCGCCCTCGGCGGGGCGGGAGCATCGTCCGAGCCCGCTCTGCCGACGCTGCCGCAACCTCTCGACCAGCACATGGACGATCTCTGGAAAGAGGTGGCCCCGTGATCCGCCGTGCCGCTCCCCTCGCCGGAATCCTGTTCGCCGGGGTCCTCGCGCTCGCCGCGTGCACCCCGCCCGCCGCGACCCCCACGGCGTGGCAGCAGAACGTGCAGACGGTGGCCGACCAGGCCTCGAGCGGGGACTACGCCTCCGCCCTCGCGAGCCTCGACGCCCTCGAAGCCGACGTCAGCGCCCGCCGCGACGCCGGCGAGATCTCGGCGGAGGAGGCCGACGGCATCCTGAGCCGGATCGCCACCGTCCGCGCCGACCTCACCTCTCTCGCCCCCCGTCCCAGCCCGACCCCGACGACGGAGCCGAGCCCCGAGCAGTCGCAGGACACGGTGACCGACGACGGCGGCGACGAGCCGGCGCAGCCCGCCCCCGACGACAAGGGGCCGGGCGGCACAGACGACAAGGCGCCGGGCAACGGCAACGGCAACGGCAACGGTAAGGGCCCCGGTAAGAAGGACGGGTGATCGGCTTCGCGCCCGCCGGGCCGAGGGGGTCCGAACGCGTGCGAGGATTGCCCGGTGCCGCGCCGCGTGACCGCTGAACTCGACCTCGATCTCGGGGCCTCCGTCGACCTCATCTTCCAGATCGCGGCCGCGCGCGGAGTGCCCGTCGTCGACGAGAAGCTCACGTTCGCGCAGGGTGAGCGGCGGTACCCCGCGACCGAACTCGTGGACCAGGCCGGCAGCCGTCTGCACCGCCTCACCGCCGAGGAAGGTCCCCTCTCGGTGCGGTACGACGCGCTCGTCGTCGGTCCCGCGCAGAGCCCTCGCACGAGCGACCTCGACACCATCGGATACTTGCGTCCGAGCCGCTACTGCCAGTCCGACGAGGTGTTCGCCCAGGCGCGCCGGCAGTTCCGGGGCCTGGCGGGGCGCGACCTCCTGGCCGCGGTCTCGGGCTTCGTGGCATCCACCGTCACCTATACGCCGGGGCTCAGTTTCGGCACCGACAGCGCCGTGACGACCCTCGCCACGGGTCAGGGCGTGTGCCGCGACTACGCGCACCTCGTGATCGCCCTGCTGCGGGCGATGGACATGCCCGCCCGCTACGCCGCCTGCTTCGCCCCCGGGCTCGATCCGATGGATTTCCACGCCGTCGCCGAGGCCTACCTCGACGGGGCCTGGTATGTCGTGGATGCGACGCGTCTCGCCGATCGCCGATCGCTGGTGCGCATCGCCACGGGACGCGACGCCGCCGACTGCGCGTTCCTCAGCTACCACGGCGGGTACGTGGGTCTCGAGCGGATGCGGGTGGATGCCGCCATCGAGGGCGTCGACGCGACGGAGCCCGACGACCACGAGGCGCTGGTCCAGATCGCCTGACGCGGGCGCCCCGGCGCCGCGCCTAGACTTGAAGGGTTATGGATCCCGCAGCCCTCTCCGCCGCCCTGCTCGCCGTCATCGCCCCGCTCGCCGAGGCGCGACGAGAGGGTTCGTCCGCCGGGATCACGGCCGCCGACCTACCGCTTGAACGGCCCAAGAACCGCGACCACGGCGATTGGGCGTCCAACGCCGCCCTGAAGCTGTCGAAGATCGTCGGGGTGAACCCTCGCGAGTTCGCCGCCGAGATCGCCGCGGGCCTCGAGGCCGTCGAGGGCATCGCGAGCGTCGAGGTCGCCGGCCCCGGCTTCATCAACATCCGCCTCGATGCCGCGGCCGCCGGTGCCCTGGCCCGCACGATCGTCGAGCAGGGGGCCGCGTTCGGCACCAACGACACCCAGCGCGGGAACACGATCAATCTCGAGTTCGTCAGCGCCAACCCCACCGGTCCGCTGCACATCGGCCACACCCGGTGGGCGGCCCTGGGCGACGCGATCGCGCGCGTGCTGCTGGCCAGCGGCGCGACCCTCGTGCGCGAGTTCTACATCAACGACGCCGGGGCCCAGATGGAGCGCTTCGGGCGCTCCGTGGTCGCGGCGATCGTGGGCGAGCCGACTCCCGAGGACGGATACGGCGGGGCGTACATCGCGGCTCTCGCGGAGCGGGTGCACGCCACGCGCACCGACATCCTCGACCTCGATCGCGCCGAGCAGATCTCCGTCGCCACCGAGCTGGCCTACGGGTTCCAGCTCGGCGAGATCCAGGCTTCGCTCGCGCGCTTCAACGTCCACTTCGACGTCTGGTTCTCGGAGCGCGACCTGCACGCGCGGATCGAGGGCCAGCCGAGCCTCGTCGACGAGGCCGTGGACCGCCTGCGCGAGCAGGGGCACGTCTTCGACGAGGACGACGCCGTGTGGGTGCGCACGACCGACTTCGGCGACGACAAGAACCGCGTCATCCGGCGCTCGAACGGCGAGTACACCTACTTCGCCGCCGATGCCGCGTACTACCTGAACAAGGGCGACCGCGGTTTCGCGCACAAGATCTACCTGCTCGGCGCCGACCACCACGGCTACGTGCACCGCCTCAAGGCCCTCGCGGGTGCGGCGGGAGACGACCCCGACAAGGACATCGAGGTGCTCATCGGTCAGCTCGTGTCGATCAACGGCGCGCGCCTGTCGAAGCGGGCCGGCAACATCGTCGAGCTCGACGACCTGCAGGCCTGGCTCGGCACCGACGCCCTGCGGTACTCGCTCGCGCGCTACCCGGCCGATTCGCCGTTGACGCTCGACCCCGAGATCCTGCAGAAGCGCACGAACGACAACCCCGTCTTCTACGTGCAGTACGCGCACGCCCGCACGCACAACGTGGCCCGCAACGCCGCCGACTCGGGTGTCGACCGCTCCGCGTTCGCCCCCGAGCTCCTCGACCACGAGACCGAATCGGCTCTGCTGGGCGCGCTGCAGGAGTACCCGCGCATCGTCGCGTACGCCGCCGAGGTGCGCGAGCCGCACCGCGTCGCGCGCTACCTCGAGGAGCTCGCGGGTCTCTACCACCGCTGGTACGACAACTGCCGCGTCATCCCGCTCGGCGACGCCCCGGTCGAACCCGTGCACCGCACGCGTTTGTGGCTCAACGACGCCACCGGGCAGGTGCTGCGCAACGGCCTCGACCTGCTCGGCGTCAGCGCTCCGGAGCGGATGTAGAGCATGACGGATGCCACGGCTCCCCGTCGCCGGACGGGCCGGTGGATCGCGGTGCTGGTGGTGGCCGTGGTGCTGCTCGCCGTGGCCGCCGTCGCCGCCGAGTTCATCGCGCGCTCCGTGGTGACGAGCACGGTCCGTTCGCTGGTCGTGAAGAACGTCGGTCTCCCCGACGATCAGAACGTCGACGTGTCGGTGGCGGGTCTCGTGCTGCCGCAGCTCATCGGCGGACGCCTCGACGAGGTCGCCGTCTCGTCGAACGATGTGACCCTCGGGCCCATCACCGGTGACGTCCGCGTCGACTTGCGTGGAGTGCCCGTCTCGGGCGGCGGGGCGGCCGACGGCGGCGTCGCGTCGGTCCGCCTCGACCAGGACCAGCTGAAGGCCCTGCTGGCCGAGGTCCCCGACTTCCCGGCGAGCACGATCACCGTCTCCGCCCCCGACGTCAAGCTCGACACCTCGCTCTCGCTCTTCGGCATCGCGATCCCCGTGGGCGTCGGAGTGACCCCGGGCGCGGCCGCGGGCGACCTGACGTTGACCCCGTCGTCGTTCCAGGTGGGCGGCAACGCGATCGACGCCGACACGCTGCGCGGCCAGTTCGGCGGCATCGCGGATTCCCTCCTCACGGAGCGGAGCCTGTGCATCGCCGACCGCCTGCCGAAGGGGCTGACCCTCACCTCGGCCACCGTGCAGGGACAGGACCTCGTCGCGACGTTCGATGTGGCCGGTGGCATCCTGAACGATCCGGCGCTGCAGAGCGACGGCACCTGCGGCTGATCGACGCGAGGTGGCTCGTCCGCCCCGAGCGACGTGGGAAAGGGGCGGCATACGACGTGCCCTAGACTGCAAGGACTGCCCGCCGCGTGACTCTCCGCGCGGGTGGGAGCCGTGATCCGCGGCCGTCGCGTCGCCGCAAAACCCGATTGGTCCCCCTGTGTCCGCCTCGCACTCCGCGCTCGTGCCCGCCTGGCTCACCGCCCCGGCCGAAGCGAACGAGCTCGTCGCCTCCGTCTGGCCCTCGTCCGCGCATCGTGTCGCCGACGGCTCCGTCGAGGTCGGCGGCGTGTCGGTCTTCGACCTGCGCGACCGCTTCGGCACCCCCCTGTACGTGCTCGATGAGAACGAGGTGCGCGACCACGCCCGCCGTGCGCGCGTCGCCTTCGACGCCGCGGCCGCGCGCCACGGCATCCGAGCCCGCGTGTACTACGCCGGCAAGGCGTTCCTCTCGACCGAGGTCGTGCGCTGGGTCGTCGACGAGGGACTCGCCGTCGACGTCTGCACGCGCGGTGAGCTCGAGGTCGCGCTCGCCGCGGGCGCCGACCCGGCACGCCTGGGCTTCCACGGCAACAACAAGAACGTGTCCGAGCTCGAGCGCGCCGTCGAGGTGGGCATCGGCTCGGTCGTCGTCGACAGCCCCATCGAGATCGAGCGTCTCGCCGCCATCGCCGAGCGCCGCGGCGCCGTGCAGTCGGTGCTCGTGCGCGTGCGCACGGGCGTGCACGCCGAGACCCACGCGTTCCTCGCCACCGCCCACGAAGACCAGAAGTTCGGTTTCTCGCTCGAGGGGGCGGCCGAGGCCGTGGCCCGCATCCGCGAGCTGTCGAGCCTGCGCTTCGTCGGTCTGCACGCCCACATCGGCTCGCAGATCTTCGACTCCTCCGGCTTCCGCGAGTCGGCGGCGCGCCTGGTCGACCTGCACGCCGACCTGCTCGCCGGGGGAGAGATCCCCCTGCTCAACGTCGGCGGCGGCTTCGGCATCTCGTACACCGCGGTCGACGACCCCAAGCCCATCGAAGAGATCGCCGACGGCATCGTCGACGCCATTGCCGACGAATGCGCGGTCCGTGGCATCCCGATGCCCGACGTCGCCACCGAGCCCGGTCGCGTCATCGTCGGCCAAGCCGGCGTCACCCTCTACGAGGTGGGCACGGTCAAGACGGTCACCGCCGGCGAAGACCTCGACCGCACCTACGTCAGCGTCGACGGCGGCATGAGCGACAACGCCCGGCCCGCCCTCTACGGCGCCGACTTCTCGGCGCGGCTGGTCTCGCGCACGAGCTCCGCGGCCCCGGCCCTCGCGCGCGTCGTCGGCCGGCACTGCGAGTCGGGAGACATCGTGGTGGATGCCGAGTACCTCCCCGCCGACGTCACCCCCGGTGACCTGCTGGCCGTTCCCGCCACCGGCGCCTACTGCTTCTCGCTCGCGAGCAACTACAACTACACGCCGCGCCCCCCGGTCGTCGCCGTGCGCGACGGACAGGCCCGCGTGATCGTCCGCGGCGAGAGCATCGACGACCTCCTCGCGCGCGACGCCGGGATCCCGGCATCCGCTCCTTCCGCTACACCCCACGGAGACACCGAATGACCGACTACCGCACGCTCCGCGTGGCGCTCCTCGGCGCCGGCGCCGTCGGCTCGCAGGTCGCCGACCTGCTGCTCAAGCACGGCGACGAGCTCGCCGACCGCGCGGGCGCGAAGCTCGAACTCGCCGGCATCGCCGTGCGCGACCTCGACGCCAAGCGCGACGTCGACCTGCCGCGCGAGCTGTTCACCACCGACGCCGACACCCTGATCGTCGGCAGCGACATCGTCATCGAGCTCATGGGCGGCATCGAACCCGCACGCACGCAGGTGCTGCACGCGATCGCCTCGGGCGCCGACGTCGTCACCGCCAACAAGGCGCTGCTGGCCACGCACGGCTCCGAGGTCTTCGAGGCCGCCGACCAGGTGGGCGCCGAGGTGTACTACGAGGCCGCCGCCGCCGGTGCGATCCCCATCATCCGGCCGCTGCGCGACTCGCTCGCCGGTGACCGCGTCGTGCGCATCATGGGCATCGTCAACGGCACGACGAACTACATCCTCGACCGCATGGACACCGAGGGCGCCGACTTCGGCGACGTGCTCGCCCAGGCGCAGGCGCTCGGCTACGCCGAGGCCGACCCCACCGCCGACGTCGAGGGCTACGACGCCGCGCAGAAGGCCGCGATCCTCGCGAGCCTCGCGTTCCACACGACGGTTCCGCTCGATGCCGTCCACCGCGAGGGCATCACCTCGGTCGACGCCGCGATGATCGAATCGGCGCGGCACGCGGGGTACGTCATCAAGCTCCTCGCCGTGTGCGAGCGGCTCGCCGCCGAGGACGGCGGCACCGAGTCGATCTCGGTGCGCGTGTACCCGGCCCTCGTCGAGCGCACCCACCCGCTGGCGAGCGTCCACGGCGCGAACAACGCCGTCTTCGTCCAGGCCGAGGCCGCGGGCGACCTGATGTTCTACGGCGCCGGCGCCGGCGGGGTGCAGACCGCGTCGGCCGTGCTCGGCGACGTTGTCTCGGCCGCGCGCCGCCACATCGCCGGGGGAGTGGGCGTCGGCGAGTCGACGCGCGCGAACCTCCCCACCGTGCCGATCGGTCACGTCATCACGCGCTACCAGATCACGCTCGAGGTCGACGACCAGCCGGGTGTGCTCGCCACCGTCGCGGGCATCCTCAGCGAGGGGCGCGTGTCGATCGCGACCGTCGAGCAGACCGTCATCGAGCAGACTCAGGATGCCGACGACTCGGCATCCGCGGAAGGCTCAGCGACCGGAGCGGGATCCGCCCGCCTGGTCATCGGAACACACAAGGCCCGCGAGCAGGATTTGAGCGAGACCGTCGAGCGTCTCGCCGCGAGCGGCGTCGTCGAGCGCGTGGTCTCCGTGCTGCGTGTGGAAGGGAACTGACATGGCACACCTCTGGGGCGGAGTCCTCCGCGAATACGCCGACCGTCTGGGTGTCACCGACGCCTCCACCGTCGTCACCCTGGGCGAGGGCGGCACGCCGCTGCTGCCCGCACCCGCGCTGTCGCGTCGCACCGGCGCCGACGTCTGGGTGAAGTACGAGGGCATGAACCCGACGGGCTCCTTCAAGGATCGCGGCATGACCGTGGCCCTCTCGCGCGCCGTCGAGCACGGCGCGAAGGCCGTCATCTGCGCCTCGACCGGCAACACCTCGGCCTCGGCCGCGGCGTACGCCGCCCACGCGGGCATCACCGCCGCGGTCCTCGTACCCGAGGGCAAGATCGCGATGGGCAAGCTCAGCCAGGCCGTGGCGCACAACGGCCGACTCATCCAGATCCGCGGCAACTTCGACGACTGCCTTGAGATCGCGCGCGAGCTCGCCGACCACTACCCGGTGCACCTGGTCAACTCGGTGAACCCCGACCGCATCGAGGGGCAGAAGACCGCCGCCTACGAGGTCGTCGAGGTCCTGGGGGACGCCCCCGACTTCCACTTCATCCCCGTCGGCAACGCCGGCAACTACACCGCGTACTCGCGCGGCTACCGCGAAGAGGCCGCCCGCGGCGTCGCCACGCGCGTGCCTCGCATGTTCGGCTTCCAGGCCGCCGGTTCCGCCCCCCTCGTGCGCGGTGAGGTCGTCAAGCAGCCCGAGACCATCGCGAGCGCGATCCGCATCGGCAACCCCGCGTCGTGGGAGCTGGCTCTCGAGGCCCGTGACGCCACCGACGGCTACTTCGGCGCGATCGACGACGCCGGCATCCTCGAGGCGCAGAAGATCCTCGCCGGCGAAGTGGGCATCTTCGTCGAGCCCGCCTCGGCCATCAGCGTCGCGGGCCTGCTCGAGCGCGCCGAGGCGGGCGTCGTGCCCGCCGGCGCGAAGGTCGTCCTCACCGTCACCGGCCACGGTCTCAAGGACCCCCAGTGGGCCCTGCGTCGTGCCGACGGCACCGACGTGTCGCCCACGGTCGTCGACGCCGCCACCTCGGAGGTCGCCTCCGTGCTCGATCTGCAGCCGGTGACCGCGTGAGCTCAGGCCCCGGTCGTCGGGTCGCCGTCCGCGTTCCCGCCACCAGCGCGAACCTCGGGCCCGGCTTCGATACCCTCGGCCTCGCGCTGAGCGTCTACGACGAGCTCGTCGTCGAGCAGCTCGGCGGCGACCGGCTCGAGATCCAGGTCGAGGGGGAGGGGACGGCGGACGTCCCCCGCGACGCCTCGCACCTCGTGGTGCGCGCGATGGCGCACACGTACGCCTCGGTCGGTCGTTCCCTGCCGGGGTTGCGACTGACGGCGCACAACGTGATCCCCCACGGGCGCGGCATGGGGTCGTCCGGGGCCGCCGTGGTCGCCGGCATCCTGGCCGCGAAGGGGCTGCTCGAGGGAGAGGTCGCCTTCAGCGACGTCGATCTGCTGCGGTTGGCCACCGAGATGGAGGGCCACCCCGACAACGTCGCGCCCGGCCTGTTCGGCGGACTCACCATCGCGTGGATGGATGCCGCCGGCCCCCAGCACAAGCAGCTCATCGTCCACCGCGGCGTCTCTCCGCTGGTCTTCGTCCCGAGCTTCACCATGTCGACCGCGGTGGCGCGGAGCCTGCAGCCCCTGCAGGTGCCGCGCGAGGATGCGGTGTTCAACGTCTCGCGTTCGGCCCTGCTGATCGCGGCGATGACGCAGAGCCCCGAGCTGTTGATGGCGGCGACCGAAGACAAGCTGCACCAGAACTATCGCGCGCAGGCCATGCCCGAGACCGATCGGCTCGTGCGGGCCCTCCGCGCGGAGGGATACGCGGCGGTCGTGTCGGGAGCCGGGCCCAGCGTGCTGGTGCTGGCCGACGGGCCGGGGCAGCGACTCGAGGCGGCGGATCTTATGGCATCCGTGGTCGACACCCCGTGGCAGGCGCTCATGCTCGCCGTCGACGTCAAGGGTGGTACAGTGAAAAACGCAGAGGGTTCCGCGTAACTTCGCGAATCTGAGCCTCTGCACCACCTGCGAAATCCGCAACACATCGCGAACCCGGTATCGGCTGCAGTCTCCCGAACCGCTGGTGTCCTTCGTCTGCGTTCTGCACGGCGAAGCGCGATCTGATCACGTTTCATTTTCTGAGGAGCACTCGTGGAGTCCATCTCCGAGACCCAGCCCGTCGACGCGCCCGAGGGCGCCGAGACCCCCGCCGACGAGCAGCCCACGGCTGCGGCGGAGGGCACCGACACCGAACAGACCCCCGAGGGCGCCGACGCCTCCGCGGCCGAGGAGCCCGCTGAGGCGGCCGCCGCCGCGCAGCCCGAGGCGCTGTTCACCGACGACGCCCTCGCCGCGGAAGCCCCGGCCGAAGCGGTCGCGGACGCGCCCGCCGCCGCCGCACCCGCTGCCGAGGCTTCCGCTCCGGAGGCGCCTGCCGCCGACGCTGCCGCGGAGCCCGCCGCCGAAGAGGCGGCCCCGGTCGAGAAGCCCGCACGCGCCCCGCGCAAGCGTGCCCCGCGCCGTGCCAAGAGCGCGACCGCCGAAGAGACGGCCGCCGCCGAAGCCGCCGCCGCCGAAGAGAAGGCCGCCGCCGCCGAGGCGCCCGCCGCCGAGGCCGCGACCGACGAGTCCGCGACGACCCCCGTCACGACGGCCGCCGACGTGGCCGCCGACGCCGAGACCGAGACCCCCGCGGTCGCCGCTGACGCGCCCGCCGCCGACACCGCGCCCGCCGAGGGCGACGCCGAGCAGGCCGACGCCGCGCCCGCCGACGGTGCCGCCGAGCAGGCCGACGAGGCCCCGGCCCGCGGCCGTGGCCGCAGCCGCTCGCGCAACCGCAACCGCAACAAGACCGACGCCGACAAGGCCGAGGCTCCGGCCCAGCCCGCCGCCGACGAGGCCGAGGCCCCGCAGCAGCAGGGCGGCCAGCGCGACAACGCGTCGCAGGGCGGCCAGCGCGACAACGCCCAGCGCGACAACGCCCAGAACGGACAGCAGGCCCAGCAGCAGCAGGGCGGGGCGGCGAACAGCCGCAACCGTCAGCGCAACAAGCGCCGCGGCCAGAGCACCACGGGTGACGAGTTCGAGACCGAGATCGGCGAGGACGACGTGCTCGTTCCCATCGCCGGTGTCCTCGACGTGCTCGACAACTACGCCTTCGTGCGCACCACCGGCTACCTGCCCGGTCCCAGCGACGTCTACGTCTCGCTCGGTCAGGTCAAGAAGTACAACCTCCGCAAGGGCGACGCCGTCGTCGGCGCCATCAAGCAGCCCCGCGAGGGCGAGCAGCAGGGCCGCCAGAAGTACAACGCCCTCGTGCAGGTGGACTCGATCAACGGTCTGTCGGTCGACGACGCCGCCACGCGCGTCGAGTTCAACAACCTCACGCCCCTGTACCCCCAGGAGCGCCTGCGCCTCGAGACCGGTCCCGAGAAGCTCACGCAGCGCATCATCGACCTGGTCGCCCCGGTCGGCAAGGGTCAGCGCGGCCTGATCGTCGCGCCCCCCAAGGCCGGTAAGACGATCGTGCTGCAGCAGATCGCCAACGCGATCGCGACGAACAACCCCGAGGTCCACCTCATGGTCGTGCTCGTCGACGAGCGCCCCGAAGAGGTCACCGACATGCAGCGCACCGTGCGCGGCGAGGTCATCGCCTCGACCTTCGACCGTCCGGCCGAAGACCACACCACCGTCGCCGAGCTGGCCATCGAGCGCGCGAAGCGTCTCGTCGAGCTCGGTCGCGACGTCGTCGTGCTGCTCGACTCGATCACGCGCCTCGGCCGCGCGTACAACCTCGCCGCCCCCACCTCGGGCCGCGTGCTCTCGGGCGGTGTCGACGCCTCGGCGCTGTACCCGCCGAAGCGCTTCTTCGGCGCCGCGCGCAACATCGAGAACGGCGGATCGCTCACGATCCTCGCGACGGCCCTCGTCGAGACCGGCTCCAAGATGGACGACGTGATCTTCGAGGAGTTCAAGGGCACCGGCAACAGCGAGCTGCGCCTGAACCGTCAGCTCGCCGACAAGCGCATCTTCCCGGCCGTCGACGTCAACGCGTCGAGCACCCGCCGCGAAGAGATGCTCCTGTCGAACGACGAGGTCAAGATCACCTGGAAGCTGCGTCGTGCGCTGGCCGGCCTCGAGCCCCAGCAGGCCCTCGAGGTCGTGCTCGGAAAGCTCAAGGAGACCCAGTCGAACGTCGAGTTCCTGGTGCAGATGCAGAAGTCGATCCCGGCGCCCGCGCGCGGCGGTGACGACAACAGCATCCGCTGAGCCGTGTCCGACTCCGGCATCTTCGAGTCCGTCCGCGGGCTGCTCGACGAGCACCGGGAGGTCGAGCTCGAGCTGAACGACCCCGCGGTCCACGCTGACGCCGCGCGCGCCAAACGGGTGAACCGGCGCTACGCCGAGCTCAGTCGCATCGTGCACGCCTACGAGGCCTGGCGCGCGGCATCCGACGATCTGGATGCCGCGCGCGAACTCGCCCGCGAGGACTCCGCGTTCGCCGAGGAGGTCCCGGCTCTCGAGGATCGCGTGGCCGAGACGCAGGAGCGCCTGCGGCGTCTGCTCATCCCGCGCGACCCCGACGACGCCCGTGACGTGATCATGGAGATCAAGGGCGGCGAGGGCGGCGCCGAGAGCGCCCTCTTCGCGGCCGATCTGCTGCGCATGTACCTGCAGTACGCGGCATCCATGGGCTGGAAGACCGAGCTGCTCGAACGCACCGAGTCCGACCTCGGCGGCTACAAGGACGTCCAGGTCGCGATCAAGGGCTCCTCGAGCGACCCCGCGCAGGGCGTGTGGGCGCATCTGAAGTACGAGGGCGGAGTGCACCGCGTGCAGCGCGTGCCCGCCACCGAGTCGCAGGGGCGCATCCACACCTCCACGACCGGCGTCCTCGTCTTCCCCGAGGTCGACGAGCCCGAAGAGGTCGCGATCGACACGAACGACCTGAAGATCGACGTCTTCCGCTCGTCGGGCCCCGGTGGTCAGTCCGTCAACACGACCGACTCCGCGGTGCGCATCACGCACGTTCCCACCGGGATCGTCGTCTCGATGCAGAACGAGAAGTCGCAGCTGCAGAACCGCGAGGCCGGCATGCGCGTGCTTCGCGCCCGCCTGCTCGCCAAGCAGCAGGAGGAGCGCGACGCCGTCGCCGCCGATGCGCGCAAGTCGCAGATCCGCGGCATGGACCGCTCCGAGCGCATCCGCACCTACAACTTCCCCGAGAACCGTATCGCCGATCACCGCACCGGGTACAAGGCGTACAACCTCGACCAGGTGATGGACGGCGCCCTCGGCCCGATCATCGAGTCGGCGATCACCGCCGACGAAGAAGCGCGCCTCGCGGCCCTCGCCGACTCCTAAGCTCGGGTGGTGCTCACCGCCGCCCAGATCGTGTCGTTCGACGACACCCCGCCCCCGCCCGGACTCTCACCGTGGGTCGGCCCCGCCGAGCAGGTGCGACAGATCGAGATCGTGGATCCGGATGCCGCCTGGCCCGGCGTCTTCGAGATGCTCCGCTCCCGGATCGACGGCGCCCTGGGCGACCGTGTGCTCGAGATCGAGCACGTCGGCTCGACGTCGGTGCCGGGGTTGGCCGCCAAACCCGTCATCGACATCGACCTGACGGTCGCCGACACCGACGATGAGGACGCCTATGTGCCGGCCCTCGAGGCGCTCGGGTTCGTGCTGCGCGTGCGCGAGCCGTGGTGGCTCGGGCACCGCTGCCTGGTCTCGGCCGAGCCGGCCGCCAACCTGCACGTGTGGCCGCCCGACAGTCCCGAGGCCGCGCGGCACCGCCTCTTCCGCGACTGGCTGCGCGCCGACGAGGCGGATCGCCAGCGGTACGCCGCGGTCAAGCGCGAGGTCGCGGCCGACGGCCTGATGAGCGAGTACAACGCCCGCAAAGAGGGCGTGATCCGCGAGATCTACACCCGCGCTTTCACCGCGGCGGGCCTGTTGCCCTGACGGCCGCCCTTCCGAGACCACAACGCAGGATCCACGGCCGTGACCCGTGCGCAGGGCGGCGTCGGCCCTTCGGCGCGGGCGGATCTCCTGTGCTGTGGACCGAAGGGCGTCAGGCGTCCCAGGCGGGCGGGTGGGGGAGCGGGCCCCGGCGCGCCTCGAGCTGAGCGGCGACTTCCAGCAGCGTGGCCTCGCCCCCGGGGCGGCCGACGAGCTGCACCGAGACGGGGTGGCCCTCGGCATCCGTCGTCACCGGGATCGTGACCGCGGGCAGGCCCGCGACGTTGACGAAGCTCGAATACGGCGCGTACTCGACCTGCATCGCGAACGTGCGCTCCGGGCTGTGGCCCGCGTACGAGCCGATCGGCTGCGGGGGCTGCGCGAGAGCGGGGGTGAGCACCGCATCGAAGGCCGAGAAGTCAGCGATGGTGCGGCGCTCGAAGGCCCGGGCGGCCGCGAGTCCGCCGAGCAGCTCGAGCGCCGACAGGCGACGCCCCTCCTGCACGAGCCACGCGGTGAGCGGCTCGACGAGCTCGGCATCGGCGTCGCTCAGCGGGATGCGCGCGGCACTCGCCCGCCAGAGCACGTGGAACAGCTCGGCATAACCGGATGGATGCCAGTCGGCATCCGTCACCGCGTGTCCGGCGTCGTCGAGCCAGGCGGCGGCGGTGTCGAAGGCGGCGCGAGCGTCGGCGTCGAGGACGATGTCCTCGTCGTCGTCCCACGGCGAGACGGTGGTGATCCCGAGGCGCAGTCGACCGGGGTCGCGGCGAGCAGCGTCGACGAAGGGTCCGGTGCCGGGGGCGGCCGTCGCGTACGAGAAGGGGGCGAGACCGACGAGGGCGTCGAGAAGCAGCCCCGCGTCTTCGACCGAGCGCGCGATCGGTCCCGTCACCGACAACCCGTCGGGGGAGTCGAAGCCCGAGCCGATCGGCAGACGCCCGCGTGAGGGTTTGAGACCGACGACACCCACGGTCGCCGAGGGGATGCGGATCGAGCCGCCCCCGTCCGAACCGACGGCCGCGGGGAGGAGCCCGGCAGCGACCGCCACCGCCGCGCCACCGCTCGAGCCCCCCGCGCCGGCCGCAGGCCGCCACGGGTCTCGCGCCGAGTCGTGGATCAGCGGTTCGGTGAAGCCGGTGAGACCGAACTCCGAGGTGCTGGTCTTGCCGACGTTGATCGCTCCGGCGGCGTCGAGGGCCGTTGCGAGGGGATCGGATGCCGCGGGCACGTGGTTCACCCGTGAGCGTGAGCCGTAGCGCGTGGGCACTCCGGCGCGGGCGACGAGGTCCTTGTCGGCCAGGGCGACGCCCCACAGAGACCCGTCGGCCGGTCGGGGGAGGTCGGCCGCACGTCGGAGCGCGGCATCCCGGGTCACCTCGGAGAAGGCGCCGAGACCGCGGTGGTGGTCGATGCGGTCGAGGTAGTGGCGCGTCAGCTCGGCGGGCGAGTACTCGCCGCTGCGGAGCCCGTCGATCTGGGCCACGAACGAGAGATCGTGCAGTCGGGGCATTGTCCGAGCCTACGGCGGGCCGGCCGAACGGAAACAGCCGCCGCGGCGGTCAGATCCAGTACTCCGGGGTGGTCAGCAGCGCGCGGGTGTCCTCGCCGTTGCGGCGCGTGCGCGCCGTGGCCGGGACGCCCACGAGCACGCTGTCGGCCGGTGCATCGCGGGTGACCACGGCGTTCGCCCCCACGACCGACCGCGCACCGAGCGTGATCGGCCCGAGGATCTTGGCCCCCGCGCCCACGGCCACCCCGTCGTGCAGGGTCGGGTGGCGTTTGCCGCCCTCGCGCTGACGACCGCCCAGGGTGACGCCGTGGTACAGCATCACGTCCTCGCCGACCTCGGCCGTCTCGCCGACCACGACACCCATGCCGTGGTCGATGAAGAAGCGTCGACCGATCGTGGCGCCGGGGTGGATCTCGACCCCGGTGAGCCACCGGGTCACCTGCGACAGGGCCCGCGCTGGAAAACGCAGGCCCCGTCGCCAGAGCCGGTTCGCGATGCGGTACGACCACACGGCGTGAAGCCCGGGGTACAGCAGGGCGATCTCGAGGCCGCCGCGCGCCGCGGGATCGCGGAGCTTGGCGGAGGAGATGTCTTCGCGGACGCGGGAGAGGACCCCCACGTCAGTCTTCGCGCAGGTGCTCGTAGAGCGCCGTCGAGAGATACCGCTCGCCGTACGAGGGGATGATGACGACGATGTTCTTGCCCGCCGCCTCGGGGCGACGCGCGACCTCGAGGGCGGCCCAGATGGCCGCCCCCGACGACATTCCCACGAGGATGCCGTCCTTCGCCGCGGTCTCGCGGGCGAGGCGGATGGCGTCGTCGAACTCGACGTCGATCACCTCGTCGATGATGTCGCGATCGAGGATCGCGGGCACGAAGTTGGGGCCGATGCCCTGGATCTTGTGCGGGCCGGGGTGGCCCTTGGTGAGCACGGGGGAGTCGGCGGGCTCGACCGCCACGACCTTGACCCCGGGCACGCGCTCCTTCAGCACCTGGCCCACACCCGTGATGGTGCCGCCCGTGCCGATGCCGGCCACGAAGTAGTCGACCTTGCCCTCGGTGTCGCGCAGGATCTCTTCGGCCGTCGTCTTGCGGTGGATAGCGGGGTTCGCCTCGTTCTCGAACTGGCGGGCCCACACCGCACCGGGGGTCTCTGCGACGATGCGCTTGGCCTCGTCGACGGCGTGCGACATGCCCTTGGTCGGGTCGGTGAGAACGAGCTCGGCGCCGAACGCCTTGAGCAGGATGCGGCGCTCCTTCGACATCGAGGCGGGCATCGTGAGGATGACCTTGTACCCGCGCGCGGCGCCGACCATCGCGAGGGCGATGCCGGTGTTGCCGCTGGTCGACTCGACGATCGTGCCGCCGGGCTTCAGTTCGCCGGATGCCTCGGCCGCGTCGATGATCGCGATGCCGAGGCGGTCCTTGACGCTCGAGGCGGGGTTGTAGAACTCGAGCTTGGCGAGGATCTGGCCGCCGACGCCCTCCGCGACGCGGTTCAGCCGCACCAGCGGCGTGTCGCCGAATGCAGAGGTGATGTCGGAGTGGATGCCGGGCATGGCTCGCCTTTCGCCGTCGGTCGGGACGCGTTCATTTTAGGCGAGCCCTCCGACACCACCGGCTGTGTGACGCTGCGCGACTAGGCTGGGCTCCTGTCATGTCAGGAACCGTCCCGCCTCCCGCCCCCACGGCCGTTTCGGTCGCCGACACCGTGCGCGCGGCCGCTCACCGACTGAACGCGGCGGGGGTTCCCGACCCCCAGGTCGACGCCGAACTGCTGGTGGCCCACGTCCTCGAATCGTCCCGCGGGGGCGTGCAGGCCGCCGCGATCCGCGGAGACCGGATGCCGGAACCCGCCGCCCGCGCCCTCGCGCCGCTCGTGGATCGCCGCGCCGCCCGCGAGCCGCTGCAGCACCTCACGGGTCTCGCCCCGTTCCGATCGATGGAGCTCGCGGTCGGACCGGGGGTCTTCGTGCCCCGTCCTGAGACCGAGATGGTGGCTCAGCTCGCCATCGATGCCCTGCGTTCGGCCGCGTCGGAGGCTCCGATCGCCGTCGACCTCGGCACGGGCAGCGGAGCGATCGCGCTGGCGCTGGCGACCGAGGTGCCCCACGCCCGCGTCTTCGCCGCGGAGAACTCGGTCGACGCGTTCGTCTGGACGAAGCACAACGTCGCCCGGATCGGCGCGGACAACGTCACGCTCGCGTTCGTCGACCTCGCCGACGCCTTTCCCGAGCTCGACGGAACCGTGTCCGTCGTGGCATCCAATCCTCCCTATGTTCCTGACGACGCGATACCCCGCGATCCCGAGGTGCGCCTCTACGACCCACCCGCGGCGCTCTACGGAGGACCGGACGGGCTGGATGCCGTGCGCCACCTCAGTCGCGTGGGCCTGCGGCTGGGCCACCCCGGCGCGACGATCGTCATCGAGCACGGGGAGTGGCAGGGCGCGGCCATCCGCGAGATCCTCATCGCCGACGGCTGGCGATCGGCGGCGACCCACCCGGACCTCACGACCCGGGATCGCGCCACGACCGCCGTGCGCCCCTGACGACGCGGGCGGTGGCGCGCGACTAGACTGGCGCGCGTTATGTCACCCGTCTACGACTGCCGTGACGAGTCGCAGCTGCTGTCCGGAATGCGCCACGCGCGTCAATCGATCGGCCGAGGCGAACTCGTCGTGCTCCCCACTGACACCGTCTACGGAATCGCCGCGGACGCGTTCAACGCGCGCGCCGTCGCCGGCCTGCTCGAGGCGAAGGGCCGGGGCCGCCAGCAGCCGCCCCCCGTGCTCGTGCCGGGGGTGGGGACGCTGCGGGCCCTCGTGGCCGAGATCCCGCCCGCCGTCGACGACCTCGTCCGCGAGTTCTGGCCGGGCGGCCTCACCATCGTGCTGCCCGCGCAGCCCTCGCTCTCGTGGGACCTCGGAGACACCCACGGCACGGTGGCCGTGCGCATGCCCGCTCAGAAGATGACGCTGGAACTCCTCGAAGAGACCGGCCCGCTGGCCGTGTCGAGCGCGAACCTCACCGGACGCGCCGCCGCCGTCGACATCGACTCCGCGCGCGACATGCTCGGCGACAGCGTCGCGGTCTACCTCGACGCCGGCGTCAGCGAGACCGGCATTGCCTCCACCATCATCGACGCGACTACGCTCGTCGGGGGAGCGGAGCCGCAGATCCGGGTGCTGCGCGAGGGCGCGATCTCGCGCGACCGGCTGCGCGCCGTCGTGGGCGACCTGCTCGAGCCCGACCCCGTGGACGAGGTCGTCGACCCGCTCGCCGCCCCCGCCGCAACGACCCCGGACGCCGAGGCGCCGGGTCCGTGACCCAATACCTCCTCACCATCCTGTTCACGGCGGCGGTCACGCTCGCGCTGTCGTGGGTGGTGTGGAAGCTCGCGCTGCGGTTCAAGCTGTACCCCGGCATCCGCGATCGCGACGTGCACAAGACGCCGACGCCGCGCCTCGGCGGAGTCGCGATGTTCCTCGGCGTCGTGGCGGCCTTCGCCCTGTCGAGCCGCAACCCCTACTTCGCGATCTTCTGGATCGACCCCGTGCCGGTGCTGTCCCTGCTGGGGGCGGTCCTGCTCATCGTGCTCGTCGGCGTCGCCGACGACCTCTGGGACCTCGACTGGATGATCAAGCTCGGGGCGCAGTTCGTCGCCGCGGGCATCATCGCCTGGTTCGGCCAACTGCAGATCCTCTCGCTGCCGATCGGTGCCCTGACGGTCGGCTCCAGCTGGGTGAGCTTCCTGCTGACCGTGTTCGCCCTGGTGGTCGTGATGAACGCGGTGAACTTCATCGACGGACTCAACGGTCTCGTCGCCGGCGTCTGCCTGATCGCGAACGGCGTCTTCTTCGCGTACTCCTACCTGCTCGTGCGCGACACCGGAGCGAGCACGTACTTCAACCTCGCGTCGTTCATCGCGGCCGTCCTCGTAGGAGCGTGCCTCGGCTTCCTCCCGATGAACTGGACTCCGGCGAAGCTCTTCATGGGAGACGCGGGGGCCCTGATGCTCGGGCTGCTCATGGCCAGTTCGGCCGTCGCCATCACCGGTCAGCTCGACCCGGCAGTGCTCGATCCCGAGAAGATCGGCCGGTCGCAGCTGCTCGGTGCGTTCATCCCGATCCTGCTGCCCGTGGTCATCGTCCTGCTGCCCCTGCTCGATTTCGGTCTCGCGGTCGCCCGCCGGCAGTGGGCGGGCAGGTCGCCGTTCTCGCCGGATCGCAAGCACCTGCACCACCGCATGCTCGACATGGGGCACACCGACCGTGACGCAGTCCTCATCTTCTACAGCTGGACGGCCGTGGTGAGCCTCGCGTTCCTGCTGATGTACATCGGCACCCAGCAGAGCTGGCCCGGCGACTACGCCTTCGGCATCGTCTTCGGTGTCATCGGCGTCTTCGCGTGCGTCGTTCTCACCCTCCTGCCCTCCCAGCACCGACTGCGGCTGTCCCGCCGCCCCCGACCCACCCGACCGGAGTCCCCCTCATGAGCAGTGCTTCCCCCGCCCCTCGTCGTCCCCTCTCCAGTACCCCAGTGCTGCGCACCGCCCTGGTCTGGGGCGGCATCGTGACGGCGGTGCTCCTCGTGCTCGGGGCCGTCATCGGATTCCTCGTCGGGGGAGGGGGCGGCCTCGGCAGCGCTCTGTCCGGCGTCGCGGTCAGCGCGATCTTCCTCGCCGTCACGGCCATCAGCATCCTGGTGGCGAACCGGTGGTTCGGCGATCCGCTCTACGTCCCGATCTTCTTCGGCATCGTGCTGGGCGGCTGGCTGCTCAAGCTCATCCTGTTCATCGTGGCGATCGTCGTGCTGCGCGGACAGGGCTGGGTCGACCCCGTGGTGTTCTACGTCGCGCTCGTCGTCAGCGTCATCGCCTCGCTCGCGGTCGACGTGGTCGTCCTCCTGCGCATGCGCATCCCCAGCGTCAGCGACGTGACCCTGCCCACTGACCCCGAGGCGGGCGACCGTCGCTCCTGAGCGGCCGTATCCCATGGTGCGGTCGGCGGCGGCACATTAGTCCGGCGCCGAGACGATCGCACCGGGCGGACTCATGGATCCGCCGGGAGTTTGATAGGGTGGACGAGTACCCACCCGCGATTGGAATTCTTCTCCAAGCTCGCACTTCGGGTAACAATCACCGACCATCGTCGCAACGGTTCACACCGATGCCCCGAAGCTGGAGCCAGCGCTGACTACTCAAGCTGCGACCCTGATCACGAACTTCGCGTCTGCGGGTGCGGAATTCCACCCGCCCTCCATCTCGGAGTTCTTCCCCGACGCGGTGCTGTTCGAGGGCACGATGTTCGCGATCACGCGCATCAACCTCATCCAGATGCTCGCGACGGTGGTTCTGGTCACGCTCCTCGTCGTCGGCACGCGTCGCATGACGGTGGTCCCCGGTCGCTTCCAGAGCGTCGTCGAGATGGGCCTGGACTTCGTCCGCGTGAACATTGCCGAGGACATCCTGGGTCGCAAGGACGGCAAGCGCTTCCTGCCGATCCTCACCACCATCTTCTTCATGGTGCTGTTCATGAACATCACGGGTGTCATCCCGTTCCTGAACATTGCCGGCACCAGCGTCATCGCGGTTCCGATGCTCCTCGCGATCGTGGCCTACGTCACCTTCATCTACGCGGGCATCAAGAAGAGCCCCGGCGGCTTCTTCCGCAACTCGCTGATGCCTCCCGGGCTGCCCTGGTTCCTCTACATCCTGATCATCCCGCTCGAGTTCCTCTCGACCTTCATCATCCGCCCCGTCACCCTGACGCTGCGACTGCTGATGAACATGGTCGTCGGCCACCTCATGCTGGTGCTGTTCTTCGCCGCGACGCAGTTCTTCGTGGTGGACCTCAGCGGATGGTGGACCGCGCTCGGCGCCGGCTCCCTCGCCTTCGGCTTCGCCTTCACCCTGTTCGAAATCTTCGTCGCCTTCCTCCAGGCGTACGTCTTCGCGATCCTCACCGCGGTCTACATCCAGCTCGCGGTCGCAGAAGAGCACTGAGCGGCCCGGCGCACGCCGAGCCACCCAACGAAAGGAAAAAACCCGTGGACGCAACTACGGTTCTCGCCCAGGTCACCGGTAACGTCGCCACGATCGGCTACGGTCTCGCCGCCATCGGTCCCGCCATCGGCGTGGGCATCGTCGTCGGTAAGACGATCGAGGGCGTCGCTCGTCAGCCCGAGCTCGCGGGCCGCCTGCAGGTGCTGATGTTCATCGGTATCGCCTTCACCGAGGCGCTCGCCTTCATCGGTATCGCAACCGGCTTCATCTTCACTTGATCCCGGCCGCTCTCGATTCACTGTAAGGAGACAGGATGCTGAACGCTCTTGTCACTCTCGCCGCGGAGCCCGCGGGCGAGGCGGCACACAACCCGTTGATTCCGGCGTGGTACGACATCATCTGGTCGGCCGTGTGCTTCCTTGTCATCGTCTTCGTGGTGTGGCGCGTCGCTCTGCCGCGCATGGCGAAGCTGCTCGACGAGCGCAGTGCTGCCATCGAGGGCAACATCGCCAAGGCCGACGAGGCTCAGCGACAGGCCGAGGCCGCCCTCGAGGAGTACACCGCCCAGCTCGCCGAGGCGCGCAAGGAAGCCGGTGAGATCCGCGAGAACGCCACTCAGGACGGTCGCAAGATCGTCGCGGAGGCCAAGGAGACCGCGTCGGCCGAGGCCGCTCGCATCACCGCGTCCGCGCACGCTCAGATCGAGGCCGAGCGTCAGACGGCCCTCGTGCAGCTGCGTTCCGAGGTCGGTACCCTCGCGGTCGACCTCGCGGGCAACGTCATCGGTGAGACCCTGACGGACGACGCGCGCGCCAACGCCGTGGTCGACCGCTTCCTCGCCGAGCTCGAGGCTTCCGAGAAGGCGGCCAAGTAATGGGCAGCGCGACCACTCAGGCGCGGACCGCGACCGCGGAGGCCCTGGCCTCCACCTCGGGCGTCGATCTCGACGTCGCGCGCGAACTGTTCGCGGCCGTCGGTGCCGTGAGCGGCTCGGCGCAGCTGAGCGGCGCGCTGTCCGACTCGTCGGTGCCGCCCGCCGCTCGTGCGGGTCTGGTGTCCGGCGTCTTCGGAGCCTCGTACCGGCCCGCGACCGTGGCGCTGCTGACCAGCGCCGCGCAGCAGCGCTGGTCGAACTCCGCGGAGTTCGTCGAAGGACTCGAAGAGCTCGCTGTGCTCGCGACCTCGGTCGCCGAGGACGCGGACATCGAGGCCGAGCTCTTCTCGTTCTCGCGCACCGTCGCCTCGAACGGCGAACTCGAGCTCGCGCTGGGCGGCCGCCTCGGCGGCGCGTCGGCCAAGGGGGCTCTCGTCTCGAAGCTCCTCGACGGCCGGGCGAGCGCGGGGACCGCACTCATCGTCTCGTCGCTGGTCGAGCACGCCCGCGGTCGTCGCGTCCGTGCTCTCCTACGTCGCGCTGAGCGCATCGTCGCCGAGCAGCGCGCGCGCATCGTCGCGACGGTGTTCGCGGCGACGCCGTTGAACGCCGACCAGCAGTCCCGCCTCCAGAACGCTCTCAGCGCACGTTACGGTTCGGCCGTCACGCTGAATACCGTGATCGACCCGACCGTGGTCGGTGGGCTGCGCGTGCAGGTCGCCGACGACGTGATCGACGCGAGCGTGTCCGCACGCCTCGCGGACCTCCGCCAGCGCATCGCCGGCTGAAGACTTTCCGCCCGAGTGGGCGTGGATCTGGGGGCCGAGTGCCCCACGAACGAAGGAAGACAATGGCAGATCTCTCTATCAGCCCCGACGTCATTCGTGACGCGCTGAAGGACTTCGTCAACGCCTACGAGCCCACCGGCGCTGCGGCGACCGAGGTCGGCGCCGTCGTCGACGCGGCCGACGGTATCGCTCACGTCGAGGGCCTTCCCGGCGTCATGGCCAACGAGCTCATCCGCTTCGCGGACGGCACGCTCGGCCTCGCCCAGAACCTCGACGAGAACGAGGTCGGTGTCGTCGTGCTCGGCGAGTTCTCCGGCATCGAAGAAGGCCAGAGCGTCACCCGCACCGGTGAGGTCCTCTCGGTCGGCGTCGGCGATGGGTACCTGGGTCGCGTCGTCGACCCGCTCGGAAACCCCATCGACGGTCTCGGCGAGATCGCGACCGAGGGCCGCCGCGCCCTCGAGCTCCAGGCGCCCGGCGTCATGCAGCGCAAGAGCGTGCACGAGCCCCTCCAGACCGGCATCAAGGCCATCGACGCCATGATCCCCGTCGGCCGCGGCCAGCGTCAGCTCATCATCGGCGACCGCCAGACCGGTAAGACGGCCATCGCGATCGACACGATCATCAACCAGAAGTCGAACTGGGAGTCCGGCGACGTCGACAAGCAGGTGCGTTGCATCTACGTCGCGATCGGCCAGAAGGGCTCGACCATCGCTTCGGTGAAGGGCGCGCTCGAAGAGGCCGGCGCGATGGAGTACACCACCATCGTCGCGGCCCCCGCCTCCGACCCCGCCGGCTTCAAGTACCTCGCCCCCTACACCGGCTCGGCCATCGGCCAGCACTGGATGTACGGCGGCAAGCACGTCCTCATCATCTTCGACGACCTGTCGAAGCAGGCCGAGGCCTACCGTGCCGTTTCGCTGCTCCTGCGCCGCCCGCCGGGCCGCGAGGCGTACCCCGGCGACGTCTTCTACCTGCACTCGCGTCTGCTCGAGCGTTGCGCGAAGCTGTCCGACGAGCTCGGCGCGGGTTCGATGACGGGTCTTCCCATCATCGAGACCAAGGCGAACGACGTCTCGGCATACATCCCGACCAACGTGATCTCGATCACCGACGGCCAGATCTTCCTGCAGTCCGACCTGTTCAACGCCAACCAGCGTCCCGCGGTTGACGTGGGTATCTCGGTGTCGCGCGTCGGCGGTGACGCTCAGGTCAAGTCGATCAAGAAGGTCTCCGGAACCCTGAAGCTCGAGCTGGCGCAGTACCGCTCGCTCGAGGCCTTCGCGATGTTCGCGAGCGACCTCGACGCGGCCTCGCGTCGTCAACTGGCACGCGGTGCGCGTCTGACCGAGCTGCTCAAGCAGCCGCAGTACTCGCCGTACCCCGTCGAGGAGCAGGTCGTCTCGATCTGGGCCGGCACGAACGGCAAGCTGGACACCGTCGAGGTCTCGGACGTGCTCCGCTTCGAGCGCGAGCTGCTCGACTACCTCCGCCGCAACTCGACCGTGCTCGACACGCTGCGCGAGACCAACGCCCTGGGTGACGACACCCTCGCCGAGCTCGAGAAGCAGATCGACGCCTTCACCAAGGAGTTCCAGCCCGGCAAGGACCAGGGCGTCGTCGGCGCCGAGAAGGTCGACGCCGCCGAGGCGGAAGACGTGAACCAGGAGCGGATCGTCAAAGGCCGTCGCTGAGGAGCGAGGACACGGACGTAAATCATGGGCGCACAGCTACGGGTCTACAAGCAGAAGATCTCTTCTGCTCAGACGACCAAGAAGATCACCAAGGCGATGGAGCTCATCGCGGCCTCACGCATTCAGAAGGCGATGGCGCGTGTGCGCGCGGCATCCCCTTTCGCGCGGGCCGTCACGAGCGCCGTCTCCGCGGTGGCCACTCACTCCTCCGTCGATCACCCGTTGACCACCGAGCGTGAGAACATCCGTCGCTCGGCCCTGGTCGTCTTCACCTCCGACCGCGGCCTGGCCGGCGCGTTCAACTCGCAGATCCTCCGTGAGGCGCTCGAGCTGGCCGAGCTGCTCCGTTCGCAGGGCAAAGAGGTCGTGTTCTACCTCGTCGGGCGCAAAGCCGTCGGATACTTCCAGTTCCGTCGCATGGCGAGCGTCGCACAGTGGGTCGGCGACACCGACACCCCGCAGTTCTCGACGGCGGAAGAGATCTCGGATGCCGTCCTGAAGGCTTACCGCGAGGGTGGCGAGAACGACGGCGTCGACGAGATCCACCTCGTGTACAACCGCTTCGTCAGCATGATGACGCAGTCGCCCGAGTCGGTCCGTCTTCTTCCCCTCGAGGTCCTCGAGGCGGACGAGGCTCCGGCCCAGGCCGAGGTGTACCCGCTCTACGAGTTCGAGCCGGATGCAGAGACCGTGCTCGATGCGCTCCTGCCGGTCTACGTCCAGAGCCGCATCTTCAACGCCCTCCTCCAGTCGTCGGCCGCAAAGCACGCCGCGACGCAGAAGGCCATGAAGTCGGCCAGCGACAACGCCGACAAGCTCATCACCGACTACACCCGCCTGCGCAACAACGCGCGTCAGGCGGAGATCACGCAGCAGATCGCCGAGATCGTCGGCGGCGCCGATGCCCTGGCATCCGGCAAGTAAGTTCCCAAGGAGAGAAGAAGCCATGAGCCTCACCGCCGAGAAGACCGACGCGGCCGTCGTCGGACGCGTCGCGCGCGTCACCGGCCCGGTCGTCGACATCGAGTTCCCGCATGACGCGATCCCCGAGATCTACAACGCTCTGAAGACGACGATCACCATCGGTGACGAGTCGACCGAGATCACGCTCGAGGTCGCCCAGCACCTCGGTGACGACCTCGTCCGCGCCATCTCGCTCAAGCCCACCGACGGCATGGTCCGCGGCCAGGAAGTGCGCGACACCGGCGGCCCCATCTCGGTGCCTGTCGGCGACGTCACCAAGGGCAAGGTCTTTGATGTGACCGGCGAGGTGCTCAACGGCGCCCCCGGCGAGACCATCGAGGTCACCGAGCGTTGGGGCATCCACCGCAAGGCGCCCAGCTTCGACCAGCTCGAGTCGAAGACCGAGATGTTCGAGACCGGCATCAAGTCGATCGACCTCCTGACCCCCTACGTGCAGGGTGGAAAGATCGGTCTGTTCGGTGGCGCCGGTGTCGGCAAGACCGTCCTCATCCAGGAGATGATCCAGCGCGTCGCGCAGGACCACGGTGGTGTGTCGGTGTTCGCCGGTGTCGGTGAGCGCACCCGTGAGGGCAACGACCTCATCGCCGAGATGGAAGAGGCGGGTGTCTTCGACAAGACCGCCCTCGTGTTCGGCCAGATGGACGAGCCGCCGGGAACGCGTCTGCGCGTCGCCCTCTCGGCCCTGACGATGGCGGAGTACTTCCGCGACGTGCAGAAGCAGGACGTGCTGTTGTTCATCGACAACATCTTCCGCTTCACGCAGGCCGGTTCCGAGGTCTCGACGCTGCTCGGCCGCATGCCCTCCGCCGTGGGATACCAGCCGAACCTCGCCGACGAGATGGGTGTGCTCCAGGAGCGCATCACGTCGACTCGCGGTCACTCGATCACCTCGCTGCAGGCAATCTACGTCCCCGCCGACGACTACACCGACCCGGCTCCCGCGACCACGTTCGCGCACCTCGACGCCACCACCGAGCTCTCGCGTGAGATCGCGTCGAAGGGTCTGTACCCGGCCATCGACCCGCTGACCTCGACGAGCCGCATCCTCGACCCGCGCTACATCGGTGCCGACCACTACCGCGTCGCCACCAACGTGAAGCAGATCCTTCAGAAGAACAAGGAACTGCAGGAGATCATCGCCATCCTCGGTGTCGACGAGCTCTCCGAGGAAGACAAGATCGTCGTGTCGCGTGCGCGCCGCATCCAGCAGTTCCTCTCGCAGAACACCTACATGGCCAAGAAGTTCACCGGTGTCGAGGGCTCCACGGTCCCGATCAAGGAGACCATCGAGTCGTTCGACGCGATCGTCAAGGGTGACTTCGACCACGTCGCCGAGCAGGCGTTCTTCAACGTCGGTGGCATCTCCGACGTCGAGGCCAAGTGGGCGCAGATCCAGAAGGAGAACGGCTGACATGTCGTTGCGCGTGAGCCTGGTGTCGGCAGACGCCGAGGTGTGGACGGGGGAGGCGACGCTCGTCGTCGCCAAGACCGTCGAGGGTGAGATCGGCTTCATGCAGGGGCATGAGCCGGTGCTCGCGATCCTCGCCCAGGGCGAGGTGCGCATCACCCGCACCGACGGCACGAAGATCCTGGCCAACGCCGAGGACGGCTTCCTGTCGATGGCCGACGACGAACTCACCATCGTCGCCGGAAACGCCGCTCTCGTCTCCTGACGCCGCTTCATCGCTGACGCGCGTCGCCCGGTTCTCCGGGCGGCGCGCGTCGCTGTTTTCCCGAAGGGTCCCATGCTCGTCCTGCTCCCTCCGTCCGAGACCAAGCGCCCCGGCGGCGACGGTCCGATGCTCGATCTGCCGTCCCTCGCGCTCCCTTCTCTCCGGGACGCGCGCGAAACGGTCGTCGCCGCGCTGGTCGCGCTGTCCTCCGACGAGGACGAGGCCGCGCGCGTGCTGAAGATCAGTGCGAAGCGTCGGCACGAGATCGCCGACAACGCCGCGGTGCGCACGGCGCCCACCATGCCGGCGATCGATCGCTACACCGGGGTCTTGTTCGATGCCCTGGATGCCGCGTCCCTCGATGCGGCATCCCGTTCATGGCTCGGCGAGCACGTCCTCATCCAGTCGGCGCCGTTCGGGCCGGTCGGTGCCCTCGACGGCATCCCGCCGTATCGCCTGGCAGCGGGGACGTCGCTGCCCGGCGCCCCGGCTCTGCGGCGGATCTGGGCGGATGCCGTTCGACAGGCGTGGGCGCAGCGCCGACCCGACTTCGTCCTCGACCTGCGCTCGGAGGCGTACGCGGCTCTCGGGCCGCTGCCGGAGGGTGTCCCCTCGGCCTACGTGCGGGTCATGAGCGAGGACTCGGGTGGTCGGACTCGCGCACTCAACCACTTCAACAAGCATGCGAAGGGTGAGCTGGTGCGATCCCTCGCGTCCCGGGGCGTCCGCATCGCCTCGCTCGACGAGTTCGTGAGCTGGGCGTCCGACGCGGGGTGGGTGGTCCGCCCGGGGGAGGCCGGCGAGGTGACGCTCATTGTATGACATGGGCGTGCCCCTGTCAGGAAAGTCTCAGCTTCGCTAGCATGTGAGGCGCGGGGGGTGCGTGGATGCTTCCCGCGCACTCGCTTGGAAAGGAACTCGCATGAGTGACTCCTACTATTACGACGACGGGGGCAGCGCCGCTGCTCTCGCCATCTTGCTCGTCCTGATCCCGATCTTCCTCATCCTCGCCCTCGCGGCGTACGTGATCTCGTCGTTCCTCTACATGAAGATCTTCGAGAAGGCCGGTGTGCAGGGCAAGTGGCGCGCCTGGGTTCCGGTTTACAACGGACTGATCGCGGCCAAGCTCGGTGACGTGTCGCCGTGGGTCGTGCTGATCGCCATCGTCGCCTCGAGCGTCCTGTCGAACATCCCCGTCATCGGACCGGTGTTCAGCCTGGTCATCCTCGCCGTCGCGGTGATGTACTCGTACCGTATCGGCCTCAAGCTCGGTAAGGACTGGCCGCTGCTTCTTCTCTGGCTGATCCCGGGCGTCGGTGCGCTCATCTGGCTCGCGATCATTGCATTCAGCAACAACCGCTGGAACCCCGCGATCCCGCCCGCGCCGTGGGCGAACTCGTTCCTGGCCGACAAGACGGTCTGGAACGGGATCCCCGTTCAGCCCAGCCAGCCGGTCGCCGGCAACGGCGGAGGATACGCCGGTCCCGGATACGGTGCACCGCCGGCGCAGCCGTACAGCCCGCCGCAGACTCCGCCCGCAGCGGGAACGACGCCGCCCCCGCCCGCTCCGGGAACGACGCCGCCGCCCCCGGCTCCGCCGGCCGGCCCCCAGGTCTGACCTCCGCGAAGGGCTCCCCGTGTCGACGGGGAGCCCTTCGTCGTCCTCGGCGATAGCGTGGAGAGATGACGTCCTCCGTTCTTCCTCTTCGTGCCGTCGGTCGCTCCGGACTCCGCGTCTCCGCGGTGGGCCTGGGCTGCAACAACTTCGGACGAGCGGGAACCGCCACCGAGACACTCGACGGAACGCGCGCGGTGCTCGATGCGGCGATCGATGCGGGCGTGACTTTCCTCGACACCGCCGACATGTACGGTCACGAGTTCGGTTTGTCCGAGACGCTGATGGGGGAGGCGCTCGAGGGGCGCCGCGATCAGGTCGTGCTGGCCACGAAGTTCGGGCACGCCGACTTCGCCCCCGCGGTGACCGGGGGGTCCAAGGGATCCCGCGCGCACGTGCGTCGTGCCGTCGAAGACTCGCTCCGACGCCTGCGCACCGACTGGATCGACCTGTACCAGCTGCACACGCCCGACCCGTCGACGCCGATCGAGGAAACCCTCGACGCCCTCGCCGACCTCGTCCGCGAGGGCAAGGTGCGCTATATCGGGCATTCGAACTTCTCAGGGTGGCGGATCGCCGAGGCCGAGCATGCCGCCGACGGCGTGCGGTTCGTCTCGGCCCAGAATCAGTACAGCCTGCTGGCCCGCGCCGCCGAGCGGGAGGTGCTGCCGGCCGCCGCTCGTTACGGCCTCGGGTTCCTGCCCTTCTTCCCCCTGCACAACGGCCTGCTGACCGGCAAGTTCACGCGGGACGGGGGCCCTGAGGGGAGCCGAATCATGCGTCAGCGACCCCACCTGTGGCGTGACGCCCCCTGGGACGCGCTCGAGCGCTACCAGGCCTTCTGCGATGCACGCGGGATCACGATGCTCGAGGCGACCTTCGCCTGGTTCCTCGCCAACCCCCTGGTCGCGAGCGTCATCGCGGGTGCGACGAGCGCAGAGCAGGTGCGCGCCAATGCCGCAGCCGCCACCGCCTGGACGCCGAGCGCCGAGGATCTCGCCGAGATCGACGGCATCCTTCCTCTGCCCGCCGATCCGGCCGCGGGATGAATGCCACCGCTGGGATGTGTCGGTGCGGCGCGTCCTCGGATCGTGCCCGAGCGTCGACTAAGATGACAGGGCCGTGCGTTTCCGCCGGCGCAGTCGTCGGCCAACCGGAGGATCGTTCGTGCCCGAGGTGACCACCCACACGCGCACCGTCCCGCTCGGTGACACCGTTCTCGAGCTGTCGTGGGCGGCCAGCACCGAGGTCGGACGCCGCCGCGAGGTGAACCAGGACGCCGTCCTCGCCGACTTCCCGCTGTTCGTCGTCGCCGACGGCATGGGCGGGCATCTCGGCGGAGAGATCGCGAGCGCGAGCACCGTCGAGCGGCTCCGTGCCGTGGTCGCGACGGGCCCGGTCTCGACGAAGAACATCGAGAAGGCGCTCTCGCGCGCGGTCAAAGACATCGTGGCCCACCCCGAGACCACCGACGAGGGCACCGGAACCACCCTCACCGGCGTGTACCTCGAGACCCACACCGAAGAACCGCACTGGGTGACGCTGAACATCGGCGACTCGCGCGTGTATCTTCTGCGCGACGGCGAGATCGTCCAGGTGACGACCGATCACTCCGTGGTGCAAGAGCTCATCGCCGCCGGGCGTCTGAGCCCTGAAGAAGCTGAGAACCACCCCTACGGAAACGTGATCACCCGCGCCGTGGGACCGAGCGACAGCGTCAAGCCCGACTACCTCCGCCTCGACGTGCTCGACGGCGATCGCTTCGTGATCTGCTCCGACGGTCTCACCAAAGAGCTCACGGATTTCGGCATCCGTCATTTCCTCGAGGCGAACACGGACCCGGCTGCAGCCGTCGAGGCCATGATGGCCGCCGCCCTCGAGAACGGCGGACGCGACAACATCTCGATCGTCGTCCTCGACGTCGCCCGCCGCTCCGCCTGAAAATCATCTTGACCGCGGAGACCGCGGATTCTACGTTCGGCATATGACCTCCGCACCCGAACGGACGGCCGGCAAAGGCCTGGCCACTGGAACCCTGGGCCTGTGGGGCTCGACCGTGATCGGTCTCGCATCCACCGCACCGGTGTATTCCCTCGTCGCGACGCTCGGCTTCGTCGTCCTCGCGGTCGGGGCGTCGGCGCCCATCGCGTTCGTGCTGGCCTTCATCCCGATGCTGTTCATCGCCTTCGCCTACCGCGAGTTGAACAACGAGGTGCCCGACTGCGGCACCACGTTCACGTGGGGGACGAAGGCGTTCGGCCCCTGGGTCGGGTGGATGGGAGGTTGGGGTGTCGCCGTCGCGGGGATGGTGGTGCTCGCCAACCTGTCGCAGATCGCCGGCATCTACCTGTGGTCGCTGATCGGAGACGGTTCCCTCGCCGAGAACGTGCCGCTCGTCACCGCAACGGGCGTGGCCTTCGTCGCCGCGATGACCTACGTGAGCTACCGCGGGGTCGAGATCGGCGAGCGGATCCAGAACATTCTGCTCGCGGTGCAGTACATCGTGCTGGTTCTCTTCGTGGTGCTGGCGCTGTGGAAGTTCTTCGACGGGACGGCGCCGAATCCCACCCCCTTCGATCTTGCGTGGTTCAACCCGTTCGGGTTCACGGATTGGAGCGGGTTCACCGAGGCCGTCCTGCTCGCGCTGTTCATCTACTGGGGGTGGGACACCTGCCTGGCGCTCAACGAAGAGACCAAGGACCCGAAGCGCATCCCGGGGCGCGCCGCGCTCCTGACCACCGTCATCCTGCTCGGCACCTACGTCACGGTCACGGTGGCGGCGATGATGTACGCCGGCGTCGGCGAGGACGGAGCGGGGCTGGCCAACCCCGCCAACGCCGACGACGTGTTCCTCGCGCTCAAGGACGACCTGTTCGGTCCGTTCGGGTGGGTCCTGATCGTCGCCGTGCTCATCTCGGCGGTGTCGTCGACGCAGACCACGATCCTCCCGACCGCGCGGGGAACGCTCGCGATGGCCGCCTACAAGGCGCTGCCGCACCGCTTCCAGACGGTGCACCCGCGCTTCCGCACGCCGTCGTTCTCGACGCTGGTGATGGGCGTCGTCGCGAGCGTCTACTACGTCGGCATGACGATCATCAGCGACAACATCCTGCAGGACTCGATCCTGTCGCTCGGGCTCGCGATCGCTTTCTACTACGCGATGACGGGGTACGCCTGCGTGTGGTTCTACCGACGCGAGCTGTTCTCGTCGACGAAGAACCTCGTCTACCGCGGCATCCTGCCCCTGCTGGGAGCCCTCATACTGACGTACGCCTTCGTGCAGTCGGCCGTCGACATGTACGACCCCGAGTACGGCAACACCGTGCTCCTCGGCATCGGCGGCACCTTCGTCGTCGGTATCGGGGCGCTGGCGATCGGGATCGTGCTGATGGTGCTCTGGTACCTGTTCCCGGGATCGAAGCCGTTCTTCCGCGGCGAGAGCCTCAACCGCGAGACCGAGGTGCTCGTCCCGGACGAGCCGATCGCCCACCCGCGCTCGGTCGACGGGGGCATTTGAGCGGCCGCCGCACCGTGGAGGGGCGGGGCGTCGGAGTCAGACCGCGGAGCGGATCGAACCGACCTCGCGACCGCCGCCCAGGATCGACAGCGAGAGCTGCGCCACGGTGTCGTCGACCGCCGCGGCGGTGAGAGCCCCGACCCTCTCGAGCAGGCGCAGCGCGACGACATGTCCGGCGCGATTCGAGCCGTCGAGCATCTTGAGGGCGACCGTGGTGCCGTCGGGGGCGGTCATGACCTGCACGCCCTCGGCGCCCATCTTCGAGAAGACCCCGAGGCGTTCGATGACGATCGTGTCGGGCCGGCCGGGGCCGTCGATGGTCCACGGGTGCTCGCGCACGGCGCGCACGAGGGTTCCGGCGCTGCGGTGCAGAGCGAAAGGGGAGCGCTCCGACGACGTCGCGATGCGCTGGATGGCCCGCGCGAGACCGACGAGGCTCATGGCGTAGACGGGGGCTCCGCAGCCGTCGATCGCCGTCGTGGTCATGCGCTCACCCACAAGACGTTCGATGACCTCGCGGATGTGCGCCTGCAGCGGGTGCTGCGGATCGAGGTAGTCGCCCGTGCTCCAGCCGTTCGCCACGCAGGTCAGCAGCATCGCGGCGTGCTTGCCCGAGCAGTTCATGCGCAGCGGCGAGGGCGCGGCGTGATCACGCACCATCTCGTCGCGTGACGCGGTGTCAGTGGGCCAGGCCGCCGGGCACCCGAGGTCATCTTCGGTGAGGCCGGCGGACTGCAGGATGCCGCGAGCCACCTCGGCGTGGCGCTCGGTGCCCGCGTGGCTCGCCATCGAGATCGCGAGACGCTCGTCGGCGAGCTCGGCGCCCGCCGAGAGACACGCCAGCGCCTGCAGGGGCTTCATGCTCGAGCGGGGGAGGAAGAGCGCGCTCGCATCGCCGAGGGTCAGCTTCTCGGACCCGTCGGGGGCGAGGACAACGGCGACGCCGTAGTGGCGGGATTCGACGAAATCGTTGCGGTCGACGACAGCGAGTTCGACGGAGGCGGGGGGCGTAGCGGGCATCCGTCCATCGTATCGCGGGGGCCCGCTCCCGATCCGGTCACCGACGCGGCCGACGGACACGGAAAGGGGTCATCGGCTGCCGTCCCGCACCGGGCACCGAAGAGGACGGGCGTCGTTCACCGGAGCGACCGCTCCCGGACCCGCGTCCGGCGGGGGCGCTCCCTACAGTCGGGTCGCCCGCTCTCGCGGGCCGCTCCCCACAGCCCCCTCAGCCACGCGTCCCGCCACCCCGGCGGGTGCCCGTTGCTCCTCGCGCCGACGTGCGCGCGTCGGGGGAGCGCTCGCACCCGGAAGGACCCGCCTCTCATGACCCCCACCCGATCGCGACTGCTCCGCGCGGCCGCGACCCTCGTGGCCGCCGCGAGCCTGTTGGCATCCGCCCCTCCCGCCCTCGCCGCCACCGAAACGCCCGTTTCCGCGTCGGCCGTCGGCGCCGCGCAGCTCGTACTCGTCGAAAGTGTTCACGCGAGCGGCAAGGTGCTCCAGATCGGGGCGGGGGACGCTCAGGTCTCGAGCGCGCCCGGCTCGACCACTCCGGCGGTGGCATCGATCTCGTCGATGGCGCAAGCCGACCCTCGGACGCTGTCCGCCCAGGCGCTTCGCCTGTACCCGGTCGTCGGTTCGGCGCGCACATTCCTCATCGCCGATCAGAAGGACCGCGTCCTCACCCGCTCGCGCAACGACCAGGACGCTTTCCGCTACCTGCAGACGGCCGATGTCGCCGACGCCGCGACCGACCCCTACGCCCAGTGGGAGCTGCGCGACGCGGGCAACGGGGCCGTGAACCTCGTCAACGTGCAGCGCGAGCGCGAGGGCAGGGAATCGGCTCTCGACCTCTACAACTGGAAGACGGCCGACGGCTCCGAGGTGCAGACCTACACTCTCAACGCTTCCGCCGCGGTGCAGCAGTGGCGCGTGCATGCTCTCACCCCGACCGTGACCTCTCCCTCGCTCGTCACCACGCCGGGTGTGCTCCCGACCCTGCCGAGCTCACTCAGCGGCCGCTACGGCTGGGGCCGCACGGTGACGCTGTCGCCCATCACCTGGGCGCTGCCGGCCGCGACGACCTGGCTGACGCCCGGAGCGGTCTCGGTGACCGGAACGGCGAAGGGCTTCTTCGGTGAAGACGTGGCTCTCACGGCATCCGTCGCCGTCGGCGCCCTCTCGGACGCCGCGGACTCCGCGCTCACCACCTACGCGGGCGCCACCGTCGCCGAGGTCGCCATGCGGGCCCCGGCCACGGTGCAGCGTCGTATCGGCGACACCGGGCAGACCCTGACCGCTCCCGTGCGCTGGGACTTCGCGGGTGTGACGGATGCCGCGTTCTCGACGCCCGGAACGGTGAAGGTCCCGGCGGTCTCGGGGCTCGGATTCTCAGCCACGCTCGTGGTCACGGTCTCGGCCGCGCAGCAGATGAACGTGCTCCGGCAGTCGGGTGTGCACCCCGACTGGTCGTTCAAGGACTCCACGACCTTCGCCCTCACCGACGGGAACCGCACCGCCACCGGCTTCGCCGACTGGCGCTCGGGGGGCGCGGCGAACCGCGTGAACCCCAACCGCGTGACCTTCTACCTCGACCAGCCGCGGCAGATCTCGAGCGTGAACGTGTACGACATCGGCGGCAAGCAGAACATCGGCTCGGTGACCGTGCAGTACCGCACCACACGCGGCGGGTGGGCGAACCTTCCCTCCGCCACCGCCTGGCCCGCCGCCAACACCTCGGCCGACCTGCGTCTCGAGGTCACCGCCTCGCGTCCCGTCCTGGCCACGGGTCTTCGCGTGCTGGTGAAGAACAAGACCTCGTCCACCTGGATGACCCTGTCCGAGATCGAGGGCTTCGGGCCCCAGCTCACCCCCGCCTCCTGATCGACCACCCTGACATGAGAAGAGATATGTTCCCTCGTCTACGCCGCTCGGTACGCGGCCTCTCGGCCGGACTGGTCGTCGGCGCGCTCGCCGTCTCGAGCCTCGCCTTCGGCGGCGCGTCGATCGCCGTCGCCGCCTCGGGCACGTCCACCGGCACCACCTCGGGCACGAATCCCTCCGACACGGTCTCGAGCGCGCCCACGACCGCCTCGACGACGAGCACCACGGGGACCACCGGCTCCGCGGCGACCGGGTCCGCGGCATCCGGAACCTCCTCCGCGACGGGACGCTCGAGCTTCTTGCTGCCGGTGCTGCCCGACACGCAGTTCTACTCGCGGTACAGCGCCTCGCAGTTCGTCCCGCAGTACGGGACGAACCCCTTCGAGGTCCAGACCCAGTGGGTCGTCGACAACAAGAAGGCGCTCAACATCCCGTTCACCATGCAGCTCGGCGACGTCGTCGATCAGCAGGGCAAGAGCGATCAGTGGAGCGCCGCGAGCAAGGCGATGAAGATCCTCGAGGACGGCAAAGTGCCCTACTCGGTGATCCCCGGCAACCACGACGTGGCCGACCAGGGCGCCCGCTCGTCGGAGGGCAACGCCTCGAACTACCTCGCCGCCTTCGGGGCATCCACGCTGCAGCGCCAGGGCGGTTCGACCCTGCTCGGCACGTTCCAGAACGGGTACTCCTCGGCGTACCGTTTCTCGGCCGAGGGGCATGACTGGGTCGTGCTGTCGCTCGGCTGGAACGCCTCCGACGACACCTTCGCCTGGGCGCAGGGGATCCTCGACGCGAACAAGGGCGTGCCCGTGATCCTGTCATCGCACGCGATCATCGGCGTCGACCAGGACCAGGTGTCACCGACGAGCTGGTGGTACGGCGACCTGCTGTGGGAAAAGCTCATCCGCAAGAACGATCAGATCGTCCTGACGCTCAACGGGCACTTCCACGGCGCCACCATGCGCACGCTCACGAACGACTTCGGGCATCCCGTCCACGAGGTGCTGACGGACTATCAGATGGCGGCCGACGGCGGCAACGGCATCATGACGCTGTTCGAGTTCGACCTGTCGGGTGGGAGCATCGACGTCTCGACGATCTCGCCCTGGGTCGGCAAGAAGCACGCCAACTCGCGGACGTCGACCGACGCCCCCGTGCTCACCGGGACATGGCAGCAGTTCTCGCTCGCGATGGACTTCGGATCCCGTTTCGGATGGGGTGCGCCCTCGGCGGCCCAGGCGGACGGTCCCGACCTCACCGCCGCCGCGAAGGCCATCGTGTCGCAGGGGTGGACCGGGTCGTCGACCGGCGAGAAGCTCGTCGCCGCCGGTGACGCGTCGGACTACTTCGCGGTACCCGGAACGGTGGCGCACTGGCGGTTCGGCGACGTCAAGGAGGGCGTCCTCGACGAGAACACCGTCGTGCCCGACATCGCAGGGTCCAGCCCGATGTACCGCCTGCCACTGGACCAGACCGACGCCCCCGACGAACTCGACGACGTCGCGGTGACCCACAAGAACGTTCCTTTCTACTCGGCGGACCCGGGCGCGGTGTGCTTCAGCGACGTGCACCGCAACAGCACGGGACCCGACAACCTCGCGTTCCTCACGACCGAGTACGGTGCGCAGGCGACCTCGGCGCACCTCAGCGCGGAGTCGGGGTACACCCTCGAGACCTTCCTGCAGATGGATGCGAACTGGACCGAGGCCGCGAACCGATGGGGCGCCGCGATCAGTCGGGGCGGCGCGCGCAACTGGATCGGGATCAACGACACCTCCGACGAGGGGGCCGGTGCGGCCTGGCTGGGCATCTCGAACCTGCGCGAATATCAGTTCTCGGCGGCCGACACGGTCTCGAAGAACTCGTACACGCTCTGGTCGGGCGAGATCATGCCGGGCAGCTGGCACCACGTCGCGATCGTGAACGACCCAGCCGCGGGAACCGTGATCATGTACGTCGACGGCGTGCCGGTGCTGCGCAACGCCTCGGGCGTCGGCGGGATGATGGCCGCAGACCTGATGCCGTGGGTGATCGGCGCCTCGCTGTGGAACACCGAGCCCGAGCACGGCTGGTACGGCTGCGTGGGCGAGACCCGCATCGTCGACCACGCTCTGCAGCGCGAGCAGTTCCTCTTCCGGCGTGCCGACCTCGACGCCACCGCCGCGGCCTTCGCCGTGACCACGCCGCTGTCGGGCGTGCAGGCCTCGAACGCGACGGTTTCGGCGCTCGAGGGACGCGGGGTCGCGGGGGCGCAGGTGACGGTGCGGGTCGACGGGGCGGACGCCGGCCGTGCCGCCGTGGGAGCCGACGGCACCTGGCGTCTCGCGCTGAAGACGCCGATCGCCGGCGTCGGAGCGCACGCGGTGAGCTTCGCCCAGTCCATCGGGACCCGGGCTGGCTCGGCGCTCGAGATGACGGTCACCATGGGAGTGGATGCCGCCTGGTCTCCGGATGGCGAGCAGTTGGCTGCCGGCAAGGACGGCGCCATCACGGTGACGCCGAGCACCTTCCGAGCCGGCGACACGGTCTCGGTGAACGTGCCCGCGGGTCTCGACGGGAAGGCGCTTTACGGGTTCCTCTTCTCGCAGCCCACGGGTCTGGGCACCGCGACCGTCGCGAACCGGTCGATCTCGCTCGTCGTCCCGGCGAGCGTCGCTCCGGGCGAGCACCGTCTCGCCGTCTACACGGCGACCGGCGAGCTGCTGGGCTGGGCGCGCGTCACGGTCGCCCCTCCCGTCGCGGCGGTCGATCCGGGTGACGGCGCCGGCGGCTCCGCGACCGGGGGTGTCGCCACGTCGAATGCGGGCTCCCAGCTCGGCAACGCGCGTCGCGGCGACCTCGCCGCCACCGGCGTCGCCTCGGGCGCGCTGGCCGCGCTGTCGGGTGCCGCTCTGTTGCTCGCGGGCCTCGGACTGGTGCTTCGCCGCCGGCGCCGACACGCCTGAGCACGGCCGCAGGGCCCCCGTCCGGTTCGTCCGGACGGGGGCCCTCGTCGTTCGGGGAGCGTCCTGCGTCGTCGTCCTCGAGATTTCCGGCGCCCTCCGGTCCGGCGACGGGCAGACTGGGTGACATGAACGGAGAGCACCACTACCGCCTGCGCTCGACCTGGACCGGCGACCTCGGCACGGGAACGAGCGGCTATCGCGACTACGAGCGGGCCGTGACCCTCGAGGTCGACGGAAAGCCCGCCATCGCGGCATCCGCCGACAAGCCCTTCCGCGGCGACCCCGCCAAGTGGAACCCCGAAGAACTGCTGATCGCGGCGTTGAGCGAGTGCCACCTGCTGTCGTACCTCTACGCGTGCGTGAAGGTGGGCGTCGTGGTCACCGGTTACGAGGACGACGCCTCGGGCACCCTGCAGGAGGACGGCAACGGCGGGGGAGCGTTCACCGAGGTCGTGCTGCGCCCGCGCGTCCGCGTGGCGGACGAGTCGATGATCGAGGCGGCGCGCGCGGCCCACCGCCCGGCGCGCGAGTGGTGCTTCATCGCCAACTCGGTCAACTTCCCGGTTCGGCACGAGCCCGAGGTGACCGCGGACTGAGCGCGCCGCGTCGCGCGTACGGGGAGCATGCGGCGGCGTCGTACAGTGAGCGCATGCCGCTCGAACCCGCCCTGCGCCGTCTCGACCGGATCGCCGGAGGCCGCCAGGCCGATCATCGCGTTCCCGTCTCCGCCGATCCGAAGGTCCGCCGGGCGTTCCGTGCGATCACCCTCTTGCTTGCGGCCGGTTTCGTCCTCGGCGTGGCCACGGTCGTCATCGCCCTGGTGATGACCGCGAACGGCGACGACGTCGGCTTCGCGGTCTGGATGCGCTGTCTCGTGGTGCTGGCGATCACGACGACCCTGTTCTACTTCCTCTGGCGCGCCCGCGCGGGGTGGTACTGGGCGTTCCGCCGCCTTCAGCTGTTCAGCCGGATCTTCCCGGTCATCGCGCTCGTGCTCGCGGCGATCCCGGGGCTCTACCCGTTCTGGGTGGTCACCGAGCAGATCCTCTTCGCGATCCTCCTCATCGGCGTCTCGGACTACCTTCAGTCCGACGCCGTCCGGGCGGCGTACCCCAAGCCGCAGCGGTGAGTTTTCGGCATCCGGATGCCGGGAACCCGGTGTCCCGCGAACGACGCGCCCCGCGAACGACGCACCCCCGCCGGCGCGAGGCCGACGGGGGTGCGTTCGTGAGGAGCGGGATCAGCGCACGTCGTCGTCGATCCAGTCCATCGACTTGGTGACGGCCTTCTTCCACAGGCGCAGCTCGCGCTCGCGCTCGCCGTCGTCCATGTTGGGCTCCCAGCGCTTGTCTTCCTGCCAGTTGGCGCGCAGGTCGTCGAGGTTGTCCCAGAAGCCGACCGCGAGGCCCGCGGCGTACGCGGCACCCAGGGCGGTGGTCTCGGCGACGACCGGGCGCACCACGGGTACGCCGAGGATGTCCGCCTGGAACTGCATGAGAGCGTCGTTGGCGGTCATGCCGCCGTCGACCTTGAGCTCGGCCAGGTCGACGCCGGAGTCGGCGTTGACGGCGTCGAGCACCTCGCGCGACTGGAAGGCGGTCGCCTCGAGGGCGGCACGGGCGATGTGGCCGCGGTTGACGTAGCGCGTCATGCCGACGATCGCGCCGCGGGCGTCGGGACGCCAGTAGGGCGCGAACAGGCCCGAGAACGCCGGGACGAAGTACACGCCGCCGTTGTCGTCCACGCTCTCGGCCAGCTTCTCGACCTCGGGGGCCGAGGAGATGATGCCGAGCTGATCGCGCAGCCACTGGATGAGCGAGCCGGTGACGGCGATCGATCCCTCGAGCGCGTAGCGGGCGGGCTGGTCGCCGAGCTTGTAGCCCAGCGTCGTGAGCAGACCGTTCTTCGAGTGGACGATCTCTTCGCCCGTCTGGAAGATGAGGAAGTTGCCCGTGCCGTAGGTGTTCTTGCTCTCACCCGGGTCGAAGGCCGCCTGGCCGAAGGTCGCGGCCTGCTGGTCGCCCAGGATGCCGGCGATCGGCGTCTCGCGCAGCAGCGACGAGGACTCGACGGTGCCGTAGACCTCGGAGGAGGAGCGGATCTCGGGGAGCATCGAGGCCGGCACGCCGAAGTCGGCGAGGATGTCCTCGCGCCACGACAGCGTCTCGAGGTCCATGAACAGCGTGCGGCTGGCGTTGGTGACGTCGGTCGCGTGCACGCCGCCGTCGATGCCGCCGGTCAGGTTCCACAGCACCCAGGTGTCGGTCGTGCCGAAGAGCAGGTCTCCGGCTTCGGCCTTCTCGCGGGCTCCGTCGACGTTCTCGAGGATCCAGACGATCTTGGTGCCCGAGAAGTAGGTCGCCAGCGGCAGACCGACGATGCTCTTGTAGCGCTCGGGGTCGCCGTCGGCGAGACGGTCGACGATGGACTGCGTCCGCGTGTCCTGCCAGACGATGGCGTTGTAGACGGGCTTGCCGGTGTTCTTGTCCCAGACCACCGCGGTCTCGCGCTGGTTGGTGATGCCGACGGCGGCGATGTCGTGGCGGGTGATGTCGGCGCGGCTGAGGGCCAGGCCGATCACCTCCTGGGTGTTGCGCCAGATCTCGGCGGGGTCGTGCTCGACCCATCCCGCGCGCGGGAAGATCTGCTCGTGCTCCTTCTGTCCGACGGAGACGACGCTCCCGGACTTGTCGAAGATCATCGCGCGCGTCGAGGTCGTGCCCTGGTCGATGGCGAGGACGTAGTCGGCCATGGATGGACTCCTTTGTCTGAATTCAGTGAACGGGTGAAGAGGTGGAGAAGGTGGGCGGGAGCGCCGGGCGACGCCCCCGCGGAGGTGTTACTTGCCGAGGCCGAGGAGCACGGGGGCCAGCAGACCCGCGAGCAGACCACCGACGAGGGGACCGGCGACCGGAACCCAGGCGTAGCCCCAGTCGCTCGAACCCTTGCCCTTGATGGGGAGGATCGCGTGGGCGATGCGGGGGCCGAGGTCACGGGCCGGGTTGATCGCGTAGCCGGTGGGGCCGCCGAGGGAGGCGCCGATACCGACCACGAGCAGCGCCACGGGGACGGCCGCGAGGCCGCCGATGCCGCCGGGGACGCCGATGTCGGCTACGCCGTAGTCACCGAAGCCGAAGATCACGAACACCAGGACGAAGGTGGCGATGACCTCGGTGAGGAAGTTGAAGCCGTACGACCGGATCGCGGGACCGGTCGAGAACACGCCGAGCTTGGCGGCGGGGTCGGGCTCGTCGTCGAAGTGCTGCTTGTACGACGCCCAGGCGAGGACGGCGCCGATGATGGCACCGACCATCTGCGCGGCCACGGCCACGAGGAACTGGACGAAGGCGATCTTGCCGGCGACCAGGAGGCCGATCGAGACGGCGGGGTTCAGCTGAGCGCCGGAGTACGCGGAGACGATGACACCGGCGAAGACCGCCAGGCCCCAACCCCAGTTGACCATCAGGGTGCCGCCGGCGTTGCCCTTGGTCTTGGCGAGGGCCACGTTGGCGACCACGCCACAGCCCAACAGGATGAGCATCGCGGTGCCGACGACCTCCGAGAGGAAGTACAGCCCCAGGTTCACTTCTTGCATGTCGTCATCGACCTTTCTTTCGTCACCCGGACACCTTCGGCTCGGGCGGTAGTGCGGCTCGGTGCTCCGAACCTACGGCTCACGTGCGGGCGCGCAACAGGTGGCGCGCCCGCACGTTCTCTCAGATTCGGGCCACTCCGGCCTGTGCCAGGTCGACACGGTGGGCGGAGCGGAGAATCTCAGTAGTACGGGCCACTTCTTCGTCGACGCGCGCGGAGTCCCAACCGAGGGGCTCGGCGACCGCCTCGGCGACCTCCTGCAGGGTGCGCTCGGTCATGCCGCCGACGAACGCCAGGTGCGTGCGGCGCAGCAGCACGTCGATCAGGTGCACGACCTGCTCGTTCTCGGCGATGAACGCGAGCTCCTCGCGGAAGTACCCGGCCGCGTCGGGAACCGGCGTCGGCTCGGCGGGCAGGGCGGCGAGGATCGCGTCGGCACGGGTGCCGTAGCGCTCCAGCATCGCCTCGACGAGCTCCGCGGAGTGCGCATTCGTGCGCGCGGCGATCCAGCGGCGACGCTGCTCGGGCGTGGCGGGGAAGCCGGCTCCGCCGCCGATGGGCAGGCCCTGGGTGCTGACGCGGTGGGGGCGACGCAGCTTCTGCAGGGTCTTCATGCTGAGGTGCTCGGCGAGGGCGCGGAAGGTGGTCCACTTGCCGCCGACGAGGCTCATGGCGGGGACGCCCGCGACCTCGTCCTCGACGATGCGGTAGTCGCGGGAGACGAAGCCGGGGGCGGTGTCGTCGTGGCGGGGGAGCGGGCGGATACCCGAGAACGTGTAGACGATCTGCGAGCGGTCCACGCCGATGGTGGGGAAGACGTGTCCGATGAGGTCGAAGAAGTACTCGATCTCGTCGTCGGTGCACACGACCGGCTTCGAGGGATCGGCGTCGATGTCGGTCGTGCCGACCAGGACGCGGTCCTTCAGGGGGTAGATGAGGACGATGCGGCCGTCCGAGTGCTCGAAGAAGATCTCACGACCACCGGTGGCGGCGAGCAGCTCGGGGTTGTCGAGCACGATGTGCGAGCCCTTGGTGCCGCCCATGAAGGTCGTGTCGAGGCCCATCGCCTGGTTGGCCAGGTCGGTCCAGGGTCCGGCCGTGTTGAGGACGACCTTCGCCTTGACGCTGAACTCCTCGCCCGACACCTCGTCGCGCACGCGCACGCCGTTCGCGTCGGCGCCGACGGCCGAGACGTAGTTGACGGCCTGGGTGCGGCCCGCGCCGGCCTCGATGCCGTCGCGCAGCACGTCGAGGGCGATGCGCTCGGGGTCGTGCATCGAGGCGTCGAAGTAGGTCGCGGTGTAGGCGAGGTCGGGGTTGAGCTTCGGAAGCTCGGACAGCGACTTCTTCTTGCCGAGGAAGGTGTGGCGGGGGACGGATCCGCCGTCGCGCGAGAAGGTGTCGTACATGATCAGGCCGACCTTGATGAGCAGCGCGCCGCGCTCATTGGGCTTGCCGCGACCGTGCGTCACGAGAAGACGGAAGGGTGCCGACAGGATGCCGGAGAACGTCTTGTAGATCGGGATCGTCGTCTCGAGCGGCTTGACGTAGTGGGGAGCGGTCTTGAGCAGGTCATTTCGCTCGGTGACCGCTTCTTTGACGAGGCGGAACTCGCCGTTCTCGAGGTAGCGGATGCCGCCGTGCACCATGTGGCTGGAGGCCGAGGAGGCACCGGAGACGAAGTCGCCACGTTCGACGAGGGCGACGCTGACGCCCTGGAGGGCGAGGTCGCGGAGGGTGGCAAGGCCGTTGATGCCCCCTCCGATGATGAGGACGTCGAGGTTCTCGGCGTCGCGGAGCGCCTGGACGTCGGCGCGGAGCGGAGTAGCGGGGGACGACATGTCGACTGCGACCTTTCGTTGTTGGTACGACGATCACAATGCGCTTGTCTGCACGTTGTTGCAAGCCCCTTGAACAAACGTGCAGAATAGTGTTCATGAAGGTAACCGGACGGTGGTGACGCAGGCCGAGGAGCGCTCCCGTGACGCCCTGCGCGCGGCGCAGCTCTACTACATGCAGGACCTCACGATGGATGCCATCGCGCACGAGATGAGGGTCTCGCGCTCATCGGTGTCGCGTCTGCTGCAGCACGCCCGCGACGTCGGCCTCGTCACGATCTCGATCAGCCCGCCCGACGACGCCCGAGGGCAGATGGCCCAGCGGATCGCCGATCGCTTCGGCATCACGGCGCACGTCGTGCCCACGCCCCCGCGCACCTCCGAGGCCGAGCGGCTCGAGCGCACGGCGTTGACCGCCGCGCGCATCCTGGCGGAGCGCGTCGAGTCGTCGATGACGATCGGGGTGGCCTGGGGGTCGACCCTCTCGGCCGTGGCCCGCCACGTCCCCCAGAAGGACGTCCACGACACCCACATCGTGCAGATGAACGGTGCGGCCAACGTGCGCACCTCGGGCATCCCGTACGCGGGCGAGATCCTGTCGAAGTTCGGCGCGGCCTGGTCGTCGTCCGTGCACCAATTCCCGGTGCCCGCGCTGTTCGACGACCCCCTCACCAAGCAGTCGATGTGGCGGGAGCGCTCGGTGCGTTCGGTGCTCGAGATCCAGCAGCGCGTCGGCCTGTTCGTCTTCGGGCTCGGCTCCCCGCACGCCGACGTGCCCTCGCACGTCTACAGCGGCGACTACTTCGACGAGCGCGACCGCGCGGTCATCGAGCGCGAGGGCGTGGTCGGCGACTGCGCCACCGTGTTCTACCGCGCCGACGGCTCGAGCGACATCCCCGAGCTCAACGCCCGCTCGAGCGGGCCGGACCTCGACACCGTGCGGCGCATTCCCCGTCGTTTCTGCGTGGTGTCGAGCCTGTCCAAGCTCGACGGCCTGCGCGGCGCCCTGGCCGCCGATCTCGTCACCGAGCTGGTGGTCGAGGAGTCCCTCGCGCGCCGCCTGCTCAGCGTCACGCGCTGACGCGTTCGGTCGCCCCCGTCATCTCTCGCCGAACCCGTCGGCGATGAGGGCGTGCAGCTCGTCGAGCGCTGCTCGCGCCTCGGGACCCGAGGCGCTCACGCGGACGCGCGCACCCTGCCGCACGCCCAGAGCCATGAGAGCGAGCAGGCTCCGCCCCGACACCTCGTCGGATCCGGTCTCGAGGTCGGCGATGCGCACCTCGGCATCGTGGCGCGAGGCGGCCTTGACGAAGGTCGCGGCCGGACGCGCGTGCAGGCCCGAGGGATTGGTCACGACGGCCTCGAACGACAGCGACTGATCCTCCGACGCCTTCTCCGCCGCCTGCGGAATGGATGCCGACTCTTCGGCGTCGTCGCCCAGCTGACGCGCCTTCGCCCCCGCGGCGGTGGCGCACTCCCGTGAAACGGTCTCGAGGTCCGCTCCGCCCGCGGCGGTCACCACGGCCGCCACGAGACCCTCCACGAAGGGGGCGGGGCTCAAGCGCACGCGGTCCGGCACCGCGACGAACTCGAGGGCCGTCTCGGCGCTGAGGATCGCGGACCCGAGGTCCATCAGGACGAGGACGCCGTCCCCGGAGTCCGCCTCGTCGATCGCGGCGGCGATGGCCACGGCATCCGTTCCGAGATCGTCGTCGGGGCCGCCGGCCGCGACGCGGACGTCGGGCGGATTCGCCCCGCCCATCTGCAGGGCCAGATGCACCGCGGCCTCGGCGAGGGCGCGGGAGTGCGAGACGGTGACGATCCCGATCACGCGGCTCCCGCCAGGGTGTCGCGCAGGGCTTCGAGCAGCAGGGTCGCCGAGGTGGCGCCGGGATCGAGGTGTCCGGCGCTGCGCTCGCCGAGGTAGCTCGCCCGGCCCTTGCGCGCGACCAGCGGCTCGGTCGCATCGCGCCCACGGGCCGCGGCGTCGGCGGCGGCGCGAGCGGCTTCAGCCAGGCCCTCGGCGGCCGCGGCGTCCCACGCGTCCAGGGCGGGGGAAAGGGCGTCGATCATCGTCTTGTCGCCCAGCTCGGCCTTGCCGCGGGCGACGACCCCCTCGACCCCGGCGCGCAGCGCGGCGCCGAGGGTCGCGGCATCCACCTCCGTCTCGGTGCCCAGCGCGGGGCCCATGCGCAGGAAGAGCGTGCCGTACAGCGGACCGCTCGCTCCGCCGACCGATGAGACGAGGGTCATGCCGACTGTCTTGAACAGATCGGAGGGGCTCGCGGGAGCGGGATCGAGCTTGGCGACGACCGCATCGAGACCGCGCGCCATGTTCGACCCGTGGTCGGCGTCGCCGATCTCGGAGTCGAGGCGCGTCAACTCGTCCTTGTGCGCGTGGACGGCGTCGCGGAACGCGCGGACCCATGCGACGAGGTCGTCGGTCGAGACCGCCCCGCTCATGCGCCCCACCGCAGGCCCGGGGTCACGACGGGCGCATCCCACAGGCGCAGCATCTCGTCGTCGGCCTTCACGACGGTCAACGACGCCCCGGCCATGTCGAGGCTCGTGATGTAGTCGCCGATCAGAACGCGCTGGACGTCGACGCCGGCCCCGGCCAGCAGCGGCGCGATCTCTCCGTACAACAGGTACTGCTCGATCAGCGGGGTGCCGCCCAGGCCCGACAACAGCACGATCGCCGGTCCCACGGGCTCGCCGAAATCGTGCACGATCGGGTCGACCATGAGCTTGGCGATCTCTCGAGCGGATGCCAGCTTCACGCGCGAGCGACCGGGTTCGCCGTGGATGCCGACACCGACCTCCATCTCGTCGTCGGGGAGCTCGAAGGTGGGGCGGCCCGCGGCGGGGACGGTGCAGCTCGTGAGAGCCACGCCCATCGACCGGCCGGCGGCCGAGACGCGACGCGCGAGCTCGGCGACCGCCGCGAGATCGGCCCCTTCTTCGGCGAAGGCGCCGACGATCTTCTCGAGGATGACGGTGGTGCCCGTTCCGCGGCGACCCGCGGTCCAGGTCGAGTCGGTCACGGCGACGTCATCGGCCACGACGACCGATTCCACCTGCACGCCCTCGGCCGCGGCGAGCTCCGCCGCCATCTCGAAGTTGAGGACGTCTCCGGTGTAGTTCTTCACGATGTGCAGCACACCGGCACCCGAGTCGACCGCCTGCGTGGCGGCGAGCACCTGGTCGGGAGTGGGGGAGGTGAAGACCTCTCCTGCGGCCGCGGCATCGAGCATGCCCCGCCCGACGAAACCGCCGTGCATCGGCTCGTGCCCCGATCCACCGCCGGACACCAGCGCGACCTTGCCCGACCGCGTCGGCTCCGCGCGCAGGATGACCCGGTTCTCGGCATCCACCCGCACGTCCGGATGGGCGACCTGGATGCCGCGGAGGGCCTCGGCCAAGACGTCGGCGGGGTCGTTGACGAACTTCTTCACGGTGCCTCCTCGTTGTGGCGACGACGGTTCGGGCCGTCGGTTTCGACCCTGCTCGCAGGTCGCCGTTCCGTCAAGGAGGAAAAGCCGGTAAGACGCGGGCGCTCAGAGCCGCTCGTGGGGGAGGACCTGCTTGATGCGCTCGATCGGGTTCTGCGCCGGGGCCTCGTTGTAGGCGTTCGCGAGCTCCTGCTCGCTCAGGGCGTGGATCGCGGCCATGATCTCGTCGGTGGCGCCACGGCGCGCGCGGCCCGAGGAAGCGGCCCCGTGCGGGGAGAGATCGAGGGGGGCGCCGAAACGCACCGTGATGCGCTCCTTGGTCGTGGGGATCTTCGCGCCCACCGGCATGACCTTGTCGGTGCCGATGAGACCCACCGGCACGACCGGAGCTCCGGTCTGCAGGGCGAGGAAGGCGACCCCGGTCCGGCCCTTGTACAGGCGACCGTCGAGCGAACGCGTGCCCTCGGGGTAGAGCGCGACGGCGCGGCCGTCCTCGAGTAGGGCGCGCTGTTGGTCGAGGGCCTCGAGCGCCTTCTGGCCCGCGCCGCGCTCGACCGGGATGGCGCCGATCGCCGTGAAGAACTGACGCGACGCCCACTTCTCGAAGTAGGCCGACTTCGCCATGAAGTGCACCGGGCGGGGAGCGGCGACCGGGATGGCGATGGAATCGATGAACGACAGGTGGTTGCTCGCGAAGATGACGGGGCCGATGCGCGGGACGTTCTCGCGCCCCTCGATGCGCGGGCGGTACACGGCACGCGCCAGGGGGGCGATGAGGAGACGTCCGAGACGGTAGGTCGCGCCCATCTGCTCCGGCACGGTCACGGGGGTCTCGGCGGGCAGGTCGGAACTCACCCGTCGAGGCTACTCGCCGCCGCATGCCCGGGCGTGCATGGTGCGCGCGTGTACACGACGAACGCGCGCGAGCGAGGACGCGCACCGGCCTCCCAGCCGCGGCAAAGACGAATGCGCGAGGATGGGGTCTTCCTGTCTTGCTTCGAGAGGTCACCCGTGCGCTTCCGCCCGATCGCTTCCCTGTCCGTCGTCGCCGCCGCGGCCCTGCTGCTGGCCGGATGCTCCGGTTCCCCCGACGAGGCGTCGACGCCCGACGCGAGCGGCTCGGCCGACGCGGGACAGTGCCAGAGCGCGCTCGCCGACGCCCCGGCCCCCGACGGTCTCGTCGTGTCGGGAGACTTCCAGTCGAAGGTCAGCGTCACCCTCCCCGACGGGTACAACCCCACCGCCCTGCAGCGCACGACCCTCGTCGAGGGCACGGGCCAGCAGGTGAAGGCCGGCGACGTCCTCAAGGCGAACTTCACGCTGATCGACACCGCCTCCGGCGCCGTCCAGCTCCAGACGCTCGACACCGAGCCGAACGGCATGGACACGCTCATCTCTTCGCAGCAGATCTTCGGCGCCGCCCTCGAGTGCGCCCCCCTCGGGTCGCGCACCGTCTCGTCGTTCCCCGCCGGCACGCTCGGCGAGGGCTCGCCCGCCTTCGTGCTCGTCGCCGACTCCCTCTCCGAGCTGCCGACCCGCGCCGAGGGCACCGAGGTCCCTCCCGTCGACGGCATGCCCGCGGTGACGTTCGACGACAACGGCGCCCCCACCACCACGACGAACGCCGACGGCAAGCAGATGCTGCCCCAGCCGACGGCTCCGGCGCCCACCGAGGTCCGCATCGAGAACCTGCGCCAGGGCGCGGGCGAGGTCGTGAACCCGGGCGATCAGGTGATCGTGCAGTACACGGGCGCGCTCTACGACAGCGGTCAGGTCTTCGACTCCAGCTGGCAGCGCGGGGCCCCGGCCCAGTTCGTGACCAACCAGGTCGTCGACGGGTTCCGCCAGGCGCTCGAGGGGCAGACGGTCGGCTCGCAGGTCGTCGTCGTCATCCCGCCCGCCGCGGGCTACGGCGACAAGGCCCAGGGCGACATCCCCGCGAACTCGACCCTGTTCTTCGTCGTCGACATCCTCGGGGTCCAGCACGCCGACATGGCGGGCTAAGTAGGCTGAGGGAATGCGCCGCGTCCTCATCCTCGGTTCCACCGGTTCGATCGGCACGCAGGCGCTCGACGTCATCGCGAACAACGCCGACCGATTCGAGGTCGTCGGACTCGCCGCCGGCACCGATCGCGCCGGCGTCGAGTCCCAGGCCGCGGCCTTCGGCGTCGAGCACACGGCCCTCGGCGCGGTCGAGGCGGAGCAGCTCGTCCGCGACGTCGAGGCCGACGTGGTGCTCAACGGCATCACCGGATCGGTCGGACTCGGCCCCACGATCGCCGCGCTCGAAACGGGACGCACCCTCGCGCTCGCCAACAAGGAGTCGTTGATCGTCGGCGGCGACCTCGTCACCGCCCTCGCCGCGCCGGGGCAGATCGTGCCCGTCGACTCCGAGCACTCGGCGATCGCGCAGGCGCTACGATCCGGTCACGCCGGCGAGGTGCGTCGGCTCGTGCTCACGGCATCCGGAGGCCCTTTCCGTGGGCGCTCGCGGGACGAGCTGCAGAACGTCACCCCCGCCGAAGCCCTCGCTCACCCGACGTGGGACATGGGGCGCGTCGTCACGACGAACTCGGCCACCCTCGTCAACAAGGGCCTCGAGGTGATCGAAGCGCACCTGCTCTTCGACGTGCCGTACGACCGCATCGCCGTGACCGTCCACCCGCAGTCGATCGTGCACTCCATGGTGGAGTTCGTCGACGGCTCGACCATCGCCCAGGCGTCGCCGCCCGACATGCGGCTCCCCATCTCGTTGGGGCTCGACTGGCCGAACCGGATCTCGGGTGTCGGCGCCCCGCTCGACTGGACCCGCGCCTCGGAGTGGACATTCGAGCCGCTCGACGAGAAGGCCTTCGGCTCGGTGGCCCTCGCGAAAGAGGTCGGACGGGCCGGGGCGACCTACCCCGCCGTCTTCAACGCCGCCAACGAACAGGCCGTCGACGCGTTCCACGAGGGACGGTTGGGTTTCCTCGAGATCGTCGAACTGATCGAACGCGTGGTCGATCGCCACGAGCCGCCCACGACGCTCACCCGCGAGTCCCTCGCCGAGGCCGAGGCCTGGGCGCGTCGCACGGCAGACGCGCTTATCGCCGCGCGCTGAGGCGGGCCGGGCGGCGGGTTCGACGAGCTCAGCCCCCTCGTGATGGGAGAGGTCCCCGAGCCTGTGGAAGGGGCCCGCGCGTGCGCTGACCCCGGCGGGCTCGGCCCTCGTAGGGGAAGGTCCCCGAGGGGGTCAAGCCCTGCGGCTCACCGTCCTCGGCTGGAGGGCCCCTGAGCCGGGCCAGGGGGACGGGATGCCGCGTTACCCGCGCCTCAGGCCGGGAACTCCACCGGGCGCTCGGGGTCGGACGACGGGGTGCTGTCGGTCGGGTAGGGCACGGGCCACTGCGGGTCGGGCACGGGCCATCCGGCCGCGCGCAGGGCGCGACGCGACAGCTCGCGCGCCGAGTAGGGCGTGCGCACCCCGCGGATGTCGCGGTAGTCCTGGTGACCGGGGCCGGCCCAGAGGATCGCGTCGCCCTCGCCGACGAGCTTCACGGCCTCGAGGATCGCGCGCTCGGGCGGGGTGAACTCGAGGATCTCGGCATCCGGTCGCGCTCGACGCGCCCCCTCGACGAGGACCTCGCGGATCGTGTCGGGGTTCTCGTGACGGGGGTGGTGGTCGGTGACGACGAGGATGTCGCTGCCCTCGACCGCCGTGCGGCCCATGTCGTGGCGTTTAGTGGCGTCGCGGTCGCCGTCGGCGCCGAACACCATGACGACCTTGCCCGGGGTCACCCGGCGGACCGCGGCGAGCGTCTTCTCGAACGCGTCGGGGGAGTGACCGAAGTCGACGTAGACCGCGGGGCCCTCGGCCCCCGAGACGAGCTGCGTGCGGCCGGGCAGCGAGGCCTCGATGTGCGAGCCGTCGAGAGTGCTGTAGAGGTGGTCCCAGGTGTATCCGACCTCGAGGAGCATGACGATCGCGAGACCGGCGTTGGCGGCCATGTGGCGGCCGATCACCGGGACGACGGTGGTCAACGAGCGACCCTTGCCGTCGCTCAGGGTGAACTCGGTGCCCTCCTGGCGTTCGTCGACGATGTCGACGGTCCAATCGGCGGATGCCGCGGCGGCGGCGTCTTCGCTGATGGCGGGGGTCGCGATGGTCACGACCGGGATCTCCGCGCGAGCGGCGATCTCGGCGCCGGGCGCCGAATCGAGGCAGACGACACCGCGGCGGGCGCGGTCGGGGCGGAAGAGGGGGAGCTTCGCCTCGAAGTACTCGCGCATGTCCGCGTAGTCGTCGAGGTGGTCGTGCGTGAGGTTGGTGAACCCCGCGACGTCGAACACCAGTCCGTCGACGCGGTGACGGGTCAGCGCCTGGGCGCTCACCTCGACCGCGACCGCCTGCACGCCGCGTTCGCGCATGAGCGCGAGGAGGGCGTGGAACTCGGAGGCTTCGGGGGTGGTCAGGCGCGAGACGATGACCTCGCCCGCGATGTGCCGCTCGGCGGTGGACGACAGCCCGGTCACGACGCCGAGCTGGTCGAGGATCCCCTCGAGCAGGTGCGAGACGCTGGTCTTGCCGTTGGTGCCCGTGGTGGCCAGCAGCTGGGGGAGCTGGTCGTCGGGACCGGTGCCGTAGACCCACGCAGAGAGCTCGCCGAGGAGCGCGCGGGGATCGTCTACGACGACGATCGGAAGACCCGCGGGACCGGCGATCTCGGCGCCCGCGGCGTCGGTGATGACGGCGACCGCACCGCGTGCGGCGGCGGTGGGCGCGAACTCCGCACCGTGCCGGTTGACGCCGCGGATGGCGACGAAGGCCTCTCCGGCGCGCAGGTCGGCGGTGGCCAGCGTGATGCCGGTGAGAGTCGTGCCGTCGACGTCTCCGACGGTGCGCACGCCGTAGCGTCGGCCGAGTTCGGCGAGGTCGCGTCGCGGCGGGTTCTCCGGTCGGAGGACGGGCGGCAGGTTCGAGAAGGCGTCGGAGGGCATCGAGACCATTCTCTCATCCGGTGTCGCACAGGCACCGCATCGCAGCCGCACGGGCGGTTCAAAGGCGTCCGACGGTATCGTCGGCGGGTGACTGCGATCGCGTTCCTCATCGGCGTCATCGTGCTCGTGCTCGGCTTGGCCGTCTCGATCGCGCTGCACGAAGTCGGGCATCTGCTGCCCGCCAAGCTCTTCGGCGTGCGCGTCGGCCAGTACATGATCGGCTTCGGCCCGACGCTCTGGTCCAAGCGGATCGGCGAGACGGAGTACGGCTTCAAGGCCCTGCCGCTGGGCGGCTTCATCTCGATGGCGGGCATGTACCCGCCGGCTCCCGACGACGCCAAGCCCGGCACCAAGCGCTCGCGCTTCTTCGCGACGATGATCCAGGACGCCCGCGACGCCAACGCCGAGACCCTCATCGCCTCCGACGATCGCGTGTTCTACAAACTGCCCGTCTACAAGCGGATCATCGTGATGCTCGGCGGCCCCGTGATGAACCTCGTCCTCGCCGTCGTGCTCTTCGCGATCGCCCTCAGCGGCATCGGCATCCAGCAGGGCACGACGACCGTCGCCTCCGTCTCGCAGTGCGTCATCCCCGCGAGCCAGAACCGCACCGACTGCACCCCCAGCGATCCCGTCGCCCCCGCGGCCGCCGCGGGCATTCAGCCCGGGGACAAGTTCGTCTCGATCGACGGCACGCCGGTGTCGACGTTCGCCGAGGCCGCGGCGATCATCCAGCGCTCGCCCGGCCAGCAGCTGTCGGTGGTCATCGACCGTGACGGCGCGCAGCGCACCGTGCAGTTCACCCCCGCGACCACCGACAAGGCCGTCACCGATGCGAACGGCCGGCCCGTCGTCGACGCGTCGGGTGCGACCGAGTATCAGACGGTCGGTTTCGCCGGGATCAGCCCGCAGAGCGCCCTCGTCCGCCAGCCGATCGGGACGAGCCTTCAGGCGACGGGCCAGTACATCGGCTCGGTCGCGCAGATCGTGTCGCAGTTCCCCGTCCGCATCTACGAGGTCGCCGTCGACACCCTCAGCGGCCAGCCCCGCGACGCGAACAGCCCCATGAGCGTGGTGGGGGCGGGCCGTCTCGCGGGCGACATCGCCGCCGTGGACGCGCCGATCCTCGACCGCGTGCAGGTGATGATCTCCCTGCTGGGCGGGTTGAACGTCGCCCTCTTCGTCTTCAACCTCATCCCGCTGCTCCCGCTCGACGGCGGCCATGTCGTGGTCGCGCTGTGGGACGGCATCAAGAGGCAGATCGCGCGCCTGCGCGGCAAAGTCGCCCGGCCGGTGGATGCCACGAAGCTCGTGCCCGTGACGTTCGTCGTCGTGGTGCTTCTGGTCGCGACCGGCGGTGTGCTGTTCCTCGCGGACATCTTCAACCCGGTGCAGTTGCTCTAGCCGCGGCGGATCGGCTCGCCCGTCGGCCGTGCTCTGCATGACGTGCCGTCCTCGGCGGGCGGGGCGGGGCGTCCTGGGCTCCGGATCGGATAGGCGTCTCCTGGCGTCGCAGCGCGGCGGAACCGGCCGACGGCCCCGGGACTCCGGAGCCGGGCACGCGGTCGCGCCCGACGGCCCCGGGACTCCCGAGCCCGGCACGCGGTCGCGCCCTCCCGGCTCTCCGGCGAGCCGCACCGTGCTCAGAGCGCGTGGGCGATCAAGCGCTCCAGCGTGCGCATGCCGTCGCGCGACAGGATCGACTCGAGGTGACCCTGCACGCTCGCGAATCCGGGCCCGCGCAGGGCGTAGACGTCGCCGGTCACCGGGTCGGCCGCGACGTCGATCTCGAAGTCGGTGACGGGTGCGCCCGGGCCGTAGAAGATCCCCCGTCGGTCGCCCGGATTCACCCGCGCGGTGAAGGTGTTGTAGAACCCGATCGAGGCGTCCTCGCCGAAGACGTCGACGCTCTTCTGGAGACCCTGGTGGGGCCGATCGAGCGGCATGAGCTCGATGCCGAGCGAGTCGGCCAGGATCTGGTGGCTCAGGCACACAGCGAGAAGCGGATCGCGACGCGCGGTGCGGCGCCCGACGACGTGACGCATCACGCTCATCCGGGGGCTGTCGTCGCGCGGGTCGCCGGGCCCGGGACCTGAGACGACCAGGTCGGCGGCGTCGATCTCGTCGTCCGTCGCCTCCGACCACGGCACGATGCGGGTGTCCAGGCCCAGGTGGCGCAGCTGATGCGCGAGCATCGTGGTGAAGCGGTCCTCGGCATCCACCACCAGCGCCGTACGGCCTGCGAAGGGGCCCGATCCGTCGGGGTCCTGCGGGTTCATCCAGAACGGTGCGAGACGGTCGTTGCGCGAGGTCAGCAGTTCGGCAATCGCGGGGTCTTCGGCCAACGGCCGGCGGGCCGCGGCCGGAGCGTCGGGGTCGGCGCCGGCCGGAACGGCGGGAGCGTCCCGCGGGATCGCTCCGATGGCGCCGAGCACGCCCGCCGCCTTTCCGTGGGTCTCGCCCACCTCGCCGTCGGGATCGGAGTGGCGCACGAGGGTCGCGCCCACGGGGACGCGCAGTCGCCCGTCGACCAGGTACGCCGTGCGGATGAGGATCGGCGCGTCGAGGTCGTGCGTGGGGCCCTCGGTCGAGCCGTTCGGGGTGAACAGCGCCGCGACACCGGAGTAGTACCCGCGGGGGACGGTCTCGTGGCGGGCGATCACCGTGCACGCGTTCTGCATGGGCGAGCCGGTCACGGTGGGGGCGAACATCGTCTCGCGCAGGATGTCGCGGGGGTCGAGGTCGCTCGAGCCGCGCAGCATGTACTCGGTGTGCGTGAGCCGTGACATCTCTTTGAGGTGCGGCCCGGTGATCCGACCGCCGTCGCTGCAGACGGCGCTCATCATCTTCAGCTCTTCGTCGACGACCATGAAGAGCTCTTCGGTCTCCTTGGTCGAGCGCAGGAACTCCGCGAGGGTCTCGGCGGTCGCGCCGCCGGCGGGGTGGCGGAAGGTGCCCGAGATGGGGTTCATCGTGACGACGCCGTCCTTGGCGCTCACATGCGCCTCGGGGCTCGCGCCCACCGCGATGTGATCGTCGGTGACGACAGCGAACGTCCAGTACGCGCCCTTCTCGTGCTCGAGCAGCGCGCGGAACCACGTCAGAGCGGCGATCCGGGGGTCGACGTCGACGCCGGCGACGAAGTCGCGACGGATCACGAAGTTCGCCCCCTCGCCGCGGCCGATCTCGTCGGCGATCACGCGGCGCACGATGCGGGCGTAGTCCTCGTCGCTGATGTCGAAGCCGGCGTCCGCCAACGGCACGGGGGAGGAGGGGAGGGATGCCATGGCCTCGGCCCGCGGCAGGGACACGCGGTCGCCGATCACCAGACAGCGCAGCGGGGCCCCGTCGTCGTGGCAGACGAAGCCGCGCTCGCGCACCTGTCGGTACGGGACGAGCGCGAGCACCTCGCGGGCGACGCCGTCGGCATCCGTCAACGGGATGTCGGCGAGGAGCTCGACGTCGACGACGTCTCCGGTGAGGACCTCGACGGTCGCCCCGTCACGGGCGATGAGGGCGAAGGGGGCGGAACCTGCGGCGAGGTCCGAGAGCAGGGGAGAGGGGTCGAGCCCGGTCATCGAGATGTCTTTCCGTCTGTGCTGAGCGAGGTTTCGTCGCGGCCGCCGAAAACACGAAGACCGCCGGATTCCCCAGGGGGAGGGCGGTCTGTTGCATGCGTGCGCACCGCCTAAACGGTGGGCCACCAGGATGTGTGAGCGCGCATGGCGCCGAACCTACCACAGCAGCCTTTCGGCACCGGTTCAGGCGCCGTGCGGTGAGGGCGGCGTAGGCTGAGCCCGTGCCTGCTGTGAACCTCGGAATGCCCCGCGTGCCGGAGACCCTCGCGCCCCGTCGCAAGACCCGCCAGATCCGGGTCGGCAAGGTGCTCGTCGGTGGCGACGCTCCCGTCAGCGTCCAGTCGATGACCACGACGCCCACCACCAACATCAACGCCACGCTGCAGCAGATCGCCGAGCTCACGGCATCCGGATGCGAGATCGTGCGCGTCGCCGTGCCGTCGCAGGACGACGCCGACGTGCTGCACATCATCGCGAAGAAGAGCCAGATCCCGGTCATCGCCGACATCCACTTCCAGCCGAAGTACGTCTTCCAGGCGATCGACGCCGGGTGCGGTGCGGTGCGCGTGAACCCGGGCAACATCCGCAAGTTCGACGACCAGGTCGGCGCGATCGCCAAGGCCGCGAAAGACGCCGGCGTCTCGCTGCGCATCGGCGTCAACGCCGGATCGCTCGATCGCCGCCTGCTCGAGAAGTACGGCAAGGCCACCCCCGAAGCGCTCGTCGAGAGCGCCGTGTGGGAGGCCTCGCTGTTCGAGGAGCACGACTTCCACGACTTCAAGATCTCGGTCAAGCACAACGACCCGATCGTCATGGTGAAGGCCTACCGCCTGCTCGCCGAGCGGGGCGACTGGCCGCTGCACCTTGGTGTGACCGAGGCCGGACCCGCGTTCCAGGGCACGATCAAGAGCGCCACGGCGTTCGGCATCCTGCTGTCCGAGGGCATCGGCGATACCATCCGCGTCTCGCTCTCGGCTCCGCCGGCCGAAGAGGTCAAGGTCGGTCACCAGATCCTGCAGTCGCTGAACCTTCGCGAGCGCAAGCTCGAGATCGTCTCGTGCCCCTCGTGCGGTCGCGCCCAGGTCGACGTGTACACGCTCGCCGACGACGTGACCGAGGGCCTGAAGGACATGACCGTTCCGCTGCGCGTGGCCGTCATGGGCTGCGTCGTCAACGGACCCGGTGAGGCGCGCGACGCCGACCTGGGTGTGGCCTCGGGCAACGGCAAGGGGCAGATCTTCGTGAAGGGCGAGGTCGTCAAGACCGTGCCCGAGAGCGAGATCGTGGCGACGCTGATCGCCGAGGCGAACCGCCTCGCGGCCGAGATGGGCCCCGACGCCGCCACCGGTACCGCGCAGGTCATCACCGCCTGACCGCGTACCCGATCCGCTCTGCGCTCATCTGAGCGTCGGCAGTCGGCTTTTGTTCCGATAGCGTCGGAAGTCTCATGACCGAGACTGCACGCGCCTCCCTCGCCCGCCCGCTCATCGCCGGCGTGGTCACCGCCCTCGTCGGCTTCACCAGCACCTTCGCGGTGGTCCTCACGGGCCTGCGGGCGGTGGGTGCGACGCCCGCGCAGGCGGCGAGCGGACTGCTCGCCATCACCCTCGTCGTCGGGGTGGGCTGCATCGTGCTGGCCGGTCGTTACCGCATCCCCATCACCGTCGCCTGGTCGACCCCCGGCGTCGCGCTGCTCGCGGCGACCGGCGCCGTCGACGGCGGCTGGCCCGCGGTCGTGGGGGGCTTCCTCGTCTGCGCGGCACTGATCCTGTGCACGGCCCTGTTCCCGCCGCTGGGCGCGCTGATCGCCCGCATCCCTCCCTCCATCGCGCAGGCGATGCTCGCCGGCGTGCTGCTGCCGTTGTGCGTCGCGCCGTTCGTCGGGCTCGTCGACGACCCGTGGGGAGTGGCCCCGGTGCTGATCGTGTGGCTCGTGGCATCCCGTCTGCTTCCCCGGTGGGCCGTGCCGCTCGCCTTCGTCGCGGCGATCGCGGTGGTCGCGGTGGAGCTCACCCGCACGGGAGTGAACGCGGATGCCACCTCGCTCCTGCCCCGGCTGGAGTTCACCGCCCCCGAACTCACGGTCGGCGCGGTCATCGGGATCGCGTTGCCGCTGTTCGTGGTGACGATGGCGTCGCAGAACGTCCCCGGCGTCGCCGTGATGCGCAGCCTCGGCTACACGGTCCCCTGGCGTCCCGCGATGCTCGTCACCGGCCTCGGCTCGGCGGCCGCCGCGACCTTCGGCGGACACGCGATGAACCTCGGTGCCATCAGCGCGGCGATCGCGGCGGGCCCCGACTCCCACCCCGACCCGAAGAAGCGCTGGGTGGCCGGCGTCTCGGCGGGGGGAACATACCTCGTGCTCGGCGCCCTGTCGGCGGCGTTCGCGGCGATCGTGCTGCTCGCCCCCGCCGGCGTCATCCCGGCGGTGGCCGGGGTGGCCCTGTTCGGCGCGTTCGGCTCCGCCGTGCAGCAGGCCATCGACGACCCCGGAGAGCGGGTGCCGGCCGTGGTGACCTTCCTCGTCGCGGCATCCGGGATCGCGGTGTTCGGGGTGAGCGCGGCCTTCTGGGCGCTGCTGGCGGGGCTCGTCGTGCGTAGCGTCCTGCACGTGGGACGGCGCCGCGCCGCGTGACCGGGTTGACCAAGTGCGGTTGACCAACGTCGGAGGTGGGTGCGAGTCTGGTCGCATGAAGACGTCGCGAGTGAAGGTGCAATACGCCAAGACGCACCTGTCCGCCCTCATCGCCTCCGTGCAACGCGGCGACGAGGTCGTCATCGCGCGGGGCGATACCCCGGCCGCGCGGCTGGTCGCCGTCGAGCCGCCGGCGGAGCGGGAGTTGGGCTTCGTGGCCTACGCGGTCCCGGAGTCGTTCTCCGACCCCCTGCCCGAAGGGGAGCTCTCCGCCTGGGAGGTCGGTGCGTGAGGTATCTGCTCGACACGCACACGCTCCTCTGGGCGCTGACCGCCCCGGATCGCCTCGGCCCGGCCTCCTCGACGATCCTCGCCGACCCGTCGTCGACGATCGTCGTGTCCGCCGCCTCGGCGTGGGAGATCTCGACGAAGCAGAGGATCGGCAAGCTCCCGCACGCTGACGCGCTCGTCGGGGGCTACGCGCGCCATCTCGATCGCCTCGGCGCGGAGAGGCTCCCCATCGATGAGACCCACGCGCTCCTCGCCGGAGCCCTCCAGTGGGATCATCGTGACCCGTTCAACCGGATGCTCGCCGCGCAGGCGATGGTGGAGTCCCTCACGCTTCTCAGCAGCGACGACGCGTTCTCTCGGTTGGCGGGCCTCGCCGTTCAGTGGTGAGACCTGGGTGCCCGGGGGAGGTGAGTGGTCGAGCCGTCACCCTTTCGTTACCGAAACTTCCGCGTCGGTCGTGAACCGATCGACGGATCATGGACATTAGAGAGTGTGGATGACGATGACGCCGGGCTGTGGACCCGGGTGCGCCAAGGCGACGAGCACGCGCTCGCCGCGTTGTTCGATCGGTATGACGCGCGCCTGTTCCGGCACGCGTCGCGGCTGCTGACCCATCGCGAGGATGCGAAGGACGCCGTGACCGTGGCGTTCTTCGAGCTGTGGCGCAAACGCGTCTCGGTGCGTCTGGTCGACGGGTCGCCTCTGCCGTGGCTGCTGACGACCGTCGCGCATTGCGCACGGAACCTCGAGCGCTCGAGCAGGAGGTACCGCGCCCTGCTCGATCGAGCACCGGTCGCGGAGGCCGCAACGGCCGGGCACGACGAGAGCGGAGTGCTCTCGGCACTCAAGCGGCTGCCCGAGCGCGAGCAGGCGGTCGTGGTGCTGTCGGTGCTCGAGGGCTACGCGGAGCGCGAGGTCGCTCAGGCCCTCGGCATCCCGGCGGGAACGGTGAAGTCGCGGCTCGCCCGCGCCAAAGCGAAACTGCGCGACGAGGTCGCGATGGAAGGGGCACGGGCATGAACGACGAACTGACGCCCTCCGAGCGCGCGGCCCTGCGCGCCCGCATCGTGGGCGGCGCCCACGACATCACGCCCGTCGGGGCGCACCGCAACGCCTGGATCGCGGGCTCCGTGGCGGCGGCTCTGGTGGTCGCGATCGCCGGGGGAGTGGCGGTGACCTCGACGCTGAGCGCGCCCGAGATCGCGACGACGCCGTCGCCGAGCCCGACCGCCACCGTGGCGCCGGTGCCGACCCCGACGCCGACGGTCGCGCCAACCCCGACCCCGGCACCTACCCCCCTGGCCACGGCGCCCGTCCTCGCTTTCGGCGGCGACTGTTCGGCTGTGCTCGATGCCGATGCGGCATCTTCGGTGGTCGGTGTTCCGATGCGTCTGTGGGAGGGGCTGTCCGTCTGGGACGCTCGATCGCTGGGCGGGGTCTCGTGCCACTGGCGGACGCAGGACTCCTCGGGGTGGCAGTCGGTGGGCGTCACCGTTCTCCCCTACTCCGTCGTGCCGGACGCCGTCCGCGCGAGAATCGGCGTCGCCCCGGTCTGCGAGGGCGGACCATGCGACTATTCGGAACGCTTCGGGGACGCGTGGGTGTCCGCGTACGCGAGCAGCGCCTCCGTGGCGTTGGACGCGGTAGCGGCGGTGGGGTCGCGCGCTGCCGCCTCGCCGGGAATCGAGCGGGCGCTTCCGGCGGCGGCCTGGCATCTCGATGGCTGTCAGGACCGTCTCCGTGGCGCCGTCGAGCAGACCCTTGGCCGTGTCGGACTTGAACCGGTGGGAACCGACAACGTGCCGCAGGGTCAAGAGTGGGACGTTCTCACCGGGCGCGGCGCCGCCGCCTGGTGCTCGGTCGCCCCTCCCGTCTACGACGATCCGGACTACTTCACACTGCGACTCAGCATCGCCGCCGGTGCGCAATCCGATGCGAGCGAGGTGGAGCGGTTCGGGGGCATTCCGGTTCAGGTCAACGGTGCCCGAGCGGCCTGGTGGATCCCACCCGCGAACGGGGTCGGCGGGCGCCTGCGGGCGGACGCCGACGGGGGAATCATCGAGGCGGTGGGCACGGATCTCACACAGGAGCAGATGCGCGCCCTCGCCGAGAACATCATCGGCGCGCTCGGGTGACCCCTGGCATCCGTCCCCCCTGCCCTCGCGCCCTAGACTCGACTCTCGTGGTCACCCGTCTGTCGAAGTACTTCCTCCGCACGCTCCGCGAAGATCCCTCGGATGCCGAGGTCACGAGCCACCGCCTGCTCGTGCGCGCCGGTTACATCCGTCGCAACGCCCCGGGCGTCTTCGCGTGGCTCCCTCTGGGTCTGAGGGTCAAGGCCAAGATCGAGGCCGTCGTCCGCGAGGAGATGGCGAACGCCGGAGCGTTCGAGGTGCACTTCCCGGCTCTGCTGCCCCGCGAGCCGTACGAGGTCACGGGCCGCTGGGAGGAGTACGGCGACGCGCTGTTCCGCCTGCAGGACCGCAAGGGAGCCGACTACCTTCTCGCGCCCACGCACGAGGAGATGTTCACCCTCCTGGTGAAGGACTTGTACTCGTCGTACAAGGACCTGCCGCTGACGATCTACCAGATCCAGGACAAGTACCGCGACGAGGCGCGTCCCCGCGCCGGCCTCCTGCGCGGCCGCGAGTTCACGATGAAGGACGCGTACTCGTTCGACGCGACGGATGCCGGACTCGACGCCTCGTACCAGGCTCAGCGTGACGCCTACGAGCGCATCTTCACCCGCCTGGGTCTCGAGTACGTGATCGTCGCCGCCGACGCCGGCGCGATGGGCGGATCGAAGTCCGAGGAGTTCCTGCACCCGACCCCGATCGGCGAGGACACCTTCGTGCGCTCGGCCGGCGGTTACGCGGCCAACGTCGAGGCCTTCACGACCGTCGTGCCCGATGCGCTGCCGATCGAGGGTCAGCCCGAGGCCGTGATCTTCGATTCGCCGAACACCCCGACGATCGCGACCCTCGTCGACCACTCGAACGCGCACCTCGACGCCCCGGCTCCCGGCATCGCCGGCCCGGCCACGGCCGAGGCCACCCAGTGGACGGCCGCGCACACGCTCAAGAACGTCGTGCTCGCCCTCACGCACCTCGACGGCACGCGCGAGCTGGTCGTCGTGGGCCTTCCCGGTGACCGCGACGTCGACGACAAGCGCGTCGAGGTCGCCTTCGCCCCCGCGGAGGTCGAGGCGGCCACCGAGGCCGACTTCGCGAAGAATCCCCTGCTGGTCAAGGGCTACATCGGCCCCTGGTCGCCGACCGGCGCCGTGCTGGGCGAGGAGTCGGCGACGAAGATCCGTTACTACCTCGACCCCCGAGTGGTCGATGGCACGGCGTGGATCACGGGCGCCAACATCGACCAGAAGCACGTGCACTCGCTCGTCGCGGGCCGCGACTTCGTCGGCGACGGCTTCGTCGAGGTCTCGACCGTGCGCGCGGGAGACCCCGCCCCCGACGGCTCCGGCCCGGTGGAGCTGGCCCGCGGTATGGAGATCGGCCACGTCTTCCAGCTCGGCCGCAAGTACGCCGAGGCGCTGGGGCTGAAGGTGCTCGACGAGAACGGCAAGCTCGCCACCGTCACGATGGGTTCATACGGCATCGGCGTCACCCGCATCCTCGCGATCATCGCCGAGCTCAACAACGACGACAAGGGCCTCATCTGGCCCGCGTCCGTCGCCCCGTTCGACGTGCACGTGGTCGCGACCGGCCGTGAGGCCGCCGCGTTCGAGCTCGCGGCATCCGTCTCCGACCAGCTCGAGGCCGCCGGTCTCGACGTGCTCTACGACGACCGCCCCAAGGTGTCGCCGGGCGTGAAGTTCGGCGACGCCGAGCTCGTCGGCATCCCGCGCATCCTGATCGTCGGTCGCGGCGCCGCCGAGGGCCAGGTCGAGCTCTGGGACCGCCGCACGGGCCAACGCGACACTGTGTCGGTTGACGACGCCGTGGCAGCGCTCACGCGCTGATCCTGCACCGAAACGGCATCCGTCCCGCACTTGCCGGGAGGGGTGCCGTTTCGTCGTCCACCCGTGCGCCGGCATGGGTAGCGTGGATGCCATGATCTCGGCTCCCCGTCTGTCCCTGTCCGACGGCTCCACCATCCCGCAGCTCGGCGTCGGCACGTACAAGGTGCCGGCCGACGTGACCGCCGGCCTCGTCGAGGGCGCACTCGCCGCCGGGTACCGCCACATCGACACGGCCGCGCTCTACGGCAACGAGGTGGAGGTCGGCGAGGGGCTGCGCGCGTCGGGACTCAAGCGTGACGAGGTGTTCGTCACCACCAAGGTGTGGAACGACGACCAGGGGTTCGACGAGACGCTGCGGGCCTTCGACACCAGCGCCGCGAAGCTCGGGCTCGACCGGGTCGACCTGTACCTCATCCACTGGCCGATCCCGAGCGCCGACCGCTACGTCGACACCTGGAAGGCGCTCCAGCGCCTGCAGCAGGAGGGGCGGGCGACGTCGATCGGCGTCAGCAACTTCTCGGTCGTGCACCTCGAGCGCCTTCGCGACGAGACCGGACTGCTGCCTGCCGTGAATCAGGTCGAGCTGCACCCGCGCTTCCCGCAGACCGAGCTGGTCGACTGGCACGTCGCGAACGGCATCGTGACCGAGTCGTGGGCACCGCTCGCGCGCGGCGGCCTGCTCGACGAGCCCGTGCTCACCCGCATCGCCGAGAAGTACGGCAAGTCGCCGGCCCAGGTCGTGATCCGCTGGCACCTGGATCGGGACCTCGTGGTGTTCCCGAAGTCGGTGTCGCTCGACCGCATCCGCGAGAACGGAGACGTCTTCGACTTCACCCTCGACGACGACGACCGCGCGGCCATCGCGGGCCTCGACACGGGTGAGCGCACGGGTCGCAACCCCGACCTCGACTGAGGCCCGAGCTCAGGCGTCGAGGCGGGCGTACCGCGCGCGGAAGATCGTGAAGACGCCGTAAGCGAGGAATCCCGCCCCGACGAGACAGGCGAGCACGGGACCGGCGGGCAGCGCCACGACGGCGGCGGTGGCGCCGTCGAGTCCGCCCGCGGTGTCGGGTTCGACGGTGACGGCGGCGACGACCACCAGCACGCCCACGATCAGCAGTGCCACGCCCTTCGCGACGAACCCGAGCACACCGAGCACCGTGAGGGCGAAGCCCCCGGGCCCGGCGGGCGTGCGCACCTTGGAGTGGAACGACCGGCGCAGGCCCATCCAGACGAAGCCGATACCGACCGCCGCCACCGCGAGACCGACCGCACCGAGCACGAATCCGCCGATCGGCCAGGTGAGAACACCCTGGCTGAGGTCTTCGGCCGCCTGTTCCGCCCTCGGACGGGCCCCCAGGGCCACGGATGCCGAGACGAGGCCGATCGCGACGAACACGAGGCCCTGCGGAGCTTCGGTGAAGATTCGTCCGATGCGTCGCCACACCGACAGATGGCGCGGCGCGAACGCCTGCAGCAGGTGCCAAGCACCGAGGGCGACGAGTCCGACGGCGAGGGCCCACAGTGCCGCCGCTCCGAGGGGCACCGCGGCGACCGCGCGGAACGCCCCTGTCTGGTCGCTGTCCTCGGTCGCGCCGAAGCCGACGGCGATCACCAGAGCGCCGATGAGAAGGTGCAGGATGCCGTTGGCCGCGTACCCCGCGCGCGCGGCGATGCGGAACGCGGGGTTGGCCTCCGCGTCCCGGGCGGCTTCGCGAGCGGAGGTGGACACTCGGGAACCGTACGCGGGTTGGCCGCCGGGCGACAATCCGGTTGTGCGTCCGCGCCTTCCGCGACGAGCGCGGCGAGGGGGTCGGGGGGAGGCGTCATGCGGCGCCGGGGTGAAGATCGTGTGTCGTTCCCGTTCCGCGTTGGCGTGAGCGGGCCGCACTGATTACGGTCGGATCATGCCCGAGAACACCGCTGAGCTGCGCCCCACTCACCCGCTCGCGATCGCGCCGGTCGTCGCCCCCGCGGCATCCGTCGACGGCTTCGCGAAGCAGTTCCTGCAGAACCTCAATTTCGACCAGGGCGTCACGCTGTCGACCTCCGATGTCAACGACCAGTACCTCGCCCTGGCCTACACCGTGCGTGACTACCTCATGGCGCGCTGGTTCGACGATCGCGCGCAGCAGAAGGCCCAGCAGAACAAGACCGTCTGCTACCTCTCGGCCGAGTACCTGCTGGGGCGCCAGCTCGACAACAACCTCCTCGCGGCGCGTCTGACCGACATCGCCACCGAGGCTCTGGCGCAGTGCGGCATCGACATCGACGACCTGCGCCAGGTCGAGATCGAGCCGGGGCTCGGCAACGGCGGTCTGGGCCGCCTCGCGGCCTGCTTCATCGACTCGCTCGCGACGATGAGCATCCCCACCATCGGCTACGGCATCCGCTACGAGTACGGCATCTTCCGCCAGGCCTTCGCCGAGGGGCAGCAGGTCGAGCAGCCCGACGCGTGGCTGCGCATGGGATCCCCCTGGGACTTCGCCCACCCCGAGGCGGCGCAGACGATCTCGTTCGCCGGCCGCACCGAGACCTACGACGACGAGGGCGTCGAGCGCACGCGCTGGATCCCCGAGTGGAACGTGCTCGCGGTGCCCTACAACATGATGGTCCCGGGCTACCACAACGGTCGCGTGAACACGCTGCGCCTGTGGCGCGCGGTGGCCACCAACGCCTTCGACCTGCACACCTTCAACTCCGGCGACTACGTCGAGTCGGTGCGCGCGCAGACCTTCGCCGAGAACATCTCGAAGGTGCTCTACCCCGAGGACTCCACGCCCCAGGGCAAGGAGCTGCGCCTGCAGCAGCAGTACTTCTTCGTCGCGGCATCCATCGCCGACTTCATCGAGAACGTGCTGCCCGACGACTTCGACCTCGAGAAGCTTCCTGAGCGCGTGATCTTCCAGCTCAACGACACCCACCCGGTGATCGGGGTGCCCGAGCTGATGCGCGTGCTCGTCGACGAGAAGAAGCTCGAGTGGGATGCCGCGTGGGCGATCACCCAGAAGTGCTTCGCGTACACCTGCCACACGCTGCTGCCCGAGGCGCTCGAGGTCTGGTCGGTCGACCTGCTCGGCCGCCTGCTGCCGCGCCACCTCGAGATCATCTACCGCATCAACGACGAGTTCCTGCTCGAGGTGCGCGAGCGCTTCGGCGACGACGAGATGCTCATCCGCAACATGTCGATCATCGGCGAGCACCCCTCGCGCTCGGTGCGGATGGCCTACCTCGCCACGGTCGCGGGCTCGAAGGTCAACGGCGTCGCCGAGCTGCACTCGCAGCTGCTGCGCGACAACGTGCTGAAGGACTTCGCCACCATGTGGCCCGACAAGTTCACCAACGTCACCAACGGCGTCACCCCGCGTCGCTTCCTGCGCCTGGCCAACCCCGACCTGTCGGCCCTCATCACCGAGGCCCTCGGCGCGGGCTGGACGGTCGACCTCGAACGCCTGCGCGGCCTGGAAGCCCTCGCCGACGACGCCGACTTCCGCGAGCGGTTCGCCGCGGTGAAGGCCTCGAACAAGCGCCGCCTCAGCAGCGTGCTCGAGACCCGGGGTGAGGCGCCGCTCGACGAGGGGCACATGCTCGACGTCATGATCAAGCGCCTGCACGAGTACAAGCGGCAGACCCTGAAGGTGCTGCACATCGTCAGCACCTACGAGGGCATCGTCTCGGGTCGCCTCGACGTCGACGAGGTGCAGGCGCGCACGTTCCTCTTCGGAGCGAAGGCCGCGCCCGGTTACGGCATGGCCAAGCGCATCATCCACCTCATCAACGCCGTCGGCGAGGTGGTCAGCGCCGACGAGCGGGTCAAGGGCAAGCTCAAGGTCGTCTACCCGGCGAACTACAACGTCACCCTGGCCGAGCGCATCATCCCCGCCGCCGACCTGTCGGAGCAGATCTCGCTCGCCGGCAAAGAGGCCTCGGGCACGGGCAACATGAAGCTCGCCCTGAACGGCGCCCTCACCATCGGCACCGACGACGGCGCGAACGTCGAGATCCGCAAGCTCGTCGGCGACGACAACTTCTTCCTCTTCGGCATGAGCGAGCCCGAGGTCGAGGCGCTGTGGGCCGAGGGCTACCGCCCCGCCGACTTCTATCAGAAGGACGAGCGGCTGCGCAGCGCGATCGACCTCATCGCCTCGGGCGCCTTCTCGGGCGGCGACCGCACCGTGTTCGAGCCGCTCGTGTCGAATCTGCTGTACGAAGACCGTTTCATGGCGCTCGCCGACTTCTCGACCTACCTCGACGCCCAGGAGCGCGTCGACGCGGCGTACGCCGACCAGGACGGCTGGGTGCGCTCCGCGATCCTCAACGTCGCGCGCAGCGGCTACTTCTCGTCCGATCGCGCCATGCGCGACTACCTCGACCGCATCTGGCACGCCACCCCGGTGAGCTGACGCGGTTTCCGGATGCCGCGACCTGGGCGCTCGCCCGAGGTTGCGGCATCCGTCGTTTCCGGCGCCGGAATGCGGGCTGGTGCGTGCACAACTCCGGAGTCTCGGATGCCGCGCGGCCGGTGCACCCCGGAACCGCGCGGGCGCCGCGGCGCGCGGCGCCGTTGCTTCCTGCGTTGTGCACGCGCGCTGGCGGAAAGGCTGCGAAGGCTGGCCGACCGGCGACGGCGTCGAGGCGGCGACGTGCGCGAGAGTTGAAGCCTCTCGACCCCGGAGGCCCCGTGCGCATCAGCGACTTCCCCGTTCCCGACACCCTCGCCGCCCGTGGGGCCCTTGCCCTCGCCCGGCAGTACCAGTCGCCCGCGATCACCGCGCACGCGTTGCGGTCGTGGCTGTGGGCCGAGGCGTTCGCAGTGGTCGACGGCATCGGGAACATCGACCATGAGCTGCTATACGTCGCCGCAGTGCTGCACGACATCGGCACGGTGGGGGAGTTCGACAACCACGCGCTGTCGTACGAGCACGCGGGCGGGTACGTCGGCGTCGCGCTCACCGCCGGCGCGGGGTGGGAGCAGCCCCGACGCGAGCGCGTGCTCGAGGTGATCGTGCGGCACAACTGGCCGCGCGTGGATCCGTCGATGGATGCCGAGGGGCATCTGCTCGAGATCGCGACGGGCCTCGACATCTCGGGCGCCCGTCCCGACGCGCTGCCCGAGGATTTCCGCCGCGAGGTGCTCGCCGCTCACCCGCGCGGCGCCCTGGCCGCCGAGTTCGGCGCGTGCGTGCTCGACCAGGCGGCGCGCAAGCCCGACACCGCCGCCCGGCGCCTGGTGGACGGGGGAGTGGTGGCCAAGCTCGCGGCGAATCCGCTCGAACGGTTGTGACCGGCCGGATGAGGCGGGAGTCAGACGACGAGTTCGACGCGGACGCCCGCCGCTTCGTACGTTCCTCGTGCTCGGGCGTCTCGTGTGGCGAGCGAGAGCGCATGGGTGAGAGCGGCGAGAGCGACGAGTCCGTCGTAGGTCGCCCCGCCGCTGATCCCGCGATCGGCCAGGGCGCGGTGCGCGCCCGCCGACGCGTCGGCCGGGAGTGAGAGGGGATCGCCGAAGTTGGCATCCATGACGGAGATCGCGTCGGCCGCTTCGAGTCGTGCGTCGCCCGGGAGTCGCGTCAAGACGGAATACGTCTCGATCGCCGCGTGACCGCTGAGGCGGAGCTCGCGCCCGCGCGCCCAAGCGCTCACTCGATCGTGATGCTCGTGGGAGCCGACGAGCAGCGGGACCGCAACGCTCGTGTCGACCGCGATCGGCGTGCGATCGACCGTCACCGACGCCCGCTGTCGATCAGGGTCGAGATCACCTCGTCGGTGACGGGCGTCGATCCGCGGGAGATCAATCGGCCGTCGTCGTCGCGTTCGAGACGTGCGGTACGGCCACCCGGGGTGATCTGCACTCCGCTCCCGTAGGCCGAGACGTCGACGACCGTGCCGGGGAGGAGACCGAACACGTCGCGAAGGGCCTTCGGGAGGACGATGCGCCCCCCGCTGTCGATGGTGAGCTCCATGGGAATACGATACCAGCGTCGTCCCATCCGCGGACCGGTCGTCTCAGCGCGTCGCCCGTCAACGAGGACGGCCGCAGCTGCGGCATCCGGAATCGTCCGACGAGATGCGCGGGGCGTGACATCCCGGGTATCGTAGGAGGGTTGTCGGCGCCGGTCGTGCCGACGAAAGCTGAACAACGGAGGGCCTTGTGGACATCGATCTCGCACTACTGAAGACGATCGAACGCGAGAAGGAGATCCCCTTCGATGAACTCGCGCGCATCATCGAGCAGGCGATCCTGACCGCCTACGCCAAGCACATCTCGCCGACCGGCGAGATCCCCACCGGTGCACGCGCCACCCTCGACCGCAAGACCGGCCACGTGGGCATCTTCACGCCCGTGACCGACGACGAGGGCGCGATCATCGGCGAAGAGGAGCAGGCCCCCGACGACTTCGGTCGCATCGCCGCCTTCGCCGCCAAGCAGGTCATCAGCCAGCGTCTGCGCGACATCGCCGACGATGCCGTGCTGGGCGAGTTCCGCGGCAAAGAGGGCGACATCGTCGCCGGCGTCGTGCAGCAGGGCCCCAACCCGCGCATGGTCCACGTCGATCTCGGCACGGTCGAGGCGATCCTCCCGCCCGAAGAGCAGGTGCCCGGCGAGACCTACGCCCACGGCTCGCGACTGCGCGTCTACGTCACGAGCGTCTCGAAGGGCAACAAGGGCCCGCAGATCACCGTGTCGCGCACCCACCCGGGCCTGGTCCGCAAGCTCTTCGCCCTCGAGGTGCCCGAGATCGCCGCGGGGCTGGTCGAGATCGTCTCGCTCGCCCGCGAGGCCGGCCACCGTTCGAAGATCGCGGTCAAGGCCAACGACCCGACCGTGAACGCCAAGGGCGCCTGCATCGGAGAGCTCGGCCGCCGCGTGCGCGCCGTCACCGAAGAGCTCGCCGGCGAAAAGATCGACATCATCGACTACGACGCCGAGTTGCCGCGCTTCGTCGCGAACGCCCTGTCGCCGGCGAAGGTCACCTCGTCGTTCGTCCTGGATGCCACGACCAAGGCCGTCCGCGCCCTCGTGCCCGACTACCAGCTGTCGCTCGCGATCGGCAAAGAGGGGCAGAACGCCCGTCTGGCCGCCAAGCTGACCGGTGCGAAGATCGACATCCAGCCCGACAGCATCCTCGAAGACAACTGAGCGTCCGATCGTCCCCACGATCGCGAGGTGTAGGATGGAACCCGTACGAACGTGCGTCGGATGCCGCGCACGTGCCCCCCGATCCTCGCTTCTGCGTGTGGTCGCGGACGGATCCGTCCTCGTCGCTGACGAGCGAGCGGTTCTTCCCGGTCGGGGCGCGTGGGTGCACGAGACGGACGCGTGTGTGAGCAAAGCGCTCGCACGTCGCGCCTTCGTACGAGCATTGCGTGTGTCAGGCCCGCTTGACACGCAGACCTTCGAATCACACCACCAGCGAAAAGGCTGAACGGCTATGGACACGAAGTGAACGGCTCGAAATGAGACCCGTCCGCAACTAACGGTCTGCCCTGTCCGGGGTAGGCCCTCAGACAGGAGAATTGTGGCAAAACCACGCGTGCACGAGATCGCTTCCGAGCTCGGCGTCGACAGCAAGGTCGCGCTTGCGAAGCTGAAGGAGCTCGGCGAATTCGTCAAGAGCCCCTCATCCACCATCGAACCCCCGGTGGCCCGTAAGCTCCGCGCTGCGCTGGCTTCCGAAGGCTCGTCTTCCTCTTCGGATGCCAAGCCCGCCGCTTCCGCGGCGCGCCCCGGCGCCCGTCCTGGTCCGGCTCGTCCGGCCGCGACCCCCGGCAACCGTCCGTCGGGTCCCACGCCCGGACCCGCGAAGCCCGCGGCCCCCGCCGCTCCCGTAGCGGCTCCGGCCGAGGCTGCACCCGCGGCATCCGTCCCGGCTTCCGAGGCCCCCGCGGCCGCGTCGGCGGCGAAGCCTTCGACTCCGTCGTCTCCGCCGAGCCCCGGCTCGACCCCTCCGACCCCCGGTGCCGCTGCACCCGGTGCCGGTGCCCCCAAGCCCGGCCCGAGCGCGCCCCCGCGTCCGGGTGGAGCCCGTCCGGGCAACAACCCCTTCGCGTCCTCGCAGGGCATGGGCCAGCGTCCCGCCGGTCCCCGTCCGGGCAACAACCCCTTCGCTTCGGCGCAGGGCATGGGCCAGCGCCCGACCCCCGGCAACATCCCGCGTCCGCAGGCTCCGCGCCCCGGTGCCCCGCGTCCCGGTGCCCCGCGCCCCGGTGGTGCCGGTCGTCCCGGTGGCGGCGGTCGTCCCGGCGCTCCGTTCCAGCAGCGTCCCGGCGGTCCCGGTCGTCCCGGCGGCGCCGGTGGCGGCTTCCAGCGCCCCGGTGGCGGCGCTCCGGCCGGTGGTTTCGCCGGTCGTCCCGGTGGCGGCGGTGGCCGTGGCCGTGGTCCCGGCGGTGGTACCGCGGGTGCCTTCGGTAAGGGTGGCGGCAAGTCCAAGCAGCGTAAGTCGCGTCGGGCGAAGCGGCAGGAATTCGAGATGCGGTCGGCGCCGGTCGTCGGCGGCGTCAACGTCTCGAAGGGCAACGGCGAGATCATCCGCCTGCGTCGCGGTGCCTCCATCGCCGACTTCGCGGACAAGCTCGAAGCCTTGCGCGGCTACACCGTGCAGCCCGGCACGCTCGTGACCATCCTGTTCAACCTGGGCGAGATGGCCACCGCGACCGAGTCGCTCGACGAGGCCACCTTCGAGGTGCTCGGAGCCGAGCTCGGCTACAAGATCCAGATGGTCTCGCCCGAGGACGAAGACAAGGAGCTCCTCGAGGGCTTCGGTCTCGACCTCGACGCCGAGCTCGAGGCCGAGAGCGAGGACGATCTCGAGATCCGTCCTCCCGTGGTCACCGTCATGGGCCACGTCGACCACGGTAAGACGCGACTGCTCGACGCCATCCGCCAGACCAACGTGGTCGCGGGCGAGGCCGGCGGCATCACGCAGCACATCGGTGCCTACCAGATCTGGACCGAGCACGAGGGCATCGAGCGCGCGATCACCTTCATCGACACCCCGGGTCACGAGGCGTTCACCGCCATGCGTGCCCGTGGTGCGCAGGTGACCGACATCGCGATCCTCGTGGTCGCGGCCGACGACGGCATCATGCCCCAGACGGTCGAGGCGCTGAACCACGCCCAGGCGGCGAACGTGCCGATCGTGGTCGCGGTCAACAAGGTCGACAAGCCCGACGCCAACCCGGCCAAGGTGCGCCAGCAGCTCACCGAGTACGGTCTGGTCGCCGAGGAGTACGGCGGAGACGTCATGTTCGTCGACGTCTCGGCTCGACAGAACCTCAACATCCAGGCCCTCCTGGATGCGGTCCTGCTCACCGCCGACGCCGGCCTCGACCTCACGGCCAACCCGAACAAGGCGGCCCGCGGTGTCGCGATCGAAGCAAAGCTCGACAAGGGTCGCGGTTCGGTCGCCACGGTGCTCATCCAGTCCGGAACCCTTCGCGTCGGTGACGCGATCGTCGCCGGAACGGCCTACGGCCGCGTCCGCGCGATGATGGACGAGAACGGCGAAGCGGTCGAAGAGGCCTACCCGTCGCGTCCCGTCTCGGTTCAGGGCCTCAACTCCGTGCCCCGCGCCGGCGACGTCTTCATCGTCACCGAAGAGGACCGCACCGCCCGTCAGATCGCCGAGAAGCGTGAAGCGGCCGAGCGCAACGCCCAGCTGGCCAAGGCCCGCAAGCGCATCTCGCTCGAGGACTTCACCCGCGCTCTCGAAGAGGGCAAGGTCGAGTCGCTCAACCTCATCATCAAGGGTGACGTGTCGGGTGCCGTCGAGGCACTCGAGGAGTCGCTGCTCAAGATCGAGGTCGACGACAGCGTCCAGCTGCGCATCATCCACCGCGGTGTGGGTGCGATCACCGAGTCGGACATCAACCTGGCCACGATCGACAACGCGATCGTGATCGGCTTCAACGTCCGTCCCGACACGAAGGCCCGTGAGCGCGCCGCTCGCGAGGGTGTCGACGTGCGGTTCTACTCGGTCATCTACAACGCGATCGACGACGTCGAGCAGTCGCTCAAGGGCCTGCTCAAGCCGGAGTTCGAAGAGGTGCAGTCGGGTGTCGCCGAGATCCGCGAGGTGTTCCGCTCCTCGAAGTTCGGCAACATCGCCGGTGTCATCGTGCGATCGGGAACGATCACGCGAAACGCCAAGGCTCGCGTCATCCGCGACGGTGTCGTGCTGGCCGACGGCCTGGCCATCGAGTCGCTGCGTCGCTTCAAGGACGACGTCACCGAGGTTCGGACGGACTTCGAGGCCGGTATCGGTCTCGGCAAGTTCAACGACATCCAGGTCGGCGACGAGATCGAAACGACGGAACTCGTCGAGAAGCCGCGAGGCTGATCGTCGTGCGGGGGTCGCGCCTTCGGGTGCGGCCCCCGCTGCGGCCTGCGGGGTGTGTGCCTTCCCGAGCAGAGCGGGGCCCCTACCCCGATGCTCGGGAAGACACACACCCATCCGGCCTCCGCTGGGTACGCTCCTTCGTCAGGACCGCCACTCGGCAATGAGCCACGGGGGCACTCGACTCGCGGCGGTATGAAAGAACGAGAAGGAGAAGGTAGTGGCAGGGGAACGACAGGCCCGAGTGGCGGACCGGATTCGCGTGGTGCTCGCCGAGCGTCTCGAGAAGGGGCTGCGCGACCCGCGGCTCGGATTCGTCACCATCACCGACGTGCGGGTCACGGGTGACCTCCAGCACGCGTCGGTGTTCTACACCGTCATGGGCGACGAGGCGCACCGCGCCGACACCGCCGCCGCGCTGAAGTCGGCGACCGGCATGCTGCGCAGCGAGGTCGGCAAGAACCTCAACACGCGCCTGACGCCGTCGCTCGAGTTCATCCTCGACGGAATCCCCGAGAACGCCGACCACATCTCAGCCCTCCTGCGCGAAGCGCGCGAGCGCGACGAGTCCGTCGCCGGTCTCGCCGCCTCGGCCGCGTACGCCGGCGACGCCGACCCGTACGTCAAGCCGCGCGACGAAGACGATGAGGACGACGTCGACGACGATGAGGATGACGACGACCTCGACGAGGAAGACGCCCCGCGCGCCTGACCCTCGACACGACACGGCCGGACCCCGCCACATCGGCGGAGTCCGGCCGTTCGTCTTGCCATGGCATCCGGACCGCGATCCTCGGGACGAGAAGAGCGACGTGCCGGTTCGAGGGCGGGATCAGGGCGGCGGGCGTCGGACCGGACTCGGTTTCAGGATGCCGGGTGGCCCGGCAGGCGCAGATGCTCATCGGCCGCTTCCACGAGGCCGTCGGCGATGAGGGAGTCGATGGCGCGGTCGCGCTGCGCGGCATCCGGCCATTGGGGGATCACGGCGAACGCCGGTACGGCCGCGGGCGCAGCCTCGCGCAGGGTCTTCAGCACCGCCCCGCGGGTCTGGCGATCGCTGCCCTCGTACGTGGCCTGTTTTCGTCGGCGGTCTTCGGATGCCGGGTACCCGGCCGCCCGCCACGCGCACTGCGTCGCGAGGGGGCACGCCTCGCACCTCGGCGCGCGGGCGGTGCAGACGATCGCGCCGAGTTCCATCGCGGCGGCGTTGACGATCGCGGACTCGGCGACGTCGGCGGGGAGCTCGGCCTCCATCGCCTCGAGGTCGCGGCGGTGCGGCGGACCCGGCTGCGCGCGACCCTCGATGGCGCGGGCGAGCACGCGTCGGGTGTTCGTGTCGACGACCGGATGCCGATCGCCGTACGCGAAGACCGCGACGGCCCGCGCGGTGTAGTCGCCGATCCCGGTGAGGGCCAGCAACGCCTCCACGTCGCGGGGAACGACCCCGTCGTGGCGATCGCGGATCTCGACGGCGGCGCGGTGCAACCACAGCGCGCGGCGCGGATAGCCGAGGTTCGCCCACTGCGTGACGGCGTCGCCCGGGGGAGAGGCGGCGAGGTCGGCGGGCGTCGGCCAGCGCGTCAGCCACGCCTCGAGGTGCGGGACGACGCGGTTCACCGGCGTCTGCTGCAGCATGAACTCGCTGACGAGCGTGCCCCACGCCCCGAACCCCTCGCGGCGCCAGGGGAGGTCGCGGGCCGCGTCGCGGTACCACGCGATGAGCGGGGCGGCGAGTCCTGGCATCCGTCCAGCCTACGGTCGTCAGCGGGGCCGAACTTCACGCGTGAACGCTGTTCGCGCGCGTGAACGCGGGCTGCTCGCGTTTCTGCGCGCCATCGCGTTCGCGCATGCCGCGGGGCGCTGCGGCGGGGCCCTCGCGGGGTGGCGGGAGCGGTCCGGTGTCGGCGGTCGAAAGTAGGCTGGAGGCATGTCGAGTGAGAACCCCGTCGAGACCCTGCAGCGGAGCCTGCGCGACCTGATGCGGCAGAACGCCCGCGCGGGGCGCGTGGTGGTCGCGATCGATGCGCTCGACGCCGAGGCCGCCTCGACCTTCGCCGACGCGTTCGCCGCGGCGATCGAGGCCGAGGGAACCGCGGTGTTCCGCGAGAACCTCGCCGACCACGCCGACGACGTGCGCGAGCGCCTCGTCGCGCCGTTCCGTTCGGGTGAGCCCTTCGGTGACTCGCCGGCCGCGCCGGCCGATGCGGTGCTCGTGGTATCGGGCCGCTTCCTGCACGCCGCCGAGCTGCGCACGCTCTACAACTTCTCCGTCTGGCTCGAGAGCAACCCGCCCATCGGCGCTACGCGCCCGGAGCTTCCGGAGGCCGAGAAGCACTACCTCAGCGAGTCGCGGCCCCGCGTGGCGGCATCCGTCATCGTCGAGAACTCCGACCCCTCGCACCCGGTGCAGGTGTTCGGAGATTTCTGCTGATGGTGCGTCCCGGAATCCTCCTGGTCGACAAGCCCGGAGGCATCACCAGCCATGACGTCGTGTCGCGGGCGCGGCGCGCGCTCGGCACCCGCAAGATCGGGCACGCCGGCACGCTCGACCCGATGGCCACGGGCCTGCTTGTGCTCGGCGTCGAGGGCGCGACCCGCCTGCTGACCTACATCGTCGGCGCTGACAAGACCTACGAGGCCACCGTCCTGCTCGGAGTCGCCACCGACAGCGACGACGCCGACGGTGTCGAAACGGCCAGGGCGGATGCCGCTGCCGTCGCCGCCGTGACCGATGAGGCCATCGCGGCGGGCATCGCCGACCTCACCGGCGACATCCAGCAGGTGCCCAGCACCGTCTCGGCCATCAAGGTCGCGGGCCGTCGCGCCTACGACCTCGCGCGCGCCGGCGAAGAGGTCGAGCTGAAGGCGCGGAGCGTCACGGTCTCGCGGTTCGAGGTGCGCGAGACGCGCCGCGGCGAGGGCACGATCGAGCTCGATGTGGTCGTGGACTGCACGAGCGGCACGTACATCCGCGCTCTCGCTCGCGACCTCGGGCGCGCGGTCGGCGTCGGAGGGCACCTCACGGCTCTCCGTCGCACGCGCATCGGGGCGTTCGACGTCGTCGCCGCCGCATCCGTCGACGACATCGCCGAAGACGCCCTCGTCGCGCCCGCGACCGCGGCCGCCGTCGTGATGGGCGTCCTCGCCGTGGGCGACGACGAGGCACGAGATCTGCGGCACGGCAAGCGCATCGACGGGGGAGGCCGCCTGACCGGCGCGGTCGCGGCCGCGATCGACCCCGAGGGGCGTCTGATCGGCGTCGTCGAGAAACGCGGCACGCAGGTGAAGAGCGTCATGAACATGCCCGAAGAGGCCGCCCGATGATCCTGTGGTTCACGCTCGCCCAGGTGGGCATCGCCGTGCTCGCGGGTCTCGTCGCCATCACCGCGGGGCTCATCGGACGCCGGCCGGGAGACGTGACGGTCGGCTCGCTCGCCCTCATCGAGCTGCTGCTGATCGTGCAGATCGTCGTCGCGATCATCTCGCCGTTCGCGGGTAACCCACCCTCGGGCAGCCTGCTCGAGTTCTGGACCTACCTCGTGTCGGCCGCCCTGGTCCCGGTCGCCGGAGCCGCGTGGGCGCTGATCGAACGCAGCCGCTGGAGCACCGTCATCATGGGCGTCGCGGCCCTCGCCGTCGCGGTCATGGTGTGGCGCATGCACATCATCTGGACCGTGCAGCTGGCGTGAGGGCGCACCGCCGCTCGGCCACGGCGCGGGCGAACTAGAATCGACAGGTCATGGCATCCACCACTCCCACCCGCTCCCGGGGGATGACCGGCATCGGCCGTGTCCTCGTCGTCGTCTACGGCATCATGGCGCTCGCCGCCACGGGCCGCTCGTTCGTGCAGATCGTGCGCGAGTTCGACGACGCCCCTCTCGCGTACGCGCTGTCGGCTCTCGCCGCCGTCGTGTACATCCTCGCGACCCTCGCGCTCGTCTTCTCGGCACGGCCCGCGTGGTACCGCGTCGCCTGGATCGCGATCGGCTTCGAGCTGGTGGGCGTGCTCGTCGTGGGCACCCTGAGCCTCGTTCTTCCCGCGCTGTTCCAGCACCCCACCGTGTGGTCGGTCTACGGCTACGGGTACCTGTTCATCCCGCTGGTGCTGCCCTTCCTCGGGCTCTGGTGGCTCACGCGCCATCGCCGGGCGACGCGATGATCGTCTTCCGCGATCCCTCCGAGGTCCCGGCGGACTTCGGGCCCTCGGTGGTGGCGATCGGAAAGTTCGACGGCGTGCACGCCGGCCACCGCGCCGTGATCGATCGTGCACGCATCGACGCGTCCGACGGCGCACGCGTCGTCGCGGTGACGTTCGACCGCAACCCGCTCAGCATCCTCCGCCCCGAGAAGTGCCCCCCCGACGTGATCGGGCCGCACCAGAAGCTCGAGTTGCTCGAGCGCGCCGGCGTCGACGCGACGCTGCTGCTGACCTTCGACGAGGAGCTCGCGGCGATCCCGGCCGACGAGTTCGTGCTCGCCGTGCTCGTGGAGGCGCTGCAGGCGCGCACGGTGCTCGTGGGCCGTGACTTCCGCTTCGGCGCCGGGGGAGCGGGCGGACCCGACCTCTTGGTCCGCATGGGAGCCGAGCACGGGTTCCGCGTCGATGTGGTCGACGACGTGCGGGCCGTCCACGCCGACCGGCGCGTGTCATCCACGTGGATCCGCGAGGCCCTCTCGGTGGGCGATGTCGCGACGGCCGCGCGCCTTCTGGGCCGCGCTCCCTCGGTGTGGGGCGAGGTCGTGCACGGGCTCAAGCGGGGGCGCGAGCTCGGCTACCCGACCGCGAACCTCTCGCCCGACCTCGAGGGCTTCGTCCCCGCCGACGGCGTGTACGCGGGCTGGCTCGTCGACGTCGACGGGGCTCGGCGCATCAGCTACCCGGCCGCGATCAGCGTCGGCACCAATCCCACGTTCGACGACGTGCACGCGCGGCAGGTCGAGGCGTACGTGATCGACGAGACCGGGCTGGACCTGTACGGCCACCACGTCGAGGTTCGTTTCGTGGAGCGGGTGCGCGAGATGACGGCGTTCGACGGCATCGACGCGTTGCTCGTGCAGATGGCGGACGACGTGGAGCGGGCGCGGGCGATCCTGCGGTGAGGTGCGGGCCGGGGCCGGGCTGGGTGGATTCGGGGCGCGTTGTGCGGCTCCGGGGCGGTGGACGTGGCCGCGGGGCGGTGGACGTGACCCCGGGGCCACCTGCGAACGACGGTTGCGGGGTGTTTCCGCACCGCGCCCGAGCGGCCCCGGAACACCCCGCCGCGCCCGCGTCAGTCCGGCCGCGACAGGTGATTCCGGATGCCGAGGAACGACGCCGCGGCCCCGAGCAGCATCAGCGCGGCGGTGAAGACGGCCGCGCGGTGGAAGCCGCCGAGGTCGAGCGAGCCGCCCACGACCGCTGAGACGGCCGCGATCGCCAGGAGCCCCGCGACGCGAGAGACGGCGTTGTTGACGGCCGAGGCGATGCCGGAGCGCTCGGTGTCGATGGCGCCGAGCACGGCCGCGGTGAGCGGTGAGACGGTGGCGGTGAGCCCCAGGCCCCACACGACGACGCCGGGCAGGATCTGCGTCCAGTAGTCGAAGTCTCCGCTGACGTTCAACAGCAGCAGCGCCCCGGCCGCCATCACGATCGGCCCGAGCGTCATGAACAGGCGCGGGCCGAAGCGCCCCGCGAGGGCGCCCATCCGCGAGCTCAGCAGGATCATCAGCACCGTGCTCGGCAGCGACGCAAGCCCGGCGAGGGTGGCGGGCAGCCCCGCGCCCTGCTGCAGGTACACGCTCACCACGAAGCCGTTGAGCGACAGCGCGGCGTAGACGAAGACGGTCGCGAGATTGCCCGCCCAGAAGTTGCGCGAGCGGAAGAGATCGAGCGGCATCAGCGGGTCGCGCCCCGTGCGCTGACGCAGGAGGAACCCCGCGAACGACAGGATGCCGACGACCCCGGGGAGCCAGATGACGGGGGACGTCCAGCCGAGGTTCGGCTGCTCGATGAGGGCGAAGACGATGCCGCCGAGGCCGACAGCGCACAGGACCGCGCCGAGGACGTCGACGCGGGCCCCGGGCCGACGATGATCGCGGTGACCGAGACGGGCGAGCAACCACATGGTCACCGCGATGGGCAGCACGTTCACCAGGAACACCAGGCGCCACGACAGCGTGTCGACGAAGATGCCGCCGATGAGGGGCCCGGCGATCATGGCGACGGTCGTCGCTCCGGTCCAGATGCCGATCGCGCGGGCCTGCGCGGGCCCGCGGAACGTCGAGGTGATCAGGGCCAGCGAGCTCGGGACGAGGAGGGCGCCGGCGATGCCCTGCAACGCGCGGGCGACGATGAGGAACTCGGCGGTGGGGGCGGCGGCGATCGCCACCGACGTGAGCCCGAAACCGATCAGGCCGATCCGCAGCACCACGATGCGTCCGAGGACGTCGCTCAGTGATCCCGCGACCAGGATGAAGGCGCCGAGGGTCACCAGGTAGGCGTCGACGACCCATTGCTGCGTCGACAGTCCGCCACCGAGTTCGCCCGCGATCGCGGGGAGGGCGACGTTGACCACCGTCCCGTCGAGGAACGACACGAACGAGGCCAGGACGGCGATCGACAGGACGACCCGCTGCTCGCGTGTCATCGTCTCGGCCATGGCACCAGCGTACGGTTCCCGCTGATCACGCGCGCGGGGTGGACAGCATCTCCGCCGGTGTCGGGGGACACGCCCGCGGAATACCCCCAGGGGGTATCGTGTTCTGGACGGAGTGACCGGAGGAGAAGCCATGCGCGACAACACCGATTCCCCGACGTCGACCGCCGAAGCCGTGCTCGACATCGAGGGCATGACCTGCGCCAGCTGCGTCGCCCGGGTCGAGAAGCGGCTCGGCCGCGTCGATGGGGTCGAGGCCGCGGTCAACCTCGCGACCGAGACCGCGCGGGTCCGGTACCCGGCCGACCTCGACCCCGCGACTCTCGTCGCCGCCGTGCGCTCCGCCGGCTACGACGCCACCGTGCGTCCGCGCTCCTCGTCTCGCGACACGACCGCAGGGGCCGCGGCATCCCTCCCGCTTTCGCTTCCGACGGAGGAGCGACCGGATGCCGGCACCCCCGCGCCGCATCCCGTCGCGGTTCCCGCTCCCGGCGGCGCCATCGACGCCACCACCGGCCACGCCCTCGACGGGGCCTCCGACCACGGGGTCTCCGACCACGGGGGCCACGTCCACGACACCGCCGACGCCCCGGGCTCCACCCCGCTGCGCGTGCGGCTGTGGGTGTCGCTCGCGTTGGCCGCCCCCGTCGTGGCCCTCGGCATGATCCCGGCGTGGCAGTTCCCCGGCTGGCAGTGGGTCTCGCTCGTGCTCGCGACGCCGATCGTGCTCTGGGGCGGATGGCCGTTCCACCGCGCGACGCTGCGCAATGCCCGCCACGGCGCGGCGACCATGGACACCCTGATCACCCTGGGCACCTTCGCCGCCTATCTGTGGAGCGTGTGGGCCCTCGTGTTCGGGACGGCCGGGCGGATCGGCATCCGGCACGAGGTCGCCCTGTTCGGCCCCGTGCACGACGCGAGCTCCGTCGTCTACTTCGAGGTCGCGGCGGCGGTGACGGTGTTCCTGCTGCTCGGCCGCGTGATCGAGCAGCGTTCCACTCGCCGCGCGGGAGCAGCGCTGCGTTCCCTGCTCGACCTCGGCGCCCGCGAGGCCGAGCTCGCGGACGGGAGCCGCATCGACGTCGATCGCCTCGCCGTGGGCGACGTGTTCGTCGTCCGGCCGGGAGCGACCGTCGCCACCGACGGCGAGGTCCTCGAGGGCACAGCCTCGGTGGATGAGAGCATGCTCACCGGCGAGGCGGTTCCGGTCGACGTCGGTCCCGGATCGATCCTCACCGGCGGCACGATCGCCACGGGTGGGCGCCTGCTGGTGCGCGCGACCGGCGTGGGCGAGCAGACCCGCCTGGCCCGCATCGCGCGCCTGGTCGAAGACGCGCAGCTCGGCAAGAGCCGCGTCCAGCGTCTCGCCGATCGCATCTCGGGCGTCTTCGTCCCGGTCGTGATCGTCCTGGCCGTCGCGACCCTCGTCGCCTGGCTGCTGGCGGGGCAACCCGTGGCCGCCGGCTTCACTGCGGCCGTCGCGGTGCTCATCATCGCGTGCCCCTGCGCGCTCGGCCTCGCCACCCCCATCGCGATCCTCGTCGGCACCGGCCGCGGAGCGCAGCTCGGGATCCTCGTGACGGGACCCGCGGCCCTGGAGTCGGCCGAGCGCATCGACACGATCGTGCTCGACAAGACCGGGACCCTCACCTCGGGCCGGATGAGCGTCACGCAGGTCACGACCGTCGATGCCCAGGATGCCGCTGACGCCCTCGAGCGCGTCGCCGCCGTCGAGCGCGGCTCCGAGCACCCCGTCGCCCACGCCATCGTCGCCGCCGCGGGGGACGGGCCCGTCGCCACCGCCCTCGAGGCCCTGCCCGGCCGCGGCGTCACGGGGACCGTCGACGGCGTTCGCGTGTTCGCGGGGCGTCCGGCCCTGGCCGCCGATTTCGGCGCCGAACTGCCGGTCGCTCTGGCGGACGCCGTGGCGGCGGGGGAGCAGCGCGGCACCGTCGTCGTGGCCGGGTGGGCCGACACCGACGGCGCCCTGCGTGCACGGATCGTGATCGAGGTGGCCGACACCGTCCGGGCCGAGAGCGCGGAGACCGTCGCCGAGCTGAAGGCGATGGGTCTCGAGCCGATCCTGCTCACCGGCGACAACGAGCACGTCGCTCGGGCGGTCGCCGCCGACCTCGGAATCGACCGCGTGCGGGCCGGCGTCCTCCCCGAGGGCAAGGTCGAGACGATCCGGGCGCTCCGCGCCGAGGGGCGCACCGTCGCGATGGTCGGCGACGGGGTCAACGACGCCGCCGCTCTGGCATCCGCTGATCTGGGCATCGCGATGGGCGGAGGGACCGATGCCGCGCTGCACGCGAGCGACGTGGCGCTCATGCGCGACGACCCGCGGGGCATCGTCACCGCCCTGGCGCTCAGCCGGCGCACGATGCGCGTCATTCGCGGCAACCTGTTCTGGGCCTTCGCGTACAACGTCGCCGCCCTGCCGCTGGCGGCGCTGGGACTTCTGAACCCGATGCTGGCGGGGGCCGCGATGGCGTTCTCGAGCGTCTTCGTCGTCCTCAACAGCCTGCGCCTGCGACGCGCGGTCTGAGACTCCGATGAACTCGCGCGGGCCGGGTTAGTGTCGAGGTGATCCCTGGAGGTCGCATGTCCCCCCTCGCCCGTGCCGCCGCATTCGGAGGCGTTGCCGTCGTCGCGATCGTCACGATGACCGCCTGCGTTCCCGAAGCAGAACCCGCAGACACGCGGGCCTCGTCCCCGTCCCCGGGCGCCGCGTCACCCGCGCCGGGAGCGTCGCCGACCGCCTCGGCGTCGCCTACCCCGACAGCTGCTGCCCTCCCCGCATCGTGCGATGACATCTACTCGGCGTCGATGCAGACCACGTTGACCGCCGACGTTCCGCCGTTGAACGACCCGGGCGTGACGCTCCTCTCGACCGACCAGGCGGCGCTTCTCGAACTGCTGGACACGGTGCCGACGCTGCGATGCTCGTGGGGGGAGCCTGGCGACACCGGGCTTTCGACGAACGTCTCGGTGGTCTCCGCTGATCAGGCGGACACGGTGAGAGAGAGCCTGAACACAGCTGGTTTCGGGTGCGAGTCTCAGGGGGATGCGACGATCTGCCGCATCGAGCAGCGGGGTGTCTCCCTGGACGACAAGCCGTACACGCGAGGCGAGACGCAGGCCGTGCAGGGGTCGTACTGGATCACGACGTCGTGGGTGAACATCGACCCCGACGGGTACACCCAGGACATCCTCGCGGCTCTTGCTCGCTGAAAGGCGTGGCGAACGGGTAGAATGGCGAGGATCCCTTCGCTGTTTCCGGCGTGCCGCTCTCGATCGAGGGTGCAGCCGGGTCGTGGAGCCCACTCGTAGCGACGTGCCGTCGGCGACGAACTCCCGGGGTCACTGATCCACCGGCATTCGCCGGACGCTCCGGATTGTCATCCGGACGACACGCTCAGGAGGAGCATGCCGACTACGGCAACCGCGTCCCGAGGCTCGAGCCAACGACGCAGGAAGACCACGTCATCCCGACGAGACGACGAAGCACCCGTCATCCCGATTCTCGCCCGCAAGGTGCGCGAGATCGAGGCGAAGGCGCAGCGCGGAAAGCTCGGGCCCACCAATCGCGTCAAGTTCCAGGTGATCGCGTTCCTCGTGCGCGAGGAGCGCGCCCGGGTCAAGGCCGACACCGAGATCACCGACGCCGCGCGCGCCGAGCTGCTCAAGCGCCTCGACGGGGTCGCCACGATCCTCGCCAAGACCGCCGCGCGCGACACCTCGCTCATCCAGCTGCTCGAGGTCGACCAGGCCACATCTCCTGTCGCCCGCCGCATGCGCCGCGACTGGCTGCTGGAGTCCGGGGCCGAGCTCCCGCCCGACGAGCTCATCATCACCGACAACACGCCCAAGATCGCCCCCGTGGTGCCGGCGGCGCTGGCCGAGAAGCAGGTCGTCCCCGCCTCGATCGAGGCGCGCCAGATGTCCAACCCCTTCCTCGCCCCCGATCTCACGCCGCGCGCGAGCGGAGACGCCCCGCGTCGCCGCCTCGACGGCTGGGAACTCATGGGCCCGCTGTACAAGGCGTTCGAGACCGGCGCCGGAGGATCGGCGGCCAGCATGGAGCTGCCGCCCGTCCCCGAGTTCGACCGGCTCTCGCCGCGCGGGCTCGAGGTCATGCCGCACCAGTCGCGCTTCCTCGAGGCCGTGCGCACCGGTCACCGCTCGTTCCTCCTCGCCGACGAGCCGGGCCTGGGCAAGACCGCCGAGTCGGTGCTCGCGGCATCCGTCGCCGACGCGTATCCGCTGCTGGTCGTCGTGCCGAACGTCGTCAAGATGAACTGGGCCCGCGAGGTGCAGCGGTGGACACCGCAGCGCCGCGCGACCGTCATCTCGGGCGGTGGCGCCGACATCGACGCCTTCGCCGACGTCTTCATTGTCAACTACGAGATCCTCGACCGGCACCTGTCGTGGCTGTCGTCGATCGGCCTCAAGGGCGTCGTGGTCGACGAGGCGCACTTCATCAAGAACCTCACGTCGCAGCGCTCGCAGAACGTGCTGGCCCTGGCATCGCGCGTCCGTCAGCAGACCCGCGACCCGCTCATGCTGGCGCTCACGGGCACCCCGCTGATCAACGACGTCGAGGACTTCGACGCGATCTGGCGCTTCCTCGGCTGGACCAACGGCGAGAAGCCCGGTCCCGAGCTGATGGAGAAGCTGGATGCCACCGGCCTGACCCCCGCGGACAAGGCGTTCTACCCCGAGGCGCGCGAGGCCGTCATCTCGATGGGCATCGTCCGACGCAAGAAGAAGGACGTCGCCGCCGACCTCCCCGACAAGCTCGTCGCCGACCTCCCGGTCGAATTGGACGACGAGTTCGGGCGATCCATCCGTCAGGCCGAACGCGAGCTCGGCGCCCGCCTCGCGGCGAAATACCACCGGATCATCGAGGCGCGCGGGGACCGCGGTCTCGCCGCCGGAGAGATCGACGAGGACATCGTTCGCCTCGTCGCCCACGGCGAGCTCGAGGAGTCCAAGGCCGCGGGCTCGGGGAACGAGAACGTCTTCACGATGGTCCGCCGCATCGGCCAGGCCAAGGCGCACCTCGCCGCCGACTACGCCGTGCAGCTGCAGCGCTCGGTCGGCAAGGTCGTGTTCTTCGCCAAGCACATCGACGTCATGGATGCGGCGGAAGCCCACTTCAAGGCATCCGGGCTCAAGTCGGTGTCGGTCCGCGGTGAGCAGACCTCCACCGCGCGCCAGGCCGCGATCGACGCGTTCAACAGCGACCCCGACGTGGGAATCGCGGTGTGTTCGCTCACCGCCGCCGGCGTCGGCCTCAACATGCAGGCCGCCTCGAACGTCGTGCTCGCCGAGCTGTCGTGGACCGCCGCGGAGCAGACCCAGGCCATCGACCGCGTGCACCGCATCGGTCAGGGCGAACCCGTGACCGCGTGGCGCATCATCGCCGCGCACACGATCGACACGAAGATCGCGGAGCTCATCGACTCGAAGGAAGGGCTCGCCGCGCGCGCCCTCGACGGCCAGGCCATCGAGCCCGGCTCCAGCGACTCGGTGCAGCTGTCGGCGCTCATGCACCTGCTGCGTCAGGCGCTCGGCAAGGCCTGATCCTCGCCGCACGAACGCCCCGGTCGCTTCGGCGCCGGGGCGTTCCTGCGTTCCCGGGAAGGAGCTCGCCCCTCGGCGGGGTCGCGGGGGTCCCGGCATCCGGCGCCCCTCCGTCACCGTGTGGCAGCGGTCCCGCCCGCGGCGATAAGGTCGAAGACGGCAACGGCGCCGACCCCTTCACCCGAATCACAGCACCAGAGGACTCTGCCCATGAAGATCGGCATCCTGACCAGCGGCGGCGACTGCCCCGGGCTGAACGCGGTCATCCGTGGCGTCGTGCTCAAGGGCACGACCAACTACGACATCGAATTCGTCGGCATCCGCGACGGGTGGCGCGGCGTCGTCGACGGCGACTTCTTCCCGCTCACGCGTCACGAGGTGAAGGGCCTGTCCAAGGTCGGCGGCACCATCCTCGGCACGAGCCGCACCAACCCCTACGAGGGGGCGCGCGGCGGCGCCGAGAACATCTCCAAGACGATGTACGGACACCGGCTCGACGGCATCCTGGCCATCGGCGGCGAGGGGACCCTGGCCGCGGCCGACCGCCTGTCGAAGGACGGCATCAACGTCCTCGGTGTGCCCAAGACGATCGACAACGACCTCCGCGCGACCGACTACTCGTTCGGTTTCGACACCGCCGTGAACATCGCGACGGATGCCATGGACCGCCTGCGCACCACCGGTGACTCGCACCAGCGCTGCATGGTGGCCGAGGTCATGGGCCGTCACGTCGGCTGGATCGCCCTGCACGCCGGCATCGCCGCGGGCGCGCACGTGATCTGCATCCCCGAGGTGCCGATGTCGATCGACGAGATCGTCGAGCAGGTCACCCGCGCTCACGACCGCGGCCGCGCGCCCCTGGTCGTCGTCTCGGAGGGCTTCAAGCTCACGGGCATGGACGAGGCGTTCAGCGACAAGGGCCTCGACGCCTTCAACCGTCCCCGCCTCGGCGGCATCGGCGAGCTGCTGGCGCCCGAGATCGAGCGCCTCACCGGCATCGAGACCCGCTCGACCGTGCTCGGCCACATCCAGCGCGGCGGTTCGCCGTCGGCCTTCGACCGCGTACTCGCGACGCGCCTGGGCCTGCACGCCGCCGACGCGCTGCACGAGGGCGCGTGGGGCCAGATGGTCGCGATGCGCGGCACCGACATCGTGCGCGTCCCCTTCGCCGACGCCCTCGGCGAGCTCAACAGCGTCCCGCTGTATCGCTACGAGGAGGCCGCCGCGCTGTTCGGCTGAGCCTGCTGCTGGTGCGACGCCCCCTCCTGCCGTGTGCGGGGCGGGGCCCGGACCATGTCCCCGTTTGTGTTGAGCCATGTCCCACTTTTGGTTGCCTAGGCGCCTTCCAGGCAGCCGAAATTGGGACATGGTCGCGGCATCGGCCCGGCTTCTCGCGCGGTGGCCTGTGGACAACCGCGGATGGGGCTGGCAGAGGCGAGAAGCTGAGGGATGCCGCGTCCTCGACCTCTGCCTGACCAGCTTCCCGAGCACTTCTCCGTCGGCGCCGCCGGTGAGCTGGGGGTGACGCGTGCTCGGTTGCGCGCCGCAGATTTGGATTCGCCGTTCCATGGCATCCGATCGTCGACGACCGCTCCGCCCTCGTCTCTGATCCAGCAGTGCCTCGTGTACGCGCCGCGCCTGATGCCCTGGCAGTTCTTCAGCCACGAGACGGCGCTTGCTCTGCGGGGAGTATGCACTCCGGAGTGGCCGTACGTGCCGCGGATCCATGTTTCCGCACACCGACCGGCGAGGGAGCCGCGGACACAAGGAGTCGTCGGCCACCGTCTGCAAGCGCGCGCACCGGCGTTCTCGGCCGGCCTGCTCGACCTGCCGGTCGAGCACCCCGTGCGGGCGTGGAGACAATGCGGTCGGCTCTGGCCTCTTGATGACCTGGTCGCTGCGGCCGATGCGCTCCTGAGCGGGCGGCCGCCGATGGCCGACGCAGAGCAGCTGCGGTCTGAAGTCAGAGAGATGGGCGACGTTCGAGGCGGTGTCCTGCGTGCGGCGGTCGACCTCGCCCGACCCGGCGTCCGGTCACCGAGAGAGACACGTCTGCGACTTCTGCTGGGTCGGAACGGGCTCCCGGCGCCCGAGGTCAACGCCGACATCTTCGACTCGCGGGGCATGTTCGTCGCGGAGATCGACCTCGCCTTCCCTCGATGGATGGTCGCCGTCGAGTACGACGGACGCGTCCACGCCGAGGACGAGCGGCAGTTCGCCCGAGATGCCGACCGGTGGGCCGCCATCCGGTCGGCGGGGTGGGATCACGTGCGCGTGCTGAACCATCACCTTCGAGATGGAGGTGCCTCGGCCGTCGCCCTCGCCCGCGAGGCGCTCATCAGAGCCGGTTGGCGGCCGGGGCTATGAGCGGATGTGCGCTGACCCATGTCCCGAAAAAGGTCGTCTGAGCGGTATGCGGACAGCCGAAAGTGGGACACGGTCTGCACAAATCGGGACATGGGTCGGCAACCGAGCGACTGCGAACGCCCCTACACGCGCCGAACGCCCCGCCGCGCGAGGCGACGGGGCGTTCGAGAGCGGCGCGCGCGGGTCAGTCGGAGAGGCCGAGCACGTCTAGGAGCCACGCGAGCTCGAAGGCGCGCTCGCGCCAGGCGTTGTAGCGACCGCTCACGCCGCCGTGGCCGGCGATCATCTCGCACTTCAGCATCGCGTCGGCGCCGACCTCGCGCAGGCGGGCGACCCACTTCGCGGGCTCGACGTACAGCACGCGGGTGTCGTTGAGCGAGGTGACCGCGAGGATGCGGGGATACTCGACACCCTCGCGCACGTTCTCGTACGGGGAGTACGACTTCATGTAGGCGTAGACGTCGGCGTCGTGCAGGGGGTCGCCCCATTCGTCCCACTCGATCACCGTGAGCGGCAGCGAGGGGTCGAGGATCGTTGTCAGGGCGTCGACGAACGGCACGTCGGCCAGGATGCCGGCGAACAGCTCGGGTGCGAGGTTGGCCACGGCGCCCATGAGCAGGCCGCCCGCGCTGCCGCCCTCGGCGACCATGCGGTCGGGAGTGGTGTAGCCGCTGTCGACGAGGTGCCGTGCCGCGGCGACGAAGTCGGTGAAGGTGTTGCGCTTCGCGCGCATCTTGCCGTCTTCGTACCACTGCCGGCCCATCTCGCCGCCCCCGCGCACGTGCGCGACGGCGAAGACGACGCCGCGGTCGAGCAGCGACAGGCGGGCGACCGAGAACCCGGGCTCGATCGAGTGCTCGTACGAGCCGTAGCCGTACAGGTGCACGGGGCGAGGGGCATCGCCAGGCTCGCCGAACGAGCGCTTCCACACGAGCGACACCGGAACCTGCGTGCCGTCGTCGGCGGGAGCCCAGACGCGCGCCTGGCCGTAGTCGGCGGGGTCGAAGCCGCCCAGCACGGGCTGGCGCTTGCGCAGCAGCAGTTCGCCGGTCTCGACGACGTAGTCGTACACGGTGCCGGGGGTGACGAACGAGCCGTAGCCCAGGCGCAGCACCGGGGGAGCGTACTCGGGATTGCCACCCGTGCCGACGCTGTAGAGCGGCTCGTCGAACGCGATCTCGGTCACGGCGCCGTCGGCGTACGACAGCAAGCCGAGGCGGGCGAGGCCGTCGCGGCGGTAGCCGACCACGCCCCAGTCTCGGAACGTGTCGACGCCCAGCAGACGGTGGCCGGGGTGATGGGCGATCACGGTCTCGCGGGCGCCCTGGGGATCGGATGCCGACACCCGGACGAGCTCGAAGTCGAGCGCGCCGTCGTTGTGCAGGACGTAGAGCACGTCCTCGCCGTCGACGACGGCGTGCGAGGAGGAGTACTCGACGCCCTCGCGCCGCGGCCACACCACGCGGGGCTCACCGCGGAGGTCGTCGGCGTCGAGGATCCACTCCTCGCTCGTGATCGACGAGCCCATCTCGATCATCAGGTACCGATCGCTGCGCGTGAAGTCGGCGCCGACCCAATAGCGGTCGTCGGGCTCGTGGAAGAGCTTCACGTCGTCGTCGACGGGCGTGCCGATCTCGTGCAGCCACACGGTGTCGGGGCGCCAGGCGTCATCCACCGTGGTGTAGACGATGAAGCGCCCGTCGGGAGAGAACGTCGCCCCCGAGAAGGTCCCCGGGATCTCGTCGGCGAGCGTCGCGCCGGTGGTGAGGTCGCGCAGGCGCACAGTGTAGCGCTCGTCGCCGGCGACATCGATGCCGTAGAGCATGCGCGTGCCGTCGTTCGAGATCTCGAAGCTCCCGAGCGAGAAGAAGTCGGTGCCCTCGGCCTCGACATTGCCGTCGAACAGCACCTGCTCGCCGGGCACGGGGGAGCCGGGCGAGAGGGTGGGCGGGGTCCAGTCGTCGGGGGACTCGAGGGGGGCGCGGCACTGGATGCCGTACTGCGCGCCGGCGACCGTGCGACCGTAGTACCACCAGTCGCCGCGACGGGCGGGCACCGACAGGTCGGTCTCGAGCGTTCGCCCCTTGATCTCGCCGAAGATCGCGTCGCGCAGCGGCCCGAGGTGAGCGGTGCGCTCTGCGGTGTACGCGTTCTCGGCCTCGAGGTGCGCGATCACCTCGGCGTCGTCCTTCGCGCGCAGCCATTCGTACGGGTCGTCGAAGGTGTCCCCGTGATGCGTGCGCGCGACGGGGCGGCGGTCGGCAACGGGTGGGGTGGGCTTCGGGTCGAGATCGGTCACCGTTCCACGGTAGTGCGCCCCTGAGCCATCGGTCCGCAGAGAAGACACGGGATGCCGTGCCCCGGCCGCCGGGCAAGTTTGACCGCCGCGCCCCTCGGTGAAATGATGTCGAGGCGACACCGATGAACAGGTGTCGAACTCCAGGTGAACTCTTCGTTCGTCGCGCCGATCCCGTCGGCATCCCTTCTTCCTTCTCACGGAAAGCGAACGGTGGAGAGCGCAGCCCTCATCATCGTGCTGGTCATCGCGCTGGCACTGTTCTTCGATTTCACCAACGGATTCCACGACACCGCGAACGCGATGGCCACGCCCATCGCGACGGGTGCGCTGAAGCCGAAGGTCGCGGTCCTGTTGGCGGCCAGCCTCAACCTGGTCGGGGCGTTCCTGTCGACCGAGGTGGCCAAGACGATCTCGGGCGGCATGATCCGCGAGGAGCAGCTCAGTCCCGACATCTTCCCGCCCATCATCTTCGCGGGCCTCATCGGCGCAATCACGTGGAACATGCTCACGTGGCTGCTCGGCCTGCCGTCGAGCTCGTCGCACGCCCTCTTCGGCGGCCTGATCGGCGCGACCCTCGTGGGCGTCGGCGCGTCGGCGATCGACACCGGGGTGGTGCTGAGCAAGGTCATCCTCCCGGCGCTCATCGCGCCGCTCACGGCCGGGATCATCGCCTTCGTCGTGACGAAGATCGCCTACGGCGTCACCCGCCGCTACGACATGAAGGCCGACGGCCGCGACGGCTTCCGCTGGGGCCAGATCTTCACCTCGTCGCTGGTCGCGCTGGCGCACGGCACGAACGACGCGCAGAAGACGATGGGCGTCATCACCCTCGCCCTCATCACGGTCGGCTGGCAGTCCTCGGCCAACCCCGACCCGCAGCTCTGGGTCGTCTTCGCGTGCGCCCTGACGATCGCCCTCGGCACCTACATGGGCGGCTGGCGCATCATCCGCACCCTCGGCAAGGGCCTGACCGACGTGAAGCCCGCGCAGGGCTTCTCGGCCGAGACCTCGACCGCGGCGACGATCCTCGCCTCCAGCGCCCTGGGCTTCGCACTCTCGACCACCCAGGTGGCATCCGGATCCGTCATCGGCTCGGGCCTCGGCCGCCGCGGATCGACCGTGCGGTGGAACACCGTCGGTCGCATCATGATCGGCTGGGTGCTGACGCTCCCCGCCGCCGGTGCCGTCGGCGCCGCCGCGGCCCTCATCGTCGTCTGGCTGGGCGGCTGGGGCGTGGCCGTCGACGCGGTGATCGCCGTCGTCATCATCCTCGGCCTGTTCCTGCGCTCGCGTCGCGACTCGGTCACCTCGGCCAACGCGATGAGCGAGGTCGCCGACTCCGGCGCCGCGGTCAAGGTGCCGCGCAAGCCCGGCCCGACGCGTCGCCAGCGCCGTCTCGAGCGCGACAAGGCCGGAAAGGACGCCTGATGCTGATCAACTGGGAAGCCTTCCTCCAGGTCTTCGTCGCGGCCATCGTGGGCGCCTCGATCGTCGTGACGTTCTACTCGCTGGGTCTGCGCCTGCTCGTGACCGGCGGGCGTCCGCCCCTGGTCTCTCCGGCGGAGTTCACGGATGCCATCACCGTGCTCTCCGACAAGCAGAAACGCCGCGCCGAGAAGGCGGTGGTGAAGGCCGCGCAGAAGAACCCGCTCAGCGACGGACAGAAGCGGCTGGCGCTCGTGGGCGCCTACGCGTGCTTCGCGGTGTGCGCCGCCGCCGTGCTGGGTGCGCTGCTGCTCATCCTGTTCAACCACTGAGCGGCCGACGCCGCGGCGGCGGATGTCGGAGGCCCCTCTTAGGCTGAGGACATGGCATCCGTGCAGTTCGGTCAGCACGCGCCCGCCGCGCGCGTGATCCTCCACCTCAGCGACACGCATCTGCTGGCCGGCGACCGCCTGCTCGGCGATCGCTACGACACCGCGCGCCACCTGCGGCGCACGCTCGAGGCCGCCGAGGCGACGGGGGTGAGACCGGATGCCGTGGTGTTCACCGGCGACTTGACCGACCTGGGCGAGCCCGAGGCCTATCGGGTGCTGCGCGCCGAGGTCGAGCCGTGGGCGGAGCGCCTGGGGGCCCCCGTGGTGTGGGTCGCGGGCAACCACGATGAGCGCCCGGCCTTGCGCGAAGGTCTCCTCGACGGCGAGCCGACGCAGGAGCCGGTGACCGGCGTGTGGGACCTCGGAGGGCTGCGCCTCATCGCGCTCGACTCCACGGTGCCCGGGTGGCACCACGGCGACCTCGACGCGGCGCAGCTCGACTGGCTGCGCGCCGAACTGTCGACCCCGGCACCACTCGGCACGATCCTGGCGCTGCACCATCCGCCGCTGCCGTCGCACATCCCGTTCTTCGACATCCTCGAGCTGCGGGATCAGCAGGGTCTCGCGGCGGCCATCGCGGGGAGCGACGTGCGGGCGATCCTCGCCGGTCACCTGCACTACTCGACCTCCGGTACCTTCGCCGGGGTGCCGGTGAGCGTGGCCTCGGCCTCCTGCTACACGATGGATCTCGCGCGCCCCGCCGACGAGGTGAACGGGATGGATGCCGGACGCTCCTTCCACCTGGTCCATGTCTGGGACGACACGATCACGCACGCCGTCGTCCCGGTGGTCGACGACGAGGCCTCGGGTTTCTTCACCCCCGAGTGGACGGCGCGCATGGCGCAGCTCACGCCCGAGGAACGCCTCGAGGCGTTCTCGCGCAAGCGCTCGTCATGACCGGTCACGGCCGACTCGGACGACCGCTCGGCGGCAATCCGTCGGGCATCGACAGTTCTCGACCACCGGCAATAGACGTGGCGGATGGTGCGGATGAGGCGACCGGCCGCCGTGTCCACCGGCCCTCACTGTCCCGCTCGTTAGGCTCGTGGCATCCCTCTTCACCATGACACCCACGAGGACCCCCACATGGCTTTGGACGCAATGACGCGCACCCGTACCGAGACCGACTCCCTCGGATCCCTCGAGATCCCCGCCGACGCGTACTGGGGAATCCACACCGCCAGAGCGCTCGAGAACTTCCCGATCGCCAAGCGACCCATCTCGGTGTACCCCGACCTCGTGCGGGCCCTGGCGATGGTCAAGCAGGCCTCGGCCCGGGCCAACCGCGAGATCGGCGTGCTCGACCACGAGAAGGCCGACCTCATCGATCGCGCCGCCCAGCGCGTGATCGACGGCGAATTCCACGACGAGTTCACCGTCGGCGTCATCCAGGGCGGTGCCGGCACCTCGACCAACATGAACGCCAACGAGGTCATCACCAACATCGCCCTCGAGATGGCCGGGCGCGAGAAGGGCGACTACGCCTTCCTGTCGCCGATCGACGACACCAACCGCAGCCAGTCCACGAACGACGTCTACCCGACCGCGATCAAGATCGGGCTCGCGCTCACCCTCCAGAGCCTGCTCGAAGAGCTCAAGCTCCTGCGTCAGTCGTTCCTGTCGAAGTCGGAAGAGTTCCATGACGTCCTCAAGGTCGGGCGTACGCAGCTGCAGGATGCCGTGCCGATGACTCTCGGTCAGGAGTTCCACGGTTTCGCGACGACGCTCGGCGAGGACTACAACCGCCTCACCGAGAACGCGTACCTGCTCTACGAGATCAACATGGGCGCGACCGCCATCGGCACCGGTATCACCGCCCACGCCGGCTACGGGGGAGCGGTGCTCAGGCACCTGCGCCAGATCACCGGCCTGGATCTCGAGACGGCGACCGACCTCGTCGAGTCGACGAGCGACACCGGCGCCTTCATGTCGTTCTCGTCGTCGCTCAAGCGCAACGCCGTCAAGCTGTCGAAGATCTGCAACGACCTTCGTCTGCTGTCGAGCGGCCCCCAGGCGGGCCTCGGCGAGATCAACCTCCCCGCGCGCCAGGCGGGTTCGAGCATCATGCCGGGCAAAGTGAACCCCGTCATCCCCGAGGTGGTGAACCAGGTCGCATTCTCGGTGGTCGGCGCCGACATGACCGTGACGATGGCCGTCGAGAGCGGTCAGCTCCAGCTCAACGCCTTCGAGCCGGTCATCGCGCACTCGATCTACCAGTCGATCACGTGGATGCGCCAGGCGATGTGGACGCTCCGCGTCAACTGCGTCGACGGCATCACGGCCAACCGCGAGCGTCTGGGCGCGATGGTGGGCTCGTCGGTCGGCGTCGTCACGGCGCTGACGCCGTTCATCGGCTACGCCGCCGCGGCGGCCCTCGCCAAGACCGCGCTGCTCACGCACCGCAACGTCGCCGACCTGGTCGTCGAGGCCGGACTCATGACGCGCGACGAGGTCATGAAGCAGATCTCTCCCGCCCGTCTCTCCGGCCTGCAGGCGGTGACGGCCGCGATCCCGATCGTGCGCGCGGCAGACAGTGTCGTCGAGGGCTGAGCCCTCGAGAACATCGAAGGGCCGGGACGCGATCGTCCCGGCCCTTCGTCGTGCGTGCCGACCTCAGTCGAGGATGCGGCAGTGAGTGGTCAGCTCGCCGATACCGTCGATCCCGACGGTCACGGTCGAGCGGTCGCGCAGGAAGATCTGCGGGTCGCGCGAGTAACCGGCACCTCCGGGGCTGCCGGTGGAGATGAGGGTGCCGGGGAGCAGCGTCGCCGACTCCGACAGCTTGGTGATGAGGGTCGCGACCGAGCGGACCATCTGGCCGGTGCTGGCATCCTGCACCGTGTGGCCGTCGACGACGGTCCAGATGTGCAGGTCCTGCGGGTCGGGGATCTCGTCGGCGGTCACGACGAAAGGACCGGTGGGGGTGAAGCCGTCGAACGACTTGCAGCGCGACCACTGGGCCTCGGAGAACTGGATGTTGCGCGCGGTCACGTCGTTGACCACCGTGTAGCCCCAGACGTGGTCGAGCGCGTCCTCCTCGGAGATGTCGCGGCCGGGACGCCCGATGATGACCCCGAGCTCGGCTTCGTAGTCGACGGCCTCGCTGAGCGAGCGCGGCCACGACGTTGTCTCGCCGTGCGCGGTGAGCGAGTTCGGCCACAGCACGAACACGGTCGGACCGGCGTCGGTCTTGAGACCCAGCTCGCCGGAGTGCGCGGCGTAGTTGAGGCCGACGGCGAGGATCGAGGGCGGAGCGAGCACCGCGGACGCGTACCGGATGCCGGTGAGGGGATGCCGCGGGGCGCTCGCCGCAGCGTCGCGCACGCGCGCCAGCAGGTCGTCGCCGCCGGCGATGAGCTGCTCGAGGGTGCGCGGGGCACCGGCGAAGAACTCGTCGACGAACGAGAACTCCTCGCCGTGGACGCTGACGAGACGGGGGGCTTCCGCCCCCTCCTGTGCACGGACGTGGGCGAAGCGCATGCCTCCACGCTACCGGGCTCGGCGCGGTGGGGGAGCCTGCAAGCCCCGGATGCCGTGTGGTCCGCCACCCCTAGGCTGTGCGCATGACCTCCCCCTCGCCGCTGTCGCGGCCCGGATCCGCCGAGCCGCCCCGCATCACGACGGCTCCCCAGACGGCGGTGTCGGCGACCCCGCCCGGCTCGCGACGCGGAGGCGTGGCGCTGTGGATCGTCGCCGTGCTGCTGGTGCCCCTCCTCGCGCTGCTGGTGCGCTACTTCACCGCGTTCCTCGGCACGGCGGCGTCGTTCATCGGGCTCGTCCTGGCCGTCATCCCCTTCGTCATCGTGTGGTTCGCCGTGCGCTACATCGACCGGTGGGAACCCGAGCCCCGTCGTCTTCTCGTCTTCGCGGTGGCGTGGGGTGCGATCGCCTCGGTCGCGATCGCTCTGGGTGTCGATCTCGTCATCACCCTCGCCGCGGGGCCCCTTCCGGGCGCCGTGAGCAGCGTCATCCAGGCGCCCCTGGTCGAAGAGGTCGCCAAGGGACTCGGGGTGCTGTTGATCTTCGCCTTCGCCCGTCGCGCGTTCGACGGTCCGGTGGACGGCATCGTCTACGGTGCGCTCATCGGGGCGGGCTTCGCGCTGACCGAGAACGTGCAGTACTTCGCGATCAGCTACCTCGAGGGCGGCCCCGCGCAGGTCGCGAGCACGTTCTTCCTGCGTGCCGTGCTCTCGCCGTTCGCCCACGTCATGTTCACGAGCCTCACGGGGTTCGCTTTCGGCCTCGCCGCGCGCCAGGGGCTGCGCGCGGGGGCCGCGCTCCGCTACGGCGTCCCGGGCCTCCTGGGCGCGATCGTTCTGCACGCGCTGTGGAACGGTTCGGCCACCTTCTTCGACTTCTTCGAGGTGTACGCCGCGCTGCAGGTGCCACTGTTCGTGCTGTTCATCCTCGGCATCCTGGCTCTGCGTCGCGAGGAGTCCCGGCTGACGAGGGCCCGGCTGGGGGAGTACGCCGCGGCGGGGTGGTTCACCCCTCAAGAGGTGGACATGCTGGCGACCGGCCCGGGTCGACGGTCGGCCCTGGCGTGGTCTCGGACCCTGCCGGGGGACCGCGCCGCGGTGATGAAGGGTTTCATCGCGGATGCCACGGCTCTCGCCGCCGCGAGACAGCGTTCGCTGTCGGGACGCGACCCGAACGCCCCCGCCACGGAGCGCTACCTGCTCGAGCGCACGACCGCCGCCCGCGCGGCGCTGCTCCGCCCCTGACGGGAGCCGGAGAGGGGGTCTTGACAGCATCGCGGCGCGGGAGCACCATCAATCTAGGCCAACTCAGCGCCCGGTAGACACGCAGGCATCGCCGCGGCACCGGGCGCTGAGTCTTTCCCCGGCCGGATTGTCCAGGGGGCTCGCGGGCGGCGCGTCCGTGCTTGGATGGAGTCATGACTGATCGCACCAAGCCGGAGTTCGACGCTCCCAGCGGCCCCGCCCCCTCCGACCTCGTCATCCGCGACATCATCGTCGGCGACGGCGACGAGGCGAAGCCCGGCGACACCGTCACCGTGCACTACGCCGGTGTCGAGTACGAGTCGGGTGAAGAGTTCGACTCCTCGTGGGGTCGTGGCGAGAGCATCCAGTTCCCCCTCCGCGGCCTGATCCAGGGCTGGCAGGACGGCATCCCGGGCATGAAGGTCGGCGGACGCCGCGAGCTCGTGATCCCCCCGCACCTGGCCTACGGTCCCGCCGGCGGGCACTTCCTCGGCGGAAAGACCCTCATCTTCATCATCGACCTGCTGAAGGTCGGCTGATCAGCCGTTCTTCATCGTCTGTTCACGAACCCGAGGGGGCTGCGGCCTCCTCGGGTTCGTTGTTTTCCTCGATCGTGGAATACATTCGTGTGAATGGGAGTTGGACCCCGGCAGGACGCCGATACGGCTCCCCAGACCTTTAGGAGTGACATGACTGACACCACCGCCCTCGACATCCCCGGTTACAAGGCGGGCACCTGGGTGCTCGACCCCTCGCACAGCGAGGTCACCTTCTCGGTGCGCCACATGATGATCTCGAAGGTGCGCGGCACCTTCGGCATGAAGAGCGCCACGATCGTCGCTCCCGAGAACCCCCTCGAGGCCACCGTCGAGGCATCCGTCGACGTCACCTCGGTCGACACCAAGGACGAGGGTCGCGACCAGCACCTCCGTTCGGCGGAGTTCTTCGACGTCGAGACCTACCCGACGATGGACTTCCGCTCCACCGGTGTCCGCCTCGAGGACGGCGACTTTCTCGTCGACGGCGACCTGACCATCCGCGGCATCACCAAGCCCGCGACCTTCGCCCTCGACTTCGGCGGCTTCGGCACCGACCCGTGGGGCAACTACAAGGCCGGTGCGACCGCCAAGACGGTCATCAACCGCGAAGACTTCGGCCTCACCTGGAACGCGGCCCTCGAGACCGGTGGCGTGCTCGTCGGCAAGGACGTCACCATCGAGCTCGACCTGCAGCTCTCGCTCCAGGCGTGATCGCTCCGCAGCTGACGCTGCGGATGTGAACTCCTCGAAGGCCCCGGGTGCTCGGCATCCGGGGCCTTCGTCGTGCCCGGCGGAGGCGGGGGTCCGCTCAGGCGCGAGCGTGACGCCGCAGGCGGATGCGCTGCTGCACGAGCAGAATGCCCACGAACACCACCGCCGCGCCCACGGGCTCGTTCCACGAGATGCGCTCGCCCAGGATCAGGATGCCGAGAGCCACCCCGACCACCGGGGTGATGTACGTGACGGTCGAGGCGCGGGTCGGCCCCCAGGCGCGCAGGGTGTTCTGGTTCCAGACGTAGGCGATCCCGGTGCCGAGGACGCCGAGGGCGACGATGCTCCCGACGACCGGCAGGGTCAGGTGCATCGGCTCGGCCAGGATGAACGGCGACAGCAGCACCATGAACGCCGCTGCCGGCCCGATGTAGCCGAACGCGAAAGCGATGCCCGAGAGGCCGGTGTCGCCGAGGAAGCGGCGCATGTACGCGAGGCTGAAGCCGTAACAGGCTGTCGCGCCCAGGAGGGCGACCTGCGCGATCGTGCTGTCGCCCACATCGGCCACGGCGCCCGGCGCGATGATCACCACGACACCCGCGATGCCCACGGCGATGCCGATCAGCTGCCCGAGCTTCAGGCTCTCGACGCGGAAGACCGCCCACGCCATGATCGCGGTCATGATCGGCGTGGTCGCGTTGAAGATGCTCGCCAGCCCCGAGGAGACGTGCTGCTCCGCCCACGCGAACAGCAGGAACGGAACCACGCAGAAACTCAGCGACAGCACGCTCAGGTGCCCCCACACTCGGCGATCGCGGGGCAGACGCTCGCGGCGGATAGCCACGATCGCGGCCAGCGCCAGGGCGCCGAACAGCAGCCTGCCGCCGGCGACCTGCGCCGGGGTCATGCCGGTCAGGGCGATCGCGATGAAGAGGAAGCTCGAGCCCCACACGATGCCGGTGAGCACGAACTGCACGGCGATCGAGACGGGCGAGGGAGCGGAGGTGGATGCCACGGAGCCGACACTACGGCCGACCAGCGACATCGCGCGGGCCGGCCGAGTGCGACGGCCGGAATCCGCCGACGATCGGCAGCTCGGGGTCGCACGACGAGAAGGGATGGGCCGACGAGTCAGGGCTGAGGGTCGAGCGCGTCGTACGCGCGGAAACGCGGCGAGAACCGTACGAGGGTGCCGACGAGACCGAGGATCAGGATGCCGCCGAACAGCGGCGGCACCCACAGGGCGGCGAGGGTCGCCAGGGTGCCGGCGTAGAGGGCTCCGACGCGAGGGCCGCCGGCCACCACGACGACGAAGATGCCCTGGAGGCGCCCGCGCATGGCATCCGGAACCGCCGCCTGCATCATGGTCGAACGATAGATCGCGCTGACGTTGTCGGCGGCGCCGGACACCGCCAGGACCACCGCGGCGAGGGCGATGAGGGCGACCGCTGCGTGGGTCTCGTCCACCAGGGCCGGGCGGAGCCAGCCGAGAGTGGCCGCGAGAAGCACGAGACCGAAGAGGCCGATGGACAGACCGTAGACCTGGATCGCACGTTCGATGCCGAGCCCCTGCCGGCGTACGCGCCCGATCGGGCCCGAGAACAGGCTGGAGAAGAAGGCCCCCGCGGCGACGGCCGCCGTCAGGATGCCGGTGGTGATCGCCCCGCCGCCCAGCAGCACCGCCCCGATCGCCGGGAACAGGGCCACCGGCTGCCCGAAGGTCATCGCGATGATGTCGAGGATGTACTGCAGCCGGATGTTCGGAGCCCGACGGAGGAAGCGCACGCCGTCGCGGAACGACTCGAGTCCGGGTCGGACGATCTCACCCTCGGGGCGGAGCTTCGGCAGCGACCAGAGGCCGAGGAACAGCGAGGTCATCAGGAGGACGTCGAGAGAGTAGGTCCAGGCGTAACCCGCGACGGCGACGAGCACGCCGGCCAGGGCCGGGCCCGCCATCACCATGACCCCGACGGTGACGCCCTGCAATGCGGCGGCGGCGGGCAGCAGATCCCGGGGGATGAGGCGGGGGGTGATCGCGGACTTCGTCGCCATCACGATGGAGTTCGCCGCGGAGTTCACCACGCTGAGCACGAAGAGCCACCCGACGGTCTCGAGACCTGTCCACGCGAGAGCGGCGAGCAGCGCGGTCGAGGCGAACGTGACCACCGCGGCCAGCAGGGCGACGGTGCGTCGGTCGAAGGCGTCGGCGAGCATGCCGCCGTACAGGCCCGCCGCAACCATGGGGAGCAGCCCCGCGACCGCGATCATCGACACCGCGAACGTGCTCTGGGTCAGCTCGAACACGTGAAGCATGACGGCGACGACCGTCAGCTGGCCACCGAGGCCGGCGAGCGTCGACCCCACCCAGAGTCGCGCGAAAGCCGGCGAGGTCGTCAGGGGCCGCAGATCGATGAACGCACCGCGGGCGCCTCGGCGCGGGGGAGCGGCGGGATCGGTCTGACTCACGGATCGAGGCTACGCCAGCCCTCCGACACCGGACGCCGCGGACCGGTGCGGTGTCGGCATCCCGATGCTGGTAGACTCATGCGGTTGCCGTTCGATCGGCCGCGGATAAAGAGAGCTCGCACATCGTGTGACGGGCGCCGCGCAATGAGAAGGAAGGGGATCCCATCTATGGCACTCGAAGCAGACGTCAAGAAGGCGATCATCGAAGAGTACGCGACGCACCCCGGTGACACCGGATCCCCCGAGGTGCAGGTCGCGATGATGACGCAGCGCATCAAGGACCTCACCGAGCACCTCAAGACCCACAAGCACGACCACCACTCGCGCCGTGGGCTCTTCCTGCTCGTCGGTCAGCGCCGCCGCCTGCTGGGTTACCTGCAGGACGTCGACATCAACCGTTACCGCTCGCTCATCGAGCGTCTCGGTCTGCGTCGCTAATCGCACCAGCGTTCTATCGCGCAAAACATTCTTGGAAGGCCGCCCCACGGTGTGGGGCGGCCTTCGTCATTCCCGGCGCTCGCCGCGGTGCTCGCTTCTCCCCGCCCGCCGTGCCCCCACGCGATAAACGCCGATCCTTCCGAGACGCGCGGTGTCGCGGCGTGTCTCGTAAGGACCGGCGTTTATCGAGAAGGGTGCCCGGAGGTCAGGATGCCGTGCGGGCGGCGACCAGGTCGGGATGCCAGCGCTCGGCCACGTCGGGGTGGGCGCGCAGCCGCGACTTGAGGGCGTTCTCGCCGTAGGTCGCGTGGATGGGGTTGTCGGGGTCGTCCTCGACGCCGCGAGACTGGGCGGCGAGCTCGGCCGGCAGCTCGATGATCGGCAGCCGCGCGTCGAGGGCCGGGTTGAAGAAGAACGGCACCGAGATGCGCTCGTCGGGGAACCGCGGCGAGATCACCCGGTGGTTCGTCGCCCGCAGGTAGCCCTGCGTGGCGTACTCGAGCAGTTCGCCGATGTTGACCACGAAGGCGCCGGGCACCGGGGGAGCGTCGACCCACTCGCCGTCGCGCTCGACCTGCAGGCCGCCCTTTCCGGGCTCGACCCACAGCAGGGTCAGCACGCCCGAATCCTTGTGGGCGCCCACCCCCTGCTGGGGGGTCGGGTCGTCCTTGCCGGGGTAGCGGACGATCTTGATGAGGGTCTGCGGGTCGCCGAAGTGGCGGTCGAAGTACTGTTCCTCCGCGCCCAGGGCGAGGGCCCACGCGCGGAGGAGCTTGCGTGCGACGCCCGTGAGGTGGTCGTGCCACTCGGTCACGACGTCCTGCAGCTCGGGCTGCGCCGCGGGCCACAGGTTCGGGCCGACGAGACGGTTGTATCCCGGGCCGTCGGGGTCGGTCAGGGGGGCCCGCTCGGGTCCGATGTCGATCTGCTCGCGCCAGTCGACCCGGCCCTGCGTGCGCTCGCCGCCGACGCGCGTGTACCCGCGGAAGTGGGGGCTCGTGACGTTCTCGATCGAGAGCTTTTCGGCCTCGGGCAGGGCGAAGAAGTCCTTCGCCGCCCGCAGCAGGCGCGCCTCGAGTTCGGCGCTCACCCCGGTGCCGGTCAGGTAGAAGAACCCGACGTCGTGGGTGGCGGCGCGCAGCTCGTCGCGGAAGCGGGCGGCGGCGCCGGGGCCCTGGTCGAGGAGCGAGAGGTCGAGAACGGGGAGGTTCAGGTCGGACATGGATCGAGGCTAGGTCGGCCCGCGCGATGCCGCCCGAATATTGCCGACGATTACCGCTCGGCGGGTGACGCCCGCGTCGAGAGGAATGATCCCGCCGATTCCTGGTGGGAATCGTCCCGGGTATTGCGTATTGTGTAGTGGTCAGGTGAGGCTGTCCTTACCTTCCGCAGTGCCGCGGCGTCCTCACCCCCATCGTGAAAGTCGGGTCCTCCGCTCGTGCTCGCAAGCTTCTTCGCCACCTTCCTCATCGGTCTGCGTGAGGGCCTCGAGGCGGCCCTGGTCGTCGGCATCCTCGTCGCCTACCTCACGCGTCTCGACCGCCGCGACGCGCTCCCCACGCTGTGGACCGGTGTGGGACTCGCCGTCGCCCTCGCCCTCGGCGTCGGGGCGATCTTCACCTTCGGCGCGTACATGCTGACGTTCGAGGCGCAGGAGCTCCTCGGCGGCGGGCTGTCCCTGCTGGCCGTCGCGATGGTCACGTGGATGATCTTCTGGATGCAGAAGGCGGGGCGCACGCTCAAGGCGGGCCTCGAGGGCGGCCTCGACAAGGCGCTGCGCGGGGGCGTCTGGGCGCTCGTGGCCATCGGGTTCGTCTCGGTCGCGCGCGAGGGCGTCGAGACGACCCTTCTGCTGTGGTCGATGGTGCAGTCGTTCGGCGAATCGCCCGTCGCCCTGTTGGGCGCCCTGCTCGGGCTGGTGACGGCCGTCGTGCTCGGCTGGTTCATCGCGCGCGGCATGCTGCGCCTGAACCTCGGCCGCTTCTTCACCTGGACCGGCGGCGTCCTCGTCATCGTCGCGGCCGGCGTCCTCGCCTATGCCTTCCACGATCTGCAGGAGGCGGGAGTCCTTCCCGGCCCCTTCGGAGCCGGGGCGCCGCTCGATCCCGCGACCGGTGCGGTCGCCACCGGGTGGGCCGGCTTCCCCTTCGGTTGGGCGTTCGACGTCTCCACCACCATCGCGCCCGACAGCGCGCTCGCCGTGCTGCTGCAGGCGACGGTCGGCTTCATGCCGCAGATGACCTGGCTCCAGGTGATCGCCTGGGTGGTGTACATCGCCATCGTCGCGCCCCTCTTCTTCCGCGGCGTGCGCGCGAACCGCCGCCCGCGGCCGACGGGTGCGGCGGCGTCGGATGCGGCCCCTCGCTCCACCGCCGCGGTGGAGCCGGCCCGGGTCGGGTCCTCGCCCACCGCCCCGCCCGCCACCGCCACCCCGTAGACCCCCGGCACCGCCCGCGTGCCCGACGCCGCGGCATCCCTCTCTCATCGATCGGAGAACCATGAACTCGACACGCCTCCTCGCGGCGACCGCCGCGGCCGGCGCGACCGTCCTGCTCCTGTCCGGCTGCGTCGCCAAGTCCGACGCGGCGGCCTCGGGTGCGCTGTCCGTCACCTCGACCGGCGACGGCTGCGCCGTCTCGGCCGCCAGCGCGCCCAGCGGCACCGTCGCCTTCGACGTGAGCAACAAGAGCGACCAGGTCACGGAGTTCTACCTCTTGGCATCCGACGGTCTGCGCATCGTCGGCGAAGTCGAGAACATCGCCCCGGGTGCCTCGCGCAACCTCACGGTCGTCGCGCAGCCCGGCGACTACTTCACCCTCTGCAAGCCCGGCATGGTCGGCGACGGGGTGGGCAAGGCGAGCTTCACCGTCACCGGAGACGCCGTCGCCGTCAGCGGTCCGGATGCCGAGCAGAAGCAGAAGGCCGTCGACCTCTACGCCGCCTTCGTCAAGGACCAGGTCGGACAGCTGATCCCCGCCGTGCAGACCTTCACCGCCGCCTACGAGTCGGGCGACGACGCCACGGCGAAAGAGCAGTTCCCGCGCGTGCGCGCCTTCTACGAGCGCATCGAGCCGATCGCCGAGGCGCTCGGCGACCTCGATCCGCGCATCGACTACCGCGAGGTCGACGCCGTGGCCGAGGGGCTGGACTGGACCGGGTTCCACCGCATCGAGAAGGACCTCTGGGTTCCGGCGCAGGACGCCCTGAACGCCGACGGCGAGACTCCCGCGTGGAAGGACTGGGCGCCCTCGACCCCCGCCGAGCGCGCGACCTACGGTGACAAGCTCGTCGCCGACACCCAGGAGCTGTACGACTACGTACACTCCGACGCCTTCACCCAGGCGCTCGACGCGCAGGGCGTCGCGGGGATCTCGAACGGGGCGATCTCGCTGCTCGACGAGGTGGCCACGGGCAAGATCAGCGGCGAAGAGGACTGGTGGTCGGGCACCGACCTCAACGACTTCGCGGCGAACGTCGAGGGCTCGAAGATGGCCTTCTCGCTCGTGCGCGATTTCGCCGACTCGAAGGGCGACAAGGGCACCGCGCTGGTGTCGCGCATCGACGGCGGCTACGCCGATCTCGAGGCGGCCCTGGCGAAGTACGGCTCCCTCGACGCCGGCTTCGTCCCCTACAGCCAGATCACCGAGGCCGACAAGCGCCAGCTCACCGACCTCATCAACGCCCTCGCCGAGCCGCTCTCGCAGCTGACGGTGACGATCCTGGAGTGAGCGTGAGCGACGCGCAGAACACGCCGGAGGAGCAGACCCCGGATGCCGCGGGCCTGTCGCGCCGTGGGCTGATGGGCCTCGCCCTCGGCGCCGGGGCCACGGGACTCGTCGTCGGCGCCGGAGGCGGTCTCGTCGGCGGTCAGGCCTACGCCCTCGAGCAGCAGAAGGCGGTGAAGGATGCCGCGGCGGTGATGACCGGCATCCATCAGCCAGGGATCACGACGCCGGTGCAGGAGCACCTGCACTTCGCCTCGTACGACATGATGGCGCGGACGACGCGCGACGACCTCGCCGAGTTGCTCTCGGACTGGACGTACGCCGCGACCCGCATGATGCAGGGGCTCGAGGTGACCGCCACGGGTGCCGTGGGCGGCTCTCCCCAGGCGCCGCCGGACGACACGGGCGAGGCCCTGGGCCTGCCGGCGAGCAACCTCACCATCACGTTCGGATTCGGGCCCTCGCTGTTCGACCAGCGCTTCGGACTCGAGGGGCAGCGTCCCGACGGGCTCGAGCGTCTGCCGGCGTTCCTCGGCGACGATCTCGACCCGCTGCGTTCCGACGGCGATCTCTGCATCCAGGCCTGTGCGGACGACCCGCAGGTGGCGGTCCACGCCATCCGCAACCTCAGTCGGATCGCCTTCGGTCGGGCGACGATCCGGTGGTCGCAGCTCGGGTTCGGTCGCACCTCGAAGACGACCTCCGAGCAGACGACCCCTCGGAACCTGTTCGGGTTCAAGGATGGAACGGCCAACATCCTCGCCGACGACGCGGCCGCTCTCGACGAGAACGTGTGGGTGTCGGCATCCGAGGGTCCGGCCTGGCTCGCGGGCGGGTCGTACCTGGTCGCGCGGCGCATCTCGATGCTCATCGAGACGTGGGACCGCACGCGTCTGGCCGAGCAGGACCGCGTGATCGGTCGTGACAAGGCGAACGGCGCACCGCTCTCGGGCGGCGACGAGTTCACCGCGCCGGACTTCGCGGCGGCGGGCGCCACCGGGGTCCCGGCGATCGACCCGCGCAGCCACGTGCGCCTCGCGCACCCCGACATGAACGGCGGTATCCGACTGCTGCGTCGCGGGTACAACTTCGTCGACGGCACGACCGATTTGGGGCGACTCAATGCCGGCCTGTTCTTCCTGTCGTTCCAGAAGAGCCCGCAGCGGTACATCACCGTGCAGAAGGCCCTCTCGACGGATGCCATGAACGAGTACGTCCGCCACGTCGGCTCGGGGCTGTGGGCCGTGCCGCCCGCACCGGCCGCGGGGGCATCGGTGGGGGCGGGGCTGCTCGGGGCGTAACGCCTGTGCCGACTCGTGAACGCTCCCTGCGCCGGGAAACGCCCGCTGAACGCGTTTCCCGGTGTGGGGAGCGTTTCTCGCTGATCGGGAGGGTGCGGCCGGAATAAAGCTCGGCGCTGCGCGTTTCACCATGTATATTCAGATGCATACAAATGGAAGAGGCATCATGAGCGAGACGAACACCTGGCCCGGAATGCAGTTCGGTGTCATGACGGTGAGCGACATCACCCAGGACCCGACCACCGGTACGACGCCGAGCGAAGCCCAGCGCATCAAAGACACCCTCACGATCGCCAAGCACACCGAAGAGGTCGGCCTCGACGTCTTCGCCCTCGGCGAGCACCACAACCCGCCGTTCTGGTCGTCGTCGCCCACGACGACGCTCGCGTACATCGCGGCCCAGACCGAGCGCCTCATCCTCACGACCTCCACGACCCTCATCACCACGAACGACCCGGTGAAGATCGCCGAGGACTTCGCGATGCTGCAGCACGTGTCGGGCGGTCGCGCCGACCTCATGCTCGGCCGCGGCAACACCGGCCCGGTCTACCCCTGGTTCGGCAAGGACATCCGCCAAGGTCTGCCCCTGACCATCGAGAACTACGACCTGCTGCACAAGCTGTGGCGTGAAGACGTCGTCGACTGGGAGGGGAAGTTCCGCACCCCGCTGCAGGGCTTCACCTCGACCCCGCGTCCCCTCGATGGTGTGCCCCCGTTCGTGTGGCACGGCTCGATCCGCACGCCCGAGATCGCCGAGCAGGCCGCGTACTACGGCAACGGCTTCTTCGCGAACAACATCTTCTGGCCCAAGGAGCACTACCAGCGCCTGATCACGCTGTACCGCGAGCGCTTCGCCCACTACGGACACGGCACGCCCCAGCAGGCGATCGTCGGCCTCGGCGGTCAGGTGTTCATGCGCGCCAACTCGCAGGACGCCGTGCGCGAGTTCCGCCCGTACTTCGACAACGCTCCCGTCTACGGCCACGGTCCGAGCCTCGAGGACTTCAGCGAGATGACCCCGCTGACCGTCGGCTCGCCGCAGCAGATCATCGACCGCTACGCCGCGATGCGCGAGACGTTCGGCGACTACCAGCGCCAGCTCTTCCTCATCGACCACGCGGGTCTTCCGACCAAGACCGTGCTCGAGCAGCTCGACATCCTGGGCGGCGAGGTCGTGCCGGTGCTGCGCAAGGAGCTGCAGAAGAACCGCCCCGCCGAGGTGCCCGACGCGCCCACGCACGCCAACCAGGTCGAGAAGATCTACGCCGGTGCGGCTCCGCGTCAGGCGGTTCCCGGCGCGAATCGCGGCGACAACATGGTCTCGGGCAGCCCGTACCAGGATGCCGCGCCTCGCTCGGGCAGCGCCTTCGGTGCGGCCGCGTCGAAGGTCGGTGCCTGAGATGGCCGCCCGTCGCATCGCGGTCGTGACCGCGGGCCTGTCGACGCCCTCGTCGACCCGTATGCTCGGCGACCGGCTCAGCCACGCCGTGCTCGCGGAGCTGCGCGAGCGCGGCATCGAGGCCACCGCCGACGTGTTCGAGCTGCGCGACTACGCGCACGACCTCACCGATAACCTGCTCACCGGCTTCGCCCCGCCCGCCCTCGAGCAGATGATCAACACGGTCGTCTCGGCCGACGGCATCATCGCGGTGACGCCGATCTTCTCGACGAGCTACTCGGGCCTGTTCAAGTCGTTCATCGACGTGCTCGACCCGCAGGCGCTCACCGGAACCCCCGTGCTCCTCGGCGCGAACGCCGGAACCGCGCGGCACTCGCTCGCGATCGACTACGCGATCCGCCCGCTGTTCACCTACCTGCACGCCAACCCCGTGCCGACCGGTGTGTTCGCCGCCTCGAGCGACTGGGGCGCCAACGCCGACGAGGTCGCCCCGCTCGGATCCCGCGTCGACCGCGGTGCCCGGGAGCTCGCGGATGCCATCGCCGCCCGCGAACCCGTCCGCGACGCCGATCCGTTCGATCCCTCGTCGTACCTCGGCGAGGGCCGCTCGTTCGGCCACCTGCTGGGTGGACTGTCGGGGGAGTGACCCTGTGACGAAGCCCCGTCGCCCGTTGGTTCGGGGGGCGGGGCGTCGTGCTTTTCGCCGGGCGGCGCAGAGTGGGCGATTCGCGCAACTTCCGTCGTGATGCCGGGTCTCGGGCTGAGGTTGTGCGGGTTGCTGAGGCTGCGTGAATCGCGCGGCGGGGGCGGGGCGGACAGCCGCAACGCATTCGGATCGGGGAAGCGTTGGCATCCGGATCTGTCGCTACGGTCCGAATCCGATGCGGGTGCGGGGGTCGCGCCGGGGCGCCCGCGCGCGGATCTAGGGTGGGGAGCGAGCCGGAGGAGACCGAATGGATGCCACGCAGTGGGACGAGCGTTATCGCGCCTCCGCCGGGGGAGTGTGGGCCACCCAGCCTCCCGCCGTCGTCCGCGAGATCGCCGGCGCGCTGCCGCCGGGCTCCGCGATCGACGTCGCAACCGGCGACGGGCGCACGGCCCTCTGGCTGGCGCAGCGCGGGTGGGAGACCACGGGCGTCGACTTCTCGAGCGCTGGTCTCGCGCTCGCCGCAGCCCGCCCGGGCGGCGACGCCGTCTCGTGGGTGCGTGCCGACGTGCACGAGTTCGAGCCCGCGGCATCCGTCGATCTCGTGGTGTCGTGCTACCTGCACCTGGACGACAACGCCGCCGCGATCGCGCGCATCGCCGAATGGGTGGCGCCCGGGGGAACCCTCATCGTGCTCGGCCACGACGTCGACAACATCGCCGCGGGCGGGCACGGACCCTCTGACCCGGCGATCCTCTACACGCCCGAGCTGCTGCGCGGCGCGCTCGACGACCGTTTCGGCGTCGAGCGCTGCGAGCAGGTGACGCGCGGCTCCGCTGATTCCGAGCTGCGCGACGGGCACACGAGTCCCGCGACCGACACGGTGCTGCACGCGGTGCGGGTGCGCTGAGGAGCGCCGCCGCCCCGCCCGCGACCGGGGGCTTCGACGGGCTCAGCCGCCTGCGTTGCGCCTCACAGCACGATGTCGTCGGTGCTGCGCAGTTCGCGCGCGGCGACCGGTCGCAGGCCGCGACGAACGAAGGTGTCGGCCTCGACGAGCGGTCCGACGTCGACGCCCGCCTCGGTCGCGAGGTCGGCGATCGGCACCTGGAACGTGCGGAACGCCCCGAGGGGCGGCACGACGAGGCCCTGCCGGGTGTCGACGAGGTCGCTCTGATCGAGCACGAAACCGGCCGCGGCGAGTGCATCGCCCTCGCGCCACGCGGCGATCTTCCAGAAGCGCAGCGGCACCCGGATGCCGCGATAAGGCGGATCGTCGTCGGCGAGCACCGGCGCGGTGAACACGGCGAGGCGCTGGTCGGTCGTCTCGGCGTAGGCCAGCACGTGGTCTTCGAGACCGAGCCAGAACTCTTTCGACTGGTTGAAGCCGGCGGCCTGTGGGGCGGCGTTCGTGTAGAAGAAGGTCGCCTCGGTGGCCTCGCGCGCCTCAGCGGTGGAGCCCCAGCCCGGGTCGCGCCGACGCACGAGGTGCCCGCGGTCGAGGTCGTTGCGGCTGTAGACGTCAGGCCCTGCCTGCGCGTCTGCGGAAACGCGGGGATCGAGTCGCCACTCACCGGTTCGCGCGAGGTCGAGCAGGCGGGCGCCGTCGATGACCACGGCGGTGACCGTCGCGAAGCGCCGCTGCTCGTCGAGCAGCACGCTGAAGCGCGGGTAGTCGAGCCGCGTGGTGGGTTGTTCAGGAGAAGGGAGGGGCAGGGGGATGCCGAGGAAGTCCGGGTCGTAGCCGTCGCTCATGCCCCCATCGTGCCGGTGACCTCCGACATCGCGACAGACTGGGTCGATGGAACAGCACGTGAAGACCCGCCCCGACGCCGCCGCGGGGTTCTTCGCCGCCGAGGCCGCCGGGCTCCGCTGGCTCGCCGAGGCGGGCGGCGCGCGCATCGCCGAGGTGATCGAGGTCGCGGACCGGCGAATCGTGCTGGAGCGCATCGCCGAGGCGCGTCCCTCCGCGGAGGCCGCCGACGCCTTCGGTGCCGCGCTCGCCGCGACCCACGACGCGGGGGCCGAGGCATTCGGCTCGCCGCCGCCCGGCTGGACGGGCGACATCTTCATCGGCAGCCGCCCACAGCCGGCGCGGCCGAAGCCGACCTGGGGCGTCTTCTACGCGGCGCAGCGCGTCGAGCCGTTCGTGCCGATCGCCCTCGCGGCCGGCAACCTGTCGGCATCCGGAGCCGAGGTCGTCGACCGCGCATGCGCGCTGATCGCGGCGGGGGCCTTCGACGACGACGAGCCGCCCGCCCGTCTGCACGGCGACCTCTGGGCGGGCAACGTGCTGTGGGGCGAGGAGGGTGTCGTGCTGATCGACCCGGCAGCGCAGGGCGGTCATCGCGAGACCGATCTCGCGATGCTCGCGCTGTTCGGGTGCCCCTTCCTCGAGCGGATCGTCGACGCTTACGACCGGGTGCGCCCACTGCGCGACGGCTGCAGCGAGCGCGTGCCCGTGCACCAGTTGCATCCGCTCGCCGTGCACGCCGCCGGACACGGGCCGTCGTACGGCCGGGCCCTCGTCGACGCCGCCGAGCAGACGCTCGCGCTGGGCTGAGGCGCCGGGTGACGGCATCCGGGATCGGCGCGAGCAGAATCGCAGATTCGCACCGGAATAGGACGCACGACCGCGCGAGATCCGACACGGCGCGATCGTCCGATTCCGCGAGGGTCAGGAGCGCGCGGCCGCCCGGCGCTTCGCCCGCCGCGCGAGCACCAGATCGATGCCGACGCCGATCCCCACGGCCACGACGATCGACACCACCACCGCCACCACCGGACCGCCCGGCACGAGCGCCGCGACGACCGCCCCGATCACCGCTTGGTACGCCGCCCACGCGAGGGCCGCGAGCGCCGCGACCCCCAGGTACCGCGCCGGATTCACCCGCGCCGCCCCGGCCGCGAGGTTGACCGCGAGCCGCGCGAAGGGCACGAACCGCGCGGTGAAGAGCACGACGGCGGCGTTGCGTTCGAGGCGCGCCCGCGCCCAGTCGAGGGCGGCGGAGACGCGGGGCCCGCGCATCCAGGCCCAGCGCTCGACGCCCACGAGACGTCCCACCAGATAGCAGCCGAGGTCGCCGGCGAAGGCCGCGGCCCCCGCGACGAGGATCACCGCGGCGAGCGGGGGAGTGCCGTGGGCGACGGCGAGGGCACCGAACGCCGTGACCGCGGCCTCACCGGGGATCACGACGAGGAACGCGTCGGCGAACACGAGCAGTGCCATCGCGGGCAGGGCCCACGGGCTCGCCGCGATCGCCTGCAGCCAGGCGTCGACTCCGTCCATTCCGTCACTCTCCGCCGCTGATCGAGACGCCCCGCCGACGCGGGGGTGACGCCCGGCGAAGCATCCGGTGAACATCGCGAACGTCGGGCGCGAACGGCCCCCGCGAGGCCGCGACACGCCTCACCCTGGTCTCGTGAGAGTCGCGCTGCTGGCCGAATCCTTCCTCCCGCACATGAACGGGGTCACCGGTTCCGTTCTCCACGTCCTGCGCCATCTGGCGGAGGCGGGCCACGAGACGCTCGTGATCGCCCCCAAATCCGGCGACGTCACCGCCGACCTGCACGGAGCCCGCACCGAGCTGCTGCGTTCGGTTCCCCTGCCGTCGTACCCCGAGGTGCGCGTGGTCTTCGCCCGGGCCGCGCGCCTGGGAGCCCTGCTGCGCGACTTCGACCCCGACGTCGTGCACCTGGCATCGCCGTTCGTGCTGGGGTGGCAGGGTCTCGCGGCCGCCGACGCACTGAAAATCCCCTCGGTCGCGGTCTACCAGACGGACGTCGTCGCCTACTCGCAGAAGTACGGACTGCCGCACGCGACGGCTCTCGTCGCCGGACACGTCTCACGCCTGCACCGCCGGGCGACCCTGACGCTCGCGCCCTCGTCGGCGTCGACCCGGCAGCTCGAGGACCTCGGCGTCGACCGCATCCGCCGGTGGGGCAGGGGAGTGGATGCCGTGCGCTTCGCCCCCGAGCACCGCGACGACCGGTGGCGGGCGCGGATCGCCCCGAACGGCGAGCGCATCATCGGCTACGTCGGTCGCCTGGCGCCCGAGAAGCAGGTCGACGACCTCCGCGCCCTCGCCGACCTCCCCGACACGCGGCTGGTCATCGTCGGCGACGGCCCCTCGCGTCCCGCCCTCGAGAAGGCGATCCCGGATGCCGTGTTCACCGGCCACCTGGGCGGTTCGGAGCTCGCGTCGACCCTCGCGGGCTTCGACGTGTTCGTGCACCCGGGGGAGAGCGAGACCTTCGGTCAGACCATTCAGGAGGCGCTCGCCAGCGGTGTGCCGGTGGTCGCGACGGGTGTCGGCGGTCCCCTCGACCTCGTGCGCTCGAGCGTCGACGGGTGGCTCTACAAGCCCGGCGACCTCGACGACCTGCGCGCGCGCGTCGCGGACCTCGTGGGCGACGACGCCAAACGCCGCGCCTTCGCCCGCGCGGCGCGCGGCTCGGTGGAGGGACGCACGTGGGCGGCGCTGACCGGGTCGCTGATCGAGCACTACCGCGACGCGATCGCCCTGCGCCGCGTCGACGACAGCCTGCTGCGGCGCGGCAGTCCACGACCGGCCGGCACCGCGGCATCCCGCACTCGAGGACGGTGGACGCGTTTCGTTGCCCTCGGGGACTCGCTGACCGAGGGGTTGTGCGACGCCTCGCGGATGCCGTCGGGGCAGTTCCGCGGCTGGGCCGACCGTCTCGCCGAGCTCCTCGCCGGCACCACCGACGAGGGGCCGTTCCGATACGCGAATCTCGCCGTGCGCAGTCGTCGGGTGCGGCACCTGATCGACGAGCAGATCCCCGCCGCTCTCGCTCTGAAGCCCGACCTGGTGTCGATCCTCATCGGTGCGAACGATCTCGTGGGGCCGGCGCCCGTGCTCCCGGCGCTGGTGGCCGAGGTCGAATCGGCGGTGCGCGCGGTGCGACGGACCGGTGCCGATGTGCTGCTGGTGACGACGTTCCTGCCGCGACGGCCCGCCGCGCGCATCTTCGCCCGACGGTTCGCGGCGTACAACGTGCACCTGCGCCGGATCGCGGCGGAGCAGGGCGCGATCCTGCTCGACCTCGAGGCCGTGGGCGAGATCGGCGAGGCGCCGATGTGGGCCGATGACCTCGTGCACCTCAGTTCGGCCGGCCACCGTCTCGTCGCCTACCGCGGGGCGGAATCCCTGGGCGTGCCCGACGCGCGGGCGCTGCTCGGTCTCGACGAGGCGCTGCACGCCGACGAGGCCGAGCGTCCGCGTGGTACCTGGCTCACGCGCGATGCTCTGCCGTGGGTGTGGCGCCGCGTGCGCGGGCGGACGGCGGGAGACGGGATCGTCGCCAAGCACGCGGGCTACATCGAGCTGCCCACCCGTGGTGATCGCGAGCGCGCCGACGCGGTCTGAGACCTTGAGATCGCGGCCGGTGCCTGCACCGAGCGACCCGGTGCCCGTCTGCGTCGCCTGCGCGCTCGCCGCGGGGTGTCAGTACCAGCCGGTGCGCTGGGAGTGATCCCACGCGCCGCAGGGGGAGCCGTACCGCGAGCCGATGTACGACAGGCCCCAGGAGATCTGGGTGACGGCGTTGGTGCGCCAGTCGAGTCCGGCGGAGGCCAACTTGTCGCCGGGGAGAGCCTGAGGGATGCCGTAGGCACCGCTGCCCGCGTTGTAGGCGTCGGCCCGCCATCCCGACTCGCGGTTCCACAGCGAGACGAGGCAGGAGAACTGGTCGTCACCCCAGCCGTAGCGGCCGATCGCGCCGCGCGCCGCGGACCGCGCCTCGCTCGGGCTCATGATCGGACCGGCCGGAGCCGTCGACCCCGCCCCCGAGCCGCCGCCGCCCGAGCCGCCGGTCGAGCCGCTTCCGCCGCCCGATGAGCCGTTGTTCGCGCCGCCCCCGGTCGAGGCGGAACCGCCGCCGGCCGCTCCACCACCGCCCGTCGTCCCGCCGCCGCCCGGAGCCGCACCGCCACCGGTGCTCGCCCCGCCGGCGGATCCGCCGGGCTGCGCCGCATCGCGCTGCACCTTCTGCTCCTCGCGCGCCGCGCGCTCCTGAGCGGCGGTCGTCGCCCTGAGGGCCGCGAGCTGGGCGTAGAGATCGTCGAGGCGGCCCTGCGTCTCGCGCACCGTCGCCGCCTCGGCGTCCGCATCGCTCTGCGCCGCCGCCGCGGTGGCTCGAGCGTCGGCGGCCACGCGCGCGGCTTCGTCCCGCGCCTGCTCGGCCTGCTCGCGCAGCGAGGTCGCGACGTCGGCCGTACTGCGGGCGCGACCCGCGGTGCGCGCGGCGACCTCCGAGACCCGATCCAGGATGCCGAGCCGTTCCAGCAGCGAATCGGGATCGGCATCCGTGAGCAGCTGCGCCACCAGCGGGCCGCCGCCCACGGTGCGGTACAGCCGCGCGGCGCTCGCGCCGGCGGCCGTGGCGCTCGAGGTCGCGGCGGCGTCGGCCGAGGCGCTCTCGGCGCTCAGCGCTGCCGCGCGCGCAGCGGTCGTCTCGGCCAGCAGTCGCGTCTGCTCGGCGGTCGCCGACGCGTCGAGGGCACGGCGCGACGCGGCCACGGCGACGGCCTCCGCGGCATCCAACTCCGCCCGCACCCGGGCGACGGCGCTCTCGTCGACCGCGGCGACGGGAGCCACGGACCCCGCGCCGATAACCGCCGCGGAGGCGGGGACGGGGGCGAGGGCCGCGCCGGCGAGGACGCACGCGAGAAGCGTGTGACTCGTGCGACGGATGAGGCCCATGAGGTCACGGTAGAGCACGACGTCGTGCGCTGCCCACCCGGAACGGGTCGTCGCTGGTAGGGTGGCGAGGGATGCCGTCGTGGCATCGGCTCAACTACATATGAGCTCACGGAGCAGGCCGGCAGACGCTGGTCCCCTGTGGTGGACTCCCCGTCGTATGCCGGGTGGTCGTCTACTGGTGGCCAGTCGCCGGGATTCCGGGTCGATTCGTCGGCGCGCCCTTTCTGCCTGTTCCTGCTCCTTCGCATGTCAGCTCGTCGCCCACACGGGGCGGCGAGCCTAAACAAAGAAGGAGGGACCTCTTGGAAGGTCCAGAAATCACCGCCGCTGAAGCCGTTCTCGACAACGGCCGTTTCGGCACCCGTACCGTCCGGTTCGAAACCGGACGCCTCGCTCAGCAGGCTCAGGGCGCAGTCGCCGCCTACCTCGACGAGGAGACCATGCTGCTGTCGGCCACCAGCGCCGGCAAGCACCCGCGTGAAGGATTCGACTTCTTCCCGCTGACCGTCGACGTCGAGGAGCGCTCGTACGCCGCCGGCAAGATCCCCGGCTCGTTCTTCCGCCGCGAGGGTCGCCCCTCCACCGAGGCCATCCTCGTGTGCCGCCTCATCGACCGCCCGCTGCGCCCGTCGTTCGTCGACGGCCTGCGCAACGAGGTGCAGATCGTCGTCACCGTGCTGTCGATCGCCCCCGGCGAGTTCTACGACGCGTTGGCGATCAACGCCGCCTCGCTGTCGACCCAGATCTCGGGTCTGCCGTTCTCGGGTCCCATCGCGGGTGTGCGCCTGGCGCTCATCCCCGGTCAGGGCGAGAACGCCGACCAGTGGGTCGCCTTCCCGACCGTCACGCAGCTCGAGGACGCCGTCTTCGACCTCATCGTCGCGGGCCGCGTGCTCGACGACGGCGACGTCGCCATCATGATGGTGGAGGCCGAGGCCACCGAGGGCAGCTGGAACATGATCAAGGGCGGCGCGACCAAGCCGAACGAGCAGGTCGTCGCCGAGGGCCTCGAGGCCGCCAAGCCCTTCCTGCGCCAGCTCGTCGACGCGCAGAACGAGGTCGCGCGCACCGCGGCCAAGGAGATCCAGTCGTTCCCCGTCTTCCCGGCCTACAGCCAGGAGACCTACGACTTCGTCGCCGGTCGCGCTTACGACCGTCTGGTGCCCGTGTACCAGATCGCCGACAAGCAGGAGCGTCAGAACGCCGATGACGAGGTCAAGACCTCGGTCAAGGAGCAGCTCGTCGCCGCCGTCGAGTCGGGCGAGCTGCCCGCCGTCGCGACCCTCGAGTTCAACGCCGCGTACAAGTCGGTCACCAAGACGATCGTCCGCGGTCGCATCCTGGCCGAGGGCGTCCGCATGGACGGCCGCGGACTCGCCGACATCCGCCCGCTCGACGCCGAGGTGCAGGTCATCCCGCGCGTCCACGGCTCGGCGATCTTCCAGCGCGGCGAGACCCAGATCCTGGGCGTCACCACGCTGAACATGCTCAAGATGGAGCAGCAGATCGACTCGCTCTCGCCCATCACGAGCAAGCGCTACCTGCACCACTACAACTTCCCGCCGTACTCGACCGGTGAGACCGGTCGCGTGGGTTCGCCGAAGCGTCGCGAGATCGGTCACGGCTTCTTGGCCGAGCGCGCGCTCGTCCCGGTGCTCCCCAGCCGCGAGGAGTTCCCCTACGCGATCCGTCAGGTGTCCGAGGCCCTCGGCTCCAACGGCTCGACGTCGATGGGCTCGGTCTGCGCATCGACCCTGTCGCTGCTGAACGCGGGTGTGCCCCTTCGCGCCCCCGTCGCCGGTATCGCCATGGGCCTGGTCACCGACGAGGTCGACGGACAGACGCGCTACGCCGCCCTGACCGACATCCTCGGCGCCGAAGACGCCCTCGGCGACATGGACTTCAAGGTCGCCGGCACGAGCGAGTTCATCACCGCGATCCAGCTCGACACCAAGCTCGACGGCATCCCGTCGTCGGTGCTGGCCGCCGCCCTCACCCAGGCCAAGGAGGCTCGCCTCACGATCCTCAACGTCCTGAACTCGGCGATCGACGCTCCCGACGAGATGGCGCCCACCGCGCCCCGCGTCATCAGCGTGCAGATCCCGGTCGACAAGATCGGCGAGCTCATCGGACCCAAGGGCAAGACGATCAACTCCATCCAGGACGAGACCGGCGCCCAGATCTCGATCGAGGACGACGGCACCGTGTACATCGGTGCGACCGACGGCCCCTCGGCCGAGGCGGCCCGCGCCCAGGTGAACGCGATCGCCAACCCGACCAACCCCGAGGTGGGCGAGCAGTTCCTCGGAACCGTCGTCAAGATCGCGACCTTCGGTGCGTTCGTCTCGCTGCTTCCCGGCAAGGACGGCCTGCTGCACGTCAGCGAGGTCCGCAAGCTCGCCGGTGGCAAGCGCGTCGAGAACGTCGAAGACGTGCTCTCGGTCGGTCGCAAGATCCTCGTGCGCATCACGAAGATCGACGACCGCGGCAAGCTCTCGCTCGAGCCCGTGCTCGACGAGGAGGCCACCACGCCCGAGCCCGCCGACACGCAGAGTTCGGCCGCCGCGAGCGAGGGCCCCGAGGCTCCCGCCGAAGGCTGATCCTTCTCGCTGACCGGATGCCCGTCCCGCTTCGTGCGGGGCGGGCATCCGTCGTGTGACGGGTGTGACGCACGTGGCGAGCGACGCGGAAGCGTTACGCAATGTTTATCGGCGCGGCGGGGCAATCGACGGAGCGGTCACGAGGAAGGCCTAGCCTCGTAGTACGTCGGGGGGCGTGGTGATACGGGCGCTGTTCCGTATCGTCACCCGGCACTGTGGGAGAGGACCTCACCATGAGCGGCTCGGGCGTCGATGAGACGGCCACGCCGCGCCTGCGTCGAGATCGAGCCCCGCATCCGTCGTCACCCATCACCCTGCAGGGGCCGGGGCTGGGTTCGCACGTGCGCGTTCCGCTCGGCGAGACGGGGTTCGACGTCTTCCCGCTGTTCCTCGGCGGGGGAGAGTTCGGGTGGAACGTCGACGCGCGCGCGAGCCACGAGATCCTCGACGCCTACGCCGAGCTCGGCGGCAACGCGCTGCACACCGCCGACAGCTACGCGGCGGGGCGCAGCGAGTTCATCATCGGCGAATGGTTGCGCACCCGCCGCATGCGCGACGACACCGTCCTGACGGTCCGCATCGGCGGTCACCCCGACAACCCCGGGCTCGACTCCGTCAACCTCGTGCGCGCCGTCGAGGCCTCGCTCACGCGCCTCGGCACCGATCGCATCGACGTGCTGTCGCTCGACGCCGCCCGGGGCGACAAGGCGCTCCTCGAGGACACCCTGGCCACGAGCGAGTGGCTCGTCGACGCGGGCAAGGTACGCGCGATCGGCGCGCACGGCTACACCGCCGCCCAGCTCGTCGAGGCTCGCATCCTGTCATCGGCGGGGTACCCGCGCATCACGGTGCTCGACGTGCCGTACAACGTGCTGCGCCGCTCGGAGTTCGAAGGCGACGTGCGTCTCATCGCCTCGGCGCAGAACATGGCCGTCACTCCTTCGCATCCGCTCGCCCACGGCTTCCTGGCCGGCGAGACCCGCACTCGAGGACAGTCCTCGCAGTCGGTGCGCGGCACGCAGGTCGCCGCGCACTTGAACCGGCGGGGCTCGCGCGTACTGCGCGCCCTCGACGCCGTGGGCAGCGAACTCGGCCTCCCGGATGCCGCGGTGGCGGTGGCCTGGCTGCTGGCTCAGAAGATCGTGACGGCGCCCATCGTGAACGCCTTCGCGCCCCGGCACGTCGTGGAGTGCATGCGCGCCGTCGGCGTGCGGCTCAGCCGGGCGCACCTCTCGGATATCGCGCGCGCCGCGGAGTGATCGGCCCCCTGTCGGGGGTGTGACGTAGGCTGGTCGATGAGGGCCGGGGGACGGCGGATCGACGACGGAGTGAGCTGACGTGACGCACTACATCTACCTGGTGCGCCATGGCGAGCACCAGGATGCCGAGCACGGCCTCACCGACGGCCCACTGTCGCCGCGGGGTCAGCGTCAGGCCGCCCTGCTGGCCGACCGTCTGTCCGGACTCCCGCTCGACGCCGTCTGGCACTCGCCTCTCGAACGCGCGGCGCAGACAGCCCGCGCCGTCGCCGACCGTCTGCCCGCCGTCACTCCCGAGTCCTCGGCGCTTCTCTTCGATTGCATCCCCACCGGTATGACGCCCGAGACGCCCTCGGTGTTCGAGCCCTTCTTCGGTTCGGTGACCGAGGCCGAGATCGATGCGGGCCGCGCGCAGATGGCCGATGCCACCGCCGAGTTCCTCGCCCGCAAGGCCGGTGAGGTCCACGAGCTGGTCATCACGCACAATTTCGTCATCTCGTGGTTCGTCCGCGAGGTGCTGCAGGCGCCCGAGTGGCGCTGGATGACCATCAACCAGGCCTACTGCGGTCTGACGGTCATCGCGCAGAAGAAGGGCCGGCCCTGGACCCTCCTGTCGCACAACGACCTCGCGCACCTGCCGGTCGAGCTGCGCACCGGGCTGGTCGACCCGCTTCCGGTCTGAGCTTCGCGCGGCGCGTCTGTGGTTAACGCCGCGACGCCGTGCGCTCGCGCCTAGGCTGGACCTATGACGACGCGTGTGGCCATCGTGGGCGGAACCGGAAAGCTCGGCGGGGTGATCAGGGCGGTCGTCGAGGCCGAAGAGGGCTACGAGGTCACCGCGGTGCTCACCTCGGCCTCTCCGCTCAGCGAGATGGACGGCGCGGATCTCGTGATCGACGCGACGACCCCCGCCGTCTCCATCGACGTCGTCCGCGCGGCGGTCGAGCGCGGCATCAACGTCCTGGTGGGCACCTCGGGTTGGTCGAACGAACGCATCGCCCTCGTCCGATCGTTGGTGGATGCCAGCGGAACGGGCGCCGTTTTCATCCCCAACTTCTCGCTCGGTTCGGTGATCGGCAGCGCCCTCGCGGCGGCGGCGGCCCCGTTCTTCCCCTCGATCGAGATCGTCGAGGCCCACCACGAGACGAAGATCGATTCTCCCAGCGGGACGGCGGTGCGCACCGCCGAGCTCATCGCGGCGGCGCGGGCCGACGTCGGCCCCGTCGAGTCTCCCCATGTCGACCAGCGTGCTCGCGGACAGCGCGTGGCATCCGTCCCCATTCACTCGCTGCGTCGCCCGGGTGTCGTCGCCCGCCAAGAGACGGTGCTCTCGGCAGCGGGGGAGTCGCTGACGATCGTGCACGACACGATCGAGCCCGCCAAGGCCTACGCTCCCGGCATCCGGATCGCCCTGGCCGCAGCGCGCGACGCGCGCGGCGTGCACGTGGGTCTCGACAGCTTCATCGACATCGGCGTGCGGACGCGTCCCCTCGCGCCCGAGGCTCCGATCGCCGACGGCGACGTGTCGGGCCAGGTCGCGGGAGTCACCAGCGCATGAGAGTGCGCGTCGCGGTCGCCGTCATGACGGTGCTGCTGCTGATGTACGTCGCGCTCGCGGGGCAGCGGGCCATCGTTCTGCTGACGAGCGGAGAGACCGTCGGCGTCGTGATGGGCGTGGCGTTGCTCGTGCTTCCGGCCCTGGCGATCTGGGCGATCGGCCGCGAACTGTGGTTCGGTGTGCGCGCCCAGCAACTGGGGGAGCGGTTGGATGCCGAGGGCGGACTGCCCGATGAAGACCTCCCCGTGCGCCCGAGCGGGCGCATCGAACGCGAAGACGGCGACGCATTGTTCCCGCGCTACCGGGCGGACGTCGAAGAACACCCCGACGACTGGCGCGCGCGCTACCGGCTGGGCCTCGCGTACGACGCGGCGGGCGACCGTCGGCGCGCGCGGGATGCGATCCGCACGGCCATCCGTCTCGAGACATCCGAGCGCCGCGCCGCCTGAGGACTTCTTCGCGGAACCCCGCTCTGCGGCCCCGACGAGCTCGCTCCCGGCCCCGGGTGCCCCGGGCAGCGGAGGGGAGGGGGCGTGAGCGTCCGGCCTCCCCTCCGTCCCGTCAGGCGGCGTCGTGCGCCGGCACGGCCGAGGCCACGGCCTCTTCGACCGTGCGGTGAGAGAACGTGAACCCGCTGTCCTCGAGGGCCGTCGGGCGCACGTCGGCGTCGGAGGTGAGCAGCGCCTCGGTCGCGTCGGAGCCGAGGGCGAGCTTCACGCCCCAGATCGGCGCGCGCACGAGGTACGGACGATTCATGCGGCGGGCGAGGGCGAAACCGAGGTCGTTCGCCGTCGCGCGCGTGGGGCCGGTGAGGTTCACGGGTCCCGACAGATCGGAATCGATGACGTGGCGGATCGCGCGCACCTCGTCGTCGAGCGAGATCCACGGCCACACCTGGGTGCCGCGGCCGATCGGGCCCGAGATGCCGAGCTTGGTCAGCAGGAGGAGGGGCTTGAGCACTCCCTGCTCGTGCACGACGGGGGCGGTGCGCAGCATCGCCACCCGCGCCGAATCTCCGGCGGCTCGTGCCTCGTGCTCCCAATCCACGCAGATGTCCGCGAGCAGGCCCGTGCCGCGCTTCGAGTCCTCGGTCAGGACGGCTCCGGGCTGCGAACCGTAGAAACCGGTCGCGCTCGCGTTCACGAGCGCCGGGGCGTCGCCGCCCAGCGCACGGACCGCGGTGGCCAGGGTGCGCGTCGGGGTGATGCGCGACCACAGCAGGGTGCTCTTGTACGAGGGGGTCCAGGGGAAATGCCCGATCGATGCGCCGTTCAGGCACACCACGGCGTCGGCCCCGGCGATCACGTCGGGGTCGAGCGGGGTGGCATCCTGCAGCCACTGCACCTCGTGCGGGGCGGTCGGCTCGTGGCGCACGAGCGAGGTGACCTCGACGCCGTCGCCGCGCAGCGAGTCGAGCAGGGCCGAGCCGATGAGGCCCGACGCGCCGGCGAGGACGACGCGTCGGGCCGGGGTCTCAGGCAAGCGTGGCCTCGAGGGTGATGTCGATGCCCGCGAGCGCCTGCGACACGGGGCAGTTCGCCTTGGCATCGGCGGCGATCTTCTGGAACGTCTCGTCGTCGAGCCCGGGCACGACCGCGTTCACGTTGAGGTGGCTGCCGGTGATCCCGGTGCCGGGCTTGAAGGTGATCGACGCCGTCGCGTCGACCGACTCGGGCGGGGTGCCGTTGTCGGCGAGGGCATTCGAGAGCGCCATGCTGAAGCACGACGAGTGGGCACCGGCGAGAAGTTCCTCGGGGGTGGTGACCGAGCTCGAGCCTTCGCTGCGGGCCTTCCAGTTCACGTCGAACGTGCCGATGCCCGAGGAGGTGAACGTGACCTCACCCGATCCTTCGAACAGGCTGCCCTTCCAGGCGGTGGTGGCTTCGCTCGTGACGGCCATGGGAACCTCCGTTGTCTCGGCGCGGTCGGGGCGACCGCGACGCGGCCAGCCTAGTGAGCGCGGACGGCACTCTTCGGGTCTTGACAGGCCTTTGCTCGACGACGCTCAGACAGCGGCGGGGCCGCGTCGCCCGATGAGTCCCGCGCGCTGCAGAACGAGGTAGAGCTGGCATCCGAGGCACAGTCCGAAGACCGCGTTGAGGAACGCCGCGACGAACGCCATGGCCGCCGCGATCGGCAGCGCCCAGGGAACCCCGGCGAGGTGGAGGAGCAGTCCGGCAGCCGTGACGAAGAGCCCCACGCCCTGGGCGAAGCGGGGCGGGCGCGGGTCTTCGAACTCGGTCGGGGGTGCGAGGCGGGGCTGCACGACCCGTCGGTAGAGCACGCCCCACGGCGCGGTGCGCGGAGAGGTGACGCCCCAGACGAACAGCAGCGCGATCACGAGCACCACGACGAAGCCGGGGTCCGCGACGCGGTCCAGAAGGGGCAGCTGCTGCACGGCCCAGCCATCGGGGCGGAAGGTCGCGTCGGCCAGAGGTTGGTAGGCGAACCACCCGTAGGCTCCGCGCTGCGTCGAGATGCCGATCAGGCTCAGGACGGTCGCCACGAGGAGGAGGACGGCGGTGATGGATGCCGCGAAGCGGGGGCCGCGAGCATCGATGCGCGAGGTGTCAGGCACGGGTGGGCTCCTTCTGCAGGCGGGTCAACTCGCTCTCGACCGCGGCGCGTTCGAGAGTGCCCCCGAAGCGGGTGCGGATCACTCCACGCCGGTCGAGGACGAGGGTGGTGGGGGTCTGCAGCACGCGGAAGTGCTGAGCGAGGTCGGGCCGATGGGTGAGGTCGACGTCGACGTAACTGACGCCGTCGCGGGCGTCGGCGATCTGCGTGAGCACGCGGCGCACCCCGGGGCAGCGGGAGCAGATCTCGGTGCTGAACTGCACGAGGGTCGCCTCGGGCCCGAGGCTCTCGGCACCGAGCAGGGCGGGATCGACCGCCTCGACCGAATCGACGGTGCGCGCGCGGCCCTGGCGGCGCCGGAACACGAGACCGGCGATCGTCGTGAGTACGACGAGCGCCCCGGCGGCCAGAAGAGCGTAGGTCACGTCCACGACCGTCAACGCTAACGCGCGGGAGCGCGGGGAGGGCCGATGAGTCCTCTCGTGACGAACCCTCCTCCCCACCGCGTGCGCAGGCCTCCACCGTCCACCGTCGTCGCCCCGCGCCCCCCGTCGGGAGCCCGTCGCGGGTATCGTGAAGGCCGTGACCGCCGACATCCCGACGCCCTACGAAGACCTTCTCCGCGACGTGCTCGAGACGGGCGTGCACAAGTCCGATCGCACGGGAACGGGCACCACGAGCGTGTTCGGGCGGCAGATCCGCTTCGACCTCGCCGAGGGGTTCCCCCTCATCACCACCAAGCGCGTGCACCTGAAGTCGATCGTCTACGAACTGCTGTGGTTCCTGCGCGGCGAGTCGAACGTGTCGTGGTTGAAGGACAACGGCGTGACGATCTGGGACGAGTGGGCCGACGCCGACGGCGAGCTCGGCCCCGTGTACGGCGTGCAGTGGCGTTCGTGGCCCACCGCCGACGGCGGCACGATCGACCAGATCGCGCAGGTGATCGAGCAGATCCGCCGCGACCCCGACTCGCGACGACTCATCGTCTCGGCCTGGAACCCCGCAGACATCCCCGACATGGCGCTCGCCCCCTGTCACGCTCTGTTCCAGTTCTACGTCGCCGATGGCAAGCTCTCGTGCCAGCTGTACCAGCGCAGCGCCGACATGTTCCTCGGGGTTCCGTTCAACATCGCGTCGTACGCCCTTCTGACCCTCATGGTCGCGCAGCAGACGGGCCTCGAGCCCGGCGAGTTCGTCTGGACCGGCGGCGATTGCCACGTCTACGACAACCACCGCGAGCAGGTCGCCGAGCAGCTCACGCGCGACCCCTACCCCTACCCGACGCTGCGCTTCGCCCGTACGCCCGCGTCGATCTTCGATTACACCTACGACGACATCATGGTCGAGGACTACCAGCACCACCCGGCGATCCGCGGAGCCGTCGCGGTATGACCACGGTCGGCCTCGTCTGGGCCCAGGCGCACGACGGTGTGATCGGTGCCGACGGCGGGATGCCGTGGCACGTGCCCGAAGACATGGCCCACTTCCGCGAGGTCACGGGATCGGCCGAGGTCGTCATGGGGCGTCGCACCTGGGAGTCGCTTCCGCCGCGATTCCGCCCCCTGCCCGGGCGGCGCAACATCGTCGTGACGCGCTCCGCCGACTGGGCCGACGACGGTGCCGAACGCGCGGGATCGCTTGAGGAGGCCCTCGCGCTCACCACGGGCGACGAGGTCTGGGTGATCGGCGGGGGAATGCTCTACGCCGCCGCGATCGACCGCGCCGACCTGCTCGAGGTCACCCGCCTCGACGTCGCGGTCGAGGGCGATACGCGCGCACCCTCGACGGACGGGTGGAGCCTCGTCGCCGCCGACCCCGAACAGGGCTGGCACACCTCGCGCAGCGGCATCCGATATCGCTTCGAGACCTACCGCAGACCGGGGGAGTGACATGGCCACCGCACTCATCACGGGAGCGAGCTCCGGCCTCGGCGCCGAGTTCGCCCGCCAGCTCGCCGCACGGGGAGCGGGGCTCGTGCTGGTGGCGCGCGACCGCGCGGCGCTCGTCGAGGTCGCCGAGCAGATCCGCGCGGCGCACGGCGTCGACGTCGAGGTGCTCGCCGCCGATCTGCTCGACGCCGACGCGCTCTCCGTCGTCGAAGAGCGACTGGCCACGGGCGGCATCGACGTGCTCGTCAACAACGCGGGCTTCGGCCTCGACCTGGCCTTCGAGAAGAACGCCATCGACGACGAGGTGCGCCACCTGCGCCTGCACGTCGAAGCGACGATGCGGCTGATGCACGCAGCGCTCCCCGCGATGCTCGAGCGGGGGAGCGGCCGCATCGTCAACGTCGCCTCGGTGGCCGGGTTCGTCCCGCGCGGAACGTACGGGGCCGTGAAGGGGTGGCTCATCTCGTTCAGCCGCTGGGCGAACGTGGTCTACCGCCCGCGCGGGGTCACGGTGACGGCGGTCTGCCCCGGTTTCGTGCACACCGACTTCCACGCCCGCCTCGGGCTGCCGCCGGGGCAGGAGGGCGTGCCGAACGGCATGTGGCTCGACGCCGCGACCGTCGTGCGCGAGGGGCTGCGCGACGCGGCCCGCGGCCGATCGGTCTCGGTCCCGTCGTGGCGCTACAAGGTGCTCGTCGGCACGTCTCGGCTGCTGCCCGACGCGCTGGTGGTCGCGGCGGCGTCCCGCGGGCGCTGACCGCTCGACCGGGAACGGCTCAGCGGAAGCGGCCGAGCCGGATCCCGGCGAGGGCGAGCGCACCGATGGTCTCGCCGTCCGTGACGGTGCCGTCGGCGACGAGGGCGAGCGCCTCGGCGAACGGCACCCACCGGATCGCGTCGATGCCCTCCTCGGACTGCGACTGCGTGGCATCCGTCGTCTTCAGTCCTCTCGCGAGGAAGACGTACTCGGGGGCGTCGGCGATGCCGTTGAGGGCGTTCATCCGGCCGAGGGGGATCCACTCGGATGCCGTGACCCCGGTCTCTTCGAGGAGCTCGCGCTTCGCGGCCACGAGCGGATCCTCGCCGTCGGAACCGCCCGCGGGGATCTCGAGCGAGCGTCCGGTCGTGTACCGCTCCAGTTCGACGAAGCACACGCGCTCGTCATCGTCGAGGGCCACGACGAAGACGGCCGGATGCTGCATCCGCACCACGCCGTAGATGCCGTCGCCGTGGGGACCGGTCACCTCGTCCTCGCGCACGTGGATCCAGCGGTTCTCGTAGACGGTGCGCGACGCGCGGGTGGTCCAGGCCATGACGCCACCCTAGGACGCGGGCCCTGTCACGCGATGTTCACCGGGGCTGTGGACGACGCCGCGGGCGGCACGCCGCGAACCGATATCCTGGGCACATGACGCACTCCGGCAATCCCTTCGGTCAGGTGCTCGTCGCGCTCATCACCCCGATGACCGCCGACGGCGAAGTCGATTGGCCCGCCACCGAGAAGCACATCGACGACGTCATCACCGCCGGAGCCGACGGCATCGTCGTCACCGGCACCACCGGTGAGACCTCGACTCTCACCGACCCCGAGAAGCTGCGTCTCGTCGAGGTCGGCAAGAGCGTGTCCGCCGGTCGCGCGAAGATCATCACGGGCGGTGGCTCGAACGAGACCGCGCACGCGATCGAGCTCTACAAGGCCAGCGAGAAGGCCGGCGCCGACGGCATCATGATCGTCACGCCGTACTACAACAAGCCGACGCAGGCCGGCATCCTGACGCACTTCCGCCTGGTCGCCGACGCGACCGACCTGCCGGTCATCCTTTACGACATCCCCGGCCGCACAGGTGTCCCCATCAAATACGAGACCATCCTGCGTCTGGCTAAGCACCCCAACATCCTCGCGATCAAAGACGCCAAGGGTGACTTCAGCGAGGTCAGCCGCGTGCTGAATCAGACCGACCTCATGTACTTCTCGGGCGACGACGCCAACGTGCTGCCGCACCTGTCGATCGGGGCCTCCGGCCTCATCGGGGTGACCGCCAACATCGCCGCCGCGCCCTACCGCACGATCGTGGATGCCGTGAACTCCGGCGACCTGGCCTCGGCCACCGCCGCGCACAAGGGCCTCGAACCGCTCGTGCGCGCAGTGATGACCCACGTGCCCGGTACGGTCGCCGCGAAGTACATCCTGCACGGCCTCGGCCGCATCGGCAGCCCCCGCGTCCGCCTGCCCCTGGTGGGGCCGGAGGAGTGGGAAGCCGCCGTCATCGAAGACGAGCTGGCCCTCGTGAAGAACGTGGCCGGCGCTGACTTCTCCAACTTCCGCCCCGACCGCAACGCGGCCGCCGGCGGTGCCCTGCCGAAGGTGCACGGCACCACGAGATAAGCATCGGCGTCCGCCGAACCGCGGCCAGGGACGCCATACAGAGGGATGCCGCGAGGCGGCATCCGAGGAGGCTCATATGCCCGCTACCCCGTTCGACCCGCCCGCGCTCGCCGCGGGCACTCTCCGCGTCATCCCGCTCGGCGGTCTGGGCGAAGTCGGTCGCAACATGACCGTCTTCGAGTACGAGGGCAAGCTGCTCGTCGTCGACTGCGGCGTGCTGTTCCCCGAGGAGCACCAGCCGGGCGTCGACCTGATCCTGCCGGACTTCGAGCCCATCAAGCACCGCCTCGACGACATCGTCGGCGTCGTGCTCACGCACGGTCACGAAGACCACATCGGAGCGGTGCCCTACCTGCTCAAGCTCAAGAGCGACATCCCCCTCATCGGCTCGGGCCTCACGCTCGCCCTCATCGAGGCGAAGCTCAAAGAGCACCGCATCCGCCCGTACACGCTGACGGTGAAGGAGGGCCAGCTCGAGAAGGTCGGTCCCTTCGACCTCGAGTTCGTGGCGGTCAACCACTCCATCCCCGACGCGCTCGCCGTCGCGATCCGCACGCCCGCGGGGCTGGTGCTCGCCACCGGCGACTTCAAGATGGACCAGCTGCCGCTGGACGGCCGCATCACCGATCTCCGCGCTTTCGCGCGCCTCGGCGAAGAGGGAGTCGACCTGTTCCTCGTCGACTCGACCAACGCTGACGTCCCCGGTTTCACCCCCACCGAGCGGGCCATCGGCCCCGTGCTCGATCAGGTGATCGCCAAGGCCCCGCGGCGCGTGGTGGTCGCGAGCTTCTCGAGCCACGTGCACCGCGTGCAGCAGGTGCTCGACGCCGCTCACGCGAACGGCCGCCGCGTCGCGCTCCTCGGGCGCAGCATGGTGCGCAACATGGGCATCGCCGCCGACCTCGGCTATCTCAACGTGCCCGACGGCGTGCTGATCGACTACAAGAAGGCGCGCGACCTGCCCGACGACCAGATCGTCTACATGTCGACCGGTTCGCAGGGCGAGCCGATGGCGGTGCTCAGCCGCATGGCCAACCTCGACCACGCGATCGAACCGGGCGAGGGCGACACGATCATCCTGGCATCCAGCCAGATCCCCGGGAACGAGAACGCGATCTACCGCGTGATCGACGGACTCACCAAGCTCGGCGCCACCGTCGTCCACAAGGGCAACGCGAAGGTGCACGTCTCGGGTCACGCCGCCGCCGGCGAGCTGCTGTACTGCTACAACATCCTCAAGCCGAAGAACGTCCTCCCCGTGCACGGCGAGTACCGCCACCTCATGGCCAACGCCAAGCTCGCGCGCGAGACCGGCATCCCCGAAGAGAACACGATCCTCGGCGAGAACGGCACGGTCGTCGACCTGCGCGACGGCGTCGCGAAGGTCGTCGGTCAGGTCGACATCGGCTTCGTCTACGTCGACGGTTCGTCGGTGGGCGAGATCACGGATGCCGACCTCAAGGACCGCCGCATCCTCGGCGAAGAGGGCTTCATCTCGGTCATCGTCGTCGTCGATTCGGCGACCGGCAAGATCGTGTCGGGCCCCGACATCCACGCGCGCGGTGTCGCCGAGGACGACAAGGTGTTCGACAGCGTCAAGCCGAAGATCGCCGCGGCGCTGGCCGAGGCGGCGAAGTCGGGCGTCCGCGACAACCACGCCCTGTCGCAGGTCGTGCGCCGCACGATCGGCCGCTGGGTCAACCAGTCGCTGCGTCGTCGGCCCATGATCGTGCCGATGGTCATCGAGGCCTGACCCTCACGAAGCGCCGCGGGTTCGCCCGCGGCGCTTCGTCGTTCCCGCCCCGCGCTCGCTATCATGCGGGCATGCCCGGTCTCCCGATCCGCGCGGCGCTCCCCTCGGATGGCGCCTTCCTCGCCGACATGACGGTCGAGGCCGCCACGTGGCGAGCCGGCGTCTCACGCCCTCGGCACGAGATCGTCTGCAGTCCCGAGCACCGCCGTTACATCGCGGGGTGGATGCGTCCCGGCGACGCGGGCTTCGTCGCGGAGTCGCCGACCGGCGAGCCCGTGGGGGCGGCCTGGTGCCGGATGCTCCCACGCGACGAGCCCGGGTTCGGGTGGATCGGGACGGGGGTACCGGAGCTGATCATCGGCGTGCGTCCGCTCTGGCGCGCGCACGGCACCGGTCGAGCTCTGCTGCAGCGCCTCGTCGACCACGCGCGGGGCCAGGGGTACGCGCGGATCAGTCTGAGCGTCGAGCGCGACAACTACGCGGTGTCGCTCTACCGGTCGGAGGGTTTCGCCGTCGTCCGCAAGGGGATGGGCCGCGACGTCATGGTCAAGCGCCTGGCCTGAAGTCCGCGTCGGTACGCCCGAATGTCGGAGGTGCGGCCTACCGTGGAGGAATGCCTCGTACCTCGTCACCGTCCGGCGGCCGCGCTCCCGCCAAGGGGTCGTCGCGCGCGAAGGCCGCGGCGCCCGCGTCGAAGCGCGCCGCCCCCGCGCCCAAGCGCTACGTCGACGAGCCCGACAAGCCCGCCGCGGCCGTCCGCGCGTGGATGGCCGTGGCCCACGGTGTGGGCGGTATGTTCCGCGCCTTCGGTCCCGAGAACCTCGAGCGCGACCAGCGCCGCGACGGCTTCCCGTTCTTCCTCGTGGTGCTCGCCGCTCTCGGCGCGGTGGTCGAGTGGTTCTTCATCGGAACGGATGCCGCTGCGCTGATCAGTGCATACAGCTTCGGCGGACTGGTGGGCCGGGTGGCCTTCGTCCTCCCGGTGCTTCTGCTGCTTCTCGCGGGGTGGCTTTTCCGGCATCCGGCCTCCGTGCACGACAACGGGCGTGTGGGCATCGGCTTCGCGCTGTTCATCGTGACGGTGGCGGGTTTCTGTCACGTCGCGGGTGATCGTCCTGCGCCCAACGTCGGCGGTCTGCCGGCGCTCAGTCCCGCCGGCGGTCTCGCCGGCTGGATCATCGGCGAGCCCCTCGCCCTGGTCCTCACGAACATCGGGGCGTACATCGCCCTCTCCGTGCTCGCGGCGCTGAGCATCCTCATCCTCACCAAGACCCCGCCGAACCGCATCGGTCGCCGCCTCGGAGACCTCTACGCGTGGATGTTCGGGGCCGAGCGCGCGGAGCGCGACGACACGGCTGCGACGCAGGTGATGCCCGCCGACGACTCCGACGACGAACCGGCCGAGAAGTCGTTGCCGTGGTGGCGTCGAAACAAGACGGGTCGCGAAGAAGAGACCGACGGGTCGCTCGGATCGAACGACCTCACAGAACTGCTGTCGCCCGGAACGCCTCAGGGTGGCTTCGAGTCCGCCGTCGTCGCGCCCGAGCCCACGACGCGCCCGACCCCGCCGCCGCTGCCTCCCGCACCCGACGCCCTGACCGAGGTGTTCGACGCCACGGCTCTCGCCGGTGCCGCGGCGGGCCGTGGCCTGCACGACGACTCGCCCCTCGAGGACGCCGTCGACGACGACCTTCCCGGGATCTCGGGTCTCGGCGGTGACCACGCCGGGGCGCCTCCCGCGGCGAACTACCGTCTTCCCGCGGTGACCGCCCTCGCCGCCGGAACGCCGTCCAAGGCGCGTTCCGCCGCGAACGACGCCGTGGTCAAGGCCATCGAGAGCGTCATGGAGCAGTTCAAGGTCGACGCGCGCGTGACCGGGTTCTCGCGCGGTCCGACGGTCACGCAGTACGAGATCGAGGTGGGCCCGGGCGTCAAGGTCGAGCGCATCACCGCCCTGACCAACAACATCGCCTACGCCGTCGCCTCGAACGAGGTCCGCATCCTCGCGCCCATCCCGGGCAAGAGCGCGATCGGTGTCGAGATCCCCAACGCCGACCGCGAGATCGTGACCCTCGGCGACATCCTCCGCTCGGACGCCGCGACCACCTCCACGCACCCGATGACCATCGGCGTCGGCAAAGACGTCGGCGGCGGATTCGTCGTGGCCAACCTCGCGAAGATGCCCCACCTTCTCGTGGCCGGTTCCACGGGTTCGGGTAAGTCGAGCTTCGTGAACTCGATGATCACGAGCCTGCTCATGCGAGCCAAGCCGTCCGACGTGCGCATGGTGCTCATCGACCCCAAGCGCGTCGAGCTGACGTCGTACGCCGGGGTGCCGCACCTCATCACTCCCATCATCACAAACCCCAAGAAGGCCGCCGAGGCGCTGCAGTGGGTCGTGAAAGAGATGGACATGCGGTACGACGACCTCGCGTCGTTCGGTTTCCGCCACATCGACGACTTCAACAAGGCGGTCGTGGCAGGCGAGATCAAGCTGCCGGCGGGCAGTGAGCGGGTGCTCAAGCCGTACCCCTACCTCCTGGTGGTCGTCGACGAGCTCGCCGACCTCATGATGGTCGCCCCGCGCGACGTCGAGGACTCGATCGTGCGCATCACGCAGCTCGCCCGCGCGAGCGGCATCCACCTGGTGCTGGCCACGCAGCGCCCCTCGGTCGACGTCGTAACGGGCCTCATCAAGGCCAACGTGCCTTCGCGCCTGGCCTTCGCCGTGACGAGCGTCACCGACTCGCGCGTCATCCTCGATCAGCCCGGCGCCGATCGACTGATCGGGCAGGGCGACGGGCTCTTCCTGCCGATGGGGGCGTCGAAGGCCCTGCGTGTCCAGGGCGCGTGGGTGAGCGAGCAAGAGATCGAGAAGGTCGTCGCGCACGTCACCCAGCAGGCGCGTCCCGAATATCGATCCGACGTGCAGGCCGCCGCCGAGAAGAAAGAGATCGACGCCGACATCGGTGACGACCTCGAGTTGCTCCTCGCCGCCGCCGAGCTCGTCGTGTCGACCCAGTTCGGTTCGACGTCGATGCTGCAGCGCAAGCTTCGCGTCGGTTTCGCCAAGGCCGGTCGACTCATGGACCTTCTGGAGTCCCGAGAGATCGTCGGACCGTCCGAGGGATCGAAGGCGCGCGACGTCATGGTGACCAACGAGCAGCTCCCCGCAGTCCTCGCTCGACTCCGTGGCGACGATGCACCGCCGGCCCCTACGCCCGACGCCGACGACCGCTACGGCGCCGACCCGATCGAGGCGCAGTTCGAGGGGCTCCCGGTCGTGAGCGCCGACGACGACGAGGGCTCCGAAGACGCCTGGCAGCTGACGGGTCGCGACTGATGGCCGTTCACCCGCAGCTGCCCAACGCGATCACCATCGCGCGCATCGTCTGCGCGCCCATCTTCCTCTGGCTTCTCCTCGCGGATGCGGGTGCGGACGGCGGCCTGCGCTGGGCTGCCGCTGTCCTCTTCATCGTGGCGATCGCCACCGACGGCGTCGACGGGTACATCGCCCGCAAGTACGAGATCGTCAGCGATCTGGGAAAGCTGCTGGATCCCATCGCCGACAAGGCCCTGACCGGACTCGCGTTCGTCGGCCTGTCGATCCTCGGTGAGCTTCCGTGGTGGATCACGATCGTCGTCCTCGTGCGCGAGATCGGGATCACCGTCTACCGCTTCCTCGTCGTCAGCGATCACGTGCTGGCCGCCGCCTGGATGGGCAAGCTCAAGACCGTGTTCCAGGCCATCGCCCTGTCGATCGCCCTGATCCCCTTCGCGGCCCTGTCCGACGCCGCGGTCTGGCAGTCCACCGTCTGGTGGGCGGGCGTGATCACGATGACGATCGCCGTCGTCCTCACGATCGCCTCCGGGATCGACTACATCGTGACCGAGGTGCGCGCGGCGCAGAAGACGCGGGGATCCCGATGATCGACGGCATCCCCGACGATCTCGACGAGACGCTCGTCCGGACACCGCGAGAGAGCGCCGCTCTCCTGCTGGAGCGTCTGGGGGAGCTGGGGTGGACGATCGGCGTTGCCGAATCCCTGACCGGCGGGCTGGTGGTGTCGTCTCTCGTCGACGTTCCCGGGGCCTCTCGAGCCGTCCGTGGGGGAGTGGTGGCGTACGCGACCGATCTCAAGCACGGACTGCTCGGCGTCGATCAGACGCTGCTCGATGCGCACGGAGCCGTGCACCCCCGCGTCGCGCGACAGATGGCGCGTGGAGTGCGTGACGTCCTCGGCCGCGACGGGGTCCCGGCCGATGTGGGGATCGCCACCACGGGAGTCGCGGGACCCGACGAACAGGACGGGCAGCCCGTCGGCACCGTGCACATCGCCGTGTCCACTCCGCTCGGAACGCGCGTGGACTCTCTCGTCATCGCCGGTGACCGCGAACGCATCCGCCGTGAGACCGCGCACCTCGCCATCCGACGCGCGCTGGCGGCGCTCTGATGGCACCTTCAGAGGCCGTTGTGAAAACCGGGAACAAATGATCGCACATTCCGGTTTCGAGTATCGATTCCCATCCGGTGCACAGCGCGCGGCATTAGGGTGACCATAGAAGGTGTTTCACAGTCGTCCACAGAGGGCGGCGACGGAATCAGCAGTGAGGAGGGCCCCAAAATGATCCTGGTTCGTCAAGAGATCGGCGAAGTCCTGCGTGACCTCCGCCAGCAGAAGGGGCGAACCCTCCGCCAGGTCGCCAGCCGCGCGAGCGTTGCTCTCGGCTACCTCAGTGAGGTCGAACGTGGGCAGAAAGAAGCGTCGAGCGAAATCCTCGCCTCTGTCGCCGAAGCCCTCGACGTCCCCATCTCGACGATCATGCGCGAGGTCGGCGACCGACTCTCGGTCCTCGAGGGCCTGCAGACCTTCCCCGACGTCGTGCCCGACGAGCTCGTCGCGTCTGTCGAGCCCGAGCTCTCCCTCCGCTGATCGCCGCGGTTCATGCGGCGTAGCGAGTTCGATCGTGCCGTCGATGACGAGTTCGGGCCGCGCGGCGGTTCCCTTCTGACGGACCTCGTGCTGTCTGCCGTGGGCGGACGCACCAGTATCGACGCCCTTGCTGAGGGTGTGGACCCGCGCGACGTGTGGCTGGCGCTGTGCGAAGAAACCGACGTCCCGGCGAACCGTCGTTACGGTGTCGGCCGCCTGGAGCCGCGCCGGTCGTGACCTCCGCGCGCTCGGCTGTCGGCGCGGAGTGTTTCGGTCGTCGCCTCATTCTGATCGGCGTGTCATCGAACCTACGTTCGATTCGGGCGTAGGCTCCTTCACATCAGGGCTTGTTGCTCGTTCATCCCCATTCGGGGGCTCCTCCGGCGTCAATGTCGGAGGCCCTCCCTAACGTGGAAGACGTCGAACGACACTCTGAACGCCTTGTCGGGCACGACCACCGTCGGTGGGAGGCGCGACAGCCTATAGGCGACCGGAACGCGAGAAGAAAGAAGACGTCATGCCCTCACCCGCAGAGCGCGAAAAGGCCCTCGAGTCCGCGCTGGCTCAGATCGATCGGCAGTTCGGAAAGGGCTCGGTCATGCGACTGGGCAGCGACGACCGTGCGCCCATCGAGACCATCCCCACCGGCTCCGTCGCGCTCGACGTGGCCCTCGGCATCGGCGGTCTGCCTCGCGGCCGCATCATCGAGATCTACGGCCCGGAGTCGTCCGGAAAGACGACCCTCACGCTTCACGCCATCGCCAACGCACAGCGCGCCGGTGGCATCGCGGCGTTCATCGACGCTGAGCACGCTCTCGACCCCGAGTACGCGAAGAAGCTCGGCGTCGACATCGACGCGCTCCTCGTGTCCCAGCCCGACACGGGCGAGCAGGCCCTCGAGATCGCCGACATGCTGATCCGCTCCGGCGCGATCGACCTCGTCGTCATCGACTCGGTCGCCGCCCTCGTCCCCGAGGCCGAGATCAAGGGCGAGATGGGCGATTCGCACGTCGGCCTCCAGGCCCGCCTCATGTCGCAGGCTCTGCGAAAGCTGACCGGTGGGTTGAACACCACGAAGACCACCGCGATCTTCATCAACCAGTTGCGCGAGAAGATCGGTGTCTTCTTCGGTTCCCCCGAGACCACGGCCGGCGGAAAGGCGCTCAAGTTCTACGCGTCGGTGCGCCTCGACATCCGTCGCATCGAGACGCTGAAGGACGGCACCGAGGCCGTGGGTAACCGCACGCGTGTCAAGGTCGTCAAGAACAAGATGGCCCCGCCCTTCAAGCAGGCAGAATTCGACATCCTCTACGGCGTCGGCATCTCGCGCGAGGGGAGCCTCATCGACTTCGGTGTCGAGCACGCCATCGTCAAGAAGTCGGGCGCCTGGTACACCTACGAGGGCGAACAGCTCGGACAGGGCAAAGAGAACGCCCGTAACTTCCTGATCAAGAACCCCGACATCGCCGAAGAGATCGAGACCAAGATCAAGACCAAGATGGGCATCGGCGGTGCGCCCGCGGTCGCTCCGGCGGCGGACGACGAGTTGGCCGCGCGTCGCCCGGCCTGATGATCGACGAGACCTGGGACTCTGATCGTCGTCCCTCTGCGGACGCGGGCGACGATCAGGACCGCGGCCACATGGCCGATGATGTCGAACGCTCAGACGAGCCGAAGAACCCGGGCTCTCCCGATGGGGCGTCCACTCGTTCCGGCACGCTCCGCGTTCTCGGAGAGGCCGATCTCGCTCCGGTCATCCCCCTCTTCAGATCCGCGCCCCGTGCGGATCGCGAACACCCTTCCCGTCGCGGTGCCGTCCACGATGCGGCAGCAACGGGTTCGATCAGCGACGACATCGACGAGCGACCGTCGTCGGTGAGTCGTCCACGGCTCTCCGTCGTGGGCGACCCCGACGAGGGCGTCGAGTCGTCCCCCGACCGAGCGGAAGCCCGCGAACGGGCCGAAGCGGTGCTCTTGCGAAAGTTGCGTTCGCGATCCCTGTCGCTCGCGGAGGCCCGCACCGTGATTCGGGGGGTCGACGACGCCGACGATGCGATCGCTGACGAGCTCATCGATCATTTCGTCGATCTCGGGTATCTCGATGATGCGGCATTCGCCGAGCAACTCGCCATGTCCGCGGTCGAGCGCAAGGGCGAGGGGCGGCGGGCCGTCGCAGAGACGCTGCGTAAGCGAGGGATTCCCCGCGACATCGCCGAAGCGGCTCTCGCCGAGCTGCCCGACGATGACGCGGAACGAGCACTCGATTTCGCCCGTTCGAAGGTTCGCGGCGTCGACGGCGCAGAGTACGACGCCGCTCTGCGCAGACTCGCCGGCCAGCTGGCGCGTCGCGGGTACCCGTCGTCGGTGGCTCTCACGGCTGCGCGAACGGCGCTGGAAGAAGCGGGGATCGGGCGGAGTCGCTCGTTTCCTCGTCCCTCCTCGGGTGTGAGGTTCACGCCGGATCGATGAACATCGGCCCGCCGTGCCGTTGGCACGAGAGTGGTCGCGCGCCCCGTCCTTGACCGGCCACACCCCCGTTTCCGGTGGGGTTCAGTCCTCGCCCCGGTGCCGTTGTTCGCCGAGTGCTCAGGCTCCGCGCGACGCCAGCGCGACGACGCGGCCGAGCTCCCGCCGGGTCGGCGCGCCGACTTTCATCCGAGCCTGGTAGACGTGCGACTCCACGGTGCGGATGGAAAGGAAGAGACGCGCGGCGATCTCACGGTTGGTCAGGCCCTCGTCCGCGAGCAGGGCGATCTCGCGTTCGCGGACGGTGAGCTCGTCGATCGCATCGCTCGACGTCGACCGGATGGTCGAGGGGACGGCGCTCGTGGTTTCCCGGGGAGCCGACGATTTCGTCGGCGTCCACAGCGCGTGCAGGCGCAGCTCATCAACGGGCAGCCCCTCTTCGTCGCTGGTTCTCGCCGCTGCTCGCCGCACCGCCGACACCGCCAGAGGAAGATCGGTCGTGGCGGCGAGCTGGACAAGCTCGTCGACCTCGTTCTCGTCTGCCTCGCCCAGAGCGACGAGCCGGAAGAGATCGCGAATGCGGAGGGCAGCGGCGTTGCGGCCACGCGAGAGCTCGGCGGTCGCTCGTGCGGCCCGTCGCGCCTCGTCGGTACGGCCCTCGGCGGTCAGGACCGTGGTCTCGACGTACAGGCGACTGCGGACGAGCAGGGGCTCGTTCTCGGTGCGAAGCCGGCTGAGGATCGCGCGTGCCTCGTCGGTCCGACCCGCGGTCGCCAGTTCATCGGCGACGCCCAGCTCGATCATGGTGGCATCCAGGCGTGACACCGCCGAGGGTTCCCGTGACAGAGCGGAGGCGAACTCTCTCTTCGACTCCGCCGGGCACCCTGCGCCGGCGAAAGCGATGGCGGTGGCCGCCCCTGCGATCGTGAGATCGGCTGCTCCTCCTTCGCGTGCGGTGGTGCTCACCTCGCGGTCCAGGCGCGCTCGGACGGTCGATCCGTCCGCCCCCGCGATCTGATGCGCGGCGAGCATGGACATGAGAGCGATGAGCCGATCGCGAACGGTGACTCCGGCCGGCCGCTGCCGCGCGTCGAGCAGACGTTCGACCCGGCGGAAGAACTTCTGGGCCTCGACCCATCGCCCGCGGAAAGTCTCCGCCGAGCCGGCGGCGACCAATGCCCGCAAATGTGCCGCGGGCGACGCGTCCGGCTCATCGGCGGCGGAGGTCGCGATGTCCGCGGCGCGTGCCCAATCCATGTTCGCGGTTGCGCGGTTCGCGTCGGCGAGAGCAGCTTCGATACGGGAGTCGGCGTCGTCGCCTTTGTCGAGCGGGCCGTCGGCGGAGCCCTCGATCGAGCGCGCCGCGCGCGATCGAGCGAGCCGTCGGAGCGCATCCGCGGATCCGATCTCGCCACGATCATCCGCTGACAGGAGGGGCGCAGGTGTCGCGAGCTTGGCCTCGAGTCGGAGGGCCGGATCGTCCTGCGCGCGCAACCCGCGCGCGGCGTGGGCGGCGGCGTGGGCGCTGTCACCCCGGTCGTTTGCTTCTCGCGCGGCATTCAGTGCGACTCGAGTCCGCAGAGCGGGGGAGTAGGTCAGCTCTCCCGATGCCTCGATTCCCAGCCGGTGCCACCGTTCCGACAGGGTGACGGCGATGGTCGAACTCCACCACTCATCGGCTTCGGCCAGCATTCGGGCGCCCGCCGTGTCGATGAGCGATTCGACGTGCGCATCGCCGAGCTGACGATGGGCCTCCTGGGCGACCAGATCGTTGACGGTGAGGCGACGATCGACCGATGCGTCGGCGTGTAGAAGGCCGCCGGCGATGAGGGCGGCGACGCTCTCGGCGTCGAACAGTCGTGTCGCGACGGCGAACTCGAGGTGAGGCAGGCGACGGATGCCTGCGAGGCATTCGAGATCGACGCGAGGAAAGTCGGCGACGTGCCGCGCGAGCGTGATCGCCAGCCTGCTGTCCCGGGCGATGACGCGCAGGGCCGTGAGGGGATCGCGTCCCGCGCGAGCAGCGCTCGTCGACTCGATGATCAGCTGTCGGAGCAGTGTCCGCGACCCGTCCGCTCGCCAGACGATCCCCGCGCGGGTCGCGCTGTCGAGCAGCTCGGCACCCGGGAAGAGCTCGATCATGGCGAGGGCGTCGTCGTCGCTCAGCTCGGAGAGGTCGATTCGGCGCGCGAGACCGTCGAGCCAGAGGTCGAGGACGGTGCGACGGACGACGGCGGAGTCATCGGGTCTGTCGATCGAGCGCGGCCGGGCCGTGCGCAGGCCGATGACCGCGGTGACGCGACGAGCGGCGATCCCTCGGGCGAGTGCCCGAGTCGACTGGACATCGAGGGAATCGACGTCGTCGACCACGACCACGCCCTCGACGGTGGCCGTCGTGGGCTCGTCACGGAAGGATCGGAGCTCTGGGCATCCCGAGGCATCGAACGCCCCGAAGTCGACGGCGGACAGCGCGCACGACGTCCGCAACTCGACGGCCAGCTGCCCGTGTCGCTCCAGCTCGGCGGCGATCGTCCGCAGCAGATAACTCCGCCCGCTCCCGCGCGGCCCCGCGATGACGAGGGACGCACCCCCTCGGGCTCGTTCCGCCAGTATCTCGGCATCCCGGTCCGCTCCGACGAGTCCTCTCGACCACTTCGTCGAACGGTCTTCCCCCATGCTCTTCTCCCCCCGGAGACCGGCCGAAGACCTCGCGGACGGTGACGTGTCCCCCAAAATACCGACATGGGGCGCACTCGATCAGCCGATTTGCGCACCCTTTGACCCACAATGCGTCAAAAGGTGCGCGCCATGCGGACCGAGCATTTCAGCGCCCCGTCGGTCGACGCAAGGGCGGCGTTTAGACTTGCTCGCATCATGACCACCCCCGTTTCGACCCCGACCCTGATCGCGCCGTCCGCCGCCGCGCAGGGCGCCGCAGGGCCTCGCACCTACGAAGTGCGCACCTTCGGGTGCCAGATGAACGTGCACGATTCCGAGCGCCTGTCGGGCTCGCTCGAGAGCGCCGGGTACGTCCGGGCCGATGCCGGCACCGAAGCCGATGTCGTCGTGATCAACACGTGCGCCGTGCGCGACAACGCCGCCGGCAAGCTCTACGGAACGCTCGGCCACCTCAAGTCGCGCAAGGACGCGCGCGCGGGCATGCAAATCGCCGTCGGCGGCTGCCTGGCGCAGATGGACAAGGACGCCGTCCAGCAGAAGGCCCCCTGGGTCGACGTGGTGTTCGGCACGCACAACATGGGCTCGCTTCCCGGCATGCTCGAGCGCGCGCGCCACAACGGCGAGGCCGAACTGGAGATCCTCGAGTCGCTCGAGATCTTCCCCTCCACCCTCCCGACCAAGCGCGACTCCGTCCACAGCGGCTGGGTCTCGATCTCGGTCGGCTGCAACAACACGTGCACGTTCTGCATCGTGCCGAGCCTGCGCGGCAAAGAGAAGGACCGCCGCCCCGGCGACATCCTGAACGAGATCCGCCTGCTCGTCGACGACGGGGCGATCGAGGTCACCCTTCTCGGTCAGAACGTCAACTCGTACGGCGTCGAGTTCGGTGACCGCCTCGCCTTCGGCAAACTGCTACGCGCCGCGGGCGAGATCCAGGGGCTCGAGCGCATCCGCTTCACGAGCCCCCACCCCGCCGCCTTCACCGATGACGTGATCGCCGCGATGGCCGAGACCCCGGCCGTCATGCCCCAGTTGCACATGCCGCTGCAGTCGGGCTCCGACCGCATCCTCAAGGCGATGCGCCGCTCGTACCGCAGCGAGAAGTTCCTCGGCATCCTGGATCGGGTGCGCGAGCGCATCCCGAACGCCGCGATCACCACCGACATCATCGTCGGCTTCCCCGGTGAGACCGAGGAGGACTTCCAAGAGACGCTGCGCGTCGTCGAGGCCTCGCGTTTCTCGAGCGCTTTCACGTTCCAGTACTCGATCCGCGAGGGGACTCCCGCGGCGACGATGGCCGACCAGGTGCCCAAGGCCGTCGTGCAGGAGCGCTACGAGCGACTGACCGCTCTGCAGGATCGGATCGCGGCGGAAGAGAACCAGAAGCAGCTCGGTCGCACACTCGAGGTGCTCGTCTCCGCGGGCGAGGGCAAAAAGGACGCCGAGACGCACCGCCTCACCGGTCGCGCCGAAGACAACCGCCTCGTGCACTTCGAACTGCCGAAGGATTCGGCTGTCCCGCGCCCGGGCGACGTGGTCTCGGTCAGCGTGACCCACGCGGCTCCCTTCCACCTGCTCGCCGACGCACCCGACGGGGCTCCGCTGCGCATCCGCCGAACCCGCGCGGGCGACGCGTGGGACCGTTCGCAGGCGGAGTCGTGCGGCGTGCCCGCTCCGGCGGGCGAGTCCGGTGCTCCGCGCGCGGTCTCTCTCGGCCTGCCCACGCTGCGCGTCGGCGTGTGACCGGCCCGGCCCTCTGGGCCGTCGTCGGCGCCACCGGCACCGGCAAGACGGGTCTGTCGCTCGACCTCGCCGAAGCCTTGTCCGCACGGGGCCGACCCGCCGAGATCGTCAACGCCGATGCCATGCAGCTGTACCGCGGCATGGACATCGGGACGGCCAAGCTTCCCGAGGGTGAGCGGCGCGGCATCCCGCACCATCTCTTCGACGCGCTCGCGGTGACCGACGAGGCCGCGGTGGCCTGGTATCAGGATGCCGCGCGCGCGGCGATCCGCGGGATCAACGGTCGCGGCGCCGACGCGATCCTCGTCGGCGGGTCGGGGCTGTACGTTTCGAGCGTGCTGTGGGACTTCCGCTTCCCGCCGCGCGACGAGGCTCTGCGCGCCGCGCTCGAACGCGAGCTCGACGAGCGCGGACCGGGTGCGCTCTACGCGCGCCTGCGGGAAGAGGATCCGGATGCCGCTGAGCGCATCGATCCGCGCAACGGGCGTCGCGTCGTGCGCGCGCTCGAGGTCTTGGCGCAGGGCGGTGAGACGCACGGCGGTGCTCTTCCCGAGGCGCCGGAGCTCTGGCATCCGCGGACTCGGATCATCGCCACCGCGATCGAGCGAGCCGAGCTCGTCGCTCTCCTCGACGCCCGCGTGGAGGGGATGTGGGCAGCCGGTCTCGTCGCCGAGGTCGAGGCCCTGATCCCGGCCGGGCTCGAGCGCGGCGTCACCGCCGGTCGCGCGATCGGGTACGCGCAGGCGTTGAAGCAGGTCCGCGGCGAGGTCACCCGCGACGAGGCGATCGCCGAGACCCAGGCCCTCACGCGCCGCTACGCGCGCCGCCAGGTGTCGTGGTTCCGGCGCTACGCCGGGGCCGAGTGGGTCGACGCACGGACGGTGGATGCCGGCATGCTGGCATCCCGATCGGAGGAACGCCCATGACGGTCGACATCCGCGCCTTCGCGCTCGACGATGAGGACGCCGTGGTCGCCCTCTGGGAGGAGGCGGGCCTCACGCGCCCGTGGAACGACCCGCGCGCCGATATCCGGCGCAAGCTCACCGTGCAGCCGGAGCTGTTCCGCGTCGCAGTCGAGGGGGAGCGGGTGGTCGGCAGCGACATGGCGGGCTACGACGGCCACCGCGGCTGGTTGTACTACCTCGCGACCGCCGCCTCGCACCGCGGGCAGGGGATCGGGCGTCGCCTCGTGGCGGAGGCCGAACGACTGCTCGGGGCGATGGGCTGCCCCAAGGTGCAGCTCATGGTGCGTCCCGACAACACCGGCGCGCGGGGCTTCTACGACGAGCTCGGGTACGAGCCCTTCGACACCTGGGCGACCGGCCGCCGGCTCATCGTCGACGGGCCCGGAGGCCCTTCGTCCTCGGCGTGAGCGGGGTCGTCAGTCGCGGATGGACTCGCACCGCGAGTCTCGCTGCCACCCGACCGTAGACTCGACGCATGGCGACTCTCCCGTTCACCAAGGGCCACGGAACCGGCAACGACTTCGTGGTGATCGCCGACCCCGACGGCGAGCTCGACCTCTCCGACGCACAGATCTCCGCCCTGTGCGACCGCCACTTCGGCATCGGCGCCGACGGACTGCTGCGCGTGGTGCGCTCGCGCGCCATCGACGAGGGGGCGGATGCCGCGGCATCCGGGGCCGAGTGGTTCATGGACTACCGCAACGCCGACGGTTCGAAGGCCGAGATGTGCGGCAACGGAACGCGGGTCTTCGCGCGCTACCTGAGCGACACCGGGCTCGCCTCGCTCGAGGGAGGTTTGCGCATCGGCACGCGCGCGGGCATCAAGACGCTGACACGCAGCGATCGCGGCTACGAGGTCGATCTGGGCGAATTCGCGATCGAGCCCGGCGAGACGCTCGTGCGCGCGAAGGGCCTGCCGGTCGCCCGTCCCGGCGTCGGCGTCGACGTGGGCAACCCGCACGTCGTGGTCGCGCTGTCGTCCGACGCCGAGCTCGAGGGCCTCGATCTCGCCTATCAGCCGGTGCTCGACCCGGCGCCGCGTCACGGCGCGAACGTCGAGTTCGTCGTCCCCGCCGACCCGCTCGTGCGCGACGGCGTCGGAGCGATCCGCCTGCGCGTGTTCGAACGCGGCGTGGGCGAGACACTGAGTTGCGGGACCGGAGTGGCGGCAGCGGCCCTGGCCGTTCGCCATTGGGCGGGCGCCGCCGCCCCCGACTCCTGGGTCGTCGACACTCCGGGCGGCACGCTGGGCGTGCGCGTCACCGATGGCCGGGTCCACCTTTCGGGCCCTGCCTCGCTGGTGTTCACCGGCGAGGTCGCACTCGCCTGACGAGGGCGCAGAGCGGGGACGGACCGTCGGTTGCCGCCGGCGGACCGGGGTAGGCCCTCTTCAGCGGACCGCGATCAGCACCCACACGAGCGCGCGATCTCGCGTCGGGCGGGCGATGCCGGCATCCGGAGTCCCCGTGCCGGGCGCGTCTCAGGAGACGATGTCGATCAGCTCGCTCGGCGGCGAGCCGTGCTTGCGCACCCGCAGCACGCGGAATCCCCGACCGGTGGCGGCACGCTGCACGCTGTACCCCTCGGGGAACGTGGCGGCGAGCCAGCGCTGCAGGGAGTCCGAACCGAGGTTGCGCTGGACGACGAACCACCCGTCACTGCGTTCCGACAGGCGGGGGATCCAGTGCTGCAGCATGCCGTGCAGCTCGGACTTGCCGACGCGGATGGGCGGGTTCGAGCGGATGGTGCGGAAGGTGACGTCCTCGGGAACATCCTCCGGACGCACGGCGTTGATGTTGGTGAGGCCGAGGGACTCCGCGTTCCGCCTCACGAGATCGAGAGCACGCTCGTTGACGTCGACCGCCCACACGGTCGCGTGCGGTGACGCGAGCGCCAGCGACAGCGAGATCGGACCCCACCCGCACCCCAGGTCGAGGAAGTTCCCACCGGCGGGAGGGGGCGGGGTGTTCGCGAGCAGCACCGAGGTGCCGGCATCCACGTGGTCGGGACTGAAGACGCCGCCGGCCGTGACCACCTCGAGCTCGCGACCGGCCAGCGTCACGCGAAGGTGGCGGAGCTGCTCGGGACTCGACGGCGACGCGCTGAAGTAGTGCTCGCTGCCCATCACGTCAGGATATCGGACCGGCCCCCTGGGTGCTGGGCCGGATACAGTGCCAGAACACGCGGAAACTGCCGCGACGAAAGGAACACATGACCGAACAGACCACACCCCCGAGCACGGACGCGTCTCCGGTGGATCCGGTGGACCGCGTGCTCTCGCGCGCCGAAGCGCACCGCGGGGTCCGGGTCTTCGGTGCGGCACAGGCTCTGCAGGACGCCACGACCGCGTACGGCGGCGACGCCGACGGCGATCAGTGGGACCGCGAAGAACGCGCGGCGCTGCGCCGCGTCGCGGGCCTGTCCACCGAGCTCGAGGACGTCACCGAGGTCGAGTACCGACAGTTGCGCCTCGAGAACGTCGTCCTCGTCGGCGTGCACCCGCAGGGGGAGCAGGCGGATGCCGAGAACTCGCTGCGCGAGCTGTCGGCTCTTGCCGAGACGGCCGGTGCCGTCGTGCTCGACGGCGTGCTGCAGCGGCGCCCGCACCCCGACCCCGCGACCTACGTCGGTCGCGGCAAGGCCGCCGAGCTGCGCGACATCGTCGCCGCCGTCGGCGCCGACACGGTGATCGCCGACACGGAACTCGCTCCCAGCCAGCGCCGTGCGCTGGAGGACGTCGTCAAGGTCAAGGTGATCGACCGAACCACGGTGATCCTCGACATCTTCAGCCAGCACGCCAAGAGCCGCGAGGGCAAGGCGCAGGTCGAACTCGCGCAGCTCGAATACCTCCTCCCGCGTCTGCGCGGGTGGGGTGACTCGATGTCGCGTCAGGCCGGTGGCCAGGTCGGTGCCGGCGGTGCCGGTATGGGCTCGCGCGGTCCCGGTGAGACGAAGATCGAGCTCGACCGTCGTCGCATCCGCACCAAGATGGCGCTGTTGCGCAAGCAGCTGCGCGACTTCGCCCCCGCCCGTGAGGCGAAGCGGGCCGAGCGCAAACGTCACACGATCCCGTCGGTGGCCATCGCCGGGTACACGAACGCCGGCAAGTCGAGCCTGTTGAACCGCCTCACCAGCGCCGGGGTGCTCGTCGAGAACGCGCTCTTCGCGACCCTGGATGCCACGGTCCGCCGCTCCGAGACCAGTGACGGCCGCGTCTACACGCTGACCGACACCGTCGGCTTCGTTCGGAACCTTCCGCACCAGCTGGTCGAGGCGTTCCGGTCGACGCTCGAGGAGGTCGGCGACGCCGACGTCATCCTGCACGTCGTCGACGCCTCGCACCCCGATCCGGCCGCGCAGCTCATGACGGTGCGCGACGTGATGGGCGACGTCGATGCGAACTTCGGTCAGGAGATCGTCGTCTTCAACAAGGCCGACCTCGTCGGCGAAGACGACCGCCTCGTCCTGCGGGGTCTCGCCCCCAACGCGAAGTTCGTGTCGTCCCGTACGGGCGAGGGCATCGACGAGCTGCGTGCAGCGATCGAGGACGCACTGCCCCTGCCGGCCGTCGAGGTGCAGGCCGTCGTCCCGTACGACCGCGGCGACCTCGTGTCGGCCGTGCACGAGAGCGGGCTCATCGTCGCGCAGGAGCACCGCGAGAGCGGGACGTTCCTGCACGCGCACGTGGGCGCTCGTCTCGCGGCCGAGCTCGCACCGTTCGGAGCCTGAAACCCTCGTGAGGGCCCCGTCGACCTGCCGGTCGGTGGGGCCCTCACGAGGTTCGGCGGTCAGCCCTTCTCGCCCTCGAGCGCGAGCGGAGGGATGCCGGGGGTGTCGAATCCGAAGACCGCGCCGAGGAAGCCGAGTTCGCGTTGGAGGGAGTCGATCACCGTCTCGGACCGTCGAAACCCGTGGCCCTCGCCCTCGTAGAGCACGTAGGCGTGGGGCACGCCGTGCGCGGCCAGGGCGTCGCGGATGGCCTCAGCCTGCGACGGCGGGACCACGCGGTCCTCGGAGCCCTGGAGGATGAGCAGGGGCACGCGGAAGAGATCGGGGCGGCCCAGGGGCGAGCGCTCGATGTAGACCGGCTCGGCCTCAGGGAGTGGTCCGATGAGTCCGTCGAGGTAGCGGGCCTCGAAGTCATGGGTGTCCTCGGCGAGGGCGCGGGCGTCTCCGACGCCGTAGCGCGAGATGCCCGCCGAGAACACGTCGGTACGCGTCACCGCGGCCAGGACGGTCCAGCCGCCCGCCGAGCCCCCCGCGATGGCGAGGCGCTCGGGATCGGCCAGGCCCGCCTCCGCCAGGGCGGATGCCGCGGCCGCGACGTCGTCGACGTCGACGACACCCCACTGCCCCTTCAGTCGATCGCGGTAGGCGCGGCCGTATCCCGTGGACCCGCCGTAGTTGACGTCGAGCACGCCGATGCCTCGACTGGTGAAGAAGGCGGTCTTCGCGGAGGGGGCGGGACCCACGTGCGAGGTCGGTCCGCCGTGCACGAGGACCACGTAGGGCGGGCGCTCGCCCGCGACCGGGGTGACGTCGGGGTTGGTGGGGGCGTACGCGAAGGCGTGCACCGGCCCGTGCGGGCCGTCGGTGGACAGGGCGCGGGCTGCCGGCATCCATTCGTCTCCCCACGAGCCGGCGCCGCCCGTGACGAGCTCGACCGCGCCGGATTCGAGGTCGACGAGCCACAGGCCCGCGCGTCCGCCCGCATCGGACCCCGAGACGAGGGCGCGTGTGCCGCGGACGTCGTCGATCGCGGCTCCCGCGACGACGGGGACGTCGACCGGGCGCACGCCGCTCGGGGCGATCTCGACGACCTCGTCGGAGCCGTTCGTGCGGACCGCGATGACGCGACCGTCGGCGGCGGCCCCGAACCACCGCGTGCCGAGGACCCAGAGACCTCCGCCGGTGTCGGCGTCGCCGGGGGCGAGGGGTTGGGCGTCTCCATCGAGAGGCCGGTGGAAGAGGTTCCAGCGACCGTCGGGGTCGTCGGCGTAGAGCAGCTCGTCGTCGGCGATCCAGACGGGTTGCAGGGGCGCACGGCGCTCGCCGCCAGCGATGTCGCGAACGGAGCCCGTCTCGAGGTCGGCCACGCGGAGGCTCGTGGCGTCCCAGGGCATGTCGGGGTGGTTCCACGCGACCCACGCCAGGCGGCGGCCGTCGGAGGAGAGGGCGGGCTGCGCCAGGAAGTCGCTTCCCTCGGCGAGCACCTCGACCGGCCCCTCGAGGGGGATGCGCACGATCGCGCGGTCGGGGACGCGGGAGGAGCCGTGGGTCTCGCGGATGGCGAGGAGGACGCCGTGCTCCCACCTCAGGCCGCCGTGACGGACGGCGTCGTCGGCGGGAGTGAGGGGGCGCGCGGTCTCGCCCGGGCGGAGCGCGTACACGCGCTGGTCGCTCTTCTCGACGTAGTACAGCTCGCCGTCGTCGGACGCCGTCCAGGCGCCTCCGCCGTACTCGTGCACGGCGGATCGGGCGTTGGCGGGGGCCGGGAGCACCGTCTCGACCGAGCCGTCCGTGCGGCGACGCTTCACCGCGACGCGACCCGCCTCGTGCGGGACGGATTCGCCCCACCAGATCTCGTCGCCCACGAGTCGGGCCCCGTCGACGCGCGGCGATGACTGCGCGACGGACTCGGGCGTGATCGGGGAGGGCCAGGAACCGTAAGGGAGGGTGTCAGCCATGACTCCACCCTAGGCAGGGCCTCCGACATCCGCCCGGGTGCACGGTCGTCGCGGCTTTCGCGACGGAACGGAAGAAGCCGGATGCCACCCCTCGGTGGACATCCGGCCTCGAGCCGTGCGCGTCAGACGGTGCGCAGCACCGCGACGACGCGACCGAGGACGGAGGCCTCGTCGCCGAGAATCGGCTCGAACGCGCTGTTGCGGGGGAGCAGCCAGATGTGACCGTCACGGCGTCGGAACGTCTTCACCGTCGCCTCGCCGTCGAGCATCGCGGCGACGATCTCGCCGTTCTCAGCGGTCGCCTGAGAACGGATGACGACCCAGTCACCGTCGCAGATCGCCGCGTCGATCATCGACTCGCCCGACACTTTGAGCATGAACAGGTCGCCCTTGCCCACGAGCTGACGGGGGAGGGGGAAGATCTCCTCCACCTGCTGATCGGCGGTGATCGGCACCCCGGCGGCGATGCGACCCACCAGTGGCACCAGGGCGGCGTCGCCCAGGGCGGGGGCGGCGTCGGCGGGATTCTCGGCGGCGGCGCCGGGCAGGTCGATGAGGACCTCCATCGCACGCGTCTTACCCGGGTCGCGACGCAGGTAGCCGCTGAGCTCCAGCTGGTTCAGCTGATGCGTGACGCTCGAGAGCGACTTGAGCCCGACCGCGTCGCCGATCTCGCGCATGCTCGGCGGGTAGCCGTGCCGCGCGATCGAACGCTGGATCACTTCGAGGATCGCCAGCTGCTTGTCGCTGAGGTTCTTCCGCCGCCGGGTCTGCGGCCGCTCGCGCCCGGCGGCGGTCGTCGCGTCGGTCATCTGTGCTCCCCTCGCGCCGCGGAAATCACGGCGGAAATTCGAATGTCGGAGGTTGGTGATGAGGTCTCCGTGTCGAAACCGTATCCGGTCGACGACCCGAATGACACGGAGCCTCGCGCGTGTCGCGTTCGATTCGTCTCCGATACACGAGGTGTTGACACTCGAACAGGTTCGAAGATAGATTCGGAATACAGATTCGCACCGCCGTCCTCCCGGCCGAGGGCGGGGTGCGAATCTCTCCCCACCAAGGAGCACATTATGAGCAGCATCGCCCTCACCGCCCCGTCCACCCGCCTGCGCATCACCGCGCGCGGTCGTCGCGTCGTGGCGTTCCTCGTCTCCCTCCCCATCGTCGCCGTGCTCGCCGTGGCGATCGTCGGCGGCGGATCCGCACTCGCCTCCGGCGACGCGGGCGCTCCCGCCGGCTCGTTCACCGAGATCACCGTCATGAGCGGCGAAACCCTCTGGTCCATCGCCGAAGACGTCGCGCCGTCCGCCGACCCGCGTGATGTCGTCGCCGAGATCGCGCGTCTCAACGCCCTGCCCGGCGGCTCCGTCTCGGCGGGACAGCGCATCGCGATCCCCGCCGAGTACGCTCCCGCGGCCTGAGCGCAGACCCCCCGCTCGCGCGCCTCGACCGTTCTCGACGCCTACGATGGGTGAGGTGACCGTACGCCTCGACGACCTTCCTCTTCGCGACGATCTGCGGGGCATGACCCCGTACGGAGCTCCCCAGGCAGCACTGCCCGTGGCGCTCAACGTGAACGAGAACACGCATCCCGTTCCGCCCGAGGTTGCAGACGACATTCTGGATGCCGTCGCCCGGGCGCTCCGCGACGTCAACCGCTACCCGGACCGGGAGTTCACCGGTCTGCGCGAGGCCTTCGCCGGCTACCTCGGCCACGGCCTCAACCCCGACCAGATCTGGGCGGCGAACGGCTCGAACGAGGTCCTTCAGCACATCCTGCAGGCGTTCGGCGGTCCCGGCCGGACGGCGATGGGCTTCGCGCCCACGTATTCGATGTACCCGATCCTCACGCGGGCCACGGGGGCCCGCTGGATCGCGGGTGAGAGAGAGCACGACTTCTCGCTGTCTCCCGAGTCGGCGGCCGCGCAGGTGCGCGAACAGCGACCCGACATCGTGTTCCTCTGCGCCCCGAACAACCCCACCGGCACTCCGCTGCGCCTCGATGTCGTCGAAGCGGTCTACGACGCCACGGACGGGATCGTGATCGTCGACGAGGCTTACGAGGAGTTCGCTCCGCGCGACGAGCCCTCGGCCGTCTCGCTGCTGCCCGACCGCCCTCGTCTGGTCGTCTCGCGCACGATGAGCAAGGCCTTCGCCTTCGCCGGTGCCCGCGTCGGCTATCTCGCGGCCGATCCCGCGCTGGTCGACGCCCTGCGTCTGGTGCGCCTGCCCTACCACCTGAGCGCTCTCACCCAGGCGGCCGCCACCGCCGCGCTGAGCCACGCCGAGACGATGCTGTCGATGGTCGACGAGATCGTCGCTCAGCGCGACCGGATCTCGGCGACGGTGTCGGCGCTGGGGTACACGGCGCACGAGTCGTGGACCAACTTCGTGCTGTTCGGGGGCGTCGAAGACCCGGCGGCGACATGGAAGGCGCTCTACGACCGCGGCGTCCTTATCCGCGACGTTGGCATCGCCCACCACCTGCGGGTGACCGCGGGCACGGCCGACGAGACCACCGCGTTCCTCGACGCGCTGGCCTCGGTAGGATCGCGATCATGACCGGCCCCGCCTCGCCCCGCACCGCATCGATCACGCGAGAGACGAGCGAGTCCCGCGTCGAGCTCGAGCTCGACCTCGACGGCCGCGGCGTCAGCGACATCTCGACGAGCGTGCCGTTCTTCGACCACATGCTCACCGCGTTCGCGAAGCACTCGCTGACCGACCTGCGGGTCCGCTCCACAGGCGACACGCACATCGACGCCCACCACACGGTCGAGGACACCTCGATCGTGCTCGGGCAGGCCATTCGTCAGGCGCTCGGCGACAAGTCCGGCATCGCCCGTTACGGAGACGCGCTCGTGCCGCTCGACGAGGCCCTCGCGCAGGCCGTGGTCGACATCAGCGGTCGTCCCTACCTCGTGCACACCGGCGAGCCCGCGGGCTTCGAGCACCACCTGATCGGCGGTCACTTCACCGGTTCGCTCGTGCGTCACTCGTTCGAGGCGATCTCAATCCACGCCGGCCTCACGGTTCACGTGCGCGTCCTGGGCGGACGCGACCCCCACCACATCGCAGAGGCCGAGTACAAGGCGCTCGCCCGCGCGTTCCGACAGGCGAAGGCCCTCGACCCGCTCGTCGACGGGATTCCGAGCACCAAGGGCGCGCTGTGACGCGTAAACCCGTCGTCGCGGTCTTCGACTACGGCTCGGGCAACGTCCACTCCGCCGTCAAGGCGCTCGTCGAAGCCGGCGCCGATGCGCGCCTCACCTCCGACCGCGGTCTGCTTCTCGACGCCGACGGGCTGCTGGTCCCCGGTGTCGGGGCGTTCGGCGCGGTCATGGGGGCCCTGAACGACAGCCGTGGCGGCGAGATCATCGACCGTCGTCTGGCGGGCGGCCGGCCGGTGCTCGGCATCTGCGTGGGCATGCAGGTCATGTTCGAGCGCGGCATCGAGCGCGGCACCGACACCACGGGTCTGGGGGAGTGGCCCGGAACCGTCGCCGAACTCGAGGCGCCGGTCCTGCCGCACATGGGCTGGAACACGGTGAGCGCGGGTGAGGGATCTCGCCTGTTCGACGGCATCGAGAACGAGCGCTTCTACTTCGTGCACTCGTACGCGGCGCAGGAGTGGTCGCTCGAGGTGACTCCGCCGTTCCCGCAGCCCTCGGTCACATGGTGCACCTACGGCTCGCCGTTCATCGCCGCGGTCGAGAACGGTCCGCTGTCGGCCACCCAGTTCCACCCGGAGAAGTCGGGCGAAGCCGGCATCCGGCTCCTGTCCAATTGGATCGACGGCCTGCGCACGACTACTGTGTGACCTCGTGCCCCGGCTCGGCGAGATGCGCCGAAGGGTGCGAGGAGCCATGAACGATTTCGCGTCCACGCCCGAACTTGTGCTGCTTCCCGCGGTCGACGTCGCCGACGGCAAGGCCGTCCGTCTGACCCAGGGTGAGGCCGGTACCGAGACCAGCTACGGCGACCCCGTCGACGCCGCCGCCGACTTCGCCCGCCAGGGCGCTCAGTGGATCCACCTCGTGGACCTCGACGCGGCCTTCGGGCGCGGCAGCAACGCGAGCGTCATGCGCAAGGTCATCAAGCAGGTCAAGGGCGTGCAGGTCGAGCTCTCGGGCGGCATCCGCGACGATCGTTCGCTCGAGGCCGCCCTCGAGAGCGGCGCGAGCCGCATCAACCTCGGCACCGCGGCCCTCGAGAACCCCGAGTGGGCCGCCGACGTCATCAACCGCTACGGCGAGGCGATCGCCGTGGGCCTCGACGTGCGCGGAACGACCCTCGCGGCCCGCGGGTGGACCCGCGAGGGCGGCGACCTGTGGACCGTGCTCGATCGACTCGAGGACGCTGGCTGCAGCCGCTACGTCGTCACCGACGTCACCAAGGACGGCACGCTGCGCGGCCCCAACATCGAGCTGCTGCGTGAGATGACACAGCGCACCCCCAAGCCGATCGTCGCTTCCGGCGGCGTCTCGAGCCTCGACGACATCGCGGCTCTGCGAGACCTCGTTCCGCTGGGTGTCGAGGGCGCGATCGTCGGCAAGGCGCTCTACGCGGGCCAGTTCACCCTGGCCGAGGCGCTGGATGTCGCCGGACACTGACGGTCCGCACGACCACGCTCACGGAGCCCACGCGGATTCGGCGGGGGTTCCGTGGGAGGGCCGCAGCTTCCAGGCGAACCCGCATTCGGGTGACGACGGTTCGGCCGACCCCGCGCTGCTGGCCGCGCTCCTGGCGTTCCGCGCGGGCGAGGGGGACGCCCGCGCCATCGTCGACGCCTATCGCGATGCGCGTCTGCTGATCCCGCTCGTCGCCGAGAAGGGCGACCACGGCGTCGGAGCGCACGGCATCGAGGTCGACAAGACCCAGGAGTTGTCGATCGTGACGGTCGCCGCTCCCGACGGTCGCAAAGTGCTCCCGGTCTTCACGTCGGTCACGGCGCTGCAGACGTGGGATGCCGCCGCACGACCGGTGCCGGCCGACGGGCGCCGCACGGCACTGGCGGCGGCCTCGGAGGACACCGAGCTCATCGTCATCGATCCCGCGTCCGAGACGGAGTTCGTGATCCGCCGCCCTGCCGTGTGGGCGATCGCGCAGGGCGAGACCTGGGAGCCCGCCCACACGTCGCCGTCGATCTTCACCGGCCTGCAGGAGAGCATCGCCGGAGAGCTGGCGGTCCTCGATCTGGCCGTCGAGTCGGGCGACCCCACCGGTCGTCTGCGCGGACCCGAGCTCGTCGTGCACCTGCAGCTCATGTCGGGCCTCGAGCAGGAGGAATTGGATGCCACGCTGGCGCGCCTCGCCCGGCGCTGGTCGGCGGACGATCGCATCGCCGTCCTCGTCGACTCCCTGACGGTCAAGCTCCACCGCAGCCCGGAGGCCTGATCGCGGCGCCGTCACCAGAACAGGACGGCGCGTCGAGAACAGGCCGATCCGCCCGCCAAGCGCCTGTTCGCATGGCGTCCCCTGTCCTCATGCCGCACGGGCCCCGCTCACGCCCCCACGGGTATCACGGAACAGGTGGCCTGCGGCACAGGACGAAGGGGCGCCCCTTTCCCAAGCCAATCGGGGCAGGAGCCCCGCTCATACCCCTACGGGTGTCGCGGAGGATGTGAGCTGCGGCGGGAGGGGGCATTCCGGAGCCCGGGACCACCCCAGAACGACAGAATTACGTGACGGGACCCGTCCACTTCTCGCCCGGCCCCTTACCGATCGGATCCTGAATCGTCGACGCCTCGCGGAAGGCCAGCTGCAGCGAGCGCAGGCCGTCGCGCAGGGAGCGCGCGTGCATGTCGCTGATCTCGGGCGCTCCGGCGGTGATGAGTCCGGCGAGGGCGTTGATGAGTTTGCGGGCCTCGTCGAGGTCGAGCTGCTGGCCGGGGTCGTCGGCGAGTCCGGTCTTCACGGCGGCGGCGCTCATGAGGTGGACGGCCGCGGTGGTGATGACTTCGACGGCGGGGACATCGGCGATGTCGCGGGTGGCGGAGGATGCGGCGCGCTCCTGCTCCTCCCAGCGGGCGAGGCGCTCGTCTTCGGCTCCGTGGCGGTGTGCGCCCTGGTCGTCGGCGGGCTGGTCGGAGGGGATCGTGTCCACGTGAATCTCTCTGCTAGACTATGGCGGGCTTCGGAGTGTTTCACTCCGTACGAAAGAGGATCACATCCCACCCGCGCTTGCCGCTCCAGGCTACCGGGTTCCCGCACTCCGCTCCGTTTCGCACGGGGTTGCCTGGGTGCAGAAGCCGGTGCCGAAAGCACTGTGCCGGGTGGCGTGTCTCCTCTTCGCCCGCGATTCCGACGGATCGCGGCGGCCACCACCCGTATGAAAGAGGAGTTCCGCATCAGCGATCCCCGCACCAACGAGCGCATCCGAGTCCCGGAGGTCCGTCTCGTCGGACCCAACGGCGAGCAGGTCGGCATCGTCCGAATCGAAGCTGCGCTGCGCCTGGCCCAGGAAGCGGACCTCGACTTGGTCGAGGTCGCGCCGAGCTCGAAGCCGCCCGTGGTCAAGATCATGGATTACGGCAAGTTCAAGTACGAGGCCGCTCAGAAGGCCAAAGAGACGCGTCGTAACCAGGCGAACACCGTCCTCAAAGAGGTCCGGTTCCGTCTGAAGATCGAGGCTCACGACTACATCACCAAGCTCAAGCGCGCCGAGGGATTCCTCCAGGCGGGCGACAAGGTGAAGGCCATGATCCTGTTCCGCGGTCGCGAGCAGTCGCGTCCCGAGCAGGGTGTCCGTCTGCTTCGCAAGTTCGCCGAAGACGTCGCCGAGTTCGGCACCGTCGAGTCGAACCCCACGATCGACGGCCGCAACATGGTGATGGTGGTCGCTCCTCACAAGAACAAGTCCGAGGTCAAGACCGAGCAGAACGCGCAGCGCACGGCGAACCGTGAAGCCGCGCGGAGTGCCGCTCGAGGCGAATCGGCACCCACAGACGAAGCTGCCCCGGCGTCCGCCGAGTAAAGCTCCCCGACTCCCGCTCCGCCGGGAACCCCAACGAAGGAAGACAGATGCCGAAGCAGAAGACCCACTCGGGCGCCAAGAAGCGCTTCAAGCTCACCGGTAGCGGCAAGCTCATGAAGCAGCAGGCCGGCATGCGCCACAACCTCGAGGGCAAGGCCTCCAAGCGCACCCGTCGCCTGAACCAGGAGCAGGTCCTGGCCAAGGGTGACTCCAAGGTCGCCAAGAAGCTCCTCGGCCTCTGAGCGCCGACGCACGTTAGGAAGAATGAGAAATGGCTAGAGTCAAGCGGGCAGTAAACGCCCACAAGAAGCGTCGCGTCATCCTGGAGCGCGCGTCCGGTTACCGCGGTCAGCGTTCGCGCCTGTACCGCAAGGCCAAGGAGCAGGTCACCCACTCCCTGGTCTACGCGTACCGTGACCGTCGCAAGCGCAAGGGCGACTTCCGTCGTCTGTGGATCCAGCGCATCAACGCCGCGTCGCGCGCCAACGGCATGACGTACAACCGCTTCATCCAGGGCCTCGGCCTCGCGGGTGTGCAGGTGGACCGTCGCATGCTCGCCGAGCTCGCCGTGAACGAGCCCGCCGTGTTCGCGTCGCTCGTCGCGACCGCGAAGGCTGCGCTGCCCACCGACGTCAACGCGGCGAAGACCGCGTAAGACACGTCTTCCGAAACGGGCGTCCTCTCCGGAGGGCGCCCGTTTCGTCGTTCCCGCGGGTCGTTCGCGCGGCGTCCCGGGATGCATTCCTCCGGGGCCATACACTGGGGACGTGCTCGAGAACCCCCGTTCGCCGCGGGTGCGCGCCGTGGCCAAGCTCAGTAAGCGCGCTGCCCGCCAAGAGACAGGTCTGTTCCTGCTCGAGGGTCCGCAGGCCGCTCGCGAGGCGCTCGCGTGGGCGCCCGAGACCGTGCTGGAGGTCTACGCGACCCCGTCCGCCCTCGAGAAGCACACGGATGTGCGTGACGCTGCGGAGCAGGCGGGTGTCGATCTGCAGATCACCACCGAGGCGGTGCTCGACGCCATGGCCGATACCGTGACGCCCCAGGGCATCGTGGCGGTGGCTCGTCAATCGCCCACCGCGTTGAAGGACATCCTGGCGGGGGAGCCGCGCCTCATCGCGATCTGCGAAGAGGTTCGCGATCCCGGCAACCTGGGCACGATCATCAGGGCCGCGGATGCCGCGGGGGCCGACGCCGTGATCCTGACCGGCCGGACCGTGGACCCGTACAACCCGAAGGTCGTGCGCTCCACCACCGGCTCGCTCTTCCACCTGCCGGTCGCGGTCGATCTCGAGCTCGCTGATGTCGTCGCCCGCGCGCACGAGGCGGGCCTGCGCATCGTCGCCGCCGATGTCGAGGGCACCGACTTCCTGGCATCCCGAGAGCTTCTGTCGGAGCCGACGGCCTGGTTGTTCGGCAACGAGGCGCGGGGGCTCGAGGAGTCCGCCCTCGCGCAGGCCGACCTCGCACTGCGCCTGCCGATCTACGGTCGCGCCGAGTCCTTGAACCTGGCCACCGCGGCGAGCGTCTGCCTCTACGAGACGGCTTTCGCGCAGCGCGCGCGCTGACCCCTGCTGTTACAGAACGGTTAAGGCGTGCGCAGGAATGTGGTCGGGCGCCCAGCATCCTCATAGGGTGAAGGCATGGCATCCGTTCCCCCGAAGACCGAGCCCCTGGTCGTCGTCGCCGACGTCCAGAAGCACTATGGGCAGTTCCAGGCTCTGAAAGACATCGACCTCACCGTCGACCGCGGAGAGGTCGTCGTGGTGATCGGCCCGTCGGGTTCCGGCAAGTCGACGCTGTGCCGCACCATCAACCGTCTCGAGACCATCACGAGCGGATCGATCACGATCGACGGCAAGGAGCTTCCCAAAGAGGGGAAGGGCCTGGCCGAACTGCGTGCCGACGTCGGCATGGTGTTCCAGTCGTTCAACCTCTTCGCGCACCTGACGATCCTCGAGAACGTCACGCTCGGGCCCATCAAGGTCCGCAAGATGAAGAAGGCGGATGCCGAGAAAGAGGCGCGTGCGCTCCTGGATCGCGTGGGCGTCGGTCACCAGGCCGACAAGCTCCCCGCCCAGCTCTCGGGCGGTCAGCAGCAGCGTGTGGCGATCGCCCGCGCGCTGGCGATGAAGCCCAAGGTCATGCTCTTCGACGAGCCGACCTCGGCTCTCGACCCCGAGATGATCAACGAGGTGCTCGACGTCATGGTCGGCCTCGCCAAGGACGGCATGACGATGATCGTCGTCACCCACGAGATGGGCTTCGCCCGCAAGGCCGCGAACCGCGTCGTTTTCATGGCCGACGGGCAGATCGTCGAGCAGGCGACCCCCGAGCAGTTCTTCACGCGCCCCGAATCCGACCGTGCGAAGGACTTCCTCTCGAAGCTCATCACGCACTGACGCACGACCCTGACGGCGACGAACGAGGAGGTTCCTAGCCGAGACGAGAGCATCGCCCACCGCTGGCGATCGCGCGCGCCGTCACCGACGACCCCTTCCCGCACAGCACACGTAACCAAGGAGACATCACATGCGTAAAACTCGTTTTCTCGCCGGCGCGAGCATCATCGCCGCCGGCCTGCTGGCCCTGACGGCCTGCAACAGCGGCACCCCGGGCGCGGCGCCCGGCTCCGACGGCGGCAGCGCCTCGGACGCCCCCGTCTACGGCGCGGTGGCCACCGACGTGAAGATCGACGGCAGCCCCACGTTCGAGAAGATCACCTCGGCCGGCAAGATCGTCGTCGGCGTGAAGGAAGACCAGCCCGGCCTGGGCTACCTCGACCCCGTGACGGGTGAGCGCAAGGGCTTCGACGTCGACGTCGCGCGCTGGATCGCCGCCTCGCTCGGCTACGACCCGGCCGACACCTCGAAGGTGGAGTACAAGGCCATCGCCTCGGCGAACCGCGAGCAGGCCATCATCAACGGCGACATCGACTACTACGTCGGCACTTACTCGATCACCGACAAGCGCAAGGACCAGATCTCCTTCGCCGGCCCCTACTTCGTGACCGGCCAGGGACTGCTCGTCGCCGCCGACAACGACACGATCACGGGCAAGGACTCGCTCACGGCCGAGACCACCGTGTGCTCGGTGACCGGCTCGACGCCGATCCAGCGCATCCGCGAGCAGACTCCGGCCAAGGTCGTCGAGTTCGACACCTACTCGCAGTGCGTCGAGAAGCTGAAGAACGGCGAGGTCGACGCGGTGACCACCGACGAGGCCATCCTCCTCGGCTACGCCGCGCAGGACCCCGACAACCTGAAGATCGCGGGCGAGCCTTTCAGCGAGGAGCGCTACGGCGTCGGCATCGCCAAGGGTGACACCGCCTTCCAGGAGTTCGTGAACACCATGTTCACCGACGGCGGCTCCACCTGGGAGGCCATCTTCGAGAAGAACCTCGGCGCCTCGGGCGTCAAGGGCGAGCAGCCGGCGGTCGACCCCGTCAGCTGATCTCCCGGTGCGGGCGGCGCACTCCGCGCCGCCCGCACCACCCGACGAGCACGACGAGAAAGAACGGACAGCGTACGGTGAACCAGATCTTCGACTACCCCGACCTGTGGGCGCAGGCGCTCTGGGGGACGGTCGTGCTCTTCTTGGGCGGCGGCCTGATCGCGCTCGTGCTCGGCTTCATCGTGGCGGCCATGCGCGTGTCGCCCGTGCCCATCGCCCGCGCGGTCGGCGCGGTGTACGTGAACTGGATCCGCAACACCCCGCTCACGCTGGTGCTGTTCTTCTTCGCGTTCTGCGTGCCGCTGCTGATCGACGTCCCGCGCGGCAGCTTCTTGACGCTGGCCGTGTGCGGCCTCGGCATCTACACCGCGACCTATGTGGCCGAGACCCTGCGCGCGGGCATCAACACCGTGCCCGTCGGCCAGGCGGAGGCGGCTCGCGCGCTCGGCCTCGGCTTCGGCCAGGTCATGACCCTCGTGGTCCTGCCCCAGGCGACCCGCTCGGTCATCCCCCCGATGATGAGCGTCTTCATCGCCCTGCTGAAGAACACCACCGTCGCCGCCGGATTCTCGGTGGTCAACCTCGGGAACATCCGAGCGACGATGAGTGAGAACGGCGAGAACCAGCTCGTCACCATCCTCCTCGTGATGGCGGTCTTCGTCATCCTGGTCCTGCTGCTCGCTGCGCTGCAGAACGCGGCCGAGAAGAAGTGGAAGGTCGCCCGATGAGCTCCTCCGTCCTCTACGACGTCCCGGGTCCCCGCGCGCAGCTGCGCAACCGCATCCTCGGCGTCATCACGCTCGTCCTCGTCGTCGCCGTCATCGGCTTCGTGGTCTGGCGCTTCATCGACACCGGCCAGTTCTCGGCGGCGAAGTGGAACGTCTTCAGCTACAGCGCGATCTGGGAGCGATTCGGCCAAGCGACGCTCGCAACCCTCGCGGCGTTCGCCGTCGCGGCCGTCGGGGCCCTCGTGCTCGGCTTCATCCTCGCCATCGGCCGGATGTCCGACCACCGCTGGGTCCGCCTCCCGGTCGGCTGGGTGGTCGAGCTTCTCCGCGCCGTGCCCGTCCTCGTCTTCATGCTGTTGCTGTACTACGGTCTGCCGGTCGTCGGCATCAAGATGTCGTCGTACTGGGCCGTCGTGATCGCGCTGATCCTCTACAACGGTTCCGTGCTGTCCGAGGTCATCCGTGCCGGCGTCGAGGCGCTCCCGCGCGGACAGAGCGAGGCCGGCTACGCCGTAGGTCTGCGCAAGTCGGGTGTGATGCGCCTGATTCTGCTCCCGCAGGCGATCCGCGCCATGCTGCCCGTGATCATCGCCCAGCTCGTGGTGACGCTGAAGGACACCGCGCTCGGCTTCATCATCACGTACCCCGAACTGCTGTACTTCGCCCGTCTGCTCGGCTCGAACGGCGAGTACGGATCGCCGTTGATCCCCGCCGCGATGATCGCCAGCGTCATCTACGTGGCGATGTGCCTCGCCCTGTCGTACACCGCGCACCGCGTCGAGCTCGGCCTGCGCCGCTCGCCCAAGGGCGGCAACGTCGCTCCCGCGGAGCCCGCGGGCCAGACCGGCACCGACACCGAGCTCATCGTCGCCCAGCGCGGACTCGGCAAGTTCGACTCCCACGGCGGCGCTGCGAGATTCTGAGTCACGGCACCGACGGGCGGGGGAGTGTCCCCGCCCGTCGGTAGACTCTCATCTCGTGTCCGACGCACCCGAGATCACCCCTGAGGCCGTCGCCTCCGCGGTCGATGAGGCCCTTGCCGCCATCGCCGCCGCCGCGACCACGGCCGAGCTCAAGTCCGCCCGTTCCGCCCACACGGGGGAGCAGTCCTCCCTCGCCCAGCTGAACGCCCAGATGCGCAACGTCGCCCCCGACCAGAAGGCCGCCTTCGGCAAGCTCGTCGGACAGGCGCGCGGTCGGGTGAACCAGGCGCTCGCCGCGCGCGAGAGCGAGTTGGCCGCGGCCGAGACCGCCGCGCAGCTCGAGGCCGAGCGCATCGACGTCACGGCGCTGCCGCAGCGCGCCCGCATCGGGGCACGGCATCCGATCTCCCTCCTCCAGGAGCAGGTGTCCGACATCTTCGTCGGCATGGGCTGGGAGATCGCCGAGGGCCCCGAGCTCGAGCACGAGTGGTTCAACTTCGACGCGCTCAACTTCGACGTCGACCACCCGGCGCGCCAGATGCAGGACACGTTCTTCGTCGACCCGGTCGCCCGCCACCTCGTGCTACGCACGCACACGAGCCCCGTGCAGGTGCGGTCGATGCTCGAGCGCGACCTGCCCATCTACGTGCTCTGCCCGGGCCGGGTGTACCGCACCGACGAGTTCGACGCGACGCACCTGCCGGTCTTCACACAGTTCGAAGGTCTGGTCATCGACAAGAACATCACGATGGCGCACCTCAAGGGCACGCTCGACCACGCCGCGCGCGTGCTGTTCGGGCCTGAGGCCAAGACGCGCTTCCGCGCCAACTTCTTCCCCTTCACCGAGCCGAGTGCCGAGCTCGATCTGTGGCACCCCACCTTCAAGGGCGGGGCGCGCTGGATCGAGTGGGGCGGCTGCGGGATGGTGAACCCCAACGTGCTGCGGGCCGCGGGCATCGACCCCGAGGAGTACTCGGGCTTCGCCTTCGGCATGGGCATCGAGCGCACGCTCATGTTCCGCAGCGACGTGCAAGACATGCGCGACATGGCCGAGGGCGATGTCCGCTTCAGTGAGCAGTTCGGAATGGTGGTCTGATGCGCGTCCCGCTCTCCTGGTTGCGCGAGTACGTCGACGTGCCCGCAGAGGCCACGCCCGACGACGTCCTCGCCGCCCTCGTCTCGGTCGGTTTCGAAGAAGAGGACGTGCACCGCTTCGAGCTGTCCGGTCCGATCGTCGTCGGAGAGGTGAAGGAGTTCACTCCCGAGCCCCAGTCCAACGGCAAGACCATCCGCTGGTGCCAGGTCGACGTCGGCGCCGAGAACGGGGGAGTGCGCGGCATCGTCTGCGGTGCCGGCAACTTCTTCGAGGGCGACAAGGTCGTGGTGACCCTGCCCGGTTCGGTGCTGCCCGGTCCCTTCCCGATCGCGGCCCGCAAGACCTACGGGCACGTGTCCGACGGCATGATCGCCTCGGCGAAAGAGCTGGGCCTGGGCAGCGAGCACAGCGGCATCCTGCGTCTGATCGATCTCGGGATCGACGCGCCGGTCGGAACGGATGCCATCGCACTGCTCGGTCTGGACGACCTCGCGGTCGAGATCAACGTCACCCCCGACCGCGGCTACGCCCTGTCGCTGCGCGGGGTCGCCCGCGAGTACTCGCACGCGACGGGAGCGGACTTCCGCGACCCGGGCCTCGGCCACGACGAGGCCGCGGCGCGCACGCCCTCGGGCTTCCCGATCACGGTCGCCGACCAGGCGCCCATCCGCGGCCGCCGCGGCGCCACCGAGTTCGTCGCGCGCATCGTCCGCGAGGTCGACCCCTCGCGCCCGACGCCGCCGTGGATGATCACGCGCCTGTCGCTCGCCGGCATCCGCTCGCTCGGGGTGCTCGTCGACATCACCAACTACGTCATGCTTGAGCTCGGTCAGCCCCTCCACGGCTACGACCTCGACCGCCTGCAGGGTGGTATCACGGTGCGTCGAGCGGAGCAGGGCGAGAAGCTCGAGACCCTCGACGGGCAGGTGCGCACCCTCGACGCCGAAGACCTCCTGATCACCGACGAGTCGGGACCGATCGGACTCGCCGGTGTGATGGGCGGCGGCCCCACCGAGATGAGCGACGCCACGCGCAACGTGCTGATCGAGGCGGCCACCTTCGACCAGGTCTCGATCGCGCGCACCGCGCGTCGTCACAAGCTGCCCTCCGAGGCCTCGCGCCGTTTCGAGCGCGGCGTCGACCCGCTCGTCCCGTACGTGGCGGCCGAGCGTGTCGCCTCGCTGATGGTCGAGCTCGCGGGCGGCACTCTCGACACCGAGCTGGGCGGGTCGCTCGGCTCGACGTACCGCCGCGAGGCGATCATGCTGCCCGCGGGCTTCGTCCCCGGGCTGATCGGCGTCGAGTACACCGACGACGAGATCGTCTCGGCCCTGCGCCTCATCGGCTGCGCGGTCGACGAGCGCGAGGGCGGCTGGGCGGTCACGGCACCGTCGTGGCGCCACGACCTCAGCGACAAGTGGACGCTCGCCGAAGAGGTGGCGCGTATCGAGGGCTACGACCGGATCCCGTCCGTCCTCCCGACGCCCCCGTCGGGCCGCGGGCTCACCGCCGCGCAGCAGGGGCGCCGTCGCGTGGCGAACGCTCTGGCCTCTGCCGGCTTCGTCGAGACGCCGTCGTTCCCCTTCACCACCGAGGAGCAGAACGCCCTGCACGGCTCGCCGTCGGGTGATCCGCTGCCGAGCGTGAAGCTCGCGAACCCGCTCGACGGACTCGCTCCGTTCCTGCGCCGTTCGTTGATCCCCGCTCTGCTACAGGTCGCGCATCGCAACGTCTCGCGCGGCATCGTCGATCTCGCGCTGTTCGAGGCCGGCACGGTCTTCCTCCCGAAGCCGGGCGTGCAGTACGGCACCGCGTCGGTGCCGCCGCTGGCGGTGCGGCCGGATGCCGCGACCCTCACGGCCCTCGACGCGTCGATTCCGCCGCAGCGCCGTCACGTGGCCGTTCTGCTGACCGGTCACACGGTCGCGAAGCAGCCGGGTCAGCCGGCGGTTGCGGCGGATCTCGCCGATGCCGTGGACGCCGTGCGCGTGTTGACCGCCGCCGCCGGGCTCGACATCGAACTCGTGCAGGCGCAGCGTGCGGCGCTCCACCCGGGGCGCACGGCCCGTGTCCTTTCCGCGGGGACCGACATCGGCTACGTCGGCGAGCTGTTGCCGGCTGTCGCGGCCGCGGCGGACCTGCCCGGACGCGTTCTCGTGGCCGAGCTCGACCTCGACGCGATGCTCGAGCTGGCGCAGGCGCGCCCGGTCGCGGCATCCCTCTCGGGATTCCCCGCCGCCACGCAGGACGTGTCGCTGACGGTTCCGACCGACGTCGCCGCGGGTGCCGTGCGCGCCGCGCTGATCGAGGGGGGAGCCCCGCTGCTCGAGGGCGCCCGGCTCGTCGACGACTACCGCGGCCCCGGTCTCTCAGAGGGCACGAAGAGTCTGACGTTCGCGTTGCGGTTCCGTGCCGACGACCGCACCCTCACCGCGGCCGAGGCGACCGAGGCGAAGCTCGCCGGTGTCGCCGTGGCGGCAGAACGTTTCGGTGCGGCGATCCGCGACTGATCGACCACGCGTGACCTGGAGCGCCGACGGCCTACGCCGCTCGGCGCTCCGGCGTTTTCACCCGCTCCACAGCGGGGGAGGCGGCGTCCTCGCGCGCCTGACGTTCGGCATACACTCAGGTGCGCGTTCGCGCGCGAGGGCCTGCCCTCATCGCCGGTAAAGGGGGCAGTCGGAAGTGCCCGGCGATGAGGGCAGGTTCCACAGCATAACCCGACCGTGTCCCCCATTTGGGGGACATGGCCATCGAGGGGCGTGTCGTCCCCGGCTCGCCGGGCGTCACAGCGGGGCGGGGGACGATTTGCCCCGCGCCCTCCGCGGCGGATACCCTCGCCACATGTCGTCGATCACCGTGCGCACCGAGGAGCTCTTCGTGAGCACCGGTGGCGAGCGTCGACGTCGGGTCGCGCGCCGATTCTCGGCGACCTCGTAACCCGCCTCCGGTCGGGCATACGGGCGTCGCCGCCCCGGTACACGCTGCTTTCAGCACCAGCCCCGACTCGTAAGGTGGATACATGACCCTCTCGGTCGCCGTCTCCGGCGCTTCCGGCTACGCGGGTGGCGAGATCCTCCGCCTCCTGGCCGCTCATCCCGACGTCGAGATCCGCACCGTCACCGCGCACTCCAGCGCGGGACAGCCGCTCGTCGCCCACCAGCCGCACCTGCGCTCCCTCGCGCACCTCGAACTCCAGCCCACGACGCCCGAGGTGCTCGCGGGTCATGACGTGGTGTTCCTCGCCCTGCCGCATGGCCAGTCGGCGCAGTACACCGACGCCCTGGCTGATACGCCGCTCATCATCGACGCCGGAGCCGATCACCGCCTGGTCTCCGCGGAGGACTGGGCGCAGTTCTACGGGGGGCCGCACCCCGACCCGTGGGCCTACGGAGTACCCGAGCTCCCGGTCGCGGGCGGGAAGCAGCGCGAGAAGCTCCGCTGTGCCACGCGCGTCGCCGCCCCGGGCTGCAACGCCTCGACCGTGGCCCTCTCTCTCGCCCCCGGTGTCGCCGCCGGCGTCATCGACCCCGCGGACATCGTGTCGGTGCTCGCGGTCGGACCGAGCGGGGCCGGCAAGTCGGCCAAGACGAACCTCCTCGCCAGCGAGATCCTCGGATCGGCGAACCCCTATGCCGTGGGCGGCACCCACCGTCACATCCCCGAGATCCGGCAGGCCCTGGTCGCCGCGGGGGCGTCGAGCGACGGCATCCGTCTGTCTTTCACTCCCGTGCTCGTGCCGATGGCGCGGGGCATCCTCGCCACGTCGTCGGCTCCGATCCGCGAGGGGGCGACGGATGCCGAGATCCGCGGCGCGTGGGAGAACGCGTACGGTGACGAGCCGTTCGTCGAGCTGCTGCCCGCGGGGGTGTTCCCGCGCACGGCCGACGTGCTCGGTGCGAACGTCGCCTCGATGGGGCTCGCGATCGACCGCGCGGCGAACCGCGTGACGGTGGTGGCCGCCGTCGACAATCTCGTCAAAGGCACCGCCGGTGCGGCCATCCAATCCATGAACCTGGCGCTGGGTCTCGCCGAGACCACCGCCCTTCCCCTGAACGGAGTCGCCCCGTGAGCGTGACCGCCCCCGCTGGATTCGAGGCGGCCGGAGTCGCCGTCGGGCTCAAGTCGACCGGCGCGCGAGACGTCGCGGTGGTGGTGAACCGGGGGCCGCTCAAGGTGGGCGCCGCGGTGTTCACGTCGAACCGCGCGAAGGCGAACCCGATCCTGTGGTCGGAGCAGGTCGTCACGGACGGCACGATCGAGGCCGTGGTGCTCAACTCGGGCGGGGCCAACTGCTTCACGGGATCGTTCGGCTTCCAGACGACCCATCAGACCGCCGAGCGTGCGGCCGAGCTCCTCGGCGTCGGCGCGGGCGATGTGGTGGTGTGTTCCACCGGTCTCATCGGCACCGGAGACGAGGTGTTCCGCGCGAAGGTCCTGCAGGGCGTCGACGAGGGCGTCGCCGCTCTCTCGGCCGAGGGGGGAGAAGACGCGTCTCTGGCGATCATGACCACCGACTCGAAGCCCAAGCGCGCGGTCCACGCGGGCGACGGATGGTCGATCGGCGGCATGGCGAAGGGGGCCGGGATGCTGGCCCCGGGCCTGGCGACGATGCTCGTCGTGCTGACGACCGACGTCGTTCTCGACGCCGCGGAGGCCGACGCGGCGCTCCGCTCGGCGACGCGCGTGAGCTTCGACCGGCTCGACTCCGACGGCTGCATGTCGACCAACGACCAGGTGACGCTCATGGCCAGCGGTGCCAGCGGCATCCGGGTGGATGCCGAGGAGTTCGCCGCGGCCCTCGCCGGGGTGTGCGACGACCTCGCCGCTCAGCTGCAGGGCGACGCCGAGGGAGCCAGCCACGACATCACGATCCGGGTCGTGAACGCGGCGAGCGAGGACGACGCCGTCGAGGTCGGTCGCTCGGTCGCCCGCAACAACCTCTTCAAGGCCGCGATCTTCGGCAACGACCCCAACTGGGGTCGGGTGCTCGCCGCCATCGGCACCACCGACGCGGCCTTCGACCCCTACGACGTGGACGTGTGGATGAACGGCGTGCGCGTGTGCACGGCCGGTGGTCCCGATCGCCCTCGCGAGGACGTCGACCTCACTCCGCGCGCCACCGACCTCGTCATCGACCTCAAGGTCGGCGAGGCCGCGGCCACGATCCGCACCAACGACCTGACGCACGATTACGTCCACGAGAACAGCGCTTACTCCTCATGACCCACGTCGATCTGCAAGACACCGATCCCGCCGAAGCCAGCGAACGGGCGGTCACGCTCGTCGAGTCGCTGCCCTGGGTGCGCAAGTACCGCGACCAGGTCGTGGTGGTGAAGTACGGCGGCAACGCCATGGTCAGTGATGAGCTGCAGGACGCCTTCGCGGCCGACATCGCGTACCTGCGGTACGTGGGCGTGAAGCCCGTCGTCGTGCATGGCGGTGGTCCCCAGATCTCGTCGATGCTCGATCGTCTCGACATCCCCAGCGAATTCCGCGGCGGCTACCGCGTCACCTCGACCGAGGCGATCAGCGTGGTGCGCATGGTGCTGACGGGCCAGATAAACCCGCAGCTCGTGGCCAAGGTCAACGCGCACGGACCGCTGGCCACCGGTCTGAGCGGAGAGGATGCGGGCCTGTTCGGCGGTCGGCGTCGCGGCGTCGTCGTCGACGGCGTCGAGCACGACCTGGGCCGCGTCGGCGATGTCGTCACGGTGGACCCTCAGCCGGTTCTCGATCACCTCGCCGCGGGCCGTGTGCCGATCGTGTCGAGCATCGCGCCCGACCTCGACAACCCCGGGAACTCGTTGAACGTGAACGCGGATGCCGCGGCAGCGGCGCTCGCGACGGCGCTCAACGCCAAGAAGCTCGTCGTCCTGACCGACGTTCCCGGGCTCTACGCCGACTGGCCGAACCGCGACTCGCTCGTGTCGCACCTGACCTCGACCGAGCTGCGCGCGATGCTGCCGACGCTCGAGTCGGGGATGATCCCCAAGATGCAGGCGTGTCTCGACGCCGTCGACGGGGGAGTGCCGACGGCGGCCATCATCGACGGACGCGTGCCCCACTCGGTGCTCGTCGAACTGTTCACCAGCAAGGGAATCGGAACGGAGGTGGTCGCATGACCGCGGACACGACTCAGGAAACCGGGGCGCAGCGCGCCGCCTGGCAGGACGACGCGGGACGCGACCTCGTGCGCAGCTTCGGCGACCGCATGGCGCTGTTCGTCCGCGGCGAGGGGGCGTACGTCTGGGACAGCGAGGGCACGAAGTACCTCGACTTCCTCGCGGGCATCGCCGTGAACGCCCTCGGCCACGCGCACCCCGTGTTCGTGAAGGCCGTCTCGGAGCAGGCGGCGACGCTCGCTCACGTGTCGAACTACTTCGCCACGCCCCCGCAGCTGGCGATGGCAGCGCGGCTGAAGCGCCTCGCCGGAACGGGCGAGTCGGGTCGCGTGTACTTCGGCAACTCCGGCGCCGAGGCCAACGAGGCTGCGCTCAAGCTCGCGCGCCTGCACGGTCGCGGCACCGACCGCACCCGGATCCTGACCCTCAAGGGCGGGTTCCACGGCCGCACGATGGGTGCCCTGGCTCTCACCGGCAAGCCCTCGCTGCAGGCCGACTTCCTTCCGATGGTTCCGGGCGTCGAGCACATCGACGCCACGATCGAGGCCCTCGAGGCCGCGATGGACGAGCGCGTCGCCGCCTTCCTCGTGGAGCCCATCCAGGGCGAGGCCGGAGTGGTCGAGCTGCCCGAGGGCTACCTGCAGGCGGCGCGCGAGATCACGGCGCGCCACGGTGCGCTACTGATCATCGACGAGATCCAGACCGGCGCGGGTCGCACCGGCGCGTGGTTCGGCTTCCAGCACGCCGGGATCGTTCCGGACGCCATCACGGTGGCCAAGGGCATCGGCGGCGGCTTCCCGATCGGCGCTCTCATCACCTTCGGCGCGGCCAGCGACCTGTTCTTCCCCGGCACCCACGGCTCGACCTTCGGCGGCAACGCCCTGGGCACCGCCGTCGGCGGGGCCGTGCTCGAAGAGATCGAGTCCGCCGGCCTCGTCGAGAATGCCGCGCGGCGCGAAACGCAGCTGCGCGAGGGGATCGCCGCCCTCGGCTCGCCCCTCGTGGCGGGCGTGCGCGGTCGCGGTCTGCTCCTCGGCATCGGACTCACGAGCCCGGTCGCCAAGGCCGTGGTCGCCGCCGCCCAGCAGCACGGTCTGGTCGTCAACGCCGCGAACGACGACACGATCCGCATCGCGCCGCCCCTGACGATCCAGGATGCCGAGATCTCGGACTTCCTCCACCTCTTCGGTGCCGCGCTCGCCACGGTGTCCGACGCCCTCATCCTCGAAGGAGCCCCCGCGTGACCCGCCACCTGCTGCGTGACGACGACCTGACCCCGGCCGAGCAGGCTGAGATCCTCGACCTCGCGATCGAGCTGAAGAAGGACCGCTGGGCGCAGAAGCCGCTCGAAGGCCCCCAGACGGTCGCCGTCATCTTCGACAAGTCGTCGACGCGCACGCGTGTTTCGTTCGCCGTCGGCATCGCCGACCTCGGCGGCTCGCCGCTGATCATCTCGACCGCAAACAGCCAGCTCGGCGGCAAGGAGACCCCCTCCGACACCGCGCGCGTGCTCGAGCGTCAGGTCGCCGCGATCGTGTGGCGTACCTACGCCCAGGCGGGTCTCGAAGAGATGGCGCGCGGGACGCGCGTGCCGGTCATCAACGCCCTCAGCGACGACTTCCACCCGTGCCAGCTGCTGGCCGACCTGCTCACGATCCGCGAGCACAAGGGTGAGCTGAAGGGACTGACCCTGTCGTTCTTCGGCGACGGCCGCAGCAACATGGCGCACTCCTACGTCCTCGCCGGCGTCACCGCGGGCATGCACGTGCGCGTTGCCGCGCCCGACGACTACGCGCCCCGCGCCGATGTGATCGCCGATGCCGAGCGCATCGCCGCCGAGACCGGTGGGTCGATCTCGCTGGTCAGCGACCCCGAGGCTGCGGCATCCGGAGCCGACGTCATCGTGACCGACACCTGGGTGTCGATGGGCAAAGAAGAGGAGAAGATCGCGCGCATCCGCGACCTGGGCGGGTTCAAGGTCACGACCGAGCTCATGACCCGCGCCGCCGACGACGCGATCTTCATCCACTGTCTTCCCGCCGACCGCGGCTACGAGGTCGACGCCGAGGTCATCGACGGCCCGCAGAGCGTGGTGTGGGACGAGGCCGAGAACCGGTTGCACGCCCAGAAGGCCCTTCTGGTGTGGCTTCTGCGCCAGCAATGACCTCGTCGCCGATCGGCCGTGCCTGGTCCCGTTTCGACGGGGCGGGCCGGCTGGTCGGCGTGGACCTCGCGCGGGGTCTGGCGGTGCTGGGCATGCTCGCCGCACACCTGCTCGACACCGAGCGCACCCTCACCCCCGATCCGAGCACGTGGATCACCCTCGTGAACGGTCGCTCGTCGATCCTCTTCGCCGTGCTCGCAGGGGTCTCGATCGCCCTCGTCACCGGCGGTCCCCGCCCGCTCGAGCCGCAGCGGCGACCGCGTGCGGCGGCGCGGTTGGCGCTGCGCGGAGCTCTGCTCTGGGTGATCGGCCTGCTGCTGGTGATGACGGGGGTGCCGGTCTACGTCATCCTCCCCGCCTACGCGCTGCTGTTCGTGCTCGCGCTGCCGTTCCTCGGGATGCGCGCGCGCAGCCTCTTCGTCGCCGCGGGCGGGCTCGCGCTGGTCATGCCGTGGATCCAGCCGATCCTCGACGCCGCACCCGTCTGGGCCGGTCTCGGGGGCGCGGAGCTCGAAGCGGCGGTCGGGTGGGCCTACCCGTTCACGGTGTGGATCGCGTTCCTCCTCGCGGGGATGGGGGTGGGCCGACTCGATCTGCGGAGCCTCGCGGATCAAGGGCTCCTCGCGATGGCGGGGCTCTCGCTCGCGCTCGCCGGGTACGGCTTCGCGATCGCCACGCGCCCGGTCGCGGCGGGCGACCCCTACCTCGCCGCCGTGCTGACCGCCGAGGATCACTCCTCGGGGCTGTGGGAGGTCATCGGCTCGGGCGGCTTCGCCCTGCTGACGATCGGGGTGTGCCTGCTGCTGTGCCGTACCCCGCTGCGCTGGGTGGCGGTGCCGCTGCGCGCGGTCGGCTCGATGCCACTTACCGCGTACGTGCTGCAGCTGGTGGTCTGGGCCGTCGTGGCGCTGGTGCTGTTGGGTGACACCTCCGACCTCGGGGGCATCCGCGAGGCGGGATTGTTCGTGCCCCTCGCCCTGGGGCTCCTCGTGGGCTGCACGGTCTGGGCGCTCACGATCGGCCGCGGCCCGCTCGAGATGTTCATCGACGCCGTCGTGCGCCGGATCGTGGGGCGGGATGACGCGCCGGGGGCGCGGACGCGGGGTCCGGCGCCCGTCATCGGCTCCGGCGGTGTCGGCGGCCCTCGGTAGGCTGGACGACATGAGCAGCGAGACCGGTCAGTCGACGAACGAGGGCGCCCTGTGGGGGGCCCGTTTCTCGGGCGGACCGTCTCCCGAGCTGGCGGCCCTGAGCCGCTCGACCCACTTCGACTGGGATCTCGCTCTGTACGACATCCAGGGCTCGCACGCCCACGCCGCCGCCCTCGAAGCCGCGGGCTACCTCACGGCCGACGAGGCGCAGGCCATGCACGACGGCCTCGACGAGCTCGCGGCCCGCGTCCAGGACGGCTCGCTCGTCGCGGCTCCCGGTGACGAAGACGTGCACGGAGCGCTCGAGCGCGTGCTCATCGAGACGGTGGGTCCGGCCCTCGGCGGCAAGCTCCGCGCCGGTCGCAGCCGCAACGATCAGATCGCCACCCTCGTCCGGCTGTATCTGCTGGATCACTCGCGCACCCTCACCCGCGAACTGCTGCGTCTGATCGACGCCCTGGTCGCCCAGGCCGAAGCGCACGAGGGCGCGATCATGCCGGGTCGCACCCACCTGCAGCACGCGCAGCCGGTGCTGCTCGCCCACCACCTCCAGGCCTACGGGTGGGCCTTCGTCCGCGGCCTCGAGCGCCTGCGCGACTGGTCGGTGCGCGCCTCGGTGTCGCCCTACGGCGGCGGCGCCCTCGCCGGAGCGACCCTCGGCCTCGATCCGCAGCTCGTGGCCGACCGCCTGGGGCTCGCCCGACCCGCCGAGAACTCCCTCGACGGCACGGCCTCGCGCGACGTGGTCGCCGAGTTCGCGTTCATCACCGCGATGATCGGCGTCGACCTCTCGCGCCTCGCCGAAGACGTCATCCTCTGGAACACCCGCGAGTTCGGCTTCGTCACTCTCGACGACTCGTACTCCACCGGCTCGAGCATCATGCCGCAGAAGAAGAACCCCGACATCGCCGAGCTCGCTCGCGGTAAGGCCGGTCGCCTCATCGGCAACCTGTCGGGGCTGCTCGCGACACTGAAGGGGCTTCCGCTCGCCTACAACCGCGATCTGCAAGAAGACAAAGAACCCGTCTTCGATTCGGTGCGCACCCTCGAGCTGGTGCTTCCGGCGTTCTCGGGCATGATCGCGACGCTCCGCTTCCACACCGACCGCATGGCCGAACTCGCTCCGCAGGGCTTCTCGCTCGCGACCGATGTCGCCGAGTGGCTGGTGCGCCAGGGTGTGGCCTTCCGCGACGCCCACGAGATCTCGGGCGCGCTCGTGCGGGCGTGCGAGGAGCGCGAGATCGGTCTCGAAGACGCCGACGACGCCCTGCTGGCTTCGGTGTCGCCCGCTCTCACCCCTCAGGTGCGCGAGGTGCTGACGATCGAGGGCTCGGTGTCGAGTCGAACGGGCGTTGGAGGCACGGCGCCGGCGCGGGTGGGGGAGCAGCGCGAAGAGCTCGTGGCGCGCGCGCAGGCGGCATCCCGCACACTCACCGCCTGAGTATCAGTTATTCGCTTATCATTTGACGAAAATAAGCGTTAAACTTATCTCATGACCGTTGCCGTGATTGCCGACATCGTCGCGTCGCGGCGACTCGATGACCGTGCCGGGGCGCAACGCGCCATCGAAGACGCCGTCGCCACCGTCCAGAACGATCTGCCCCTCGCCACCGCCCCCCTCACGGCCGTGGTCGGCGACGAGCTGCAGGGCGAATACGACGACCTCTCGAGCGCTCTCGCGTCCCTGCTCCTGCTGCGCCTGGCGCTGCCCGATGACGTCGACTGCCGATTCGGCATCGGTGTCGGCGACGTGCGCCCCATCGAACTGGCCGACCGCACCGTCCCCGAGGGGCCGGCCTGGTGGGCCGCTCGAGAGGCCATCGACCACATCGAGCGCCTGCAGCAGCGCGCCGCGCCGCTCGCCCGCACGTGGATCGTCCTCGGCGAGGGGGAGGATGCCACCATGACCGAGACCATCGCGCTCGCCCGCGCCTACGCCCTGAGTCGCGACCAGCTCGTGTCGGCCATGAGCGAGAGGTCGCGCAGACTCACGTACGGTCGCTGCCTCGGCCGCTCCCAGCGCGACCTCGCCGACGCCGAGGGTGTCAGCCAATCCGCCGTGTCGCAGGCACTTGCGACGGCGGGGGCGGCGTCGCTCGTCGAGGGTTTCGCGGCGCTGACCGCGGGGGCTCGATCGTGATCGCGGCCGGGCTTCTGCTCCTCGCGGTCGGCGCGGTCGATCTGCTGCGCCAGATGATCCGCACGCGTCGGTGGCTCGCCTTCGCGGTGGCATCCGTGCTCCTCGTGCTGTTCTCGGCCGGACTCGACGCCGTGATCGCCGGGCTCCTCGCCGTCGCGGTCGCCGCCATCTGGACGTGGGTCGTGCCCGAGGACGGTCCCGCCCGCGCGGGCCTGTGGCCTGTCGCCCTGCTCGCGCTCGCCGCGGCGGCGTGCGTGGTCATCGCCCCGGGGCGGGAGCGGCCGGGTCTGCTCGGCGAAGCGTGGGCGGCGTATCGCCCGGGAGCGTCGGTGTCGATCGACGTGGCGGTCCTCGTCATCGGCTGTCTGGTCTTCCTGCTGGAGTCGGGAAACGCGGTGGTGCGCATCGCGCTGCGTTCCGAGATGGGCGGGCGCGCGGCCGACCCCGAGGGCGCCACCGTGCCGACCCTCAAGGGCGGACGGCTGATCGGGCCGCTCGAGCGCATCCTCGTCTTCGTGCTGACGCTGACCGGTGCGTACACGCTTCTCGCCGCGGTCCTGGCGGCGAAGGGGATCGTGCGCTTCCCCGAGATCTCGAGAGACCGTGACGACGGCGACCGCGCGGAGTACTTCCTCATCGGCAGTCTGGTCAGCTGGGTCACCTCGCTCGCCGCGGCGTTCCTCGTGTGGTGGGGCGTGCACGCGGGCTGACGCCTCACGACCCGCGCGGAGCGGCTACGGTCGAAGCACATCACAGGGGGAGATGGACGCATGAACGCTGCACCAGGCTGGTACGACGCGGGGACGCCGGGGCGCGTCCGCTGGTGGGACGGAACGCAGTGGACGGTGCACGAGGCGCCGGTCGCCGCCGCGGCCCCGGTCGCTGCGCCGCCGCAGCCGGTCGCGGTGCCCGCCCAGTCCGGGCCGCAGCCGGGCTGGTACCCCACGACAGCGGGCGAGCTGCGCTGGTGGGACGGCACCATCTGGACGGGCTCCCGCGTGCGCGACGGCAGAGCGGGGATCGACTGGGCAACGCTGGAGCGGCCGGTCTTCGGATGGGTCGCGGGAGGGATGTTCCTGTTCGCGGGTCTGTGCTTCGTGCTGTCCGGCGTTCTCACGCGGAACCTCACGATCCTGCCCTTGTTCTTCCTGGCGTTGTCGGCGTTGTGGTTGGCGATGGCCGCGCAGAGCACGCGTGTACGACGGATCCCGACACCGGTCGGAGACCCCGTCGCTCCTGAGCAGGTGCGCCCGCTGCCCGGAGAGGTCGACGGACCCGGCGCGGGGTGGTACCCGATCAGCCGCGTCGCTCATCGGTGGTGGACGGGTCAGCGGTGGGGGGCCTACCTCTCGTCGACCTTCGGGGTGCGTCCCACCTTCCATGCCGAGCAGTCGATGCGGACGCTCCGCATCGCGTTGACGGTGATCGCGGCGTTGACGGGGATCGCGATCGTCGTCGGCATCGTCCTCATCTCGATCGCGGCCGGGCCCGTGCAGCTGGCCATCGGCGTGCTCGTGACGGTGTGCGCGGTCCTGTTTGGGGTCGCCATCGCGGTCATCTGGGTGGTCGCGCGCTCGCAGACCCGCGTTCTGCTCCTCCCGACCGATCCGCCCGCGACCGCCGCCGGTCACCCGCCCCAGCGACCCTGGTGAGTGCCCGGGCCGTGGCATCCGGAGTCGGATACCCCCGCTGATACCCTGAACCGGTGTCTGCCTCCACCGATGCGGCGCCCGTGAGCGCCCTCGCCCCCGCCATCGATCCGACCTTCGACAACGTCTGGGACGAGCTCGTCTGGCGCGGTCTGGTGCATGTCTCGACCGACGAGGGCGAGCTGCGCGAACTGCTCGGCGGAGACCCGATCACGTTCTACTGCGGCTTCGACCCGACCGCGCCGAGCCTGCACCTCGGCAACCTCGTGCAGCTGCTCACGATGCGTCGCCTGCAGCTGGCCGGTCACCACCCGCTCGGACTGGTCGGCGGGTCGACCGGTCTCGTCGGCGACCCGCGTCCCACGGCCGAGCGCACGCTCAACGCGCGCGAGACCGTCGAGGAGTGGGTGGGTCTGCTGCGCGGTCAGGTCGAGCGTTTCCTGAGCTTCGAGGGCGACAACGCCGCGCGGATCGTCAATAACCTCGACTGGACCGCACCTCTCAGCGCGATCGACTTCCTCCGAGACATCGGCAAGTACTTCCGCGTCGGCACGATGCTGAAGAAGGACGCGGTCAGCGCGCGCCTGAACTCCGAAGCGGGCATCAGCTACACCGAGTTCAGCTACCAGATCCTGCAGGGCCTCGACTACCTCGAGCTGTACCGCCAGTACGGCTGCGTGCTGCAGACCGGCGGCAGTGACCAGTGGGGCAATCTCACCAGCGGCACCGACCTGGTGCGCCGCGCCGAGGGCGTCTCGGTGCACGCGATCGGCACCCCGCTGATCACGAACAGCGACGGCACGAAGTTCGGCAAGAGCGAGGGCAACGCGATCTGGCTGGATGCCGAGATGTGCAGCCCCTGGGTCATGTACCAGTTCTGGTTGAACACCGACGACCGCGACGTGGTCGAGCGCCTGAAGGTGTTCACCTTCCTCACGCGCGCCGAGATCGCCGAGTACGAGGCCCTGGTCGAGGCGGAGCCCTTCCGTCGCGCGGCGCAGAAGCGTCTCGCCCGCGAGGTGCTCACGACCGTGCACGGTGTGGAGGCCACCGAGGCCGTCATCGCGGCCACCGAGGCGTTGTTCGGGCAGGGCGATGTGACGGTCCTCGACGCCGCGGTGCTCCGCAGCGCGCTCGAAGAGCTGCCGCATGCGACCGTCGCCGCCGGCTCCACCGTGGTCGAGGCGCTCACGGCCACGGGCCTGTGCGCGAGCCTGAGTGAGGCCCGTCGCGCGATCTCGCAGGGCGGTGTCTCGCTCGACGGCGAGAAGGTCACGAGCGACGAAGCGGTCGTCGAGGGGACGCTCCCCGGCGGCGTCTCGGTGCTGCGCCGCGGAAAGAAGACCCTCGCGGGGCTCTTCCTGAGCTGACATGCCGTTCACACCGAGCCACGCCGTCGTCGCGCTGCCTTTCCTGCGCACGCGGCTGGTTCCGGCGGCGATCGCGATCGGGGCGATGACCCCCGACCTGCCGCTTTTCGTGCGCGGGATGTGGCCCGGCTACGGCGTGACGCACGATGTCGCGTGGCTGCCGGTCACCGTCGTCGTCGCCTTCGTGCTGCTGCTGGTCTGGCGGTGCGTGCTGCGTCCGGCCACCCGAGAGCTGCTGCCGCGACCGGTGGCGGAGCGGTTGCCGGCGCAGTGGGATGCCGGCGCCCCCACGGCGCTGCGCGAGAGCGTCGGCGGGGGAGTCATCGGCATCCTGTGGCTCGTCCTCTCGCTCGCGCTCGGCGTCGCCTCGCACATCGCCTGGGACCTGTTCACGCATGAGGGTCGGGTGGGCGAGCAGCTGCTGCCCGCCCTCGCGGGTCAGTGGGGGCCGTTCACGGGGGCCAAGTGGTTGCAGCACGCCTCGAGCGCGTTCGGGCTGGCCGTGCTGGCCGTCTTCGCGCTGGTGTGGCTGTCGCGGCACGCGCCCGCGCCCGTGCGGAGGCAGATTCCGGATGCCGCCCGCTGGGCGTGGTGGCTCTCGCTTCCGGTCGCGTTGGCCGTGGCATCCGTCATCTCGCTCGCGGTGAACGGCGGGTTCGACGAGGAGTACACGACCACGCACCTCATCTACGGCGTGCTGACGAAGGTCGCCGCGGCGTGGGCGGCGCTGACGTTGGCTCTGGCGCTGTTCGTGCAGGTGCGGCGCGCGCGGGTCGCGGTGCGCGCGGGCTAGCGGCGTCCGGTCCCGCGACAGTCTCGGAGACCTCGGTTGTCGCGCGGTGCGACCTCGGCCCGGCCCGCGGGTCACACGGGCGCGGGGACGGGCGGCGGCTAGACTCGGGGACGTTATGACGAAGGCAGGAGACTCGGTGTCGGCGAGCACAAAGGGCCAGAAGACGGGCGCAGACGAGGTCATCCTCGGACCCACCGGTCGCCCGTATCAGGGGTTCCCCACCCCGAAGCCGCTCGACAGCCACGGTCCCGCCCGCATCATCGCGCTCTGCAACCAGAAGGGCGGCGTCGGAAAGACGACGACCACCATCAACCTGGCGGCCTCTCTCGCCGGGTACGGGCGACGTGTGCTCGCGATCGACTTCGACCCGCAGGGTGCGCTGTCGGCGGGTCTCGGCATCCAGACGCACGACGTGCCGACCATCTACGACCTGCTGCTCGACACCAAGCGCGACCCGCGCGAGGTCATCGTGTCGACGCGGGTCGAGGGTCTCGACATCCTGCCCGCGAACATCGATCTGTCGGCGGCCGAGGTGCATCTTGTCAACGAGGTCGCCCGCGAGACGATCCTCGCCCGGGTCCTGCGCAAGGTCGCGGCCGACTACGACGTGATCCTCATCGACTGCCAGCCCTCGCTGGGTCTGCTGACCGTCAACGCCCTGACGGCGGCCCACGGCGTGCTGATCCCGCTCGAGTGCGAGTTCTTCGCCCTCCGCGGTGTCGCGTTGCTCGTCGAAACGATCGACAAGGTGCGCGACCGCCTCAACCCGGCGATCGAGCTCGACGGCGTGCTCGCCACGATGTACGACCCCCGCACCCTGCACTCGCGCGAGGTGCTCGAGCGGGTGGTCGAGGCGTTCGGCGACGACGTGCTCGAGACGGTCATCGGTCGCACGGTGAAGTTCCCGGATGCCTCGGTCTCGGGCATGCCGATCACGGAGTTCGCGCCCGAGCACGCCGCCGCCCAGGCCTACCTGCGGTTGGCGCGGGAGCTGGTCGCCCGTGGCGCCGTCGCCTGACGACACCCCCGACGCCGTCGCCCTCGCGACGGCCCCCGAGCCCGCGTCGGACGCCGAGCTCGCTTCGGCCGCCGATCCGACGTCTATCCCCGAGCCTGTCGAAGGGGCCGGATCCGACGCAACCGGCTTCCGCGTCACCCTCCCCGTCTTCGACGGCCCGTTCGACCTGCTGCTGACCCTGATCTCGCGCGCCGAGCTCGACATCACCGAGGTCGCCCTCAGTCGTGTCACCGACGAGTTCATCGCCTATCTGCGGGCGATGGGGCCCGAGAGCGATCTCGACGAGGCGTCGGAGTTCCTCGTGGTGGCCGCGACCCTGCTCGACATGAAAATCGCCGGGCTCCTCCCGCAGGGTGAGCTGGTGGATGCCGAGTCGGTGGCCCTCCTCGAGGCCCGCGACCTGCTGTTCGCCCGCCTGCTGCAGTACCGAGCGTTCAAGGAGGTCTCGGCGTGGTTCGCGCGGTGCCTGCAGCGCGAGGACAAGCGGCACACGCGCAACGTCCGGCTCGACGAGAAGTACCGCAGCGCCGTGCCGGAGCTGAAGTGGACGCTCAGCGCCGACGATTTCGCCGCGCTCGCGGTGGTCGCCTTCGCACCGAAGCAGATCCCCACGGTGGGACTCGACCACCTGCACGCGCCCCTGGTCAGCATCCGCGAGCAGGCCGCGATCGTGGTGACCCTGCTGCGTTCCGCGGGGACCCTGAACTTCCGCGACCTCGTTGCCGGGGTCACCGAGACGGGGGTCGTCGTCGCACGATTCCTGTCGATCCTCGAGCTGTACCGCCACGCCGCGCTGTCGTTCGAGCAGCTCGAGCCGCTCGGCGAGCTCACCCTGCGCTGGACCGCCGAGAGGTGGTCGGAAGAGAACCTCGCCGCCCTGGGAGCCGACTATGACCGATGACTCCGTGATCGACACCGCGTCCGCGCAGGCCCCGATCCCCGCGCAGCGCCCGAGTGACGCGGCATCCGTCGCCCGTCGCCTCGAGGCGATCCTGCTGGTCCTCGACGAGCCGCAGAGCCTCGTAAGCCTCGCCGCCGCCGTCGGCGCGCCCGTGCCGGCTGTCCGACAGGCCGTCGAGGCGCTCGTGGCTGACTACGACGGTCGGACCGGGGGACCGGTGCGGGGCTTCGAGCTGCGCGAGGTCGGCGGTGGGTGGCGGCTCTACGTGCGCGAGGAGTACGACGACGTCGTCGGCGAGTTCGTCAACACGCAGGCGCCCTCGCGCCTGTCGCAGGCGGCGCTCGAGACCCTGGCCGTCATCGCCTACAAGCAGCCCGTGACCCGGGGGCAGGTGGCCTCCATCCGCGCGGTGAACGTCGACTCGGTGGTGCGCACGCTGCTGTCGCGCGGTCTCATCACGGAGGTCTTCACCGACTCCGACACGGGCGCGATCCACTACGGAACGACCGACCAGCTCCTGGTCAACCTCGGCATCAACTCGCTCGACGAGCTGCCGCACATCTCGCCGTTGCTCGACGACGGCTCGGACGGATTCGACGGAGAGGTACTGAAATGAGCGACGCTTCAGACGCAGCGACAGAGGGCGCGGGCTCGGCGAGCGAGGACGGCATCCGCCTGCAGAAGGTGCTGGCGAACAGGGGAGTGGCCTCGCGCCGCGTCGCCGAGCAAATGATCGTCGAAGGACGCGTGCGCGTGAACGGTCTCGTCGTCACCGAGCTCGGTCGCCGCATCCACCCCGAGACCGACCTGGTCGACGTCGACGGCACGGCCATCCAGCTCGACGAGTCCAAGCGTTACGTCATCCTCAACAAGCCCACCGGGGTCGTGAGCTCGATGAGCGACGACCGCGGTCGCCCCGACCTCCGTCAGTACACGAAGGACTGGGACGAGCGGCTCTACAACGTCGGACGACTGGATGCCGACACGAGCGGCCTGCTGGTGCTGACCAACGACGGCGACCTCGCCCACGTGCTCGCGCACCCCTCGTTCGGGGTGACGAAGGTCTACATCGCCAAGGTCGAGGGGCAGGTGCTGCCGCAGACGATCCAGCGCCTCATCAAGGGCGTCGACCTCGAGGACGGGCGCATCGTCGCCGACAAGGCGCGGCTGCTCGACTCCTCGCGGGGCGAGAGCCTGGTCGAGCTGACCCTGCACTCGGGCAAGAACCGGATCGTCCGACGGATGATGGCCGAGGTCGGTCATCCGGTCGTCGAGCTGGTCCGTCGGCAGTTCGGGCCGCTCCACCTGGGAACTCTCCCGGTGGGGAAGGCCCGCGAGTTGACTACAGTAGAACGAGGTGCCCTGCTCACGCTGTCCCGTCAGGACGACAGCGCTCCGGCCGATCCGGCGGAGTGAGCCTCTCGGGCGCTTCGCGGTGCGAGCGGCGCCGCCCAGGGCAGGAGACCCGATGAGCGAACCGAACGGAACGTCCGCGCGCGCGGCCGGGCCTTTGGCGACCCGAACGAGCGGCACCGTCCGCGTCGTCGGCTCGGGCCTGCTCGGCGCGAGCATCGGTCACGCGCTGACCGCCCGCGGCGTCGACGTCGTGCTCGTCGACGCGTCTCCCTCGCAGCTGCGCCTGGCCATCGACTACGGCGCCGGTCGCGCAGAGCGCCCCGACGACCGTCCCTCGCTGATCGTCGTGGCCGTGCCGCCCGACGTGACGGCCGACGTCGTGCAGCGCGAGCTCGAGACGTTCCCGGATGCCGTCGTCACCGACGTCGCGAGCGTCAAGCTCGAACCGCTGCGTACCCTCCGCGAACGAGGGGTCGATCTCACGCGCTACATCGGCTCGCACCCTATGGCCGGGCGCGAGCGCGGAGGAGCGATCTCGGCCCGCGCCGACATCTTCGTCGGCCGCCCCTGGGTCGTGTGCCGCGACGGCGAGACCTCGGCCTACGACCTGTCCCTCGTCGAGGGCCTTGCCCTCGACCTCGGCGCCACGCTCATCGAGATGACGCCCGAAGAGCACGACGAGTCCGTCGCTCTCATGTCGCACGTGCCGCAGCTGGTGGCGAGCCTCCTCGCCGGCCGCTTCGTCGAGGCGCCGGACGGGTCCCTGCGTCTTGCGGGCCAGGGCGTGCGCGACACGACCCGCATCGCGGCATCCGCTCCCGAACTTTGGGTGCAGATCCTGGGCGCGAACGCGGCGCCCGTCGTCGCGGTCCTCGACCAGCTCGCGGCCGACCTCACGGATGTCGCCGAAGCCCTGCGCGATCCCGAGGTGCCCGGTGCCCGCCGCGCGGTGGCCGACACCATCCGCCGCGGCAACGAGGGCGTGGAACGCCTGCCCGGCAAGCACGGCCAGAACCGCCGCTTCGATACCTTCGTCGTCATGGTCGACGACACCTCCGGCCAGCTGGGGCGCCTGTTCGGCGAGCTCGGCGACCTCGACGTCAACGTCGAAGACCTACGCCTCGAGCACTCGCCCGGTGCCCCGTTCGGCCTGGCCGAGATCAGCGTCGTCCCCGACGCGGTCCGCCGCGCCGTCGACGGCCTCCAGCAGCGCGGTTGGCGGATTGCGAGCACCACCCATGACTGATCCCACCCCCGCCCTGTTCCGGCCCGGCCTCGCCGCGCCCGGCTTCGCGGCCCCCGCCGAGGGGTCGTCCGCGCCCGTCATCGTGGCGATCGACGGCCCCGCCGGCAGCGGCAAGTCGAGCGTGTCGAAGGCCTCCGCCGCCCGTCTCGGGTACGGCTTCCTCGACACGGGTGCCGCCTACCGCGCCCTCGCGTGGCACGCTCTCGCCCACGGTGCCGACACCTCCGACGCCACCGCGGTGCTCGAGGTGTTCGGCGACTTCGACTACGCGATCTCGCTCGACACGACCGACCGCTGGGTGCGTGTCGGGGGCGTCGACGTGACCACCGCGATCCGCGAGTCCCGCGTGACCGACGCCGTCAGCGGCGTCGCCCGCGTGGCCCCCGTGCGCCAGGCGGTGAACCAGTTGTTCCGTCGGCTCGTGGCATCCGCCGGTCTTCCCGGTGTCGTTGTCGAGGGGCGGGACATCACCACGGTGGTCTTCCCCGACGCGCCCGTGCGCATCCTGTTGACCGCCGCTCCCGAGGTGCGTGCGGCGCGCCGCAGCGCGGAGATGACGGATCAGGATGCCGCCAAGGTCGCCGCAGCCCTCCACCAGCGCGACGCCGCTGATTCCACGGTCGTCGACTTCCTCACCGCCGCCCCCGGCGTCGAGGTCGTCGATTCGACCCACCTTGATTTCGAACAGACCGTCGACGCCGTGCTGAGCGTCGTCGACTCCACGATGGGAGCCCGCGATGGGCGTTGAAGACGAGTACGAAGGCGGGCCCGACCAGCTCGCCGAGAAGATGGAGCAGCTCGACGAGGTGCTCGCCGAACAGCGGGCCGAAGCGCTGCGCGCGGGCCTCGAGGACTTCGACCTCGACGAGGAAGACGCCGCCCTCCTCGCGGGTCTCGCCTCGGGTGAGGGAGCGATCGAGTTCCTGCCGGCGCTGCCGGTGGTCGCGATCGTCGGTCGCCCCAACGTCGGCAAGTCGGCGCTGGTGAACCGCATCCTCGGTCGCCGCGAGGCCGTGGTCGAGGACACCCCCGGTGTCACCCGCGACCGCGTGACCTACAAGGCCGAGTGGCTCGACCGGCGCTTCTCGCTGGTGGACACCGGCGGCTGGGAGCCCGACGCGAAGGGCATCGACCGCTCGGTCGCCGCGCAAGCCGAGGTCGCGATCGACCTGGCCGACATCGTCCTCTTCGTGGTGGATGCCACGGTGGGAGCGACCTCGACCGACGAGCACGTCGTGAAGCTGCTGCGCAAGAGCGGCAAGCCGGTCTTCCTCATCGCCAACAAGGTCGATGACGCCCGCCACGAGCCCGAGGCCGCCGCGCTGTGGAACCTCGGACTCGGCGAGCCGCACCCCGTCTCGGCGATCCACGGCCGCGGTGTGGCCGACCTGCTCGACGAGATCATGAAGGAGCTGCCCGACGTGTCGGCGGTCGCCAAGTACGAGATCGGCGGACCCCGCCGCGTGGCGATCCTCGGCCGCCCGAACGTCGGCAAGTCGTCGCTGCTCAACAAGGCCGCCGGCGAAGAGCGCGTCGTCGTCAACGAGCTCGCCGGCACCACCCGCGACCCGGTGGACGAAGTCGTGGAGCTCGGTGGCAAGCTGTGGACGCTCGTCGACACCGCCGGCATCCGTCGCCGCGTGCACCTCTCTCAGGGCGCCGACTTCTACGCGTCGCTGCGCACCTCGACCGCTCTGGAGAAGTCCGAGGTCGCGGTCGTCGTGATCGACGTCTCGCAGCCCATCAGCGTGCAGGACCTCAACATCATCGACCTCGTGCTCGAGTCGGGTCGCGCGCTCGTGCTGGCGTTCAACAAGTGGGATCGCCTCAACGACGACGACATGGAGAACCAGGACCGTCGCCGTTACCTCGAGCGCGAGATCGAGCAGGACCTCGCGCACGTCGCGTGGGCCCCGCGCGTGAACATCTCGGCCCGCACCGGTCGCCACCTCGACAAGCTCGTGCCGGCCCTCGAGCAGGCGCTCGAGTCGTGGGACACCCGCATTCCGACCGGAAAGTTCAACGCCTTCCTCTCGGAGCTCGTCGCCGAGCACCCCCACCCGCTGCGCGGCGGCAAGCAGCCGCGCATCCTGTTCGGCACGCAGGCGGCCACGCGTCCGCCGACATTCGTGCTGTTCACGACCGGGTTCCTCGACCCGGGCTACCGCCGGTTCATCCAGCGGCGCCTGCGCGAGATCTACGGCTTCGAGGGCACCCCGATCGTGCTCAACATGCGCATCCGCGAGAAGCGCCAGCGCTAATCCGCGTCGAAAGCGCCTCGTCCCCGTCGTGGGGGCGGGGCGCTTTCGCGTGCGGGGGCGTCTGCGGGTGCGGGTTTCTCGCGAAACTGCACCTCGCTGACACCTTCGCTGCAGGCTGACGCGGGTTCTGTCATGTCTCAGGACAGGCTGACGCGGGTTCGTCAGCGAGATGCAGTCTCGAGCGCGCCGGGGCCGCGAGGCGCGACGCAACCGGGCCCACATCCGACCGGGAGGTCGATACAGTGCTCTCGCGACGGCGACGCCGTGGCATCCGCCCTCTCTTGACGCCAGGAGACCCCATGACCACCGCCGGCCCGCCGCTCGACCAGCCGTACGACGGCGCGCCGCTAGGCGCCGCGGTCCGCCGCGTCTTCGCGAAGTACGCCACCTTCCACGGGCGTGCGAGTCGCAGCGAGTACTGGTGGTGGGTGCTGACCGCCGCCGTCGTGGGCACGGTGCTGAACGCGCTGCCTACGCTGACCGATGGCATCCGGATCGAAGCCGACGGCTCGACGACCATCACCGGACCGCACGGGGTGATCCTCGGGGCGATCTGGCTCGTGTGGGCTCTCGCGACGATCATCCCCACGTTCGCCGTGCTCGTACGGCGCCTGCACGACACCGGTCGCAGCGGTTTCTGGGTGTTCATCGGGCTGGTGCCGTTGATCGGCGCCCTGGTGCTCTTCGTGTTCACGCTGCAGGGGCGGCGACCCGAGGGTGCGCGCTTCGACGGATGAAGGGCGAAACAATGTCGCCCCCCCGCGTGGCGGAATCGATAAGGTGCATTCGCGCCGACGAGCGTGCCGGCGCATTCACTCGCCTATGTGTCAGGGGGACACTCATGTCGTACTCGCAGAACACCGTTGCGCTGGACCAGCCGTACTACGGCGCTCCGCTGGGAGCAGCCGTCCAGCGCTTCTTCAAGAAGTACGCCACCTTCACCGGTCGGGCCAGCCGCAGCGAATTCTGGTGGTGGATTCTCGCGAACGTCATCGTCGTGGCCGTGCTCGAGATCCTCGCGCTCGTCACGGGCGGAGCGGGCGGACTCGACCCCGAAGGCAACGCAGCTGCTCCGAGCGGGCTGGGCCTGGTGTTTCTCGTCGTGCTGATCGCCTGGGGGCTGGCGACGTTCGTGCCGCACCTGGCCCTGATCGTGCGCCGTCTGCACGACACGAACAAGAGCGGCTTCTGGATCTTCATCGCGTTCGTGCCCATCGTCGGACCGCTCGTCCTTCTCGTGTTCGAGCTGCTCCCCGCCGACCCGGCGGGCGCGCGCTTCGACGCCTGAGACCCCAGCGAACGCCCCGGCCCGAGTGGTCGGGGCGTTCCTCGTTTCCGGATGCCACGACCCGGTCCCTCCGCTCATGCACCGGTCGCTGCCGGTCGACGGAGCCGGGCGGTGACCGACGTGTCATCGGGATGCGGCGTCGGCGTGGGGAGCCGGCATCCGGTGCCTCAGAGGGGTGCGGCGGGGCGGACGAGAGCCGTCCGGTCGGGCTCGGCGAACCCGAACTGACGGTAGAGGCCGTGCGCGTCGCTCGTGAAGAGCGTCCACCGGAAGTGGGGACCCGGGCCCTCGTCGATCATCAGCGAGACCAGGCCCTTGCCGAGGCCGTGACCGCGGTGCGCGGCGACGACGAACACGTCGGCCAGGTAGGCGAACCCGACGCCGTCGGAGATCGCCCGCGCGAAGCCCACCAACGCACCCGTCTCACGGTGGTACGCGGCGACGACGCGCCACGCGCTGTCGAGCTGGGCCTCGACGTCGGCACGGGTGCGCCAGCGCCCCCAGTACGCCTCGGTGCTCAGCCACTGCCAGACCGCGTCGCGGTCGATCCGCGCGGGGTCGTCGTCGAATTCGTACTGCATCCGACCAGTGTTCCGCGTTTCGCGGCGCGATGTGACGCCCGGCGGCGCCCTCGCGCGAGGGGTGTGCCAGGCTGGAGACGATGACGATCGAGCCCCCTGCCCCCGGCGAGCCGCGGCGTCCGCACGGACCTCGCGACCCGGGCGACGCCTGGGTCGTCGCGCCCACGGGCGAGAAATACTGGGGGCGCTTCGGAGCGGCAGGGCTCCTGGCTCTCGACCCCGAGCGCGGCGTTCTGCTGCAGCACCGGGTCTCGTGGAGTCACTTCGGCAACACCTGGGCTCTGCCGGGAGGCGCGCGACACGAGGGCGAGTCCGCTCGCGACGGTGCGCTACGCGAATCGGGCGAAGAGGCGGGAGTGCCGGCGGATGCCGTGCGGGCTCGCTTCGAGAGCGTGCTCGACCTCGGCATCTGGTCGTACTCGACCCTGGTAGCCGACGTCACGACACCGTTCGAGCCCGTGATCAGCGACCCCGAGAGCGTCGCCCTGGAATGGGTTGCCGTCGACGAGGTCGACTCGCTGCCCCTGCATCCCGGCTTCGCCGCATCATGGCCGGCCCTGCGCGAGGCCCTGACCGTGCGTCCGGCGATCGTCGTCGACGTGGCCAACGTCATGGGCTCGGTTCCCGACGGATGGTGGAAAGACCGCGCCGGCGCCGCGACCCGCCTGGTGACGAAGGTCTCGCGGCTGGCGGAGCGGGGAGTGGATGCCGAGGCCCTCGGGCTTTCCGCGACGCGCTGGTTCCCCTCGGTCACCGCGGTGCTGGAGGGTCAGGCGCGGTCCGCCCAGCCCGTGGCACCCGCGATCGAGGTGCGGCACGCGCCGGGGGAGGGTGACGACGAGATCGTCGCCGTCGTGCGCGAGGTCGCGGGGGCGTTTCGTCCGGTGGTCGTCGTGACGAGCGACCGCGAACTGGCGGCGCGCGTCGAGGAGCTCGGGGCGAGCGTGCACGGAGCGCACTGGTTGCTCGACCAGCTGAACTGACGGCTGCGTCAGCCGCCCCGCGAGGCCGCGCGTGTGGCGAGGCGTCGGCGGGTTCGCCGGGTCAGTGATTCGCACAAGCTCAGTCGGTGGGCGAGGAATGCGGCTGAGGTTGTGCGGATTGCGGAGGGTGTGACGCGACGGTCAGTCGAGTTCGCGGCCGCGGAGCTTCTCGATGTCGCGGCGGTCGCGCTTGGTGGGGCGGCCGGCGCCGCGATCGCGCACCGGAACGAACGGCATGCTCTCTTTCGAGGGCGGCGGGGGAGTGCGGTCGTCCACGGACTCCGCAACGAGGGCCGCCCCGACACGCTTCGCGATCGTCTTCTTCACGACGAGGATCCGGTCGAAACCCTGGATCCGCACCCGCAACTCGTCGCCCGGGCGCACGGGTTGCGCCGCCTTGGCGCGTTCGCCGTTGACTCGGACGTGGCCCGCACGGCACGCAGTCGTCGCCGCGGACCGGGTCTTGTAGACGCGCACTGCCCAGAGCCACGCGTCGACGCGTGCGGTGGTCGTGGCATCCGTCATGTCAGGTCTTTCGTCGGCGAACCTCCATCGTAAGACGGGGTCTCACCCGCGCAGGGTCAGCGAGACGAGAGCGCGGTCCGGCTTGGGGCGATCGACGATGTCGAAGCCCGCCTGTTCGAACATCGACACGGTGCCGCGGTACAGCTGGTTGGCGGAGCGCCTCGTGACGGTGGGGTCGAGGGGGTACGCCTCGACGACGCGGGCGCCGGCGTCGCGGGCGGTCGAGACCGCGGCATCCAGGAGTTTCTTCATCAGGCCCTGACCGCGGTGAGCCGTGCGGACGACGAAGCACGAGATCGACCACACGTCGTCGGCGTCGAGGGGCTCGTCCGTCGCGGTCGTGACGTCGCGGGTGCGCAGGAGGCGCGTCTGGTCGATGCGGGGACCGACGCGCACCCAGCCCGCGGGCTCGCCGTCGACGTAGGCGATGAGCCCGGGAGCGCGATCGCCGTGCATCTCGGCGTGAAAGCGCGTGGTGAGGTCGTCGCGCGAGGTTTTTTGGAACTCGGCGTTGGTGAGCAGCCACCATTGGCATTGGCATCCGGGACCGTCGCCGCTGTCGAGCGCCGTCTCGGCGTCGTCGAAGCGGTCACCGGTGGCGGGCAGGATCGCGATCGTCATGCCCGAGACCGTAGCGAGGGCCTCCGACATCGGACAAGGGCGTGCGCACACGCCCGGGGTGGGCGTTGGTTCGCGGGGGCGTCGGCGAGGGGCTAATATAGGGGAGTTGCCCGCTCGCGGGTAACGGGATGTGGCGCAGCTTGGTAGCGCACTTGACTGGGGGATAAGGGGTTTACCCCGCTCCGGTCGGCCCGAACAACTGAAAAACAATGCCACGGGCTGTGGCGCAGCTTGGTAGCGCACCTGACTGGGGGTCAGGGGGTCGCAGGTTCAAATCCTGTCAGCCCGACAGAAAAGCCCTGATGAAAAGCCAATTTCATCAGGGCTTTGTTGTTTCTGGAAGCGGCTTTCGCTGGTCCCCCTCTGGTCCCCCTGAGCCCGTCAGTGTGACCCGTCGGCGGGTGGCCGGCGAGGCTGCGGGGTCGGTCCTGTGGATAAGGGGACCAAAAGGGGACCAGAACGCTTCCGGGGAGGCTTCGGGACCGCGATTCGGCATCACAGGCGCCGCGTGGGCGGGGTGTTCTGGCGTGCGTGGCGGCGTTGTCCGGAGGGGGAGAGGAACGCGCTGGCTTGCTCGGCGGCGGAGGCGAGGTGCCGGTCGTCGGGGTGGAGGTAGCCGCGGGTGGTCTCCATGGACGCATGTCCGAGGATCTCCTGAAGGACGTGCGGGGGAACCATCTCGTGTCGTACCGGAGGTCGGCCAAGTCTCCGAGTACGGCGCCAAGTGCCCGTAGAGGTCGGGCTGGCTGGTCTCCCAGACCCCACGGGGCGGGTTCCCCACCGCGAAGGGTTGCGTCCTCGGGGTTGCTGGGGCGCGGTTGCGTCGTTCACGGTCGTCTCCTTTCGAGCTTGGGCGGATCGCGGTTGCGGAGAGCAGCCCGCGCACGTTCTCGATGACGACCCACTCGGGTTGCAGCTTGTCGATGGCGGTCGCCATGTACGCCCAGAGCCCGGAGCGGGTGCCGGGTTTCAGGCCGGCCATCTTCCCGACCGTGGAGACGTCCTGACATGGGAACCCTCCGCACAGCACATCGACCGGCTCGACGGAGCTCCAGTCGATGGCCGTGATGTCTCCGAGGTTCGGGATGTCGGGCCAATGATGGGCGAAGACACGGGCGGCGGGCTCGTTGATCTCGGAGAACCACACGGTGCGGGCGTCGAAGACATGCTCTACGGCGAGGTCGAGTCCGCCGTAGCCGGAGAACAGCGACCCGACCCGCAGACGGTGGTCGTCGTGTTCGTCGTTCGGATCGTGCATGAGGACTCCGACAGATCGGTGATCCCCGGCCGTCGTCCTTTTCGGGGCTACTGACCGGGCTGGTCACCTGCCAGGTGCTCGCCGCGACTCCCGACCCCTGACTCGCGAGAACCGCCCGAGCCTCGGCCGAGCCGTCGCCTCCGACCTCGTTCCAGAGCCACCACGCCTCTTGCAGATCGAGGTCACTACCCGTCACGACGGGTGAAGAATGGCCCCATGCCTGATCCATGTGCCTTCTGCGGCTCAACAGAGCCACTGACCCGCGAGCACGTCTTCGGGCAGTGGGTCAGCAAGATCGGTCTGGATCTCAGCCCCGTTCAGCACGGGGCGGGTCCGTTGAACGGCATGCCGCGTGACATGGGAGAACAGCCGCCTTTTCGGCAGACGGTGAAGAGCTTCTGCGCTTCGTGCAACAACGGCTGGATGAGTCGGCTCGAAGTCGCCGCGCAGCGTGTGCTGACGCCCCTCATCCTCGGCGGATCGGCGACGATCGCGCCGGCGGATCAGGCTGTGATCGCAGCGTGGATACAGAAGACCGCGCTCACCGCGATGCTCATCTCCAGCAAGGAGCAGCGAGAATCTGGATACGGCCTCTCGCCGGTCGAGTACAGGGCGCTGTACGAGCTGCGGGAGATGATGCAACCCCTCGATGCAAGCCGGTTCTGGGTGGGCCGGTACGAGGGACCGGCAGGGTTCTGGGCCGTCCGCGTGACGCCGCTGAGCGTTCGACTGCCCGGCATTGCGGAACCCGACTTGCCACAGTGCTACCTGATGACGATCATCCTCGGTGGGCTCGCCTTGCAGGGGTTGCGGTTTACGACTCCCGCCTTGGAGATCGAGATGACGAGTGAGCTGGGGATGCCGCAACTTTGGCCGTCTCGCGTCCCGGTTTCTGTGCCAGCAGGTCAGCCGTGCACAAGAGCGTCGTTCTTGCGCTTTGCCGACGGCAAGCTACTGCAATCGGGCGTCGAACATGTGGAACTCAGACCCTGGACTCATGCGGCAGAGTTGCCGCAGAGCACGATCGTGGGCGGCAAAGTCAGAGTTCCGACGTTGTGCGGGAAGCACTTCTTTTACTATCCGGTCGCTCTGCTGGAACAAGCATTTCGTGGACGGTTCTACGTGTTCATGACAGCCTGCGAATGCCAGACCGCCTACTTGATCCAGACCGAGCCCGATGGCGCGCACTGCAAGGCAGCAGGCGCTGCGGACGACATCGGGCATATCTACGAGAACGTGCCCGGAGACGAGTTCCTCATCCAGGACGAGACCGGCGAGTTCGTATGCAAGGAGGTAGTGACCCGCTGACGATGGTCGCGACCCGCTAGCAGCGCATCCTGCCCACCTGTCTCGTGTGACGGTCTCGATGCGCGTGATGTCGGCAGGCGATGGCTACAAGTACCTGTTACGTACGGTCACCGCGGCAGACGGCGACAGGTCCCTCTCGACACCATTGACGCGGTACTACAGCGCCGAGGGAACCCCGCCCGGCCGGTGGCTTGGCGCCGGTTTCGCGGGCCTGGGTGACAAGCAGATCGTGGAGGGCGATCAGGTCTCCGAAGCTCAGCTCCAGCTCCTCGTCGGCATGGGGCGCGACCCCATCACCGGGAAGCCGCTGGGCCGTGCCTATCCCGAGTACCGGCCCGTCGGAGAGCGGGTGGCTGAGCGCGTCGCCGCGCTCGATCCCGAGCTCGGGTCGGCGAGCCGAGCGGAGGCGACCGCCGTAATCGAGGCTGAGGAGGCCGCGCGCGGGGTGCGCCGGGCGGTTGCGGGCTACGACTTCGCCTTCTCCATCCCGAAGTCCGCCTCGGTGCTCTGGGCTATTGCCGACGCGGGTACGCAGGCACTTATCGCGGACGCGCATCACGCGGCGGTTGCGGAGATGGTCGCGTTCATGGAACGCGAGGTTGCAGCCACCCGCACGGGCGCAACCGGCCGCGACGGGGCGGTTGCGCAGGTCGATGTCCGCGGCCTGGTCGCTACCGCGTTCGACCATTACGACAGTCGGGCCGGTGACCCTCACCTGCACACGCACGTCGTCATCTCGAACAAGGTCCAAACCGTCCTCGACGGCAAGTGGCGCTCCCTCGACGGACGCCCGATGCACGCCGCCACGGTCGCGCTCTCGGAACTGCACGAGGCGGTCTTCGCGGATCATCTGACCCGGATGCTCGGGGTGGAGTGGGAGGCGCGGGAGCAGGGTCGGGATCGGAACCCGGCGTGGGCGGTCGTGGGGGTGGCGGAGGAGCTGGTCAAGGAGTTCTCGACCCGTGCCCGGCACATCGACGTCGAGACGGATCGCCTCATTGATCGCTATGTCTCCGAGCACGGGCGCCGCCCGTCGCCGGCGACGATTATGAAGCTCCGCGCCCAAGCCACCCTCTCCACGAGGCCCAAGAAGGAGGTCCACTCACTCGCAGACCTCACCGCCTCCTGGCGCCGTCGCGCCGGTCAGGTTCTTGGTTCAGACGCGACCGCGTGGGCGCGGGCTGTGTCGGTGAACGAGACACCGTTGCTGCTGCGCGCCGACGACATCCCCTTGGATGTGATCACCAACCTCGGCGAGAGCGTTGTCGGGACGGTCGGTGAGAAGCGCTCCGCCTGGCGGCGGTGGAACCTGATGGCCGAGGCCGCGAGGCAGACCACCGGCTACAGGTTCGCCTCCACCGAGGATCGGAAGGCGATCGTCGGCCTCGTGGTCGACGCCGCCGAGGCCGCCTCGCTGCGACTGACCCCGCCCGAGCTCGTATCGAGCCCGGCGGTGTTCCAGAGACCGGACGGCACCTCGGTGTTCCGGCCGAAGCACTCGGTCGTGTTCTCCTCGGAGGTGCTGCTGGCGGCCGAAGACCGCCTCCTCGAGCGCGCCCGCACCACGACCGTGCCGACCGTGCCGCTCGCCACGCTAGAGCGGATCACCGCCCGGCCCGACCGTGCGGGGCGCACCCTCGGACCGGACCAGGCGGATGCCCTGGCGAAGATCGCGCTCTCCGGCCGGATGATCGATGTGCTCGTGGGTCCTGCCGGTGCGGGGAAGACGACGGCCATGCGTGCCCTCCGCACCGCGTGGGAGCGTGAGCACGGCCGCGGAAGCGTCGTCGGACTCGCCCCGTCGGCAGTCGCGGCCCAGGTCCTCGCGGACGACCTCGGCATCACGACGGAGAACACGGCGAAATGGTGGGACACCCATCAGCGCACCGGCGCCACCTTCCAGAAAAGCCAGCTAGTCATCATCGACGAAGCCTCCCTCGCCGGCACCCTCTCCCTCGACCGCATCACCGCCCTGGCCGAGCAAGCCGAAGCGAAGGTGCTGCTAGTGGGGGACCGTGCGCAACTCCAATCCGTCACCGCCGGCGGCGGGTTCTCCCTCCTCGTCCACGACCGCAACGATGCCCCCGAACTGCTCGACGTCCACCGGTTCGTCAACGAATGGGAGAAGACCGCTTCCCTCGACCTGCGCCACGGACGTACCGAAGCAATCGACACCTACGCCGACCACGACCGCATCACCGGTGGCGACACCGAGACAATGATCGACACGGCTTACACCGCCTGGCGCACTGATGCCCTCGCTGGGATCGCCACCGTGCTGATCGCCGACTCGACCGAATCCGTGCACGCCTTAAACCAGCGCGCCCGCGCAGACCTGATCCTTGACGGCACAGTGAATGCTCTCCGCGAAATCGAACTCCACGACACCTCCCGAGCCTCCATCGGAGATTCGATCATCACGCGTCGCAACGATCGGCGCCTCCGTGCCGGTCGGGGATGGGTGCGTAACGGTGACCGCTGGACGGTCACCGACGTTCGCGACGACGGCTCCCTCACAGTTCGCCGCGCTGGTCCACGTCGTGGTGGCGCGGTGATCCTGCCGGCCGGGTACGTGGCTGAGCATGTCGATCTCGGATACGCCGTCACCGCACATAGAGCCCAAGGCATCACTACCGGCACTTCCCACGTCCTCGCAGACTCAACCACAACGAGGGAAAACCTCTACGTCGCGATGACCCGTGGCAGGCAAGCGAACCTCGTCTACGTCGCCACCGACCGCCCCGACGACAACCATGACGTGTCGCATCCAGCAGACGATGCCGAAGCGACCGCGCGCACCGTGCTCTACGGAGTGCTCCAGCACGTCGGCGCCGAGCTCTCCGGACGCGAGACGATAGCCGCAGAACAAGAGGTCTGGGGGTCGATCGCGCAGCTTGCGGCGGAGTACGAGACGATCGCGCAGGCCGCTCAACACGACAGATTCGCGACCCTCATCCGCGAGTCCGGCTTCACCCCGGAGGCGGCAGAAGACACGATCCATTCCGAAGCATTCAGGGCGCTCTCGTCCGAGATGCGTCGCGCGGAGGCGAACCACCACAACATCGACGCTCTCATGCCGCGCCTGGTGGCGGCTCGCGGGTTCGGCGACGCCGACGACATCGCCTCCGTACTTCACCATCGCCTCGCACGAGCCACTGCACGACCGGCAGGCTCAGGCCGTACCCGCAAGGTGCCCCAGCTCATTGCGGGCTTGATCCCCGAAGCTGCGGGTGTGACGAACTCCGAGATGCAGGGTGCCCTCTCCGAGCGCCGCGATCTCATTGAGCAACGTGCTGACGTGATCCTTGACCGCGCTGTCAGCGAGAAGCAAGACTGGGTGCTTGCCCTTGGAACATCAGCTATCGAGCCGAGAGTGAGGGCGATGTGGCGGAGCCAAGCGCGCACGGTTGCGGCATACCGTGACCGCTACGGAATCACCGCGAAGTCACCCCTTGGCTCAGCCCCGGATAGTGATGCGCAGAAAATCGATGCCGCACGAGCTGCCGCGGCTCTGGTGAGGCTTCGCGACATCGCTGCGCAGGCATCGGAGCCAGATGCTCGCCGGTTACGGGGACGCGCCCGGCGCGGCCTCGTGCGCTGAGCCGAGCTAGACGGGCTCTTCCCGACATCAGGAGGCAAGGTAGCATCTCAGAGGCGCAAATGGCGGGATCCTCCAAGATATCGACGTCCGCGCGTTCAGCTTCGCCGACCCCGGAGCCAGGAACTTCGAATCTGAGCGCGGTAGCCACCAAACCATAGTGTGGAGACAGATCTAAGCTAGGCCGCCGGGAGAACGACGTGACACCGCAAGAAGGATTCGTGCCAACCGGCCGTCAGGGTAAGACTGGCCGATGCTCGCTTTGCGGAAGGCATGTGCGGCTCACCAACGCACACGTTCCCCCAAGGGCAGCATTTAACAAGGGAAGCTTCTCCTGGGGCGGCACAACAGCAGACAGTCACCTCTCATATGGCCGCCCGAAGCTCGGCGGTTCAAGCCGATACGCACACTGCGAGTCCTGCCGAGCAATCACATCGCCGTGGGACGACGAGTACATCCGCTGGGCGCATACCTTCGCAGGCAACCTGCTCAACTCGCCGGAGAAAGGCCAGCGAGAACAGATTGTCGGGAGGCTGCAGGATGTGCGTCCGGGGAGGTTCATTCGGTCAGCGATTGCTGGCATGACCGCGCTGACACCGACACTCATCGATTCACATCCTGAGCTTGTGCGCATGGTTCGCGAAGGCGTCCCGGGCAAGCCGCCCGAAGACCTCCGCTTCCTAGCGGCGATTGTCCCAGATGGAAGTGCGGCTCATGTGGAAGGCAGCCACGACGCGGTGGTGGTTCGAGTACTGCTCGGACCCGAGAACGGTCGGTCGATCAGCGCACACGCGCCAGCCATATCAGCCACGATTCACTACCCTCCGTTCAGCCTGCTCCTAGCTGATCGGAGTATCGCAACGGACCTCCCTCATGCAGATTGCACCGAGATGCTCGAGCTCGGAGTCGACGAGGTGGCAGAAGTTTCCATTTCCTTACCGGTGGTTGCTCTTCCCCGGACGGAGGCTCCGGTGCCGATCTCATTGCTCCGCTTCAGCTCAGCAAGAGCTTGATCGTTATCTCCTTCGAAGCTCTAGCAAGGCTTCGCGACCTCGCCGCGTAGGCATTGGGACCAGACGCACGCTCTAGTCGCAGGGGCCCCGCTAATCCGGCCTTGTGCGCTAAGCCGAGACCGGAGGCCTCTTTCTGATGTCCGACGTGCGACGTGCAGTGGAAGAACAAGCAAGGTGACTTTCAGATGTGTGTCGCCGTCACCCCGAGCATGACGGTATGACGGCCTCCCGGCAGTCCTTCAAGGTTCTTTGTCACCAGACCCCTTAGAAGAGGACTGCCGTCATGATCCGCCAGCTCTGGACCCTGAGCATCCATACCCGCACGTTCCTGCGCCGGCACATGCCAACCAACATCCTCCTCGACGCCATCCGAACGAGGAGAGGACTCAAATGGGGCGTCCCCGTGATGCTGCTCGCGGCGCCCTACCTCCTCACGGCGCGCGTCTGCACAACCCTCATCGACAATGGCGCGCCTGGGTGGCTGCACTTGGTCGTGCTGCTATCCGTCTGGAACGCCCTGAAGTTCATCGTGGTGGGGCCGAGCAGCGTGACTCTGCTGATCCATGCGCGCATTCGCGAATCCGCCGATCAGAGGGTGTAGCCCGATTCAGCGAGGCATGCCTGGCGTGTTCCGTTCGACATCTGGAGACTGGATCGGGCATTCTGGTGACACGATGATCATCTGACTCAGCAGGAGCGCCGCGCTGGCGGTTCTTCAGTAAAGGACCGGGAATGACCCAGCAGACTGCGCCCACAGATTCAAGCGACGAGACGAAAGAGCCGTTCGCTCCGATGCGGCTCTCTCACATCGAGGTGCGCAATTTCCGTTTACTGCGGAAAGCCGATATCGACCTTGATAGCCGCACCACCGTGCTGGTTGGTCGGAACAACAGTGGAAAGACCACGCTCGCTGAGGCGTTTACTCGCTTTCTGCAGCCATCGACATTGAACTTCACCATGGCCGACTTCTCCGCCGAGAGCTACCCGGAATTCCTGGAAGCATGGAAGGCCTACGCGACAGGAGACAAAGAACTCGCGAGGAGTCTTCTCCCCGAGATCTCCCTTACCATGGAGATCTCGTACTCAAAAGATCTGCCCGAGTACGGGCCTCTAGCTGCAGCTATCGTCGATCTCGACCCGGACTGCACAACAGCGATGATCCGCTTGAGCTACTCACTCGAAGGTGGACGCCTGTCAGACTTCTTCGAGGGAGTCACAGCAGACCCGAACACGGGTGACGAACCGGATATCGAGCGCGTACTGGGGGTCGTCGGAGACCGAGTTCAAGGGATGTTCACACGATCGATCACCGCGATCGATCCGGGAGATGCATTCAACATGCGTGACATCGCATTAGAGGCGATGCGGCGCATCCTCACCGTTCACTTCTTGAAAGCTCAACGCGGACTCGATGACGAGAAGGAACGACCCAAAGACCTGATCGGGAGCATCTTTCAGAGCCTGTTTGACGCCGCATCCAAAGCGAATGACGGGAGCGTCCAGAAAGAAACTGCCAATGCGCTCACCGAAGCCGTAGCTGGCATTGAGCAGGACCTGGGCATCAGAGTCAGCGAGATGGTGAAGGGAATCATCCCAGCACTTCGGAGCTTCGGATACCCCGGTCTCACAGACCCTGGTCTCAAAGCAGAGACGACCCTCGACATCGAACGCGTGCTGGGGAACCACACCAGCATTCGTTATGACGGCGTAGCCGGGGTTTCGCTTCCTGAGTCGTACAGCGGTCTGGGGTCTCGCAACCTCATCCTGATGCTGCTCACGCTACTTAGCTACTACCGGGAGTATGCGACGAGAGGCAACATGCCTGGGCTGCACTTAGTCTTCATCGAGGAGCCTGAAGCTCATCTTCATCCGCAGATGCAGGAAGTGTTCATCGAGCAGCTCGCTTCGGTCGCTGAGCTCTTCCCGGCCTTGGATGAAAAAACGCATCCTTGGTGGCCGCAGTTCGCGGTCTCAACACACTCTTCCCATGTTGCCAACCGTGCGGACTTCTCAACGATCCGATACTTCCGTGTCGAAAGTGACCCGAAAAATGGCCCCGGCCACCACGCCAACGTCCTCGACCTCACCGACGCTGAGGGCATCAACAAAAAGTTTCTGCACCAGTATCTGACCCTCACCCGCTCTGACCTCTTCTTCGCGGACAAAGCCATACTCGTGGAAGGCACAAGCGAACGGCTGATCGTTCCTGCGGCCATCAGAAACGCCAAGCACAAGCTCAGCAGTCAGTACGTTGCACTCATGGAAGTAGGAGGCGCGTACGCCCACATCTTCTTCCCGCTCCTTGACTTCCTTCGCATTCCCACGCTTGTCATCACCGACATCGATGCGATTGGCCAGGTCGAGGGAAACAGTCGAGACGGCGCAACGACTGTTCACGAAGGTACATCAACAAGCAACGCAACCATCAAGAAGTGGTTCCCTGACTCCAACGCTCAGAACCCAATTGCCTTGCTGGACGCTGCTGAGACAGATGCCATCATCAGTGGCAACCGGTACCTTGCATTCCAAGTTCCTGAGAGCGAAGGGCAAGCCTGCGGTCGAACCTTCGAAGACGCCTTCCTCCTCGCTAACCCCTCTGCTGAAGGGCTCACGCTCACGGGCGATACCAGCCAGGACGAGGCCCGCGTTCGCGAGGCTGCGGACGGTCTGAAGAAGAGCGACTTCGCTTTGCGATTTGCCGTTGGGGAGGTGGGCTGGAAGACCCCTCGCTACATCCAACGCGGACTCGACTGGTTACTGAATTACTCCACCGGGGTTGAGTCTGTGGCTGAGTCTCCGAGCGATTCGGGAGTGGTCGTTCGATGACCGCCCCGGCCAGCCCCGTTGCCGACGACGCCGAGCAAGCGAGCGAGGAAGCTCTAGCGGCCCTCTTTGCCGCACTCGATGGGCGCCGGAACTTCAAACTCGAAGCGGGGGCAGGAGCAGGCAAGACCTACTCGCTGGTCCAAGCCTTGCGACGAATACTGAAGAGCAAGTCCGTCTACCTTCCCCGCAGCGATCAACGGGTCGCCTGCCTCACGTACACCAAGGTTGCCCGCGACGAGATCAAAGCAAGAACCGATGAAGATCCCGCCGTCTTCGCCGACACCCTCCATGGGTTCTTATGGGAGATGATCAGTCCATACCAGAAGGCTCTATCGGCGGCCCTCCACGCCTCAGAAAGCTGGAAAGATCGTCTTGCTGAGCATCCAGAGGTCAGTGGGTTGGCGATCGAGTACGACCTTGGAATTCGCGGAGTTCATGATGATCGAATCACGCTCCATCACAATGACATCCCAGAGTTAGCGATTCAGCTATTCGGCAATGAGAAATTCCGGTCGCTCATCACCGACCGATTCCCTGTCATCTTTATCGATGAGTACCAGGACACCCCGTCGGGGCTTGCCGAAGCGGTTCTATCTGGTTACGGAGCCGACCCTAAAGGCCCTGTCGTTGGCTTCTTCGGCGACCACTGGCAACAGATCTACGACAGAACCTGTGGTTCGATCGTGCATTCTTCGCTCACATCGATCCCGAAGAACGCCAACTTCAGATCGGACAGATCGGTCGTCAGCTTCCTGAACAAGCTGCGCCCGGAGCTTCCGCAGGCGCCTCGAGCCGATGCCGGTGAGGGCACAGCCACGGTGTATCACTCCAACTCCTGGCCGGGCGTCCGTCAAGGCAGAAATTGGAAGGGCCAGATCTCCCAGGAAGCAACCCAAGCATGTCTGGAATGGCTCCAACACGCGTCCCCAAGCAGCACATGGATCCGGGACTCTGGGGATCTGAAGATCCTTATGCTCACGCACGCGACGATCGCGAACGAACTCGGCTACCCGAGCCTTCCGGGGGTATTTGGCTCAAACGATGCCTTTGCCAACAAGGAAGACCCGGTGATCGAGTACCTTGTCGACATTGTCGAACCCGCCATACAGGCGTTTTCCGAGCACAAATACGGAGAGTTGTTCCGCCTCCTGGGAAGCAAGAAGCCAACGCTCAATGCGCCGAAGGATAAGCATCGCTGGTCGGATTACTTTGATTCGCTCATCTCGACCAGTCGTGCGGGCACGATCGGGAACGTGTTGGACCTCTTGAACTCGCAGAGTCTCTTCTCCTTACCCACGCGAGTAGCTAAGAGAGAACGCGAGTTAAAGGAGGCGCTCCTGGCGCTCGGCCCGGCAGAGGAACTTGGAGAACCACGAAAACTGGTTGAGCATAGGGCGCTACGCTCCGTGCCGTATGCCGAAGTTCGCGCGCTTCGTTCGTACCTGGAAGACAGCACCGTCTTCTCAACTAAACACTCTGTAAAAGGCGCAGAGTTCGACGACGTGATCGTACTTGTCGGGCGCGGCTGGACTAAGTACGACTTCGCCAAGATGATCGCCGCCCACGCTCCGCAGAGCAATCCAGAACTTAGGCAGGCCGGGAGTTTTCAGCATTCACGCAATCTCTTCTACGTCTCCGCTTCGCGAGCAAAACACAACCTTGCACTGCTGTTCGTTCAAGAGCTCAGCGACGATGCAATCTCGGTACTCGAGGACTGGGCAGGACAGGAGAATGTGATCTCGATCGAGTTCGACGAGGCGGGAGCACCACGATCGCTCTCCGCCTAGGCCCTTCCAGGGGCAGGCTACGGCCGGAACGCTCCTCGCCCCTTGGTGGCGTCGGACGGGCTAGATGCTGCACTCGGAGCGCCCAAGTAGTCACCGCGCGAGGGTCTCGCGAAGGTATTCGGGGGCTGCGCCGAACCGGCCCCGTTGTCAGTCCAGTTTGGTACCCAACGTGCCTCAGCCCTCAGCCCTGAGCGAGTGGTTAGGCAAGAAGGTCAGACGGCCCCAGGTAGTCGAGCTCGACTACGTCTCCCGCTCCGATCGCGGTGACTTTCAGTAGCCCCTGACGGCGCGGGTTCAAGTGGGTAGTCAGTACTCCGGCTCGCTGGGCATCTGCCGCCTCGAGCACGGTTGTTTCGTCGGAGCGGGTGATTGCTCGGTACGGCTCGCCGGGGGTGGGCTGATAGCCAGGTATCCAACTCACCAAAGACTCGTGCACTTCGTGAATCCACGTTCGCTGACGGAGGGCGACAGTGCGGTTGGCGAAGCTCTTCCAGAGCTCGCGGGTGGTCGGTGTTGGCCAGGATGAGTCTCTAGCTGCGGCCTGTGTTGCCTCGGATATCATCCACTCGTGTAGCCCGCCTGGGGTTGTGAATGCAGCTTCGGTTGACTCCACCGCGACGAGCGCTCCCGACCGAGAGGCGAAGCCTGCTCGCATGAGCGTCGACGCGGCCCTGTTGAGTGTGCCGGCTTCCACACCAGCGACGCTCAGTTCGGTCTCTGGACTAAATAGATCCCAAGGGGATGCATCGGGGTTGGGGTGCGCTGCAGCACGGACGCGGACGGCTTCGAGTGCCCATGGGAGTCGGTACGCCAGGGTATCTTCGATGAACTCCGCAGTTTCGAGGCTGTCGTCGGCAGCGAGTTCCACAACTGGACGACCTCGCAGCCACCCGACCAGGATCTCTTCCCAATTGTCGGGTTGAGACTTGGGAATGAAGGGGGAGATCTCGAACACGATCTTGGCGAAATGGACTATGGCGTTGATCGCTTGGTCGTTCATGCCGAGTTGGATGGCCGCTTCGGCGATTTGCAGGTGACGGTTGAGTTGCTCAGCATTCGAATCGAGTTCCTGGCCGGTCGCGAGGCCGACACCCGCCAGATAATAACCGCGCCGTTGATCCGGTGTCGTGCTCCGCCAGATAACGCCGGCTCGGGCCACGAGACCTGTCCGCAGGATGTCGCGCACCGGCTCCTGGTAGCGAGCAATTGTCCGTGCCCACAACGATGAAGCGAGAACTGTATCGAGCGCGGTGCCGAGATCCTGCTCCGTGACAGAGGAGTCGCTGAGCAGTCCGAGGATCGCGCAATCCAGGCTCGCGAGTTGGCCCGGCCAGAACTTCATGGCGTCGCTCGTGGTTTCTTCGTCTTCGGCGGGAATCACAGGGAAGGACCAGTTGGCGAGCCCGGTGACGTACTCGGTGAAGTTGTCGCAGTCGATTTCTCCGAGACTGTCGGACATCCTCTGGAGCATGGTGGTGAGGAGTCGGACGAGTCCGCTCTGCATATCCCGCAGCTGCGAATCTTCGACCAGCCGCTCCCAGTTCTGTCGTGCTCGACGGGTGGGCTCGAACATCGGATGCAACACGAGTCCGGACGAATCGACGAACGCTCGTCCAGCTCGGCCCACAATGTTGCGGAATTCGGCGGCATCGATGATCGTCCGGTTTCGCCACAGACTATGGACTACTAGTGAACTTGCCGACAGGTTCAATCCCTGCGCCAGCGTGGGGGAGGGGACCGTAATTTTCAGCGCTCCCTGTTGCAGGAGCTTCTCGACTTCTTTCCGGTAGGGCCCGGGCAAAGAGCCGTGATGGATGGCGACGCCCATGCGTAGGCAGGCTAGGAGAGGATGGTCGGCCCCAAACCATTCTTGGCCGATGCTGAGTGCGGTGTTCAGGACGGTCGGGTCTCCGTCAAACACGCTGCGGAGTGCACCTTGCCGGGCCAGCTTGACGATCAGTTTGGCCAATGCGTTGACCGAGCTCTTGAGTGGGCAGAACACCAGGACGGTCTGGCCGTCATCGACGAGGCGCCAGGCGGTCGCCAGCGTGAGCTCTTGAGCGTCTTTCGGGAACGGGAGCTTGCGTTGCTTGCTCGGGACTGTCTCCGCGGTGAGGAACCGGGGGACATATGGTTCTTCACCGCCGACAGTGATGTTGAGCCTTGCATTGTTGTCGCGCCAGACAACCTCTCCGTATCGGAGAACGGTGGGACGCCAATCACTGCTGATCAGCCCATTGGGTTCGTCGTCTGTGAGCCAATCAACGAAATTCTTGACCTCATCACCCTCTGGCAGGATCGCTGAGAGACATATGATGCGCCGAGTCTTCGCGTCGGGGCGGCGAAGGAGCCGCTGAATCTGGACTTCGTATCGCACTTCCCGCTCGTTTGCTCCGATCATGTGTCCCTCGTCGAGCACGATCAGTCCGACGTCATCGAGTAGATCTGGATCGTTGCGCAAAGCGAAGTCGAGCTTCTCGGGAGTCGAGACCACGATGTCGCGGTCCTGGAGGATGCTCTCGTCGACATCGCTGACCCCGATGGTGCCGTACAAGGAGGAGATGGTCTTGCCGAGAGGGACGAAGGTACGTTCCAGAGCGGTCTCGGTCTGTGCGGAGAGCGCGCGGAGCGGGGTGACGAACACCACACGTTTTCCCTCGGCCAGGGTCGCGAGGATGCATAGTTCTGCGATGCGAGTCTTGCCTGCGCTCGTGGGCAGGGAGAGCACGAGGTTGTCTTGGGTATTGAGCACTCGTGACGCGGCTTCCAATTGGGAGGGCCAGAGGTCGATTTCGGAGCGTTGTCGGCGGAAGAGCGAGGCGATGAATGTGGCGCGTAGGCGATCCCAGTCGCCAGCGTCCCCGCTTTCCGGCCCCATCGGCAGAACCACGTGGAAGCTGGATTCCCACAGTCCCCGCAGCAGGTGAATCGCCAGCCGATGGCACCACCACTGCGGCACCATGCTCAAAGCGGCCGCACCGCGCATACCCACCTCGAGTCGTGCAATGGCCTCCGTGAGGAGAGGTGGTTCGCCACGTTCGAACGCCAGCATTGCCACACTGATCGCACCCATGAACGCATCGGTCAATGCGGCATCGACGATGTCCAAGACATCGGCCTCGTCGTCGTTGTTTTCATCCGGGGCGAGCACCGAGCGCAACTCCTCGGCGAGGCTTGCGTCCGCGGCCCGTTCGTCCGCGCGGCTACCGGAGACGAGCGTCGTCAGGCCATCCAGGTCCCGGAGCATGAGTAGCACCAGGCATCTCTCGGTGGGGGAGGTGTTCTGATCGTTGCGCGTCGCCGTGAGAAGGGAATATGCCCGCGCTGAGAATCGAGCGAGATGAAAGCTAGCTGCGGCCACCACCCGGTGAAAGCCCAAGTCCGGTGTTACCTCCCCGCGGGCGATGACTGATTCGATCGCTGTCGCCGCGTTCTCGAATGCCCGTCGAGATGCCTCGGCAGATCCCTCTAGATCGCTCAGTTCCAGTCCGTGCTCCAGAAGCGCATACCCGTAGGAGAGGAGGTCGTGGCTCAGCAGCACGTCAAATGGGGGAGCGTCCTCTGGGAGAACGCCTTCGCGCCATATCATTGCGCGCGCCTCCCCACGCGCAAGAAGCCGCCCACGGAAGCCTGGCGCCGTTGCCCGACCGATCGCTGCTTCGAGATCCTCAACGCGCCCGGGCATCACGGATCACCTTCTCGAACACTCGACGGATGAATGCCTGGTGTTCTGGGACCTGCAGCCCCACACCGAGACGCCGGATCTTGCCCTTGTACGCCTCGGTGTGATCGCGGAGCAACCCGAGAGAGTCGTTGCCAGAAAACGTGAATAGCAGGTGCAGTACATCGCCCGATCGAATACGTCCACGAAGCTGAGCCGCGAGGATTTTCATATGCAGCTTGGTTTCGCCCATTTCGCGCAGACGCGCGGCGACGAACATCAGCGCGTGGGGCGTCGGCAGGCCGTGCTCGCTCAGCAAGGCGGCTTCCGCCTCATTCAGTGTCGAAGTCGAGAGGCTCGCGCGACTTTTCGCCTCGCCCTTGAGAAACTCGAGCTTGACGTCGTCCACGATGCGAACGCCGAGGAGATCGTCGCCGCGCATGGGCATTTCGCGGCTGTCCTTCCACCGTAGGCGTGCGATCATGCGGTATCCGAGTTCGCGCGCCACATACTGGGTGGCGAGGACCTCTCCGAGTTCGCCCGACCGGGTCCGCTTGCTTACCGGCAGCTTTCCGCTCAGAACCTCCGCCGCCTCCGGCTTGCCGAGCTCGCGTAGCACTGCGGCGATCTCATCCGCAGACACATAGTGACGAGGCACGGCGGCTGCAGCCCATTTCACCCCAGCATCAACCGCGACCTCGTCGGCTGGCACCATCCGCACAACTTTGTGAGAGCCAACGTTCTCCCGGGTGGTGGTCACCCATGTCTTAATTCGAGCCATTCGAACAGCCCTCCGAAATTGACCAGGTCAAAACGAGTCGTCCGGCCTGTGATTGCCCGAGGCCGGCCGCCGGTTGAGCGGACTGCTCATTCAAGTTCCCACCATTCATGGGTCAGACCGCCCGAAGGTTCGCTTGGCTGCGTGACCCAATTTGCGCATTTCCTTCGAGGGAGAACGTCACGAGTCCGAGCATGAGATCCCGGACGTCCTGTGCGCGCACGTCGAGCGCTCGAGCGATCTCGATGAATCCTGCGCCTTGGCCACGCATATCGTTCATGACCTGCGTTAGCAGGCTGGAGCTTTCGGCGAGTAGGTCGGAGCCGGGCTCGCTTCGTCGGAAGCCAGCCATCGAGAGTTGTTTCGCCAGTGTGCTGTAGGTCCAGTCTGAGATGACACCCAGTCGATGCGCGCGAAGATTGAGTGCCATTGCGCTCACGCGCCAGCGTCTCTTGAGCATCAGGATGTCCTCGAGCATCAAGTTGCCGCGGATCGCGCCGAGGACGTCGGCCCGCGGCATTAAGAAGGAACTGGCAAAGTCGTTCGCTGCCTGCTCTTTTTCCTTGCCGGGCTCAACATGCAACGACCCACCGTGCATGACGAGGTGCCCGAGTTCGTGTGCGAGGTCGAAACGTAGCCGTTCGGCGGACTTGTGCACGTTCAGGAAAATCACCGGTGTCGCCCCGTGTCGGAATGAGAACGCGTCGATGGCTTGAAGTGGCCCGCCGGCGGAGTAGACCTTGGTGCCCTTGGATTCGAGAAGCTGCAGGAGGTTTTTGATCGGTGCCACACCGAGACCCCATGCGCCGCGCAGTGCCTCGGCGGCTTGTTCGGGTGGCAGTGAGTTGTCGGAGTCGAGGAGATCCTGGAGTTCTGGAACCTCTGGAGCCGGCGCCCTATATGTCGCTTCGATCCAGTCCGACAGCTCGATCGCTAGTGTCGACAGGCTTCGTGCTGTCGCCTCGTCCTTCTTCGCGAGTCGCGACGTCGCCCGAAAATGGAAAGCATCCGACGGCGGAAGTGCCGTGACCGGGCGGTAGAAGAAGTCGACCGGAAAGTTGAGGACGCGCGCGAACTCACGAACAAGCTCCGGACTCGGTGTCTTCTTAGTGTTCTCGGCTTGAGACACCCAAGGCGCGGTCGTGCCCGCTTCCGTGGCGAGCGCCGTTGCGGTCATCTGTCGGATGGCGCGCGCCATCTCAAGGCGTGCGGGAATGAAGGTAGTGCTCATCGCGGGGAACCCGGCGCCTTAGCGCCGTGCGACGGTGAAGCCGAAGCCCTCGTCTTCTTCGGTGTCTTCCTCGAACGAGAACGCACCGAGCGCTAGGTCGAACGGCGGGAAGATGATCCGCTCCGACCAGCTGTCGATCTGCTTCCCGGCCATCGAGGTCGGACGAGACAGCTCCAAGAAAACCATGCCATCACGTTCGTTATAGAGCAGGATCCAGAAGTACTTGACGTCGATTTCGCCACCGTCGTCGGTCGGCTGGCCGAACATGGCCATCTGGCCGTTCTCGTCCACGCGACGCGCAAAGGCCGAGCCCTTCGGGTTCTTGGTGCTCGGCGTGCCCCAGGCGACGCCGGTGAACTCGTCGCCACTACTGGCGATCAGTCCGAGGTTGAGATCAGTCTGAGAGAAGTAGGGCAGGTTCTGCGGGTCTGAACGCTTCCAGTTGAGCTGGAGCAGCATGAGTTGCTCGTGAATTACCTCGACGGTGCGGTACCAGCGCGTCATATTGGGTGCAGACTTCGGCGCGCCCTTCGAGTAGGTACGACTCTCCGCAGCGCCCACCGCGACGGCACGCTCGAAGACAGTCGCTTGGAGACGCATTGGGGACAGGTGGCGCACGAGATCCTCGCGGGTCTTGGGGGTGTGAATCGCCATGGCGGTTCCTCTCTCGCGGCCGGTGGTGAGCCCCACTCTAGCGGGCAAGTTAAAGAAATGCCACATCAAGTCAGGGGCGGCGTGTTGCAGCTTCCAGCTCGGGAACGGAGGCTCCTCGCCCAAGATCGCAGCAGGGAACTGCGTTCACCATGACAAGTCCGACCCTGGGTCCGGCGATCGTTGGACTCGAGCTGCTTGGGCGGTGTCGATGGTTCGGTAGACCAGGCGGTCGCCATCGATCGTTCCCGTGTGCTTACCGGAGGAGTCGAAGATCGGATAACGGCAGGCGGGAGTGCGTCAGCAGGCGTGGCTGGACTCTATGTGTCGGAGGGCAGCCGTAGCGTAGGTAGTGGGATCAAGTGCTGCCCAGGCGGTAATCATCCTTCGTGTGTGATCGAGTCAGGAGTACCGTGTTGAATACCAGCATGAGCGATACCCGCTCTGTCTTTGTCGTTCACGGGCGCAATGAGGCGCTGCGTAAGGCGATGTTTGACTTTCTGCGGAGCATTAATCTGTCGCCGATGGAGTGGACGTCCGCGGTCGAACTGACTGGCGAAGGTTCTCCATACATCGGGCAGGTACTCGACGCGGCCTTCGAACATGCCACGGCGATCATTGTGCTCATGACGCCCGACGAAGTCGCCTATCTCCAGCCCCGCTACGGCCATAGTGAAGGCGACATTGAGACGTTGCCTGCGCCACAGGCGCGCCCGAACGTGCTGTTCGAGGCAGGCATGGCGCTCGGGCGTGACGCCAAACGCACCGTACTGGTCGAGATCGGCGAGGTACGCCCATTCAGCGACGTCGCGGGTCGCCACGCAATTCGCCTGACCAACTCGACAGCCAGCCGTCAGGCGCTCGCGGCTCGACTCAAAACTGCCGGCTGTGATGTCGACCTGACCGGCACGGACTGGCACACCACAGGAGACTTCACGGCGCCACCTCCGCCCGGAGACGGCCTGACGCTCGGACGACGGCTGCCGAGCAGCGCTCCGGCCCGGAAAGCTCTCGACTTCGATCTCAAATACTTCAACAAAGGTGGCAACCGAATCGACAAGCTTCAGGTGATCAACCGGGGAACCGAGACGGCTTACGAGGTGACGCTTGCTGTGCCCGAGAATGCGTCTCTCGACATGCGCTCGAACGGCAACCCTGTGATCCCGAAGATCCCTGGCGGGGGCAGGTCGGTCACCATCGATGTGATGAGCTACCGCCGTTTCATGGGCAACGGTGGTAAGGACGACACTTTTGATGTCACCATCGATGCTCGCACCGATGGTGGCGAGCAGGTCACCCAGGACGTGTTCCTCGATCTGAACGGATAACGACATTGGATGAAGAGATTCGAATCCCCGTGAGTCTGCCGCTAGACAGCGACGGCTTCCTTCGCCGCGAGTGCCCGAGCTGTGAGCGAGAGTTCAAGTGGTTCAGTCACAATGAGGGTGACCCGAATGCCGAGCCGGCGACACAGTATTTCTGCCCGCTTTGTGGTGAGCCGTCTGGCCTCGATTCGTGGTGGACACCGGCGCAACTCGAGTACGGGTACGGCAGTGCAGGGGGCGCCATTGATCAGGTCGTCAAGGATGCAATGTCGGATCTGTTCAAGGGCATGAAGGGCTTCACTTACAAGCCGAACTCGTCATTCAGCTTGGACATCGAGACGCCCGACTCGCTTGTCGAGCCGGATGACATGGTGATGGTTGAGCCGCCGTGCCACCCGAATGAACCGCTGAAGGTGCCCGAGGATTCGACTAGCCGAGTGCATTGCCTGGTATGCGGAACGGTATTCGCGGTATAGAAGAACACCGTCGTTCTGGTCGCCGCCGGGAACCTGAGATCTCGAACCCACCGGCGTAATAGGCGGAGCGCGACGCTGAGCGCCTTTCTAGGGTGGTTTCGTGACGTGCTCTGCATGATCTGACCCGCGGAAACACACAGTTTTCGGTGAGATTTGAACCGTTTGGACGCCTGGGGGTCAAGGGGTCGCAGGTTCAAATCCTGTCATCCCGACGGAATGGGTCGGAACTCGCAAGAGTTTCCGGCCCTTCGTCGTTTCTCGGGGGTGTCCGAGAGGTCGTCACTATGTCGCTCATAGGGTGAGCCCCATGTTCGATTTCGACGAATTCATGATCGCCCTCCCGTCCACTGTGATCATCGGTGGGATCTCGGCCCTGGTGTCGTGGCTCGTCATTCGCGGAGCGGTTCTCTCCGCGTTACGCAAGTACCGCCGGGAACAGATGGAGGGGCATTCGGAGCAGCTCTGAGGCAGCCCGCAGGGCCGACCCGTCTGAGCGTCAGCATTGGCGTCGCCACCTCGGGCTCCAGAACGGAAAGCACCCCTCACCCCACCACATCCCGCACCACCGCCGTCACCTCGCCCAGGAGGTCCCGCGCCAAGAACCCGACGCCGGCGCGCTTGGTCAGACGGTCGCCCGAACGCGCGTGCGTCCACCCGCCCCACACCGCCGCGCGTTCCGGCTCGAGCCCGCGCGAGGCGAACCCGGCGATGCAGCCCGACAGCACGTCGCCGCTGCCGGCCGTGCCGAGTCCTCCGCTGCCGGGTTCGGCCTGCCACACCCGCCCGTCGGGGGTGGCCACGGTCCCGAAGCAGTGCACCACGGCGCGGTAGCGGTCGGCGATCTCGGCGATGTCCGCGGCGCGGTCCTCGCCGAGGTCGCGCTCCAGCAGGAGCGCGGCCTCTTCCTCATTCGCGTTGATGAGCAGGTCCTCGGGCAGGAGCGAGCGATCGACATCGGACAGGATGCCGAGGGCGAACGCATCCAACACGAGCCGCGTCACGCCGACACGAGCGATCGCGAGCAGCGCCGCGCGCGTGACGTCGGGATCGTCGAAGCCCGGGCCGAACAGCACCGCGTCCGCCGACTCGAGCGCCGAACGGAGTCCCTCGTCGAGGGAGTCGGCATCCCCTCCCCAGGCGTATACCCCGGCCTCGGGCATGGCAGTGCCGAGGCCCACCGCGGTCTCGGGCGGAACCGCCAGGCCCACCCGCCCCGCGCCGACGCGGAGCGCCGCCTCGGCCGACAGCAGCACGGCGCCGGGCGACCGGGGTGAGCCACCGACGACGACGACCTGCCCGCGGGCTTTCTTCGACCCGGGATCGGGCAGACCCCACTCGCGCAGCAGCGCCCGCGAGACCTTCTCAACGGTGGGGGGCATCGGTCTCTCCGGAGTGGACGGTGACATCGGCGCCTGCGCTTTCAAGATGAGTGGTGTCGGAGAAGGTGACGAGCTCCCACCCGTCATTCGTGCGGACGAGTTCGGTGACCGACGCGTTCCTGACGGTGTGCACGGCCGCGAAAGCGAGCAGCTCCGCCTCGTCCATCGGCAGCAGGATGTACAGCACGAGCATGATCACCGCGTCGTGTGCGACGATCACCGCCGAGTCGACCGGTCGTTCCAGGTGTTCCGCCAGGAACGACCGCAACCGCAGAGCGACGTCGACCCACGACTCGCCGCCGGGCGGCCGGTGGAAGAACTTGCCGAGGTGCCGACGCCGCGCCGCTTCCTCCGGATGGAGTTCGTGGACGCCGCGGGTCGTCAGAAGATCCAGGATGCCGAGTTCTCGGTCGCGCAACCGCTCGTCCACCCGCGGCCGGGAGCCGGTTGCGACATCGTCCGAAGCGAGAGCGAGCGTCTGACGCGCGCGACGGTACGGCGACACCCAGTATTCGTCGATGGAGGGGCCGTTGACCGCCAGCCAGGTGCCCAGCGCCCGGGCCTGCTCCTCGCCGACGGGGGACAGGGCGACGTCGGCATCGCGTGCGTCGAGGGCGATGACGGCTGAGCCCTCGCGTTCGGCCTTCGACGCGGCGACGTTTCCTTCGCTCTCGCCGTGGCGGACCAGCCACAGCTTCTTCACCGTCACCGCGTCACCTCCGCGCGCGTCACTTCCGTCTCCCGAACGGTCCGCGCCGTCGCCTCTTCGGCTGTGGCGCGTCCGACTTCTCGGGCTCGCCCAGACGGATGCGACGGCCCTCGTCGATGTCCTCACGCTCCTTCTCGTCCTGCTTGTCGCTCTTGCGGGTGTCGCGAGCGGGCAGCTGGAGGTCGCGCTCGGCGGCGATGCCCGCCTGCAGCTGCCGGCCACGCTCGAGCTCGGCGTCGAATTCCGCGCCGAACAGCAGAGCGAGATTCGCGATCCACAACCACAGGAGGAACACGATGACGCCCGCGAGAGAGCCGTACGTGCGGTCGTAGTTCGAGAAGTTGGCGATGTAGAAGGCGAAGCCGGCCGTGGCCAGGGCCAGGACGACGATCGCCACGATCGCGCCGAGGCTGATCCACCGGAACTTCGGCTGCTTCGCATTCGGCGTGGCGTAATAGAGGACGGCGACCAGGAACACGATGACGAAGAGCATCACCGGCCACTTCGCGATGTCCCACGCGATCTGCACGCCCTCGCCGAGACCGAGGGCGCTGCCGATGGCGGAGGTGACGTCACCCGAGATGACGAGGCCGAGAGCCACGAGGGTCAGGGAGACGACGGCGATCACGGTGACGACGAGCTGCATGGGGCGCAGCTTCCAGAAGGGCCGGCCCTCTTCGATCTCGTAGATGCGGTTCATCGCGCGACTGAACGCCCCGACGTATCCCGACGCCGACCAGAGGGCCAGCACGATGCCCGAGACGAGCGCGAACCCGGCGCCGGGGGACGAGGCGATCTCTTCGAGCGGTCCGCTCAGCGCGTCCGCCGCCCCGGGTGCCACCTGCCGGACGACATCGGTGATCGCTCCCGCGGCTGCGTCCCCCTGGCCGACGACGCCCAGGACCGAGAAGATGGCCAGAAGGGCCGGGAACAGCGCCAGCACGGAGTAGTAGACCAGACCCGCTGCGGCATCCAGGCACTGATCGGCGGAGAACTCCCGCAGCGTCTTCTTGAGGATGTACCCCCACGACCGTTTTTCGAGATCGGTGGGGGAGTCGGGCTTCTCGCCGTCCTCGGGGGGAGGTGCGGTGCGAGTGGTCTTCTGCCGTGCCATAGCGACCGGTGTACGTCGGATCGACCGGAAACGCCGACAGGGTTGTGCTGCCATCACGCTTGTGAGAACGGGGTCCGCTCGAGCCTGGCAATGTCCTGCACAGAATGCAGGCTCCCTCCCGGGAATACGCGGATTTCCGCCGGTCGCGGGATGAGCGTATACGCCTCCGCGCATACGGCCCCCGTAGCGTGGCCACCAAGTCGTCGGCATCTGCCCCCGGCTTCGAGACTTCGGTCACCCCCACCGAGGAGCACGCATTGGCTGCACCCGTCATCGAGTCCCGGATGGGACCGATCCGTCAGACCTACAAGGGAACGACGGAGTTCCCGCCCATGGCCAAGGCCTACACAGAGTTGTCGCAGGTCGTCCGCGAAACGGGCCTGCTCGTTCGCGCCCGCCGGTTCTACGCGATGGTCGGGGTCGTCCTCGCCCTCGGTTTCGCCGGCGCGATCACCGGGTTCGTCCTGCTCGGCGACAGCTGGTTCCAGTTGCTGATCGCCGCAGCCCTCGGAATCCTGTTCACCCAAGTGGCGTTCCTCGCCCACGAGGCCGCGCACAAGCAGATCTTCGCCTCGGGCAAGGCCAACGACCGCCTCGCCCTGTGGCTCGCGGCCGGCGTGGTCGGTATGAGCCTGTCGTGGTGGACATCGAAGCACACGCGCCACCACGCCAACCCGAACCGCGTCGGCAAGGACCCCGACATCGAGATCGACACGATCTCGTTCCTCGACGTCGACGCGGCCAAGGCCCGCGGCATCCAGCGCTGGATCACCCAGCGCCAGGGCTGGGCGTTCTTCCCCCTGCTGACCCTCGAGGGTGCGAACCTGCATGTCATCGGTCTGCGCCACCTGCTCTCGCGGGAGCCCGTCAAGGGCCGCTGGGCAGAGCTCGGCATCATCGCCCTGCGCTTCGCGGTCTTCGTCGCTCCGGTGTTCGTCTTCCTGCCGCTCGGAATGGCCTTCGCCTTCCTCGGCGTGCAGCTCGCCGTGTTCGGTGTCTACATGGGCGCCTCGTTCGCCCCGAACCACAAGGGCATGGCCGTCATCGCCCCCGACGCGAAGCTCGACTTCTTCAGCAAGCAGGTTCGCACTTCGCGCAACATCACCGGTGGCTGGTGGGCCACCTGGCTCATGGGTGGCCTGAACTACCAGATCGAGCACCACCTGTTCCCGAACATGCCGCGCCCGCACCTCGGCAAGGCCCGCGCGATCGTCAAGGAGCACAGCCAGACGCTTAACGTCCCTTACGTCGAGACCACGTTGTTCGAGTCGTACGGCATCGTGATCCGCTACCTGAACCGGGTGGGGCTCGCCGCCCGCGACCCGTTCGAGTGCCCTATGACCTCGGCGGCCGCGCGGGCCTGACGCCCGCACGACCACCCACCCCAGAGGGCTCCGCATCGCGCGGGGCCCTCTGTCGTTGTGTCGGTGACACATGTCACCGCGAGCGATGATGCCCGCCCTCACACCGCCCGCGCCAGCGCCTTCCCCACCGTCCGCCCGGTGAACAGGCACCCGCCGAGGAAGGTCCCCTCGAGGGCGTTGTACCCGTGGGCCCCGCCGCCGCCGAAGCCCGCGGCCTCGCCCGCCGCGTAGAGGCCGGGGATCGGCATCCCGGATTCGTCCAGGGCGCGACCGTCGAGGTCGGTCTGGATTCCGCCGAGGGTCTTCCGCGTGACGATCCAGAGCCGGACGGCGATGAGCGGTCCATGGCGGGGATCGAGGATCGCGTGGGCGGGAACCGTGCGGAACAGGCGGTCTCCGCGGAAGCGACGGCTGTTCTGGATGCCGATGGTCTGCGCGTCTTTCGAGTACGGGTTCACGACCTCGCGGTCACGGGCCTCGATCTGCCGACGGATCGCGTCCTCGTCGAGCAGGTCGTCTCCGGTGAGGGCGTTCATTCCGCGGACGAGCTCGGTGAGGGTGTCGGCCACGACGAAGTCGGCGCCCTCGCGTTTGAAGTCCTCGACCGGGCCGGGAGCGGCGCGTCCGAGTCGCGTGCGCAGCAGCAGGGCCAGGTCGCGGTTGGTGATGTCGGGGTTCTGCTCCGAGCCCGAGAGCGCGAACTCCTTCTTGATGATCGTCTGGTCGAGCACGAACCACGAGTAGTCATGGTCGACGAGGTCGGGGGTGGTGCGCAGCAGCTTCAGGGTGCCGAGGGTGTCGTATCCGGGTAGCCCGGGCGCGGGCAAGCGACGGCCGCGGGCATCGAGCCACATCGAGGAAGGACCGGGGAGGATCCGGATGCCGTGACCCGGCCACACGGGGTTCCAGTTCTGCAGCCCCTCGGTGTAGTGCCACATGCGATCGCGGTTCACCAGGCGCACGCCCTGATCCGCGGCGATGTCGAGCATGCGTCCGTCGACGTGGGCGGGGACGCCGGTCACCATGGTGCGCGGGGGAGTGCCGAGCCGCTCGGGCCACCACCGGCGCACGCGCTCGTGGTCGCCGCCGATCCCGCCCGAGGCGATGACGACGGCCTGCGCCGACAGCTCGAACGCGCCGACGACCTCGCGTGACGACGACACCCCGCGGGGAGCGTCGTCGGGGGCGAGGATCGCGCCGCGCACCCCGGTGACGGCGCCGTCGCTGACGAGCAGTCCGTCGACCCGGTGACGGAAGCGGAGGTCCACGGCATCCGCTGCTCTCGCCCTGTCGGCGAAGGGTTCCGAGATGCCCGTGCCCGTTCCCCACGGCACGTGGAAGCGGGGGACGGAGTTGCCGTGGCCCCCGGCGGTGAGCGACCCGCGCTCCGCCCACCCGACCACGGGGGTGAATTTCACGCCCTGCTGCTGCAGCCACGAGCGCTTCTCGCCGGCGGCGAACTCGACGTACGCGCGGCCCCACTTCTGCGCCCACTCGTCCTCGGGGTGCGGGCCGTCGAGACGGTCCCACCCGGCGGAGCCCTGCCAGTCCTGCCAGGCGAGGTCGAGGGAGTCCTTCACCCCGAGCCGCCGCTGCATGGGGGAGTCGACGAGGAAGATCCCCCCGAACGACCAGAACGCCTGCCCACCGAGGTTGGCGGCGTTCTCCTGCTCGACGATGATCACGCTCTTGCCCGCGCGGGCGAGTTCGGCGCTCGCGACGAGACCCGCGAGTCCCGCTCCGATGATGATGACGTCGGCGTCCATGTTCTCCCTCGGCGTCGAGTGGCGGAACCCACGCTACGCCGGTCGACGCGTCGAAGGCCGGTGCACCGGGGGTGTCCCTGTGCACCGGCCCTCGTCTCACTCGTACCGCAGCGACTCGACCGGATCGGCGCGGGCGGCGCGAGCCGCTGGCAGGGTTCCGGCGAGGAACGCGATGCCCATCACCGCGAGCGTGGTCACGACGATCGACACCGGATCGAAGGCGATGAGCTGCAGCCCCGGCAGGTCGCTGAACAGGCTCGTCGCGAGTTGGGCGCTGACCGCCGTCCCCACCCCGATCGCCACGACCGCGCCGAGCGCGCTGCCCAGCAGGCCGATGAAGATCGCCTCGAGACTGAACAGCGAGAACACGCGCACGCTCCCCATGCCCATCGCCTTCATCAGGCCGATCTCGCGCGTGCGTTCCTGCACCGACATCAGCAGCGTGTTGACGATGCCGAAGCTCGCCGCCAGCAGGGCGATGATCGCGAAGGCGTTCAAGACCAGCACGATCCCGTTGATCACCGCTTCGAACGTGCCCAGCTGATCGGCGACCGTCGTCCCCGTGTAGCCGGCGTCGGTGAGCGCGGCCTTCACGTCGGTCACGTTCGCGCCCGCTGTCATCGTCGCGCTCGCCGAGGCGTACCGGTCGAGTTGGTCGGCGGGGACGCCGGTGTTCTGCGCGGCCGACAGGGCGTCTTCGAGGGCTGCGTTCGTCGTCAGCGTCGTGGTGCTGCCGAAGGCCTCCTCGGTCACCCCGGTCACGGTCGCTTCGACCGTGTGCTGGGTGCGGACCGGATCGGTGACCGCGATGGTCACGGTGGCGCCCACGGCCGCGTCGGCGTCGGCGAAGCCCATCGGCTCGACCAACGCGTCGGGGAGGGCGACCTGCAGCGCCTGCGAACCGTCGTCGGGCGCCACCCCCGCGCCCATCTGCGGCGTCTGCCCCGCCACGAGGCTCCCGGCCCGGGCGACGTACGGGTCGCCGTCCGGCGCCTGCACGTAGTCGATCGTCACGGATGTGACCGGCGCGACCTTCGCGATCCCCGGCACCGCCGCGAGCTCGGTGATGTCCTGGTCGGTCAGCGCGGTCACCTCGCTCGTCGTTCCGGGAGGGCCCGCCTGACGCCCCGACGAGATGGCATCCGGATCGTATTTCTGAGGAGCGGTGGATGCCGTGGCATCGGTGCTCGTCTTGGTCACGGTCAGCGCATCGGAGGCGCCCATCGCGCTGACGGTGCTGTCGATGAAGGCGTTGATACCGGTGCCGAGCCCGTTGGTGATGGTCAGGGTGAAGGCGCCGACGAAGATCGCCAGGACCGTGAGGATCGTTCGCGTCTTCGAGCGGAACGTGTTGGCGACGGCGGTACTCACCAGATCGAGGGTCTTCATGCCGCGCTCCGTTCCTCGGCGACGATGAGTCCGTCGCGGATCTGCACGCGCCGGTCGCACCGGGCCGCGAGGTCTTCGTCGTGCGTGACGATGATGAGGGTGATGCCGTGCTCGCGGTTGAGGCGGAAGAGGATGTCCTCGACCACCGCTCCGGTCGCCGAATCCAGGTTTCCGGTCGGCTCGTCGGCGAAGATCACCTGCGGGTCGTTCACCAGGGCGCGGGCGATGACGGCGCGCTGCTTCTGCCCACCCGAGAGGGCCGTGGCCTTGTTGCGGGCCTTGTCGCCCATGTCGAGCTCGGCCAGGGCGGCGAGCCCCCGGCGCTTGCGCTCGCCGCGGCCCACCCCCGCGATCTTGAGCGGCAGCACGACGTTGTCGAACACCGACGCGCTCGGCGTCAGGAAGAACTGCTGGAACACGAAGCCGAACGTCTTGTTGCGCGTACGGTTGAGCCGGCGTCCGCGCAGGGTCGTGGCATCCACTCCGTCGAGGAGCACGGCGCCGCGCGTGGGCGCGTCCATCAGAGCCAGCAGGTGCATGAGCGTCGACTTGCCCGAGCCGCTCTTGCCGAGGATGGCGATGCTCTCGCCGCGGTGGATGTCGAGGGTCACCCCGCGCAGGGCGTCGAAGCGGGCGGAGCCGCGACCATACGACTTGTGCAGGTCGGTGACCGAGAGGAGTGGGGGAGCGGGATCGGATGCCATGACCCCACCCTCGCGCTCGGACCCCGGATGCCGCGTCCCACCGCCGGGGAGGACGACTCCCCCCACGGGGGTATTCGCGAATGACCCGCCGGGGCGATCGCCCGGGGCCGCAGGAGGCGACAGACTGGACCGGTGAGCGCTCCCGAGACCACGATGTCCGCGCCACGGGCGTTCCGGACCGCGCGTCCGTGGCTGGCCGACCTGGGCCTCGCCGTTCTCGTGGTCGGGCCCGCTTTCGCCCCGCTCCCGCTCGCAGAGCTGCGCCCCTCTCACCCCGTCGCCCTCGTGCTCGTCCTGCTGCCGGCGCTCGTCCTGCCGATGCGTCGCGCGAGACCGCGGCTCGCGCTCGCCGCCTGCGTCGCGCTGTACCTGGGGGCGCTCCTGCTGGGCACGCAGTCGCCGGGAGCGACCCTCGCGATGATCGTCGCGGCGTACACCGTCGCGCAGTGCACCGCACGCCGACGGTCGGTGCCCGCGATCCTCGCGGCGGTCATCGCCACGACGGCCACGAGCATCACCGTCTCGCTCGTCAGCGGGGTCGACACGCGCTTCCTGCAGGTCGGGCTGGCCCTGGCCCTCGCCGGAGCGATCGGCGACGCCGCGCGCTCGCGTCGCGCCTACGTCGAGGCGGTGGAGGAGCGGGCGCGACGAGCCGAAGAGACCCGCGAGGCCGAGGCTCGGCGCCGCGTCACCGAGGAGCGCCTGCGCATCGCGCGCGACCTGCACGACGCGGTCGCCCACCGAATCTCGGTGATCAGCCTGAACGCGGGGGTGGCGTCGTCGGCACTCGAGACGCGGCCCGAGAAAGCACGCGATGCCCTCGCCACCATCCGCACCACCTCGCGCGACGTGCTCGGCGAGATCGGGGCGATGCTCAGCGTGCTCCGCGCTCCCGACGAGGCCGCGGCGCGGGAGCAGCCAGGCCTGGCGCGTGTTCCCGAGGTGGTCGAGTCGGTGCGGATGGCGGGGTGGGACGTCGTGGTGCGCGACGAGATCGGGACGGATGCCGAGGGCAGCGGCATCCCGATCGGAATCGGCATCGTGGCCTACCGTGTCGTGCAGGAGGGACTCACGAACGCGGTGAAGCACGGCACCACCCGTCGCGCGCACGTGCTGATGCGTCGCGATGGGGACGTGCTCGAAGTCGTGGTGACGAACCCCCTGGATCGTATGCCGGAGCCCGCCGAGGCGCCGCCGACGTCGGGATTCGGGCTCATCGGCCTGCGCGAGCGGGTCGACGCCGTGCGCGGCGAGCTCGACGCCGGCCTCGCCCCCGGGGGCTTCCGGTTGGCGGCGCGTCTTCCCCTCCCCGCCCCCGTCCGATCGGAGACTGCCCCGTGACCACCGTGATCGTCGTCGACGACCAGTCGCTCATCCGCTCCGCCGTCCGCGACCTGCTGGACGCGGCCGAGGGGATCACGGTCGTGGGCGAGGCCGCCGACGGCGAGGCGGCGGTCGAGCTCGCCCGGCGCCTCCGCCCCGATGTGGTGGTGTGCGACATCCGGATGCCGCGGATGGACGGCATCGACGCCACCGCGGTGATCTGCGCCGACCCCGCCCTCGCCGACACCGGGGTGCTCATTCTGACGACCTTCGAGGAGGACGAGTACGTCGTCTCGGCGCTGCGTGCCGGGGCCAGTGGCTTCATCGGCAAGGGCGCCGAGCCGGACGACATCGTCCGCGCCGTGCTCGCGGTCCACGAGGGCGGAGCGCTTCTGTCACCGACGGCGACGCGCGCGCTCATCGAGACCTGGGTGCGCGCGGCGCCCGCGCAGGTGGGCGCGCCACCGTCGCTCGAGGCGTTGACCGATCGCGAACGTGAGGTGCTGCTGCTCGTCGCGCGCGGACGCTCGAACGATGAGATCGCGGGCGAGCTGTACATCTCGCCGCACACGGCGAAAACGCACGTCAAGAACACGATGGTGAAGCTCGGCGCACACGACCGCGCGCAGCTCGTGATCGCCGCGTACGAGAGCGGTCTGCTCCGCCCCGGCCGCTGACCACGCTCAGTGAGGCGAGACGGGCGCCTCAGCCCGTCGTGGCGGATAGTCGCGCAGTGAGATCTCGCGGCTGTCGAAGAGCCCTCGGCGCGCGCGAACCATGGTGACGCCGGAGCGGCGCAGGTTCTCGGCGACTTCCGCCGTCAGGGGTCCGTGGTGCGCCTTCTGCCAGCCGCCCGCCAGCGTGTAGGTGTGGGTCACCGTGCGGGGTCGAGTCATGGGTACCTCCTGAGGGAACCGTAGCGGCCGCAAAGCGCAGTCCTCCCAAATGTTTCGCACCCGTCATCTGCCGGTTTTCCGGCGTAACCCGGTCGGTCACGGTAGGGGCCGCTCGCGCGGCGCGGTCGATAATGGCGGAATGACCACCGCGCGCATCGTGATCCTGTTCGCCGTGGCCGCGATCGCCGAGATCGGCGGGGCATGGCTCGTGTGGCAGGCCGTCCGCGAGAACCGCGGGTGGTGGCTCGCGTTGCTCGGCATCCTGGCCCTGGGCGCCTACGGGTTCGTCGCGGCGCTGCAGCCCGAGGCGAACTTCGGGCGCGTGCTCGCGGCCTACGGCGGAGTCTTCATCGCGGGTTCGTTGGCGTGGGGGATCGTCGTCGACGGTTTCCGGCCGACCGTGTGGGACTACGTCGGCTCCGCGGTGGCGCTCGTGGGCGCCGCGATCATCATGCTCGCACCGGTGCTGGCCGGGACGGATCAGGCGCCGAGCGCCTGAGCGCGCCTACGCTGGCGTCATGACGAATGCCGCCGATGGCTCGAACCCGCTGCGCACCGTGCTCGCGAAGATCGACGCGGACGTACCCCTCAACACCCCGTTGCACTACAACCAGGGCCACATCAGCCCGCGGCTCGACCGTCTCGAGGCGAAGCTCGCATACATGGCCGACTACATCGCCTTCCTCGAACAGCGCATCCAGTCTCTAGAAGGAAGAGTAGTTAGCTAGGCGAGATATTAGGCGGTTGTCAACCACCCTCCGCGACGAGGGCCGCTCGCGGACACTTGGTTCATGCAGAACGAGAACACGCCTCACGAGGGCCTTGCCGACGACTTCGCCGATCTCGACACCGCGCGCCCCTTCGGGTCGTACCTGTCGGTGATCAACGGCGGCAACTAGTCGTCCGGAACCTCCGAGCGAGGTTCGCACGAGAGGGCCGGATGCCGACAGGCGTCCGGCCCTTCGTCGTTCACTTCCACCACCCAGAAGGACGGATGCCATGACCCCGCGCACCCTCGAGATCGACGGGGCGGCGATACATGGCATCCCGTCGCTCTACGCCGAACTGAACCGCGTGTTCATGCCCGACGAGGAGTGGACGCTGGGCGAGAGCCTCGACGCCCTCGACGACCTGCTGTACGGCGGGTTCGGGGTGCTCGACGGGGCGGAGCCGGCGCTGGTGGTGTGGAAGCGGGCCGACATCGCGCGGGAAGCGCTGGGGATCGACGAGACGCGCGAGTACTACCGCGCGAAGCTCGCCCGGCCCGAGGTGTACTCCGCGGCGACCGCCCAGCGTGCTCTGGACGCGCTCGAGTCGGGCGTGGGGGAGACGTACTTCGAGCTGGTGGTGAGGGTGTTCCGGGATCACCGGAACATCGAGCTGGTGCTCGACTGACAGGGGAGGCGTGATCCGGCTCCTGTTACCGCCCCGTCCTCCAGGTGACGGCGGATCGAACCCACGGCTCCGCGGCCACGGGGTAGAGGGGAGGGGACTCTTTCCGAGCGTCGAGCGGTCACCACACGACGGGCACGACGGAACCGTCGGACTCGGGGAGGGTGCCGCCGTGCTCTGGGGGCAGGGGGTCGAGTCCGCCGGAGTAGTACTGCAGCACCTGGTAACCGCCTCCCGAGGCGACCACGATGTCCCCGAGGCCGGTTGCGAAGAGGGGAACCATATCCCGGTGGGGCAGATACTCTCCGACCATCTCCCGGTGGTAGTCGGGGTCGATGACCTTCAGAAATTCGTTGGCCGCTAATCCGAATCCGTGGATCTGCCACATTTCGAGCACGGCTTCTTCGAGGAGTCCCGAGTACTTCTGCATCGTCGCGGCCGAGGTCGGGGCGATCGGTGTGAAATCTTCGAATGGCCGGAATGTCATGGTCATCCATCCCTGTGACTGTCTAGAAGTCCTCCGCGCACCGTTTCGGCGTCGGTGCCCGCCCGGGAAAGCTATCCCGCGAACGGAATCGGGCCGGCAAGGTGCTCGGCGAGCCCGATGTGCTCGAAGATGCGGACACGTCCAGGTGCTCGACCCCCTTGGGGCCTCCCGCCGGGAGGGGCAGCGGTGGGGCGTAGATCTCGTCGAAATCGGCGGGGGAGTTCAGGGCACCGTACCTCTCAGCGGCTTCGGCGTAGGGGGCGTAGCCCATGAATCTGTCGAGCCAGCTTTCCTGAGCCGCGAACAGTCCGATCATGTCCAGGCCCGATCCAGATGTCGTCCTCGGCTCGTTCGTGCGCGCGCATGATGCTCTCGCTGTCAGCCGAGGTCGGACGCAGGTATTTCGCGTCCCGTCTCGTTGTCGACGAAGCGGATCGCCCCTCGGTCTCGGATGATGGCCAGGTCTGTGCCCACCGGCATGTTGAGCAGTGGGATCACGGCCGGCTCGATAGCCGCGATCGTGTTGAAGGACGCCACCTCGAGGTTCGACGGGTCATCGAGATATGACTCGTCGTCGATCTCGGAGAAGAACCGCCACCCGTTGTCGGACGGGTTCGACGGAGCCTCGCGAACGGCCCACTTGAGGGGCGCGCTGCCGTCGAGGACGCGCCGGGACGCTATGGACGCTCCGGACTCGCGGACGAACTCAGGAGTTGTCGAGGACATGGTTCTCCATCCTGGACAGGATTTCACTTCGGAAGGGGAGCTTTCTCGCTGCGCTGAGAGGAGATAGTCCAAACCGTGACTCCGATGTGAAGTCTGGGTTCGGCTGTTCGAACCACAGATCGTATATCGGTTGCAGATCCTCGTCAGTGAACTTCATCGAGATCACGTCAACAAAAGGAAGGCGACCGTTATCATCGGCGTGATTGATGTCTGCTCCGCCCGCAATGAGACGCCGAGCGAGCCTAACGTCTTGCTCGATGTCGTGAGAGACCTGCCCGAACAGAATATGCAGCGCGGAAGCGCCGCCGTTGCCAGTGGTGTCTGCAGGAGCTCCCTGGTCGAGCAAGAAATTGCTGATCGCGTAACGGCTTGGCAGGTGTTTGTTCTGCAGGGACATGAGAACGAGTCCGCGTCCATTCTCGTCCGTTTTGTTGGCGTCGCCCGGCTTGAACGACTCCAAAAATTCTTCTTCTGACTTCAGGTAAGCGGTGAGGAAGATATCCATTACTCGTACTTATGGCCTCTATTGGTCGCGGGGAGTTCTGGCACGTAATTTTCTGGAGAGTTGTACCAATCGCGGAATTCTGCCGGGGTCAACTCGCCATCTACATAACGTTGCCACATCGTATGGTACTTCTGATCCGGAACGTGGCCCATATCCCAAACGCCCCGTCGCGGCTGGCCCGGCACCCAATCGATCGGTTCGAAGGTGTGTGGGTCTCGCACGATTCCATCTGGTCCCTTCGCGCGTTCCCACACCTCTTCCACCACACCCTTCCTGAACGAGGGGCGCGATCCGGGTTTCAGATAGGGGCGGGCGTCGGCAACCGTCTCGACGACATGCTCGACCGTCGAGGCTCCCTTGCCGCCCCCGGCCCACTTCGTCAACAACTGCAGCGCCTTACCGGCCATGCTGCTGAGCTCCTCGACGAGCCCGCGCAGCTTGGTGAAGGCGTTCACGACGGTGGTGATGGTCTTGCTGATGCGCGGTACGAGCGCAGAGACCCGCGAACCGACCTGCGCGGCGATCACCGGCGTCGCGAGGCCGACCGTCGCGACCGCGGTGATGGCGGCCGAGATCGCCATGCCGACGATCTGACTGATCGCCTCTCGTACCAGGTCGTGGGTCATCTGCACGAGCGACGACGCCATCGACAACCCCGTCGAGATCGCCCCCGCCCACTGGCCCGACGTCGTCAGGTGCTGCGACAGCCCCTGCACGTGCGCGGTGTACGCGGTGATGGTCTCTCCCGACAGCCCGTCGAGGTCGGCGAGGCGGTTCTGGGCGGTGACGCCCAGTTCGTTCATGCGTGCGCCGACGTTGTTCCACGTGGCGGCGAAGGCCTGCACTTCAGCCGCGTTGCCGGTGAGGTCGTTCAGCCAGCCCTTGAGCGGTTCGATGTGGTCGAGCAGCCAGCCGAGACCGTTGGCGATCAGCGTGCCGATGGGGTCCATCACGGCGGCGACGGTGTCCATCGCGGCCGAGAAGCCGGCGATCCCGCCTTCGACCCAGTTTCCGCTCCGGATGGCGTCTGCCAGGGCCTGTCCATCGGTGACGATGAAGGCGCCCGAGAACGCCGAGGTCGTGTCGACGGGCGCTGCGACGAGAGAGGTGCTCATCCGAGGCCTCCCTCGAGACTCCTGGTCGCCTGGACCACGGCCTCTTCGTAGGCGTCGAAGTCGGCGACGACACCTTGCAACTCCTGGCCGGTGCGCTCGAGGACGCCCTCGGCGCCGTTGATGTGTTGCGAGACCGCGCTCGAGACGAGACCGACGGGTGGGACGATCCAGGCGCACATCACACCGAACGCCCCGCCGCCCAGATTCACGCTCTTCAGGGCGGCTGCCGCTTCGGCGGCGTCCGAAGCGAGCTGCTGCACGCGCGACGCGTGCTGCAGTATGACGTCGGCATCCATCCGGATCTGCGGGGTCATCGCAGGCCTCCTCGGCGCGTCACTCCGTCGTCTTCCTGGTCGGGAATGAGCTCCGCGGCCACGACGCCGACGATGGGGTCCGATTCGCCCATGATCTGGGTGGTCACTTCGAGGGTGCGGATGCGGGCGTCCTTCGTGGCCTTCGCGATCAGGTCCATCACCTCGGCGCTGACGCGGCGGCCTCCGCGCTCGAGCGCGGCGTCGGCGATGTCGAGGTCGTGGATGACCCCCGCCGCGTCCACCTCGACGGAGATGTCGCGGGTACGCGCCACCGCCTTCGCTCGGACCTCTCTGATCGCGGCTTGCAGGACCGGCAGCTTCTCGCCGCGTTCCTGCGCGCGACGCGTGTCTTCTTCGATCCGCCCGAGCGTTTCGTCCGGTGATCCGTACACGCTGTGCCCCCACCCGGGCCACGCGCGGTAGACGTTCCTCCACAGCGCGCGGCAATCGTCACTTATCCACAGACGAGGGTAGGTCGGAATACGGCTGAACAGGATGAGAATCGTCTCATCTCCGCTCCCGGGCCGGCTCAGTCGACGAGCGCCCCTCCCGCGCGCCAGTACCCCAGGAACGACACGCGCTCGCGCGGCATTCCGAGCTCTCGAACGAGCACGCGGCGTGAGGCGGCCACGACGGCCGCCTCCCCGGCGAGCCAGGCGTAATCGGCTCCGGCGGAACCCCAGGCGCGGACGGCCGCTTCTGTCTCGCCACGGGCGACCACGCGCACGTCGACGGCATCGCCGAGTCGGGCGACGGTGACGTCGTCTGCGGCGTCGCCGATCTCGACGATCGCGATGCCACGGGCCTGGGGCGGGAGGGCCGCCGCGATGTTGCGGACCGCGGGGATCGCGGTCTCGTCGGCGACGAGGAGGAACGTGCCGAGGACGGGCGGTTGCCAGTGGATGCCGTATCCCGTCCACCCGTTCCGCGCGTCGGGCCCGGTGATCACGACCGACTCGCCGACGCGCGCGGCGCGCGCCCACCGCGAGGCAGGCCCTTCGGGGGAGTGCAGGTAGAAGTCCACGTCGATCTCACCGGCGTCCGGACGGATCGCCGCGGGGGTGTAGGTGCGCAGGACGTTGCGCTCCGCGACCGGCAGCGCCTTCCAGCGCGTGTACCACTCGGACGGGTGCGGCGTCGGCTCGTCCAGCAGGCCGATGTCCGCGAGGCCTCCACCCGGCAGGGGCAGCACCAGCTTGATGCGCTGATCCACGCCCCACGGGGCGAAGTGATGCAGCGCGTCGCCGGCGAACGTGAGGCGCAGGAAGTTCGGTGACAGCATCTCGCGCGCGCTGACCTCGACGGCGAAGGCGCTGTACTCCCACGGGCGAGTGAGGGGGGCGGTGATGTCAGGCACGGCGGCGGATCTCCGAGACGATCATGACGATGAGGTACGAGCCGCCCACCGAGACGGTGACGACGCCCACGGGAAGGGTGACCGGCAGGACGTGCTGGGCGACGGCATCGGATGCCAAGAGCACCAGCGCCCCGACCAGCCCCGAGAGGGTGAGCGACAACGATGGCGAACGTGCGAGGCGCCGCGCGATCTGCGGAGCCGCCAGCGCCACGAAGGCGATGGGCCCGGCGATCGCGGTGGCCGCGGCGACGAGCACCACCCCGATCAGCAGGGCGACGCTGCGCACGAGGTGCGGGCGCACACCGGTGGCGGTCGCGAGGTCGTCGCCGAGCTCGAGCTGACGCAGCGATGGGACGAGGGCGAACGCCGCGAGGGCGACGGGCAGCGCGCACAGCAGCACCCCGCCGAGCGCGTCGGCGGTCACGCCGTTGAGTGAACCGTGCCCCCACGCCGAGGCGAACATGGCGGTCTCGAGCTCGACCTGCAGCAGCATCCACGTGTTGAGTGAGGCGAGCATGGCCGAGACGCCGATGCCGACCACGATGAGCCGGAAGCCCTGGATGCCCCCGCGATACGCGAGCAGCCAGATGAGGAGGGATGCCGCGAGGCACCCGACCAACGCGCCCGCCGCCCGCGCGGGCCACGACGACGACACGAGCACGAGCGTGATCAGCATGCCCGTGAAGGCGCCGTTCGACAGCCCCAGGATGTCGGGGCTGGCGAGCGGATTGCGGGTGACCGTCTGGAACAGTGCCCCCGCGATCGCGAGGAGCGCCCCGAGGGTCACGGCGGCGAGCACGCGGGGCAGCCGCCACCCGACGACGACGGTGGTGTCGAGGGCCGTGCCGCTTCCGAGGAGCGCGCGGATCACGGCATCCGGGGCCACCGGGTAGGTGCCCCACCCGAGCGAGAGCACCGCGAGGGGCAAGATGGCGGCGACGGTGGCGGCTCCCACCACGACGTTTCGGGGACGCAGACGGACACCCGCGAGACGCGGCGGGCTCAGGACGGCGGTCACAGTGCGCGGGCCCTTCGTCGTCGCGCGAGCGCGATGAGGACGGGAGCGCCGACGAACGCGGTCACGATCCCAGCCGGCACCTCGGCCGGGGCGATGATCACGCGGCCGAGCACGTCGGCCAGCAGGACGACGATCGGTGCGGCGAGGGCGCTGAGGGGCAGGATGCGGCGCTGATCGGGTCCGACGATCCATCGCACGACGTGCGGCACCATCAGCCCGACGAACGAGAGGGGACCGACGAGGGCGGTCGCGGCTCCCGCGAGCACGGTCACCGAGGCGATGGATGCCACCCGCGCGGCCCCGACGCGCGTGCCCTGTGCCCGGGCGAGATCGTCGCCCAACGCCAGCGCATTGAGGGGACGGCCGAGGGCGAATGCCACGAGGAGTCCGACCACGACGAACGGCACCACCGGCACGATGACCTCGAGCCCGCGGCCGAGCAGCGACCCGGCGTTCCACCCGCGCATGGTGTCGAACGCGTCGGGATCGCTGAGCATCATGCCCGAGGTGACACCCGAGAGCACGGCTCCCACGGCTACCCCCGCGAGCACGAGGCGGATGGGGTCGGCTCGCCCGCGCCCCGCCGAGCCGACGGCCGCCACCGCGACGGCCACGACGAGCGCCCCCAGGAACGCGGGCCACACCAGAAGGAAAGAGTTCCGGATGCCGAAGACCGCGACCGTGAGAGCGACGGCGAACGCGGCCCCCGCGTTGACGCCCAGGATGCCCGGGTCGGCGAGCGGATTGCGCGAGAACGACTGCATGAGCGCGCCCGCCACCCCGAGCGCGGCGCCGGCGACGAGCCCGGCGATCGTGCGGGGGGCGCGGAGTCCCTGCACGACGAAGTCGCTGTCGGGGGTGCCGGCTCCCGTGAGCGAGGCCCAGACCGCCGACCAGGGGAGGGGGTTCGCGCCCATCATGAGCGACAGCGCGATCGCGAGGGCGAGGACCGCCGCCAGGACGAGGGTTGCGGCGGCGGTCCTGCCGATGCGCGCGGGCCGGGCGGCGGGCGCCGCCTGCACGTGCGCGGCCGTCATTTCGCGGAGGCGAGGAAGGTCTCGATGTCGTCGAGCACCGACTGCGCGCCCTTGGGGCCGACTCCCGCGACCCACGTGCTCGTGTCGACGAGCGTCACGACGGGGAATGCCGCGGTGTTCTGCGCGATCGCGGCCGGGATCGTCGAGCGGTCGGCCACGTCGGTGGTTGTGACGAAGACGGCGTCGGCAGTGGCGCTGGCGATGTTCTCGGGCGAGATGTCGGCCTGCAGTCCGTCCTCCCACGCGTGGTCGGGGATCGTGTAGCCGACGCACTCGAGCAGGCTCCCGGCGAACGAGACCGGGCCGTACAGGCTCAGCGTCGTCTCATCGCGCGGGCGGATCATCTCGGCGGTCTTGCCTGCGAGCGAATGCGCGGCCTTGATCTCACCGCAGCGGGTGTCGACGGCATCCACCGCCTTCTTCACCTCGTCCTCGCGGCCGAGAGCCTCGCCGATGAGCGCCGCGTTGTCGCGCCAGGGATCGGCCTGCGTGGCGATGAACACCGTCGGGGCGATCGCGCTGAGCTGGTCGTAGAGGGCCGAGTGGCGGGATTCGGTTCCGAGGATCAGGTCGGGCTCGAGCGACGCGATCGCCTCGAGGTCGGGCTCGCTGACGGTGCCGACCGGCGTGACACCCTCGACGCCGAGGTAGCTCGGCACGCCCTTGACCATGTTGGCGACAGCGGCGCCGACCGGGGTGATGCCGACCGCGACCGCGGTGTCGAGCTCGAGCGGCTCGAGCGTGACCACGCGCTCGGGAGCATCGGTCACCGTGGTGGTGCCGCGGGCGTGCGTGACCTCGTGCGTCGCGGTGTCGGGGGAATCGGAGGGGGATGCCGCGCCACTCGCGCACCCGGAGAGCACGAGGGCGAGTCCGGCGAAGGCGGCGAGGGCGAGGCGGGAAGAGGGGCGCGAGGGCATGGCGAGATGTCCTTTCGGAAGGGGATGCCGCGGCTCTGGGTTAGGCAAGGGTTACCTTACTGGAAGACTGAGTGGGCCTCAGGGTGGGGTGACCGGTCTTCCGTGTCCGTGGGTCCTGATACGGTGATCGCCACACACGAATGGGGGCGTTCGGATGGTTCAGTTCGAAGATGGCGTGAAGCGGATCGGGCGGCGCGGCCTGCCGGCGTACACGGCTTAGGGGAACCCAGAATGGGCCTCGTCACAACGCACCCACGTCTTGAAGATCCGGGAGTTGAGCCCGTTTCGCTCTTACGAGACGGTCGTCCTCCTGGGCGGTTCGCGCCGATCATCCTCCTGTTCGCGGTCCCCCCGGCGGTGATCACCGCTGCCGACGACCGGCTCGGACTGCGCCTCGTGATGGCGTCGCTCGTGATCGTGGTCTGCGCAGCTGCGGTCGTCGCTATCGTGCGTTCCCGAACGATGACGACGGGCGTGGTGCGGTTTCACGACTCATCTCACTCGTTGTGGCTGCGGCCGCCTGCATCGCCTTCCGTCGCGGTCGTGGTTCTTCTCCTCGTCCTCTTTCTTCCCGCTGTGGCCCAGGGCGCCACCGACATCCTGGGGCTCGAGACAATGCCGTCCGTTTTGGTGCGGCGTGGCCCTTACCTCCTCGCCGCGCTGGCCGCAGGCGGTCTCGTCGTGATGCTGTGGCGCCTGCGGCGTGCACCGGGGATCGAAATGACCCCGTCTGGTATCCACGGCATCCGTGGCGTGGGTCCCGTGCACTGGCGATGGGACGAGGTCGGCGAGATCACCGTTGAACCGGGGCGCGTCGCCCGCCTGGGTCTGGCGCACGCCGAGGGATCTCCCGTTTTCGCCGTACCTTTTCTCATGCTCGGATCGGACCCACAGCGCGCGGCCGCCCTCCTGCGGTTCTACAAGGACAATCCGACCGAACGACCTCTTCTCGCCGAGGGAGGCGCGGAGGCCGTCCGCCGCGCCAACGATGTCCTCCGCGCGCGGCAGGACGCAAAAGGCTGAGCCCGACGCGGGCTCTTCCTATCCAGACGGGAATCGCCACACCTATGCCGCTCACTGCCACCACGTTGAAACTTCCTGCCGACGTGCGAACGCGCGTATCTCTGAACGTGCGACAGGGAAAGGCGAGTTCTGCATTCTCGGGCGCCTACATCGCTGCCGCCGTCTGCGCTTTCTTCGCGGCGGTGTTGGGGATACCGGGTGTGCAGCTCGTCATAGCCGCGATCAGCCTGATGATCGTCGTTGCCGTGACCGGGGTCGCCATGCAACTGAGATACCTCAAGGAACGTCGTCTCCTGATCGACACCTCCTCGCCGTCGCTCTGGTTCGAACCGCGCGCTTCGCGCGGCGGCTGGATGGTGGCGGCTGCCGCGTCCACCCTCGCTCCGGCCGCGGCGATGGTCTACGGGCTCATCAACGGTCTGGCCGGAAGCGCGTCATGGTCGATCGTCGTCGGCACGAGCGTCATCGCAGTGATCGGCCTGGTGACGCTCGGACGCATGCTCTGGTCGGCTCGGCTGCCCGCGGGGCTCGAACTGACGGAACTGGGCATCCACGGCATCCGCGGTGCGGGAGACGCCCACCTGATGTGGGAGGACATCGCAGACATCGCTGTCGTCGCCGCGCCTTCCGCGAAGCTGTCGATCACGGACGCGAACGGCTCGCCCCCGATCCTCGCCTCGATTCTGTACCTCGGAGCGGACCCGAACGATGTCGCCGTGGTGCTGCGCTTCTTCCGAGACCACCCCGAGGAGCGGAACCTTCTGACGCAGGGAGGCAAGGTGGCGCTTCGACGCGTGGAAGAAGCGCTGAACGAGCCTGTCGCCTGACCGACCCGGGGGAGTTTTCAGCCCGTTCTGCGAGGTCGCCTGCGGTGTGACCCGCGCTCAGGACACGATCACCGGCTTCACCGTCGTGCCGGCGTGCATGTCGGCGACCGCGCTTTCGATGTCGTCCAACGCGTAACGCTTCTCGAGCTTCTCGAGCGGCAGGCGCCCTGCGGCGTGCAGAGCGACGAGTTGCGGAACGAGGTCGCGCGGGTCCGCGTCGCCCATCGTGACGCCGCGGAGGATCTTGCCGGTCAAGATGCCCTGGATGTCGACGCCGATCTCGGTTCCGGGCGGTGGCGCCCCGCACACGAGGACCGTGCCGCGCACGGCCGCGGCATCGAGCGCCGTCCGGGCGACGCCCGGGTGTCCGGTGGTGTCGAAACCCAGCGACACGCCACGGCCCCCGGTCAGCTCGGCGAGGCGCGCGACCACGTCTTCGCTCGAGGCGTCGACGACGGCTGTCGCTCCGAGTTCGAGCGCCAGGTCGAGACGGCTCGCGACGCGATCCACGGCGATCAACTGGACCGGTTCGCGCAGCGATGCCGCGATCACGGCCGAGAGCCCCACCGCCCCGGCGCCGTAGACCGCGACGATGTCGGTCGGCCCCGGATCGAGCACGTTCCACATCGAACCGAAGCCGGTCAGCACCCCGCAGCCGAGAGGAGCGAGCACGGTGAGATCGGCGTCGCCGGCCACGCGCACGACGGAGCGCTCGTCGGCGATCGCGTGCGTGCCGAACGACGACTGCCCGAAGAAGTGCCCGGCCACGGGCTCCCCGTCGCGGCTGATCCCGCCCGAGCCGTCGGCTCTCAGCCCCCCGAGCAGATTTCGGGGCAACCAGGTCTCGCAGTACGCGGGATGTACGGACACACAGGCCGCGCACGCGCCGCACGAGGTGAAGCTCAGGAGTACGGCATCCCCGGGGCTGATCCCGCGGACGTTCGCGCCGACCTTCTCGACCCGCCCGGCACCCTCGTGACCGATGATCCCCGGAGTGGGAAACGGGATGCCGCCGGCCAGCACCCCGATATCGGTGTGGCACAGACCGGTCGCGGTCAGTCGCACGAGCACCTCGCCCGGGCCCGGATCGGCGTACTCGACGTCGGAGACGACGATCCGGCCGTCGGCCTCGACGACAGCCGCGCGCCCCGCGGTCATGCGGCACCGCCCAGGTCGAAGACGATCGAGTGGGCCTTCTGGTACGACTGCAGCGCCTCGGGCCCGCCCTCTCGTCCCCAGCCCGACGCCTTGACCCCGCCGAACGGCACCGAGGGATCGAGCACCGCCCACCCGTTGATCCACGTGATGCCCGCCCTCAGTCGCGCGGCCACGCGGTGCGCCCGCGCGAGATCGGCGGTCTGGATGCCGCTGGCCAGGCCGTAGGGAGTGCCGTTGGCGAGGGCGACGGCCTCGTCTTCGGTGTCGAACGGCTGCACGGTGAGCACGGGACCGAAGACCTCGTCGACGACGACCTCGGCGTCGGGGGCCACGTCGGCGATCACGGTGGGAGCGTAGAAGAAGCCCCCGTCGCGCTCGACCGCGTGGCCTCCGGTCACGACCCGCGCCCCGGCGGCCCGAGCCCGCTCGACCAACGCCGAGACCTTGTCGAGCTGCGTTCGGCTCGCGAGCGGGCCGATCACCGTCGCAGGATCCGCGATGTCACCGAACGGCACTCGAGGGACGACGTCTTTCAGGATGCCGAGTACCACGCCGTACAGGGGACGCTCGACGAGCAGGCGGGGACCGGCCATGCAGAACTGGCCGGCGTTGAAGACGAACGCGGAGATCACCGTGTGGATGGCGCGATCCAGGTCGGCATCCGCGAAGAGGATGTTGGCCGCGTTGCCGCCGAGCTCCGCGGTGAAGGGGGTGAGGCTGCGGCCGGCGAGCCCCGCCGCGTGGGCTCCGATCTCGGTCGACCCGGTGAAGGCGACCTTGTCGACGTCGGGGTGAGCCACGAGGTGATCGCCGAGGGTCGATCCCGGGCCCGTGACGACATTGAAGACGCCTTCGGGCACTCCGGCGTCGCGCAGGATCTCGGCCATCAGCAGAGCGCTCAACGGGGTGTCGCTCGCGGGCTTGTGCACCACGGTGTTGCCCGCCGCGAGGGCCGGGGCGATCTTCGTGCTCGACAGGATGAGGGGGAAGTTGAACGGCGTGATCGCCGCGACCACCCCCAGCGGCTCGGGGCGCACGTACGCGTGGGCCGCGGCCGTGATCTCGCGGACCTCGCCGTCGAGGCGGTGGCCGAGGGCCGCGTAGTACTCGTAGAGCTCAGCGGCGTTGTTCACATCCACCACCCGCGCGAAGGTGATGGGCTTGCCGACGTCGAGGCTCTCGAGCTGCGCGAGTTCTTCGGCGCGCTCGCGCATCAGCGCGTAGGCGCGTTGCAGCACGCGGGCACGCTCGCGGCTCGACAAACGCGGCCACGGGCCCTCATCGAACGCCCGGCGGGCCGCGGCCACCGCGGCGTCGACGTCGGCGACACCCGCGCGAGCCACGTCGGCGATCTTCTCGCCGGTGGACGGGGCGATGACGTCCATGCGGCCGCCGTCCGCGGCATCCGTCCACTCCCCGCCGATGAACAGTCGACCGACGGTCAGCGTCGTGACGCTCACTTCGCCACCTCCGTCGGGGCGAGGGCGTCGGCGAGGACCCCGGCGAACCACGCCGGGTCGTCCTCGAACGGGGTGTGCCCGGTGTCGACGCGCACCACGTCGGCACCGGAACGCGAGACGAGGTGCTCCTGGAACGCGGGAGGCACCAGCTCGTCGCGCTGAGTGAGCACATAGGTCGTCGGCTTCGCCTTCCACGCGACGCGGGTCACGGGCGAGGTGAACGCGCCGAGCGACTGCGGGTGGAACGTGTCGGCGATCTCTTCCGCGAGCTCAGGGGGCACCCCGGCCGGCAGGTCGGCGGTGATCATCGCGATGCGCTCCTCGCGGGAGCGCCCCATCGAGACCTTGCCGTCGGCGATCCCCCAGAACTCCGGGATGCCGCCGCCCACCGCCTGCTGGAGCGTCTCGCCCTCGTCGAGAGCGAACGCGGCGATGTACACGAGACGCTCGACCGCCGGGTGGTCACCGGCCTGGGTCGCGGGGATCCCGCCGTAGGAGTGGGCGATCAACGTCACGGGGCCGTCTGCGGCGTCGAGCTTCTCGGTGATCGCCGCGGCATCGGCGTACATGTCGACCGTGCTGCCGATCGTCGGCAGGGCCACGGTGTCGACAGAGAAGCCCCGCGCGCGCAGCTCGGCGCCCAGCCGGTCGAACACCCACGGGCCGGCCCAGGCGCCGTGGACGAGAAGCAGACGGGGAGGGGAAGGGGTCATGCGGACTCTCCTCGGACGGGGGCGACCTCGGTGTCGCCGCGATCAGTGTCGAACGCCGGACGGAGCAGCGGTATCCGTAGGACTACCGAACGCTCGCGAGCGTCGACTGGAACCAGGCCGCGATCTGCGCGCGCGAGGTGAACCCGAGCTTGGCGAGGATCCGCTGCACGTGCGTGTCGATCGTGCGCACCGACAGCACGAGGCGCTCGGCGATCTCGCGGTTGCTGAGCCCCTCGTGGATGCCGGCGGCCACCTCGCTCTCTCGAGCGCTGAGCCCCGCCGCGGGGCGCCCGGGTGCGCCCGCGAACATCGCCGCCTCGGTCGGTGTGAGGCGTTCACCCACGGCCGACAGGCGCCGGAACGCCTCGTCGCCGAGCCGCTGACGGACGGTCGCCACGCAGCGATCGTGCTCGGCGAGCATGTGCGGACCGTGCACGTCGATCCCGGAGTCGATCCGGCGCCACCAGCTTCGTGCGGCTCCCAGCAGCACGGCCGTGCGCTCGCTCGGTGCGCGCGCGGCGTCGATCCAGCTCAACAGTTCGAGCACGAGGCAGTCGCCCACGGGATCGTCGATGCCCTGCTCCATCTCGAGCGCCGCACGGGCGTGCGCCTCGGCGTCGTCGAGATCCCCGGCGGCGTAGAGCGCCAGGGCGATCGCCCACACCGACAGAGATCTCAGCCATCTCTCGCCGATGGCCTCGGCGTGCCGCAGTCCCTCGCGCGCCGGGGTCTCGGCATCCGGTCTCTGCAGCTGCAGAAGGGCCACCGTGAGTTGGAACTGCGCGAGGAGCGCCTCTTCGGGATGCCCCAGATCGTGCGCGAGTCGGATCGAGTGCGTGAATCCGGCGACCGCCCGCTCGCCTTCGCCGGCGAACAGCGCGCGGCTTCCGCTGCACCGCCGCCACTCCACCTCGTGCAGACCCCTTTCGGCGGCCGGGAGCTCGTCGCGCAACGCCCAGGCGTCGTCGAGCAACGCCTGCGTTTCGGCCAGGGCGCCCTGCAACACGCTCAACCACGCGGCCACGAGCAGCGCCGGCGCCCGAGCGGCGGGGGAGGCGTCGGGCAGGGCCAGCACGCGCCGGGCCCACCGTCGTCCCTCGGGGAGGAAACCGCCGACGCCCCAGTGGTAACGGAGGTCGGTGAAGAGCCCGAGCGCCGTATCGGCGTCGAGGGTCACGGCCGTGCGCAGAGCGGCATCCATCTCCGCCCGGTCGGCGCGCTGCCCCGCGAGGATCAGCCGCTGCGCCGGGCCGTACCAGTGCGTGCGCGCCAGCCGCGCGAGGCCGCGGTAGTGGTCGAGGTGTCGACGGACGTGGAGCACCTGCTCACCCGATTCTTCGGCTCGATCGCGCCCGTACCCGCGAATCGTCTCGAGCAGCCGGTAGCGGCCCGATTCGCGGTCCGCTTCGACGAGGGACTGGTCGATGAGCGCGTCGAGGGTGTCCACGGTCGTCGCCTCGTCTCCGCCCGCGACCGCGACCGCGGCCGGCAGGTCGAAGGAACCCGAGAAGACGCTCAGGGCGGCCCACAGCGCTCGCTCGGCGGGTGTGCACAGCTCGTGGCTCCAGTCGACCATCGCGCGCAGCGTCCGCTGGCGCGACACAGGGGCGCGGCCGCCGGTGCGCAGCAGCGTGAAGCGCTGCGAGATCCGCCGGGCCAACTCGGCGATCGAGAGGGTGCGCAGACGCCCCGCGGCCAGTTCGATCGCGAGCGGAAGACCGTCGAGCGCGCGGCACAGGTGCGCGGCCACGGCCCGGTCCTCGCTCGAGGGCGAGAATCCGGCGTCCGCGGCACGCGCGCGAGCAAGGAGCAGGGCGACCGCCTCGGCGGGTTCGCCGTCCGTGTCGTCGGTGGCCAAGGGCGGCACGGGGAACACCTGCTCGCCGTCGACATCGAGGCGCCGCCGACTGGTCGCCACGATCGTCACCTGCGGAAGGGCGTCGAGCAGCTCATCCACGAGCGAGGCGACGGCGTCGATGAGGTGCTCGCAGTTGTCGAGCAGCAGAAGAGTGCGATCGTCGGCGAGCACATCGACGATGAACTCCACCGGCTCGCGCGTCGACAGCTCTCCATAGGGCAGCGCCTGAGCGATCGCGTCGGCCACGCGCCGCGGGTCGCTCACCCGGTCGAGGGCGACGAACACCACGCTCATCGACATTCGAGAGGCGTGCGCGTTGACGGCGCGCGCCGCCAGTCGCGTCTTGCCGACCCCGCCGACTCCGGTCAGGGTCACGAGGCGATTGCGCGAGAGCGCGCCGGAGAGATCGTCGAGCTCGCGGCGGCGGCCCACGAACTCGCTGCGGGGCTCTTTGATCACGGGGGAGCGTCCTTGCGTCCGGGAACCCTCATTATCCGTCGCCGATCGATTCAGCGGAATGCTTCCGCTGGCGATTGCGGGGTTTCGCGCAGAGCCGGGACGCGCGGCGCCCCGAACGACAGCCGCGGACCCCGCGTGCCCGGTCCGCCTGGCGCACTGCGATCGAGAGTCGTCGCCGTCGGCCCGCCCGTCTCGCGCGGATCCGGCGAAGCCTCAGCTCAGCCGCTGCAGCATCCGCGCGGCGATGAACCGGGCACGCCCACGGGGGCTCAGCGGGTCGTACCCGAGCTGACGCGTCCACGTCTCTTGGCGCGACTGCAGGCTGCTGTGGTGCATCGACAGACGTGTCGCCGCCGCTCGGATGCTCTCGCTGTCGATGACCACGTCGAGGGCTTCGACAGCACGGGCGTCGAGAGCGTCGAGAGCCTCGACATCGGGATGCCGCGGGGCCGACGCCTCGAACGATCGCGCCAGCAGGATCAGCACGCCGAGGTCGGCGGCATCCATCACCCGGTGTCGGTCGTCGGCGAGGCGCAGCGCGAGACGGGCGTCGGCGCAGGCGCGGGGGAGATCGTCGAGGTCGCTCGCGACGCTCGTTCCGACGGGTCCGTCCGCGGGCACGACGTCGCCGAGGCCGATCCACACCGCTCCCTCGTTCGTCGCCAGGACGGTGGATGCCGTGAGTGCGTGGGGGGAGGTGGGCGGGGCCGCCACCACGCGCACCGCTCCGCTCAGGCGCAGGCGATGGGCGGCGGCCTCGCGATCCACCCGTGAGGTCGTCGCGTCGATCACGCGTTCGACCGCGCTCATCGTCGGGTCGGCGCGCGCGACGATGATCGAGAGGGCGACCTGCGCGCGGTCGACGATCATGGCGTCGTTCAGGCCTGCGCCGTCGGGGCGTTCGAGCCACACGCGCGGCGCGTCGGCGGCATCCGCTCCCTCGGGCTCTCGAGGTGCCGTGCGCGCACCGTCGGCGTCGACGCCGATGAGCCGCCCGCGCACCCGCGCGCCGGCGGGGACCCCGCTCAGGATCGCCGCGGCTCGCACGACCGACTCGACTCCCGCGCCCCCGGCCACGAGCGAGTCGAAGTATCCGATGATCTTCACCGACTCGCTCGCGGCGGGGTCGAGCACCTTCAGTCGTCCCGCGAGCTCTTGCATGGGTCACTCCCTCGTCGCGCCCAGCCTAGAACCGCCCGTCACCCGAGGATCCGTCGGATCCACCGGTCGCGCGCCTCGACGGCGTCGTGCGAGAGGGCGGCCTGCGGGGCGAATCCCTCGAAGGCGTGGAACGCTCCGGGCCAGACGTGCAGCTCGGCCTGTCCACCGGCCGCCCAGATGGCCGAGGCGTACGCGACGTCCTCGTCGCGGAACACCTCCGCGCTCCCGCAGTCGATGAACGCCGGGGGCAGGTTCGACAGGTCGGTGGCCCGCGCGGGCGCGGCGTAGATCGAGACGTCGTCGGTGCCGCGGCGTTCACCGAGGAGCGCGTTCCAGCCCAGCAGGTTGCTGCCGCGGTCCCACACGCCGACGCCGTCGATCTGGTGCGTCGACACGGTCGCATCGCGGTCGTCGAGCATCGGGTACATCAGCATCTGCCCGAGGAGGTGGGGTCCCCGCCGGTCGCGGGCGAGCAGGGCGACACCCGCGGCGAGACCGCCGCCGGCGCTGCCGCCGGCGATGAGGAGACGCTCGTGCTCGATCCCGAGCTGTTCGGCGTTCTCGGCCGTCCACACGAGCCCCGCGTAGCAGTCCTCGACGGGGTACGGGTCGGGGAACTCGGGAGCGAGGCGGTACTCGACGGTGACGACCACGGCGTTGTACCGGTGGATCCACTCCGCGAACGCTTCGACGGCCGTGAACCTGTCGCCCATGATCATTCCGCCGCCGTGGGTGTGGAAGATGCCGGGTCCGGTGCCGGTGCGCCCCTTCGCCTCGATGACCGAGACGACGATCTCGGCGCCCTCGTAGCCCGCGATCGTGACGTCGCGGGACTGCAGCTGCGCGGACTCGAGGATCTCGGCGGGCGTGGGCAGGCCGGGCAACGTTCCGCCGCGCAGCGCGGGGAGCATCTCGGCGGTCAGGGTGGGCGGAACCATCTGGCCGATCACCTCGAGCATGGGGCCGAGCTCGGGGTCGAAGGGCGGGCGGGGCAGGATGCCGGAAACGGTCACGGTGACTCCTTCGTCGGGGACGCCGCGTCGCGTCCGCTTCGATCATGCGGCGCGGCTCCCGGTGCGCGTCCCCGCCGGGCGGCGGGAGAAAGCCGGGAGGAGGCCGCCGGGTGGCGGGAGTGGGGCTCGGACCGCCCCGCCGCGGCTAGTCGCTCGCCTTCTCGATACCGCGCGCGCGGATTTCTTCGAGGTCGAGGCCCGCGAGGATCTTCCGCGCGATGAGGTCGTCGATCGTGCCCTCGCGGCGCAGGCGGAGCAAGACCTCGCGTTTGCGTTCGAGGACGGCGAGACGCAGTCGCTGCGCCTCTTTGTGTCGCAGCAGCGGAGAACGCTGCGTGACGTCGATGTCGTCACTGACCGCGATCATCTGGAGGGGGCCGGTGAAGGCGGTGCCGTCGTCGTCCGTGCCCTGTGGCGCGCTTTCGGTGCGGCGCTGATCGAGGTCGGGTCCGTCCGGAGGGACGGGACCGGTCGACGAGGCGTCGTCGAACGAGGCGTCGAGCTCGGCGAGGTCGCGCTCCTCGATCGCGCGCTGCCGTGCCACCGCCCGGGCGTTGGCGAGTTCGAGCCGTTCGTAGCCCTCGCGGCGCGCGCGGTCGCGCACCCGGTCGCTGATGCCGTGCTCGGCCGCGAGATCGTCGAGGGCCGCCAGGGCGGCGCCCGAGATCGCGCGCTCCGCCAACTCGTACTCTTCGATCGCGGCGTCGTCGGTGGGGAGTTTCGCCCACTTGATGACCGCCGGCAGCAGCGGCCCCTGCACGAGCAGGGTGAGCACGATGACACCCGCCGTGACGAAGACGATGGCGTCGCGTCCGGCCACCGGGTCGCCCGCAGCCGTGGTGACCGGCACCGACAGGGCGATGGCGAGCGACACGGCTCCGCGGAAACCGGCGACGGTGCTGACGATGCGCGATCGATGCCGCAGCGACCGCGACGATCCCGCGGCGGGCCGCGAGAACGGCGAGAACATCCACTGGAACAGGTACCGGACGACGAACAGGGCGATCCACGCGGCCACGGTGACGAGCAGCAGGATGCCGATCTCCGACCCCGAGATCTCGTGCAGCACGAGCTGCACCTCGAGCCCGATCAGCACGAAGAGGGCGCCGTTGAGGAGGTAGACGCCGAAGGGCCACGTGGCATCCGCCGCCCTTCTCGACATCGCCGTCGTGATGCGCGGCGACACCCACGCCATGATGAGGCCCGCGAACACGACGGCGAGCACGCCCGAGGCGTCGATGAGCTCGGCGATCAGGAACGACACGAACGGCACCAGAACCATCGTCAGGTTGATCGTCAGGGTGGACTGCATGCGCCGCAGGGCGAAGAACGCGGCGGCCGCCACGGCGATGCCCGCGGCGGCTCCACCGAGGTACGACAGCAGCACCATGCCGGTGATCTGCAGCGGGGTGATCTGGTCGCCGAGCAGCAGAGCCACGGCGATCGCGTAGAGCACGAGGGCGGTGCCGTCGTTCGTCAGGCTCTCGGCCTTGAGCTTCATGAAGGTCTTGGCGGGCAGCAGGCGGCCGAGGGCGGCGACGGCCGTGGCGTCGGGCGGGGCGACCGCGGCGCCCAGCACGAGAGCGGCCTCCCACGGCACGCCCATCAGCGTCGCGACGCCCGCGACGGCGAAGGCGGATGCCACCACGAGCAGCGTGCTCATCGGGATGATGTAGCGCAGCGAGCGGCGCACCGACCGCAGCGACGTCGTCCACGCCTCGCGGAACAGCATGACGGGGAGGAACAGCAGCAGCACCGTCTCGGGCGGCAGTTCGATCTGGCGCAGCTCGGGGATGAAGCCGAGAGCGAGGCCGATGACGAGCAGCACCAGCGGTGTCGCGACGCGCAGCCGGGGAGCCAGGACGGTGCCCACGAGCATCGCCACTCCCAGCAGAACCGTGATCTCGAGTCCTTGCATGCCTGCCGCCTTCCGCCGTGCCCCTGAGCACAGCGTAGAGAGGGTCGCGGACATTCCCGATCTCTTGCCCGCACTAAACTGTCCGGACGGTTCGGAGATGGGGGATCTTTGATGTCGCTCGGCGGAAACAGGGGAGACACGATGCGGCGGGAGGTCATCGTGCCGCCCGCCCTTTACCTGCCCCTGGTGAGTGATCCCGAGGGGCGCGGCCAACTGGCTGTCGTTCAGAAGCTCGTCGACGGTCGGCGCGGGTTGCTCGCGTACACGGCGCTGGACAGGCTCGCAGACGCATGCGGGCGCGAACAACCGTGGATGCTGCTGATGACCTCGGAGCTCGATCGCATTCGGCAGATGCAGCCCTTCGACGTCGTCGCATTCGACCTCGACATACCCCCTCAGTCACGTCGGGGAGGGCGACTCGGATGAGTGACGCGATCTACGTCGACCGCGACAACATGGTGCGGCGGATGGGTCTCGTCGTCGACGAAGTCGACCGTCTCGACGCGGCGCTGGCCTCCCTTCCGCCCGCGGCCGACGGCGGGGCCGCTTCCGCGCTCATCGGCTTTATCGCCGGCGCTGCGGCGGAGGCGGCAAATGAGTACGCCGGGGCGGTGCGCCTCGTCGGTGCGGTGACGGAGAGCGTGCTCGACGACGTGCAGGCGACGGAGGATCAAATGCAGAGCGAGATCTCACGACTCGAAGAGGGGCTCGCGGACTGATGCCGATCGACGCGAGGATTCCCGGCGACCCGGCGAGCGTGCGCGCCGTCGCGGAGTGGCTCGAGCGCGTGAAAGAGGCGTACACGGGCGCCGACCTCGAGCTGACCTACCTCTGGGGTGACTCGAACAACTACTGGACGGGCGAAGCGGGAACCGCGTGGAGGTCGGTGGTCGGCGACATCCGCAACCGAGCGGATGGGGTGTCAAGCTACCTCAGCGATGCGGCAGAGGTGTTCCGCGCATACTCCGCTCGACTAGAGCGCGCGCAAGAAGACGTCGCCACGCTCCGCATTCAAGCGGATGCCGTCGGCCTCGACGTCGTTGGAACGACCGTGCTGCCGCCGACGACGTCCCTGTCGTACTGCCCGGGTCCCGGCGCGCCGGACGCCGACCTCGAGGCGTATGACCAGTACGTCTCGCTGATCGCGAGCTACAACGACCTCGGCGCGCAGATCGGCACGATGACCGGCGAACTCGACGCGTGGGTCGGGGAACACATGGCTCCGCTCATCGCTCGTGTCGAGGGCTTGCAGAAGCTCTCCGGCACGGTGTCGGCCATCGCGGCCAAGGGCAACGAATCCCTCGCGACATCCGTGCTCGACGGGTACGAGAGCTTCTACGATCAGACGCTGAGCACCTGGCGCAAAGACCACGATTCTCTCCAGTCCGCGGCGGAAACCTTCCGCGACCAGCTCCGGTCCGGTAACCCGGCACTGCGGGCGGCGGCCGAGGCGGCGGACCCTCACGGAATGCGAGCGGGGGTGGAGGAGCTGGCGGAGCAGATCGGCCGTGTGTCGCGCGTGACCCGCGTGCTCCCCATCGCCGGCAACGTGATCGACGTAGTCTCCCTCGCCGCGGATGTCGCAGAGGGCGGTTCGCTCAGCTCCGGCGTCGCGGAGATCGCGGGAGGCATGGCCGGCGGTGCGGGAGGTGCGGCGGCCGGTGGGGCTGCGGCAGCCGCCCTCGGAAGTAATCCGGTCGGGTGGGTCATCGGCGGGACGGTCATCGGCGGCCTAGCCATCGGAGCCGGAGCAAGGTGGCTGTGGGAGGCCGCGGTCCCCCTCGACTCACGCGAAACCGTCGACGACTTCTTCACCGGGCGTCAGCCGCGGTTGGAAGGATATGTTCCTCCGTCCCCCCGATCGCAGCCGAATCAAGGAGTGAACTGACTGTGGCCATCAGCACGACGTCTCCCCGACTTCCGTCCCCCGACCCGCGGATTCCCGTCTTCCCGAACGGCCGGCGCCCCACCTGGCTCGTCGCCGTCATAGTTCTGTTCGCCGTGCTGCCCGTGCTCATGGCCGTGGCCGATGACCGACTCGGGCTGCGCTTGGTGATGGGAGCGCTGACCCTCACCATCCTCGGGGCCGCGGCCTGCCTGCACGTGCTTTTCGGCACGATCCAGGAACGCCTCCTACGCATCGACCAGTCGGCATCCGGGATCTGGTTCCGTCCGGCGCCGGCCGCGACCGCGGTGCCGTTCGTGCTCGGCGGCCTGCTGCTGCTACCCGCGGTCGCGCAGATCGTGGTCGACATCGCGGACCTGCCGACGATGCCGTCGTTCCTGCTCACGCGCGCGCCGTATGCCCTCGGACTGCTCGGCGTCGGCGTGATCGTGATGAATGCGGTGCGTCTGCGTGAGCCGGCGGGCTTGCACGTGACGGCCGAGGGGCTCAGGGGTATCCGCGGTCGTGGTCGGGTCGACTGGGCATGGCACGAACTCGCCGAGGTGGGGGTCGGGGCCGGCCCTGTCGCGAAACTGCATCTCATCGCCGACGGTTCCGGTCCGCGAGTCGAGGCGCCCATGCTCGCGCTCGGATCCGATCCGAATCAGGTCGCCACCGTGGTGCGATATTTCCGCGAGGTGCCCTCAGCTCGCGCCACCCTCCAGGGTCCCGGAACCGTCGCTTTGCGCGGCGTCGACGACGCGCTCCGCGCTCGTGAGGGCTGAGCACGCCTCATAACCGCCGTGATCCGCACATCCTCAGCCGGGGACACCCCCGTGACGACGGAGGTTGCGTAACCCGTTGAGGGTGCTCGACGGATCAGCCCGGAACGCCCACCTTCGCCTTCGCCCACGAGCGCCCGCGGGTGTCCTTGAGGATGTCGTACTCGACGTCGACGTGCGGCTCGATCGCGCTGTACTTGTCGTTCGGTGCACCGATGACGAGCTGGAAGCCGAGGCCGCGCCAGGCGCCGATCGCGCGCTTGGTGAAGTGCGCGTCGGCCTTGATGAGCGCCTCGTCGAGGAAGACGGGGGCGTAGCGCGGGCGCTCCGATCCGGCGTCCCCGAGCTGGTAGCGCAGGGCCGCACCCACGATGAAGGCGATGAGCTCCTGCGATTCGCCGCCCGACTTCTCGCCGATGTGGTCGTAGAGCGCCACGTGCTCGCCCGTGTCGGCGCGGAAGCGCTCGGCGCTGACCCGCACGTGGTTGCGCACGTCGACGAGGTCGGCGAAGTCGGGGGCGGTGGGGCGGATGCGGTTGATCAACCGCGCCATGCGCCCGTACACGCCCTCGCGCTCCTCGTCTGTCGAGGCCGCGTCGATCGCCGCGCGAACGTCGCGCAGCTCGCGGCGGAAGCGCTTGCGCACCTCCGACTGGCTCTCGCGCGGAACGATCTGGAGGCGGTGGTCGTCGTCGTAGAACGGCAGGTCCTGCATGATGTCGTTGATCGGGGCGATGCGCTCGCGGATCTCGCGCAGGGCGCGCGTGAGCGCCGAGTCGAGGCTCGTGAGGTCGTTGCCCGACAGGCGCAGCAGCGAGTCGCGCCATTCCGCTTCGAGTTCGTGCAGGCCGCTGGCCTCGAGCTCGCTGAGGATCCGCTCGAAGTCGCCGAGCGCCTCATCGGGGTCGGCGAGCAGGTTGGGGCTCGGCCACCGGTCGGTGAACGCGGTCATCGTGCGGCGCAGGCTCTCGCGCTGGTCGCTCCACGTCTCCTGGGTCGCACGCTGTTCCTCGAGCAGACGCTTCGACGCCGACTCGAGGGCGGCGTCGAACCGCGCGAGCCGCTGCGAGGGCGAGACGTCATCGCCGGAGGGCGCCACGAACAGCCCGTCGAGGTACGCGACCTCGTCGGGGGTGAGCGTCATCTCGCGGTCCTCGGCCCGTTCGAGCAGGATCTGAGCGGCATCCACGTCGTCGGTGATCTCGGCCCAGCGGGCGGCGAGGGTCTGCTGCTCGGTCTTGGCTCCGCCGATCTCCTCGCGCAGGCGCGCGACGCGGGCCTTCGCGCCCGAGATCTGCTCCTGCAGCTCGGCGATGCGGGGGTTTCCCGCGGTGACCTCGACGACGGTCTCGTTCCAGCGGTCGAGATCGCGTTCGACGGATGCCACGTCGACCTGGTCCCACGACAGGTCCGCGATCTTCTCGAGGGCGCCGCGCCGGTCGTCGAAGGCGTCGAGGGCGGCGGCGGCCTCGTCGACCGCGGCCTTGGCGGCGGTGAGGTCGCGCCGGACGGTGACGATCTGCTCGCCGAGCTCGGTGAGGCGCACGCGGGACGAGAAACCGAGGATGCTCTGCCGCGCCGAGCCGCCGTGGGCGCCGCGGGCGCCCTGACTCGTCTGGCCCGAGATCGTGAGCGCCATGCGGTGCTGTGAGAGCTCCGACGCGGCATCCACGCAGACGAACGCGAACTGCTGCTCGAGGCGGTCCTGCAGCCAGCCGGTGAAGGGCGAGGAACGGAACTCCAGGCGCCCGGGCAGGGTCGCCGGGTCCAGCGCCCCGCGCTCGGGAAGGTCGGTAGGAACACCCTCGAATCGGAGGCGCTCCGAGAGTCGCACGCTGTCGATCGCGGCGCGGAACGCAGAGAGGTGCGCGGCATCGACGAGCAGCGTCGTCGCGAATCCGCCCAGCGCAAGGGTGAACGCCCCGCGCCACGGTTCGAATTCGGTGCGCACGTCGACGAGCTCGGCGACGAAGGGCAGCTCGGCGGCGGTGAGCCCCGCGGCCTCGGCCAGCGCCTCGCGCGCCTCGTGCAGGCGCGGGGGGATGTTGTCGTCGCGGGTCTGCGTGCGTCGGTGCTCGACCTCGAGGGCGGCGAGCTGCTGGCGCAGGTCGGTGTGCCGGCTGCTGGCAGCGACGAAGGCGTCGCGCACCGCGCTCTTGGCACCCGTGTCGGCGAGGGTGCGCCGCGCTTCGGCGACGAGCGCGGTGAACTGCTTCTCGGTGGCGACCTCGACCGAGAGCACGGCGAGGGCCGCTTCGAACCGTTCGCGGTCGCGCTGCATGCCCGCGAGGCGCCGCTCGAGGGTCCGCAGTTCGCGCTGCGCCGCGTCGAGCCGGTCGCCGCCCGCCGCGCGCAGCACGTCGCCCAGTGCCTCGCGTTCGGCCTCTGCCGCGTCGGCGAGGGCCTGGCGTTCGCGCACGAGCGCGTCGGTGGCGTGCGTGCGGTCGCGCAGCTCGGCCTCGACCGCTTCGAGCAGGTCGACCCGTCGCTGCGCGCGCCAGAGCGAGGCGCGCGACTCGGGGTCGCCGAAGCGCCCGAGCGCGTCGATCAGGCGCAGGCGCTCGGCGGCGTCGTCGATGCGCGTCTTCATGCCGCGGATCGGTTGCAGGGCCCGCACCTGCTGGCGGGCCTCGAGCATGCGCGTGCGCGTCGACTCGAGCCCGTCGAAGTGCGTGACGACCGCGTCGGCCACGGCGAGCGTCTCGGGCTCTTCGAGCACCATGCGCTTGTAGAGGTCGTCGACGGTGGTGATCTGCTGACCGGCCTGGATGCGCGCGAGCAGGCTCATCGCCTTCGAGCCCGCTCCCGCCGCGCCGATGCCGAGCACGGCGTGCAGCCGCGCCGAGAACTCGCGGTCGGTCGCGAGGGTGTCGAGGCCCGCCGCCCGCACGGCCGAGTCGGAAAGGTGGCTCTGCGCCGCGCGCTCGAGCTGGCGCAGGTCGAACGCCCCGTGCACGGTCGCGCGCACCTTGACGGCGTCGTCGAGCGTGCGGGCGGCGGCGGGGAAGTACCAGGCCCGCACCGCCGTGAAGCGCGCGCCGTCGTGGTCGGCCCAGGTCATGCCGATCGCGGTCCACGTGTCGACCCCGTCGCCGCGCAGCACCCGCACTTTGGTGCCCTCGTCGGTGCGCGACTCGTCGAGCTTGCCGCGGCCGTAGGAGAGGATGTTGCGCTGCTCCTGGCCGCGCGGGCGACCCACGACCGCGCCGTTCGAGGCGCCGTTGAAGGGGGTCGTGTGCGGCATCATCAGTGCGACGTACGCGTCCATGAGCGTGGACTTGCCCGAGCCCGATCCGCCGCACAGGAGCGTCGCGGTCGGCGCGAAGCGCACGCGGTGCGTGCCGTCGTATCCGCCCCAGTTGATCAGCTGCAGGTCTTCGGCGACCCACTGCTGCCCGCGGGAGGCCGCGGGGATGAGCCCGAACAGCGTCTCGAGCATGGTCATGCGCGCTCCTCCTCGAGGATTCCGGATGCCACGGCCTCGGCGTCATCGATCAGGGGCGCCGGGGTGTCGGCATCCCGTGTCTGCTCCTCCAACCACCGCTGCAGATCGCGCAGCACCTCGGCGCTGAGCACGATCTCGATGAGCGGCCCGATGCGGTAGCGCCCCTCGGACTCCTCTTCGATGATGCCCTCGCGGTCGAGGCGCGCGATCGCGGTGCGGACGGCCCGCTGCTGGCTCGCGCGGGTGCCGTCGGTCTCGCTGAAGTAAGTGAGCACGGTCTGCTCGACCTCTTCGACGTCGACGCGGGCGGATGCCGTGCCGGCGGTCGTCTCGCGCTGGAACACCGTGCGCAGGTAGACGAGCACGAGCGTCTCGGCGCGCGAGTACGCCTCGTCCTTCAACAGGATCGGCACGTCGACGTCGTCGCTGCGCACCTGCTCCTTGTAGGCGACGCCGCGGGCGTGGTCGACGACGAGGCGCACGAAGAGGTCGTTCAGGCGCGACTCGATCATCTGCTGGTGCTCGAGCAGCAGCTTCCACTCGGCGGGCGAGTTGTCGGCCACGAGGAAGCGCCGCTGAAGGATCCGCACCAGCACGCGCCGCACGTCGGCGTCGAGCGTGCCGCGGTCGCCCGCGAACAGCGCGTCGGGGTCGTTCTCCATGGCCACCGGGGCGATGAAGGCGGGGGTGTCCGTGTCAGGGGCGGACGGGTCGATGTCAGTCATCGGCATCCGTTTCTGTGGCAGTCGGGGGTTCCGCGTCCGAGACGCGAGAGGGCGCGGCGATGACCGCGCCGAAGGCGAAGCGCCGGGTGGTGCCGTCGGGACGGACGGCCTCGACGATCGAGACGTCGTCGGTCTCGACCAGGCCCTCGCGGTGGACGATCTCGAGCAGGCCGACGAGGTCGACCGGGCGCCGGGTCTCGGCATCCGCTCCGGCGAAGGCCGTCGCGAGGTCGAAGCCCCCGGGAAGCGTGGCCACGTACGCCTCGAGTTCGGCGTAGTGCGGGCCGCCCCACGCGCGCGTGTCGGCGTCGACGAACTCGACGTCGGAGTCTCCGGATGCCAACGGCGCCGGCGCCCCGGGAGGACGCACGTCGCCGAGCGAGCGGCGCAGGTGCCCGATGTCGGCGAGGGGCAGGGTGCGCACCGGTTCGACGCGACCGGGGGAGCGGGTCTGGCTCCAGCGGTGCAGACCCGCCATGACCGAGCGCAGCAGATCGTCGACCTGCCGGTCGCGGATCGGGTCGTGCGTGCGCACCTGCGCGGTGATGACGTGCGAGGCGCGTCGCTGGGCGGTGAGCACCTCCTGCACGCCGGCCTCGACGCGCCTGGCGATCGCGTCGAGCTCTCCGCGCTGCTCGGGGGTCATCAGGCGCGAGAACGGCTGGGTGAGCACGGCGTGCAGCTGGTCGGTGAGGTCGTCGATGTTCTCGGGGTCGCCGATCAGGCGCAGCGCTCCCTGGAACGCCCGGCCCTCGGGGGTCGCCTGCATCACCTGGCGACCGCGCTCGAGGTACTCGCGCAGCACATCGCCGGTGGGGCGCACATCACGACGGAGTTCGGCCACGACGTCGCGCTGCATCGCGGCGATAGATTCGGCCACGCGCGAGAAATCGGCCGGCAGTTCGCGCGCGAGGTGGATGACGTTCTCGGCCTCTTCGAGCAGGTGGTCGTCGTCGAGCGGTTCGACGACGCCCCCGTCGAGCGCCGCGATCTCGGCATCCAGAGCCGCCCGTTCCTCGAGCAGGGCCTCTCGGCGCCGCGCGGGATCGCTCTCGGCGTCGCGCGCGAGGCGGTCGACGGCGTCGAGCAGCGTCCGCACGCGCGAGCGCGAGACCCGCGCCCGGCCGCCGCCCGCACGACCGGCGATCTCGAGGGCGCCGACGGCGTGCGCCGACAGGCGGTAGACCTCGACGTCGTCTTCGATCTGCAGGCCGAGCCAGCCCACGCGCACCCACCCGCGGCAGATCTCGCGCGCGGTACCGGCGGGGATGCGGCGGTCGTCGTCGGTGTCGATGCCGGCGGCGCGCAGTTCGTCGATCGCCTCGGCGACTTCGACGTGGGCGTCGGCGACCGCGACGGCGGGGCGATCGGGGGTGAACACGATCGACAGCACCGCGACGACGAACGGGGCGAAGCGCCCGTGCAGCAGATCGAGCGTCGGGTTCTTGAACGCCGTCACCGAGCGCAGGTACGCGGCTTCGGTTCGGGTGCTGCTCACTGGCTGAAGTCTACCGGCGGCGCGGCGCGCGCCGTGGCGGCCGTCACCCCGATGTGCACGCGTAAAGGGTCGCACCGGTCACCTTGTCGACCTCGCCGCCCTCCTTCGCCTGGCTGAAGTTCCAGTCATCGACCTCGTGGCATCCGGGCCCCGTCGCCACCCGTCGCACCGGATCGCCCTCGGGAGCCCCGGATGCCACGACGAAGAGCCGCGCGCGGCCGCTGCGGACCATCTGGTCGAGCTCCTCGGTGGTGAAGACCGGGACGTGCCCGCTGTAGCCGCCGTCGGTGAGGACGCTCGCCCCGGTGGCGTCGATCACCTGGGACGACAGCGCCCAGGAGTCGGTCACGAAGAGGGGCAGGCCGTTCGCGCCGCCGCCGTGCTCGCGGGCCGCCTGCACGATCTGCGCGACGGCGGGACTCATCTGCGGACTACCGCCCCAGGGCGCCGGCGCCGACACCGTGAAGGTCTCGTCGGGGTGGCCGCCGCGGGCGGTGACGCCGACGTAGGCATCGCCCCCGCTGCCGTCACGGGCGTCGTCGATGACCTGCAGACTCGTCGCGATGGGCAGGCAGAGCAGAGCGACGGCGAGAGCGGCGGGGGCGACGCAGCGGACGCGGGGGAGTGCGGCCGGCGGCGACAGGGCGGCGACGGCGCCGATCGCGAGTCCCACCGCGCCCACCGCCACCGCGGGGATGAGCAACACCTCGGGGAGGCGGGCTTCGGCGATGAGGACGGCCCACCAGATCGACTGGACGACGACGACCGCCGGAAGCACGAGCCGCACGCTCGTTCGCGCGGAACGGAGCAGCCGCACCCCCTCGACCCACGCGACGACGACGAGCAGCACCATCGGAACGCCGAGAGCCGCCACGTAGGCGGTGTGCGGAACGTGGGCGAGGGTGAGCACGGCCGCGGCCGTCGCGAACCACACGGCGGCGACCACCACGAGGGGGGAGCGCGTCGCGGAGGCCCGCGCGAGAGGACGCCCCCGCCGGGGCCGGTGACGCCAGATGCCGAGGGCGATCCCCGCGAGCGCCGCCGGGTACAGCCACCCGATCTGGGTGACCAGGGGCAACTCGAGCAGCTTCGTGAGCGTCGGCGAACCCCCCGAGCTCGCGGGGGCGTGCGTGGTCAGGGCGTGTCCGATCGCGGCGAGGGTCGCGCCGAGCCCGCCTACCGACGTCGGGGCGCCGACCGAGCCGGGAACGGCCCCCGGCACGAAGCGATCCAGGCCGTTGTACCCGAACACCATCGCGAAGACGTCGTCGTTCGTCGAACCGTCCACGTAAGGACGGGAGCCCGCGGGAACCAGCGCGACGATCGTGATCCACGCGACGGATGCCACGACGGCGGCGCACGTGAGCGCCCCGGCGCGCACCGGGCCGCGACGCCATCCCTCGGTCGCCGCCAGCGTGCCGGCGATGAGGGCGGGCAGCAGGAACCACGCGGCCATCATCTTGGCCTGGAATCCCACACCGATGAAGAGAGCGCACAGGACGAGCGGCCACCAGGTCGAGGTGAGGATCGCGCGCTGCCACCACACCAGGGCGACCGCGAGGGCCATCGTCAGCAGTCCGTCCTCCATCGGATGGGCGAACATCGATACGAAGATGGGGGTCGATGCGGCGGCGGCCGCCGCGACGAGGCCCGCGCCCCGTCCGCCCCACCGCAGCGCGAGCACAGCGCACGCCACGACGGTCACCGCGCCCTCGACGACCTGCGGCAGGGCGATCGCCGAGATCGACATGCCGAACAGGCGGATGCTCAGCGCCTGGGGCACGGCGAAGCCGCTGAGCTTGTCGAGGGTGACGGTGGCATCCGGATCGAAGGCGCCGAAGAAGAGGGCGTGCCATGACTGCGACATCGACCGCGCGGACGCCTCGTAGAACGAGAAGTCTCCGCCGCGCGCGAGATTCCAGCAGGTGAGCACGACGAATGCCGCGACGATCAGCGTCAGCGAGATCCGGGCCCACCAGGGTTCACGCCACCAGCGCGCGAGAGGGACGGGAGAGATCACGACGCACAGAATCCCCCGGCGATAACGGGAGCGGGTATCAATCGCCTATGTCGCCGCTGTGGGTGGATGACGCACCCACAGCGGCGACCGGTCAGACCTCGGAGCGCGGCCCGGCGACGGTCTTGGAGACGCCCGTGACCGGCTGGTTCTCGTCGAACGAGGCGATGGGTCGGCGGAACCCGCGCGTCAGGACGACGAGGTACACCACCCCGATGCCCGTCCAGATCAGACCGCCCACGAGGGCGTGCATGTCGAGGTTGACCCACAGCAGACCGGTGAGCAGCATGCCGGTCGCGGGCATGACGATGTAACGCGCGATGTCGGCCGGGGTCTTGCGGAGTCCCTTGCGGACGGCGAACCAGGCGATCACCGAGATGTTGACGAAGGTGAACGCCACCAGGGCGCCGTAGTTGATGTACGCCGCGATCTGCTCGAGGGTGAACGAGATCGCGAAGAGGCTCACGAGGCCGACGATGAGGATCGACAGCGTCGGGGTGTGGGTGCGGGGGTTGATGTAGCCGAAGACCTTGCGCGGGAGCACGTTGTTGCGTCCCATCACCATGAGCATGCGCGACACCGAGGCGTGCGACGCCAACCACGACGCGAGGGTCGCGGCGAACCCGGCGGCGGTCAGCACCGCCTGCAGGACCGGCCCGCCGACCTGCACGCCGATCTCGGGCAGGGTGCTGTCCTCGATCGCCTCCTGCGGGAAGGCCGTCGCGTCGGGGAAGCGCAGCTGGGTCACGTACGAGGCGATCAGGAAGATCAGGCCGCCGACCACCAGGGTGAGGAGGATCGCGCGCGGCATGATCTTGGGCGTCTTCGCCTCTTCGGAGTACATCGACACCGCATCGAACCCGATGAACGAGAAGCACACGACCGTGGCTCCGGCCAGAACCGCGCCGAACTGCACGTCGCTGTGGGCGAAGGGGGCGATCGACACCGGAGTCCCGGCCCCCGCCCCGCCGACCAGCTGCACCACGACCATGACGACGAACACGGTCATCACGAGGATCGAGAACACGAGGAGGATCATGTTCACGTTCGAGGTGCCGCGCATGGTCAGGTAGATGACCCCGGTCACACCCGCGGTGAAGACGACGACCCAGATCCAGCCCGGGACGTCGGGGAACAATGCCTCCATGTAGCTGCGGAGGATGAGGGCGTTCACCATCGGCAGCAGCATGTAATCGATGAGGGCCGTCCAGCCCACCACGAAGCCGACGCCGGGGTGGATGGACTCGCGCGCGTAGGTGTACGCGGAGCCGGCGCTCGGGATGACGCGGACCATCTTGCCGTAGCTGACGGCGGTGAAGACGAGGACGACGAGGGCCACGGCGTACGCGGCCGGGACGACGTTGTTCGTCTTGTCGGCGACGAGACCGAACGTGTCGAAGACGACGGTCGGGGTCATGTACCCCAGACCCAGACCGACGATCGACCAGAGGCCGAGGGTGCGGGCGAGCGTAGCGCCGGAGTTCGCCGTGGGGGCGGCGGCGCGGGTGTTCTCGTTCGTGGCTCCTCCTGGAGGGTGCGGATTGCGCTCGGGTGCGCGATCGGGATGGTGTCGGGTACAGCATCGTGAGCACCGCTCAGGGGTGGGAGCGGGATGGAGACCGCCCGGCGAGCGCGGCTCGCGGGCGGGGGAGGGATGCCGGCATCGGTCGCGCCGGCATCCCGTGAGGTCAGAGTCGGGTCCAAGCCTCCTGCAGCACCGAGCGCAGGATCTGCTCGATCTCGTCGAACTCGGTCGGTCCGAGGGTGAGGGGAGGGGCGAGCTGGATGACCGGGTCGCCGCGGTCGTCCGCTCGGCAGTACAGGCCGGCGTCGAAGAGGGCCTTGGACAAGAAGCCCCGCAGCAGCCGCTCGGACTCGTCGTCGTCGAAGGTCTCTTTCGTGGTCTTGTCCTTCACCAGCTCGATGCCGAAGAAGTAGCCGTCGCCGCGGACGTCACCGACGATCGGCAGGTCGAGGAGGCGCTCGAGGGTCGAGCGGAAGACCGGGGAGTTGCGGCGGACGTTCTCGAGCAGGCCCTCTTCTTCGAAGACGTCGAGGTTCTCCAGCGCCACTGCCGCTGACACCGGGTGGCCGCCGAAGGTGTAGCCGTGGGGGAACGACGCGTCGCCGTGGGCGAAGGGTTCGTAGAGGCGGTCGCTCACGATGGTGCCGCCGAGGGGAGAGTATCCGCTCGTCACCGCCTTGGCGAAGGTGATCATGTCGGGCTGGTAGTCGTAGGCCGAGGCGCCGAAGTAGTGACCGAGACGGCCGAAGGCGCAGATGACCTCGTCGGAGACGAGCAGCACGTCGTAGGTGTCGCAGATCTCTCGCACGCGCTGGAAGTAGCCGGCCGGGGCGGGGAAGCACCCACCGGCGTTCTGCACGGGCTCGAGGAAGACCGCGGCGACGGTCTCGGGTCCCTCGAACTGGATCATCTGCTCGATGCGATCCGCGGCCCACAGGCCGAACTCCTCGGGGGTGCCCCCGCCGAAGCCGGACTCGGCGGCCCGGTAGTAGTTGGTGTTGGGCACGCGGAACCCGCCGGGGGTGACCGGCTCGAACATGTGCTTCATGACGGGAAGACCCGTGATCGCCAGGGCCCCCTGCGTGGTGCCGTGGTACGCGATCGCCCGCGAGATGACCTTGTGCTTCGAGGGCTTGCCCTGGAGCTTCCAGTACTGCTTCGCGAGCTTGAACGCCGTCTCGACCGCCTCTCCTCCGCCGGTGGAGAAGAAAACGTGGTTCAGGTCGCCCGGGGCGAGGTCGGCCAGTCGCTCGGCCAGTTCGATCGCGGCCGGGTGGGCGTAGGACCACAGCGGGAAGAACGCCAGCTGCTCGGCCTGCTTCGCGGCCGCCTGGGCGATGCGGCGACGCCCGTGACCGGCGTTGACCACGAACAGGCCCGCGAGTCCGTCGATGTACTTCTTGCCCGCGGCGTCCCAGATGTGATGGCCCTCGCCCTTGACGATGATCGGGACGCCGGGGCCCTCGGTCATCGTGGACTGGCGCGAGAAGTGCATCCAGAGGTGATCGCGGGCCTTGGCCTGGAGGTCGGTGTTGAGGTCGGTTTCGAAAAGCGTCATCGCGTTCCCCAGTTGTAGAGCTGACGGTGGAGCTTGAGATAGACGAAGGTCTCGGTCGAGACGACGTCGGGGAGCGACCGGATGCGGTCGTTCAGCAGGTCGATCAGGTCGTCGTCGCTCTCGCAGACGACCTCGACGAGCAGATCGAAGGAGCCGGCGGTCGACACCACGTAGGTGACCCCGGGCAGCGCCGTCATCTGCCCCGCCACGACGCGGGTGTCGCCCGAGACCCGCACGCCGATCATGGCCTGTCGGGCGAAGCCGAGCTGGAGGGGATCGGTGACGGCGACGATCTGCAGGATGCCGGCGTCCTGTAGCTTCTGCACCCGCTGGCGCGTGGCGGTCTCGCTCAGGCCGACGGCCTTGCCGATCTCGGCGTAGGAACGGCGCCCGTCTTCCTGCAGCTGCTCGACGATTGCCTTCGAGGCGGCGTCGAGAGCGGGGCTGCGTTCGGTCACGGGAGTCATGATGGGCGACGGTATCAGCGCGATATCGCCCATATCAATGATGATCTCGACATTAACGACACCGTAATGACGCGGAAACCGTCGCCCTCGCGCCGGGGTCGCGGCAGGGGCGTCTGCCCCCAGTACGATGACCGCGGGGGTGCCGATGTCCACGAAACGCACGAACTGGTCGTCCACGCGTCGCGTGCTGCACCGCGCGGCGGCGCTCGTCGCGGGCGCGACCCTGGTCGCCGCGGGCGCGATCGCCGCTCCGGCCGCCTCGGCTGCGACCTCGCTGCCCGGGTGGCTGTCGACCCAGGGGTCGACGATCGTGACGGCATCCGGGGCCCCCTTCACCATCAAGGCCACGGCCTGGTTCGGGATGGAGACCTCGAACTGCGCCCCGCACGGCCTGTGGTCGATCGCGCTCGACGACGGCCTCTCCGCGATCGCGGGCATGGGGTTCAACACCATCCGGTTGCCCTTCTCGAACGAGTGCCTCGCGGCGAAGGCCTCGAACTCGATCAACGGCGCGGTCAACCCCGGACTGGTGTCGCTCACACCGCTGCAGCTGATGGACACGGTCATCGCCCGCGCGAAGGCGCACGGGTTGTCGGTCATCCTCGATCGCCACCGCCCCGACTCGGCGGCGCAGAGCGAGCTCTGGTACACGGGTCAGTACAGCGAACAACGCTGGATCGACGACTGGAAGATGCTCGCCGCTCGCTACAAGAACGAGTCCGCAGTGATCGGCGTCGACCTGCACAACGAGCCCCACGGCGGCGCGTGCTGGAACTGCGGCGACCCCGCCCGCGATTGGCGCGCGGCGGCCACGCGCGCCGGCAATGCCGTGCTCGGGGTCAACCCTCGCCTGCTGATCATCGTCGAGGGCGTGGAGCGACAGAACGACGGCTCGAACACCTGGTGGGGCGGCGGTCTGAAAGACGCCGGGGCCGCGCCCGTGACCCTCGCCGTGAAGAACCGCGTGGTCTACTCGCCGCACGACTACCCCGCCAGCGTCTTCGCGCAGCCCTGGTTCTCGGCATCCGGGTATCCCGCCAATCTCGAGGCGGTGTGGGATGCCAACTGGGGTTACCTCGTGCGCAAGAACATCGCGCCCGTGCTGCTCGGCGAATTCGGCACGAAGCTCGAGACCGCGAGCGACCGGGCCTGGCTCGACGCGCTCGTGGCGTACCTGGCCAAGACGAAGATCAGCTACGCGTACTGGTCGTTCAACCCGAACAGCGGCGACACCGGCGGGCTGGTCGCCGACGACTGGCGCACTCCGCAGAAGGCCAAGCTGGCCGCGCTCGCGCCGATCCTGACGCCGGTCGCGGCGCCCGCTCCGCAGCCGGCTCCGATTCCCTCGACCCCGGCCCCGACGACCACGCCCCGGCCGAGCCTCACGCCGACACCGACACCCACACCGACGGCGACGCCAAAGCCGCCCACCCCGTCCCCGAAGCCCTCGGTATCGGTGACGCCGAGCCCCGCACCCACCCCGAAGCCGGGCACCGGGACGGCCCCGGGAGCTTCGGCCGGCATCACCGCGACCTGGGTCCCGCAGAGCACCTGGGGCGAGGGGTACGTCGCCGAGCTCACCGTCACGGCGACAGGTCCCGTCACGAAGTGGTCGGTCTCGTTCGACGCCGCCGGAACCACCGCGGTGTCGAACGCGTGGGGCATGAGATGCTCGGTCGCGGCCGGGCGCGTGACGTGCACGGGAGCCGACTGGGCGGCGACCCTCGCTCCCGGGCAGACGGTGAGGGTCGGGCTGCAGGCCGCCGCCACGCGGGCACCGTCGCCTGCGAAGCTCACCCTGTCGGCATCCTGATCCACGCCCGGCGAGAGCATCCATCGCTGGCGCATAGGTTCCGTCAGGCTGCGGTGAGGGAAGCGCTGCCTACGATTCGGCGGTGACCGCTGCTTCTCCTCCCGTCCCCACGCCGACCCTTCCGCTGATCGCGGGCCTGCGACGACCCCGCGGATGGACCGTCGGTCTCGTCCTCATCGGGCTCGGCGCGCTGGTCCTCACCGGCTGGCAGGTGTGGGCGGGGGCGCCGAGCGAGTACTACGCCTCGATCGCGCTGTCGATGAGCCGCTCGTGGTCGAACTTCTTCTTCGGCGCCGTGGACCCTGCGGGCACCGTCACCCTCGACAAGATCCCGGGCTCATTCTGGATCCCGGCCCTCTTCGTCCGGGCATTCGGATACTCCGCCTGGGCGGTGATCCTGCCCAACTCCCTCGCCGCCGTCGCCGCCGCCCTCGTCACCGCCGTCACCGCCCGACGCCTGGCGGGGGAGCGTGCCGGACTCATCGCCGGGAGCATCGCTGTCGTCACGCCGATCCTCGTCGCGGTGGCCCGCTCGAACCAGCCCGAGACCTTCTTCGTCCTCGGCCTCTCCCTCACCGCGTGGGCGGCGGTGCGCGCCGTGCAGGCGCGGAGCCTGGGGTGGCTGATCGCTGCGGGAGCGCTGATCGGCCTGTCGTTCCAGTTCTACGAGCTCGAGGCGTGGGCGGTGTGGCCGGCCCTGGCGCTGGCGTACCTCTTCACCCGGCAGTCCTGGGCCCGACGACTCGGTCACCTCGCCCTGGCCGGAGCGGTGAGCCTCATGGCATCTCTGTGGTGGGTCGCGATCGTCTCGATGATCCCCGCCGGGAGTCGGCCCTACATCGGCAGCACCCTGTCGAACAACCCGTGGGAGATGGTGTTCGGGTACAACGGGCTCGGTCGCTTCTCGGCCACGGCCGACAGCGCGGCCTACGAGTCGTTCACCCCGCCCTTCTCGGGCGAGCCCGGCGTGCTGCGCCTCTTCAACGCCCAGCTCGCGGGCCAGGTGGCGTGGCTCATCCCCGCGGCGATCGTCGGGATCATCGTCCTGTGGGTGCTGCGGTTCTCGCGCCCGCTCACGGTGCTGCTGACCGTGTGGCTCGCGACCTTCGCCGCGATGTTCTCCACCGTCGCCGGAATGCACCAGTTCTACACCGCGGCCCTCGCGGTCCCGCTGGCACTCGTCGTGGGGACGGCGCTCGCCGCGGCGCATCGGGCGGGCAGGGTCTGGCCGCAGATCGCGATCGTCGCTGTCGCGGGCTCGACCGCCCTGGGGATCGGCTTGGCCACGGGCGGGTACAGCGTGCCGGTCTCGATCGCGCAGGGCGTCGCGGCGGTCGTCGCGATCGTGCTGTTCTCGACGCGGCACCGCGGGCGCGCGGTCACGACGGTCGCGGTGATGACCGGGTTGCTCCTCACCCCGGCCGTGTGGTCGGCCGTGACCATCGCCCACCCCAGTTCGATCAACCCGGTCGCGGGCGGGGCCGCCGAGTCCGCGGGCTTCGGCGGTCGCGGTTTCGGGGGAGCGGAGTTCGCCGGCGGGATGCCGACCGGGGGGCGCGGCAGCCAGGGATTCGGCGCGGCGCCCGGCGGGGGAGCGGCGCCCGGATCGGGGCAGAGCACCGGGCAGGGCGCGGGTCGCGGTACCGGTGCCGCGCCGGGCGGATCGTCGTCGGCACGCACGCGCGGGGCGGCGGGCGGGGCACCCGCCGGCTTCGGCGGCGGCGGCTTCGGCGCGGGCGGGACGGACGACAGCGCCCTCGTCTCGTGGCTGCAGGCCCGCAGCACGGGGTCGACGTACCTGGCGGCGACCTTTGGGGCGCAATCCGCGGCGCACCTGATCCTCGCCTCGGACGGAGGCTCGTTCCTGCCCATCGGCGGCTTCAACGGCACCGACGACGTGCCGACGCTGGACGCCTTCACCGCGCTGGTCGCCTCCGGCCAGGTGCGCTACGTCATCGGCGGGGACCAACGGGGAGGGGGCACGTCCCTGGGGGCCGCGTCGACGACCACCGCCTCATCGCAGATCCGCACCTGGGTCACCCAGCACTGCGCGACCGACAGCTCGGCTCCCACGACCGTCTACGACTGCGGCTGACCGGTTCGCTCGGGCGGAGCATCCGGCCCGCGTGACTCAGCGGCCGAGGAACTCCATGCCCGCCTCGCGGAACGCCCGTGCACCGGGGGCGTTGACGTGGTGCCGCCCCGGGATGTCTGCGAACTCGCCGCGGGGGAGGAGCCCTGCCAGGTGCTGCGACTGGTCGTGGATGGGGTCGTCCGTGCCCGTCGCGATCAGCACGGGCTGCTGCGGCGGCGTCGAGGGGTCGGGATCGGTCTCGCCGAGGCGCATGCCCTCGGCGATCGCAACGAGGGCGCGCAGGTCGTTGCCCGGCACGCGTTCGGCGAGCGAGACGTAGCGCTGGGTCGTGGCATCCTGAACGGGCTCACCGTGGTCGAGGAAGGCGCGGGCCTGATCGACCTGCAACCGGGCGAGAGGGCGTCCATCCGGGATGCCGCCGAGCACGGCCCGCTCGACGTGTTCGGGGGCGTCGACGGCGAGCTGCCAGCCGACCCGCCCGCCGAGCGAGTAGCCGAGATAACGGACCTGATCGAGCAGGTACGTGTCGAGCACGGCGACGAGGTCGGACACGAGGGTGGGCATCGTGTAGGACGCGGCGTCGTGCGGCTTCTCGCTCGCTCCGTGACCGCGCTGGTCGACGGCGACCACGCGGTAGCCGGCGCGCAGCAGGTCGCGCACCCAGCCGGTGTTGACCCAGTTGTCGCGCGTGCTCGAACCGAAGCCGTGCACGCACAGCACGGGGTCGGCCTCGACGTCGCCCCACGAGTAGGTGGCCAGGCGCACGTTGTCGCCGACGATGACGAATTGCGCGGGGGGAACCTCGGTCAGAGCGGGAACGGCATCCATTCCTCAGATCCTGGCAGAGCGGGCCCGCTCGCCGGGGGTAGTGGTCATAGTGGTCTCATGGGATACACGCGCGCCGAACTCGAGTCGTTCCGGGATGCCACGCGGCCCGACCTCGTGGAGCCGGGCGTACGTCTGCTCTTCGTCGGCATCAACCCGGGGCTGTGGACCGCCGCGACCGGAACGCCGTTCGCGCGACCGGGAAACCGGTTCTGGCCCGCGCTGGTGAAGGCGGGGATACTCCCCCGACTACCCGTGTACTCCGAGCCCCTCGGCGACGAGGACCGCCGGATGATCTTCGACGCCGGGGTGGGGGTGTCGAACCTCGTCGCCCGGGCGACGGCGCGCGCCGACGAGCTCTCGCGTGACGAGCTGCGCTCGGGAGCCGCCGCTCTGGTCGAGCGGGTCGCCGCGTGGCGGCCCCGGGCCGTCGCAGTTGTCGGCCTCACCGCCTACCGCCAGGGGTTCCAGCGGCCCCGCGCGACCGCGGGACGGCAGGAGCAGGCGATCGCCGACGTGCCCACCTGGGTGCTGCCCAACCCCAGCGGCCTCAACGCGCACGACACCGTGGATTCGCTCGCTCGGGCCTACGCGGACCCGGCGCGCGCGGCGGGAGTGATCCGCTGAGGGCGGCCGGCCCCGGCGCGCGGGCATGCCACGATGACAGGATGCCGCCCACCCGCCGTCGCCTGATCGCCCTCCTCGCCCTGGCGGTGGTCGTGGCGGCGGGGCTCGTCGTGCACCTCGTGCTCCCGTCCAGCGACGCGGCGGACATCGCGGGCGATGCGCTGTACACGGTCGCGGTCTACGCCGGGCTCGTGGTCGGTTTCCCCCGTCTGCGGACGCTGGTCGTCGCCCTCGTCGCCGGGGGATGGAGCGTGGCCGTCGAGCTCTTCCAGGCGACCGGGGTCCCCGCCGACCTCGCGGAGCGGTTCCGGCCCGTCGCACTCGTGCTCGGCACGGGGTTCGACGCGCGCGACCTCGTCGTCTACGCGTGCGCGGCCGTCGTCGCCGGCGTGACGGATGCCGCGACGGTGCGCGCCCTCCGTCGCGAGACGCGACGCCCCGGGGCTCCTCCCCAGGGGAGAAGCGCCTGAGCCGGTCGCCGACCGGCGGTATCGTGACCTGCTCGGGTGAGGGAGGGCAGGGGCGATGAGAGTGCGGTTCGAGGGCGACGTCTACCGGTGGGAGGCACGCAGCGACAGCGACTGGTACTTCGTCGCCCTGCCGCCCGATCTCAGCGCCGAGATCCGCGAGACGCAGACCTTCCGCCGCGGATTCGGCGGCGTACGCGTGGACGCTGCGATCGGCGGTTCCACCTTCCGCACCTCGATCTTCCCGCAGACGGGAGGCGTCTACGTCCTGCCTCTCAAACGCGCGGTGCGCGACGCTGAGGGGATCGATCCCGGGGCGATCGTGCGCGTCGACCTCTTCGTGCTCGACGCCTGAGCACGTGCCGGTGCTGCTCGGTCTCGCCGCCGGAGTGTTCGCCGCCGCGAGCCTCACCCTCGTCGTGACAGACCTGCGCTCTCACCGTCTTCCCGATGCCGTCGTCCTCCCGGCCGCGGCGCTGGTGGGAGCGCTGCTGACGGCCGAGGCGGCGCGGATCGGCGACCCGGGGCGTGCGCTCGGCGTGATCGGGGGCGCCGCGGCCGCCTTCGCCGTCGCCCTGACCCTGCATCTCGCCCGCCCCGCGTCGTTCGGCGGGGGAGACGTCAAGCTCGCCGCCCTCGTCGGGACGCCGCTCGGATGGTTTGGGCCCGAGGCCGTGGCATCCGGTCTGCTCCTCTCGCTCGTGCTCGGCGGTGTCGCCGCGGGGGGAGTGCTGCTCGCAGGCGACCGGCGCGCAGAGATCGCGTACGGGCCCTGGCTGCTGCTGGGCGCGTGGCTGCGGATGGCGGTCGGGTACGGCGAGGCGAAAGGGATGCCGCCGGGCTGAGCTGTCGCTGCGCACCCGCGCGGTCAACCCCGCACGACGCATTCGCGCGCGCCGCTAGCCTGGCGCCATGGCCGACCTCATCCGTCGCGTCACGGCGTGGGCCCTGCGGCTCCGTCTCGTGCGCGCCTTCCTCGTCTATTCGGGGGCGCGCGGCCCCATGCTGGCCGACAGCGTGACCTACCGCACGCTGTTCAGTCTGTTCGCCGCGGTGCTGCTGGGCTTCTCGTTCGCGACCGTCTGGCTCGCGGGCAATCCGGAGGGGATCGCCGCCCTCGAGCGTTCCGTGAACAGCGTGGTCCCGGGCCTGGTCGGGCCCGACGGGCTGCTGAAGGTCAGCGACATCAAGGCCCCGCCGGAGTTCACGGTCGCGGGGATCATCGCAATCCTCGGTCTGGTCGGCGCCGCCATCGGCGCGATCGGGTCGCTGCGCTCCGCTCTGCGACAGATCGCCGGCGTCGCCACCGACGACACGCTTCCGATCCTGGTGATCCTGCGCAATCTCGCCGTCGCCGTCGGCATCGGCGTCGCCCTCGTCGGGGCGGCCGTCGTCACCTTCCTCGCCACGGCGGGGCTCAGGTTCGTGCGCGAGCTGCTGGGCATCTCCGCCGACTCGTGGGTCACGGCCGTGCTGACCTGGCTGCTCTCGACCGTCGTCGTCCTCGTGCTCGATACCGCGGCCGTCGCCGTGGCGTTTGCGGCACTGTCGGGCGTCAAGACCCGTCGCCGCACCCTGTTGCGCGGTGCCCTGCTCGGCGGTGTCGGGCTGGTCGTCCTGCAGCAGCTGTCGGGGCTGTTCGTCGGCGGAGCGGGCAACAACCCCCTGCTGGCGACGTTCGCCTCGCTCATCGCCCTGCTGCTGTGGCTGAACCTCTCGAGCCAGGTGATCCTCATCGCGGGGGCGTACATCACCGTCGCGACCGAGGAGGACCAGGACCGCGTGCGTGCGAAGTACGGTGCGTCGACGATGATCCAGTTCCGCGTCCGTCGCGCCGAGAAGGCCGTGCGTGCAGCTACCGGCGAGCTCGAGGCCGCCCGCGCCGCCGAGGCGAAGGAACGCGAGACGCTCGCGAAGAACGACCCCGCCGCCGCCGACCGCGAGGACCGCGCCGAGGTGCGCGCGGGCTCCCGCGATGAGTGAGAGCGCGGGCGGAGTGCTGGCCGCGGGCGAGCGCATCTCGGCGTACAGCGCCGACGCGGTCCGCGCGGCCGAGAAGCCGCTCCTCGCCGAGGGGCGACCGCTCATGCGGCGGGCCGCCGCGGCCCTGGCCGACATCGTCGCGCGCCGTCTCGCCGATCGGCCGGGGGCGGTCCTTGTCCTCGCCGGGGCGGGCGACAACGGGGGAGACGCCCTCTACGCCGCGGCCGACCTGTGCGCCGTCGCCGATCGCGTCGACATCGTGCTCGTGCGCGACCGCGTCCACCGGGCGGCCCTCGACACGGCCGTGGCCGCGGGAGCGCGCGTGCGGTCCGCCTCGGACGTCTGCGAGGCGATGGGCGGATACGTGCTCGTGCTCGACGGCATCCTGGGGATCGGACGTTTGGCGGACCGCCGCCTGCGCGGGGGAGCACGCGCCCTCGTCGAGTGCGTGCGAGCCCAGGAGCAGCGACCGCTGGTGGTCGCGGTCGATCTGCCGAGCGGTCTGGACCCCGACGACGGCACGGCGGATGCCGCGGTGCTCGCCGCCGATCTGACGGTGACGTTCGGAGCGCTCAAGGCGGGCCTCGTGCGGGGTCGCGGCCCCGAGCTCGCCGGGCGCGTGCACTTGGTCGATCTCGGGCTGGAGCCCTACCTGAGGCTCGCGCATCCCGCGGTCACCGCCCCGGTCGACGTGGTGCGGGTCACCCCGCGCGATGGCGCGTGAACGGGCCGCTCAGCGCGCGTAGCGTTCGACGAAGGTCCGCAGCAGGCGCGACGGAGCGGTCACGGGCGCGCGGCGCACGGCCTCCAGGGTGAGGTCGAGCTCGTGGGCGGCGAAGTACCCGTACGACGCGTAGGCGTGGATGCGCGTGACGATGCCGTCCAGATCGAGCTCGGGGTGGAACTGCGTCGCGTAGACGTTCTGCTTGAGCCGGAACATCTGCACCGGGCAGGTCGGCGACGACGCGAGCAGGGTCGCGGCGGGCGGCAGCGCGCTGATCGCCTCTTTGTGTCCCACGAACGCGGCGAAGGTCGCGGGCAGCCCCTCGGCGAGGGGGTCGTCGCGCCCGGCGGCGGTGAGAGACACGTCGACCACGCTGATGGGCTCGGCGAAGGTGCCGTCGATGGGCGCACCGAGGTGCGTGCCCAGGGTTCCGACGCCGTAACAGGCCCCGAGGAACGGATGATCGCGTGCCACGACCTCGTCGACGAGCGCCGCCATCTCGTCCTCGACGCGTCGTTGCACGGGCGACTTGCGCTCGACCGGGTCGGAGGCGTTGAAGGGGCTCCCGCCCACCAGGATCCCCGAGACCTCGTCGAGGTCGATCTCGGGCATCGGTTCGCGCTCGAGCCGGACGCGGCGCAGTCGCTCGGGGGGCAGCCCCGTGAATCGCAGGAAGAGCGCGTATTCCTCGTCGGCCGGGAGATCTTCGGCGCGCGTGGCCAGCAGCACGAAGGGGCGGTCACCGGGGAGGTCGGTCGAGGTCACTCCAGCGATTGTAGGTGAGCCCTGTCAAGGTACCGGGCGGTGTCGGCGCCGCGGTCTACGCTGACGTCATGGCTATTGCACGACTGACCGGAGGCCCGCTCGACGGGCAGGTTCTCCCGCTCGAGAACGAGTCCGACGACACGCTGATCATGCCCTACAGCGAGGGCCAGCTCGTCTACCGCCGCGACGGCGGCCTCGAGAACACGGGCGATTCCGACGGCCCCACCCAGGCCGTCTTCGTCTTCTCCGAAGAGACCGAAGACATCAACCCCGACGCCGACGGACGCGACGATTGAGCGGAGACCCGAAGGGGTCGTCGAACGTCGAGGTCGAGTCGAAGTACGACGTCGACGATGAGACGCCCCTGCCCGACTGGTCGGCCCTGCCCGGGGTGACGCGGGTCGGGGACCCCGAACCCCGCGACCTGGACGCGCGCTACCTCGACACCGCCTCGGCCGACCTGGCGCGGGCGGGCGTCGCGGTGCGCCGACGCACGGGCGGCCCCGACGAGGGGTGGCACGTGAAGGGGCCCCTCGAGGCCGGAGGCCGACGCGAGACGCAGTGGCCGCTCGAGGCCGACGGCGATTCCGACGCCGACCCGGTGGTCCCTCCGGCGGTTCAGGATGCCGTCGCCTCGATCGCCGAGCCCCCGTTCACTCCTCTCGCTCGGCTGCGCAACCACCGCACGGCCTACGCGTTGCTCGATGCCGACGGGAACGAGGTCGCCGAGTTCGTCGACGACCGCGTCCGGGCGCGCGACGAGCGACGCGGCGTCGAGTCGGCGTGGCGGGAGTGGGAGGTCGAGCTCGGCCCCGCCGGTCCGTCCGACGACGCCGGGCGCGCGGAGTTCTTCGCCGCGGTCGACGCGGCCGTGTTCGCCGCGGGAGGCCGCCGCGCGGCATCCGGTTCCAAGCTCGCTCGCGCTCTGGGGCACTGAGTCCCCACGAACGAGAAGGCCCGCCCGGGGAACCGGGCGGGCCTTCGTCGATAAGTCGATCAGAGGTTGATCATGTGCCCCGTGAGGCCGTGGAAGGCCTCTTGCAGGCCCTCCGACAGCGTCGGGTGGGTGTGCACGTTGCGCGCGGCCTCGAGAGCGGTGAGGTCCCACTTCTGCGCGAGGGTCAGCTCGGGCAGCAGCTCCGACACGTCGGGGCCGATGAGGTGGCCACCGATGAGCTCGAGCGTCTCGGCGTCGGCGACGAGCTTGACGAAGCCGACGGGCTCGCCGAGGCCGTTCGCCTTGCCGTTGGCCGAGAAGGGGAACTTCGCGACCTTGATGTCGTGACCGGCGTCGCGCGCCTGCTGCTCGGTGAGGCCGAACGAGGCGACCTGCGGGTTGCAGAAGGTGGCGCGGGGCATGTTGCGGTAGTCGCCCAGCGTCTGCGTCTCGGCTCCGGCGATGGTCTCGGCGGCCACGACGCCCTGCGCCTCGGCCACGTGGGCCAGCTGCAGCTTGGCGGTGACGTCGCCGATCGAGTAGATGTGCGGCACGTTGGTGCGCATGTGGTCGTCGATCTCGATGGCGCCGCGCTCGGTGAGCTTCACGCCGGTGTTCTCGAGACCGAAGCCGTCGACCTTGGGGGCGAACCCGATCGACATGAGCACGCGGTCGGCGTCGATCGAGCTCTGCGAGCCGTCCTTCGCCGTGTAGGCGACGGTGACCTTGCCGCCGTGGTCGGTGACCGACTCGACCTTGGTCGAGGTGAGGATGTCGACGCCATAGCCCTTGTACTGCTTCTGGATCTCTTTCGAGACCTCGGCGTCTTCGTTGGGCAGAGCACGGTCGAGGAACTCGATGATCGTGACCTTCACGCCGTAGTTCGTCATGACGTAGGCGAACTCCATGCCGATGGCGCCGGCGCCGACGATCACGATCGACTCGGGGAGCTCGCGGGTGAGGATCTGCTCCTCATAGGTGACGACGTTCTCGGACAGGGTGACGCCGGGGAGGAGGCGCACGGTCGAACCCGTGGCGATGATGACGTTGTCGAAGGTGACCTGCTCCTTGGAGCCGTCGGTCTTGGTCACGTCGATCGTGTGGTCGTCGGCGAAGTAGCCGCGGCCCTCGTACTCGGTGACCTTGTTCTTCTTCATCAGGTAGTGGATGCCCTTGACGTGGCCGGCGGCGACGCTGCGCGAGCGGTCGAACGCCTTGCCGAAGTCGAAGGTGACGTCACCCGAGATGCCGAACAGGTCGGCCTTCGCGTGGAACGTGTGCGCGAGGTCGGCGTTGCGCAGGAGGGCCTTGGAGGGGATGCAGCCCACGTTGAGGCACACACCGCCCCAGTACTTCTCTTCGACGATCGCGACCGACAGTCCGAGCTGTGCGCCGCGGACGGCGGCGACGTACCCGCCGGGACCCGCACCAAGAATGACCAGATCGTAATGAGGCATGGTTCCAGCCTATCGCCCGGCGGTGCCGCCACCGGCGGTCTTGCGACCGCTGCGCGAGGCGAAGACGTAGACCAGGACCCCGGCAACGATCACGAGGAGGACGGCGAGCAGGATCCAGGGCAGAGGAGAGGGCGCGGAGGTGTTCTCGGTCGGCAGAGGAGTGGCGTTCGGGGTCTGCGCCGGGGTCGCGCTCTCGGCGGGCGCGGGACCGGCCGACGCCGTGGGGGTCGCGGTCGCGGAGGGGGTCGCGGCTGCGGCGGGCACCGAGAAGGCGAAGTCGCCGTCGATGGGGTGGCCGTCGCTCGACACGACGCGCCACTTCACGGTGACGGTTCCGGATGCCGATCCCTGCAGCGCCTGCGTCACCTCGGCGCCCGAGACGGTCGGGGCGCCCTCCGTCAGTGAGGCGCCCGACGAATCGGTGACCTCGATCACGGTCGCGCCGGCGTCGGTGAGGATGTCGGCGCTGTACGAGAACGTGATCTGCGCCGGGAGGGCCTCGAGCGTCGCCCCGGCCGCGGGATCGGTCGATACGAGCTCGTCGTGGGCGGCGGCGGGGGAGGCCGGCACGAAGAGCGCGGCGGCGGCCAGCAGGCCGGCGGCGAGGACGGCGGGAAGAAGGCGTCGGCGGGGCGTCACGGAGGAAGTCACCCTTCGACCCTAACGACGGACCGAGCGGTCGGACTGGGAGCGTGCACAGGGGTCGAGCGCGCCTCGACGGGGGTGAGGAACGCGACGGCGCGCCGACAGAGGGTAAAGCGGACTCGACAGGGCCCCGTTCGGGTCGATAGGTTCGAGTGTCTCGTCGGCCGCCTCCGCATCCCCCAAACCGCGGCGTCCCGGTTTCGGCGAATACAGACACATCACGCATCACCGTGACCTGCTCGAAGTCGGTCGACCCCGCCGTTGGCGACCGATCGGTTATGGTGAATATGAAGGAGAAGCCGTGGACGAGACCAGCCGATTCGAGCGAGACGAGATCCGGCGCGCGGCCGACGCCGCCGCAGCCGGGGCGTCGCACGACACGACCCAGACCCACGACGCCGACCTGTCGTTCGTCCCCTTCGGGGCCGACCTCAACGAGGCGGAGCTCGAGGCCATCGACGCCCTCCCCTCGGGAGCGGCTCTGCTGATCGTCCGCTCGGGACCGACGACCGGGGCCCGCTACCTCCTCGACACCGACGTGACCACCGTCGGCCGTCACCCCGAGGCCGACCTCTTCTTCGACGACGTCACTGTCTCGCGTCGTCACGCCGAGATCCTCCGCTCGGGCAGCTCGTTCGAGATCGTCGACCAGCGCTCGCTCAACGGCAGCTACGTCAACGGCGAGCGGGTCGACCGCTCGGCCCTCGTCAACGGCTCCGAGGTGCGCATCGGCAAGTTCCGTCTCAACTTCTTCGGTTCGCCGGCCGACCTGCCCGCGGCTGAGCACTGATGGCGGCAGCCCCCTCCCGTAGTCGACAGACGGCTGCGGGGCTGCTCAGCATCGGGCAGGTGCTCGCGCGCCTGACCCCCGATTTCCCGGCACTCACCTCGAGCAAGCTGCGCTTCCTCGAGGTGCAGGGGATTGTCTCGCCGACGCGCACCGACTCCGGCTACCGCAAGTTCTCGCCGGCCGACCTCGAGCGACTGCGTCTCGCGCTCACGCTGCAGCGCGACCACTACCTTCCGCTCGTCGTCATCCGCGACTACCTCGCCGACCTCGACGCGGGCCGCAACCCGGCTCCGCCGACCGCGATCCCGTCGATGACGAGCGCGCCGCGCCGCTACCGACGCGAAGAGCTCTTGACGGCCGCGGGCGCGCGCCCCCAGTTGTTGAACGACGCGGTCAGCACGGGGGTGGTCAGCGCCGCCGACAGTTATTCCGAGCAGACGGTCACTCTGCTCCGCGCCCTCGTCGCGCTGGACCGGCACGGCATCGAGCCGCGCCACATCCGCTCGCTGCGGCAGAGCGCCGAGCGCGAGGTCTCGCTGGTGGAGTCGGCGCTGTCGGCCCTGCTGCGGCGCCCCGATGCGCCCTCGCGGGCCCGGGCGAGCGAGCTCGCTCCCGAGCTCGCGGCCCGCCTCGACGAGGTGCGGGCGATGTTCGTGCGCGATGCGCTCGAGCGAATCCTGTCCTGATCGCGACACGCCGCGACCCTCGGAGCGGATGTCATTGCCGGGGGACCTCCGCTCATCTAGCGTGGAGGAAACGAACCGATGAGGAGGACGCGAGCATGAACGCTGGCGACGCGCTCGGTGAACCTCGGTTCGCCGCTGATCTCCTCTTCACCGACGGTCTGCCCGAGATGGACGACGACACCGGTTATCGCGGGGCCGTCGCGGCGCGCGCTGCCGGCATCACGTACCGCCAGCTCGACTACTGGGCTCGTACCGAGCTCGTCGTCCCGACGGTCCGCGGGGCGAGCGGTTCGGGCTCGCAGCGTCTCTACGGCTTCCGCGACATCCTCGTCCTCAAGCTCGTGAAGCGTCTTCTCGACACCGGTATCTCGCTGCAGCAGATCCGCACGGCCGTCGACCAGCTCCGGGCCGCGGGCATCCGCGACCTCGCGGGCACCACCCTCATGAGCGACGGGGCCTCCGTGTACCTGTGCACCTCGAACGACGAGGTGATCGACCTCGTCAGCCGTGGCCAGGGCGTCTTCGGTATCGCGGTGGGCAAGGTCCTCCGCGAGGTCGAGTCCACGCTCGTCGACTTCGAGAAGGCCGCGCCCGACGCCGTCGACGAGCTCGCCGCGCGCCGCGCCGCCCGCACCGCCTGAGCTCGCCTCACTCTTTTCGGATCCCGGATGCCATGGCATCCGGGATTCTTCTGCTTTCGCGTGCGGGGTCGCTTCCTGTCGCTTACGGGCGCCCTCGGCGACGGAAAATGACCCCTCACGCGGGTGGGACGGGGAACGAGGACGCCGCCCGGCTGCGCGGCAGCGGGACGGCGTCTGACGAAATCGCGGGTCAGGCCTGCGGGGCCTCGGACTCGACGGGGATCCGGCCGGTGCGCACGATCCGGTCGAGCAGCGCGTCGAAGTCGGCCGCGAGTTCCTGAGCGGAGTCGCCGGGCCACACGTGCAGCGGCTTGGCGGCACCCTGCGCCTGCTGGAGCGAGGTGCGCTCGGGCAGCTGCGGGTTGAGCACGAGCGGACCGAACATGTCGCGCAGCTCTTTGATGCGGAACTGGTGCTCGATCGACTGCGGGCGCACGCGGTTGACCACGACGCCGAGGGGCTGCAGTCGCGGCGACAGACCGCGGCGGATCTCTTCGATCGCGCGCAGGGCGCGGTCGGCCGCGGCGACCGAGAACAGGCCGGGCTCGGTGACGACCACGACGCGGTCGCTCGCGGCCCACGCGGTGCGCGTGAGGGCGTTGAGCGAGGGGGCGCAGTCGATGAGCACGAGGTCGTAGTCGGCCTCGATCGTCGCCAGCGCCTCTTCGAGCTTCCAGACGTCGCGGACGCTCGGGTGCGGTCCGTCGAAGTTGATGGCCGACGGGCTGCCGATGAGCACGTCGATGGTGCCGGGGTGGACCTTGGCCCACCCGCTCGAGGTGATCGCCTGTCGGACGACCTTCTCTTTGGGGTTGGCCAGGACATCGGCGATGTTGAGCCGACCGGCGACCTGGATGTCCATCCCGGTCGACACGTCGGACTGAGGGTCGAGGTCGACGACGAGAGTGCGAACGCCACGTGCGAAGGCTGCGGAAGCCAGCCCGAGTGTCACGGTCGTCTTGCCGACCCCGCCTTTGAGAGAGCTGACGGAGAGTACGTGCACGAGAGTCCACGTTACCGTCCCCTAGGCTGTGAGCACATTCAGCTCCGCCAGCTTGACGTGAGGTGCGCATGTTCTCGAAAATCCTGGTCGCCAATCGCGGCGAGATCGCGATCCGCGCGTTCCGCGCCGCTTACGAGGTCGGAGCCCGCACCGTCGCGGTGTATCCGTACGAGGATCGCGCCTCCCTCCACCGTCTGAAGGCCGATGAGGCGTACCAGATCGGCGAGCGCGGCCACCCCGTGCGCGCCTACCTCGACGTCGACGAGATCATCCGCGTCGCCCGTGAGTGCGGGGCGGATGCCATCTACCCGGGCTACGGCTTCCTCTCCGAGAACCCTGAGCTCGCCGAGAAGGCCGCCGCCCACGGGATCACCTTCATCGGGCCTCCCGCCGACGTGCTCGCCATGGCGGGCAACAAGGTGACGGCGAAGGAGCACGCGATCTCAGCCGGCGTGCCGGTGCTGCGCTCGACGCCCGCGTCCGACGACATCGACGATCTCCTCGCCCAGGCCGACGAGATCGGCTTCCCGGTCTTCGCCAAGGCCGTCGCCGGTGGCGGGGGGCGCGGTATGCGCCGCGTGGAGTCGAAGGGCGAGCTCGCCCCGGCCCTCGCCGAGGCCATGCGCGAGGCGCAGAGCGCGTTCGGCGATCCCCGCATGTTCCTCGAGCAGGCCGTGCAGCGCCCGCGTCACGTCGAGGTGCAGATCCTCGCGGATGCCACGGGCGAGACCGTTCACCTGTTCGAGCGCGACTGCTCGGTGCAGCGCCGCCACCAGAAGGTCATCGAGATCGCGCCGGCGCCGAACCTCGACGATGCCGTACGGCAGGACCTGCACCGCTACGCCGTCGCGTTCGCCCGCTCGATCGGCTACCAAAATGCCGGAACCGTCGAGTTCCTGCTCGAGACCGCGGGGCCGCGAGCGGACGAGGTCGTCTTCATCGAGATGAACCCGCGCATCCAGGTCGAGCACACCGTGACCGAGGAGGTCACCGACGTCGACCTCGTGCAGTCGCAGATGCGCATCGCCGCGGGGGCGACCCTCGCCGAGCTGCACCTGCAGCAGGACGACATCCACCTGCGGGGCGCGGCGTTGCAGTGCCGTATCACGACCGAGGACCCCACGCAGGGCTTCCGCCCCGACACCGGCAAGATCACCACGTACCGCTCGCCCGGTGGCGCCGGCATCCGCCTCGACGGCGGCACGACCGCCGCGGGCTCGCAGGTGAGCCCGCACTTCGACTCGATGCTGTCGAAACTGTCGTGCCGTGGCCGTGACTTCGAGGCCGCCGTGTCCCGCGCCCGCCGCGCCCTCGCAGAGTTCCGCATCCGCGGGGTCTCGACGAACATCCCGTTCCTGCAGGCCGTGCTCGACGACCCCGCCTTCGTCGCGGGCGACCTCAGCACCTCGTTCATCGACGAGCGCCCTGAGCTGCTGAAGGGCCGCGAGTCCAAGGACCGCGGCACGAAGATCCTCTCGTGGCTCGTGGACACCACGGTCAACCGCCCGAACGGCGAGAACCCGCTGTCGATCGACCCGTCGGCCAAGCTCCCGACCCTCGACCTGGCGGCCCCGGCCCCCGCGGGCTCGCGCCAGCGTCTGCAGCAGCTCGGTCCCGCCGGCTTCGCGAAGGCCCTGCGCGAGCAGACCGCCCTCGCCGTCACCGAGACCACGTTCCGCGACGCGCACCAGTCGCTGCTCGCCACGCGCGTGCGCACCCGCGACCTCGCGCGCGTGGCCCCCTACGTGGCCCGGCTGACGCCCGGGTTGCTGTCGGTCGAAGCCTGGGGCGGGGCGACCTACGACGTCGCGCTGCGCTTCCTCGGCGAAGACCCGTGGGAGCGTCTCGACGCCCTCCGCGAGGCGCTGCCGAACGTCGCGATCCAGATGCTGCTGCGCGGCCGCAACACCGTCGGCTACACCCCGTACCCCACGGAGGTCACCGATGCGTTCGTGGCCGAGGCCGCGGCATCCGGTGTCGACATCTTCCGCATCTTCGACGCCCTCAACGACGTCTCGCAGATGCGGCCGGCGATCGACGCGGTTTTGGCGACCGGCACCGCGGTGGCCGAAGTCGCCCTCTGCTACACGGGGGATCTGCTGGATCCCGCCGAAGACCTGTACACGCTCGACTACTACCTGGGTCTGGCCGAGCAGATCGTCGACGCGGGAGCCCACATCCTCGCGATCAAGGATATGGCGGGTCTGCTGCGCCCGGCCGCCGCGGCGAAGCTCGTGACGGCGCTGCGCGAGCGCTTCGACCTGCCGGTGCACGTCCACACCCACGACACCGCGGGCGGGCAGCTCGCGACGCTGCTGGCCGCCTCGGCGGCGGGGGCGGATGCCGTGGACGCGGCCTCGGCGCCGATGGCCGGCACCACGAGCCAGCCGTCGCTGTCGGCGCTCGTCGCCGCGCTCGCGCACACCGAACGCGACACGGGCCTCGACCTCGGGGCCGTCAGCGACCTGGAGCCCTACTGGGAGGCCGTGCGTCACCTGTATCGGCCGTTCGAGTCGGGTCTCGCCGGACCCACCGGGCGCGTCTACCGTCACGAGATCCCCGGCGGACAGCTGTCGAACCTGCGCCAACAGGCGATCGCGCTGGGCCTGGCCGACGACTTCGAGCTCATCGAGGACATGTACGCCGCCGCCGACCGCATCCTCGGCCGGGTGCCCAAGGTCACGCCCTCGTCGAAGGTGGTGGGCGACCTCGCCCTGCACCTCGCCGCGGTCAAGGCCGATCCGGCCGACTTCGAGCAGAACCCCGAGAAGTACGACGTGCCGGACTCGGTGGTGTCGTTCATGGCGGGGGAGCTGGGTGATCTTCCGGGCGGTTGGCCGGAGCCCTTCCGCTCGAAGGTCCTCGCCGGCCGGGATGCCAAGACGGGCACGACCCCGCTCACCGACGACGACACGGCGGCACTGGCGGGGGAGTCCGCCGAGCGGCGCTCCCGCTTGAACCGTCTGCTGTTCCCAGGGCCGACGCGCACTTTCGAGCAGACCCGTGAGACGTACGGCGACCTGAGCGTGCTCTCCACGGCCGACTACCTTTACGGGCTGCAGTCGGGCGGCGAACACACCGTCGAGATCGAGCGCGGCGTGCAGCTGTTCGTCGGCCTCGAGGCGGTCGGCGAGGCCGACGACAAGGGCATGCGCACGGTCATGACGACCTTGAACGGACAGTTGCGCCCGGTGTTCGTCCGCGACCGCTCCATCGACGTCGAGGCGCGTCAGGCCGAGAAGGCCGACACCTCGAAGCCGGGCCAGATGGCGGCGCCGTTCTCGGGCGTCGTGACGATGAAGGCGTCGCCGGGCGACCGCGTCTCCGCCGGTCAGGCGGTCGCCTCGATCGAGGCGATGAAGATGGAGGCGGCGATCACCGCACCCGTCGACGGAGTGGTCGAGCGTGTCGCGATCGGTACCACACAACAGGTCGAAGCAGGAGATCTTTTGCTGGTAATCCGCCAAGCGCAGTAACCTGGGAGGGGGCGCTTTCGCGCCCTCTTCCCGTTTGGAGACTGCAGTGACCCCCGACCGCACCGACGCGAACCCCGACGAGAACGCCGAGCACGGCGTGCTCGACGAGATCGGGAATCTCGACACGGCCAGCATCACGATCCTCGGTGGACACATCGCGCAGGTCAACGTCGACCTTCCCGTGGCCACCGACGACGACGACCTCGACGACGACGTGATCGAAGACGAGATCCCCCTCGACGAGGCCGACCTCGCCGCTCTCGACGCCCCGCGCGTCCCCTCCGCCGCGTCCGCCGACGACCGCCGCGACGAGATCGTCCACGACCCGCACGTCGAGCAGCTCGAGACGGGCGAGATCATCCTCGAGCCGCACGATGCGGCCGACGAGACGGACTCGTCCGCGGACGACGAGGTGCACGACGCCGAGATCGTCGTCGAGTCGTCGCACGATCTCGACGAGCAGGAGACTCCGGATGCCGGGCACCCGACCGCCGGAGAAGGCTTCGGCGATGACGGCTTCGGCGACGACGAGGGCTCGAACGCGGGGGAGGAGGCCGAGGAGATCCCGGCCGACGACGCCGCCCTCTCGGAGGGCGATGGTCCCGTCGAGCACGATGCCGAGGAGACCGACGGAGCCGCCGCCTCGAACGAAGGCGACGTCGACGCCGACGATGTGCTGGCGGATGCCGACCCGGCTGAGGCCGACCCTGTCGAGGTCGATTCCGCGGCGGATGACGACGCTGACGCCGATCACCCCGATGCTGACGCGACGCAGGCCGCTCAGCGGGCCGACGATCTCGCCGACGCCGAGGTCGTCGACGACGTCGAGCTGTTCGAGGCCGATGCCGCCGAGCCCACCGACGCCGACCTCGCCGATTCGTCGCTCGATGACGATGAGCCCCTGGTGGATGACTACGCCGTCGACGCCGCGTCCGCACCGCTGACGCACGCGCCGTGGGTTCCCGCCGCCGTTGAAGAGCCCGAGCAGGGCGACGAGGCGGTACAGGCAGCGGACGACGTCGAGGCGGACGACGCCTCGCCCGACGATGCCGTTTCCGCTCCCGCTGATCGAGAAGACACCGACGTCGCGGGCTCCGACGACGCCGACGCCCCGGCTTCGAACACGGACGACGAACAGCGTGAAGAGGTCGAGGCCATGGCAGAGGCGCCCGAGTCCTCCCGACCGCCGGTGGACGCCCCCGGCGCACCGGAGTCCGCCGCCTCGCGGCCGCCCGCATCGACTGCCCCCGAGGCCGAGGTCGACGCCCCTGCCCCGGCGTCGCCCGTCAGCGCCGACACCGCGTCGGTGCCGACCACGCGCGCCGAGCGCGCCGCGACGGGCGTCATCGGGACGATCCCGCTCACGCGCCGCAGCGCCCACCAGGCCGACGACGCCGCCCGAGCCGCCGACGAAGCCGCGCGCGTCGACCGCGCGCACGCGCTCGAGCGCGTGCGCACCCCCGCCCCCGAGGTCACGCTCACCTCGAAGCGCATCGGCCAGATCGACGACGCGCGCGAGAGCTCCGACCTGCTCACGGCCGACCGTCTGCTCGACCCCCGCCAGATCGCCCGCCCCGAGCCCGAGGGCCTCTGGCAGCAGCTGGTCTACTCGGTCTCGCGCCACCGCATCAACCTCGGCGACGGTCGGCGCGCACGACAGCGCAAGGACCTCGACCGGCGCATCTCCGCCCCCCTCTCGGGTGGGGCCCGGTTCGTGCCGGTGCTGTCCCGCAAGGGCGGGGTGGGAAAGACGACGGTCACCTCGTTGCTGGGCATGGCTCTGGCCGATGCCCGCGACGACCGCGTCATCGCCGTCGACGCCAACCCCGACCGCGGTACGCTCGCCGATCGCGTGGGTCGTCCCAACGGGCGCACCGTCCGCGACCTCGTCCGCTCCCACGACGAGATGTCCGGGTACAACGACGTCTCGTCGATCGTGGCCCGGGATGCCACCCGCCTCGACGTCCTGGCATCCGATTCCGACCCGCGGGTGTCCGAGGCCTTCAGCGACGACGACTACCGTCAGGTCGCCGACGTCGCGGCGCACTACTACTCCATCGTCCTCACCGACACGGGCACGGGCATCGTGCACTCGGTCATGGGGGCGACACTCGAGCTCGCCGACACCCTGGTCATCGTCGCGGGACTGTCGGTCGACGAGGCGCGCCTCGCGTCCGAGACGCTGACGTGGCTCGAGACGAACGGCTACTCCGCCCGTGTGCGCGACGCGGTCGTGGTGCTGAACAACTCGCGGCCGGGCACGCCGCTCGTGCGCGAGAGCGAGCTCGAGGCGCACTTCCGCTCGCGGGTGCGCACCGTGATCCGCATGCCCTACGACGCGCGTATCGCCGCGGGCAGCGCGATCACCTTCCGTGAGCTCCAGCCCTCGACCCGGCAGGCGGCTCGCGAACTCGCCGCCGCGGTCGTAGAAGGCCTTCGCACCCCGGCGGCCGCCGCGTGACCGTCCGCCCGATCCGTTTGTTCGGAGACCCCGTCCTGCGCGCGACGAGCGCCCCCATCGAGCAGATCGACGACGGCATCCGCGCCCTCGTGCAGGATCTGATCGACACGGTCGAGCTGCCCGGTCGCGCCGGGGTCGCTGCCCCTCAGATCGGCGTGGGCCTGCGTGCCTTCAGCTACAACATCGACGGTGACATCGGGTACGTCCTCAACCCGGTGCTGGTCGAGACGCGCGGTGAGCCGGAGCCCGTGGGCGAGGGGTGCCTCTCGGTGCCCGGCCTGTGGCACGACGCGCTGCGCTACCCGTGGGCCAAGGTCGTCGGCATCGACCTCGACGGTGAAGAGGTCGTGCTCGAGGGCGAGGGGCTGCTCGCCCAGGCGCTCCAGCACGAGACCGACCACCTCGACGGCATGCTGTACCTCTCGCGCCTGCCCGCCGAGACGCGTCGCGAGGCGATGCGCCAGGTCCGCGAGAGCGACTGGTTCTGACCTGATCTCTGCAGAGGGGCCCGGATGCCGGCATCCGGGCCTTTCGTCTGTGCGCCCTTGGTCACGAGAACAGGACGGGGCGACGAGGACAGGTCGATTCGCTGCGGATCGTCCTGTCCCCGTCGCATCTGCTGTTCTCGCGACGCGAAACGGCCCGGCCCCGCGAGGGGACCGGGCCGTCATCGTCGCTCGTGTCAGGGAAGCGACACGTTGGTCGTGTTGACGGGCACCGCGTAGATGTCCTCGATCGCGTCGGCGAAGTCCGCCACGATCACGTTGCGCTTGATGCTCATCTTCGGGGTGAGGTGGCCGCTGGCCTCGGTCCACTCGGTCGGCAGGATCGTGAACTTGCGGATGGACTCCGCGCGCGAGACCCGCGTGTTCGCACGGTCGATCGCGCCCTGCACCTCGGCCCGCACCTTCTCGTTCTCGGCCGCCTCGGCGAGCGACATGTCGGCGGGCAGTCCGTTGTTGGCCAGCCACGTCGGCAGCATCTCGGAGTCGAGGGTGACGAGAGCCGCGATGAACGGCTTGTGGTCGCCCACCACGACGACCTGACCGACGATCGGGTTGGCGCGAATCGGGTCCTCGAGGGCCGCGGGGGCGACGTTCTTGCCGCCCGCGGTCACGATGATCTCCTTCTTGCGTCCGGTGATCGCGAGGAAGCCGTCGCTGTCGAAAGCGCCGATGTCGCCGGTCTTGAACCACTCGCCGTCGAACGCCTCGGCGGTGGCCTCGGGGTTCTGCCAGTACTCGCGGAACACGTTGATGCCGCGCACCTGGATCTCGCCGTCATCCGCGAGACGGATGCCGACACCCGGGAGAACCGGACCGACCGTGCCGATCTTCGACTTCGTCGCGAGGTTGACCGTGGCCGGGGCCGTGGTCTCGGTGAGGCCGTAGCCCTCGAGGATCACGACGCCGAGGCTGCGGAAGAAGTGACCCAGGCGGGGGCCGAGAGGGGCCGATCCCGACACTGCGTAGACGATGTTCCCGCCCATGGCATCCCGGAGTTTGGAGTACACCAGCTTCTCGAACAGGGCGAACTTGATCTTCAGCAGCAGCGGGATCGACTTTCCGTCCTGCAGGCGCTGCGAGTGCTCGATCGCGGCGTCGGCGGCGGCGCGGAAGATCTTGCCCTTGCCGCCGGCCTCGGCCTTCTGCTCGGCCGAGTTGTAGACCTTCTCGAAGACGCGGGGAACCGCGAGCAGGAAGGTGGGGCGGAAGCTCCCGAGCGCGGGAAGGAGCTGCTTCGTGTCGGGCTGGTGGCCCGTCTTCACGCCCGCGTGGACGTTGAGCAGCGAGATGAAGCGCGCGAACACGTGCGCCGTGGTGATGAAGAGCAGGGTGGAGGCGCCCGGGGTCTCGACCACCTCGTGCAGCGACTTGGCGGAGTTGCGGGCCAGCTCGACGAAGTTGCTGTGGACGAGGACGCAGCCCTTCGGGCGACCCGTCGAGCCCGAGGTGTAGATGAGCGTCGCGATGTCGGAGGCCTTGGCGAGATGACGGCGACGCTCGATCTCTTCGTCGGTGATGTGCGTGCCGTTGGCGACGAGGGTGTCGAGGGCGCCGGAGTGCATCGCCCAGACCTCGCGGACGAGGGGGAGGTCGCTGCGGACCTCGTCGAGACGCTCGCCGTGCTCCGGCGATTCCACGACCACGGCGATTGCGCCGGAGTCCGAGAGGATCCACGAGATCTGCGAGGCCGAGCTCGTCTCGTACACCGGGACCATGACCGCGCCGGCGTAGAAGAGGGCGAAGTCCACCAGGGTCCAGTCGTAGGTGGTGCGGGCGATGAACCCGACCTTCTCGCCGGGCTGGATGCCGGCCGCGACGAAGCCCTTCGCGAGGGCGATGACCTGCTTCTCGAACTCGGCGGCGGTGATGTCGCGCCACCCGTCGCGGTCGGGCACCGCGAACAGCGGACGGTCGGGGGTGGCGCGGACGCGGTCGGCGAGCAGGTCCGACGCGTTCGCGTCGGGGTCTGCGGGGACGAGGGCGGGTTGATCGAACTGGATCACGGCAACTCCTTTGGCACCGGAAGAACGTCGAGCGGGTCTGTCGAGTCTATAAGCATGGATGCCGGGCCCCCGGGGATCACCGCTCTCCCGCGCCGGTCGCGCGGCATGGCTAGACTTCTCCGGGCCGAGCCGCACGGTCGGCCCGGAAGGGAGCGCGGTGCGCAACGTCGGCATCGACATCGGGGGCACGAAGATCGCGGGGGGCGTCGTCGACGACGACGGCACCATCATCGAGAAGCTCCGCGTCGACACCCCCATCGACCCCGCAGCCCTGGTCGACGCCGTGGTCGACATGGCCGATCACCTGCGCCGCGCGCACGAGATCCACGCGATCGGGGTGGCCGCGGCCGGCTTCATCAGCCGCGACCGCAGCACCGTCATCTACGCCCCCAACATCGACTGGCGCGACGAGCCCCTGCGCGCCCGCCTGGAGCAGCGCTTGAATGCCCCGGTCACGATCGAGAACGACGCGAACGCCGCGGGGTGGGGCGAGTATCGCTTCGGTGCGGGCCAGGGCGTGCGCGACATGGTCATGCTGACGATGGGCACCGGCGTCGGCGGTGCCGTCGTCACCGACGGCGAGCTCTTCCGCGGCGGTCACGGCATCGGCGCCGAACTGGGGCACATGCGCTTCGTGCGCGGCGGGCACCCGTGCGGGTGCGGACAGAACGGATGCCTCGAGCAGTACGCCTCGGGTCGTGCCCTGCAGCGCGAGGCGAACGCCATCGCCGACGAGGGCGGCATCGGCGCGGCCCTGGCCGCGGTGCGCGAGGAGCGCGGTGCGATCCCCGGCCCCGCGGTGTCGCGGCTCGTGCTCGCGGGCGACCCGGGCGCCGTCGAGGCGCTGCGTCGCGTGGCCACGGCCCTCGGCGAGGCGTGCGGCGGGTTCCAGGCCGTGCTCGACCCCGAGGTCTTCGTGATCGGCGGGGGAGTGGCGCAGCTCGGCGCCGACCTGCTGGAGCCGGTGAAGCTCGCGTACGAGACCTCGCTCCCGGGGTACGGTGAACGTCCGGTCGCCGAATTCGCGATCGCACGTCTGGGCAACGACGCCGGTCTCATCGGGGTCGCTGACCTCGCCGGGAAGGAGCGCTGACGTTGTTCTACTGGCTCATGAAGTACGTGGTCATCGGACCGGTCATCAAGGCCGTGTTCCGTCCGTGGATGGTGGGCCGGCGCAACATCCCCGTCGAGGGGGCGGCGATCCTGGCGAGCAACCACCTGTCGTTCTCGGACTCGATCTTCCTTCCGCTCATGATCGACCGGCGCATGGCGTTCCTCGCCAAGAGCGACTACTTCACCGGCAAGGGCCTCAAAGGCTGGGCCACTCGCATGTTCTTCACGGCGACGGGTCAGCTGCCCATCGACCGCTCAGGCGGAAAGGCTTCCGAGGCCTCGCTGAACACCGGCCTCGGCGTACTCGGCCGCGGAGAGCTGCTCGGCATCTACCCCGAGGGGACCCGCAGCCCCGACGGCACCCTCTACCGGGGCCGCACGGGCATCGCGCGCATGGCGCTCGAGGCGCGCGTTCCGGTCGTGCCGGTTGTCATGGTCGACACGGGCGCCGTCATGCCGATCGGCCAGCGTCTGCCCCGCGTGGGGCGCGTGGGCATCGTCATCGGCGAGCCCCTCGACTTCTCGCGGTTCGAGGGCATGGAGGGCGACCGCTACGTGCTCCGCTCGGTGACCGATGAGATCATGGTGGCCCTCCAGCGTCTCGGTGAGCAGCGCTACGAAGACGTCTACGCCTCGACCGTGAAGGACCGCCTCGCCACGTCACAGGCGGCGAAGGCGCCGGTGTCCCGCCACTAGACTTCAGGGGTGAATCAGCAGCTCCACGACCTCGACCACTGGCGAACCCTGCCCATCAAGCAGCAGCCCCAGTGGTATGACGAGGCCGCTGTGGCCGCGGCATCCGCAGAATTGGCGACGCTTCCTCCGCTGGTGTTCGCCGGCGAGGTCGACATCCTCCGCGACCGCCTCGCGCGGGCCGCCGCCGGCCAGGCGTTCCTCCTGCAGGGCGGTGACTGCGCCGAGACGTTCGCCGGCGCGACCGCCGAGCAGATCCGCAACCGCATCAAGACGGTCCTGCAGATGGCCGTCGTCCTCACCTACGGCGCCTCGATGCCGGTGGTCAAGATGGGCCGTATGGCGGGCCAGTTCGCCAAGCCCCGCTCGAGCGACGTCGAGACGCGCGGCGACGTGACGCTCCCGGCGTACCGCGGCGACATCGTCAACGGCTACGACTTCACCGAGGAGTCGCGCAAGGCCGACCCCGCGCGTCTGCTCAAGGGCTACCACACGGCCGCGTCGACCCTGAACCTCATCCGCGCCTTCACGCAGGGGGGCTTCGCCGACCTGCGCGAGGTGCACAGCTGGAACAAGGGCTTCGCGAGCACGCCCGCGAACCAGGCGTACGAGTCAATGGCGACCGAGATCGACCGCGCCATCAAGTTCATGGAGGCCGCCGGCGCCGACTTCGACGAGCTGACGCGCGTCGAGTTCTACACGGGCCACGAGGGTCTGCTCATGGACTACGAGCGCCCCATGACGCGGATCGACTCGCGCACGGGACAGCCGTACAACACGTCCTCGCACTTCCAATGGATCGGTGAGCGCACGCGCGAGCTCGACGGCGCGCACGTCGACTACTTCTCGAAGATCCGCAACCCCATCGGCGTGAAGCTCGGTCCCACCACGACGGCCGAGACGGCGCTGGCGCTCATCGACAAGCTCGACCCCGAGCGCGAGCCGGGTCGACTGACCTTCATCACGCGCATGGGTGCGGGCAAGATCCGCGACGCGCTGCCCCCGCTGCTCGAGGCCGTCCGCGACTCGGGTGCTACGCCGCTCTGGGTCACCGACCCGATGCACGGCAACGGCATCACCACGCCCACCGGCTACAAGACCCGTCGCTTCGACGACGTGGTCGACGAGGTGCGCGGCTTCTTCGAGGCGCACCGCTCGGTGGGCACGCACCCCGGCGGCATCCACGTCGAACTCACCGGCGACGACGTCACCGAGTGCCTGGGCGGCTCCGAGATGATCGACGAGGCCACCCTCGCGACCCGCTACGAGAGCCTGTGCGACCCGCGTCTGAACCACCGTCAGAGCCTCGAGCTGGCGTTCCTCGTGGCCGAGGAGCTCGAGAACCGCTGACCCCTCTCGACAGATCGACGCCCCCGACCGCTGCGGTCGGGGCGTCGTCGTTTCAGGATGCCGTCGGCGCGGTCGGGGAAGCTCTCTCTGCTCCGCGATCTCGCGCTACAGCGTCGGCGTCAGTGTGATGGTCGAGCCCTGCGGGGCCGTCGTGCCGGCCTTGGGGTTCGTGGCGCGCACCTTGTAGATGTCCCAGTACTTGAACCCGAGGGGCAGGGTGCCGTCGTCGATGCCCGCGTTCACCTCGAAGCCGAGCGCTTCGAGAGTCTTCACGGCATCCCGGATCGACATCCCCACGACGTTGCCGGGGATCTCGACGGGCTTCGGGCCGATCGACACGCGCAGGGGCACGGTGTCGCCGGGGCGCCAGTTGCCGCCCCCGTCGCGCTGGCCCATGGCGATCACGTTGCCGGATGCCACGGAGTTGCTGTACTCCTCGGTCACCGCGGTCTTGAGTCCGACGCCGTCGAGGGCGCGCTCGGCCTGGGAACGCGAGTCGCCGGTGACGTCGGGGATGGGTCCGAGCGAGACGACGAGCGACGCGGCGTCGCCCTCGTACACCGTGCAGCCCTGGGTGCAGTCGATGGCGTTGCCGCCGGAGCGGGGGATCACCGAGGCGCCCAGCACAGTCCCGCCGGCCGGGTCGGCGAACTGCCGCTCGGGGTCGCCCGCGACCCCGACGAAGGCCTGCTCAAGGACCGCGCGCACCTCGTCGGCGCTCTTGCCCGCGAGGGCGGGGATCTGGTGGGTGGCCGGCCCGATCGAGACGAAGACGGTCACGACCGTCTCTTTGTCGAGACGTTCGCCGGGCGCGGGGTCGGAGCCCACGGTCGTGCCGGAGGGGATCTCGCGGTCGTTGACCTCTTGCGCCTGAGCCTGCAGCTGCTGCTGCGTGAGCAGGGCCTCGGCGTCGGCGAAGCTGCGGCCCGACACGTCGGGGACCGCGACGAGCGAACCCGGACCGGAGCCGAAGTACCAGCCCGTGAACCCGGCTCCGCCGGCGAGCAGCAGCACGAGCACGAGGAGCCACGCGCCCCTGGTCGTCCGTCGCCGCGTGCGGGTGCGCAGTCGCGCCGCATTGTCGGGCTCATCGATGGTGGCGGAGGGGAGGGATGCCGTCTGCGGCAGCACCTTCGTCAGCTCGCGCGACTCGGCGGCCGTCGCGGGACTCGTGGTGCCCACGGCCACGGCGCGCGCCACCTGGGGGGCGAGGCCGAGTTCTTTCTCGATCGCGCGAAGGCGCTCGAGCATCGCGGCCGCGTCGAGCGGGCGGTCGCCCGGCTCCCGTTCGGTCGACCAGAGCACGAGCTCGTCGAGTTGCTCGGGGACGCCGGGATTCTTCGCGCTCGGGCGGGGCACCGAGTCGGTGGCGTGCTGATAGGCGATCTGCATCGGCTGCTCGCCCTTGTAGGGCTGCTCGCCGACGAGCATCTCGTAGAGCATGATCCCGAGCGAATAGATGTCGCTGCGCGCGTCGGCGGTGCCGCGCGTGACCAGCTCGGGGGCGAGGTAGGCGATCGTGCCCATGAGCTGCGCGCCGCTCGCGGTGTTCGCCGTCGTCGCGCGGGCGAGGCCGAAGTCGCCGATCTTGATGCGGCCGTCCTCGGCGAGGAGGACGTTCTCGGGCTTCACGTCGCGGTGGACGATGCCGGCCCGGTGCGCGGCGGCGAGCCCCGAGAGGATGGCATCCATGATCGTGAGGGTCTGATCGACCGTGAGGCGCCGGTGCTCGCGCAGCAGCTCGCGCAGCGTGATGCCCGGGAGGTACTCCATGACCAGGTAGGCCATCTCGCCGTCCTGGCCCTGGTCGAACACGTTCACCACGTGCGGATCGCTCAGGCGCGCAGCCGAACGGGCCTCTTGGATGAACCGACTCTGGAACACGGTGTCGTCGCTGAGGTGGCCGTGCATGACCTTCAGCGCCACCCGGCGTTCGAGGCGCAGGTCGGTCGCCACGTACACGGTCGCCATGCCGCCACGCGCGATGCGCGCGCGAACCCGGTACCGGCCGTCGACGAGACGGCCGATCAGCGGGTCTGCCTGCTGACTCGTGCTCACAGGTCGAGTCTACGGAGCGCCCCCTGTGAGCCCGGGGAGCGGCTCACCCTCACCTCACCCCAGAACGGCGAGCCACGTGGTGGCCGGCTGCTCCCACTGGGCGTATCGGTCGGGGTAGGCCGAGATCTGCACGGCCTGGGCGGCATCGGCGTAGGGGAGCTGGTCCCAGCCGGGGATGTCGAGGAGTCCGCGGGTGGCGGTGCCGTTGGGATCGGCCGCGCCGCCGTAGAACACGCGCGTCGAGCGTTCGCGGTCGAGGATCTGCGCCGGAGTGCCCCACCCGGTGCTGGGCCGCTGCTGGAAGAGGCCCAGCGAATCGCGGTCGCCCCAGTCGAGGTTGCGCAGCCACGACTCCTGCATCGCGGTGCCGAGGGCGATCAGGATGCCGCGATCCGAGACGCCCAGTTCGCGTCCGACGCGGATGATCAGGCGCGCGTTGTCGGACTGCTCGGCGTCGAGGCCCGGAGCCGTCGCCGGGGCGACGGCGGCGGGAGCGGGAGCGGGAGCGGGGGAGTCCGCCGGGATGCGCAGGACGTCGCCGGGGTAGATGATCGAGGCGCGCGTGAGCCCGTTCGCGCTCAGCACGGCGTCGAGCGAGACGCCGTTGGCGCGGGCGATCGCCGAGACGGTGTCGCCGGGACGCACCTCGTGCGTGCGGGGCGCGGCCTCGGGGGCCGCGGGAGCCGGGGGAGCGGGCGCGGCCGCGGGCGTGAGGGCGAGCACGTGACCGGGGCGGATGACGGCGTCGGATGCCAAGCCGTTGGCCGCGAGGACCGCGGCTGTATCGAGACCGTGCGCGCGGGCGATGTCCCACACCGTGTCGCCGGGCTTGACCGTGTAGGTGGTGGGCGGGGTGACGGCGGCGAGCACCGGCATCCCGAGACTGCGGGGAGCGGGCGGGAGAGAGGTGAGCGCAGGTTCCGGGGGTGCGGCGTGCGCGGCGTGCTCGGCGGTGAGGGTCAGGGCGATCGTGCCGGCCACGGCGGCGGGCCAGATGACGGCGGTGCGACGTCGCGAGGGCAGGGGGGACAGCGTGAGTCGTCTCATGGTGGGGGATTCCGTTCTTCCGACTGCCCGACACGGTGGCATGCCTCGGGGCGGATGTCAACGAAAGTGACCCCTGAGACGGGTGTGACTCAAGTGAAGAAGACGACCGAGGGCGGGCCGAGGCGACGGCAGTGAGAGGATGAAGGGGTGAGTGAGACTTCCCGTTACGAGACCGCGTGGCTGACCATTCCCGACCTGGTCGAGATGCTCGACGAGTCGCTCGGGCGCGTGCGCCGCCTCTTCGACGAGCACTACCTCGTCGGCTCGCGCCGCGACGGCGTCTTCAAGGTGCCGGCGGTCTTCCTCGTCGACGGGCGCCCGCTGCCGTCGCTGCGCGGCACGATCATCGTCCTGCACGACGCGGGGTTCGACCCCGACGAGACCATCGACTGGCTGCTCACGCCCGAAGAGACCATCGGTCTCGCGCCCATCGAGGCGCTCCTCGCCGGGCGCAAGAGCGAAGTCCGACGGGTCGCTGCGACCCTCGCCTGAGGCCGTCCGGCCTCAGGCCGTGCGCTCGGTGGCCGCGCGTGCGAGAGCGCGCAGATCGGTGAGCGCTCCGGTGTCGACGCGCGCGTCGGCGAGAGCCGCATCGGCGCGCTCGGCGTACTCGGCGATCAGGGTCTCGGTGCGCTCGAGGGCGCGGGTGTCGACGATCGTCTGCTGCAGGGCCGCGATCTGCGCCGCGTCGAGAGCGGGGTCGCCCAGGAGGGCGTCGAAGCGGTCGCGCTCCGCGGACTCGAGCATCTCGCGGGCGTAGGCCACCAGGACGGTGCGCTTGCCCTCGCGCAGGTCGTCGCCGACGGGCTTGCCCGTGACGGCGCTGTCGCCGAAGACGCCCAGCACGTCGTCGCGCAGTTGGAAGGCCATGCCGACGTCGTGACCGAACCGTCCGAGGGCATCGAGCTGCTCATCGTCGGCCCCGGCCAGCGCCGCGCCGATCTGCAGGGGTTGCTGAATGCTGTAGCGCGCCGACTTGTACGAGGCGATCCGCAGCGCCCGCTCGGCGTGGGTGTCATCCGGATAGACGGTGTACGCGGACTCCTCCGCGACGTCGAGGAACTGACCGATCGTCACGTCGCGGCGCATGCGGGAGTAGGCCCGGCGCGTGGCGGCGGCGGAGGGGTGGTCCTCGAGGCCTTCTTCGAGGAGGTCGTCGCTCCACGCCACGAGGAGGTCGCCGAGCAGGATCGCGCCCGAGCGACCGAACGCGTCGGAGTCACCCGCCCACTCGGCATCCTGATGGGCCTTCTGCAGGGCGCGGTGCGCGGCGGGCTGACCCCGGCGCGTGTCGCTGTTGTCGACGAGGTCGTCGTGGACGAGGGCCGCCGCGTGGAAGACCTCGAGCGAGGTGGCCACGGCCAGGGCGGGTTCGTCGAACACCGCGGCGGACGGCGCGTCGAGGGCGCCCACGGCGCGCCACCCCGCAAGGCAGAAGCGCGCCCGCAGGCGCTTGCCGCCGCGGAGGGCGGAGGCCCCCGCGCGGGTGAGGGACTCGGCCTCGGGGCCGAGCGCGGAGGCGTACGATAGCTGTTCGGAGAGGAACTTGTCGAGTCGCTGGGAAACAGCTTCGATCGGTTCCGGGGAGGTCGGCACGGGCCTAGCCTAGTGATCCACGCCGCGCGTAGAATCGTCCGCAACGAACAACAGAGGGGGATGCATGCCACTGTCAGAGCAGGAGCAGCGTCTACTGGATGAGATGGAGCGCCATCTCATGAGCAACGACACCGATGTGGTGTCCGCCCCCAGTCGTGCCCTCAGCTACCGCAACATCGTCCTCGGCTCGATCCTGGTGCTCGCCGGTCTCGGCGCCCTCGTCGCGGGCGTGTCGATCGGCTTCAACACCGGTTTCGTCGGCATCGCCGTCGGCGTGCTGGGCTTCCTCCTCATGGTCGGCGGCGTGATCTTTGCCGTCACCCCCACGCGGGGTGCCGCTCCGACCGCGCCCGCCGCCGCTAAGCCGCGACCGGCCCGCGCCTCCGGCTCCTCGTTCATGGACCGCATGAACGAGCGCTGGGACCGCCGCCACGACGGCCCTTAAGCTCCGTCCTCGCACCACCTCAGCACCGGCTCTTCGGAGCCGGTGCTTTTTCGTGCGCCCGGCGCCCTCGTCGGCGAGGTGAGTAACGGAGTGGAGAGGGTGAGGAGTCGGCATCCGGGCTCGAATCCCTCCCTTTTGCTCCACCGGGACGTCCGCGGGGAGTGCGAGGCGCCGTTGCGCCGCGGAAAGACGCGGAAACTGCGGTGCTGCGCCGGGGTGGTCGACCACTGTACACGGCCGCGGTTCTCCGCAGAAGAGTCCTGTTTTCGATAGCAAAGTGGAGGGCGGTGGAGTAAAGTGGGGGAAACTTCGCAGGCCGGACGAAGGGGGTGGACGCCCGAATGCTGCTCGGAACGCACACACCCAAGCTCGACGACAAGGGTCGGGTCATCCTGCCGGCGAAGTTCCGTGACGATCTCGGCGCCGGAGTGGTGATCACGCGCGGGCAGGACCGCTGCCTCTACGTGTTCAGCACCGAGGAGTTCGAGCGCGTTCACGAGCGGATCCGCGAGGCCCCGCTCAGCAACAAGCAGGCCCGCGACTTCCTGCGCATGTTCCTCTCGGGGGCAAGCGCCGAGAAGCCCGACAGCCAGAACCGCATCACCGTCCCGCCCGCCCTGCGCACCTACGCCGGGCTCGGGCGCGAACTCGTCGTCACCGGCGTCGGCGCGCACGCCGAGATCTGGGACGCCGAGGCCTGGAACTCCTACGCGGAGAGCAACGAAGAGACGTACGCCGAGATGGAGCAGGAGGTGATCCCGGGACTCTTCTGACCCTTCGGCTGTGATGCCCAGCCGCTCGCCCTGACGCACTTCCCCGGCGCCAGGTCGAAGCGGATGGGGATCAGAGTCCGAAGGTTCGGCCCGACACATCATGGACATCCGCGACATCCACACCCCGGTCCTGCTCGAGCGCTGCGTCGAGCTGCTCGGCCCCGCCCTGCAGAAGCCGGGCTCCGTCTTCGTCGACGGCACGCTCGGCATGGGCGGGCACTCCGAGGCGTTCCTCGAGCGGTTCCCGCAGGCCCGGCTCATCGGCCTCGACCGGGACACCGACGCTCTGCGCATCGCGGGGGAGCGACTGAAGCGCTTCGGCGACCGCGTCACCCTCGTCCACACCGTCTACGACGGCATCGCCGAGGCCGTGGCATCCGCCGGTGTCGACAAGGTCGACGGCATCCTGTTCGACCTGGGTGTCTCGTCTCTGCAGCTCGACGAGGCCGCCCGCGGCTTCGCCTACGCGCAAGACGCCCCTCTCGACATGCGCATGGACCAGACCACCGGCGTCACCGCAGCCGAGGTGCTCGCCACCTACGGCGAGGGCGACCTGCGACGCATCTTCGAGCGCTACGGCGAAGAGAAGCTCGCCGGCCGCTACGCCCGCGCCATCATCGCCGCCCGCGCCCAGGCTCCGCTCGAGCGCTCGGGCCAGCTCGTCGACGTGCTGCAGGCCGCGACCCCGGCCGCGGTGCTGCGCGAGCGCCACCCCGCCAAGCGCGTCTTCCAGGCCCTGCGCATCGAGGTCAACGCCGAGCTGTCGGTGCTCGAGCGCACGATCCCCGCCGCCCTCGAGGTGCTGGGAGTCGGCGGCCGCATCGTCGTGCTGTCGTACCAGTCGCTGGAGGACCGACTGGTCAAGCGCGTGTTCGCCGACGCTTCCACCTCGACCGCACCCCGCGGCCTGCCCGTCGAGCTGCCCGAGCACGCGCCGACGTTCAAGCTACTCGTCCGGGGGGCCGAACTCGCGAGCGACGAAGAGCGCGCGATCAACCCCCGCGCCACCCCCGTGCGACTGCGCGCGGCCGAGAGAATCCGGGAGGACGCATGAGCGCGCCCCAGGCCATCGATGCAGCCTTCCTTCCCGACTTTCCCACGCCGGTCCGCGAGCGTCGACTCACCGTCGTCCCCGCGACCGCGCGTCGTCGGGCACCGCGACGCCTCTTCGGCGTCGTCGCCGTGCTCGGGGCGCTGACCATCGTCGTGGCCCAGATGAGCCTCGGCATCCTCACGACGCAGAGCTCGTTCGAGATCTCGTCGCTGACCCAGCAGCAGCGCGACCTGACCTACCAGAAGCAGATCCTCTCCGACGAGAGCGCGGGACTCAGCTCGCCCCAGTACCTCGCGGCGAACGCCGCAGCCCTGGGCATGGTGATCGACGAGTCGCCCACCTACCTCCGCCTCAGCGACGGTGCCGTCATCGGCTCCGACAAGCCCGCCGACGCGGCCTCGTCCGTCGACGCGAAAGGCCGCGGCTCGGTCGGCAACGCGCTGATCTCGGGCGTGCCGCTGGTCACCGACCCGGCGGCATCCACCACCGAGAACGGCGCGGCGACCCCCTCACCCGCGGCGCCCGGAGCGGCCGCACCGACCGAGGCCGCCGCCCCCACCACCCAATCGGCGACACCCCCGCCGATCAGCGACGGTCTGCCGACTCCCGCGACACGATGAGAGCCATGACGACGACAACCTCCCGGTCCCCGCGGCGTCGCACCGTCGTCGCCCTCGCGGTCGTCCTGATCGTGATCCTCGCCTTCGTCGTCCGACTGGTCGACATCCAGGTCGTCAACGCCCGCGATCACGTGGACGACTCGCTCTCGATGGGCCTGCAGAACTCCCGCGTCGAGTACGCCTCCCGCGGCTCCATCGTCGACGACAACGGCGTCCCCCTCGCCACGAGCGTCAACCGCTACGACGTGCAGATCGACCCGATGCTCGCGGCCAAGGGCGTGACCACACGCGACGACGACGGCAACGAGACCACGACCGCGTGGCCCGAGCTCGCCGCCCGGATCGCCGCCGTCACCGGCCAGAGCGCCGCGGACGTGCAGAAGATCGTCCAGGATGCCGTGGCCGACAACCCCGACTCGCGCTACGCCATGATCGCGAAGAGCGTCTCGACCGAGCAGTACCGGTCCCTCGTGGCCCTGGGGCTGCCGTTCCTCAGCTTCCCGCCGCAAGCGGGCCGGATGTATCCCGACGGCGCGGTGGCGGGAAACCTGCTCGGTTTCGTCGGCAGCGACGGGCAGGCCCTCGCGGGCCTCGAGTCGGCCGACAACGACTGCCTCGCCTCGACCAACGGCAAGGTCGTCTTCCAGCAGAGCCGCGACGGCGTGGTGCTCCCCGGCACCGAGGTGGTGACGCAGCCGGCGGTCGACGGCGGCACCCTCAAGCTCACGATCGACCGCGACCTGCAGTGGTACCTCCAGCAGCTCATCGCGGAGCAGGTGCAGAACACCGGTTCGCTCCGCGGCACGATCACGGTCGTCGAGGCGAAGACGGGCAAGATCCGCGCCCTCGCCGAGTACCCCACGGTCGACCCCAACGACCCGACCGCCACCTCGCCCGACGACCGCGGCAGCCGCGCGTTCTCGAGCCCCTTCGAGCCCGGGTCGACCTTCAAGGCGCTCACGACGGCGATCGGCCTCGACAGCGGCTCGTACACCCCGCAGACCACCGTGACCGCCTCGGGGCGAGAGGTCCTCGGCGGTGACGCCCGGGTCTCGGACGCGTTCTCGCACGGCCCGAACGTGTACACGCCCACCGGCGTGCTCATCGACTCCTCGAACGTGGGCATCTCGAAGTTCGCCGAGATGATCCCCGCCCAGACGCGTTTCGACTACCTGCAGAAGTTCGGCATGGGCTCGGTCAGCTCGATCGGGTTCCCCGGCGAGTCCGGCGGCATCCTGCACCCGGTCCAGGACTGGGACAAGCAGACCTTCTACAACACCGCCTTCGGCCAGGGCTTGTCGGTCACCGTGCCGCAGCTCGTGGGCGCATACCAGACCATCGCCAACGGGGGACTCAAGAAGCCGCTGTCGATCGTCGAGGGCTGCACCGCGGCCGACGGCACGGTCACCGACGTCCCGCCCACCGACGGCACGCAGGTCGTCTCGCCCGACACGGCGAAGGAGGTCTCGCTCATGCTCGAGAACGTCGCCACGCAGGGCGAGCTTGCCTCGAAGATTGCCATCCCGGGTTACCGCATCGCGATCAAGACCGGTACCGGTGAGAAGGTCGACGAGAACACGGGCGCCTACAAGCCCGACGCGTACTTCACGACGATGATCGGTTTCGCCCCCGCCGACGACCCGCAGTACGTGGTCGCGGTCAACCTGGACGAGCCGCGGACGGTAAAATCGTCGGCGGCCACCGCCCCCGCGTTCCAGAAGGCCCTCACCCAGGTTCTCAAGTCCTACCGGGTGATCCCCTCCGGAACCACGACCCCCGAACTGCCCAAGTTCGGCTGAGAAAGAGCCCGTCTCGGTCTCGTCTCGGTAACGAATGCGACCGGAAAGGGCGTCCCACAGCAATGATCTCCCTCAGCCTCTCCCACCTCGCCGACGTGCTCGGCGGGCGCCTCGTCGTCCGCGGCGACGACACCCCCCACACTCGGGTCTCGGGCCTCGTCGACACCGACTCGCGCCTGATCGAACCCGGCGGGATCTTCGTCGCCAAGCCCGGTGAGACCACCGACGGTCATTTCTTCGTCGGCACCGCCGTCGAGCGGGGAGCCGCCCTCGCGATCGTCGAACGCGAGCTCGACGACGCCGTGAGTCAGATCGTCGTTCCGGATGCCGTGGCCGCCCTCAGCGACCTGGCCCGCGACGTGGTGGCTCGGGTTCGCGAGACCGGCGAGCTCAAGATCGTCGGCATCACCGGATCCAACGGCAAGACGACCACCAAGAACCTCCTCGCCCGCATCCTCGAGGACGAGGGCGAGACGGTGGCGCCGCGCGCCTCGTTCAACAATGAGGTGGGCGCCCCCCTCACGATGCTGCGCGTCACCGAGGGCACCCGCTTCCTGGTGAGCGAGTTCGGCGCGAGCGCCCCCGGGGCCATCGCCCACCTCGCCGGGCTCGTCACCCCCGACATCGGCGTCGTGCTCATGGTGGGCATGGCCCACGCCGGCGGCTTCGGCGGCATCGAGTCGACGTTCCACGCCAAGAGCGAGCTGGTGAAGGCGACCCGCGAGGGCGGCCTTGCGGTGCTCAACGCCGACGATCCCCGCGTCTCGGCGATGGAGCCGATCGCGCGCGAGCGCGGGCAGGACGTGCGGTGGTTCGGTCGGGGCGAGCGGGCCGAGGTCCGGGCCGTCGACGTCGAGGTGTCGGCATCCGGCACCCGCGCCGATCTGCTGGTCGACGGAGAACCCTTCATCCTCACCCTGCGGGTGCTCGGCGAGCACCACGTGATGAACGCCCTCGCGGCCCTGGCCGCCGCCACCGCCCTCGGCGTGCCCGCGGCCGACGCGATCGCGCGCCTCGAGACCGTCGAGATCGCCGAGCGCTGGCGCATGCAGCCCCTCGGCTCCGATCGCGTGCGCATCATCAACGACGCGTACAACGCCAGCCCCGACTCGATGGCCGCAGCTCTGCGCACCCTCGCGCAGATCACCGGCCCCGACGAGCGCACCGTCGCCGTGCTGGGTGCGATGAGCGAGCTGGGGGAGTACGCCGACGAGGAGCACGACCGGGTCGGTCTTCTGGCCGTGCGCCTGCGCATCCAGCGCATCGTCGTGATCGGCCCCGAGGCGCGCCGCATGTACCTCGAGGCGATCGCCCAGGGCTCGTGGGACGGCGAGGCGGTCTTCTTCGCCGACGCCGACGCGGCCTACGACTACCTTTCGACCGAACTGCGCGACGGTGATCGCGTGCTGGTGAAGTCGTCCAACTCGGCGGGGCTCCGGCACCTCGGCGACCGTCTGGGAGACTTGTTCGCGTGAGATCACTTCTGACTTCGGCTGCGATCTCGCTCGCCTTCACCCTTTTCCTCACCCCGGTCTTCCTCCGCTGGTTCCGCAAGTGGGGCTGGGGGCAGGTCATCCGCACCCCCGAGAACGTGCACAACCCCTCGCACGGTGCGAAGCGCGGCACGCCCACCATGGGCGGAACGATCTTCATCCTCGGCACGATGGTCGGATACTTCATCGGCTCGTACGCCGGGAACAACCCCCCGACCGTCTCGGGACTCCTCGTTCTCTGGCTCATGCTCGGGTTCGGTGTCGTCGGCTTCATCGACGACTACATGAAGATCCGCCAGCAGCGCAGCCTGGGGCTCTCGGGATGGCGCAAGATCGCCGGTCAGGTGATCGTCGCGGTGCCGTTCGCCATCGTCGCCCTGAACTTCCCCAACACCGTCGGGCAGACCGCCGCCTCGGGGTACGTCTCGGTGTTCCGTGACATCCAGCTGCTGTCGTTCTTCGCGCTCGGCCCGATCCTCGGGTGGCTGCTGTACCTAGCGTGGATCTCGCTGATCGGAACGGCCACCTCGAACTCCGTCAACGTGGCCGACGGCCTCGACGGCCTCGCCGCGGGCTCGGGCATCTTCGTCGTCGGCGCCTACAGCCTGATGGCGTTCTGGCAGAACAAGCAGGTCTGCGCCGATGTCCTCGACCCGACCGTGCAAGCCGGCTGCTACGCCGTGCGCGACCCGTTCGACCTGGCGATCGTGGGGGCGTCGTTCGTCGGCGCCCTGGTCGGATTCCTCTGGTGGAACGCCCCCAAGGCGAAGGTCTTCATGGGCGACTGCGGGTCGATGGCGATCGGTGGGGTGATCGCCGCCCTCGCGATCTTCACCCGCACCGAGCTCCTCCTCATCCTCATCGCCGGTGTCTACGTGATCGCCTCGGGATCGGTCATCCTTCAGCGGGCCTACTTCAAGGTGACCCGGGGCAAGCGCCTGTTCCTCATGAGCCCCCTGCACCACCACCTCGAGATGCGCGGGTGGCCCGAGGTCACCATCGTCGTGCGCATGTGGATCATCGCCGGTCTCCTCGCCGTCTCGGGCATCGGATTCTTCTACGTCGAATGGCTGTCCCGCGTATGACCGACCTCTCCACCCTGACCAGCTGGCACGCCGACTGGAAGGGCCTGCGCGTCGTCGTCCTCGGCCTGTCGGTCACCGGCTTCTCGGTCGCCGATACCCTCGCCGAGCTCGGCGCCGAGGTGCTCGTGGTGACGGAGAGAGCGGATGCCGAGTATTCGCGCCTGCTCCCGGTTCTGGGCGTGCGCCTGCACGAGGGTCCGCTCGACACCGTGCCCGCAGAGATGGCGGACTTCGCGCCCGAGGTGGTCGTGGCATCCCCCGGCTTCCCCCCGCACCACCCCGTGATCGCGTGGACGCAGGAGCGGGGCATCGCGCTGTGGGGCGACGTCGAGCTCGCCTGGCGCGTCCGTGACAAGGTGGTCCGTCCGGACGGGCGCCCCGCCGACTGGGTGCTCATCACCGGGACGAACGGCAAGACCACCACCACGCGTCTGACCGCCGAGATGCTCATGACGGCGGGTCAGCGGGCCGTTCCCGTCGGCAACATCGGCACTCCCGTGCTCGACGCCGTGCGCGACCCGGGTGGGTTCGACGTGTTCGTCGTCGAGCTCTCGAGCCACCAGCTCTGGTACTTGAACCAGCAGTCCGGACCCGACGCCCTCTCGCCGCACGCCGCCGTCTGCCTCAACCTCGCCGACGACCACCTCGAGTGGCACGGCGGCGCGGACGCGTACCGCGCGGCGAAGGCCGGCGTCTACGCCCGCACGCGCGTGGCCTGCGTCTACAACAAGGCCGACGTCGCGACCCGCGAGATGGTCGAAGACGCCGAGGTCGTCGAGGGCGCGCGCGCCATCGGTTTCGACCTGGGGGTTCCCGGTCCGAGCGATCTCGGTGTGGTCGACGGCATCCTCGTCGATCGGGCCTTCCTCGAAGAGCGCGCCACCTCGGCCCTCGAATTGACGACGGTGGCGGACCTCGCCCGGCGCGGCCTCGCGGCTCCCCACATGGTCGCGAACATCCTCGCTGCCTCGGCCCTCGCACGCTCCCTCGGGGCCACGCCCGCGCACATCCACGACACGCTCGAACGCTTCCGGCTCGACCCGCACCGCATCCAGGTCGTCGGGGCGCACCTCGGAGTCACCTGGGTCGACGACTCGAAGGCGACGAACCCGCACGCGGCGGCCTCGTCGCTCGCGGCGTACCCCGGCGCGGTGTGGGTGGTCGGCGGTCTGCTCAAGGGCGTCGACCTGAGCGACCTCGTGCGCGCTCGGGGCGCTTCGGTGCGGGCCGCGATCGTGATCGGCACCGAGCGTGACGAGATCGTGGCGGCGTTCGGGCGACACGCCCCGGCGGTGCCGCTGTTCGAGGTCGACCACGCTGAGACTGAAGACGTCATGGCCCAGGTCGTCGAACTGGCGGCGGGTGTGGCCCGGGAGGGAGACACCGTTCTCCTCGCTCCCGCGGCGGCGTCCTTCGATCAGTTCTCGTCCTACTCCGACCGCGGCGACCGCTTCGCCGAGGCGGTGCGGGCGTGGATCGCGGGCCGAGACGGAGAATCTCAACCGCACGACTGAGGGGACTCGCGTGACCACGACGGCACCTCGGCCGCGGCAGAGCCCCGATGAGCCCGCTCGCGTCGGCCTCGCCGCCCGCGTGTCTCTGGGCAGGGCATTCCGGCCCGTGCCCAGCGAGTTCCTGCTCATCACCTCGGCGGCGCTCCTGCTCACCGGGTTCGGCCTGGTCATGGTGCTGTCGGCCACCTCGGCGCTCGACGGCGCGCAGAGCCCCTTCGACCATGTCCTCAAGCAGGCCGTCTTCGCCGTCATCGGCATCCCCCTGATGTTCGTGCTCAGCCGTGCTCCGCTGCGCTTCTGGAAGCGCATGGCGTGGCCGGCGCTGATCCTGGCGACCCTCTTCCAGTTGCTCGTGTTCACGCCGCTGGGCATCTCGGCGAACGGTAACCGCAACTGGATCAGCATCGCGGGCATCCAGGCGCAGCCGGCCGAGTTCCTCAAGCTCGCTCTCGCGCTGTGGCTGGGCTACGTCCTGTACCGCAAGCAGACGCTGCTGGGCGACTGGCGACACGTGTTCATCCCGATCGTTCCGGTCTTCGCCCTCGTGGTCGCCACCGTCATGGGCGGAAAAGACCTGGGTACGACGATGATCCTCGTTCTCGTCCTGCTCGGGGCGCTGTTCTTCTCGGGGGTGAAGCTGCGCATCTTCGTGCTGCCGGCCCTCGCGGCCCTCGGCGCGATCGCGTTGTTCGCCATCACGAGCGCCGACCGCATGCGCCGCATCATGAGCTTCCTCGACCAGGACTGCATCGCCAACTACCTCGGCGACTGCTACCAGCCGCTGCACGGCATCTGGGGGCTCGCCGCGGGCGGGATCTTCGGTGTGGGCCTGGGCAACTCGGCCGAGAAGTACGACTGGCTCCCCGCCGCGGCGAACGACTACATCTTCGCGATCGTGGGGGAGGAGATGGGGCTGATCGGCTGCATCGTCGTCCTCGCCCTCTTCGGTCTGTTCGCGGTCGGCGCCTTCCACATCATCCGCCGCACCGACGACCCCTTCGTCCGGATCGTCGCGGGCGGCGTGACCATCTGGATCGTCGGTCAGGCCATGATCAACGTCGCGGTCGTTCTCCGCGTGTTCCCGGTTCTCGGTGTGCCGCTGCCGTTCATGTCGCAGGGCGGAACCTCGCTGCTGTCGGTGCTGATCGGGTGCGGTGTGCTGCTGTCGTGCGCGCGGACGCTTCCCGACCGTCGCGCGGCGGGCGAGACGCCTCCGCGGGCGGCGCGGCGGGCCGCGGCATCCGCCCGTCGACCGCGCGGCTGACGCTCGGGGGCGGCGACGGAGCACCGCCCGACCTGGTTAGGGTCGAACGGTGACGACTTACCTCCTCGCCGGCGGCGGCACCGCCGGGCATGTGAACCCCCTGCTCGCGGTCGCCGACGGACTGCGCGCCCGCGACGCCTCGGCCGACGTGCTCGTGCTCGGCACGCGAGAGGGCCTCGAGTCGCGTCTCGTCCCGCTGCGTGGGTACGAACTGCTCACCGTCGCGAAGGTCCCCTTCCCACGACGCCCCAACGGGGCCGCCGCGGCGTTCCCGGTGCGCTTCCTGCGCGCGGTCGCGCACGTGCGCCGACTCATCCGCTCGCGCGGGGTCGACGTCGTCGTCGGTTTTGGGGGGTACGCGGCAGCGCCCGCCTACGTCGCGGCCCGCCGCGAGCACGTCCCCTTCGTGGTGCACGAGGCCAATGCCAAGCCGGGACTCGCGAACGTGCTGGGGGCGCGGGGCGCCGCGGGCGTCGGCGTCGCCTTCGAAGGCACCCCGCTGCGCGGTGCGAGAGAGGTCGGGATGCCGCTTCGCCGCGAGATCGTCGAGCTCGACGCCCCCGCTCTGCGTGCGGAGGCCGCCGCGCACTTCGGGCTCGACGCGCAGAAGCCGACGCTGCTGGTGTTCGGGGGGTCGCTCGGTGCGCTGCGGTTGAACACCGCGTTCGGCGGGGCCTGGCGCGACGTCCTCGACGCCGGTTGGCAGCTGCTGCACGTGACGGGACAGAACTCCGACCTGCCCGATCCGGGCGTCGAGGGCTATGCCGTCGTCCGGTACGTGGACCGCATGGACCTCGCCTTCGCCCTCGCCGACTTCGTGGTGTCGCGCTCGGGTGCCGCGACCGTCAGTGAGATCAACGCCCTCGGCATCCCCGCCGTGTACGTGCCTTACGCGGTCGGCAACGGCGAGCAGAGCATGAACGCCGCCGCGGCCGTCCGAGCCGGGGCCGCGCTGCTCATCGCCGACGCCGATCTCACGCCCGACCGGGTCCGCGCCGAGATCGTCCCGCTGCTCGCCGACGAGGACCGGCGGACCGCGATGCGCGATGCGGCGGCGCGCACCGGCATCCGGACCGGGACCGAGAACGTGATCGCCCTCGTCGACCGGGCTCTCGCCCGCTGAGCCGCGCCCGGTCCTGTCGCGGCGCGTCCGCCCGCCGAGGCTCCGTCGGCCGCGCCCCCAGCGCGCCGGGGCCGACGCGCAGGATCGGCGACGTAAACTCGCAGACGCCATGATCAGACCCGACCTGAGCCTCCCCATCCCCGAGACCATCACCTCCGCGCACTTCATCGGCGTGGGGGGGTCGGGCATGTCCGGACTCGCCCGCATGTTCCTCGACCGCGGTATCCGGGTCTCCGGCTCCGACCGTTCCGACAGTGCCGCCCTGCGCGACCTCGCCGCCCGAGGTGCGACCGTGCACGTCGGGCACGACGCCGCCCACCTGGGCGACGCCGACACCGTCGTCCACACGGGTGCGATCTGGCCCGAGAACCCCGAGTTCGTCACCGCCAAAGAGCGCGGGCTGCACGTGATCCACCGCTCGCAGGCGCTGCACTGGCTCATCGGCGGTCGTCGCCTCGTCTCGGTCGCGGGTGCCCACGGCAAGACCACCTCGACCGGCATGATCGTGACCGCCCTGCGCGCCCTCGAGGTCGACCCGACCTTCGTCAACGGCGGTGTCATCGCCGACCTCGGCGCGTCCAGCGGAACCGGCTCCGACGACCTCGTCGTGATCGAGGCCGACGAGTCCGACGGCACGTTCGAGCTCTACGACACCTCGGTCGCGCTCATCACCAACGTCGACCCCGACCACCTCGACCACTACGGCTCGCGCGACGCCTTCGACGCGGCCTTCGCCCGCTTCGCGAACGCGGCCCGCGAGGCCGTCGTGATCTCGGCCGACGATCCCGGCGCGCGTTCCGTGCGCGAGCGCATCACCCACGCGAACGTCGTCACGTTCGGCGAGGACGCCGCAGCCGACCTCCGCCTCAGCGGCATCCGCACCGACGGACCCGTCGCCTTCACCCTCTCCGCCGACGGCGAGAGCGTCGACGTGCACCTGCGGGTGCCGGGCGCCCACAACGCGGTCAACGCCGCCGGCGCGGTCGCCGTGCTGCGCGTGCTCGGGCACTCGCTGTCCGATGCGGCACGCGCGGTCGAGGGCTTCGGCGGCACGGTCCGCCGTTTCGAGCTGCACGGCGTGCAGCAGGGCGTCAGCGTGTACGACGACTACGCGCACCACCCGACCGAGGTCGCCGCGGCGCTGTCCGCGGCGCGAACGGTCGTGGGCAAGGGGCGCATCATCGCGATCCAGCAGCCCCACACGTACTCGCGCACGCAGGAGATGTACCGCGAGTTCGCCGAGGTGCTCGAGTCGCACGCCGACCACACCGTCATGCTCGACGTGTACGGGGCCCGTGAAGACCCGGTGCCCGGGGTCACCGGAGAGCTCGTCAGCGGCGCGTTCGCCGATCCGTCCCACGTGCACTACGTCCCCGACTGGCAGGCGGCGGCCGATTACACGGCTCGGATCGCCCGACCGGGTGACTACGTCATCACCCTCGGGTGCGGCAACGTCTACCAGATCATCCCCCAGGTGCTCGAGGCGCTGTCCCGCACCGAGGCCGCGGCGGTCTGACCGTGGAGCGGCCGTCGCCCCTGCCGTCCTCGCCGGAGTCCGCTCGCCGTGCGAAGGCTGCTCGGGCCTCGATGCCCCGGCAGACGGCATCCGTCGACGAGACCTCCGCGGTCGACACCCGCGCGCGTCCGCTCGACGGCGGCTTCGCCGCGGAGGATCCGGATGCCGGGGGAGCGGGGCTGCGCGATGTGTGGCGGGCCTCGCGGGCCCGGCGGCGGGCGCTCTCCGCGGAGGTGCGCCGCTTCACGGTGCGCCAGCGGCGTCGTCGGAACATCTGGATCGGTGTGATCTCGGCGTTCCTCGTCATGGGCCTCGGTACGGCGGGCGTGGCGTACAGCCCGCTCTTCGCCGTCGAGAAGATCGACGTGGTCGGCACCTCGCAGCTCGACCCGGCGGCGGTGTCCGCCGCCCTGGGCGACCAGGTCGGCGTCCCGCTCGCGATGGTCGACGACAGCGCCGTGAAGGCGGCGCTCGTGCGCTTCCCGCTCGTGGAGTCGTACACCCTCGAGGCGCGCCCGCCCCACGACCTCGTGGTGCGCATCGTCGAGCGGACCCCCATCGGCGCCATGCAGTCCGCGGCGGGTTTCACGGTGGTGGATGCCGCCGGGGTGGCGCTGTCGACGACGCCCGACGCCCCCGCCGGTCAGCCCGTGCTCGACATCGCCGGCGGAACGGATTCGACGGCCTTCCGCGCCGCGGGTCGCGTGGTGCGCTCCCTGCCGGATGCCGTGCGGGCGCAGGTGACGGCCGTATCGGCCTCGACGCCCGACGACGTGACGCTGACGCTCGGCGCGTCGGGGTCGAAGGTCGTGTGGGGGAGCGCCGACCGCTCGGCCGAGAAGGCGGTGGTGCTCGACCGCCTGATGCAGAAGAGCCCGCCGGACAAGGCCAAGGAGTACGACGTGACGTCGCCCGAGGCGGGCGTCGTCCGCTGATCTTCGAGGCGATGTTCCAACACGCCGCGTGTCGGGCGGGCGGGGTCGGATCCGCCGCCTACCTTCGAGCTAAGGAATTGCATACCGGGCAATTCTTTAACCCTCAACATGAGGTTTAAAGTTTCGGGTTCGGGGACAAACGGAGGCCGGCATGAGCCACAACCAGAACTACCTCGCCGTGATCAAGGTCGTCGGTGTGGGCGGGGGCGGCGTCAACGCTGTCAACCGCATGATCGAGCTCGGCCTTCGCGGCGTGGAGTTCATCGCGATCAACACCGACGCGCAGGCGCTGCTGATGAGCGACGCCGACGTCAAGCTCGACGTCGGTCGTGAGCTCACCCGCGGCCTCGGCGCCGGCGCCGATCCCGAGGTCGGCCGACGCGCCGCCGAGGATCACGCCGAAGAGATCGAAGAGGCGCTCCGCGGCGCCGACATGGTCTTCGTCACAGCGGGTGAGGGCGGCGGAACCGGCACCGGCGGCGCCCCCGTCGTCGCCAAGATCGCCAAGTCGATCGGCGCCCTGACCATCGGTGTCGTGACCAAGCCCTTCTCGTTCGAGGGCCGTCGTCGCCAGAGCCAGGCCGAGGGCGGGGTGCAGCGCCTGAAAGAAGAGGTCGACACCCTCATCGTCGTCCCGAACGACCGCCTGCTCGAGATCAGCGACCGCGGCATCTCGATGATCGAGGCGTTCGCCACGGCCGACCAGGTGCTGCTCGCCGGTGTCCAGGGCATCACCGACCTCATCACGACCCCCGGTCTCATCAACCTCGACTTCGCCGACGTCAAGTCGGTCATGCAGGGGGCAGGCTCCGCACTCATGGGCATCGGCTCGTCCCGCGGCGCCGACCGTGCGATCAAGGCCGCCGAGCTCGCCGTCGAGTCCCCGCTCCTCGAGGCCTCGATCGAGGGTGCGCACGGCGTGCTGCTGTCGATCCAGGGTGGCTCGAACCTCGGCATCTTCGAGATCAACGACGCCGCCCAGCTGGTGAAGGAGGCCGCGCACCCCGAGGCCAACATCATCTTCGGTACGGTCATCGACGACACGCTCGGCGACGAGGTGCGGGTCACCGTCATCGCCGCCGGTTTCGATGGGGGAGAGCCCTCGCTTCGGATCGACGCGGTCGGCGCCCAGCGCCCGGTCTCGGCGCCCGTCGTGCCCGTCATCCCCGCCGACGACGTCGCCCGCGACCTCGACGCGGCCGAGGAGCAGAAGGCGGCGACCGAGCGCGCGCCCGAGCGTCGCCCCGAGCCGGCACCCGTCACGGCCCGCGTGCCCGAGACCTCGTACGACGGCGGCTACGCCGACGACGACCTCGACGTGCCCGACTTCCTGAAGTAAGAACCAACGGTACGACGAGCGGGTCCGGTGTCCACCGGGCCCGCTCTCGTCGTCGAAGGAGCAGCATGGACACCGCCCTTGCCGAGCGACTCGCCGCCGTCGACGAGCGCATCCGAGACGCCGCCCGCGCCGCGCACCGCGACCCCGGCGAGATCACCCGCATCGTGGTCACGAAATTCCACCCGGCATCCCTCGTCACCGAACTGCACGCGCTGGGAGTCCGGCACGTGGGCGAGAACCGGCAACAGGAACTCACGGCCAAACGCGCGGAGCTCGACGGGCTCGCGGATCTCACCTGGCACTTCATCGGCCAGGCCCAGACCAACAAGGCGCGCGCGGTGCGGGCGGGAGCGGATGCCGTTCACTCGGTCGACCGATCCCGCATCGCCGACGCGCTGCACGCCGCCGGCGCCGAGGGCGACCTCCTCGACGTCCTCGTGCAGGTGAACCTCACCGACGACCCCGGTCGCGGGGGAGTCGTCCCCGACGCCGTCGAAGAACTGGCCGCCCACGTGGCGGGGCTGTCGACCCTGCGGCTGCGCGGGGTGATGGCCGTCGCTCCACTCGACGAAGAACCCGCTCGCGCGTTCGAGCGACTGCACCGTTGCGCCGACGCGGTGCGCTCCGTCGTCCCCGACGCGCGGTGGATCTCGGCGGGCATGACCGGCGATTTCCCCGAGGCGATCGCAATGGGCGCGACACACCTGCGGATCGGCTCCGCAATCACGGGCCCGAGGCCCCCGCGCGACTAGCCTCGGACCAGACGAGCGAACGGAGGATGCGATGTCGAACCCCCTCAAGAAGACGATGGTGTACCTGGGCCTCGCCGACGAGGAAGATACCTATGAGGAGACGGCGCCGCAGCCCATCGCGCGCAAGCAGCCCACAGCTGCTGCTCCCCTCGAGAAGGCCGCGCCGGTGACCCCCCTGCACCGTCCCGCCGTGGTGCGCCAGCCCGCGGCCGGACCCGTGAGTGAGATCCTCACGGTGCACCCCAAGCAGTATCGCGACGCGCAGACGATCGCCGAGAACTTCCGCGAGGGAATCCCGGTCATCATCAACCTGTCGCAGATGAGCGACGCCGACGCGCGTCGCCTGATCGACTTCGCGAGCGGACTCTCGCTCGGGCTGTACGGACGCATCGAGCGGGTGACGAGCAAGGTGTTCCTGCTCTCGCCCGAGAACATCGCCGTCTCCGGCGACGGTGCGATCGCGCAGGCCGATCCCGAGGCTGCGCCCTTCGCGTCCCAGTAACAGTGGCCGTTCTGAGCCTCGTCGGCTCCATCCTCAGTGCGGTCCTGTTCATCTTCATCGTGCTGCTTCTCGCGCGCCTCGTGCTCGAGTACATCCCGATGTTCAACCGGGAGTGGCGCCCTCGCGGCGTCACCCTCGTGTTGGCAGAGATCGTCTACACCGTGACGGACCCGCCCATCAAGCTGATCCGTCGTTTCATCCCCCCCCTGCGCATCGGGGGGATCGCGATCGATTTCGGTTTCGCGATCGTGATGTTCGTCTGCTTCATGCTGTTGAGCGTGACGCGGTCCCTCGCGGCCGTGTGACGCCCCGCCGCCGCTTCTTCACCCGTGATCTTCGACACCGGCGGAGGGCGGCGGCTATGCTGTTCCGAAGCGGTACGCCCCGGTGCGACACCCCCACAGTTCCGACATCAGAGCTCTCGAAAGAGGAAACACCATGGCACTGACCCCCGATGACGTCGTCACCAAGCAGTTCCAGCACGTGCGCTTCAAGGAGGGTTTCGACCCCGACGAGGTCGACGACTTCCTCGACGAGATCGTCGTCGAGTGGCGCAAGACGATCGCCGAGAACGAAGAGCTGAAGACCAAGCTCGCGGCGTACGAGTCCGGCGGGGCCGCTCCGGCCGCCGCCGAAGCCCCCGCCGAGGCCCCCAAGGTCGAAGAGCCGGTCGTCGCCGAGACGCCCGCTCCGGCACCCGTCGCCTCCACCCCGTCGCACGACGCCGAGCCCGCCGCCCAGAGCGCCGGCATCATCGAGCTCGCGCAGCGTCTGCACGACGAGCACGTCGCCGAGGGTAAGGCCCAGCGCGACCAGCTCATCGGCGAGGCGCAGGCCCAGGCGGCATCCATCGTCGCCGAGGCCGAGCAGAAGGGCCGCGAAGAGCGCGCCCGTCTCGAGAAGGAGCGCACCACGCTCGAGGGTCGCATCACCGAGCTGCGCAACTTCGAGCGCGACTACCGCTCGCAGCTGCGTTCGTACATCGAGGGTCAGCTCCGCGACCTCGACACCACCGCGACGTCCTCGGGCTCGACGCCGGTGTCGGCGATCGGTCTGTAGGCCGACTCTTTGCGCAGTCGACCTCCTCTGCGTACGGCGGCGGCCGGCGTCACCATCGCGATTCTCGCGGTGCTGGTGCTGGCCGCCGACCAGTTTGCGAAGAACGCCGCGATCGCCGCTCTCCCCTCGGAGCGCGTGGTCCCGATCATCGGCGACTTCCTGCAGTTCTATCTCGTCCGTAACCCCGGTGCGGCGTTCTCGCTCGGCGAGGGCGTCACGTGGGTGTTCACGATCGCCCTCGCGGTCGTCGCGTGCGTGATCGTCTACCTCGGCGTCCGTCGCGTGCGTTCGCGTCTGTGGGCAGTCGTTCTGGGGCTGCTCCTCGGCGGTGTGCTGGGCAACCTCACCGACCGCCTCATCCGCGAACCCGGCTTCCCCGTGGGGCACGTCGTGGACTTCATCTCGACACCCTGGATGATGCCCGCGATCTACAACGTCGCCGACATGTTCATCGTCACGATGATGATCTCGGTGGCGGTCCTCGTGCTGTTCGGGCTGAAGCTCGACGGCTCGCGCGAGACCAAGGCGTCCCGAGCCGCGGCGGAGTCCGCCGACGGCGCGGTCGATGCTCCGGCCGACCCGGGCGCCCGCTGACATGGAGTCGCGGAGCCTGCCCGTCCCCGACGGGCTCGACGGGACGCGTATCGACCAGGGTCTGGCCAAGATGCTCGGGTTCTCCCGCACGTTCGCGGCCGAGGTCGCCGACGCGGGCGGGGTGAGCGTCGACGGTCGGGTGGCCGGGCGCTCCGATCGTCTGCGCGCCGGCACCTGGCTGAACGTCGAGTGGGAGCCCAAGCGCGAACCCGAGATCGTGCCGGTCGCGGTCCCCGACCTCGGGATCGTGCACGACGACGACGACATCGTCGTGGTCGACAAGCCCGCGGGCGTCGCCGCGCACCCCTCTGTGGGGTGGGACGGTCCGACCGTGCTCGGGGCCCTCGCCGCGGCCGGATTCCGCATCGCCACGAGCGGCCCCGCCGAGCGGCGCGGCGTCGTGCACCGCCTCGACGCGGGGACGAGCGGGCTCATGGTGGTCGCCAAGACCGAGCGCGCGTACACGCTGCTCAAGAGCGCCTTCAAAGAGCGCGAGGTCGACAAGATCTACCACGCTGTCGTGCAGGGGCACCCGGACCCGCTCGCCGGCACCATCGACGCGCCGATCGGGCGGCATCCGCACCACTCGTGGAAGTTCGCCGTGACCCCGGACGGCAAGGACTCGGTGACCCACTACGAGACGCTCGAGGCCTTCCCTCGCGCCTCTCTGCTCGAGATCCACCTCGAGACCGGCCGCACTCATCAGATCCGCGTGCACATGGCGGCGCACCGCCACCCCTGCGCCGGAGACCCGCTGTACGGCGCGGACCCGACCCTGTCCGCACGCCTCGGGCTGACGCGGCAGTGGCTGCACGCGCATCGCCTGGCGTTCACGCACCCCGGCACGGGGGAATGGGTCGAGTTCGAATCGCCCTACCCGGCGGATCTGGCGCACGCCCTCGAGCTGCTCGGCGACGGGGCCTGAGGGCGCCCCTCCGCGACGATCGGCGGAGGGGATGCCACCACCCGGCGACGCGCCCGGGTCGGCGCGTCGAACTGGGCGCGGGCTGCGAACTTCAGCGGTCGATGTCGGAGGCCGAACGTAGACTCGACCCGTGGCAGCTGACTCCTTCGTTCACCTTCACGTGCACAGCGAGTATTCGATGCTCGATGGCGCGGCCCGCATCGGTCCGATGGTCCAAGAGGCCGTCAAACAGGGCATGCCGGCCATCGCCGTGACCGACCACGGCAACACGTTCGCGGCCTACGAGTTCTACAAGACGGCGAAAGACGCCGGCATCAAGCCGATCATCGGCATCGAGGCCTACGTCACCCCCGGAACCCACCGTTCCGACAAGACCCGTGTCCGCTGGGGTACTCCCGAGCAGCAGAGCGACGACGTCTCGGGTTCGGGCGCGTACACGCACATGACCCTGCTGTCCGAGACCACGCAGGGCATGCACAACCTCTTCCGCCTGTCGTCCAAGGCGAGCATGGAGGGCTACTACTTCAAGCCCCGCATGGACCGCGAACTGCTGCAGACCTACAGCAAGGGCCTGATCGCGACGACCGGGTGTCCCTCGGGCGAAGTGCAGACGCGTCTGCGCCTCGGGCAGTACGAGGCCGCCCGGGCCGCCGCCGCCGAGTTCCAGGACATCTTCGGCAAAGACAACTACTTCGCCGAGATCATGGACCACGGTCTGTCGATCGAGCGGCGCGTCATGGGCGACCTGCTGAAGCTGTCGAAAGATCTCGGCATCCCGTTGCTCGGCACGAACGACCTCCACTACACGCACCAGCACGACGCGACGAGTCACGCCGCCCTGTTGTGCGTGCAGTCGGGCTCGACGCTCGACGACCCGAAGCGCTTCAAGTTCGACGGCGACGGTTACTACGTCAAGTCACCCGCCGAGATGCGCCAGGTGTTCCGCGACCACCCCGAGGCGTGCGACAACACGCTGCTGATCGCCGAGCGCTGCGACGTCGAGTTCGACACCTCCGCCAACTACATGCCGCGGTTCCCCGTCCCCGAGGGCGAGACCGAGGGCAGCTGGATGATCAAAGAGGTCGAGAACGGCCTCAACGACCGGTACCCCGGGGGCATCCCCGACGCGGTGCGCAAGCAGGCCGAGTACGAGACCGACGTCATCCTGCAGATGGGGTTCCCGGGCTACTTCCTCGTGGTCGCCGATTTCATCAACTGGGCCAAGGACAACGGGATCCGCGTGGGTCCTGGCCGAGGCTCGGGTGCCGGGTCGATGGTCGCGTACGCGATGAAGATCACCGACCTCGACCCCCTGCAGCACGGCCTGATCTTCGAGCGGTTCCTCAACCCCGACCGCGTCTCCATGCCCGACTTCGACGTCGACTTCGACGACCGTCGCCGCGGCGAGGTCATCCAGTACGTCACCGAGAAGTACGGCGACGAGCGCGTCGCGCAGATCGTGACGTACGGCACGATCAAGGCCAAGCAGGCCCTGAAGGACGCCGGTCGCGTGCTGGGCTTCCCCTTCAGCATGGGCGACCGCCTCACCAAGGCCATGCCCCCGGCCGTGATGGGCAAGGACATGCCGCTCGACGGCATGTTCAACCCCGAGCACCCGCGGTACAAAGAGGCGAGCGAGTTCCGCACCCTCATCGAGACCGACGCCGAGGCCAAGACGGTGTTCGACACCGCCCTCGGGCTCGAGAACCTGAAGCGCCAGTGGGGCGTGCACGCCGCAGGCGTCATCATGTCGAGCGAGCCGCTGATCGACATCATCCCGATCATGCGCCGCGAGCAGGACGGCCAGATCGTCACGCAGTTCGACTACCCGGCATGCGAGTCGCTCGGTCTGATCAAGATGGACTTCCTGGGGCTGCGCAACCTCACGATCATCAACGACGCGCTCGACAACATCGAGGCCAACCGCGGCCACCCCCTCGTGCTCGAAGACCTCGACCTCGACGACGCGGCGTCGTACGAGCTGCTCGCGCGCGGAGACACGCTCGGGGTGTTCCAGCTCGACGGCGGGCCCATGCGCTCGCTCCTGCGCCTCATGAGACCCGACAACTTCGAGGACATCTCGGCGGTGCTCGCGCTCTACCGCCCGGGCCCGATGGGCGTGAACTCGCACATCAACTACGCGCTGCGCAAGAACAAGCAGCAGGAGATCGAGCCGATCCACCCCGAGCTCGAAGAGCCTCTCGCCGACATCCTCGACACCACCTACGGCCTGATCGTCTACCAGGAGCAGGTGATGGCGGTCGCCCAGCGCGTCGCCGGGTACACCCTCGGTCAGGCCGACCTCTTGCGTCGCGCGATGGGTAAGAAGAAGAAGAGCGAGCTCGACAAGCAGAAAGAGATCTTCTTCGGCGGTATGACCGAGCGCGGGTTCGGCGACGTCGCGCAGCAGACGCTCTGGAAGGTGCTCGAGTCGTTCGCCGACTACGCCTTCAACAAGGCGCACACCGCGGCCTACGGGCTCGTGTCGTACTGGACGGCCTACCTCAAGGCGCACTACCCGGCCGAGTACATGGCCGCCCTGCTCACGAGCGTCGGGGACTCGAAGGACAAGATGGCGGTCTACCTCAACGAGTGCCGCCGCATGGGCATCAAGGTGCTCCCGCCCGACGTCAACGAGTCGATCCGGTACTTCGCGGCCGTCGGCGAAGACATCCGCTTCGGCCTCGGCGCCGTCCGCAACGTGGGCACCAACGTCGTCGACGGGATCGTGGCGTCACGGCAAGAGGCCAAGTACACGTCGTTCCACGACTTCCTCGCGAAGGTCCCCGCGCACGCGGCGAACAAGCGCACCGTCGAGTCGCTCATCAAGGCCGGGGCGTTCGATTCGCTCGGGTCCACGCGCCGTGCGCTCATCGAGGTGCACGAAGACGCCTGCGAGGGCGCCGTGATCGACAAGAAGCGCGAGGCGAACGGCGAGGTCGGCTTCGACTTCGACTCGCTGTGGGACGAACCCCAACAGGTCGTCAAGGTGCCCGAACGGCCCGAGTGGACCAAGAAGGACAAATTGGCGTTCGAGCGAGAGATGCTCGGCCTGTACGTGTCCGACCACCCGTTGGCCGGTCTCGAGGTGCCCCTCGCGAAGCACGCGTCCACCTCGATCCACGACCTGCTCGCTTCCGAAGACGTGCAGGACGGCGACCAGGTGACGGTCGCCGGTCTGCTGACGAGCGTGCAGCACCGCGTCGCGAAGCAGAGCGGAAACCCCTACGGCATGGTCACCGTCGAGGACTTCAACGGCGAGGTGACCGTGATGTTCATGGGCAAGACCTACGCGGAATTCGCTCCGATCCTGCAGGGCGATTCGATCCTCGTGGTCCGCGGACGCGTCTCGCGTCGCGACGACGGACTCAACCTGCACGCCCAGAGCGCCTTCGCCCCCGACCTCGAAGGCCTCGACGACGCGGGCGGACTCACCCTCGTCGTTCCCGAGCAGCGCGCGAACGAGGCGCTCGTCGGCGAGCTCGCGCGGATGCTGCAACGTCACTCCGGATCGACCGAGGTCGTCCTCAAGTTGCACAAAGGCGGCACCGCCAAGGTGTTCGAGGTGCCGATGCCCGTTCGCGTGACCGCCGACCTGTTCGGCGAGCTCAAGGGCCTCCTCGGCCCGAACTGCCTCGGTTGACCCGCGCGCCCCCGCGGCGCGTTTCAACCCCAGCTCGTTCTGGACACCCCCTGGTTAGGATGACCGGGCGCTTGCCGCCCTCCGAAAGGACCACCGTGACCGATTCGACCCCCCACGACGGCTTCACGCCCACCGACCCCGATCGCCTCGACGGCCCCCGTGTCGACGAGAGCGCGCCCTCCGAACCCACCGGTGCCCGCCGACAGGGCACGGGCGATCGCGCCGCCGACGCGGGCGACACCTTCACCCACGACACCGGCGCCGTCGATGCCGGGTCCCGCGGTGCCTCTCTTCCGGCCGCGGCGCACGCCAACGCCCACACGGGTAGCCGTCCCGTCGTCGACGGCCGTGACGCCCGCCCGAACTACGGTGTCGGTCCGTTCTCGGTCCGGGAGGTCGCCCTGCTCGGCATCTGGGTCGTCGCGTTCCTCGTCTCGTTCTTCCGCACTAACATCCTCGAGTCCGGTTCGAGCGTCCTGATCGGCGGGGCGAACGTCTGGCTCTCGGGCCTGTGGTGGATCCCCGCGATCGCCCTGCCGACCGTCGCCGTGGGACTGGTGGTGCTCCGTCGCCTCTCCCCGCAGGGCATCCGCCGCGTCGGCTCGCTCGGCATCGACCAGTTCGCCTCGGTCGCGTTCACGATCTCCGCCCTCGTGTGGGTCTCGTGGGTGTGGGACGCCGTCGCCGTGTACGCCTCGAACACCGTCTGGACGCGTTCCTGGGTCATCTGGGTCGAGGCCGTCCTGCTGCTGGCGGGTGTGGTCCTCACGGTCTTCGCGCCTTTCATCCCGCCGTTCTCCGCCGACTTCCGCGACCGTGAAGAAATCCCCGCTCATCGCAACGCGCGACCCATCCGCCCGGTCGTCGCGCGCCCGCGCACGCCCCGCACGCCCTCGACCCCGGGCTCCGCGCGTGCCGCCGCCGCCCACTCGAGCGCCCACGTCGACGCGGATGCCCCTACGCCCGGCACCTACACCGGCTCGACCGACCTGGCGCACGACCCCGCGCCCGCGACGAGCGTGCTCCCCGCTCACTCCGACGCCAACGACACCGACGTCTTCGCGCCGCTGCGCGCCGATGACGATCGTGACGACGCGGACGCTCATGATGACCACTCGCGCTGGGCTGCCCCGGCCGGCGACGAGCCCACGGCCGAGCAGCGTGCCGCGCACGACGACCACCCGCACGCGCAGGCGTTCTGGGCGCTGGCTCCCGAGGAGCGCGAGATCGTCGACGACTACGGCACGCCGATCTTCCGGATTGGGCCGACGGCGTGGGCGCTCGTGATCGAGGATCGCGGCGAGACGTTCGTCGTCCGTCACGACGACGGCCGCATCGGTTACCTGCACGACGTCTCCGGCGTCACGCGCGGCTGAGCAGAGCCTGCGAGCCGCCCGCCCCGCGCGAGGCGGCTCGCAGGCGCCGGTAGCCTTGAAGACATGCTTCGCACGATCGATCTCCGCGGCCGCGTGCTCTCGCCGGCCGAGCTCCTGGCCGTCGTCCCGCGGGCCGACGCCGCGCGCGACGAGGCCCTCGCCACCGCGGCGCGTCTCGTCGACGACGTCGCGCGCCGGGGCGAAGAAGCACTCCGCGAGCAGGCCGCCCGTTTCGACCGGGTGAGCGACCACGCCCTCCGCGTGCCCGCGGACCACCTCGATGAGGCACTGCGCGATCTCGATCCCGGCATCCGTGCCGCTCTGGACGAGGCGATCGTGCGCGTGCGCAAGGCCTCCGCCGCCCAGGTACCCGCGCCGGTCGTCACCGAACTCGGCGAGGGTGCGCGCGTGACGCAGCGGTGGCAGCCGGTGCGACGCGTCGGACTCTACGTCCCGGGTGGCAAGGCCGTGTACCCCTCGAGCGTCGTGATGAACACCGTGCCCGCGCAGGTCGCGGGTGTGCGCGAGGTCGCCCTCGCATCCCCGCCGCAGGCGGCGTTCGGCGGCCGCGTGCACCCCGTCATCCTGGCCGCCGCCAAGCTCCTGGGTGTCACCGAGGTCTACGCGATGGGGGGAGCGGGTGCCATCGGCGCCTTCGCCTACGGGGTGGCCGAGATCGGGCTCGACCCGGTCGACGTCGTGACCGGGCCCGGCAACAACTTCGTCGCCTCCGCCAAGCGCGCCGTGGCCGGTCGCGTCGGCACCGACTCCGAGGCCGGGGCGACCGAGATCCTCGTCGTCGCCGACGACAGTGCGGTCCCCGCTCTCGTCGCGGCCGATCTCGTCAGCCAGGCCGAGCACGACGAGCAGGCCTCGGCCGTGCTGGTCACCGACTCCGTCGACGTGGCAGAGGCCGTCCGGGCCGCACTGCCCGAGCGCGTCGCCGCGACCCGCCACACCGAGCGCGTGACGGCGGCGTTCCACGGGCCGCAGTCGGCGGTCGTCCTGGTCGACGACCTCGCCCAGGCGACAGCGTTCAGCAACGCCTACGCCCCCGAGCACCTCGAGCTGCACCTCGCCGACCCGCGTCCCGAGGATTTCGTGAACGCCGGAGCCGTGTTCGTCGGCCCGTACACGCCGGTCAGCCTCGGCGACTACCTCGCCGGCAGCAACCACGTGCTCCCGACCGGGGGACAGGCGCGGTACGGAGCGGGGCTGTCGGCGGCGACCTTCCTGCGCCCGCAGCAGGTCGTCGAGTACGACCGAGAGGCCCTCGCCCGGGTGCGCGACGCCATCGTCACCCTGGCCGACGCCGAAGCGCTCCCCGCGCACGGCGAGGCCGTGACCGCGCGCTTCGACGCGTAGTCTGGCGGCGTCATGCACTGTCCCTTCTGCCGCAACCCGGACTCCCGCGTCATCGATTCGCGCACCAGCGACGACGGCCTCAGCATTCGCCGCCGTCGCCAGTGCCCGAAGTGCGGGGGGCGCTTCTCGACCGTCGAGACCGCGAGTCTCAACGTGATCAAACGCTCCGGGGTCGTCGAGCCGTTCAGTCGCGAGAAGGTGATGTCCGGCGTCCGCAAGGCGTGCCAGGGGCGACCGGTGACCGACGCCGACCTGGCGGTACTCGCCCAGCAGGTCGAAGAGAACATCCGCCAGACCGGTTCGTCGCAGATCGAGGCGAACGAGATCGGCCTGTCGATCCTCGGCCCGCTGCGAGAGCTCGACGAGGTCGCTTACCTGCGCTTCGCCAGCGTCTACCAGGCGTTCGATTCGCTCGACGACTTCGACGCCGCGATCGCGCAGCTGCGCGCCGACCACGCGGAGCGTTCCTCCGGGCGGGCCGGCGAGTCCGACCCGGTCCAGTAATCTGGCGGGGATGTATCCCCTTCTCTTCCGTACGGTCCTGACCCGCTTCGATCCCGAGTTCGCGCACCATCTCGGCGCCCTCGTCATCCGTGTCGCGGGCGTGGAGCCGGTGGCATCCCTCGTCCGTCGCTTCACGGCGCCCGCGCCCGCGCAGCGCGTGCACGCTCTGGGACTGACGTTCGATTCGCCGTTCGGCGTCGCCGCGGGCTTCGACAAGAACGTCACGATGGTCGGCGGCCTCGGCGCCCTCGGCTTCGGTCACGTCGAGGTGGGGACGATCACCGCCCTCGCGCAGCCCGGCAACCCGCGGCCCCGCCTGTTCCGGCTCGTCGCCGACCGCGCGGTGATCAACCGCATGGGTTTCAACAACGACGGAGCGGTCGCCGCCGCGGCGAAGCTGCGCCGCCTGCGACGAGCCCGTCGGCGCCCGGTGATCGGGGTGAACATCGGCAAGAGTCGTGTGGTCGCCGTCGACGACGCCACGACCGACTACGTCCGCAGTGCCCGTCTGCTGGCTCCGCTCGCCGACTACCTCGTCGTCAACGTGTCCTCGCCGAACACGCCCGGTCTGCGAGGCCTGCAGGCGGTCGAGACGCTGCGTCCGTTGCTGACGGAGGTTCGGGATGCCGCGGGCGACACGCCCCTGCTCGTGAAGATCGCTCCGGACCTCGATGACGCCGAGGTGCAGGACATCGCGCGTCTCGCCGTCGATGCCGGACTCTCGGGGATCATCGCGACCAACACGACGATCGCGCGCACGGGACTTTCGACCGATGCCGCGAAGGTCGAGGCGATGGGCGCCGGTGGACTGTCGGGGGCGCCGCTCAAGGCCCGCGCCGCCGAGGTGCTGCGGCTGGTGCGCGCCGCGGTGCCGGAGGAGTTCGTCGTGATCTCGGCCGGGGGAGTGGAGACCGCCGACGACGTCCGCGAGCGTCTCGCGGCCGGGGCGACGCTCGTGCAGGGGTACACCGGGTTCTTGTACCGCGGTCCGCTGTGGGCCCGGCAGATCAACCGCGGTCTCGCTCGCGCCCGCTGAGGCTCCGCCGCGCGTTCACGCCCACGCAGAAGCGGCGCGCCCGAGGGCGCGCCGCTTCGTCGAAGAGGGACCGGGTCAGACCGGGTACTGTCCGCGCTTGACCTGGGCCTTGGGCAGGCGCATGAAGCGCATCTGGACGGTGCGCATCGCGGCGTACCAGCCGAGGCCCTTCTCGAGTCGGCCTTCGCCGAACTTCTCTTTGGCGGCCCGCTTGATGCGGATCGAGGTGATGATCATGTCGCCGACGACGAAGAGGATGAAGATCCACAGCGCGACGAACGACCAGTACTGGAAGAACGACACGGGGATCAGGGTCGCCACGATGACGAGGATCATGAACGGCATCACGCCCTCGCCGAGGTGCCAGCCGGCGTCGACGAAGTCGCGGGCGAAGCGGCGCTGCGGGCCGCGGTCGCGGACGGGCAGATACTTCTCTTCACCGGCGGCCATGCCGATGCGGGCCTTCTCGCGTTGAGCGGCGAGCTCTGCGCGTGCGCGGGCCTTGGCCTCTTTGGTGTCGGGCACGAGGGGGCGCTTGCGGGCGGCCTCCTGCTCGGCGCGCGACGGGGTCGCGCGGCCCTTGCCCGAACCGAGCTCCGTCGGCTCGACGGGGGTGTCGTTGGGTGCGGGTGCGGGGGACTTGGCCACGGAAAACCTCGGTGCTTCGCTGATCGGGAGATTTAAGATTACCCGCATGACCCTCGACCTGTCCCGGCAGGACGCTGTGCAAAAAGCAGCGGACGCCGGCATCCCCTCCGCCCTCTCCGACCTCGGCTCCCTCGTTCGCATCCCCTCGATCGCGTGGCCGGCCTTCGACCAGTCCGCGCTCGTGAAGAGCGCCGACGCCGTGGCCGCCCTCCTCGAGGGCACCGGCGTCTTCGAGGCGGTCGAGGTCAAGCGCGCGGCGATCCCCGGAACCGACGAGTTCGGCCAGCCCGCCGTGCTCGCAACCCGTGCGGCCCGCAATGGGCGCCCGACCGTGCTGCTGTACGCACACCACGACGTGCAGCCTCCCGGAGACGAGGCGCTCTGGGACTCGCCGCCGTTCGAGCCGACCGTCCGCGACGGGCGTCTCTACGGCCGGGGGGCCGCCGACGACAAGGCCGGCATCATGGCCCACGTGGGCGCCATCCGCGCCGTGTCCGAGGTCCTCGGCGACGACCTCGACCTCGGCCTCGCCGTCTTCATCGAGGGGGAGGAGGAGTACGGCTCGCGCTCCTTCGGCCAGTTCCTCGCCGACAACGCCGAGGTGCTCCGCTCGGACGTCATCGTCGTGGCCGACTCGGGCAACTGGGACGAGCGCACCCCCGGCCTCACCGTCTCTCTCCGCGGAAACGCGCGCTTCACCCTGACCGTCCGCACCCTCGAGCACGCGTCCCACTCCGGGATGATGGGCGGAGCGGTCCCGGATGCCATGCTCGCCACCGTCAAGCTCCTCGCGACCCTGTGGGACGACGACGGCGCCGTCGCGGTCGAGGGCCTCGCGGTGCGAGACGCCGAGACCCCGGACTACGACGAGGCGACGCTGCGCGCGGAGTCCGGCCTCCTCGAGGGCGTGCGCCCGATCGGGCGCGACTCGATCCTCAGCCGCATCTGGAACAAGCCGTCCATCACGATCACCGGATGGGATGCCACCCCGGTCGAGGCGGCATCCAACACCCTCTCCCCACAGACGAGCGTCGTCATCAGCGCGCGGGTCGCTCCCGGGCAGGACGCGCAGGAGGCTTTCGCCGCGATCGAGGCGCACCTGCGCGCGCACGCCCCCTTCGGTGCGCAGCTCGAGTTCACCGACGTCGACTGCGGCGACTCCTTCCTGGTCGACACCAGCGGATGGGCCGTCGAAGAGGCTCGTGCCTCCTTCGCGGACGGATACGGCGTCGACTCGGTCGACGTCGGCATCGGGGGATCGATCCCGTTCATTTCGGACCTCGTCCGCGAGTTCCCCGAGGCGCAGATCCTCGTGACCGGGGTCGAGGACCCGCACGCGCGGGCGCACAGCCCGAACGAGTCGCTGCACCTCGAGACCTTCCGCAACGCGCTCGTCTCGGAGGCGCTGCTGCTGGCCCGCCTCAACGCGCGGACGCTCTGATCGAGGCCGCGGGGGCGGGACGGGCGTAGACTCGACTCGTCCCCGCGACCGAACAACCCGAAGGGCATCGCCATGACCGACACCACACTGTCGTCCTCCGCCGAGACCCGCGAGCACGGCGTCGGCCTGACCGCGGCCGCCTCCGACAAGGTGAAGAGCCTGCTGTCGCAGGAGGGTCGCGACGACCTGCGCCTGCGCGTCGCCGTCCAGCCCGGCGGCTGCTCCGGCCTCATCTACCAGCTGTACTTCGACGAGCGTTACCTCGACGGTGACAAGGTCGTCGACTTCGACGGCGTCGAGGTGATCGTCGACGACATGAGCGTCCCGTACCTCGACGGCGCGAACATCGACTTCAAGGACACGATCTCGGAGCAGGGCTTCACGATCGACAACCCGAACGCCCAGGGTTCCTGCGCGTGCGGAGACAGCTTCCACTGACCCCCTGACGCCGTTCTCCGGCGCCACGTCGAGAGCCCCCGGAATCCCGGATCACACCGCGGAATCCGGGGGTTCTCGATGTCTCGGCACTGGACGAATGGCCTGAGAACGGTGAGAGGTTGCTCTAGACTGTCAGAGCAACATCCACGACCCGGAAAGGTGCATTGTGCCCTCCAAACGTCGCCTTCGCTGGGCAGCGCTTCCCCTCGGCATCGCCTCCGTAGCGCTCCTCTCCGGCTGCACCACGACCCAGCTCCACGGCTTCCTGCCTGGCTTCGTCGATGACGGCCCGGCCGCCACGAACCACACCGACATGGTCGCAGGTCTCTGGGTCAACTCGTGGATCGTGCTCCTCGCGGTGGGTGTCATCACCTGGGGTCTCATGCTCTGGTCGGTCATCGCGTACCGCCGCCGCAAGGGCCAGTCCGGGCTCCCGGTCCAGCTGCGCTACAACATGCCGGTCGAGATCTTCTACACGGTCGTGCCGCTGATCCTCGTCGTGGGCTTCTTCGCCTTCACGGCGCGTGACCAGAACACGCTCGAGACGCAGTACGACAACCCCGACGTCTCCATCACCGCCTATGGCAAGCAGTGGGCGTGGGATTTCCAGTACAACGGCACGAAGGAAGACAACTCCGACGCCGTGTACTCCATGGGTGTGCAGGCCAAGGCCACGTCCGACGGTTACGACCTCCAGGACGTCCCGACGCTGTACCTGCCGGTGAACAAGACGGTGAAGATCGACCTCCGCTCGCGCGACGTCATCCACTCCTTCTGGATCATCGACTTCCTCTACAAGAAAGACATGTACATCGGTCGCGACAACGAGTGGTCGTTCACGCCCACTCGTGAAGGCACGTACGAGGGCAAGTGCGCGGAGCTCTGCGGTGAGTACCACTCCGCCATGCTCTTCAACGTCAAGGTCGTCAGCGAAGACGAGTACAACAACTACCTCGACTCGCTGCGCCGTGCCGGCGACGTGGGTGACATCAGCGACCTGTCGCGTCTGCAGAACCTGACGACGGCCGGTACCGAAGGGAACGAGTGATCATGGCCACGACGCTTCCGCTCCAGGGGACGGGCCCTTCGCGCCCGACGACTCTCCCGCCGCGTCAAGCCGCACTGCTGAGCACCACGCGTGTCGAGCAGAAGGGCAACCTGGTCGTCAAGTGGATCACCTCCACCGACCACAAAACCATCGGGTACATGTACCTGATCGCCTCCGTCATGTTCTTCATGCTCGGTGGTGTCATGGCGCTGATCATCCGCGCCGAGCTGTTCGAGCCGGGTATGCAGATCATCCCGACCAAAGAGCAGTACAACCAGCTGTTCACGATGCACGGCACGATCATGCTGCTCATGTTCGCGACGCCGCTGTTCGCCGGCTTCGCCAACGCGCTGCTGCCGTTGCAGATCGGCGCGCCCGACGTGGCGTTCCCGCGTCTGAACGCCTTCGCGTTCTGGCTGTTCCTCTTCGGCTCGACGATCGCCGTCTCGGGCTTCCTGACCCCGCAGGGTGCGGCCGGCTTCGGGTGGTTCGCGTATCAGCCGCTCGCCAACGCCAGCTTCTCGCCGGGCGTGGGCGGAAACCTCTGGATGCTCGGTCTCGGCATCAGCGGTTTCGGAACGATCCTCGGTGCGGTCAACTTCATCACCACGGTGCTCACGATGCGCGCCCCCGGTATGACGATGTGGCGCATGCCGATCTTCTCGTGGAACACGCTCATCACGAGCATCCTGATCCTGCTCGCGTTCCCCGTGCTGGCTGCCGCGATCTTCGCCGCCGCCGCCGACCGCGTGCTCGGCGCCCACATCTACAGCCCCGAGAACGGTGGAGTGCTCCTCTGGCAGCACCTCTTCTGGTTCTTCGGTCACCCCGAGGTGTACATCATCGCGCTGCCGTTCTTCGGCATCGTGTCCGAGATCTTCCCGGTGTTCAGCCGTAAGCCGATCTTCGGTTACAAGACGCTCGTGTACGCGACCATCGCCATCGCGGCCCTCTCGGTCGCGGTGTGGGCGCACCACATGTACGTCACCGGCGGTGTGCTGCTTCCGTTCTTCGCCCTCATGACGATGCTGATCGCCGTCCCGACGGGCGTGAAGATCTTCAACTGGATCGGAACGCTCTGGCGAGGTTCGGTCACGTTCGAGACGCCCATGGTCTTCGCCCTCGGCTTCCTCGTGTCGTTCGTCTTCGGTGGTCTGACCGGCGTCATCCTGGCGTCGCCCCCGCTCGACTTCCACCTGTCCGACTCGTACTTCGTCGTGGCGCACTTCCACTACGTCGTGTTCGGCACCGTGGTGTTCGCGATGTTCGCCGGCTTCTACTTCTGGTGGCCCAAGTGGACCGGAAAGATGCTCAACGAGCGTCTCGGCATGGTGCACTTCTGGATGCTGTTCATCGGCTTCCACATGACGTTCCTCATCCAGCACTGGCTGGGTGTCGACGGCATGGTCCGCCGGTACGCCGACTACGCCGCCGCGGACGGATGGACCTGGGAGAACCAGCTGTCCACCGTGGGCTCGATGATCCTCGGCGCCTCGATGATCCCGTTCCTCCTGAACGTCTGGATCACCGCTCGCAAGGCTCCGCGCGTCACGGTCGACGACCCGTGGGGCTATGGTGCCTCGCTGGAGTGGGCCACCTCGTGCCCGCCGCCCCGCCACAACTTCACCTCGATCCCGCGTATCCGCAGCGAGCGTCCCGCCTTCGACCTGAACCACCCCGAGGCCGGCATCCCGGTCGGTGTGGGGCCTGCGAAGGACGCCCCTGAGGCGCCCGTGGTCGACTCTGCGGCCGGAGAGGTCAAGTAAAGAATGCGTACCAACGTTGGACTCTGGTGGCTGCTGGCCGTCTTCGGCTTCCTGATCGCCGCCGTCTACACCGTCTGGAGCCTCATCCAGCACGGTGGAGTCGAGTGGGTCGGCAGTGTCGCGCTCGTCTTCCTCGGCCTCATGTCGTCGATGATCGCGTTCTACATCTCGCGCGTCATGAAGGCGCAGCGCGGTGACCTGCCCGAAGACACCCTGACGGCTGACATCGATGACGGCGACCCCGAGATGGGCGAGTTCAGCCCGTGGTCGTGGTGGCCCATCGTGCTCGCGGCCTCCGCCGCGATCGCGGTGATCGGCCTCGCGGTCGGCAGCTGGCTCGTCCCCGTCGGCTTTGCGGTGTTCGTCATCGCGATCGTCGGTTGGGTGTACGAGTACTACCGCGGGTACTTCGCGCGCTGACCCCGTGCCCATCCGGCTGAATGCGGCCGCCGTCTCCGACGCCGGCTCCCACCGTCCCACCAACCAGGACGCCGCTTTCGCGGCGTCCTGGGGTGCGGCGGTGGCCGATGGCGTCGGGGGAGGGCCCTCCGGGGACCTCGCCTCCGCCGCCCTGCTCCACCGTCTCGTGGCGACGCGAGGGGGCGGAATGGATGCCGACGGCCTTCTGGTCCGCATCCGCGAAGCGAACTGGGACATCCGTGCCCACGTCGAGCGCGATCCTGCACTGCAGGGCATGGCGACGACGTTCACCGGGATCTTCCTCAGCGTAAGCGGTGAGCTCTTGCTCGCCCACACCGGGGACTCGCGGGCCTACCTGCTCCGCGACGGCGAGTTCACGCGCGAGACCCGTGACGACTCGTACGTGCAGGCGCTCGTCGACCACGGCATCATTCCCCCCGAGGCCGCTCAGGCACACCCGCGGCGCAACATCATCACAGCCTCGCTCGGCGGGGCCGAGGGCGACGTCGTCTCGGTCGCCGAACGACCTCCGGTGACCGGCGATCGATGGGTGCTCTGCAGCGACGGTCTGACCGACTACGTCCCCGAGGCTGATGTGGCTCGTCTCGTGGCCGAAGCGGTGGATCCTCGTTCGGCGGCAGCCGCTGCCGTGGCGCTGGCTCTCGAGGCCGGCACGCGCGACAACGTCACCGTCGTGGTCTGCGACGTCGTCGACGATGACGAGACCGCGGGAACGGACCCCGTGTTCTTCGGCTCGGCAGCCCGATGGTTCGCCGAGGACGTCGAAACAGCCTGACTCGTCGGACGTTCGGCGTCATCCGATCTCATCCGCCGACGCCGGCTCAGCGTCACCGAGCGGATCGGGCGAAGTCGTCCATGGCATCCTGAGCGATCTGCGCGCTACGCGGGCCGCCGTGGCCGTCCTCTTCGACGATCTCGAGACGGGATCCGGGCCAGGCGCGATGCAGTCGCCAGGGGATCAGCGACGGTCCGCTGATGTCGCGTCGACCGTGCACGAGCACGCCGGGGATTCCTTCGAGCTCGGGCGCGCGGGACATGATCGACGCGGTACCGGGGAGGAAGCAGTCGTTCGCCCAGTAGTGCGTCGCCAGGGTGGCGAAGTTGAGGCGGTGCCGGGGCTCGGCGTGCAGGGGGCCGGGCTTGGCGAGGGGGCCGAGCGAGACGTGGGCGACCTCCCAGGCGTCCCAGTCGTCTCCGGCTCGCCGGCGCACGGCGGCGGAGTCGTCGGTGAGCAGCCGGGCGTATCCCTCGATCGTGCGCTCGTCGTCGCGCAGGGGCGCGCGCAGGCGTGCGTGGGCCTCGGGGAACACCGGCGCGATGCCGTCGGTGATCCAGTCGATCTCCCAGCGGGCACCCGTCGTGACGGCAAGATTGACGATCTCCGTGACACGGTCGGGATGCTCGAGCGCGTACGCGAGCGCCAGGGTCGAACCCCACGAGACTCCGTGCAGAAGCCACCGGTCGACGCCGAGGTGCGTCCGCACCGCCTCGATGTCGGCGAGCAGGTCGTCCATCGTCTGATGGCGCAGGCTCGACAGGTCGTCGGCGGCCCAGGGTTCGCTCCGCCCGCACCCGCGTTGGTCGATTCCGACGATGAGGTGAAGGTCGGGGTCGAAGCGCCGCCGATACCCGCCTGCGCCGAGGCCGCCGCCGGGGCCGCCGTGCAGATACAACGCGGGTCGCCCGCGGGGGTTGCCCGAGGTCTCCCAGTACACCCGGGCACCGTCCGGTCGCTCCACGAATCCGGCGGCGAACGGTTCGAGAGGGGGATGCTGCATGCCCGAAGCCTAACCGCAGGTGGGGGCGCTCTCGAGGCTCAAGAGCGGACCACCATGACGGTCGGGTCGAAGACCCGCTCGCGGAGCCCCTCGTCGTTCTCGGTGGGTTGGCCCTCGCGCACCCAGTACTCGTATCCGCCGATCATCTCTCGGACGTCGTATCCGAGCCGCGCGAACGCGAGCGCGCCCTTCTGCCCGGCGTTGCAGCCCGGGCTCCAGCAGTAGACGACCACCGGCGTGCCGGCCGGGATCTCGCGGTGAGCTCGTTCGGCGATCTCCCGGTAGGGCATGTGGACGGCGCCCGAGACGCGTCCCTGCGCCCATGCGTCGTCTCCGCGCACGTCGACGACCACCAGGTCGTCTCCGGCCTTCTGCGCGGCGTAGACATCGCTGGGGTCGGTCTCGAAGGCGAGACGGCGAGAGAAGTAGTCCACGGCATCGGTCATGCCTTTCACGCTAGAGACGCGTCCGGCACGCGGAAAGAGAGGGGATGCCATGCCCCCGCGCTTCTCTGCCAGCTGGCGCGGGCGGGGGAGCGGGTAACTCGCGCGGCGCTGGATCCGCGCGCACTCTTCGGCGCCGTCGTGACGGCTTGCCGGCCCGGGAAACGCGAAACCCCGGTGCCGAAGCACCGGGGTTTCGTCGACGGGCGATTACTCGCTCTTGTCGCCGTTCGGGCGGTTGCGCTCTTCGAGTCCCTTGGGAGCCGGGATCTCGACCTCGGCGCGCTCACCGACCGCGTTGCGGGGGCGACCGTCCTCATCGGCACGAGCGTTGGCGCCGGCGATCTCGTCGGCCTCCTCGTGGTCGATGTGGTCGAGCTCGTGGTGCTGGTGGGCGACCGCGGCGTCGAGCTCAGCCTGCGTGAGGGGAGCGAGCCGGTCCTCGAAGAACCAGCGGGACACCGCACCACGGACGTTCTCGTACCAGGGGATCTCACCGTTGGCGTTGGGACGGACGACGAGAGGCTCGTACGTCTCGTTGTCGACCAGCTTCCAGCGCTCGTACTCGTCGACCGGCTGGTGGACCTCGATGTACTCGCCGCCGGGCAGGCGGACGATACGGCCCGACTCGTAGCCGTGGAGCGCGATCTCGCGGTCCTTCTTCTGCAGCGCGATGCAGATGCGCTTCGTGACGAAGTAGGCGAGGATCGGGCCCAGGATCAGCAGGGCCTGCAGGACGTGGATGACGCCTTCCATCGTGAGGTGGAAGTGCGTCGCCACGATGTCCGAAGAGGCAGCGGCCCACATCACGGCGTAGAACGTCACACCGGCAGCACCGATCGCCGTGCGCGTCGCGGCGTTGCGCGGACGCTGGGCGATGTGATGCTCGCGCTTGTCGCCGGTCACCCACGCCTCGATGAAGGGGTACACCAGCACGAGGACGATGAAGAGACCCAGGACACCGACGGGGATGATGATGTTCCACGAGAAGGTGTGGTCCCAGAGCACGAATTCGAGGTGCGGCGGGATCAGACGGAGCATGCCGTCGGCGAAGCCGATGTACCAGTCGGGCTGCGTACCGGCGGACACCGGGGACGGGTCGTACGGACCGTAGTTCCAGATGGGGTTGATCGTCACCAGCGCGGCGATCAGAACGATCACACCGAACGTGATGAAGAAGAAGCCACCCATCTTGGAGGCGTACACCGGGAGCATCGGGTAGCCCACGACGTTGCTGTTCGTGCGGGCGGGCCCGGCGAACTGCGTGTGCTTGTTGATGATCATCAGCATGAGGTGCACGGCGAGCAGCGCCACGAGGATCGCGGGCAGCAGCAGGATGTGCAGCGTGTACAGGCGTCCGACGATCGCGGTACCGGGGAACTCGCCGCCGAAGAGCAGGAACGAGGTCCAGGTGCCGATGATCGGCAGACCCTTGATCATGCCGTCGATGATGCGCAGACCGTTGCCGGAGAGCAGGTCGTCGGGGAGCGAGTAGCCGGTGAAGCCCTCGGCCATCGCGAGGATGAAGAGGATGAAGCCGACGACCCAGTTGAGCTCGCGGGGCTTGCGGAACGCACCGGTGAAGAAGACGCGGAGCATGTGGACGCCGATACCGGCGACGAACACGAGGGCGGCCCAGTGGTGGATCTGTCGGACGAGCAGGCCGCCGCGCAGATCGAACGAGATGTGCAGGGCCGACTCCATGGCCGCCGACATCGCGATGCCGCGCATGGGCTCGTAGGCGCCGTTGTAATGCGTCTCGACCATGGACGCCTGGAAGAAGAACGTCAGGAACGTGCCCGAGAGCAGCACGACCACGAAGCTCCACAGCGCGATCTCGCCGAGCATGAACGACCAGTGGTCGGGGAAGACCTTGCGTCCGAGCTCCTTGACGATGCCCGACATGCTCGTGCGCTCGTCCATGTAGTTCGCGACGGAGCCGACGAAGCGGCCGCCGAGCGGCTTTCCGTCACGCCCGCTCGTCGCCGGCGCGCCGGCGTGGACCGCGGGCTCGGTGGTGACGTTCTCGGTGGGATGGGTACCGATGCTCATGAGCGCTCCCAGAAGCTGGGGCCGACGGGCTCGTGGAAGTCACTCTGCGCGACGAGGTAACCCTCGGCGTCGACGGTGATGGGGAGCTGCGGCAGGGGACGGGCGGCCGGGCCGAAGATGACGGCCGCACCGTTGGCGACGTCGAACTGCGACTGGTGGCAGGGGCACAGGAGGTGGTGGGTCTGCTGCTCGTAGAGCGCGACGGGGCAACCGACGTGGGTGCAGACCTTCGAGTACGCGATGATGCCGTCGTACGACCAGTCCAGGTTGTTGGTCTCGGGGTTGAGCTGCTCGGGCTGCATGCGCATGAGCAGGACGATCGCCTTGGCCTTCTCTTCGAGGTAGCCCTCGTCGTGGCCGAGTCCCGCGAGTTCTTCGGGGATCACATGGAAGGCGGAGCCGAGCGTGACGTCAGCGGCGCGGATCGGGCGTCCCGAGGGGTCGTGCGTCAGGCGCATGCCCTCTTTCCACATGGTGTGGCTGAGGAGCTTCACCGGGTCCTGGTCCTGCGGCGCGAGGCCGCGGAACAGGGTGATGCCGGGGATGACCGAGGCGGCCAGCGCGGCGAACAGCGAGTTGCGGATGATTTCGCGACGTCCGAAGCCGGAATCCTTGTTCGCCTCTTCGAAGACGTTGATCGCGCCCTCGCGGACCTCGTCGCGACCACGGGTGGCGTGACGGTCCTCGATGTACTCCTTGTCGGACATGACCGACTTGCCCCAGTGAATGGTGCCGATGCCGATCGCGAGCAGAGCGAATGCGATGCCGAGCCCGATGAAGAGGTTGTTGTAGCGGATGTCGATCAGCGCGCCCGACTCGATCGGGAAGATCATGTAGGCGATGCTCGCCCAGATGCTCGCCGCGACCGAGAAGTAGAACAGCGTGTAGACCGTGCGGACCGCACGCTTCATCGCCTGCGGGTCCTGGTCGGTCATGCGCTGACGGTGGCCGGGAAGGCCGGGGTTCTGTACGGCGTCGGGAACCGCGACGGCGAGCCCCGAGGCGGGCTTCCAGGAAGCCCTCTCGTGCTCGAGTGCGTCGTCCTCGTGTGCCATGGTGCTCCTCGTGCGTTTACGTGATGTCGAAGACGACGGTCAGTTGGACTTCGCCGTGATCCATACGGTCAGGGCGATGAGCGCCCCGATACCGAAGATCCAGATGAACAGACCCTCGGAGACCGGACCGAGCGAGCCGAGGGCGTAGCCACCGGGCGAGTCGTTCTTCTGCAGGTACATGAGGTACGAGATGACGTCGCGCTTGTCTTCGGGGGTGAGGTTCAGGTCGTTGAACACCGGCATGTTCTGCGGGCCGGTGACCATGGCCGCGTAGATGTTGACCGGGGTGGTGGTGTGCAGGTCGGGGGCGTACTTGCCCTCGGTCAGTGCGCCGCCGGCACCAGCCACGTTGTGGCACATGGCGCAGTTGATGCGGAAGAGCTCGGCGCCGTGCGACAGGTCGCCCTGGCCGTCGACGAGGTCCTCGGTCGGGTAGGTCGGTCCCGGTGCCGCGGACTGCACGTACGCGGCGATGGCGTTGACCTGCTCTTCGGTGAACTGCGGGGGCTTGACCGGAGCCTGCGGGCCCTGGGCCTGCAGCGGCATGCGTCCGGTCGAGACCTGGAAGTGCACCGAGAGCTCGCCGACGCCGAAGAGCGACGGGCCCTGCTGGCTGCCCTGGAGGTCGAGACCGTGGCACGTCGCGCAGTTGGCCTGGAAGAGCTTCTGCCCTTCCTCGACCGCCGTCGCGGAGTTCGCCTCGCTCGTGGGGGTGCCGGAGGTGGCGGCCATCGCGGCCGATGCGCCGGCGTAGACGCCTCCGGTCAGGAGGAGTCCGATGCCGATGAGCGCCGCGGCGGCCAGGGGGCTACGACGCCCGGACGCCCGACGAGTCTTCTTCTCGCGTGCCATGTGGGTACTGCTCTCTTACTTGAGGAAGTAGATGACGAAGAACAGGGCGATCCAGACGACGTCGACGAAGTGCCAGTAGTACGACACGACGATCGAGGTGGTCATCTCTTTCCGACCGAAGTTCTTCACGGCGTAGGCACGACCGATCACGAGCAGGAAGGCGATGAGGCCACCCGTCACGTGCAGGGCGTGGAAGCCGGTAGTGATGTAGAAGGCCGAGGCGTAGGGGTTGGCGCTGATGGGCATGCCCTCGGCAACCAGCGTCGCGTACTCCCACACCTGACCCGACACGAAGACCGCGCCGAGGATGAAGGTGAGGTAGAACCACTCCACCATTCCCCACTTCAGGAAGCCGGTGCGTCCGCCGGTGCGGTACGGCTGGTACCGCTCCGCGGCGAAGACGCCCATCTGGCACGTGACCGAGGACAGCACGAGGATGATCGTGTTGACGGTCGCGAAGGGGACGTTGAGCAGCTGCGTCTCTTCGGCCCACAGAGAGGCCGACGTGCTGCGGAGGGTGAAGTAGATCGCGAACAGGCCGGCGAAGAACATGACCTCGCTGCCCAGCCACACGATGGTGCCCACGGCGACCGGGTCGGGCCGCTTCACGGCACGCACAGCCTGGGAATACGTCGCTGAGGTCGTCACCGTTCCATTATGCGCGATCCGGGAGCCCGATATTCCCATCCCCACCCTGGGATATTCCATCGTCGAGACTTAGGGATGCCTCAGAATCTGCACATAAGGCCCGGTACGGAGGCTGTTTCGGAGCCGCGTGCCCGGGCGCGGTCACGCGACACGCGTATGGGAGGATCGTGGCATGGCGGAACGTTTCTCGTGGCCCGATCTCCTCTCGTCGCTGCTGGCCGGCACCGACCTCAGCGTCTCGGAGTCCACGTGGGCGATGCGCGAGGTAATGGCGGGGGAGGCCACGCCCTCTCAGCTCGGTGGTTTCCTCATGGCGTTGCGCGCCAAAGGCGAGACGGTGGAGGAGATCGTCGGCTTCCGTGACGCGATCCTCGAGGCGGCCGTGCCGCTGCCGGTCCGTGCCGAGGTGCTCGACATCGTGGGCACGGGCGGAGACCGTTACGGCACCGTCAACATCTCGACGATGGCGGCCATCGTGGCCGCGGCATCCGGAGTTCCCGTCGTCAAGCACGGGAACCGGGCGGCCAGCTCGGCCTCGGGCTCGTCGGACGTGCTGTCGTCGCTGGGCATCGGACTCACGCTGTCGCCCGAGAAGGTGGCCGAGATCCTCGATCGCACCGGAATCACGTTCGCGTTCGCCTCGGCCTTCCACCCGGGGTTCCGGCACGCGGCGGCCACGCGATCGGAGCTGGGAGTCCCTACGGTCTTCAACTTCCTCGGTCCGCTCTGCAACCCGGCTCGCGCCGAGGCCAATGCGGTCGGCGTCGCCCACCTCGACCGCGTCCCCCTCATCACGGGCGTCTTCCGCACGCGCGGCGCGACGGCGCTGGTGTTCCGCGGCGACGACGGCCTCGACGAACTGACCACGACCGGGCACAGCCGCGTGTGGGAGATCAGCCGCGGCGACGTCCACGAGCACGACCTGGATCCCCGGGATCTCGGCATCCCTCTCGCCGATATGGACGACCTGCTCGGGGGCTCTCCCGATCACAACGCCACCGTGGTGCGGCGTGTGCTCGGCGGTGACCGCGGTGCGGTCCGCGACATCGTGCTGCTGAACGCCGCGGCGGGGCTCGTGTCGTTCCGGCTGTTCCAGGACGCCGCCCAGGTGCAGCGGCCGATCCTCGAGCGACTGGCCGAGGCGATGACCGACGCCGCCGCCGCGATCGACGACGGACGCGCCTCGGCGAAGCTCGACGACTGGGTCGACGCCTCGAAGGCGCTGGCGGAGTAGTCGTGGACCCGCTCGACGCGCTCACCGAGATCGCGTACCTGCTCGAGCGGGAGAGATCGTCGCGCTACAAATCGAAGGCGTTCCGCACCGCGGCCTCCGCGATCGAGGGCTTGAGCGACGCGCAGCTGCGGGATCCGGGCCTTCGCCGTCGCGCGGGGATCGGCGAGTCCACCTTCGCGGTGATCCAGCAGGCCCTGGCGGGAGAGGTGCCCGAGCGCTTGGCGAAGCTCCGGGCCGAGTCCGCCCCCGCGGGAGGGGAGGAGCTGCGGGCGCAACTCAAGGGCGACCTGCACAGTCACAGCGACTGGTCGGACGGGCTGACGCCGATCGAGGCCATGGTCGACGCGGCGCGCGGTCTCGGCCACGAGTACCTCGCCCTGACCGATCACTCGCCCCGGCTCACGGTCGCCAACGGGTTGTCGCCCGAGCGGTTGCGCGCGCAGATCGAGATCGTCCGCGGTCACCGCGGCGAGGGATTCACCCTGCTCACCGGGATCGAGGTCGACATCCTCGACGACGGCGCCCTCGACCAGGAGGACGAGCTGCTGCACGCACTCGATGTGGTCGTGGCATCCGCTCATTCCAAACTGCGGATGGAACGCGGGCCCATGACGAAGCGGCTCGTCGCGGCGGCGAGCGATCCACGGGTCGACGTGCTCGGGCACGTGACCGGTCGGCTCGTCGAGGGCGCCCGCGGGACGCGGCCCCCGTCGGAGTTCGACGCGCGCGAGGTGTTCGCGGCGGCGGCCGCGTCGGGAGTGGCGGTCGAGATCAACTCGCGCCCCGAGCGACAGGATCCGCCCGACGATCTGCTCGCCCTCTCGATCGAGGCCGGCTGCCTCTTCTCGATCGATTCCGACGCGCACGCTCCGGGGCAGCTCTCGCTCCTCGACTACGGTGCGGCGCGTGCCGAGGCCGCGGGCGTCCCCGCCGACCGGATCGTCACGACGTGGCCGCTCGATCGTCTGCGCACTTGGCTCGAGCGGAGTCGCTGAGAGCGATCAGTCGGGAAGCGCCGCCAGCGCCCTCGTCATCGACGAGCCGAGGTTCCAGCGTTCGGCGAGCTTCTCGGCAGCATCCCGGTCGACCGGACCGAGGCGGTCGTCGAACGGAGCGAGGTCCAGCTCGCGGGCGACGCGCACCACGGTCGCGGCGACCTCGAGGTAGTCCGCGGCGGCCGCGATCTTCGCGCGCTGGGCGGGCGTTCCCGCGGTGCCGTCGAGAACCCCGGATCGGATGCCGTCGAGATCGCCGCACGCGCTCAGCAGCGCCGCCGCGGACTTCTCGCCGATGCCCGAGACGCCCGGCAGGCCGTCGGAGGGATCGCCGCGCAACACCGCGAAGTCGGCGTACTGGTCCGCGTGGACGCCGTACTTCGAGAAGACGGCGGCGTCGTCGACGAGCTCGAGGTTGCTCATGCCCCGAGCGGTGTAGACGATCCGGATGCCGCGCGCGTCGTCGACCAACTGGAAGAGGTCGCGATCGCCGGTGACGATGTCGACGGGAACCTCGGCGCGCGTCGCGAGGGCGCCGATCACGTCGTCGGCCTCGTGCTCGGCGGCACCCACCACGGGGATGCCGAGCACCGCGAGCGCCTCGCGGATGAGCGGGATCTGCGCCTCGAGCGGATCGGGCACCTCTTCGACGTCAGGCCCCGCGGCGACCACCTCGACGACGCGGTGGGCCTTGTAGCTCGGAAGCAGGTCGACGCGCCACTGGGGCCGCCAGTCGTCGTCCCAGCACGCGACGAGCCGCGTCGGCTCGTACGTCGTGACGAGCTTCGCGATCATGTCGAGCAGGCCGCGGACCGCGTTCACCGACGAGCCGTCGGCTGCCTTGACCTTGTCGGGCACACCGTAGAACGCGCGGAAGTACAGCGAGGCGGTGTCGAGGAGCATGAGGCGATCGGTCACGCCCCCGATCCTGGCACGCCGGCGGCTCGGCTGACCTAGAGTGGCCGGATGTCCTTCGGTTCCGCCTCCCGACGACCGGCACCGGATGCCGTGTGCCCGTGCGGCCGCGCCGCGTTCGGGGAGTGCTGCGGGCCGATCCTGGACGGCGAGGCCGCCCCGAGCGCCGAGCGGTTGATGCGTTCGCGGTACACCGCGTTCTCGGTCGGCGACGCGGTCCACCTGGCGAGGTCGTGGCATCCGCGGACGCGTCCCGACGACATCGTCGTCGATGACGGCACGCGATGGTCGGGCCTCGAGATCGAGGACGCGTCGGAAGACGGCGAGAACGCGACCGTGACCTTCCGCGCGTCGTGGCGGCACGGGCCCGACCGCGGCGTGCTGCGCGAGCGCAGCCGGTTCGCGCGGCGCGGCGGACGCTGGGTCTACGTCGACGGCGACGTCGACTGAATCGAAACCGCTCGATGACCTCGTCAAGCCCGCGGGGGGTGTCGCGGGTCGTGCGTAGGGTCGATCAAAGATCCCCGGCACCGCACTGGCGGTCGAGGCGGTCCCGATGCGGCAGTCCTGTGACAGCGCCGGCCGGAGGATTCGACAGAAGTCGATCGACAAGGAAGAGGACAGTGACATGGAACGCATCGTGATCGTCGGAGGGCACGGCAAGGTGGCCCTCCACCTCGCTCGACTGCTCGCCGACCGCGGCGACGAGGCGACGTCGGTAATCCGCAAGGCGGAGCAGAAGGCCGACATCGAGCAGGCGGGCGGCACGCCCCTCGTCCTCGACGTCGAGAACGCGGACGTCGACGAGATGGCGAAGGCCTTCTCGGGTGCCGACGCGGTCGTGTGGTCCGCCGGTGCGGGTGGCGGCAGCGCCGAGCGCACGTACGCGGTCGACCGCGATGCCGCGCAGCGCGCGGTCGACGCGGCATCGAAGGCGGGCATCCGCCGGTTCGTGATGGTGTCGTGGATCGGCTCGACGCCCGATCACGGCATCGACCCCGACGACTCGTTCTTCGCCTACGCCGACGCCAAGCTCGCGGCCGACGACCACCTGCGCGCCAGCGACCTCGATTGGACGATCCTCGGCCCCGGCACCCTCACGACGGACGAGCCCACCGGCCGCATCACCACGGCGCCGCAGGGCAAGGCCGAAGTCTCTCGTGCCGACGTGGCCGCCGTCGCGGCCGCCGTGCTCGTGCAGCCCGCCACGGTGGGCCGGTTCATCCGCTTCGGCGCGGGCGACACGCTGATCGCCGAGGCGATCGTCGCCGACCGCGCGGACGGGGGACAGGCATGAGCGCCCTGAGCGAGAAGGCGACGTCGTTCGCGGCCCTGCACACCGCCCCCGAGATCCTCCGGGTCGTCAACATCTGGGACGTCGTGTCGGCGAAGGCGGTCGCCGCTCTGCCCGAGACGAAGGCCCTCGCCACGGCCGGCCACTCGATCGCTGCGACCTTCGGGTACGAGGACGGCGAGAACATCCCCCTCGACGTCATGCTCGACATGGTCGGACGCATCGTGGCGGCGGTCGACGTGCCGGTGACGGCCGACCTCGACGCGGGCTTCGGAAACCCCGGCGAGACGACCCGGCGCGCCATCGGCGTGGGTGTGGTCGGCGCGAACGTCGAGGACCGGGTCAAGCCGTTCGATGAGGCGGTGGCCGCCGTCGAGGCCGTGATCGCGGCGGGGGAGGCCGAGGGCGTCCCCTTCGTGCTGAACGCGCGCACCGATGTGTTCGTGAAGGGCGGCGACCGTCCGCTCGACGACAAGATCGCGGATGCCGTGAAGCGCGGCCGCGCTTTCCTCGACGCCGGGGCGACCTCGGTGTTCGTCCCGGGGCTTCTGGACGCCGACACGACGAGTCGACTAGTCGAGGGGCTCGGGGAACAGCGCCTGAGCGTCATCGGCTTCCCCAGGGCACTGTCGGCCGCCGAGTACGAGAAGCTCGGTGTGGCGCGGATCTCGTACGGTCCGCTCACGCAGCGCGTCGCGTTGACGGCGCTGCAGGACCTCGCGATCGACCTTTACGGCACGGGCGTCATCCCCTCGTCGGTGCGCGAACTGAACTGACGATTCGCCCGGTGGGGCGTCGCGGCCTGCGGGCTACGCCGCCCCACCGTTGTCCGCGCCGAGAGCCGCTCCGCCGACACGCCATCGCGCGCTCGGACGGCGCGCGGTCAGTCGTCGTCTTCGGGCTCTCCGTCGTCGACCACGATCACTCCGTCGGGCACGGGATCGCCGAGCAGGGGCTCGGCGGCGAGCGTGAGGTCGATGGTCGCCCGCAACAAACCGCCGAGGGTCACCGAGCGCAGCAGCTCCATCTGGTCGAGTTCGCCGAGCGGAGCGATCGCCGCGACCTGCCACGCGCGAGGAAGCGGCTCCTCCGAGAGCTCCACCTCGGGGTCCCACCTCGTGCCGCCGTACTGCTGCGCGCGACCGAGCACGCGCCGCACGATCCGCTCCGCCTCTTCGAGCAACGGGAGGAGCGCGTCGTTCCACTCGAGGTCGGGGAGAGCCCGCACGTCCGCCCGCGGGTACGGGGCGTCGTCGAGCCACTCGACGATCTCGAACCTCTCCGTGCCCCGCGCGACGATCTGCATCTGGCCGGCCTGGGGCACGACGTGGCTGAGCTGCGCCATGGTGCCGAGGGGGAAGCGTTGATCGCCCCCGCCCGTCTCACTGCCGCGCTCGATGAGGACGACGCCGAATGCGGGGTCCGTCTCGTCGAGGAGGCGCCCGAGCATGACGAGGTAGCGCTCCTCGAAGATCCGCAGCGCGAGAGGCGTATGCGGGAAGAGGACGGCTCCGAGGGGGAACATCGCGGTACCCATGCCCTCAGTCAACCAGGGGCAACGGCCTGTGGGGTCGGGGGAGCGGGATCCGCGAGCGAGTTCTCAGGTCGAGCGGGCGCCGTCAGTCCTCGACGTCGCGCAGGGTCTCGTGCACGCGGTGCAGGTCCATCAGGAGCGATCCGACGAGCACCCAGTGCATCGTCGAGGGTGTGCGGATCTGCAGGGGGCGGGTGAGGGCCGGTTCTTCGTCGACGACGCGCTCCGGGCCGGCGTCGAGGGCGAACGCCAGTCGCACGTCGTGGGCGGCGCGATGGAGCTGCTCGGCGATCGCCCGGACGGCGGGTTCGTCGGCGATCGTCTGCTCGTAGCCGTCGTAGACCGCGCGCGTCATGCCGATCGTCTGGGTGACGACGGGACTGAAGCGTTCGACGAGGGCGTCCATCTCGGCCAGGTCGGTACGGTGACGACCGCTGCGGGGATTCAGGGCGAGCGAGTCGGCGCCGTCGCGGATTGCGTCGGCCGCGGCATCCCGAACCGGGCGGAGCAGGCGCGCCTCGAGGAGGAGCCCCTCGAGGGACGCCGAAGTCTGCGGGGTCTCGAGGGCGTCGGCCAGACGCTCGAGGGCGGCGGCGAGCTCGCGCCCGAGGACGTCGATCTTGGCCCGCGCGGCGGGGACGAGCACCGGGGGGACCAGCACCGCGTTGACGACGATCCCGATGGCCGCGCCGATGAGGGTCTCAAGTACGCGGTCGAGGGCGTAGTTGGGGGTCGCGGTGCCGAGCGCGAGGACGAGTAGGGCGCTGATCGCGATCTGGTTGGTGGCTCCGGCCGAGATCCGCGCCGCCCACGCCACGACGAGCGCCACGCCCGCCGAGAGCAGGGCGACCCAGGGTTGCGAGCCGAACACGAGCCCGAGAAGAGCCGCGATGAGCACTCCGACGATCACGCCGACACTGCGTTCGACGGCGCGGGTGAACGACTGGTTGATGCTCGGCTGGACCACCAGAAGGGCGGCGATGGCGGCGAAGATCGGGGGCGGACCCTGCACGAGCCACCCGGCCAGCAGCCACGCGGCGACGATCGCGATGGCCGACTTGGCGACCTGCAGCAGCGGCACGCGCCGCGGGGCGCGGAAGGTGAGGCTGTCGCGCACGGCGCGAGCGGAGGGGACGCGCACGATCACTCCCGTGGTCCGACGATGGCGATGGCGTTCTCGGCGACCCATCCCATCAGGGGGATGACGTGCGTCATGAGGTCGCGCCCCCGATCGGTGAGGGCGTACTCGACGCGAGGGGGAACCTCGGGGTAGGCGGTGCGCACGAGGAGGCCGTCGGCCTCGAGCGTCTTGAGCGTGCTCGCGAGCATCTTCTCGCTGATCCCGTCGATGTTGCGTCGAAGGGCGCCCCAGCGCTGTGTTCCGTCCGAGAGGGAGAGCAGCACGAGGATGCCCCACTTGCCCATGACGTGATCGAGGACCGTGCGGGTGGGGCACCCGTCGGCGAAAAGTCCGGGGTGTTCGGCGCGGATCGACGCAAGACTGACGCTCATGTGAGTACCTAACCAGAAAGTGGGTACCGGCATTCCGGAATGCGATGGACGGCGGGGCGTTGAGCCCGACGAACCCACCGAAAGGATTCCATCATGACCTTCCTCGTCACCGCCGCCTCCGGCCACCTCGGCCGCCTCGTCGTCGACGCTCTCCTCGAGCGCGGCGTGCCGGCATCTGGCATCGTCGCGGGTGCGCGCACGCCCGCCAAGGTCGACGACCTCGCCGCCCGCGGGGTCCGCGTCGCCCAGCTCGACTACGCGCGTCCCGAGACGATCTCCGCCGCCCTCGACGGTGTGACGCGCGTCGTGCTGATCTCGGGCAACGGTCCCGACCGCGTCGCCGAGCACCGCGCGGCGATCGACGCGATCCGCGCCGCCGGAGTGGAGCGTCTCGTCTACACGAGCGCCCCGCGCAACGACGTCATCGACTACAGCCTCGGCGCCGACCACAAGGCCACCGAGCAGGCCATCGCCGCGTCGGGGGTGAGCGCCACCATCCTCCGCAACAACTGGTACACCGAGAACTACCTCGACACCGTCGCCCGCGCGGCCGACACCGGAGAGATCGTGGCGGCGACCGGGGACGCGCGCGTCGCCAGCGCGAGCCGCCGCGACTACGCGGAGGCGGCCGCGGTCGCCCTCACCACCGACGAGCTGGCCGGCCGGACCGTCGAGATCGGCGGCGACGTCGCGTGGACCTACGACGAGCTCGCCGCCGCGGCGAGCGAGGTGCTCGGTCGTCCGGTGACCTACACCCGCGTGTCGGTGGAGCAGCTGACCGAGGGGCTGCAGGCGGCGGGACTGGATGCCGGCACGGCGGCGTTCGTGGCCGGGATCGACGACGCGATCGCCCGCGGCGCGCTCGAGCAGACCGACGGGTCGTTGTCTCGCCTCATCGGCCGTCCCACCACGCCGCTCGTCGAAGGACTGCGTCAGGGCCTGGCCGCGCGCTGACCTCTTCCCTCTCGGCGTGAGTCGCCGTGCCCCGTCGCTTCGGACGCCCGCGAAGCGACGCATCGTGGCGACTCACGCGGGGCTGTCGGGGGAGGACCGGCGTGCGGTCAGCCGTCGCTGGCGCATCGCCAGGAACAGCGGGAACGTGAAGGCGAAGGCGGTCACCCCCGACAGCACGATGTACAGCCACGCGAAGCGCATGCCGAGGCGTCGCCCCTCGACGATGATGAAGATGCTGCCCGCGATCGCGACGACCATCAGATCCACGGTGATCGACGACACCGCCGGTCCCCCCGAGACGAGATCGCCGATGAAGTCCCGCATCTGCACGATCGCGAACACGTTGAAGGTCCAGGTGCCCACGAGGCCGGCGACGGCCAGCACGAGAAAGGCCACGGCGGTGGGGGTCCAGTGTCGTCGGAGTTCGCTCATGAGCCGATCATCCCGCAGCCCTCGTGTCGGTGGCGGGGGATAGCGTCGAAGGATGGATGCCGACACCGCGATGCGCATGCTCGATGACCGCGAACGCGAGGTCGCGCACCGTTTGACGCGCCTGCTCGACGACGAAGCGAGCCTGCGGCACGACCGCGCCGACGCCACCGCCGACGACGAACACGACCCCGAGGGGTCGACGCTGTCGGGGGAGTGGGCGCAGGTCGACGCGCTGCGACGGGGAGCCGAGGCCGAGAGCGCCGAGATCTCCGCGGCGCGCGAGCGGGTGGCATCCGGCACCTTCGGCACGTGCGAGAACTGCGGCCGGCCGATCGCCGACGCCCGTCTCGAGGTCCTGCCCTTCGCGCGGCGGTGCATCTCGTGCGCCGCGTGAGCCGCGGCGCTTAGGCTCGAGGCATGGAACCCGTCCTCATCGCGCTGCTGTTCGCCAACGCCGTCTTCAACGTCGTCGTCTGGCCGCGCTTCTTTGTGCGGGTCGCGAAGGACCAGCGGGCGAGGACCGCCGAGGGCAAGCCCACGCCGTTCCTCATCGTCCACACCGTGCTCATCGCCCTCGCTCTGGTGCTCGCGCTCGCGTCGGCCATCGCCGCGATCGCCGCCCTGGTGGGCTGATCCTGCGCACCCAGGCGCCCGTGAGGTGCCCGCGGTAGACTGCGGGTGCGGGATTTCCCGCCGCACTCTGTGCAACTACCTACCGGTCCGGCAAGGCGGCACGTTCCATCGCCCCCTCTCTGGAGACCCGCTTCATGACTGCGCCCGCCGTCGACCATCGGCCCCTCGTCCATCACACCGGCTTCTGGTACTTCCCCATCGCCTTCGTGGCGCGGTTGCCCTTCGCGATGATGACCGTGGGGGTCCTCGCGATCGTCGTCGCCCTGCGCGGCTCGGTCTCCCTCGGCGGTCTGACCTCGGCGGCCGTGGGGCTCGGCGTCGTCGTCGCGGGTCCGGTGCTGGGCGATCTCGCCGACCGCTACGGGCAACGGCGCGTGCTCGTGCCGGTGGGGGTGGCCAACGGCATCCTGTTGGCGATCTTCCCGCTCGTGGTGGGCTTCGCGACGTCGGATGCCCTGCTGCTCGGGGCGGCCGTGGCGATCGGTGTGACCGGACCGCAGACCGCGGCGATGTCGCGCAGCCGCGTGATGGCGCTGATCGGCGCGCGCGTGCACCCCGAGCGGCGCGACCGCACCTTCTCGCGGGCGATGGCCTACGAGTCCGCGGCCGACGAGACGGCGTTCGTGATCGGCCCGTTCGTCGTCGGCATCCTGGCGGCGTTGATCGCCCCGTGGGCGCCGATCATCGGTGCGGCCCTCCTCAGCTTCGTCTTCGTCACCGCCTTCGCTTTGCATCCCACCGGTCGAGCCGTGCCCGAGCGGTCCGAACGCACCGCGATGGCGCCGTTCCGCGAGCTGCTGCACCCGCGCATGCTCGTGCTCGTGGCGGCCGTGTTCGGCGTCGGGCTGTTCTTCGGCTCCACTCTCACCTCGCTGACCGCCTTCATGGAGGCGCAGGGGGCGCCCGAGGCGGGAGCCTTGCTCTACGGCGTGATGGGGGTGGGCTCGGCGGTGCTGGCCCTCGCCGTGGCCCTGGTCCCCGAGCGCTTCGCGCTGCGGTGGCGGCTCGTGCTCTTCGCGAGCGTGCTCACGGCCTCGGCCGGTGCCTACTCGGTCGGCGGATCCGTCTCGACGGTGACCCTGGTCCTGTGCCTCATGGGCATCGGGGTGGGGCCCGCCCTCGTCACGCTGTTCAGCCTCGCCGGCCACCGCGCGCCGCGCGGGCGCACGGCGTCGACCATGACGATCCTCGCCTCGGCCCTCACCCTGGCGCAGGCGCTGTCGTCGGCGGTGACCGGCGCCGTGGCCGAGAACGTCTCGGTCGCCACGGCGATGCTCTTCCCCGCGGGCGCGGCGCTGCTCGTCCTCGCCATGGCGGTGGTGAACGCCGCGGCCGCCCCGCGGTGGGACCGGGCGTCCGCCGGGGCCGGACTCAGCGCGGCAGGGGGTAGCGCCGCCGCAGCAGCAGGCGCTGGCCCAGCGTCCACGCGGTCGTGACGGTGAGATAGAGCCCCGCCGCGAGCGGGACGAACAGCGCGACCACCGCCGTCGTGAACTGCAGGACGCCGAGCATCCCCGTCGTCCACGCGGGAGCCGACGGGTCGACCGCGGGTCGCAGGAGTCGACGCGTGAGTTCGGCCACCCCGGCGATCACGACGACGAGCGTGCCGAAGACGGCGAGGGTGGCGGCATCCATCGTTCCGGTCGTGAGGGCGCCGACAAGACTCCGCCCGAGCGGGACGCCGAACACGTCGTGCGTGAGCAGGGTGTTGGCGTGTCCGCCGACCTGGGCGTGCAGGAAGACGGCGTACAGCAGACCGACCACGGGCGCCTGGGCGAGCACGGGCAGCATCCCCGCGAAGGGAGACGATCCCTCGTCGCGGTACAGCTGCAGGGTCTCGCGTTGCAGGCGTTCGGGGTTCTTGCGCCACCTCTCCTGCAGGGCGCGGAGGCGCGGGGCCAGGCGGGCGCGCGTCTGCTCGGCCCGCGCCTGCGACACCCCCACGGGAATGAGGAGCACCCGCACGGCGAGCGTCACGACGACGACGGCGAGGGCGGCGGCGAGACCGCCGGCGAGCGGTTCGAGAAGCGAGGTCAGGGCGAGCAGGGCTCGCGTGGCGAGGTCGAGCAGCAGAGCGAGGGGCGGAAAGGCGAAGAGGTCCACGGGGCATCCCATCAGAGCGAGTGATCACGGGCTGATCGGTCGCGGGGCGTGCCGAGAGCACGCGGGCGACCGGCGTCGCTGCGCGCTCGAGCCGTCGCCGGGGCGCGGGGAGGGCTACGCGACGCGGATCGCGAACCCCGGGGCTCGCGGGCGCGGGTGCCCCGCGGCGTCGGGATCGCTCTGGGAGAGGGATGCCGAGGGGTCGATCGGACGCGCCGACGGCGGGGGCGTGGTCGCGACGAGAGCGGGGACCACGACGAGCACGATCACCGCGGTCAGCACGACAGCGGCGGCGAGCACCACGGCCAGAAGAGGGGCGCTCCCCCCGGGCGTGAGCGCCAGCTCGGCGGTGGCCAGGAGCAGATTGAGCGCCGCGATCAGCGATGCGATCACGCTCTCACCCCCCTCCGGTCGAGTCCCCACGCTAGCAAAGCTCCGGTGGGTACGCTGTCGGCATGACCACCCTCGTCCTCACCGTCGTCGGCGATGACCGCGCGGGCCTCGTGTCCACGGTCGCCGACATCGTCGACGCCCACGGCGGCAACTGGGAGAACAGCGAACTCGCCGAGCTGGCGGGTGCCTTCGCCGGGATCATCGAGGTGTCGGTGACGCCCGCGCGCGCCGATGATCTGCGCGCGGCGCTCGACGGCCTCGCCGGAACCCTCACCGTCACCGTCCATGCCGGAGCGGGCTCGGCGGACGCCGCGGGCCGCACCGTGACCTTCGACGTCGTCGGCAACGACCGCCCCGGCATCGTCCGCGAGGTGTCCGCGGCTCTCGGCGCGCACGGCGCGAGCATCGAACGGATGTCGACGCAGACGACGGATGCCGCGATGGCGGGCGGTCGTCTGTTCGAGGCCTCCATCACCGCGACGGTGGCGGCCGACGTCGCCGTCGACGATCTCGTCGCGCGTCTGGAGCGTCTCGCCACCGAGATCCAGGTCGACGTCACGCTCGCGGACTGACCCGGGCGGCGCGCGGACGCGGCTCGATCGACGCCGGGCCGATCTCGACCGGATTCAGGCCCGGCGCGACCGGGTCGCGAGGCGTGCGATCCCGCGCCATCCCAGCAGCAGCAGGGCGAGGGTGAGGGTCGCGACGATGACGAACGCCACCGCGATGCCCTGACCGCTGAACGCGCGCAACACCACCCCGAGCATGACGGTGATCGCCCACACCGGGAGCCCCGTCGCGACGACGGCGGTCGGTCGACGCCACGCACGCGCGACGAGCCAGCCGACGAGGAGCGCGACGACGAAGGGCCACGCGGTCGTCGCCAGCCCCGAGCCGAACGGACCCAGGATGTCGCCGTCGTGGGTGGCGCGTCCGATCGCGGCGAAGACGACGACGAGCACGACGTCGACGATCAGGGCGGGGAGGGAGGAGCGCAGCGAGGGGGACACGACCTCATTCTCTCGCGGCGACGCGAGGGTATCGTCCGCGTATCGCGGTTCCGAGACACCGCGGCAACAGTCCGAGCGATGGGATGGACTCTCCCGATCCCGGAGGTTGCCGTGTCCGCTCGCCCCGTCCTCACCTCCGCGCGTCTCGTCACCGCGGGCGCGGTGCTCGCCGCCGTCGTCGCCTTGACGCTCGCGCCGCGGGCGATCGCGTGGCCGGCCCGCACCCTCGTCCTCGACGCGCTCGACCACCTTCCCCCGTCGTGGAGCGCCCTCGTCTTCGGCGCGGGCGCCGACGTCGCTCTCAACGTCGCCTTCTTCGTGCCCCTCGGCGCCGCGGTCGCCCTGCTCCTCCCGCTGCGGTGGGCGCCGGCATCCGTCGCGTTGTGCGCCCTCGTGTCGTTCGCGGTCGAGGTGCTCCAGGCCGGGATCCCCGGTCGGGTTCCGGATGCCGATGACGTGCTGTCCAACACGATCGGCGCCGCGATCGGAACGGTCGTCGTCATCGCGATGCGCGTGGCCGCCCGCGGAGGGCGCGCGGCCCGGCGCTGAGCCGCGCGTCAGCGGGGCAGGCGGAGGCGCGCGTGCAGACCGCCGCCCTCTCGGGGCCACAGTTCGAGCCGGCCGCGGTGCGCGCGGGCGATCGACGCGACGATGGCGAGCCCCAGACCGGTGCCGTCCGCGCGCCCGCGCGTACGTCCGACACCGCGGACGAAAGGCTCGGGGAGCGTCGAGACGAGCTCGCGCGACAGGTCGTCTCCGCTGTTGACGACGTCGATGATCACCTCGTCGACCTCGCCGCTCACGGCGAGGCGCACCCAGCCGCCCTCGATGTTGTGGACGAGGGCGTTGCGGACGAGGTTCGCCACCGCCTGACGGACGAGGGTCTCGTCGAGGCGCGCCACCCCACCCGAGGCGTCCATCAGATCCAGATCGAGTCCCGCGGCGTCGCCCCGCGCCTCGGACACCACGGTGGCGACGAGCTCGTCCACCGCGGTGGGTTCGGGTGACAGCGCTCCCTCGCGCGTCGAGCGGGCGAGGGCCAGCAGGGACTCGGTGAGACGGATCGCGCGCTCGTTCGTGAGGTCGAGACGGTGCAGCAGCCGCTCGAGGTCGACGCCCCCGGGGTCGGCCCGGGCCACCTCGAGGAGGGTGCGCATCGTCGCGTGCGGGGTGCGCAACTCGTGGGAGGCGTTCGCGGCGAAGCGCTTCTGCGCCTCCAGGGTCTCCTCGATCCGCGCGAGCATCGCGTCGAAGGTGTCGGCGAGGTCGGTGAGCTCGTCGCGGGGTCCCGGCAGATCGACGCGGTGCGCCAGATCGCCGTCGCGCACCGCGCGGGCGGCATCCGTGATCCGGTGAAGGGGGCGCAGCATGAGTCCCGACACGACCCAGCCGCCGCCGAGGCCCACGATCGCCAACGCGAGGACGGCGTACCACGCGTACCGGACGAACACGTCGACGAGGTCGCCGCGCCCGGGCGTGAACGACCCGCTCTCGGAGTACAGGTTGCCCTCGGGGAGGAACCGCAGCACGAGGAACCCCACGACGAACACCGCGATCCCCACGATCACGACGAACGCCGCGTAGCTCAGGGTGAGCTTGAGGCGGACCGAGAGTCCCGGGGCGCGCTCACGCATCGGCCGGACCCATGCGGTAGCCCACTCCCGCGACGGTCTGAATGAGCCACGGCTCGCCGAGACGCTTGCGCAGCGTCGAGATCGTGATGCGCACCGCGTTCGTGAACGGGTCGGCGTTCTCGTCCCACGCCCGCTCGAGCAGGTCTTCGGCGCTGACCACCCCGCCGGCCGCGCCCATGAGCACCTGCAGCACCGCGAACTGTTTGCGGGTCAGCGACACGTACCGTCCGTCACGGAACACCTCGCGGCGGAAAGGATCGAGGCGGATGCCGTGCTGCTCGAGCACCGGCGGGGTCGCGGCCGCGGGGCGGCGGGCGAGGGCGTGCAGGCGCATCACGAGCTCGCGCAGCACGAAGGGCTTGGTCAGGTAGTCGTCGGCGCCGCTCTCGAAACCGGCGGCCTTGTCGTCGAGACCGTCGGCGGCGGTCAGCATGAGCACGCGCGGGGCGGCGGGCTGCGCACTGAGGTGGCGGGCGATCTCGTCGCCGTCCGGGCCCGGAATGTCGCGGTCGAGCACGACCACGTCGTACGCGGTGTAACCGAGCACCTCGAGAGCGGTGTCGCCGTCGCCGGCGATGTCGGCCGCGATCGCCTCGAGCCGCAGCCCGTCGCGGATGGCCTCGGCGAGGAAGGGTTCGTCCTCGACGATCAACACGCGCATTCCGTCATCGTAGGCGGGGCCGGATATCGCGGACGTATGCGCGGTGCCCACCGTCGCCGGCGTCGGTAGCGTGGGGGCATGGCGACCCGACTTCTCCTCGTGGCCGACACGCACGTGCCGAAGCGGGCGCGCGTCCTTACCGCGGCGATGCGCGCGGCGGCATCCGACGTCGATCTGATCGTCCACGCGGGCGACTGGGTGAGCGCGAGCGTGCTCGACGAAGTCGAGACCCTCGGCCCGGTGCTGGGCGTCTGGGGCAACAACGACGGCGACGACCTGCGCTCGCGCCTGCCCGAGGTCGCCCGCGCCGAGATCGACGGGGTGCGCGTCGCGGTCGTGCACGAGACGGGGCCCGCGACCGGACGCGAGAAGAGGATGGATGCCGCCTACTCCGACGTCGACCTGCTCGTGTTCGGGCACAGCCACATCCCGTGGGACACCGTGACCCCGAACGGCCTGCGCCTCCTCAACCCCGGCTCGCCCACCGACCGCCGCCGTCAGCCGGCGTGCACGCTGATGACCGCGACCCTCGACGACGGCGAGGTGCGCGACGTGCTGCTGCACGAGGTGTCACGCGACTGACGGCCGAGACGTCGCGGGGTGTATCGCCGGCGTATCGCGCGGGTGATACACCGTGACAACGCAGCCCCGAGTCGACTGGGGCCATGGCTTCTCCCGCATCCCGTATCGATTCTCCTTCCCGCCGTCGGCTCGCGGTCCTCGCGATCGGGGCCGTCCTGGCCGTCGTCCTCACCGTGGTCGCCGTTGTGCTCGCGATGACCACCGCGGCGTCGTTCACGGCGGGCATGACCGCGCACGCGCCGTTCTCTCCGACGGAGGCCGACGGGATGATCCCGGCGGAGGCGCCCCTCACCGTGAGCGACGATCGGCACCCGGCGATGACAGGACTCGACGGAGACTTGCGCGAGGCCCTTCGCTCCGCCCAGGCGGCTGCCGCGCCGGAGGGAGTCGTCTTCGACGTCACCAGCGGATGGCGCAGCGAGGAGTACCAGCGCTGGCTGCTCGGCGACGCCATTCGCACGTACGGCTCCGAGGCGCTCGCGCGGGAGTACGTCGCGTCGCCCGAAGACTCGAGCCACGTCACCGGTCGAGCGGTCGACATCGGCTCGCTCGACGCGCAGCTGTGGATCATCGAGCACGGGCGGGAATGGGGCCTGTGCCAGACCTACGCCAACGAGCGGTGGCACTTCGAGAAGGCGACGGATGCCGGAGGAGAGTGCCCGGAGCCGAAGCCCGATGCGCGGGGGTGAACGACGACGGCGCCGCCCCTTTCGGGTGCGGCGCCGTCGTGCGAGTGCCTACTCGACGTTCAGCTGACGGGTGGGAGAGGTCAGCGGGCAGTCGAAGGGGTCGCGGGCGGCGAGCCCGACCCGGTTGAGGTACGCGATGACGATGCCGTACGACTGGAAGAGGGTCGTCTCGACGTACGGGACGTTCAGCGTCTCGCAGTGCTCGCGGACGATCACGCGGGCCTTGCTGAGGTGCGGGCGCGGCATGTTCGGGAACAGGTGGTGCTCGATCTGGTAGTTCAGACCGCCCATGAGCCACGTGGCCCACCAGCCGCCCGAGACGTTGCGCGAGGTGCGCACCTGCTTGCTGAAGAAGTCGAGCTTCGCACCGGGCGCGATGATCGGCATTCCCTTGTGGTTGGGGGCGAAGGACGCTCCCATGTAGATCCCGAAGACCGCGACCGAGACGCCGAAGAACGCGAAAGCGAGACCGACCGGCAAGAAGATGAAGATCGGCGCGATGAAGAGCGCGTGGCGCAGCGCCAGCAGGGCGAGTTCGGCCCAGCGGCCCTTGACGGGCTCGCGCGAGAAGAGGTGGCGCAGGGCCAGCACGTAGAGGTTGATCCCCTCGAACGCCAGCAGCGGGAAGAACAGGTACCCCTGACGCTGGGTGATCCAGCGCTGGATGCCGCGGGCCTTGGCCGCGTCGACGTCGAGGAACGAGATCGTGTCGATCTCGATGTCGGGGTCCTTGTCGACGCGGTTGGGGTTGGCGTGGTGACGCGTGTGCTTCGACGCCCACCACGAGCGGCTCATGCCGACGATGCCGTTGCCGATGAGCAGGCCGAGGCGATCGTTGGCCGGGCCCGACGCGAAGATCTGGCGGTGCGCGGCCTCGTGGGCGAGGAAGGCGACCTGGGTGAACAGGATGCCGAGGACCGCGGCGATGATCAGCTGGAACCAGCTGTCGCCGAGGAGGATGAAGCCGGTGACGCACCCGGCGAAACCGAGCACGATCGCGGCGGCGACGACGGCGTAGAACACCGGCGTGCGGACGAGGAGTCCGCTCTCGCGGACGACCTGAGACAGCTCTGTGTAGGCCTTGGTGATCGGGGGGAATTCGGTCGTACCGGAGTACGTCTGACGGATGGGGCCGAGGCGGGACTCGACGACGGTGGAAGCGATTTTCTGCTCCTCGGATCGGGATGGACCGGGGCGGCTACCCGGGCTGTCGCCCACATTACGGGTCGCCGTATGGACGACCCGGCATACGACGCGATGTTCAGGAGCCTCTCGGGAAATGGAAATCCCTGCGTGCGGAATCGTCTCGGAAACGACGAAAGCCGGGTCGTCGCGAGGCGACGTACCCGGCTTCCGAGGTAAGCGGAGCTTAGAGGGGGCGGATGTTCGCCGCCTGCATGCCCTTGGGGCCCTGCTCAGCGTCGAATTCGACCTTCTGTGCTTCCGTGAGCTCCTTGAAGCCGTTGCCCTGGATCGCGCTGAAGTGCGCGAACAGGTCGGCGGAGCCGTCGTCGGGAGCAATGAAGCCGTAGCCCTTTTCGGAGTTGAACCATTTCACGGTGCCAGTGGCCATCGTGTTCTTCCTTTATTCATGTTGGGCCGCAGATGCGGCCGTGGGCGCCGCTCCGACGCGTGCGGAGCGGACGGGGACGCCGCGTCACCGTGGTGGTGGCGCGTACGCGATGCCCGTCGACGGCGGCCTGAGCCGCTCCGACGGACGTGTGGACACCGAGATTCTCGCCGAGGGGACCCTGGGCTTCGAAGCCCGAGGTTCCCGCGCCGACGAAACCGGCGTAGTCGGATCCGGCCGTCGCGACGTACACGTCGAGATCGGCCTGGCGCCACGATAGCGGCGAAGGGTGAAGCAGAGACACAAGAACTTTCTGCGAGTGCGAGGCGAGGACCGAAGCCGTCGAGCGAGGCACACGATGATGAGGGGTGGGGTTGCTGTCGGAAACGGCTCGGCGCCGTGCGCCCGGCATCTCAGCGATGAGGCGGGCGTCGATGAAGCAAGTCCCAGAACGAATAACTTCACGCTAGCACGGATGTCTGCGAGATACCCGGGTGATTTCGGCGGGCCCGAGGGTGCGGTGCACTGGGGGCATGGCATCCGACCCTCCCTCCGATCGGGGCGCGACCGACGACGAGCGCTGGCTCGTGATCGACGAGCGCCGGTGGCGCCGCACCGATCCGGCGTTGCCGGACGACCTCGCCGACCGATTGCGGTCGCACCTCGGGAGGGCCCGATCGGCCGTGCGGACGGCGAAACGCGCCGGGGAAGACGACGCCGTGTCCGACGCGCGTCGCCGAGTGGGACTCGCGAAACACGGACTGGGCGAGCGGGGGCCGCGCTGGTGGGACGACGAGGTCGCCGCGCGGGTGCACCGGGCCGAGGAGGCCCTCGCCGAGCTCGACGCCCTCGCCCCGCCGAGAGCAGACGATTCCCTCGACGTCAACACGTAGCGCGAGGCGTAGCCAGGGGATGGGCTGGGGGCTCACGAACCGAGGGGAGCCCCCATGTCATCCACCGCCACCGAGCTCGAGACGCTCAACGATCTGCTCAAGAAGTTCCGCTTCGCGATGGTCACCACCCGCGCCGAAGACGGAGCGCTGCACGCGCACCCGCTGACTGTGCAGGAGAAGGAGTCGGACGGCGACCTCTGGTTCATCGTCGGCACGCACGCATCCGCCGTCGAGCACGTGCGGCGCGACCCGAAGGTGGGCCTGTCGTTCAGCACCGACGGAACGTGGCTGTCGCTCGCGGGCGAGGCCGAGGTGGTCGACGACCTCGCGAAGCTCAAGGACCTGTGGTCGACGAGCGTCGAGGCGTGGTTCCCCGACGGCCCCGAGTCGCCCGGGGTGACCCTGCTGAAGGTCTCGACCCTCACCGGCGAGTACTGGGGGAGCGCCGGCGGGCGCCTCGCCACGGCCATCGCACTCGTCACCTCGAAGGTGACCGGCGACCGGCCCCGCGGCGGTGAGAAGCAGACCTTCGACCTGACCGACTGAGCGCGGCGCGGACCTCGCGGTCGCGCCGCGCCGCGAGGTCATCCGCCCGAGGGGTTGTCGACGGGCGTGTCGTCGTCGTCGGTGGTGTCGGGGATGACGGGCGCATCAGCGGTTTCGAGCTCGTCGGGCTCGTCGGCGGTGTCATTCGTGCGGTCGTGTGTCGTGTCCATGGCCCCACCCGACCACGCCCCGGTCGACCGCCGCGCGGGCCTTGCGCGAACCGGCGCAGCGTGCCAGCGCAAGCCCCCAGATGCCGAGTACGCGCTTTGCGACGATGACGGCATGTCACGACCCGAGGTCCGCTCCAAGCCCTGCGCCTACTGCGGTCGGCCCTTCACCGATCGCAAGCGCTGGAGCGGGCGCGACCAGTGGGACCAGGTGCTCTACTGCTCGCGCGGCTGCCGCGCCAACGCCGCGAAGCAGAGGCGCCACGCGTGAGGGCCGCACTGATCCTCGCGACGCAGCAGTTCGCCGAGCACCCCGCGTACTCCGACGACGGCATCGAGGAGTTCTTCTTCATCGAGTCGGCGCCCCGCTTCGCCAAGCTCCCGTATCACCGCCACAAGATCGTGCTGCTCGTCTCGGCGATGCGGCACACCGCCGCGCGGCTCGAGGCCGAGGGCAAGACCGTCCGCCGGATCACCCTCGACGACGACCTCACCTTCAAGGCCGGCCTCGAGAAGCTGCTGAAGGCCCATCGGGTCACCGAGTTGACGTGGATGAGCGACCCCAACCGCCCCGTCGACGAGCGCATCTCGCGCATCTGCCAGGCGCACGACGTCGAGACCGACGTGCTCTCAGACCAGCTGTTCCTCACCCCCGAGGACGACGTCGACGCCTGGTTCGCCGAGCACCCGACGCCGCTCATGGAGGACTTCTACCACTGGCAGCGGCGCCGCACCGGCATCCTGATGGACGGCGGGAAGCCGGCGGGGCGGCGCTGGAACTTCGACGCCGACAATCGCAAGGCGCTGCCGAAGAAGGGCGTCGACATCCCGCCGCTGCCGCAGCTCGCGCACGACGAGATCACCCGCGCGGTGATCGCCGAGGTCGACGAGCGCTACCCCGAGCATCCCGGCAAAGCGGCCGACTTCTGGCTGCCCGTCACGCCGGAGGACTCCCGCGACTGGCTCGACGTCTTCATCGCGGAACGCCTCAACGACTTCGGCCGCTACGAAGACGCGATGAAGGCCGACGAACCGTTCCTCTTCCACGCGATCATCTCGCCGATGCTGAACATCGGGCTGCTCACCGTCGAAGAAGTGGTCGCCGCCGCCACGCGGACCGACGCGCCCCTGGCATCCGTCGAGGGGTTCATCCGCCAGGTGATCGGGTGGCGCGAATACATGCGCGGCATGTACCGGGCGCACCCGAAGCTGGAGCACGTCAACGCGCTGCACCTCGAGAAGAGGATCGAGAAGTACTGGTACTCCGGGCAACGGATGCCGAGTGACCTGCCGATCCCCGTGCGCACGGTGCTGGAACGCGTGCACGAGTGGGGCTACGCGCACCACATCGAACGCCTCATGGTGCTGGGCAACTGGTTCCTGCTGCAGGGGTACGCGCCGCGGCAGGTCAACGACTGGTTCCTCGCGCTGTTCGTCGACGCCTACGACTGGGTCATGGTGCCCAACGTCATGGGAATGAGCCAGTTCGCCGACGGCGGCTTCGTCGCGACCAAGCCGTACGTCTCGGGCGGCGCCTACCTGCAGAGGATGGGGTCGTGGTGGCCCTCGGCGCAGGAGGCCAAGGACTCGGTCTTCACCGACGCGTACTGGGAATTCCTCGAGCGACACGAGGACGTGCTGTCCGGAAACCACCGGCTGGGCCTCGCGCTGGCGCAGATGCGCAAGCGACGCGACGCGAAGGGGGAATGAGCGGGTTGCCGTCCCGTCGACAGGCTCGGGGACCTCGGTCAGGAGGCCCCGCGACCGCGGTCGAGGGGCCCTGCGACCCCGGTCAGCTCTTGAGCTTGTTCAGCGCCGAGCCCTTGTGGGCCGCAGTCGAGCCGGACTTCTCCGACGTGACGATGTAGGCCGGGTCGTCGTCGGATGCCGTGAACTTCTGACCGTCGTGCTGGAAGTCCTTCGTCTTCTTCTCCACGACCTCACCCTGCGTGCGGCCCTGCGGGGTGTCCCAGCTGACGCGGTCGCCCTTCGACAGATCCTTCGACATGACGCTTCCTTCCGTTGATGTGGGTTCATGGTGTCGAGCGGCCCGAGCGCGCATCGGGGGATTGACAGGCGGCGGACGGGACGTCGCCGGTCCGCGTGTCGCGCGTGACGGAGATGCGGCGGGGGTGCGCGGAAACGGCATCCGGATGCCGAGGATCGGTGCGACCGTCTGAGATGCTGCCGTCATGCGAGGACCTGTGTGGGGAATGGCGACGGCCGGCATCGGCGTGCTGATGATCGGGCTGCTCGTGGCGTGGGGCACGGCCTACGGCACGTGGCTCGACGAGATCGGCCCGTTCATCGACGACGCCGGCGCGGGCCCTGACGCCCCGACGATCGTCCTCCCGGGTCTCGTGGGGCTGCTCGCTCTCGCGCTCGTCATCGGCGGAGTCGTCATCGCGGTCACGACGGGGCCGGAGCGCGAGCCGCGCCGGCGCTGAGGTCCGACGCCTATAGTGCCGCGCGATCCTCGCGGGTCAGGCGGAACCGGGATGCCACGACGCCCAGCAGCAGCGCGCCCGCGCCTCCCGCGATCATGTCGCCGATCGTGTCGTCGTATGTCACGAAGATCGCGTCGGTGATGAAGCGGTAGCCGAACCACTCGATCATCTCCCACACGGCGCTCAGCGCGAGGCCCGCCATGGTGGCGACGACGATGGGCGTCCGGCGTCGGCCGGTCGGCTCGATCACGCGCGCGTCGTCGAGAAGCACCAGGGCGACCGCGGCGAGCACGCCCGTGCACACGGCGTGGACGATCAGGTCCCACCCGGTCCACGCGCGGTACAGGTCGATGACGTTGCTGCCGGCCGCGACAAACACGGTGACGCACGTGACGAGGTCGAGGCCCGAGCGCAGGCCGATCATGCGCGAGAGCATCACCGCCGGCAGCGACATCGACAGCACGGCGAAGTCGGTGAACGGCAGGGTGAACAGCGAGACGATGACGACGACGATCGCCACGGCCCGCACGACGTCGGTCAGCCAGTCGGTGACGGTGCGCGGCGGCCGCTTGAGGTTGGCGTACATCGCCCGGATCATCGGCATCCGCCCGTCATGGCGTCGCCGCCGGATGGATGCGCACGACCGCCTGCACCGGCAAGTGGTCGCTCGGCCACTGCGTGCCGGTCGGACGCGGGTCGATGCCGACCGCGCGCACGCCCACGTCGGGGGTCGCGAGCAGGGCGTCGATGCGACGCGCACCGACCTTGGGCGCCGCATAGTTGTTGAAGGTGCCCCACTCGGCGGTCCGGCGGGCGGGGGCGTACGACCACGTGTCGACGAGCAGGCCGTCGGCGAACATGTCCGACAGTTCGCCGGAGCGCACGTGGGCGTTCACGTCGGCGGTGAACAGCAGCGGGCGTTCGCGGCGCGCCACGAGGTCGTGCAGCCACGCGGCCGAGCGGCGGCGAGCCCGGCGCGAGAACGCGTCGAAATGGGTGTTCACGAAGGTGAACCGGGCGTCGGTCGCGAGGTCGCGCACCTGTGCGATGACCGCTATCCGCGGAATGGTGTTGCCCCATCCGGTCGACCCGGGGACGCGGGGGGTGTCGGACAGGGCGACCTGCTCCCAGTCCTCGACCTCGATGCGATCGCGGTCGTAGAAGAGCGGAGTGCCCTCCCCGTCGCGGCGGGGACCGCGGCCGAGTCCGATGCGGCCGTAGTCGGAGCCCAGCGACGCCTGCACCCACTGGGCCTGATCGGGCATCGCCTCCTGCGTGCCCAGCAGGTGGGGGCGGTTCGCGCTGAGGAACGTCCGCAGTCGCTCCTTGCGCAGGGGCCACCGGTCGGCGGGAGGCCACGTGATCCGGTCGAAGCGTCGACGGATGTTGAAGCTCATCACGTGCAGATCGGGGGCCTCGACGTCGGGGAAGAGGATGCCGCTCATGATCGACCCCGCAGCCCCAGGCGCACCCATCGCGCCGGCGGGATCTCGGCGGGCCAGTGCGCGAAGACGGTCCCCGCACCCCGACGGAAGCATCGCGCGAAGCGGCGCGGCTCGACGGTCCTCGACGACACACGCATGTGCGCGCCGGACACGCGCGCGATGCGATGGCGGCGGCCCAGGTGGTACGCGAGGTCGAGGTCGTCGTGCAGCTCGGGGTCGAGGTGCACCTCGCCGCGCACGTCCTCCCAGGCGCGGCGGCGGAACGCCATGTTCGATCCCCAGAGCGGCGTGTGTCCGAGAGCGGGGGTCGCGAAGGTGGCATAGGTGCCGAGGAAGAGCCGCGCCATCGACACGCGTCGCCGCGCGGGTCCGTCGTGGAACACGGCTCCGCCGGTCACGGCATCCACGGTCGGATCCGCCAGCGCGTCGACCATGCTCTGCACCCACGTCGGATCGGGGAGGCTGTCGGCGTCGAGGCGGAGGATCAGCTCTCCCCGCGCCGCGTCGTACCCGGTGGCGGCGGCCGCCGGGATGCCGCGCTCCCCGCAGAACACCACACGTACTCCGGCCGCTCGGGCGATCTCGGCGCTGTCGTCGGTCGAGGCGTTGTCGACCACGACGATCTCGGTCGGGGCGAGGGTCTGCGCGGACAGCGCGCGCAGGCACCGCCACAGATGGGCGCCGTCGTCACGGCAGGGGATGACGACGGAGACGGTGACGGCCGGCGAGACGGGGCCTTGGGGCACGGGGGTCCTCCCGGAGACGAGTCCTCCCACGCTAGGCGATCAGCGGCGGGCGTTTCCCGGCTTGACGCCTGCGTCGTCGGCTGACAGCGCTCGCCTTTCGTATCGTGGATGCCATGGCATCCGTCCTCAACGTCTCGGCGTACCTGTTCACGCGCATCGACGACCCCGCGTCCCTGCGAGCGGTTCTGCGCGCGCGGGCAGCGGAGGCGGGACTGCGGGGGACGATCCTGCTGGCAGAGGAGGGCGTCAACCTGTTCCTCGCGGGCGGAGCCGACGAGGTGCGCGGCTTCGTCGACGACCTGCGCGCCGATGCGCGTTTCGCCGCCCTGCAGACCAAAGAGAGCTGGTCGGATGCCGTGCCCTTCGGCAAGCTGCTCGTGAAGGTGAAGCGCGAGATCATCCGCATGGACCGCCCCGAGGTGCGTCCGCAGGACGGTCGCGCGCCCGCCGTGACCCCCGACACCCTGCGCCGTTGGCTCGACACCGGCGTCGACGACGCGGGGCGGGAGATCGTGCTCGTCGACACGCGCAACGCCTTCGAGGTCGACTACGGCACCTTCGCCGGGGCGATGGACTGGCGCATCGAGAGGTTCACGCAGTTCCCGGATGCCGCGGCATCCCACCGCGAAGAACTCGAGGGCAAGACCGTGGTGAGCTTCTGCACGGGCGGGATCCGCTGCGAGAAGGCGGCCCTGTACCTGCGCGCCGAGGGACTCGAGGCGTACCAGCTCGAGGGCGGGATCCTCGGGTGGTTCGCCGCGCAGGGCGCCGCGCACTGGGACGGCGACCTCTTCGTCTTCGACGAGCGCGAAGCGCTCGACGCGGGACTCGCCGCTCGGGCCGGTGCCTGACGTGCTCTGGGACCAGCACGCCTGCGTCGAACTCGTCGAGACCGCCGACCTCACCGACCTGCGGCGCTACCGCGGAGCCGGCGGGGGCTACGTGTCGATCAACGTCGGCTACGCCCCGCACGCGCCCGAGCTCACGGCATCCCTTCTCCGCTCCTTCCGCGCGCAGGTCGACGCCATCGACGGGCTCGAGTTCGCCGCCACGGTCGCCGACATCGACCGCATCGCCGCGCGGGGCGACACGGCCGTCGCCTTCGATCTCGAGGACTGCGCCCCTCTCGGTGGGGACCTGGATGCCGTGTCCTCCCTCGTCGCACGGGGAGTACGCACCCTCGGCCCGACCTACAACCACGCCAACCGCGCGGGCGGCGGGTGCCTCGACGCGATCGACGACGGCCTCACCGCCTGGGGCCGCGACCTCGTCGCCGAGATGAACGCGCGCGGGATGGTTCCCGACGGCTCGCACGTGGGCGCCCGCACCACCTTCGACATGTGCGCCGCGTCGACCCGCCCGGTGGTGTTCAGCCACTCGAACCTGCGCTCCGTGTGGGAGCACCCGCGCAACATCACCGACGACCAGGCGCGAGCGGCAGCGGACACCGGGGGAGTCGTCGGCATCACGGGGGTGGGGATCTTCCTCGGGCCCAACACCCCGACGCTCGAGGCCATGGTGCGCCACCTCGAGCGCGCCGTCGAGGTCGTCGGCATCCGTCACGTCGGGGTCAGCACCGATTTCTCGTTCGACTGGGAGACCTTCCGCGACGAGATTGCGCGGATGCCGGAGCTGTACGACGCGAGCTACACCCGCTGGGGTCCGATGGAGTGGATGCCGCCCGAGACCTTCGTCCTCCTCGGCTCGGCGCTCGCCGCGCGAGGATGGAACGACACCGACGTCGCCGCGGTGCTCGGCGGGAACTTCCGCCGCGTCGCGGCCGAGAGCTGGGAGCCCCTGTCATGACCGAACTCCGCGACGGCGCCGTCCTGCGCCCCGCCCGCCCCGGCGACGAAGAGGGCATCCTCGCGTGCATCCAGGCGCTCGCCGATTACGAGCGAGAGCCGGATGCCGTGGACAACACCGCCGCGATGCTCACCGACACGCTGTTCGGCGATGACCCCCGCGCGTTCGCCTTCGTCGTGGAGGGGCCCGATCGCGGCATCCGGGCGATCGCGATCTGGTTCCTCACCTATTCGACCTGGACCGGACGCCACGGCATCTGGCTCGAAGACCTGTACGTGCACGAGCAGTACCGCTCGAACGGCTACGGCGCGGCCCTGCTCGCCGCGCTCGCCGCCGAGTGCCTCGACAAGGGCTATTCGCGCCTCGAGTGGACGGTGCTCGAGTGGAACGAGCCCGCGATCGGCTTCTACCGCGCGCTCGGCGCCGAGGCGATGGACGAATGGACGACCCGCCGCGTCACGGGCGACGCGCTGACGGCGCTCGCGGCGCGGGGGTAGCGCTCTGCGGGGCGGTTCGTCGGGTTTCGGGGCGAATCCTGCAGGTTGGGGCGGATGAATCACGCCCCGAGCGACGGGATCCGCCCCGAACCGGGCCTGGGTTGATCGCGACGCCGCCCGCTCACCGCGCGAGGTCGGCCAGCACCGCCTCGGCGGCGCGCTGCCCCGACACCAGCGCGCCCTGGATCGACGCGGAGTCGCGGTGGTCGCCGGCGAGGTAGCGGCCGTCGTCGAGGCGCACGGGGAGGCGCAGGCGCAGCGGCGGATCCTGCGCGGGGAGCGCGTGGGTGATGTCGTCGCGGCGCAGCAGGCGCCACGGCCGGGTGTCGGCCTGCCACACCTCGCCGAGCTGGCGCCGCACCTCGTCCTCGGCGGCGACGGAGGGCATGACGCAGGTCGCCTGAATGAGGTGCTGCCCGCGCGGGGCGTACGTCGGCGCGGTGTTGGTCATGACCGCTGTGTTCACGATCGGCCCGCGGCGGCGTCCGTCGACGCGCAGCGCGGCATCGGTCGAGGGGGCCTCGTCGGCGGCGAACCACCACGTCTGCAGGCCGCGGGTGCGAGGGTGCGGGGCGTCGAGGGCGTGGTCCAGCCCGCTCGCGAGCACGAGGGTGCGGGCGGTCACGGCATCCGCCCCCTCCACTCCGAGGTGCCAGCCGTGCGCGCGCTTGCGGGTCGACACGACGCGGTGCGAGAGGCGGATGCCGACCCCCGCACGCCGCGCGGTGTCTGCGAGCTGCGCGGGGAGGGCGCCGATCCCCGCCGCGGGAACGCCCGGACGCCCGAGCGCGAAGCTGCGGATGAGCAGACGCACGAAGGCGTCGGAGGTCTCCTGCCGGGCATCGGCGATCACCCCGGCGAGGAAGGGCTCGAGCACCGCCTCGCGGAGGGGGCCGCGGAGGCCTGCTCGGTCCCAGCCCTCGTCGAGCGAGAAGTCGCGGCCTTTCTTGGCCGCTCGGGCGCTGAGCACCGTGGGTCCCGCCCAGCGAATCAGCGCGGCGAGGTCGGCGGGCCGCACCAGGCCCGAGCGCAGCGTCGCGGGAATCGATCCCGGATGCCGCAGCGGGTGCGCCAATCGCGCGACCCGGTCGTCCAACCGCACGCCGACGGCGACCGGGAAGCGCCGGAGCGCGAGGGCGTCGACGTCGACCCAGCGCCGCACGGCCGGGTACGCCGGGTTCAGCACGTGGAAGCCGAGGTCGAGGCGGAACCCGTCGACGACGTCGGTGCGCTCGCGCCCGCCGACCGTGTCGTTCGCCTCGAGCACCACGACGTCGCGCCCGGCCTCGGCCAGTCGGGTCGCGGCGCGGAGTCCCGCGAGCCCTGCTCCCACCACGACGACGTCGTACTCGTTCATGCCGCGAGCCTAGGCAGGCGAACGCGAGCGGACGCGGGGGTTGCGAGCGTCAGCGACGGGGCGCGATGGCTGCGGCGACGCTGTCGAGAGCGCCCGGCACGAGCGAGAAGTACGCCCAGGCGCCGCGCTTCTCGCGGGTCAGGATGCCGGCATCGACCAGCACCTTCGTGTGGTGCGAGACCGTGGGCTGCGAGAGGCCGAGGGGTTCCTGCAGGTCGCACGCGCACGTGGCACCGGCGTCTTGCGCGGCGATGATCGACACGATCCGCAGCCGCGCCGGATCGGCGAGCGCCTTGAGCGTCTTCGCCAGCGTCTCCGCTTCGGCCGGGGCCATCGCGGCATCGCCCGACGAGACGCAGCAGGCGGAGTCGAGCAGGGGCAGGGCGAGGGTCGAGGTCATGGCATCCATCATCGTCTTCACATCGATGAACGTCAATATTGACGAGCGTCGATGTGTTGCGTCATGCTGTTCCCGTTCGTCCCGACCCGAAGGAAGCGCCATGTCCGACACCGCCACCATCCTCTTCGTCTGCGTGCACAACGCCGGCCGCTCGCAGATGGCCGCCGGTTACGCGCGCGCCCTGGGCGGCGACCGCGTGCGCGTGCTGTCCGGTGGCAGCGCCCCCGGCGACGCCCTCAACCCCATGGCGGTGGCCGCGATGGCCGAAGAGGGGATCGACATCAGCGCCGAGGTGCCGCAGCTGCTGCTCACAGACGACGTGCGTGCCTCCGACGCGGTCATCACGATGGGCTGCGGAGACGCGTGCCCGATCTTCCCCGGCAAGCGCTACGAAGACTGGGAACTGACCGACCCGGCCGGCAAAGGCCTCGACGAGGTGCGCCCGATCCGCGACGACATCAAGGCGCGGGTGACCACGCTGCTGCGCGAGCTCGGGGTCGACGCATGAGCCTGACCCTCACGGTCCCACCGCGGCGCGAGGCCGATCGCCGCGCGGGTCTGCCCATCGCGATCATCGGCGCCGGCCCCGTCGGCCTCGCGGCCGCAGCGCACCTGATCGAACGCGGGCTGCCCGTCGTCGTCTTCGAAGCGGGCGACACCGCCGGCGCCGCCGTTCGCGCGTGGGGGCACACGCGCCTGTTCTCGCCGTGGCGCTACGTCGTCGACCCCGCAGCTCGCCGTCTGCTCGAGGCCGAGGGATGGACCGCCCCGGATGCCGAGGGCCTGCCCACCGGAGACGAGCTGGTCGACGGCTACCTCGAACCCCTCGCGCGCACCGCCGCCTTGGCATCCGTCATCCGGTACGGAACGCGCGTGGAGGCCGTCGCCCGCCAGGGCATGGACCGCACGCGGTCGGTGGGTCGGGCGGCCACTCCCTTCGCGCTGCGACTGCGCACGACCGACGGGACGACGGATGCCACGGCTCGCGCGGTCATCGACACCTCGGGCACCACGAGTTCACCGCGGTCGCTGCTGTCGTCTGGTCTCGCCCACGACGACCTCGGTGATCGCGTGACGACGGCGCTCCCCGATGTGCGCGGACGCGACCGCGCGCGGTTCGCCGGTCGACGCGTGCTCGTCGTCGGCGCGGGGCATTCGGCGGCGAATACCCTGATCGCCCTCGCCGCGCTCGCCGCAGACGAGCCCACGACGCGCATCGCCTGGGCTGTCCGCAACGAGGGAACCGCCCGCCTCGCCGCCGACGCGACCGACGACCTCGCCGCGCGCGGACGCCTCGGCACGGCGGTGCACAGCCTGGTCGACGAGGGCGCCGTCGAGCAAATCGCCGCGTTCGAGATCGACGACGTGCGGCTCTCCGGCGACGGCGTGTGCGTCAGCGGCCGACGAGCGGGAGAGGCGTTCTCCCTCGAGGTCGACGTGGTCGTCAACGCCGCCGGCTTCCGCCCCGACCTGACGATGCTGCGCGAGATCCGCGTGGGGCTCGACGAGATCGTCGAGGCACCGCGGGCGCTCGCCCCGCTGATCGACCCGAACCTGCACTCGTGCGGCTCCGTGCCGCCGCACGGGGTCGCCGAACTGACGCACCCCGAGCCCGACTTCTACCTCGCGGGCATGAAGTCGTACGGGCGGGCGCCCACGTTCCTGCTGCTCACCGGGTACGAGCAGGTGCGCTCGATCGCGGCGGAACTCGCCGGCGACCGGACGGCGGCACGACAGGTCGATCTCATGCTGCCCGAGACGGGCGTGTGCACCACCGACGCGGGGTCCTGCTGCGCGTGAGCGTGTCGCTGCGCCCACTCGCCGCGGCCGACTGGCCGGAGGTGCACCGCATCTACGCGGAGGGCATCGCGACCGGTCACTCGACCTTCGAGACGGCGCCCCCGGCGACATGGGACGAGTTCGATGGGGCGAAGCTGGCCGCGCATCGGCTCGTCGCCGTGAGCGAGGACCGGGTCGTCGGCTGGGCCGCCGTCTCCGCCGTGTCGTCGCGCCCCGTCTACTTCGGAGTCGTGGAGCACTCGGTCTACGTCGAAGCCGACGCCCGCGGCCGGGGGATCGGTCACCTGCTGCTCGACGCCCTCATCGCTTCGACCGAGGCGGCCGGCGTCTGGACGATCCAGTCATCGACCTTCGCCGACAACCACGCCTCGCTCGCCTTGCACGCACGCCACGGTTTCCGCACCGTCGGCGTCCGCGAGCGCATCGCCCGCGACGCGGCCGGCACCTGGCGCGACACGGTGCTGATCGAAAGACGCAGTCCCACGGTCGCCTGACATGAGAAAGGGCCCGGATGCCATGGCATCCGGGCCCCGAAAAGCGACTTACGCGGAGGCTTCCTCGCGCTTGGGCAGCACCCAACCGGGACGCACGAAGTGGCACGTGTAGCCGTTGGGGATGCGGATCAGGTAGTCCTGGTGCTCGGGCTCGGCCTCCCAGAAGGGCGCCTCGGGCTCGATCGTGGTGACGACCTTCGCGGGCCAGATGCCCGACGCGTCGACGTCCGCGATCGTGTCGCGCGCGACCTTCTCCTGCTCGGGCGAGAGCGGGAAGATCGCTGAGCGGTAGCTCGTGCCGATGTCGTTGCCCTGACGGTTCAGGGTCGACGGGTCATGGATCTGAAAGAAGAACGCGAGGATGTCGCGGTACGAGGTCTGCGTGGGGTCGAAGACGATCTCGACGGCCTCCGCATGACCGGGGTGGTTGCGGTAGGTCGCGTGGTCGTTCTGGCCGCCGGTGTAGCCGACGCGCGTGTCGAGCACGCCGGGCTGGCGGCGGATGAGGTCTTCGACGCCCCAGAAGCATCCGCCCGCGAGGACGGCGGTCTCGGTGCCGGGGCGGCGGGTGATCTCGCCGGAGTCGGTGGGTCCGCTGGTCATGGTGGTGCTCCTTCTGCGGTTGACGCTGCTGCGGGTGAGGAAAGAGAAGAGGTTCATGAGGCTCGGCTCTCACGGAACAGGGGGAGGTAGGCGCCGTACCCCTGCGCTTCGAGCTCCGCGACGGGCACGAACCGCATCGCGGCCGAGTTCATGCAGTATCTCAGTCCGCCGCGGTCGCGGGGGCCGTCGTCGAAGAGGTGTCCGAGGTGGCTGTCGGCTCCGGCCGAGCGGACCTCGGTGCGCGTCATCCACAGCGAACGGTCGGTCTTGTTCACGACGGCGGCGTCGTCGATGGGCTTGGTGAAGCTCGGCCAGCCTGATCCGCTCTCGAACTTGTCGGTCGAGGAGAACAGCGGCTGTCCCGACACGACATCGACGTAGATGCCGTCCTCGTGGTTGTCCCAGTACTCGTTGCGGAACGGCGGCTCGGTGGCGTCGTCCTGCGTGACGGCGAACTGGCGGTCGGTGAGGCGGCTGAGCGCCTCCGACGTCTTCCGGTACTCCGTGCTCACGGTGTGTGTCCCTTCGTCATGTCGCCCTGTGTCGGGCGTCATGGGTAGGAACGCGGGACCCGCCGGTTTTGGTCCCGCGGGGCTGGGAGCGGGCTGTGAGTTCTTTTCGATCCCGGATGCCGCGGGCAAGCCCCGACGTTCACATCAGTGCCCGCAGTAGCGTGGCGCTCTTCGACCCAGGAGGTTCGCATGACCCGCACCATCGTCATCACCGGAGCCAGCGACGGCATCGGCGCCGCAGCCGCGAAGCAGCTCACCCAGGTGGGCGAAGAGGTGGTCGTGGTGGGCCGCAATCCCGACAAGACCGCCCGTGTCGCGCGGTCGCTCGGGGTGGATTCATTCGTCGCCGACTTCAGCGACCTGGCGCAGGTGCGGGAGCTCGCGGCATCCCTCCTCGAGAAGTACCCCCGTATCGACGTGCTCGCCAACAACGCCGGCGGCGTCTTCGGCGAGCGCACCCTGACGAAGGACGGCTACGAGACGACCTTCCAGGTCAACCACCTCGCGCCGTTCCTGCTCACCAATCTGCTGCGCGAGCGCCTCATCGAGTCGGATGCCTCGGTGATCCAGACCTCGAGCGCCGCGGCGAAACTCTTCCCCCGCTTCGACATCGACGACCTGCAGGGTGAGCGCCGTTACTCCTCGACCGCGGCGTACGGCAACGCGAAGCTCGCGAACGTGCTGTTCACCAAGGAACTCAACCGCCGGTTCGGCGACCAGGGTATCTCGGCCGTGGCCTTCCACCCCGGCGTCATCGCCTCGAACTTCGGATCGTCGAGCGATGGGCCGTGGAAGTTCCTCTACGGGGGCCCGCTCGCGAAGAGCCTCATGACCTCGACCGCGGTGGGCGGCGCACGTCTGACCTGGCTCGCGCTCGGCAAGCCGGGCGTCGACTGGACCCCCGGAGGCTTCTACTCGAACAACAAGCCCGCCACGACCAACCGCATCGCCGACGACCCCCTGGTCGCGCGGCAGCTGTGGGAACGCAGCGCGGTGCTGGTCGGCCTCGACGACTGACCCCGACGACGGCGGGCTAGCGCACGCCTCGCCCGAGGGGCAAGCGACCTCCGTGGGGAGCCGATTTCGGCCACGATGGTGTTCTACGCACGGAGAGTGGGACATGGGCGAGAACATCGTGGACACCGAACGGACGACCGCCCCTCGGCTCAGCCGGGACGCGATCCTCGATGTGGCCCTGTCGCTGATCGACGCGCAAGGTCTCAACGAGCTGTCGATGCGCCATCTCGGCAAAGCGCTCGGGGTCGAGGCCATGTCGCTGTACCGGTACGTGAACGGCCGAGAAGACCTTCTCGAGGGCGTCGTCGATCGGCTCATGCGGGGCCTCACCGACGCACTGCTCGTGGCGGAAGACAACGGGTGGCAGCGGTATCTCCAGGTCGTCGCCCACGAAGTCCGTCGCATCGCGATCGAACACCCGAAGGCGTTCCCCCTTGTCGCCACTCGTCACCCGGCGGCGCCCTGGCTGCGCCCGCCGTTGCGGAGCGTGGAGGTAGTGGAGCATTTCCTCACGGCGATGATCGGTTTCGGCTTCGATGATGAGCAGGCTGTGAGGGCCTACCGCTCGTTCAGCAGCTTCCTCCTTGGAAACCTGCTCCTTGAAGCGGCCGTGCGCGGCGCCGAGACCGCGCCGGTCGAGGAACCGCTCGACGAGGGCGGAGCCGCGATCGGACAGGGCGACGCCGAGAAGGAGCTCGCAGACACTCCTCACGTGCAGAGACTGCGCGGTCTTCTCAGTAGGGATCGCTCCGAGGACGAGTTCGAGGAATCGCTCGAGGCGCTGCTGGACCGACTGGACCGTCAGCTGTCCCAGTAAAGGCGGGTCCGCGCCTCATCCGCGGTGCGGATCGGATGCGTCTTCGGGGTGGGCTGCTGGCCCGAGGAGAGCGCGCAGGCGCGCGCGGATGGCGGAGACGGCCTCCGACCGACTGCGGCCCGCGTGCGCCTGCTCCGCGAGCTCGATCGCGATCTCGGTCAACAGCGACGTTGCCAGGAAGAGATCGGCTCCGCCGGCGATGCGCAGATCTTCGTCGGACCCCTGTCCGACCCGCATGATCACCGCGGGAGACCCGAAGTGGCGCGCCACCTCGGCCCTCTTCTCGGCGCTGACCTCCCAGAACGGGCGTTCCATGGCGGCGCAACGGTCGAGGATGTTCGACAGGAGTTCGTGCGCGTCATCCTGAGGCATCTGTCGCCCCTCCCTCCGTGTGGCGCCCGCTTGCTCGGTCCCACTCCAGCGACTTCCACTGCAGGAAAGCGCAGAGGTTGCCGGCGACGACGAGTTCGGCCGCGAGCCCCGCCAGCGCGTAGGGCGACAGCATGACGTCGTCGTCTCCACCGGTGAGGTCGGCCTGCCACAGGGGATCGTCGTATCCGCGGGGTTCGAGCGAGACCGATCCGCCGCCGTGAGCGAGCTCGACGACGACGAGGCCGGTGTCACGTCCGTCCGCATCTTCCTGCTCGACAACGCGGATGCGGCTGGCGATCGGGTGCCCGAGATCGACGAATTCCTGCACCCACTCCTGCAGCTGCACACGAGAACGGCGCGGAGGCGAGTCCTCGATGTTCTCGTGTTCCACGACATCAGCTTACGCTGTAAGTCGACCTGGTCGGCACGATGCCCGGTCTCCCATCCCCGCCGCTCGAGACGGGCGACGGCATCCCTCCAGGCGTGATCTGTGCCATCACCTCACGGACTCGTCGAGGAGTGCTCCAGGTGACGAGGCGTCGGATGATGGGGGAGTGAACCGCACCGATCGTCTCTACGGCCTCGTGGAGGAACTGCGGGCCGTCTCGCCGCGACCGCGAAGTGCTCGTCATCTCGCGGAACGGTTCGAGGTGTCGGTGCGCACCATCGAAAGGGATCTCTCGGCGCTGCAGCAGGCGGGTCTGCCGATCTGGGCGGAGCCCGGCCGCACCGGTGGGTACGTGATCGACGCGTCCGCCACGCTGGGCCCGGCCGGGTTCACGCTCGACGAGGCGCTCGCGGTACTGATCGGTCTCGGCAGCCTCGGGCGCAGCCCGTTCCGGCTTTCCGCCCGCACGGCAGCCCGCAAGATGCTCGCGGTCATGCCGGAGGGCGAGGCGGCGCGCGCCAGCGCCCTCGCCTCACGCGTTCACCTTCTCGAGGGCGAGGACGAGGTCGTCGCCCCGCCCGAGTTCGCTGCAGCCCTGCGCGCCGATCGCGTCGTGCGCCTGCGCTACCAAGACGCCGGCGGCACCGAATCGGTTCGCGAGGTCGAGCCCCTCGGGTCCATCGGCAAGGAGGGCCAGTGGTACCTCATCGCATGGTGTCGCCTGCGCGACGGGGTGCGGGCGTTCCGGGGAGACCGGATGCTGTCGATCGAGGTGACCGAGGAGCGCCCCCCGCAGCGCGCGCTGCGTGCCGCCGACCTCGCGATCCCGTACGGCCGGTTGCGGTCGGTCGTCGAGGACTGATCTCACGGGACTTCGCGAAACACCGACAGGACGGTGTCGCGATGCCCGGTGAGGCTGGAGCTCTCATCCCGTCGACTCCACCGAAGGAAACCCATGTCGTTCGCCTCCATCCGCATCATCACCGCCGACCTCGACGCCCTCGTCGCGTTCTACGAGCGCGTCACCGGCCAGCAGGCCGAACGGCCCGCCCCCGTCTTCGCCCAGTTCCGCGGCCCCGGCGCGACCCTCGCGATCGCCAGCACCGCCACGGTCGCGATGCTCGACGGGGCCCTCGTGCCCGCCGCGAACCGGTCCGTGTTCGTCGAGTTCGAGGTCGCCGACGTCGACGCCGCGTTCGCCGCGCTCCAGGCGCCTGGTGAAGACGTCGTCCTCGAACCGACCACGATGCCGTGGGGCAACCGATCGGCGCTCGTGCGCGACCCCGACGGCAACGTCGTGAACCTCTTCAGCACGCCCGTCGCGGGGTAACGCCCGGGCGCGGGCGGAGCCGCACTCTACGCGTTTCCTATGCATCACCCGCGCATGCCCCATTCTTGGAGCCGTCTGGGGAGCGCGCGGGCACGCTGAGCGCATGACCGCTGCACCCGCCCTCGCCGCCCCGCCCGCCGCCGCCCTCCGCGGCGCTCGCCGCGTCTCGCGGAGCAGGCAGAACACCCGGCCGCTGTGGAACCTCGCCGCGATCGTCGTCATCTGGGCGACGAGCCTCGTCGTCGTGGCCGTGTGGGTCGCGGGCGGCGAAGTGCAGTCCCTGCTGGCCGGGGGAGCCGACTCGCTGAACTCCCTCGGTCGCGCCGCGGGCCTGGCATCCGCGAACCTGCTCTTCTACCAGGTGCTGCTGATGGCGCGCGTGCCTCTGTTCGAGCGGGGGTTCGGCCGCGACGGCATCACCCGCATGCACCGCATCGTCGGATTCTGGTCGTTCGCGCTGTTCGCGGCGCACATCGGGCTGCAGATCCTCGGCTACGCGGTGCAGGCGGGCATCAACCCCGTGGTGCAGGCGTGGCAGTTCGTGTGGGAGGACCCGGGCATGCTGTTGGCGACCGCGGGCACCGCCCTGTTGCTGCTGGTCGTGGTCACCTCGGTGCGCAAGGCCCGCAAGCGCCTGCGGTACGAGTCGTGGCACCTGCTGCACCTGTACGGCTACCTCGGCGTCGGCCTCGCCATTCCGCACATGCTGTGGACGGGCGCCGACTTCACCGTCTCGCCCGCCGCCACCGTCTACTGGTGGGCGATGTGGGGTGTGACCGTAGCGACGGTCGTCGTCTTCCGCCTCGGGCTTCCGCTCGTGAGGTCACTGCGCCACGGCATCCGGGTCAGCGCCGTCGAACGCGACGGGCAGAGCGGCGTCTCGGTGCGCATGACCGGGCGCCGGATCGACGCGCTGAAGGCCCGCGGCGGACAGTTCTTCATCTGGCGCTTCCTCGATGGCGCGGGTTGGACGCGCGGGCACCCCTTCTCACTCGCCACCGATCCGGCCGACGGCGAGCTCGTCATCTCGGCCCGCTTCGTCGGCGACGGCACGCAGCGCCTGGCCGCGCTCCGCGCCGGCACGCGCGTGCTCATCGAGGGCCCGTACGGCACGATGACCGCCGACGAGCGCCGCGGCGGACACCTGCTCATGATCGGCGCCGGTGCGGGTGTCGCGCCGCTGGTCGCGATGCTCGAAGAGGCCGACTGGGCCCCGGGCGAGGCGACGCTCATCGTGCGCGACCACACCGCCGCCGACGCCCTGCGCGCCGATGCGATCGACCGTCTCGTGCGGGAGCGCGGCCTGCGCCACGCACCGCTGCCCGGCCGTCGAGCCCTGACCGCCTCGTCGTGGCTGCCGACCTCTCACGCGCAGTGGGCGGGGGCCGACCTCATCCGCTATGTCTCGCCGCGCCCCGCCGACACCGACGTCTTCCTCTGCGGACCCCAGCCGTGGATGGATGCCGTGCGCGCCGACCTCCGCCGCGCCGGGGTCCCCGCCGAGCGCGTCCACCTCGAAGCCTTCACCGTCTGAGGAGAATCCGATGAAGAAGATCGTCTACGCCCTCATGGCGACCGTCACCGGCCTCGTGCTGCTGTTCAGCTACCGCACCTCGACGGTCCCCGAGTCGACGAGCGCGCTCGCCGACGCCCCCTCGTCGGGTGTCGCCACGGTTCCGAAGACCACGCCGAGCCCCTCGGCATCCGCGTCCTCGGGTTCGAGTTCGACCTCGTCGGGGTCGTCCAGCGCGCAGACCTCATCCAGCGGTCTCACCGACGGCACCTTCACCGGCCAGGTGGCGAACACCCGCTTCGGTCCCGTGCAGGTGCAGATCACCGTGTCGGGCGGCGCGATCACCGACGTGCAGGTGCCGCAATACCCCTCCGAGAGCGGACGCGACCAGCAGATCAACTCGCGCGCCCTACCCGTGCTGGTGAAAGAGACCGTGCAGGCGCAGAGCGCCGAGGTCGACATGGTCTCGGGTGCCACCTACACCAGCACCGGGTACCGCACCTCGCTGCAGTCCGCCCTCGATCAGGCCCGCGCATGACCGCCGCGTTCACGGTCGTCGAACCCGTGATGGGAACGGTCGCCTCGATCACCGTCGTCAGCGAGCGCACCGAACGCGTGGAGCGGGCGATCGCCGCGTGCGTGGCGCGCCTGCGCGACGACGAGCGGGTGTTCTCGACCTACCGCGACGACTCCGACATCTCGCGGCTGCGCGACGAGGGTCTCGAGCTCGGCGACGTCGACCCGCGGGTGGCCGAGGTGGCAGCGGACTGCCGCGATCTGCGGGAGCGCAGCGGCGGCCGCTTCGACGCGCACTGGCGCGGCTGGTTCGACCCGACCGGGTACGTGAAGGGATGGTCGACGGATGCAGCGACCCGGGCCTTCGACGAGCTGCTCGCCGACGGCGAGGTCGAGGCGGTCGGCGTCAACGTGGGCGGCGACATGCGCCTGCGCACGGCCGCGACGAGCGATCACGTCTGGCGCATCGGTATCGCGCACCCGACCCACGAGGGGGAGCTGCTGGCCACGGTCGAGGTCGTCGAGGGGGCCGTGGCCACTTCGGGCACGTCCGAGCGCGGCGCGCACCTCGTCGATCCGCGGACGGGCGTGCACCTCGCGGGTCCCGTGAGCGCGACGGTCATCGCCGACGACCTCACCACCGCCGACGCCTGGGCCACGGTGGCCGCCATCGCCGGGATCGACGACCTCGACTGGATGCCGGTGGCCCCCGTGGCATCCGGGATCGTCTGGGAACACGGACGCACGCGCCGCTTCGCCGGCCGGGTCGAGGTGTCGGCTTTCCACGACGCGCTCGTCGGCTGAGCCCGAGCGGTCAGCGGGCGCGGGGGAGGCGCAGGGCGAACACCGTGCCCGTGGGCGAGGTGCGCTCGACCTCGATGCTCCCGCCGTAGCGGGTCGCGGCCTCGCGCACGAGCGCCAGCCCGAGCCCGAATCCCCGACGCCGGCCCGACTCCGCCCCGCGCGCGAAGCGTTCGAAGATGCGGGGCAGATCGTCGTCGCGGATGCCGCTTCCCCCGTCCTCCACGCGCACGACGACCTCGCGTTCGTCGGCGTCGGCGGTGACCGTGACCTCGGAGCCCGCGGGCGTGTGCCCGATGGCGTTGTCGAGCAGTGCGGTGCACATGCGCACGACGGTGACCGCGGGCACCGCGACGGTCACCCCCGTCAGCCGGGTCGGTCGCAGGCCCACGCCCGCATCGTCGGCGAGGGACGACAGCGCCGCGGTCGCGGCACGCACGCTGTCGTCGACTCGCGCGGTGCCCGTGTGCACCTGCCCCTCGGCAGTCAGCAGCATGTCGGCGAGCACGTCGTCCATGATCTGCGCGTCGCGCCGCAACTGATCCAACGGCTCGTCGGCCGGTTCTCCGCGGTGCAGGCGTCGCTGCACGATCTGGATGCGACTGGTCAGGGCCGTCAACGGCGTGCGCAGCTCGTGGCTCGCCTCGGAGACGAACGCGCGCTGCCGACGCAGCGCCTCGTCCAGCGGGCGCACCGACCAGCGGGCCGCGGCCCCGCCGACGAGTCCGAGCACCACGACCCCCACCAGACCCAGGCCGATGACCCAGGGCAGCACGTCGTCGAGGTCGACGACGAAGCGATCGCCCATCGGTGCCCCGCCCGCGCCGCGTCGGCCCCCGCCCTCGGTGCGGGCCTGCGCCACCAGAACGGCGATGAGGATGCCGACCCCCACGGCGATCGCGACGGCCGATGCGCCCGCCACGAGGGTGCCGACCCGCAGCGCGGCCCGGCGGACGACCCGCCGGTCGTCCTCGGCGCTCACCGCTCGGCCCCGGCGCGGTACCCGCGGCCGCGCACGGTCTCCACGAGGTCGGTCGCGGTCTTGCGGCGCAGGTAGTGCACGTACGTGTCGACAGTGGTCACGGCATCCGGAGACGAGAACACCGCGCGGGCGATCTCTTCGCGCGAGAAGACGTGGTCGGGGCTCCGGGTGAGCAACTCCAGCACGGCGTTCTCGGTCGAGGTGAGGGCGATGCGCTCGCCGGAGGGGCCGTAGACCACGGCCGTGTCGGGGAGGTAGGTCCAGTCCGAGACGCCCCGGCGACGTCCCTCGGCCCGGTAGCCGCGTCGCAGCGCCCGCAGCCGGGCGAGCAGCTCGTCGAAGTCGAAGGGCTTCAGCAGATAGTCGTTCGCCCCGGCGTCGAGTCCCTCGACGCGATCGGCGACCGCCCCCAGAGCCGTCAGCAGCAGCACGGGGGTCGTGATGTGGGCGGTGCGCAGGTCGCGCACGATCTCGGCGCCGTCGCGGCCGGGGAGTCGCCGATCGAGCAGGATCACCTCGAAGCTGTCGCGCAACGCCCGGTCGCGGCCCGCGAGCCCGTCGGCCTCGTGCACGACCTCGTAGGTCTCGCGGAGCACCTCCAGCGTCATCGCGGCGATCTCGGCGTCGTCCTCGACGTAGAGCAGTCGCGGCCGCGGTGCGACGGCCTCGCTCACTGCACTCCCGCGCGCGGCGGGCTCACGTTCCAGCCGAAGCGCTGGAGGGCGTCGAACAGGCGGCGGGCCTGCGCCCAGGCCACCGCGCCCGAGACGTCGGAGTACACGTCGATCGCGAACGGCGGCGGATCGGCGAACTTGGGGATCTCGACCTCGGCCCACGCGTGCGGAGCGAGCCAGACGCGCGGGCTCATCGTGCCCGCACCGTCGACGCCCCCGTCGGCGGCGAAGGCGATCGCGTCGAGGGCGTCGATCTTGGTGATCGGCATGTTCACGACGAGGGTCACGGCGTGCAGCGTTCCGGTCATCGCGTACCTCCCTCGTTCATCCTGACACGCGCACCGGGGTCGGGGACGGGGAATACCGTGCGGATCCGGTGCGCATAGCCGGTTCATAGATTCGGTGAGGGAGGGGGCAGGGTCGCTGCGTCATCGTCTCCTCAACGACACCCGCACCGACCAGTGGAGCAGACCATGAGCAGAATCCCCGACACCCAGATGACCCCCGACGGTCCCGCCTACGAAGGGCGCTTGCTCGACCGCGCCGATGAGCCCGTCGTCGATCAGGGCGCGCCCTTCGACATCCGCACGCTCGTCTCGCGGCGCGGCATCCTGGGCCTGGTCGTGCTGGGCGCGGGCACCGCCACGCTGGCCGCGTGCGCCCCGTCGGCCTCCGGTGCCGCAACGACGGCCGCGACGGCGACCCCGACCGCGACGCCCACGGCGAGCGCGACCCCGAGCGCCACCGCGACGAGCGCGGCAGCCGCCCTCCCCGCGGGCGAGATCCCCGACGAGACCGCCGGCCCCTACCCGGGCGACGGGTCGAACGGCCCCGACATCCTCGAGCAGTCCGGCATCGTCCGCAGCGACCTGCGCTCGAGCCTCGACGGCGGAGCCACGGCCGCGGGCGTTCCCATGACCCTCAACCTCACGATCTTCGACTCCGCGAACGGCGACGTGCCCTTCGCGGGTGCCGCCGTCTACGTCTGGCACTGCGACGACCAGGGCCGCTACTCGATGTACTCCTCGGGGATCGAGAACGAGAGCTACCTCCGCGGCGTCCAGGTCGTCGGAGATGACGGCGTCGTCTCGTTCACCTCGATCTTCCCCGGCTGCTACGACGGCCGGTGGCCGCACATCCACTTCGAGGTGTACTCGAACGTGGATGCCATCACCGACGCCTCGAACGCGATCGCCACCTCGCAGGTCGCCCTGCCGCAGGCCGCGTGCGACGTGGTCTACGCCGACGCGGCGTATCCCTCCTCGGCATCCAATCTGTCCCGGGTGTCGCTCGAGAGCGACAACGTCTTCGGCGACGACGGGGGAGCGCTCGAACTCGCCACGGCGACCGGCGACAACTCCACCGGCTGGACGGTCGCCCTCGGCGTCCGCGTCGACACCACCACCACCCCGACCGCGGGCGCCATGCCCGGCGGTGCGCCCGGCGGGCGCTGACCCCTCCCTCGAAAGGAACCCCTCCCATGTTGCAGAACCTCACCGGCTGGCACGCCCTGATCGTGCTGGCGGTCATCGTCCTCATTTTCGGAGCCGCCAAGCTCCCCGCCCTCGCCCGGAGCCTCGGCCAATCGGTGCGCATCCTCAAGACCGAGGTGAGTGACTCCCGCGTGGGGGCCGCCGCCGAGACCGACCCGCATGCCCCAGCCCGGGCACAGGGGGAGTCCGCCGCACCCGTCCTGGCACCCCCGAGCACGTCATGACCTCCGCCGCCGCTCCCGCCGTCGCGCCCCCTCGCGCCGAGGCCCCGCGGTCGGCCCCCATGCCCGTCGCCGCGCACCTCGACGAGGCGACGCGGCGCGCGGTGCGGGCGGCGATCGCCCTCGCGATCTGCGCCCTCGCCGGGTGGTTCCTGTACGAACCCGTGATGGACCTCGTGCGGGCCCCGATCGTGCAGATCGCGGCCGAGCGCAACGCGAGCCTCAACTTCGACAGCGTGACCGGGGCCTTCGACCTGCGTCTGCGCGTCGCACTGGTCGCGGGGCTCGTCCTGTCGAGCCCGGTCTGGCTGTCCGAGCTCTTCGCGTTCGTGCTCCCGGGACTCACGCGGCGCGAGCGGCGGTACGTGCTCGGCTCGGTCGGAGCCGCTGTTCCGCTGTTCGCGGCCGGGTGCGCGACCGGCCTGTTGCTGTTCCCCCACATGGTCTCGGTGCTCGCGGGCTTCGCCTCGAGCGAGGACTCCACGATCCTCGACGCGGGCACCTACATCGACTTCGCGCTGAAGATCGTCGTGGCCACGGGCCTCGCCTTCGTCCTGCCGGTCGTGCTGGTGGTGCTGAATCTCGCCGGCATCGTCTCGGCCCGCACCCTCGCCCGCAGCTGGCGGTACGCGGTCGTGGCGATCGTGTTGTTCAGCGCCCTCGCGACGCCGTCGGCCGACGTGATGTCGATGTTCGTCGTCGCCGTTCCGATGACCGCCCTCTACGCTGCGGCCCTCGCGATCGCGGCCCTGCACGATCGCGCCGGCGCCCGGGCGTCGGTCTTCGAGGAGGCCCCATGTTCGGCCTGACGTTCGAGAAACTCCTGTTCGTGGGGCTTATCGCCGCGGTGGTCATCGGTCCGCAGCGGTTGCCCGGGGCGGTCGCTCGCCTCGCGTCGGTGCTGCGGGGGCTTCGCCGAACGGTGGATGCCGCGCGCCTCCGCGCCGCGACCGAGCTCGGCGTCCCCGCCGACGCGGACGAATGGCGGGCGCTCGATCCGCGACAGTACGACCCTCGGCGCATCATCGCCGAGGCCCTCGCGGCATCACCCGTCGCGGCGGCCGGCGCCACGGCATCCGTCCCGGTCCCGACCTCGGCCGCGGACGCCGCGGCTCCCGCCGCGCCGGAGACCCCGCGCATCCCGATGCGCCGCGTGCGCGTCGGGAGCTCCGCCCACCCGTGCTGGATCGAGGTCCCCGACGAATCCGGCGCCACGGCCCCCGAGTCCGACGCGCCGGCGGCCCCGGCCGACGAGGCGACCGTACGAGACGCCGTCACGGCATAGCCTCGAAGAATGTCCTCGCCCCGCGCCCAGCTCGAAGCCCTGCTCGCGCGCGGTCTCGGCGACGTCTCCCCGGCGCTGCAGGCGCTGCCTGTCGAGGGCGAGGCGCGAGCGGCGGCGGTGCTCATCCTCTTCGGCGTGCTCGACGGGGTCCCCAGCCGCCGGGTCTCGCGCACCGTCCCGAGCGATCTCGACGTGCTGCTGCTCGCGCGCGCGAGCACCCTGCGCGCCCACCCGGGCCAGGTCGCGTTCCCGGGTGGCCGGGTCGATCCCGAAGACGCGGATGCCGTGGCGGCGGCCCTCCGTGAAGCCCGCGAAGAGACGGGACTCGATCCCGACGGTGTCGACGTGCTGGGCACCCTCGAGTCGCTGCCCCTGGCCTTCTCTCGCCACGAGGTCACCCCGGTGATCGGATGGTGGGCGCGCCCGACCCCGGTGCGTGCCGTGGATGCGGCGGAGTCGGCCGAGGTCTTCCGCGCCCCGGTGGCCGATCTGCTCGATCCCGAACGCCGAGGCGTGACGGTGCTGCGTCGTGATGGTCGGGAGTGGCGGGGGCCGGCCTTCGCCCTGCAGACGGCACGCGGCCCGCAGACCGTGTGGGGGTTCACCGCGATGGTGCTGGACGGGTTGTTCGACCGCCTCGGGTGGACGGAGCCCTGGGATGGATCGCGGGAGATCCCCCTGGCTGAGGCCGCCGCGGGCGCCCGCGACCGATCCGGGCCGCTGGCCCGGTCGTAGCGCGTCCGGCGCACTTCGTCATTCGCGGCGTGGCGATCGTCGGAGGTCGCTAGCGTGGGTTCCGTGACTGCGCCTATCGATCCCACCACCACCTCCGCCTGGTCCCGCCTCACCGCTCTGCGGGAGGGTTTCGATCCCGACCTGCGCGGCTGGTTCGCCTCCGACGCCGATCGCACGCGCGATCTCACGCGCACGGTGGGCGACCTGCACGTCGACCTGTCCAAGAACCTCGTCACCCCCGAGATCCTCGACGCTCTGGTCGCCCTCGCCGACGAGACCGGTGTGCGCGATCGTTTCGGCGCGATGCTGAGCGGCGCGCACCTCAACACCAGTGAGGACCGCGCGGTGCTGCACACCGCCCTCCGCCGTCCGGTCGGCGCCGAGCCGTCGCTCGTCGTCGACGGTCAGCAGATCGACCACGACGTGCACGAGGTGCTCGACCGGCTGAGCGCTTTCGCCGACCGCGTGCGCTCGGGCGAGTGGCGCGGCGTCACCGGCAAGAAGGTCACGCACGTCGTCAACATCGGCATCGGCGGCAGCGACCTGGGCCCGGTGATGGTCTACGAGGCTCTGCTGCCGTGCGCCGACGCCGGCATCCACGCCCGCTTCGTCTCGAACATCGACCCCACCGACATCTCGCAGAAGACGGCTGACCTCGACCCCGAGACCACCCTCTTCATCGTCGCCTCGAAGACCTTCACCACGCTCGAGACCCTGACCAACGCGCGCCTGGCTCGCGACTGGCTGTGGGCGCAGCTCGCCGAGAAGGGCGCGATCGACGACTCGGATGCCGCCCGCACCGACGCCGTGGCCCACCACTTCGTCGCCGTGTCGACGGCCCTCGACAAGGTCGAAGCGTTCGGCATCGACCCGACGAACGCCTTCGGCTTCTGGGACTGGGTGGGCGGACGCTATTCCGTCGACTCGGCGATCGGGCTGTCGCTCGCGATCGCCCTGGGTCCCGACGTGTTCCGCGAGCTCCTGGCCGGCTTCCACACGGTCGACGAGCACGTGGCATCCACTCCGGTCGAGCAGAACGTGCCCGTTCTCATGGGTCTGCTCAACGTCTGGTACACCAACTTCCTCGGCGCGCAGTCGCACGCGGTGCTGCCCTACGCGCAGCAGCTCCACCGCTTCGCGGCCTACCTGCAGCAGCTCACGATGGAGTCCAACGGCAAGTCGGTGCGGTGGGACGGAACGCCCGTCACCACCGACACGGGCGAGGTCTTCTGGGGAGAGCCGGGAACCAACGGTCAGCACGCGTTCTACCAGCTGATCCACCAGGGCACGCGTCTCATCCCGGCCGACTTCATTGCCTTCGTGAACCCGGCCTACCCGCGCGCCGACGACGGGCGCGACGTGCACGGCCTGTTCCTGGCGAACTTCCTCGCGCAGACGAAGGCCCTGGCGTTCGGCAAGACCGCCGAAGAGGTCGAGGCCGAGGGCACCACGGGTGCGCTCGTCGCCGCCCGCACGTTCCCCGGCAACCGGCCGACCACGTCGATCTTCGCGCCGTCTCTCACGCCCTCGGTGCTCGGCCAGTTGATCGCCCTGTACGAGCACATCACCTTCACGCAGGGAACGATCTGGGGCATCAACTCCTTCGATCAGTGGGGCGTCGAGCTCGGCAAGCAGCTCGCTTTGCAGATTGCCCCCGCGATCGAGGGCGACGACGAGGCGCTGGCGGCTCAGGACTCCTCGACGCGCGCCCTTCTGGACTACTACCGCGCGCACCGCGGCTGAGCCCTCGAGCGACGCGACGGGCGGGTCGACCGCTGAGAGGCCGATTCGACGAGATTTTTTCTTCGTCGGATCGGCCTCTCGTCGCGAGGGGAGGAAAGCTCAGCGGCGACTGACGGGAACCCGGCGTCGGAGCGTCGGCAAAATACCCGGTGAGGCGAGTTTTTCTTCTGCTGACGGCGAGAAGCGGAATCCGTCGCGCGACCCCTCGCGAGCGCGCGTCACCGAATCGTCTGCTCTCACCGGTCTTCCAGGTAACGAAAAGATAACGCCCAGAACCAGCACCCACACTCGGGGCCCGTGCCGACCCGACGGCGCGACACCGTGCTCGATCCCGACGAGCGCGCCCCCGACGAAAGATCTCTCTTGCTGCGTTCCGATATCAAACTCACCCACGTCAACCGCGCCCGACGCACCCTCGTCACGGCGGCCACCTGCGCCGGCCTCGCGTTCGGCATGGTCGCCACGACCGGTCTGGCGATGGCGTCCCCCGTCTCGTTGCCCGACGCCTCGGCATCCTCCTTCTCCGCCCCCGGCACCTCGGTGCCCGTGTCCACGGCGCCGACCCTCGACGCCGTGAGCACCGGTGCCGCCGCCGCCCTCGACGGGGCGCAGACGGCTCTCTCGAACGCGACCGCCGTCCAGGCCGATGTCGCCGCGACCGGGCTCCCGCTCTCGATCGGCGACGCGTCGATCGACACGGGCGCGCTCCAAGACGCCGTCGACCGCCTCACCTCCCGCGACCTGCTCCCGGTGCTGCTCGTCCCCGCCCTGAGTCAGAACGCCCAGAGCGAGACCGACCGCGTCAGCGCCCGCGTGGCGGAGGTCAAGGGCAGCCTCGACAAGGCGAAGGCTGACAAGGCCGCCGCCGACGCCGCCGCCGAGGCGCAGCGTCAGGCCGAGGCCGCAGCGGCCGCCGAGGCGCGGCGTCAGGCCGATGCCGCCGCCGCTCTCGCCCGGGTCAACACGCCCGAGGGCGCGCGCGCGTACGCCTCGCAGCTCATGGCCGAGAAGTACGGCTGGGGGAGCGACCAGTTCTCGTGCCTGTCGTCGCTGTGGAACAAGGAGTCGGGCTGGAATTACCAGGCCTACAACAACGACGGTGGGGCGACCGGCATCCCGCAGGCCCTGCCCGGAAGCAAGATGGCGAGCTTCGGCGCCGACTGGCAGACCAACGCGGCCACTCAGATCGCGTGGGGCCTCGACTACATCTCCCGCGGCTACGGCACCCCGTGCAGCGCATGGGGTCACTCCCAGGCGATGAACTGGTACTGATCCGCGTCGGGGCGTCTCGGGTCCCCGACGGGCGCCGCGGGTCTGCTCGACGTCGAAGGATCGCGGGTCGATTCCCAGCCTCCACCCCTCTTCAGCGATATATCGTTATGTATCGCTGACTCAGATCGGGTCCGCGCGAAGGAGGTCGTCATGAGTGGTTCATTCCTGGGAGACGCGTTCGGCGGACGCGGTGGCAACAACACCCCCGGCTGGCCGATGTCCAACATCCTCGAGGGTCTCGAGCAGCTGCGCACGCAGTTCGAGCAGAAGACCGCCTCGACGCCGCGCATGAACAAGGGCGACGTGCGTTCGGCCGTCCTCTCGCTCCTGCTCGAGCAGCCGATGCACGGCTACCAGATCATCCGCGAGATCGAGGACCGCAGCGGCGGCTCGTGGAAGCCGAGCCCCGGCTCGGTCTACCCCACGCTGCAGCTGCTGACCGACGAGGGCCTCGTGCAGGCCGAGGAGTCGAACGGCCGCAAGACCTACTCGCTCACTGCCGAGGGCCGCGCTGCGGCCGGCGACGAGACCACCGAACGCACGGCCCCCTGGGAGGCGGCCGGTTCGCGCGACGGCGGTCGCATGACCGCGCTGCCCAAGGCGGGTATCGAACTCGCCCAGGCGGCGGCCCAGGTCGGTCGCACGGGCGACAAGGATCAGGTCGCGCAAGCGGTCGAGATCCTCGACGAGGCTCGCCGTAAGCTCTACTCCATCCTCGCCCAGGGTTGAGGTCACGCCCGCTCGACGGGGGCATTCCGCCCGTCGGCATCCAGGAGAATCGATGACCGACGACGCCCTTATGAAGGCCCGCTACCGGCGGATCACGCGCTTCGCGGCGCGCTATCTGGTGCAGGCCTGGTGGTTCGAGCTGTTCCTGCCGCGGTTCGGTCTCGGGTGGATCTCCGCCCGGGGCCGCACCCGGCGGCTCGAGCGCATCGCCCAGCGTTTCCATGTGCTCGCTGTCGACCTCGGCGGTCTCATGATCAAGGTCGGGCAGTTCATGTCGTCGCGTCTCGACGTCCTGCCCCCGTCGATCACGAAGCAGCTCGAGGGCCTGCAGGACGAGGTGCCCGCGGTCCCGTTCGTGCAGATGCGCGCCCGGGCAGAAGAAGAGCTCGGGATGCCGTTGGAGCGCGCCTTCGCGAGCGTCGACGAGCGCCCCCTCGCGGCGGCTTCGCTGGGTCAGGCGCACCGCGCCGTGCTGACGGAGGATCTGGCCGCCGAGACCGGCCTGAGCGCCGTCGTGCTGAAGATCCAGCGCCCGGGCATCGACCGCATCGTCGACGTCGACCTGCGCGCCCTCCGCAAGATCGGCGTGTGGCTCAGCAAGGTCGCCCTGGTCCGCGATCGCGTCGACATGCCCTCACTCGTCGAGGAGTTCGCCGTCACGAGCCTCGAAGAGATCGACTACCTGCACGAGGCCGCCAACTCCGAGCGCTTCTCGGCCGACTTCGGCGGGCCCGGCGGAGTGGCCGTGCCCGAGGTCGTGTGGGAGCGCACCACCCGCCGCGTGCTCACCCTCCAAGACGTCACGGCGATCAAGATCAACGACGTCGACGCCCTCCGCGCGGCCGGCATCGATCCGGCCGAGGTCGCCGCCCGCTTCGCGCGGGTGATGTTCGACCAGCTGTTCGACGACGGCTTCTTCCACGCCGACCCGCACCCCGGAAACGTCTTCGTCACGCCGCTCGGCGGCACGACCGACGCCGGCACCCCGGCGTGGCGCTTCACCTTCATCGACTTCGGCATGATGGGCGAGGTCCCGCCGAGCTTGCGCCGGGGGCTGCGCCGCGTGCTCATCGCGGCGGCCTCGCGTGACGGAAAGGGCCTGGTCGACGGCATCCGCGATGTCGGCGTGCTGCTGCCCTCGGCCGACACCGTGCAGTTGGAGCGCGCGATGACGGGCCTGTTCTCCCGCTTCGGCGGGATGGGCTTCGCCGAGCTGCAAGAGGTCGACCCGCGCGAGTTCCGCGCGTTCGCGATCGAGTTCGGCGACGTCGTGCGGTCGCTGCCGTTCCAGCTGCCCGAGAACTTCCTGCTGATCGTGCGCGCGATGTCGCTCACGAGCGGCATGTGCAGCGCGCTCGATCCCGCTTTCAACATCTGGGACGCGGTCGAGCCCTACGCGCAGCGCCTCATCCGCGAAGAGAGCGGCAACACCGCGCAGGCCTTCGTCCGCGAGGTCGGAGCGGTCGCCGCCGTGACCGCGCGCCTCCCGCGCCGTGCCGACAACCTCATCTCGCGCTTCGAAGACGGCTCGGTCTCGGTCCAGACCCCGCGCATCGAGCGGCGCATGCGCGATCTCGAGCGCATGGTGCGCCGGGTGGTCTCGTCGGTGCTGTTCACGGGCCTGCTCATCGGCGGGGTGTTGCTGCAGGCCGAGCAGGCGGTGCTGGGCACGATTCTCATGGTCGTCTCGATCGCGCCGCTTTCGCACGCCTTGCTGGCGGGGTGGGTCGCTCGACGCAACGGCGCCTGACGGCGTCGGCGCCGCGTGGGACGGTGAAGGCTGCCGCCCGGCTCAGCGCCCGTCGAACATGCCCAGAAGCGTGACGACGCCCAAGAACACCGGGATGCCGTAGACCGCCGTTCCGACCATGAACGACGAGACCACGCGCACGTTCGCCCACCACCCGTGGCGGGGCGTCCACGAGCGGAGCTGTCGCCCTCCCGGGCCCACCACGGGCCCCTCCGGGCGCCACGCCGTGACCCCCGACGAACCGCTCGCGAGACTCCCCGCGATCTCGACCGCGACCTGGCCCGCGACCCTCTCGTCCGTGTATCGCAGCGACCGTTGTCGCAGCCGCGGCACGACGTGGGTGAGGATCGCGTCCACCTCCTGCCACAGCGCCGGGTCGTCCCACCGCCGCCGCTCGGCCCGGAAGAACACCGCGCGATCCTCGATGATCTCGACGTCGAATGCGCGGGCGTGATCGGCGAGGACCGCCATGACATCGGGGGTGAGGACGTAGAGCGCGTCGCGGGCGTATCCGCGTGGAGCGTAGGCGCGGAAGATCCGGTCGAAGTCGCCCTCCAGCGAGATCCGCTGTCGTTCGGCGAGGTTCTCGGGCAGTCCCGAGCGCACCCCGTCGTTCTCGACGGCGTCGAGGACCAGGTGGGGGAGAGGGGATGCCAGCGAGACGCAGACGTAGGAGCGCGGACGCGTGCGCGGCATCCGCAGTCGAACCATCCCGAACTCGATCCCTTCGCCCACGAAGCGCGGGTATTCGCGCACGCCGGCGGAGTGAGCGGTGACGATGGCTGTGAAGGAGTCCCGCCACCACGCTTCCGCGCGGAACTCGTTCGCCCGCGCGGTGAGAGCGCGGCGAGCGCGGCGGAGCCGGACGGGCGTCGAGGCCTTCCGCGACCATCGCCACAGCGCGATGCTCGCGGCGGTCCAGACGATGGCGACGACCAGGGTGATGACCAGGGTGCGGACGTCGTCGGCCTGGAGCGTCCCGTCGCCCCGGATGTCGACGTCGAGTCCGGTGTTGAACACCACGATGAAGAGGGTCCAGACCTGGATCACGGCGTTCAGCCGCACGAGCAGGCGTCTGCGGGTCGGCACCCACGGCGGCGGTTCGTGCTCCGGTACGGTCGGCAGCTCCCGCCGTACGTCCTCGTCGGGGGCGTCGAGCCATCGAAGGTCCACGCGTCGTCCTCTCCGGCGGGTGTCGGTCCGCCTGCCCGCCGGGGGCCCCTCCCTAGACTGGCGCGGTGTCGACCGAATCACGCCGTCCCCTGTCGGCGTGGCGATTCGACGGAACGCTCCGGGCCTACCAGCGCGCCGCGCTGGACCGTGTCGACGTCGACGCGGGGGTGCCCCTGCATCTCGTCGCCCCGCCCGGTGCCGGAAAGACTCTGCTCGGGCTCCTCCTCGCCGCGCGCCGGGGGCGCCGCACGGTGGTCTTCGCGCCCACGACGGCGATCCGCGCGCAGTGGGTGGGCGCTGCCCGGGCGCTGGCGCACGACGACGCCGCCGTGTCGGACGACCCCGATCTCCCCGCCGACCTCACGGCCCTGACGTACCAGGCGATCAGCGTGGTCGACTCCCGCGAGCCCTTCGCGGGCCTGGCGCGCGCCCGCTGGGTCGACGAGCTGATCGCCGACGATCGCACCCCCGACCAGGCCGAGGGATGGCTCGACGCGCTCAACGAGAGCAATGCTGCGGCGTACGGCCGAGGCATCCGCTCTCGGTCCCGCGCTCTTCGGCGCACTCTGGCGAGACAGGATGCCGCCGCTCTCACGGCCGCTCTGCACCCGCGATCGCGCGAGCTGCTGGAGCGCCTGGTCGAGGCGGGGGTCGAGACCATCGTCCTCGACGAGTGCCATCACCTCCTCGACCACTGGGCGCTCGTGGTCGCCGCGCTCGTCGCGCGGTTGCGCGCGGGGGGTCGGGAGCCGCTCGTGATCGGGCTCACGGCCACTCTTCCCTCGCCCGATGACGCGAACGAGTATGAGAACTACGTCTCTCTGCTGGGCGAGGTCGATCTCGAGGTTCCCGTGCCGGCGGTCGTGCGCGAGGGTGACCTCGCGCCGTACCGCGACCTCGTCCACGTGGTCGAACCGACCGGCGAGGAGCGGGCGTTCCTCTCCGCGCACGCCGAAGCCCTCGCGGAGGCGCTGCGGACGACGTTCGCGGTGGGCGCCGGAAGAGAGTTCCTGCGCGCGGTGCTCCAGTCGTCGGCCCCTTCCGCCCCCGCGGACCCCCTCGAACCGCCCGCCGAGGGCGCCTCGCCCCCGGCCCCGGTCGCTTCCGCGGGGAGCAGTGCGGTCGCGCGTCCGGGGATCGTGCACCCGCCACCCGCCGCAGAGTCGCCCGCCCCCGACGCCGCCTTCGATGCCGCTCTCTCGGCGGCGTTCGCCGTCGACTTCGCCGGTGCCGAGGCCGCCGCGGCGATGTTCTCCGTCGTCGCGCCCGACGACCCGCTCACCGCTCGTCTTCCCGCCGTGGCGCGACGGGCGCCCACCACAGAAGAGACGCTGCGCCTGCTGGGTCGATACGCCCTGGACCGGGTGCTCCCCGACCCCGCGCGCGCCGACCAGTGGCGCCGGCTGCGTCGCCTGCTCGCCGATTTCGGCTTCGCCCTGACCGACCGCGGGGTGCGTCGCACCCGCGATCCGATCGACACGGTCCTCGCGTCCTCCCTCTCGAAGGACAGGGGAGCGTGCGACATCCTCGCCCGCGAGCGCGACGAGCTCGGCGACCGCCTCCGCGCCCTCGTCGTGACCGATTACGTCACCCACGGCAACGTCCACGGGGGACTCCTGGGCTCGGCCGGCGCCGTCCGCACGTTCTCGATCGTGGCGACGGATGCCGCTACCTCGGCGCTGCGCGCGATCCTCGTCACCTCCTCGACGGTGCGCGTCGCCGTCCGTCACGCGGAGAAGCTGCTTCCGGCGCTCTCGCGCGAGCTCGGCGTCCCGGTGACGGGGGAGCCCTGCTCCGACGACGTGGCCGTCCTCGAGGTGTGGGGGACCACGGGGTCGGGGGTGGTCGGCGCCGTCTCCCGGCTGCTCGCCGACGGCTCGCTCGAGGTGGTCGTGGGCACGCGCGGTCTCTTCGGCGAAGGGTGGGACTGCCCGGCGGTGAACACCCTGATCGATCTCACCGCGGTGGCGACGGCGTCGGCGACGCAGCAGTTGCGGGGCCGTACGCTGCGGCGCGATCCGAGCTGGCCCGAGAAGGTCGCCCACAACTGGACGGTCTCGGCGCTGCTGCCGCCCGACTCGTCCCTCGATGCGCAACCGGATGCCGCTCGCCTCCGTCGCAAGCACGCCGGCCTGTGGGGACTCGACGCCGACCATCCCGAGCGCATCGTCCGCGGGCTGCCCGCGGCGCTGGGGCGCGACCGTCGTCGCGCGCTCGACGAGGTGCTCGAGAAGACCCCCGGCGCGTCGCTGCAGCGTGTCGACGCGCTGACCTCGGCTCCGCCGCGGGACGAGACGCGATCCGCCTGGCGCATCGGCTCCCCGTACGACGACCGCGAGGAGCTCTCCGCGGTGGTCGAGCGCCCGGCCCGCACGCCGGTCTTCTCGACGTCGGTGACGGCCGAGCGTGCCCTCGGCGGGTGGCTCGGAGTATCGGCGGGAGCGCCGGCCGCGCTGATCGCGCTGTCGTTCTTCCTGCCCCCGGTCGCGGGAGTCGCGGTGGGGGGAGTCAGCGCCCTGATCGGTGCCGTCATGGCCGTTCCCCTGTTTTCGGCGTGGCGTCGCACGCGTCGGCAGGCTCGGGATGCCGCGGCGACGCTGCGGAACATGGCGCGTGTGGTGTGGACGGCGCTGTCCGAGAGTGGGCGCGTCCGGTCCCCGCTCGCCGTTGCGGTGTGGGAGGGAGAGCGGAGGGATGCCGACGCCACCCGCGCCGAGATCACGATGGCGCACGCGAGCCTCGCCGATCAGAAGACCTTCGGGGTCGCGCTGGAGGAGCTGTGCGGCCCGATCCGGACACCGCGTTTCGTGCTGGAGGTCGACCGCGGCGGAGGGCCGTGGTGGGTGCGCGCCGTCCTCGAGCGCGCGGGACGCTCCCGATCCCGGCAGTTCCTTGCCGTGCCTTCCGAGATCGGTCGTCGTCGGGCGGACGCCCTCCGCTTCCACGGCGCGTGGCAGGTGCACGTGGGTCCGGCCGTCCTGCACGAGCTCAACGGACCCGAGAACCTCCCGCTGCTCGCAGAAGCGCGCCGCTCCGGAGGGTTCTCCGGAGCGGCGCGCTCGACGATGCGATGGAGCTGAGGGCTCAGTACCAGCCGGTCGACTGCGAGTGGCCCCACGCGCCGCACGGCGTGCCGTAGCGGCCCGAGATGTACCCGAGGCCCCACGACACCTGAGTGGCGGCGTTGGTCTGCCAGTCGGCACCGGCGGACGACATCTTGCTGCCGGGGAGGGCCTGCGGGATGCCGTAGGCGCCGCTGCCGGAGTTGTAGGCCTTGTAGTTCCAGCCCGACTCCTTGTTCCACAGCGACACGAGGCACGACATCTGGTCGTCGCCCCAGCCGCGGCTGGCGAGCATGTCGCGCGCGGCGGCCTGGGCGCCGGCGGGGCTGTTGTCTCCCGAACCGCCTCCGGTCGGAATGGGGGCCGAAGACCCACCACCGCCGGAGTTGGACGAGGACGACGACGACGAGGCCTGCTTGTCGGCGGCGGCCTTGTCGGCGGCGGCCTTCGCCGCGGCAGCAGCCTCCGCTTCCTGGCGCGCCTTCTCGGCCGCCTCTTCTTCCGCCTTCTTGGCCACGGCGGCGTCGAGACCGCCGCGCAACTCGGCCACGCGCTGGTCGACCGCGACGGTGGCCGCGGCGACGTCGTGCGAGAGCGCGGGGAGGAACGTCTCGGGCAGCACCGAGGCCGCCTCGAGGCGGTCGGTGGCCTGCTGCAGCGCGGTCGTGTCGACCGTGGCGGGCTGGCCGATGTCGAGACCGGATGCCGCGATGTCGCTCTGCACGGTGGCGACGGCCTGGATCGAGGTCGACGCAGCGGTCTCCGCCGCGCGGGCCTCGGTCTTCTCGGGGCCGGGGGTGGCTGCGAGCACCGTGGGAGTGATCGAGGAGGCGAGCGAGAACGTCGCGGTCGACAGGTCGGCGGGGGAGGCGGTGGCGGCCGGCGCGGTGCCGGTGAGAGCCGCGGCCGCGACCACGCCGAGCACGAGCGCTCCCACTGTCGTCACGGGGCGACGACGAGTGCGGCGGGCGGCGAGGCGGCGGTCACGACGATTGGAAAAGGACGTCGAGTCAGAGCGCATAGAACCGGTTTCACGTGAGGGGAGGACGGTGCGGGTGTCACCGTCCGACCCGCGTCAGCGGGCACAAGACGGGGAGCCTGGCACGTGTTTCTGGACGCCACCTGGGCGGACCGCCTCAGAACGCCGGAACAAAACGGCCGATCCGGGGCGAATCACGCCCACGCGCAATCGCCCTGTCCGGCCCTCTGCCTCCGTTCGCCCCGCGTGGCCGGCGTCAGCGTGCGACGGCCCAAGCGCGGGATGCGCGACACCCGGACTGCGCGGGAGGCGTGGTGCGTTAGACTGAGGTGTCACACCTGGGTTCTGCCTGTCTGGCGAGCCCGTGGCATCGCATAAACAATCCGCTTCGCTTCGACTCGTGGTTGGAGTTCGCCCTCGGGCGGCCCCAGCCCGACGGCCCCCGGTCTCGGACCGACGGGTACAGGAGTCGGAGCCCGACACCACACCCAACTAGGACAACCCACTACATGACTACCGCAACGACCGCCCCGGCTACCAAGCAGGTCGCGATCAACGACATCGGCTCGGCCGAAGACTTCCTGGCCGCGGTCGAGAAGACGCTCAAGTTCTTCAACGACGGCGACCTCATCGAAGGCACCGTGGTGAAGATCGACCGCGACGAGGTCCTCCTCGACGTCGGTTACAAGACCGAGGGTGTCATCCCCTCCCGCGAGCTCTCGATCAAGCACGACGTCGACCCCAACGAGGTCGTCAACGTCGGCGACCACGTCGAGGCCCTCGTTCTCCAGAAGGAGGACAAGGAAGGCCGCCTCATCCTGTCCAAGAAGCGCGCTCAGTACGAGCGTGCGTGGGGCGACGTCGAGAAGATCAAGGAGAACGACGGTGTTGTCACCGGTTCCGTGATCGAGGTCGTCAAGGGTGGTCTCATCGTCGACATCGGCCTCCGCGGCTTCCTCCCGGCCTCGCTCATCGAGCTGCGCCGTGTCCGCGACCTGACGCCGTACCTCGGCCAGGAGATCGAGGCCAAGATCCTCGAGCTCGACAAGAACCGCAACAACGTCGTGCTCTCGCGCCGCGCCCTGCTCGAGCAGACGCAGTCCGAGTCGCGCACCACGTTCCTCAACAACCTCCACAAGGGCCAGGTCCGCAAGGGTACGGTCTCGTCGATCGTCAACTTCGGTGCGTTCGTCGACCTGGGTGGCGTCGACGGTCTCGTCCACGTCTCCGAGCTCTCCTGGAAGCACATCGAGCACGCCTCCGAGGTCGTCGAGGTGGGCCAGGAGGTCACCGTCGAGATCCTCGAGGTCGACCTCGATCGCGAGCGCGTGTCGCTCTCGCTCAAGGCGACGCAGGAAGACCCGTGGCAGGTGTTCGCCCGTACCCACGCGATCGGTCAGATCGCTCCGGGCAAGGTCACCAAGCTCGTTCCCTTCGGTGCGTTCGTCCGCGTCGCCGACGGCATCGAGGGCCTCGTGCACATCTCCGAGCTTTCGGGTAAGCACGTCGAGCTCGCCGAGCAGGTCGTGTCGGTCGGCGAAGAGGTCTTCGTCAAGATCATCGACATCGACCTCGAGCGTCGCCGCATCTCGCTGTCGCTCAAGCAGGCCAACGAGTCGGTCGACCCCAACGGCACCGAGTTCGACCCGGCGCTGTACGGCATGGCCACCGAGTACGACGAGCGTGGCGAGTACAAGTACCCCGAGGGCTTCGACCCCGAGTCGGGTGCGTGGCTCGAGGGCTTCGACACTCAGCGCGAGGCCTGGGAGCAGGAGTACGCCGCTGCTCAGGGTCGCTGGGAAGCCCACAAGGCTGCCGTCGCCAAGGCCCTCGAGGCCGAGGCCGCCAACCCGACGGACGCTGGTTCGTTCGGTGGATCGTTCTCGTCCGAGACGCCCGCCCAGGGCACCCTCGCTGACGACGAGTCGCTGGCTGCGCTTCGCGAGAAGCTCTCCGGTCGCTGATCCGTCCTGCATCGAAGGCCGGTACCTCCTCGGAGGTGCCGGCCTTCGGTCGTTCCCGGGCGCAAGCCCTGGTGGGCAGGTGGGGGAGCAGGGCAGGATGAGAACATGGCTTCTCGACTTCCGCTTCTGATCACCCTCGCCGGCGTGGCCGTGCTGTTCCTGTCGATCGCGTTCGTCTTCGCTCTGGTCATCGGAGCGATGTTCTTCGGCGGGATCGAGTTCACCGGGGGACACACGGATGCCATGACCTCGCCGTCGACATGGACACTTGTCGCCTGACCGCCATATCGTTCCCGTCCCTCGGCCCGGGCGACCTCGAAGGTCGCGCCGGGCCGTCGACGTTTCCGCAGGATTTCGCGCCTGCGATCAAGCGACACGCCCGAGATGTGCCCGGATTCGACGGGTCGGTCGTTCCCGCGTAACTTATTACTTGTTCGCCCCACAGGGGAGAGCGGAGAGGCCGAAAGGCCCCGCATCGTCTCAAGTGGCGGACCACCCGAAACCTTCTCCGAATGGTGTAAGGTTTTGGTTCGGTCGTTCGGCCGGTTCCCGAGGTTGATCTCTCTGAGATCCCAATGAGGTTCCGTGTGCTGGCGGCTGTCAATTGAAGTGAACTGCCTCACGGGTAGGTCGAGAGATCGTTTCTGTGGGTGCGTCCGTTCCTTGAGAACTCAACAGCGTGCACTTGTCAAATGCCAATTTATTCCTCGTCGGTCTTCGGATCGCGAGAAATTCCTTTGGATCAAAGTCCAACCCTTCCGGGGGTTGGCGTGAAATTCGTCAGTAATGATGTTTTTCTTTGGTCAGTTTCAAACTCGCTGCGGCCCCGTTTTCCCGGTGGTTGTATGCATTTCTTTTTTACGGAGAGTTTGATCCTGGCTCAGGATGAACGCTGGCGGCGTGCTTAACACATGCAAGTCGAACGGTGAAGCCAAGCTTGCTTGGTGGATCAGTGGCGAACGGGTGAGTAACACGTGAGCAACCTGCCCTGGACTCTGGGATAAGCGCTGGAAACGGCGTCTAATACTGGATATGAGACGTGATCGCATGGTCGTGTTT
>NZ_FNJN01000011.1 GCF_900104345.1 Microbacterium testaceum StLB037
CGGGGGTTGGCGTGAAATTCGTCAGTAATGATGTTTTTCTTTGGTCAGTTTCAAACTCGCTGCGGCCCCGTTTTCCCGGTGGTTGTATGCATTTCTTTTTTACGGAGAGTTTGATCCTGGCTCAGGATGAACGCTGGCGGCGTGCTTAACACATGCAAGTCGAACGGTGAAGCCAAGCTTGCTTGGTGGATCAGTGGCGAACGGGTGAGTAACACGTGAGCAACCTGCCCTGGACTCTGGGATAAGCGCTGGAAACGGCGTCTAATACTGGATATGAGACGTGATCGCATGGTCGTGTTTGGAAAGATTTTTCGGTCTGGGATGGGCTCGCGGCCTATCAGCTTGTTGGTGAGGTAATGGCTCACCAAGGCGTCGACGGGTAGCCGGCCTGAGAGGGTGACCGGCCACACTGGGACTGAGACACGGCCCAGACTCCTACGGGAGGCAGCAGTGGGGAATATTGCACAATGGGCGAAAGCCTGATGCAGCAACGCCGCGTGAGGGATGACGGCCTTCGGGTTGTAAACCTCTTTTAGCAGGGAAGAAGCGAAAGTGACGGTACCTGCAGAAAAAGCGCCGGCTAACTACGTGCCAGCAGCCGCGGTAATACGTAGGGCGCAAGCGTTATCCGGAATTATTGGGCGTAAAGAGCTCGTAGGCGGTTTGTCGCGTCTGCTGTGAAATCCCGAGGCTCAACCTCGGGCCTGCAGTGGGTACGGGCAGACTAGAGTGCGGTAGGGGAGATTGGAATTCCTGGTGTAGCGGTGGAATGCGCAGATATCAGGAGGAACACCGATGGCGAAGGCAGATCTCTGGGCCGTAACTGACGCTGAGGAGCGAAAGGGTGGGGAGCAAACAGGCTTAGATACCCTGGTAGTCCACCCCGTAAACGTTGGGAACTAGTTGTGGGGACCATTCCACGGTTTCCGTGACGCAGCTAACGCATTAAGTTCCCCGCCTGGGGAGTACGGCCGCAAGGCTAAAACTCAAAGGAATTGACGGGGACCCGCACAAGCGGCGGAGCATGCGGATTAATTCGATGCAACGCGAAGAACCTTACCAAGGCTTGACATATACGAGAACGGGCCAGAAATGGTCAACTCTTTGGACACTCGTAAACAGGTGGTGCATGGTTGTCGTCAGCTCGTGTCGTGAGATGTTGGGTTAAGTCCCGCAACGAGCGCAACCCTCGTTCTATGTTGCCAGCACGTAATGGTGGGAACTCATGGGATACTGCCGGGGTCAACTCGGAGGAAGGTGGGGATGACGTCAAATCATCATGCCCCTTATGTCTTGGGCTTCACGCATGCTACAATGGCCGGTACAAAGGGCTGCAATACCGTGAGGTGGAGCGAATCCCAAAAAGCCGGTCCCAGTTCGGATTGAGGTCTGCAACTCGACCTCATGAAGTCGGAGTCGCTAGTAATCGCAGATCAGCAACGCTGCGGTGAATACGTTCCCGGGTCTTGTACACACCGCCCGTCAAGTCATGAAAGTCGGTAACACCTGAAGCCGGTGGCCCAACCCTTGTGGAGGGAGCCGTCGAAGGTGGGATCGGTAATTAGGACTAAGTCGTAACAAGGTAGCCGTACCGGAAGGTGCGGCTGGATCACCTCCTTTCTAAGGAGCATCTG
>NZ_FNJN01000006.1 GCF_900104345.1 Microbacterium testaceum StLB037
TTTCCTTTCGATAGGGTTTGGTAAGACGATCGTATAGCCAGTCTTTCCGCTGTTGATGAGGAATTGGCTGAGAACGCGGCCTCATCGCGACTGAGTGAGAGACCCGAGATCCACGCCTAACTCCGGGGCTTGAACGAGCTCCCTGCCTCCGACGTGGTCAGGTAGCGCGTCGTTATCGTTTTGCCATGGAATGTCCGACATACATCGCGCCGGAGCGAGAGATCGTGGACGCGGCGGTGACTGCCGCGCTGCAAGGATCAGGCGTTCGCGTCCCGCCGTCGCATTGGGAGCTTGTGAACCACGGTTCCTCCAACCTGGTTGTTCTCGCGGGCAGCGCCGCGGTGCGCGTGAGTCGGAGCCCCCACGCGGCAGCCGTTGCCCTTCATGCCCAGAAAGTAATCGACTCGCTTCCCGAGCTGCCGTTCGCCGTACCCCGATCGCTCGCAGAACCCATCGCCGAGAGCGGCATCGTCGCGATCGCGCAACACCGCATCCCTGGGGCAGCGCACCGACCGGGCGAGGGCGACCCGCGGAGCATCGCAGAACTGCTCGAGGCGTTGCAGGCCGTGTCCGTCGCTCCACTCAAGCAGCACCTCGCCCAGTCTCACGCGTTCATGGGCGGCGCGGGCTGGCACTCGATCATGGTCGAGGAAGCAATCCCGCGACTCGACCCGGCAGTTCGACGCGCGGCCCGTGACGCCGCGGACAGCCTTGCAGCTCTCCAAGGCCACGCCACATCCCTCATTCATGGAGATCTCGCCGGCGAAAACGTTCTTTGGGAGAACGGGCGCGTCGTAGGCGTGTTGGATTGGGACCTTGCAAGCGCTGACGACCCGGCTGAGGACGTCGCAGCGTTGGCCGCGTGGCATGGATGGGATGCACTCGAGAAAGCCTGCACGGCGGACATCGTGGCGCGGGCGCGCTTCATTGCCGCGACGTTCCCGCTTCAGCTGATCCGTTTCGCCCTCGTCAATGACCGCCCGGCGCAAGAGGTGCAACGCGCAGTGGAGAAAGCCAACGCACGTATGACGCGTTTGGGCTGACGGAAACGCATCGCTGGTCAGGCAGCGGGAGTGCGCGAGAAGCGGGCTCGCGGCAGAAGTGAACCGACGGGCCGTTCGCGATCGGTGTTGAAGATCGCGTTCGATATCCGATCGGTCGATGGACCACGGGAAAGCTGGAATCATCGACCGATGATCCTTCACAGTGCCCGTGTTGCCTTGGAACCGATCTCCCAAGAACTTGCCCGGCGTATCGTTGATCGCCAGGAGCAGCCTGGTGACAATTGGCATCCTGAGTACCCCTTTGCGGATGAGCTGGTCCCATTGGCGGCCCTCTCTGCAGCTGAACCGACGAACAGCCCGTTCACGATGTACCTGGTTCGAAGAACGGACGATGGGCGCGCGATCGGTGGCTTCGGGTTCTTCGGACCTCCGGACGAGCTGGGTCACGTCGAATTCGGTTACGGTCTCGTCCCGTCAGCCCGCGGAGCAGGCCTCGCGACCGAAGCGGTGGGGCTAGCCCTGCGTTTCGCATCGGCCTGGGGCGCCCGCGTCGCGGCCGCCGACACAGACGTCAGAAACATCGCCTCTCAGCAGGTCCTGCTGAAGAACGGCTTCTCTGAGATCCGGCGGGATGACGCACTGGTCTACTACCGTCGGCGCTTCGGGGCTGAGCGCCTCGCGTGATTCCGCGCAGGCGTCGCTCACGACGCCTGCCGACGAAGCCCGTAGGTCGCGGCGCTTCCGCCCGGGCGCCACTTGACCCCGCGGGCCAGCGGCTCGTCGACGCGGGCGAGAGCGCCGATGCGAGCCCGTGTGTAGCGCCAGGCGCCGCGGCCGGGGAGGATAAGCCGCAGAGCCCTGCTGAACGCGAGCCGGGTCAGCTGATCCACGGACGGGTGCCGGCGCCGCATCCAGTCGATGTAGATCTCATGAACCACGACCATGGGCACGAAATCCCAGGTGAACTGGTCGGAGTGCTCACGCCAGAACGCCGCGACGTGGGCGTCGGGGGAAGGGGTCGCCACCGTGGCACTCGAGGGGTGCGGCAGAGCCGCGGCGACAGCGTCCCACATGGGCGCGGTGTCCGGATCCGCGCGCAGCTCGGCGGCGTAGCTGTCGAACAGGTCCGAGATCTGCTCGCGGACGCCGTGGAGCGTGGTGAGTCCCTCGAACGAGGCCTTGGGCTCGGACAGGAGTCCGCTGAGCGAGCTGATGGCGATAGCGATGGTCTGCGTCTGCATGATGCTCCTTCGAGTGGATGTGGGATTGTGGCCCACCGTTGCGGAACCATCGGAAACCACCCGTCGGCGGCTCTGCCGTCGCCGGTACCCAAAAGCTCGATGGGGCATGGTCCGCGTGCAGTCGCAGCCGACGCACGCCGTCCCGATGCAGGCAATCTCGAAGCACGCTGGGCTCGCTGGTGGGGCACAGGGGAGGGTGGAAGTACCACGTAGCCAAATGCATCTGGTACGCACCGCCGTCAAACAAATGCCAGCTCAGGGGTGATTTCGAAGCACGCCAGGCTTTGCCGCGCACCGGGAGGGATTTTCTTCCGGTACGCACTCCAGACCCCGTTCTCGCCCGGTTTTCTGGGGTTTTTGGAGAGAGAAAGAGTGAATGTACCGGGAGTACCACCTATATCTACAAACTCCACACGTACGCGCATGCGCGCACACGTGCATGAGGTTGTACGCGTCAGGTGGTACACGTGGTACATCGGCACAAAAGGCCAGATCAGCGGAGGTAATTGAGCGAATCAGCGTGGTACCGCAACCGGTACGCCCACGCGCGAACTCGACCTGTATAGGGAGCCTGAACTGGGGTTTTTTGCTATACGACGCGGCGAGCACGCGTACCGGATGCGCTGGTACGCGATGCAGTGAGAGCGGTGAGCGAGAGAAAAGCCCCCAAGGAGCAGATGCTCCCCGGGGGCTTCTTGAACCGTTCGTGCGCTGAGCGCCGAGCTCGGGCAGAGTGCGTCATCTGGGACGCTCTCAGATTCTCCTTCTACCGCTGGTAGGCGAGATGCGGGGTGGGCCAGCCACCCCCGGTCTTAGCAGGGACGGGTGCCGCCCATACCGTTGTCCACGACGCAGCCACCGCCGCCTCCGACCTGGCCGCCCGCGGGGGGACCGCCGCCGCCGGGCCGCGAGCCACCGGAGGACCCGGTGTTGCTGGAGCCACCGGAGTTGTTCGACGAGCCACCACTGGAGTTGCGCTGGGCGGCCTGCTGGCGAGCGGCCTCCTCGGCAGCGGCTACGGTAGCCTGGCGAGCGGCTTCCTCCTCCGCCAGGCGCCTGGCTCCGGCTTCTGCGGCCAGACGCTGAGCCTCGAGCTCCGCAGCGATGCGCGCGGTCTCCTCGCCCCGGAAGGCTGCATCACGTGGTTGTGGCCGTCGCAAGACCCGGTAGTCCGGGGGCGCCTTCATTAAGATTGGACTCAAGCAGGGGGAGCGTTGGGAGGTCGACGCGTGACGATGTCTAATGACGACGACAACGTGTCCAGCAATCCCATCGAGCAGGCGCTCGCTGTGATCGAGAAGGGGCATCAGCTCGCGGGACATTTCCCCAGCAAAGCCATGATGGATCGTGCTCGCCGCGTACTCGACGGCCGACTTACCGCAGCTGATGCTGAGGCCGAGATGAACCGTGAGCTCGCTTGCATCGTCGCGCGCGAGCGGGTATCGCGCAAAGCCTTGAAAGGCGTGTGACGCGTCCAAGACTCGCCCGTCCTTCGCTCAGGGTTGAATCCGGCCGATGACCGGGAGCAAGAGGTCAACGTGCGAAGCCTCGACAGGAGAGCTCAACCCGGAGTCCGGCCTTGGTGAAGGACGGACGACCGATTGCGCGGGACGCTCTGATCGGCTGGCTGTCCCATCTCTGGTGTGGGCCTTCTAGTCTTTCGGTGTGACAGGTGCCCAAGTCGGCGCAACAAACACCCCCGGAGCGAACGTCCGCCCAACGCCGAGTGCTCTGCACGCGTTGAAGGACGCGATCACGACCATCCATGGGGATAGCGACTGAACTGCGCACATCATGACAGAAGCGACCGTCGTTGGGCGGACCATCGTTATCGGCCCCTCTCTTCGAGCCGGAGATGAATGGTCCGGCCTCCGCTGGGGCATTCAGTCGCGTTCGGACGCCACGCCGAAGCGACCAGAAACTGCCGCGCGCGTCGCCCGTTCATAGGCGCGCCCGCGGTCCGCCATGGATGAGAAATGCCCAGCGATTCAAGGTTCCACCGGGGCTCTCAATGTCCACCAGCCAGCCCGGCGGTTTGCCTCCGAAACACAAGTGGGTTCCCGGGACACGTTGTGTATCGGGAACCCACCGAAATGTGCGCGAAGGTCCAAGCCCCTCGCTCACCCCCGATGGTAGTCGAAGCGCCCAAGGTAGGTCGCTGAACCGCAGGCACGTTTGGGCAACTGCAGCCCGCGTCGTGACGCAGGTGGCCCCGCTCGGTTTCTGAAAGGCAAAAGGGAACCCAGGCTCGGTGTTGAGCCCTACCTGTGGGCCTTATTGCGCTCGGACGCGGGCCCTGGGCCACGTGCGTTGTATGCGTTGTACGCGTTGCATGCAACGCATGTGTTGAACCCAACTGTTGAGTTGAACCCAACTGTTGAGTTGAACCCAACTGTCGCCACCTGTTCCGCCTAGCACCTGCGTGACGAAGGGCTCAAAATAACGCCGGCGGCCATCGCGCACACATTCGGGTCGACCCATTTCTGAATCGCGGCAGGTTGCCAAGTATGAGCCGGTGCGCGGACGTCGTTGTAGGGGCTCTTGCGCGCGGAGAGTGGCAATCGCGTCTGGGGCGATACATCCCTCCGAGGCGAGGCAATCCTCGGCAAGGCGCTCACCCAGAACGTGTCCAAGAGCAACTTCGACCCCCTCGTGCGCCGAGCTCGCTCACGTGCGTGAATTCCGGACGCCGTTCAACAGTACCTTCTTCGACAGCGCTGCCGCGATGGTCCACACCTACGCGTCAGGGAGGCCGCGGCACGTGGAGCTGCCCCCCCCCCCCGGAGGGGGGGAGTACGATCCCTGCCGCCTTTGCGTGGTGCGGGTCTTCACTTGAGGGTATGCGCGGTCAATGGGTCAGGTGCGGCCATCAACGGTACGACCGAGGACTCAAGAGAAAGTCGCCTCAGTGGTAGGGGCCGGTGCGACGCCGAAGGGGGCCGGCGCGCTCCGAGCGGCTGTTCATCCTTAGACAAGCATGTCGACAGTCACTCCGCCAGCGGAGTCGGCCACCAGAGTTCGGGGCAGCGCACGTTCCGGAGGTCTTGCGCGCTGAGCACAAACGCTCAATGACACAGCTCCCATTCGAGGATGACCTCGACACGGCGGGGGCTCTTGCCCTGAAGCAACCACTCGACCGGAGTCATGCGCTTACCACGAGATGTCAGATCTTCCTTTGGGGTGCTCATGAATCCTTGCACGCTTGCCGGATCCCATTCCTCGAGAAGCGACGCTAACACGCGCGCGAGGTGAGGTAGCAATTTGTCCTCAGTTTCATGCGCGAACTGCCATTTCGGATAGACCGTAACACCGCCGACAGGGAAAGAGTACAACGTTCCGATCCGCGCGCGATATTGAACCTCTCGAACGTCCAGGCCGAGCCTCTCCGCGACTTCGTGTTCACCGTATGATGCGGCAATTGTTTCCAGTCTGGTCCGATCTTCCGACTCACGCAGCTCACCGCGTGCAAGGCGTTCTTCCATCTCGACGAGACTCTGTGTTGTGAATACCTGGGACTCAATCAGGATTGCGCGGATATGAGGAGTCATTCCTGACGAGTGGGATTCCGGGCGTGATGCGCGAAGGAGTCGCGTGGCTTCCAAGTGTAGGGTCCGTAGTATTTCCGGTCCGCATTCGGATCGGTCGATTCTCGCGAGCGATTCATCGACCGCGTCAGCTAGAGTGAGCGGCCGGGCGGCGGTTGGCATGACGACCTCCCTGAGAGCAATATCTTCCGATGCGTTGCATTCTGACCGTACCGCTTCGAAACATGCACGAGCTTGCGTGCCATCGGGACCGTCCCCATCGCCGTAATGGCGGTCATCGTGAAGACCCTCGACCTCCTCGATAACGCCGGCGCCCTGCGTCACCAGCTGGCCGCCGGCGACACACCCTACGTCGTGCTCCGCCGGGCCCAGAAGTACTTACCCGCGGTGAAGGAGCTCAGCCCTGCGCTGCGCTTCATCGGCGAGACGGAGATCGCCGATGACCTCGACAAGCTCGAAGGCCACCTCGAGGAGATCGTCGCGAGTCAGTGGGTCAGCGGGTGAGCCTCTAGGCCCCACCGAGAGCATCTCGAAGGGGACAGCTGCAGTCGCTAATCAGCCCCGAGGGGGCGAAAGAAGAGCTTCACGAACGCCGCTGCGCGGCTGGCGCCAACCCTTCGGCCACGGCTCCTCTGTGGAGGATCCGCGTCCTTCGATGAGGTCGATGACGGCTACACGCAGAGGCCACGGCTGCGCCGCGTCCTGCGCTCCAGCGAGGCTGAAAGCGACCGCGTCCCCGCGGCCGCGTCGGGGATCCAAGAGGCTGTCACCACTGCGTGGCACCACCCTCGCCTCGCGTTGCTCGAAGGCTGTCACCCAGGTGCCACTTCGTTCTCAACCTGGGTGACAGCCAATCCCCGACTTTCCCAGGGAAAAAGGTGCCGCTGTCACCAGCCCGCCCTTCGGGTCCTACGGATTCCGGTCTGGTGACAGATGGACTGGTGACCACCTTTTTCCCTGATGCTGTCGCAAAACATGACCTCGATCCTCCGCTGAAGCTCCGGATGCTCGGGGGTAAAGAAAAGAGCATAAGGGGAGGTGGCACCGGGCTGCGTTTCTCCGTCGCTGCGCTCGGTCGAATCACATCCCGGTGGTCGGCATAGCCGACACCTCTTCGGTCACCCGTTCGGGCGTCGCTGCGCTCCTTCTCGCGGGTTCCCTCACCCTCGCCGCTGACGCGTCGAGGGCCCCTACTGCGTCGCTTCGCTCCTTGCCCTCCAACGCCCCACTGGGGCGTTCTCGGGTGCTCCCGTCGATGTCGCTTCGTCGCTTCGCTGTGGCGCGGCATCGCCGGTTGAACCCACCCTTCGGGCGGGGGTGTGAGAGCGCGGCTGAAGCCGCTGATGATGTCCGAATGAACCAACGGCGCGGGGTCGCGGTCGCGATGCGACCGAGCGTCTGAGAGCGCCCTCCGCGCCAGGGCAGTGAGAGGTCGGCGGTGCCGACCCGGGGGTTGGTTCGATGTCCGTCCCAGGTTCGTGGTCGGAACGTGAGACCAACCTGTTGACCGACAGAGGATGACGTGAGTTCGCTGTGGCTGAGAGTACGAATCGGGACCTGCGCGAGCGGCTGACGTCCTCGCTGGAAATCCCCGAGACGTCTCGCCTCGAGCGTGGACTTGGGACGCGGAAACGCGACAGTGCGGCGCTGAGCGCCGGCTCTCGGTTTAGGGCTCTCTGGGGTCGCGGGCAAGCGGGGCGGCGCATGCGCATCGCTCCGGAGCGGACGGCGGCCGACCCAGGTCCGCCCCATCTCGACGAGCTCGCTTGCGAGCGCATGTTGATCACCATGATCGGGTGGCGCTTCGATGGGGGCACTTCGTCATTCGTCACTGATGACGTCACGCCTGAGCGCATGGACGCTCTCGTCCATGCCGTGATCGCCCTCGGGCCGCGCGTCGTTCAGTTGAACGTCGCCGGGCTCTCCAGAGAGCAGTATCTCGAGGTCGTCGACCACCTCGCCGAGGGATCGTGGCTGACCGTCACGCCGCTGCTCGAGGAGCGCCTGGGCTCTGCCTGATCGCGCGCCCGAGGCGGCGAATCAATTCCGAAATCATTCCGCGAATCATTTCGGCGGCGGCCTCCCCGCGAGGGAAGTCGAGCTGACCCTCGTGGCAGAAGTGGTGCACTCGTGCGTTGAAGTGCGGCCATGGGGGCTCGCGATAAATGTCAGTGCCCACTAGTAGGGTCATGAGCAAGCCTGACGACAAAAAAGGGTCAGAGCCATTCGGCTCGACAAGTGGATACGCCAAGCAACCGCTAACGGGTTCGGCTACCAAGGTCCCTTGGAATATCTCTTCCAAGGACCCATCATGTCTTCACAGGCCCCCGCGAGCACTCGTCTGCTGGACTCGCTCATCACGCCGGCAACCCTTGCCCAACGTCTCGGCACGACCGAACGCAGTTTGAGCGAATGGCGCATCACCGGTCGCGGACCGAAGTTCATTCGCATCGGCCGCAGTCCCCGCTACCGTCCAGAAGCCGTAGACGAGTGGCTTCTCTCGCAAGAGCACGGAAGCACCTCGGAGGAAGCCGCCTGATGGGCAGCGCCTACTCCTATGACACGAAGATCGGAAAGCGTTGGGAGGCGCGATACCGAAAGCCGGACGGGAAGACTGCCCGTAAGGGAGGGTTCGCGCGCAAGCGGGACGCCGAGGCGTACATCACCTCAGTGGAGTCGGCGAAGCTGCAGGGCGCGTACATCGCCCCGGGAGAGTCGCGAATCACCGTCCGTGAACTGGGTGCGGAATGGCTCATCGCGCACGCGGTTGCGGTGAAGCCGTCGACGTTCCACAGTGACGAGAGTGCCTGGCGCGTGCACGTCGAACCAGCGTGGGGAGGGCGCCGCGTCGGCACGATCCGGCACACCGAGGTCGCAGCATGGATCGCTGAGCTGAGCGCCGCGCGCTCAGCTACCACCGTGAAGCGTTGCCACGGCGTTCTCGCATCCATCCTCGATGGAGCAGTCCGCGATCGCCGGCTACAGTCCAACCCTGCGCGCGAGGTGAAGACCCCGCGCAAAGTTTGCAAGCAGAGGGCCTACCTCACGCATCAGCAGGTCGAACGGCTCGCGACAGCTTCTCTCTATCCGGACGTCGTGCGCTTCCTCGCATACACAGGCCTTCGGTGGGGTGAAGCGACGGGACTAACGGTCGCAGACGTCGACCTATCGCGGCGTCGCCTGAACATCTCCGCGAACGCCGTCGTCGTCAACGGTCACGTGATCGTCGGCACGCCGAAAACTCACGAACGCCGCACGGTGGTCTATCCGGCTTTTCTCGACGCGGCTATGACCCGTGCAGTCATGCTCAAACGGCCGGACGAGTTGATCTTCTCCGCCGGAACCGGCGGCTACCTTCGACCGGGTAACTCGAAGTCCGGGTGGTTCGCAGGCGCATGCAAGCGTGCCCGACTCGAGGATGCGTCTGCTGCAGCCGAAGCTAGGGCCCGGGGGGAAGCGGTTCGTGTGATCATGCCGCGCGTCACGCCGCATGATCTTCGACACACCGCTGCTTCACTTGCGATCAGCGCCGGCGCGAACGTCAAGGCGGTCCAACGAATGCTCGGGCACGCGAGCGCCGCCATGACCCTCGACACTTATGCCGATCTGTTCGACGAGGATCTTGACGACGTCGCCGCGGCGCTGAACGTGGCGCGTGCCGCGTCAATCGGGCCGCTCAGCACTCAGCCGTCCCCGCCCTCTCATCCGGACGCATGAGAGGACCATCGCCGCATACTGATGCGAACGTCCTTGCCCAGCCAATAGAGTCGCGCGATCACAAGCCGTCCGCCGTGCGTCTGCGGTAAACGACGAAGTTCGCTGGAGACTTCGAGGATCCAAACTTGCCAGCGAATCCCACCTCCTGCATACGCTTGGCAATTGCCCTGTGGGCTGCATCGTCTGGCAACTCGATGACTCCGCGACCCGGACTCGCCAGGTCTGCGTACTCACCTCCGAGCAGCTGGAACAACGACCCGAGGGCGGCCCCCGAGCGGTTTTCGATATTGAATGCAACCAGCGCGACTACGTCTGCCCTGGGTACGCCCAGTGAGGCGATGTACTGGAGGTTGCTGGTTTGAACGGGCGCTCGCTCAGCCTTCGCGAATTCAACCAGCGCTTTGGCGGCTACCCGATTCGCACGAGACAGACTTCGCGGGAGAGACAAGATGCGCCGTCGTACTGTTTCGCTGATAGATGGCGAGAGTGCGATCGCTTCGACAGCATCGCTGTCGAGAACATCACTCGTGACGTAGTTGGTGAACTCGCTTGAATACTCCATCAGCGCTGCGCGCGCAGTGGGCCAACCGGTCAGCGCAGTGAACGTGTTGATGTCGTCCCGAAGGACACCGACGCTGACTAACCTGGCCACCAAGTCTGAGTCGTCGAGTTCCAGGTCCTCCACGGTCAATTCGGGCGCTGCGGCCAGGCTCGCTATCAGAGTGGCTTTGTCATCGTTTGCGATCAGCGAGGCCTTCAGGATCCGGTCGCGGGTCCTCGTCGACAAGTCGGCGTCGGAACCATCGTCCTCGAGTTGCGAGAAGTGGGCGAGGAACTGCTCAATGTCTGACTCCGATGCCGTCCCGTCCTCCAGCCGGGCCTCCAGCTCGGCGATGTTTGCGACTGTCGGGGTCGCGCGGCCCGCGCGTGCCACGGATGCCTGGAGGGGCTTCCCAACCTCGGCTAGGTCGGCAATCATGGCGCCGGGGCTCGCCAGCCGAGCGATTTCCTCAACCAGATCAGGACTCGACTCTCCGACCCAATTGAGCGTCGCGCTCATTACAGTCTCATCTTGGATCGCGACAAGGTCCTCGTTAGTACGAATCATGTCGACATACTCGGTCCCATTCCGTACAAGAAGATCCGCGAGCCATGGGTTCGTCTCGCGCAACCCGTCGAGACTGAGCTCTGCTCCGCGCGCGGCAACCTTGAGGTTCGTACGGTTCAGTTCGAAAAGTTCGCGCTGCATCGCATCACTACGCTGCGGCTCGGGCAAAACCCGAAGGTCCGGCACTTTCGCGTCGAGGCGCCGAAGCACTGATGTGATTGTTGACGAGGCGACCGCGCTGACGGGTTCCGTGAGAGCGACCATGCGGTGAGCGTTCTCCGAAACGAAGATGCGCACGCGCTCGTCTCCGTGATAGGGGCGAGCGGATCCTCCGAGGAGCGCGGCGGAGAAGTAGGCGACCGCGCGGCCGATGTTGTCGGCTGCGAAGTTGGCTACGATCCATTCGAACAACCGCGAGTCGTGCGCTGCGAGCTTCTCTAGCAAGAGCGAACCCGACTGGCTGCGATCGAGGAATGAGCGCAGGAAGGCACGATCTTCGTCTGTCGCGGATCCCAGGACCAGGAGCAGGTTGTCGAGGGACTCGGAGTGCCTTGGCTCCGTCAGCAAGCGTTGGATGATCTCGATGTTGTAGAACGAGCGATCATTGATCGCAGGGGCTCCCGCGTAATCGATGAGCGCATCCACGTCGCTCGGTTTGCTGAACCGATACGTCAAGTTTGCGCGGCCGTCTTGGACGTGATGGAGGAAGTATGTCATCGCTGAGGCCGTGATTCGGGCATCCCGAAACTCCGATGCGTACAGAGTGAAGTTTCGATCCACAAGCTCATGCAGGAGTAGATCGTGCACCAAGGACTCTGGGAACAGTAGCTCAACGAGTCGATCAAACCGGATAGGGCCGTCCGGCAGTAGGTCATCTCCGGTCAGCCTCGCCCGGTCGCGAGGCTCGACGTCCACTGAGTAACTGGCCTCGACGAGCAGGTCGGCTACGGAGCGGCTCTCGAGACTGAGGATCTCCTCCTCGCGAGCCTCAGCTTGACGTGCAAGCTTGTCTGTCGATTCTGATTCCCAGAGGTCGGGGTCGCACTTGACCCCCAGCCCAGCTTCGATGTCAGAGATGGTGTAGTTCGCAGTCAGGTTAACCGCGTTGTAGTTGCGGACAGCTTGATAGATGGCCCCGAGCGGAGGATGCTCCGCGAGATCTCGCCAAAACTGGACGGTCTCGAGCTGCGCGGGCTGATAGGTCCTGGATCCAACGGTGTACGTACTAGGAGGCTGTTCGCCATATATTCCGCCAAGGCGGGACGCGTATTCGTGGAGCTTCGCCCCGGTATCCTTGGCGATCTGTTCCGCGTGCGGGTTACGTGAGCGTGCGCGCAGCTTTGCGGCTTCCTTCGAGAGTCTTGCGGCATTCTGCTCGATGGTCGCGGTTCCGGCGCGAAAGAGGATGTCGAGTCGGCTGGTTGCCGATCGTATGCGCTCGAAGTCGCCAGGGTACAGATTTTTGAAGACGACCATCGCAAACAGGCGCACCGGGCTGAGGTCCTTGAGGCCGTCTTCGTTGAGAATTCGTCGCCGGAATAGCTCCCACTCGTTTCGGATGTTTTTTATGAGACGCATATCGGTCAGATGCGCCGAAATGGTGTCGACCAAGTGCGGGCTATCGGGCGCCGATTTTCCCAACGTTTCCAAGATTAACGAGGCGGAACTCTTGTGTGTGATGAATGGCACCAGCGGCACGATGGCTCCGAAAAACTTCGCCCTCTCTGACCCCGCGCCTACCTCGGTCCCCGTGTCGAAGACGCTATCTCTGAGTGCATATACGAATCTTACGCACTTCTTGGAGTTGAGCTGCTTGGACCCATTGAGAAGGGTGTTCAGTTCCTTGAGTGCCTCGAAGATGTGTGGTTCGTTGAAGCGGTCCAAGTCCTCGAAGATCACGATGTCTACTTCTGTTCGTTCAAAGAAGTAGACGATTTCATCGAGATACTCGTCGAAAAAGTTCGTGTTTGCGTTCGTTAACTTAATGGAGGCGGCGGCCGACCCGAGCTGCTCGACCGTTACTCGACTGTGGAACGCCGCCTGGGTCATCAAGGCGAGACCGAACACAAAAAGCCACGCTGCAAAATGGATCGCTGCTGCATACAGCCACGGGTCCGGCAGAAGCCGTACCAAGCTCGCGAGTGCGTCTGTCGCGAAGAGGATCACCGTCGACACCGTGGCCACGGCGACGGCATAAGCCAGTGCCAAACGCCACCTCATCGGCGTGATCCTCTGGAAACGAGAGCCGGGCATCTTCGATGGTCGCTCGATATAGAGGAGCTGCTTGACAATCTCTTTTTGAACCACGTTGGTCTTGGTCATCTGGCGATCAGGACTAGCGCCCGCCGACCCTCGCTTTTCTTGGGCGACTGCATCGCCCAATGTGGGGAGTGAGATCGTGACTGCCCGCGGTCCGACGTGCTCGATGACGCGTTGGATCACACTGCTCTTGCCCGCCCCGTAGGGCCCGGTCAACGCGATGCTTCTAGGCGCGTTCGCTCGCGGTTTCTCCAGCTCGTGTATGAGCAGTCTCGCGTACTCGCCATGCGCGGTCTCGTCGAATCCAGGCTCCAGGGACAGTAGCTCGTAGTCGGGTTTCAAGCCGTTCGGTAGCGGCTTGTACAGCTGTGACAAGGCTTTCGCCAGGCCGCTCGCCCGAGCTTTGAGCCACAGATTTTTGGTTCGGTGTTCCACGGGTCTCAGGGTAGAAGCAGATGACACAGTCGAGCTGCCCTGTGCGAGTGCGGGTCGTGTCCTATTTTTCGTATTGCTGGCGGTAGGCGATCACCGCGCCGCGGTTGAGCGGTAACGCAGCAGTAACGGGATGCATGCGGCATCCCGTGAACAGGCGTGCACAGGTGTGAATGGGTTCCGCATATCTGCGCGGTTCTCGGCGCGGCCCGGCGGTAGAACTAGATCGTGAGATGGGTTCAAATCCCACCGTCACCGCCACCACGAAGGCCCCGAATCCTCACGGATTCGGGGCCTTCGTCTTGTCTCCTCGCGATGCGTCGAGCGCGTCGCCCTGACACGATGACTTCATGCCCGTCATCGAGTCCCGCTGCGTCGTCCCGGTCGACGTGAGCGTCGCGTTCGCCGTGTCGCAGACCACCGGCGAGACCCGCCAGCGATGGGATCCGTTCATCCGGCGCCAATACTTCGTCGATGGTGCGACCGCTCCGGCGAAGGGCGTTCGGACGTACACCGTGCAGCGTTTCGGCTTCCGAATGGAGAGCGAGTACGTCTCCTACAACCCGCCGTCGAACGTCGGCATGAAGATGACGAAGGGGTCCTGGTTCTTCGAGCGTCTCGCCGGCGGGTGGAAGTTCACCCCCGTCGCCGACGACCCCGGCAGCACTCTCGCCGTCTGGCGGTACAACTTCGCCTGCCGCCCCCGGTGGCTGGCACCGCTCGCTGAACGGATCGGCGCCGTCGTCCTGCAGTACGACATGGATCGGCGCATTCGCGGTTTCGCGAAAGGATGCTCCGACCCGACTGTGCTCGCCGCCGTGCGCTGAGCGGGGCTGCTGGCCGGCTGGGACACGGGGCCCGGTCGCCGCGTCGATACTGGCGCGAAGGCGCCCGCCCTGCCACACCGAGAACCCCACCTCGGAACGGGCGCGTCAGCTCGTTACGGAGCCGCGTCAGTGACCCGATAGTAGGGCTGGACTCTTCCGGGCTTGCACGAGGTGCGCGCGTGAAGACGCTGACCCGCGACGTCCACGCCCTCGTTCCGATCGGAGCCGCCGCATGACCGCCCCCACCACCCGTGAGCACCGGACGTACCCGGTGCTGACCCTTCCCGTGTTCGATCTGCGGACGGGGGATGTCGTGGTCGGCACCGACTCCGAGATCATCGGGATCGAGGCGGAGAACCCGTGGACCCGTCGTCTCACTGAGCGGCATCCGGACGGGCAGATCACCCACTTCACGTACGACTGCGCGGACGAGCTCGCGGTCCATCGCCGACCCGCACCCGTTCCTGTCGTTCCCGCGGCGGCGGCGGAGGCAGGCTCCAACACGGGGCGTCTCGCCGGGATCCGCTGCCCCCGGTGTGCGCACGAGCGTGCGTTCGTCATTCAAGTCACCTTGAACGTCGTCATGCTCGACGACGGCGTGGATCCGACCGCGGCGGGGCAGCCGTCGGCGGAGCACTTCCCCGCGCGCGTCATCGACCCGCGGAGCGGATTCTCGAACGGCGACCCCATCCAGTGCCACGAAGGTCGAGGCGGCTGCGGCCACCGCGGGACGGTCGACGAGTTCCGCATCCACACGGGCACTGACGCCGCGGGGTGACCCTGCCGCCGGGCGGTCGCGCCACCGGCCTGGATACGCTCGACGCATGGACGAGGACTCACCGTCGGCGGCGCCCCCGCGCGAGATCCTCCGTCACCCGGCATTCGCCTTCTTCTGGACCGCGACGACGCTGCGTGCCTTCGGTTCTACGATCGCCGGGGTCGCCTTCCAGGTTCTGATCGTGACGGTGATCGGCGCGACGCCCGGGCAGGTCGGCATCCTGAATGCCCTCAGCGTCGTTCCGTACCTGTTCCTCGGTCTGATCGTCGGCGCGTGGATGGATCGCTGGCGACGACAACGGGCTTTGGTGGTGACCACGATCGGCCGGGCGGTGGTGCTCGCGATCGTCCCCGTCCTTGTGGTGACGGGGGCGCTCGATTTCTGGTCGCTCGCGGCGGTCACCCTGGCGCTCGGGGTTCTCACCCTGTTCGGGGACTCCGCGGCGCAACCGCTCCTGCCGCGACTCGTGCCGCGGGCGTCGCTTCCCGCGGCCAACGCCCGACTCGGCCAGAGTCAGACCGTCGCCCAGACGGCGGGGCCCGCGATCGGCGGTGCGCTGCTCGCGATCGTGGGTGCGCCGATCCTCTTCGTGATCGACGCCGTCATCGCGGCCGTCGCCGCCCTTCTGCAGTCGGGCATCGTCGTGTCCGAGAAGAGGGCCGCGCCGCGAGCCGCCGGTCGACACGTCGGGCACGAGATCGCCCAGGGCATGCGCTACACCTACCGGCATCCGACGCTCCGGCCCCTCGCCCTGTCGATCCACGTGTGGTTCCTCGGCAACAGCATCGTGGTGACGGCATTCGTCGTCTTCGCGCTGCGAGAACTCGCCCTGCCGCCCTGGGCCTACGGGGTGGCCCTCGCGCTCGGGGGAGTGGGCGGTTTCGTGGGAGCGGTCATCGCCCCGCGCCTCGGCGCCCGCCTCGGGGCGGGACGCGCGATCCTGCTGGGCCGTGTTCTGGTCGTGCTGCCCTGGGCGGCTCTCGCGCTCGTCCCGCTCAGCCCCGACGGTGGCATGGGGGTGACCCTCGGCGTCGTCGCCGCCGCCCAGTTCGTCTACGGACTGGCGATGGGGATCGAGGACCCCAACGACATCTCCTACCGTCAGTCCGTCGCACCCGATGGCATCCAGGGGCGGATGAACTCCACCATCCGCACCGTGAACCGCACGGTGTTCTTCGTCGGAGCGCTCCTGGCGGGGCTGTTGATGACCGTGATCGGTCTGCCCGCGACGCTCGGCGCGGGCGCCGGGTTCTTCGTCCTCGCATCCCTCGTCATCGCCTTCTCGCCGTTGCGGAGTGCGCGGCACGGAGGCACGACGAAGAACTGAGGGCCCCGAGCCTCACCCGAACAATCGCCGGCGTCCCCGGACCGGCACCGTCCGCACCGCCGCGGTGACGACCGGGGCGGTGACATCGAACGCCGCTCCGCCGGGCACCGACTCGAGCAGCCGCCGCGTGTACGCCTCGCGCGGATCGGCGAACACCTCGGCGATCGCCCCCTGCTCGACGATGCGCCCGTGCAACAGCACGACCACCTCGTCGCACAGCTCCTCCACCACGGCGAGGTTGTGCGAGATGAAGAGCATCGTCAGGTTCCGCTCGCGCTGCAGTCTCTCGAGCAGCTGCAGGATCTCGGCCTGCGTCGACACGTCGAGAGCCGAGGTGATCTCGTCGGCGACGATGACGTCGGGGTCCACGACCAGAGCCCGCGCGATCGCGATGCGCTGGCGCTGACCACCCGAGAACTCGTGCGGGTAGCGGTCGACGGCATCCTCTCCCAGAGCGACGGATGCCAGGGCTTCGACGATCCGCGCATGGTGGCGCCGCTGGCGTGCGCCGACGGGATCGATCGCCTCGGCGAGGGTCTGCCCGATCGTGCGTCGCGGGTCGAGGGACGAGAACGGGTCCTGCGGGATGTACTGCACGCGACGCCTCACCGCCGCGACGCTCGCGCGCGGGGTCGACGCGGGCGACGACGGTGAAGCAGGGGCGGAGCGATGGAGCGGGATTCATCAGGGCCTCCGAGGCGGGTGGGCGGCGCTTCGTTGCGCGTGTCCTGAGTATCCTCATAGTGGATGTTGTAGTCAACAGCATTCACTAACTCGTAACATCCGCCGACGACGGCGGTAACACCGGGCTCGCCGGCGCCGCCCGCCGCTCCTCGAACGTCGCCGGCGGTCGGCGTCGATCGGTAGGCTCGTTCCCGTGGTGTCGCTTGCTTGACTCCATAGTGAATGAGATGATCATGACCATTCACTGACCCCGCTCGGGCCGATCGACGCTCGCCGGGGTGAGATCGGGGGCGTCATGACCGAAGAGGCGAGGACCCGGCGCAAGCGCGGATCGCTCAGTCGCGCGGAGATCGTCGAGGCGGCCCTTCGACTGATGGACGGCGAGGGCGAGTCGGCGCTCACGTTCTCGCGGCTGGGGGCTGAGCTCAAGTCGTCCCCGACGGCGGTCTATCGGCACTTCGCCAGCCGCGACGAACTGCTCGAAGCCCTGGCCGACCATCTCGACGGCATCTCGCTCGAGGGCTACGAACCCACCGACGAATGGCGCGCCGACCTCGAGGATCTCGCGTGGCGCGCCTGGCGCACCGCCGAGGCGCACCCCGCGGCCGCCGCCCTCACCCTGTTGACGGTGGCCAACAGCATCAACGAACTGCGGGCCGTCGAATGGATCCTGCGCGCGATGGCGGTTGCGGGTCTGCACGGACGCGAGGCGGTCGTGCAATACCAGGTGTACGCGCAGACCGTGCTCGGCGCCGCCTCGGCGTACGGCGCGCGCCTGGCCGCCGGCGCCACTCGGGAGGTGGCGGACGGGTGGATCCAGGTCTACGCCCCCACCGACCCCTCGCAGTATCCGCACGCCGAGGCGGCGAAAGCGGAGCTGGCGCTGGTGAACTACCGCGAGGTGTTCGCCAAGCAGCTCGAGATGTACCTCGACGCCCTGGCCACGGTCGCAGCCGCCGTCTGAACGACGAAGGCGCCCCGGCTCAGCCGAGGGCGGGCTGCTGCTGCGTGATGCAGTGGATGCCGCCGCCGCGGTCGAAGATCGGGCGCGAGTCGACCGTGACCACCCGGCGACCCGGGTAGGCATCGGCCACGACCTCTCGAGCGCGGGCGTCGGCGGTCTCATCGCCGAAGCCGCACAGCACGACACCGTCGTTGGTGACGAGGTGGTTGATGTAGCTCCAGTCGAGCCAGCCCTCGTCGTCGCGCAGCGTTGTCGGGGCGGGGATGCCGGTGATACGCACCTCGCGGCCGCGGGCGGCGAACGCGTCCGAGAGCTCGCGGCGCACCAGACGTGACACCTCGAAGTCGGGATGGGTGGCATCCGTCTGCTCGTGGATGAGGACGTGCTCGGGCGAGGCGAACGTGGCCACGATGTCGACGTGTCCGTTGGTGCCGAGGTCGTCGTAGTCGCGGGTCAGGCCGCGGGAGAGCCAGATGGCATCTGTCGCTCCGATCGTGCGGGCCATCTCGGCCTCGACGCGGGCGCGGTCGGCGAAGGGGTTGCGGCGCGGGTCGAGCTGCACGGTCTCGGTGAGCAGCACCGTGCCGGTGCCGTCGACATGCAGACCGCCGCCCTCGGCGACGAGCAGCGAATCGATGCGCTCGGCTCCCAGGTGTTCGGCGACGACGCGGGCGATCCCCGCCGACTTCTGCCACTCGGCCCAGTCGGGGGCGCCCCAGCCGTTGAAGATCCAGTCGACCGCGCCGAGGACGCCGGGGCGGTCGGGGTCGACGACGAAGGTGGGGCCCATGTCGCGCATCCAGAACTCGTCGAGAGGGGCCTCGACGATCTCGATGGCAGACGAGAGCATGCGCCGGGCTCGGGTCATCTCGGTGGGGTCGACGACCATCGTGACGGGCTCGAACTCCCGCACGGCGTGTGCGACGTCGGTCCAGGCCTGGTAGCCCTGTTCGCGGAACTCCGCGCCCTCGCCGAGGGTGATGCCCTCGCGCGGGAACGCCATCCAGGTGCGCTCGTGCGGGGCGGATTCAGCGGGCATGCGCCACATGGCGTGCTCCTTCTCGGGTCAATCGGGTCAGTAGCCGGTGGTGAGGACGCGGTCGAGCGCGTCGACGAAGACGTCGACCGAGGCCCGCGTGACCACCAGGGGCGGTTTGATCTTGAGGACGTTCTGGAAATCGCCGGTGGGCTGCATGATCACACCGAGCTCGAGCAGGCGATCGCAGATCGCCGCGGTCTCGGCGGTCGCCGGTTCGAGGGTCTCGCGGTCGCGGACGAACTCGACGCCGAGGTACAGCCCCGAGCCGTGCACGGTGCCGATGAGGTCGTGCTTGTCGCCGAGCTCTTCGAGGCGCCGCTTGAGGTGGCCGCCGACGACCCGCGCGTTCTCGTGCAGGCCTTCCTGTTCGATCACGTCGAGCACGGCCATGCCGATCGCCGACGAGACGGGCGAGCCTCCGGTGGAGGAGAAGAAGTACCCCTGCGTGCGGTAGCGGTCGGCGATCTCGCGCCGCGTGATCACCGCACCGAGCGGGTGACCGCCGCCGATGGACTTCGCCACCGCGACGATGTCGGGCACGGCCCCCTGCTGCTGGAAGCCCCAGAACCACTCGCCGAGGCGGCCGTAGCCGACCTGCACCTCGTCGGCGATCGCGAGCCCGCCGTGGCGGCGGATCGCGGCGTACACCTCGGTGAGGTAGCCGTCGGGAAGAGCGACCCCGCCCGCGTTGCCGAAGTATGTCTCGGCGATCATCCCCGCCGGAGGGCGACCGGATGCCGCGAGCTCGTCGATGACCGCGACGGCCTCGGGCGCGTACTTCCCGGCATCCGCCCCCCGGTGCTTCCCCCGGTAAGAGTTCGCCGCGTCGACGGTGTGCACCCAGTCGGGACGCGTCTCGAGGGCGAAGGGGTTGTCGGCGATCGAGGTGGAGACGGCATCGCTCGCGTAGGTCCACCCGTGGTACGCCTCGCGCATCGCGACGATGTCGGGGCGGCCCGTCGCCGCCATCGCGAGCCGGATCGCGAGGTCGGTGGCCTCGGAGCCGGAGTTGACGAAGAACACGGTGTCGAAGCCGTCGGGGAGGGTCGCCACGATCCGGTCGGCGAAGTCGGTGATCGCGCGGTAATGGAAGCGCGAGTTGGTGTTCAGCAGGTGCATCTGGCGGGAGCCCGCTTCGACCACTCGGGGGTGCGCGTGGCCGACCGAGGCGACGTTGTTGACCATGTCGAGGTAGACCCGGCCGTTCACGTCGATCAGGTGTTCGCGCCACCCGCGCTCGATGCGGGGAGGGGTCGCGTAGTAGTGCTCCTGCACCTCGGCGAGCACCTCGCGGCGTCGCTCGAGCACGTGGTCGTCGACCGGGGCCGCGGCGGGCGCGCCGATCACGGCGCCGGGGTCGCCGGCCACCTCGCGCCAGGCGGCGGCGAGGGCGGGCGTGGTGCGCGTCGGGGGGACGAGTCCGCCGAGCGAGCGGCGCATCGACAGACGGGTACGCGCCGGAAGGGTTCCGGATGCCGCGTCGGCGGGCACTCCGCCGATCGCCAGGGTCCCGGCATCCGTCGTCACGATCTGCCACCCGTGCTCGTTGCGCTCGCTCCGATCGAGGGTGACCGGTGACGCGAGCCACACGAGCACGTCGGTCGGCACGGTCTCGGGCGTCGAGGGAAGCGGGTCCGTCGTTCCGGTCAACCGCGCGCGCCACGCGGGCACGGTCACGACGTCGGCGCCCGCGTCGAGGGCGGCGAGAGCCGCGTCGTCGAGGGTGGCGGCGTCGAGCCAGGCGCCCGCGTCGTTCAGCGGTGACTCCGTCGAGGCGTCGAGCTCGACGTGGCGGCCGAGCGACAGCACCGAGGTGCCGGTCCACGCGGGCGCTTCGGCGCGGGCACGCCCCAGCGCCGCCCGGGTCGCGGCGGTGATCACGGGGATCGGAACGGATGCCGCCTGCACCAGGATCCGGAACTCGCGGTCGAGCGCGACGGTGGCGTAGGCGTTCGCGTCGTCGAGGCGCACCTGCGCGCGCCCGCTCAGCACGAGGACCGCGCCGCGCAGCATGACGAGCGGCCAGAGGGCGGTGATCTCGTCGTCGGTGAGGTCGCGGATGCGGTCGAAGGCGCGGATGGCGGGAAAAGCGCTCTCGGGTGTCGCGCCGTCGTGATGCAGCACCGACGACACGGTCACGGCGATCTCGCCCACGCGCCACGACGCGCACACGTCGCCGAAGTCGATGACCGCGTCGGGCACCGTCTCTCCGGGGGCGCGCAGCACGTTGTCGTCGGTGACGTCGAAGTGTCCGGCCTGCACGGGCAGGGCGTCCTGCACGGGGGCGAGGGCCGCGCGGGCGGCGTCGGCGGCGCGCTGCACGACGTCTCGCACCTCGGCATCCGGTTCGAGGGGGAGCAGGGTGTCGATGACGCGCCCGGCGTGGCGGAGGTCCCATTGCAGCACCCGGCCGCTCGCGGGGTGGGTGAAGTCGGCGAGCGACAGGCTCACCGCCCCCGACAGGGCGCCCATCCCCTCGACGACGGCGGGGGAGAGGTAGCCCGAGCCCATGAGCGTGCGCCCGGCGATGTTCTCGATCACGCGCGCGTGGATGCGGCCCTGGCTCGACTCCCACCACGTCGACATCGCGCCGCGCGGCCCCTCGACGATGCGCGGGATGCGCACGTGGGGGCTCCGCTCGGCGACGAGAGCCGCCGCGGCATCCTGCATCTCGATCTCGGCCTCGCTGAAGACGGGGTTGCTGAGCTTGAGCACTCCGAGGGGCTCGGTGGAGCCCCGGGCGAAGACGCGGAAGTTCTGGTCCTGCTGGCTGCCGAGCGCCTGCACGTCGATCTCGACGCCGAACGTGTCGGCGAACAGACGCTGCACCTCGTCGTCGGAGAGCGTCGGGGTGGGCAGGTCGACCTGGCTGAAGTAGTCGAAGACGGGGGTCGGAGCGGTCTCGGTCACGGTGTGTTCCTCGGGTGATTCGGGTGTCACAGGGGAGAGTCGGATGCCGTGGCGACGGCGCCCGCGACGGCACCCGCGGCATCGCGCACGACGATGACGATCAGCGGGCCGTAGGGGGCGATCCACTCGCTCACGGGCTCGCCGGATGGCGCGGGGGCGACCTCGGCGGTGACTCGGCCGTTCTCGAGTCGCGCGGGAACGCGCACGCCGTCGACGAAGAGGGCGTGATCGACCGCGACGCCTCCGCTGACGGTGGCCGAGACGGTCACGCGCTCGCCGTCGCGCGAGACCTCGTCGACGGTGACCGACAGCTCGCCCTCGGCCGCGGGGCGGGGCTCGGCGAAGGCCGCCTCATCCGGCAGGGCGGGGGTGCGCGGAGGCGTCGTGCGGCGCTCGCCGAGGGCGGTGATCGCCTGGGCCAGCTGCACGAGGCGCGTGTCGCTGTAGGCGGGACCGGCGAGGGTCAGGCCCACCGGCATCCCGGTGTCGGCCATCGTCCCCATCGGCACCGTGACGGTGGGGATGCCGAGGTGGCGGGGAACCAGGTTGCCGTTGGAGACCCACACGCCGTTGCGCCACGCGATGTCGGCCGAGGCCGGGTTCACGTCGGCGTCGGCGGGACCGACGTCGGACTGCGTGGGGAAGATCACGGCGTCGAGGCCTTCGGCATCCATCCACTCCTCGAAGTCGACGCGGCGCGTGTGCTCGAGACCGCGGAGGCCCGTCTCGAGGCTCGCCACGTCTTTCCAGTCGGGCTCCCACTCCTGCGCGCGGGCGACGTACTCGCCGATGTCGTACGAGATGTCGTAGTGCCAGATGCCGTAGCGGTCGGGGAGCGCACCCGGAGGGTGGGGGAAGATCAGGGCCGCCTCGGCGTCGGCGAGGCGGGGCAGGTTCGCGTCGCCGTTAGTGCGCAGGAAGGTGTCCATCGCCCAGACCGCCAGGTCGCCGACCTCGTCGTCGAGGAAGGCACGCGTGACGAACCCGCGGTCGAGGAAGTCCTCGTCGCCCGCGTGCAGCTTCTCGTAGCGGTCGACCGCGGGGAAGTCCGTCTCGACGACCTCGGCGCCGGCGGCCTCGAGGTCGGCGCGCAGGTCGTTCCAGAGAGCGATCACGCTGTCGCGCGTGACGATGGGCGAGGCGTTGTCGGGGTCGCCGTTGACGTAGATGCGCGGTACGGCGAGGCGCAGCCCCGCGAGCGGCAGCGGCTCGAGCGCGGCGAACGATGCGGGACGCACCTCGGACGGGCGCGGGAGGTCGATGAACGGCTGCGTGCGCCAGAGGTCGCCCTCGGTCTCGGCGTCGTCGGCGACGACCGCGTCGAGTACGTGCTGCAGGTCGCCGACCGACCGCGTGTGGGGGACGACGACGTCCATCGTCGGGACGAGTGGCCAGTTGCCGCGTACCGAGATCACCCCGCGCGAGGGCGTGTAGGCCACGAGGGCGTTGTGCGAGGCGGGGGCGCGGCCCGACGACCACGTCTCTTCGCCGAGCCCGAACGCGCAGAAGCTCGCCGCGGTGGCGGTGCCCGATCCGTTGGACGAGCCCGAGCCGAAGGCGGATGCCAGGTAGTCGCCGTTGTAGGGGGACTCGGCCCGGCCGTACACCCCGCGCTGCATGCCGCCGGCCGCCATGGGCGGCATGTTGGTGAGCCCCAGGAATACGGCGCCCGCTGCGCGCAGGCGCTCGACGGCGAAGGCGTCGTCGCCGGCGATCAGGTGGCGGAAGGCCGGAGACCCGGATGCCACGGGCAGGCCCTCGACGCGGTAGCTGTCCTTTGCGGTGAAGGGGATGCCGTCGAGGGGGCCGAGCGTGCGCCCCTGTGCGCGACGCAGGTCGGAGGCGCGGGCCGCGGCGAACGCGCGGGGGTCGAGCACGGGCACGCTGTTGAGCCGGATGCCGGCGCGGTCGTACGCCGCGATGCGGTTGAGGTAGCGGGCCACGAGCTCGACGCTGGTGAGCTCGCCGGCTTCGAGTGCTGCACGCAGGCGGTCGATGTCGGCGTCGACGACGGTGAGGGCCTCGGTGGTCATGGCGGTAAACATACACCGTTTGTTTTAGGTGTGCGAGAGTGAGTTCGTGAGACCGTGGACCCACGGCTCGCACCGAAGGGGGAGGCCGTCATCGCCAGACCGCATACGCCACTGCTGAGCCGTGACCTCATCGCGCGGACGGCCCTCGCGCTCGTCGACCGACACGGCCCCGACGGCGCCAGCGTCCGCCGTGTCGCCGCGCGCCTCGGTGTCAATCCCGCCTCGCTGTACAACCACGTCCCCAACCGTGCGGCCATGGTCGAAGACGTCCGCGCGCTCGTCTCGGCGCACATCGACTCGAAGCCGCTGCGGGAACTTCCCTGGGAGGAGGCGCTGCGGGCCTGGGGTCGTTCGTATCGGCGGGCCTTCGCGCGGCACGCGCGCGTGGTGCCCCTGCTGATGACGGAACGCGCGTCCGCGCCCGTGCTCCTTTCGCAGTACGAGGACTTCGCGGCCGCGGCAGAGGCCGCCGGCTGGGCGCCGCGAGACGTGATCCCGCTGCTGACCGCCTTCGAGTCGTTCATCCTCGGCAGCGTCCTCGACATGTCGGGTCCCTCCGTCGTCTTCGACCCCACGGGGCAGGAGGAGGCGTTCCCGCGCTTCTCCAACGCCTTCGCGACCCTGGCCGACGAAGACCCCGACGACCCCGTGGCCACCCGGGCCTTCGAGCGGGGGCTCGACATGCTCATCGCCTCGGCGCGGCCCCACTGAGCCGCACGCGAGATAGTGAAGCACATTCACTATATTCGTGACAAGATGTCGCGAGGCCGCCCTCTCGTCGGACCGCCTCGTCCTCACCCGGAGAGAGAAGCGCCATGCCCGAACCGACAGACATCGCCATCGTGACCGGGGCCGGAAGCGCCGAGGGGATCGGCGCGGCGACCGCGCTCGCCCTCGGGCGCGCCGGCATGCGGGTGATCGTGACGTCCACCACCGACCGCATCCAGGAGCGCGTGGCCGAGCTGCGCGGCGCCGGGGTCGACGCCCGCGGCGTCGCGGCCGACCTGACGGATCCGCGCGGAGTGGAGGTGGTCCTCGATGCGGCGCGTCAGGCGTTCGGCGAACCGACCGTCCTCGTCAACAACGCCGGCATGACCTCGGTGTCGACGGCCGATTCGCCGGCTGCGATCGACGACATCACCCTCGACCAGTGGGCCATGTCCCTGGACCGCAACCTCACCACGGCTCTGCGCATGACCCGGGCGGTCGTGCCCGGCATGCGGGCCGCCGGATACGGTCGCGTGGTCAACGTGGCATCCATCTCGGGTCCCGTCATGGCCTACACCGGCGATGTCGCCTACCACGCGGCCAAAGCCGGCATGCTCGGGCTGACCCGTGGCGCGGCCGTCGATGTCGCGGCGGCGGGCATCACCGTCAACGCGGTGACGCCCGGATGGATCGCGACGTCGTCGTCGAGCGCGCACGAGATCGCGATGGGAGCCGCCACTCCGGTCGGCCGATCGGGAACCCCGACCGAAGTCGCCGCGGCCGTGGCGTTCCTCGCGAGCCGCGAGGCGTCGTACATCACGGGCCAGCTGCTCGTCGTCGACGGGGCGAACTCCATCAACGAGGAACGCGGGGCCTGACGGGCGAACCCGTCGACGGGTCGGGGCGTCCAGCGGAGTGCTCTCGGCCCGGTCGGCAATGGCTACCGTTCGAGTGTCCCGACCTGACACGATTCCCGAATGGATGCCACCACCGACCAACCAGCGATCCTGCCCGATCGACCGAGGGTCGACGCGCGTCGCCCCGTCGCCCTGATCGTGGGCCTGGTCGCGACGGTGCTGTTCGTGGCGCTGCGCGTGGCCGTGGACCTCGACGGCGGCGCTCCGTTGGCCTTCGACCAGTGGTGGGACGACGCGATGGCCGCGCTGGCGAACCCCGTGGCGGTGATCGTCGCGTGGATCCCGGCCACCGTCGGCGGCACGATCGGCATGATCGTGATCGGCATCTCGACCACGATCGTCTTCCTCCTGGTCAAGCGGCCGTGGGATGCCTCCAATGTCGCGGGGGCGATCGCGCTCGTCGTGCTCATCGGCGCTCCGCTCGCGTCCGTGATCGCCCGCGCCCGACCGTCCGATTCTCTCGCCGAGACCCAAGCGACCTCGTTCCCCTCGGGGCACACCGCCGTGGCGACCACCATCGCGATCACCCTGGCTCTCATCCTGCGCCGCGGGTGGGTCTGGGCGGCCGGTGCGGTGTGGGTGCTGCTGATGATGTGGAGTCGCACGTACCTCCACGCGCACTGGCTCTCCGATGTGACCGCGGGGTTCCTGGAGGGCGTGGCCGTGTCGACGTTGGTGTGGGCTCTCGTCGAAGTGTGGCGAGTGCGTCGCGCGCAACGGGTGGTCGACGCGGCCGCGTGAGCGCTATCGTGCCCGGATGACTTCCGCCTCCGCCTCCGCTTCCGCCGCCGCTGACAAAGCGCAGGACTCCACCGCGTTCCGCGTGGCGGCGCGCATCGGCTACGTGGTGCTGGGCCTGCTGCACCTGCTCATCGGGGTGATCGCGATCTCGATCGCGACCGGCAGCGGCGGTGAGAGCGCCGACCAGAGCGGGGCGCTGGGGCAGGTCGCGCAGGCTCCCGCGGGGATGCTGCTGCTGTGGGTCATCGTGATCGGCCTCGCCGCCCTCGCCGTCTGGCAGGTCGCCGAAGCCGTCGCCGAGCGCGGCCCCGACGCCAAGAAGCGCTGGGCGCACCGCGCCAAGGACGTGGGGACCGCCGTCGCCTACGGCGCGATCGCCGTCACCGCTTTCACCGTCGTCTCGGGCGGCCGCTCCGACTCGGGGGAGCAGACGCGCACCCTGAGCGCCCAGCTGATGGCGACGCCCGCCGGAGTCGTGCTCCTCGTGATCATCGGCCTGGCGGTGGCCGTCATCGGTGTCGCCTTCGTCGTCCGCGGCGTCACAAAGGCGTTCATGAAGAACATCTCGAGCCCCGGCGGGACGGCGGGACGCGGCATCCGGACCTTCGGCATGGTGGGCTACATCGCCAAGGGCATCGCGGTGGGCGTCGCGGGGATCCTCTTCCTGGTCGCGGCGTTCGCGCACGACCCGAACGCGGCCGGCGGGCTCGACGCGGCGCTGCGCTCGCTGGCGGGGCTGCCCTTCGGTCAGATCGTGCTCTGGCTCGTGGGCGCCGGGCTCGTCGTGTACGGCCTGTTCTGCTTCGCTCGCGCGCGCTACGCGCGCATGTGAGTCGGGCTCACGCGGCAGGGCGGGGGCGCGCTCCCGCGATCAGCAGCGAGAGGCCGAGTTCGAATGCCCGCGTGGCGACCGGATCGGCCGGGTCGTGGTGCTCGAGAGTGGCGTAGGCCGCGGCGAAGCGCGGCACGTCCGCCTCCTGCCCGGTGGGATCGAACATCACCGACGGGCCGCTCATGTCGAGCACGCTGCCGAGGATGAACGATTCGAACGCAGTGAGCAGGGGCAGGATGTCGTCGCTCGTCCACCCGGCACGCTCCGCGGCGATGGCGAAGTCCTCGTACTGCGACATCAGTAGCGGCGTCGACGAGCTGTGCGACATGAGCAGGGGGATCGTCTTCGGATGCCGGCGGAAGGCGTCGCGGTACGACCGGGCCCACAGCGCCAGCCCCTCCTCCCATTCGCGCTCCCGCAGGAACGACGAGTCGATGCGCGAGGAGACCAGCGCTCGCACGTCCTCGATGAGCGCGGCGAGGTTGGGGACGTGGTTGTAGAGCGAGGTCGGGTGCACCTTGAGGCGGTCGGCGACCCGGCGGATGCTCGCGCCGTCGGTCCCGTCGCGGTCGACGAGGGCGAGGGCGGCGCGGGCGATCCCCTCGCGCGAGAGCTTGGGCTGGGACGGCCGGGCCACGGCGGAGCCTTTCGGTCGGGTCTGCCCACGCTACGCGATGGTGCGTGTTTCGGGCGTGTAAGACCTCGGTGACGACCTGACGAAACTCGTCCGGCCGATGACGGTGAAGCCGTAGCGTTCTTTAAACCTACGCTGTATGTTTCTCGACGAACGTCGTCGGGGAGCAGCGGCCGTGCTGCGCTTCGGCGTGCTGCCCGCCCTCGGCTTCGCGCTCACCGCCTGGTTGTGGTTCAGCCTGTCGGCGCTGGCGCTCACGGTCGGTCTCGTGTGGATCGGCGTGGGCATCGTGTGGCTCGCGGTGCTGACCCGGGGGTTCCGCCGCCGCCCGCCCGAGGTGGAGTTCGACGACGAGGCACCCGCGCCGGAGCGCGTGGTCGCCTGACGGAAGGGGGCGAGGCCGGGTGCGGCCTCGCCCCCTGTTGCGAGGTGAACGCCGCGCAGACCGCGTCGGGGTCCGACGAGCTCCTTCGCGTAACCCCTGCACGCGTCCTGATCAGGGGGTCAGGACGGTCACTCCGGCGTCGGCGAGGGCGGCCGCCAGCTCGGCAGAGGGCTCGGCGTCGGTGATGAGGTAGTCGGCTTTCTCGAGCGGGGCGACCTGCGCGAAGAGGCGGCGGTCGAGCTTCGAGGAGTCGGCGAGGATGGCGGTGCGATCCGCACGCTGGATCATCTCGCTCATCATGGTGGCGTCGCCGAGGTTGCTCGTCGAGAAGCCCGATCCGTCGACGGCGCCGACGGCGATGAGCGCGTAGTCGCAGCGGATATCGACTTCGGGTGTGTGGGAGTTCATCGCCAGGGTCACCGGCCCCGTGGTCGCCTGGGTGATGGTGCGGACGGCGCCGCCGAAGATGTAGAGATCGCGGAAGACGCTGGGCGAGATCTCGGCGGGGATGCGCAGGTTGTTCGTCGCGATCGTCAGGTTGCGGTGGTTGCGCAGGGCACGGGCGACCGCGAGCGTCGTGGTCCCGGCGTTGAGCATCAGCACCGATCCGTCTTCGACGAGGTCGGCGGCCAGGGCGGCGATGCGCTCCTTCTCGGAGATCTGCATCTGTAGCCGCACGTCGAGTCCGCGATCGCGACCGGGTACCGACATCGCGCTCACGGCGCCGCCGTGGGTGCGGACGACGATCCCCTCGCGATCGAGCTGGTCGAGGTCGCGGCGGACGGTGTCGATCGAGACGCCGAAGTGCGAGGCGAGGTCGACGACGGTCACCTGACCTGATTCGGCGACGTACGCCGCGAGCTCGGCCTTGCGCCCGGCCGGGAGGCGCCGCTTGACCGTGGCTGTGGATGCGTCCATGCCGTCATCTCTAGCACAGCGGCGTTCGCCCGTCCTCAGATTTTGTGGAAAAGCCGCAAAGAACGGCACGGGTTCCGCGCTTTTTGCTGCCAGCCGCGCCGCTATGCGCTCGAATAATCACGAATGTGCATCGAACTCTTGCGAGACCCGGCAACGAAGCGCATACTCGTGCTGAAAGACGCAAGAACGCGCAGAACGGCGCGAAATGCGGCAGATCTCAACGAGGAGAAACGATGGACAACAGCGGGCGCCGGCGTCGGAACGCCATCAAGCTCGTCGGTGTCGCAGCAGCGGCCACGACCCTCCTGGCGATGGCGGGGTGCTCGTCGAACAGCTCGGGCACGTCCTCCGACGGGAACGTCACGATCGAGTTCGCCCAGTGGTGGGAGCCCGAGCTGGGAGACGGACAGTTCCGCGGGCTCATGGATCAGTTCGAAAAAGAGAACCCGGGCATCAAGGTCGACTTGGTGAGCGGACCCTACGCCTCGACCAAGGAACAGCTGTTCGCCGGGGCGGCATCGGGCACGATGCCCGACGTCGTCGGCCTCGACGGCGCATGGGTCAGCGACTTCGCCAAGCAGGGCGTCATCGCCGACCTCTCGAAGCTCATGAGCGACTCCGGCTACGACGAGAGCCAGCTCGCCAGCCAGATCAAGGTCGACGGCAGCACGTACATGATCCCGGTGGTCAATTTCGTCTACCCCATGTTCACGAACGACGGCCTGCTCGCCCGGGCCGGAGTGTCGGCCCCGCCGTCGACGCGGACCGAGTTCGCCGACGCGGCCAAGAAGATCACGGCCCTCGGCGGCGACGTGTCGGGCTGGGTGCTCCCGTTGTCGCTCGAAGCCCCCAACGGCGTGCAGAACGACGTCATGTCGTGGGTCTGGGCCTCGGGCGGCTCGATGCTCAAGGACGGCCAGCCCGATCTGACCAACAGTGACGTGTCCTCGGCCACCGACTTCATCCAGCAAATGTGGGATGACAAGGTCATCGCCCCGGGTTCCTTCACGATGAAGGAGCAGGACAAGGTCGAGGAGTTCACCAACGGTCGCGTCGGCATGATGATCGACTCGCTCGCGCACATCAACCTCATCCGTCAGTCCAACCCGGATCTCACCTTCTCGATCTCGGCGATCCCCGCCAAGGACGGGTTCACCGGCGAGCGCGGGATCCCCTACGCCTCGTGGGGCATCGGCGTCGCCGAGAACTCCGAGCACAAGGACGCCGCTTTCAAGCTGGTGCAGTTCCTGATGGGCAAGGACGTCAACAGCGAGCTGTCGACCATGGCCAAGGCCTTCCCGGGCAACACCGAGAGCGTGCCGACCTTCGTCGAAGACGACGCGTTGTTCAAGACCGCCTTCGACATCTACAAGAAGGGCTACCCGGCGAACGAGTTCACCGGTCTGCCCGTCGCAGAGGAACTGATGCGCCAGTTCGGCACGGAGTTCCAGTCGGCGCTCGACGGCCAGGAGTCGATGGGCGACGCCCTCAAGAAGACGCAGGACGAATGGACGTCGGAGTTCTGATCCGACCCCGAACCGGGATGCCGCACCGCCACCGCTCGCGGTGCGGCATCCCGCTCAGCGAAAGCCGCACCTCATGACCATGCGCACCCTCACACCCCCCGATACCGAGCTGATCGTCACCGGACGGCCCGCCTCGCGCCGCACCCGGCAGCTCCGCAAGGCCGGCGAGGCATACGTCTTCCTCTCGCCGACCCTCATCCTTCTCTTCGTCCTGATGATCGTCCCGATCGTCATGGTGATCGGGTACTCCTTCCAGGACAACGTGATCCTGAACAAGAGCCCCGACCTGGTGGGGGTCGACAACTACGTCGCGATCCTCACCGACCCGGGCTTCTGGAAGGCCACCGGCAACACCCTCTTCTTCACCCTCACCAGCGTCGCCGCGCACCTCGTGCTCGGGCTGTCGTTCGCCCTGCTGCTGAACAGCCGACTGATCGGCGCCGTCCCCCGGGCGATCTTCCGCGGCCTCTACGTCCTGCCGTGGCTGTTCACGGTGGCCGTGATCGCGGTGCTGTGGCGCATGCTGCTCGCCCCCAACGGCATCGTCAACTTCCTGCTGAACACGAACATCGAGTGGCTCGCCTCGCCGCAGCTCGCTCTCGGCACCGTCACCTTCATCAACATCTGGGCCGGCTACCCCTTCTTCATGGTGAGCCTGCTCGCGGGTCTCCAGGGCATTCCGAGCGATCTGTACGAGGCCGCCACCGTCGACGGCGCCAGCCCCGTCCAACGGTTCTGGAACGTCACCGTTCCGCAGCTGCGCCCGATCATCGTCAGCCTCGTGCTGCTCGACCTGATCTGGACCTCCCAGCAGTTCGCGCTCATCTGGCTGACCACGGGCGGCGGTCCGATCGACGTCACCGAGATGCTCAGCACCTTCACCTACAAGCTCGCGTTCGCGAAGTACGACTTCTCGATGGCCTCCACCTCGGCGGTGCTGGTCCTGGCGATGTCGATGATCGTCGCGGTGCTCTACGTCCGCCACCAGAAGGCGAGGGACTGACCATGGCCCTGACCACCCCCGCGCGCCCGCGCGCCACCCGCACGGCCACGCGCCGTCGCTTCGCCCAAGCCGGCGTGCTTGTCGGCCTGCTCATCGGCGCGGTGTTCGCCGCAGGTCCCGTGCTGTGGATGCTGTCGAGCTCGTTCAAGTCGAACACGCAGATCTTCGAGCTGCCGCCGCGGCTGATCACCGACACGTTCTCGTTCGACGCCTACATCTCGATCTTCACCAACCCCGAGACGGTGCGGTTCTTCATCAACAGCTACGTCGTGGCGGGGGCGGTGACGATCCTGACGCTCCTGGTCGCGATCCAGGCCGCCTACGCGTTCAGCCGCTTCGAGTTTCGCGGCAAGCGGATCGTCAACGTCATCATCGTCAGCGTCCAGGCGGTCCCGCCCATCACGCTGCTCATCCCGTACTTCGGCCTGATGGTCGGGCTCGGCCTCTACAACACCTATCCGGGCCTGATCTTCACGTACATGGTGTTCACGCTGCCCTACGCGATCATCATGATGACCGGGTACTTCAACACCCTCCCGAAGGAGCTCGACGAGGCGGTGCGCGTCGACGGCGCCGGCTCCTTCACGGCCCTGTGGCGCGTGCTCGTGCCGATCTCGATCCCGGGCATCGTCTCGGTGGGCATCTACACGTTCATGATCGCGTGGAACGAGTTCCTCTTCGCCCTGACCCTCACGCGCACCATCGACATGCGCACGGTGCCCATCGGCATCCAGTTGCTCATGGGCCAGCACTCCTACGAGTGGAACCAGATCATGGCGATGAGCATCCTCGGCTCGATCCCGGTGCTGGTGCTCTTCCTCTTCTTCCAACGCTTCTTCATCAGCGGCCTCACGGCCGGCTCGGTGAAGAGCTGACCGCCGCCTACCCAACCCCGAACAAGGAGTCATCCGTGCTTTACACCGGCAAGTCCATCCTCGACGTCGCCAACGCCCACAGCTTCGCCATCCCGGCCTTCAACATCAGCGACTGGGCGATGTTCACCGGGATCATGGACATCAGCGAGGAGAAGAACGCTCCGGTCATCATCGCCATCCACCCCGACGAGGTCTCGCACATCACCACCGACCTGATCCCGGCGATGCACGCCCGCGCGCACCGCTCGAGCGTGCCCGTGGCCATCCACTGGGACCACGGAGGAACGTACGAGCAGATCATCACCGCGATCAAGGCCGGCTTCACCTCGGTCATGATCGACGCCTCGCTCGAGCCGTTCGAGCAGAACGTGGCGCTCACCCGCAAGGTCGTCGAGGCCGCCCACGCCGTCGGCGTGCAGGTCGAGGGGGAGCTCGGAACCATCGGCGCGAACGACAGCTACGGAGAGTCGGGCGCGGCCGAGATCATCTACACCAACGTCGACGACGCGGTGCGCTTCGTCGAGCAGACCGGGGTCGACAGCCTCGCCATCGCCATCGGCACCTCGCACGGGCTCTACCCGGCCGAGAAGAACCCCGAGCTGCGCCACGACCTGCTCGAGCAGATCAAGGCGGCCGTCGGCATCCCGCTCGTGCTGCACGGCGGCTCGAGCAACCCCGACGCCGAGCTCGCCCGCGCGGTGTCGCTCGGCATCAACAAGATCAACATCTCGAGCGACATCAAGGTGGCGTACCACGACCGCATGCGCGAGGTGCTCGGCACCGATCGTCGTCTGCGCGAGCCCAACGCCATCCAGCCCGAGTGCATCGCGGCGATGAAGGTCACGGCCGCTGAGAAGATCGACCTGTTCGGCGCCGCCGGCAAGGCCGACCTCTACTGATCGGACGGTGATCGACGACATGGCGGAAGACCTCGTCCTCGGACTCGGCGGCACCGTCGACTACGAGATCCGGTGGGATGCCGAGGTGCTCACGGCCCTGGCTGCGCAGCACGGCATCCGTCTCGACGAGTTGACCACCACGACGCCGATCATCGACGAGCGCGCGCTCGTCGTCACGGTGCTCGCCTTCCTCGCCACGGGCGGGGGAGGCGAGCGCTTCGTGCTGTCATCGGAGATCGTCGAGACCTTCGCGGCGCACTTCGACAAGACCATCACCCTCGGCGGGACCGGGGTGCGGGCGGGCATCGCCCTCGATCGCATCGGCGTGCCCACCGTGCAGCACCTCGTGAGCATCGACGACACCGTGCGGCGCCTGCTTCCGGCCTCGATGAGCATCGTCTCGTCGGCCACGCGAGACACCCTCGATCCGCACCTCATCGTGCAGTATCCCGCGGGCACCACGGTGCGCCTCGTCGACGGGGCGGTGACGGCGCCTGCGTCGAACCGCCTGATCTTCGCCAACGACGCCCCCAACCGCGAGATGGCCATCGCCCCCGATCTGGGCGACGCCCTCGAGGGGGCTGCGGCGTTCCTCGTCTCGGGGTTCAACACGATGCAGGATGCCGACCTGCTCGAGGCCCGGCTCGACGATCTCGTCTCGGCGATGAGACGCCTGCCCGCCGATGCTCTCGTCTACTACGAGGACGCGGGCTTCTACCACCGCGAGCTCGCCGCCCGGGTGCGCGCGCGGCTCCTCGAGCGCATCGACGTGTACGGCATGAACGAGGACGAGCTGCAGGAGTACCTGGGGCGACCCGTCGACCTGCTCTCGCCCGACGACGTCGTCGCCGCCCTCGTCGAGGTGCACGAGCTCATTCCGGCGCGGACGCTGGTCGTGCACACGACCTTCTGGGCGATCGCGGTCGGCCCCTCGGCGGCCCGGCACGCGGCGGGACTCGAGAGCGCCGTGCGCACCGCGGCGACGCGCTACCGGCTCGGCGACTCCTGTACCGCCGCCGATCTCGAGGTCACCGCCCGGTCGCCCCGTCATGCGGGCGGTGCGGCGGTCGTCGAAGCCGCGCGGCAGCGCAGCGGAGCGGTCGGGATTGCGGCCTACGTCGTCGACACCGCGCAGCCCACCACGATCGGTCTGGGGGACACCTTCGTCGGCGGGTTCCTCGCCGCGGTCCCCGCGGCTGCGCGCAGTGCGACAGCCGTCGCCCTCGACCGCGCGCTGGATGCGGTGACCGGACGCGTGGGCTGATCCGGACGGAGATGGACGTCACCGCGCCGCGGTGTCGGCATCCGGATCCGAGAACGGTCCGCACGCCGCGATGACGCGGCGCAGACTCACGGCGGCCTCCCACGCGTCGAGCGGTTCGTCCTGCGCGTCGAGGGAGCGCAGGCTCTCGGTGTAGCGGGTCAGGGCGGTCTCCGCCGCGCGGAGCTCGCCGGCGGTCGCCTGCGGCTCGGGCGGCGTGGTGACCAGGCGGGACACCGTCTCGATCGCATCGGCGAGGAGGCGTCGCGCGTCGCCGGGCAGACGGGTGTCGACGTCGGGGCCCGCGGTGAGCCGCGCCAGAGCGGCTGCGAGCTCGCGGGTCGCGTCGGCCGTGCCCGTCAAGGCGTCGAGTCGTCGCCGACCCAGGTCGCGCGGCGTCTTCAACCGTCGCCCGCGCGGGTTGTATCGGCGACTCTCGTCGGCGAGATCGACCTCCTCCCGCACCTCGACGAGGGTCCCCTCGAGGTCGGCGGCGGCCCGGTCCGCGGCCTCGGGGTCGAAGGAGCGTCCCGCGAGCGACGACGACATGGCACGGAGGACCTCGCCGAGCGCGTCCCGCAGCCGGCTCAGCCGGTCGTCGGCCTTCTTGACGCGCAGCGGCGGGACCACGACGAGGTTGACCACGACGCCGACCACGACACCGAAAGCCATCGTCACCAGATACGACACCGAGTATCCGTCGGGATCGGCGCCGCCGAGCAGCAGGACGAAGAGACCGGCGATCGCCACCCAGTCCCGCCCGACGCCGAGGGCCCGCACGCCCGCGAGCAGTACTCCGATCAAGATGACGAGGGCGACGGCGACGATACGGGGCAGACCCGTGCCCACGACGGCGAGGCTGCCCAGTCCCAACCCGATGCCGAGCGCGAGACCGATCACGGCCTGCGCGCCGCTCGACGCGGAACGCGCGACCGTCGGATACATGCTCACGAGGACCCCGAGCGGGGCGTAGTACGAGTACTCGCTCTGCGCGAAGGGCACGAGAGGGGCGAGGTACCACGCCAGAGCGGCGGCAGCGGCCGTCTTGGCGGCGAGCAGCAGGCGATCGGCGGTGACAGCGTCGGACCACCATCGGCGCGGGTCGAGGGAGGCGGGAACGGTCATGAGCGGGTGGTGCGCGGGCGAGTCGACACCCTTCCATGCTCCGCGTCGGCCTCGCCGTCGTCGCGGGGGTTGCCCCGGGGGGCTCCCCGGGTTAGCGCCGTCTCAGCGGCCCGGACGGTAGGCGTCCCACAGCACGCGGGCATGACGCGCTTTCGCCCGCTCGACGCCGTCCTCGTCGTGGCGGGCCGCGCTGATCCATTCCGCCAGGCGACTCAACATGGCGCCGAGCACCATTCGTAGGTCGGAGTGCGTGGCGGGCGGCACGGCGGCCTCGGCCGCCGGCATCCGTCCTTTCGGGGGGAGCTCGTCGTCGGCGTGCCGGAGGGCGAGACGCGCCACCCCCACGGCGTGGCTGTTCACGACGCAGTGCGCGGCTCCCTCGATCTCCCACCGGCGTGCGCGATGCGCGCGGGCGACGAGGCGGGAGTGCAGGCGGCGCGGTGAGGGGCGATCGAACTCGCCGCGGATGAGCAGCAGAGTCGCCCGGCCCTCACCGATGCGGTCGGAGATGCGGTAGCGCAACATATGGGGCAGGGCTTCGAAGAAGTAGAGGAAACCGCACAGGAGGTATGCCGAGACCGCCAGGAGGGCGATGTGCAGCGACTCCCGCACCGTCGACTGGACGAATCGCACGCCCTGGATGATCGCGGTGGACTCCGCTTCGTCGACGACGGGGCTCACCAGCACCGCGTGCGAGAGGTCGGGACGCCGCGCCAGCACCTCGGTGACCACCTGCGTCCCCATCGAGTGTCCGATGAGTACCGGATTCTCGAGACCGTAGTGGTCGAGCACTCCCTCGACCTGGTCGGCGAAGTACGCGGCGGTGGGGGATTCCCCGGATGCCGGGACCCCGCCGAAACCCGGGAGATCGAGGGCGTAGACCTCGCCCTTCTCGGCGAGCAGTGGTGCGAGGAACTCGAAGTAGGTCGACGCGACGCCGATACCGGCGATGAGGACGAACGGGCGCCCGGTCCCCGAGCCCGTCGAGACACGCGTCACCCGGGTCTGTGAGGGCCCCCGGCGGAGCGTGTCGACGTCGACGTCGGCGGGTCGCGAGTCCTCGGGCATCCGACCAGAATGCCCTACCCGGCTGAGCGTCCTGTCAATCCCGGCCCCGGTGTCGTCGGCCCCGCCTAGCCTTCCTGCATGAGCGATACCTCCCGCGAAGAAGAGACCCTGGGTGCCGTCCGCGAGGGCGACAACCCCGCCGAGAAGGACCCGTCCGACTGGGTGACCGGCGACGAGCCCATGACCGCCCCGCAGCGCAGCTACCTCGACACCCTCGCCCGTGAAGCCGGCGAGGAGATTCCCGCCGACCTGACGAAGGCGGAGGCGTCGGAGCAGATCGATCGCCTGCAGAACGAGACCGGTCGCTCCACCGAGTGACCCTCGAGGCGTCCCGGCTCCTGCTCGTCAGGACGCGCGGGGCGCCTCTTCGTCTGCCGACATGTCGTCGATGTCCTGCTTCTCACCGCGAGCGATGTCGTCGAGGAAGTCGGCGACGATCCGCCGTTCGGCGGGGCCGAGTCGCCCGGCGGCCGCGGCGGCCGACGCGCTGCGCACCGACAGCACGCGGCGGGCGGGGGAGTCGGCGGGAATCGTCTCGCGGACGACGATCGAGCGCCGATCACCCGGGTATGGCTCTCGTTCCACCCACCCCGCGTCGGCGAGTCGGTCGATCAGCGCCGTCGTGGCCGCCGACGAGATGCTCAGCATCGAGGCGAGGATGCGAGGGGTGACCGGCTCGTCGTCGGCGGAGCGCTGGAGGAGGAAGCGCAGCACCTTCGCGTCGTTCGGGCCGATGCCCAGGGAGTGCAGCGCGGCGCGCTCGGAGGCGACACCGGAATCGGTGAGGTCGTTGAGAGCCTTGACGACGTCGTCGGCGGAAGCCGCGTCTTTCATCTCTCCTCCTCGCGTTCCTCGGTGAGCTACTGTCTTTCACGCCAATCAAGTAGATAGCCGTTCTAGTTAGATGCTACCTGTCCTTCCCGTGCACCGGCAGGGGGCTGGACGCGGAGCCTGACATAGGATGCCCTGGTGGAAACAGGGTCCGAGTCGCGCTACTGGTACGGCGCGAGCGAAGAGGATCGCCGCCGTCGAGCGGTCGAAGTCCTCCAAGCCTTCCGCGTGTACCGCGCCGCCGAGGTCGCCATGCGGCGTCGCACGCGCGAGTCGATGTCCATGGGCGAGAACGAGCTGCTCGTGCTTCGCTACCTGATCAAAGCGGCGGGGCAGCAGCGTCAGGTCTCGCCGAGCGAGCTCACCCGTTACCTCGGGGTGTCCACGGCATCCACGACCGCGATCGTGGACCGCCTCGAGAAGACCGGTCACGTCACTCGCGTGCCGCACCCGACCGATCGTCGGAGCATCTACATCGTGGCCACGGCCGTGAGCGACGAAGAGGTGCGCGCGACTCTGGGGTCGATGCACACGCGCATGATGGCGGCGGTCGTCGATATGACCCCCGAAGAGAGCGCTGCGGTGATCGCCTGCCTCGGTCGGCTCCAGGATGCCGTCGACCAGGTCGACCCGCACCCGGTCGACGCCGTAGCCGCGCACTGAGCACGCGCCGAGCGCGCCCGCGCCCTCCGCCGTGACGGCCGAGCGCGCAGGTCGGGCGTGAGAGCATGGGGTCCATGGACGAGAGCGCAAGCGACGCGGTTTCCCCCGCGACCGGTGCCGACCTCGTCCATCAGGTGGACGGAATAGAGGTCGCCTCTTTCCGTGCCGTCATCGCCCGCCTGAGGACCGACTATCCGCTCGAGGATCCGTCGCGGATCGAAGCCGTCGTGCTGCGCGAATGGGAGGCCTTCTCGGCAGGGCGCCCCCTGGTCGTGCCCATCGCCGTCGAAGAGGGGGCTCGCGAGATCCTGGGCCTCCCGCGGGACTGATTCAGGAGCCGCGGAGTTCCGGCTCGTCGACCAACAGCAGACCGCCCGACGAGTTCGCGGAGGTGGCCAGCGCCTCGATCCACGCGCGACTGAGCAGCGCGGGTTCGGGCTCGTCGAAGACGAACCGCAGCGGAATCGAGGGGTGCAGCCACACGGTGCTGCGTCCCACCTCCTGGTCGGGCCCGTGCGTCCACGACAAGGTGAAGCTCTCGCCGCGGCGGAGCTTGGTCGCGATGACGACCTTGACGTGAGCCAGAGCGCGATCCTCGATGTCGATCGGCGTCGCGACGTCGCCGTAGTAGAGCGTTCCCACACGAGTACGCTAGTCGGGCCCCGAGAGCCTCCCCGGCGGGGTTGATTCGCGCGACGCGACGTGGCATCCCGGAAAGCGGCTGAAGGTGCGTTCCTCGGATAGGCTCGGTCGCATGGGCAGATTCATCTACGACACCGTTGCCAATGCGGTCGACATCGATGACCGCACGCTTGCGCACTTGCGCATCGTCGTGATGAACAAGCTTCGGCGCTCCGAGTCGTTCATGTTCGACGTCGAGGTCGGCGACGGCAGCGGTCGTCGCAGCTTCTGGATGCACCCCTCGGTGCCGATCCAGTTCCACTTCTACGGCAGCCGCCAGCCCCGCATCAACCGCGTCTGGGTCGAAGACCTCATGCTCGCGGCCTCGGGCCCCAACGGCCTGGCGATCACGCCCGAGCCCAGCGAAGACGCCCTCGTCGAAGAGGGCTGAGCGCTAGCTCTTCTCCGTCTGCTCCGCCGGGGTGATGTCCTCGGGCACGAGCATGATGCCGCCCGAGGAGTTCGCCGAATCGGCCAGCCGCTCGATCCACTCGCGGCTCAGCGTCGTCGGCTCGCTGTCGTCGAAGACGAAGCGCAGCGGGATGGCGGGGTGCAGCCAGAGCGTGCTGCGGCCGCGTTCCTCGTCGTCGCGGTGCCGCCACGACAGCGTGAAGCTCTCGCCGCGGCGCAGCTTCGTCGAGATGACGACTTTCAGGTGAGCCAGGGCGCGGTCTTCGATGTGCACCGTCGTGCCGCTGCCGCCGTAGTGAATGGTCCCCATGCGGCCCACGATACGCCAGGGGGCGTCACAGGTACGCGGCGGGATGCCAGGTGTCAAGACCGCCGGGCGTGGCGGCGGCTCCTGGCACAGTAGGGGGTGTTGCACGGAAGGAGGGCGCCGTGACAAATCCCCCTATGCCTCGGAACCCCGAATCGGGGAACGACCCGGACGATCTGCCCGAGGTGTTCCACGGCTTGATCGGCATCGACGTCGTCGACGGCGAGTTGCTGCCGCGTGCCGGCGGCATCGAACCCCGCCGGACCTGACGCTCCCAGCGACCTCGTAGTCGTGTTCGCTAGCGTCGACCCCATGTCGGACCCGCTGGACGAACAGCAGATCACCGTCTCGAGCGCGGCCCTGCGGGCGATGCGCGACGAGTTCCAGCGGTTCCTGATGGAGTACCGCTTCGGGCTCGCCGAGGTCGAGACGAAGATTTCCATCCTGCGCGAAGAGTTCCAGGAAATGCACGCGTACAACCCCATCGAGCACGTCTCGAGTCGTGTGAAGTCGCCGGACAGTCTGGTCGACAAGGTGCGGCGCAAGGGCATCGAAACCGACTTCGACTCCATTCGCGCGTCGATCACCGACATCGCCGGCATCCGCGTGACCTGCAGCTTCATCGATGACGCCTATCGGCTCTCGAAGCTGCTCACGCGGCAGGACGACATCACCGTGCGCGACGTCAAGGACTACATCGCGCACCCGAAGCCCAACGGGTACAAGAGTCTGCACGTGATCGTGGAGGTGCCCGTCTTCCTGTCGACCGGCCGCGTGGACGTGCCCGTCGAGGTGCAGTTCCGGACGATCGCCATGGACTTCTGGGCGAGTCTCGAGCACAAGATCTATTACAAGTACGACCGGCTGGTTCCCGACGACCTCCTCGCCGAGCTGAAGAACGCCGCCGATACCGCGGCCGAGCTCGACACGAGGATGGAGCGCTTGCACCGCGAGATCCGCGGCGCGCACCCCGGGGTGGTCTCGCTCTGACGAGGGCGACACAATGGATCGATGAGCGACGACGACGCCCGCCTGGACGAGGTCGCCGCCGAACTTCTCGCTCTTCCGCCCGCGAGGTTCACCGCCGCCCGCAATGACCGCGCCGCCGAGGGCGGGGCGCTGGGGCGGAGGATCGCCAAGCTGCGCAAGCCCACGGTCGCCGCGTGGGCGGTCAACCTGCTCGTACGCGACGGTCAGCTCGGCGAGGCCGTGGAGCTGTCCCGCGCTCTGCACGAAGCGCAGGACGACCTGGATGCCGCGGAGCTCGGGCGACTGGGGCGGCAGCGTCGACAGTTGGTCGCCGCCCTCGCCCGCCGCGCGGGTGAGCTCGCCGCCGAGGCCGGGACCCCCCTGAGCGCGGCGATGTCGGACGCCGTCGAGAAGACCGTGAACGCCGCGGTGGTCGACGAAACGGTCGCGGCGGCCGTGCTGACGGGGCGCTTGACCTCGGCGATCGACCTCGCCGAGATGGGCGACGGAACGCTCGCGGAGGCGGTGGCCGGCTCCGTTCCCGCGGCCATACCGCAGGCTGCCGCCCCGCGCGACGACCTCGCCGCGCGTCGCGCGCGGAAGGCCGCGGAACGAGCCGTCCGTGAGGCGGAGCGGGCCAGAGCCGACGCCGAGCGCGAGAGCACCGCCGCCGGGCGGCGTGTGGATACGGCGGCGGAACGGGCCGCCCGCGCTCGAGAGCGCGTGGACGGCCTGCGAGCCGATCTCGCGCGCGCCGAGAAAGAGGCGGACGCGGCCGACGAGGTGCTGATGCAGCGCCAGGATGAGCAGACTCGGGCTCGCGAGTCCGTGCGTGCGGCGTCGGAAGCCGTCGAGCGCGCCGAAGCCGCTCGTGACGAAGGAACGGATCGATGAGCGACTCACCCCTCTCCGCGGTGCTCGACGAGGCGCGCGCGCGTCTGTCCGGGGCGCCGCGAGAACGTCTCGGCGAGCTGCAGGAGGGGCGCCGGCTGCTCGGCATCCCTCGTTCGGCCCGTATCGCGCCGCGCGGGACGGCCTGGCATCTCGGTGTCCTGCTGCTGACCGACGACGCTGTGCTGGCGACCGGCGACATCGTGCGCTCGCGTGCGGAAGTGCGTCGCGGATTCGCCGCCGAATCGCAACGCCGTCGCGCCGAACTCGCCGCCGCGGCCGCACGGGGCGGAGTCCCCGAGGGCGAGACGATCCACATCGAGTGGCGCACCATCGATCCGGACGCGGTGGGGGAGTCGTCCACCCCCGTGGCGATCCGCGGAGGCGAGCTCCTCGTGCGGTGGAGCGCCGCCGGAGGGTTCATGCCCCTCGACCGGTATCTCGCGGAACGCATCGAGCTGCTGCGGCATCCGCCCGAACGCGCATAGAGACCCGCACGCATAGTCGGGGGTGGGGTGGGTGTCAACTGCCGTGACCACGGAGGTTCGCGGAAACGACGCTGGTCTATCGTGAGCGACGTGCAGCAGGTATGGCCAGGATCCAGTTATCCCCTCGGGGCCACTTACGACGGTAACGGGACGAACTTCGCCCTGTTCAGTGAAGGAGCGGAGAAGGTAGAGCTCTGCCTCTTCGAGGAAGACGGAACGGAGACGTGCTTCGAGCTGATCGACGTCGACGCGTTCGTCTGGCACGCCTACCTCCCCAACATCCAGCCGGGGCAGCGCTACGGCTACCGCGTGCACGGGGAGTACGACCCCGCGAACGGCAAGCGCTTCAACCCCGCGAAGCTGCTCCTCGACCCGTACGCGAAGGCCGTCGAGGGCCAGGTCGACTGGGGGCAGGCGGTCTTCAGCTACGAGTTCGGCGACCCCGACTCGTTCAACGACGAGGACTCCGCCGCCCACATGATGAAGGGCGTCGTCATCAACCCGTTCTTCGACTGGTCGGGCGACCGTCAGCCGAAGATCCCCTACGCCGAGTCGTTCATCTACGAGGCCCACGTGCGCGGCCTCACCCAGCTGCACCCCGACGTGCCCGAGGAGCTGCGCGGCACCTACGCCGGCATCGCCCACCCCGCCGTCATCGAGCACCTCAAGAAGCTCGGCATCACCGCGATCGAGCTCATGCCGGTGCACCAGTTCGTCAACGACTCCACCCTCGAAGAGAAGGGGCTGTCGAACTACTGGGGCTACAACACCATCGCGTTCCTCGCCCCGCAGAACACCTACTCCTCGACCGGCGACCACGGTCAGCAGGTGCAGGAGTTCAAGGCCATGGTCAAGGCTCTGCACGCCGCCGGCATCGAGGTCATCCTCGACGTGGTCTACAACCACACCGCCGAGGGCAACCACATGGGCCCGACCCTGTCGATGCGCGGCATCGACAACGAGGCGTATTACCGCCTCGAAGACGACGACAAGCGGTACTACACCGACTACACCGGCACCGGTAACAGCATGAACGTGGGCAACCCCCACACGCTGCAGCTGATCATGGACTCGCTGCGCTACTGGGTGCTCGAGATGCACGTCGACGGCTTCCGCTTCGACCTCGCCTCGACCCTCGCGCGTGAGTTCTATGAGGTCGACCGCCTCGCGGCCTTCTTCGAGCTCGTGCAGCAGGACCCGATCGTCTCGCAGGTCAAGCTCATCGCCGAGCCGTGGGACGTGGGCCCCGGCGGCTACCAGGTCGGCAACTTCCCGCCCCAGTGGACCGAGTGGAACGGCAAGTACCGCGACACCGTCCGTGACTTCTGGCGCGGCGAGCCGCAGGCCCTGGGCGAGTTCGCCTCGCGCCTCACCGGCTCGGCCGACCTTTACGAGCACTCCGGTCGCTTCCCCGTGGCATCCATCAACTTCGTCACCGCCCACGACGGCTTCACGCTGCGCGACCTCGTGTCGTACAACGAGAAGCACAACGAGGCCAACGGCGAAGACAACAACGACGGCGAATCGCACAACCGCTCGAGCAACATGGGCGTCGAAGGTCCCACCGACGACCCCGAGGTGCTCAAGCGCCGTGCGCAGCAGCAGCGCAACTTCATCGCGACGCTGCTACTGAGCCAGGGTGTGCCGATGCTGCTGCACGGCGACGAGCTCGGTCGCACGCAGGGCGGCAACAACAACGGCTACGCGCAGGACAACGAGATCACCTGGGTGGACTGGTCGAACATCGACACCCCGCTGATCGAGTTCACCGCCGCGCTCGCGCGACTGCGCAAGCAGCACCCCACCTTCCGCCGCAGCCGGTTCTTCGACGGTCGCCCCGTGAAGATGGAGGAGGGTGCGCCCATCCCCGACGTGGTGTGGCTGCGTCCCGACGGCTCGCTCATGCAGCCCGAGGACTGGGACAACGGCTTCGGCCTGGCGGTGGGGATCTTCCTCAACGGCCAGGGCATCCGCGAGCGCGACCGCCGCGGCGAGTCCATCAGCGACGACCACTTCCTCGTGCTGTTCAACGCGGGCGACGACACGGTCGACTTCCGGCTACCCGACTTCGAGTACGCCCCCAAGTGGGACGCCTACGTCGACACCGCGGGCGAGCGCGCGAACACCGAGCCGCTCAACCCCGGCGAGACGTTGCCGCTCGAGCCGAAGTCGCTGATCGTCCTGCGCGAGCACCACCTGCCCGAGCCCGAGGTCGACCACTCGGTCGCGGCCTCGCTCACGGCGCAGATCCAGATCATCGGCACCGACGACCTGCCCGGCCAGGCGCCCAAGCCGGAGCTGTGACCGAGATGCGGCATCCGCTTTCGACCTACCGCCTGCAGATCCGCGAATCGTTCACCCTCGACGACGCCGCCGAGGTCACGGACTACCTCCGTGACCTCGGGGTCTCGTGGGCGTACCTCTCGCCGATCCTCGTGGCCACCCCGGGCTCCGACCACGGCTACGACGTCGTCGACGTCACGCGCGTCGACCCCGCCCGCGGCGGTGCCGAGGGTCTCTCGCGCTTCGTCGAGGCGGCGCGCGCGAAGGATCTGGGCATCCTGATCGACATCGTGCCCAACCACATGGGCGTCTCCGAGCCGCGCGCGAACGCGTGGTGGTGGGACGTCCTGCGCCAGGGGCGCGACTCGGCGCACGCCGACGCGTTCGACATCGACTGGGAGTTCGGCGGCGGCAAGGTGCGCGTCCCCGTGCTCGGCGATCACCTCGACGCGGTGATCGATGAGATCTCGTACGACCCGACACCGGCCGACGACGCCCCCGACGGGCTGATCCGCTACTACGACCACGAGTTTCCGGTCGCCCCGGGAACGGGGTCGTCGGACCTCGGCATCCGGGCTCTGCTCGATGCGCAGAACTTCGAGCTGCGCTTCTGGCAGGACGAAGCGGCCGACCTCAACTACCGCCGCTTCTTCGCCGTGACGACGCTCGCGGGCGTGCGCGTCGAGCGGCCCGAGGTGTTCGAGGCGACCCACGCCGAGATCCTGCGCTGGGTGCGCGAGGGTCTGGCCGACGGCCTGCGCGTGGATCACCCCGACGGGCTCGTCGACCCCGGCGGGTACCTCGACCGCCTCTCGGCCGCCCTGAGGGACGCGAGTGACGACGAGGTCGGCTACGTGCTCGGCGAGAAGATCCTCGAGCACGGCGAAGCCCTGCCCTCGTGGTGGAAGACCGCCGGCACGACCGGGTACGACGCGCTCGCCGAGATCGACCGCGTGCTCACCGATCCCGCGGGCGAGGTGCCGCTCGACGCCCTCGATGCGCGACTGCGCACCGAGAGCGACCTGCCCGCCCTGACCGGCTGGCACGACCTCATCCACGACACCAAGCGCAAGATCGCCGACTCCATCCAGGTGTCAGAGATCCGCCGCATCGTCCGCGGCCTTCCCGAGGCGCTACGCACGGAGTTCGAGGCCGAGGTGCTGCAGGACGCCCTCGCCGAGATCCTCGCGTGCTTCCCCGTCTACCGGTCCTACCTCCCCGCGGGCCGCGCGCACCTCGACGCCGCCGCGGGCGAGGCGGAGATCCGCCGCCCCGAGCTCGACGACGTGATCGAGAAGCTCGTGCCGGCGCTCTCCGACACCGACCTCGAGATCGCGTGGCGATTCCAGCAGACGACCGGGCCCGTGATGGCGAAGGGCGTCGAAGACACGGCGTTCTACCGCTACACGCGCCTCGGTTCGCTCACCGAGGTGGGCGGCGATCCGGGTCAGTTCGCGCTCGACGTGCACGGCTTCCACACCGCGCAGGCGCTGCGCCACGCGTCGTGGCCGACCGCGATGACGACCCTCTCGACGCACGACACCAAGCGCGGCGAGGACACGCGTGCGCGCATCGCCGTGCTCGCCGAGATCCCCGAGAAGTGGGCCGTGCGGCTCGAGGAGTTCCGCGGCATCGCCTCGACCGGGCACGGTCCCTTCGACGCCCTGCTGTGGCAGGCCATCGTCGGGGCGTGGCCGGCATCGGCATCCACCCCCGAAGGTCTCACGGACTACCGCGAACGCCTGCACGCCTACGCCGAGAAGGCCGCGCGCGAGGCGTCGGAGGTCACCGGCTGGTGGGAGCAGGACGAGGCCTTCGAAGAGCGCATGCACGCGCTGGTCGATGCGGCCACCGGTCCCGCCGCCGAGCGCGTGCGCGCGTTCGTCGACGAGGTCTCGGCCGACGGCTGGTCGAACGGCCTCTCGGCCAAGCTGCTGCAGATCATGGGCCCGGGCGTCCCCGACGTCTACCAGGGCTCGGAGCTGTGGGAGCAGTCGCTGGTCGACCCCGACAACCGTCGCCCGGTCGACTTCGCCGAGCGTCGACGTCTGCTCGCCTCGATCGACGGGACGGATGCCGTGCGCCCGCCCATCGACGGGACCGGGGCAGCGAAGCTGCTCGTGACTTCTCGCGCGCTCCGGGTGCGGAACGACGTGCCGCTCGACGTCTACCGTCCGCTCGAGGCCGCCGGTGTGGCATCCGATCACGTCGTCGCGTTCGATCGCGGTGGGGTGTTCGCGGTCGCGACGCGTCTGCCCCACGGATTGCGCACCGCGGGCGGCTGGCGCGACACGGTGCTGCTGCTGCCCGACACGCTGGTCATCGACGCGCTCACGGGCAAGCAGTACCAGGGCGGTCCGACCCGCCTCGCCGACCTTCTCGCGACCTACCCGGTCGCTTTGCTGATCTCCTGACCCGTCCCCGCGCGTGAGGGGTCACTTCTTGTCGCCTCGCGCTCGTCTCAGCGACAATTTCTGACTCCTCACGCGAAGGAAGAACCCACATGAGCATCGACGTCTGGGCACCCAAGGCCGACCGAGTGCGACTGCGCCGACTCGACGACAGCGGCGACACCGTCGTCGAAGACGTGGAGATGTCGGCGGATGCCGGCGGGTGGTGGACCGCTCCGGTCGATCTCGCCGACGGGGAGCGCTACGGCTTCGTGCTCGGCGACGGAGACGACTTTCGTCCCGACCCGCGCTCGCGGCGCCAGCCCGGCGGCGTGCACGAGGCATCGGCGTGGTTCGACCCCTCGGTCTACGCGTGGAACGACGCCGCCTGGACGGGCAAGCAGCTCGCGGGCGGACTGATCTACGAGCTGCACCTCGGCACCTTCACCCCCGAAGGGACCCTGGATGCCGCGATCGGCCGCCTCGGCCACCTCGTCGACCTGGGCGTGACCCACGTCGAGCTGCTCCCGGTGAACGGCTTCAACGGCACGTGGAACTGGGGCTACGACGGGGTGCTCTGGTACACCGTGCACGAGGCCTACGGCGGGCCCGAGGCCTACCAGCGCTTCGTCGACGCCGCCCACGCCGCGGGCCTCGCCGTCATCCAGGACGTCGTCTACAACCACCTCGGACCCTCGGGCAACTACCTCCCCCTCTTCGGCGAGTACCTCCGGGAGGGCAGCCGCAACACGTGGGGCGATTCGGTCAACCTCGACGAGGACGCCGTGCGCGCCTACATCGTCGAGAACGCGCTGATGTGGATGAGCGACTACCACATCGACGGCCTGCGCCTCGATGCCGTGCACGCGCTGCTCGACCACCGCGACCCGCACGTGCTGCAGGAGATCGCCGAGCGCACCGACGCCCTGTCGGCGCACCGCGGCATCCCGCTCACGACCATCGCCGAGAGCGACATGAATGACCCGAAGCTGATCCTGCCGCGCGAGGCCGGCGGCTACGGGCTCACCGCGCAGTGGTCGGACGACTGGCACCACACCGCCCACGTCGCCCTGACCGGAGAGACGATCGGGTACTACGAGGACTTCGCCGACCTCGACGCGTTCCGCAAGGTCAGCGAGGGCGGCTTCTTCCACGACGGCACGTACTCGTCGTTCCGCGAGGAGAAGCACGGCAAACCGATCCCGGAGGACGTGCCGAACTGGCGTCTGGTGACCTTCGCGCAGGACCACGACCAGATCGGCAACCGCGCCGCCGGTGACCGCCTGTCGCAGACGCTCGACTACGACCGCCTCGCCGCGGCCGCCGTGCTCACGCTCACCGCTCCCGGCACGCCGATGCTCTTCATGGGCGAGGAGTGGGGCGCCACCACGCCCTGGCAGTTCTTCACCTCGCACCCCGAGCCCGAGCTCGGCAAGGCCACCGCCGAGGGGCGCATCGCCGAGTTCGAGAAGATGGGCTGGGACGAGTCGACCGTGCCCGACCCGCAGGACCCCTCGACCTTCGAGAACTCGAAGCTCGACTGGGACGAGGTCGGAGAGGGCGACCACGCGCAGCTGCTCGGTCTGTACCGCGAGCTCGCGAAGATCCGTCGCGAGCGTCCCGAGCTCACCGACCCCTCGCGCGAGGGCCTGTCGGCTACCGCTCGCGAGGCCGAGGGCGGGCGCGTGTATGAACTGCGTCGCGGCGACCTCCTCGTCGTCGTGAACCTGTCGGATGCCGAGGCCTCGGCCTCCGCGGCATCCGGTGTTCGTGTGCTGCTGGCCACCGCCGAGGGTGTCGTGCTCGACGGGACGACGCTGACCGTGCCCGCCGGCGCGAGTGCGATCGTGGCGCCGGCTCTCTGACCCCCGATCGACGGCCCTGTCCCCTCGAGGGGCGGGGCCGTCGGCGTGCGCGGGTCAGTCGGTGAGCGAGATGCGGCCCATCGCCGCCTGGATCGCCACCGCCGCGGCTCCCCGCGCCCAGGCGGAGAAACCCGAGCGGTCGGGGTGGATCGAGACGGCGGATGCCGAGCGCTCGCGGGCGCGCGCGAGGGACGCCTCGACCCGGTCGCGCACCAGATCGAACGCCTCGACGCCCTCTCCGGCGAGCACGATGTCGGACTGCAGTGACAGGTTGGCGGCGAGGGCGCAGAGGGTTCCGAGGGCGTCGCCCGCGGCATCCACGACGGTGCGTGCGGCGGGGTCGTCGGCGCGGGCGAGCGCGAGGGCGTCGTCATACGAGACGGAACGGCGGAGTGCCTGCGACACCTGCGAACTGATCGCGGCGGTCGTCAGCAGGGCGGCGGCGCAGCCACGGTGCCCCTCCGGGCAGGGGGGTCCGTCCGCGACGAGTGGGAGGTGGCCGACGGTGCCGACCCCGGCATCGGGCGTGCGCACGGTGCGCCCGTCGATGACGAGGCCGAAGCCCACGCCCGCGCCGACGGTCACGATCGCGAAGCCCGGCAGGGCGCGGCCTACCCCGAACCAGCGCTCGGCCTCGGCGAGGGCGACCACGTCGTTCTCGAGCGCGACCGGCACGTCGAGGCGCACCGCGAGCGCGTCGGCGAAGGCGACGTCGCGCCAGCCGAGGAAGGGGGCGTCGACGGCGATCCCGTCGCGCACGGCACCGCCCAGGCTCACGCCGACCCCGCGGACATCGCGTAGCCCCAGGGCGCCGACCACGGCGACGATGTCGTCGATCACGTGCTCGGGCGTCGAGCCCGTCAGGTGACGGTCCGCGCGCTCGCACACCTCGGCACGGATGTCGGTGGCGGCGAGGTAGAGGTGGTCGCCCGTGAGTTTGACGCCGACGAACGTGCCCGCGGTGGGCGAGATGTCGAGGGGTCGCGAGGGGCGACCGACCGAGCCGTCCACCTCGTCGTCGAGTTCGATCAGGATGCCGGCGTCCACCAGGGGGCGGGTCAAGCGGGTGAGGCTCGGCGGCGACAGGTGCAGGCGCGCGGCGAGGGCGCGGCGCGAGACGGGGCCGTGGATCAGTACGGCACGGGCGACGGCGGCCTCGCTCTCGGTGAGCATCTCGCCCCTCCCGCTCTCCCGCGGCACGCGGGCATTTGTTCCGTGGTAGAAATAATGCCATGTCGCACACCGTCGTCGCCCTCGAGACCGCTTCGGCGGCGCACCTCCGCGCCGGAGGCACCAGCGTCGTCGTCGACCTCACCGCGCAGCCCGCGCCCGCCATCATCCACTGGGGGCCCGACCTCGGCGCCCTCGATGACGAGACGCTCTCGTCGATGGCCGTTGCGGCGCGTCCGCAACGCGTGTCGGGGGGCATCGACCAGACGCCCCGCCTCACGATCGTGCCGACGGCCGCGGCTGGCTGGCCCGGCGCTCCCGGATACGAGGGAGGGCGCGGCGGCGTCGTGCAGGGAACGGTGTTCTCGCTGGCATCCATCCACTCCGCCGTCGATGCCCTGACGCTGCACCTCGTCGACGAGCAGCGCGCTCTGCGTCTGCGCGCAGAGCTGCGAGTGAATGCCGCGGGCCTGTTCTCGCAGAAGCTCACCGTGGTCAACGACGGGGCCGACGATCTCGTCGTCTCGACGCTGCAGCCGAGCTTCCCGCTGCCCTGGGAGGCCACCGAGATCCTCGACGCCACCGGCCGCCACCTGCGCGAGCGCTCGTCGCAGCGCCACGCCTTCACCTTCGGCACGCACCTGCGCGAGAGCCGTCGCGGTCGCCCCGGTGCCGACGCGACCCTGCTGCTGGCCGCGGGGCGCCCCGGCTTCGGGTTCGAGGCGGGTCTGGTCCACGGCATCCACGTCGCCTGGAGCGGCAACCAGCGCGTGTTCGCCGAGCGGCTGCCGCTGGGCGAGGCGCTGCTCGCCGGCGGCGAGATGGCCGCGTGGGGCGAGATCGTGCTCGCACCGGGCGCCGAGGTCTCGTCGCCGCTCGTCTACGGGTCGTGGGGCGACGGCCTCGACCAGCTCGCCGCGCGCTTCCATGACACCTGGCGCGCCCGGCCGCAGCACCCCGAGCGTCCGCGCCCGATCACCCTCAACACGTGGGAGGCGGTGTACTTCGACCACCGCCTGCCGAAACTGCGGCAGCTCGCCGACGTCGCCGCCGAGATCGGCGTGGAGCGGTTCGTGCTCGACGACGGCTGGTTCCGCGGCCGTCGCGACGACACCGCGGGTCTCGGCGACTGGTTCGTTGACGAGGGCGTGTGGCCCGAGGGGCTGAGCCCGCTCGCCGACCACGTCACGGGCCTGGGCATGGAGTTCGGGCTGTGGTTCGAGCCCGAGATGCTCAACCCCGACAGTGACGTCGCCCGCGCGCACCCCGAGTGGATCCTGCGCGGACGCGACGAGCTTCCGCCGTCGGCGCGCCAGCAGCAGGTGCTGAACCTCGCCCACCCCGGCGCCTACGCGTACATCCTCGAGCGGATGACCGAGGTGCTGCGGGCCTACCCGATCGCCTACGTGAAGTGGGACCACAATCGGGATCTCGTGGATGCCGCGACCGGCCCCGGCGGCGGCTCGGCCGTGCACGCCCATACCCTGGCCGTGTACCGGCTCATCGACGAGCTCAAGGCGACCTTCCCGGGTCTCGAGATCGAGAGTTGCGCCTCGGGTGGGGCGCGAGTCGACCTCGGCATCCTGGACCGTACCGACCGGATCTGGACGAGTGACTGCCTCGACCCGGTCGAGCGGCTCGAGACGCAGCGCTACACGGCGCTGGTGGTGCCGCCCGAGATGATGGGCATGCACCTGACCACCCCGCACGTGCACTCGACCGGACGCACGGTCTCGCTCGCGTTCAGCGGCGCCGTCGCGCTGTTCGGGCACTTCGGCATCGAGTGGGACCTCACCACGCTCGACGAGCGCGACCGCGCCGTCGTGGGGGAGTGGGTGGCTCTCGCGCGGCGCGTGCGCCCGCTGGTGGCCACGGGGCGTCTCGTGAACGTCGACGTCGTCGACCCCGGCCTCGACGTGCGCGGCGTGGTCGCGGCCGATCGCGATCACGCCTTCTTCACGATCGCGCAGACGCAGACCCTCATCGCCTCGCCCGCGGGGCGCGTGCGCCTGCCGGGTCTCGACCCCGACCGCGCGTACCGGGTGCGGCTCGTGACGCCGGGCGGTCTGGTGCAGGAGCCCGCTCAGTCGTCCCTGCCGTGGGCGCACCACGACACCGTGCTCACCGGGCGCCAGCTCGCGGCATCCGGAATCCGCCCGCCCGTGCAGAACCCCCAGCAGGCGGTGGTGGTGGAGCTGACGGCCGGCTGAGCCCCGTCAGGCGGAGATGGCGAACAAGCCGCCGATGCCCACGGCATAGAGCACGAGGACGACGAACGAGTCGACGCCCATCCCGAGCAGGCGTCGCTGCGGGCGGAAGATCAAGCCGACCACGTACACGAGGGTCAGGAGAGCCGCGAGAGCCGTCAGGTAGATGTCGGCTCCGTTGGCCTGGGGGAGCACCGCCGCGCCCGAGATGACGGTCGCGAGCAGGAAGAGCACCGGCAGGAAGGCGTTGCCGCCGAAGATGTCGCTGATCGCGAGGTTGTCGTCACCCTGGCGGATGGCCTGCAGCCCGGTCGAGATCTCGGGCAGCGAGGTCGCGAGGGCGAGCACCGTCGCGCCGAAGAGCACCCCCGACAGTCCGATCTGCGACGACGCCGCATCTCCCGCGCGCTCGAGCACCACGCCCGCGACAAGGGTGGCGAGTGCCGAGATCGAGAACACGACCGCGGCCTTCTTCGTGCTCATCGCCTTCGCCGGATCCTTCTTCTGCGGCTTCGGTGTGGCATCCGGTGCCCGACCGTCCTCGTGCCACGGCAGGTGCGATCCGGCGCGCTGCACGAGGATCAATCCCACGATCCACAGGGCCGCGATCAGCACGACGTCGGGGGTGAGCCGCAGCACCTCGAGTCCGCTCGGCAGTTGGCTTCCCGCGATGACCACCGCGAGGACGGCGACGACGACGAGGCCCTCCAGGACGAGGGTGAGGGATGCCGCGCGGTAGGTCAGCGGCTTCACGCCGCGGCCGCGCTTGCCGAAGGCGTCGAGGATCACGAGCACGACCGTCTGCAGGGCGATCCCGCCCAGGATGTTGCCCACCGCGACCTCGAGGTTGCCCGACACGGCCGCTGACACCGTGATCGCGATCTCGGGCAGGTTGGTCGCCACGGCGAGAACGATCAGGCCTCCGAGCGCGCTGCCCAGGTGCAACCGGGCATCGAGCACGTCGGTCGCCTTCGACAGCTGGATCCCGGCGACCCACACCACCGCCGCCGCGGCGACGAAGATCACGACGAGCAGGAAGAACGGCAACGAGTCCACCGCCCGATTACACTCCCCGCGCCCCTGGCATCCGATCCGCTTGCGCACGAGGCGTCGGAGGCGTACGCCCAGCGGGGTTGACCTCCCCGGCGGGGTGTGGAAGCGTGGGCCGTCACCTCACGAAGGAGCGGAACATGGATGCCGGACTCGTCGCTGCCTTGTCCACGAGTGGTCTCGTGGTGATCGCGGTGGCCGTGGTGCTCCTTTCCGCGGTCAACCGATCGGGAGGAGCGCGAGGCGCGTCACGCCATCGTCCCGATAGTGAGCTCGGCCGAGCCCGCGAGGAGATCCAGCGTCAGATCGACCTCGGTCGAGGCATCTGAGGGCTGCGATCGCGCGCAGAACCGTCGACGGCGACGCCGCCGGGCGGATCCGGGTCAGTCGACGCTCGGCCGGATCAGACGCAGCACGCTGACGATCGCCGGCGGCAGCAGCACGACCGCGGCCACGACGATCGCGGTCGCACCGATCGGGCCGCTCTGCGGCTCGCCGGTGAAGCGTTCCACGGCGAGCCAGCTCAGTCCCCACGCGAGGGCGATGGCGGGCGTCACGCGCCACGAGCTGCGCCACGCGATCGCCAGCCCGATGAGGGCCACCACGATCAGGACCGCGATGCCGATGGCATCCGCTGCGCTCTCCCACTCGGCGGGCACGATGGTCGTCAACCACGCGGCGGTGTTGGCGACGGTCGCCAGGGTGACCCAGCCGAGGTGCAGGCCCGTGACGCCGTCGATGAGCACGGAGTCGACGACACCGCCGCGCGGCTCGCGCGTGGCGACGGCGACTCGGAAGGTCCAGCCGAGAGCGGCCAGCAGGAGCACGATCACGACGACGGTGAGGAGGAGCGTGCCGAAGCGCGCCGCCACGAGCCACAGTCCGTTCAGGGTCATCGTCAGGGCGATCAGCCAACCGAGGGCGCGCTGTCGCGGGTTCGTACGCTGGCGGGGAAGTGCCTGCCAGATCGAGTAGACGATCAGGCCGAGGTAGATGACCGACCAGATCGAGAACGCGGGGCCGGCGGGCGCGAGGTACGAACCGTCGGTATTGAGCGCGCCGCCCTGCTGGTCCTGCACGGCGGTGTTGCCGAAGGCGCCCGCGCCGATGACGGCCGCGATCAGCATGAACGACACCGCGGAGAGGACGACGATCTGACGAGCGAGGTCCGAGCCCCGCCACGGTGCTGCTGCGTTCATACGTAGAACACTAGAAAAGCTAGGTAAATGTGGCTCTCGGGGTTGACATCGGCCCGGACGGCGCCGCCGCCCCTCGATCCCCCTCGTTTCGAGCCCCCACCGGGGGCTGCGCCGCATCAGGCCGCGACGGAGCGCGCGGCGAACGAGCGCAGCAGGCGCGTGGGCTGCTCGACCGAGGCGGTACGCACGTGAGCGGACACCTCGTCGAACGCGTCGGCATCGAAGTAGCCCGCATCGCGATAGACGACCATCCGCTCCACGAAGGCATCGGTGGTCGGCTCGGGATGGAACTGCGTGGCCCACAGCCCGGCCCCCGCGCGATACGCCTGCACCGGGCAGGCGTCGTTCTCGGCGAGCAGGACGGCGCTCGGCGGCACGGTCGCCGTGCCCTCTTTGTGCGCGGTCAGCGCCTCGAAGCGAGGTTCCAGGATGCCGAACAGCTCGTCGTCTCGGCCGGCCGCGGTGAGCGCGATGTCGGTGGGACCCGTTCCCTCGGGGTGCAGGAGACTCACCCGACCGCCGAGGAGGCGCGTCACGACGCCGATGCCGAAGCAGGTGAACAGTGCGTTCGTGCGGCCCTCGATCGCCACCGCGGCGAGGCGTTCCAGATCGCGCTCGAGACGACGCTGGTCGTCGGTCTTGTCGGGGTCGGTGACGTTGAAAGGGCTGCCCCCGACAACCACCGCAGCGTATCGGTCCAGGTCTTCGGGGAGCGGAGCGCGGACGAGATCGTGGTGTACGAGGTCCTCATCGCGCGCGCCGAGACCGTCGCGGAAAGACGCCCACTCGGCCACGGCCGCCTCACGCTGCGGGCGGACGCAGACATAGAGAAGAGAACCGGTCATCCCGGAATTCTACGCGCGCGCTCTCGCGTCGGATCGGGGGGTGACACGCGGCGAAACGTGGGTGCGCGGCCCCCACGGACGCAGGGTCAGCGGGACGATCGCGCCGTGCGACCACGCACGACGCCCACGAACGTCTCCACATCCGGGGTCGTGCGGTCGCGAAGCCACGCAAGGGCGACGGTGGAGCGCGGACCATCGCGCAGCACGCGGTACTCGACGTCACGTCGCTGGTGCGCACGAGCGAGCGACATCGGCACGACCACCACCCCCACCCCCGCGGCGACCGTCGCGATCGCCTCAGCGGTGTCGCTCGGGGGCGCGAACGCCGGGGCGACGGCATCCGGAACAGACAGGTGCAAGACGTCGTCCGCCGCCGCGATGACGACCTCACCGCGCAGGTCGGCGATGTCGAGCTCGTCGGCGGCGGTCAGATCGGAGTCGGTCGACATGACGACGACGGGCTCCTCTTCGTAGAGGGGGATGACGTGAAGATCGTCGGACTCCTCGACGGGGAGGCGGACGAGCGCCGCATCGACCTCGGTGAGCGCCTCGAGTTGAGTGGAGACGGAGATCTCTCGGAGTTCGAGGGAGACGTGCGGCATCCGCTCGCGCCACAGCCCGATCCACTTGCCGGGCGTCGCGCCGGGGATCGCGCCCAGCACGAATTCGCGTGGCTCCTCGCGGGGCGGCGGAGCGGGTCGTTCGACCTTCTGCTTCGGTTTCGGTGAGGGCGACCGTCCCGCCGCCGAAGACTTCGCGCCGGCGGTGCGTCGAGGCGCGCCACCTCGTCCGCGGGACCCGCTGCCTTTCGCCATGGCTCCAGGCTAGCCGCGGGACTAACGTGGGATGCATGATCGGCATCCTGGCGCTCGTCTTCGCGGGACTCGCAGCCCTGCTCCACGTCTACATCTTCGTGCTCGAGAGCGTCCGGTGGACGCAGCCGAAGACGTGGAAGGTCTTCGGCATCGCCGACCAGCAGGCCGCCGACGTGACCAAGCCCATGGCGTACAACCAGGGCTTCTACAACCTGTTCCTCGCGGTCGGCGCGGCGGTCGGCATCGTGTTCTGGGTGGTCAACGGCATCGGCGACGTCGCCGGACGCACGCTACTCATCTTCTCGCTCGGGTCGATGCTCGCCGCAGCGCTCGTCCTCGTCACCTCGGGCAAGAAGTACCTCCGCCCCGCGAGCATCCAGGGGACGCTGCCGCTCATCGGTCTGATCCTGGCGATCTTCGCCTGAGGCGGACGAACCGCCGGCGCAAACGAAAACCCGCACGCTCCGAGGAGTCGTGCGGGTCGTTGCGCCCTTCGGGCGATGGTCAGGCGGCCAGGCGCAGGCCCCGCCGGTCGGTGGCGACCGCCTCACCGTCGTTGATGATCTCGTCGTCGCCGATGAGCGAGCCCACCGCGATCCGAGCGTTGTGGCCGACCTGTGTGCGGACGCCGATGTGGGCGCCCGCGCCGATCACCGCTCCGGCGCAGATGTGCGCGTGCGGCTCGATGTGGGCCTCCGGGCCGATCACGGCGTCTGACTCGATCCAGGCACCGCGGCCGACACGAACACCCGCGGCGATCTGCACGCCGGGTTCGACGTACGCGCCGTTCTCGACCAGCGCCGACGGGTGGACCTTCGCGCCGTGCGCGACGAGTCCGCGACCATTGACGTGCTTGCGGTAACGCAGCGTCTCGCCGTGGTCGTTTTCGATGTCGATGTAGTTCTTTCCCACGATCCCCTCCGGTCGGCCATCGGGTTGAGCCGACATGTATCACAACGGGTCGGGAATGGCGTTCATTCCCTCGAATGCTTCTTCGTCGCCGGTACCGTGATCGGTTTCCTCGATGTCGAGGAAAGGGAAACGTCGGGGTGCGGCGTGGAGTTGTCCCCCTGTTTTCGCATGCTCGACGAGGCGAGCCGGGCGGGTTGACATGCGCCGTCGAATCAGTTGCTCACGCCCGCCCTCGCCCGTTCAGCCTGGCTGGCACGTCGGGCACCAGTACACGTTCCGTTCGCTCGTCGCGGTGGCGCCGAGTGAGGTGGCCCGAATGGGAGTGCCGCAGCGGCGGCACGGTGCCCCCTCGCGCCCGTACACCCAGAAGCGGCGCCCGGGACGGCTGTCGCCGGTGAAGGTGCGCTCGGGACGGGGAAGATTGGCGCGGATCATGCGCTCGCCGAGGGCGATGGTCGCCTGGGCATCGATCTCGGTGGCCGGGGTGGTCGGCGCGATACCGCGGACGAACAGCAGCTCGTTCGCATAGACGTTGCCGAACCCCGCCACGTTCCGTTGGTCGAGGAGAGCGACGTGGGCGGCCCTCTCGTCGGCGGACACGCGTCGCACGGCCTCGGCTTCGTCCCAGTCGTCGGCGAGCAGATCGGGACCGAGGTGCCCGATCACGGTCTGCTCGTCGGCCGTGCGCAGAACCTCGACCATGGCCAGGTCGAAGCCGACGGCGTCGGCGCCCGTCACACCGACGATCGCCCGAGCCTTGAAAGCGGGGCGTCGCCAGCGCTCTCCCGGCCAATAGACGTCCCACCGGCCCTCCATCTTCAGATGCGAGTGCAGCGTGTACCCGCCGATGCGGTGGAGGAGATGCTTGCCCCGCGCCGCCACCTCATGCACCGTCTCGCCGCGAAGATCCGCGGTGGCGCTCCCGGGCACGCGGATGTCGAACCGCGTGACCACCTTGCCCGTGAGCGCCGCGGAGAGCTTCGCCGCGGCGCGGTACACGGTGTCGCCCTCAGGCACGAGCCGCCTCGCGCAGGGTGTCGCCCGCGGTGAGCTTGCGCAGGGTCAGCCCCTTCGGGGACTCGACGAATCCCGCCTCGCGCAGCGCTCGGCCGACCGCGGTGCCGTAGACGAACTCGCCGTTCACCTGCTCGACGGTGAGCGTCTCGAGCCGTCTCTTCTTCGCCGTCTCGGCGAGGTGACGTGCTGCCGCCTGCAGCACGGGCTCCGCGTCGGTGAAGGCGAGGGCGCTGCGCCCCCCACGCTCGAGGTAGAGGGTCAGCTCGCCGTCGACGAGCACGACGAGACCTCCGGCCTTGCGGCCCGGTCGGTGGGTGACCCCTTCGATCGCGGGCCATCCGAGGGCGGCGCCGTACGGGTTGGCGGGGTCGGTGGCGGCGAGCGTCACCGTCCGCAGTGGTGGCGGGTCCGCGACCGCTGCGAACTCGCGCAGGCGATCGACGGTGGCGGAGGCGGCGAACTGCGCCGCGCCGAGCTTCTCGATCACGTATCCGCGTCGGCAGTGGCCCGCCTCTTCGAAGCCGGCGAGGATGCGGTACACCTGCGCGAAGCCGCCGGGAACCCCCTCGGACTGCACGGCCCCGCGCGTCACCACCCCGTAGCGATCGAGGAGGAGGCTCGCGGTCGCCGTGGCTCGGGCCGCCGGGTCGGCTTCGCGTTCGGGCAGCAGCGACCATCGACCGCCGAGGGACGGAGGTCGCGGCGCGGAGGTCGCGCGCGGCATGGTGGCGCCCCGGTACATGCGCGCGCGGGGGGCGCGCCGTGCCACGCGGTGCGACTGACCGCCGCCGCTCAGCAGGGTGCGGACCGGGGCGAAGGTGTCGTTCGTCACACGTCCGGCCCAGGTGAGGGCCCACAGGGCGTCGTTGACGGACTGCTCGTTCTGAGCTCCGGCCAGTTGCGTGAGCTGGGTGGCGAAGTAGGCGCCCCCGCCCTCGAGCGCGGTGAGGATGCGCGCCTCGAGCGAGTCGGGTGCGGGGTCGTCGGCGTCCTCGGGATCCTGCAGGGTGAAGGGCGCTGCCTCTGCCGGGTGCAAGGCGATCCACCCGTCGCGACCGGGAAGGGTGCCGTGCCCCGACCAGACCACTTCGCCGGTGGCGGTGAGCTCGTCGAGCAGGGCGGGGGAGTAGTCGGTGACGCGTGAGGGCAGGATGAGCGATTCCCAGGCGCTGGCCGGGATCGGGACACCCGCGAGCTGCTCGATCACCGCCAGCACCCCGTCGATGCCCTCGAGGGGGCGCCCGAGGTGCTGCCAGATGGGGAGGAAGCGCGCGTACGCGGCCGGAGGAACGGGCTCGACACTGCCGCGGATGGCCGCGAGGGAGCGCATGCGCAGTCGCCGGAGGACCTCGACGTCGCACCACTCGGTCTCGTCGCCCCGGTTTCCGCCCGAGGCTTCGGGCAGGAAGAAACCGCTGGACAGACGCCCCTGCGACTCGAGGCGCTGCAGTGTCAGCCGCGCGACCGCCACGCCGACGCCGAGGCGTTCGGCGACGGCATCGGTCGTGAACGGCGCGTGCGTGCGAGCGAAACGCGCGACGAGGTCGCCGAGCGGATCCGGGAACGGTTCGAGGAACGCGTTCGGGATGCCGACCGGCAGCGCCGCGCCGAGAGCGTCGCGGAGTCGCCCGGCGTCTTCGATCCCAGCCGTGCGGGAGACGCCCGCGATCGTCACGCGGATGGCGCGCCGGTCATCGACCAGGCTGGCGAGGTGCTGCTCGGCCTCGGCGAGCGCGTCTCCCTCGGTGTCGAGCCTCGCGGTCACCTCGGTGGCGTCGAGCGGACCGAGGATGCGCAGCAGATCGGCCACGCCTTCGACGCCGCGGGCCCGACGGTCGGGATCGAGGCGCTGGGCCTCGCGCTCGAACTGCGCGATGACGTCGGGGTCGAGCAGCTCGCGCATCTCGACCTTGCCGAGCAGCTCGCTCAGCAGTGCCGGGTCGACCGACAGGGCCGCGGCACGACGCTCGGCGAGCGGGGAGTCGCCCTCGTACATGAAGGCGCCGACGTAGCCGAAGAGCAGATCTCGGGCGTAGGGCGACGGCTGCGAGGTGGTGATCTCGACGAGGCGGATCTTGCGCTCGCCGATCTGTCGGGTCACGCGCAGAAGGGCGGGCAGATCGTAGACGTCCTGCAGGACTTCGCGGAGGGTCTCGAGGATGATCGGGAATGCCGGATGCCGCTTGGCCACCTCGAGCAGCTGAGCGGAGCGTTGCCGCTGCTGCCACAGCGGCGACCGGCGGTTCGGGTTCAAGCGCGGCAGGAGCAGCGCGCGGGCCGCGCACTCCCGGAAGCGCGAGGCGAACAGCGCGGATCCGCCCACCTCGTCGGTGACGATCTGCTCGAGTTCGTCGGCCTCGAAGACGAATAGGTCGGCCCCGGGCGGCTCGGCCGCGGCATCCGGAACTCGGGCGATGATGCCGTCGTCGCTCGCCACGGCCGCGCCCTCGACGCCGAGGCGCTCTCGGATTCGGGCGTTCACCGCGAGGGCCCAGGGGGAATGGACCTGCATGCCGTACGGGGAATGCAGGATGATGCGCCAGTCCCCGACCTCGTCGCGGCTGCGCTCGACGGTCAGCGTCTTGTCGGTGGGGAGGCTGCCGGTGGCCTCGCGCTGCTCGGCCAAGTACGCCAGCAGGTTGGTGATGGCGTTGTCGTCGAGGCCCGATTCGCGCAGGCGCTCCTCGGCCTTACCCCGGTCGACGCCGGCGATGTCGCGCGAGAACTTGCCGAGAGCCTCTCCGAGTTCGGCCGGGCGACCGATGCCGTCCCCGTGCCAGAACGGGAGCTTGCCGGGCTGGCCGAAGGCGGGCAGCACGTTGACGCGGTCGTGGGTGATCTCGACGATGCGCCAGCTCGTGGTGCCGAGGGTGAAGACGTCGTTGACGCGCGACTCGTAGACCATCTCTTCGTCGAGCTCTCCGACGCGGGCGTTCTGCGACTCGCCCGCGACGAACACGCCGAAGAGGCCCCGGTCGGGGATCGTTCCGCCGCTGGTGACCGCGACGCGCTGCGCTCCGGGCCGGCCGGTGAGGGTACCGGCGTCGCGATCCCAGACCAGGCGGGGGCGCAGCTCGGCGAATTCGTCAGAGGGATAGCGACCGGCCAGGAGGTCGAGGGTGGCCTCGTACGCCGACCGGGGGAGCGAGCGGAACGGCGCGCTGCGCTTGACCGTCTCGAACCACTCCTCGACGTCGATCGCGCCGAGGGCCGAGGCGGCGACCGTCTGCTGCGCGAGGATGTCGAGCGGGTTCTGCGGGACCGAGATGGCCTCGATGCGCCCGGCGAGCATGCGCTCGGTGACCACGGCGGTGTGGAGGACGTCACTGCGGTGCTTGGGGAAGAGGGCCGCCCGGCTGACCTCGCCGACCTGGTGGCCGGCGCGTCCCACGCGCTGGAGGCCGGATGCCGCGCTGGGCGGCGATTCGACCTGGATGACGAGGTCGACCGAGCCCATGTCGATGCCGAGCTCGAGGCTGCTGGTCGCGACGACGCAGCGCAGCGCTCCCGACTTGAGCTCGTCCTCGACTTGGGCGCGCTGTTCTTTCGACACCGAGCCGTGGTGGGCCTTGGCGAGGATCGCGGCGACGCCCGCTGACGAGCCCGCCTGCGCCATCGTCGCGGCCGGAACCGTCGGCTCGGGCACGTCGATGCCCTGCCGCTCGGCGTAGATTTCGTTGAGTCGACCGGTCAGTCGTTCGGCCAGACGCCGCGAGTTCGCGAACACGATCGTCGAGCGGCGCTGGAGAATGCGGTCGACGATGGCCTCTTCGACGTGCGGCCAGACCGAGCCGGCCATCTCGGTGCTCTCGGGGCGCTCGGAGAACCACTCGCCGTCACCGGCTTCGTCGGGAGCCGGCGACCCCGGGGGCGGCGGCGGGTTGAGCATGTCGTCGATCGGCACCACGACCGAGAGGTCGAAGGCTTTGGTCGCCTTGGGGGCGACGATGTCGACGGGCTGCGCTCCGCCGAGGAAGCGGGCCACCTCGTCGATCGGACGCACGGTCGCCGAGAGTCCGATGCGCTGAGCCGGCGCGTCGAGCAGGGCGTCGAGCCGCTCGAGGCTCACGGCCAGGTGTGCGCCGCGCTTGGTGGCCGCGACCGCGTGCACCTCGTCGATGATCACCGTGTGCACGCCGCGCAGCGTCTCGGCCGCCTGGCTCGTGAGCATGAGGTAGAGCGACTCGGGCGTGGTGATGAGGATGTCGGGAGGCGCGGTCACGAGCTTGCGGCGGTCGCTCGAACTCGTGTCACCCGAGCGGACGCCCACGGTCACCGAGGGCACCTCGATCCCGAGACGGCGCGCGGACTGCCCGATCCCGACGAGAGGCGAGCGGAGGTTCCGCTCGACGTCGACGCCGAGGGCCTTCAGCGGCGAGATGTACAGGATGCGGGTGGTGGTCGGCGGTGCTTTCGGGGCGGCCTTCTTGCCGCGGCGTGCGGGAGCGGCATCCGGAACCTCGGGGCCCTTCTCGCGGAACACCCGGTCGATCGCGAAGAGGAAGGCCGACAGCGTTTTTCCCGAACCGGTGGGCGCGACCACGAGCGCGTTGCGGCCCGACGACACGGATTCCCACGCGCCCTTCTGAGCGTTGGTCGGCGCCGAGAACGCTCCACGGAACCAGTCCTGCGTCGCAGGACCGAATCTCTCCAACACGTCGGCCATGCCGACATCCTCTCCCGGACCTCCGACATCGGGTCGGGGTTGACGTTCGCCCGCCGCGGAAACCGCCTCTTCCCGGCCGGAGGGCGCCGCCCACACGCCCGCTTAGACCGGCTCCTCCCGCAACCTCCCCTCCCTGAGCTCGAGCCGCAGGTCCAGCCCGAGCCGCGAGAGGAAGGCGTCGTCATGGCTCACGACGAGCACCGCCCCGCGATAAGCCCGCACCGCGGCGACGAGCTGGTCGACGGTGTCGAGGTCGAGGTTGTTCGTCGGTTCGTCGAGCACGAGCAGCTGCGGGGGCGGGTCCGCCAGGAGCACGCGGGCGAGGGCGACGCGGAAGCGTTCCCCTCCCGACAGCGACCCGAGCGGTCGGGTGACCGCGTCGCCGCGCACGAGGAACCGCGCCAGTCGATCGCGCACGAGCGGAACGGGCACACTCGCCGCCGCCGCGCACACCGTGTCGAGGACGGATGCCGTGTCGTCGAGGCCGTCGAGGCGCTGCGGCAGATAGCCGACGTGCGCGACGCTCGCACGGGCGTGGCTCGGTCCCTCCGCGGCCACGGTGTGGACGAGGTTCTCGAGGAGGGTCGTCTTCCCCGCGCCGTTTCGCCCCACCAGAGCGACGCGCTCGCGGCCCGTGACGATCCACTCGCGCTCACCGTCGCCCAGCGACATGATGCGCCGGCCCGCAGCATTGCCCGGATCGGGCAGATCGATGCGCACCACGTCGTCATCGCGCACACGGGCCGACGCCTCGCTCAGCGCCGCGCGCGCGGCATCCTCTTTCCCCCTCACCTCGGTGCTCAACCGGCCCGCGCTCACCTGGGCCGCGTCGGCTCGGGCTCCCGCGAGGATCTTGGGGACCCGCTTCTCGACCTGCGCCTTGTGCGCGACGCGCGCTCGCGTGGCGAGCTTGTCGTACGACTCGATGCGCTGCCGGCGCTCACGGCGCAGTGACTGAGCCGCGTCGCGCTCGGCGCGTACGGCGGCCTCCTGCTCCGCGTCGCGGTGGGCGCGCCACGCGCTGTACGGGCCGCCGACCACGTTGAGAGTGTGGTCATACAGCTCGGCGGTGGCATCCATCAGCTCCAGCAGGCCGATGTCGTGGCTGACGACGATCAGCGTGCCGGACCACCCCCGCACGAGATCGCTCACACGCGCCCGCGCGTCGCCGTCGAGGTCGTTGGTCGGTTCGTCGAGGAGCGTGATCCCGGCCGCGCGGACGCGGAGCCCGACGAGGGCGGCCATCATCGTCTCGCCACCCGAGAGCTCTCCGACCGTTCGATCGAGCGCATCAGGTGCCAGACCCGCCTCGGCGAGCAGGGCGTGGGCACGCGCCTCGACGTCCCAGTCGTCGCCGACGGCGTCGAAGTGGTGCGGTGCGACATCGCCCGACTCGATCGCGCGAAGTGCGGTGAGAGCCGTTTCGACGCCGAGAAGGGCGGCGACGGAACGATGCGGGTCGGCGGCGAGGCGTTGAGGGAGCATCGCGACCTCACCGGACGCCGAGACCGTGCCGGATGTGGGGGTGAGATGCCCCGAAGCCACCCGGAGGAGCGTGGATTTGCCGGCGCCGTTGCGACCGACGAGACCGGTACGGCCAACCCCGATCGCCCCCGAGATCCCGTCGAGGGCGGCGGTTCCGTCGGGCCACACGAGGCGGACGCGGTCGAAAACGAGGGAAGGAGAAAAAGATGACAAAACGGAACTCCGATGACGCGGGGTGCGCGGACACCGGACCCGTCCGCATCAGCGGAGGGATGCCGAGAGGACGGCGGGTCGACGGGTCAGCGCGCGGACAGGGGCGCGGAAGCGTCGACGTTCTTCACCGGAGGAGACCTCGTTCTCGGGGACAGGAGCATTCACGATAGCCGACGCTCGGCCCGCGCGATACCCCCGCGGTCAGTGCGCGGCGGCACCGGCGCGGTCGGCCAGCCGTTCGTTGAGGAAGGTGCGCACGTCGTCGAGCTCGTCCTGGGAGATGGAGTGGGTGAGGCCCGGGTACACCCGGCCTCGGAGCTCGCTGTGGCGGGGCAGCCATTGCGAGGTCGCGTCGATCAGCAGCGGCGGGATCACGTCGTCCGCCGCGCCACGCCCCCAGAACACCGGAGGGCGCCGCTCCGCCAGGACGGCATCGCCGGGCAGCTCGCCACCCGCGGCGTACCCGGCGAGGACGACGGCGAAGGACACGGCATCCGGGTTCACACGGAGGGTCTGCACAGCGACCGCTCCACCCTGCGAGAACCCGAGCAGTCCCACGGGACTCTCGCCCACGGTGGAGCGGATCCAGGCCAGCACCGCGTCGGCCGCGCGGGTGACGGCGGCCGGATCGCGGCCGTCGAGGCCCTCGATCGGGTACCACGAGGCCCCGGGCATGGGCCACGGCGGGGACAGCGGAGCGCGCACGCTCGCGACGACGAAGGCGTCGGGGAGATACGGCACGAGACCGAACAGGTCGTTCTCGTCGGAACCGTAGCCGTGCAGCAGCACGAGAACCGGTCGGTCGCCGCGTTCCGCGCGCGGCACCGACCACTGCACGACGGATGGATCGAGGGAGGGCGTGGTGCTCATGCGGCCATTGTCGCAAAGGCCTCCGACATCGCCCCGCGGGGTCGGACACGCGGCATCCGGAGCGGAGCGTTGATATACAGGGAGCATGCCCGTGCGCACTCCCGATCCCGAACCCGGCGACAACGGCGATGAGCGCGAGCCGCTCTCGGCGTCCTTCTCAGGAGCTCAGGGGGGTCCCAACCCCAACCCGGGCTGGCTGAGCGAGGTCGAACTCGCCGAGGCGCGGCGACGCCTGCCGATGCTCTACGTCGAGGCCCTGCCGGTGCGCACCGATGGCATGGGCGCCGTCACCCAGGTCGGCATCCTGCTGCGTGCCACCCCGCTCGGCGAGATGACCCGCACCCTCGTCTCGGGCCGCGTCCGCTACGGCGAGACGGTGCGCGACGCGCTCTTCCGGCACCTCGAGAACGACCTCGGACCGATGGCCTTCCCGCTGCTTCCGCCCTCGCCCACGCCGTTCACGGTCGCCGAGTACTTCCCCCTCCCCGGGGTCAGCGCGTTCCACGACGACCGCCAGCACGCGGTGGCGCTCGCCTTCGTCGTCCCCGTCACGGGTACGTGCGAACCGCGCCAGGACGCGCTCGAGGTCACGTGGCTGTCGCCCGAAGAGGCGGCATCCGACGCCCTGTCCGATGAGATGGAGGGCGGCCGCGGCACCCTCATCCGTCAGGCGCTCGCATCGGTCGGCGCCCTGCGCTGACCCGGGAGGACGGGGTTCCGGCGCTCGGATGATTGCCTGTGTCGGAGGCCCTGCCTAGGGTCGAAGCATGCCGCATCCTCCCCTGGAACCCCTGACCCTTCCGCGCGACCTCGACGGGTGGCGAGCATTCGCCGAAGACCGTCCGACCGAGCGCCTCGCGCGCGTGGCCGAGATCGACGCCCGGCTCACCGCCGAGGCCGATCTCCCGCTGCAGGAGCGTCTCGCGCTGTGGAACGAGGCCGAGATCGCCCTGAGCGAGGCCGCTGCGCCCTCCCACCTGGTGAGCGAATCGCATCCCGATGGCGAGGTGCGGGACGCCGCAGAGAAGCAGGCGCAGGCGGTCGACGCCGTGCAGTCACGCCGGCTCCTGGACCGCGCGCTGTGGGGCGTCTTCGCCGATGCCACCGCCGACGGACTCGACTCCGACGAGCAGCGCCTGCTCGCCCAGATCCAGCGCGACTTCCGTCGCGGCGGCGTCGACCTCGACGAGGCCGACCGCGAGCGCGTGCGCGAGCTGACCGACCGCGACACCGAGCTCTCGTTGACCTTCTCGCGCAACATCCGTGAGGGCCGCCGCGAGACCCGCGTGCCCGCGTCGTCGCTCGACGGTCTCCCCGATGACTTCCTCGCAGAACACCCGGCCGATGCCGACGGGATGGTGACGCTCACCACCGAATACACCGACCTCATGCCGGTGCGCGAGTACGCGCGAGACCGCGCGGTGCGCCACGAGCTCATGGGGGCGTACAACGACCTCGCGTGGCCCGTGAACGAGCCCGTGCTCGCCGAGATGCTCGCCGTCCGTGCCGAGCGCGCGGCGCTGCTCGGATACGGCGACTGGGCCGACTACGAGACCGAGACCCGCATGATCGGTTCGTCGGCCGCGGTGAAGACCTTCCTCGAGAAGGTGGCGGATGCCGTGGCTCCCGCCGCCGCCGTCGAGTACGACCGCGTGCTCGAGCGTCTCCGCCGAGACGAGCCCACCGCCGACGCCGTCACGATCGCCGACTTCTGGTACGTCCTCAGCGCCCTCAAGCGCGAGGAGTACGACGTCGACTCGCAGCTCGTGCGCTCGTACTTCCGCTTCGACCGCGTGCTCGAGGGGGTCCTCGCGACCACCGCGCGCCTGCTCGATGTGGAGTACGTCCCCGTCGACGCGCCCTCCTGGCACGACGACGTGCGCACCTACGACGTCGTGCGCGGCGAGGAGCGCCTCGGGCGCATCCACCTCGACCTGCACCCGCGCGACGGCAAGTACAACCACGCCGCGTGCTTCGGTCTGGCCCCGGGCATCACCGGTCGGTCGCTGCCCGAGTCGGTGCTGCTGTGCAACTTCTCGCGCGGCCTGCTCGAGCACGACGAGGTGGTGACGTTCTTCCACGAGTTCGGTCACCTCGTGCACGACATCCTCGGCGGCCACCAGAAGTGGGCGCGGTGGACGGGCGTGGCGACGGAGTGGGACTTCGTCGAGGCCCCCAGCCAGTTGCTCGAGGAGTGGGCGTGGGATGCCGAAGCGCTCGCCGCCTTCGCCGTGAACGACGAGGGCGAGCCGATCCCGGCCGACCTCGTCGCACGCATGCGCACGGCCGACGCCTTCGGCCGGGCCCTGGAGGTCACGCGTCAGCTCGGCCACGCCACGACCTCGTACCGCCTTCACGTCGACCGGCCCGCCGACCTCGCCGAAGCCGTCGACGGCTACTACCGCGCCGCGAGCCCCGTCACGCCGCTCGACGGTTCGCACTCATACGCCGGGTTCGGACACCTGACCGGCTACGGCGCCTGCTACTACACGTACCAGTGGAGCCTCGTGATCGCCCGCGACCTGTTGTCGGCCTTCGGCGACGACCTGTTCGACGTCGACACGGCCACGCGCTATCGGCGCGAGATCCTCGAACCGGGCGGCACCCGTGACGCCCGCGACCTCGTGAAGGCGTTCCTCGGTCGTGAGTCGACCTTCGACGCCTACCGGGACTGGCTCGCCGGCGCGTGAACGTCGAGGGCCGCGGCATCCCTTTCCGGATGCCGCGGCCCTGGGTGCGACGTGAGCGCGTGGGGGCGCGAGCTCAGGCCGTCGTCTCGCGGGCGATCGCCGCGATGAAGGCGTCGATGTCGGCCTCGGTCGTATCAAACGAGCACATCCACCGCACCTCGCGCCGCAGTTCGTCCCAGTCGTAGAAGCGGAAGCTCTGACGCAGGCGGTCGGCGACGCCGGCCGGCAGGATCGCGAACACGCCGTTGGCCTGCGTCGGCTGGGTGAACTCGACGCCCTGGATCGAGCCGTCGGAGAGACCCGCCTCGATGCCCTCGCGCAGGCGCTGCGCCATCGCGTTGGAGTGACGCGCGTTCTTCAGCCACAGGTCGTTCTCGAGCAGGGCGACCAGCTGCGCCGAGACGAACCGCATCTTGCTCGACAGCTGCATGTCGAGCTTGCGCAGGTACGTGAGCCCGGTGGAGGCCTCGGGGTCGAGCACGACGATGGCCTCGCCGATCATCGCGCCGTTCTTCGTCCCCCCGAAGCTCAGCACGTCGACGCCGGCGTCGCGCGTGAAGGCCCGCAGGGGAACGTCGAGGGCCGCGGCGGCGTTCGAGATGCGCGCGCCGTCCATGTGCAGGCGCATGCCGTGGCCGTGGGCGTGGGCGGCGAGCTCGCGAATCTCGTCGACCGTGTAGAGGGTGCCGAGCTCGGTCGACTGCGTGATCGAGACGACCAGCGGCTGCGCGCGGTGCTCGTCTCCCCATCCCCAGGCCTCGCGGTCGACGAGCTCGGGGGTCAGCTTGCCGTCGTCGGTCGGGACGGTCAGCAGCTTGATGCCGCCGACGCGCTCGGGAGCGCCGCCCTCGTCCACGTTGATGTGCGCGGTGGATGCCGAGATCACGGCGCCCCAGCGGGGGAGCATCGACTGCAGGCCGACCACGTTGGCGCCGGTGCCGTTGAAGACCGGGTAGGCCTCGACGCCGTCGCCGAGCAGCGAGACGAACAGCTCCTGGAGGCGGGAGGTGTAGACGTCTTCGCCGTAGGCGACCTGGTGGCCTTCGTTGGCGGCGGAGATCGCGGCGAGGACATCGGGGTGGATGCCGGAGTAGTTGTCGGAGGCGAAACCGCGCACCGAGGAATCGTGGAGGGTGGTCACTCCTCCAGCGTAACGACCGGGGGACATGACCCTCCTCCCCAGGGATGCGTCTCGAAGCGTTCTCCCTTTTCGCGTCCCCGGCGGCGCCGGGATGTCGGTGGGGCCCGGGAGAATGGCGGAGTGCACATGGACCCCGAGGCGCTCAGCATCGCCGGCGAGATCTTCTCCCCGGCGGCGATGTCGCGCGCCGACCGGCTCCTCATCTACGGCTCGGTCGAAGTCGGCGACGTGAAGGCGTTCGACGGCGTTCTCGTCGTCTCCGCGCAGTCCTTCGGGGCAGCCGGGTACGAACACCTCGAACTGCGCGTGCCCACGGATTTCACGCGCGTGTCCGGCTGGTGCTCGTGCGGCCGCGGTCCCGAGTGCGAGCATTCGTGCGCCGCAGCGGTGGTGCTCTTCGACCGGATGATCTCGGCCGGCCGGCCGCCGCGCCCCGAGTGGCAGCGCACCCTCGACGAATTGCTCACGGTCGGCGCCCGGGTCGACGACGAGCAGGCCGTCGACCTGTGCCTCTTCCTCGCCATCCGGCGCGGGGGAGGCCACGGACGCAGCACCGCGCTGACGCTCACCGCCCGCCCCGGCATGCGGGGGACGCGCGGTACCTGGATCAAGGGGCGCGCCGGATGGTCGGGGCTGTCGCTCCTCTCCGCCGACCCGCGGGCCCGCGCCGCCCTCGACAGCCTGGGCCGCCTCGGCCGCTCCGGGAACGGCGCGTTCCTCTCCGACGAATGGATGCCGCTCTCCGCCGTCCCCCCGCATTCGCTCTGGATGCAGCTCGAAGCCGTCATCGCGGCCGGGGTGCCACTCGTGGCGGCCTCGGGCGCACATCACCCGGTGCGGATTCTCGAGCCCGAAATGACGGCGGCGGTCGCCGTCGACCGACGCGGCTCGGCCCTGCACGTGAGAGGGATCCTCGAGGGTGTCGACGACGACGTCGCGTCGCTGTCGTCGTGGGTGGTGGGCGACCCTGCCGTCGCCGTTGCTTTCGTGGCGGATCGCGACGGCGACGATGAGAGGTTCAGCATCGCGCGCCTGGCGACGCCGGTGACGGGGGCCGTCCGCGGGCTGCTGGCGCGACCGGGCGCCCTCGCCGTCGACGGGGGTTCCGAGGTGTTCCTGCACGACTACCTTCCGCGCTTGCAGCTCGAGGCCCCCGTGGTGTCCCCCAGGGGCACGGTCGACCTGCCGCCTCCGCCACGTCCAGTCCTCGAGCTCGACCTCGACCACCGGGGCGGTCGTGCGTCCGTCACCGTCCGGTGGGACCGGTCATCCACCAACGGCCGGCGCGACGCGGCGCACGAGTCCGCGGTGTGGGACGCCGTGGCGGCCATCGCGACCGAGCTGGGCGTCGGCGTTCCGCAACCTTTCCCCTCGGGTACCACCCCGCCCCGGGCGTGGACTCCCGCGGACGCGGCGATCTTCGTCGCCGAGGGCGTGCCGCGGCTGCAGGCTTTGGATCACGTCCGAGTGAACGTCGCCGACGGCGCCGCACCCTCTCGCGCGGCGGCCGAGCCGGCTTCCGTGGAGCTTCGTACCGGTGACGACGACGGCAGCGACTGGTTCGACCTGCGCGCGCGCGTCACGGTGGGCGAGACCGAGGTCGACTTCTCCGCGCTCTACACCGCACTGGTCGTGGGTGACCGGGCTCTCTTCCTGGACGACGGGTCATACGTCCGACTGGACACCCCCGCCTTCGACCGTCTCCGCGCGGTCATCGACGAGGCGCGGACACTCGCCGATCGCCCGGACGGCGGGTTGAAGCTCAACCGCTACAACGTCGGTCTCTGGGACGACCTATCCGAGCTCGGCCTCCTCGCGGCGCAAGAGGCGGAGTGGTGGCTGCGCGTGCGTGGTCTCACCGACGAGGCGGCTCTCGCCCCTGTCGCGTCCCCCGCGGGCCTGCGAGCCACGCTGCGCGATTACCAACGCTCGGGCCTGGACTGGCTGCACTTCCTCCGCACGCAGGGGCTCGGGGGCGTCCTCGCCGACGACATGGGCCTGGGCAAGACCGTGCAGGCGATCGCGATGATGGAGGTCGCCCGCGAGTCCGACCCCGAGATGGCCCCGTTCCTGATCGTGGCGCCGACGAGTGTCGTGGGCAACTGGGCTCGCGAGTGCGCCGCATTCGCTCCAGGACTGCGAGTGGCGACCATCGCCTCGACGCAGGCGCGACGCTCCACCCCCATCTCCGAGGCCGCCGCGGGTGCGCACGTGGTGGTCACGAGCTATGCGCTGTTCCGTCTCGAGCAGGAGCAGTACGCCGAGGTCGAGTGGTCGGGGCTCGTGCTCGACGAGGCACAGCAGATCAAGAACCCCTCCTCGCGGGGCTACCGCGCGGCGCGCGCTCTCTCGGTGCCTTTCACGCTCGTCATCACGGGCACGCCGATGGAGAACAACCTGCTCGAACTCTGGGCCCTCATGTCTCTCGTGGCGCCGGGGCTTCTGGGCACTCGCGAGTCCTTCACCGCGATGTACCGCACGCCCATCGAGAAGCACTCCGATTCCGCGCGCCTCGACCTGCTCCGCCGACGGATCCGCCCGTTCCTGTTGCGACGGACGAAAGAACTCGTCGCGTCCGAGCTCCCCTCGAAGCAGGAGACCGTGGTCGAGGTGACCCTGCACCCGACGCATCGCAAGCTGTACGACCGGCGCTTCCATCGCGAGCGTCAACGCCTCCTGGGCCTGCTCGACGATGCGGAGGGCAATCGCTTCGCGATCTTCCGCTCGCTGACGATGCTGCGCCAGCTCGCTCTCGATCCGGCGTTGGTCGACGAGGGAGAGGCTCCGTCCGCCAAACTCGACGCCCTCGTCGAACTCGTGACCGAGGCCGCTGCCGAGGGACACCGTGTCCTCGTCCTCAGCCAGTTCACGCGGTTCCTGCGCGCGGCTCGAGACAGATGCACAGAAGCGGGTCTTCCGTCCGGCTACCTCGACGGTGCCACCCCGCACCGACAGGTCGAGATCGACCGCTTCCGCGAGGGCGACGACCCGGCGTTCTTCATCTCGCTCAAAGCCGGCGGAGTGGGCCTCAATCTCGTGGAGGCGGACTACGTGGTGCTCCTCGACCCGTGGTGGAACCCCGCGGTCGAAGACCAGGCCATCGATCGTGCGCATCGCATCGGGCAGACCCGTCCCGTGATCGTGTACCGGCTCGTGGCCGCCGACACCATCGAGCAGAAGGTGGTGACCCTGCGCGAGACGAAGGCCGAGCTCTTCTCGCGTGTGCTCGACGGCGGCGAGGGCGAGACGTTCGGTGGCGGCACCCGCCTGACGGCGGCGGACATCCGCAGCCTCATCGACTGACCCCGAGGATCCGCCGTTCGACCGGCCCCTGGTCAATGTCGGACCCCCGGTCTACCGTGGCGCTATGTCCGAGAGTCCGGCCCCCGCCGCCCCGCTCGACGCGGTCGCGTCGTCCGGGCGCCGCACCTTTCTCGCGGTGCTCGTCAACACTGCCGCCGCCAACGTGACCACGAGCTTCCTCTGGTTCGCCCTCACGTTCTGGGTCTATCTCGAGACCCGCTCCGTCCTCGCCACCGGCATCGTCGGCGGTGCGTACATGTTGCTCCTCGCGGTGTTCGCGATGGTGTTCGGCTCGCTCGTCGATCGCCATCGCAAGCACCGGGTCATGGTGGTCTCCGGGTTCGTGACGCTCGTGGCGTTCCTGCTGGCGGGGGCGCTCTGGCTGGCGTTTCCCGAGGCCGCGCTCCTCGACCTGGGCGGACCGTGGTTCTGGCTCTTCTCGGGCATCATCCTCGCCGGGGCCGTGATCGAGAACCTTCGCAACATCGCTCTGTCGACGACCGTGACGCTCCTCGTCCCCGTCGAGCGTCACGCCAACGCGAACGGCCTGGTCGGCACCGTGCAGGGCCTCGCGTTCGTGGTGACGAGCGTGTTCAGCGGGCTGTCCGTCGGGTTCCTGGGCATGGGATGGACGCTCGCCATCGCGCTGGCACTGACCGTCCTCGCGCTCGCCCACCTGTTGACGATCCGCATCCCCGAGGAGCGCCCCGCCGCCGGCACGGCTCCCGGTCCCGTCGTCGATCTCCGCGGGGCGGTCCGGGCCGTGCGCCGCGCCCCGGGCCTGTTCGCTCTCATCGTCTTCTCGACGTTCAACAACCTCATCGGCGGCGTGTACATGGCGCTCATGGACCCGTACGGCCTCGAGATGTTCGACGTGCAGATCTGGGGCATCGTCCTCGGGGTGACCGCGACCGGATTCATCGTCGGCGGTGGTCTCGTCGCGAAGTTCGGCCTCGGAAAGAACCCCATCCGCACGATGCTCTGGATCGTCATCGCGATGGGGGCTCTGGGGGCGCTCTTCACCCTGCGCGAATGGTGGTGGCTGTACGCGGTGGGCATCTGGGTCTACATGGCCCTCATCCCACCGGTCGAGGCGGCGGAGCAGACGGTCATCCAGAAGGTCGTCCCCTTCGAGACCCAGGGGCGCGTCTTCGGTTTCGCCGCGGCGTTCGAGTCGGCTGCGGCGCCCGTGACGTCGTTCCTCATCGCGCCGATCGCGCAATTCCTGATCATCCCGTACATGGACGCAGAAGACGGCCGCGCGACGTGGGGCTGGCTGCTCGGCGAGGGGGAGTCCCGCGGCATCGCGCTGGTGTTCGCCGTCTCGGGGGTCGTGATGGTGATCGCGGGTGCGCTGGCTTTCGCCACGCGTTCGTACCGGACGCTCTCCCGGCAGTACCGGACGGCCGAGGTCAACGCCGAGGTGGGTGCGGTCTAGCCGCCGGCCTCGATCTCGATGACGACGTCGTTCCACGCCGCGGCGTCGTCGTCCCACAGGGCCACGACGGCCGCGGCCAGGGCGTGCTCGAGACCGTCCAGGCTCCGCACCCGGAAGATCACGCCGGCGGCCGAGAGCTCGCGTCCCCCGTCTCGCGCGTGCTTCGCGTAGCCCTGCGCGGCGGCCCGCGTCCAGGCCTCGCTCGCGGCCTTCACCGCGGCGTAGTTGGCGCCCCCGGCGAGGGGCCGCGCCACGGCCGTGGACGAGACGATCGCCAGGCGTCCGGCATCCGAGGAGCGCAGATCGTCGTCGAAGGTGCGGCTCACGTTCCGCAGTGCGGTGAACGATCGCAGCAACACGGCGAGATCCTCGTCGCTCTGCCCGGCCAGCCCGCCTCCGCCTCGCCACCCGCCCACGAGGTGCACGACACCGTCGACCGGGCCATGCGCGTCGTTCACGCGCGCGCGCAGGTCCGCCACGGCATCCGGATCGGTCAGATCGCACTGCTCAGTCGCCGCCCCCGGGGCGGACGCGGCGGAAGCGGCCAGGCGGTCGGCGTTCGATCCGACGATCACGACGCGCGCCCCCGCCTCGACGAGGGCGAGCGCACACGCGCGACCGGCCGCGCTCGTTCCGCCGGCCAGCAGCACGAGTCGTCCCCGCACCCGCTCGTGCGGGACGGGTGCGGTCGCGAGGGAGCTCATGCGACGGTCAGTCCGTCCCGCGGATGCCCGCGGTCGACGCGATGACCGGGCGCATCTTCTTCTCGAGCGCTTCGAAGAACATCGACAGGGGGAACTCGTCGTCGAGCACCGCGTCGGTGTAGCCCTTCGGCAGCCCCGCGAGCACTTCGTCGGACAGTCCGCGCGCCCACACCGAGGCGGGGTGGGGTGTGACGACTCCGCGAACGAGATCGTATGCGGCGAGCCAGTGCGCGACCTTGGGGCGGTCGATCGAGCGCCAGTACAGCTCGTCGATCGCGTCGGCGAGGGCGATGACCGCGCCGGGCACCTCGTCCCAGTCGAAGGCGAGCGACGTGTCGGTCCAGTGCAGCACGCGGTGCTGGTGCAGCCAGGCGAACAGCAGCTGTCCGCCGAGGCCGTCGTAGTTGCGTACACGGGACCCGGTGATGGCGAAGCGGAAGATCCGGTCGAAGATCACCGCGTACTGCACGAGCTCGGCGTGCTCGAGCATCGCCTTCTCGGTCGCATCGAGGTCGTCGCGCGCCGACAGCCGCGCTTGCAGCGAGACGCACTCGCGGAAGGCGGTGAGGTCGCAGCGCAGCTCTTCGAGCGAGTAGAGGAAGAACGGCATCCGCTGCTTGATCATGAACGGGTCGAACGGAAGGTCGCCGCGCATGTGCGTGCGGTCGTGGATGAGGTCCCACATCACGAACGTCTGCTCGGTGAGCGACTGGTCGTCGAGCATGCGGGCGGCGGCCTCGGGGAGGTCGAGCTTGGTGATCTCGGCAGCGGCGCGGGTCACGCGGCGGTACCGCGCCGCTTCGCGGTCCTGGAAGATCGCGCCCCAGGTGAAGGTCGGAATCTCACGCATCGCCACGGTCTCGGGGAAGAGCACGGCCGAGTTCGTGTCGTAGCCCGAGGTGAAGTCGATCAGACGCAGTGAGACGAACAGACGGTTGGTGTACTCGGTCTCGAGTCGCGCGATGAACTCGGGCCAGATCGCCTCGACGAGCACCGCCTCGACGTGTCGTTCGTTGGAGCCGTTCTGCGTGTACATCGGGAACACGACAAGGTGGCGGATGCCGTCGACCCGGTGCTCCTGGGGCTGGAAGGCGACGAGGGAGTCGAGGAAGTCGGGCACGCCGAGGCCGGCGTCGCGCCACCGGCGGAAGTCGGCGACGGAGGCCGCGAGGTAGGACCGGTCGTGGGGGAAGAGGGGGGCGAGTGCCTCGATGGCGGTGATGAGGTCGTCGAGCAGGGGTGCGGCCGCGGCGGTGTCCTCGATGGACCCGTCTTTGGCCTGAAGTGCCTGCAGGGCGGTGGCCGCGCTCTTCAGCTGGATCCAGGCGGGGGTCTGCTCGACCGTGTCGACGCCGTGGTCGGCGATCAGATCGTCGGCGGCACGGGTGGGCGTGGCGATGGTCATGGCATCCTCCATTCTGTGCTGTAAAAATTCCTGCTAAACCTGGATGCTAACGGAAAACTTACGGATTCCGAAAGAGCGGCCCGCGGCGCCGCTGATACTGTCGACCGCATGACCGAGGCCTCATCCCGCGCCCCTCGCCTCGAGGACTCCGTCGATGCGGCCATCGTGCGAGAGATCTCCCTCGACGCGCGGGCGACGCTCTCGCACCTCTCGGAGCGCGTCGGGCTCTCTGTGTCGGCGGTGCAATCCCGTCTGCGCCGACTCGAGGCACGCGGCATCGTGAAGGGCTACCGTCCGATCCTCGATGCCGAGGCCCTCGGGCGACCCCTCGCCGCGTTCGTCGAGATCACGCCCCTCGATCCCGCGCAGCCCGACAACGCCCCCGAGCTGCTGGCCCACCTGACCCCGATCGAGGCGTGCCACTCCATCGCGGGCGAGGCGGCCTACATGCTGTTCGTCCGCGTGCCGACGCCCCGCGATCTCGAAGAGCTGATCCGCGACATCCGCGCCGCGGCGCAGGTCAACACGCGCACGACCGTGGTGCTCCAGACGTTCTTCGAGGCGCGACCGATCGAGCCCGCCGACTACCCGGCGTGACCCCCGGCCACGGGACCTGGTCCCGAGGCCATCCGCACGACGGCTGACGGCGGGATACATCCCGCGACGGATGCCCCGCCCCCGTCGGTCCGCGTAGCGTGGCCGTGATGTTCGCTCTGCGCCCGCTCACCCGCTATCAGCTGGTCACCGACCTCGGTATCGCCGTGGTGTTCTTCCTGGTGGCCATCGCGATCGAGCTCGTCGCGAGCGCCACCCCGATCGACAACGTCGCGGGATTCTTCATCGCGCTCGCCTTCGCGGGGGCGGTGGCTCTGCGACGGCTCCATCCGGGCCTCGCCCTCTGCGTGGCGTGGGCGGCCGCCCTCGCGCAGATGGGGTTCGGCCGGCAGCCGTCGCCGTCCGACCTCGCGATCTTCGCCGTCCTGTATACGACGTCGGCGTACGGCTCGCGGCGCGTGTTCTGGTTCGGCTTCGTCTCGGCGATCGTCGGAGCGGCCGTGGTTCCGCTGTACCTCGTGGGTCGCGGGCTGCAGGCCCCGCCGAACGGGAACGACTGGTTCGCCGTCATTGCGCTCTTCCTCGCGGCGGGCTTCGCGCTCATGCTGGCCTGGGTCTCGGGTGCACTGGTGCGCACGGCCATGAGGGCTGCGGCGAACAGCCGGGCTCAGCGGGCGGCCGAGGCCGAGACGATCGCCGAGCAGGAGCGTGTCCGCATCGCCCGCGACATGCACGACGTCGTCGCGCACTCCCTGGCGGTGGTCATCGCCCAGGCCGACGGTGCCCGGTACGCCGCGGCATCCGATCCGCGGGCGAGCGCCGAGGCGCTCACGACGATCTCGTCGACCGCGCGCGCCGCGCTCGCCGACGTGAGGTTGCTCCTCACTCAGTTGCGGCACTCGCAGGCCGAGGGGCCTCAGCCGACTCTCGCCGACCTCGAGACCCTCTTCCAGCGGATGCGGGCGGCGGGCGTGGCCCTCGAGGTCGAGGTCGACCCGTTGCCCCCGGGCGAGCCCCCCGCGGCCATCCAGCTCGCGGTCTACCGCATCATGCAGGAGGCGCTCACCAACGCCCTGCGGCACGGAGTCGACCCGCGCGTGCGCGTGCACCTGGGATGGTGGCCCGACCGGGTCGTCGCCTCGGTGCGCAATGCCCGGGCCACGGCATCCGTCCCCGCTCCGGCTAGCCCTCCATCGGGCGGGCACGGGCTGATCGGCATGCGCGAGCGTGCGCAGCTCGTCGGCGGTCACCTGACCGCGGGGCCCGAGTACGGCGAGTTCGTCGTGCGCGCCACCCTCCCGATCGGCTCCCCGCTGTGAACGCCCGAGCGAGAGGGCAGAGTGGATGCCGAGCCACCCCCGACCCGCGAGAGGAGCCGTCGTCATGACCGCCCCCGTCCGCATCGTCCTCGTCGACGATCAAGCCCTGTTCCGCGCCGGGATCCGCATGGTGATCGACTCGCAGCCCGACCTCGAGGTGGTGGGGGAGGCGTCGGATGGCCGCGAGGGCGTCGAGGTCGTCCGTTCCACGCGCCCCGACCTCGTGCTCATGGACGTGCGGATGCCGGTCATGGACGGTCTGGCGGCGACGGCCGAGATCCTGCGCGAGCCCGACGCGCCGCGGGTCGTCGTGCTGACGACGTTCGACCTCGACGAGGCCGCCGCCCGCGCGATCCAGGGCGGGGCCAGCGGGTTCCTGCTGAAGGATTCCGAGCCGGAGTTTCTGCTGTCGGCGGTGCGCACCGTGCACGCCGGCTCGGCGGTGATCGCCGCCGAGGCGACGCGCGAGCTCTTCGCCCACATCGCCGACGGCGGGGGAGGAGAGCCGGTTCCGGCGGCCTACGGCGCGCTGACCGATCGCGAACGCGAGATCTTCGCCCTCGCCGCGGCGGGGCTCAGCAACGCCGAGATCGCGGAGCGCGAGTTCCTCTCCGAGGCGACGGTGAAGACGCACATCAGTCGCATCCTCACCAAGCTCGCCCTGCGCGATCGCGTGCAGCTCGTGGTCTTCGCCTATCGCCACGGCCTCGCCTGAGCGGCGGGCGCCTCAGGCGTCGTCGTTCTCCGGGTCGTGCGCCCACGTGGGGGCGAGGGCCTTGATGCGCGTCGCGCGCCACTGCCACGTCGCCCAGAGCGCCGGCCACAGGGCCGGGGCCGCGGCGCCGCCGATGGTCAGTCTCTCTCGCCAGAGGGTGCGGCCGGGCTCTCCGGGGGCGGCCGACACCGCCATCTGGTGATCCCACACGTCGAGCACCGACAGCGGTCCGGTCAGGGGAACGCCCCAGTCGCGGAAGACGCGGACGCGCCCGTGTCCGTCGCTCGTCTCGCGGTCGGCGACCGAGATGAGCTGGCGACCCACCGGAACGAGGCCTGCGACGCTCATCTGCACGGGAACGTCGTCGCCCGATGAGAACGAGGTCGGCATGTCGCCCAGAGCTTCCACGTCGAGGAGCGGACCGTACAGCTCCGCGACGGCGCGGGGGGAGTGCAGTGCCCGCCACGCGGCGTCCGGGTCGCAGTCGATGACGAACTTCAGCAGGATGCGCATGACCTCGATCGTGCCCGATCCGGGCCGTCGGTGGGCACGGCTTGACGCGAGGGGTGCACTCCGGGCGTTTTACGATCGAGGGATGCCGTCTTCTCCCGCCCTCGCCCAGTCCGACTACCAGGTGCGTCTGGACTGGGGCCGCTCGGGGCTGGAGCGTCTCGCCCCCGCTCACATCGCCATCATCGTGCAAACGCTGGGGCTCTCGATGCGCGCGCTGGACGCGATCGAGGACGGCGAGACGTTCCCCCTCGAGGGTGATGAGGCCGCGGGACTCGCGCTCGCGGCGGGGAGCGACGGCGCCCATGTCGTCGTCGGCGGACTGCGCAACGCGGCCGCCGTCGCCGCCCACGTGCTCGAGGTGCAGCTGTCGCGAGGTGAGCGCACCAGCATCTCCGTGGTCGCCGCCGGTTACCCCGACGACGACGGCCTCCGCTTCGCCGTCGACGACCTGCTCGGCGCGGGCGCCGTCATCGCCGCTCTCGGAGATCTCGGGATCGACCACGCCTCTCCCGACGCCGCCGTCGCGGGAGAAGGATTCCGCGCCCTCGGCGGAGCGGTCCGGCACCTGCTGACGGCCAGCGGCACCGGCCGCGCCCTCGCCGCCGACGGTCGACGCGAGGCGGTGCTCGCCTCGGCCGCGCGCGATGCGGCATCCGTCGTCCCGATCCTGCGCGACGGGGTGATCGTTTCGGCCTGAGCCCTCGCCCTAGCGGGGTGTCGAGGCCGCGAGCCGCGTCGCGCGGCTGATGTCGCGGTGAACCCACGACAGAGCGAAACGCGGGTCGAACGACGGGGCGCACTTCGCGCACGAGGTGGGCCGGGTCGCACGCCGGTGCCGATAGGCGACGTGGCCCGCCGGGCACGTGCCGACCCACGGGGCGAGTTCGTTGGCGGTCTCGCCGGCGTGGGTCGTCCCGCCCACGTAACCCAGCTCGCGTGCCGTCCGCTTCCACACCGGTCCGTGCCCCGCGGCCGGGCCCGCGACGGCGTGCGCGATCTCGTGCAGCAGCGTCTGGTGATTCGTGTCGTCGTCGTAGCGCGCGGAGAGGTAGCGCGAGACGCTGATGCGCTGACGGCCGTAGTCGCACAGGCCCGCGCGCCGCTTGGCGTTGTCGAAGGCGAAGGTCCACGACGGATCGAGGTGGAGGGCGATCAACGCCTCGGCCCAGATGCGGACGCGCTGCAGATCGGACATGAGCGGAAGCCTAGAAGGGACCTACGACACTCAGCTCGCGACGACCTCGCGCGTGCGGCGACGCTCCGCGGCGTCGATCGCGAGCAGGGTCGATTCGAGCTGCGCGTCGGTGGCGCCGGCGTTCTGCCGCAGGAACAGCGCCTGCTTGAAGTCGCGGCGGGCGGCGTCGAAGTCGCCCTCGTCGTAGTGCACCTTTCCGCGGTGCTGGAGGGCGAAGGCGGCGATGCTCGCCCAACCCTGCCCCTCGGCCTCTTCGGCGCACATGGTGAGCTCCTGCTCGGCGGCGGCGTAGGCCCCGCGGCACTGCATGATCGTCGCGTGGAGGATGCGCGCGCGCAGCAGATCGCGACGGGTGCCGGCCATGCGGGCGACCCGAACCGACTGCTCCGAGATCGCGAGCGCCTCGTCGAATCGGTCGAGCACCTTGAGGAGCCACACCCGCTCGAGGAGGGCGTGGAGGCTGCGCTGGGAACCGATCTCCTCGAGACGTTCCGCGCACTCACGGGAGTCGGTGACCTCGCGCAAAGTGTCGGGGTCGTACCCGTGGATGTAGCTCACCATCGCTCCTCTCGTTCCGGCAGGACTTCCAGTGTGCGCCGCACGGGCGTCGAGGGGTGCCTCGCCACGCGGTCGGGCGGCGAAGACGCCGTGATCATCTCTCGAACAGGGATGCCGAGGGCTTCGGAGACGCGGTCGCATCGGCGTCCGTGGCCGGTCGCGACCCGCGTATGAACTCCTCGATCTCCGCGCCTTGAGAGACCTTGGCGGGGTGGGGGCCGGCCGCCATCAGTCGCGGGAGCCACTCGACCGGCAGGGTCGCTGCGGAGGCGGCGACGACGAGGTTGCCGAATCGGCGTCCCTTGAGCACCTGCACCTCGGCGAGGACGATGACCTCGGGCAGGACCTCGCGGATCGTGGCGACCTGGCGGCGGGCGAAGGCCAGTCCGGGTCCGTCGGACACGTTCACCAGGAGCACCCCCTCGGGCGCGAGCAGGGCCGCCGCCTCGCGGTAGAACTCCACGGTGGTGAGGTGGGCGGGGGTCTGCGCGCCGGAGTACACGTCGCTGATGAGGAGGTCGACGGCACCCGAGAGCCCCGCCGGCAGTCTCGACAGCCCGGCACGCGCGTCGCCGATGCGCACGCGAATCGACGCGCCGCGGGGGAGGGGGAGGTTCTCGCGCACGAGGTCCCACAGCGCCGGCTCGAGCTCGATGACCTGCTGGCGCGAGCCCGGTCGGGTCGCCTCCACGTAGCGCGGCAGCGTGAGGGCGCCCGCGCCGAGGTGGACCGCGGTGAGGGGCTGTCCCGGCATCCGGAGTCGATCGATCACGGCGCCCATGCGCGCCACGTACTCGAAGTGCAGGTGCGTGGGGTCGTCGAGGTCGACGTGCGACTGGGGTGTCCCGTCGACGACGAGCTCCCATCCCGACACGAACCCCGAGGGCGAGACGCGGGCGAGGGCGCCGTCGGACAGCCGCGCGGTCGGGGCGTCGTCGGGTTCGATGCGCATGCGGGCCATGAACCCACGCTAGGCCCTCGGGGCGGCGGTACCGTGGCCGCATGCGGGTGGATCTCAACGCCGACCTGGGCGAGACCGTCGACGGAGTGCCGACGGCCGACGACGACGCCATGTTCGCGGTGATCTCCAGCGCCAGCATCGCTTGCGGCGGGCACGCGGGGGATGCCGGCGCGATGCGCGCCTCCGTCGAGAGGGCGGGGCGTTTCGGGGTCGCCGTCGGCGCACACCCCTCGTACGAGGACCGCGAGAACTTCGGTCGCGTGGCCCGCTCGCCCGGCTCCGCCGATCTCCGCGCGAGTGTGATCGGGCAGATCGCCGCGCTCGCCGCGGCCGGTGCCGACCTGCGGTACGTCAAGCCGCACGGGGCGCTTTATCACGCGGTCACCGTCGACCGACGGCAGGCCGACGCGGTCGTCGCGGCGGTGGCCGACCACTCCGCGCGGCTCGGACGCGCGCTCCCGATCCTCGGCCTTCCCGGCGCGATCGCCGAGGCCGCGGCATCCGCGGGTCTCCCCTTCGTGCCCGAGGCCTTCCTCGACCGGGGGTACACGGCGACGGCGACGCTCGTGCCCCGAGGGTCTCCCGGCGCGCTCGTCGACGACCCGGCCCTCGTGGCCGAGCGGGCGGTGCTCCTCGTACGCGACCGAGAGGTCGAGGCCGTCGACGGGACGCGGCTCGCCGTCGAGGCCGCCTCGCTGTGCCTGCACGGGGACACTCCCGCCGCCGTGGCGATGGCGCGGGCCGTGCGCGCGGCCCTGGACGACGCGGGTGTCGAGGTGCGCGCTCCGTGGTGACGCTGCGGGCGATGGGCGAGAGGGCCGTGCTGGCCGAGGTCGCCGATCTGTCCGCTGTCGTGCGGTTGCACGCCGCGCTCGCCGCGGATCCGCTCGACGGCGTCGACGATCTCGTGCCCGCCGCGCGCACCGTGCTCATCGCCTTCGATCCGCTCCGCACCTCGGCGTCCGCGGTCGCCGCGTGGGTCCGGGCGGCCGCGACCGGGGATCCGGATGCCGCCCCACCCGGCCCCCTCGTCGAGATCGCGACGCGGTACGACGGCGCCGACCTGGACGACACGGCCGAGCTGCTCGGCATCCGAGCGGACGAACTCATCGCGCGCCACGGCGCCGCGGAGTGGATGGTGGCCTTCACCGGCTTCGCGCCGGGGTTCGCCTATCTCGTGAGTGCGGACTGGCCGTTCGACGTCCCTCGACTCGACCGACCCCGCCTTCGCGTCCCCGCCGGAGCCGTGGGTCTCGCGGGGGCGTTCAGCGGGGCCTACCCCCGTGACACCCCGGGCGGCTGGCGGCTCATCGGGTCGACGGATGCGGTCCTCTTCGACCCCGAGGCCGTCGACCCCGTCCTCTTGGCGCCTGGCAGCCGCGTGCGGTTCGTCCCGCTCCGCGAGCGCGCGCACGTCGTCGGGCCGCGGGAGCCCGACAGCACGACTCCGACGAGCGGACGACCGGATGCCGCGGCCTTTTCGTCCGCGGGTGATTCCTCGCCCCATGTGGCGCGTTCCTCGACCGCCGGGGCGGCGCCGGGCCCGGCGCTCCGCATCCTCGCCCCCGGTCCGCTGGTCACGGTGCAGGACCTCGGCCGACCCGGTCGAGCGGCGCTGGGGGTGGCTCGCTCGGGCGCTCTGGATCGCGGCGCCCTGCGCATCGCGAACCGTCTCGTCGGAAACGCTGAGAGCGCGGCGGCTCTCGAGATCACGCTCGGCGGGTTCTCGGCGCGAGCCGTACACGACTGCTGGGTCGCGGTGACCGGTGCTGTCGCCGACGTGCGCGTCGACGGGCGCGGCGTCTCCGCCTACGCGCCGGTGCGGCTCGCGAGGGGTGCAGAGCTGACGATCGACCCCGCCCGCGCGGGCCTGCGGGTGATCCTCGCCGTCCGCGGGGGAGTGGCCGCCGAGTCCGTGCTCGGCTCGCGCTCCACCGACATTCTCGCGCGACTCGGCCCTCCACCCCTCCGTGCCGGCGACCTCGTGCACGCGGGATTCGCGACCGGGGAGGTGCCCGCGGTGGACGGGTTCCCCCGGTCGATTCCCTCAGCCGTGCTCGAGGTGGGGCTCCGGCCGGGGCCGCGGGCGGACTGGTTCACCCCCGCCTCCGTCGATGCGCTGACCGATGCGTCCTGGACCGTGTCGACCGACATCGACCGCATCGGCATCCGTCTCGACGGTCCGGTCCTCGAGCGCACCCGTCGCGACGAACTCCCCAGCGAGGGCATGCGTCCGGGAGCGGTGCAGGTTCCTCCGCACGGGCGCCCGGTGATCCTGCTCGCCGACGGTCCCGTGACCGGGGGCTATCCCGTGATCGGGGTGATCCCGGATGCCGCCCTCGACGCTCTCGCACAGGTGCGGCCGGGTGACCGGGTGCGGTTTCGCCGGGCCTGACGGGGCGGGAGCGAGGAATGCCGGGCGAGCGCACGCGGTTATACCGCAGGTCCGAGAACGCGTCAAGAATTGGACTGGACACGGCGAGTCCTCCCGCGTATGCTTGGACTTTGCGCTCCTCGATTCCCCCTGCCCTCATATGGTGGTCGGCTGAGCCTGCCCGTCCCCGCTTCACCGCGGTGTGCGACGTGCAGGTTATCGGGGCAGGAACGCACTCCACCTGACGACAAGGAATCACGAGCCCCTCGCCCGGGCTTCTGGAGGTTATTCCCTTGGCTGCTGCGAGCAACGCATCCACCACCACCACCCCGAAGAGCGGACGCGGCGCATCTCGCCTCTCGTTCGCGAAGATCTCCGACAAGCTGACCGTTCCCGATCTGCTCGCGCTGCAGACCGAGTCGTTCGACTGGCTCGTCGGTAACGAAGCATGGAAGGCGCGCGTCGCCGAGGCTCAGGCCGCCGGTCGCACCGACGTCCCCGAGATCAGCGGACTCGAGGAGATCTTCGAGGAGATCTCGCCGATCGAGGACCTGAGCGAGACCATGCAGCTCTCGTTCACGAACCCCTACCTCGAGCCGGAGAAGTACTCGATCGAGGAGTGCAAGGAGCGCGGCAAGACCTACGCCGCCCCGCTGTACGTCGAGGCCGAGTTCATGAACCACCAGACCGGTGAGATCAAGACCCAGACGGTCTTCATGGGCGACTTCCCGCTCCAGACCAACAAGGGCACGTTCATCATCAACGGCACCGAGCGTGTCGTCGTGTCGCAGCTCGTGCGTTCGCCCGGTGTCTACTTCGACAAGACGCCCGACAAGACCTCCGACAAGGACATCGTGTCGGCGCGCGTCATCCCCTCGCGTGGTGCCTGGCTCGAGTTCGAGATCGACAAGCGCGACCAGGTCGGCGTGCGCATCGACCGCAAGCGCAAGCAGTCGGTCACCGTCTTCCTCAAGGCCCTCGGCCTGACCAGCGAGGACATCCTCGCCGAGTTCTCCGGTTTCGACTCCATCGAAGAGACGCTGTCCAAGGACACGATCCTCACGAAGGAAGACGCCCTCCGCGACATCTACCGCAAGCTCCGTCCGGGCGAGCAGGTCGCCGCCGAGGCTGCGCGCGCGTTGCTGGACAACTTCTACTTCAACTCGAAGCGCTACGACCTCGCGAAGGTGGGTCGCTACAAGATCAACCAGAAGCTCGGTCTCGACAAGCCGCTGAGCGACTCGGTCCTGACCGTCGACGACATCGTCGCCACGATCAAGTACCTCGTCCGCCTGCACCGCGGTGACGTCACGTTCGACGGCGTCCGCGGTGGCCAGGCCGCCGAGATCCGCCTCGACACCGACGACATCGACAACTTCGGCAACCGTCGTATCCGCGCCGTCGGCGAGCTCATCCAGAACCAGGTCCGCACCGGTCTGTCGCGCATGGAGCGTGTCGTCCGCGAGCGCATGACCACGCAGGACATCGAGGCGATCACGCCGCAGACCCTGATCAACGTGCGCCCCGTCGTCGCCGCGATCAAGGAGTTCTTCGGAACCTCGCAGCTGTCGCAGTTCATGGACCAGAACAACCCGCTCGCGGGTCTGACCCACAAGCGCCGCCTGTCGGCGCTGGGCCCCGGCGGTCTCTCGCGTGAGCGTGCCGGCGTCGAGGTCCGCGACGTCCACCCCTCGCACTACGGCCGCATGTGCCCCATCGAGACCCCTGAAGGCCCGAACATCGGTCTGATCGGCTCGCTGGCCTCGTTCGCCCGCATCAACGCCTTCGGTTTCATCGAGACCCCGTACCGTCGCGTCGTCGACGGCCGGGTGACCGACCAGATCGACTACCTCACCGCCAGCGAAGAGAGCGACCACATCGTCGCTCAGGCCGGTGTCGCCCTCCAGGCCGACGGACACTTCGTCGAGGATCGCATCCTCGCCCGTCGTGGTCAGGGTGGCGAGGTCGACCTCTTCCCGAACGACGAGATCGGCTACATGGACGTCTCGCCGCGCCAGATGGTGTCGGTCGCGACCTCGCTCATCCCGTTCCTCGAGCACGATGACGCCAACCGCGCCCTCATGGGTGCGAACATGCAGCGCCAGGCCGTGCCGCTCGTGCGCAGCGAGTCGCCCGTCGTCGGTACCGGTATGGAGGGCTTCGCGGCCATCGACGCCGGTGACGTCGTGACGGCCGAGAAGTCGGGCGTCGTCCTGGAGGTCTCGGCCGACGTCGTGACCATCCAGCTCGACGAGGGCGGCACGCAGGACTACTTCCTGCGCAAGTTCGACCGCTCCAACCAGGGCACGTCCTACAACCAGCGCGTGGTCGTCTCGGCCGGCGAGCGCATCGAGGCCGGCGAGGTCATCGCCGACGGTCCCGCGACCGAGAACGGCGAGCTCGCGCTCGGCAAGAACCTCCTCGTGGCGTTCATGACCTGGGAAGGTCACAACTTCGAGGACGCGATCATCCTCAGCCAGGACCTCGTGAAGGACGACACGCTGTCGTCGATCCACATCGAGGAGTACGAGGTCGATGCGCGCGACACCAAGCTCGGCAAGGAGGAGATCACCCGTGACCTCCCCAACGTCAGCCCCGACCTGCTGAAGGACCTCGACGACCGCGGCATCATCCGCATCGGCGCCGAGGTCCGCCCCGGTGACATCCTCGTCGGCAAGGTCACGCCCAAGGGCGAGACCGAGCTGAGCGCCGAGGAGCGTCTGCTCCGCGCGATCTTCAACGAGAAGAGCCGCGAAGTCCGTGACACCTCGCTGAAGGTGCCCCACGGCGAGCAGGGCACGATCATCGCCGTCAAGGAGTTCAACGCCGAAGACGGAGACGACGAGCTCGGCTCGGGCGTCAACCGCCGCGTCGTGGTCTACATCGCCCAGAAGCGCAAGATCACCGAGGGCGACAAGCTCGCCGGTCGCCACGGCAACAAGGGCGTCATCGCCAAGATCCTCCCGATCGAGGACATGCCCTTCCTGCCCGACGGCACGCCGGTCGACATCATCCTCAACCCGCTCGGTATCCCCGGTCGAATGAACTTCGGTCAGGTCCTCGAGCTCCACCTCGGCTGGATCGCCCAGCAGGGTTGGAAGGTCGAGGGTACCCCCGAGTGGGCCGCCCAGCTGCCCGAGTCGGCTCGCGAGGCCGCCCCCGGCACGAAGGTCGCGACCCCGGTGTTCGACGGCGCCTTCGAGGCCGAGATCGCGGGTCTGCTCGACTCGACGATCCCCAACCGCGACGGCGACCGCATGGTCGACTCCACGGGTAAGACGCTGCTGTTCGACGGTCGCTCCGGCGAGCCGTTCCCGGCGCCCATCTCGGTCGGCTACATGTACATCCTGAAGCTGCACCACCTCGTCGACGACAAGATCCACGCGCGTTCGACGGGCCCGTACTCGATGATCACCCAGCAGCCGCTCGGTGGTAAGGCGCAGTTCGGTGGTCAGCGCTTCGGTGAGATGGAAGTGTGGGCGCTCGAGGCCTACGGTGCCGCTTACGCGCTGCAGGAGCTCCTCACGATCAAGTCCGACGACATCCTCGGCCGCGTCAAGGTGTACGAGGCCATCGTCAAGGGCGAGAACATCCAGGAGCCCGGCATCCCCGAGTCCTTCAAGGTGCTCATGAAGGAGATGCAGTCGCTCTGCCTGAACGTCGAGGTCCTCTCGGCCGACGGCACCGCGGTGAACCTGCGCGACACGGATGACGACGCCTTCCGCGCTGCGGAAGAACTCGGCATCAACATCTCCAGCCGCTTCGAGTCCTCGTCGATCGACGAGATCTGAGCTTCCAGCTCAGCGACCCAGCTCAGATTTCAGAGAATTCCGACACAGGAGAACCAGTGCTCGAATCAACCACTTTCGATCAGATCCGTATCGGTCTGGCCACCGCCGACGACATCCGTCGTTGGTCCTTCGGTGAGGTCAAGAAGCCCGAGACGATCAACTACCGCACGCTGAAGCCCGAGAAGGACGGACTCTTCGGCGAGCAGATCTTCGGACCCTCCCGCGACTGGGAGTGCGCCTGCGGCAAGTACAAGCGCGTGCGCTTCAAGGGCATCGTCTGCGAGCGCTGCGGCGTCGAGGTCACCAAGTCCTCGGTCCGTCGCGAGCGCATGGGCCACATCGAGCTCGCCGCGCCCGTCACGCACATCTGGTACTTCAAGGGCGTGCCCTCGCGCCTCGGCTACCTGCTCGACATGGCGCCGAAGGACCTCGAGAAGGTCATTTACTTCGCCGCCTACATGGTGATCTCGGTCGACGAGGATGCTCGTCACCGCGACCTGGCCACGCAGGAGAACAACATCCGCCTCGAGCTGAAGACGCTCGGCGACCGTCGCGACGCCCGCGTCGCGGCCCGCCTCGCCAAGCTCGAGGAGGAGCTCGCCGCCCTCGAGGCGGAGGGTGCCAAGGCCGACCAGAAGAAGAAGGTCAAGGACGCCGCCGAGAAGGACATGACGGCGGCCCGCAAGAACGCCGACGAGCAGATCGCCAAGCTCGAGCGCGTGTGGGAGGACTTCCGCACGCTCGAGGTGGGCGCCCTGAAGCCCGAGGACGACGTGTTCCACGAGCTGCAGGACCGCTTCGGTCAGTACTTCGAGGCCCACATGGGCGCGGAGTCGATCAAGCGTCGCCTCGAGGCCTTCGACCTGCAGGCCGAGGCCGACAGCCTCCACCTGCAGATCTCTGAGGGCAAGGGCCAGCGCAAGATTCGCGCGATCAAGCGCCTCAAGGTCGTCAACTCGTTCCTGCAGACCGGCATGAGCCCGGCCTCGATGGTGCTGGATGTCGTCCCGGTGATCCCGCCGGAGCTTCGTCCCATGGTCCAGCTCGACGGTGGCCGCTTCGCGACCTCCGACCTGAACGACCTCTACCGTCGCGTGATCAACCGCAACAACCGCCTCCGTCGCCTGATCGACCTCGGTGCTCCCGAGATCATCGTCAACAACGAGAAGCGCATGCTGCAGGAGGCCGTCGACGCGCTGTTCGACAACGGCCGCCGTGGTCGCCCCGTCACCGGTACCGGCAACCGCGCCCTGAAGTCCCTGAGCGACATGCTCAAGGGAAAGCAGGGTCGCTTCCGCCAGAACCTGCTCGGAAAGCGCGTGGACTACTCGGGCCGTTCCGTCATCATCGTCGGACCCCAGCTCAAGCTCCACCAGTGCGGTCTGCCCAAGCAGATGGCGCTCGAGCTGTTCAAGCCGTTCGTCATCAAGCGCCTGATCGACCTCGGTCACTCGCAGAACATCAAGGCCGCCAAGCGCGCCGTCGAGCGCTACCGTCCCGAGGTCTGGGACGTGCTCGAGGAGATCATCCGCGAGCGCCCCGTGCTGCTGAACCGTGCACCCACCCTGCACCGTCTCGGCATCCAGGCGTTCGAGCCCCAGCTCGTCGAGGGCAAAGCGATCCAGCTGCACCCGCTCGTGTGCGCGGCGTTCAACGCCGACTTCGACGGTGACCAGATGGCCGTCCACCTGCCCCTGTCGGTCGAGGCCCAGGCCGAGGCACGCGTGCTGATGCTCGCCTCGAACAACATCCTGAAGCCGTCGGACGGTCGCCCGGTGACCCTGCCCTCGCAGGACATGATCATCGGTCTGCACCACCTCACCACTCTCAAGGAGGGTGCGAAGGGCGAAGGTCGCGCGTTCGGTTCCGTGGGCGAGGCGATCCTGGCCAAGGACGAGGGCACCCTCGACCTGCAGGCCAAGGCGCGCATCCGCATCCCCGGCCTGACGTTCCTCGAGGGCCAGGCGCCCGAGGGTTACGACGTGCACGGTCTCGTCGACGCGTCGCTCGGACAGGCGATCTTCAACGACACGCTCCCCAAGGGCTACCCGTTCGTTCGCGAGCAGGCCGACAAGGGCAAGCTGTCGCAGATCGTCAACAAGCTGGCAGAGGAGTACCCCAAGGTCGAGGTCGCAGCATCGCTCGACCGGATCAAGGACGCCGGTTTCTACTGGGCCACCCGTTCGGGTGTCACGGTGGCGCTGAGCGACATCCTCACCCCGCCGAACAAGGCCGAGATCGTCGCCGGCTACGAGAAGCAGGCCGCGAAGGTCCAGGGCCAGTACGAGAAGGGTCTCACCACCGACGCCGAGCGTCGTCAGGAGCTCATCAAGATCTGGACCGAGGCCACCGACGAGGTCCAGAAGGCGATGCGGGACAACTTCCCCGCCGACAACACCATCAACCGCATGGTTTCGTCGGGCGCCCGTGGTAACTGGCTGCAGATCCGCAACATCGCGGGTATGCGAGGCCTGGTGAACAACCCCAAGGGTGAGATCATCCCGCGTCCGATCATCTCCTCGTACCGCGAGGGTCTGTCGGTCGCCGAGTACTTCATCGCGACGCACGGTGCCCGTAAGGGTCTGGCCGACACGGCCCTCCGTACGGCCGACTCGGGGTACCTCACGCGTCGTCTGGTCGACGTCTCGCAGGATGTCATCATCCGCGAGGAGGACTGCGGCACGTCGAAGGGCCTCGAGCTCCCGATCGCCGCGGCCGACTCGACCGGTTCGCTGGTCAAGGACGCCAACGTCGAGAACTCGGTGTTCGCTCGTACGCTCGCCACGGCGGTCGTCGACGCGCAGGGCACCGTGCTGGCCGAGGCCGGCGACGACGTGGGCGACGTGCTCATCGACAAGCTGGTTGCGGGTGGTGTCGAGACCATCAAGGTCCGCTCCGTCCTGACCTGCGACTCGGCGGTCGGTGTCTGCGCGAAGTGCTACGGCCGTTCGCTCGCCACCGGCAAGATCGTCGACATCGGCGAGGCCGTCGGCATCATCGCGGCCCAGTCGATCGGTGAGCCCGGTACCCAGCTGACGATGCGTACCTTCCACACCGGTGGTTCCGCCTCGGCGGACGACATCACGCAGGGTCTTCCGCGTGTGCAGGAGCTCTTCGAGGCCCGCACCCCCAAGGGTGCGTCGCCGATCGCCGAGGCCGACGGCCGCATCACGATCGACGAGACCGACAAGGCCAAGAAGGTCATCCTGACGCCCGACAACGGCGACGAGCCGGTGGTCTACCCCGTCCTGAAGCGCGCGACGCTCCTGGTCGAGGACGGCCAGCACGTCTCGGTCGGCGAGCCCCTCCAGGTCGGAACGCTCGACCCCAAGGAGGTCATGCGCGTGCAGGGTGCCCGCGAGGTGCAGAAGTACCTCGTCAACGGCGTCCAGGGCGTGTACCGCTCGCAGGGCGTGCCGATCCACGACAAGCACATCGAGGTCATCGTCCGACAGATGCTCCGCAAGGTCACCGTCGTCGATCACGCCGACACCGATCTGCTGCCCGGTGAGCTGGTGGACTTCAAGCGCTACCAGACCATCAACCGCGAGGCGGTCGGCGAGGGCAAGCGTCCCGCGTCGGGTCGTCCCGAGCTGATGGGTATCACGAAGGCGTCGCTCGCGACCGAGTCGTGGCTGTCGGCGGCATCGTTCCAGGAGACCACCCGCGTCCTGACGCAGGCGGCCATGGAGGGCAAGAGCGACCCGCTCGTCGGCCTCAAGGAGAACGTCATCATCGGAAAGCTCATCCCCGCCGGAACCGGACTTGCGAAGTACCGCAACGTCACGGTCGAGGCGACGGAAGAGGCGAAGAGCGAGCGGTACCCCAACCGCATCTTCGCTTCGGACGGCGCGTACAGCGACGCCGACCTGAGCTACGTCGACTTCGACAGCTTCTCGACGGACGACTTCACGCCCGGCACGTACAACTGATCGAGGCTCGGGAGGGCGGGTCGCCCGTCCTCCCGAACTCGACGGGAGGGATGCCACGCCCCGGCGCGGCATCCTGATCCCCGAAGGCCCCCGGCTCACGCCGGGGGCCTTCGTCGTGCTCGCGGCGTGTCGAGGCGCGGGGGAGGCACCTCGGTGCGCCTACCGTTGTGGTGGAGGAACGCATGGCCCGCATCGGGGGACGCAGCTTGTGGCTGGCATGGCCGGCGGGTCTGCTGTGCGCGGCCGCCGTCGCCGCTCTGGTGGTCATCGCCACCCCCGGCGTGCCGATGGCCGTGGGATTCGTGGGCGACACGCTGAGGGCCGCCACGGGGCGGCACGCGGCGGTCGAGACCACCCCTCCCGCGCCGGCTTCGGACTGCCGACACCTGTACTCGCAACCGCTGTGGTCCTCCCTCGTGTGGTCTCCACAGGCGTTGCTCTCCCAGCGGCGTACCGCGCCGGCGTCGACGCCCGAGGCGGTCGCCGCCGCCGCTCCGACGGTCGTGATCACCTGCCACTGGCGGGGCGAAGCCGGGCGTTCGATCGAGACGACCGTCTCGACGGTGACGCCCGAGGGGGCCGCAGCGGTCTCGACCACGCTCGCCGCACAGGGTTTCACGTGCGCGGTCGCGGCCGACACCACGCACTGCGAACGCGCCTCGGGCGAGCTCCACGAGGTCCACGATCTGCGTGCCGACCGGTGGGTGTCGTCGACGCTCTCCGGGTGGATGCCCGACGGGTACGCCGCGATCGTGGCATCCCACGCCTTCTTCGGCGAGTGACGGGGGAGCCCCCTCGCGGGGTCAGCCGCCGAAGACGGACGCGATGATGCTGCCGGTGTATCCCGTGGGGGCGAGGTTCGAGTACTGCGTGTCGATCAACACGCCGTCGCGCCAGTAAAGCGTCCGACCGTCGTTGACGGGGTAGGTCGGGTTGATCCAGGTCTTCTCGCAGCGCGTCCCCGCGTCGGGGGTGTAGCAGCTGAAGCCCTGGGTGTCGACGAGACCGTTCAGCATGTCGAGCGCGGGGCCGCGGTCCATGCGCGAGATGTGCGTGACGAGGCCTGTGGTGTCCGCCGCCGGATCGCGCCAGATGCAGATCAGCGAGCCGTCGGACTGCACGCCCGAGGGCCCGAGCGCGGGGTCGTTCAACGGAGTCTGGCCGAGCTGAGCCAGGACGTCGGCCGAGAGCATCGAGCGGCAGTCGGCCGGGATGCGGACGGCCGGTGCCGTCTGGGTGATCGTCGGGATGGGGGTCGGGCTGGACGACACGACCGGTGCCGCGGGGGTGGGCGCGGCGTCGTCTGCGGCAGGGGCGCACGCGCTCAGCGCGAGGAGGGTGGCGCCGGCGAGAGCCGCTGCGACGGCCGGACGGAGCAGGCGACGGGACATGGGAACACCCTAAGCCGCCCCACCGACACGGTCGAGAAGGACATCCCACGGCACGCCTGCACGGCGCCGCGGGATACCCGGGTTAGCCTTGCGCGGCAAGCACCGCGTGAGGAGACCCCATGAGCGACAACACGTCGGGCAGCGACCCCGTCGCTGAACCGAAGGCTTCGTACGGCGACCCCGTCGTCGAGCCGAAGGACGAAGCGCAGGATGTCGTCGGCCGAGCCCACGAGGGTCTCGCCGATGCCGAGGCCGCCCGCCGCGACGCGGTCGACCCCGCGACGGCCGAAGCCGCGTGGGACGAGCGTGAGGCGCACGAGCACGCCGCCTCCGCTCCGACGACGGCCCGCAGCGAGCACGCGGCTCCCGTCGTGCACGACGCGTCGCCGGTCGCCCCGCAGGGGTCCACGGCGTCCTCCGGGTCGGTCGACCTCGAGGACGAAGACGCCCGCTGGGCGGCGTACGCCGCCTCCGCGGAGCCGGGGCGCGACGACGTCCGCCGCGACGACGTCCGTCACGACGACGTCCGTCACGACGACACGACCGCGACGTCGCGCTACGACGACGCGAGCACGACGGCGTACCCCGCCGCCGGTGCCGCCGCCGCGGCCGCCGCCGCTCCCGTCGCCGAAGAGCCCACCCGCACGGTGGGCGGGGCGCAGCCGATCTTCGTGCAGGCGCCCGAAGCCCCTCGTCCCCGCAACAACCGGGGCGCGGCCGGTGCCATCGGCCTTCTCGCGGCTCTGGTCTTCGCGGTGCTGTATCTCGCCGCGACTCTCGGCTTGGGGCTGTTGACCGGCCGCACCGCCACCGCCGACCTCGGTCAGGCGGCCCTCTCGGCGCTGGCCACGTGGGACCTGTGGGTGCCCACCGTGGCGTTCTACTTCGGGTTCTGGTTCCTCGGCGCCCTGATCAACCGTGGGCGCTGGGGTCACTGGGTGGTCTGGGGTCTCGTCGTCGGTGTCGTGGCCTGGGCCGGGCACCTGCTCGGCGCCCTCTTCGCCGCGCCGTTCTGGGAGATCTCCCCCCGCCAGTCGGTCGAACTGCTCCAGAACAACGTCCTCGCCCCGCTCGCGATCGTCGCCTTCGTCCTCGGTCGCGAACTCACCATCTGGTTCGGCTCGTGGGTGTCGGCACGCGGTCGCCGCGTGACCGAGATCAACGCCGAAGCCCAGCGCGAGTACGAGCGCACCCTCGAGGCCGGTCCGCAGCTCTCGCAGCGCTGAGCCGGAGCCGATGACCAACGAACAGCGACCGGCGGGGGTTTCCCCGCCGGTCGCTGTCGTCTTCGCGTCCGTCGTCTTCATCGCCCTCTCGATCGGCGGCCTCGGGGTGACGAGCCTCGTCGTCGATGCCGATGTCATCCCCGTCCGCGGTCTCGGCGCGATCCCCGGCATCATCGGTCAGGTGCTGGCCCTCGCGGGATTCGCGGCGACGCTGTGGTGGGGCCTTCGGGCCGATCCGCCCGGCTGGGTGACCGCCGTCCCGTGCGCGATCGCGGCCTATCTGGGCGAAGTGCTCGGGGTCGTGCTCGGCGCTCTCGTCAGCGGGGCCGATCCGGTTCGCGGCGTCGCCGCGGCGCAGAGCGTCGCGCTGGGATTCCCCGGTCCGGTGGTGGCCGGTGCGGCTGTGCTCGCGGGACTCTTCGGCATCCTGCTCGTGCGGGCTCGCACGACGGGCCCGCGCTGGCGCTGGGAAGACGAGGACGAGAGCCCGTGATGCGACCCGTGACGCGCGGGTCCGCCCGCATCCGCGTGTTCCCGGGCGTGTCGGGCTAGCGTAGGGGCGTGGAGCGGTCGCTCGAGAGCCAGGTCGGTCAGGCGGTGGACGCCTGGCTCCGTTGGCTGCCCCGGTGGGAGCCCGCGAACCACCGCGGACGTGTCGCTCCGTGCCGTCGGTGCTTCGGCTCGCCGGTCCTGTCGGCCGCAGGCCTCGGGTCCGATGTCCCGCACGGGGTGCAGCATGGCCTGTCGACGCGGGTGAAGGCGATCGTCGATCATGCGGTCGCCGAGTACACGTCCCGCAACCTCCCGATGCTGCAGGCCGAGCTCGACCAGCAGGCCGAACGCAACCGACGACGTTCCTACCGCCCGGCCGAGGGACTCGAACCCGAGTTCGACGGGATGCCGCTCGACCCCGACCCCGAGCCCGGATCGCCCTTCCTCTTCACCCTGTCGGGCCTCGCGGCCGAAGAGGATGCGGCCATCCCCGCTCTTCCCCCGCTGTCGGATGCCGCGAAGGCGGCGCTGCGACAAGAGGTGGGCCTCGCCGACGATTACGCCAACATGATCGGCCGCGAAGTGTGCACGATCCTGCTCCATCACCGCCTCCGGATCCAGGCGGCGGTGGCGGAATTCGTCGAGCCGCAGATCGCCGCGCTGCTGGACGACCTCACCCGCTCGCTCGATGCGCCGTTCGATCCGCGCGACGTGGAGCCTCCGGCATCCTGAAGCTCTGTTCACAAGGGCACGGCGGGAGGCCGCGCTTTTGTTAGCATCAACGGGTTGTCCGCTTATCGAGTCGCGGACGCGTCTCAGGGGGAGGGGGCTCGATGCCGCAGCGCCTGCCGTCTTCGCCGCCCATCTTGCCCGGGCTCGCGTACATCCGACCGCTGGGGTCCGGAGGATTCGCCGACGTCTTCCTCTACGGACAGGACATGCCGCGCCGCGACGTCGCGGTCAAGGTGCTTCCGAGCGATGTGCGCGACACCGATCTGCTGCGCATGTTCAATGCCGAGGCCGACGTCCTCGCCCATCTCTCGGCCCACCCCTCGATCGTCACGGTCTACCAGGCGGGGATCTCGGCCGACGGCCGGCCGTACATCGTCATGGAGTTCTGCCCGGGCTCGCTCGCTCAGCGTTACCGCGTCGAGCGCATGCCCGTGCCCGAGGTCCTCTCGATCGGCGTCCGCATGTCGGGGGCCCTCGAATCGGCGCACCATGCGGGACTCATCCACCGCGACGTGAAGCCGAGCAACATCCTCGTGACGACGTTCGGAGCCCCCGTCCTCGCCGACTTCGGTATCTCCTCGTCCCTCGTGCGCCAGGGGGCGGACGAGATGCTGGCGATGTCGGTGCCGTGGAGCGCTCCCGAGGTCGTCGCCGAGCAGACGGCCGGAACCGTGTCGAGCGAGGTGTGGAGCCTCGGCGCCACGATCTACTCGCTGCTGGCGGGACAGAGCCCGTTCGAACGACGCGAGAAGGGGCAGAACTCCCGCGAGCAGTTGCGACGCCGCATCGCTCGAGCGACCTACACCGACATCACCCGCAGCGACGTCCCCGCCTCGCTGCAGGCGGTGCTCGCGAAGTCGATGTCCCGCAACCCCGCCGACCGGTACGCCAGCGCGCGTGAGTTCGGCGAGGCGATCCAGGCCGTCCAGGTCGAGAGCGGCCTGCCCTCGACGCCGCTCGAGGTCCCCGCCGCCGAGTGGGCGCCCGCCGCGCGGGCGGTCGATTTCGCCGACGGGACGTTGCGCGGCCCGGCGCGGTCGCGCATCGAGCGCGAGGGCGGGCGCAAGCTCCGCGGTACCTCCGGCATGGCGGGCTACGTCCGCGACGAAGACACCGACATCGCCGCGCCGGCCTCGACCGGCTCCAAGGCGCTGCCGTGGATCCTCGCCTCGGCGACGCTCGTGACCGCGGGGGCCGTTGTCGTCGCCGCCTTGTTCGCCACGGGAGTCCTCCGGTGAAGCGCTCGACGATCGCAGGGTTGGCCTCGACCCTCGCCGCCGCCGCCCTCGTCATCACGGCGAGCATCGTGTGGCCCGGTCTCGACGCCCAGCAGACCCCCGAGGTCGACACGTCGGTGTGGGCGCTGCAGACCGGTGACGGCCAGCGCTACGCGCGCGTGAACACCACCGTCGGCGAACTCGACACCGTGCGCACGGCGGGCAACCCCAGCCAGGTGGTGCAGAGCGGTGACGGTGCCTACCTCTTCACCGACAGCTTCAGCAAGCTCACCCGGATCAACGAGGCCCAGCCCGTCGACCTGTCCGACGATCAGCTCGAGGCCGCCCCCGACACCCCGCCCGGTACGACATCGGTGGTCACGGCGGGCGACTACGCGGTGTATCGCACCGACACCGGCACGCTCTTCGCGAGCCGCTTGAGCCAGGCGGGGCAGAAGCCCACCGAGCTCGACCCCTTCGACACCTCACAGGACGAGAACGCGCCGTCCTACACCGCGGATGCCATCGCCCTCGACGCCCGCGGCATGCTCTTCGCCTACTCGTCCGCCGACGGCTCGGTCATCCGGTACGACATCGACGCCGACGAGCTGCGCGGCCGCGACGCGCTCGAGGCCGAGGTCGCGGCTCCCGTCCTCTCGGCGGCCGGGGACACCTGGGTCCTCGTCGACGCGGACGCCGGGCGGGTGTGGGTGCGCGGCGCGGACCCCGTCACCATCGATGCGGCCGATCAGCTCGTGGTCGCCGATGCGGACGCCGACGCACGCGCGGTGTACGTCGCGGACGACCAGTCGCTGTGGAGCATCCCGGCAGACGGCTCCGAGCCCCGGCGCGAGGTCGGCGGCGGCGGCAATGTCCTCGGCCAGCCGGCCCGCCCCTTGTCGCACCAGGGCGTCGCGTACGCCGCGTGGCTCCTGCCGGGGGATGCCCGCGGCACGCTGTGGCGCTCCGACCAGGGTGAGACCGACCTCGACTACGGCGGGGCGACCATGCCCGACCAGCGACGGCCGGTCTTCGTCGCGACCGACCACGCCGTGATCTTGAACGAGACGCGCACGGGGTGGGTCTGGACGGTGCCCGACGGGGCCCTCGTCGCGTCCAGCCAGAACTGGTCGCTCGACGACCGCACCGAGCAGACCGCCGTGCAGAGCGACGAGAAGCTGAGCGTCGTCCTTGACCCGAAGCCGCCGATCGCCGAACCCGATTCGTTCGGCGTGCGGCCCGGTCGTCTCACGACGCTCCCCGTGCTCTTGAACGACCACGACCCCAACGAGGACGTCCTCAGCATCATCGCCGAGAGCGTCACGGGACTCGATCCGGGGTTCGGAACCCTCACGGTGACCGACGCCGGTCAGCGTCTCGCCGTGCGCGTCGCACCGGGAGCGACCGGCAGCGCCACCTTCTCGTACGCGGTCACCGACGGCACCGCGGCCGACGGCTTGAACTCCGCCCCCGCCTCGGTGACCCTCTCGGTCTCGGCGCCCTCGTCGAACGCGGCACCCGTGTGGTGCGGCGTCGACAAGTGCCTGCAGCCGTGGCCGACCCCCGAGGTCGCTCGCGGCGGCACCATCACGGTCCCCGTCCTGCCCGGCTGGGTGGACCCCGACGGCGACCCGCTGCTGCTGCTCTCGGTGGACAACCCCGGCGGCGTGGGCACGGTCGCCGCGACCCCCGCGGGAGACGTGGTCTACCAGCACGCCGACGACGGCTCGGGCGGAGAGCAGAACATCCAGCTCGACGTCACCGTGGCCGACACCGAGGGGGCCGTGACGACGAAGCCCCTCGTCATCCGCGTGGCTCCCGATCCCACGTTGGCCGTCCAGTCCTTCGCGAAGATCGACACGGTCGGGTCGTCGGTCGCGGTCGATGTAGGCCCCCATGTGACCGGGACCGCCGGCAACGTCAGCCTCACCTCGGTCCGGGTCCTCGACGACGCCACCGCCACCGCGACGGTGGTCGGCGGCAGCACCACGTTCGACTTCTCGGCGAATCAGCCCGGCGTCTACCGCGTCGACTTCACCGTCAACGGCGGGGGTCGCGACGCGACGGGGACCGCGCGCATCACCCTGCTCCCCGCTGACGCGCCGGCGCAGCTGGCGACCTCCCCGGTCGTCGCGTTCGTCCGACCTCAGGAGGACGCCACGCTCGATGTCTTCAGCGCGGTGTCGAATCCCACCGGTCGCGTGCTCCTGCTGAGCGACGTGGCCGGGACGGCTCAGGAGGGCGCCTCGCTCACCGTCGACACCGTGGGCCAGAACGACCTGCGCGTCTCGGGCAGCACCGCCGACGGGTCCGCGGGGCTGCTCGGCACCGTCGCGTACACCGTCAGCGACGGAACGGACGACGAGGGCTCGCGGGTGACGGGTGAGGCGACGGTCTACCTGCTCCCGCCGGCTCCCGAGATCGCCCCGATCGCGGTCGACGACAACGTCACGGTGCGCGTGGGCGCGCAGATCGACATCCCCGTCCTCGACAACGACATCTCACCGGCGGGCGGACGCCCGACGCTCGACCCCTCGAGCGTGCAGACCCAGCCGGCCAGCGATGCCCTCGCCTTCACCTCCGGGGGAGTGCTGCGCTACCTCGCCCCGACGACGCCGGGTTCGTACGAAGTGACGTACCGCGTCTACACGACCGGTACTCCGGCTCTCTGGGACGAAGCGACCGTGCACGTCACGGTCCTGGGCGGAGAGGCGAACCGCGCCCCCTTGCCCGACACCCTCGAGGGCCGCGTCCTCAGCGGCGGCACCGCCTCGATCGACTTCAAGGGTTTCGGTGTCGACCCCGACGGTGACGCCGTCACGCTCGACCGGATCGTCGCGCAGCCCAACCGCGGCACCGCCTCGATCTCGCCGGACGGGTCCAGCATCCTGTACTCCTCGGTCCCCGGTGACCGTGGTCAGGTGTCCTTCCGGTACCGCGTCTCGGACTCCTCGGGAGCGACGGGCGAGGGGACCGTCCGCATCGGGGTGCTCGACGCGCAGGCCAACCCCAGCCCCATCACTTTCACCGACTACGTGCAGGTGCAGGCCGGCGCTGACCGTACGATCCGCGTGAGCCCGTTGGCGAACGACATCGACCCCACGCAGGGGCGGCTCACGCTCACCGGCGTCCGTCCCGACCTGCCCGAGAAGCTCGTCGACGAGAGCGACAACCCTGAGTACGCCCGCCTCAAGGGATACATCGACGCGGTGTCCGACACCGGCGTCGTCATCGAGGCGGGCGAACAGCCGGGAACGATGTCGTTCCTCTACGACGTCGCCTCCGACTCGGGAAACACCGGCCGCGGTCTCATCGTGGTCAAAGTCGTCCGAGAGAACGTGCCGGACTACCCCGTCGTCACCGACACCGTACTGACGGTCGAGAACCGCGACGATTTCACCTCCGGCGTCGATGTGCTCGCGGGCAAAGCAACGTGGTCCGGCGGTGACGTCAGCGACCTCGACGTCTCGCTGTGGGGCACGCCCGCAGACGTCACGTTGAACGGTCGCCAGATCTCGGGCACCCTGCCCGCGACGCGACGCGTGATCCCGTTCGCCATCACCGGCCGCGTCGGCGACTCCGACGTGACCACCTACGCGTTCCTGCGCGTCCCCGGTGACGACGACCTCAGTCTCTCCCTGCGCCCGGGCGCCGCTCAGCGCGTCGACGAGCTCGCCTCGGTCGAGTTCGACATGGCAGGGCTCGTCGCGCTCCCACGCCGGGCGACGCTCGAGGTCGGCACCGATGTCTCGGCGACCGGGGTGCGCGCCGAAGGACGGTGCTCCGTTACGGGGACGGTCGTCCGCTACGACGCCGGCGCCGGCTCCCCGTACACCGATGCCTGCCAGGTGCCGGTGCGCATCGCGGGCACCGAGGAATGGACGGTGGTGTCGGTGCCCATCGGCATCGTCGCGCGCGACCCCCAGCCCGAGCTCAAGCCCGGAGCCCTGACGGTCGGGCCCGGTGAGACGGCCACCTTCGATCTGCGCAATATGACGAGCTGGCAGCTGGGTCGCGAGGACTGGGACGGCATCCGCTACGCCCTGGACTACGGCGGATCCGCCTTCGGCGTGTCGCTCGACGGGTCGATCGTGACCGTCACGGGCAACGACCGCTCCGTTCCCGGCACCGAGAACGCCGCGATCATCTCGGTGACGAGCCACAACGCGGTCGCCCCGGCGCGCCTGGTGCTGCGCGTGGGTGCTGCTCCCTCGACCCTTCCGCAGGGAGGCACCACGTCGCAGCAGTGCTCGCAGGCCTCGGGCTCGAGCTGCACCATCGGTGTCGTCGGAACGAGCGGCGAGGTCAACCCGCTGCCGCGCACGCCCCTCGAGGTCGTCGACGTGCGCCCGACGGCTGCCTGCGCCGGCGTGAGCTTCGGCGTCGCCTCGGCCTCGGGCATCGTCGCCTCGTGGAGCGATGACGCCCCCGGCGCCACCTGCAGCGCGAGCGTCACGCTCCGCGACGCGCAGGGGCGCACGACGGCGTCGACGCGCGACGCCCGCGTCGTGCTCGACCTGCTCGGATTCCCGCGCCCGCCGGGGAGCGTGCGACAGACCGCCTACGCCGACGGCTCCCTCACCCTCCGCGTGGACCCGGGCGAGGCGCGACGCGCCTACCCCGCGATCTCGGGCTTCACCGTGCGGTCCAACGGCGCGGTCGTCGGCCAGTGCGGCGCGGACGGCACCTGTCCGCCGATCGCTGCTCCCAACGGCGAACAGCGCGAGTACGTCGTGACCGCGGTGAACAGCGTCGGCGAGTCCAAGGCGGCCGTGCGCACGACCGGGTGGGCGTACCGCCCGCCGAACGCACCGCAGGGCATGGACTTCACGCCGACGCAGACCGGGGGAGAGGGAAACCTCGCCGACCTCGTCATCAAGGGCGTCGACAGCGCCGAGACGGGGACCCTCGAGATCGCGAGCGCCGCGGGCGACAAGATCCAAGTGAGCGTCGGCCGCAACCAGGAGGTCGTGCAGGTCGCCCGCTTCCGCGTGGGTTCCAACTCGTCGACTCAGGTCACCGTCACCCCGATCTCGCGCTTCACCGTGCCTCCGGGTCTCGGTGGCGCCTCGGCGGGCAATCAGCTGAGCGCTATCGCGCATGGCGTCGGGGCACCGACCAATCCGACCCTCACGCTGACCTCGACCTCGAACGGAAACGGCACCTCGACCGTCGACGCCCGCGCGACCGCGCAGCAGAACGGCACGGATTCCGAGGTGCGGTTCAACATCGTGCAGAAGGGGCTGCCCTGCATCCCCCGCAGCGGTGGTGACACCCAGAGATTCACCGCACTCGGCGACGGCGAGACGTACACGTTCACGATGTGCGCGGAGTCGTGGTTCAACGGCCGGTCGTACGGCTCGGTGAGCCTGGACCAGCAGGTGAACGCCGAGCAGAGCAAGGCGGCGCCGAAGGGGTACACCTTCCGGGTCGGAGCGAAAGAGACGATCAAGGGCAATGAAGCACGGTGGTACATCGACCGCATCAACGATGGCGATCCGCCGCCGCGCTTCAACGACAAGAGATTCGTCAACTGGGGTCCGGGTAACACGATCTTCGACCGCGACCCGGAGATCCAGGTGTACTTCCAGCACCAGGTGTGGGGTACCCAGTCGCAGTACGGCGCCGTGACACCTGCGAGTGGGAGCGCCCCGTACCAGGTCCAGGCGTCATGGCAGGTGGCGAGCTGCGAGGGCGGCAAGACCCTTTCCGCGAACGGCTCCTCGAGCAATGACAAAGCCAAGGTCACCTTCAACTACGACAACGCCCGCTACTTCGACAAGAACGGCAATCAGCTCCCGCGTGCCGAGGGTGCGGCCGCAACGGCCGTCCCCGCCGAAGCCGCGAGCGTCGACAAAATCCGCGTCACCGTCGATTGGTCCGCTCAGGGCTGGAACCTCGATTCCGCGTCCACCGACTTCGGTGGCGAATGCAAGCCCAGCGCCTCCGCCCCGAAGCCCTCGTCCTGAGCCCTCCCGGCATCCCCATTCCCGCTCTCGCCCACCGAAGGATTCGACATGACGATCACCCAGGAGCAGGCCACCTGGTTCTCCCAGACCTTCTCGCAGATCGCCGACAACGTCGAGCGCGCCGTCCTCGGCAAGCGGCACGTGGTCGAGCTGGTGCTCACCGCCATGCTCAGCGACGGCCACGTCCTCCTCGAGGACGTCCCCGGCACCGGCAAGACCTCGCTCGCGCGGGCGGTCGCGTCGTCGGTCCAGGGCACGAACACGCGCATCCAGTTCACCCCCGATCTCTTGCCCGGTGACATCACGGGCATCACGGTCTACGACCAGAAGACGGGGACCTTCGAGTTCCACACGGGCCCGATCTTCGCGAACATCGTCCTGGCCGACGAGATCAACCGCGCGAGCCCCAAGACCCAGTCGGCGCTGCTCGAGGTCATGGAAGAGGGCAAGGTCACCATCGACGGCGTCTCTCGAGAGGTGGGCGTGCCCTTCCTCGTCCTGGCGACCCAGAACCCCGTCGAGCAGGCGGGAACCTACCGTCTCCCCGAGGCCCAGCTCGACCGCTTCCTGCTGCGCACCTCGCTCGGGTACCCCGACCACGCGGCGACTGTCCGCATCCTCGACGGTGCGCCCGTCGCCACGGCCGAGCTGCGCGCGATCATCACGCCGCAGGCCCTGGTCGGAATGGCCGACCTCGCGGCATCCGTCTACGTCGACGCGCTCGTGCTGGACTACATCGCGCGTCTCGTGGATGCCACCCGCACGGCCGACGAGGTCCGCCTCGGCGTGAGCATCCGCGGGGCCCTCGCCCTCACGCGCGCCACGCGCGCCCGTGCCGCGTCGCAGGGGCGGACCTACGCCACCCCCGACGACGTCAAGGCCCTGGCCGTCGCGGTGCTGGCGCACCGGCTCATCCTGCACCCCGAAGCCGAGTTCGACGGGGTCACCCAAGAGGCCGTCGTCGGCCAGGTGCTCCTCGACACCCAGCCGCCCTCGCAGCGCGAGAGCGCCTGACGGTGGCGCGTCCCGTGGCGTCCGCACCCCGCTCGGGGGGTGAGCCGTGCCCGATCTGAATCTGACCGAGTCGCGTCTCACGCGGACCTCGGCGGGCACCATGGTGACGGGCTCGCGCACCTCGGTCACGTCGACCTCGGTCCGTCGACAGCGTCGGATCGTGCGTGCGGTGGTCCAGGTCGCGGAGTGGTGGCGGATCACGACCGAGGCCGTCGCCGCCGCGGTGCGATGGGCTGGCCGGACCGTGCGTCCCGCCGGGGTGGTGGTCGTGGTCGCCGCGACGGTCGGCCTGCTGCTGGGCGTGCTGTTCGGGTGGGTCGAGTGGATGGTCGCGGGCAGCGCGGCCCTGATCCTGCTGGTCATGAGCGTGCCGTTCCTGTTCGGCGCTCGGGCCTACGAGGTCGACCTGGCGCTCGAGCACGAGCGCGTGACCGCCGGCAACGGTGTGACGGGACAGATCGTTGTGCGCAACGAGAGCGCGCGTCCCGCGCTGCCCGGCCGCCTCGACATCCCCGTCGGTCGGGGCCTCGTGGAGTTCGGGGTACCCTTCCTCCGCCCCGGGCAGAGCTCCACGGAACCGCTCGAGATCCCCCCGCTCCCGCGCGGAGTCGTCCGGGTCGGGCCTGTCACGACGGTGCGCAGCGACCCCGTGGGCCTGCTTCGTCGGGAGCACGCCTTCGACGACGTGCACGACCTGTTCGTGCACCCGCGCACGGTGGGGCTGCCTTCCACGAGCGCGGGTCTCGTGCGCGACCTCGAGGGCAACGCCACGCGCCGACTGGTCGATGCGGACATGTCGTTCCACGCCATCCGCGAGTACGTCCCCGGGGACTCCCGTCGGCAGGTGCACTGGAAGTCCACCGCGAAGACGGGCCGGCTCATGGTGCGGCAGTACGAAGAGTCGCGCCGCTCGAGGATGGCGGTCGTGCTCGCTGCGGCGACGCAGGAGTACACGGACGCCGACGAGTACGAGCTCGCCGTCTCGGCCGCGGCCTCCCTAGGCCTTCGGGCCGTGCGCGACGCGCGTGACATCGACATCGTCACCGGGTCCGAGATCCCGCGTGTCGTGAAGGGGCGCCTGCGCGCCATTCGCCACATCCCCGTCGTGGCCCCGCGCACGATGCTCGACGGGTTCAGCGCGATCGAGCGGCACGAGAACACCATGCCCGTCGAGGACGTCTGCCGATTGGCATCCGAGGCGAACGAACGCCTCTCGATCGCCTTCGTGGTCGTGGGCGCCGCAGTGCCGCTCAGCCGCCTGCGCCAGGCGGCCCTCGCGTTCCCGGCCGACACGGCCGTCGCCGCCGTGATCTGCGACGAGCGCGCGCACCCGCGGATGCAGAACATCGCGGGCCTGACGGTGCTGACCATCGGCACCCTCGACGACCTCTCGGGTCTGCTGGTGAGGGGGGCGACCTCGTGAGCGGGCGTCGAAGCACGCGCGCGGGGATGCGCCGGCGCGGGACGAACCTGCCGCGCAATGCGGCCGCTGCCGTCTACACCGTGCTGTCGGTCGCGCTGGCCACCGTCGCCGCCTGGCCCGTTTACGCGTCGGGCTCCTTCCTGCTGCTGGTGGCGGTGTCGGTCATCGTCGCCGGAGCGGTCGTGGGGGTCGTGTCGTGGCGCCGGTGGAGCGGGTGGATCCTCGCGGCCGGTCTGCTGGGGGCGTTCACGGTGCTCGCGGTTCCGCTGGCCGTCCCCTCGCGGCTCACCTCTCCCCTCGACGTCCTGCGCGGCCTGGGCGAGTCGTTCGCGGGCATCATCGTCGCCTGGAAGGACCTCGTCACGGTCGATCTGCCGGTGGGGGCCTACCGCAACCTGTTGATCCCCGCGCTCGTGATCTTCCTCGTGGGAACCGCCCTCACCTTCGCTCTCGCCACCCGCGGCGATCGCTGGGCGCCGTTCGCGGTCGTGGGCGGTCTGGGCATGACCGGGTTCGGCCTCTTCTTCGGGCGCACCTCGACCAGCGCGCCCCTGTCGATCGGCTCGTTCGACCTGCCCGCGCCGGTGGAGACCTTCGTGGGTCTCAGCGCCCTGCTGGTCTCGGTGCTGTGGTTGGCCTGGAGGGCGCAGGACGAGCGTGGGCGCGCCCTCCGCCGAGCGAGCGACGTATCGGCCGTTCCCGTGGGTCCTGGACGCTCGCGCGCGGATCGCCGACGGCTGGGCCTCGGTGCGGGAATGCTCGTGGTCGCGGTCGCCGTCACGGTCGCCGTGGTCCCCGCGGCCGCCCGCGACGCGGATCGCCAGGTCCTCCGATCGGCTGCCGGTCCGGAGCGACTGATCGCCGAGGCCGTGAGTCCCCTGTCGGAGTACCGCTCGATGTTCTCGGACGCGCGCTCGGACCAGGTGCTGTTCCGCGTCAGCGGGACGGGGGCGGAGCCCGAGCGCATCCGCATCGCGACCCTCGACGCCTACGACGGCGAGATCTTCCGGGCTTCCGGCAACGAGGGTGCCGGGTTCGTGCGCCTTCCGTCGACGCGCGATGCGGGGGAGGGCAGGCCCGTCGAGGCGGAGGTCGAGATCGTCGACCTCGGAGGCATTTGGATGCCGACCGCCGGCCGTCTCGCGTCCGCCACGTTCGAGGGAGACCGCCGCGGCCTTCTCGCCGACCGGTTCTACTACAGCTCCGACGCCGAGGCGGGCGTGCAGACCGCTGACGGCGGGCTCGTCGAGGGGGATCGCTACCGCCTCGACGCCGTCGAGCCCGTCACCGTCGATCTCGCCACGATGACGGCGCCGGGCGCGGGAGACGGCGTCTCCGGGGGAGACAACCTCCGTCGCTGGGTCGAGGAGCACGCCAGCGGCAACGACGGCGCGGCCCTGCAGAGCCTGGTCCAGATGCTCCGTCAGCGGGGCTACCTCAGCCACAGCCTCGCCCCGGAGGGTGGGCCGACGCCGAAGTGGGCGGCCGGTCTGCAGGGGTACCAGCTCCAGCCCAGCGCGTCCGGACACTCCCTGGCCCGTATCGACCGCATGTTCGAGCGTCTGCTCGAGCGGGAGGACGACCCGCGAGCCGCCGCTTCGGGCAACTTCGTCGCGGCCGTCGGCGATGACGAACAGTTCGCCGTCGCCACGGCGCTCATCGCCCACGAGCTCGGCTTCCCGGCTCGGGTGGTCGTGGGCACGCGGTTGGTATCTTCGGACGCGAAACTCTCCACCTGCGAGGCGGGGGAGTGCCGAGCGCGCGATCTCACCGCGTGGACCGAGGTGCAGGGATCCGACGGCCGATGGGCTCCCATCGATGTCACCCCGCAGTGGGAGCAGTCGCCGAGCCTCGAGGTCACTCAGCAGCAGGATCCCGAGAACGTCACGGAGGTGCGGCCCGACACCGTTCAGGAGGTCGTGCCTCCCGAGCCGGTCCAGGAGGACAACGCCCAGAACGACGACCCGCGCACCGACGACGGGGTCGACCTCGCCTGGCTATGGGCGAGCCTGCGCATCGCGGGGATCTCGCTGCTCGTCCTGCTCGTGCTCTTCGGCCCGTTCCTCGCGGTCGTCATCGCCAAGGCGGTGCGCCGTCGTGGGCGCCGCCGCGACGCGGATCCGCGGACGGCCATCGCCGGAGGCTGGGACGAGTACGTCGACGCGGGCGTCGATGCGGGTCGCACCGTTCCGCGCGCGCCGACGCGTCGCGAGGTGGCGGAGGCCTTCGCCACCCCCTCCGGAACGCTTCTCGCCGAGGGTGCCGACCGGGCCGTGTTCTCGTCGGAGCAGGTGGATTCCGACGAGGTGGAGGCGTTCTGGCGCATCGTCGACGAGGAACGCCGTACTCTCACCCGTGAGCGGGGCTTCTGGCGGCGCCTGCGTGCGGCCGTATCGTTGAGATCGTTCCTGCGGTTCCTCGCTCCACGCCCTTCGCGGCGGGGGTCGCCGCACCGCGACGAGAGGGGGAAGCGCTCCACCGCCCTGGTGGAACGCGACACGACATGAACGATTCGACCATGGTGGTGCTCGGGGCGACGTCTTTCGCCCTCGTCGTCGTCTTGTACGTCTGGCTCGCTCTCGCCCTCGCGGCGCTTTTCCGCAAGGTCGGAGAACCCGCCTGGAAGGCGTGGGTGCCCGTCCTGAACGGGGCCACCGTGCTCAAGCTCGGCGGGTTCTCGCCGTGGCTGATCCTGTTGAACCTCGTGCCCATCTTCGGAGGGATCGCCTTCATCGCGGTCTTCATCGTGGCGGTGCATCGCATCAACACGGGGTTCGGGGTCGGAGCGGGCCTCACCGTCGTGGGGGCGTTGTTCCCCGTCATCTGGGCGAGCATCCTGGGCTTCGGGTCCGCGCGGTGGCACGGGGAGCGCCGTACGAGCCGCCCCGACGAGAACTCCGCTCCCGTCCGGCGCGGCAAGGACTTCGACGGCCCGTACGTCCCCCTCATCGGCGGATGGACCCCGGAACAGGGGCCCTCGGCTCCCGCCCCGGATGCCGCGGCTCCCTCCGCGCCGCTCGCGCCGGTGTCCGCCCCGGTCACCCTCCCCTTCGCCGCTCCCTCGCCGTCGCTCGCCGACGCGGTTCCCTCGGTGAACGACTGGGCCCCGCCGGCTCACGTCCCCGCCCCCGCGGCGGAGCGCCCTCGTGCAGAGGACGAGCGGGTCGGGCAGGCCCGCGACGCCGCGCCCGCGACGTCCGTCTTCGACGTGCTCGATGCCCTGCGCGACGGGTCACCTGTCGAGGACGACCGTCCCGCAGCCGCCCCCGCCGCCCCGCCGGTTCCGTCCGCAGCGCCCGAGGCTCCCCGCTCCCACGTCGCCGACGCTCCGGCGGCCGTCCCCACCTGGGCGCCGCCCGTGGTCGCACCGACGCCCTCGCCCGCTCCGGCCGACGAGGTCGAGGAGGAGTCCGACCCCGTCGCTCCGTGGGCCAACCCGCCGCGTCGTTCCTCGCAGGGTGCCGCATCCGCGCCCATCGCGGACGTGCCCCTCACTCGCCCCGCACCCGACGCGGTCCCCGCTCCTCGCCCCTCGGTGGCCGCGGCCCTCGACGAGTTCCCCGAGTTGTCCGAGGCGGTCTCCGCGGTGGCTGAGGCTCCGGATGCCGGCTCCCCCCGCTCCGCGCGCACGTCGGTGTCGGCGCTCTACACGCAGCCCGAGGTTCCGGCGGTGTCGGCAGAGGACGACTTCGACGCCCTCGATCGGACCGTCGTCACGCGTCGCAAGCGAATCCCGTGGGCTCTCGTGCCGCCGAGTGGCACGCCCGTCGATCTCACCTCCGCGGTGGTGATCCTGGGTCGCCGTCCCGGCCCCGACTCCGCCTATCCGGATGCGCAGCTCGTGCCGATCTCGGACGAGACGCGGACGGTCTCCAAGACCCACGCGCGTCTCGAGCTCCGCGGCGACACCTGGTACGTCACCGATCTGCACTCCACCAACGGCGTCCTCTTCGCCACGCTCATGGGTACCGAGGTCGAGGCCCCTCCGGGCGAGGAGATCGAAGCCGGTGAGCGCTTCTTCCTCGGTGACGCGGAGGTGCGCCTCTCGCGGAGCGACGCGTGAGCGGCCCGTACGACCGCCCGGACGACCCCGACGAGGTCACGCTCTGGGCAGGGCGACTCCGATCGTGGCCGACCCCGGCGCCGGCGGAGGACGACGAGCTCGCCGACGAGACGGTCCTCTCCCGTCGGGACACCCCGGACGACGACACGGTTCGGTCTGCGGCCGACGTCCCCGAGGACGAGACTTTCGTCTCGCGGCGGACGCCGGGGGAGGAGTCCTCGGCTTCGCGGGTGGACCTTGCGGACGAGGCGACGGTGGTTTCGCGTCGTGAGGCGACGATGGAGGAGTCCTCGGCTTCGCGGGTGGACCTTGCGGACGAGGCGACGGTCGTGTCGCGTCGTGAGGTGCCGGTGGAGGAGCCCTCGGCTTCGCGGGTGGATCTTCCGGACGACGAGACGATCGTGTCGCGCGCGGAGGTGCCGGCGGGTGAGATGTCGCGGTCGCGGGTGGATCTTCCCGACGACGCGACGGTCGTCTCGCACCGTGAGGTCGTCGACGACGCGACCATCGCTTCGCCCCCGACGCGATCCGCACTTCCCGGCCGGGCCGGTCCCGCCGACGACGAGGTGGGCACCACCGCTCCGCGGCGCGCCGCCACGCCTCCCCCGCTCGACGCCGCCGTTCCCGACGAGGCGACGCGGAGTCGATCGACGCCGGAGGCGGAGGGCCTCGTCCCCGATGAGCTCACCCGTCGCCGGAGCTCCGGCCCGGATCCGCTCGACGAGGCCACGCGCGCTCGTCCCGCCGCGGACGTCGACGACGAGACCGCCTCGGGCTCGCGCCGTCGTCGCCGCGAAGCGGCAGGGGGACGGACGGAACCGGTGGTCGAGGGCGCCGTTCGCGATGCCCGTGTCCCCGACGCCCTCGCCATGGAGTCGTACGAACCGCGACGCGACGCGCCCGCGCGAGTCGAGCGTGTCGCCGCCGTCCGAGCGCCGTCGGCCCCGGACATCGGGACGGTCCGTCCGCGCGCGAACCGGGGCGCCGGCCGCGTCATCGTCCTCGTCGCGGTCATCGCGGTGGTGCTCGTCGCCTCGATCGTCGGGGCCGTCCTGCTGCTGACAGGCTGAGGGGCTCGGCATCCGGGATACTCCCAGTGACCGGACCCGTACTCGTTTGCCCACGTCCCGGGGAACGCGTATCATTGACCGGGTGTGCGTTCACGCGCGCCGTGCGTCATGCCTTCGGGTGAGTCGTTCGGATCAACGCTCGCACCATCTCAGGGATCGGCCTGCGAACAGGTCGCCCCCACGGCATATCCACCACGAATCGCGCAAGATCATTCTGGCGCGCGGTGGATCACACGTGAGCCCGACACGTCACGAATCGCAAGATGAGCGACATGACGGGGGAGACACGACGCTGTCACCGTGCAGCACCCTGGGCGCCACCGCGAGGGAACGTCCAGCCAATCAAGGAGAGAACGTGCCAACCATTCAGCAGTTGGTTCGCAAGGGCCGCTCGCCGAAGGTCTCGAAGACCAAGGCTCCCGCGCTGAAGTCGAACCCCCAGCAGGCCGGCGTGTGCACCCGCGTGTACACCACGACCCCCAAGAAGCCGAACTCGGCCATGCGCAAGGTCGCCCGCGTGAAGCTGCGCAACGGCACCGAGGTCACCGCCTACATCCCCGGCGAGGGCCACAACCTGCAGGAGCACTCGCTCGTGCTGGTTCGCGGCGGTCGCGTCAAGGACCTCCCCGGTGTCCGTTACAAGATCGTCCGCGGTGCACTCGACACCCAGGCTGTCAAGAACCGTAAGCAGGCTCGCAGCCGCTACGGCGCGAAGAAGGGCTGAGAAACATGCCTCGTAAGGGTCCTGCCCCGAAGCGTCCCGTCGTCAACGACCCGGTGTACGGCGCTCCCGTCGTCACCCAGCTGGTCAACAAGATCCTCGTCGACGGCAAGAAGTCCATCGCCGAGTCGATCGTCTACGACGCCCTCAAGGGTGTCGAGGCGAAGAACAGCCAGGACGCCGTCGCCACGCTCAAGAAGGCGCTCGACAACGTCCGTCCCACCCTCGAGGTCAAGAGCCGCCGCGTCGGCGGCTCGACCTACCAGGTTCCCGTCGAGGTCAAGCCGCACCGTGCGAACACCCTCGCGCTGCGCTGGCTCGTGAGCTACGCGAAGGGTCGTCGTGAGAAGACGATGACCGAGCGTCTGCAGAACGAGATCCTCGACGCCTCGAACGGCCTCGGTGCCGCGGTCAAGCGCCGCGAAGACACCCACAAGATGGCCGAGTCGAACCGCGCCTTCGCGCACTACCGCTGGTAAAACCCGCGGAGGGTCCGTGACCGCACCCCGGTCGCGGACCCTCCGATGGGCCCGGCATCAACCTCCCAACAGGTAAGGAAGACACCCGTGGCACAAGACGTGCTCACCGACCTTCACAAGGTCCGCAACATCGGCATCATGGCCCACATCGATGCCGGCAAGACCACGACGACCGAGCGCATCCTGTTCTACACGGGCGTCAACCACAAGATCGGTGAGACGCACGATGGTGCGGCGACCACCGACTGGATGGAGCAGGAGCAGGAGCGTGGCATCACGATCACCTCCGCTGCTGTGACCTGCTTCTGGGACAAGAACCAGATCAACATCATCGACACCCCCGGTCACGTCGACTTCACGGTCGAGGTCGAGCGCTCGCTGCGCGTGCTCGATGGCGCCGTCGCCGTCTTCGACGGCAAGGAGGGCGTCGAGCCCCAGTCCGAGACCGTGTGGCGTCAGGCCGACAAGTACGACGTCCCCCGCATCTGCTTCGTCAACAAGATGGACAAGCTGGGCGCCGACTTCTACTTCACGGTCGACACCATCGTCAACCGCCTGAAGGCCAAGCCGCTGGTCATCCAGCTGCCGATCGGTGCCGAGAACGACTTCGTCGGCGTCATCGACCTCGTCGAGATGCGCGCACTGGTGTGGCCCGGCGACGCCAAGGGTGACGTGACCATGGGCGCCAAGTACGAGATCCAGGAGATCCCGGCCGACCTCGCCGACAAGGCCGCCGAGTACCGCCAGCAGCTCCTCGAGACCGTCGCCGAGTCCGACGACGCCCTCCTCGAGAAGTTCTTCGGTGGCGAGGAGCTCACGGTCGCCGAGATCAAGGGCGCCATCCGCAAGATGACGATCAACTCGGAGCTCTACCCCGTGCTCTGCGGTTCGGCGTTCAAGAACCGCGGCGTGCAGCCCATGCTCGACGCGGTCGTCGACTACCTCCCCTCGCCCCTGGACGTGCCGGCCATCGAGGCCCACGACCCCAAGGACGAAGAGATCGTCATCGAGCGCCACGCCGACCGCGAGGAGCCCTTCGCGGCTCTCGCGTTCAAGATCGTGACGCACCCGTTCTTCGGTCGCCTCACCTACATCCGCGTGTACTCGGGTCACCTCGACTCCGGCGCCCAGGTCGTCAACGCGACCAAGGGCAAAAAGGAGCGCATCGGGAAGATCTTCCAGATGCACGCCAACAAGGAGATGCCGGTCGACTCGGTCACCGCCGGTCACATCTACGCGGTCATCGGCCTCAAGGACACCACCACCGGTGACACCCTGTGCGACCCGGCCAACCAGGTCGTCCTCGAGTCGATGACGTTCCCGGAGCCGGTCATCGAGGTCGCCATCGAGCCCAAGACCAAGGCCGACCAGGAGAAGCTGGGTGTCGCCATCCAGAAGCTCGCGGAGGAAGACCCGACGTTCCGCGTCGAGCAGAACTCCGAGACCGGTCAGACCGTCATCAAGGGCATGGGTGAGCTGCACCTCGACATCCTGGTCGACCGCATGAAGCGCGAGTTCAAGGTCGAGGCCAACGTCGGAAAGCCGCAGGTCGCGTACCGCGAGACCATCCGCAAGTCGGTCGAGCGTCACGACTACACGCACAAGAAGCAGACCGGCGGATCGGGTCAGTTCGCGAAGATCCAGTTCGCGATCGAGCCCCTCGAGGTCACGGCCGACAAGACCTACGAGTTCGAGAACAAGGTCACCGGTGGTCGTATCCCGCGCGAGTACATCTCGCCGACCGACCAGGGCTTCCAGGACGCCATGAACGTCGGCGTGCTCGCCGGCTACCCCATGGTGGGTGTCAAGGCGATCCTCCTCGACGGCGCCTCGCACGACGTCGACTCCTCGGAGATGGCGTTCAAGATCGCCGGCTCCATGGGCTTCAAGGAGGCCGTCCGCAAGGCGAACCCCACGATCCTCGAGCCGATCATGGCCGTCGAGGTCCGTACTCCCGAGGAGTACATGGGCGACGTCATCGGCGACCTGAACTCGCGTCGTGGCCAGATCCAGTCGATGGAAGACGCCGCCGGCGTCAAGGTCGTCCGGGCCAACGTGCCGCTGTCCGAGATGTTCGGCTACATCGGTGACCTGCGCTCGAAGACCTCGGGTCGCGCCGTCTACTCGATGGAGTTCGACAGCTACGCCGATGTCCCGAAGGCCGTCGCCGACGAGATCATCCAGAAGAACAAGGGCGAGTAAAACCGCTCTCACGGATGCCGGGAACCCCGGGTTCTGCTCAGGTTCCCGGCATCCGCTCAAACTGAATACCGACTCTCTAGTAATCTGAGAACCATCCCCGCGAAGAACCGGTCGCAATCCAGTGCCCGAGACCTCGCAACCAACGTCCTGAGGAGGACCCAGTGGCTAAGGCCAAGTTCGAGCGGACCAAGCCGCACGTGAACATCGGAACGATCGGTCACGTCGACCACGGCAAGACCACGCTCACCGCTGCCATCTCGAAGGTGCTCGCCGACAAGTTCCCGTCGGCCACCAACGTTCAGCGCGACTTCGCGTCGATCGACTCGGCGCCGGAAGAGCGTCAGCGCGGTATCACGATCAACATCTCGCACGTCGAGTACGAGACCCCGAAGCGTCACTACGCTCACGTCGACGCGCCCGGTCACGCCGACTACATCAAGAACATGATCACCGGTGCCGCTCAGATGGACGGCGCGATCCTCGTGGTCGCCGCCACCGACGGCCCGATGGCTCAGACCCGTGAGCACGTTCTGCTCGCCAAGCAGGTCGGCGTTCCCTACCTGCTGGTCGCACTGAACAAGAGCGACATGGTCGACGACGAGGAGATCCTGGAGCTCGTCGAGCTCGAGGTTCGCGAGCTGCTGTCGTCGCAGGACTTCGACGGCGACAACGCCCCCGTCGTCCGCGTCTCGGGTCTCAAGGCTCTCGAGGGCGACGAGCAGTGGGTCAACGCGATCGTCGAGCTCATGGAAGCCGTCGACGAGTCGATCCCCGACCCGGTGCGTGACAAGGACAAGCCGTTCCTCATGCCCATCGAGGACGTCTTCACCATCACCGGTCGTGGAACGGTCGTCACGGGTCGCGCCGAGCGCGGTACCCTCGCGATCAACTCCGAGGTCGAGATCGTCGGCATCCGCCCGACGCAGAAGACCACGGTCACGGGTATCGAGATGTTCCACAAGCAGCTCGACGAGGCCTGGGCCGGCGAGAACTGTGGTCTGCTCCTCCGCGGCACCAAGCGTGACGACGTCGAGCGCGGCCAGGTCGTCGTGAAGCCCGGTTCGGTCACCCCGCACACCAACTTCGAGGGCACGGCGTACATCCTGTCCAAGGAAGAGGGCGGCCGCCACAACCCGTTCTTCACGAACTACCGCCCGCAGTTCTACTTCCGCACCACCGACGTGACCGGCGTCATCACGCTGCCCGAGGGCACCGAGATGGTCATGCCCGGTGACACCACGGAGATGTCGGTCGAGCTCATCCAGCCGATCGCCATGGAAGAGGGCCTCGGCTACGCGATCCGTGAGGGTGGCCGCACCGTCGGTGCCGGTACCGTCACCAAGATCCTCAAGTAAGTCCTTCCAGACTTCACTCGGCACAGGCCGGGCCTTCGGGCCCGGCCTTTGTCGTTCCCGCGGGGGATTCTCCCTCGAGTGCGATCTCCGAAGCCGGGGGTTCCGTTCCACGCCCGTCCGTGACCACAATGAGGCGAGAGTCGGCGGAATCGCCGGCCGTGTCTGCGAAGGAGATGCGCATGGGAGTGGACGACATCATCGCCAAGGGCAAAAAGCTCCTGGACGAGAACCGCGACAAGATCGAAGAGGCTCTGAAGAGCGAGAAGGCCGAAGAGGTCAGCGACAAGGTGCTCGACGGAGCGGCCGACGCCATCAAGAAGGTCGTTCCCGCGGAACACCACGCGAAGGTCGACGAGACCCGAGCGAACGTCGACAAGCACATCGGCAACGCCTGACGAACGCAGCCCGGAGCGGCGCCGTCCCCGAGCATCGGGGCGGCGCCGCTGTCGTTCGGACTGCGGTTTGCTGTGCATCGGCCGGGCGCGACACGCCCGGGTTTGCGACTCGCCCGAGCGGTACGTAGACTAGTCCAGTTCCACATTCCGGTGCGCGCTCGGCGTGCGCCAGGATCACTGTCTCGGCAGTGCACAGGCGGCGCGTCAGCGCAGGGTCCTGGGCCGCGGGCAGCAGAACACCACACCGAACCCCCTTCATCTCCTCGTGAGATTCGCGCGCGTGCGTGCGAGGGGCGGGCCGGATGCCATGGCATCCGGTTTCACAGCTGAACAGCGGTGCAGCATCTCTCGCGAAAGCGAGGGGAAGTGCCAGGGCGCGAAAGCGCCACCGTGCGTCCAATGCCCCAGGTCGGGTAAGACGCGAGAAAGAGAGAGAGCAGACAATGGCGGGACAGAAGATCCGCATTCGCCTGAAGTCGTACGACCACGCCGGGCTTGACTCGTCGGCGCGCAAGATCGTCGACACCGTGACCCGTGCCGGTGCCACCGTGGTGGGCCCGGTTCCCCTTCCGACCGAGAAGAACGTCGTGTGCGTCATCCGGTCGCCCCACAAGTACAAGGACAGCCGCGAGCACTTCGAGATGCGCACCCACAAGCGCCTCATCGACATCATCGACCCGACGCCCAAGGCCGTCGACTCGCTGATGCGCCTCGACCTTCCTGCCGATGTCAACATCGAGATCAAGCTCTGAGGTTCGACATGGCTGACATCAACTCCAAGATCTCCAAGGGCCTCCTCGGCACCAAGCTCGGCATGACCCAGGTGTGGGACGAGAACGGCAAGCTCGTTCCCGTCACCGTCATCGAGGTCGCACCGAACGTCGTGACCCAGCTGCGCTCGCTCGAGAAGGACGGCTACAACGCCGTTCAGATCGGCTACGGCCAGATCGACCCCCGCAAGGTGAACAAGCCGCTCACGGCTCACTTCGACGCCGCGGGCGTCACCCCTCGCCGCCACCTCACCGAGGTGCGCACGGCTGACGCCGCAGACTACGCGCTGGGCCAGGAGCTCACCGTCGACGGTCTGTTCGAGGCCGGCCAGCTGGTCGATGTCGTCGGCACCAGCAAGGGCAAGGGCACCGCCGGTGTCATGAAGCGTCACAACTTCAAGGGCGTCTCCGCATCCCACGGTGCGCACCGAAACCACCGCAAGCCCGGCTCGATCGGCGCCTCGTCGACCCCGAGCCGCGTCTTCAAGGGCATGCGCATGGCCGGCCGTATGGGTGGCGAGCGCGTGACCGTCCTCAACCTCACGGTGCACGCCGTCGACGCCGAGAAGGGACTCATGCTCGTCAAGGGCGCCGTCCCCGGTGCTCGTGGCCGCATCGTCTACGTCCGCAACGCAGTGAAGGGTGCCTGATCATGGCTGACTCGACTCTCGCGCTCGACGTCGTGAAGGCCGACGGCAAGAAGGCCGGCTCTGTCGAGCTGCCCGCCGCGCTCTTCGACGTCAAGACGAACATCCCGCTGATCCACCAGGTCGTCGTGGCGCAGCGCGCTGCGGCTCGCCAGGGCACGCACTCGACCAAGCGTCGTGGCGAGGTCTCCGGTGCCGGTCGCAAGCCCTTCAAGCAGAAGGGCACGGGTAACGCCCGCCAGGGCTCGATCCGCGCGCCGCACATGACCGGTGGTGGCATCGTCCACGGCCCCAAGCCCCGCGACTACAGCCAGCGCACCCCCAAGAAGATGATCGCGGCCGCCCTCCTGGGTGCGCTCAGCGACCGTGCTCGTGGGCAGCGTCTGCACATCGTCGACAGCTTCGCCATCGAGGGTGCCCCCTCGACCAAGGCCGCTGCCGCCGCGCTGAAGGCCTTCGGTGCCGTCAAGAACGTCCTCGTGGTCATCGACCGCGACGACGAGCTGACGATCAAGAGCGTCCGCAACCTCGCGTACGTCCACGTGCTGACCGTCGGCCAGCTGAACACCTACGACGTGATCGTCTCCGACGACATCGTCTTCACCAAGGCCGCCTACGACGCGTTCGTCGCGTCGAAGTCCGCAGCCACCGAGGAGGTCTCGGCATGACCACCGTCAACAAGGACCCGCGCGACATCATCCTGAAGCCGGTCGTCTCGGAAAAGAGCTACTCGCTCATCGACGAGGGCAAGTACACCTTCTTGGTGGACCCCCGTTCGTCGAAGACCGAGATCAAGCTCGCCATCGAGAAGATCTTCGGCGTCAAGGTGGCCTCGGTCAACACGATCAACCGCGTCGGCAAGGCCCGTCGCACCCGCTTCGGCATCGGCAAGCGCAAGGACACCAAGCGCGCCATCGTGTCGCTCAAGTCGGGCACCATCGACATCTTCACGTCTGTCGGCTGACGGTCGGGATAGAGGACAAGAACAATGGCTATTCGCAAGTACAAGCCCACGACCCCCGGTCGCCGCGGCTCGTCGGTGGCCGACTTCGCCGAGATCACCCGATCGACGCCTGAGAAGTCGCTGCTGCGCCCGCTGTCGAAGACCGGTGGCCGCAACAACCAGGGCCGCATCACGACCCGCCACATCGGTGGTGGACACAAGCGTCAGTACCGTCTGATCGACTTCCGTCGTAACGACAAGGACGGCATCGACGCCAAGGTCGCTCACATCGAGTACGACCCCAACCGCACCGCGCGCATCGCGCTGCTGCACTACGCCGACGGTGAGAAGCGCTACATCCTCGCTCCGGCGAAGCTGTCGCAGGGCGACGTCGTCGAGTCGGGTGCCGGTGCTGACATCAAGCCCGGCAACAACCTGCCGCTGCGCAACATCCCCACCGGTACCGTGATCCACGCGATCGAGCTCCGTCCCGGTGGCGGCGCGAAGATGGCCCGTTCGGCCGGCGCCTCCGTGCGTCTGGTCGCGAAGGACGGCCCCTACGCGCAGCTGCGTCTGCCCTCCGGCGAGATCCGCAACGTCGACGTCCGCTGCCGCGCGACGATCGGCGAGGTCGGCAACGCCGAGCAGTCGAACATCAACTGGGGCAAGGCCGGCCGCATGCGCTGGAAGGGCGTCCGCCCGACCGTGCGTGGTGTCGCCATGAACCCGGTCGACCACCCGCACGGTGGTGGTGAGGGTAAGACCTCCGGTGGTCGTCACCCTGTGTCGCCGTGGGGTAAGGCCGAGGGCCGCACCCGCCACGCGAACAAGGAGAGCGACAAGCTCATCGTCCGCCGTCGCACCGCCGGCAAGAAGCGCAAGTAGGAGTAGAGGAAGATGCCTCGCAGCCTTAAGAAGGGCCCCTTCGTCGACGAGCACCTGCTTCGCAAGGTCGTCTCGCAGAACGAAGCCGGTTCGAAGAACGTCATCAAGACCTGGTCGCGCCGTTCGATGATCATCCCCGCCATGCTGGGACACACCATCGCCGTGCACGACGGTCGCAAGCACATCCCCGTGTTCGTGACCGAGACCATGGTCGGCCACAAGCTGGGCGAGTTCTCGCCCACCCGCACCTTCCGCGGCCACGTGAAGGACGACAAGAAGGGCCGTCGCCGCTAAGGCGACCGAGGAGGAGAGAGAAATGGTGGAGTCCATCGCACGTGTGCGACACATCCGCGTGACCCCTCAGAAGGCTCGTCGCGTCGTCGCCCTCATCAAGGGCAAGCAGGCCGAAGAGGCCCTCGCGATCCTGAAGTTCGCGCCGCAGGGCGCGAGCGAGCCGATCTACAAGCTCGTCGCCTCGGCCATCGCGAACGCTCGCGTCACGGCCGACAAGACGAACGAGTACCTGGATGACGCCGACCTGTACGTGAAGAACGCGTACGTCGACGAGGGCACGACGCTCAAGCGTTTCCAGCCCCGCGCTCAGGGTCGCGCCTTCCAGATCAAGAAGCGCACGAGCCACATCACGGTCGTGCTCGCGACGCCCGAGACCGCTGAGGCGGCCCCGGCTCGCGCCAACAAGAAGGCGAGCAAGTAATGGGACAGAAAGTCAACCCGTACGGCTTCCGCCTCGGCATCACGACCGACCACGTGTCGCGGTGGTTCTCGGACTCGACGAAGGCCGGTCAGCGTTACGCCGACTACCTCGCCGAGGACATCAAGATCCGTCGCCTGCTGACCACCTCGCTCGACCGCGCCGGTGTCAGCAACATCGAGATCGAGCGCACGCGTGACCGTGTCCGCGTCGACATCCACACCGCCCGTCCGGGCATCGTGATCGGTCGCCGCGGCGCCGAGGCCGAGCGCATCCGTGCCGACCTCGAGAAGCTCACCGGAAAGCAGATCCAGCTGAACATCCTCGAGGTCAAGAACCCCGAGGCCGACGCTCAGCTGGTCGCTCAGGGTGTTGCGGAGCAGCTCACCGCTCGCGTGGCGTTCCGTCGCGCGATGCGCAAGGGTCTCCAGGGCGCTCAGCGTGCCGGTGCCAAGGGTGTCCGCATCCAGGTGTCGGGCCGCCTCGGCGGCGCCGAGATGAGCCGCTCGGAGTTCTACCGCGAAGGCCGTGTGCCCCTGCACACCCTGCGCGCGAACATCGACTACGGCTTCTACGAGGCCAAGACCACCTTCGGCCGCATCGGCGTGAAGGTCTGGATCTACAAGGGCGACCTCACCAACAAGGAGCTCGCCCGCGAGCAGGCCAACGCGCCCAAGTCCCGCGGTCGTGACGACCGCGGCGGCGACCGTCGTCGTGGCCCTCGTAACGAGGCCCCCGTGGCAGAAGGAGCGTCGGCGTAATGCTCATCCCCCGCAAGGTCAAGTACCGCAAGCAGCACCACCCCGGCCGTTCGGGCCAGGCCACCGGTGGCACCCAGGTGTCGTTCGGTGAGTTCGGGATCCAGGCGCTGACCCCCGCTTACGTGACCAACCGTCAGATCGAGTCCGCTCGTATCGCCATGACGCGTCACATCAAGCGCGGTGGAAAGGTGTGGATCAACATCTACCCCGACCGCCCCCTCACGAAGAAGCCCGCCGAAACCCGCATGGGTTCGGGTAAGGGTTCCCCCGAGTGGTGGGTTGCGAACGTCAAGCCGGGCCGCGTCCTCTTCGAGGTCGCGGGCGTCGACGAGCAGCTCGCTCGCGAAGCTCTGACCCGAGCAATTCACAAGCTGCCCCTGAAGGCACGCATCATCAAGCGCGAGGAGGGCGACGCGTAATGGCGATCGGCACCAAGCAGCTCGCCCCGAGCGAGCTCGACACGTTCGAAGACCAGCGCCTCGTCGAGGAGCTGCGTAAGGCCAAGGAAGAGCTGTTCAACCTGCGCTTCCAGTCGGCCACCGGCCAGCTCGAGAGCCACGGTCGCATCCGTGCAGTCAAGCGCGACATCGCGCGTCTGTACACCGTGATCCGTGAGCGCGAGCTCGGCATCCGCGCCACCCCGGCCCCGGTCGAGGCAACGAAGGCGAAGAAGAGCAAGGCGAAGAAGGCGGACTCCGCTGACGACGCCGCGAAGGAAGAGGCGGAGTAATGGCTACCGCGAAGAAGGCCGAGGCGCAGGTCGCCGGTCACGAGCACTCCGAGAACGACGTTCGCGACGAGAACGCCCGCGGTTACCGCAAGGCGCGTCGTGGCTACGTCGTCAGCGACAAGATGGACAAGACCATCGTCGTCGAGGTCGAGGACCGTGTGAAGCACCCGCTCTACGGCAAGGTCATCCGCCGCACCTCGAAGGTCAAGGCGCACGACGAGTCCAACTCGGCGGGCATCGGCGACCTCGTCGTCATCAACGAGACCCGTCCGCTGAGCGCCACCAAGCGCTGGCGCCTGGTCGAGATCCTCGAGAAGGCCAAGTAAGCCTCGCGGCTTACTTGGAATCCAAGGAGTAAAAAGTGATTCAGAACGAATCCCGGCTGAAGGTCGCCGACAACACCGGCGCCAAGGAGCTGCTCACCATTCGCGTGCTCGGCGGCTCCAACCGTCGCTACGCCGGCCTCGGTGACGTCATCGTCGCCACGGTCAAGGACGCGATCCCCGGTGGAAACGTCAAGAAGGGCGACGTGGTCAAGGCCGTCGTCGTCCGTGTCGTCAAGCAGACCCGCCGTCCCGACGGCTCGTACATCAAGTTCGACGAGAACGCCGCCGTGATCCTGAAGAACGACGGGGAGCCCCGCGGCACCCGTATCTTCGGACCGGTCGGCCGTGAGCTTCGCGACAAGAAGTTCATGAAGATCGTCTCGCTCGCCCCGGAGGTCATCTGATCATGGCGAAAATCAAAAAGGGCGACCTGGTTCAGGTCATCTCGGGCGCGAAGCCCGAGCGCGGCGGCGACCGCGGTAAGCAGGGCAAGGTCCTCGAGGTCCTCGTCGAGCAGAACCGCGTCATCGTCGAGGGCGTGAACTACGTCACCAAGCACAACCGCGTGGGTCAGTCCCAGCGCGGCACCAAGACCGGCGGCATCGAGACCTTCGAAGCTCCGATCCACATCTCCAACGTCGCGATCGTCGATCCCTCGACCAAGAAGCCGACCCGTGTCGGTCGCCGGGTCGAGGAGCAGGTGAAGGACGGCGTCAAGCGCACCGTCCGCGTGCGCTTCGCGAAGAAGTCAGGCAAGGACCTCTGAACATGAGCACCTCGACTGCCGCGGCGGCTGGCAAGATCCAGCCCCGCCTGAAGCAGAAGTACAACGCCGAGATCAAGAAGGCGCTGCAGGACGAGTTCGGCTACGAGAACGTCATGCAGATCCCCGGTCTGGTCAAGGTCGTCGTGAACACCGGTGTCGGTGAGGCGGCTCGTGACAGCAAGGTGATCGATGGTGCGGTCGACGACCTCACCAAGATCACCGGTCAGAAGCCCATCGTCACCAAGGCCCGCAAGTCCATCGCGCAGTTCAAGCTGCGCGAGGGCCAGGCCATCGGTGCGCACGTCACCCTCCGTGGCGACCGTGCGTGGGAGTTCGTGGACCGCCTCGTCAACCTCGCCCTGCCCCGCATCCGCGACTTCCGCGGACTGTCGGCCAAGCAGTTCGACGGCAACGGCAACTACACCTTCGGTCTCCAGGAGCAGTCCGTGTTCCACGAGATCGATCAGGACCGCATCGACCGCGTGCGTGGTTTCGACATCACCATCGTCACCACCGCCAAGACCGACGACGAGGGTCGCTCGCTGCTCCGCCAGCTCGGCTTCCCCTTCCAGTCGGCCGACGCGCAGGCCTGACACCTCGGGCCCCCGGGTTTCCGGGGGCCCCTCATAGAAGGTCGACTGTCGCGTAACGGCAGTCGAAACCTCATGATCGAAAGAAGCAACACATGACGATGACAGACCCGGTCGCAGACATGCTGACCCGTCTGCGCAACGCGAACTCGGCGCACCACGACTCCGTGTCGATGCCGAGCTCCAAGCTCAAGACGAACATCGCCGCCATCCTCAAGCAGGAGGGTTACATCGCCGACTGGAGCGTCGAAGACGCTCGCGTCGGCCAGACCCTCAACATGACGCTGAAGTACGGCCCGAACCGCGAGCGGTCGATCGCCGGCATCAAGCGCGTGTCGAAGCCCGGCCTCCGCGTGTACGCGAAGTCGACCGAGGTCCCCACGGTCCTCGGTGGCCTCGGCGTCGCCATCCTGTCCACCTCCTCCGGTCTCCTCACCGACCGTCAGGCCGAGCAGAAGGGCGTGGGCGGAGAAGTTCTCGCCTACGTGTGGTGATCTGACATGTCGCGTATTGGACGTCTTCCCATCGACATCCCCGCCGGTGTCACCGTTTCGGTGAACGGCCGGGAGGTCTCCGTCAAGGGCCCCAAGGGCGAGCTCGCGCTCACCGTTGCCCAGCCCCTCGAGGTCGCGGTCGAAGAGAACCAGGTTCTCGTCACGCGTCCGGACGACGAGCGCGAGTCGCGGTCGCTCCACGGCCTGACCCGCACTCTCATCAACAACAACATCATCGGTGTCACCGAGGGCTACACCAAGGGCCTCGAGGTCGTCGGTACGGGTTACCGCGTGGCGCAGAAGGGGAGCTCGATCGAGTTCGCCCTCGGCTTCTCGCACCCCGTCCTGATCGACCCGCCCGCCGGCATCACCCTCACGGTCGAAGGCAACAACAAGGTCACCGTGAGCGGCATCGATAAGCAGGCCGTCGGCGAGGCCGCCGCCAACATCCGCAAGATCCGCAAGCCCGAGCCCTACAAGGGCAAGGGTGTGCGGTACGCGGGCGAGGTCGTGCGCCGCAAGGCCGGAAAGAGTGGTAAGTAGCCATGGCTGTCAAGACAAAGTCCGTCGCTCGCTCGCGTCGCCACCTTCGTCTTCGCAAGAAGATCGTCGGTACCGAGCTGCGCCCCCGCCTCGTGGTGACGCGTTCCGCTCGCCACGTCTTCGTCCAGGTCGTGGACGACAGCAAGGGCCACACCGTGGCCTCCGCCTCCACCCTCGAGACCGACCTGCGCGGCTTCGACGGTGACAAGACCGCCAAGGCCCGCAAGGTCGGCGAGCTCGTCGCCGAGCGTGCGAAGGCCGCCGGCGTGTCCGACGTCGTGTTCGACCGCGGCGGTAACCGTTACGCCGGTCGTGTCGCCGCGATCGCCGACGGAGCTCGCGAAGGAGGGCTGAACCTGTGAGTGACAACAAGGAGACCGAAGTGACCGAGCAGACTGCACCGGCTGAGGGTGCGGCTGCGGCTCAGGCCCCCGCCGAGCGTGAGCGCGAGCCGCGTCGCGGTGGTCGCGAGCGCAACACCAACCAGCGCGACCGTGGTTCGCGCGACCGCAACGAGAGCCAGTTCCTCGAGCGCGTCGTGACGATCAACCGCGTGTCGAAGGTGGTCAAGGGTGGCCGTCGCTTCAGCTTCACGGCGCTCGTCGTCGTGGGCGATGGCAACGGCGTCGTGGGTGTCGGTTACGGCAAGGCCCGCGAAGTCCCCCTCGCCATCTCGAAGGGTGTCGAAGAGGCCAAGCGCAACTTCTTCCGCGTCCCCCGCTCGGGCTCGACCATTCCCCACCCCGTCCAGGGTGAGGCCGCTGCCGGTGTGGTGCTCCTGCGCCCCGCCGCTGCCGGTACCGGTGTTATCGCCGGTGGTCCCGTCCGCGCCGTCCTCGAGTGCGCCGGCATCCACGATGTCCTCTCGAAGTCGCTCGGCTCGTCGAACACGATCAACATCGTGCACGCGACCGTCGAGGCGCTGAAGTCGCTCGAGGAGCCCCGCGCCGTGGCCGCCCGCCGTGGCCTGGAGTTCGACCAGGTCGCCCCGGCCCGCCTCGTGCGCGCCGAGGCCGCCGCTCAGAAGGTAGGTGCCTGATGGCCGAGCGTCTGAAGGTCACGCAGATCAAGTCCAAGGTGAGCGAGAAGCAGAACCAGCGTGACACGCTGCGTTCGCTCGGTCTCAAGCGGATCGGCGACTCGGTCGTCCGTCCCGACGACGCGCAGACGCGCGGTTACGTCAAGACCGTCGCCCACCTCGTCAAGGTTGAGGAGATCGACTAATGGCTGCCAAGAAGGACGAGACCGCCACGGTCGACGCCCCGAAGAAGGCATCGGCTCGTAAGACGGCCGAGAAGAAGGAAGCCCCCGCGGCGCGCCCCGGCGTGCTCAAGGTCCACCACCTGCGTCCCGTCCCGGGCGCCCGCACCGCCAAGACCCGTGTGGGTCGCGGTGAGGGCTCGAAGGGTAAGACGTCGGGTCGCGGTACCAAGGGAACCAAGGCCCGTTACCAGGTCAAGGTCGGCTTCGAGGGTGGGCAGATGCCGCTGCACATGCGCACCCCGAAGCTCCGCGGCTTCAAGAACCCGTTCCGCGTCGAGTACCAGGTCGTGAACCTGGACAAGCTCGGCGAGCTCTACCCGCAGGGTGGCGACGTGACCGTCGCCGACCTGGTGGCGAAGGGCGCCGTCCGCAAGAACGAGAAGGTCAAGGTGCTCGGCACCGGCGACATCTCGGTCGCGCTGACCGTTTCGGTCGACAAGGTCTCCGGCTCCGCTGAGCAGAAGATCGTCGCCGCTGGCGGCTCCGTCAACTGACGCCCGACCCTGGAGGGGCCGGCGGCCTTACGGCCGTCGGCCCCTTCTGGGTTAGTCTGATTTGGTGTGCGCCCCGTCGCGTGCCGAGATCGTTCTGGAGGAATCTCCCTTGTTCAGCGCCATCGCGCGGGTTTTCCGCACGCCCGACCTGAGGCGGAAGATCGCCTTCACGCTGGGCATCATCGCCATCTACCGGCTGGGTGCCCACGTGCCGACGCCCTTCGTCGACTTCCCGAACGTTCAGCAGTGTCTGAACCAGTCGGGTGGTACCGAGGGTCTGCTCTCCCTGGTCAACCTGTTCTCCGGTGGCGCTCTGCTGCAGCTGTCGATCTTCGCCCTCGGGGTGATGCCGTACATCACGGCGACCATCATCGTGCAGCTGCTGCGCGTGGTCATCCCGCACTTCGAGACCCTCTACAAAGAGGGCCAGGCGGGTCAGGCCAAGCTCACGCAGTACACCCGCTACCTCACGATCGCGCTCGCTCTTCTGCAGTCGACGACGCTCGTCACGGTGGCGCGCTCGGGCCAGCTCTTCGGCTCCGCCGGTGTGCCCGAGTGCCAGCAGCTCCTCACCAACGACATCTGGTGGGCGCAGCTGCTCATGATCATCACGATGACCGCCGGCACCGGCCTGGTCATGTGGTTCGCCGAGCTCGTCACCGAGCGCGGCGTCGGCAACGGCATGTCGATCCTCATCTTCACCTCGATCGCCGCCACGTTCCCCGGCGCGATGATCTCGATCCTCAACGCCCGCGGCGTCGAGGTCTTCCTCCTCGTGCTCGCCGTCAGCATCGTGATCGTCGCCCTCGTGGTGTTCGTCGAACAGTCGCAGCGTCGAATCCCGGTGCAGTACGCCAAACGCATGGTCGGACGCCGCACCTACGGCGGCACGAACACGTACATCCCGATCAAGGTCAACATGGCCGGTGTCGTGCCGGTTATCTTCGCCTCGTCGTTGCTGTACATCCCGGCGCTCATCGCCCAGTTCAACCAGCCGCAGGCGGGCCAGGAGCCGGCCCCGTGGGTGACCTGGATCTCCCAGTACCTGACGCGTGGCGACCACCCGCTGTACATGCTCGTGTACTTCCTCCTGATCATCGGCTTCGCGTACTTCTACGTGGCGATCACGTTCAACCCGGTCGACGTCGCCGACAACATGAAGAAGTACGGCGGGTTCATCCCGGGCATCCGCGCCGGTCGCCCCACCGCCGAGTACCTCGACTACGTGCTCACCCGCATCACGCTGCCGGGCTCGATCTACCTCGGTCTGATCGCGCTGCTGCCTCTGGTGGCGCTGGCCACGGTAGGCGCCAACCAGAACTTCCCCTTCGGCGGAGCCTCGATCCTCATCATCGTGGGTGTCGGCCTCGAGACGGTGAAGCAGATCGACGCGCAGCTTCAGCAGCGCCACTACGAAGGGCTGCTGCGATGACCGCTCGCCTTCTGATCGTCGGGCCGCAGGGCTCGGGCAAGGGAACCCAGGGCGTCCGCGTCGGCGACGCCCTCGGCATCCCGGTCGTCTCCACGGGTGACGTGTTCCGCGCCAACGTCAAGGACGGCACGGAGCTCGGCCTACAGGTGAAGTCCATCATCGATGGGGGCGACCTCGTTCCCGACGAGCTGACCAGCGCCGTCGTACGCGACCGTCTGGCGCAGGACGACGCCGCCGAGGGATTCCTCCTCGACGGGTACCCCCGCAACCTCGCGCAGGTCATGCACCTCGACGAGTTCCTCGAGGGCCGCGGCGAGTCCCTCGATGCCGTGATCGCGCTCGTGGTGCCCCGAGAGGAGTCGCTGTCGCGTCTCACCGCCCGCGCCGCCGAGCAGGGCCGCGCCGACGACACCGAAGAGGCGATCGCGACCCGTCTGGGGATCTACGAGCGCGAGACGGCCCCCATTCTCGATGTCTACGGCACGCGCGGCATCGTGGACGAGATCGACGGGGTGGGCAGCCTCGACGAGGTCACGGCCCGGATCTTCGCTGCTCTCGAAGCGCGCGGCATCGCCGCGACACCGGCCGCCTGACGTGGGGTTGCGCTCCTCGATCTACAAGAAGCCCGCGCAGCTGCGGTCGATGGTCGAACCCGGACTCATCACCGCCGATGCACTGGATGCCGTCCGCGCACTGATCGCGCCGGGCGTCACGACGCTCGAGCTCGATGCGGCGGCGTCCGCGCTGATCACGGCGCGCGGAGCGGTGTCCAACTTCCAGATGGTGCGCGGCTATCGGCACACCATCTGCGCCTCCGTGAACGAGGAGGTGGTCCACGGCATCCCGAACGATCGTCCTCTGCAGGCGGGTGACATCCTCTCGATCGACGCGGGAGCGGAGTTCCGCGGATGGAACGGCGATTCCGCTTTCACGATGATCGTGCCGGGAGAGGCGCCCGAAGAACTCGTGGCACCGCGTCGGCGACTGTCCGAGGTGACCGAGGGATCGCTGTGGGCGGGGATCGCGGCGCTCAGCCGCGCCAGCCACCTCGCCGAGGTCGGTGCGGCCATCGAGCAGTACATCCAGGAGCACGCGCCCGCGGGGGGCTACGGCATCCTGCGCGATTACGTGGGTCACGGCATCGGCCGCAAGATGCACGAGTCGCCGAGCATCTTCAACTACGCGGTTCCGGACCGCGGACCCGAGGTGCGCCCCGGCCTGGCCGTCGCGATCGAGCCCATGGTCGTCATCGGCGACCAGGAGACGTTCACCGAGGACGATGGGTGGACCGTTTCGACCGTCGACGGCACGGCCGGCTCCCATTGGGAACATAGTGTCGCCGTGCATGATGGAGGCATCTGGGTCCTCACCGCGCATGACGGCGGTGCCGAGAAACTGGCGCCGTTCGGTGTGGTGCCGAAGGAGATCGACTGATGATGATGGCCGCCGCGCGGAAGACCACCAACTGGTTCGCGATCGGGGTGACCGCCGCCGCTCTGGTCGTGGTCCTGATCGTCGGGGGAGTGGTGTGGTTCGCCAACAGCCAGGCGACCTCGCCCGGCACGCTGCCGCAGGCCTCCGCGGTCGACACCGAGACCGGTGCGATCTCCGTCGGATCGGGTGAGAAGACCGTCGACACCTACATCGACTTCATGTGCCCCGTGTGCAACTCGTTCGAGCAGGCGTACGGCCCGACCCTGCAACAGCTCGTCGACGACAGCACGATCACGCTGAAGATCCACCCGATCGCCATCCTCGACCGTCTCTCGCAGGGCACCCAGTACTCGACGCGTGCGGCCAACGCCGCGTACTGCGTCGCGGTGGACAACTCCGCGAACATCCCGGCGTTCGTGAAGGCGCTCTACGCCCAGCAGCCCAAGGAGAACACCGCGGGCCTCGATGACGCGACCCTCGCCTCGATCGCGACGTCAGCGGGAGCATCGGATGCCGTGTCCTCTTGCATCACGTCGGGCACGTACACCAAGTTCGTGACGGCGATGACGCAGAAGACCCCGTTGCAGCCGAACGCGACCAGTGTGGCCACGCCGACGATCGCCGTCAACGGCACCGTCCTGCAGAACCAGACCGACCTGTCCGGCGACCCGCAGAAGGACATCGTCGCCCGCCTCAACGGCTGACGACACTCCCGGCGAGTTGCCGGGTCAGGCGATACCACGTATGCTTGATCTTTGGTGCGTTGCGCCTTCATTGGCGTGTCGAAGCACCGAATCCCCATCCACCGCAGACCGGCCGGTCTGCAACTGAGCGTGAGCGAGTTTATGGCGAAGAAAGACGGTGTCATCGAGATCGAGGGCACGGTGTCCGAAGCACTGCCCAACGCGATGTTCCGTGTCGAGCTGACGAACGGGCACAAAGTGCTCGCGACCATCTCGGGCAAGATGCGGCAGAACTACATCCGCATCATCCCGGAGGACCGCGTCGTCGTCGAACTGAGCCCCTACGACCTCACCCGTGGTCGTATCGTCTACCGCTACCGCTGAGTCCGGCCGAGAAGTAACGAGCCGCTTCCGCGGTCTCGAAGACAGCGAAATCAGGAACATCATGAAGGTCAACCCCTCCGTCAAGCCCATCTGCGACCACTGCAAGGTGATCCGTCGTCACGGGCGCGTGATGGTGATCTGCAAGAGCAACCCGCGCCACAAGCAGCGCCAGGGCTGAGCTTCCAGCTCGACACCTTTTCCAACTGAATACACAACGGCAGGATCAGATCCCGTCCGCGAAGGCGGATGGGGGACACCTCGGGTCGGAGGCCCGAGCACCGATCCTGCTCCACACCTCCACGACACTCTGAGGAGAGCCGCATGGCACGTCTCGCCGGCGTCGACATCCCGCGCGACAAGCGCGTGGTGATCGCACTTACTTACATCTACGGCGTGGGTCGCACCCGCTCCGTCGAGATCCTGAACGCAACGGACATCAGCCAGGACATCCGCGTCAAGGACCTCACCGACGACCAGCTGGTCGCTCTGCGCGACCACATCGAAGGCACCTACAAGGTGGAGGGTGACCTCCGTCGCGAGGTCGCCGCCGACATCCGCCGCAAGGTCGAGATCGGTTCCTACGAGGGCCTGCGCCACCGCCGCGGCCTCCCGGTGCGCGGTCAGCGCACGAAGACGAACGCGCGTACCCGCAAGGGTCCCAAGCGCACCGTCGCCGGCAAGAAGAAGGCGCGCTAAGCCGCGGGCTGAGCGTCAGGATTCAGGAGAACGCACATGGCACAGGCCAAGTCCGCCGCGCGCAAGCCGCGCCGCAAGGAAAAGAAGAACATCGCCGTGGGTCAGGCCCACATCAAGTCGACGTTCAACAACACCATCGTTTCGATCACCGACCCCTCGGGTGCCGTCATCAGCTGGGCTTCGTCCGGCGGTGTCGGGTTCAAGGGCTCGCGCAAGTCGACGCCCTACGCCGCCGGCATGGCCGCGGAGTCGGCCGCTCGCCAGGCGCAGGAGCACGGCGTCAAGAAGGTCGACGTCTTCGTGAAGGGTCCGGGTTCGGGTCGTGAGACCGCGATCCGTTCGCTCACCGCGGCCGGCCTCGAGGTCGGCTCGATCCAGGACGTGACGCCGCAGGCCCACAACGGCTGCCGTCCGCCCAAGCGTCGCCGCGTCTGATGCGTTTCGTTCCCGGGGAGTGCTCGTCACTCCCCGGGAACGCCGCGCTCCCGCGCGATTCAGACTTCCGGATGCCCCGAGCGACCGTCGAGGTCACTTGGCATCCCGCGAGTACAACTCAACACCTCACCCCATTACACGTGTCATATAGCGGGCACGTGATCGAAAGGAACACATAGTGCTCATCGCACAGCGTCCCACTCTGACCGAGGAGAAGATCGGGGAGTTCCGCAGCCGTTTCGTCATCGAGCCGCTGGAGCCCGGCTTCGGTTACACGATCGGCAACGCGCTGCGTCGCAGCCTCCTGTCGTCGATCCCCGGCGCGGCCGTCACGAGCATCCGCATCGACGGCGTCCTGCACGAGTTCAGCACCATCCCGGGCGTGAAGGAAGACGTCACCGAGATCATCCTGAACATTAAGCAGCTGGTCGTCTCGAGCGAGCGCGACGAGCCCATCACGGCGTACCTGCGCAAGACCGGCGCCGGTGAGGTCACCGCCGCCGACATCTCCGCTCCCGCGGGTGTCGAGGTGCACAACCCCGAGTTGGTCATCGCGACGCTCAACGACACCGCCAAGTTCGAGCTCGAACTGACGATCGAGCGTGGCCGCGGCTACGTCTCGGCGACCCAGAACCGCAATGAGTACGCCGAGGCCGGTCAGATCCCGATCGACTCGATCTACTCGCCCGTGCTCAAGGTCAGCTACCGCGTCGACGCCACCCGTGCGGGTGAGCGCACCGACTTCGACAAGCTGGTGCTGGACGTCGAGTCGAAGGCCTCCATCGCCCCGCGCGATGCCGTGGCCTCCGCCGGTCGTACCCTCGTCGAGCTCTTCGGCCTCGCCCGCGAGCTGAACGTCGAGGCCGAGGGCATCGAGATCGGCCCCGCGCCGGTCGAGACCGTCCTCTCGAACGAGCTGTCGATGCCGATCGAAGACCTCGATCTGTCGGTCCGCTCGTACAACTGCCTCAAGCGCGAGGGAATCAACACCGTTTCGGAGCTGGTCGCCCTTTCCGAGACGCAGCTGATGAACATCCGCAACTTCGGTCAGAAGTCGGTCGACGAGGTGCGCGACAAGCTCACCTCCCTCGGCCTGTCGCTCAAGGACTCGGTGCCCGGTTTCGACGGCGCCCAGTTCTACAGCGGCTACGACGAAGAAACCGTCTGACCCCGTCGGACCCGACCGAACCTTCTCCTGGAGTAATAAGACATGCCCAAGCCCACGAAGGGTCCCCGCCTCGGAGGCGGCCCGGCCCACGAGCGTCTGCTTCTCGCGAACCTCGCGGCAGCCCTCTACACGCACAAGTCGATCAAGACGACCGAGACGAAGGCCAAGCGCCTCCGCCCGCTCGCTGAGCGCCTCATCACCTTCGCCAAGCGTGGCGACCTCCACGCGCGTCGTCGCGTGCTGAGCGTCATCGGCGACAAAGAGGTCGTGCACACCCTCTTCACCGAGATCGCGCCCCTGGTGGCCGAGCGTGACGGCGGCTACACCCGCATCACCAAGGTCGGCAACCGCAAGGGCGACAACGCCCCCATGGCCGTGATCGAGCTCGTGCTCGAGCCCGTCGCGAAGAAGGCGTCGAACAAGGCCGCTGCGGCCCCCGCCGCCGCTGCCGCCCCGGCCGCCGCCGAGGAGCCCACCGCCGACGAGACCGCTGCTGAGGAGACCTCGAACGACGAGGCCGCCGAGGCCGGCGCCGAGTCGCCCGAGGAGGGCGCTGCCGCCGAGGCCGCCGCCGACGACGCCGTCCAGGACGACGCCAAGGCCTGAGCCTTCTCGCTCGTACGAGGCCCCCACCCGATCAGGGTGGGGGCTTCGTCGTTGTCGCCCGCTCGCGTTCGCGAGCGCCCCTCGGCGCTCGTAGGCTGGAGGCGTGCGCATCCGTCTCGACATCGCCTACGACGGCTCGCATTTCCGTGGCTGGGCCCGCCAGCCCGGGCTGCGCACGGTGCAGGGCGATCTCGAGACCGCGCTCGAGCGCATCGTCGGGGGCTCACCGCGACTGATCGTGGCCGGGCGCACCGATGCAGGTGTGCACGCGAGCGGGCAGGTCGCGCATCTCGACCTCGACGAGGAGCAGGCGGCCCGTCTGCCCCGCCGCAGGCGTGACAACGACGAGGGGGATGCCGTCGCCTCCCTCGCCGGCCGCGTGCGGGGAGTCCTCGGTGCGTATCCCGACGTGACGGTGAGTCGCACCTCGATCGCCCCCGAAGGGTTCGACGCACGATTCTCGGCCGTCTGGCGCCGGTACAGCTACCGTCTGGCCGACGCGACGACCGGCTACGACCCCCTCGACCGGCTGCGGACGACGACACTGCGAAGCACGCTCGACGTCGAGGCGATGGATGCCGCCGCGGGGCGCTTGATCGGACTTCACGACTTCGCCGCGTACTGCAAAGCGCGCGAGGAGGCCACGACGATCCGGACCCTGCTCGAATACGACTGGCGGCGCGGTGACGACGGTGTGCTGGTCGCCAACGTGCGCGCGGACGCGTTCTGCCACAGCATGGTGCGCGCCCTCGTCGGCGCGTGCGTCGCCGTGGGGGAGGGGCGGATCGGAGTCGACGACGTCGTCGCCATCCGGGACGCGCGCCTGCGCATTCCAGAGACCAAGGTGCTGGCAGCCCGCGGTCTCGTGCTTGCCGAGGTCGGCTACCCCGCCGATGACCTACTCGCCGCGCGGGCCGAGCAGACGCGCAACCGTCGCGACGCCGACGACGCGGCATCCTGAATCCGCCTCGGGCGGCGTGAGCGCAACCCTCGCCCCGCTCTTCGACGCCGGTCGTATGCTGTGTGGGCCATGAAGGTCATCTCGTACAACCTCAACAAGCACCGCGCCGCCGGTGAGCTCGTCGCCCTCGTCGACACGCACGAGGTCGACGTGCTCTGCCTGCAGGAGTGCGACTCCACCGACATCCCCGAGCACATCGGTGGTCTCCGGCTCGCGGAGGCGACTCAGCGCAACCGCCTGGGTCTCGCCGTCTATTACCGCGAGAACACCTTCCGCGCCGAAGAGGTCCGTGCCATCGGGCTGAAGAAGTCCCTGCACGACTACGTCCTCAAGCCCGCGGAGGAGCGCATGCTGGGCGTGCGGTTGCGCGACATCGACGGCGGGCGCGACGTCATCGTCGCGTCGTTCCACGCGGCGCCGCTGACCGCGCTCAACTCCCTGCGCCGCCACCAGATCCGCACCGCTCTGGCCGAGTTGCAGAACCTCGGCCCCGGTCTGCCCGCGCTGATGGTGGGCGACTACAACTACCCGGTGTTCAAAGAGAACCTGGGGCAGAAAGTGCGAGACCAGGGGTACGAGCTCACCCTCAGCGATGCCCGCACGTACACCCGCTACCGCTTCTTCCGGGGCCACTACGACTTCGCGACGTCGATCGGGTTCGACATCGCGCACATCAAGACGCTGCCCCAGGGGCTCAGCGACCACCTGCCCATCCTCATCACCGCAGAGGTGACGCAGGGCCACAGCTTCGCGGCGTCGTGAACCGGTACGGCGATGAATCCCGCGCCGCCGGCGCCGACGAGGCCAGCACCTGTGGTCGGCGGTACCCGCCTCCACGCCACCTACACTGGGGGGAAAGGTCCGGGGGAGGATTCATGCGTCTCGTAGCGCGTCGCCGCAGAGCGGTTTTCGTCACGGCCGTGGCGGTGACGGCCGTCCTCGGTCTCACCGGGTGCGGAGCTCCTCCGTGGGCTCAGGGTGGCGGTCAAGCGCCCGTGTCCGCGTCGCCCACGGCCACGATGACGACGGCCCCGCAGCCCGTCCGCAACGACCTGTCGAGCGGGTCCACGCAACGTTCGCTCACGGCAGGATCCGTCGCCGCCACGGTGAACTACTGGTCCACGCTCTCGATGGACCGCTGGACGGCGACAGCTCTCAAGCCCGTCAACCTCTCGATGGAGACGACGGTGACGCCCAACGACGGGCAGAAGGTGTACCTGCAGCGGGCAACGATGACGGCGGTACCGGGCAACGCGTCGCAGTCGTTCGCGGCGCTCTCGCCCCAGAGCGACCAGACGGATGCTCCGGGTTACCTGGTCCTCTCGCCGTACAGCTACTCGCAGACGTTCAACGTCGGAGAGGTTCCGGCGGAGGCGACATTCGTCACCCTTCAGTTCACCTTCGAGTTCTTGGTTCAGACCACCCCCACGTCGAACGAGTTCGCGAAGCAGACGGCCAGCGATTCGCTCACCGTGGCGATCGCGGGTGGCGGAGACGCCGGCACCGGCGGCTGATCAGGCTCTGACGCGCTCCCACCGGTCGCCGCCGTGGCGCGTCGCCTCCCCGGCCGCCGCGTCCGCTGCGGCGATGAGCGAGGTCAGATCGTAACCGCCGGTCGCCGCCGGAACCCATCCGACGCTCGCGGAGAGCTGGATGTCGATGAAGGCGGAGACGTCGAGTTCGGTGACCCGGCGGAGGACGGAGCGCACGTGCTCGCGGAGTACCGAGTCCGGACGGGAGACGACGACCACCACGCGGCCGCGGATCTCCCGGCCCAAGTCCGCCTCGGCGGGAAAGGTATCGGCCACGATCGCCTCGAACTGCGCGACCAGGCTGAGCCAACCGCTCTCGCCCGCAGCACTGCGCAGCTGGGCGGGGTCGTCGAGGCGGACGCTCAAGACGGCCCACGATTCCTCGTGCGCGCGCTCCGCGCGAGACAGGCGGTCGGTGGCGGTGACGACGAAGTGCGGCCAGCTCGATGCCGCGCGTCGGCCACTCGGGGAGACCGAGGTGAAATACAGCAGTGAGACCGTGGCGCACACGAGGAAGATCAGCATCCCCAGCCCGTTGAGGACTCGCGGCAGCTCGAGATCGCCCAGCGTCGTGGGCGCGGCGAGCCCCGAGATGAGCGTCCCGACCCCCAGCGCCACGAAGGCGGCCGAGACGACCGTCAGGGGGAGCGCCAAGCGTTCAAGGCGGTCGGCGGCGAGACGCAACTCCCACACGGTGAGACCCGCGAAGACCGAGGAGCCGACGAACGCCAAGCGGAACACCAGACCGTAGGCGCTGAGATCGGTGACGAGGACGAACACGAGCGCCGTCGCCACGGCCTGGGCGGCCCCGACCCAGGGAAGGGCGCGCGCCCCGCGACGCGCACGGAAGCCCGACCAGATGAGGGCGGGGGCCCCCAGCATGAGACCGAGGCCGGCGCGACGGACGGTCTCGTCCTCGAGGATCGCCCCGGTGACCGAGACCCAGGTGCTCGACATCGCCAACACGAACGCCAGCGACCACAGCAGCGCGGATCGGGAGGGACGGTGCAAGAAGCCCAACCCGATGATCATCACGGTCCCGAGGGTCGCGACCGTCGCCTGCGCCAAACCGAGATTGGACAGGACGTCCGACGGCATCAGGCGGCTCCGGCTTCGGCGCGGGCGGGCAGGATCACCGTGACCGTCGTGCCTGCGCCCAGCTCGCTCTCGAGGAAGAGCGAACCGCCCTGATCCTCGACGATGCTGCGGATGATGCCCATTCCGAGCCCGGTCCCGGGTGTGGGGCTCTCGCGGACGGACTGCGCGCGGAAATACGGATCGAAGACGCGCTCGAGGTCATCGGGGTGGATGCCGATCCCCGTGTCCGCGAAGTTCAGGATCACGTCCTCCTCCGAGACCTCGCCCGAGATGCGGATCGTTCCCCCCGCCGGGGTGTACTTGATGGCATTGCTCAGGATGTTGTCGAACGCCTGGCGGAGACGGAAGGCGTCTCCTCCGACCTCGGCCGATTCCGGCAGATCGTCCACGACGCTCACCCGACGCGCTGCGGCCGCGGGGCGGAACGACGCCAGCGACGACGCGATGATCCGACTCGCGTCGGCGGCGACGGGGGAGGAGGTTTCGCGGAACACACCTCGAGACGTCGCGAGGATCTCGGAGATGAGCTTCTGCATCCGCTCGCCGGCGCCAGCGATCACCTCGAGCTGCTCCCGGACCTTGGGGGACAGGTTCGGATCGTCGAGGGCGAGATCCGCGTGTCCGATGATCGCCGTCAGCGGGTTGCGCAGCTCGTGGGACACCGTGGCGGCGAGGCGTTCACGGGCGCGCTCCGACTCGATCAGTGCGGTGATGTCGTGCACGATCAGCAGCGTGCTCTCGGGCTCGTCTGAGGAGATGAGTCGTCGGGTCGAGGCGGACAGGGCGTGCCACTCCCCGTGCGGATCGAACAGCCACACACGCTCGTCGTCGAACTGCTCGCCCCGCGACGCGCGCGCGAAGGGTCGCTCCGCCTCGGGCAGGGGCTCGCCCCTCAGCGTCGCGTATTCGACAGCCGACCCGGGGCGCTGCGGTTCGTCGCGCTCGACCCCGTAGAGGGCGACGTAGGTGTCGTTCAGGGCGAGCACCTCGCCGTCCACCGACAGGCGCGCGATGCCGGTGTCGAGCCCGTTCAGCATCTGCGAGACGCGCCGTTCCTGACCGGACACGCGCTGGAGAGTTCCCTGCAGACGGCTGGCCTGCCGTCGCAGCAGCTGCTTGAACGCCCTCGTCTGCCGGGCCGAGAGGAACGACGTGATGGCGATGAAGGCGAGCGACAGGAGGACGACGATCAGTCGGAGCGCCGTCACCGGGCCGGACGCGTGCACCGTGGCATCTACGACGATGATGACGCCGACCGCGCTGATCGCCGAGATCAGGTAGACGAGGGTGAAGTGGGTGGCGATCCAGATGATGGGGAAGACCCAGAAGAAACCGAAGCGGAGGTCGGTTCCGAAGCTCAGCAGACCGATGCCGATGATGTCGCCGAACGGGATCGCGGCGACCGCCGACCGAGGCAACTTCTGCCAGGGCACCACGATGGCGATCGCCGTGAGCGCGATGATGACGCCCACACCGGACGAGAACGGCCACAGCGAGAAGAGGGAGGGCTCGAGAGCCTGGACCAGCAGCACCGTGATGACCACACTCGCGCCCAGCACCAACTGCAGGAGCCACACCGAACGCGTGCGACTGCCCGGATTCGTCGTGTCGTCGTCGGGAATGCCCTCCGGAGGAACCGCCGGGGGGACGCTCCTCAAGGATGCCATTCTCCGAGTGTATAGAGAGTGGTGTAGTCTTCTGCGCGCCATCCTGTCTCTGCTCGCCGCGCGTGATCCCGATCGCGTCGCCCGGTCAGACTCCCCCTGAGGCCTGCATCCTGCAGCGTGATGGTCGATCATCGACCTCTCGCGCGTTTCGCGCTCGTTCCTCAGGAGATACCTGTGAGCATGCCCTCTCGCCGTCGTGCACGCGTAGCCGCAACCGCCGTCGCCCTCGCCCTCGTCGTCCCGACGATGCTGTCCGGCTGCAGCCAGATCGCCGACGCCATCGGACAATTCCCCGGACAGGCCGGAAGCAACGCCTCCGTGGTCGTCCCCACACCCGTGCCGCAGTCGTCGGCGGGCACGAAGCCCTTCGACTCGCAGTTCACCTACGACGGGTCCGTGCGTCTGACGTCGGAAGTCGCGGACGGCCTCGAGCTGCGCCTCGACGTCTGGGCGGTCGATCCCAAGCGGACGATGGAGTGGACCGCGACCAACGAGAAGCAGCTCGGGTTCGCGGTCAACATCGTCGACAACCGCGTGGACGAGAAGGCCGTCCTCGCCCAGAAGCGTCGCGTCTACGTCTCGTCCATCTCGATCACTTCGCAGACCGCGCAGACCAGCGGCCAGGTGTCGAGTCCCTTCCAGTTCAGCGCCGACCCGCGGACCCTGGTTCCCTCCGACACCCTGCGCTCCGACCGGGGACTGCTTCTGAACAGCTTCCAGGGTGGTCTTCTCGTGCCGACCACCTCGATCCGGCAGCTTCCGACGGACACCTACGGCATCACCTTGGAGTTCGCGCTGAACGTCGCCGTCGAGGGAACGGCCAACACCGACACCTCGTTCAGCCAGCAGACCGTCTACCAGTACCTCCCGATCGCGATCTTCGCCGACGAGGGACAGTCCACGAACGGGCAGAGCACGGGCACATCGAGCACGAACGGACGCGCGCCCGGCTGGGGACAGACGACCAACCAGGGCTGACCCTACGCGTCGGACTCAGTCGCTTCCGGACTGCGTCCGACGCGGTCGCGACCGCCGGCTCTCCATGAGCCACGAGAGGTCGTCGACGTCTCTGAGCAGATGGTGCTCGAAGGCGAGATCGGGGACGTCGTCGTAATCGATCGACGGCATCCGGCGCGCGAAGGCGTTGCGCAGCGACTCCTCGACCCCGGCTGCGTCCGTCGCCGCGGGGGCGACGACGAACACCGTGTCGCGCGCCGGCATCCCGGTGACGGCACCGGGCACCGCATCCATCGCGGCGTCGGCCACGGTGCGCAGCATCGTCTCTCCCCGCTCGCCGCTGTGGGCGGCGCGGATCAGGTCGATCTCGGGGACGCGGACGAGGGTCGCGCGGATGATGGCGTGCTCCGAGAGCAGGCGACTGGTCTCACGGCGGAGGGCTCCCCGCGCGAAGGCCCGCGTTCCGGGCGCGGGGTCGTCGTCGAGCTGCCGACCGACCCAGACGGCGCCCACGGAGACCAGGGCGATCGCGACCGCGCTCACGGCCGCCGTGGTCTCAGCCGATACCGGCCCGGGCCGAAGCAGCGGTCCCATGCCGAAGGCGGCGGCGACGGTGAGGCGGGCGAGGTTGTAGGCGGCGTAGAGGCTCAACGTCCAGGAGAGGAGCCGGGCCCCGCCCAGCTGCCCGACCGGTGGGCGCGCGCATTCCAGCGCGCACAGCGCCGAGAACACGACGAGACCGGCCGTCTTGAGGAGAGTCGCGTCGTCCAGGGGGACGAGGAAGGTCAGGCCGAAGAGGAGGATGCCGCCGGCGCCCGTGCTCACGGCGCCGATCGCACGTCGACCGTTCAATCGACGTGCGCCGGCCCACAGCAGTCCGACCGCCACGATGTTGGTCGCGTTCCCGGCGGCCGCGGCGGCGACCGAGTCCCACGCGGTCTCCATGACGTTCATCGCCCCGCACACGAGGGCGGCGATCGCCGACATACCGAAGTACCGGACCATGTCGGCGCGTTCTCCGCCCCGATCGTCGTCGGGTCGACCGTGGGCCAGGAAGAGCATCGTGAGGGCGACTCCCGCGGCGGCGATGGATGCCAGCAGGGCGAGGACGATCACGGACGGACGTCTCCTTCGGGTGCCGCCGCAATCTTGAGCAAATCTTGCGGCGACGGTGGTCGTGTACAGCGGTCGTCTTGCGGCGAACCTATCAGAGTAGGACTCGGCCGATACGCCGCGAGAACCGACAGGAAGACACCGCCATGACTGATGCGCGCAGCTTCACCCCCCACACGAGGGACTTCGACATGCACCAGGGTGCGCTCGAGGCCGCGGGTGAGCACGGTTTCGCCGACGACTTCGCGGCCGTGCTGGAGAACACCTCCGTGCACCGGTCCACCATCGGCTGCGTCATCCCGGCCTACAACGAGGAGGAGTCGATCGCGGACGTGATCGAGGCCCTCCTCGCTCAGACCCGTGTGCCCGACGTCATCCACGTTGTCGTGAACAACACCTCGGATGCCACGGTGAAGATCGCGTCGGAGTTCAGCGGACCGCACGAGCTGCACACCGAACTCGGCGAGCAGTTCACCGAGGTCTTCGTGCACGACATCGGGAAGAACCCCGACAAGAAGGTCGGCGCGCTCAACTACGGCTACTCGCTCGTCGAGGGGTACGACTACCTCCTCGGCGTCGACGGTGACACCATCGCCGACTCCAAGGCCGTCGAGTACCTCGAGACCGAGGCGATCTCGGACTCGCGCATCGGTGGTATCTCGGCGATCTACACGATCGACGACAAGCCCATCAAGGGTCTCGTCGCGCGGTTCCTCACCGCGGGTCAGCGCACGCAGTTCGCGGCGTTCAACCTGCAGAACATGCTCCGCGGCCGAAACATGGCCGTGCTCGGTGGGCAGTTCTCGATCTTCTCGACGAACGCCCTGCGCGACGCGATGAAGCAGAACCACCAGTCCACCCCCTGGGTGAAGGACTCCGAGGTCGAGGACTCGCTGCTGTCCCTGCAGATCAAGAGCGCGGGCTACCTCACGAAGATCAGCCCGTACGCCCGCGCCGACGTGGGCGGCATGACCACCCTCTCCGGCTACGACGCCCAGCAGGTGAAGTGGACCTACGGTGCCATCGAGCTGATGTGGCCGGGCCAGCGCGGTGATACGAAGGGCCAGCCGTTCCACCCCAACCTGCGCCTGCGCTGGTTCGAGAACTTCGGCATGCTCACGAACCTCTTCGTCCGCGTGGCCTTCCTCACGTTGCTGGCGGGTTCGCTCTCGATCGGCGCCTTCGTGTTCTCGCCGCTGTGGCTCATCCCGCCGGTGATCGCGATGCTGCTTAACCTGCGCATCGCCCGCACGATGAAGAACGTCGATCGCACGGACGTGCTCTTCGCCGTCCTGTTCTTCCCTGCCGAGATCTTCATGTGGATCCGCATCAGCCACTTCGTGCGCTCCTGGACCCGATTCCTCTCGCGCAAGAAGGTCGACAACTGGGCCATGCAGGCCAAGGCCGAACGCGGTGGCGGTCTCGGCCACTGGACCCCGATGGTCGTGCTGGTCGCCGTCGCGATCGCGCTCGCCGTGATCTGGGTGATGGTCGGTCCGATGGTGCAGTCGTCGATCCTGTGGATCGGTTGGCCGATCGTCGGCGTCGTGACCGTCCTCCAGACGCTCCTCATGTTCTCCAAGCTCGTCCGTCGCCACCACGGGTTCAAGGTCTGACGGACACCCGGTCTGATACGCCCGAACGCATCAGAGAAAACGGATGCCTCGGCCCTGGGGAGGGTCGAGGCATCCGTTGTATGCGCGGAGCGTCAGGGCGTCGCGAGCAGCTCGGAGGTGAGCCGGTAGCCCACTCCGCGAACGGTCTCGATGTAGCGCGGGTTCGCGGGGTTGTCGCCGAGCTTGCGACGCAGGTTCGTCATGTGCGCCTCGATCGCGCGCTTGTCCGCCTCGCCGACGAAATAGCTCGTGACGTAGGACTCCCCGCGGAGCACGAGGGTGAGATCGGCCTTGCTGCGGACGCGTCGCTTCGATTCCATGAGGGTCGCGAGAAGGTCGAACTCGGTCCGCGTGAGCTCCAGCTCTTCCCCACCGACCCGGACGAGCCGGCTGTCGGGGTCGAGGAGCAGGTCGCGGTGCGCGACCCAGGCGCCGCCGGTCGGAGTGAGCTCTCCCGGTGCCGACCGCGGGACGACCTCTCCGCCCGGAGCGGCCTGTCGAGGCTCCGGTCCCTGCGACGACGGGACGATGACGGCCGCCGTGGGACCGGTGGCGGCGGGCTGCACGCTGGGGACCTCGGAGCGGCCCGCCGGGAAGGACGGGCCGACGCTGTCCTGGCGCGGTGCCGACGAGACGGCCGACTCTCCGCCCCGGGGGCGACGCAGCAGCGCCTCGATGCGCGCGCGCAGCTCGCGCGGGCGGAAGGGCTTCACGACGTATTCGTCGGCGCCGGCGCCGAGACCGAGGACCACGTCGGCCTCTTCTTCGAGACCGGTGAGCATGATGATGTAGGTGTCACTCTGCTGGCGGATCCGGCGCGCGGCTTCGAAGCCGTCGATGCCGGGCATGTTCACGTCCAGCGTGGTGATGAGCGGTTGATAGGCGATGACCGCGCGCACCCCGTCGATCCCGTTGCCGACGGACACGGTGGAGAAGCCCGCTGATTCGAGCACCTCGACCAGCAGGTGGCGGATATCGGGATCGTCTTCCACGATCACGGCTGTCTTCAGCATCTCGGTGCTGTCGCTCATGTCACCCACTCTTCCGGCTTCGCACGGGACCGTGCCCGCGTTCTCCCCCGAGTCGCGGTGTCGCAGCGCGACGAGCGCAATTTTGACACACTTCCCGGCACGGTCGCGGTCGACCCCTGGGTCAGCGCTGTTCGCGGGTCAATTCCGCCGCTGCGGCCGGCCACCATGCGCCGGCGACGGGACCCCCGTTGCATTCGCCGTCGCTCTCACCGGCCGGCTTGATCCACAGGTTGGTGTCGACCACTCCATCGCCGTAGGAGCCGCCGGGGCTGCCGACCAGGCGGTCCGAGGGGTTGCACCACTCCGACCCGGCGGGGCCTGCGCCGTTGCGCGAAGTGTCGACGACCGCGTGAGTTCCGCCGAGAAGGTCGGACAGCTCGTGGGCGTAGGCGAACTCCGCGGCGGTGTCCTGGTAGTTCGAGACGTTCAGGGCCACGCCTCGGACGTCGGGGAGGACTCCCATCGCCTGGATCAGGCTCGCCATCTCGGCGGCGGGATGCCACGCGGAGTGGCCGCCGTCGACGTAGATCCAGGTGTTCGTTCCACGGATGTTCTGAACCGCCTGCTGCAGATAGCCCGCGCGATCGCTCACCGACCCGCACGAGGAGGACAGGGCGATGGAGTCCGGCTCGAGCACGACGATCTTCTGGATGTCGGAGGCGTTGCGGAGGGCGTCGCCGATGCGCTTGGTCCACTGCGCGTACGACGCGGGGTCGAGGCCCCCCGCGGAATGATTGCCGCAATCGCGGTCCGGGAGTCCGTACACCGCGACCGAGATGGATGCCTTCTGGTCTCGCGCCTCGGCCGCGAGGTGAGCGATTCGGTCCCACACCTCATCGATGGGGTCGAGCTCGGGCGTCAGCCAGTACGTGGTGGGCTGCGTGGAGAGCCACTGCGCGGCCGCGACCTGGTCGGTGTCGCCCTCTCCCGAGCGTGCGGCCTGCGCGGCCTTCGACTCGTCCGGCGCGACAATCCGGGTGCCGACCGCCGGCGGCTTCGCCGACAGCGTCTGGAAGAGGTTCGTGACCAGGCTCCCGACGACGCCGATTCCGGCGATGAGAGCGACGACGGCGACGATCGCGCCGGCGACGATGAGCGCGCGCGGGACCCGCCGTCGGGGCCGCCTCGGCCGGGGTGATCTCGCCACGTTCAGGACTCTAGTCGAGGTGAGCGGGGCCAGGGCCGAGGTAGTTAAGGGGGTGAAGCGTTATAGACTGTGGCCGTGGGCAAACTGGTTTACAACACCCTCGGGCATTCTTTCGACATCGAGGATCGGACCCTGTCCCACCTCCGAGTGGTCTTCATGAACAAGCTGCGCCGCGGCGAACCCTTCATGTTCCAGTTCCCGATGGGGGACGGCAGCGGGACCCGCACGCTCTGGATCTCACCGTCGATCCCGCTGGTCTTCCACTTCTACGGCAGTCGAGCGCCGCAGCTCAATCGTCGGTGGGTTGAAGCTCTCATGGACGAGGCGAGTTCCCCGCAGGGACTGAGCATCACGGCCGAGCCCGACCCCGACGCGGTTTCCGCCTCGGTGGGCTGAGCTCCCTCAGGCGCACTCGGCGTCGACGACCTCGCGCACACGGTCCAGGAACACAGCGAGCTGATCCGCGGTGTCTTCCGGAAGGCCCAGGGCGAATTCGCGGATGCGCGCGGTCACCGGGTCGATGGCATCCGGATCGGCGCCGCGATCGAAGGGGACGACGAACTTGCTCCGGCGGTCCGAGGGGTTCGCGACGAAATCGATCAACCCGCCCGCGCGCAGGCGGTCCAGCATCCCCGTGACCGAGGCGGTGGAGATTCCGAGCGCCTGGGCGATCTCCGTCGGGGTGACGGTGACTCCGGCGTCGGCGCGTTCCAGGATCAGACGCATTGCCGCGCGGGCGTTCTCGCTGGGACCGCAATCCGTCTGCCGCCGCCGAGCGAGCCGGGCTTCCGCGAGGCGGAGCCTTTCGACCGCGCGCGCCGCCGTCATCGCGTGATCGTCTTGCGTCTCGAGCGTCATGAGTCTCCTCGGGGTAGGCCCCGTGTAGGCATTCTAGTTAGGTCGCCGAGATTCCAGCCGACCGATGCATTCCGGCTCGAGTCCGACAAGGGAGATCACGCTGAGACTTCCCTTTCGGTTCATGTGCTCAGCCGGGCGGATCTCGTATGATCAGGGGACCGGAACCACCCGGAAGGAGACGCCGATGGGCTCACTGTTCTACGGATCTTCTCCGAGCCCGATCCGCATCCCCGATCGCGTCCTCGCCCACGTCAAGGTCGTCATCGCGACCAAGTTGCGTCGCGGCGAGAGTTTCACCGTCTCGTGGCGGCATCCATCGGATGAACCGGCCGGACGGAGCACCCTCTGGATCCAGCCGTCGATTCCCCTGCGGTTCGTGTTCGGGTCTGCGGAGCCCGAGGTGCTCGACCCCGCCCTGCTACAGAGCCTGGCGAACGCGGCGAATTCATCGAGCGGTCTCACGCTCGATCTCGGCGACAGCACCGCTGCACTCGTCGCGGACGCCCGCTGAGACTCACCGCGACGCCGTGGCGTGGCGGTGAGCGATGGCCGACATCCACTCCATGCCGGGGCACGGGGGAGCCGAACGCCCGCGCATGCGTTCCCACGCCTCGACGTAGATGCCCTCGAGAAGCGCGTCGGCGCGAGCCGCCATCCCCGTGAGGGAGAGCAGCACCGCATAGATGCGGGGTGAGGTGGCGTCGTAGAACTCGACGAAGGCGTCGCAGTCGCCCGAGGCTGCGCGCACGAGGAGGGCGTCGAGATCCTGCTCTCGACTCTCGCGGGTCGCGGTATCGGTCATGGTCACGGTGCACCTCCTTCGTCCGTGATGCCAGTCAACCGCCGTGCGCAGTCGGCGGCCTGGGGTTGCGCAATCGGGACGTGTGCCGTAGCGATCGGTGAGGGGAGCGCGGGAGCGCCGGAACGTGGCGTCAAGCCTGCCCGCGGCAACCGAGGACCGTCGTACGGTGTCTCCATGAAATCTGTCGTGCGCTGGGCTCTCGCCCTGGCAATGCTGTTCGCCGGTGTCTCGCACCTGACCTTCGCCCGCCGCGACTTCCAGGCCCAGGTGCCCGACGTGCTGGTCGAGAACGGTCCGCTCGATCGCGACGCGGTGGTCGTGGCATCCGGCGTGGTGGAGGCGGCCTTCGGGCTTGCGCTCCTCGTCCTCCCGAAGGAGCGGCGTCGGATCGGAGCCGCGCTCGCCGCCTTCTTCGTGGCGATCTTCCCCGGCAACATCGACCAGTGGCGCAAGGGTCGTTCGGCGTTCGGGCTGGACACCGACCAGAAGCGTTTCGGGCGGTTGTTCTTCCAGCCCGTCCTGGTGGCGGCCGCGTGGTGGTCCACCCGGTGACGCGACGGTGACGGATGTGGTCAGCCTGGAGCTGGTCTTCGACGACGAGACCGACTCCGCCGTCCGCGCAGAGTGGGACGCCCTCGTCAGCGCCGACCTGCCCAGTCAGGCCCGTCACCGTGGCGAGAGCAACCGCCCCCACGTGACCCTCCTCGTCCGACCGGACCTGGCGCCGTTCGATGTCGCGCCCCTGGAGGCGGCTCTTCCGCTCGCGCTCCGCCTCGGGGCCCCCGTCCTGTTCGGGAGGGGACGCAACCGGGTCATCGCACGCTCCGTGGTCCCGACGGAGGAGCTCCTCTCGCTGCACGCGCGAGTCCACGAGCTCGCCGGGCCGGGGGCCGACGTCGACCACTCGGTTCCCGGCGCGTGGACGGCGCACGTGACACTCGCCCGGCGGGTGCCGCTGGAGCGCCTGGGCGACGCGCTCGGCGTCCTCGAGGAACGAGGCGGCGAGGATCTCGCAGCGCGAGCGGTCGGCATCCGCCGGTGGGACGCTGCGACGAAGACGGTCACGGATCTCGTGGGACGTGGCACCCTGGAATCGTGCTGACCGACGACGCCTTCGAGTTCCTCCGCGAATACCACCTGGCCACCCTGTCGACCATCGGGCGGTCGGGGCGGGTGCATTCCGTTCCGGTCGGCTTCACCTACGAGGACGGCGTCGTCCGCGTCATCGGTTCGCGGGGAACGCAGAAGTTCGTCAACGCGGACCGCAGTGGTCGGGCTTCCATCTGCTCGGTCGACGGGGCGAAGTGGATCAGTTTCGAGGGTGCGGCGCGGGTGAGCGATGATCCGGATGCCGTGAGCCACGCGGTCGAGTTGTACGCCGCCCGCTACCGGCAGCCGCGGGTCAACCCCGATCGGGTCGTCCTCGAGATGACCGTCGAGCGCGTCCTCGGCTCGGCCGTTTTCCGAGGCTGAGAGGCGTATGGTGGGGTCCATGTCCCCCGTCACCTCGTCGATGCCCTCCGGGCGTGAGGGGGTCGTCGGCGCGCGGAGCGCCGACGGCACAGGCGCCGTGCACGCCGCCTTCCTCGCCGGGTGACCGGCGCGGGCGCTCGGCTTCGCCGCACGCGCCCACCTCGCCCGTCCTCTCGAGGCGGGCCTATCGCCGCGCGATTTCCCGCGCGTTCGTCGCCGCTCCGCCCCGCGCGACGCGGTTCACCGACGGGACTTTCCATGCACGCCTTCTCTGCCTCCGATCTCCGCTCCAGCTTCGTCAACGTCTCCACGCGTGAGCGCAGCTCCATCGTCATCCCCACCGACCTCGACGCGGCTCCGTGGGACCGCCTCGACTACTTCGGCTGGCGTGACGCCAAGACCCCGCTCCTCGGATTCGTGGTCGCCGACATCGACGGGAGCCCCGTCGGTCTTCAACTGCGACAAGCAGAGCAACCGACGCGCACGCGCCCGCAATGCTCGTGGTGCTCCGATGTGACGTTGCCGAACGACGTCGTGTTCTTCGCCGCCCGCCGCGCCGGGAAGGCCGGGCGCGCGGGCAACACCGTCGGAACCCTCGTGTGCGCGCGGTTCGAGTGCTCGCGGAATGTTCGGCGGCTCGATCCGCCCGCCTACCTCGGGCATGACGCCGCGGCCGCTCGCGATCGACGGGTCGAGGCGCTGCGCGCCCACGTCGACACGTTCTTCCGCGACCTGCGCGACGGCGCGTGAAGACGAACCGGACTGACCGCCCACGAGTCGTCGGCGGTCAGTCCGGTGGGTCGGCGCCGGCGGAGCGGGCGCCGCGCGGGCGCATACGAGGGGGTGCGCGCGGCGTTCACACGGCGCTCGTCGGACGCGATAGTGTTCAGTGTCTCCCCCGGACATGAGTCGACGGCTTGGTGCCTGAGGGGGAGAACGGTGTCGGTACGATCACACGGCGCGGTCGATGCGGGTTCTCCGACTCGAGACCGGCGTCCTTCGGGGCCATCTCCCGCGCGGGGCGCGGTATCGGTGCAGTGCACTGAGGCCGGAAGGTGACCTCGATGTCCGTCGACGACCGCCTCGACGCCGTCCTGAACACCCTCGCTGACCGAGTCCGTCGTCTGCGGCGCGAGCGCGACCTGTCCGTCACGGCTCTGTCGTACGAAGCCGGGATCTCGGAGTCGCGTGTTCGCGCGATCGAATCCGGACGCACCACGGCCTCGCTGGCGACCCTCGTCGCTCTCGCGGAAGCCTTCGAGATCGATCTGTCGGAGCTGTTCGGCGAGACGGCTCGGGACCGGAGCGATCGAGAACCCAAGAGCCCGTACGTCGTGCCGAGCGAGGTGACCTGGGGCGGGGACCTCCCTCCGGCGCCGTGGATGACGTCGGCCGCGCCCGCGCCCGCGTCGAGCCCCCATGTCGTGCCCAGTGAGGTGATCTGGGGAGGGGAGCTCCCCGCCGCCCCGTGGGTGAGAGGCACCCCGGCGCCGCAGACGACCTCCGTCACGCCGCCGCGAGCCGACCCTGCGCCCGCGTCACCCCCGATCGAACCGACGGAGAAGTCGTGGGGAGGCGCTCTTCCTCCGGCGCCGTGGATGGGGAGCGCCCCGGCGGCGACGACGGTCGTCTCGCCCGCGTCCACCGCCACGATCGTCCGAACGGAGATCGGCGTGGCGCCTCCGGCTCCTCTCGTGGCCGAGAGCGACGCGCCCCCGCCCACTTCGCGCTACGTCCTCGTCGCTCAGGATGCGGGTGTCGCCCGCGAACCGCGGACTTTCTCCGATCTGCGCGAGGGGGTTCTCGCAGGTCGGGAGTTCCGCTCCCTCCGGGAATTCGCGGTCGCGGCCGTCGCCGAGGCGGACTACGACGTGGTCACCGTCGCCCGGATTTTCCGCTTCCCCGTCTGGAAGCTCGAGCGGTGGGTCGCCGAGGCGGGGTACGTCGGACGCGCGTGATGCCGGGGTGCGCGCAGTGCGCACCCCGACCCCTCACAGCGCGCGGAGCTTCTCGAGAAGCGGGGCCGCGATCTCGTCGACGAAGCGCTGCTGCTGCTCGTCGCCCACCTGGACGATCGCGATGTCGGTGAACCCCGCGTCGATGAAGGGGCGGACGCTCTCGGCGAGCTCGTCGAGGTCCGGGCCGCAGGCGATCGACTCCGCGACGTCCTCGGGCCGCACGAACTGCGACGCACCCGCGAAGCCGGCCGGAGTGGGCAGGTCGGCGTTCACCGCCCAGCCGCCGGCGAACCACCGGAACTGATCGTGGGCGCGGGCCACCGCGGCATCCTTGTCCGGATCCCAGCTGATCGGGATCTGGCCGATCTTCCGCGAGGTGCCCTCGTGGTGCGCATCCCATCCGGCGATCAGATCGCCGTCGGGTTCCGTGGTGATCAGGTGGTCGCCGAGCGGGGCGAAGCGTTCGATCGAGTGCTCGCCCGACACGGCCACACCGATGGGGACGCCACCGTCGGGGGCATCCCACACGCGTGCGGAGTCGACGCGGAAATACTCGCCGTCGTAGGTGACGAGGTCGCCCGTGTGCAGCGCGCGGATGATCTCGATCGCCTCGACGAGCATGTCCTGACGCGCGTGGACGGCGGGCCACCCCTCACCCACGACGTGCTCGTTCAAGTTCTCGCCGGATCCCAGGCCCAGAGTGAAACGACCGTCGGACAGGAGCTGAAGGGTCGCGGCCTTCTGGGCCACCACCGCGGGGTGATAGCGAACGGTCGGGCAGGTCACGTACGTCATCAGCTCGACGTCGGTGGTGGCCTGTGCGACCGCTCCGAGCACCGTCCAGGCGTAGGGCGCGTGGCCCTGGCTGGTGAGCCACGGGGAGTAGTGGTCGCTCGAGACGAGGAAGTCGTAGCCGGCGCGCTCGGCACCGACGGCGTAGTCGACGAGGGCCTTGGGGCCGCTCTGCTCGGTCATGAGGGTGTAGCCGAATCGCGTCATGTCGGCCACGGTAGGGCGGGGGAATCGCGCGCTCGCCGGGGTTGCGTTCGCCACGCAGATGCGGCAGACACGACGGAGGGCCAGCGGTGCGCGCCGCGGGCCCTCCGTGACGAGGTCAGTCTTCGGGAGCGTGGATGACCTTCTCGCCCTCGAAGGTCTCCCGCTCCTTCTTCTTGTCGTCGTTGCGGGTCTTGCGCAGGCTGAGGAAGGTCGCCACTGCCACCGTCGCCGCGATGAACAGCAACGAGAACCAGATGGGGATTTCGGGCACCCACAGCAGCGGTTCGCCGCCGTTGATGAACGGCAGCTCGTTCACGTGCAGAGCGTGGAAGACGAGCTTGACGCCGATGAACGCCAGAATGACCGCGAGGCCCTGCGCGAGGTAGACCAGGCGCTCGAGCAGGCCGCCGATGAGGAAGTAGAGCTGGCGCAGACCCATCAGCGCGAACGCGTTGGCGGTGAAGACGATGTACGCCTCGTTCGTCAGGCCGTAGATCGCGGGGATCGAGTCGACGGCGAAGACGAGGTCGATGAAGCCGATGGCGATGATCACGAGCAGCATCGGGGTGACGAATCGCTTGCCGTTCTTGCGCACGGTCAGCTTGTCGTCGTTGTACTCCTCGCTCACCGGCAGGACGCGGCGGACGAACTTCATGAATCTGCCGTTCGCGGGGTCGCTCTCACCGTGCGCGAACGCCTGACGATAGGCGAGGAACAGCAGCAGCGCGCCGAAGATGTAGAAGATCCAGGAGAAGTTCTCGATGAGGGCGGCGCCCACGGCGATGAAGGCACCGCGCATGATCAGAGCGATCACGATGCCGATCATCAGCACCTTCTGCTGGTAGATCTTCGGCACGGCGAACCCGGTCATGATGATCAGGAACACGAAGAGGTTGTCGATCGACAGCGCCTTCTCGGTCAGATAACCGGCGAAGTACTCCCCACCGAACGTCCAACCGGAGAACACGCCGATGCCGACGCCGAACAGGAGCGCGAGGCCGATGTAGAACGCCGACCAGCGGGCGGATTCGGCGATCGAGGGCTCGTGAGGCTTTCGGACGTGCGCGAAGAACTCGAACACGAAGAAGGCGATGGTGATCGCGATCGTGATGATCCAGATCAGAGGGGTGACGCCCATGGCGGCCTCCAAGGGAAATAGGTGTACGGCAAGACACCAAGGTCTCCTCCACCCGGCGAGATGGGCCGACGTCCCGGGCTCACGATGGCGTGATCCGTATTGACGAGAACGTCGCGGTGGGAGTACTCCCCTTGCTGGGCTCGATTCTACGGCATCCGGCTCTGCGTTCCGGGACTGGACGACGATCCGCCCGCTGTGCTAACCGGCGGTGGATGCCGGACCCCGGCGTTCGACGGCGGTGCGCCTCAACGCGGGGGAGCGCCGCCCACGACGGCGTCGACGAGGGCCAGCATGTCGGCGGCGTCGAACTGCTCGCGGCTGAGGGCGCGCAGGATGACCGCCCCCACCAGGGCGTCGGCGGCGGCGTCGAGCCGCGGGCCCGAGACGCCGCCCATGGCCTGCGAGAGGCTCTCGACGAGAGGGGCAGCGAGGATCTCCGCGCGGAGCCGCCGGCCGGTTTCGGCGCTGCCGGCGGCCGCAGCGACGAGAGAGCGCAGCATCCCCTCGCCGTCCGCGCTCGCCCGCAGAGTGAACAGATCGGTGAGCCACGCAGCGAGATCGGTGCGCGGGTCGCCGGTGTCGGGGAGCTCGCGTCGGCCGCCGAGCAGGCGGCCCTCGAGAATCGCTTCCGCGATGACGTCGCCCTTGCTCGCCCACCAGCGGTAGATCGTCTGCTTGCCGACGCCCGCGCGTCGGGCGATGCCCTCGACCGTGAGGTGGTCGTATCCGCGTTCGACGAAGAGCGCCACCGCGGCGTCGAGGATCGCCAGACGCGCCGCCTCGCTGCGCACGGGTCCACTGCGCGGAAGAGTCATGTCACACATTCTGGACGATCGCGGGGCAAAGCGAGACGAGACGGTGCGTGTTATCTTTGCCCGGACTTGTCGGAGCCGACGGTGCTCCCTCGCGCGCACCGCACGAGAGGAACACCCCGCATGGCTGAACTGCTGCACCGCCTCGGAACATTCGCGGCTCGTCGCGCGTGGACGGTGATCGTCGCGTGGCTGGTCATCCTGGGGATCGTCGTGGGCGGGTTCCTCGTCGGATTCAAAGGCCTCAGCTCAAGCTTCGACATCCCGGGAACGGCATCCGGAGAGGTGATCTCCGAACTGCAGGGGGAGCTTCCTGATTTCGCGGGCGCCTCGGGCGCCGTGGTCTTCCGTACCGATGACGGCTCGCCCCTCACCGACGCGCAGAAGACCGCGATCTCGGCGCTGGTGACCTCGGCGGGTGACCTCCCCGACGTGGCCCGTGTCACCGACCCCTTCACCGCCCAGCAGCAGCTCGACGCGCAGCGGCAACAGGTCGTCGACGGCAGGCAGCAGATCGACCAGGCCCGAGCGCAGGCGGAGTCCGGTCAGCAACAGCTCGACGCCGGAAGGGCTCAGCTCGAGGCGGGACAGCAGAAGCTCGACGAGGCGAGGGCGCAGATCGAATCCGCGCCGCTCCCGGCCGCGCAGAAGCAGGCCCAGCTGACGGCCCTCGAGGCGCAGCAGCAGCAGATCGACCAGCAGCGGTCCGGCCTCGAGCAGCAGCAGACTCAGCTCAGCGACGGCCTCGCGCAGATCGACGCCCAACAGACGCAACTCGATGACGGGTCGGAGCTGCTCGGCTTCGCGGATGCCATCCGCCTGGTCGCGGCGGACGGATCAACGGCCATCGTGAACGTCTCGTTCAGCGAACCCCGTCTCGAGCTCTCGCAGGCGTCCAAGGACGCCGTGGTCGAGCACTTCACCGCCGCGCCCGTCGATGGGGTCGAGGTCGCCTTCAACACCGAGATCTCGCAGGGGGTCCCGGAGATCCTCGGCGTGGGCGAGGCGATCGGCGTCGCGATCGCCGCGATCGTTCTGATCGTCGTCCTCGGATCCCTCCTGGCGGCTTCGTTCCCGATCATCACCGCACTGGTCGGGGTCGCGATCGGCGCGATGGCCACGTTGTCGTTCTCGGGTCTGGTGCAGATGGCATCCGTCACGCCAATCCTGGGCGTGATGCTGGGGCTGGCCGTCGGCATCGACTACTCGCTCTTCATCCTGTATCGGCACCGGCGCCAGCTCCTGCAGGGCGCGGACGTCGTCGACTCGATCGGCCTCGCCAACGGCACCGCCGGTAATGCGGTGGTGTTCGCCGGCACCACGGTCATCGTCGCCCTCCTGGCGCTGAACATCACCGGCATCCCGTTCCTCGGGCTGATGGGGACGGCGGGTGCGGTGAGCGTCCTCGTCGCCGTGCTCATCGCCGTGTCGTTGACACCGGCCCTGCTCGGCCTCGCGGGAACGCGCATCCTGAGCCGACGCGCGCGCGGGCGACTCGTCGCCGCAGCGGCCGAAGCGCACCCTCGTCGGGCGGCCCGCGAGGGCATCGCGCCCTCGGACGTCCAGGAGCACCCTCGACGCGCCGCTCGCACGGGTGCCGTCCCGGTCGCCGCGGCCGGGGTGAAGCCAATGTCGACGTTCCGTGCCGTCGTCACGATGGTCGTGGCCACGATCGTCCTGCTGGTCGTCGCGATCCCCGCGCTGTCGATGCGCCTCGGTCTTCCCGACGGCGGATCGGAGGCCGAGGACTCGACGGCGTACAAGGCCTTCACCTGGACGGAGCAGGCGTTCGGTGCCGGTGCGAACGCCCCGCTGCTCGTGACCGCCGCCCTTCCCGGGGGAACCGCCGAGGACGAGGTGCGAGGTATCCAGCTCGACGTCGCCCGCGAGCTGTTCTCGCAGAACGATGTCGCCGCCGTCGCCCCGGTCGCGGTCTCCGACGACCGCACGCTCGCGGCGTTCCAGGTCATCCCGAAGGAGGGGCCGAACGCCGTCTCCACCGAACAGCTCGTGCGCGACCTGCGGGCGATCCCGCCCGTGGACGGTGACATCGACCTGGGGGTGGCGGGCGCCGCGGCGATCAACATCGACATCTCCGAGGGTTTGGCGAGCGTCCTGCCGATCTACCTCGTCGTGGTGGTGGGGCTGTCGTTCCTCATCATGGTGATGGTCTTCCGCTCGCTCCTCGTGCCGCTGATCGCGACCCTCGGGTTCGTCCTGTCGCTGTTCGCGACCTACGGCGCCGTGACGGCGGTGTTCCAGTGGGGGTGGCTCGGTGGCGTGCTGGGCGTGCACAACCCCGGCCCGATCCTGAGCTTCCTGCCGGTGATCCTGGTCGGCATCCTGTTCGGGCTCGCGATGGACTACCAGCTGTTCTTGGCCACGGGAATGCGCGAGGCGTGGGCGCACGGAGCGGCGCCGCGCGTGGCCGTCGCCCAGGGCTTCCGAGCCGGGCGCACGGTCGTGACGGCGGCCGCCATCATCATGGTGGCGGTGTTCTCGGGCTTCATCGCCTCGGACTCCGTGATCATCAAGTCGATGGGCCTCGGTCTCGCGCTCGGCGTGCTCTTCGACGCGTTCATCGTGCGGATGCTGCTCATGCCGGCGATCATGCACGTCCTCGGCGGGTCCGCCTGGTGGCTTCCGAAGTGGCTGGACCGGATCGTTCCCGACGTCGACGTCGAAGGGGCCGCTCTCGAGCGGCGCCACCCCGGGCATCACGGGTCGTGAGCAGCCGCGGCCGGGCGGCGCAAGCCCCGGCTCCCGTGGGAGCGGAAGCAACAGGATGCCGGGAAGGACCAATTCCGAGGAGGACGACGATGACCGATCGTGAAGAGACGCAGGACGCCCCCGTCATGGACGGCGCCACCGACGCCGGCGTGGAGGAGAAGAAGGCCGGAGCGCAGCAGCAGCGCGCGGCGGACGCCGCCGTTCACGACGACGAGCCCGCGCAGCAGGACCTGAAGGACGACCTCCGCAGCATTCGCGGATACGGCGAGGACCGCTAGGCGGACGACGGCTCCCGTCCGGAGCCGAGTGGGGGACGGGCTCGACGGGCGGGAGTCGTCGGGGACGCCGAAAGTGGCGTCATCCGCGCCGGCGATGCCGGGGCCGGGTACCGGCAGGCTACGCCGGTGCCTCGCTCCGGTCGCGTTCGCTCAGGCGATACGAAGGCGGTCCCACGGATTCTCGCGGGACCGCCTTCGTCGCTCGGGGGTTCAGGTAGTCGTGGGGATCTCGCCCGCCGCGATCGCGTCGGCGTAGGTGCGGATGTCGGGGCCGGGCTCGTAATCGATGAAGCGATCCTTGATGCGCGCGTTGATCTGCGCGAAGGCCTCGTCCGACGAGATGCCCTCGCTGTCCCGGGCGATCGCGACGACGGCCTCGCGCAGGACGGCGTCGGCGTCGTCGAGGATCTTCTGGCGGGCGGGTTCGTTCCAGCGGATGTCTGAGATGTCCATGGCCACACGGTACGGTCGGCGCCCTTCCCGCGATCCCGGGCTTGTGTCGCACGAGCCGATGTGCGCGGCAACCCGCCCGTATCGTCGTCCCGAGCGCGACACGATGGGGATATGACGAGGGATGCCGTGACGACCCTGCCGCAACGAGTGCGCGTCGCCGCGCGCGATGCCGGGTGGTGGGCGCAGGACTACGTCTACGCGGTGCGGGCGCAGGCGCGCGCTCTGCGGGATCGCGGTGCCCCCGATTCGCTCGCCGCGGGCGAGGGGACCCCGATCGTCCTGCTTCCGGGCATCTACGAGACGTGGCGGTTCATGGAGCCGCTCGCGCGTGCCCTTCACGACCGCGGCCATCCCGTGCACGTCGTGACGGAGCTCGGCGGCAACCGTCGGCCGATCGCCGAATCCGCCGGACGCGTGGCAGAGCTGTTGGTCGCTCGCGGCCTCGACGACGTGCTGCTCGTCGCGCACAGCAAGGGCGGGCTCATCGGCAAGCACGTCATGGCGTTCAGCCCCGCGGGCACTCGCGTGCGGGGGATGGTCGCCGTCGCCACCCCGTTCGGCGGGTCGCGCTACAGCAGGCTCATGCCGACCCCCTCGCTGCGTGCCTTCGCCTCGGGTGACGCGACGATGCGCGCGCTCGCCGCCTCGGCGGACGTGAACACCCGCATCGTCTCGATCTTCGGCCCGTTCGACCCCCACATCCCCGAGGGGAGCGAGCTCGCGGGGGCGAGGAACATCGTCCTGGCGCGCGGCGGGCACTTCCGCGTCCTGGAGGATCCGCGGGTGATCGCCGAAGTGTTGCGCGCCGCGGAGTGACCGGTCGGTTCAGCGCCCTCCGCCGCCTCCGCCGCCCATTCCGCCGCCCGAGAAGCCGCCGCCGAACGAGCCGCCGGAGAAGCTCCCCGACCCGCTCGTCGTCGCCACGGCCGGGGCGCTCGCCGTGTGCAGCGACCCCATCATGCCCGTGAAGGCCACGGGCGAGAACCCGCTGCCGCCGCTGTACCACCCCAGATCCGCGCCCGCTTCGCGAACGCGGGTGTCGAGGGCCTCGGCCCACTCCTTCTCCACGCCCCACACGACCGCCCAGGGGAGGAGCCGTTCGTACAGGTGCAGCACCTGCGTCGGGTCACCCGGGTCGAGCGAGGTCCTCTCGGCGCCTTCCGGGCTCTGCAGGACGCGGAGGCGATCCGCTTCGGCGAGGCTCAGGTAGTCGCGCAGGCCCCGAAGGTGATCGCGTGCCGGGGCTCCGGCATCCGTGATCCGATCCCGATAGCGCAGGACGACGAAGGTCAGGATGCCGAGAACCACCGTCGCGGGGATCGCGACGATCTGCCACCAGGCCGGTGCGCTGCCCGCTGCGGCGAGGACCAGGGCGGCCACCGAGATCGCGAAGGCCAGGACGACGCTGCCCGCGGCGAGGATCGCGGTGCCCGGTCTCTGCTTCTCGGTCCAGCCGCGCGAGCGGAGCTCCGCCGAGGCCGCGGCCGGCAGCCGCCGCAGAGCGAGGGCGACATCCTGACGGGCGGGCCCGGGCTTCACTCGTTGCCCGGCGGCCGGGGCGTCGCCGAAGACGGCGTGGACGACGGCGGCCCGAAGCGGTGTCGCCCCCGCGTCGTCGACGAACTCGAGCTCGAGCGAGCCGGGTTCCCCCGGTGTCTCGATGATGCGCAGATGACCCGCGATGGCAGTGTCGAGAAGGGCGGCCGGGATGCCGGCACCCGACCGGTGCACCAGTTCGGCGCCCTCGATCACGTCGACTCCGGAGGGCGGCCCGTACTCGGGAACGATGATGCCGCGTCCGTCCGCATCGCGACCGCGCCGACGAGCGGCGGCGGCGACGCCGACCCCCGCGAGGCCGATCCCCACCGCCGCGATCGAGCTGCCGGCCAGCGCGGGGGCCGCGTCGACCGAGAATTGCTCGAGGGGTGTTCGCACCACCTCCCCGGGAATGAACGTCCCGCGGGCGAACCCGATGGCGACGGTGAGGTTCTCGCCGGGGCCGAGCGACTGCTCCTGCGACGAGAACACGACGCCGGCGGCGCCGGATCCGCTCGCGATGTCGCACCGACGGTCCGATCCCTCCGAGCCGACGTAGCAGGCGGCCGCCCCCTCTCGCAGGAAGGGGACGAGCGCCGCGTCGACCGACAAGCGCACCGAGACCGCGCCGAAGGGCTGCTCCCACTGCGTGCCGTTCACGTCGCGGTAGAACTCATCGGCGTCCGTATCCGCGAAGGAGCGGATGGTGTCGCGCTGCGTGTAGGAGATCACGTACGTCTGCACGCCACGGACGTAGGAGTCGTCGCCGGTGAGCACCCTCACCTCGCGGCGGTCGGACTCGACCTCGAAAGGAACTGCCGCGCCCGCGGCGTCCACGACCGAGACGACACGGGTCTGCAGGGGCACCCCGTCGTAGTCATCGGGTATCGACCGGATGATGCCGCGGTTCTGGTCTTCGTCGGGGAACCGCGCGACGAGCGTTTCGGTCACCGCGAGCTCGGCGTGACCGTCGGCCGCCCGAGTGAGCGTCATCTGCGCGTCGAAGGAGTCGAAGGTGAAGTCGCTCGTATCGGCCGAAGCGGGACGAGGCGATGCGAGCGCGATGAGCAACGCCAACGCGACGATGGCGAAGGCCGCCCACGAGCGGCGGACCCGGAGAGGCGAAGAGGCGAGGCTCGGCATGCTCAGACGCTATCCGGCCGCCCGTTGCGAGCGGATCCCCCCTGCGGCGGAGTCTGGTGCGCGGTCGAGGGAACGCAGCGCTCAGGCCGCGGCGCTGGGGGTGGCCGCCGCGACCGTCCGAAGGATCGAGGGCGCGGCAACAGGGGGAGCGAACAGCGCACAGCAGGAGCGGCCCGAGACCTCGCAGGCATCGGCGACGGCGCATCGCATGCGCTGGAGGAACGCCGTCACGGCCACCGTCTCGCTCTCGGACATCCCGCGGGTCGCCTGCATCATGCGCGCGTGCATCGACCGGAGGGTCTCGCGCATCTCCTCGTCGGCGTGCGGGGTGGCGGTGATGACCACCTTGCGGCGGTCGGAGGGGTGCGGCGTGCGCCGGAGGTGCCCCGACCGCTCGAGCCGATCGAGCAGGGCCGTCACGGACGCCGTCGACACTCCGAGATGGCGGGCGAGGTCGATGGGGGTGACGTCCCGGCCCGCGCCGCTGGCCCTCGCGAGGAAGCGCAGGACGAGGAGTTCGTTCTCGCCCATCGACATGGAGTCCTGAGTGCGGCGACGCATCGCCATCTCCGCTGAACGGTACGCGCGCATCGCCTCCATGACGCGCGCCCCGCGCTCGTCTTCGACGCTGTCGCTGTACCAGTAAGACGGAGGTGCCGCGTGCTCGCTGGACATCGATCTCCTAATATCTCGCTTGCCTATTCGCTAGTCTACCTAGTAAGTTCATCAGTGAGCAACGAGCAGAGGGGTACATCATGGCGAAGCTCTACTACGGCACGACGACCGAGCCGATCCGCATCGACGACCGCATGTTGGCGCACGTCAAGGTGGTCGTCGCCACCAAGCTCCGCCGCGGTGAGAGCTTCACGCTCTCGTGGGTGCACGGCGCCGACGAGCCGGTGGGACGATCGACGATCTGGCTGCAGCCGTCCATTCCTCTGCGGTTCGTCTTCGACTCGGAGCAGCCGGAGGCGCTCGACCAGAACCTTCTCAGGCGCATGGCCAACGATGCCAACTCCTCGCGCGGCCTCAGCCTCGACATCGCCCTCGAGGAGCCCGCGGAGAAAGTCGTCCCGCCGCGGGTGTCGGCCTCTGCGTCGAAGTCGACGCGTTCCCTCGTCCGCGCGGCGTGACCCCTTCTGCGCCGCACGCGTCCAACGGGGCGGTCGTCTGGTCACGGGTGGACGCCGACCTCTCTGTCGCCACGCGCGACGGCGACTTCGCCGGGTACGTCGATCGCCGCTCCCTCGGGACGTTCCTCGCCTTCGACCCGCACGGGCGGCACATCGGCACCTTCGCCCACGCCGATGCGGCGCGGTCGGCATTGGGCGGCCACGCCCGGGATCGTCGCGAGAACCCGGCCGTCCGCGGGATGCAGTTCCTCCGCGAGGTCAGCCGCAGTGCGACGATCGCCAGACTTTTCAGGGCGCAGTCATGACCGAAACCCCAACGTGGGACGCACCCACGGGACGGTCCGCATCACCGACCCGGGGGATCCTCCGGTTCCCGGTTCTCGGTGACGTCCTCGCCTGACCGGTCGACGGGCCCCCGCGCCGCGGGCTCTTTTCGAACGAGCAGAACGGCGACCGCGAAGCAGACCCCTCCCAGGGCTCCGAAGATCAGTCGGGGCCCGGTGGGCGAATCGGCGGGGAAGACCAGGGTCGGGGCGGCCAGAACGGCCATTGCGACGACGCAGAGCGCGAAACCCATCGGACGTGGTGATCGCGAATTCATCGGACCCCTCCGGATGCGGACGTGACGCCAGCCTAGACGAGTGCCGGGAGGAGCGGCGTGAACAGACGCGAGTCGGGGCCATTCCCGACGTCACGGGGGCTGGCCCGCGCGCAACGCTGACCTCTTCCGTGAGGCCGAGGCTCTCCCCGCCGGAACGAGCTCATCGGCCGGCGTTCACGGAGGGACACCTCTTCGCCGAGGCTGATGCGGCCATCGATGACGGGTGCGCGCGATCGAAGCGATAGGGTGGCCGAGCCCGTTGCAGGAGGAGCCGATGACCGAAACCGCCGAGCGGCCCCTCGCTCGGGCGCAGGGGCTCCGAAGCGCACCACCCGCCCTCGCGGCGACGATCGGCGGTTCGGCCGCTTTCGTCAGCGCTGCGCTCATCTGGATATGCCGCCTCTGGGAGCCCGGTGTGCAGTACGTGAGTCAGCTCGGTGCGACGGCGATGCCCACCGCGCCCCTGTTCAACACGGCGCTGCTTCTGCTCGCGATCGCCACGGTCCTGCTCGATAGATCGCTCGCCGGGCGGGGCGAAGGTTACGGTGCCGGGTGGCCCGTCGCCACGACGCTGCTCGTGTGCGGGTTGTGCTTCGCCGTGGCATCCGTCGTCACCTGCTCGCCCGGATGCCCCATTCCTTTCACCGAGGGCGCCCTTCCCCAAGACCTGATCCACATCTCCTTCGCCGTCCTCGGGTTCCTGTCGGCGATCGTCGCCATGGGACAGGTTGCCGCGAGGCCTCGGCGTCCCTGGATGCGCGCGGCCTCCGTCTTCACGCTCGTCGCGGTCGGTGCCACATCGCTGACCGGCGCGATGATCGCTCTTTCCCGTGGTGACACGGTGCTCGGCGGCAACCTGGAGTTCGCCGCCGCGACGCTCGCCATCGCGTGGTTCGGGGTCTGGGGCCTGCAGGTCGCCTCTGACATTCGGCGAAGCCACCCGGATGTGTTCGGGGTGCGCGCGTGAGTACCCCAGGAGATGCGTTCCGGCGACTGCGGCGCATCGCGGGGTGGCTTGCACCCCTGGCCGCATTCGCCGTCATCCTCGCGGTTGTCCGGTCAGCGGGCGTACCGCTGACACTCCCCGGCATCGTGCTCGCGATCATCCTTCTCGGTGCCGCGCGCCTGTTGATCGGACGAGCTCGCCGTCACCGGCGCGACCGCTCCGTCACACGTCCTCGGGGCTCTCGATGAGTCCCCACGCGTGGGCCGCTCGGATCGCACTCGACCGATCCGACGCCTCGAGCTTCCGGTAAAGACTCCGCAGCTGCGTCTTGACCGTATTCGGGGAAACGGAGAGCTCGCGGGCGATGACGGCGATCGTCGCCGACGGTGTGAGGTGGTCCAACACCACCTTTTCGCGGGTGGTGAGTTGAGGCACGCTCGCCGATGACACGAAGTAAGACGCGCGCGCTTCGATGTGAGCGCGTGACGTGGACGACAGCGTCTTCACGACCACCGCGCGGTCTTCTGGCGCCAACGCGCTCCAGGGGCTCCACAGATCGTGTCGGATACTCAGCGCTTCGGCGCGCTCCAGGGTGGGGCGGCGGGAGGCGGCCCCACGCAAGCGCACCTCGGCCACGATACTGACGACGAGGCTCTCGAGAGTCGTGCGTGGGGAGGGCTCGTGCTGGCGGCCCCACTTGATGCTCAGGACGAAGGCGTCGTGCGCTCGCCCGGCGTACAGCTGAGACAGCGCGATGGCGGGAGCGGTGAGGGGGGAGAGCATGAACGGGCCCTCGAACAGGGCGAGAGCGTCCCGTGCTTGCCGGAGCGCGATGAGCACTTTCGCTCGCGTCGTCAGGAGAAGCGTCGACTGGAAGTGCGAGGGGGGTGTGCTGCGTATTGCTGTCGTCCACGTGCGCAGCACTTCGAGCGCGTCGGATGCGGCGCCCGACACGAGGAGCGTCAGGACGTGGGCCGACGCCGCGTAGGGCCACAGCTCGCGAGCCGCGGCGGTGGAAGACAGGGCGTCGAAGAGCGGGCGCGCCTCTTCCGCTTCGCCGGCCTCGAGGAGGACCCACGCGGACGCCAGTCGGAGGCCTTCACCCCAGGGAGACGCCACCCAGGTGTCCGAGCACTCCGCCTCGACGAGTGCTCGCGCGGTGCGCACGTCACCTTCGAGCAGAGCGATGACGGCGAGGGCGCCGCGCGCCCGCAGCCGCTGCGCAGGTAGCGCCGTGTGCTCGGCCCGTGACATGCACTCGCTCGCCGCGCGCAGCTGCCCCATGGCGAGGAAGGTCATCGCGACCTGATACCACCCCTCGGCCTTCGTCTCGAGTTTGAGATCTCGCGCGCGGCCGAGGGCGTCGGCAAGCATGTCCGACGCTTCGGAGGCGAGTGCGAATCGCCCCGCGGCGCGAAGAAGACTCACACGGATGATCAGGGCGTCGGGGCGGCCCGCTGTGACGCTCGAGACGTCGGGCAGGCGGTTGAGAGCGGAGGCCACGAGCGAGGGTGTCTCTGCTGACACAGCGGTCTCGGGGTCGAGGGAGAGCAGCGCCTCGACGACCACCGGAGCTGAGGACGCGCTCGATCGGAGCCGCGCGAGGGCGCGCGAAAAGCCGTCGGCGCTGCGCGCCCAGACCTCGGACCCCGACCTGCGCAGGATCCCGGCCAGGGTCGTCCACTGTCGCGCGTCCGCGGCGAGCCGGGTCGCCAGCAGGGACTCGCCGTTCGACACGAGATGCTCGAGCAGCCGGAGCCGGGCTGCGGACACCCGGGAAGGCTGCTTCGCGGTGATCTCCTGGAACCACCGCTCGCGAATCGGCTCGGCCAACAGCGCGCGCGTCGTGCCGGGCCAGACCACACCCGCGCTCTGGAGCCGATCGAGAAGATCGGGGGTGGCCCCATTCTGCGACTCGACGCCGAGGGCGCGGGCGAGGGGCTCGGTGACGTAGGGGGCGAGAGCGAGGAGGCGGAGATCGTCCGTGACCGGTGCACCCAATCGCGCCTCCATGTCGCGGGTGAGCGCGGCGCTCGCGTAGGCGGCCGCCGTGGCGGCTTCGCCGCGCGTGTGGAGGGGGAGGCCCTCCAGGCGGAGCCGAGTGCTGGCCAGCTGGACGAGGGCGGGCCACCCGTGCGTGTGTGCGGCGAGCTCGTCGGTGGCGGTGTCGGTCGACTCGACCCCGTTCACGGCGAGGACCGATGCGACCTCTTCCCGGGTCATCAGCAGGTCTCCTGAGGGGAGCGCCTGCACATCGAATTCCAGTGCGACGAGGGGATTCTCGAAACCCGTCGGCTGGCGGGTGGCGACGACGATTCGAAGGTTCCGGTCGGCGCGCAGCAGATCGAGCAGATGGTGGGTCGAAACCCCGCGTCCTTCGACGTGATCGTCCACGAGGAGAACATGGGAGGCGGGCCCGTCTGCGAATGCCTCCGCGATATGCGGAAGGGATTCCGGCGACGTGAGGGCGCCGTCGATGAGCTGTACGCCATGCTCGATGTCCGAGGCAAGAGCGTCGGCGAATTGGCGCAGCAGCGCGGTCTTCCCCACGCCGGTCGGTCCACGGAGCAGGACGACATCGGTGCGCAATGCCGCTTCGAGACGGCCCAGCGCCTGTGGACGCGGTGCCCAGAACCGGCTCGTGCGGCGGGCGGCTCGAACGCCGATCACCATGTCATCCACACCGATCAACATCGGGACCTCCAGGAGCGAAAGGACTGCCGCCCTTCTGAGGTGGGGCTGCGGTCGACGCGGTGAACTCCCACCCCGTCGAGAAGATCCTGCGGGTTTTGCGCACGATGGTCGGACGAATCTCGCAGGTTTCATCCCCCGCGTCATCCCCGATTCACCCCCTCCGCATCACCCTCTCGGGCCGGTACGTCCTTCGCCTGGTCGCTCGCCGTTCTCGCGTCAAGAGCGGCGTCGCCTCGCCGTGCTCGGAAGAGGGGGCGTTGGGTGAGCCGTCGTCGGTCGTCCGGGTGATGCCGCGGGTGAAATATTCGCCGTCTCTCGTGATCCGCGTCCGATGCGCGGTGGCTTCCCGGCGCTCTGATCAGGGGAGTGGGCGGGCGCGGGGGCGTGGTGCCGCCCCGGCGCCGGCGCCCCCTGGGCTGGTGCGCCGCGCAGGGGCGGGTACGCGGGAATGACCGGCTCGGGCTCCATTCCGGGGGCTTCGCTCTCTGCGCGGGGCACGGGCGGTCGGGTGACGACACGAAGACTGCCTGGCGCGTTCCACCTCCGGCCGCCCGTCCTTCGCCCGCCTCGATCCCCACCGTGGGGGTCGCGCCCACCGACCGGGCATGTATGCATGTTCATGTGAGCGTTGACTTCCGATCAAGCTGGTCTCATGAACGACGCGCCCGACCCCTGGACAGAGTTCGCCCGCGAGTTGGGCGTGCGCATGCTCCGCGCCCGCGCCGAGAAGCAGATGTCTCAGGAGCAGGTCGCCCACGAAGCGGGGCTCGCGACCTTCACCTATCGGAAGCTCGAGAAGGGGGAGTCCAATCCCGGGACCGCCGCGAACCCGCGTCTGCGCACCTTGGTGGCCCTGTCGGATGTCCTCGGGATCGCTTTGCCCGACCTGATCCCCACCCCGCCGAAGGGGCTCCCGCCCGGACGGTGACGGCGGTGTCGGAGGTTCGCGATGTAATGCGTTCGTGCCCACCAGTGTTCGGTTCGCCGCCCGCGGCGACCCCGACGGAAAGGTGTCATGCATGACTCGGCAGTCTCGCGCCAAACGGACCTCCGGTGCCCGAAGGTGTGCCTTCCGCTGGTGCGTCACAGAGCACGGCTCCACCGCTCATCCCGACGACGAAGATCACCGCAGCGCAGGCGTCGGAGTCAGCGCGAGGGTGCGAGACGCGATGGGGTTCGGCCCCGGCCTCCTCGCGGAGGTGGAGATCGGTCTGCTGCGACGGACCACCGATGCCGAGACGTGGGTGATCGTGGAGACCGGGATCGGGGCGTCCGTTTCCCTCCCGGTCAGCGCGGTCCGCGAACTCGCGATCGGTCTTCAGGAGGAGGGGGAACTCGTCGCCCTCCTCGCTCCCGAACCCGAGACCCACTGATCTCCTGCCCAGGAAGGACAGCGCGCCGATGGCGGAGGCGTCGACGGGACCGTTCGTCGGTCCGCGACGAGTCAGCCGCGGCGGCCGAACGTCCTGCGCACGATGCGCAAGAGGCCGAGGAAGCCGAACAGGCCGACGACGGCGCCCAGGACGGCGAACAGGGTGATGGACCCGCCGAGGACCGGCCCGCCCCCCGCGATCACCAGGACGACGGCGAGGACCACGGCGGCGATCGAGACGAGCGTGGTGGCGATCTCACCCGTCGCCCGGCCGAGGATGCCGCTGACGTCCTCGCCGTCGGCGCTGCGCAACGTGATCCCGATGGACCCCTTCTCGACGCCCGTGAGCAGGGCGTCGAGGCGACGGGGGATCTGTTCAAGGCGAGCGAAGGCGATGACCGTTTGCGCCTGGAGGTCGGTGGCCATGCGCTTGACCGACACCGTCCGACGAAGGAGGCTCGGCATGAGCGGGAGCGCTCGACCGACCATGTCGAAGTCATCGACGATGACGCGCAGGCACCCTTCGAGAGTGGCGAAGCTCCGGAAGGCCGAGGCGAGTTCGCCGGGCAGAGCGATGTGGTGCTGGCGGATCACGTCGACCATTCGCGTGAAGATCGATCCGTGCCCGCTGGTGCGCAGGTGCTCGGTGGTGAGGACCACTCCCACGTCGTGTCGGAAGGCGTCGAGGTCGGCGTCGTCGGGGGCGTCGACGATGAGGAGCAGGGCGTCCGTCGCCGCGACATCGTTCTCGCTGAGGGCGGCGAGGAGGAAAGCTGTCATGTGCTGACGTCGACTGCGCTCGATGACGCCGACGGCGCCGAAGTCGATGAGCCCCAGGGTCCCGTCGCTCTTCAGCAGCACGTTGCCGGGGTGGAGGTCCGCGTGGAAGACCCCGTACACGAGGATCTGCTCGAGGACGGTCGCCATCAGTGTCTCGGCGAGGCGATCGCGCTGCGACGGATCGAGGTCGGCGATCAGCGGCGCCGCGTCGCTCAAGGCCGTTCCGTCGACGAGACCCATCGTGAGCACGCGTTGGCCGGACGCGTCGGAGAAGATGCGCGGAACGCTCACGAGCCCGCGGCGTCCGGGTTCGGCGCGATCGATCAGTTCGAGGGTCGAACCGATCATCTGCGTGTTGCGGGCCTCGATGCGGTAGTCGAGTTCTTCGAGGAGGGTGGTGGTGAAGCCGCGGGCGACCGATTCGATACGGAGATCGCGTCCGACGCGTGTGCGCGCCTCGGCCCGGTGCGCGAGGCGGCCGATGATGTCGGCATCCGCCTCCACCTGCGCCCGCGCGGCGGGCCGCTGGACCTTGATGACGACGTGGGTGCCGTCGAGCAGCCGCGCGCGGTGTACCTGTGCGACGGAGGCGGCGGCGAGGGGGACTGGGTCGACCTCGGCGTAGACCGCATCGATCGACTGGCCGAGGTCGCTCTCGATGACCGCGCGCACCGTTTCCCAGGGAAGCGTCGTCGCGCTCGTCTGCAGGGAGGCGAGGGCGCTCAGATACGGCTCGGGAACGAGGTCACGACGGGTCGAGAGCACCTGGCCGAGCTTGACGAAACTCACCCCGGCATCGTTGATCGTCGCCACGATGGCTCGCGCCCGTTCCTCCGAGGTGCTCAGTTGCTCCTCGACGCGCGCGCGTCCGCCGTGGAAGAGCCACCCGACCCCGTGCCGAGAGGCGATCGCGAGGATCTCCAGGTACCGCCGGGTCCGTTTGCGCTGGCGGAGCGCTGCCCGCACGACGTCGATCGGATTCGGGAGGGGGCGCGTCGGAAAGATCGCCTCGCTCGCCACGAGGGCGGCGACGCCGAGGGCGAAGACCCATGCCAGCGAGAGCGCGATCAGGCCCGCCCAGATCCAGCCGTCCTCCGCGGGAATGGATGCCGAGGAATCGGGGAACCCGGTCTGTCGCAGCGTCCATCCGGCCGAGGGTACTCCCAGGAGGAAGACCAGCAGACCGACGACGATACTGCGCGGCCAGCCCACCGCGGTGCCGAGGACTCGACGCGCGACGAACCCGACGAGGAGCGCCGAGACGACGGCGGTGATCGAGATGAGGAGGCTGGCCATCACGTGGTCAGCGTAGCCGGGCGAGGCTCAGGCGATCCGGGCGAGCCCGCAGCGGTGGCAGGCCCACCAGGCTGCAGAGCCTCGCTGGACGGGTTCGGTCACGCCCCCGCAGGACGCGCAGGCGGGGGCGAAGCCCGCGATCTCGTCGTCGCCGTCATCCTGAAGCACGGGTCGGTCGCCGGAAGCCAAGATGGACATGAGGTATTTTGACATGCGCATGTGCGGGCACCTGTGTTATCCACAGGCCGCTGCTCAGAAGATCCCCGACACCTGCTCCCACAGGATCGCGACGACTGGTCCGATCTCGCCGACGCGCTGGGCCGATCCGAGCACGACGGCGACGAGTGGGAAGGCCGTCACGGCCAGCGCCACGAGAACGCTTATGACCGCCAGCGTCCATGCGGCGGGTGCCCGGTGCCGCGTGATCGCGAGGGCGAGAAGCCCCGCGATCACGACGGCACCGACGACGGTGACCGCGAGGACGCTGAGGGCGGGGAAGGGCACGATACCGGCTGTGCTCGCCGTCGCCCCGCCGAGAAAGCCGACGAGTGGCAGGTACAGCGCCAGCGCGATGATCGCGACGGCGCCGGCCCCGACTGCTCCCGCGATGACGCTGCGCCGCGATTGCAGCAGGGTCCTGCTCGAGGAGGAACGAAACATGGGGAGCCTCCGTTCGAGGGACGGGCGGATCACTTCCGGAGGTCGTGAAACGTCTTCTTCGCGCGCTTCTCCGCAGCCGCGGCAGCCTTCTTCGCCGCCTTGTGGCGACGCTTGCGGGCGCGCGGGTCGTTCCACAGCCGGACGATCTGGTGGCCGACGGACTCCCGGTTCTTCACCTGGACGCGCGGGGTCCGGGTGCCGACCGCGTAGGCGATCAGGGCGACGGCACCGATCACGATGAGCTTGTTGCGCATGGCATCCTCCTTGTCGTCGAGGATCTCGATGCACTCCGCCGGGAGGGGGCCCTCGGCGCGAGATCCGTCACCAAGGAGACGTGGCGAGCGGCTGATTCGTCACGCGCCGTGGAAGAAAGATCGACAGCGCCGACGTCTGTCATCGCGCGCGCGGGGCGCGACGCCCTTCGGAGCAGATGCGCTCACGTTCAGGCGGACCGTGTCCGGGTCAGGGGCGCCCCATGCCGTGATAGGTCCAGCCGGCATCGCGCCACGCCGCCGGGTCGAGGCAGTTGCGTCCGTCGATCACGACGCGACCTCGCGCGAGCGAGGCGGCGTGCTCCGGGCTCAGCTCGCGTCGGTACTCGTCCCACTCCGTCACGACGATGACCGCGTCCGCGTCGCGGAGGGTGGCGTCCAGGTCGGTGTCGTAGGTGAGCTGCGGGTGCACCCGTCGCGCGTTCTCGATCGCCGCGGGATCGGTCAGGGTGACCCGGGCCCCCAGCCCGTGCAGTCGAACGGCCACATCGAGCGCGGGAGAGTCGCGGATGTCGTCGCTGTGCGGCTTGAAGGCCGCTCCCAGTACGGCGATCTTCTTCTCGAAGACGGATCCGTCCAGCGCGCTCACGGCGAGCTCGACGGCGCGGTCGCGGCGGCGGAGGTTGATGGCATCCACTTCTCGGAGGAAGGCGACGGACTCGCCGCGGCCCAGTTCTTCGGCCCGCGCGGAGAAGGCTCGAATGTCCTTCGGGAGGCACCCTCCGCCGAATCCGATGCCGGCTCCGAGGAAGCGGCGTCCGATGCGGACGTCATGGCCGATCGCGTCGGCGAGCGTGGTCACGTCTGCCCCCGTCACCTCCGCGATCTCGGCCATCGCATTGATGAAGCTGATCTTGGTGGCGAGGAAGGCGTTCGCCGCGACCTTGACCAGCTCGGCAGTGGCGTAGTCGGTCACGACGAACGGCGTTCCCTTGGTGATCGAGGGGTGGTAAACCTCGCGCAGGATCTGTGCGGTGCGCTCACCCTCCGCCGTCGGGGAGCCGTCAGCCGAGGGAACGCCGGCGACGAGTCGATCGGGGTCGATGGTGTCCTGCACCGCCCAGCCCTCGCGCAGGAACTCCGGATTCCAGACGAGCACCGCGCCGCGCTCGGACACCCGGGGTGCCAGACGGGCGGCTGTGCCGACGGGGACGGTCGACTTGCCCGCGACGACATCGCCGGGAGCGAGGAAGGGAAGAAGCGTGTCGATCGCTGCATCGACGTAGGTCAGATCCGCAGCGTGGCCGCCCGCCTGCTGGGGTGTGCCGACGCCGATGAAGTGCACCGCGGCACCTCGAGCCGCCGACATGTCCGTCGTGAACGAGAGGCGTCCCGAGGCGATCCCCTCGGTGAGAATCTGCTGCAGGCCGGGCTCGAAGAACGGTGCCTCTCCCCGCGAGAGCGTCGCGATCTTGCGCTCGTCGACGTCGATGCCCACCACGTCGTGGCCGATGGAGGCCATCGCCGCCGCGTGAACAGCTCCCAAGTATCCGCAACCCACGACAGACAGACGCACGATCAAAGCCTTTCAGATATCCGCGGCGAGAACCGACGGCGACGGTCCGAAGACCGGAACGGGGTAGTGGCGATCGTCACGCCGCCGTCTCACCGGGAGCGAGGGCCGCGCGGGCGGTCTTGCCGAGGATGACGAAGTCGCCCAGAAGGGTCCAGTTCTCCACGTACGACAGGTCGAGTCGTACGGACTCCTCCCAGGAGAGGGAGGACCGCCCGCTGACCTGCCAGAGGCCCGTGATGCCGGGCTTGGCGAGGAATCGCCGGTGCACGTGGTCGGCGTAGACGGCCACCTCGGAGGGAAGCGGAGGGCGCGGTCCGACCAGCGACATCGAGCCCCCCACCACGTTGAAGAGCTGGGGGAGCTCGTCGAGGCTGAACTTGCGCATCACGCGACCGATGGGGGTGACGCGCGGGTCGTTCTTCATCTTGAACAGCACTTCGTTCCCGGAATCTCGCTGCTGTGCGATCAGCTGCGCGCGCAACTCCTCGGCGTTGACCACCATCGAACGGAACTTGAACATGGTGAACTCGCGGCCGCGGAAGCCGACGCGAGTCTGGCGGAACAGGACCGGCCCCTCGCTCGACAGTCGCACGGCGACGGCCAGGAACAGCAGCAGGGGGCTGAGCAATACCACCCCGAGGCTCGCCGCGGCGAGGTCGACGGATCTCTTCAGGAAGCTCTGTCCCCTCGAGAACTTCGGGGTCTCGACGTGGATGAGGGGGAGGCCGGCGACGGGCCTGGTGTGCAGTCGTGGCCCGGCGATGTCGACGATGCTCGGGGCGAGGACGAGGTGCTGGCGACCCGCCTCCAGGCTCCACGAGATCTCTTTGACCTTCTCCGCGGGCAGCTCGTCGGCACTGGTGATGGCGACCGTGTCGGCGCCGGTCGCGGCCAGTGCCCGCGACACGTCGCCGACGTGACCCATGATCGGAATCTCGGTGCCCGGGATGGTGTCGGCCGTCTTGGCGTGGGGCACGCAGGCGCCGACGACGCGGTAGCCGGCGCTGGGCGTGCGGGCGAATTCGCGCGCGAGCTGCGTCACCGAGGGGAGCGAGCCGACGAGGAGGACGTGCGCGGAGTACCGACCGCGGGAGCGCTGCACGACGAGCCACTGCCTCCACATCCATCGCGTGAAGCAGAGGACCAGGATGCCGGACGGCAGGCTGACCAGCAGGTAACCGCGGGCCACGTCGATCTGGGTGAGGAAGGCGATGATCGCCACGGCGCCGAACAGGCGGAAGCTGGCGTCGGCGATGCGCACGTACTCGGCGGAGCCGGTGCCGATGACCCGGTCGCTGCGGGACTCGACGAAGGCGAGCGCCCACATCCAGGTCACGATGAGGATGGCGGAGAAGGCCCAATAAGAGAGATCGCTGATGCGGCTGTCGCTGCCCGCGGCGAGTTGCGCATTCCCGAGGCCGAACCAGAGCAGCTGGGTGCCGTAGACGACCCAGACGAGCGCGGCGAAGTCGGTGAGGACCAGATTACGCCGGTACCGACCGCGCCAGCGGTCTTTCACGTGCGACGGGGGAGGTGCCGTCACCGGTGTCACTCCGGCGGAGACCTCGGTCGATACGGTCCGGGATGCCGGGGCGGTGGCACCGACCGGATCCGCATCTGCGGAGGACGCGCCGGGGCGCAGGTCAGACATCGCCATGTCTCTTCCTCCCCCCATCCCACGCGTGCGTGGGAGCCCTCCCGCGAACAGTAACAGGCGATATTCACCCGTCAAGTCACCCTTCATCTCTTGTCATACGTAGGAAACCTGAACGATAGGCGTGTGCAATTCACCTGGCGGATGACGTGTTGGTCCGTTATGGACGTTCCTCTACACTCGGGCGCGGATCAGCCGAACTCGGCTGTCTCGAGATCGTGCCGCACGGTGGGGTCGTCACACCCCGTCCGAAAGGTTCCGATGCCACGAGCCTCGTCGTCGATGTCTCGCCCCCGTCGGGTGCAGGCCGGCCTCGTCGTCGCGATCGCGCTCGCCGCCGTGGTGGTCTTGGCGGTCGGCGGCGTCTTCGCCTTCGCACTGTTCCGTCCGGAGCCCGCGTCGACGCCGACGCCGACCCCGTCCGCGGCGGCAACGACGGCCACGCCGTCCGCGTCGGCCTCGCCGACCGCGACGATCCCGCCGCCGCCCCCGCCCGTCCCGTCGTCGCCCGCCGCGCAGGGATGCGAGGGGGCGTCGACCCTGATGACCATCTGGGCGCACCCCGACGACGACATCATCTTCGCCAACCCGACCATCTCGGACGCCATCGCCACCGGTCGGTGCGTGCGGACGGTGTTCGTGACCGCGGGCGACGCCGGTAAGGGCCTGGACTACGTGGCGGCGCGGGAGCTCGGCATCCTGCGCGCGTACAACGCCATGCGCGGCAAGGACGGCGAGTGGGATGCCGCCGAGATCACGCTCGGCACGGGAATGCAGGTCCGGCGGCTCGTTCCGAAGGACGATCCGCGCCTGTCGGTTCTGTATCTCCGCCTCCCGGACGGGAACCTCACCGGCGAGGGATTCGACGCGACGGCGCACGCGACCCTGAGCAAGCTCTACGACGGAGCAGCGGGGACCCTCGCACCCGTCGACGGGGGACCGGCCGTGACCCGCGATCAGCTCATCGCGTCCGTCCGGGAGCTGGTGTCGGCATTCCACCCGGAAGGGACGCTCACCCATATCCCGCGTGGCAGCGCCTTCGCCCCCGGGGACCACCCGGATCACTCGGCGGTGGGAACCCTGATCCGCGACTCACTGACCTCCGACGCGGCGGTGGGGCCCGGCATCCGGTACTTCGTGGGGTACCCCTCCGAGAACCTGCCGGCGAATCTCGAGGGCGCGGTGCTCGACACCAAGGTCGACACCTACCGCATCTACACGCAGCAGGATCAGGTGGTCCGGTGCGCCGATCGCAGCGCGTGCCTGAAGACCCGGAAGTTCGGCCAGTGGCTGCAACGGTCCTATCCGAAGGCCGAAGCCGACCTGCAGATGGGGTGAATCGGTCCCGATGCCCGAACTCAGGAGTCGGCGGCGAGGGATTCCTCGACGGCCGCGCGGGCCTCACGCTCGGCGATGATGTCGACGAAGTCCTTGACGGGAGCTTCGGCGTACTTGTCCACCGCGACGACGGCCTCTTCGTGAACCACCTCCGGCTGGGCGTCGGGGAAGCGCGCCTGGACGCGCTCCTCGACTCCGGCGACCGTCTCGTCCTTGTCGAAACTCTCGTTGCGCTTCGTCATGGTCCGGATCCTCAGTGCTGGTAGGTGCCGTGCAGGATCGCCCGCCCCAGCGTCTTGAACGCCAGATTGAACGAGACGACGGCCGGGGAGGCATCCGAGTCGACGCCGAGCGTCTCCTCGCCCACGGCGTGCACGACGAAGAAGTAGCGGTGGGGCTGGTCGCCCTGCGGGGGAGCCGCCCCGAGGAACCCCTTCTCGCCGCCGTCGTTGCGAACGTGGAAGGCCGCGCCCGGGAGCTCTCCGGAAGCGGCGCCCGAGGCCACTTCGCGGACATCCGCCGGAACGTCGACCAGGACCCAGTGCCAGAAGCCGCTCGGGGTCGGCGCGTCGGGGTCGAAGCCCGTGATCACGAAGGACTTGGTGCCCTCCGGGACCTCCGACCACGCCAGGTGCGGGGAGGTGTTGCCCTTGTCGGCGACCTGGTCGTCCTTCAGGGGCTGACCGTCGGCGATGTCGTCGCTGGTCACCGCGAAGGACGGCACGGACGGAAGGAGCGGGTACGGATCGGGGGTCTGCGGTCGGGAGAGATCAGCCATGCAGGCACGCTAGAACCGCCCGGTGGCCGGGGAGCAGGGCTTGCATCCCGGCCCGACGCCGGATAGCGCTCAGCCGTGCAGGCGGAGAAGAGAGTGCGCGGTCTCGCGGCACCCCTCGGGAGCAGGAAGGCCGTAGTCGTTCTCGACGACCGTCCGCAGCTCCGCGGCCAGTTCATCGACCGAGGGCCTTGTGTCGAGTGCCTCGAGGATCGGCAGGATCAGGTCGTCGTACTCGTCATCGGGCCAGCCCTGACCGATGTGGTGGACCCCGATGGGATCCCACTCGTTGAGGACGGCGCGGATGCGCAGGGCTACGGGCGACAGTGACCGCGGCGGTGTGGACGTCTGCATAGGGCGAGTGTCGTCACCCTCTCTAGGTGCGCGCTGAGGATCGCCGATGCGTCCGGTGCGCGGCGTCCTCATCGCGCCGCCCGTGTGGGAGCGTGATCCGCCGATCGGTTTCACCCCACCCCGCCGGGTGGCGGGGCTGCGGGGTTTCGGATCCGGAAACCGGCACCGTCGCGATAGCGTCGGAAGGCGCCCGAGGGCGAGGGGGAACCCGCAATCCGTCGCCGGGGGGCGAAGTACAGGACGGAGTCGCCGTGAGTGACATCGACGAGCCTTCGGGCGCCGATCAGGCACCCGTCGACCCCGCGGCACCGCGTCGCTCCGGGATCTCCCGCAGAGCCCTCGTGTTCGGCGGCATCGCCGTGGGCGGCCTCGCCGCGCTCGGCGGCGGCGCGCTCGTCTACCGCGAGATCCGTCGCTCAGCGCCGCCGGAGGGGACCTGGGTGAAACTCAGTCCCATCGTCCCGGTGCCCGAAGCCTCACCGCGGCCCGTGTCGCCGGCCTTCGAGGAGCCGGGAAGCGACACCACGGTGGCGGTCTGGGCGCACGCCGACGATGACATCATCTTCGCCAACCCGCACCTCGCCGGAATCATCGGCTCCGGTGCGACCCTGCGCACGATCTTCGTCACCGCCGGTGACGCCGGCCGCGGCCTCGATTACGCGAAGCAGCGCGAGGCCGGCATCCGGGCCGCGTACGACGAGATGCGCGGCAGCACGCAGCCGTGGAACACCGCCCAACTGACCCTCCGGAGCGGTGCACGCGTCACCCGATTCGTGCCGTCCGATGACCCGCGCCTGTCGATCACGGTGCTGCGCCTCCCCGACGGCAATCTCAGCGGAAAGGGGTTCGCGACCACGGGCGAAGCGGGACTCACCCAGCTCATCAACGGCTCGGTCCCCGCGCTCGCCCCGATCGACGACGGACCGACGCTCGACGCGAGCAGACTGGCCGAGACGGTCGCCGAGCTCATCCACGCGGGTCGCCCCGACCACATCACGACCAACATTCCGCACGAGAGCGCCTTCGCGCGCGGCGACCACCCCGACCACTCGTGCGTCGGCTCGCTCGTCCGCGCCGTCGCCCCCGTGTCGGGGATCGCCCCGGAAGCGGTCACGTACTACATCGGCTATCCCTCGCTGCACGAGCCGGTCAACGTCGAGGGCGACGCTCTCGATGCCAAGGTCGACGTGTACGCCACCTACGCCGCCCAGGACCCGGTGGTCACGTGCGACGGCGCCGCCGCCTGCCTCGCGCAGCCGGGGTTCGGGCAGTGGCTGCGTCGTTCGTACGGAAAGACCGAGGCCGAGCTGCGTCTCACCTGACGCCTCGCGGTTCGAGGCGGGTCAGCGTCGCGAAGCGGGAGAGCCCGCGCGCTCCGCGATGAGAGCGGCCTCGACCCGGGACGAGACCGACAACTTGCTCAGGATCGAGCTGACGTGGTCTTTGACCGTGGCGGAGCTCAAGTGCAGCCGGCGCCCGATCTCGGCATTGGAGTCTCCGGTGGGGAGGCACTCGAGCACGTCACGCTCGCGCTCCGTCAGGAGAGCGACGCGGCGCGCGGAGTCGAGGTCGGGGCCGCCCGAGAACCCGTCGACGAGGGCCCGAGAGACCTCCGGAGAGAGCACGACGCCGCCGGCCGCGAGCGAGCGGACCATCGCGGCGAGGTGTTCCGGGTCGGTGTCCTTGACGAGGAAACCCGTCGCGCCCTCTCGCAGGGCTCTCGCGATCGACTCGTCCGCCGCGAACGTCGTGAGGATGCCGACCACGGGTGGATCGTCATCGCCTCGCACCTCGGCGAGGATCTCGAGGCCGGTGAGTCCCGGCATCCGGATGTCGAGGAGCACGACGTCGGGGCGGAGCGCCCGGATCGCGTCGAGCGCGTCGGGGCCGTCAACGGCCGCGACGACCTCGATGTCGTCGGCGGCATTGAGGATGAAGGCGAAGCCGGAGCGGACGAGGGCCTCATCGTCGACGACAACAACCCGGATCACGCCAGTCACTGTACGCCGATACGACGAAGCCGCCCCGCGGGATACGGGGCGGCGGGCCGGGACGAGGCACGATACGTGGGGCTCAGCGCCTCGCCCCGGGGTCGGGGAGAGGTCAGTCCTCCGAGACGGTTACGGTGACCTCGATGTTGCCGCGCGTCGCGTTCGAGTACGGGCAGACCTGGTGCGCCTCGTCGGCGAGCTGCTGAGCGAGCTCGGACTCGATGCCGGGCAGGACGACCTCGAGCAGGACGGCGAGCTGGTAGCCGCCCTGGCCATTGGGGCCGATGTGGACGCGGCCACCCACGGACGAGTCCGCGATGGCGACCTTGCGGGCGCGGGCCACGGAGTGCAGCGCGCTGTGGAAGCAGGCGGCGTATCCCGCGGCGAAGAGCTGCTCGGGGTTGGTGCCGGCGCCGGAGCCGCCGAGCTCCTTGGGGGGAGCGACGTCGAGGTCGAGGTAGGTGCCGGCGGTCACGTGGCCGAGGCGGCCCTGGCCGGTGGAGACGGCTTCGGCGGTGTAGAGAACGTCCATGGTGTTCCTTTCTGGGGACGGAGGGGGGGTGCGGCCGTCAGGCCGGGTGGCGCGCCGCGTCGGCGTCGCGCACCTCGTCGGGGTGGTCTCGCAGGCCTTTCATGGCCTCGGTGAGCTGGTGCAGTGCGTCGATGAGCTCTCGGGCGCTGTCGGCGTCGGTGATCCCCGACCCCGCGGCGATGCACTGGGGGATGTGGGCGAGTTCGGTGCGCAACTCGGTGCCGCGGTCGGTGAGCGTGACGGACACCACGCGCTCGTCATCGGCGCGACGTGATCGGGTCAGATAGCCGGCGCTTTCCATGCGGGCGAGCATGGGGGAGAGAGTCCCGGAATCGAGCTGCAGGGCCTCGCCGAGACTGCCGACCGTCTGATCGCCGTCGTTCCAGAGCGTCACGAGGGCGATGTACTGCGGGTACGTGAGGTTCCACGGTTCGAGCAGCGCCCGATACGCCTGCGTGGTCGTGCGGTTGGCGGCGTAGAGCGCGAAGCACACGAGCTGATCGACGGCGGGCATGCGAAAACTATTGCACACAACTTAATTGCGCACAACTTAATCGAGAGGATCAGCCCCACGCCGACGATGTCAAGCCCTGACATCGAGCCCCGTCACGACGGAGCATGGGTCCCATGATCAGCCGCAGCGACGCGAGCGCATCCGCGCCCCCGGGGTTCCTCCCCGACGGGGACCGGGATCTGTTCGCCATCAACGGGCACCACTTCGACCTGGGCGGCCCGATCGCCCCGGTCGCCGGCGACCTCGCCTGACCACCACCCGTGCGGGCCGACGAGCTCGCGTCCTCGGCCCGCCCCGGGCGATCAGTCGGCGGTCGAGTCGTCGCGTTCCTCCGCGGGCTCGTCGACGGGATGCCGGGTCACCAGCAGCTCGGCCACCCGGCGACGATCCACCGCGCTCACCTTCAGTGTCGCGCCCTCGACCTCGACGACATCGCCGACGTGGGCCAGGCGGCCGAGTCGCTCGACCACGAAGCCGGCCACGGTGTCGGACGCCCCGCGCGGAAGCGGGACCCCCGTCGCCTCCTCGAAGTCCTGCAGGTTCAAACGCCCCTCGACGGTGCCGTGCTCTCCCTCGGACAGCGGCTGTTCGGCATCCGTGTCGTACTCGTCGAAGATCTCTCCCACGACCTCTTCGACGAGGTCTTCGAGGGTGACGATGCCGTCCGTCCCCCCGTACTCGTCGACGACGACCGCGATGTGGCTCCCGTCCGCGCGCATGGACGTGAGCGTCGGGAGGACGCGGGCGGTCGAGGGGATGTACCGGATCTCGCGCATGACGGCGCTGAGCGCGCGTTCGGGATCGTCGGTCAGGTCGCGGACGTGCACGAAACCCACGACGTCGTCGATCGTCTGCTCCGCGACCGGGTAGCGCGAGAAGGGGAGGTCGCGGACCTGCTCGTAGGCCTCGGCGACCGTGCCGCCGGCGTCGAGGGTCACCACTTCGGGGCGGGGCCGCATGACCTCGCTCACGTGGCGATCGCGGAGCGAGAGCACGTCGTCGAGGATGCGTCGCTCGTCGGCGGGGAGTCCTTCGTGACTGGAGACGATGTCGCGGAGCTCTTCTTCGGTGAGTTCCTCGCCGGTCTTGTTCGGGTCGCCCCCGAGGAGGCGCACGAGCACGTTCGTCGAGATCGACAGCAACCAGATGACGGGGCGCATGAGCGTGGCGAAGCCGTTGAGGACCGGCGCGACCGCGTACGCGAACGCCGCGTTGCGTTGGATGGCGAGCCGCTTGGGGACCAGTTCCCCGAGAACCAGAGACAGGTACGCGATGACCAGGGTGAGGGCGATGGTCGCGACCGTGGCGGCGACCCCCTGCTCGAGACCGAGACCGGTGAACAACGGCGTGACCGAGGGGGCGATGGAGGAGGCCCCGTACGCCGCCGAGGCGAATCCGGCGACCGTCACGCCGATCTGCACGGCGGAGAGGAAGGTGTTGGGGGTGCGCGCCAGATCGGCGACCTTCTGGCCGCGGCGACCGCGGGCCGCGAGGGCGTTCACCTGGCTCTCGCGCAAGGTGACGAGCGCCATCTCGGTGGCCGCGAACACCCCGCCGATCAGGACGAAGACGACGACCAGCACGATGTTGAGGACGAGGTCGTTCATCGGCGCACCGCCCCGGCGGGTGAGAGAGTGTCGCCCGGGGTCACCCGGGCGCGTGGACTGTGGCCGTCGGCGTCGGGGGCGTGCTTCATGCGCCGAGTGTAATGAGCGCCGCGCTCGCCACCGGCCGAGGCCGGCGGGCTTGCGTGGATGCGCGGATTCTGCTCAGCCCACACTGCCGTCGGCCGCCGAGACGCGCACCGTGACGTCGCCCGCGAGGTCGACGCTCCAGCGAGCGGTGGCGTCGTCCCGCTCGAGTTCGGCATCCTCGACGGCGCCGCCCGTGCCCTGGGCGGCGGCGATGCGGACGGCATCGGCGAGGGTGGTGCTCGCCGCATCGAGCGCCGCGCGATCCTCGGCGTCGAGGGCCCGACCGTCCGAGGAGGAACGCACCGAACCTCCGTCGGCGCTTACGCGCACCTCGACCTCGCGATCGCCGGATGCCACGTGCACCTCCCACGCCCCGTCATCCGCCTCGAGCTGGAAGGCTCGTCCGCCCGCGGTCGACTCGGCGGTCGTGATCGCGCGAACGGCTTCGCGATCGTTCGCGGCGGCACTCCCGGAGGTGTCGGAACCGCAGGCGGTCGCCACCAGGGCGACCGCGGCGAGCAACAGGGCGGCGGCAGGAATGCGACTCGGGGCCATGGGGGAAGGCTAGTCAGCGGCCGGGCGCCCTCCCGAGGTGTTGCGCGTCGACCGTGACGTGTGCGTAGCGCAGGCGTATCAAGCGAGCCGCAAGCCGTCAACAGGTGCCGAACATTCAGGCGGGACTCGAATCATGACGTCCATGAGCGAGATCACTGCACACCACGGACTTCTGACCGACATCGACCTCCACGTCGACGACACCGGCGGCACCGGACGCCCCGTCGTCCTGATCCACGGCTGGCCCCTCTCCGGCGAGTCGTGGGCGCACCAGGTCCCCGCCCTCGAGGGTGCCGGATATCGGGTCGTGACCTACGATCGGCGCGGATTCGGCCGCAGCGACAAGCCGCGCACCGGGTACGACTACGACACGTTCAGCGACGACCTCGAGGCGGTGCTGGAGGCTCTCGACCTGCGCGATGCGACCCTGGTCGGGTTCTCGATGGGAGGCGGCGAGGTCGCTCGTTACCTGACGCGTCACGGCTCCGACCGCGTGCACAGCGTCGTCTTCGCCGCGGCCGTTCCGCCCTACCTGGCCCAGACCGACGACAACCCGGAGGGGCCGCTCGACGACGCGACCGCTGACGGGATGAAGCAGGGTCTGAAAGACGACCAGAAGGCGTTCTCCCACCAGTTCACGACCGACTTTTTCTCGGTCGACGGCGAGCTCATGGTTTCGGAGGCCGACCGTGCAGAGGCCGAGCGCCTGGCGAACCAGGCCGACCACCACGCCGCGCTGAAGGCGATGGAGGCGTTCGCGACCACCGACTTCCGCGACGACCTGCCGAATGTGACGGTGCCCACCCTGGTCATCCACGGCGACAGCGACGCGACGGTCCCTTTCGAGGGCTCGGGCAAACGGACCCACGAGGCGATCGCCGGAAGCGAGCTCCACGTCGTCGCGGGCGCTCCGCACGGAGTCAACGTCAGCCACGTCGACGAGTTCAATCGCGTGCTTCTCGACTTCCTGAAGCGCTGAACCCGCCTCCGCTCACGCCCTCACCTCTCGCCCGCACTCGCGGAGGGCATGAGCGGATGCCATGATGCCTCGTCGCCTCATCGGTGACGGGGCATCACGGCGTTCGGAGCAGAAGTCCGAGCAAGCGGGTGAGGCGCTGGGTGACACTCCGGGGCCCTCCCGGGGGTGGACTGGGCGCGATCGGTTCTGTTTGGTCATGGCATCCGGATGACGTAGTCTTGATCTTTGGTGCCTGCCTCTCTGCGAGCGGGTCACCCGAACGTGAGCCCTCCACCGGCCCTGTTCCATCGCCCTCAAGCGGTGAACGGACCACCGGAGCGGGATTCACGAACTCCTCCGTTCGATCAAGAAAGCAGCACTACTGTGACGCGCACTTTCACCCCCAAGGCCGCTGAGGTCACGCGCGAGTGGGTCGTTATCGACGCCACCGACGTCGTTCTCGGCCGTCTGGCCTCGCACGCGGCGGTCCTCCTCCGCGGCAAGCACAAGGCGACCTTCGCCAACCACATCGACTCCGGCGACTTCGTCATCGTGATCAACGCCGAAAAGGTGGCGCTCACGGGTCAGAAGCTCCAGAAGAAGATGGCCTACCGTCACTCGGGTTACCCGGGCGGCCTCAAGTCGGTCAACTACGAGGAACTCCTCGAGAAGAACCCCGTCCGCGCGGTCGAGAAGGCCATCCGCGGCATGCTGCCCAAGAACAGCCTCGGCGCGGCGCAGCTCAAGAAGCTCAAGGTGTACCGCGGCGCCGAGCACCCCCACGGTGCCCAGCAGCCCACGGCATACACCTTCGACCAGGTCGCCCAGTAAGCGCCGCCGGATAAGGACGAAACAGTGTCGAACATCGACTCCAGCAACTACAGCACCGAGACGCCGGCCGAGCAGTCGGCCGTCGCCACCGAGCGCCCCGTGCTCTCGGTTCCCGGCGCAGCCGTGGGCCGTCGCAAGCAGGCCATCGCCCGCGTGCGTCTCGTCCCCGGTTCGGGCACGATCACGGTCAACGGCCGCACGATCGAGGACTACTTCCCGAACAAGCTGCACCAGCAGCTGATCAACGACCCGTTCACGGTGCTCGAGCTCGCGGGCTCGTACGACGTGATCGCGCGCATCTCCGGTGGCGGCCCCTCGGGTCAGGCCGGCGCGCTGCGCCTGGGCATCGCCCGCGCGCTCAACGAGATCGACGCCGAGAACAACCGCCCGACCCTCAAGAAGGCCGGCTTCCTCTCGCGCGACGCTCGCGTCAAGGAGCGCAAGAAGGCCGGTCTCAAGAAGGCCCGCAAGGCGCCTCAGTACTCCAAGCGCTGAGTTCGAACCTCCGTATGCCTCTCTTTGGCACGGACGGGGTGCGGGGGCTGGCCAACGGCCTCCTCACCGCCGAACTTGCGCTGCACCTGGCCCAGGCGACTGCTGTCGTCCTGGGCCAGGGCCGTTCTGCGGAGGCGCGAAAGGCCGAGGGTCGTCGACTCACGGCCGTCGTCGCGCGCGACCCGCGCGTCTCGGGAGAGTTCCTCTCGGCCGCGGTCGCCGCAGGACTGGCCTCCTCGGGCGTCGACGTCCTCGACGCCGGCGTCATCCCCACCCCTGCGACGGCCTTCTTGATCGCCGATCACGACGCCGACTTCGGTGTGATGGTCTCGGCCTCGCACAACCCGGCGCCCGACAACGGCATCAAGATCTTCGCCCGTGGCGGAACGAAGCTCCCCGACATCGTCGAGCAGCGCATCGAGCGCGCCCTCGAGTGGGAGCGCCTGCAGCCGACCGGCGCGGGCGTCGGACGCATCCGCCGCTTCGCCGACGCCGAGGACCGCTACGTGCTGCACCTCCTCGGGTCGCTTCCGCACCGTCTCGACGGCCTCCACGTCGTCCTCGACTGCGCGCACGGCGCCGCGGCCGGGGTCTCGCCCGAGACCTTCAAGGACGCGGGTGCCCAGGTCACCGTGATCGGGGCCGAGCCCGACGGTCTGAACATCAACGACGGCGTGGGCTCCACGCACCTCGACGTGCTCGCTGAAGCCGTCGTCCGTCTGGGAGCCGACGTCGGCATCGCCCACGACGGCGACGCCGACCGCTGCCTCGCCGTGGACGCGCACGGCAACATCGTCGACGGCGACCAGATCATGGCGATCCTCGCGGTCGCGATGAAGCAGCGCGGTGCGCTCGTCGACGACACGCTCGTCGCGACGGTGATGAGCAACCTCGGCCTGCACCGCGCCATGGAAGACCATGGCATCCGGGTCCTGCAGACCGGGGTCGGCGACCGCTACGTGCTCGAGGCCATGAACGAGGGTGGCTACTCCCTCGGCGGCGAGCAGTCGGGGCACGTCATCATGAGCGAGTTCGCGACCACCGGCGACGGGCTGTTGACCGGCCTCCACCTGGTGGCCGAGATGGCCCGCCAGGGCAAGACCCTCGCGGAACTCGCCTCGATCATGACCGTCTACCCGCAGGTGCTCGTCAACGTGCGCGGCGTCGACCGCGACGGGGTGAGCGACGAGGGCGTCCAGGAGGCGGTGGCCGTCTCGACCGCCGAACTCGGCGATTCGGGCCGCGTGCTGTTGCGCGCGTCCGGCACCGAGCCGCTCGTTCGCGTGATGGTCGAAGCGGCCGACGAACACACCGCACGCGCGCACGCCGACCGGCTCGCCGACGTCGTCCGGGAACGTCTGGCGCTGTAGGTCCCGTTCCCTTCGACAGGCTCAGGGTCCTCCGTTCATCGGAGCCCTGGGCCTTCGTCGTCTCAGTACTCGAGCGATTCGATGTAGCGCAACAGGACGCCCTCGCGCAGGGCCCAGGGCGACACCTCGAGCTCCTCGACGTCGAGGGCTTTCATCGCGCGCTCGACGACGATCGCCGCGGCCACGATCTGGAAGGTGCGGTCGGCGGTGATGCCCGGCAGGGCTTCGCGCGCATCGGCGGGGATGCGGGCCAGGCGCGGAATCCAGTCCTTCAGCTCTCTGCGCGGGAGCACCATGCGATCGATCCCCGACCACCCCGGCACGGGGTAGCCCGCCAACTTCGCGAGGGATCGGATCGCCTTCGACGACCCCACCACGTGATCGGGGCGGGGGAGCGCCGCGAATCGCTCGGCGACAGGAGCGAGGACGGATGCCGCATGCTGGCGGAGCGCATCGATCTCGTCGTCGCTCGGAGGATCGTGGGGCAGGAACTGCACGGTGGACCGCCCCGCTCCCAGCGGGACCGATTCGGCGAGGTCGGGAAATTCGTCCGCGCCACCGGCGATCTCGAGGGATCCCCCACCGATGTCGAACAGAAGGATCTGCCCCGCGGACCACCCGAACCAGCGCCGGACCGCGAGGTAGGTGAACCGTGCCTCGGTCTCGCCGCCGAGCACCTGGAGCGGTTGTCCGAGCGCCTCCTCGATGAGAGCGATCACCTCGTCGCCGTTGGTCGCCTCCCGGACCGCGGAGGTCGCGGTGGCGAGCAACTCGTCGACCCCCTCGGCGCGAGCGCGATCGCGCGCGGCGGTCACGGCATCCACCAGTCCCTGCACACCCTCCGCTGAAATCGATCCGTCCGGCAGCAGATAACGCATGAGGCGGAGCACGGAACGGTGCGAGGTGGTGGCAGTGGGGCGCCCTCCCGCTCGGGCGTTCGCGACGAGCAGGTGGACGGTGTTCGAACCGATGTCGAGGACTCCCAAGCGCACGGTCCGAGCGTAGTGGGCGCGGTGCGCACGGCTCCGACCGCGGGGGAGGGCGGCGCCCCGGGTAGCATGAGCGGGTGTCCGCAGCCGAGACCACCGCTCCCGCACCGTCGCTGAGCCCCTACCGCCAGATCGACCGCGACGACTGGGCTCGCATGGCCGGCGGGCTGACACAGCCGCTGACCGAGAACGAGATCGTCCAGTTGCGCGGGATCGGCGACCGGCTGGATCCGCGCGAAGTCGCCGAGGTCTACCTCCCCCTCAGCCGGCTGTTGAGCCTCTACGCCCGCGCCACGCGCCGCCTCGGCGCCGATACGAGCAGCTTCCTCGGCGAACCGGACGCCACGACCCCCTTCGTCATCGGGGTCGCGGGATCCGTGGCCGTCGGGAAGTCGACGATCGCGCGATTGCTGCGCGAGCTAATGAGCCGCTGGCCCGACACCCCTCGCGTCGAGCTGGTCACCACCGATGGCTTCCTCTACCCGAACGCGGAGCTCGAACGCCGCGGCCTCATGGACCGCAAGGGATTCCCCGAGTCGTATGACCGGCGGGCGCTCGTCGAGTTCCTCAGCGAGGTGAAGTCCGGTGCCGAGGAGGTGCGCGCGCCCTTCTACTCGCACGTGCGATACGACATCATGCCGGACGCCCACGTGACCGTGCATCGGCCGGACGTGGTCATCGTCGAGGGCCTGAACGTGCTCCAGCCGCCGCCGTCTCCGAACGAGGTCGCGGTGAGCGACCTGTTCGACTTCTCGATCTACGTCGACGCGGACGCCGCGCACATCGAGCGGTGGTATGTGGACCGGTTCCTCGCGCTCCGAGACAACGCCTTCACCAACCCGACGTCGTTCTTCCGCGTCTTCGCCGACATCAGCGATGAAGAGGCCGTCGAGCGAGCGCTCGGATACTGGCGCGAAATCAACCTCCCGAACCTCGAAGAGAACGTGCTTCCGACGCGACACCGCGCGAAGCTCGTGCTGCAGAAGGGTGCGGATCACACCGTCGAAACGGTCCTGCTCCGCAAGCTCTGAGGTGCCCGCCGTGGTGCGGGCACGGTAGTGAGTCGGTATACCGAGGGCCACCGGTATCGGCGTCGATCGCGGGTTGCTTCGGCCCGGCCGCTTGTCGATCCGGGCGATTCGCGTGCGCCGTCGCATGCCCGTCGACCTCGGTACTACCGGGAGCGCGGACCCGTACCGATCCCCGTAGCTCAGCGTGTTCTCAGGGTTCTCCGAGCCCCCTTGAATGTCCCGTACGGCTGCCGAAAGGCCGCAGAGGGCGCTGCACACGCGCGTCCCGAGCACCACGTACAGGAGTGTTTCTATGGATCGCGCGAATCAGGGGGCGTCCGGCGCATCGCCCGGACGGACCGCCACACGGAGTCGGAGTGCGCTGTGGACGCGCTCCCGGATCGGACGGGCATCGGTCAAGACGGCCGCGGCGGTGGGGGCCGCCTCTCTCAGCCTGTTCGGCGGCGTCACCGCCGCGAACGCCGCCCCCGGTGACCTGTCGAACGCCTCGGGCACGTTCGTGGGCGGGTCGATTCTCAGCCTCGTCGATCTCGACGACCTGGCGCAGATCCAGGGCGCGGTCGCCACCAACGCCGGGTCCGTCCCGACGGTAACCGACCAGAACACGCTCGACCTCACGGCCCTCGGCGTGATCAACGTCACCGTGCCCGGCGGCATCCAGGTTCCCATCGACTTCGGATCGCTCGGCGTCGTCGGCCAGTACGCGAGCGCGGATCCCGATGGCTCGTCGGTCGGGGCCTCGGGCGCCGTGGGCGACGGCGGGGTCATCGGCACCGGCGGCCCGGCGACCGGCCCGCTGAGTATCAGTCTGGGCGGCGCGGTCGATTCCCTCGCGGGATCCCTGGCCGCTGAGCTCGTCGACGAGATCGCCGCCGTGGACCTGACCCTGGGCGCCGTGTCGGCGAGGGCGTCGCAGGACGCTCCCGACGACGCGACGAGCAGCTACACGATCGCGGGCGGTCAGCTCGTCGTCGAAAGCGCGACGCTGTCGACGTTGACCGCGGAGCTGAACACCGCGGTGGCAGGCCTCCAGAACTCGCTCGACGGGGTGGACGGTCTGGTCGACACCGCTGTGGGCAGCGCCCTCGGACTCCTCGGCGTGCAGGCGAACCTGCAGGTGGGCACGACCAGCCTGACCGACGCGATCAGCGGTCTCCTGACCGGCCAGATCACCTCGGAGGACTACCCCGGCGTGGTGATCGACCTGGGGACGGGCGAGATCACGGTCGACCTCGACGAGATCGCCGGTCTCAACGGCCTCCCCGCGGGGACGGAACTGCTCGGATCGCAGACACTGCCCGACATCCAGGCCGCCGTCGTCGACGCCGTCAGCGGCCTCACCGACCGGATCGACACGGCCGTCCTGAACGCCGTGCGCGGTCTCTCGGTCCTCGGCGGGGTCGTCATCCCGCCGACCCTGATCACCCCGCAGATCCCGGTCCTCAGCGTGAACACCACCATCGGGCAGCTGCTCGACGGGAACACCTCCGGGATCCAGGTGCTGGGCGGAATCACCCTTCCGGTCAGCCTCGGTGTCGTGGCGGGCGCGATCCTCGCTCCGGTGCAAACCGTGATCGGGAACGTCGGCGCTGCGGTCGACACGACCGTCACCCCGGTGACGACGCTGCTCTCGCCCGCGCTGGGCGCCGTGCTTCCCGCCGTCGCGAGCGTGACCGTCAACAACCAGTCGACGACTGCCGACGGTGTCTTTTCGATCACCGGGGCCATCGTGACGGTCCTGCCGGGGTCGGCGGCCACGACGATCGAACTGGCGAACGCCACCGTCGGACCGAACGCGCTCGATGAGAACGCCGACGTGACGATCACCGCTCCCGAGAGCGGCGACGAGTTCGTCGTTCCCGGAGCCGACGACGTCTCGGACGTGACCGTCTCCGGTACCGGCGAGCCCGAGGCCGTGATCACGGTCTCGATCCCCGGTCAGGAGGATCAGGACGCCACGGTCACCCCCGAGGGCACCTGGACGGTCACGTTCCCCGACCTCCCGGTCGGCGACTACACGGCCACCGCGACTCAGGATGCGGACGGCACCACCGCGGCCGTCGACTTCTCGGTCATCGAGGCCCCGGACGTGGTCATCACCGCTCCGACCCCCGACCAGATCATCGTCGTCCCCGGGGCCGACGACACCTCGGACGTGATCGTCACCGGAACCGGCTACGCGGGTTCGGATGTCGACGTCGAGGTCGGCGGCTCCCCCCAGACGGTCACCGTGACCGCGGAGGGAACCTGGACGGCGACGTTCCCGGGCCTGCCCATCGGCGATTACTCGGTGACCGCGACGCAGGAGTTCGACGGGTCTATCGACACGGTCGACTTCTCGATCGCCGAGACGCCCGATGTCGTGATCGAGGAGCCCGCTGACGGAACAGAGATCGCGGTCGGCTCTGCTGAGGGTGTCACCACGGTGACCGTCTCGGGAACGGCTTCGCCGGGGGCGACCGTCACGGTCGAGCTCGACAACGGCGCCGTCGAGACGACGACCGCGGCCCCGGACGGTACCTGGAACGTGGTGTTCGACGGTCTGTCGATCGCCGACTACACGGCGACGGCGACTCAGGATGCCGACGACTCGGTCGACACCGTCGCGTTCAGCGTCGTGCTCGCCGAGGCCGTCGACATCACGGCACCCATCGCCGGCACGGAGTACGAGGTCGGAGAGCCGGATGCCACGCGCTCGGTGACCGTGACCGGTTCCGGCCAGGCCGGCGCCGAGATCGCCGTCTCGATCCCGACCCTGGGCGCGCAGACGACGACCGTCTCGGGACTCGGCCTCTGGTCGGTCTCGTTCGCGGAGGTTCCGGTGGGCGACTTCACGGTGACCGCGATCCAGGACATCGACGGCTCGGTCGACACGACGTCGTTCTCGGTGACCGCGGTCGCGGCTGACGCCGACGCGGACGCGGACGCGATGGATGCTGACGCGATGGATGCTGACGCGATGGATGCTGACGCGATGGATGCTGACGCCGTGGACGCTGATGCGATGGATGCTGACGCGGCGGACGCTGACGCGATGGACGCTGACGCTGACGCTGACGCTGACGCTGTGGACGCAGACGCCGACGCTGTGGACGCAGACGCCGACGCTGTGGACGCTGACGCCGTGGACGCCGATGCGACCGACTCTGACGCAACGGACACCGACGCGATGGATGCTGACGCGACGGACACCGACGCAGCCGATGCAGACGCCGTGGACGCTGACGCCGCGGACGCCGACGCTGTGGATGCTGACGCCGCGGACGCCGACGCCGTGGACGCCGACGCGACCGACGGCGACGTCACCACGCAGGCGCGTGCCGACGTGCTGCTCCCGCAGATCGTGCGCGGCACCGGGGTCAGCCAGACCGTGGTCGTCCAGGGCTTCCAGCCCGGCGAGACGGTCTCGGCGACGGTGAACTCGACTCCCTTCGAGCTCACTCCGGTGACCGCGGACGGCTCGGGTACGGCGCGCATGACCTTCGCGGTCGGCGCCGACTTCGAGCTCGGCGCACACCGGGTCGACGTGCGCGGTTCGGTCACGGGTGAACTCCCGACCGAGCGGGAGAACACCGCCTTCACCGTGACGGCGCAGCCCGCCGCCGCGGGCAACGGCGGGGGCTCCTCGCTCCCGGCCACCGGTCTGGACCTCAACGGTCCTCTCGCCGGCGGCCTGGCTGCGGCACTGATCCTCGCGGGTGCGACTCTGTGGACCCTGCGTCGACGGAGCGCCAGCGGAGAGCAGCGCTGACGATGACCACCACGGCGGAGGAGGCCCCCGAAGCGGGGGTGTCGGAGGGGCCTTCCTCCGCCCGGCGGTCGGGTGGGGTCATGGCGGCGGTCGCCGCCGCCATGACCCTCGCCATCGTCCTCGGCTACGCCTTCGTGGCGGTGTCGTTCACCATCCCCTCGAGCCCGACGCGTCCCGCCGTGTCGGCCGCCTTCGCCCCGTACTTCCAGCAACGGTGGAACGTGTTCGCCCCGAACATCATGAAGGTGAACCGCTCGCTCCAGATCCAGGTGCAGTGGCGGGAGAACGGCGAGCTCCAGCGCAGCGAATGGGTCGACGTCACCGACGCGGAGTTCTCCGCGGCGCGTGGCATCCCGACTCCCTCTCGCATCTCGAAGAACAGCTTCAACGCCGCTCAGACCTACCTGACGCGGTACCAGGCGCTCAGCGCCGACCAGAGGGATCGCGTGCGCGACACCTTCATCCGTCGCGTCAACGACGGCGCCTTCGCGCCGATGGACCCGTCGGCGTTGCTCGAGGAGCTCGACGATCTCGGGGGCAGTCGCGCCGCTCTGGTGAGCTACCTGCGGTACGACTACATGCTCGTGCGCTTCTCGTCCGCCTTCGGCAGTGCGTACGTCGACCACGATGTCGAGCGCGTCCGGTGGCGCATCGAGCACGATCGGCCGAACGACTTCCTCCACCGCTTCGACACGGAGCGCCAGACGGAACCCTCGTACACGACGTTCGGGTGGCGGCAACCTGCGGTCGCGCCATCGGATGAGGTGCAGGCCATCTACGACGAAGTCATCGAGAGGTACACGGGACGATGAACCGATCGGCATCCGTCGACGACGAGAGGACCATCGCGACGACCGGCTGGCGGGACCGCGTCACGCCTTCGACGCTGTGGCCGCGCCTGCAGCTCTGGCTGACCGGGCGCGAGCATTCGACGATCGGGTTCTCCGTCCTCCGCGTGCTCTTCGGCGTCGCGATGCTGATCGTCCTGGTGCCGAGCTACGCCGACCGCCACTACCTCTGGGGTGCGGGAGCCTGGTGGGTCGACCCCGAAGCCAACCGGCGTGGGTGGTGGGAACCGCTGAGGATGCTCTTCCCGAAAGACAACGCGGTGGTCTTCGACCTCTCGTTCCACGTGCTGCTGGCTCTCGCGATCCTGTTCGTCGTGGGATTCCAGACGCGGTGGGTGACCCCGGTCCTGCTCGTGTTCTGGGTGGGGCTCTCGACCAACAGCACGCTGCTCGGCAACGGCGGAGACACGCTCATGCGGATCGTGCTCTTCTTCGTCGTCTTCGCCGACCTGAGTCGGCACTTCTCGGTGGATGCGTGGATGCGCCGGCGCCGCGGCATCCGGCCCTCCCGTCTTTCCGGACGGATGCCGACCTGGGTGCCGCCGTGGCTGGCGATCTGGGCCCACAACACGGCGCTCATCCTCTGCGTGTTCCAGATCCTGCTCGTCTACGTCGTCTCGAGCGTGCTGAAGTTCCAGGGGGAGGAATGGCTGGACGGTACGGCGATCTACTACGCGCTGAGCATCGAGCAGTTCCACGTCCTGCCCGCCCTGAGCCAGCTCGCCTGGCAGTCGGCGCCCGTCGTGGCACTCGCGACCTGGGCCGCGCTCTGGGTGCAGATGCTGTTCCCGGTGCTCATCCTGTGGAAGCCGACGCGCTACGCGGCGGTGTTCGTCATCACCGGAATGCACCTGAGCATCGCGATCCTGCTGGGGCTGTGGCCGTTCTCGCTCGCGATGATCGCCCTCGACTTGCTCCTGGTCCGCGACGGGTCGTGGAACAGGCGGGGTTCGCGCCTCGGTTCGGTGCGGAGGGGTTTGCTCAGCCCCGCCACGTAGACTCGACCCCATGTGCGGAATCATCGGTTACGTGGGTCCTCGGCAGAGCCAGGACATCCTTCTGGCGGGTCTGTCGCGTCTGGAGTACCGGGGGTACGACTCCGCCGGCATCGCCGTGATCGACGGCGACGGCCAGCTCGACATGCGCAAGCGCGCGGGCAAGCTCGCCGTCCTGCGTGACGACCTCGAGTCCACGCCCATGCCCAACGGCACCACGGGCATCGGCCACACCCGCTGGGCCACGCACGGTGGCCCCACCGACGCCAACGCCCACCCCCACCTGGCCGACGACGACAAGCTCGCCGTCATCCACAACGGGATCATCGAGAACTTCGCCGAGCTCAAGAGCGAGCTCGTGGGTGACGGCTTCGCCTTCCGCAGCGAGACCGACACCGAGGTCGCGGCGGTTATGATCGGCCGCGAGTACGCACGGACGAAGGACCTCGTGCAGGCCTTCCGTTCGGTCGTCTCGCGCCTCGAGGGGGCCTACACGCTCCTCGCGATGCACGAGGACCACCCCGGTCTCGTCGTCGGTGCGCGTCGCAACTCGCCGCTCGTGATCGGTCTCGGCGAGGGCGAGAACTTCCTCGGCTCCGACGTCGCCGCCTTCGTCGAGCACACGCGCAACGCGCTCGCGATCGGCCAGGACGAGATCGTTGCGATCACCCCCGAGGGTGTCGAGGTGACCGATTTCTCGGGCGCTCCTGTCGAGGTCGAGGCCTTCGAGGTCACGTGGGACGCGTCGGCCGCCGAGAAGGGCGGCTGGTCGTCGTTCATGGCCAAGGAGGTCTCGGAGGAGCCCGAGGCCGTCGCCAACACCATCCGAGGCCGTATCCAAGAGGGCCGCGTCGAGATCCCCGAACTCGAGGGGATGGACGACTTCCTCGCCGACATCGATCGCATCCTCGTCATCGCGTGCGGCACCGCCGCTTACGCGGGCATGGTCGGCAAGTACGCCCTCGAGACCTGGACCCGTGTTCCCGTCGACGTCGAGCTGGCGCACGAGTTCCGCTACCGCAACCCCGTGCTCACCCCCCGCACGCTGGTCGTGTCGATCAGCCAGTCGGGCGAGACCATGGACACGCTCATGGCCGTCAAGTACGCGAGCTCGCGCGGTGCGAAGACGCTGTCGATCTGCAACACGCAGGGGGCGACGATTCCGCGCGAGTCCGACGCGATCGTCTACACCCACGCGGGTCCCGAGGTGGCCGTCGCCTCGACCAAGGCCTTCGTCGCGCAGATCACCGCCCTGTACCTGCTGGCCCTGCACGTGGGTCGCGTGCGCGGCGCGATCGACCCGATGGCCGCCGTCGAAGCCGTGACCGAGCTCGAGGCCGTCCCGGGCAAGATCGCTCGCGTGCTCGAGACCGAGCAGGCCCGCATCGAGCAGCTCGCGCACTGGATGGCCGACACCCGCTCGGTGCTGTTCCTCGGCCGCAACGTCGGCTACCCGATCGCCCTCGAGGGGGCGCTCAAGCTCAAGGAGCTGGCCTACATCCACGCCGAGGGCTTCGCCGCTGGAGAGCTCAAGCACGGCCCCATCGCGCTGATCGAGCCCGGCCAGCCCGTGTTCGTCGTCGTTCCGAGCCCCCGCGGCTCGGGCGAGATGCACAAGAAGGTCGTCTCGAACATCGAGGAGATCCGCGCCCGCGGCGCCCGCGTCATCGCGATCGCCGAAGAGGGCGATGTCGCCGTGCTGCCCGCCGCCGACGAGGTGCTGCGGATCCCGCTCGCGGCCCCCCTCTTCGAGCCGCTGCTGGCCGTCGTTCCGCTGCACATCTTCGCGATGGGCCTCGCCGAGGCGAAGGGTCTCGACGTCGACCAGCCGCGCAACCTCGCCAAGTCGGTGACGGTCGAGTAGACCTCGCGTCGAAAAGGGGCCGGATGCCGTGGCATCCGGCCCCTTCGTCGTCTCGGTGTCGGTGGGCACCGGCAGAATAGAGGGATGCCAGGAGGGGAGGGCGCATGATCGTCGGTATCGGCGTCGACCTCGTCGACGTGCCGCGGTTCGAGGAGCACCTGGAGCGGACGCCCCGGCTGCTCCCTCGTCTGTTCTCGGCATCGGAGCGCGTGCTGAAGCCCCGTTCCCTGGCTGCCCGGTACGCCGCGAAAGAGGCCTTGATCAAGGCGCTCGGCGGGTCGGACGGCGTGCACTGGATCGACATCGAGGTCACCTCTGAGGCGTCCGGACGCCCCGTCTTCTCGCTCAGCGGAGAGACCGCCGCGACGGTCGCCGCGCGGGGCATCACCGCCCTGCACCTGTCGATGTCGCACGATGCGGGCCTGGCGACGGCGTACGTCATCGCCGAGGCGCGTGTCGGCGCCGAGTCAGCGGCATCCCGAATCCCGCCCCTCCGAGAGGACCGCGCATGACGATGCAACCGGGAGTGCTGCGAGAAGCCGTCATCGACGTCGACGCGATCACCGAGAACGTGCGCCACCTGCGCGCCCTGACGGGGTCCGAGATCATCGCGGTGGTCAAGGCCGCCGGCTACGGGCACGGGGCGTATCGCGCCGCCGCCGCTGCTCTGCGCGGGGGAGCGACGCGCATCGGCGTGTCCGACATCGACGAGGCGTTGGCGCTGCGTCGCGCGGGCATCACGGCGCCCCTGTTCGCCTGGCTGCACGCGCCGGGGGCCTCTTTCGTCGAGGCCGTGCGCGAGGAGGTCGAACTGGGGATCTCCGACATCGACCAGCTTCTGCGCGCGGCCGACGCGGCCCACGGTGAGCGCCCCGCCGCCGTGCACCTGAAGATCGAGACGGGGCTGTCGCGCAACGGCATCGCCCCGGCGGACTGGCGCACGGTGTTCTCGGAGGCCGCGCGACTCGAACGCATCGGGCGGCTCCGGGTCGTCGGTCTGTTCTCGCACCTGTCGAACACGAGTGTCGACGACGATCGTGCCGCCCTCGCGCGGTTCGAGGAGGGCGTGGTGCTCGCGGCCTCGGTGGGGCTGAACCCCCCGCTGCGTCATCTCGCGGCCACGAACGCCGCCATCGCCCTCCCCGAGACCCGCCTGGGGTGCGTGCGCATCGGCATCGGCCTGTACGGCATCTCGCCCTTCGACGACCGCTCGTCCGCCGACCTGGGGCTGCGCCCCGCGATGACGCTGCGCGGCGCGGTCGCGGCGGTGCGGCGCGTGCCCGCGGGCACGGGCGTCTCGTACGGCTACGACCACCGCACGGAGCGCGAGACGACGCTCGCCCTGGTGCCGCTCGGCTACGCCGACGGCGTGCCCCGGCAGGCCTCGGGGCGCGGGCCGGTGTCGATCAACGGTCGCCGTTTCACGGTGGCGGGTCGGATCGCGATGGACCAGTTCGTCGTCGACGTGGGTGATCACCCGGTCGCGGTGGGCGACGAGGTGGTGCTCTTCGGCGATCCGACGCTGGGCGTCCCCGCCGCACGGGACTGGGCGGATGCCGCCGGCACCATCGATTACGAGATCGTCACGCGCGTGGGAGCGCGCGTGCCCCGACGGGAGGTCCGCGCGTGAGCGTTCCCGACAGTGTGCTGGGCGAGAGGATCGTCGAGGGCCCGGGCGACATGGAGGAGCTCGGACGGAGCATCGGCCGCGCTCTCGAGCCGGGTGACGTGATCGTGATGACCGGCCCCCTCGGCGCCGGAAAGACGACCCTGACCCGAGGTATCGGCGAGGGTCTCGGCATCCGGGGTCCCGTTCAGAGCCCCACCTTCGTGATCGCCCGCACTCACCCGTCCCTGGTCGGCGGGACGCCGCTGGTGCACGTGGACGCGTACCGGCTCGGAGCCGCCGTTGAGCTCGACGACCTCGATATCGACGTCGCGGGGTCGGCGGTGATCGTCGAGTGGGGTCGCGGTGTCGCCGAATACCTCGCCGACTCGTGGTGGGAGATCGAGATCGATCGTCAGGTCGGGGGCCGAGGCGTCGACAACGCGTGCGGCGAGATCGCGGTGCACACCGTCGAACTCGACGCCGATGCCCCGCGCCGGGTCACGATCTCGCGTCGCCCGTGAGGTTCGAGCGCCGCGCGATGGATGAGCGGGGGCGCCCGGATCCTCCGCGGGGAGCCGGAGCGCGGTCCGCCGCCCACACCTCGCGCAGGGCCCGGAGCGTCTCGACCGGCTGCTCGACGTGGGCGAAGTGCCCGCTGTCGTCGAGGACGCGATCGTCGTAATCGTTCATGAGGCGCCCCCATTCCCGAGCGTCGCGCTCGGCGACGAACACGTCGTGCGCGCCCCGCACCGATCGCACCGGACAGGTGATCCGACGCCAGACGCCGTCGTCGTGGCCGGTCGAGAGGTGCGCCGCGGCGAGGAAGGCCGACGGGCGGATCTCTTCGGCGAGGTCGTCGGTCACCGACCGACTCACACGCTCGGGGTGCCGGAACAGCGGTCGCGCAAGACGACGCAACGCGCCGGTACGACGCAGCAGGCGCAGCAACGGGCGGGCGAGGGGGCCGAGTCCGCGCAGCACCCGCATCGCGAGCACCATCCCCGCGAGCCAGGGCAGCCGGGCGGCGCTGCGGACGGGGTGCCGCGCGATGGCCCGCGCTCCCGCTCCGCTCGGTGACACGACCCCGACCGCGACGGTCGCGCGCGGGAAGCGGGCGGCGACGTCGAGAGCGATCACTCCGCCGAGGGAATGCCCGACCACGCGCCAACGCGGGTAGCCGAGCGCGCGAGCGGCCGCGGCGACCGCCACGGCGATCTCGGCCGGCTCCGGCACGGGCCCGGGCGTCTCGCCCCAGCCGGGCAGGTCGATCGCGACGATGTCCGACAGGGGGAGCCGGAGCCCGTCGGATGCCGCGATCAGGGCACCCCAGGTGCGCCACGACCCCGCGGCGCCGTGCACCAGGATCGTCGCCACGGGGCTGCCCGACCGGCGGCCGGCGTGCACCACCAGCGGCCCCACCCCGGTGGGGACCACGACGCGCCGCAGCGCGAGGTCGTCGGCATCCATGCCCTTTCTTCGGAGCGGAGGGCGCGGTCGGATGCCGTGGAGACGGGGCGGATACCCTGGAACCGTGATTCTCGGCATCGACACCTCGCTCGGCACCGCCGTCGCCGCGATCGCCCGCGACGGGGAAGTGCTCGCCGACGAGCAGAGCGGAAATCCCCTCGGCCACGCGGAGGTGATCGGCGATCTGCTGGTCCGCGCGACCGCCGGAGCGCCCGCCCCCACGCACGTCGCTATCGGCATGGGCCCCGGACCCTTCACCGGGCTGCGGGTGGGCATCGCCACGGCCCGCGTCTACGCCCTCGGGCGCGGGGTGCCGGTCGTGCCCGTGCCGAGCCACGACGGCGTCGCCCTCGGCGTCCTCCTCTCCGACGCGTTGACGGGCGGCGATACCGGTCGGTTCGCCGTCGTCACCGATGCACGCCGCAAGGAGTTCGCCTACAGCGTCTACGAGGGCATCGACGACGACGGTCTTCCCGTTCGGGTCTCCGGTGCGCAGCTGAGCCCCCGTGACGACCTCGACGCCCGGCTCGATGCGGCCGGTGCGCGTCGGTACGATGCCACGATCGTGTCGGCCGCGATGATCGCGCTCGCCGCGGCGCGAGCCCTCGACGCCGGCCGCACGCTCGCGAACTCGGAGCCCCTGTACCTGCGCAGCCCCGACGTCGTCGCCGCCCACGCGCCGAAGCGGGTGACCTGATGGCGACGCGGACCGCCACCGTCGCCGACCTCGACGGGATCATGGCGCTCGAGCACGCCTCGTTCCCGACCGACGCGTGGAGCCCGGCGATGATGCGCGAGGAGCTCGCGTCGCCGCACGGCTGGTACGTCGTCGCCGAAGAGGCAGGGCGGGTCCTCGGCTACGCGGGTCTGCGCGCTGTGCACGGGGCTCGGGATGCCGACATCCAGACCATCACGATCTCCAAGGCCGCGCGGGGTCGGGGGCGGGGCCGAGCCCTGCTGACCGCTCTGCTCGACGAGGCCGCGCGCCGCGGGGTCCACGACGTGTTCCTCGAGGTGCGCGCCGACAATTCCGTCGCACAGAAGCTGTACCTCTCGGAGGGGTTCGCCGAGGTGGGGCGTCGCCCCCGCTACTACCAACCCGACGACGTCGACGCGATCGTCATGCAGCTGAACCTGCGCGGCTGGGTCGCCCGGCGGGCGGAGCCGACGGCCCCCGCATCCGCCTCGACCGAGAGCTCTCCGCCCGTCGAGGGCGCGGAGGCGCAGTCCTCCCCGACCACCACCGGAAAGGGCTGGTGCTGATGAACGCGCCTCTCGTGCTCGGCATCGAGACCAGTTGCGACGAGACCGGTATCGGGATCGTGCGCGGTCGACAGCTGCTCAGCAACACGATCGCCTCGAGCATGGACGAGCACGCCCGCTACGGCGGGGTCGTGCCCGAGGTCGCCGCGCGCGCCCACCTCGAGGCTCTGCAGCCCTCGATCGACGCGGCCCTCGCCGAGGCCGGTGTGACCCTCGCGGATCTCGACGCCGTGGCGGTGACGAGCGGGCCGGGCCTGGCGGGTGCCCTGATGGTCGGCGTGGGGGCCGCCAAGGGGCTCGCGGTCGCCCTCGACAAGCCGCTGTACGCCGTCAACCACCTCGTCGGGCACATCGCCGCCGACATCCTCGACGCCGACGCGGGGGAGCTGGAGTACCCGACCGTCGCCCTGCTCGTCAGCGGCGGGCACACCTCGCTCCTGCTGGTGCGCGACCTGACGAGCGACGTCGAGCTCCTCGGCGAGACGATGGACGACGCGGCCGGCGAGGCGTTCGACAAAGTCGCCCGCCTGCTCAAGCTCCCGTACCCCGGTGGCCCCGAGATCGATCGTGCCGCGGCCGAGGGCGACCCGACGGCGATCCGCTTCCCGCGCGGCCTCTCCCGCGCCTCCGACATGGCATCCCACCGCTACGACTTCTCGTTCTCGGGGCTGAAGACAGCCGTGGCGCGCTGGGTCGAGCAGCACGAGGCCGCGGGGGAGCCCGTTCCGGTCGCCGATGTCGCCGCGTCGTTCCGCGAGGCCGTCGTCGATGTGCTCGTGACGAAGGCCCTCGACGCGTGCGCGCGGCACGGCGTGCCGCGTCTGCTGCTCGGCGGTGGCGTGATCGCCAACAAGCGCCTGCGCGATGTCGCTCTCGAGCGTGCGGCGGCCGCCGGGGTCGCCGTGCGCATCCCGCCGCTGCGGCTGTGCACCGACAACGGCGCGATGATCGCTGCGCTCGCGGCGGAGCTCATCTCGTCGGGCCGTCGCCCCTCGACCCTCGCCTTCGGGGCCGATTCGACGCTCCCCGTCACCGAGATCCAGGTGGCGGAGGATCCGGATGCCGAGACCCCGGCGCCGCGCGCGGGAGCCACCCCGTGACCGAGGTGCCACCGCCCACGCGTCGGGCCCGCAAGGAGGACGTCGCCCCCGCGGTCGAGCTGCCTCCCGTGCCACCTCTGCCCGCCGACGTCCGGGCGGCGGGTTCCGAGATGACGACCCCCGACGCGGGTGACGATGACGACGGTCGCCTGCCGACCGCTCAACTCGAGATGGCCGCGTTCGGCGATCATCTGATCCCGTACGCGCCGCCCGTTCCGCCGAAGCCGCCGTCCGTCGCGCCCTGGGCCCTGGGGGTGGCGATCATCGCCCTCGCGGCGGCGCTGTTCACCGGGTGGCTGGTGCCGATCGGTGTCGTCGGGGCGATCCTCGCGAGCGTCTCCCTCCGCCGGGCGCACGACAGCCGACGGGTCGCCGTCTGGGCTCTCGCTCTCGCGGTGGTGTCGATCGCGTTCAGCGTCGGATGGTTGATCTGGGGTTTCTCGCAGCTCTCGGTCGGGTGACCCGGGTCGTCAGACGCGGTCGGCCAGGAGGGCGAGCCGCTTCGACCCCACGCGCGTGAGGATGAGCGTGGCGGACGCGTCCCCGCGAAGCGCGAGCTTCTTGCGGAGCACCGCCGGATCCACATCGACACCGCGCTTCTTGATCTCCAGCGTGCCGATGCCCCGGGTGCGGAGGGCCTGAGCGAGTTTCTTCGGGTCGGACGGCAGCTGCTCGCGCACGCGGAACGACGACACGAACGGGCTCGTCAACGCCGCGTCGGAGGTCAGGTACGCGATGCCGGGCGCGAGCATGCCGGCATCCAGGGCTCGTCCGACCTCGCCGATGAGCCGTGCGCGGATGACGGCGCCGTCGGGCTCGTGGACGAACGCGCCGAGTTCGCGGTCCGCGACATCGGCGCTGTCGGCCGGGGCGGTGAGCTCCCAGGCGTCTGCGCCCCGCACCACGAGTGCGGCGCGTCGCACGCCCGCACGGGCGAGGGATCCGGCCCAGAGGACGAGTTCGATGGTCGAGCCGTCGGCGCTGATCCACTGCGCCTCGACGTCGTCGGGGATCTGCGTGCGGTCGAATCCCGGCCCGAGCTTCACCCCACCCGGCTTCGTCTTCAGCAGCTCGAAGACCCACTCGAGAGACGGCGACCACTCGGCGGACGACACCTGTCGCGTCTCGGCGTGCCCCGCGGTGCGGCGCGCGGGATCGAGCCAGACGGCATCCGTCCCGCTCAGGTCGACGTCCTCGGCCCGCGCGTGCTGCACCGTGGCCGCGTCGCCGAAGGGGGCGAGGTTGTAGGCGGCGATCGCGGCGGTCACCTCGTCGGCGTCGACGGCGTGCACCCGGACGCCGAGACCCGCCATCCCGAGGGCGTCCCCGCCGATCCCGCAGCCGAGGTCGGTCACGCGGTCGATCCCCGCGGCGCGAAAGCGACCCGCGTGTCGGGCGGCGATGGACAGGCGCGTGGCCTGTTCGAGGCCGGCCTTCGTGAAGAGCATCCGCTCGGCGAAGGGGCCGAACTTCGCGGCCGCACGGACGCGGAGGCGCGCTTGCCCGACGACGGCCGAGACGAGATCGGGGGAGTGCCCGGCGGCTCGCAGGCGCGACACGGCTCGGGCGACCTCGTCGGTCGAGTCGAGGGCGCCCACCTCGTCGAGGAGGCGCAGGCCCTCGGGTGTGAGCAGGGCGGTCAGCTCGGTGGTGTCCACCGATTCAGCCTAGGCGCGGGTCGTTGCTGGCACTCGCGTTGCGTGAGTGCCAGCGCTTCTCTACACTCGAATTAGCACTCTCCCCGCGTGAGTGCTGACAAGTCTTCTGTAACGAGAAAGAAGAGGTAGACCGTGTCGGTTTCCATCAAGCCGCTCGAGGACCGCATCGTCATCAAGCAGGTCGAGGCTGAGCAGACCACTGCGAGTGGTCTCGTCATCCCCGACACCGCCAAGGAGAAGCCGCAGGAGGGCGAAGTCGTCGCCGTCGGCCCCGGCCGCATCGACGACAACGGCAACCGTGTCCCCCTCGACGTCGCCGTCGGCGACCGCGTGCTCTACAGCAAGTACGGCGGCACCGAGGTCAAGTTCGGCGCCGAGGAGTACCTCGTGCTCTCGGCTCGCGACGTCCTGGCGGTCGTCGTCCGCTGATCGAGTGAGATCGTTCGAAGGCCCCGGATGCCACGGCATCCGGGGCCTTCGTCGTCCCCGGCGCTCATCGGCTCCCTCTGGCAGGAAAGGCGCGATGGTCGGCGGCCCGACGCGCGAGCGGAGCCCTAGGCTGGATCGGTGACCTCCGCTCCCTCCGCTCCGACCGGTGGGAGCACCCGCGGTGCGCTGTACGCCCTCGGCGCCTACCTGTTGTGGGGCGTCCTGCCGATCTACTTCCTGCAGCTCAAGCCCACCGGCCCGTTCGAGGTCGTGGCCTGGCGGATCATCCTCGCGTTCGTCTTCTGCCTGCTGCTGTTGACGGTGCTGCGCATGTGGCGGCCGTTCCTCGCGATCGTGCGCCAGCCGCGTCTGATGGGGCTCACCGCGGTGGCCGGCGTGCTCATCTACGTGAACTGGCAGACCTATCTGTTCGGCGCGCTGACCGATCGGGTCATCGAGACGAGCCTGGGCTACTTCATCAACCCGATCGTGACCGTGCTGCTCGGAGTCATCGTGCTGCGCGAGCGGCTTCGCCTCGTGCCGTGGATCGCCATCGGCCTCGCCGTCGTCGCGGTCGCGGTGATCGTCATCGGCTACGGCGCGTTCCCCTGGATCGCGCTGACCCTCGCCTTCTCGTTCGGCTTCTACGGTCTCGTGAAGAAGCAGATCGGGCCGGCGGTGGATGCCGTCAGCGGGCTCACCCTCGAATCGCTCTGGCTCCTGCCGGTCGCCGCCATCCAATTGGTGTTCGTCGCGAACCTCACGGGGATCACCCTGGGCACGGCGGGAACGCTGCACACGGTTCTCCTCCTCTCGGCGGGGGCCGTCACGGCCGTCCCCCTGCTGCTGTTCGCCTCGGGTGCGCGACGCGTGCCTCTCACCGTCATCGGCCTGCTGCAGTTCGTCGCGCCGATCATCCAGTTCGCGATCGGGGTGTGGGTGCTGCACGAGCCCATGACGGTGGAGCGCTGGGTCGGTTTCGCCCTCGTCTGGGCGGCTCTCGCGATCCTCAGCGTCGACTCCGTCGTCGCTTCGCGTCGTCATCGGCGGGCTCCGGTCGATGTCGTCGAGCCCGTGTGACGCCTTTTCCTTCGTTTCTCGGCCCGCAATTGCCGCGCGAAAGTAACGATTAGGTCGCGTAATCGACCGTTAACACATTGCAACATCACGGCTACAAGTGCGCCATTAGGTTTGTCACAATCCGAGCGGGTTATCCGCGCGGTTCCACCTCACCAAGGAGCACCCATATGAGTGTCCTCTCCCGTTCGCGTGCGGCGAAGATCATCGGCGGCTTCGCCGTGGTCGGCGTCACCGCGCTCGTCCTCGCCGGTTGTACCGGCACCAGCACTCCGTCCGACTCCGGCAACGCCGCCGGTGGGGGCGACTTCCCGATCGACTGCAACGCCGCCGAACCCGCCTCGTACACGCCCGAGTACTCGTCGACCTCGACCGGCCCCGCCAAGGACCTCACGTACAACATCGGTACGGCCCTGCCCGTCACGGGTAACCTCGCCTTCCTCGGCCCGCCCGAGATCGCGGGCACCGAGCTCGCGGCATCCGACATCAACGCCGCCAATAAGGGCGTCAACATCAACCTCATCCAGGGCGACTCGGGTGACACCGACAACAAGGCCTACGAGACCGAGATCCCGCGCCTGCTCGGCGCCGGTGCCACGGCCATCGTGGGTGCGGCGTCGTCGGGCACCTCGCTGCAGTTCATCGACCAGGTCATCGCGGCCAACGCCGTTCAGATCTCGCCGGCCAACACCTCGGCGGCCTTCACGGGCTACAACGACAAGGGCCTGTACTGGCGGACTGCTCCCTCGGACGTGCTCCAGGGCGAGGTTCTCGGCAACCTGATCGCCTCCGAGGGCAACGAGACCCTCGGCATGATCGTGCTGAACGACTCGTACGGCACCGGCCTCGCGTGCTTCACCAAGAAGGCGTTCGAGGGCGCGGGCGGATCCGTCGTGGCCACCAGCCTCTACAACACCGGTGACACGAACTTCTCGGCGCAGATCGAGGACGTCCTGGCCCAGAAGCCCGACGCGATCGCCCTGATCACGTTCGACGAGGTCTCGACGATCATCCCCGACCTGACGGCCAGCTTCGCGAAGGACAAGCTGTTCTTCGTCGACGGCAACCTGAAGAACTTCGGCACGCAGTTCCCCAACGGCACCCTCACCGGTGCCAAGGGCACGTACCCCAGCGTCGACCCCGACTCGACGGCGACCTTCCGCAGCACGCTGGATTCGTTCTGGACGGGTAAGGGCAACGCCAAGCTCGAGGACTACACCTACGCCCCCGAGTCGTACGACTCGGTCGTCCTCCTCGCCCTCGCGGCGCTGAAGGCGGGCTCGGCGGCCGGTCCCGACGTGGCCGCGAACATGCAGGCGGTCTCGGGCGGTTCGGGCAACGGCACGAAGTGCACCAGCTACGCCCAGTGCGCCGACATCATCGTCGGCGGCGGCGAAGCCGACTACGACGGCGTCTCGGGCCCGATCACGTTCAACGACGTGGGCGACCCGACGCAGGCCACCATCGGTGTCTTCGAGTACGGCGACGACAACAACTACAGCTGGCTCCGCGCCGGTTGATCGGTTCCCTCTGAGAGGCCCCGGGACTTCGGTCCCGGGGCCTCTTGTCGTGCGCGCAGCGGCGCCGAGGGCCGTTCCCGGGCGTGGGTGGGGTCTGCAGCGGACCCGCGGGCGAGGGGCGGAACGGGGGCGGGACGTCGCGGCATCCGGAAAGGACCCGCGGACGAGGGACGCGCCCATCGGTAGGGCGTCGGGGCTTCCCGGATCGGTCACCGACGGGGGTCGTAGGACGCGGACGGCGCGATCCGGGTTCCGCGGGCTCGACGCCGGTGTCGAGTCGGACGGGCGGGGGAGGGATGCCGGAGCCCGAGGCCGCGACGGACGGACGAGCGCGCCGCTCTTCGGCGGGGCGGGTGGCCGGGTTCACCGCGCGACGGGCGGATGCGCGAGTCGGCTCGTCGACGGAAGCGGATGGCGGAGCCCGCGGCCGCATCGGGTGCACGGGTGCGCTGCTCGTCGGCAGGGGCGGGGGAGCGCAGCCTCACCGAACGAAGAAGGCCCGAGCCCCAGGGGGCTCGGGCCTTCCGGCGGGAGCGCGGCTCAGGTGCCGAGCGTGCCCAGGTACAGACCGATCACGGCCGGGTCGTCCATGAGCTCGCGGCCCGTGCCCGTGTAGGCGTCACGGCCCTGGTCGAGCACGTAGCCGCGGTCGCAGATCTGCAGGCAGCGGCGGGCGTTCTGCTCCACCATGATGCAGGTCACGCCGGCCTTGTTGATCTCGGAGACGCGGATGAACGCCTCGTCCTGACGGACGGGAGAGAGACCGGCCGACGGCTCGTCGAGCAGCAGCACCTTCGGGTCCATCATGAGCGCGCGGCCCATGGCGACCATCTGGCGCTCACCGCCCGACAGCGATCCCGCCCGCTGCTTCAGGCGCTTGGCGAGGTCGGGGAAGATGCTCGTGACGAAGTCGACGCGCTCGTTGAACCCCTTCGGCCGCTGGTAGAGACCCATCTGCAGGTTCTCGGCGATCGTGAGGCTCGGGAAGACGTTGTTCGTCTGGGGGACGAACCCGACGCCCTTCGCGACGAGCTTGTTCGCCCGCAGCCCCGTGATCTCCTCGCCCTGCAGCAGGACCGAGCCCGAGCGCACCTTCACCTGACCGAAGATCGCCTTGAGCATCGTGGACTTGCCGGCGCCGTTGGGGCCGATGATGCCGATCAGCTCGCCGGGAGCGGCGGTGAGGTTGGCGCCGTTGAGGATGTTCACGCCCGGCAGGTAGCCGGCGTGAACGTCGCGGAGCTCGACAACGTTGGCGGTCATCGACCGTCCTCCTTCTCGTGCGACGACTCGTTGTCGATCGCGGCGTCGACCTGCTGAGCGGTCTCGAGCAGCTCGGCGGCGGCGGCCGAATCGACCGTCCCCTCGTGGCGACCCGTGACGACGCCGAGGTCGACGTCCTGATGGGCTCCGAGGTAGGCGTCGATCACGGCCTGGTCCTTCATGACGGTGTCGGGCGGTCCCTCGGCGACGATCTTGCCCTCGGCCATCACCACGACCCAGTCGGCGATGTGGCGGACCATGTGCATGTCGTGCTCGACGAAGAGCACGGTCATCCCGAGATCCTTCAGGTCGAGGATGTGGTCGAGCAGCGACTGCGTCAGCGCCGGGTTGACCCCGGCCATCGGCTCGTCGAGCATGACCAGCGTCGGGTCGCTCATGAGCGCTCGCGCCATCTCGAGGAGCTTGCGCTGACCGCCCGAGAGCGACGCGGCGAAGTCCGTCTCCTTGGAGTCGAGCTTGAACCGCTTCAGCAGATCGCGCGCCTTCTCGTCGTTGGCGGTCTCCTGCTTGCGCCAGACGAAGGGGAGGATGCTCGAGAGCAGGCTCTCGCCCTTCTGCTTCGTGGCGCCCAGCTTCATGTTCTCGAGCACGGTCAGAAGGCCCAGCGCCTTGGTGAGCTGGAACGTACGGACCTGGCCCATCCGGGCCGCCTTGAACGCGGGGATACCGGCGAGGTTGCGACCGTCGAACGACCACTGGCCGCTGTTGGGCTTGTCGAAACCGGTGAGCAGGTTGAACAGCGTCGTCTTGCCCGCACCGTTGGGCCCGATCAGCGCCGTGATGGCGTTGCGCGGGATCTCGAGGTGCTTCACGTCGACGGCGGTGTTGCCGCCGAAGTCGCGACGGACGTTGTCGGCGACGATGATCGGATCGACTTTGGCGACGCCGGGGGCGATCTCGCCCTTGTGCAGTCCGGTCGCCTTCACCCGTTGCGCGGGAGCGCTGGGCACGACCGGCGTGGACTCATCGGACAAAGGTCATCTCCTTCTTGCTGCCCAGGATTCCCTGGGGGCGGAAGATCACGAGCAGCATGAGCGCGACGCCGACGATGACGAAGACGAGCATCTGGGACTGGTCGGCGGTGAGGAACGGCAGCAGTCCGATCGAGGACAGCGCCGGCAGCAGGTTCGACAGGAACGCGCGCACGACCCAGAACAGCACCGCGCCGAGCACCGGGCCGAAGATCGTCGCGGCCCCACCGAGGAGCAACGCCGTGTAGACGAAGAACGTCTGCGACGTGACGTACACGTTCGGGTTCACGTTCGTGTCCATCGCGGTGATGATGCCGCCCGCCGCGATGATCACGCCACCGATGACGAGCGCCTGCATCTTGAAGGCGAAGACGTTCTTGCCGAGCGCGCGCACGGCGTCCTCGTCCTCTCGGATGCCGCGGATGACACGACCCCAGGGGCTGCGCATGAGCATCCAGACCAGGAGCACGGCGACCACGACGGCGAGCAGGCCGAGGATGATGACGTACCACCGGTTGGCGTTGTAGGTCCACGGGCCGAAGCCGTAGTCGCCCGCGGGGAGCGGGTTGTTCTCGCCGCGCCAGCCGGACTGGAAGTTGAACAGACCGTCGGCCGAGCCCGTGACGCCGCGGAAGGTCGAGGTCAGGAACACCAGACGGAGGATCTCGGCGGCCGCGATCGTGACGATGGCGAGGTAGTCGCCTCGCAGTCGCAGCGTCGGGATGCCCATGATGAGCGCGAACACGACGGCGGCGGCGAAACCGATCAGGGCCGCGATCGGCCACGCGAGACCGAACGTCAGGATCGAGATCGCGAAGCCGTACGCGCCGATGGCCATGAAGCCGGCGACGCCCATGTTGAGGAGGCCGGCGAAGCCGAAGTGCATCGACAGGCCGATGGCGGCGAGGGCGTAACCGAACGTGGCCGGCGCGAGGATCTGCGAGGCCGTGTTCGAGAGGATCTGCAGGAAGTCCATGGTTTACCTACCCGATTCGCTCTCGGCGGCCGAGGATGCCCTGCGGCCGGAAGAGGAGGATGACGATGAGCACGACGAGGGCGCCCACATACTTCATGTCGGAGGGGATCCACAGGGTGGACACCTCGACGAGGAGGCCGACCACGATCGAGCCGATGAGGGCTCCGAACGCGGTACCGAGTCCGCCGAGCACGACGGCGGCGAACATGAGAAGCAGGATGCCGGAACCCATGTCCCAGCGGATGCCGGGGCGGAAGTAGGCCCACAGGACGCCCGCGAGACCGGCCAGCGCCGATGACAGGATCCAGACCATGCGCACGACGTTGTCGACGTCGATGCCGCTCGCAGCGGCCAGCGACGGGTTGTCCGACACCGCGCGCGTGGCGCGACCCAGTCGCGTGCGCGTGAGGAACCACGCGAACGCCGCGATGACGACGATCGAGATGCCCATGCTGGTCAGGTCGGTGACGCTGATGCGGATCGACCCGAGGCCCGGGATGATGTCGCTCGACGCCCCCGGGAGCTGCTGCGTGCCACCACCGATGAAGATCTGGAAGATATAGCGCAGCGCGAGCGAGAGACCGATCGAGACGATCATGAGCTGGACGATGCCGAGGCCCTTGCGCCGGAGGGGCCGCCAGATCCCGGCATCCATCGCGAGTCCGAAGACCCCCGAGAGGATCACCGCGAGCGGGATGGCGATCCAGATCGACCACCCGGTGCCGGCGCTCAGGAAGAGGGCGGCGATGGCGCCGAAGGTCACCATCTCGCCGTGCGCGAAGTTCGACAGGCCCGTCGTGCCGAACACGAGGGAGAGGCCGATCGCGGCGAGGGCGAGCATGAGGCCGAAGTTCAGGCCGTTCACCGTGCGAGAGAGCAGCTGGTCCATGAAGCCGACCGTCTGACGCTCTGCGGCGCCGAGGGTGAAGTTGCTCGAGACGGTGCTGGAGCTGCCGAACTGCACCTGCCGCTCGAACTCCTGCCCGTCGGGGACGGTGACTCCCGAGGGGAGCGAGTTGCGGTCGAGGTCGACCGTCCACGCCCCCTCTTTCGTGGGGACCTTGATCGTCGCGCGACCGCGCTCGTCCGTTGTGGCCTCGCCGGTGAAGGAACCGTCTGTGGCGGTCACCTTCGCTTGAGCGACGGGCTCACCTTCGGAGCGCACGTTCACCGTGATCGAATAGGGAAGATCCTCATCGTTGACGGCTGCCGTCGATGCCGGGGCGAACCCGAGCACCAGGGCGGCAGCGAAGAGTCCTGACAACAGCGTCAAGATCGAGCGTCGACGGCGAGGCATCCGTGGGGATGCTTGCCGAGTGGTCACGAAACCTCCTGGTCGTTCGACGACGTGGACCGTCGCCGCCCGGACACCGTAGTCCGGGAATATTGCCGCGTTGTTTCCATCGCAGCAGTCGATGCGAGAACGATACCTGGATGCGATGGATTCGCTGTGCGTTGCGCATTTCCGGCGCCGTCGAGAATGCGGAACGGGGGTAGAGGGAAGAGCGCAGGGTGGGGTATACCGCGCGGGCGGGGAAGAAAAGACGCCCCTCCGGCGCTTACACTTTCAGGCGGAGCGCCTCGCACGCGCCCCAGCCGACGACGTCCCTTTTCGAGCAGGCGCCGCGCGCGCAGGAGGATTCATGGAGCAGCACGACCCGTTCGGATTCATCGGACTGACTTACGACGACGTGTTGCTGCTTCCCGGCCACACCGACGTCATCCCGAGCGAGGCCGACACGTCGTCGCGTCTGAGCCGCCGCATCACGGTGGCGACGCCCCTGCTCTCGAGCGCGATGGACACCGTCACCGAAGCGCGCATGGCGATCGCGATCGCGCGCCAGGGCGGTATCGGCATCGTGCACCGCAACCTCTCGATCGAGGACCAGGCCGGCATCGTCGACCAGGTCAAGCGCAGCGAGTCGGGCATGGTCTCGAACCCCATCACCACGAACCCGGATGCCACGGTGGCCGAGGTCGACGCGATGTGCGCGCAGTACCGCATCTCGGGTCTGCCGGTGGTCGACCCCGACGGCGTGCTGGTCGGCATCATCACCAACCGCGACATGCGCTTCGTCTCGGGCTTCGAGCGTCAGACCACCAAGGTCAAGGACGTCATGACCAAGGACGGTCTGATCACCGGGCACGTCGGCATCCACGCCAACGACGTCATCGCGACCTTCGCCAAGCACCGCGTCGAGAAGCTCCCGCTCGTCGACGACGACGGCAAGCTCGCCGGCCTCATCACCATCAAGGACTTCGACAAGAGCGAGAAGTACCCGCTCGCCACCAAGGACGAGCAGGGGCGCCTGCGCGTGGGCGCGGCGATCGGCTTCTTCGGCGACGCGTGGCAGCGCGCCGAGGCCCTGCGCGACGCGGGCGTCGACGTGCTCGTGGTCGACACCGCGAACGGGCAGTCGGCCGGCGTGATCGACATCGTGCGTCGCCTGAAGGCCGACTCCACCTTCGACCACGTCGACGTCATCGGCGGCAACGTCGCGACGCGCGAGGGCGCCCAGGCGCTCATCGACGCGGGGGTGGATGCCGTGAAGGTCGGCGTCGGACCGGGCTCCATCTGCACCACCCGCGTCGTCGCCGGCGTCGGCGTGCCGCAGGTCACCGCGATCTACGAGGCGGCGAAGGCGGCGATCCCCGCGGGCGTGCCCGTGATCGCCGACGGCGGCCTGCAGTACTCGGGCGACATCGCCAAGGCCCTCGTGGCGGGCGCCGACACCGTCATGCTGGGCTCGCTCCTCGCCGGAACCGACGAGTCGCCGGGCGAGATCGTCTTCCAGGGCGGCAAGCAGTTCAAGCAGTACCGCGGGATGGGCTCGCTCGGTGCGCTGCAGACGCGCGGCAAGAAGACCTCGTACTCGAAGGACCGCTACTTCCAGGCCGACGTCCCCAGCGACGACAAGCTGATCCCCGAGGGCATCGAGGGCCAGGTGCCCTACCGCGGCCCCGTGGCGGCCGTGGCCTACCAGCTCATCGGCGGGCTGCGTCAGTCGATGTTCTACGTCGGCGCTCGCACGGTCGAGGAGCTCAAGACCAAGGGCAAGTTCGTCCGCATCACCTCGGCGGGACTCAAGGAGTCGCACCCGCACGACGTGCAGATCGTCGTCGAAGCGCCGAACTACAAGAAGTAGGCGTTCCCCACGAACGGGCCGGGCAGGCGATTGCCCGGCCCGTCGTCGTTTCGCCGCGGCTCCTCGGCGGTAGCGCCCGAAGCCTGGGTGGTCGCTGGGGACACGGCATCCGGATGCCGATAAGCTGGCCGGCTCGCCAGCCGCGGGCCGACGGGGGACTGCCGTGGGCATCCGCACGTCGCCTCCGCCGCCACGAGCGGCCGACCCGGAATTCGCCATGGGATACCTCGACCTCGCCGCCCTCTCGTTCACGCTGCCCGACGGCAGGCCCCTGCTCGACGAGGTGACGTTCCGCGTCGGCGAGGGGGTGACGACCGCTCTGGTCGGTCCCAACGGCGCGGGGAAGACGACGCTGCTGCGCATCATCCGCGGTGACGAGAAGGCGCATGGCGGTGTCGTGTCGATGGGTGGCTCGCTCGGAGTGATGGACCAGTTCGTCGGGCACGGGCGCGACGAAGAGAGCGTCCACGACCTCCTCGTGTCCGTCTCGCCGTCCCGCATCCGGCGTGCGGCGATCGAACTTGAGGCGTCCGAGGACGCCCTCATCGAGCGCGACGACCTCGACACCCAGCTGCGGTATGCCTCGGCGCTCGCCGACTACGCCGACGCGGGCGGATACGAGCACGAGACGGTCTGGGACACCTGCACGACGGCCGCCCTCGGGCTGCCGTACGAGCGGGCGCGGTTCCGCGACCTGTCGACGCTGTCGGGCGGCGAGCAGAAGAGGCTCGCCCTGGAGGCCCTGCTGCGCGGACCCGACGACGTGCTCCTGCTCGACGAGCCCGACAACTACCTCGACGTGCCCGGCAAGCGCTGGCTCGAGGAGCAGTTGCGAGCCACGGCCAAGACCGTGCTGCTCGTCTCGCACGACCGCGAACTGCTCGCCCGCGCCGCCGACCGCATCGTCACCCTCGAGAGGGGATCCGCGGGCAGCACCGCGTGGGTGCACGGCGGGGGATTCGGCACGTATGGCGCCGCGCGGGAGGACCGCATGGCCCGCCTGGAGGAACTGCGTCGCCGCTGGGACGAGGAGCACGAGAAGCTGCGCGCGCTGGTCGCCCGCATGAAGGTGGCCGCGGCCGCCAACGACGGCTTCGCCTCGCGCTACCAGGCGGCGGTCACGCGCCTGTCGAAGTTCGAGCAGGCCGGACCGCCCGAGGAGCGCCCGCCCGAGCAGGATCTGCAGCTGCGCCTCCGCGGAGCGCGCACGGGCAAGCGCGCGGTGGTGACGGAGCGGCTCGAGCTGTCCGGGCTCATGAAGCCGTTCGACCTCGAGGTGTGGTTCGGCGATCGCGTCGCCGTGCTCGGCTCGAACGGGTCGGGCAAATCCCACTTCCTGCGTCTTCTCGCCGGCGGAGGCACCGACCCCGACGCGCGTCTCGGGCACGTCACCACCGTGGGCGCCGGGCTCGATCGGGTCGCCCACTCCGGTCGCGCCATCCTGGGCGCCCGGGTCGTCCCCGGGTGGTTCGCCCAGACGCATCGGCATCCGGAGTTCGTCGGGAGAACCCTCTTGGACCTGCTTCATCGCGGTGACGACAACCGGGCGGGGATGCCGAGGGATGCCGCGAGCTCGGCGCTCGATCGCTACGGCCTCATCGCGCAGGCCCAGCAGGCGTTCGACACGTTGAGCGGCGGGCAGCAGGCGCGGTTCCAGGTGCTGCTGCTGGAGCTCTCGGGCACGACACTCCTGTTGCTCGACGAGCCGACGGACAACCTCGACCTCGCCTCGGCCGAGGCGCTGGAGGACGCGCTGTCGCGGTTCGAGGGCACCGTCCTCGCCGTCACGCACGATCGGTGGTTCGCGCGGTCGTTCGACCGGTTCGTCGTGTTCGGCTCGGACGGGGAGGTGTACGAGGCGGCGGAGCCCGTGTGGGACGAGAAACGGGTCGTGCGGGCGCGGTGACGCGCCGGATGGGCGCGGCTACGCTGTGCGCATGATCCGACGGCGCAGTCACCCGGCGGCGTCGATGTCGGCGCGGCGGACCGAGGCGTTCACCGACGGCGTCTTCGCCATCGCGGCGACGCTGCTCGTGCTGGGGCTCACCGACCAGTCGCTGGGCTCGCCCACCACCGACGACGAACTCGCCCGCGGGCTTCTCGATCTCGCGCACCCGCTGTTCTCGTTCGTCATCAGCTTCCTCATCCTGTGCGTGATGTGGATGACCCACGTGCGGCAGTTCGAGTGGATCGTGCGCATCGACGACACCGGCATGTGGATCAACAACATCCGGCTGCTGCTGGTGGTGCTCGTGCCCTTCACGTCGTCGTTGGACACCTCGCACTCCGACCTGCTGCTGGGGCGCGTTCTGCTCCCTGTGAACTTCTTCCTCGCGATCGTGATGGGGTGGCTGCAGTGGGCCTGGGCCGTGCGCTCGGGCGCGATCGCCGACCTGACGCGGGACGATGCGCGGCGACTGGGCCGCGCGAGCCTCAGCGCGGTCATCCTGAGCGCCGCGGCGATGGTGCTGAGCCCGGTACTCGGCTCGATCGGCTTCCTGCTGTTCGCCTTCGACGGCCTTCTCACGCGACTCCTGCGGGGATCGGACGACCCGTTGTCGCCTCCCTCTGCGTCTGCGGGGGAGTCCGACGCGGCCGACGGCGATGTCGGAGGGCGCGGGTAGGCTGGTCGGGTGACCATGGAGATCGATCTCGGCCGCGCCAAGCGCGCCCGCCGCGCGTACACCTTCGACGACATCGCCGTCGTGCCGTCGCGGCGCACGCGCAACCCCGAAGACGTCTCGACCGCGTGGACCATCGACGCGTTCCCGTTCGAGATCCCGGTGCTCGGTGCGCCCATGGACTCCGTGGTCAGCCCGCGCACCGCGATCGAGCTCGGGCGCCTGGGTGGGCTCGGCGTCCTCGACCTCGAGGGCCTGTGGACGCGCTACGACGACCCCGAGCCGCTGCTGGCCGAGATCGCGACGCTGCCCGAGGCCGACGCCACGCGCCGCATGCAGCAGCTGTACTCCGAGCCGATCAAACCCGAGCTCGTGCGCGACCGCCTCGCCGAGGTGCGCGCCGCGGGCGTCACCGTCGCCGGGGCCCTCACCCCGCAGCGCACGAACGACCTGTACGAGACCGTCGTCGCCGCGGGCGTCGACCTCTTCGTCATCCGCGGCACCACCGTGTCGGCGGAGCACGTGTCGAAGGTGGCCGAGCCCCTCAACCTCAAGAAGTTCATCTACGACCTCGACGTCCCCGTCATCGTGGGCGGCGCCGCCACCTACACGGCGGCCCTCCACCTCATGCGCACCGGTGCCGCGGGCGTGCTGGTCGGCTTCGGCGGCGGCGCCGCCTCGACGACGCGCGCAACGCTCGGGCTGCACGCGCCCATGGCCACGGCCGTGGCCGACGTGGCCGGGGCCCGACGCGACTACCTCGACGAGTCGGGCGGACGCTACGTGCACGTCATCGCCGACGGCGGCGTGGGCACCTCGGGTGACATCGTGAAGGCCCTCGCCATGGGTGCCGACGCCGTCATGCTCGGTGTCGCGCTGGCCCGCGCCACCGACGCCCCCGGGCGCGGGTACCACTGGGGTCCCGAGGCCCACCACCCCGAGCTTCCCCGCGGACGCCGGGTCGAGGTCGACTGCGTGGGTCCTCTCGAGCAGGTCCTCTACGGCCCCGCCCCCGTCGCCGACGGCACCGCCAACCTCATCGGTGCGCTCAAGAAGTCGATGGCCACCACGGGATACTCCGACCTCAAGGAGTTCCAGCGCGTCGAGGTCGTCGTCGCCCCCTACGGGCACTAATCACGAAAGCCCCATGACCTCCACCCCCACGACCGAGCCGGCACCGCCGCAGATCTTCCCGCCGACGCTGCGGGAGGTCATGCTGCGGCCACGCTGGATCGCGCTTCTCGCGTTCTCGCTCGTCGTCGCGGGCGTGCTCGCCTGGCTCGGGCAGTGGCAGCTCGGTCGCGCGGTCGACACCTCTCCTCCCGAGCCGGGGCTGACCGAGGTCGTGCAACCTCTCGCCGACGTCGTGAAGCCGGGCGACTACCTGCCGGAACCTCTCGTCGGTCAGCGGGTCGAGACGAGCGGCACGTGGGTGGCATCCGATTTCATCGTCGTCTCGTCGCGCTTCAACAACGACGTGCAGGGCTACTGGGTGACCGGTCAGCTGCGCGTTTCGGGGACGACCACACCGACGTCGATCGCCGTCGCGACCGGATGGACGAGCAGCCTCGATGAGGCCAACGCCGCCGCCGACGAGCTGCGCGCCCAGGCCGAAGCGGACCCGACAGCGGTCGTGGACGTGACGGGACGTCTCATCTCCGACGAAGGGGCGTCGATACCGCCGGCGAATGCCGACCCCCTCACGCTTGTGAAGATGTCGCCCGCCATGCTGCTGGGCCGGTGGCACGACACCCAGAACCTCGACGTCTACCGCCAGTACATCGCCTCGCAGACGGCGATCGGCCCCCTCGACGCCATCACCTCCCCAGCGCCCGACGAACGCTCGCGGGTCAACTGGCTGAACATCTTCTACGCCGCCGAGTGGGCCATCTTCGCCGGCTTCGCGCTCTACCTCTGGTACCGCCTCGCGCGCGACGCGTGGGAGAAAGAGGTCGAGGATCTCGAGGACGAACAGGCCGAGGCCGTCGCGGAAAGCTCCGCGTCGAGCAGTCCGGCGGGAGCCGCGGAATCCCGCGACTAGACTGGCCTCCATGCCCCGCGCCCCCAAGCTCGCCTCTTTCCCGGCGATCCGCGGAGCCCTGAAGTTCTACCAGATCTGCTCGATCATCACGGGTGTCGGCCTGCTTCTGCTGGTCGCCGAGATGATCCTGAAGTACACGCCCATTCACGTGGAGCTGTTCCTCGGCGGATCCGGTGGCTTCCTGTGGTTCGCGGATGCCGTGCCCGGCCCCGACTGCCAGTGGTTCTCGCTCTTCGTTCCGGGCGGCAACGGGTGTTCGATCTTGTCGACCGGCGACGGTGTGAACATCTCGCTGGCGATCCTGGTGGTCCACGGCTGGTTCTACGTCGTCTACCTCATCTCGTGCTTCCGCGTGTGGAGCCTCATGCGGTGGCCGTTCCGTCGGTTCGTCTTCCTCGCCCTCGGTGGCGTGGTGCCGTTCCTCTCCTTCATCCTCGAGGTGCGCACCGCCCGTCGCGTGCGCGCCTACCTCGCCGAGCGTGAGGCCGCGAAGGCCTCCGCTCCCGTTCCCGCCCCGGAAGGCAACCGGTGACCGAACAAACCGAAACGTCCCAGCGCCCCGTCCTCGTCGTCGACTTCGGCGCCCAGTACGCTCAGCTGATCGCGCGCCGCGTGCGCGAGGCCGGCGTGTACAGCGAGATCGTCCCGCACACCGCATCGGCGGAAGAGATCGCGGCGAAGAACCCCGTGGGCATCATCCTGTCGGGTGGCCCCTCGTCGGTGTACGAAGAGGGAGCCCCGAGCCTCGACTCCGGCGTCTTCGACCTCGACGTCCCGACCCTCGGTATCTGCTACGGCTTCCAGGTCATGGCGAAAGCACTCGGCGGAGAGGTGGCGAACACGGGCCTCCGCGAGTACGGAGCGACGGATGCCACGGTCGTCACCGAGGGCACGCTGCTGGAGGGTCAGCCCGCCGAGCAGAACGTGTGGATGAGCCACGGCGACCAGGTCTCGCGCGCCCCCGAGGGCTTCGAGGTTCTCGCCCGCACGGCGCACACCCCCGTCGCCGCGTTCGCGAACGACGCGCGCCGCATGTACGGCGTGCAGTGGCACCCCGAGGTCAAGCACTCCGACCACGGTCAGCACGTGCTCGAGAACTTCCTTCACAAGGCTGCAGGACTCCCGGCCGACTGGAACAGCGGAAACGTCATCGCCGAGCAGGTGGAGCGCATCCGCCAGCAGGTCGGTAGCAGCCGGGTCATCTCGGCGTTGTCCGGCGGCGTCGACTCCGCCGTGTCGACCGCTCTCGTCCACGAGGCCGTCGGCGACCAGCTCATCGCCGTGTTCGTCGACCACGGGCTGCTCCGCCAGGGCGAGCGCGAACAGGTCGAGAACGACTACGTCGCCTCGACCGGCGTGAAGCTCATCACCGTCGACGCGCGCGAGACGTTCCTGAACGCCCTCGCCGGTGTCAGCGACCCCGAGCAGAAGCGCAAGATCATCGGCCGCGAGTTCATCCGCGCGTTCGAGAAGGTGCAGGCCGACCTCGTCGCCGAGGCGAAGGCCGAGGGCGAGCAGGTGCGCTTCCTCGTGCAGGGAACCCTCTACCCCGACGTCGTCGAATCGGGCGGCGGAGCCGGTACCGCCAACATCAAGAGCCACCACAACGTCGGTGGCCTGCCCGAAGACCTGCAGTTCGAGCTCGTCGAGCCGCTGCGCACCCTCTTCAAGGACGAGGTGCGCGCCATCGGGCGCGAACTCGGACTGCCCGAAGCGATCGTCGGCCGCCAGCCCTTTCCGGGGCCCGGCCTTGGCATCCGCATCGTGGGTGAGGTCACCGCTGACCGTCTCGAGATCCTGCGTGAGGCCGACGCCATCGCGCGCGCCGAGCTGACCAAGGCAGGCCTCGACAACGAGATCTGGCAGTGCCCCGTCGTGCTACTCGCCGACGTGCGCTCGGTCGGCGTGCAGGGCGACGGCCGCACCTACGGCCACCCCATCGTGCTGCGCCCCGTCTCGAGCGAAGACGCGATGACCGCCGACTGGACGCGCCTGCCCTACGACGTGCTGTCGAAGATCTCGAACCGCATCACCAACGAAGTACGCGACGTCAACCGCGTGGTTCTCGACGTGACGTCGAAGCCGCCGGGGACGATCGAGTGGGAGTGAGCCGGGGTGTCGGTCGCGACGTACGTCGCTGCTGACTCCCGGCTACGTGACACGCCCTCCTGAGTCGAGAGCGGGGCCCCGGCCCCGATCGACTCAGGAGGGCGTGCCACTTCGCCTCGCGTGCGCGGCGAGGTGCGCGCTCCGCCTGCCCGGGCTGTGGGGATCGGGGCGGGATTTCTCGTTCGGGGGGAAAGAAATGCGCCCCGAACGACGGGATGCGCCCCGAACCACGTTCATAGGTGGCCCCGGGGCCACGTCTGGCGCCCCGGGGCCACGCTCGGCGCCCCGGCGATGTCGGCAACTGCACGGGCGGCGCCCCGGGGCCACCGCCCGCGCCCCGATGCGCACGTCGGGGCGACCGCGGCTCCGGCATGCCGCGGGGCGCGCGGCGGGTGGGGGAAGATGAGGGCGTGACTTCCGGCGACTTCCCCGACGCGTGGTACCTCATCCTGTCGAGCCGGCTGATCCCCGACCTCGACGGCGGATACACGATCGCGACCCTCGCGCGTGCGCGACAGATGGCGGAAGCCGGTGCGGAACCGCTGCTGCTGACCGTCGACCCCGGTGACGCCGACGCCCACTCCGCGCAGCGCGCGACCTTCGTCGAGCGGGGGGCGGCCTCGGCATCCGGAATCTTTCGCAACCTGTTCGACGAGGCCGTCGACGCCGACGGGGGAGCCGCGGGATGGCTGCGCGAAGTGGCGCACGCGGGCGACGCCGATCCGGCGCTCGAGTACCGAAGCGTGGCCGGGGGAGCGGTCGAGCTGCCCGTGGTCATCGACCCCGACTGGCACCTCACGACCGCGCCGATCGTGATCCGGGATGCCGCGGGCGAAGCCGTCGGCGTGATCGACGGATTCGGGGCGCTGTACCGCGCGTGGCTGACCGACCTGGCCGATCGGCTCCGCGCCGAGAACGACCGACCCATCGTCGTCATCTGCGAGTCCAGGCAGCTCGGCGAGCTCATCGCGAGCTGGGGCGACGACGCCGTGCGGATCGTGCACACCGTGCACACGATCCATCTCGAGCCGCCGTTCCAGGCCGACTCCGAGCTGAACCCTCTGTGGACGCGATGGTTCGAGATCTCACCGCGATTCGACGCCGTGCTGTGGCCGACCGCGTACCAACGCGACGACGTGCGGGCGCGCTTCGGCACTGCCGCGAACGACGTGGTCGCACCGCACGGGGTGGAGGCTTCGGATGCCGTGGTGCCGGCGTCGCAGCGCAAGAGTGGCCTTGTCGTGGTGCTGGGGCGGCTCGCCCCCGGCAAACGGCTCGACCGGGCGATCGAGGCCTTCGCGCGCGTTCTCGCCGACGTGCCGGACGCCCGACTCGAGCTCTGGGGCGAGGGGGCGCAGCGCGGGGCGCTCGAGGCCCTCGTCGCCGAGCGCGGACTCGAGCACGCCGTCTCGCTGCCCGGGCTGACCACCGACCCGGGCGCCGTGCTCGACCGTGCGGCGGTGTACCTCACGACGTCCGCTTTCGAGGGGCAGGGGCTCGCCCTCGCCGAAGCGCTCGCGCACGGCACGCCGGTGGTGGCGTGGGACATCCGGTACGGCCCGCGCGACATGCTCGCGTCGGGTGGGGGCGTCCTGGTTCCGGACGGTGATGACGACGCTCTGGTCGACGCGCTGCGGAGGGTGCTCACGGACGACGGGCTGCGCGAGAGTCTCACGGCCGAGGCGCGGCACGCGGCGGAGGCCGTGGGCCCGGCGCGCGCGATGCGCACGCTCGCCGCGGCCGCACGCGAGGTGCTGGGGAGGCCGCGCCGGCGCTGACGCCGGGCGTCCGCGACAGCCGCGCGACCTTGCGCACCGCGTTGCCGCATCGGCCGGAGAGCCGCGGTACGCCGGGCAGCACCCACTCGGCGCCCACGCCCCCGACACGATCGATGGGGAAAGTGCCTCCCCCGGGCCGTCGATGGAGGGCGGCGCGTCTGCTCCGACCGACATGGTCCGCGCCGGCTCAGCCGCGCGCGACCGTCCGCACCGCATCCGCCGCATCCGCCGGAGAACCGCGGAAGGCCGGACCGTGGCCGGGCAGGACCCAGTCGGCATCCAGTCCCGCGATGCGATCGAGCGAGGCGAGCGCCTCGGTCGGGTCGTCGGTGAAGGGCGCGGGTCCGGGTCCGGTGCGACCGGTGAGGACGTGGCGTGTCGTAAGGGCGTCGCCGACGAACACGGCGCGCACCGCGGGGGAGAAGACCGCGACGCTGCCGGGGGAGTGGCCGGGCATGCCGACGATGCGGGGGCTCCCGGGCAGGTCGAGGGTCTCGCCGTCGGCGACCTCTCGCACCTCGGTCAGCCACTGCGGGCGCATGCCCTTGCGGATGCCGAAGGCGGCGAAGCGCAGCAGCGGGCCGAGGCGGAACGGGCCCATCGCACTCTTGGGCTTGTCGCCGCCGCGGGCGCGATCGGCGTCGGCGGCGTGCACGAAGACGGGCACGCCGCGCTCGCGGCGGAGGCGCTCGGCGAAGCCCACGTGGTCGCTGTCGCCGTGGGTGAGGATGACGCCGCGGATGTCGTCGAGCGACCGGCCGATCGCGTCCACCTCCGCGCGAAGGTCGGCGTACATGCCGGGGAGGCCGGCGTCGACGAGGGTGATGCCCTCGGGGGCGACGATGAGGTACGAGGCGACGATGTCGTTACCGATGCGGTGGAGCGATGGCGCGAGTCTCACGGGGTGCCTTTCTGGATCGCTATGACAATTAGCCATGATAGCTTATATCCGTAGCCATGAGGAGGGTTCGTGCCCACACCGGAGAGAACGTCGCTCGAGGAGATCGTCGAGGCGGCCGCGCGACTGCTCGAAGAGGGCGGACCCGGCGCCGTGACGATGCAGGCCGTCGCTCAGGCGGTCGGGGTCAAGGCTCCCTCGCTGTACAAGAGGGTGCGCGACCGCGAGGCCCTGCTCGGGCTCGTCGGGGCGGCCGCGGCCGACGACCTGACGGCACGGCTCGAGGCGGCATCCAGAGGCCTAGACGACCTACTGGTCGCCTTCCGCGCGTTCGGGCGCGGCCGGCCCGAGGCGTTCCGCCTGCTGTTCACGACGGTGGTCGATGCCGACCGGCTCGCTGCCACGAGCGCCCCGGTACTGCGCGCGACGACCATCGCCGTGGGCGAGGCTCATGCGCTCGAAGCGGCGAGGCTGCTCACCGCGTGGGCGACCGGGTTCGTGACGATGGAGCTCGCGGGGGCCTTCCGCCTGGGCGGTGACCTCGAGGAGGCGTACCGCTACGGCCGCCGCCACCTGGTCGCCTCGCTCACGCTGGATCAGGGGGCGGAGCGGCCGGCCCAGGGGTCGTAGTCGGCGATCAGATCTTCTTGCGCCGGGCGCTCGGCATCCGGAACGTGCTGGAGGTTCACGCGGACCCGGTACCAGAGCGAGCTCGACCCGCGCATGCCGTCGACGAGGACATCGGCGGGGTGAAGCTGCGATGTCGCTTCCGGATGCCGCTGCTTCCACGTCTCGAGAGCGTCGAGGGCCTCGGGCTTGGTCTTGGTGCGCGCGACCTCGACGAGCGGCATCGTCGAGGCGCGGCGTCCGGAACCGTCGGATTCCCGCGGAGGCTTCTCGGCGGGGCCGAGCTGTTTCGCCAGGGACAAAAGGGCGTCGAGAGACCCCGCGGCGTCGTCGATGCCCGCGTGCGGGTCTCCGATGCTGCGGAACCGGTCGGGCACCGTGAGCACGGTGAACTCCTCGGGGCGACGGTCGCGGACCTCGTCCCATGTGAGGGGAGTCGAGACGCGGGCATCCGGCAGCGCGCGGATCGAGTACGCCGAGGCGACCGTGCGGTCCTTGGCGTTCTGGTTGAAGTCCACGAACACGCTCTCGCCGCGCTCCTCCTTCCACCAGCGGGCGGTCGCGAGTCCCGGCGCGCGGTTCTCGACCTCGCGCGCGAGCGTTTCGGCGGCGAGACGGACGTCGGTGTAGTCCCACTCGGGGCGGATGCGCACGAGGATGTGGAGGCCGCGCGAGCCCGAGGTCTTGGGCCAGCCGACGAGACCGTGGTCTTCGAGCACATCGCGGGCGATGAACGCGACGTCGACGATCTGCGACCAATCCACGCCGGGCATCGGGTCGAGGTCGACCCGCAGCTCGTCGGGGTGGTCGAGGTCTTCGGCGCGGACGGGATGCGGGTTCAGGTCGAGGCAGCCGAGGTTGACGACCCAGGCCAGGCCCGCGGCATCCCGGATCACCGTCTCTTCGGCGGAGGTGCCCGAGGCGTAGCGCAGGGTCGCGGTGTCGATGAAGTCGGGGTGGTTCTCGGGGACGCGCTTCTGGAAAAACGGCTCCTGGTCGAGACCCTTCGAGAAGCGCTTGAGCACCATCGGTCGCCCGCCCGCTCCGCGCAGGGCGCCCTCGGCGACGGAGAGGTAGTACCGCACGAGGTCGAGCTTGGTCAGACCCGGCTCGGGGAAGACGACGCGATCGGAGCTCGTGACGCGTACCTCGTGGCCGTCGACATCGAGGATCTCGGGCGGCGTCTTCGCGGGACTCATGGCGCGAGGCTAGCGCCGCGGCATCCGGGATTCGCACCCCTTGCGGCCGGAGTGCGGGGGTGTGGCCTGCACGACGAAGGGCCGCCCCGAAACGGGACGGCCCTTCGTGTCCGGCGAGTGCGTCAGTTGTTGCCGCGCAGGATCGCGATCATGCGCAGGATCTCGACGTACAGCCACACGACGGTGACCATGATGCCGAAGGCGCCGACCCAGCCGTAGACCCGGGCAGCGCCGTTGCGGACGCCGCGCTGGATCTGGTCGAAGTCGAGCACCAGCGAGTACGCGGCCATGATGACCACGAAGACGCCGATGATCAGGCCGAGCGGGATGCCCGCAACCTTCATGCTGTAAAGGCCGAAGGCGCCGCCAGCGATCGGGGCGTTGAAGAGCATCAGTCCCACGTTGAGGAGGGCGAACACCAGATAGCCGACCATCGCGATCATGAAGATCTTGGTGGCGCGGGCCGAGGCGCGGATCTTGCCGCTCGCGAACAGGGCGAGGGTCACGCCGACCACGGAGAGCGTGGCGAGAGTGGCCTGGAGGACGATGCCCGGGAAGATGAACTCGAAGTAAGCCGAGATGCCACCGACGAACAGGCCCTCGAACGCCGCGTAGGCGATGAAGACGGGGACGGAGGGCTTCTTCTTGAAGGTCGCGACCATCGCCAGGACGAAGCCGACGAGTCCTCCGACGAGCGTGGGGGCGAAGCTCGGGTTCGGGTTGGCGACGCTGACGCCGGCCATCGACCAGATCCAGCCGACGACGGCGGTGACGACGAGGATGCCGAACAGCGCCAGGGTCTTCATGACGGTGTCTTCGACCGTCATGCGACCGGTCTCGACGGCGCTCGCCGACGGGGCGGCGTACGCGCCTTCGATCGAGGCGGCGGCGGCGGGATCGACGGCCGGGGGCGGGCTGTAGCGCGTGTTAGCGCCACCGGCTCGAGGGTCCTGGAACGCCGGGTTGTTGAATGCCGGGTTGTTGAGGGCCACGGGAACTCACACTCCAAAGATGGTGATCACAGCACCGTGCTGTCAGACAACACTAGCCGAGCGGGGCGGTGGATTCCTTGTGCTGACTGGGATTCTGCTCTGAGCGCACTCGCTGTTCACGCGGTGCCGTTAGCGTGTCGAGGTGCCTCTCGTCATCGGTCATCGCGGTGCGCCCGGGTACCTGCCCGAGCACTCCCGCAGCTCGTATCTGCGGGCGATCGCGGAGGGGGTGGATGCCGTCGAGCCCGACGTCGTCCCCTCGAAGGACGGCGTGCTGGTCGTGCGGCACGAGAACGAGATCTCGGGCACCACAGACGTGTCGACGCGACCGGAGTTCGCTGGGCGACGAACCTCGAAGGTCGTCGACGGCGAGCACCTGACCGGCTGGTTCGTCGAGGATTTCACGTGGGATGAGCTGCGGACGCTGCAGTGCCGAGAGCGGATCCCCGCCCTCCGCCCCGACAGCGCGGCGCACGACGACTCCGAACCCGTGCTGCGCCTCCGCGACGTCCTCGACCTCGCCCGGCAGGGCGGGGTGGCGGTGGTGCTCGAGATCAAGCACGCGGCATCGTTCGCCCGACTCGGGTTCGACCTGGCCGAGCTCGTCGACGCCGAGCTGCGCGCCGCGGGATGGCGGGATGCCGAGGACGCGCTCGTCATCGAGTCGTTCGAGCCCCTGGTCCTGGCGCGGCTGCGAGAGCGCGGCATCCGGGTTCCGCTCGTGCAGCTGATCGAGGCGAAGGGGACGCCGTGGGATCTGCGTGAGCGGGACGGGGCGGACGCCGCCTCGTACGCCTCGATGCGGACCGCGGCGGGTCTCGATGTCCTCGCCGGCGAGGTGCAGGGCATCAGCCCGGACAAGCGCTCGGTGCTCGCGCCCGACGAGCGCGGCGTCGCGCGGGGGCCGGCGCGGTTCGTGCGCGAGGCGCAGGATCGGGGCCTGCGGGTGTTCACCTGGACGTGTCGGCCCGAGAACGCCTTCCTGCTGCCCGCCTTCCGCGGCCCGGGCGGTGAGGGGGCGTTCGGCGACTGGCGAGGCGAGTGGGCCGTGCTGCGCGATGCCGGGCTCGACGGGGTGTTCGTAGATCATCCCGATCTGGGGGTCGGGTTCTTCGGGACGGCGCGAAACTCCTGAGGCCCGACCCACGTGCCGGGCGTTGCAGCTCCTGGATGGCGTCGAGGCGACGATCCTCAGGAGTTCCGGCCCGCGCAACCCCGACCCCCCGGCGTACCCGCAGCCGACAGGATGGCCGCATGACGATGGATGTGACGGTGGTCGGCGGCGGGATCTCGGGCCTCGCGTGCGCGCGGGCGGTTCAGGACGCGGGTCGCTCGGTCCGCGTGCTCGATCGCGGGCGCCGGGTGGGCGGGCGTCTGTCGAGCCGCACGATCGACGGTCGACCCGTGGACCTCGGAGCCTCGTACTTCGTGGTCGGCGAGGCCGAGGGCTTCGCGCACGTCGTCGCCGATTGGGAGGAGCGCGAGCTCGCACGGCCGTGGACCGATACGTTCCAAGTGGTCGACGCCGACGGCGGGTGGACGCGCAAGCCCGGACCGATGCGGTGGGCTGCTCCCGCCGGGTTGCGTTCGCTCGCCCTCGACCTGGCCGAGGGCCTCGACGTCTCGTCGGAGCGCGTCGTCGAGAGCGCGGCGCCGTTCCGCGTCGACGGCGAGGATGCGGGCGAGGTCGTCCTGGCGATGCCGGCCCCGCAGGCGGCACGGCTGACCGGCGAGGCGCCCGGCGGGGCGCAGGAGTGGGAACCGGTGATCGCCGTCGTCCTGCGGTGGGACCGACGGCAGTGGGATGCCGACCTGCACGGCGCCTTCGCCGACGGCGACGCGGACGTGTCCTTCGTCGCCGACGACGGCGATCGCCGCGGCGACGACGCCCCCGTGCTGGTCGTCCACACCACGGCGGACCGCGCCCGACAGCACCTCGACGACCCCGAGTCGGCGATCGCGCCGGTGCTCGCGGCGACCCGGCGGCTGCTGCGCATCGACGTCCAGCCGGTGTCGACGCACGCGCATCGCTGGACCTTCGCCCGGCCCGCCGGAACGACCGGGCAGCCGTTCTTCCGCTCGCCGGGGCTCTCCGCGTGCGGGGACGCGTGGGGCGACAGCGCCGCCGTCCGCACCGCGTGGGCGTCGGGCGACGCCCTGGGGCGGGCGCTCGCGGCATCCTGAATCACGTCGAGGACACGCGCGGGCAGTGAGCGCGCGCGAATCCCGGGCGCGCCGCGGAATCGCCGAGGACGGACGGGGGATCGACGTCGGTGGCCCTCGGGGGTGTCGGGGGCTCCCTCTATGGTGAGGCTATGGATGCCGGTATCGACGTCGCAGGAGTCAAACGGTCCTTCGGCGCGGTGCACGCCGTGCAGCAGGTGACGTTCACGGCCCTGCCCGGCCGGGTCACCGGGCTCGTCGGGCCCAACGGGTCGGGCAAGACGACCCTCATGCTCATGCTCGCTTCTCTCCTGCGGCCCGATGAGGGCGAGATGCGCATCGGCGGCATCGACCCCGTCTCCGACCCGGCCGGCGCGCGTCGCCTTCTCGGATGGATGCCGGACTCCCTGGGCGCGTGGCCGAGCCTCACCTCGCGCGAGGTGCTGGTGGCCACCGCGCAGCTGTACGACCTGTCGCGCGAGGATGCGCGTGCACGGGCCGACCACCTGCTGGAACTCGTCGACCTCGGTGCGCTCGCCGCCTCGCCCGCTCGCGTGCTGTCTCGCGGGCAGAAGCAGAGACTGGCGCTCGCGCGTGCTCTGGTGCACGGCCCCCGGGTGCTGCTGCTCGATGAGCCGGCGTCGGGCCTCGACCCCCAGGCGCGCATCGCGTTGCGCGTGCTGCTGCGGCGGCTGGCGGGCGAGGGGCGCACGATCCTCATCTCGAGCCACGTGCTGTCCGAGCTCGAAGAGGTCGTGGACGACGCCGTGTTCATGGTCGACGGGCGGACCGTCGGCACCGATCGCGTCGCCGCCGCGGCGACCCGCGTGCGGGTGTGGCGTGTGCGTGTCGCCGCAGACCTCGCTCGGTCGACCGAGTCCGTGCGCGGCGACATCGCGGCCGCCCTCGGGCGGACGGCCGAAGAGGTGCGGGTCGACCGGCGCGACGTCCTCGTGCCCTTCTCCGACGAGGCGGCGGCGGTCGCGGGGCTGCGCTCGCTCGTGAGCGCGGGGCTCCCGATCGTCGAGTTCGCCCCGGCGGTGGGCGACCTCGAGCACGCGTTCCTCGACCTGAGGGCCGAGGCCTCGCCTCCGACACCCGACCTCCCCGATGGCCCGGCGGGGCCGCGAGATGCCTCTCCGCCCGGCTCCTGGGCGCCGCCCGCCGCGCATCCTGTGACGGATGCCGATCGCACCGACGACGGGAGCACCTCGTGAACCTGCATCGTCTGCGCACGATCATCGGCATCGAGCTGCGCCAGCGCGTGCGCTCCGTCGGGTGGTACGTGCTCCTCGGCATCTTCGCCGTCATCCTGGTGGCGCTGCTGAGCCTCTCGTTCGCCGCGTTCTCGCTGACCACGGGCGGCAGCGAGTGGTTCTTCTCGCTCGTCATCTTGCTCGTCCTGCTGCTCACGCTGTTGGTCTCGCCCACCTTGAGCGGGAGCGCGGTGAACGGCGATCGGGATGCCGCGACCCTCGCGCCCGTGCAGGTCACCCTGGTCACCACGAGCGAGATCGTGATCGGCAAGTTCCTCGCCGCGTGGATCTCGGGGCTGGCGTTCCTCGTCGTGGCGCTGCCGTTCCTCGTCGTGGCCACCCTCGCCGGCGAGCTCAACCCCGGAGCGATCGTCACCTCGCTGCTGATCCTGATCATCGAGGTCGGCGTCGTGGCCGCGATCGGGGTGGGGCTGAGCGCGGTGATCGCCCGGCCGATCTTCTCGGTCGCGTCGACGTATCTCTTGGTGGCGGCGTTGACGGTGGGCACGCTCATCGCGTTCGGGCTCGGGGGTGCTGCTCTGCGCACGCAGACGACGACGATCAGTCGCGACGTCGATTGGAACGCGGTGCCCCTGGGGTGCGACCTGAGTTCGCCCTCGACCTCGCCGAATTGCCCGAGCTACGACGAGCTGCCGTGCGTGGAGTCGAGCTACGTCTCCGAGCAGCCCCGGTTCGATCGCGTCTGGTGGATCCTCGCGGCCAACCCCTTCGTCATCCTCGCCGACGCGACTCCGCCGACGTACGAGAACGGCAACCCGACCGATCTGTTCTCTCAGATCGCCGCCGGGGTCCGCTCCGCGCAGCTGTCGCCCGAGGAGACCACGTCGTACGACGGGTGCACGCTGTCGCGCGGTCTCAACGTCGACGACTACCCGAGCACCGAGGAGCGCATCGCGGGGACGACCCCGAGCTGGTTCGTGGGGCTGTTCTTCCAGCTGCTGCTGGCCGGTGGGCTGCTCGCGTGGGGCATCTCCCGCACGAAGACGCCGGCGAAGAGGCTGCCTCCGGGGACGCGCATCGCCTAGCGACCCGCCGGTCATCGAGGCCGAGCGCACGAAGGGGCGCCCCCTGCCGCAGCAGGACGGGCGCCCCTCTCGTGCGCGGGGGAGGTCAGGCGTGGCCTTCGGCGGCGGGGAAGCCGGGGTCGTCGGCGGGAGCGGCGTCGCCGTCGAGGGCGTCGCCGGTGTGGTCGTCGAGGTTCACGTGCTCCTCGGCCTCGGCGGCGTCCTCGCGGACCTCGTCGGTGACGGCGTCGGTGGGGGCGGCCGAGTCGGCGCGGGCATCGTCGGAGTGGCGGGAGGGGATGTCAGGAGTGCTCATGCGTTCACGTTCCTCTCACCGGGCGGTGCGGGCGACCGGCTTGACACGGTCAGTCGGTGGCATCCGGGATCGATGACTCCACCGCCGGCCATGCCGGCAGCGGATCGGCGAAGGCGAGCCAGGTCGCGGGGCCGCCGGCGAACTCCTCGTCGGTCAGGACGGCGTGGTCGAGGAGGTGCGCGAGCTTCGGCGCCGAGAGGTCGAGACCGGTGAAGACGATCTCCTGCCCCAGGCCCATGCGGCCGTCGTCGGCGCCGAGCGGTTCGATCCACATCGCGGATCCGACGTGTTCCCAGCGGGCCAGGATGCCGGGGCGCGATGCCAGGCGGCAGAGCCCGGCCGAGCGCACCAGCCGGCCGGCCGCGCCGGCGTCGAGGCGATCGAGGGTCGCCGAGAGGCGCGCGGGGTGGAACGGCCGCACCTGCTCGTACGTGAGCGTCATCACGCGGTTGTCGCGCATGTACGGGTCGTGTTCGCCGTTCAACGCACGCACCCACCCCGCCCGCTCGAGGATCTCGCCCTCGTGCGTCGCGGCCGAGCGCAGGTCGGTGAGCGGGTCGCGCGACAGGCGCACGACGGCGGCGGGGTTCAGGTGCGACGCCAGCGCCATCTGCACGGCGAGCGCCGGCGTGGGCACCTGCTCCCAGTTGACCCAGACGATGCGCGTCGCGAGTTCCAATACCAGCGCCGCCTGGCGCGCCCGGGCGCCGATGTCACCGCGGGTGTCGCCGGGTTTCGCGGATGCCGACAGCGCGGCGTCGTCGAGGAGGTCGCCGATCATGTGGCGGGCGTCGACCACGCACACCGCCTCGACCTCCGACCCGCCGCGTGCCGCGATCGCGTGGATCAGGTCGACGTCGGTGCCGAGGTCGACCACGGTCTGCGCGTCGTTCGCCCGCGGGCGGGGGAGGGGGAGCGCGTGGGACACGCGCAGGTCGGCGTAGCGCAGCAGGTGAAGGGGGCGTGACAGCGCGACGGCGGTCCGTTCCGCGTAGGTGCGGCGCTCGGGGGCGCACACGCCCATGATGGCGATCGTGCGGGGCATGGCATCCACCTCTCATTTGTCAGGGGAGTGGGGACACTCTAGCTTGTTATTGAGAACAGTTATCAACAAGGAGGATGCCATGAAGGTCCGCGCGTCGATCAAGTCCCTGAAGAAGCAGCCCGGTGCGCAGGTCGTGCGCCGACGCGGCAAGGTGTTCGTGATCAACAAGCTCAACCCCCGCTTCAAGGGGCGGCAGGGGTGATCGCCCCGGGGTGGCGATAACGGAAACGAGAACCGTTCCCGAAAGCGTATACACATTGCAATTCGTGCATGTGTGTGGTGGTCTACCTGATGTGGACACGATCGCCGGGCTCGACGATGCCGCCGAGCTGTTCAAGGTCCTCGGCAACGAGTCGCGTCTCGCGCTCGTCTGGCTGCTGAGCCGCGAACGACTCACAGTCGGGGCGCTCGCCGAGCGCACCGGACTCTCGCAGCCGCTGGTATCGCAGCACCTGCGGACCCTGCGGCAGTCGGGACTCGTGAGCTCGGAACGCGAGGGCAAAGAGATCCGTTACGCCCTCGCCGACCAGCACGTCGCTCACGTCGTGCTCGATGCGATCGCCCACGTCACCGAACCGACCGATCAGGGGAACGAACAATGAGCACTGCCGACACCCACGCCGAGCATTCCGTCGACGAGCACGCGCACGGCGACGACTGCGGCCACCAGAAGATCGAGCACGGGGATCACATCGATTACGTGCACGGCACGCACCACCACGCGCTGCACGGCGATCACTACGACGAGCACGAGTCGAAGGCCGAGCACGGCGTCGACGAGCACCGTCACGGCGACGACTGCGGCCACGAGAAGGTGACGCACGACGACCACGCCGACTACGTGCACGACGGCCACCGTCACGCGCTGCACACGGATCACTACGACGAGCACTGAGCTCGAGCGGCCTCCCGTGTCACGAGCGCGGGGTGCACCGAGGCCCGCTTCCCCCGTCGGGGTGGCGGGCCTTTCGCGTGGGCCAGGTCAGGCCTGCACGCGGAAGGAGGGGGTCAACACACCGACATGGTGGGCAGAACGGATCCGTTCACGAATCGGATGGAGTCGACGCCACCCACCAGTCGGTGAAGAGCGCGGCACGACCGTCTTCGGCGAGCCGGATGACCATCATGTTGTCGTAGTGTCTCGCCTTCGCGGTGGCGTTGGGGTAGTCCGTCCACCCGCGGATCACGGCGACATCGCCGTCGACCGCGACGAGCTCGTGCGTGAACGACCACGTTCCCGGTTCGTCCTTCTGAGCGAGCCACGCGTCGACGATCGCGTCGCGACCCACCCAGGGAGGGGTCGACGGCCCGTCGCGGTACTCGGCCTGCTCCGTGAAAAGGGAGCGGATCTCGTCCGGGTCGTTCGTCGACCACGCGCGGACGTAACGAGCGATCCAGTTTTCAGCGGCGGCGGCGTTCTCGCGATTGTCCATGCGGGTCACGCTTCCGGAGCGGAGGACAGTGCGCAAGCGCTGTTGCGGCGGAGCTGCGGCCGCGTCACGTGACGAGGGACGGCTCATCGCGCCGATGTCGGGTCGCGTCAGGCCTGCACGCGGAAGGAGCGTCCCTCGAAGGTCACGACGTCGCCCACCTGCAGCTGGCGGCCGCGGCGGCGGTCCACCTCGCCGTTGACTTCGACGTAGCCGTCGATGATGGCCTCTTTGACGTCTCCGCCCGAGTCGAGGATGCTGGCGAACTTCATGAACTGGCCGAGGCGGATGCCCTCGCTGCCGACGGGCACATCCTGGGGCGCGGAGGAGGTCATGCGTCCAGTCTGACAGCAGTCATGAGATCGTCGCGGGTGTCGAAACGCTGCTCCACCGCGTCGGCACGTCGCGCATGAGGAGGGCGTGGTCGAACTGCGCGGCGCCGTCGGGCAGTTCGTCGAAGAAGGTCGACGAGAGGGCGGTGACGTCGATCGGCTCGACCTTCCACGCGTCGGTGTCGAGTCGGAGCCCCTCGAGTGCACCCGAGCGGGTGGGCGACCAGCCCACGGCATCCTCCCGGAAGAAGGTCGAGGACTGCTCGAGGGTCTCGAAGAGGGTGCTGCGGAACGGGATGCCGGGACCCCGGCGCGCGGCGACGCGGACGCGCAGGTCGTCGGCCTCGACGCGAACCTCGAGGTCGTCGGCGGTGGAGCGGAAGTCGACGCTCGCGGGGGCGTGCGTTCCGGGGAAGACGCGTCCGCCGACCAGTCGTGCGAGAAGAGATGAACTGTGGCGACGGGGGATGTAGACGCCGGTCTGCGGGCCCTCGGCAGTGTCCCCCTCGACCGCGATGCGGTGAGCGGCGTTGCGGCTGCGATGCCCGATCGCCGGAGCGAACCACGCGGGGCGGAAGGCGGTGAGGTGGATCAGGCAGACGCCGGCGACGGCGCTCCCGTCGACGAGCTGGGGGCGGATGCCGTCGGGCAGGAGCGACCGGGCGACGTCGGGGTCGACGCGGTAGTTCACGAGCACTCGCTGTGCGATCGTCGCGGCCATCCGGGGGATAGGGGCCACGGGGCGCCTGCTCGCGGTCCATCGGCCCAGGGTGTCGGTCTGCGTGCTCATCGGATCTCCTTCGCTATTTAGCGAAGAAGCTACACGCAATTTAGCTCCAGTGCTATATTCAGATTCGTGACCGACGCGGCATCCGACATCTTCGCGGCTCTCGCGCACCCCACGCGCCGCCAGATCCTCCAAGACCTGAAGGACGGCGAGATGGCCGCGGGTGAGATCGCGGCGCGGTTCGATGCCAGTGGGCCCACGATCTCTCGGCACCTCGGCGTGCTGCGCCAAGCCGGTCTCGTCTCCGAGCGGCGTGACGCGAACCGCATCCTGTACTCGCTCGTGGGTGAGCGCTTGGCGCTGTCGGTGGGCGACTTCCTGTCGACGGTGTGCCCGGAGCAGATCGTGCTGCGCGAAGTACGCAAGAGGCGTCCCGCCCGAGGTGGAACGCTGCCGGCGGAGGCGTAGGAGCGCCGCGGGTCAGTGTGACGGGGAGTCCTCGGCCGCGCGTCGCCACGAGGCGATGTGCGGGGGAAGCTCGACCGTCAGCGTGACCCAGAAGAGATCGTCGTTCATTGCGCGGTATCCCGCATGGGACGCGATGTTGCGCATCGTCCGGAGGGCGGTGGCGACCTCGGCGGGGGTGTCGGTGACGAATGACGCGAACTCGTCGGTCTCGAAGAGCGCTGCGGCTCGGATGATCGCCATCGAGCCGGACGCGTACGACGGCGAGGTGCGCCGGAACGCGCTTCTTCCTTCGCTTGTCGCGTGGCCGAGAAAAGACTCGATCGCGTCGACGCTCTCGAGGAAGTTCGCCTGGGCATGCGGTGCAGGGGGCTGCTCCGCCCTCGGAGCGCGTCGAAAGCGCGCGGCCGGTTGCGACTCGGATTCCGTCACAGGGCGGCCCACGCCGTCGAGTCGAGGAAGGAAGGCCGGTGCTCGTCATCGACGATCACGTCGACGGCAAAGCCCGTGAGCTCTTCCACGGTGTGAGTGAAGGCCGCGATGTCGAAATAGCCGCGTCCTGCGTCGACGCGAGCGAGAAGGTCGATATCCGACGTGAAGTGATCGGCGCCGGTCGCCACCGAACCGAAGACGCGGATGTCGCGGAGTCCGTGCCGCCGCCCTGCCTCGACGATCGCTTCGGCGTTCTCTTCGACGGCCAGGCTGGGTCGGTAGTCGGCGGCCCGCAGCAGGCGCTCGAAGGCGTCGTCGCTGGGGTTTCTCGTCCCGTTCTCGATGGCCGCCACATTGGGCTGGCTCATCCCGGCCGCTCGCGCGAGATCTGCCTGAGACATCTTGCGGTCGAGGCGCGCAGCTCGCACGAGGTGCGACGCGCGGCTGCGGTCGAAGCTTCGGGTCACGGCTATACCTCCGTGATATACCCTAGCGATCCGTCGATCTGCCGAGGGGTGTCGACGCGACGGCGGGAGTCGAACCCGCCACGCCTTCGGTTATGAGCCGAGGCCCGGGACCGCCCGGATCGCCGCGATGTGCCCCCACGCTAACCCGGGGCGCGCGAGCGACGAAGGGGCGTTGCGCGAGGTGACGGGATGTGTCGCCGTGTGGCGGTGGGGCCTCGATCAGCGCCCGGACCGCCCGTCGATGATCGCCCTCGTGGAGTGCTCGAGGTGTGCGCGCACGACCCGCTCGGGATCGCGGAGCGCCGCTTCGACATACGCGCGGTGTTCCGCCGTCAGCGCCCCGGGAGCGTAGGCGGGCCGCACGTGCGTGAGAAGCAGGCGCATCTCGCCGTCGAGGCGGCGGTACTCCTCGGCGATGCGCGGAGACCCCGCCGCGGCGACCAACGCCAGGTGCACGCGGGCGTGCGCGTCGAGGGTTCCTGTCCAGTCGCCTTCGGACTCGGCGTCGGCGAGAGCGTCGAGGGCGTCGTCGACCTCGGAGAGGTGGATGCCGCGATCCCGCACGATCCGCAGCGCCTCGGTCTCGAGAGCGCAGCGCAACTGCTGAAGGGCGATCAGGGCGTCGTCGTCGAGCTGGGACACCCGGACGCCGCGGTAGGGCTCGGCCGTGGCGAGCCGCTCGGCCGTGAGGGTGGCGAGCGCCGTGCGGGCGGTGTGCCGCGAGATGCCGTGGGTCGCGCTGAGCTCCTCCTCGCGCAGGGGAGTGCCGGGGGCGAGTTCGCCCGACAGGATCGCGGCGCGCAGCGTGTCGGCGACGGCGTCCGCGGTGCGGGGTCCGGGCAGGGGCGCTCCCCGGCGGCGCGAGTGCGTCTCGCCTGTGCCCGCCGCGGCGCCGTCACTGGTGTCACGCGCGGGCCGTGGCATCCGGAACCTCCTCACGCCTGCGAGACGGAGCCGACACCACGGCGAGACCCACCGCGATGAGGGCCAGGCCGATGCCGCTCACGAGAGTGAGGTGCTCGCGCAAGACGAACAGGCCCAGAAGCGTGGCGGCGAGGGGCTCGGCGAGGGTCAGGGTCGATACCGTGACGGCGCTCAGGCGGGCGAGCCCCCATCCGAACAGCAGGTACGCGATCACCGTGGTCACGACCCCGAGCCAGAGGGCGAGGGCCAGGCCGTTCGGGGTGAGCAGCCACGACGTCCCGGCGAGGACGAGGACGGGAAGGCTCGCCACGGCGGCGATGCCGAACACCGCTCCCATGACCCGTGTGGAGTTCCACCCCCTCTCGATCAGTGCTTTGCCGCACACCGTATAGAGGGCGTACGACATTCCCGCGCCGGCCGAAGCGAGCAGGCCGCCGGGCGCGAGAGCGGTCGCGCCGCCCGTCACGCCCGACACGAGGACCACGCCGATCAGCGCGACGGCGGTCGCGAGCATCCAGCGCGGCGTGGGAGCGCGGCGCAGGCGGACGGCATCGACGATCCCGGTCGCGATGGGCGCCGAGCCGAGGGCGACCACCGTGCCGATGGCGACGCCGTTCTCGCGCGTGCCCAGGAAGAACAGCGGTTGGTACGCGAGGACGCCGAGGGCTCCGACGGCGATCAGTGCCGCGGTGGACGCGCGGGATCCGCTGCGCGCGCGGCCGGGCGAACGCTGGGCGAGAGCGAGAAGGCCCAGGATGCCGCCTCCCACCACGATCCGCGCCGCTCCGACCGCGAGGGGAGAGGCGTCGACGCCCGCGAGAGCCTGCGCCGTGCCGGTGGTCGAGAAGCACAGCGCCGCGGCGACGATCGCGAGGGCGGGAAGCATGGATGGATTGTTACACAATCCGGCTCTCGGCGTGGGTCAGCTGCGCAGCGACGTCACCATCGACCGCAGGGCGTGCAGGGCGGCCGTCTGCTCGGCATCCGTCATTCCGCTCAGCATGCGTTTCTCCACCGAGCGGACGGCCGCGCTCGCCGCATCGAGGGATCGCTGCCCCTTCGCGGTGAGCCGCGTGGGGAGGGCTTTTCCGACGGGGGCGGCGTCGGCGCGCTCGACGACGCCCTCGCGTTCGAGGTTCTGCAGAAGGACGTTCATCGACTGCCGGGTGACGAAGGCCCCTCGCGCGAGCTCGGAGTTCGACAGGCCCGGCCGCTGGGCGAGGAGCTCGAGGCAGGAGTAGTGCGTGATCGTCATTTCGAGGGGGCGCAGCACGTCCTCCATCGCCGCGCGCAGAGCGCTCGCCGCCTCTTTCAGGAGGTACCCCAGGGAGGTGTCCAGGTCGATCGCCTCTTGCGTCATGTCAGTATTCTGACATACAGTGGGTGTCAGATAACTGACACGCGAGGAGACTCTCATGCCCGTCACCGGACCCGACTTCATCTCACTGCAGGTGCGCGATCTCGCCGCCTCGCACGCCTTCTACGAGAAGTACCTCGGCCTGCGCCGTTCACCCGCCGGCCCGCCCCACGCGGTCGTCTTCGACACCGCGCCGATCGCCTTCGCGCTGCGCGACCTCGCCCCCGGCACCGACCTCACCGGGGTCGCCCAGCCCGGTGTCGGCGTCGCTCTGTGGCTCCACGGCACCGAGGTGCAGCAGATGCACGACGCACTTGTCGCCGACGGGCACCGCATCGTGATGGAGCCGATCGACGGCCCCTTCGGACGCACCTTCACCTTCGCCGACCCCGACGGGTACCACGTGACCTTGCACGACAAGGCCTGAGTCCCGTCGCGGGCGCGCGTGGTGTCGGCATCCTGGATCGCTGTTCGGAGAGGGATGCCGGCACCCCGGCGCTCGCGCGAACTCACCCGTGCCGCTGCTCACCGCTGACCGGTCGGGAGCCCTGAATCCGACGGGTAACGTAGGGACATGGCGACGACGGCGGGGCGAGGCATCCTGGCCCTCAGCGTCGCCGCGATCCTCCTGGCGATCGGCACGGTTCTCGCCGTGATGGTCGACCCGTTCGCGCGAGAGCAGATGACGGTCGACCCGGCGACGGAATGGATCGCCCGCGTGCTCCTGGCCCTCGGCGTGGTCTGGCTGCTGATCGGAGCGGTCGCCGCCCGCACCCGTCTGGTCCGCCGCCCCGGGGCCGCCGCCGCGCGCGCGTCGTGGATCGCGTCGACCCGACCCTGGCGGGCGCGCGAATCGAGCCTCGGCCTGCTGCCGCTCGACCGCTGGCTGATGATCCTCGTGCCGGGCGGACTGCTCGTGCTCACGCGCGTGGTGCAGACTCCGCGCGACGGGCTGTGGGGAATGGCCATCGCCGTGGCCGGCTGGCTCCTGTTCGCCGCCGCGGTGCGTCTGCTTCTCGGGCGACGCTCGCCGTGGCCGATCATCGCGGCCGTCGGCGGCGCGCTCGTGCTGCGCTGCGTGGTGGCGTTGCTGGCCGTATCGCTGTCGGGTCCCGAGGGGATCTGGGAGGCGCTCTGGGCGCAACCGTGGGTGCGCATCCTCTACCTCGCGATCGCCGTCGCCCTCGTCGCGTGGGTCTTCGTCGTGGCCGGCTGGTCGCTGTCGGCGCAGCTGGGTCGCCGCCGCGCGGCCGGCGTCGCGCTCGCCGGCATGGGCGTCGGGTACGCCCTGCCCGCGGTGACCATCGCCGTGGTGGGCGCGAGGGACGCGCTGCGCTCGTGGAACGAGCAGATCGGCATCCTGCCCTGGGATCTGGCCCGTTTCACCGGGGTGCGCGACGGGGTGTTCCCCGTCGAGCTCATGACCGTCACGGCCGTGATCGGGGGGATCGCGACGGTGGTCGGCATCCTGCTCGCCCTGCCCCGCCGGGTGTACGTGCGCTCCGCGCGCTGAGCCCTACCGGCCGAGCGTCTGGTCGAACGGTCCGCCGCGACCGATCTCGCGCACCTCTTTGCCGAGCGGCATGAGCGACACGGGAACGAGCTTGAAGTTCGCGATGCCGAGCGGGATGCCGATGATTGTGACGCACAGCAGCAGCCCGGTGAAGATGTGCCCCAGGGCGAGCCACCAGCCCGCCAGGATCACCCAGACCACGTTCCCGAGGAACGAGCCGACGCCGGCCGACCGCTTCGCGACGATCTCGCGGCCGAACGGCCACAGGGCGTACAGCCCGATGCGGAAGGACGCGATCCCCCACGGGATCGTGAGGATGAGGACGCACAGGACGATCCCCGCGGCGAGATAGCCGAGGAAGAGCCAGAAGCCCGAGAGCACGAGCCAGAGGACGTTGAGGATCAGCCGCATGGATCCATCATCGCGGTATTGGCTGAACGGCATCCGGGGTGTGACTCTTCGGCGCTAACCGGGGCCCGGGCCGCGCGCAACCGCCCCGCGCGGTGCGGGCGGCGTCGTTAGCGTGGGGTCACCGAGGGAAGGAACCCGCCATGTCCGACATCACCCGTGCCACGCCCGAGCGCCGCGTCCTCTCGAGCTTCAGCGACTACACCGGGGCGCAGGCCGCCGTCGACCGCCTGTCCGATGCCGGCTTCCCGGTCGAGCACACCGCGATCGTGGGAACGGGTGTGCGCATCGTCGAGCAGGTGACCGGACGCCTCACGCGCGGCCGCGCCGCGGGTCTCGGTGCCGCCTCGGGTGCGTGGTTCGGCCTCATGATCGGCGTCCTCATCGGTCTGCTGAGCGTCGGAGGGTTCCTCGGGTTCGTGCTCCTGGGCCTCGTGCTCGGAGCGGTGTGGGGCGCGGTCTTCGGCTTCGTCGGGCACTCGTTCACGGGAGGGCGCCGCGACTTCTCGTCGGTGCAGGGCTTCGAAGCCGAGCGCTGGGACGTGACGGTGGATGCCGAACACTTCTCGCGCGCCCAGTCGCTGCTGTCGTCGGGTGCGGCGGGCGAAGCGCGCAGCTGAGGCGTCCGCAGGGGCCGAAGAGCTGGGGTGCGGGGGCCGGTGGCCGGTCCCGGGGCGTCGTTCGTGGCCCCGGGGCGCGATCCGCGGCCCCGGGTCCACGGTTGCACGCCGAGGACCCGCGGGCGTGGCCTTCGACGGGGCCGATGTCGGAGGCCCCGCCTAGACTTGACCACGCCATGACCGACGCCTCCACGCCCCTCATCGTCGACGGTCCCGGACCGTCGGCATCCCGACCCGACGCCGACCTCCTCGAGGGGCTGAACGGTCCGCAGCGCGAGGCCGTGACCTATCGCGGCCAGGCGCTGCTCATCGTCGCGGGCGCCGGCTCCGGCAAGACGAGCGTGCTCACGCGTCGCATCGCGTCGCTGCTGCGCACGCGCGAGGCGTATCCCAGCCAGATCCTCGCGATCACCTTCACCAACAAGGCCGCCGGCGAGATGCGCGAGCGCGTGCACCAGCTGATCGGGCAGAAGGCCGACGGCATGTGGATCTCGACGTTCCACTCGGCGTGCGTGCGCATCCTGCGGCGAGAGGCCGAGCAGTTCGGTTTCACCAAGTCGTTCACGATCTACGACTCCGGCGATTCCCGCGCGCTCATCAAGCGCCTCGTCAAGGAGCACGAGGGCGACTCGTTCGGGCTCACCCCCGCCGGCACGCAGAGCCGCATCTCGAAGCTGAAGAACGAGCTGGCGGATGCCGAGTCCTACGCGCGGTCCGCGAACATGAGCGACCCCGCCGAGCGTGTGTTCGTCGAGATCTTCGGCTCGTACCAGCGCGAGCTGCAGCGGGCCAACGCGTTCGACTTCGACGACCTCATCGCGCAGACGGTCTACCTGTTCCGGGCGTTCCCGCAGGTCGCCGACCGCTATCGCAAGCGGTTCCGCCACATCCTCGTCGACGAGTACCAGGACACCAACCACGCGCAGTACGCGCTCATCCACGAGCTCACGCGGCCTCCGGGATCGGATGCCGAGCCGTTCTCGTCCGGCGGCATGATGATCTTCGACGCCGAGCCCGCGGGCGAAGACGCCGCTTCGCTGACCGTCGTCGGCGACTCCGACCAGTCGATCTACGCGTTCCGCGGTGCCGACATCCGCAACATCAGCGAGTTCGAGCGCGACTACCCGGGCGCCAAGGTCGTGCTGCTCGAGCAGAACTACCGTTCGACGCAGAACATCCTCTCGGCGGCGAACGCGGTCATCTCGAACAACTTCGACCGTAAAGACAAGAAGCTCTGGACCGACGTCGGCGCGGGCGACCCGATCATCGGGTTCACCGGGTACTCGCAGCACGACGAGGCGCAGTTCGTCGCCGACGAGATCGAGGCGCTGCACAAGAAGGGGCTGCCGTACTCCGGCGTCGCGGTGTTCTACCGCACCAACTCGCAGTCCCGTGCGCTCGAAGAGATCTTCATCCGTTCCGCGGTGCCCTACAAGATCATGGGCGGCACCAAGTTCTACGAGCGCGCCGAGATCAAAGACGCGCTCGCGTACCTCATCGCCGTCGCGAACCCCGCCGACTCCATGGCGCTGCGCCGCATCCTCAACCGCCCGCGCCGCGGCATCGGCGACGTCACTGAGACGGCCATTGCGCGATACGCCGCCGAGCACGGAATCACGTTCCGCGATGCCCTCGCCAACTCGGCTCAGATCGGCGTCGGCCCGAAGCTGCAGAAGGCCATCGATCAGCTCGACGCGGTGCTGACCGAGGCCACGGCGATCATGCTTCCGGCATCCGGAGAGCTCGCCCCCTCCACCTCGGTCACCGAAGGCCTCACGCTGCTGCTGAACAAGAGCGGATACTTCGACGCCCTGCGCGCCAGCAAAGACCCGCAAGACGAGGCTCGCCTCGAGAACCTCGACGAGCTCGTCGCCGTGACCCGCGAGTTCGCGCGCAACAACCCCGAGGGCACGATCATCGACTTCTTGACCGAGGTCACCCTCGTCGCCGACGCCGACGATCTCGACGACGCGTCGGGCTCGGTGTCGCTCATGACGCTGCACACGGCGAAGGGCCTCGAGTACGACGCGGTGTTCCTCACCGGCGTCGAAGAAGATCTGCTGCCGCACCGCATCTCGGCGAACGAGCCGGGCGGTCCGCAAGAGGAGCGGCGGCTGTTCTACGTCGGCATCACGCGCGCCCGCAAGCGCCTGCACCTCTCGCTCGCGATGACTCGAGCGCAGTTCGGCGAGGTCACGGTGGCCATGCCCAGCCGGTTCCTGCAGGAGATCCCCGCCGACCTCATCGACTGGCGGCAGTCGCCGGGCGACGTCAACGGCCGTGGCGGCTCGCAGTCGCGCGCGCTCAACGCCCGCGGCGGACGCCGCCCCGGCCAGCCCGGGGGCGGAAGCCGGTACGGAGACGAACTGGTGCCGCTGCCCAAGCGGGCGCCGGCCGATCCGAGCAAGTTCCCCAACCGCATCCCGGCCAAGGTCCGCGACAACGGCGACATGCAGCTGGCGTCGGGTGACCGCATCCGGCACGACGACTTCGGTGAGGGCCGAGTGGATGCCGTCACCGGCGAGGGCGCGAAGCGCGTCGCGCACGTGCGCTTCGACACCGTCGGCCCGAAGAAGCTGCTCGTCAAGATCGCGCCGATCACCAAGCTGTAGGCGGCGGGCGCTGGGCTGGGCGCCGGGCGCCGGGCGCTCGGCTGAGCCCCGGGCGCTGGCTGGGCGCCGGGCGCTGGGTTGGGCGGCGGGCGCCGGGGTCTCCCGCGTGCGAGCGGTTTTCCGAGCGCGTGAGGCGGTTCGGGGCGCTGGGCTGGGCGCCGGGCGCCGGGCGCTCGGCTGAGCCCCGGGCGCTGGCTGGGCGCCGGGCGCTGGGTTGGGCGGCGGGCGCTGGGCGCCGGGCGCTGGGTTGGGCGGCGGGCGCCGGGGTCTCCCGTGTGCGAGCGGTTTTCCGAGCGCGCGGGCGGTTCGGGGCGCGTTCCGTGCACCGGGGCGTGCGCGGTGCACCCCGTTGCACGTGCGGCGCCCCATAGCCGCGGTTCGCTCGTGTGGGGTGGTCGCGACGCAGGTGGGACAAGGCCGCGGGCGATGAGATTCTCGGTTTGGGGCGTGTCCTGTCGATTGGGGCGTGAAAATGCTGCCCCAAGCTACGGATCCCGCCCCAAAGGTGAATCGGAGCCCGCCGAGCCCGCGTCGTGGGCGCCCCGTCAGTTCCACGGGCCGCATCTGCCGACCCCACGATGCGCGCCCGGCGGACCGGGCGGGGGAGCGCCCCGGCTAGGCTGAAACAATGGCTCTCTTCTCGCGCCGCAAGAAGTCCGACTCCGACGACGCATCGGTCGACCGGCCCGACACCACGATCGAGCCGGGCGAACAGCCCGTCGATCCCGCAGGCCCGAGCGACGCCGCTCCGGCCCCGGAGGTTTCGGCCGAGGCCGCCCCCACCGTCGGCATCTCGATGTCGTCGTTCCGTGGTGTGGGTGCCGGCCCCGACACCCCCGAACCGTCGTCGACCCCGCCCGTCGCTGCTCGCCCTTCGGCGCGTCAGCCCGGCGCGATGGAAGCCCCCGAGGCGCCCGAGACGGTGCCGGGGCTGCGCGACAACGTGCTGCTCGGCAACGCTCTCGCTGAGATCGAGGGGCAGCCCGAGCCCGCTCAGCTGCTCAACATCGCGCGTCAGCTGCTGCAGGGGCACGTCTTCCTGCGGGTGAAGGGCGACGCCCGCGCGCTGCTGGCCGAGGGCAAAGACCTGCCGCTCGCGGTGGCCAACAACGGCGACGAGCAGCTCGTGCTCGCCTACAGCGGTGGACTGGCGCTGCGCGCCAGCGTCGACGCCGATGGCGACCGCGACACCTCGGCGATGGGGCAGCCGGTCATGGCCCTGCTGCGTCACGTGCTCGCCGGTCCCTACGCGGGCATCATCCTCGACCCCGCGTCGGGCGCGAATCGCGCGGTGCTCCCCAAGGCGCTGCTCGAGCGCATGGTCGCCGAAGTCGACCCCGAACTCCGCATCAAGACGGCCCTGTGCGAGACCCGCGACGACTCGACGGCATCCACCATCGTCGACGCGATCGTCGCCGAGGCTCCGCTGTGGATCGGCGTGAACCGCTCCGAAGAGGGCGGCCCGATCGGCGTCGCCGAGTCGCGCTCGGCGACAGGCGAGCGTTTCCTCGAGGTGTTCACGCACCCGCTCGAACTGCTCGCCCTCGGTCGCGGTGACCAGCCTCTGCCCATCAAGCGCGACCAGCTCGCGAAGGCGCTGGCCGGGGACACCGGGCTCACCGGCATCCTGATCGACCCGGCGGGACCGTGGATGCGCATCGACCGCGACGAGCTCGCACCCGTGATCGCCCTCGCGCAAGAGGGCGCCGAACCCACCGCCTAAGACACGAACGACGGCGGGCCGCTCCCTCTCGGGGCGGCCCGCCGTCGTCCGTGTCAGACCCCGTACAACTCGCCGACCGGCACCGCGACGGGCAGGACGTTGCCGGCCGGGGCCAGCGGGCACGCCCACATCGGGTCGTAGGCGCACGACGGGTTGTACGCGAAGTTGAAGTCGATGACGAGGGTGTCAGGGGCGGTGCCGCGGCCGAGGTCGGCGCCCTTGATGGTGTCGAGCAGGTAGCGCCCGCCGCCGTACGTGCCGCCGGGGCGTCCGGCCGCGGCATCCCGCACCGGGACGAACAACCCTCCGCCGTACGAGGTGAGCCGCCACACATCGAGCGAGCCGGTGTCGGGGAGCTCGACGCGACCGATGCGTTCGAACCCGACCTCGCCGTCGGTGCCGGTCGTGGCGACGAACGACGCCTCGTCGGCGTCGAGCAGCGGGACCTCGAACCGCCACGCGGCGTCGTACGGCGCCAGCGGCAGCCCGACGAAGCCCTCGCGCTGTTCCGGAAGCAGGGGAGTGGCCGGGTGATCGGCGAACAGCGCGTCGCGCTCGATCCGCCAGAGCTCGTGAGCGTCTTCGGGATCGTCGGCTTCGCGCACGGCGTCGTACAGCGCGAACACGCGGCGGCGCCAGTCGGCGATGTCGAGGGCGGAGCGGGCGGCGGCGGAAGTCATGTATCGAGCGTAAGACCGGGGCGGATGCCGCGGCTCGGGCTGGACACGCCCGCCGCGGGGCGTCGGTGCTGTGCGTACGTGGCCCCGGGGCCACTTCTCGCGCCCCGGGGCCACTTCTCGCGCCCCGGGGCCACGAAACGTGCCCCGGAACGGCCGCGGCGCCCCACGGCAGGGGTGCCCCACGGCAGGGGTTCCCCACGGCAGTGACACCCCGCAGAAGCGGAGCCCCGCCCGAATGCCCGCAACGGGGCAGACACGGCCCCGGCCCGCGCACTAGCGTCGGGTCATGGCATCCCCCCGCATCACGCTGACCGTTCCGGGACCCGAGGGCGAGCGCGAGGTGGGCATCTCGAACCCCGACCGCGTGCTGTGGCCCGAGGTCGGGATCACCAAGCGCGAGCTCGCCGAGTACCTCATCGCCGTCGCCGACCCCTTCATCGCCGCGAACGGGCACCGGCCGGTGTCGCTCGAGCGCTTTCCCGAGGGTGTCGGCGGCGAGGCCTTCTTCTCGAAGAACCCGCCGAAGGGTGCGCCCGCTTTCGTCGAGGCCGTGACCGTGACGTACAACAGCGGGCGCCGGCATCCGCAGCTCTTCCTCGGCGAGATCGCGTCGGCGGTGTGGGCGGCGCAGATGAACACCATCGTGTTCCACCCGTGGGCCTCACTCGCGACCGATCCCGACCACCCGATCGAGCTGCGTATCGATCTCGACCCGCAGCCGGGAACGGGCATCGCCGAGGCCGTCACCGCCGCTCACGAGCTGCGCGCTGTGCTGCGCGAGGCGGGGCTCGAGCCCTGGATCAAGACCAGTGGCAACCGCGGCCTGCACGTGTTCTGCCCGATCGAGCCGACGCACGAGTTCCTCGACGTGCGGCACGCGGTCATCGCCGCGGCACGCGAGCTGGAGCGACGGATGCCGGATGCCGTGACCACCAACTGGTGGAAGGAAGAGCGCGGCGAGCGGATCTTCGTCGACTTCAACCAGGCGAACCGCGACCGCACCATGGCCGGGGCGTATTCACCGCGGGCGCTTTCGACCGCGACGGTGTCGACGCCGGTGGCCTGGGACGAGCTCGACGACCTCGACCCGCTCGCGTTCACCGTGCGCTCGATCCCCGAGCGACTGGCATCCGTCGGTGATCCCTGGAAGGGGTTCGCTGACAAGCCCGGACGCATCGACACCCTGCTGGAGTGGTGGCAGCGTGACCTCGACAACGGTCTGGGGGAGCTGCCGTTCCCGCCCGAGTTCCCGAAGATGCCGGGGGAGCCCCCGCGCGTGCAGCCGTCTCGGGCGAAGAACCCGGAGGCCTAGGGCGTCAACGCATCGCCCGCGGCGCTGCGGTAGTACAGCACCGCGCGGCCGTAGCGCGCTCGGTTCAGGAGCCCGGCGCGCTCCATCACGCGCAGGTGCTGATTGATCGCGGAGGTCGAGACGCCCAGTTGCAGGGCGAGATCGGTGGAGGATGCCGGCTCGCCCAGGGCCGCGAGCAAGGTGGCGCGCGTCCGCCCGAGCAGGTCGGACACGGCGTCCGGCGCGGGCTGCCCGCTCGTCGACCACATCGCCCCCTGGCCGCGGGCCGGGTACATCACCGTCGGCGGCAGGTCGTCGTCGATGGGCGTCGAGACGCGGACCGTGAAGATCGAGGGGACGAGAGTGAGCCCGTCGCCGCGCACCGGGCGACGGCGGATCTCGGGGTTCCACAGCCGCACGTCGAGGTGGCGGCCGTCGTAGCGGGCGGCATCCGAGAGTCCGTTGAGGACGGTGCCCATCCCGGCCTGGGCGGCGATGCGGCCGCGGTAGGCGATGTCGGCGCGCAGCACGGTGCTCATGCGCGCCCAGTGCGGGGCGAAGCACAGGTCCCACGTGGTGGCGAGGGCGCGTTGCAGGCGGGCGATGACCAGGTCGTGTCGGCCCCGGAACACCGTGGGCACCTCTCCGTGCACGCGCTCGAGGTCGGTCGTGAAGTGGGCGCGGGTGATCCGTCCGAGCGCGGTCAGCTCGTCATCGAGAGAGGTCAGCGGAGAAGCCGGCCGAGGGTTCACGAAGTCGGCGGTCCACTTGCGGTCGTTGACGAGCGCGAGCAGCACCTCGAGATCGAGCAGGGGACGCACCGACGCGATCCGCTCGAGCCACGGGCGCTGCAGCGGAAAGCCGTCGGGCTGTGAGAGCGCGCGCAGACTGAGCCCGAGTTCGGACAACGGCGAGATGCCGAAGCGGATCGCCGAGATGTCGGCGGCGTCCAACTCGTATCGGATCATGAAGCCCCACGCTACATCGATTGAACGACTCGGCCGTGCCTGGATCAATGGAGACGTGACCAGCACGATCCCCACCGTCCCCCTGAGAACCCTCGTGCAGACGGACAAGACGCTCCGACGTCTGCTGACAGTCACCCTGGTCGACACCCTCGGTCGCGGCGCGTTCTTCACCCTCACCACGCTTTACCTCACGCTCATCGTCGGCCTCGAGCCGGTCACGGTCGGAATTGGCCTCACGATCGCCGGCGCGGTCGGTGTCGTGAGCTCGCTCGTCTTCGGGCACCTGTCCGATCGCTTCAGCGCGCGGACGATGCTCGTCGTGCTGCACGTCGTGCAGGGGAGCGCCCTCATCGGCTACCTCTTCGTGCGCGATCTGCCCACGCTCGTTGTCGTCGCGTCGCTCGTGTTGCTCGCCCAGCAGGGCGGCGGAAGCGTGCGCTCCGCCGTGGTCGGCCGCGCGTTCCGCGGCGAGGATCGCGTGCGGATCCGCGCCACGATGCGGACCGTGACCAACATCGGCATCGGTGTGGGTACGGCGGTCGCGGCCATTCCCCTCGCCCTCGGGACACCTTTCGCCTTCCACCTGACGATGACTCTCGCCGGGTCGCTCTTCCTGGCCTCCGCGGTGCTCGTCGCCGGCCTGGACCCGGCGCGCGTCGACGTCGTGGTCACGGCACCTGACTCGACGGCCCCCGCCGCGGCGGGCCGGAGTCCCTACCGCGACCCGCGTTTCCTGTGGCTGACCGCTCTGATGGGGGTCTTCGGCATCCAGTTCGGGGTCTTCGAAATCGGTGTGCCGTTGTGGGTCGTGTCGCACACGATCGCCGCCGACGTGGTGGTGAGCCCGCTCCTGTTGGTCAACACGATCGTCGTCGTGCTGCTGCAGGTGCGGATGAGCCGCGGCACCGGAACCTTCGCCGGCGCGGGACGCGCGATGACGCGAGCCGGATGGCTCATGGTCGCGGCCTGCGCGCTGTGGGCGGGCGCCGGATGGGTCGGGGGAGAAGGCTGGGGGCCCGCAACGCTGGTGATCGTGGTGCTTCTGGCGGCTGCCGTCGTGCACTCGCTCGCCGAGATCATGTCGAGCGCCGCGGGCTGGAGCCTGAGCTTCGACCTCGCCCCGCAGGAGCGTATGGGCAGCTACCAGGGCGTCTACGGCACGGGGTACGCGGTGGGGGCGATGATCGCGCCCGCCGTCGTGACGCTGACGGCGATCGACCTCGGGACGGGCGGGTGGGCGATCCTCGCCGCCATGTTCGCCGGGGCTGCGGCGGGCGTCGTGGTGATCGCCCGCCGGGCGGCACGGGAGGCGGATGCCGCGGGGTAGCGCCCGCGGTCGCCGTCACCAGAACAGGACACTGCCGTGAGAGCAGGACGGTTGCGCCGGTTTCGGCCTGTTCCGGTGGCATCCCCTGTTCTCGTGACGCGCGCGGCGCGCGGCAGCGACAGGCGGGGGCACGGCGGATGCCATACCCCGACCGCACCGCCAGCTCGACGAGCAGCCGGTCTCAGTCGAGCACGTCGCCCAGGTCGTACGAGGTGACGGTCTCGAGCTGGGCGAAGGTGCAGGAGCGCGCGTCCCGGTCGGGGCGCCAGCGGTCGAACTGCACGGTGTGGCGGAAGCGCATGCCCTCGAGCTGGTCGTAGCGCACCTCGAGCACGAGCTCGGGGCGCAGCCGCACGAACGACACGTCCTTCGACGCCGAGAAGCGCGAGCGGTCGGTCTCGCCGACCACCGCCTCGCCGTCGGCGTCGCGCTCGACCAGAGGCGCGAGTTCGTCGATCAGTTCTTTGCGCCGCTTGTCGGTCCACGCCGAGACGCCGCCGACGCCGTGCAGACGGCCTTCGTCGTCGTAGAGGCCGACGAGTAGTGAACCCACGCCCTCCCCGGACTTGTGGATGCGGTACCCGAGGGCGACCACGTCGGCGGTGCGGGCGTGCTTGATCTTAAACATCGTGCGCTTGTTCGGCGCGTAGGGCTGGGCGAGGGGCTTGGCGATCACGCCGTCGAGGCCGGCGCCCTCGAACTCCGCGAGCCAGCGGCGGGCGAGGTCGGGGTCGTCGGTCGTGCGCGTGACGTGCACGGGATGCGGCACGGCACCCAACAGGTCTTCGAGCTGCGCCCGCCGCTCCGAGAACGGCTCGTCCTGCAGGTCGCGGTCGCCGCGGGCGAGCAGGTCGAACGCGATGAACATGGCGGGGGTCTCTTCGGCGAGCATGTTCACTCGCGAGGCCGCGGGGTGGATACGCTGCGACAGGGCCTCCCAGTCGAGGCGCTGCTCGCCCTCGGCGCCACGAGCCACGACGACCTCGCCGTCGATCAGGCACGGCTCAGGCAGCAGCTCGGCGAACGCCGCGACGAGCTCGGGGAAGTACCGGGTGAGCGGCTTGGCGCCGCGGCTGCCGATCTCGACATCGGTGCCGTCCCACGAGATGAGGGCGCGAAAGCCGTCCCACTTGGGCTCGTAGCTGAAGCCGCCCTCGATCTTCGCGTGCTCGGGCACCTCGGGAACGGACTTCGCCAGCATCGGCGCCGGGATGTCGTACGGCACGGGCGTCAGCTCTCGTTACCCGACAGGGGGACGGGATCTTTACGCTTCTTGCGGCGCGCCCACTCGGCCGGCTTGTCGGGGCCGTTCCAGACGGTGATGATGCCCCACACCACGGCGGTCAGCGGCACGGCCAGCAGTGTGCCGAGGATGCCGCCGATCGCGGTACCACCGGCCAACACGACGAGCACGACGAACGAGTGCAGCTTCATCGAGCGACCCATGAGCACCGGCTGGAGGAAGTTGCCCTCGAGCTGGTTCACGAGCACGACGATTCCGACGACGATGAGGGCCACGATCGGACCGTTGGTGACCAGCGCGACGAGCGCGGCCAGGATGCCGGCGGTGACCGCACCCACGATCGGGATGAACGCGAGCAGGAAGACGAGCACGGCCAGCGGCAGCGCGAGCGGCACCTGCAGGATCGCGAGGCCGATGCCGATGCCGATCGCATCGACGGCGGCGACGGACGCCGTGCCGCGCACGTACGAGCCGAGGACGGTAACCGTCTTGTCGCCGATGCGACGGGCCCGCTCGTAGTCGCTGCCGTGGAACGGACGCAGGACGAACTCCCACATGCGGGGGCCGTCTTTGAGGAAGAAGAAGAGGATGACGACCATCAGCACGAAGCCCGTCACGAACGAGGCGATCGCACTCACGCCGGCGAGTGCACCGGTGCCGAAGGACGAGCTCGTGACGAAGCCCTGAATGCCCTGGATCGCCTGGTTGACCTGGTCTTGAGAGATCGCGAAGGGCAGCGTGTGGTACCAGTCCTGGGCCTGCTCGAAGCCCTGAACAGCCTGCGAGCTGAGGTAGTCCCACTGGTTGATGACGGCGTTGGCGACCAGCCAACCGAGCGCGGCGAGCACGACGACAACGGCGAGCAGAGTGAGCAGCGTCGCGATGACCGAGGGCACGCCCTTGCGGCGCATCCACATCGTGACCGGGCCGAAGGCGGAGGCGAAGATGAGCGCGAGTACCAGCGGGATGATGACGAGCGTCACCTGCTGGATGCCCCAGATGATCCCCGCGACGAGCACCACGACGACGATGATCTGCACGGCCCGCACCGCGAGCCGGCCGAACCCGTCGGCCCAGAGGCTCTTCGGCGGAGTCTGGACGGCCTGCGCGACGGAGTTGACGGCGTCGCGCGGCGCGGGGTGACGAGAGAACAGGCCCATGCTCACAAGGTAGCGGGGGCCTCCGACATGGGTGCGGAGGTTGCGCGCCATCCCGGGGGCGGATAGGGCGACGGATGCCGGGATCCCCGGCGTTCCGCGGGCCGCAGGCCCGCGCGGTCCCGCTCAGTCCGGCCACGGCATCCGGGACCGAACGCGCGCGACGTCATTGAGTGGAGTCGGCCGCCGGTCACCCGGCATCCGGGATCAGACGAACGCGCTCATGCCCGTGATGTCGCGGCCGAGCAGCAGCGCCTGGACGCTCTCGGTGCCCTCGTAGGTGTGGATCGCCTCGATGTCGGCCATGTGCTGCATCACGCCGTTCTCGAGCAGGATGCCGTTACCGCCCAGAAGGTCGCGGGCGATCGCGGCGACCCGGCGCGCGGCGCGGGTGTTGTGGTACTTCGCCAGCGACGCCTGAGTGGGACGCAGGCCGCCCGACGACTCGAGGTCGGCGAGACGACGGCAGTACAGCTGCATCGCGGTGAGCTCGTCGAGCATCTGTGCGAGGCGTTCCTGCACCATCTGGAACTTCGCGAGGGGCTTTCCGAACTGCATGCGCTCGGTGGCATACGTCCGCGCGATCTCGTAGCAGGCGGTCGCGTGGCCGAGCGCCGACCAGGCCACACCCGAACGCGTCGCGAAGAGTACAACCGACGCATCCTTGAAGGTGTGGCTGCCGGGCAGCACGGCATCCGCGCGAAGACGCACGCCGTCCATCGCGATGTGAGCCTGGTGGATGCCGCGCAGCGACACCTTTCCGGTGATGACGGTGCCCGTGTAGCCGGGGGTGTCCTGCTCGACGAGGAAGCACCGCACGTTGCCGTGGTCGTCGCCTCCTTCGTTCTCGACGCGGGCCCACACGAAGGTGATGCCGCCCGAGGCGCCGTTGCCGATCCACTTCTTCGTGCCGCTGAGCGACCAGCCGTCGTCAGTGCGCGTCGCGGTGGTCTCGAGCGAGACGGAGTCGGAGCCGTGGTCGGGCTCGGTCAGCGCGAAGGCGCCCAGCACGGTTCCGTCGGCGAGGGGCTTCAGCCAGCGCTGCTGCTGCTCGGCCGAGCCGTAGAACGCGAGCGTCCGCAGCGCGAGTCCGCCCTGCACGGCGAGGGCGGTGGCGAGGGAGCCGTCGTGGCGCGAGATCTCCATGTTGACCAGGCCCGCGGCCAGGGGTGAGGTGTACGGCAGCTCGTCGTGCTCGATGCCATCGGTGAACAGCTCGAGCTCGCCCATGCGCTTCACGAGGTCGATCGGGTAGCTCGCGGCATCCCATTCGCCCTGCATGCGCGTGCCGACCTCGTCGGCGAAGGCCTTGGCGGTGTCCCACACGGCGCGGTCGGCGTCGGGGATGTCGGCGAACACCGCGTAGTAGTCGGTGTCGCGGCGACCGAGCAGGTCGTAGCGGGCGACGCGCTCACCGGGGAGCGTGCGGGCATCGGCGTCGATGGTCATGGGTCCCAGTATCGCGCATGTTGGTACTCGGTGTCACGCCATTCTGGTGGCTCATCACGCGATGAGTGTCCAGAACGCGCGGACGATTTTCGGAGGCGCCCGAGTGTCTTGGACACTCAACGGTCAGGCCGGGCGGTCGAGCGAGCGGCCGCACCCCCGCGCTCAGCCCCGAGCGCCGCGCCCCGAGCTCAGTCCCCGAGCGCCCCGCGCAGCCGCCGCGTGACCTCCGCCGCGGGCATACGCCGCGGGAACGCGGCGACGATCAGGTCGTCTCCGGCCGCTTCGTCCCCGTCGGGGTGCACACCGTAGCGGCGCAGCACGTCGTCGAGGGCGCGACGAAGAGTGGATGCCGGCACCCGCGCACCCCGCATCAGCCGCCGCAGCACGTGGTTGTGCACCGCCGTGACCGAGGCCGCGAAGCCGACGGCATCCAGCGGGTCGAGACCGGGGAGCGCCTCGCGCAGGTATTCGTCGAAGAGACGTTCGTAGCGGAACACCGTGACGATCTCGCGGTCGCGCAGGCCCGGGATCTGCCGCACGATCGCGTAGCGGCGCCGGGCGACCTCGGGGTCGGCGGCGAAGTGCCGGAACACCCGCACCGACGCCTCGCATACGGCCGCCCACGGGTCGTCGTGCGGCTGCGCGAGGTACGCGCGCGTCTCGGTGAGCAGCACCTCGTGGTCGGCGAAGACGACGTCTTCTTTCCCGCCGAACTGCCGGAAGAACGTCGACCGCGACACTCCCGCCGCCTGCGCGATCTGCTCGACCGAGGTCTGGTCGTAGCCGTGCTCGACGAACAGGTCGATCGCGGCGGACACGACGGCCGTCCGGCTCGAGGGGGCGGCGCTGTCGGTCACGCCCCGAGCCTATCCGCGGCCCGCCTTCGCGCGCGTGAGAGGTCGAGAAGTGTCGCCGAGAGCATTCCCAGGCGACCGTTTTCGACCCCTCACGCGGGAGTAGACGATCCGGGCGATGGAGGCAACCGGATGCCGAGACCCCCGCGCCCGCGATGGGATGAACGCATGACCTCCTCCCTGTGGCACCGCGACCAGACGTCCGTCGACGGGACGCCGTTCGAACCCGACGCGCGGCACGACGTGGTCGTCGTCGGGGCGGGGATCACCGGTCTCTCGACCGCGGTGATGCTCGCCGAAGCGGGAGTCGACGTCGCCCTGGTCGACACCGGCGAGGTAGGTCAGGGGGCGACCGGGGCGTCGGTGGGGATGGCATCCCTTCTGCAGGGGACGACCCTCGCGGCGCTCCGCGCGCATCACCCCGCCGGGCTCGTGAAGGCCTACGTAGACGCGAATCGCGCGGGGCAGGAGTGGCTCGCCGAGCGCGCCGGTGCCGCCGCCGACCGGCGCACCGCCTTCACGTTCGGTCGGGGCATCGCCACCGATTCGGCGATCGACGCGGTGCGCGACGCCGCGCGCGAGGCGGGGCTTTCCGTCCGCGAAGACGCCCCCTCCGACCTCGGCGGTCGCACGCCCGTGCGAGCCCTCGCCCTCGACGACCAGCTCGCCCTCGACCCCGCGGCGCTCTCGCGCACGCTCGCCGAAGCAGCCCTCGCGGCCGGGGCGACGCTGCACACTTGCGTGCGCGTGACCGACGTCCACGCCCTCCCCACCGGTCGCGTCGACACCGACCACGGCACGATCTTGGGCGACACCGTCGTGCTCGCCACCGGCACGCCCATCGCACGCCGCGGCCTCTACGATCTCAAGACGCGCGCGCTGCGTTCGTGGGCGATCGCGTTCGAGATGGAGGGGGATGCCGAGGCCCCCGGCGGCATGTGGAGCGAGGTCGGCGCCGACGGCCGCAGCGTCGTCGCGGCACCGTCCTCGTTCGGACGCGGTGTTCTGCTGGTGACCGGGGCACGGCATCCGGTCGGCTCCGCCCCCTCGGAAGTCGCTCTCGCCGAAGGCCTCGCCGCCTGGGCCCGTCGCACGCTGCCGGTCGGCGCCGAGCTCGCCCGCTGGTCGGGCCAGGACTACCAATCGCACAACCTCGTGCCCTTCGTCGGAGGGATGCCGAGGGGCCTCGGACGCCTCCGCTTCGCCACCGGATACGCAGGGTGGGGGCTGACCAACGGCCCCGCCGCCGCGATGCGGTTGACCGACGAGATCCGCGGGGTCTCGCGCAGAGACCGCCCGCAGTGGATGCGCACGATCGGCACCCGCATGACCGTTCCCGCCGACCTCGGCCGGGGGATCGGCGAGGCGGGACGGCGCGTCGGCGTGGCCGCGGGGGCGTTCGCTGCGGCGGCTCCGGCGCCGGTGAAGCGGCCAGCCGAGGGCGCCGGTCTGGTGTCGCGGCAGGGGCTCCGGACCGCGGCGGTCTCGACGATCGAGGGACAGACGCGCGCGGTGGTCGCCCCGGCCCCGCTCACCTGGAACGACGCGGAACGCTCCTGGGACAGCCCCGTCGACGGCTCGCGCTACGCGCCGGACGGCACGCGGCTCGAGGGTGCGGCATCCGCCGATCTGGGTGTGCGCGGGCGCTGAGGAAGTGGCGGTCGCGACGCGGCGCTGAGACTGCATCTCGCTGACACATTCGCTGCAGGATGTCATGTCTCAGGACTTTGGTGACAGTTCTGCCTCAGGACATCGGTGACACTTTCGGGGTGTGTGATGGTGACACTTCGGCGGCTCTGATGAGG
>NZ_FNJN01000008.1 GCF_900104345.1 Microbacterium testaceum StLB037
TTCACCGCATCCGCCAGCGCGGACGGACTCGACCTCGGGCGCCGCGAACGCGGCTCCAACGCCTGGGCCTCACCCTCGGCCATCACCCGGGAACGGATCGCGTAGAACGTCTTCCGGGAGATGCCTTCCTCCGCGCAGAACGTCGACACAGCCCCACGCGGAGCATCCGCTGGCCACCGCACGATCGCGAGACGGACACGGGGATCGACAGGCTCATTTCGGCTCACACCCTCATCAGAGCCGCCGAAGTGTCACCATCACACACCCCGAAAGTGTCACCGATGTCCTGAGGCAGAACTGTCACCAAAGTCCTGAGACATGACAGAGCCCACGTCAGCGAGACGCCGAAATGTCAGCGAGATGCTTTCTCGCGGAGGACAACGCCGCGCGCGAGCAGAACGGGACCCCGGATGCCGGGACCCTCGTCCTCAGCCGCCGTACAGGCCGTACGAGGTGGTGCCGTAACCCACGATCGCGAGCCAGAACGCGGCGGAGAGCGTCAGCCCCGCGAGGAGGGCGATCGCGAGCTCGCCCGCCCTTCGCCGCTGGCCGATCGCGAAGGCCACACCGAACGCGACGAGCGGGAACACGATGGGAAGGATGTACACGAACCAGCCCAGACCGTTGAGCCCCAGGGGGCCGTTGACCTGCTGGATCAGCAGCGCGACCGAGCTCCACACGACGTACGCGTAGAACAGGCCGAAGAGTCCCGCGATCGTGACGAGAAGCCACGTCGGCAGGTGGCGGGTGCGAACGGGAGTGCTCATGCGAAGGCTCCCAACGACAGGAACGGCCAGGGAACGAGAAGCACGATCCCCACGATCAGCAGCAGGAAGCGCTGCCACGTGCGCCAGCTGCGCGTGAGAGCGAGCACGGCGACGAACCACACGACCGGGGCGAGCGCCGCGCCGATCGTCAGGGCGATCACCGTCACCGACGGAATGGGAAGACCGAGGCCGTTCAGCCGCAGTCCCGCGAGAAGCCAGCCGATCGCGAAGAGCAGGAACGTCGCCGCCACCATGCCGATCCCCACGAGACCCACGTTTCCGAGGGGCGCCGCGTGGGCGGCATCCGGGTCCTCATCGTCGACGTCGTCGACCGCGACCGGCTCGGAGCGGACGGGCTCGGGATGCCGGGTGACCGGCGCCGCGGCAGGCTGCAGGGGCTCGATCGGCTCGGCCTCGACCTCGCCGCCGGGGACGGGGGTCGGCGCGTGCTTCTCGCCGACGTCGAGGGTGGGGTCGTCGTCACCGCCCCAGGACAGGGCGTCGTCATCGCGCGGAGTGCTCACGGCTCCACGGTAGCGGCGCTCCCCCGCCGCCGGGCCGCGCCCCGCCGAAACGTCGAACGCCCCGGAACCGCGAGGTTCCGGGGCGTTCGACGAGAGGATCAGCGCGCGGCGGAACCCTCGACGTAGTCGGTGTCCTGCTGCTTCCACGCGAAGAGGCCGCGCAGCTCCTTGCCGGTCGCCTCGATGGGGTGACCCTGCTCCTTCTCGCGGAGCTCGAGGAACTCGGGGGCGCCCTTGTCCTGGTCGGCGATGAAGCGCTCAGCGAAGGCACCCGACTGGATGTCGCTGAGGACGGCCTTCATGCTGGCCTTGACGTCGGACGAGATGACGCGGGGACCCGAGACGTAGTCGCCGTACTCGGCGGTGTCGGAGATCGACCAGCGCTGCTTGGCGATGCCGCCCTCCCACATGAGGTCGACGATGAGCTTGAGCTCGTGCAGCACCTCGAAGTACGCGATCTGCGGCTGGTAGCCCGCCTCGACGAGGGTCTCGAAGCCGGCCTGCACGAGGTGGCTCATTCCGCCGCAGAGCACGGCCTGCTCGCCGAACAGGTCGGTCTCGGTCTCTTCGGTGAAGGTCGTCTTGATGACGCCGGCGCGGGTGCCGCCGATGGCCTTGGCGTACGACAGGGCGGTGTCCCAGGCCGAGCCCGAGGCGTCGCGCTCGACGGCGATGATGTCGGGGATGCCGCGGCCCGCGACGTACTCGCGACGCACGGTGTGACCGGGAGCCTTGGGGGCGACGAGGATCACGTCGACACCCTCGGGGGCGTCGATGTAGCCGAAGCGGATGTTGAAGCCGTGCGCGAAGGCGAGCGTCTTGCCCTCGGTGAGCTTGTCCTTGATCGAGTCGGCGAAGATCGAACGCTGGTGCTGGTCGGGCGCCAGGATCATGATCAGGTCGGCCCACTCGGCGGCATCCGCCACGTTCTTGACCTCGAAGCCGTCTTCCTGCGCCTTGGCGGCCGACTTGGAGCCGTCCTTGAGCGCGATGACGACCTCGACACCCGAGTCGCGCAGGTTCTGCGCGTGGGCGTGACCCTGCGAGCCGTAGCCGACGATCGCGACCTTCTTACCCTGGATAATCGAGAGGTCGGCGTCGTCGTCGTAGAAGATCTCTGCCATGAGGATGTTTCTCCTTGAATCGTGGCCCCCGCTCAGGGGCCGCTGGTGAATGGAAGAAGGGAAGATTCAGCCGCGCAGAACGCGCTCGGTGATGCTCTTGCCGCCGCGACCGACGGCGAGCAGGCCCGACTGCGCGAGCTCCTTGACACCGAAGGGCTCGATCGCCTTGAGGAAGGCCGCAACCTTGCCCGAGTCGCCGGTGATCTCGATCACGATGGCGTCGGGGGCGTAGTCGACGACCGACGCGCGGAAGAGGTTCACGACCTCGAGCACGTTGGAGCGGCTCGCGTTGTCGGCGCGCACCTTGACCAGGACGTGCTCGCGCTGGACGGAGCTGGCGGGGTCGAGCTCGACGATCTTGATGACGTTGATCAGCTTGTTCAGCTGCTTGGTCACCTGCTCGAGCGGCAGACCCTCGACGTCGACGACGACCGTGATGCGCGAGAGGCCCGGCACCTCGGTGACACCCACGGCGAGCGATTCGATGTTGAAGCCGCGGCGGGCGAACAGGCCCGCGACGCGCGTGAGCAGACCGGGCTTGTCCTCGACGAGGAGGCTCAGAACGTGGCGGGACATCTCAGTCCTCCTGCTCGTTAAAGGTGGGCGAGTGGTCGCGCGCGTACTGGACGTAGCTGTTGCTGACGCCCTGCGGGACCATCGGCCAGACCATGGCGTCGGCGCTCACGACGAAATCGATCACGACCGGGCGGTCGTTCGTGTCGAGCGCGAGCTGGATGGCCGCGTCGATCTCGTCTTCTTTCTCGACGCGGATCGCCAGGCATCCGTACGCCTCGGCCAGCTTGACGAAGTCGGGGATGCGGCGGGTGCCGTGTCCCGTGTTCAGGTCGGTGTTCGAGTGGCGGCCGTCGAAGAACAGCGTCTGCCACTGGCGCACCATGCCGAGCGAGGAGTTGTTGATGATCGCGACCTTGATCGGGATGTCGTTGATGACGCAGGTCGCGAGCTCCTGGTTGGTCATCTGGAAGCAGCCGTCGCCGTCGATCGCCCACACGGCGCGCTCGGGCTGGGCCACCTTGGCGCCCATGGCCGCGGGCACCGCGTAGCCCATGGTGCCGGCACCGCCGGAGTTGAGCCACGCGTTCGGGCGCTCGTACTTGATGAACTGCGCGGCCCACATCTGGTGTTGGCCCACGCCCGAGGCGTAAACGCCCTCGGGGCCGGTCATCTCGCCGATGCGCTGAATCACGTACTGCGGCGAAAGCAGACCATCGGTGGTGGGCGTGTAGCCGAGCGGGAACTCCTCGCGGAGCCCGTTCAGGTAGGTCCACCACTCGGTGTAGTCGTGGGGCTGCTCGGCGTCGACGGCACGGAAGGCGGCGTCGAGGTCGACGAGCACGTCCTTCAGGTCGCCCACGATCGGCACATCGGCCGTGCGGATCTTCGAGATCTCGGCGGGGTCGATGTCGACGTGCACCACCTGCGCGTGCGGGGCGAACAGCGCCGCCTTGCCGGTCACGCGGTCGTCGAAGCGCGCGCCGAGCGAGACGATCAGGTCGCTCTCTTGCAGGGCGAGCACCGCGGGAACGGTGCCGTGCATGCCCGGCATGCCGAGGTGCTGCTCGTGCGAGTCGGGGAACGCGCCGCGCGCCATGAGCGTGGTGACCACGGGCGCACCGGTCGCTTCGGCGAGCACCTTCAGCTCGGCCGAGGCGTTCGCGCGGATCGTGCCGCCGCCCACGTACAGCACGGGCTTCTTGGCGGTGGCGAGCAGCTGGGCCGCGGCCTGGATCTGCTTGCCGTGCGCTTTGGTCACCGGGCGGTAGCCGGGGAGCTCGACCTTGGGCGGCCAGACGAACGGCGCTTCGGCCTGCTGGGCGTCCTTGGTGATGTCGACGAGCACGGGACCGGGGCGACCGGTCGAGGCGATCTCGAAGGCCGCGGCGATCGCGCCGGGGATCTCTTCGGCGGTCTTCACCAGGAACGAGTGCTTGGTGATCGGCATCGTGATGCCGACGATGTCGGCTTCCTGGAAGGCATCCGTTCCCATGAGGGTCGAGAACACCTGGCCGGTGATGCAGACCAGCGGCACCGAGTCCATGTAGGCGTCGGCGATCGCGGTGACGAGGTTGGTCGCCCCAGGGCCCGACGTCGCGATGGCGACGCCGACCTTGCCCGAGGCGGCGGCGTAGCCCTCGGCCGCGTGACCGGCGCCCTGCTCGTGGCGCACGAGGATGTGGCGCACGTGCTCGTCGTCCATGAGCGGGTCGTAGACGGGCATGATCGCCCCGCCCGGCAGACCGAACACGTCGGTGACGCCGAGCAGGTCGAGCGAGCGGACGACCGCCTGCGCACCCGTCATCACGGGCGCCGGAGCGGTGCGGGCGGGCGGCCGGGGAATGGCTGCCGTGGAGGAATCGATGGACATGGGAGTACCTCGAGAACCGGGAGAAAGGTGAGAAGGGGGACGGCCGTCAGCCCGTGACCGCGCCCTCCGCGGCGGAGTGCACGAGCTTGGAGTACTTGGCCAGAACGCCACGGGTATAGCGCGGGGGAAGCGGTTCCCAGCCTTCGCGGCGGGAACTCAGCTCGGCGTCATCGACGATCAAGTCGAGAGTGCGAGCGGCGATATCGACCCGTATCAGATCACCATCGCGCACGAAGGCGATGGGACCTGCGTCCACCGCTTCGGGAGCTATGTGGCCGATGCACAGGCCGGTTGTGCCGCCTGAGAATCGTCCGTCCGTCAACAGTAGTACATCTTTTCCGAGGCCCGCGCCCTTGATGGCCGCGGTGATCGCGAGCATCTCGCGCATGCCCGGACCGCCCTTGGGACCCTCGTAGCGGATGACCACGACGTCGCCGGCGGCGATCTCGCCCGCCTCGAGGGCGTCCATCGCGCCGCGCTCGCGCTCGAACACGCGGGCGGGGCCTTCGAAGACGTTCCCGTCGAAGCCGGCCGACTTCACCACGGCGCCCTCAGGGGCCATCGAGCCGTGCAGGATCGTGATGCCGCCGGTCGCGTGGATCGGGTCGTTGAACGAGTGGATGACCTTGCCGTCGACCGGGTCGGGGTTCAGATCCGCGAGGTTCTCGGCGAGGGTCTTGCCCGTGACGGTGAGCGCATCACCGTGCAGCAGCCCCTCGTCGAGCATGGCCTTCATGATGACCGGGATGCCGCCGTGACGGTCGACGTCGTTCATGACGTACTGGCCGAAGGGTTTCATGTCGGCCACGTGGGGCGTGCGGTCGCCGATGCGGTTGAAGTCGTGCAGGTTGAGCTCGACCTCGGCCTCGTTCGCGATGGCGAGCAGGTGCAGCACGACGTTGGTCGAGCCGCCGAGCGCCATGGCGAGGGCGATGGCGTTCTCGAACGCCTCTTTGGTGAGGATGTCGCGCGTGGTGATGCCCTGGCGCAGCAGGTTGACCACGGCCTCGCCCGAGCGGTGGGCGAAGTAGTCGCGGCGGCGGTCGGCCGAGGGCGGGGCTGCGGAGCCGGGGAGGCTGAGGCCGAGGGCCTCGGCGACGGACGCCATGGTGTTGGCGGTGTACATGCCACCGCACGCGCCCTCACCCGGGGCGATCGCGCACTCGATGCGCTTGAGGTCGGCCTCGCTCATCTTGCCCGCGAGGCACGCGCCCACGGCCTCGAACGAGTCGATGATCGTGACGTCCTTCTCGGTGCCGTCGCTGAGCTTGACCCAGCCCGGGGCGATGGAGCCGGCGTAGAGGAAGACGCTCGAGAGGTCGAGGCGAGCGGATGCCATGAGCATGCCGGGGATCGACTTGTCGCAGCCGGCGAGCAGCACGGAGCCGTCGAGGCGCTCGGCCATCATCACGGTCTCGACGCTGTCGGCGATGACCTCGCGCGACACGAGCGAGAAGTGCATGCCCTCGTGGCCCATCGAGATGCCGTCGGAGACGGAGATCGTGCCGAACTGCAGCGGGTACCCGCCGCCGGCGTGCACGCCCTCTTTCGCGCCCTGCGCGAGGCGGTCGAGGCTGAGGTTGCAGGGCGTGATCTCGTTCCAGCTCGACGCGATGCCGATCTGGGGCTTGTCCCAATCCTCGTCACCCATGCCGACGGCGCGGAGCATTCCGCGCGACGTGGTGGCTTCGATGCCATCGGTGACGACGCGACTGCGGGGCTTGATGTCGAATTCGCCGGTGTTCGGATTCTGCGGTGCGGGCATTCTCGAAGTCTATTGCGCGGGTACGACACCCGATGCTCCGCAGGCCGTGAACGCTCGATTAATCGGCGCTCGTGAACCCCGCGCCCGGTGCCGGCCGCATCGACTTCCGCGCGAACGCGGATCGTCGAGGTGGCGTCGGGTCAGTCGACGTGCGCACGACGCAGGCGCGCCACATCCTCCAACACCGCGACGAACGCGTCGATGTCGTCCACGCGGAGCGTCGCCGCGGTGTCTCCCCCGCCCACGCGCACGCCGAGGTCACCGGCATCCAGGGAGCTCAGGGCATCTTCATCGGTGACGTCGTCGCCCGCGAACAGCACGGCCGTCGCCCCGACGCGCTCGCGCAAGCGCGCCACGGCGGAGTCCTTGCCCTCATGTCGGAACGAGAACTCGAGGATGTCGTGGCCGGTGCGACGCCGCCACGAGGGCGCTCGATCGGCGAGCATCTCGTCGACGAGAGCACGGGCGGCCCGAGCGGTCGCGGCGTCCGCGGTGCGCGTGTGGACGCCGAGACCGTACTCCTTGGGCTCGATCCACACACCCGCCATGTCAGCCGTGCGCTCGAGGACCTCTTTCTGCAGCTCATCCCGCAGCTCGAGGTCGGCGGCGTCGTCGCCTGTCTCTTCGATCCCCGCACCGGGCACCCAGAACTGGGCGCCGTGCGAGCCCGCGAGCCAGATGGGCGAGGAGTCGTCGTGCTCGGCGATCTCGCGCAGGTGCCCGAGCGAGCGCCCCGACACCAGGGCGACGACCGTGCGCGGAAGCACCGCGAGGGCGTCGACCGCGGCCCGCGCACCCGGGGTCATCCGCGCCGACATCGGCTCGTCGACGAGCGGCGAGAGCGTGCCGTCAAAATCGAGGGCGATGAGAAGCGTGTCGGTGGTGGCGACGGCCTCGACCGTCGCGTCTGCGGCGGTCACTCGGCATCCGTTTCGTCGATGGGCTCGCGCTCGGGGACCGAACCGTCGTCGTGTTCGACCACCTCGGCGGCGGCGGCGCTCGACGATTTCTCGTGGAAGACCGAGAGCGCCTCGAGGAACTCCCGCGACCAGTCCTCGACGTCGTGATCGCGCACGCGTTTGCGCAGGGCCCGCATGCGGCGGCCCTGCTCGGCGGCGGGCATGTCGATCGCGCGCAGGATCTGGTCCTTCAGCCCGTCGATGTCGTGCGGGTTGATGAGCAGGGCGCTGCCCATCTCGTCGGCGGCTCCCGCGAACTCGCTCAGCACGAGCACGCCGCGGTTGTCGATGCGGCTGGCGACGTACTCCTTGGCGACGAGGTTCATGCCGTCGCGGAGCGCGGTGACGAGCATGACGTCGGCAGCGAGGAAGAGGGCGACCATCTCTTCGCGCGGGTACGACTGGTGCAGGTAGCGGATGGCCGTGTGCGTGGTGGTGTCGTAATCGCCGTTGATGCGCCCGACGGTCATCTCGATCTCGTCGCGCAGCTGCACGTAGGCGTCGACGCGCTCGCGGCTCGGGCTCGCCACCTGCACGAGGGTGGCGTCCTCGACGGTGGCACGGCCGTCTTCGAGCAGTTCACCCCACGCTTTCAGGCGGTGGCGGATGCCCTTGGTGTAGTCGAGGCGGTCGACGCCCAGGAGAATCTTGCGCGGATTGCCGAGCCCCTCGCGGATCTCTTTGGCGCGCTGCTGGATCTCGGGCTTCTGCGCGAGCTCGATGTACGACTCGGCGTCGATCGAGATGGGGAACGCCTTCGCAAGGGCGACGCGCGTGCCGCCCTGGGAGTCGGGCACCAGGATGCCGCTGGCCTTGGTCTCGTACCGCAGCTGTCGCCGCACGGCCCGGGCGAAGTTGCCGGCGTCGGCCACCCGCTGGAATCCGATGACGTCGGCGCCGAGAAGTCCCTCGAGCACCTGCTTGCGCCAGGGCAGCTGCGAGTACAGGCCGTAGGCGGGGAACGGGATGTGGTGGAAGTACCCGATCGTGAGGTCGGGGCGCAGCTCGCGCAGCAGTTTGGGGACGAGCTGGAGCTGGTAGTCCTGCACCCACACGATGCCGCCCTCGGCGGTCACGTCGGCGGCGGCGCGGGCGAAGCGTTCGTTCACCTTCACGTAGGCGTCCCACCACGCGCGCTTGTACGTCGGCGCGGCGATGACGTCGTGGTACAGCGGCCAGATGGTGTCGTTCGAGAAGCCCTCGTAGTAGAGCTGCACGTCGGACGCCGACAGGGTCACGGGAACGAGGTGCGTGCCCTCGAAGTCGAAGGGGTCGACGGTGGCATCGGCTTGACCGGCCCATCCGACCCAGGCGCCTTCGGCGCGACGCATGACGGGTTCGAGAGCGGTGACGAGACCGCCGGGTGAGCGTCGCCACCCCTCGCCGTCGGGGGTGCGATCGACGGGCAGTCGGTTGGCGACGACGACGAAATCGGCCTGGGTCACAGGTCCTCCTCGGGGATCGTCCTCAGGCTAACAGCGGGCCCGATCCGCGCACGGGGGTGGACGGGATGCGATACGTGCGTCTCGCGCTCGGTCCGGTCGCGCTTCGCTGTCAAGGTGCGGCGCCGGATCACACCGCTCGATAGGTTGGGCTCATGCGGCAGTACATCTTCGGAACCGGTCTTCTCAGCGCCATCACCGGCGGCGTCACGCTCCTGCGCGGTCTCAAGAACGACGAGCCGTTCACCTGGCGCACGGCGCTGGCGTGGCTGAGCTGGGGCATCACTCTCGCGCTCGCGATCGGCGCGGTCGTCGACACGCGCCGCGCACGTCGGGGTCGCGTGATCTCGGGGGACTCCCCCGTCTCGAAGAAGCAGGAGAAGCTGTTCAAGAAGCGTCTCGCGCGCTGACCCACGGAGACCTCACGGATGCCGCGGCCTCGAGGTCGCGGCATCCGTTCGTTTCGGGCCGGCCCTACCGGGTGAGGATCAACGCGTCGCCCTGACCGCCGCCACCGCAGAGCGCCACCGCGGCCGTCCCGCGGCCGCGACGGACGAGTTCGTGCACCGCGTGGACGACGAGACGGTTGCCCGAGGCGCCGATGGGGTGCCCGATCGCGATGCCGCCGCCGTGCGGGTTGACGACCTCGCCGGAAACGCCCAGCTCGGCCTGCGACCGCGCGACCACGGCGCCGAAGGCCTCGTTGATCTCGATGAGGTCGAGGTCGGATGCCGCGATGCCCTGCTTCTCGAGCGCTTTCGCGATCGCGCGGGCGGGCTGGGCGTGCAGGGAGTTGTCGGGGCCGGCGACCTGACCTGCGGCCCCGACTACGGCGAGCACGTCCCACCCGCGCTCGTCGGCGATCGCGCGGGTGGTGACGACCACCGCGGAGGCGCCGTCGGAGATCTGCGAGGCGTTTCCCGCGGTGATCGAGCCGCCCTCGGCGAAGGCGGGACGCAGCTTCGCGAGCGTCTCGACCGTCGTGTCGGCGCGGATGCCCTCGTCGGCCGAGACGACCACGGGGTCGCCCTTCCGCTGCGGGATCGACACCGGGACGATCTCGGCGTCGAAGATCCCGTCCGCCTGCGCGGCGGCGGCGCGCTGGTGGGAGCGGGCGGCCACGGCATCCTGAGCTTCGCGCGTGACCTCGTACCGGGCGTTCGCGCGCTCGGTCGAGGCGCCCATGCTCTCGCGGTCGTACGCGTCGGTGAGGCCGTCGTACGCCATGTGGTCGAGCACCTCGACGGAGCCGTAGGCGTAGCCGTCGCGCGAGTTCATCAGCAGGTGCGGGGCACGGGTCATCGACTCCATGCCCGCGGCGACGACCACCGTCGCGTCTCCCAGGCGCAGCATGCGTGCCGCGTCGATGATCGCGGTGAGACCCGACAGGCAGACCTTGTTGATGGTGGCGGAGTGCACGTCCCAACCGATGCCCGCTTCGATCGCGGCCTGGCGCGCGGCGTTCTGCCCCGCTCCGGCCTGCAGCACGTGGCCCACGAGCACCGCATCGACGGCGTCGGCGGGGATGCCGCCGTGCTCGAGCGCCCCGCGGATGGCGGCCGCCCCGAGCTGCACGGCGGTTAACGGGGCGAGCTGCCCCTTCAGTCGGCCCTGCGGGGTGCGGGCGGCGGCGACGATGACGACGTCTTTCTGTGCGTTCATGCGTGCTGCTCCTCAGCGAGTCGGACGGTCAGCTCGGGCTCGGTGGCGGCCCGCACCTCGTCGACGCTCACCCCGGGGGCGAGCTCGACGAGCACGAGTCCATCCTCCGTCACATCGATCACGGCGAGGTCGGTGATGATCCGGTCGACGACGCCGCGGCCGGTGAGCGGCAACGAGCACTCGTCGACGATCTTCGGTGAGCCGTCGCGGGCGACGTGCTCCATGAGCACGATCACGCGGGCGGCGCCGTGGACGAGGTCCATCGCTCCCCCGGGGCCCTTGACCATCTTTCCGGGGATCATCCAGTTCGCCAGATCTCCGGATGCCGACACCTGCATCGCCCCGAGGATGGCGGCGTCGATCTTGCCCCCGCGGATCATCCCGAAGCTCAGGGCCGAGTCGAAGAACGCCGACCCCGGGAGGGTGGTCACGGTCTCTTTGCCGGCGTTGATGAGGTCGGCGTCCACCGCGTCCTCGGTCGGGTAGGGACCGACGCCGAGGATGCCGTTCTCGGACTGCAGCACGACCGTGACCGCGTCGGGCACGTAGTTGGGCACGAGGGTCGGCAGGCCGATGCCGAGGTTGACGTACGAGCCGTCGGCGAGCTCGCGGGCGGCGCGGGCGGCCATCTCGGTGCGGGACAGAACCATCAGCGGGTCTCCTCACTCACGGTGCGCTTCTCGATGCGCTTGGGGACGTCGGGGCCGACCTCGACGATGCGGTGGACGTACACGCCGGGGAGGTGAACGGCGTCCGGGTCGAGGTCACCGGGCTCGACGAGGTGCTCGACCTGCACGATGCAGGTGCGGCCGGCCATCGCGGCGAGGGGGTTGAAGGCGCGCGCGGCCTTTCGGAACACGAGGTTGCCGTGCCGGTCGCCCGTGTGGGCGTGCACGAGCGAGAAGTCGGTGGTGATGGCCTCTTCGAGCACGAACTCGCGCTGCTCGCCGTTCACCTCGAAGGTGCGGACGTCCTTGACCGGGGAGGCGACGGCGATGCCGCCGGCCCCGTCGTAGCGACGCGGCAGTCCGCCCTCGGCGACCTGGGTGCCGACACCGGTCTGGGTGTAGAAGGCCGCGATGCCCGAGCCGCCGGCCCGCAGCTTCTCGGCGAGGGTGCCCTGCGGGGTGAGCTCGAGCTCGAGTTCGCCCGAGAGGAACTGCCGCTCGAACTCCTTGTTCTCTCCGACGTACGACGAGGTCATCTTGCGGATGCGACCGGCGCCGAGCAGGATGCCGAGCCCCCAGTCGTCGACGCCGCAGTTGTTCGACACGACCGACAGGTCGCGGGTCCCCTGGGCGAGAAGGGCCTCGATGAGGGCGATGGGGTTGCCGGACAGGCCGAACCCGCCGACGGCGAGAGACGCTCCGTCGGTGATGTCGGCGACGGCCTCGGCGGCCGAGGCGACGGTCTTGTCGATCACGCGAACTCCTTCGTTTCGTCCTCCTACGGTGCGCTGTTCGGGCCCGCCGAGTCGACCGCGCTCTTGTCATGTGGATGACGTGGGGCTTAGCGTCCACATCGTGGACACTGCATCGCGATCCGTTCCCGGCGCCCAGGCCATCTCGCGGGCGGCCCGGCTCTTGCGCCTCGTGACGGCCGCGGGCGAGACCGGCGCGTCGGTCGGCGACCTCGCGCGCGACGCCGATCTCACGCGACCGACCGCGCACCGCCTCCTCAGCGCGCTTCGCGCCGAGGGGCTCGTCGACCGCGACGAGCCGACCGGTCACTGGCTACCGGGGCCGGAGCTCTATCTGATGGGGAGTGTGGCGGCATCCCGATTCGACATCACCTCGACCGCGCGCGACATCGTGCGCTCCCTGGCGGTCCGAACCGAGGAGAGCGCGTTCCTGTCGGTACGGCGGGGCGACGAGACGGTGTGCCTGGTGCGCGAGGACGGGAGCTTCCCGATCCGCTCGTTCGTGCTGTCGGAGGGGGTGCGCTTTCCCCTCGGGGTGGCCTCGGCGGGGTTGGCGATCCTGGCGTTCCTGCCGTCGAGCGAGGTGGATGCGTATCTCGAGCGGCATCCGGAACTTCCCGAGAAATGGGGGGCGTCGCACTCCCCCACCCGTCTGCGCGGGCGGATCCGCGACACGCAGGCACGTGGATACGCGGTGAATCCGGGGCTCATCGTGGAGGGGAGCTACGGGCTCGGCGCGGCCGTGTTCACGCGCGCGGGCGACCCGCAGTGGGCTCTCAGCCTGACCGGGGTGGAGTTCCGCTTCGGCGGCGAGCGCCTCGCGGAGCTCGGACGGATCCTTCTCGCGCACGCGCACCAGTTGTCGACGCGCATCGCGTCTCGCTGAATCCCTCGAAATAGATACCCACGGTATATACCGGGGGTATACTTCCACATATGACCCGCCACGACGACCTGCAGACGCTTTTGCTCGCGGTGCACGCCCTCACCCGCGTCGCGGCTCTCGACACCCAGACCGACGCCCCCGCCGCGCAGTGGCGCACGCTGACTCTCCTGCGCGACCACGGCCCCCAGCGCCTCGGCGACCTCGCGACCCTCAGCCGCGTGACACAGCCCGGCATGACCCGACTCGTCCACCAGATGGACGCCGCGGGACTCGTCGAGCGCCGCCGCCTGCCCGACGACTCGCGCGTCAGCGTGATCGCCGCCACGGCGAAGGGCCTCGACGCGCTGGCCGGGTGGTACGAGCAGTTCCGCGCGGCCCTTGCGCCGCACGTGGCCGACCTCTCCGAGAAGGAGTGGGATGCCGTGAGCGTCGCCGCCTCCGCGCTCTCACTGCGCGTGGGAATGGCGCCGACTCCCGCGGGTCGAAACGAAACCACTGACGATCGAACCCCCGACGACGATGGCGCCGCCGACCCCACCGAAGACCGCGGAGTCCCCACGGAATCCGCAGAAGAACAGGAGGTGGTCCGGTGAGTGCCGGAACCGCAGCAGTCAGCAAGGCGCCCAGCGTCTGGAAACAACCCGCGCAGGTCTGGGCCGTCGCCTTCGCGTGCGTCGTCGCCTTCATGGGCATCGGTCTCGTCGACCCGATCCTCCCCGCCATCGCGGACTCCCTGAAGGCCACCCCGGTCGAGACGGAGCTGCTGTTCACCAGCTACCTCGTCGTGACCGGCCTGGCGATGCTCATCACCAGCTGGATCTCGAGCCGCATCGGCGCCAAGGCGACCCTGCTCGTCGGTCTCGGTTTGATCGTCGTGTTCGCCTTCTTCTGCGCCATCAGCGGCAGCGTCGACGCCGTGATCGGCTTCCGCGCCGGATGGGGTCTGGGCAACGCCCTGTTCATCTCCACCGCGCTGGCGACCATCGTGGGCGCGGCATCCGGCGGGAGCTCGGCCGCGATCATCCTCTACGAAGCCGCGCTGGGCCTCGGCATCGCCGTGGGGCCGCTGCTCGGCGGCATCCTGGGTGAGGTCAGCTGGCGCGGGCCGTTCTTCGGCGTCGTCGTCCTGATGGCGATCGCGTTCCTCGCGGTGGCGGTCCTTCTGCGCGGCCCCCAGCCCGCGCGCACCCCGCTCCCCTTCAGTGCCCCGTTCCGTGCCCTCGGCCGTCCGGCGCTCGCGATCCTCGCGGCGACCGCGCTGTTCTACAACATGGGCTTCTTCACGCTGCTCGCGTTCTCGCCGTTCCCCCTCGGGTTCGGGGCGATGGGCATCGGCCTGACCTTCTTCGGATGGGGCGTGGGCCTGGCGATCACGAGCGTCTGGGTCGCCCCTCTGCTGCTGCGCCGCCTGCGGCTGACGACGGTCCTGCTGATCGCCCTGCCCCTGCTGGCCCTCGACCTGCTCGTCGCCGCGTTCATCGTGTCGTCGGCCGTCGCTCTGGTCGTGTGCATCATCGTGGGCGGTCTCGTGCTGGGCGTCGTGAACACCGCGCTGACCGAAGCGGTCATGGAAGCCACCGACCTCCCGCGCTCGGTCGCGTCGTCGGCCTACTCGGCCGTGCGCTTCCTGGGCGGGGCGGTCGCTCCCCCGCTCGCCGCGCTGCTCTGGCACGCGTACGGCGCCGGAGTGCCCTACGTGATGGCCGCGGTGTCGGTCGTGATCGCCGCCGCCTGCATCCTCTTCGGTCGGCGTCTGCTCGCACACGTCGACGGAGCACACCCGGATGCCGCCGACGAGGGCGCAGCTGTTCTCGTGGGGGATGCGGCGTAAGGCGTCGGCGTCACCTCTCCTCGCGCCGGGTGCCGGCAGGACGAACCGTTCGGATCGTCTTGTCGGCGCCCGGCGCTTTCGCGTGGGTGGGCGCTACTTGCTCGATTTCGCCCTCGACCGGCGGTTCCTCCTGATGTCGGAGGTCCTCGATACCGTGCTCGTATGACGAGCCCGACCCCCGCATCGCACCGGTCGACACCGGATGCTGCGCTCGTGCCCGCCGTGTTCCTGGCGCCTCCTCCGAGCGACGACGAGCTCCGGGCCTGGGCCGATGAGATCCGCGCGATCGAAGAGGGACAGTCCGAGCCGGACTGGAACGAGCTGTTCTCCGACGACAGCACTCCGTGGCCGGTGAGCCACGACCTCGACTCCCCCGGCGAGGACGCCGCTGCGGTTTCCGAGTCCGAAGCCGACGCTCGTCCCATCGACCTCGTGCACACCCTCGTCGCGGTCGCCATCCGCCGTCGCCAGCACACCGCCGAGGAATACCAGCTCATGACGCTGATCCTCGACCGCGCCGTTGCCGATCCCGACCCGTGGGTCGGTCCCGATCCCACCCTGGATCACGCGTGGGAGGACTCTCGCGGGCGGTCAGTGGCCGCCGTGCGGCGCGACCGTGCCGACCTCGCGGAGCGCGCCGCCGCCGCAGAGATCGCCGTTCACCTGCGTCTGGCCGAGCAGACGGTCCGCACGCGGGTCGGCCACGCCCGGACGCTGCAGGCACGGTGCAGCCTGGCCTGGCGGGCGTTCCTCGACGGACGGATCTCCGAGAGCCACGCGATCAGGATCGCCCGGCTCGCCGACTCCCTCCCCGATGACCGCGAGGCCTGGACCGCGTTCGACACCGGCGCCACCGAGCGCGCCGAGCGTCTGACGCCGTCGAGTTTCGACACCGCCGCTCGCGCGCTACGCGAGAAGGTCCACGCCGAGTCGATCGAGGAGCGGCATCGCCGCGCGGCCCGCGACCGCGGGGTGTGGCTGACCGCCGAGCTCGATGGCATGGCGACACTGACAGCCTTGCTTCCGGCCGACAGGGCGCACGCCGCCATGACACGCCTGGACCGCGCCGCGCGGCATCTGGCGACGGCAGACGGCGAAGAGCGCACGCTGGCGCAACTGAGAGCCGATGCGCTAGCGGATCTGCTCGCGGGTGGATCGGTCGCGGAGCGTCCCGCGGCGGCGCCGGCTCCCACAGCAGGGGACTCGAGGGCGTTCGGCTCCGGCCGCCCCACCGTCGTCGTGACCGTTCCCGCCCTCACCCTCCTCGGCCGCGACGACACCCCAGCCACCCTCGACGGGTACGGCCCGATCGATCTCGACACGGCACGAAGACTCGCCGGAGAGGCGTCGTCGTGGATCCGCGTTCTCACCCACCCGGTCACGGGGGTTCCGCTCGCCCTCGATCGCACCAGATACCGAGTGACGACCGCACTCCGGCGCTGGCTCGGCGTCACCTCGCCGACGTGCGTCTTCCCGGGATGCGCCCGCCCCGCCCGCGACTGCGACATCGATCACCTCACCGCGTGGGCCGACGGCGGGGCCACCGACCACGACAACCTCGAACCCGAGTGCCGCCACCACCACCGCCTCCGCCACGAGACGAAATGGGAACCGCTCAAAAACCCCGGCGATGTCGACCTGAGGTGGCGCTCACCCCTGGGTCACGACATCGAGGTGGATCCGCCGCCGTTCTGATCTTTGGCGGCGCCGACCTGGCACTCCTCTCGCACCCGTTCCCCCAGCGTGTCCCACAGCTGATCGAACCGGGCGTTCCACGGTGTCGCGAACACCCCGTCCTTCCAGCGCTGGTGCACGACGTCGAGGGTGACCCACTCGGCATCCTGGACCTCCTCCGGATCCGGCACGGGCGCGGGCTCCCCGTCGACACGGCCGACCCAGAGGTCGAACAGGGCTCTTTCTTCGACGACGCGACCCACCAAGACCAGGTCGTCGGGGGCCAGCACCATCCCCGTCTCTTCCGCGAGTTCCCGGACGGCGCCGGTGCGGCTGGTCTCTCCGCGCAATGCGCTGCCGGCGGGGAACTCCCACGCCAAGGGGTAGTCCTTGGCCGCGGCGCGCAGGCTCATCAGCACGCGGCCGGTGGACGACACCAGACAGACGGATGCCACGACGTGGAACAACCCGGCCGGCACAGGGCCGTCCCCGCGCCGGTGGAGGGTTCCGGTCGGTGTGCCCTGGATGTCGGTGACATCCCACATCTCGTCGTCGGCCATGGAAACCTCCCGGGTCACGCGCCGCCGTTGGAGACGGGGCTGGTCCCATCATGCCGAGCGCCATCGAGGAGGCGGAGGGATTGCGCAGAACCCGGATCTGAGAAATGAAAATCCCCTCCACACCACACGGGCGAGAGGGGACTTTCTGTGCTGGTGCACCCCCTGGGACTTGAACCCAGAACCCACTGATTAAGAGTCAGTTGCTCTGCCGATTGAGCTAGAGGTGCGTTCCGTTCGGCCGGAGTTTCGCTCTCCGCGCCGAGGAATGACACTACCAGGCGTGACTCGGGCACGCCAAATCGAGCCAGGATCGACCGTTATCCTGGAGCCGTGTCCCGCATCGAAGAGCCCGCCGCGCCCGCCGCGGACCTGACCGACGATCTCGCACTCGCCCTCCGCCTGGCTGACGCTGCCGACGCCGTGGCGATGGAACGCTTCGACTCCGCCGACCTCCGGATCGACACGAAGCCCGACCGCACGCACGTGACCGAGGCCGACCTGGCGACGGAGCGCGCGATTCGCGGGATCCTCGACGCGGAGCGCCCGGGCGACTCCGTGCTCGGCGAGGAATACGGCACGTCGGGTGACACGTCCCGCCGCTGGGTCATCGATCCGATCGACGGGACCCACAACTACATGCGCGGCATTCCGGTCTGGGCGACGCTCATCGCCCTGACCGTCGACGGCGTCCCCCGGGTGGGCGTCGTGAGCCAGCCCGCGATCGGTCGCCGCTGGTGGGCCGCAACGGGCCAGGGCGCGTGGACGACGACCGCCGACGGTGACATCCGACGCATTCACGTGTCCGGGGTCGACGAGGTTTCGGCATCCAGCATCAGCTTCCAGAGCATCGAGCAGTGGGATGACGTCGATCTCGTCCCCACTCTCGAGAAGCTCACGCGCGCTGTCTGGCGCGATCGCGCCTACGGGGATGCGCTCCCTTACATGTGGTTGGCCGAGGGCCGTCTCGAGCTCGTGGCCGAGTTCGGGGTGAAGGAGTACGACATCGCGGCGATCGCCCCCATCGTGCGCGAGGCCGGCGGACGTTTCACGGCGTTCGACGGGACCGACCGTCTCGATGCCGGTTCTTCCCTCGCGACGAACGGCCTGCTGCACGACGACTTCTTCGCTCTGCTGCACGAGGACGGTGCCCGATGACACGCGCCCGCCTCGCTCTCCTCGCCGCCGGCGGCGCCATCGTCGCAACGGCTCTCGCCGGGTGCACGTCGACCCCTGACGCCGCCCCGAGCGTCGCGGCCAGCGCCACGACGACCGATGCACCCGCTCCCGACGCCGGTGCCAGCGCGACTCCCACGACGGACCCGATCACCCCGACCTGCGAGAACATCATTCCGACCGCCACCGTCGACGACTTCAAGAGCCTCGGGTGGACCTACCAGGAGGAGCCGTTCCGGATCGGCGCGACGGCGCTTGACGATGGCATCCAGTGCAAGTGGGGCGATGCCAAGGTGGCATCCGATCGCGTGCAGATCTTCGGGTGGGCTCCCATCGACGACGCGACGGCGCAGCAGGCCGAGAAGGACCTCGTCGCTTCGGGGTGGAAGCTCGAGCGCGACGGCACGGGCGATTATGTCACCGAGAACCCCGATTGGCTCGGCGGGCGCGGTGCCGACGGCTACGGTCTGACGTACCTGTTCGGCGACGGGTGGGTGAAGTTCGCGGATACCCGCCAGAGTCTGCTCCTCGTCGAGACGCCTCAGTAGCGCGCTGCAGACGCGGGCGCTTCGCTCACCGGTACGGATTCACCGCCGCGGCATCCCGGCCGGCGGCGAAGCCCTCGTCCCACGCGTCTCCGCGCGCCTCGAGACCACGCCATCGTTCGTCGACCTGCAGGATCCGTTGTGCGAACGCGACCCAGTCGCTCCACCCGCCCTCGACCGGGGCGTCGCCGCCTCTCCCCTCGGCCCGCCACCGCGCCGAATCGGGAACGGCGTCGAGGTGGAAGGGACCGACATCGATGCGGATGTGACGCGGATCGGGCATTCCCCGACGCTAGCTGGTTCACTGGGACGCATGGGATTCCTGGATCGCCTGTTCGGCAAGAACGTGCCGGCCCCGCAGGCCGCTCCCCTCGCGTCCGATCCTGGTCTCGCAGAGCTCAGACGGACAGCTCAGGATGCCGTCATCCCCGGCTTCCGCGACTTCGATGAGGTCGTGCAGCAGGTGCAGGACGTCCACGAGCTCGACGATGCCGCAACCGCCGAGGCCGTGGTGCGCGAGGTCTGGGCCGAGCGCCGCCGCGTCGAGCAGGGGTGGCCGTCCGTCACGGAAGGCGACCGCCTGCGCACGGCATTCGCGATCCTCGAGGCACGCGGCTTCGTCGCCCGCGCCGACTTCACCTGCTGCAACACGTGCGGAACCGCTGAGATCGACGACGAGCGCACGCCCGCGCCGAGCGACGAGACGGGTGCACCGCAGTTCCGCGAGTGGGCCTACACCTTCTTCCACCAGCAGGACGCCGAGCGACTCGCCGAGGAGCCCGCACATCTGTTCCTCACGTTCAGCGCCTTTGCACCCCTGCGCGATCTCGACCCCGGGCTTCTCGCGGCGGCCGACGTCGGCGACGAGGCCGCGCGCAGCGAGGTCTGGCGACAGACCGATGCCCGCGTCGGCCGGATCGTCGCCGATGCTCTCGCCGAAGCCGGCCTGCCGGTGGAGTGGGACGGCGACCCCGCGCACCGCATCGTGATCCCCCTCCCCCAGTGGCGTAACCGCCTTCCCGGCACCGCCCCCGCGACCGCGTAGGCGCGGCACGGCACAACGCACACGGCACAGCGCGCACAGAACAACGCGCACGGGCATGCCGTTCCGACAACGTAGGCTCGACCCTCGTGGCTATCGGCTCGACCATTCATCAGTTCACCGTGCAGCTCTCCGACGTCGATCGCGGCGTCTACGACGAGCTGGCGTTGCGCGTCGCTCGGCACCCCTCGGAGACCGCTCCGTACATGCTGACGCGCGTGCTGGCCTACTGCCTCGAGTACGAGGAGGGCATCGGCTTCAGCGAGGGCGTCGCCGCGACCGACGAGCCCGCCGTGATGATCCGCGACCTCACGGGCGCCCTGGTGGCGTGGGTCGAGGTCGGAGCTCCGGATGCCGCGCGCCTGCACACCGGCAGCATGAAGGCCGAGCGCGTCGCGATCTATACGCACCGCGATCCCGACAAGGTCGCCGCCCCGTGGGCGGGAAAGCGCATCCATCGCGCTGAGGAGGTGCTCCTGCACAGCTTCGAGCCCGGCTTCGTCGAGAAGTTGTCGGATGCCATCGAACGACGCAACACCGCCACTCTGACGCGCACCGAGGGGCGCATCTATCTCGAGCTGAACGGCGTTGCCGGCGAGAGCGACATCCACACGCGCTCCGCGGGCTGATCCCGAGATGAAGAAAGCCCCCACCTTCGCCGAAACGGGCGAAGATGGGGGCTTTCTCACATGACAACCTCATCGTGACGATGGTTCGTGGAGCTGGGGGGAATCGAACCCCCGTCCAACGCTGGGTCTCCGCGTTTTCTCCGGGCGCAGTCTGTGCAGACGTTCTGCTCGGCTCCGACCTTTGTCACAGACACCTAAGTCGACAAGCCCAGCCTGGGAAAAGTCCCGCGTGACGTCCAGACGCCGTCACACAGCAAGACCCCTAAATGACGCCAGATTCCGTGGCGGGGTCGCACACGGCCTGACGGACTATCGGGCTCGCTTACGCAGCGAGGGCGAAGTCAGTGCGCTTAGCATTGGCACTTATTGTTTTGCAGGGAGCGTTTACGAGATAACCCCACATCCTCGGCCCGCTTCTCGCGGGTTCGCAGGCGCTGTCGAAACCGATCAGCCCCGGGAACTCCGTGAAGGAGCGACCATCGTCACGCTGTTGAGTTGCCACCTCGGGGGCGGAAGCACCCGAGCATCACAGTCTACAACGGTTCGCGGCGCGCGATGATTCCCACCCGAAGCCGTCTCGCCCGCGCCCCGTAGGCTCACCGCCTGAGCGACGTCGTCGCGCCCACCCCGACCCCCACCCGAGCGCGCCCCTCCCGTAGGCTCGCCGCATGAGCGACGTCGTCATCACCGTCCGGGGCGAGAGCAACGCCCGTGCCCGCGCTGAAGAGGCCGCCGTCCGCGTCACCGTGTCGACCGACGGTCCGACTCGCGGGCCGGTGGTGGAACGGGCGCAGGAGCGCGCGGCGAGCGTGCAGGATGGCCTGGTCGCGCACCTGCGCTCCGGCGAGGTGTCGGAGTGGTCGAGCGCGCGCGTGTCGGTGTGGTCCGACCGGCCGTGGAACAACGAGGGAGCGCAGCTCCCCCTCGTCCATCACGCCGCCGTGGAACTCTCCGCCACGTTCACCGACGCCGGTGCCCTGTCGTGGTGGCTGGGGGATGTGGCCGAGTCCGATGACGTGCAGGTCACCGCGGTGGAGTGGCGCCTGTCCCCCACCACTCGCGCCCGTGTCGAGCGCGAGGTGGCCGCCGACGCCGTCCATGTCGCCGTGGAACGGGCGACGGCTTATGCGGACGCTCTGGGGCTGGCATCCGTGTCCGCCGTCGAGATCGCGGATGCCGGTCTGCTCGGCGCGCACCCCGAACAGCCGGCGCCGTTCGCCGCGCGCATGATGGCGGCCTCCGGTCCAGCCGGGGGGCCGTCGTTCAGCCTGCAGCCGCCCGAGATCGTGGTCACCTCGGTCGTCGAGGGCCGCTTCCGCGCGGAGTGACTCAGTGCGTCACTCGCCCAGACGGTTCTTCGTGCGCATGGCGCGTTCGGCTTCGCGCTTGTCTTCGCGCTCGCGGATCGTCTGACGCTTCTCGAACTCGCGCTTGCCCTTCGCGACGGCGATCTCGACCTTCGCGCGGCCGTCCAGGAAGTACAGCCGCAGCGGCACGAGCGTGTACCCGCCCGCCGACACGGCGTGCGACAGCTTGATGATCTCTTCTTTGTGCAGCAGCAGCTTGCGCGTTCGCTTGGCCGAGTGGTTGGTCCAGTGGCCCTGGGAGTACTCCGGGATGTGCACGGCATCGAGGAACGCCTGGCCACCGTCGATGTAGGCGTAGCCGTCGGTGAGGTTCGCGCGCCCCTGGCGCAGCGACTTCACCTCGGTGCCCGTGAGCACCAGTCCCGCTTCGTACGTCTTCTCGATGGCGTAGTCGTGACGCGCCTTCTTGTTGGACGCGATGAGCTTTTCACCCTGCTCACGAGGCATGGTGCCACCTCCTCATGATCATGGGCACACAGAGCCCTACAGTTTACCCCACAGCGGATGCCGACTCCGCGCGCGACCGGAGGTCAGGCGCGCAGCCAGCGACGGATGGCGAAACTGGCGCTCAGGGCGGCGAGGACGATACCGATCACCACGAGCGCGGGGATGACGATCGCGACGTCGCCGAAATCGACCCACGAGGTGATGAAGCCGATCCGATCCCTCAGGTACTGGTTCACGCCGACGCCGACGATCGCCCAGACGGCGACGCTCGCCAGAGCGGACCCGATCAGCGCAGCGAGGACACCCTCGACGATGAACGGCGTTTGGATGAAGCGGTTGGACGCGCCCACCAGGCGCATGATCCCGAGCTCCTTGCGTCGAGCGAACGCCGAAAGGCGGATGGTCGTCGCGATCAGCAGTACCGCCGCGATCAGCATGAGTCCGGCGATGCCCACCGCCACGTAGGTCGCGACCGTCAACGCCTGGAAGAGGGGCTCGAGGTATTGGAGCTGGTTCGTGACGCTCTCGACGCCGTCCTGTCCGCTGAAGGCTTCGGCGATGACGTCGGACTGGCTCTGGTCGACGAGGTTGATGCTGAAGGTCGCGTTGAACTGGTCGGCCGTGACGACACCGAGGATGTCCTCGGACAGCAGGCCCTTGGCGTTCTCGAACACCTGGTCACTGGTCTGGAAGGTGTAGTCGCGGATGAGCGGGGCCAGGGCGGAGCCGTCGAGCTTCGCGGTGACCGCGTCGATCTGATCCTGCGTCGCGGGCTGACCGGCCACGCAGGTCGGCGCGTTCGACGAGGCCGCGCACATGAACACCGCCACCTGGGCGCGATCGGCCCAGTACGACTGCATCTTGCCGATCTGCATCTGCATGAGCATCGCCGCGCCGACAAAGGTCAGCGACACGAAGGTGACGAGGATGACCGAGATGACCATCGACGCGTTGCGGCGAAGACCGGTGAAGGCCTCCGAGAGGATGAGCCCGAACCTCATGACGTGGGTCCCACTTCGTCGTTGCGGTCTTTCTTCTGGCCCAGGCCGAGTCGGTCGGCGAGACCGAGAGCGTCGACGTCGGGGCGGGTGACCGGGATGGAGCGCGTGTTGGTGCCGGGCTCGCGGGGCTCGTCGGCGGGGGCCGGAGCGTCGTCCGACGCGGCCGCAGCGGTCTCTTCGCGTCGCGCCGCCGGAGCAGCCTCGTCGCGTCGTGCCGCCGGCGTCGCGTCCGCGCCCGGCTTCGTCAGCGGTTCGACGGGCCCGGTCAGACCGGTGACCTCGCGCTGCACCTCGAGCACCGCGGTGAGGGCGGCGACCGCGGCCGCTCCGCGCTCGACCTCGGGCGCGAGGCGCGGAAGGCTCGACGTGTCGCCGTAGCCGCCGTGGCGCTCGTCGCGCACCATCTCGCCACCGCGCAGCTCGATCACGCGGCGCTGCATCTGGTCGACGAAGCCGGCCTCGTGCGTAGCCATGACGACGGTCGTGCCGCCGGCGTTGATCCGCGCGAGCAGACGCATGATGTCGATCGAGGTGCCGGGGTCGAGGTTTCCGGTCGGCTCGTCGGCGAGCAGCACCTGCGGACGGTTCACGAGCGCGCGGGCGATCGCGACGCGCTGCTGCTCACCGCCCGAGAGCTCGTGGGGCAGCCGCTTCTCTTTGCCGTCGAGACCGACGAGCGCGAGCACTTCGGGCACGGCCTGCTGGATGAACCCGCGCGAGGCGCCGGTCACCTGCAGCGTGAAGGCGACGTTCTGGTGCACCGTCTTGTTCGGCAGCAGGCGGAAGTCCTGGAAGACCGAACCGATGTGACGGCGGAAGTAGGGAACCTTGCGGTTCGACAGCGTGCGCAGGTCGCGACCGAGCACGACGACTCGGCCGTCGCTGGGGGTCTCGGCGCGCAGGATGAGCTGCAGGCACGACGATTTGCCGGAGCCCGAAGCGCCGACGAGGAAGACGAATTCCCCGCGCTGCACTTCGAAGTCGACGGCGTTCAGGGCGGGCTTCGCGGTGCCGCGATACCGCTTTGTGACGTTCTCGAACCGGATCATGGCTTGACGAGCCTAAGCGCGGGCTTCAAGCAGGCCGACAGGACGCGCCGGGTGGCGAAACCGAGAGAGCCCTATGGATGCCGAGGTGCCGGCATCCAGAGGGCTCTCTGTCGTGAGAGTGGACGACTCAGTCGTCGTCGTCCTTGCGCTTGCGCCAGCGGATGCCAGCCGCGATCAGGCCGTCGAGGTCGCCGTCGAATACGACCGCCGGGTTTCCGACTTCGTATCCGGTGCGGAGGTCTTTCACCAGCTGCTGGCCGTAGAGGAAGTACGAGCGCATCTGGTCGCCCCAGCTCGCGGTGATCGTGCCGGCGAGCTCCTTCTTCTTGGCCGCTTCTTCTTCGCGCTTGAGCAGCAGAAGGCGGGTCTGCAGCACACGCATGGCGGCCGCGCGGTTCTGGATCTGCGACTTCTCGTTCTGCATCGAGACGACGAGGCCCGTCGGAAGGTGCGTGATGCGCACGGCGGAGTCGGTCGTGTTGACCGACTGTCCACCGGGGCCCGACGAACGGAACACGTCGACGCGGATGTCACCCTCGGGCACCTCGACCTCGACGGCTTCTTCCATGACGGGGATGACCTCGACGGCCGCGAAGCTCGTCTGTCGCTTGTCGGCGCCACCGAAGGGGCTGATGCGCGCGAGGCGGTGCGTTCCGGCCTCGACCGACAGCGTGCCGTAGGCGTAGGGCACGTCGACCTCGAAGGTGGCCGACTTGATGCCGGCGCCTTCGGCGTAGGACGTGTCCATGACCTTGACGGGGTACTTGTGGCGCTCGGCCCAGCGCAGGTACATGCGCAGCAGCATCTCCGCGAAGTCGGTGGCGTCGTCGCCGCCGGCGCCGGAGCGGATCGTGACGACCGCGGAGCGCGGGTCGTACTCGCCGTCGAGCAGCGTCTGCACCTCGAGCTGGCCGATGACGTCCTTCAGCGAGGCGAGCTCGCGGCGCGCTTCGTCGGCGGACTCGTCGTCGTCCATCTCGATGGCGAGTTCGACGAGCACCTCGAGGTCGTCGAGGCGCTGCTCGATCTCGGTGACCCGCTTGAGCTCGGCCTGCTTGTGGCTCAGGCGGCTGGTGACCTTCTGGGCGTTGTCGACGTCGTCCCAGAGGTCGGGGGCACCGGCCTCTTCGCTGAGGCGTTCGATGTCGGCTTTGAGTGCGTCGACGTCGACCACGGCCTGAATATCGGCGAAGGTCGAGCGCAGCGCCTGGATGTCGGCGGTCAAATCGAGTTCGAGCATTTGACATCAAGCCTATCGTGGAGACGGTGACAGCCGACTCTCCCCGGAACGTGCTGGTGCGCTTCGCACCGATGATCTACGGCCCCACGCTGCTGTTCGCAGTCGGCGAGGGCGCCGTGATCCCCCTCATTCCGGTCATCGCGAACCGCCTCGGTGCCGACGTCGCTCTCGCCGCCCTCGTGGCCGCGGCCCTCGTCGTCGGCCAGCTCTGCGGCAACATCCCGGCAGGCTGGGCCGTCGCCCGCTTCGGCGAGCGCGTCACGATGGGGGTGGCCGGCATCGTCGTGCTGGCGGGTCTGCTGGGAATCGTGTTCGCGCAGTCCTTGGCGTTCTTCACCGCGGCGGTGTTCCTCATCGGCTTCTGTGCGGCGTCGTTCGCGCTCGCCCGTCACTCCTTCATGACCACGAGGGTTCCCCTGACCTTCCGCGCTCGCGCGTTGTCGCTGCTGGGCGGCACGTTCCGTCTCGGGATGTTCGTCGGCCCGTTCATCTCGGCGGCGCTGTTGGCGGTCTTCGGTACCGAGACGGCATCCATCATGTTCTTCGCCGTGTGCCAGGTCGCCACGATCCTGCTCGTGTTCTTCGGCCCCGATCCCGAGAAGGCCGTGCCGGTGGGCGCGGGGTCGCCGACGCGGCGGGGCGGCGGGGACTCGCGCGATGCCGAAGACACGGGTGAGCCGGTTACCGGGGCGATCCCCACCGTCGAGCGGGTCGGGGTGTTCCGCACGATGTGGCGCTTCCGCGGAGTGCTCGCCCGGTTAGGCCTGGCGGCGTCGTCGCTGTCGGCCGTGCGCTCGGCGCGGCAGGTGGTGCTCCCGCTCTGGGGCGTCTCCCTCGGACTGGATGCCGGAACGATCGCGGTGGTCGTCGGCGCCTCGGGCGCGATCGACTTCGCGCTCTTCTACGCGAGTGGCCAGGTGATGGACCGCTTCGGTCGCCTCTGGGCCGCCCTTCCGGCCTTGATCCTGATGGGCGCGGGGTTCTTCGCCCTCTCGTTCACGCACGATCTGTCGTCGGCGGCGATGTGGTACGCCATGTTCGCGGCGGTCCTGGGTGTCGGGAACGGTTTGTCGAGCGGCATCCTGCTCACCCTCGGCGCGGACGTCGCCCCGCCGACCGATCCCGCGGCGTTCCTCGGCTCGTGGAGGACGTTGACGGATGCCGGGGGCGCGGTCGCTCCGTTGATCGTGTCGGCCCTGACGGCCGTGGCATCCCTGTCGGTCGGTGTCGGCGCAATGGGACTGATCGCCGTCCTCGTTTCGGCGGGCTTCATCCGGTGGGTGCCGCGCTACGTCCCGCGCACCCGCTGACGGAGCCTCACTCCCCTGTCGTCTCTCGCGTGAGGGGTCACTCACTGTCGCCTCGGGTCCGCCCCAGCGACAGTTTCCGACCCCTCACGCGCAACGCGAGGCGGAGATCACTCCGCGACGCGGATGAGCACCTTGCCGAGCGCACCCTGCTCGACGGCGTCGTGCGCGGCGGCGGTGTCGGCCAGGTCGAAGAAAGTCAGCGGAAGCCCCGCGTCCTCCCCCACCGGCAGAGCGCCGTCGGCTACAGCCGCGGCGACGTCCTCGGCGGCGGCGAGCAGCGCCCGCTCCCCCACCGTGTACAGCAGCAGTCCCTGCCAGCGGATGTTCTTCGCGAAGCTCACGCGCACGGGGGCGGTGAAGTCGTCTCCGCCGTTGTCGGCGTAGTACCCGATCGTTCCGTGGTTGGCGATCACCTCGACGTCGAGGGCGGCGTTGTCGGCGATCGCGACCTCGACGATGTGTTCGACGCCGTTCGGGGCGAGTTCCCGGATGCCGTCGGCCAGCGCGTCGCTCGGGTACTGCAGCACGTGGTGGGCGCCGGCGGCCCGCGCGAGAGCTTCTTTCTCGTCACTGCTCACGGTCGCGATGACGGTGGCTCCGGCCCAGGCCGCGAGCTGGATCGCCGCGTGCCCCACGGCTCCGGCGCCACCCTGCACGAGGACGGTGCGTCCGGCGAGCGCGCCGGGGGCCAGACGCGAGGGGCCGTCCTCGTGCACGGTGAGCACGCGGTGGGCGGTCATCGCGGGCACCCCGAGGCTCGCGCCGAGTTCGAACGAGGCGTCGTCGGGCAGGGCGACCGCACGCGACGCGGGGAGCACCGTGTACTCGGCCGCCGTGCCGAGAGGACGCTGGTGCGCCGCGAGGTACACCCACACCCGCTGACCGACAGTCAGGGTGTCGACGCCGTCGCCGACGGCATCCACCACTCCCGCTCCGTCCTGGTTCGGGGTGACCTCGTCGAAGGGAAGGGGCCGCCCGGTCGTGGCCCGCGCCTTCCAATCCGTCGGGTTGACGCCCGAGACGGTCACGCGCACGCGCACCTCTCCGGGGCCGGGTTCGGGCAGCGGACGGTCCTCGAGCGAGAGGACGGAGGAGTCACCGGGCTGGGAGTACGTGATCGCCTTCATGGAGGGGAGAACGGATGCCATGTCGTCCAGCATTCCCCCGCGGCGTGTCGCGCCGGGTGGAACAGGCGTGGGCTTGACGGCTGCTTCACATCGTGGGCGCGCTCCGCACGCTTAGAATGAGCACACTCGCGGGAGTGGTGAAATCGGTAGACACGCAGGATTTAGGTTCCTGTGCCTTCGGGCGTGGGGGTTCAAGTCCCCCCTTCCGCACGGCATCCGCTGTTCTCAGCACCGACTCTCCGACCCGACGGGACCGATGTGATCCACACCACCACCGCGCTGCTCCCGTGGCTCGACCCTGCGGCGATCATCACCAACTCGCAGCCGTGGGCGCTGCTCGTGGTGTGCTTCATCATCTTCGCCGAGACCGGTCTGCTGATCGGCTTCTTGCTGCCGGGTGACACCCTGCTGATCATGGCGGGGCTGCTGTCGCACTCGACTCCCGCGGCTCCTAACGGCGTGTTCGGCATCAACGCGTGGTGGGTGGCCCTGGCGATCGGCGTCGCCGCCTTCATCGGCGGTGAGGTCGGGTATTTCATCGGTCATAAGGCCGGGCCCTCGATCTTCGAGCGCAAGGACTCCGGCATCTTCAGCAAGAAGAACGTCGAGCGCACGAACGCGTTCTTCGAGCGCTTCGGCGGATTGACCGTGATTCTCGCGCGCTTCGTGCCGGTCGTGCGCACGTTCGCCCCGATCGCGGCGGGCGTGGGCCACATGCCGTGGAAGAAGTACTCGCTGTACAACCTCATCGGTGCGGTCATCTGGGGCATCGGTCTCACGATGCTCGGCTACGCGGTCGGCTACATCCCCTTCATCCGCGACATCGTCACCGAGTACATCGACGTGATCCTGCTCGCCGCAGTCGCCGGTACCGCGATCTTCATCGCGATCCACTACTTCCGCGAGCGTGCCGCCGCCAAGCGCGAGGGTGCCGTCACCCCCGCCGAGGCCGAGGCCCTCACGCTCGACCCGAAGACCCTCGAAGACGGAGACCAGCCGACGCGCTAAGACGCCTTCGACGTCTTCTTCTTCGCGGGAGCCTTCTTCTTCGGCGCGTCTTCGGTCCTATCGGCGCGGGCGCGGGCGGCCCGGCTGCGCTCGACGCTCGCGCGCAGCGCCTCCATGAGGTCGATGACCTCACCGCCGTCCTCTTCTTCCTTCTTGCCGAAGGTGGCGTCGGTGTCGAGCGCGTCGCCCTGCTCGAGCTTCGCGTCGATGAGGGTGCGTAGCTCGGCCTGGTACTCGTCGGTGAACTCTTCGGGGTCGAAGTCCTTCGAGAAGCTGTCGACGAGCGAGGCCGACATCTCGAGCTCCTTCGCCGAGATGCGCACGCTCTCGTCCAACGCGGGGAACGCCGCCTCGCGCACCTCGTCGGCCCACAGCAGGGTCTGCAGCACGAGCACGTCTCCGCGGACGCGGAGGGCTGCGAGCCGCGTCTTCTGACGCAGCGAGAAGCGCACGATCGCGGTGCGGTCGGTCTGCTCGAGCGTCTTGCGCAACAGGACGTACGCCTTGGGCGACGACGAGTCGGGCTCGAGGTAGTACGCCTTGTCGAGCGTCAGCAGATCGACCTGGTCGCTGGGCACGAACTCGACGACCTCGATCTCGCGGCTGCGTTCGCTCGGCAGTGACGCGAGATCATCCTTGGTCAGCACGACCGTCTGTTCACCGTCGTCGTAGGCCTTGTCGATGTCCTGGTAGGGAACGACCTCGCCGTCGATCTCGCAGATGCGCTGGTATCGGATGCGCCCGCCGTCGGCGTTGTGCACCTGGTGCAGAGACACGTCATGGTCTTCGGTCGCGGAGTACACCTTCACGGGCACGTTGACGAGGCCGAAGGTCAGGGCGCCTTTCCAGATCGATCGCATGGGATCAGTGAACACCGAAAAGGCGGTGGATGCCGAGGGGGTTGTGCCCGCTCTCCGCGCACAACTCCTGCAGATCCGCCCTCCGGCCCTCTCCCGCGCGCCATCTGTCGCGATCTGCAGGAGTTGTGCCGCCCGCTCCGGTGGACTGTGCAGGAGATCCGGCCGTCCCCCCGCCCCTCCGCGCCACGCCGACGGCCGTCCGCCGCCTGCCTCCTGCGGTGTGTCCGTGATCCCACGACGCCGCCGCGTCCCCCGCAACCCCCTCGGCATCCGCCGCCCCCTCCGCTCTACGCTGGGGCGATGACGGAGCAGACGGTGCGCATCGGCGGTCGCCGCCTGCGCCTGTCGAACCTCGACAAGGTGCTGTACCCCGAGACCGGCACCACCAAGGGCGAGGTGATCGACTACTACACGCGCATCGCGCCGCTTCTGCTCCCCCACGTCGCCGATCGTCCACTGACGCGCAAGCGCTGGCCCGACGGAGTGGGGACGGATGCCGACCCCGGCGAACCGTTCTTCGCCAAGGCCCTCGAGCCCGGCGCTCCGGCGTGGGTGCGGCGCTTTCCGATCGATCATTCGAGCGGCGCGAAGGACTACCCGCTCGTCGACGACCTGCCAACGCTCGTCTACCTCGCGCAGGTCGCGAGCCTCGAGTTGCACGTGCCGCAGTGGCGCTTCGCCTCCGACGGCGAGCGGCAGAACCCCGACCGGCTGGTGCTCGATCTGGATCCGGGCCCGGGCGTCGGTCTCGCCGAGTGCGCTGAAGTTGCCCGGTGGGCGCGCGCGATCCTGCAGGACATCGGCCTCGAGCCGTTCCCGGTGACCAGCGGCAGCAAGGGCATCCATCTGTACGCGCGCCTCGACGGCCGCCAGTCGAGCGACGCGGCGAGCGCGGTTGCGAAGGAGCTCGCGCGCGCGATCGAGGCCGACCACCCCGACCTCGTCGTGAGCCAGATGTCGAAGGCGGCGCGTCCGGGCAAGGTCTTCATCGACTGGAGCCAGAACAACGGCTCGAAGACGACGATCGCTCCGTACTCCCTGCGCGGGCGCCCGCGTCCGTTTGTCGCCGCCCCGCGCAGGTGGGCCGAACTCGACGACCCCGAGCTGCGGCACCTCCTGTTCCACGAGGTGCTCGAGCGACCCGTCGATTCGCTGGCTTCGGTCGACGAAGCGCACGGTCCCCTCCGCGCCTACATCGCCAAGCGCACGGCCGGTAAGACCCCCGAGCCCGTGCCAGACGCTCCTCACGGCGAGCCCAATCCCGAGGGCCTCCCCCGCTTCGTCATCCAGGAGCACCACGCCAGCCGCCTGCACTGGGACCTTCGCCTCGAGCGCGATGGCGTGCTCGTCAGCTGGGCCGTGCCCAAGGGCGTCCCCCCGACGACCGCGAAGAACAGCCTCGCCGTCATGACCGAGGACCACCCCCTGCAGTACCTCGACTTCGCCGGCGAGATCCCGCGCGGCGAGTACGGCGCGGGCATCATGACCGTCTGGGACACCGGCACGTACGAGCTCGAGAAGTGGCGCGACGACGAGGTGATCGCGACCCTCGAGGGTCAACACGACGGTCCCCTGGGCCGTGTGCGCCTCGCGCTGATCCGCACCGAGGGGCAGGGCGAGAAGTCGCAGTGGCTGCTGCACCGGATGAAGACGGATGCCGAGGGCGCACCGCAGAGCGAGGGAGCCCCCGTCGTGGCTCTCGATCACGGGTCCCCCGCCCCCGAGCCCGCCCGTGCGACGGCCCCGTCGCCCATCGACGCTCCCACCGTCGCCGAGCTGCGGCCGATGCTCGCCACGTCCGCGACGCCGGGGATCGCTCGCGCCGCCGCCGACCGCTGGGGCTCTCCTTGGGTGGAGATGAAGTGGGACGGCATCCGGGGGCTGGGCGTGTGGGACGGTGAGCGACTGCGCCTGCGCTCGCGGAACGGCAACGATCTGACCGCCGCCTATCCCGAGCTGACGAGCGTCGACCTGGGCCTCGGGCCCGACCCGGCGGTGTTCGACGGCGAGATCGTCGCGCTCGACGACAGGGGCCGACCGAGCTTCCCCCTCCTGCAGAAACGCATGAACCTCGCCCAGCCCCGCGAGATCCAGCGTGAGGCGAAACGCACGCCCGTGCACCTGTACCTGTTCGACGTGCTCTCGGTGGCGGGCCGGGATGTGGCATCCCTCCCTCTCTCGAAACGGCGGGAGATGCTCGAAGAACTCACCGCCGACGCCGGGAGTCCGGTCGTCGTGCCGCCCGTCTTCAATGACGTGGATGCCGCGGTGTCGACGAGCGGCCGGTTCGGGCTCGAGGGGGTCGTCGTGAAAGACCCGACTTCGACGTATCGCCGCGGTGTGCGGTCGGAGCAGTGGCTCAAGGTGAAGCACTCGCGGACGCAGGAGATCGTGATCGGCGGCATCCGTCCGGGGAAGGGCAATCGGTCGGGGACCATCGGCTCGCTGCTCGTGGGGGTGCCCACCGCCGACGGCTTACGGTACGCGGGCCGGGTGGGGTCGGGCTTCGGCGAGCAGACCCTCGCGCGGTTGACCGAGCTGCTCGACCCGCTGCGCATCGACGCCGATCCGTTCGTGGGCGTACCCGCGGCCGATGCGCGCGATGCGCTGTGGGTGCGGCCCGAGCTCGTCGCCGAGGTCGAGTTCGCCGAGTTCACCCCCGGCGGGATTCTGCGGCAGGCGCGGTGGCGTGGGTTGCGGCCGGACAAGTGTCCCGGCGAGGTGGTGCGGGAGGACTGACGCGAACGAGGTGGCTGGCCGACGCGGTGGCTGAGCCTATCGAAGCCACCGACCCCCTCGCGAGCCCGGCCACTACGTCAGTCGTCGATGACAGGCCACTCCCCGAAGCGGCGGAACCCGGATGCCGAGGCCAGTGCCACCGACGGCGCATTGTCGAGCTGGCATCGGTACTGCGGTTCGTAGCCGCCTTCGAGCGCTTCGGCAGCCATCGCCAGGACGGTGGCGCGGGCGAGCCCCCGGCCGCGGAACCCGCGCAGCGTGATGACGCCGAGATCGGCAAATCGTGTGCCGCTACAGGGGTACATGCTGGCTGCACCGGCGAGCCGCCCGTCGACGAACGTGCCAAACACGAGCCAGTGGTCGATCTCGACGAAAGCCTCATTGAGATCGTCGTCGGGTGCTCACCTCGTCTCAGGTGCTTCTTTACCCGCCTCAGTTTTGAGCGAACGAGCTTATGTTTGAACGGGTCGACCACGAAGCCACTCAGGCCCATGGGATTCGCGGCGGAGGTTCTCATCTCACCCAGAAACTCGAGCAGAAAGCTCTTGGAAGAGTTCAATTCCTCGCAGGGTGCTCCTAGACGATCACAGAGGGGGCCCTCACGCCAAGCGATTTGAACGGCCTCTCAAAATGATGAGAGAGCCAGAGCTAAACATCGCCTTTGTCGACACTCAGAAGTACACCGAAAGACCGAACGCGAGATGCCATTTCAGGCAAACAATAAATATCTCGTGAACGCACTGCCCGACCCTTTCAGTTCAACCGCGACTCAAGAGCTGACCCATGTCACGAAATCGCGATAGCGAAGAACTGGAGAGACTGATCGCCGGTGATTTAGTATTTCAAGCCGCCGACTGCCCGAGCCATCCGACACACCTCATATCCGAGAGCGCCACCGACCGGAATTCGACGTATCCACCAATAATTTGGGTCCGCGCGATGCTTCTCCAACATTGACTCGGAACTAATTACAACAAGACCCGGATCATCACGCGTCAGAATGCGGAATAGCTCATCGGAAGCCCTAATCGTGTAATATTCATGGTCATCCTGCGTGATCTCCAGCTCAAACGCCGCCGACTCAAGATACGTTCGCGTGAATAAGGCGTCTATGAAATCGTCATAGCCAAAATTTCCCACTACCTCAGCAGGGAATTCCCTCATGTCTGCAGACATTTTGAGAACCTGCGCGGACCAAAGGCCGATCACGGATCCAAACGTGATGGTCTCATTGTGCCACCTTACCAATAGGTCAAATTTTGACAAATCACTCACCTTCCGGGATTGAAGAATCCAGTCGACTTAAACGGATTGCTTTCGTTTGTGGCGCTGAGGTTTCTCTGAACAAAATCCTCCTCTGACGCAATTAACGCGAAGCCGCTCACAAGAAGATTGCGCGCGGCTTCCCCGCCTCGGACCGGGGGGTACGCCGAAACAAATTGTCTCCCTCGCTCGAGCTCAGCGATCGAGGCCCCCACCTTAGCCGTGAGCGGGGCTCCAATGCCCAGAGATTCAATAGCTTCAGGAAGCACGACAACCAGATCGAAGCGTCGTCTTCCGTGACGCTCACTACGACATATGCAGGCCTCTTCTGAGATGCACGTGCACTCGCCGCAAAGGGATATTCGACTTTTATCGCTCGGGCCTTTTAGTCCTGGGAAGCACTCGCACTACGATGCGCCGAAACGCAGTTCCGCCATCAACATCGTTCGGGTCGACGGCCGTGAGCGTTCCGTCCATAAAGCAGGCGGGTCGCCCCCGATGTCGTACGCGCTTCTCGTCCGGCATGATCACATCGCGAAAGAGATCGGTGTACCGGGCTGGTGTGAAGCGGGTACCCGGCGAACGTCTCGGACGGGCTGTGCGGCGACTGTTGCGCCAATCGACCATGACACCGCCGATGTGGCAACTGGAAATCTCACGCTGGCTAAATCGAAGTCTCACCCCGTGTTGCGATGCCCGCTCGGCCCCGATGCATCTCTCCGAATCTCCCTGCCATCAACGGTACTCAACCAATCGCCCCACGCGGCCGCGTCAAAGGGGCCACCGTCGGCCTCTATCTCCGTGTCCGCAAAGAGTGTGAGGGAGTCTTCACCTGCAGTCGAACAAAAAACCTGGAGGTATGCTCCTACGCAAGCGAACGCCGAATCGATGGTTATTTGTTCGTTCGAATCAAAGTTATAAGATCTGCGAATCACAAAACCCGGGCCACCCTCGGACGTCACCCACGGTTCCAACGTCGAACGAGGTTCCAACCCCCGCATAGTTCGACTCACACTCTCTACCCAGAGAGGCCATCCCGCCGCGTCGCGAGCCACGCCGTCGGGAATTTGAACGTGTTCTATCAGCGCGTTCCACGAAAATTCAGATTCAGATAAAAAAACGCCGATGAAGTCCGTCATTGCGAGGAATGCATCTCGCACGGTAATTATGTCGTTGATTTCGGTCGACCACCCTTTCGCCACGCTTGCCCAATCACACCCCGTTGCCGCTCGACGCCTTGCCTCGCAACGGCAAAATCCACGAAAACTCGAAGCAGTGGAAGAAATCTCTTACAGAATCAGGACCACCCAAGTTCGTCGAATTGCCGCGGCGCCTCCAGATTTCGCCCCTAGATCGCATTCGCTGACGGGTTCCCTTCAATGATGTTGAGGTGATGCCGATCATCATAAACTACCCCTGGATACCCCTACTCAGCTATAGACATCCAGTACAAAAATTGCTTTATATACCCTATACACCAATACACTCACCAATTGGGAAGCTGCGCTTATCAACCACGAACTGCCCCGCCGAGACGCATGCTGGGTAAGCATTGTCACCGTGAACTAGATATTCCGGCAAGTTTGTAGTCGCCCGCATGCTGAGCACCGAACACAACGTCCCCTCCGTCAGCGCGAAAGAGGTTGACTCGTGATGTAAAAATTCCCGCCAGGGCAGAAGGATTACGAGTTCAGAACTCGTGCACCTAACTAGAAATAGGCACCTTTCATGTGCTGATCTATACACTGTAGGTCACTGGAAATCGAAGTCATCAACCTCGCCAGTGCGAGCATTAAAAAATGCGCGCCCCAATCGAACTGGGATTTGCCCCGATTGCTTGCTCAACAATCGACCTGATCTTCACTCAGTACGCGAGACCAGCTCTAGCCCGAGCTACTCTCGCGATCTCGTATCCGAGAGCCCCCTCGCGGGGAATGCGCCGAAGCCACCAATAGGACTTGTCCTGCTGATACTCAGCAAACAGCGGCTCGGACTCGATCACAGCACCGCCCGGATCATCACGGGTGAGGGACCGAAAATACTCATCTGCCGTTTCAGCGAAGTGCCATTCGATGTCGAGCCTCGTCACGGAAAGCTCGTCCATCGCGCGACGCAGATGATTCCGAGCGAAAAGCGCCCCAATGTAATCGTCGTAACCAAAATCCCCAACAACCTCGGACGGATATTTTCTCATATCCGCCGCCATCTGAAGAACGTAAGCGGTCCAGGACCCCATCACATCGGCCAGCGTTGTTGGCTGCTCTCTCCAGGATACAATCTCTCCGAATTTCATTGCTGATACCTCACTGCTTGAAGAACCCCGTCGATTTGAAAGGGTTGTTCTCATTAATAATGACACGAGTGTTTTTGAAATCGAAAACAAGACCATCTTGACCCGGTCTCCGGAATGGCGTCCCGTTCTTGAGGGCGGCTTCTATCTGCGCGAGAGAAGGTCGCGCTTGGCCATTCGCCCACCCGTCCCCGCTGTGGCCTCGTGCGAACTGAGCTAGCTCGTCGACATCGTAGTTCGCCGCCTCTCCCTTGATCTCCTCCTGGGGGGCTCGACTCGAGTTCGCGTCTTTGAACACGTTGCTTTGAGGGCACGAGTACTCGAAGAAGGCTTCGGGGTCGCAGTTGGGTGAGCCGCTACCGGAGCGGGTGTCCGCCGCAGCGGATGCGTCTAGCGGGGACGCCGCGGCCTCGTTGCGTCGCACCCCAACGCCCGATGAATCACCACTCAGCGAGAGAAGGAGCATGCCGGTTGCCGCTCCTGCGGCAACGAGCCCGGCCGCGACGGCTGCCGCGGCCGCAGATTCCGCGGCTGCCGCGGCCCCTGTACTGAGCAGCGGAACGCTGGGCGACAATAGGCCGACCGATCCCATCGAGTGCCGTGCGGTCGGTTGCGACGTGGCCTTTGGCCTGACGACGTTCGCCTTCAACGGGTGCCCGGTGAACGTCTTGGACGGGCTGTACGACGACTGCTGCGTCCGCGCGCCGGTGTTCGACCACACCCCCGGCGCGGTGAACCGCGGCCGCACCGAGTGCCCGTCGGCCCAGTCGTACCGCCCCAGCGGCCGGTACCCGAGCAGGTCACGCGAGGTCACCGGGTTGCCCTCGACGTACGCGTACCCGTTCAAGGACGCGGGTGACTCGAGCACCCCCTCCCAGGAGTCCCGCGACAACCACGAACCCGACCGAGGGTCATACCCGCGCGAGTAGAACAGCGCCAGACCGGCGACGGGGTCGACGCGCTCGCCCGAGTGTCCGACCGAAGCGTTCCACCCCGCGGTGGAGAAGCCGGGGACGCCCCAGTCCGATCCACCCGACACCTGTGTGATCCGCGCGGTGCGGTCGGTCAGGGCGTCGCGGGCGTTCTGCACCGGGTTGTTCAGTGACGACCCCAGCCGTGTGTCCCCCACCTGCGCGATGGCGCTTCCCAACCGGTCGAGAAGATCCCAGGTCACGGAACCGGAGGTGCGGCCCTCGAGCAGCAGTTCCCCCGCGACGCCCCGAATCAGGGTGGTTGTCCCGGCGACGTCACTGGTGTCTTGGACGGGCTGCATGCCGTTCCACACGGTTGAGGTGTTCGTTGAGCCGTAGGCGCCGTTGGTGCTGGTGGAGACGCGGCGGCTGAGGGCGTCGTATTCGAACTGTGTGGAGCCGGAGGGGTCGGTGTACCCGGTGAGCTGTCCGAGTTCGTTCCACCGGTACGTCGCACCGGAGCCACCGCCCGTCACCGATGTGCGGTGCCCGTCGGCGTCGTACCCGTAGGTCTGTGCGCCGGCGGGCCCGCCGGTGGCGGAGACGAGCTGGTTCAGGCTGTTGAACTCTTGCGTCTGCTGGAACGAGGTATCGGTCGCTTTCACGGATCCGGTGGCGAGGGAGGCGGGAGGGCGGGGAACACTCGCCCCGGACGCATCAACCATCGACACCGGATCCAGCACCCCCGATGAGGACGTGGCTGCGGAGTGCGACCATCCCGTGCGGTTACCGACCTGGTCGTACGCATAGTCGTCGGTTGCGCCGATGCTCTGCGTCGACCGGGTCAACCGGTTGTCGTTGTCGTACGCAAACGTCGTTGCGAGCTTGTCCAGGACCGTCGTTGACGCGTCCGATGTCCCAGGGAGAGCGCCTGCCGGCGCGATGCCTCCGGGGAGCGTCGACGTGGGTGCGGCGACGGTGCGGGTGGCCTCGGTCACATTGCCGGCCGCGTCGTACCCGTAGAGGAGCGACAGCGTGGCGCCCTGAGGAAGCGACCCGGTATCCGAGGGCAGCGAGCGGTGTCCGAGGTAGGACGAGACGGTGCTGCATCCGGGCTTGTCGACGGTGGAGGCCCGGAGTCCGGAGGCGTTCTCGTTCGTCACCACCGGGCACAACCCCTGGGTGCGCACCGCCCCCGGAACCGCGGGTCCCGCTACCGGTGATGCCGGTGGTGGGGTGGTCGAGGTGATCGCAGTGACCTGGCGGGCGGCGTCGTAGCCGTAGCGGGTGGAGACGCCGTTGGAGCGGTCGATGCCGGTGAGGTTCCCGGTCTTGTCATAGCCGTAGACGGCACTCCCCCACGGGCTCGACATGCGCGACACGCGGCCCGCCGCGTCGCGCTCGTAGTCGATCTTCTGACCGCCCGGGACGGTGAGCTGCGTGAGGGCACCGGCGCGGTCGTACGCGTAGGACAGCTCACGTCCTTGCTGATCGATCTGGGATGCCATCTGCCCGGTGGGGGTGTAGGTCCACCCGGTCGTGCCATGGGCGTTGGAGGCGGCGATGAGGCGCTGTTCCGCGTCGTACTCGAACCGGAGGACATCGGAGACGGAGGCCTGTTCGGTGCGGTCGCCGCGCGCGTCGTAGCCGTAGGACACGGCCACACCCGAGGGTGCGACGACGCGGGACGTCATTCCGCGCTGGTCGTACTCGTAACGGGTGCGCCCACCCGCGGGGTCGGTTACGGTCACCGGCTGCCCGAGCGCGTTGTTCTCGTACGCGGACTGATTACCGCGTGCGTCGGTGACGGCTGCGAGCACCCCGAGCTCGTCATAGGCATACCGCGTGACCCCACCCGTCGGGTCTGTGACGGTCGCGAGCTGCCCGTGCTCCTCGTAGGTGTAGGCGCTGGCGTGACCGAGTGCATCCGACGTGGAGGTCAGTTGCCCGGCCGTGTCGTAGGTGAACGTCGTCGATTCGCCGAGGGCATTCGTCACGCTGGTCCGGCGGCCTGCGACATCCCATGTGGCGCGGGTCACGCTTCCGTCCGGATCGGTCACCGCAACGACGTTGCCGAGGACATCGTGCTCGTAGCGGGTCGTGTTGCCGGCGGCGTCCGTCGACTCCGTGACCTGACCGGTCGCATCGTAGGCGAACGTTGTCGTCCGGCCGGTCGGGTCGGTGACGGAGACGAGCTGGCCTGCCGCGTCGTACGCGTAGGAGGTGGTGCCGTCCGCGTTCGTGATCTTCGCGAGTTGGCCCGCCGCATCCCGCTCGTACATCGTGGTGTTACCGAGGCGATCCGTTGTCCCGACCACCTGACCGTCGGCGTTGTAGGTGTAGCCGGTGCGTTGACCGGTGGGGTCGATGACGGAGATGACCTGATCGAGTGCGTCGTACTCGTAGGTCGTCGTGTTCCCTGCACCGTCGGCGACGGAGCTCACTCGCCCCACGGCGTCGTACGCGGTGTGCTGCGCGACACCGGTCGGGCCCTTCGTCGAGGTGACGCGACCGAGCGCATCGACCTCGTTCTTCGTCTCCGCTCCGCGGGGGTCGGCCTGCGTCACCGGGACACCGGACGCGTCGAAAGTCTGCTTCCACGATCGCCCCGCGGAATCGATGGCTTCGACCGGACGCGCGAGCACGTCGAGCACGAAGCGGGTCTGACGGCCGGCCGCGTCGGTGGTGCCGGTGAGGCCATCTTCCTTGTCGTACGTGTACGAGGTGGTGCCGCCTGTCGCATCCGTGGCGCTGACGATGCGGAAGAGCGCGTCCCAGGTGTAACGGGTGGCGTTTCCGGCGGGGTCGGTAGCGGAGGTGAGGTTCCCATTCAGGTCGTACGCGAACCGCGACACCCGCCCCAGAGCGTCGGTGACGGCGGTGAGCTTGTCCCGCGCATCCCACGCGTACCGGGTCACCCGACCGAGAGGGTCGGTCGAGGCGATCAGGCGGTTCCCGTCGTCATACGCGAAGCGGGTGGTCCGGCCCAACGGGTCGGTGCTCGCGACCCGGTTTCCGCGTCCATCGACCTCGTACGCGAACACCGCTCCCGACGGCAGAGTCGTCCGAACGAGGTTGCCGGACCCGTCGACGCCGTAGGTGATGACGGATCCGTCGGCCTGCACGGTCTTCGTCAAAGCTCCCCGGTCGTTGTACCCGTAGCTCGTGACCCGACCGAGGGCGTCCGTGCGCGAGGCGACAGTTCCCTTCGGGGTGTACGTGTACGCGGTGGTGTTCCCGGCGGCATCCGTCACCCCGGTCACATTCCCGGCGGCGTCGTAGGCGTAGGAGGTGGTGCGTCCCGCCGCGTCGGTGAAGGCCGTGACGTTGTTGTCGTCGTCGTAGGTCCACGACTGCTCACCACCGGCGGGGTCGGTGATCTTCGTAATGCGCGAACGGGAGTCGAACGCGTAGGTGTGAATGCGGCCTTCCTGATCCGTATAGGTCGTCTGCCCCGCCTCGTAGGCGAAGTGACGCTCGTTACCGGCGGCATCCCACTGCCGCACGACGCGCCCCGCGTCGTCGTAGGCGTTGCGCAGATACGTCGCCCCCAGCGCGTCGGTCATCGTGACGATGCGGTGCGACCCGTCGTAGGCGAAGGTCTTCGCTCCGCCGTCGGGCGAGGCGATGCGGGTGAGGTCGCCGTTGCCGTCGTACCCGAGCGACCAGGCGCGGCCATCGGGCAGCGTAAGGGCGGTGATCCGCCCGGCGTCGTCGGAGTCGACCCGCACACGCTGACCGCTCGCGTCGGTGATCGCGGTCAGTGCCACGAACTGCTGCGTTCTCGAAGGGGTGCCGTAGGTGAGGGTGGTGGCGCGACCGGTGGTGTCGACAGCGCGGGTCATCTCCCCGATGCCGTCCTGGTCGGCGGCGTCGAAGTCCCATGTCTCCCCGGCGCGCGACGACATCCGCAAGATGCCGCCTCCGGCTTCGACCAAGTGGAGGCCCTCGCCACGGGGATCGATGTAGCCCCCTGTCCCATCGGGTTCGAACATGATCGACGCCCCATCGCCGCGCACGACCATGACGGAATGGTCATCGAAACGCTGCGCGTGACCGCCGAGCGCAAAACTCCAGCCCGCACCGACACGACCCAGCCGACCGTCCTGCGCGTTGTAGACGAGGGAGACATCCGTCGCGGAGCCGCCCGCGCTCGGGAGGGAGAAGAGGTGTTCGGTTTCGACGAGGTTGCCGGTCGAGAACGACACCGGGTCAGCGCCGTAGTGCTGCCAGTTGCGGTAGCCGAGCTGGTACCAACGCGACAACTCCGCGGCGGAGGGGCGAGCGGGCCACCCGCCCGTGACCGGATTCGTGCAGGAGAAGCCCTTCGACTCGAGATATTTCCCGACGCCGGTGAAAGCACCGTTCACGACCGAGTCCCACCCGTTGTCGATCACGGGGCGGTCGAAGTTGTGGTCCATGTACAGGGCTTCCATGTGCACCACCGCCCCCGGCAGCCCCAGGTACTCCTCCCGCGGGAAGTCCGCCGTCGGAGCCTTCACCCGTCCGGGCCGGCCGGTGTATCCGCGCATCTCCGACAGCAACGACTCGCGCAGGGCATCGCTGTCTCCGCCGCGGGAGAACAACTGCGTTCCGCCATTGAGGGCATTGCCCCAGGCAGTACCCTGGTTGGTTCCGAACGCGACCGTCAACGTCACGTCCGGGTTGTGGGATGCAGCGATCGCGCGCCGCGTCTGCGCCGATACGAAACGCTGGTCCGCGCCTCGCGTCAGCGTGACGTCCGCTGCGCACCGCTCGCGGAGCATCGCCGCCATCTGATCGGCCAACCGCACGTTCAACGGCAGTTCTGTGATGCGCGGGCCGGGAGAGTTCGCCCACCCCGCATCATCGTCGGGATCCAGCACGATCCGGGGCACCGGAGTCGTCTGCACCGGTGTGCCGATGACGACGAACTGCGACAAGTGCTCCGACTCCGCTCGCACCGCATGCGCGTCCGCGTCGTAATACGACGGGAGCTGCTGCCAGGGGTCGCCGGGACTTTCCCGCGTCACGACACGAAGACTGTCGAGGTCCACGCCTGACCGCGTCAGCGAATCGGGGTCGACATCGAGCTGCAGGCTCACGCCGGGCCGCACGTTCTTCGCAACTTCGATACCGGACGAGTCGTCTTTCTCGAGCGTGTACGACGCGGGGAACTGGGTGACGTCGTCACCGGCCTCCGTGTGGGCACGGATCTCGACGGGAGGAGCGGCGACCACACCCCCTGTCTCGGACGCAGCCGAGACCGCGGCACCGTCGTCCAACGCAACGGCCCTCACCGTCAACTTCTCGTCGGCCTCGTGACCGGAGAACTCCGCTCGAACACCGGCAGCATCCGCATCCAGCACCGCGCCCTCTCCTGGTTCGAGCGTGGCTTCTGCCGATGTGCCCTCGTCGACCGCGGTAGCGGACGCGCGGGCGGCAGGAGCCGCGGCAGCGCGCACGCGATCAAGGATCTGCTGTTGCACGTCGGCCGGACGGGTCACGGGTCGCTCGACGGCGTGGACGGACCCACCCGTCACGACCAGAGCCGCGACCAGGACGGCAGCGCACGCACTTCTCACCATCGTGCTCACGCGCGGACCTCCGCACCTTCACTGGCGTCACGTCTCGGGCGGCGGCGCGCGCGCACCGCCAGCGCGCCCGCACCGCCGATGATCAATGCCGCCCCGACACCGACCGCCCAGGGAACCCCATCCCCGTCCTGACCCGTCGTCGCGAGCTTCTGCCGGTAGAGCGCGTACGCCTGGAGGCTCACCGCGTCGGCGACGCCGTCACCATCGAGGTCCTCCGAGCCGGTCGCACACGTCGCGGTCCCGCAGATGACGAATTCCACCCAGTCGGGGACCCCATCCCCATCCGTGTCCTCACGGCCGGATGCGCAGATGTCGGAACCGCACACCAGTCGCTCCACAAAATCCGGGATGCCGTCGCCGTCCGCGTCGGCGCGGGGATCTGCGCAGCGCGTCGTCCCGCACGACGCAACCTCGACAGCGTCGGCGATCCCGTCACCGTCGACGTCCTCTGTGCCCGTGGCGCATGTCGAACTGCCGCACACCACGCGTTCGATCGTGTCGGGAATGGTGTCTCCGTCGACGTCGCCGGCGCTGACGGAGGTGACCGGACCCGAAGCACGGGCGGCGATCGGCGACAGCGTCAGAGCGCCGACGAGGGCGAGAAGGACCGCGACGGACGCGGCGAAGCGAGGAGAGGGCACACGTCAGGATGGCGTCTGCTTCGACCCTAGAAAACGCGGAGGCGCGGAAAATCAAGGGTTTTAAACGCAAAATCCACCCGCGGTTTCACCCTCGACGCGGTTGAGCCAGCTCTGCCTTCACCCGCTTGTCGGGGTGCTGGCTGTCCGAGGAAGGTCGAGCCGCGGCGGAGTTCACGCGTGCCGCGAGTCGTGCTCCACGTGCCCCGCCGGCTCGAGCTGGAACGTCGAGTGCTCCACGTCGAAGTGGTCGGCGAGGCACGTCTGCAGCGACGCGAGGATCGCGGCCGCGCGCCCATCGGTCAGGGCTGCGTCCTCGACGATGACGTGCGCGCTGAACACCGGGGCGCCACGCGTGAGCTGCCACACGTGCACGTCGTGCACGTCCACCACCCCGTCCGCCTCGCGGAGATGCTCGCGGATCTCGGCGACGTGAACGCCGACGGGCGCCGATTCCGTCAGCACGACCACGACCTCGCGCAGGAGACCGATGGCCCGCGGCACGATCATCACGGCGATGAACAGCGAGGCGATGGCATCCGCCTGCGTGAATCCGGTCGTCACGATCACGATGGCGGCGACGATCACGGCGGCGGAGCCGATGAGGTCGCCGAGCACCTCGAGGTAGGCGCCGCGCACGTTGATGCTGCGCTTCTGCGCGCGCGAGAGCAGGAACATCGACACCGCGTTGGCCACGAGGCCGACGACCGCGACGACGAGCATGAGCGCGCCGTGCACCTCGGCTTCGGCGGGGGTCAGGAGGCGCTGCACCGCCTCGACGCCGATCCACGCGCACAGCACGATGAGGATCACGCCGTTCGCGAGGGCTCCCAGGACTTCGGCGCGCTGGTAGCCGAACGTGCGGCGATCATCCGCCGGGCGCGCGGCGATCGCGGTGGCGATCAGCGCCACCACCAGGGCTGCGGCATCGGTGAACATGTGCGCCGCGTCGGCCAGCAGCGCCAACGATCCGGTCAGGATCGCGCCCACGACCTGCACGACCATCACCGTGGCCGTCAGGGCCAGGGCGGTCGCCAGCAGGCGCCTATTGCTGGCATCCCGGATGCCACCGGAGGGCGCGTGATCGTGCATAGCTCAAGGCTAGATCGGGCACAGGCTCGGCCGCGTCGGTTCGAGCAACTCGGGAATGAGAACGGGTGTCGGTCTCGCTCAGAGCGTCTCGAGCAGTGGCGCCAACTCGCGGAACGCCCGCGACCGGTGCGATGCCGCGTTCTTCTCCGCGGCCGTCCACTCCCCCACGGTCCGTTCCTCGCCCGCGGGCTGGCCGTCGGGGATGAAGATCGGGTCGTAGCCGAAACCGCCGGGGCCGGCGGGTGCCGTCGCCAGACGCCCGGGCCAACGGCCCTCGACCGTCTGCTCCCCGCCGTCCGGACGCACCAGCGCGATCACCGACACGAACTGCGCCGTGCGATGCGGGTCGGCGACATCCGACAACTGGTCGAGCAGCAGCTCGAGGTTGGCGGTCGCGTCCTTCTTGTGTCCCGCCCAGTACGCCGAGAAGACGCCCGGCGATCCGCCCAGTACGTCGACCGCCACGCCCGAGTCGTCGGCCAGCGCCGGCAGACCCGTGTGCGCCGCGGCCGCGCGGGCCTTGATCAGCGCGTTCGCGGCGAAGGTCACGCCGTCTTCGACCGGCTCGGGCCCGTCGTATCCGACGACCTCGAGGTCGGGGCGCACCTCGGCGACGATCGCCTGGAACTCCTCGACCTTGTGCGGGTTGTGCGTCGCCAGGACGATGCGCGCCATGTCAGGCCTCGAGCACCGAGGTCTGGATGCCGCGCAGCTCGGCGCAGCCGTTCACACCCAGCTCGAGCAGCTGATCGAGCTCGCGCTTGTCGAACGGCGCACCCTCGGCGGTGCCCTGCACCTCGACGAACAGGCCACGGCCGGTGACGACGACGTTCATGTCGGTCTCGGCCCGCACGTCCTCGACGTAGGCGAGGTCGAGCATGGGCTCTCCGTCGATGATGCCCACCGACACCGCCGCGACCGAGTCGCGCAGCACCTCTGCGCGCTGACCGATGAACTTTTTCTCGCGGCCCCAGGCGATGGCATCCGCCAAGGCCACATACGCACCCGTGATCGCCGCGGTGCGCGTGCCACCGTCGGCCTGCAGCACGTCGCAGTCGATGACGATCGTGTTCTCGCCCAGTGCCTTGGTGTCGACGACGGCACGGAGCGCGCGGCCGATCAGGCGCGAGATCTCGTGCGTGCGACCGCCGACCTTGCCCTTGATCGACTCGCGATCGTTGCGGCTGTTCGTCGCGCGCGGGAGCATCGCGTACTCGGCGGTGACCCAGCCCTTGCCCTTGCCGGTCAGCCAGCGCGGCACGCCGTTCGTGAATGACGCGGTGCACAGCACCTTCGTGCCACCGAAGGTGACGAGAGCCGAGCCCTCGGCGTGCGCCGACCAGCCGCGCTCGATGGTGACGGGGCGGAGCTGGTCGTTGGTGCGACCGTCTTTGCGGGTCATGAGTCCTCCAGAGGAACGGGAAATGGATGCCACGCCTCAGCGCGGCAGGTCGATGGCGCCGGTCTGCACGAGCTGCACCTCGCGCACCTCGCGACCCATCAAGCGGTGGGCGAGGCGCACGAAGTCGTCGGCCGATGATCCCGTGGCTTCGTAGCGGGCGGTGGGCACGGCATCCGGACTCGCGAGAAGATCACGCGAGACGAGCTGACGGTAGACGTCTTTCGCGGTTTCACTGTCGCTCGAGACGAGGCTCACGTCGGGCCCCATCACGTAGCTGATGGCTCCCTCGAGGAACGGGTAGTGCGTGCAGCCGAGCACGAGCGTGTCGACGCCGGCGTGGCGGAGCGGGGCGAGGTACTGCTCAGCGGTGGCGAGCACCTCGGGTGAGTCGGTGACTCCGGCCTCGACGAACTCGACGAACCGCGGGCAGGCCTCGGCGAACACCGTGAGGTTCTCGTTGACCTCGAGCATGTCCTGGTAGGCGCGGGATCCGATCGTGCCGACTGTGCCGATCACGCCGATGCGGCCGTTGCGGGTGGTCGACATGGCGGTGCGGACGGCGGGGCCGATGACCTCGACGACGGGCACGTCGTACCGCTCGCGGGCATCGCGGAGCATGGCGGACGACGCCGTGTTGCAGGCGATCACGAGCATCTTCACGCCCTGCTCGACGAGGGTGTCGAGCACCTCGAGCGAGTACTTGCGCACGTCGGCGATGGGCTTCGGGCCGTAGGGCGAACGCGCGGTGTCGCCGATGTAGAGGATCGACTCGCGCGGCAGCTGTTGAGAGACCGCGCGGGCGACGGTGAGGCCGCCGACTCCTGAGTCGAAGATCCCGATCGGCGCGTCGTCCATAGGGACCCAGCCTATCGGGCGGGGGTGGGACGGGTTTCGGGGTGTCGACAGCGTCGCCGCGTACACAACGCAGGAGATTCGGCATCCCTCCTCCCCGCCGCCGCGGCTCGTCGACGCCCCGCCACCGTATTTCCTGCGTAGTGCGTGCGGGGGCCTATACCGCCAGGCGGCGCCGCGACCGTTCCGGATCCCGCGCACGCCACCAGAATGCAGGAATGTCGGCATCCTCCCGCTTCTCCAACGCCCGTCGACAGGGCGCGCCGGCCGAAAGTCCTGGGTTGTGTCGCACCGACCCGTCAAGGGGCTGAGGGCGACCCGACGCCCGACGACGGGCCGCAATAGGCTGACCGAATGAGCCGTAGCACCGCCCTGCACACCGACCGTTACGAACTCACGATGCTCGACGCGGCGCTCCGCGACGGCACGGCCTCGCGCCGTTGCGTGTTCGAGGTCTTCGGTCGCCGCCTGTCCGGCGGGCGCCGGTTCGGCGTCGTCGCGGGCACGGGGCGGTTGCTCGAGGCGATCCGCGACTTCCGCTTCGGCGATGACGAGTTGCGCTACCTCCGCGACAACCGGGTGGTGGATGCCACGACCATCGAATTCCTCGCCGACTACCGTTTCACCGGCTCGGTGACGGGATACCGCGAGGGCGAGGTCTACTTCCCCGGGTCGCCGCTGCTGACGATCGAGGGCACCTTCGCCGAGGCGGTGCTGCTCGAGACGCTCGCCCTGAGCATCTTGAACTACGACTCCGCCGTCGCCACTGCCGCCGCCCGCATGACCGTGGCCGCGGGCGAGCGTCCCCTCGCCGAGATGGGCTCCCGGCGCGCGAGCGAAGAGGCCGCCGTCGCCGCTGCCCGCGCGGCGTACATCGCCGGGTTCTCGGCGACGAGCAACCTCGAGGCCGGTCGCCGCTGGGGAGTTCCGACCATGGGCACCGCGGCCCACGCGTGGACGCTGCTGCACGACACCGAAGAAGACGCTTTCCGCTCGCAGGTCGAGGCCCTCGGCCCGGGCACGACCCTGCTCATCGACACGTACGACATCCCCGAGGGTGTGCGCACGGCCGTCCGCGTCGCGGGCACCGAGCTGGGCGGGGTCCGCATCGACTCCGGCGACCTCCCCATCGTCGCGGGCGAGGTGCGGGCGCTGCTCGACGAACTCGGCGCGACGAACACGCGGATCACCGTGACGAGCGACCTCGACGAGTACGCGCTCGCTGCTCTCGCGGCATCCCCCGTCGACTCGTACGGCGTCGGGACCTCGGTCGCGACCGGGTCGGGCGTTCCGACGGCGGGCCTGGTCTTCAAACTCGTCGCCCGCGAGGCCGCGGACGGTTCGTGGGTGGGTGTGGCCAAGGCATCCGCTCAGAAGGCCTCGCACGGCGGTCGCAAGGCGGCCTTCCGCACCCTCGACGCGGGCACCGCGACCTCGGAGCTGATCATCGTCAGCGACGGTTTCGAAGAGCTCTCGACCGCGGCCGAGCACCCCGACGCCCGTGCGCTGCAGACCGCGCTCATGGAGGACGGAGAAGCGGATGCCGCCTCCCTCGGCGCAGCGGGAGTGCAGGCCGCTCGGGCTCATCACTCGCGCGTCCGCGAGGAGCTGCCCGTGCGCGCCCTCGCGCTGAGCAAGGCCGACCCCGCGCTCCCGACGGAGTACCGCAACGCCGAGTGAGCCGCGCTCGCCCGCCCCGCCGCGCGTGAGGGGTCAAAAACTGTCGCCGCGTGCGCGTAGCCCACGGAAGGTGAGCCACGCGCGCAGGGGACTTTGGCTGATTGAGTTGCCGCGAATGGCGGCCGGGCGGGGCGCGCAGCGACCAAGTGCGGCAACTGAAGCGGGGCGTGGCCATGGCGCGCGCGCGAGTCCGCCACCCTCCCGGGTTGAGTTGCCGCGAATGGCGGCCGGGCGGGGCGCGCAGCGACCAAGTGCGGCAACTGAAGCGGGGCGCGGCCATGGCGCGCGCGCGAGTCCGCCACCCTCACCGGGTTGGGTTGCCGCGAATGGCCACCGGGCGGGCCGCGCAGCGACAAAGTGCGGCAAGTGAAGCAAGGTGCCCCGCGCACCAGGTCCGAACCGCGCGTGAGGGGTCAGGAAGTGTCGCTGGGCGACGGCGCCGGCGACACTTCCTGACCCCTCACGCGGGGTGAGAAACCCTCAGTTGATGAGGGACTCGTAGATCTCTTTGCACTGCGGGCAGACGGGGAACTTCTCGGGGTCGCGCCCCGGCGTCCACTTCTTGCCGCACAGCGCACGCACCGGCTTGCCGCTCAGGGCGGACTCGAGGATCTTGTCCTTCTTCACGTAATGCGAGAAGCGCTCGTGATCACCGGGCTCGATGTTCTCTTCGCGGATGAGCTCTTCGAGCTCACGATCCAGGGTCGCGAGACCCCCGCTGTCAGGACTGTCGAGAGGCGTGCTCATGGAGAGCCAGTGTAGCCGCGGTACGCCCCGAGCGGTCGGTGCGAGGCGAGGTCAGGTCGCTTCGGCGAACTCCATGAGCCGGGTTCCGCGACGTTCGAACAGCGCCGCACCGACGGTGACACCGATGACGAGCACGACTGCTCCGGCGCCGACGCCGACCCAGAGAGCGAGCATCGAGTCGATCTCTTGACCGTTGATCGCCTGCCACGTGAGCCACGCCGCGGGCGAGGCCGCCGCGATCGCCCCGGCCATCACGAGACCCTGGGCGACGACGCCACCCGAGCCCGTGCGCTGCGGCTGCTGGAACGGGCTGTCACCCGGCCGCGACACCGCGTAGGGAGCAACGACTGACGAGATGCTCGACAGTCCGAGCCCGGCCAGGAACAGCGCCGCGCAGACGCCGACCATGGCGGGGAGGATGGCCCAGCGCCCGTGGGCGACGATGGCGAGCGGCAGGGTGATGGCGAGGATCGGGATGCCGATGAGCAGCACCGGAACGAGTCGTCCGATGCGGTCGGGAGCCCCGCGCATGCCGCTGGCGATGTGCATCCACAGCGCGGTGGAGTCGTAGGCGAGGTCGTTGTGCGGCAGCCAGCCGAAGAACAGCGCCATGATCGGCACCGGCAAGAGGACGGCGAGTTCGAACGGCACCCCGGCGACCAGCAGCGGCACCGTCGAGACGACGGCGGCGATCGGCACGATGATGACGTTGACGATGTAGCGACGGTCGCGCAGCCAGTACGAGAGGCTGCGGGCGGCGACCGCTCCCCCGGGCGTTCCGGGCAGGATCGCGAACCATCCGAGACCGCCGCGCTCGCGCACGGCGATGGGGCGGCGGGTCGTGGTGAGCAGGGTGTTGACGAGCGCGAACCACGCCAGGGCGAGAACGAGCACGGTGGCCAGGGCCACGACGAAGCTGCCCACGGCGGCTCCGGCCGAGGGCGCCAGGGCGATGCCCCACGCGGCGCCGATCGGCGTCCACGCGAGCACCTCGGCGGCCGACGCGAGTTGCGAGGGCACAGCGCCGCGCCACTCAAGCGAACCGAGGAAGACACCCACGGGCACGACGACGACGAGCACGGCGACCAGGTACACCCCGATGAGCTCGCGCGACTGCCGGGGGCGCTGGACGAGAGCGCCGAGCGCCATGCTCACCCGTGCGAACAAGACGCATGTCGTGAGGCCCAGGACCACGGATGCCACGCTCGCCCAGGCCGACGCGCCGTGAGCGCCCCACGCGATCGCGAGGCTCACACCGAGGGCGAGGACCACGAGCACGGGGACGCTGAGGAAGCCAGCCAGCAGGAGCGCTCCGGACAGGGGGCGGGGTTCGGGGCCGACGACGGCGAAGCGCCGGGGGTCGAGGGGGTCGATCGACGCGGTGACGGGCGGACCGACCGCGAAGCCGAGCGTCACCGCCGAGCCCGCGAGCACCGTGACGACGGCCGTGGTGAGGTTGCTGGCATCCGCGAGACCGGCCGCGCTCATCGCGGCCACGACGGTGGCGCCGATCAGGATGACCACGCCGATGGCACGCCGGATGACCTCGCGCCGGTCGCCCCGCAGGGCGCCCAGCATCATGGCGAGCCTCAGGCGGAGAACGTGTGCAACCACTCGAGGCCCTCCACGTCGCCGAGCCCACCGGAGAGCTCGCGGAAGCGCTCCTCGAGCGTTCCTTCGCCGCGCACCTCGTCGACGGTGCCCTCGGCGAGCACCTGACCCGAGACGATCACCGCGACCCGCGAGCAGACGCGTTCGACGAGCTCCATGCCGTGGCTCGAGAGGATGACCGTGCCGCCGTGTTCGACGTACGTGCCGAGGATGTCGAGGATGACGCCGCTTGAGACGGGGTCGACGGCTTCGAACGGCTCGTCGAGCACGAGCAGGCGCGGCGAGTGGATCATCGCGCCGGCGAGCATGACCTTCTTGGTCATACCGGCGGAGTAGTCCGACACGGGACGCGACAGCGCCTCGACGAGGTCGAACGCGCGGGCGAGGTCGGCCGTGCGGCTCTCGACGAGCGGGGCGGGGAGCCCGCGCAGAGCGCCGTAGTACGACAGCAGCTGGCGGCCCGTGAGCCGGTCGAAGGTGCGCAGCCGGTCGGGCAGGACGCCGATGAGCTTCTTCGCCTCGCGCGAGCGCTTGCCCGCGTCGACGCCGTTGATCGTGACGGTGCCGCGATCGGGTCGCAGCAGTCCCGCGATGATCGACAGGGTCGTGGTCTTGCCGGCACCGTTGGGGCCGACCAGACCGTAGAACGCACCGGCGGGAACGGTCAGGTCGATCGCGTCGACCGCCCGCAGCTCGCCGAAGCTCTTCGTGATCGTCCGGAGCGCGAGAGCGGGGACGGCGGTCTCGTCAGCGGATGCCGTGACCCCATCGACCGCCGGCGCAGCCGCGACCGCGGCGGGCTCGAGGTCGTCGCCGTGGTGGGCGGCGTCATCGTTCGCCTCGTCGTCGCTCGGCTCAGCCGAGGCGGCAGCGAACACAGCGGTCTCGGGCTCGGGCGTCTCCTCGGCCTCGACCGATGCCTCCGCTCCGTCGGGGGCGACACTCTTGACGAGCAGTTCAGACTCGTTCGACCCCGCCGCGACCTCGTCCACGTGCACGTCGGCGGGCGTCGGGTCGTGGGGCTCGGCCGCGTCGTCGATGTCGGAGGTACCGGCGGACTCGGCGACGGCGCTCGACGCGTCGCCCGAGACCTCGGCCCGGGCGTCGGCCTCGAGCGGCTTCTCGGTGACGATCTCGGCGACCGGCTCGGCGGCGAGCGCCGAGGCAGACTCAGACTCCGACGGAGACGCCTCAGCGGGCTCGAGCTCCGCCACGTCGACGGGCTCAGACTCGGACACCGACGCGTCAGTGGCCTCGACCAGGGGCTCTTCGACGGCGATATCGGCGGGCGTGGGATCAGCCACAGGCTCCGCATCCGCCGGTTCCAGGTCAGCGTCAGCCGCCCCGGCCGAAGCCAGCTCAGGCGCAGGCTCCCCGACCGCCACCTCCGGCGCAGCCGCAGAGTCACCAGCGGGCTCCCCGACCGCCGCCTCCGGCGCAGCCGCAGAGTCACCAGCGGGCTCCCCGACCACCACCTCAGCCGGCGCGGCCTCGCCCGAGGGCTCAGCACCCGGCAGCGGCGGACGCGGGGGCACCACGATGTCATCGGGAAGCAGCGGAGGGATGCCGACACTCGGCGCGACCGCATCGGTCGCCCTCGTCGTCGCCTCGTCCTGGGCAGCCTCGAGAGCTGCAGCCTTCGCCGCGGCTGCCTTCGCCGCCGCCGTCTGACGCGGGGCGGCCGGCTTCTTGGGAACCGCCGGCTTCGCTCCGGCGGCGGGCTTCGCTCCAGCGGAGGGCTTCGCTCCAGCGGCGGGCTTCGCACCCGCGGCCTTCGACGCGGCCGTGGTGCGCGGGGCAGCAGGCTTTCGCGGAGTCGCGGGCTTCTTCGCGGCGGCCGTGCGGGCCGTCGCGGACGTGCCCGACGCGGCGCGCGCGGCCGTCGTGCGCGGGGCACGCGGCTTCGCCGGCGGCTTGGGCGCCGTGGCCGACTCGGACTCGGCGTCGTCCGACGCCGTCGCCGCGGCGGGGCGCCGGGGCGCACGCGGGGTCGTCGTCCGCGGAGCGCGGGGCTTGGGCGGGGGCGACATCGAGGCTTCGGCGCTCGCCGACGCGCCCTCGGTATCTGAAGAGGACTTTTCGGGGGGCACCGGCAGCGACGCTGTCATCGCACCAAACTACCAACCCCCTCCGACACCGACCGACGCCTGGTCGCGCGCCGCACACACTCACAGATAACGAAAGGCCCGGCGACCAGTGCGAAACATTTCATCTGAACGGATGACGTCGGTGCGCGGCATCCCGTCGGCTTCTCTCCGTCCCCGCGTGAGAGGTCGAATTCTGTCGCTTCGCGTCTCCTCTGGGCGACACTTCCTGACCCCTCACGCCCCGTCGCGCCCCGGGAGCGCCCCGCCGTCAACCGCCCCCGGCCAAATCGCCACCGGGGTGAGGATGGAGGCATGGCTGAGAAGGTGCACCGCATCCACACCCTGCCCGACGACGCCCCCTGGAAAGGCGGCCTCCCGCCGGTGGGGTCCGAGGAGCACCCGCGAACGATCCGTCTGCTCGATCGCGTGCTCTCGGTGCAGCGACCCGTGGTGCTCGCGCACCTGCGCAGCGTGCGGTTGCGGCATCCGGATGCCACCGTCGACGAGATCCTGAGAATCCTCGAGCGCCGCTATCTCGCGGCCGTCACCACGGGTGGAGCTGCAGTCGGCGCCACGGCCGTGGTGCCCGGCATCGGCACGGGCGTGACGCTCGCGTTGAGCGGGGTCGAGACCGTGGGCTTCCTCGAGGCGACGGCTCTCTACGCGCAGTCGGTCGCCGAGGTGCACGGGGTCGTCGTCGAAGACCCCGACCGCGCTCGCGCTTTGGTTCTCGCGCTCATGCTCGGCAAGGAGGGCATCGACCTCGTGTCGCAGCTGGCGTCGCAAGCCGCCGGTCGTGGCGTCTCGCGCTCGAGCTACTGGGGAGAGATGGTGACCAAGACGCTCCCCCGCGCGATGGTCGGGCCGCTCGTCGACCGCCTCAAGACGACGTTCGTGCGACAGTTCGCCACGCGGGGCGGTGCGTCGTGGATCGGCAAGGCGCTGCCGTTCGGCGTCGGCGCTGTCGTCGGAGGTGCGGGCAACCACATCCTCGGCCGTCGCGTGCTCGTCAACGCCCGTCGCGCGTTCGGCACTCCCCCGCTCGCGCTCCCGGTCGACCTCGAGCCCACGCCCGGCAGCGAGCGGCTCGAACGCGCCGCGGTGGGCGGTGTCCGCCGCGTCGGTGAGGCCATCGCCGGGGCCGGTCGCCGTACGGGTTCGCTGGCCCGCAAGGCCCTCCCGGGGCGCAAGAACCGCCCCGAGAATCCGGGGCTCGAGGCGGGCGACGACGACCGCACGTCGGCATCCTGAGGCTCACCCTTTCTCATCGACACGGGGGCGCGCGCAAGACCTTCGCGATGCGAAGACCCGCGCGTTAGCCTCGCGACATGGGCGACCTCCTCGATCTCCTCGCTGTCTGGATGCCGCGTCAGCGCTGGTACGGCACGAAGGGCCGCGATCCGCGGCTGACTCTCGTGGCCGACTGGCCGCTCGATGCGGCCGATGCGCGACTGCTGCTGGTGCGCGACGAAGCCGTGCACCCGGCGATCGTGTACCAGGTGCCGGTTGCGCGCCGGCCGGAGGGGTCCGTTCCTCCCGGGAGTCTGATCGGCGCCGCCGACGACGGGCTCGTGTGGACGGATGCCACGACCGACCCCGCCTTCACCGATGCGCTGTACGCGCTGGTGTCGGTCGGCGGCGAGGTGGGATCGGACGAGGACGGGTTCCGGGGCATTCCGCTCGGGGCGACGGGCGGGCGGGCGCCTGCTCCGCAGATGACCGCGCGCGTGCTGAGCGGCGAGCAGTCGAACACCTCGATCATCTACCGACCCGAGGGTGAAGAGCCGGGTGTCCCCGTCATCTGCAAGTTGTTCCGGCAGGTGAATCCGGGGATCAATCCTGACGTCGAGCTGCAGTCCGCTCTGGCCGCTGGAGGGGCCGCTTTCGTGCCCGGAGCGATCGGCGAAGTCCGCGGAATCTGGATGACGCCCGAGGGTGTTCCGGTCAGCGGATCGCTCGCTTTCGCGCAGGAATTCTTTGAGGGAGTCGAAGATGCGTGGCGCGTCGCGCTCGACGCCGCGGCCGCCGGAGAGGACTTCGCCGACCGCGCGTACGCCCTCGGAGCGAGCGTCGCCGGCATGCACGTGGCACTCGCCGAGCAGTTCTCGACCCTCGATCCGAGCGAGGCCGACCGCTCCGCCATCACCGGCGCGTGGGAGCGACGACTATTGATCGCGCTCGGGGAAGTGCCCGCTCTGCAGCCCTACGAGGAGCAGATCCGCGACGTCTACGCCCGCGCTCTGGCCGCGAAATGGCCTGCTCTGCAGCGGATTCACGGCGATCTGCACCTCGGTCAGGTGCTCGACACGCCCTCGAACGGATGGGTGCTCCTCGACTTCGAGGGTGAGCCCCTTCGTCCGATCAACGAGCGCCTCCAGCCCGATGTCGCGGTCCGCGATGTGGCCGGCATGCTCCGCTCGTTCGACTACGTCTCGGGTGCCGTGGCCGACGACGACGGCGAGGCCGTGCGCGCGTGGGTCATCGCCGCGCAGCAGGCCTTCCTCGACGGATACGCCGACACGACGCGTCGCCCCCGCACCGACGACGATCCCCTGCTCGAGGCGTTCGAACTCGACAAGGCCGTGTACGAAGCGATCTACGAGACGCGAAATCGCCCGGACTGGGTGGGTATCCCCCTCGCCGCCATCGGGCGCCTGGCACCCCTGCGCTGACCGCTCACTTCATCACGAGAACGCCACCCCGCACTGTCTGGCGGGGTGGCGTTTTCGTTGCTCGGAGCGGGTCAGCTCGTGGGCATCGAGCCTAGGGTGACCTCGGCGGTCTTCTCCTGGCCGGAGCGGTTGTAGGTGATCTCGGCCTTGCTGCCCGCGGCGAGCGCGCGCACCTGGGCGGTGAGGTCGATGGAGTTCGTCACGGGGATGCCGTTGACCTTGGTGATCACGTCGCCCTTCTGGAGTCCGGCCGCCTGCGCCGCCCCTCCGCCGGAGACGTCGGCGATGTAGGCACCGGTCGTGGTCGCTCCCTGGATGGAGGCGGCATCCTGAACCGAGGCACCCAGCAGGCCGTGCGTGGCGGAGCCGTTGTCAATGATCTCCTGCGAGATGCGCTTGGCGATGTCGGAGGGGATCGAGAAGCCGACGCCGATGTTGCCGGACTGTCCGCCCGACGACGATCCGCCGGCGCTCGCGATGGCGACGTTGATGCCGATCAGCTTGCCCTCGTTGTTGACGAGCGCTCCGCCGGAGTTGCCGGGGTTGATGGCGGCGTCGGTCTGGATGACGGCGATCTTGATCGTCTGGTTGGCGGACTGCTGCTCCTGGCCCTGACCGAAGTCGAAGCGGAACGGGCTCTCCTGACCCGGCTCCTGCTGCTGCTGGTCGGTGCCGTCGCTCGGGGCGGCCGACGAGGCGACCTGGATCGAACGGTTCAGCGCGCTGACGATACCGGTCGTGACGGTGTTCGGCAGGTCGAGCGGGGCGCCGATCGCGATGGCGTTGTCGCCGACGTTGAGCTTGGACGAGTCGGCCCATTCGATGGGGGTCAGGCCCGAGGCGTTGTCGAGCTTGATGACCGCGAGGTCGTAGGTGGGGTCGGTGCCGACGACCTTGGCCGAGTAGACCTTGCCGTCCGAGGTGGTGACCGAGATCTTGGCGCTGCCGCTCTGACCGTCGAGGGTGACCACGTGCGTGTTGGTGAGCACGTAGCCGTCCTGGCTGAGGATCACGCCCGAACCGGTGCCGCCCGACTGCCCGGCCGTCGCGCTGATGGTGACGACGCTGGGGACGACCTTCGCGGCGACCGCCGAGGTGTTGTTGACGCTGTCGGGGTTGTTGACCGTGATGGCCGAGGGGCCTGACGCCGCCGAGGTGTTCGAGCCGCCCCAGAGGTTGAGGCCGGCGTAGGTGCCGCCGAGGCCCGCGCCACCGCCGACGAGGGCGGCCGCGACGAGCAGGGCCGCGACGCGCGGCACCGAGCTCTTCTTGCGGGGGGCGGTGGACGTCGACGACGGCATCGCGAGGGTGGGGTGCGCGTCGGTGGCGGCGGGGCCGAAGGCCTGACCGGTCGGCGTCGTCGCGCCCGAGGGGGCCGAGGCGTAACCGGGGTGCTGCGGTGCGGTGCCGGCGGCGGGCGGGGGCCAGGCGGCGGCGGCCGAGGCCGGCGAACGCGTGGGCACCGGCGGCACGTCGTAGCGCGGCGCGGCGGGGGTGGTGGACTCGGGCTGCGGCGACGCGGGAACGGCGCCGTTCGCGGCGGAGTTGTCGAGGTGGCTGTTGTGGTCGCCCGCGGGGCGGTTGTCCGTGTTGTCGCTCATGGGATGCTCCTTGTTCCAGGTGCTTCTACGATGACCACCAATCCTGTGGACCACCTATGACGGGCGTGGGCCCTCTCTATGGGTCTAGCAGGAACGACCCGCGCGGCATTCCCGCTTGCGTTGCGCGGGGGTGCGGCATCCTGGATCCATGCGACACATCCCCGGCGCTTGGCAGCGCACCGCCCGCGGTGCGGGCCTGCTCGCTCCCGACGGCTCGTCGGTCCCCACGATCTTCGCCGAGATGAGCGCCCTCGCCACCGCGACCGGGGCTCTCAACCTGGGGCAGGGATTTCCCGACGAGGACGGGCCCGAAGCGATGCTGGATGCCGCCCGCGCGGCCATCTCGTCGGGCGTCAACCAGTATGCGCCGGGGCGCGGCTTTCCCGACCTGCTGGCCGCCGTCGCCGAGCATCAGCAGCGCTTCTACGGGATCGAACTCGACCCGCAGCGCGAGGTGCTCATCACGGTCGGGGCGACCGAGGCGCTCGCCTCGACCCTGCTCGCCCTGGTGGACTCCCCCGACGACGAGGTCGTGGTCTTCGAGCCCTACTACGACTCGTACGCCGCCTGCGTGGCCCTCTCGGGCGCCACGCTCGTGCCGGTACCCCTGCGGTGGCCCGACTTCCAACCCGACCTCGAGCGCCTGGCATCCGCCGTCACCGACCGCACGCGCGTGATCCTCGTGAACGACCCGCACAACCCGACGGGCACGGTGTTCTCTCGCGAAGTGCTCGACGAGGTCGTACGCCTCGCACACCGGCACGACGCGATCATCGTCACCGACGAGGTGTACGAGCACCTCGTGTTCGACGGGCCGCATGTGCCGATCGCGACGCTCCCCGGGGCGGCCGAGCGGACCCTGTCGATCTCGTCAGGCGGCAAGACGTTCTCGCTGACCGGGTGGAAGACCGGGTGGGTCACCGGCCCCGCCGACCTCGTGTCGGTCGTGCTCGCGGTCAAGCAGTACCTGACCTACGTGGGCGGCTCGCCCTTCCAACCGGCGATCGCCGTCGGCCTGCGCCTGCCCGGTGCCTTCTTCGCCTCGGTCGCGTCGGAGATGGCTGCCAAGGCCGCCCTGCTGGGCACGGGGCTCCGCGCGGCGGGGTTCGACGTGTCCTCCCCCGCGGGCTCGTATTTCACGGTGGTGGATGCCGCCCCACTCGGCGCCACCGACGCCGACGCGTTCTGCCGCGAGCTGCCCGCCCGCGCCGGAGTGGTCGGCATTCCCCTCACCGCCTTCGTCACACCGGAGCACCGGGGCGACTACGCCACGCTGGTGCGATTTGCGGCGTGCAAGCGGGTTGAGGTGTTGGAGGATGCGGCGGGGCGGTTGGCGGGGATGACGTTCAACTGAGGGCATTTGAACCTTGCTAGCAATGCGAGTCGAACCGAGCAGTTATTCCGAATAACTCTTCGAAGGTTGCGTAAGGCCCGACGTCTTCGTCTGACAACCCGCTCAGTATTCAAGGATCGTGGAGGCTAACCGTCACTTACGACGAATTCGATGACGGGCCTGAGCGGCTATGTCCTTCAGTAGACGGCTCGGCTTTCGATGATGCAGACCAGCAACACGACCGGCCCTCTCGACAAAAGATTCTTGGGGCAAAGTCCAAAACCAACTGCCCCGATCTATGACCGCGGCGTGCATCTCCGCGAATGCTCGTTCCTTCTCAGCCGGCAAGTGCCACAGCGCGAGTGCCGCTTCGTTCCCTGTGACAGACCTGAAACGGTGAGCCGTCCAGATGCGGTTCACGATATCTGTCGAGGCGCGAGTGGGCAGCCCCTCGAGGGCGAACCCCATTATGTGTTCCTCGGTCGTGAAGTATGAGAGGCCCCGTTCATATCGGTCGAGCGCGCTCCGCCACGCCGTTGCAGCACGTTCGATCACCGCCCTGCGCAGCGACGACGGGATACCGTAAAACTCGCCGCCATAGTGGGACACAGAAGTTCGCGGCTCACCTAACGCGTCATGAATGCGCGCCGCCTCGGTTCGACTCAAGCGGTTGATGTCGTGGTCATCCCCATAGGGCAGCGGGAGGGCCGCTATCGCGCCCTGCTCGCGTAAGAGCCCGGACAGGTCCCCAACGCACAGCACATCGGGGTCGATGAGGAGCAGGTAGTCGCTCAGCGCGATCTGATCGACCGCATCTAGAAGGTAGAGAGACCCGGCAAATGTCGGAGCGAAACCCACCGGCGGTGTGTGCGCAAATGGAATCACCTCGACACGGGCACCCACGGAGGCAAACTCGGCGCGCCACTCGACACCCGGATCCTCAGATGTCACAAATACTCTGTCCCATGCAGGGTTCCAACGCTGACAAGATGCGAGCGCGACAACAGATGCTTTCATGTAGACGTCGCGAGTTGCGGCGGCTTTGGAAATGTTCGGGCTGTGCGAAGACGGCATTGGTGCGAAGGGAATCGCGACAGTGGGCACGCGCCTAGGCTAGCGGGTATGCCCCCGCGGTGACCCTCCAACATAATATTCAGCCCTGCATGGTGACCGAAGAGATCGAGATCAAGGTCTCAGGTCCGCCGTCTTCAACCCTCGAACTACCTGACGAACAACCCATTCGTTGGGCGGTCGAGATCGTTCGCTTTGCTTCCCGGTTCATGGTGCTTCAGATTGCACCAGCAACACGACTGCGTTGGGGCGACAACGATAGGCACCGGGAGCGGGCCGATCAACGGCAACTCATCGCGGCGTGACCCGGTACCGCCGCAGCTCGAGTGCCGGGTTCACGCGCCGCACGCGAGCGATCGCGGCCGGGTCGACATGCGCCACGGCCACGTCGGTCGCCGTCCCCACCTGAGCGAGCGTCACGCCCTGCGGGTCGACGATCATCGAGTGCCCGACGCCGAGGGGCGGCGGGTGATCGGCGGCGGCCACGAAGAACGTGTTCTCGATCGCGCGAGCGGTGAGCAGCGTCTTCCAGTGATGCTCCTTGAGCGGACCGCGCACCCACTCGGCCGGCACGAGCGCGACATCGACGGCTGCGTCGGCCAGCGTCCGGGCAACCTCCGGAAACCGGAGGTCGTAACAGGTCATCAGACCGAACCGCAGCCCGTCGACCTCGAACGTCTGGGGAGGCGCGATCTCACCCGGCTCAACCCAGTCGGACTCACGCTGACCGAAAGCGTCGTACAGGTGGAGCTTTCGGTACACGGCCCGGATGCCATCGGCACCCACCGCCACGACAGCGTTGCGCACGCGACGACCGTCGTCGGCACGCTCGACCAGCCCCGCGACCACGACGATGACGAGTTCGGAGGCCAGGGCGGCGAGAGCCTGCACGAAGGGGCCGTCGAGGTCTTCGGCGTTCTCGGCGAGTGAGGAGTCGAAGGGGTCCACGAAGTAGCTCGAGTACTCGGGGAACGCGACGACCCGCGCACCTCGAGACGCGGCCGTGCGAGCGGCTTCGGAGACGTCGGCCAGATTGCCCTCGCGAGATGCCGACGGGGCGAACTGCGCGACGGCGATACCGACGGTGTCGTGACTCATCGCGCGCTCTGCCTCCCCGTTAGCCGGACGTACACCGGCACCACGATCCACAGTACGAGGATGATCGCCCCGAGCACGACCCCGGACGCCACAGCACCACCGAACCCCACGACCACGTCGAACACGAACGCCACGACGCCGACCAGCAGCAGGGACACCAACGCGAGCGCTCCCCGGAGGGCGTTGTGCCCGACCCGCACGAGCGCAGGCTTCACCTGCAGGTGAAACACCGCTCGATGAAGCGCCACGGGCGCCAGGGCCACAACCGCGCTGAGCGCCGCGAGACAGATCAGCACCAGGTAGAACACTCGCTGGGTCGGGTCGAGCTCCGCGAAAGACGCTTGGAACGCCAGCGCCAACAAGAAGCCGGTCAGGATCTGCGTACCCGTCTGCAGCACCCGAAGTTCCTGCAGAATCTCGTTCCAATTGCGGTCGGCACGCTGGGCGGGCGTTTCGGGGCGTCCGTCGTCGAGATCGTCGATATTGCTGCTCACCTGGCTATTCTCTCGCGACACTCCCGGGCGGTGTGCCAGGATTTGCGGCTTCGTTCATCTGTGGGTAATGTTTTCTCTTGTGCCGCGGGGTGGAGCAGCTCGGTAGCTCGCTGGGCTCATAACCCAGAGGTCGTAGGTTCAAATCCTGCCCCCGCAACAAGAAGAAGGCCCCGGATCGCAAGATCCGGGGCCTTCTGTCTCTCGTCGTCGAGCGTCATCCATGCCGACCGGACGCGAGGTCGTGGCTTCTTACGACCGACCCCGGTCACCCCGTCTCGGTGTCGACGTTCGCGCGCCCAGGCTCCGTCTCCCAGTCCCCCACCCACCAGTCGGCTAACCCCGCCATACGCCCAGCAACCCGCTGGTGCGCGTGACCGGCCCGCCACGTCTCAAAAGCGGACCGGTCCACGAAGCTGCCATCTTCGACGACGATCCGCCCCTTGCGAGTGTCGAGCGACATCTCGATAGTCCACGCGGTGACACCAGGCGCCTTTCCGACCGCGCGCAACTCGTCGATTGCCGCAGACAGGTCCGGGTCCGTGACGTCATCACGGACCCGGAACAGCACAACGTGTCGGAACATCTATTCGCGAATTGTGTCGACGTGGTCGCGGTACCACGCGACGGTGCGCTCCATGCCTTCTTCGAGCGAGATGGATGCCGTCCACCCCGCCTCAGCGAGCTTGGACACGTCCAGCAACTTCTGCGGGGTCCCGTCAGGCTTCGACGTGTCCCATTCGGTTTCGCCGGTGTACCCGGTGACGCGCGCGATAGTCTCGGCGATCTCGCGGATCGTCACGTCGCTGCCGGTGCCGACGTTGACCTGGTCCGGGCCGTCGTAGTGCTCCATGAGATGCAGGCAGGCATCCGCCATGTCATCAGCGTGAAGGAACTCGCGGCGAGGCGTCCCGGTCCCCCAGTTCGTGACGCTCGCGGCACCGGACTGCGCGGCCTCGTCGTAGCGGCGGATGAGCGCCGGCAGCACGTGCGACCCCTTCGGCGAGAAGTTGTCGTTGGGACCGTACAGGTTGGTCGGCATCGCGCTGATCCACGGCAAGCCGTACTGGCGGCGCACAGCCTGGGTCTGCAGGATGCCGGCGATCTTCGCGATTGCGTACGCGTCGTTCGTGGGCTCGAGGTGCCCCGTCAGCAGCGAGTCCTCGCGGATCGGCTGCTCGGCGAACTTCGGGTAGATGCAAGACGAGCCGAGGAAAAGCACCCGCTCCACGTCGTTGGCGAGGGCGGCATCGAGCACGTTGACCTGAATGCGCATGTTGTCGCTCAAGAAATCCACGGGATAGGTGGAGTTCGCCAGGATGCCGCCCACCTTGGCCGCAGCCAGCACGACGTACTTCGGCTTCGTCTCTCCCATGTAGGCGAAGACCGCGTCACGGTCCTTCAGGTCGAGTTCTGCCGAGGGCTTGCCCACGACGTTCTCGAATCCCGAGGCCTCGAGCTTGCGCACGATCGCCGATCCAACAAGCCCGCGATGACCCGCAACGTAGAAGGTCGCGCCTCGGTCGAGCTCGCCCGGGGTGTACTGGACTCCGTCGACGGCAGTGCTCACGCGCGCGCTCCGAGCATGTCGCGGTTGCTCCAGGTCGGGAGCGACACTGTGTCGATCCACTCGGAGCCCCGCTCGAGCAGCGTGACGTCTGCATCGACCATGAGCTTCGCCAGCTCGTCTCCGTGCACCGAGGGCACCCAGCCGAGCTTGTCAGCCGCCTTTGTCGGATCGCCGATGAGGGCGTCGACCTCGGTCGGACGCAGGTAGCGCTCGTCGAACTTCACGAACTCTGCCCAGTCCAGGCCGACGTGGCCGAACGAGACCTCGAGGAAGTCTCTGATCGTGTACCCCATGCCGGTGGCGAGCACGAAGTCCTCGGGTGTGTCGGCCTGGAGCATGCGCCACATACCTTCGACGTACTCCGCCGCGTATCCCCAGTCGCGGATGGAATCGAGGTTGCCGAGGTAGAGGTCCTTCTGCACGCCGGCCTTGATGCGAGCGACCGCGCGCGTGATCTTGCGCGTCACGAACGTCTCACCGCGGCGCGGCGACTCGTGGTTGAACAGGATGCCGTTGACCGCGAACATGTCGTACGCCTCGCGGTAGTTCTTGGTGATCCAGTAGCTGTACAGCTTGGCTGCCGCGTACGGCGAACGCGGGTAGAACGGAGTCTCTTCGTTCTGCGGCGGTGGTGTCGCCCCGTACAGCTCGGACGTCGAGGCTTGGTAGAACTTCGTCTGAATACCCGAAAGGCGAACGGCCTCGAGGAGGCGGATGGTTCCGGTTCCGGTGGTGTCAGCCGTGTGCTCGGGCTCGTCGAACGACACACGCACGTGCGACTGCGCTGCCAGGTTGTAGACCTCGTCCGGGCTGATCTCGGACATGAGCGTCACGAGGCGTGCTCCGTCGGATAGGTCTCCGTAGTGCAGGAAGAGCTTCGCCTCCGGGTCGTGGGAGTCGACGTATAGGTGGTCGATGCGATGGGTGTTGAAGGTCGATGCTCGACGGATGAGTCCGTGAACCTCGTACCCCTTCGACAGGAGCAGTTCCGCCAGGTAAGACCCGTCCTGGCCCGTGATGCCGGTGATGAGTGCGCGCTTGGTCACTGTGTGAGCCCCTGTTTCATGTCGCGACGAGCAGGTTTAGAAGATAGCGACGCCGCCGATCGTTCTACCGGCATCCGCTTTGAGAGAATAGTGGACTGCTGTGTCGTCAATTTTCTTCGACGTTACGCAGGCGCAACGCTGCACTTTCGGCGAGCGCTCGCTTCAGTGACGGTTCGGAGAACGAGCCGCTTCCACCCATGTGGGTCCACCGCCCGGCATCCGGAATGTGATGCCACCACGGTGCGCGAGCGAGGACTGCCCCGCGCGATACCAACGCCGCGTTGAAGCTGAACGAACTCGGAGCGGCTACGAGCAGCCGAGCGGCCGACAACTCCACGAAATCGCGGTCGCGCTCGCCGTTCAGGTGGAGGTGTACGCCGGCCACCTCCGACAGCGGGGCGAAAGACTTTGGGTCACCCAGCGAGTACACACGAATGGGCAAGCGGCTGAGCTCGTCCAGTGCCCTGATACGAACGATGAGATCCGCGTACCACTCGCTGGTGAGCCACCGATCCGGGTGAGTGTTCGGGCCGATCTCGTTCTCGCGAGCGGGCCGTCGAACGTGCACGGCGACATAATCCCCTCCGGCCTCGAGGCGCTGCAGCTCGGCTCCGAGCGACCCGTCTAACACGGCAGAGCGAAGCACTTCCGAGGCAGGGGTGTGATCGAAACGCGGGTGATCGAGGGGGAGGCGGAACTCGATCGCCGTGGCCGGCCGCTTCTTTCGTGCACGGTCCACGTGCGATCGAAGAATCCCCACGGAAGTGTCGTCTCGCTCGTCCTCAGTCGCAGGGAGCCGGACGATCGCACGCTTGCGCACCTCGACAGACTCCGCGTCCGACGCTAGGGCGAAAACGCCGTCGGTGTCTTCCGGCAGTGCGGAGCCGACGTAATCGAGATTCAGATCCCGCGCCCACAAGTAGCCCGACATCCATCCCGACGCCTGATGACCCAGAAGCGCGTAGGGGTGGAGTTCCACCGTGAGAATGTCCCCTGGACGCCGCACGGAAGTCGGCGGGACGCCGCGCGCGGAGGCACGCGCCCAGTAACGTTGTTGAGAGCGCTTCTGAACCTTGTTCTGAAAGCGACGAGCGCGCAGGCGGAAACGCAGTGGAATGGTTCGGAAAGGGCGGAGGGCCAATTCGGCTCCTGTCTTCAGGTTTCTACGCACAGCGCCTTGTCTAGACATTCTTGAGTGTAAGGGGAGTCATCGTTGGGCGTAGGACGGACGTTGGCTCACGGCGCTGCATGGACATATGGATCACAACTTGTGATCGTTGTGTTGCAATTCGGTTACGCGAGTATCACCACGCGATCACTAAACGATGACGCGTTCGGAGCGTACGCCGTCGCTCTGTCGGTAACAGGCTTTGTTGCCCTCCTATCGACGGGCGGAATCGGCCAATCCGTCGGAAGGATGGTTGAACTTGACGCGAAACGTTTGCGCGGTTTGATGACGTACGCCACCGGACTCGGCGTGATAGCAGCAGCGGTTGTGTGGCTCACCGCCCCCTTGTGGACCGTCCTCTGGGACGCACCGTCCGCTCTCGGACCCATTCAGTGGTTTGCCGTCAGCGCCGGATTCGCCCCCCTCGTCGGCTTCGCGACGGGCTACGTGCGCCGAATCGGCAGGTTTCGCCAACTCGCGATCTTCACGCTCGTGGCAAACGTGCTGGGTATGGCGATCGGGGTGGCGGCGGTCCTCGCGTGGGACAACGCTGAAGCGCTCCTCGTCTTCCCCCTCGTTGCACAGCTCGCGACCCTCGTCGGCGCGCTCATATTGAGCGATCGACGACACCTCGGTTTCGGGAGCATCGCGTCGGCACGCGGTGACGTGGCATTCAGTTGGCGCGTGACCGTCGCGTCGCTCCTGTCTTACGGAATCGGGAACATCGTCAAGATCGGCACGTCACGGGTGCTCGGCCCCGATTACATCGGTCAGTGGAATCGCGCCGATGTTCTCTCCGCCGTGCCGTTTCAGCAGGTGCAAGCCGCCCTCATCCCCGTGATTTATCCAGAGTTCCGCCACGACCTGAGCGGCAGCGAGCGCACACGGGCGGTGTGGACGGACATGCTGTCTCTCGTGGCATGGGTGGTCGTGCCGACCGCCGGCGTCGCCGCTGTCATCATCCCGACCGTGCTTCCCGTGCTCTTCGGGTCTGGATGGGGCATCGCGGTTGCAATCTCTCCTTTCATCTGTGTCGCTGCCGCGATCCAGGTCGTGAGCACCCTCCTCGCGAGCGCGGTGGAAGCTCTCGGGAAGTTCAGATGGATCTGGTGGACGCAGGGTCTTCTTCTTCTTATCCAGCTTCTCGCAGTTCTCGCGATCTCCCTGTCCCAGTCCATCGCGCCGGCCATGATCGCGCTCGTCGCGACGATGCTGGCGCAACACATCGTGTACGTCTGCCTCTGCGTCAAGGACGATTACCTCGACGGGCGCAGTCTCCTCACCACGTACGGGATCGTGACCCTCGCCTCCGTTTTCGCCTACTTCATGACTCAGAGCCTTCTTTGGATGGGCACGTCGCTGTTCACCCTTGCGCCGGTCGCTACGCTGCTGACGCTGATTCCCGTCGCGGCGCTCGTCGTTGTTCTGTGGGCCTTCCGATGGAAGCTCACGCCGGTGAAGATCGCCCGAAAGTACGGACTGCTCCGCGGTTGAGGAGCGAGGGTGCGGGTTGCTCCATCGCGGCCTCCGGCAGCGCGCGCTGCCTGGGACGAACGGGCGGTGTCCTGTCTTGAACTCGTTCTCGGTGCGCCGAGTAGAGAACCAAGCCCAACCACGGGGCGATATACCACGGCAGGTGATAGAACCACGCGTAAGCGCAAATCGCCATCAGCACCGCAAGCGACGCTCTCGAGACCCGCAGAACGCGAATGAACGTGTAAGCGATGATCCCCGCAACGAGCAAGAGACCCACCAAACCGATACGCAAGTACAGAACGACGTACCAATTGTGCGGATTGAAGTCGATGAAGATGCCATTCACAACTCTTCCCCACCCGGCTCCGAAGCTCGCCCCGAAGATTACGGTTTGCGGGCCTCGCTGAATGGACTGATCGATCAGTTCCGTCCACGAACCTTCTCGGGCGTTCAGAGTTCCATCGCTGCTGAGAGCATGACTCACGCTGTCGCCGAAGGCGGCCAGGACACCGAAAGCGATGAGACACGTCAGGGCTACACCGGCATAGAACACTAGAAAGACCGTCGAGGCAAGGGCGCGCCCTCGCAGTGACACCGCAACCACCAGGAGACCGATTACCGCCGCCACCCAGATCGATCGGTGCATGCACAGGATCGAAATGGCGACGAAAACGTAACCGACGAGCAAGTCCGACACGCGTGTCGCTCCGCTTGTGAGGATGAGCGAAAGCCCACAACACAGGAGAACGAGTGCCTGGCCGGATACGAGAGGGCGCCCCGTCTGCAGGACTCCGGTCGCCGCGGTCACGAAGCTGTCAGCGCCGCCCCACCCGTACACGATGACGTGGATCACCGCGAAAGCGCAGAGCACGAAGCCACTGTGCAATAGAAACCTACGCAGGGATGCTGACGACTGCGACCAGTCTCTCGAAAGCGCCCAGGCAGCCGCCGTAACCAGCCAGATCGTCGACCGAGCCTCGTTGAACGCCTGAGTACCGTGATGCACCAGACCGCTCGCCAACGAGATCGTCAGGCAGAACGCGAACAGCCCGAGGAAAGGCCCCACTCGCATGAGGTTCTTCGACATCTGACGAAGGGAGGTCAGGGCGGAAACGAGAAGCACGATCGAAATGAAATCTTCCGGCTTGATCTGCACTCCGGCGAAACTGATCAAGGACGGGCTGTCGGGGAGTTCCCACGCGATGACCGCGAATGCCGCGATGAGATACAACCCGACGATCTGCCAGCGCTGTATCAACGCCACGAGCGCCCAGACACACACGCCACCAAAGGCGAGCGCGCCCACAGCGATGAGAAAAATCATCCGTCTCCTCCGGAGAGTGCCCGTGAGACGCTCACAGGATCCTGCCTCGACCCTACGCGGGAGTCACATCTCGTCAAGCGCATCGACGCGCACCTCCCGCAACGGCTCGTATGAGCTCTGGTCGATCCCGGCACCGCCACGATTAAGCATTCGCACGAGCTGGTCGTCCTGCCTGAAGTGTCGGTGTGCGAACTCCCACGCGGCAACCTCCCGTTCGATCCGCTCATCGGCGTCGACGTTCGTCAGATACTGCTCGATCCTGTCGCCGAGCGCGACCATGCTCTCGGACATCAGCAAGAACGGTTCGGCACCGGGGAATATCTGATTGAAACCGGGGTGAGCGGTGGTCGCGTGCACGCTGCCCGTCGCCAGCGAGGTGGGCAAGCGGTCGGAGAAATACTTCGGCTCGCGAGCGAAGTGATCCCAGTTAGCCGACACCCAACCGGAACGTATTGCGGAAGATTGGTCAGAGTATGCGACGGCACCCTGGGCGCTCGGCCCCGCCCACCCGCGACCGAAGATCGCGAAACGAGAGCCAAATCGCTTTTCCATGTAATTCACGAATCGGATGCGATCACGCCAGTTCGGAAGCCCCCGAAGCCGCGGGCGATTCCTATTTGCCACCATGACGATGTCGAAATCACGATGGCGGTTCGCGCGCGGCCTCTCGCGACCGAATCGCTCAGGGTCGAAGACGCTCGGCTCCCATTGGACGTCAGACGCGCCCGCTCGTTCAAAGTTCCTCGCGAACGTCCCGGTCCCCACGGTGAAGACCGCATCGGCTACTGCACCCGCTTCGCGTGCCTCTCGGGGCAGAGCGTGCACGAACCGGGAATAAGGATCGGCCTCGTGATAGATGAGAGCGTCACAGCTCTCCTTCAACTCTCTCAACTCGTCGCGGGCAATGCCGGTTCCACCGAGGTGCTGCATGAGTATGATGTCGGGCCGGTAGTCCGCCGCCAGCTCGACGAGCTCTCTTCGCTGCGATGCACCCGCCATTCCTTCGCGGATCCGCCACAAGAGGCTGAAGATCCTGACATCGGATACACAGCCCCCTGATCGCAATCTCGAGAAAGTCGTTCGAATACCCGATTGACGCGCCGAACCATGCTCGTTCGGCACATACAAAATTCGCGCGCCCATCTTTCCTCCCGCGACGGCGCCGCCTGTTCGCATCAGGCGGCTGCCGCCGCAATCGTGCGTCGATACTTCTCGAGGTAGATGTCCGCGATCACATCGGTGCCGAATCTCTCCTCGACCATCCGCGCCCCATCGAACCCCTCCGTCGAGGCCCGCTCCGGCGTGGAAATGGCAAGAATCAGCGCATCCGCTACGGCCTGGGGAGAGCGAACATCCGTAAGAATGCCCGCTGCCCCGTCGAACAGCGTCCATCGGACGGCGCCGGAGTCGCGACCGGCGACGACAGGCAGCCCCTCCCGCACGGCCTCCAACAGCACGAGGCCCTGCGACTCCTCGAGTGACGTATGGCAGAAGACAGTTGCGCGTGCGTATTCGCTCGCAACGTCGTCACGCCCCCGGCGGCCCACAAAAACGACCCCTGACGCAGGCGAATCCCTCGTCCACGTACGAGCCATCTCGTCATCGGGACCCAATCCGTTGCCGACCAGTCGCAATTCAGCGTTCGGGTAGCGGGCTCGAATGATGGGAAATGCCCGCAGAAGAGTCATGACGTTCTTGCGCCTAGAACTGTCCGTGACGCTCAAGATAATAGGGCCCGCGCCCGACGCGGCACCTCCCTGCGAATGGTGCATGGAAGCCGACACAGGATTGGGAATCACGTCGATGGGGTCGCGATAGAACATCTCGCGCCGCCACCGCTCAGCAAGATACGGAGAGACGGCCGTGAGAGTCGGCCGTTTGAGCCGCGTCCTCAATGCCAACAACGCCCGAACGAGACGATAGGCATCGGGCATATGACTGAGCACCGTGAAAGGCGCGTCGTGGGCGGTGATCACCGTCGGGCGATCTCTGGTCTTCAGCGCGCCTAAAGCGAACTCGTACGTCCAATGCGCGTGCACCACGTCAGCGCGTATCCCCGACAGAGCGCGAGCCACCCCTGCCCGTTCCACGGCAAACATGTCGAGTGCACGATCGCGAGCTCTCGGACGAGAAGGCGCGAGAAGTACCGAAACGTCTCGACCCTCATAACGGGTCACGCGATCGATGTCGGACGACGTCGTGACGAGGGACACCTTATGCCCGCGGTTCAGGAACGCTTCCGCCAAGGTCGGCAGGAGAGGGAACGGATAGCCAACGTGCCCCAAAGCCCCCCGAGCATCGCCTTCGAGGCGACCTTCGAGCATGTCGAGGGAAGCTGGTCCGCAGAGAGCAATGTGCAAGCTCACTCGCCAACTTTCCCTACCGGCATGCACGGGTTACCGGCTGCAATGGTGTTGGGCGCGATGTTTCTGCTAACGACGCTTCCCGCGCCGATGACCGAACCACGACCGATTGTCACGCCCTTCAGCACGATCGACCGCGCCCCGATAAACACGTCGTCCTCGATCATCACGGCGTGGTGCGGCTCGGCCGCCGGCAAGCCGAGATGACGTCGAGACCTACCCTCTTGCGGGCGAACAATGTGATGGTCGGAGTCCGTGATGATGCACCCGGATCCGATGAGGACTCGTGCCCCGATGGTCACATCGATCATCGCGCTGATCGTGGAACTTGTGATCCCCGTTTCTGGACCTATCTTGATTCGCGCCGATGGCGAGAGGCTCTTGATGATCACGGGACCGCGCGCTTCGAGCGAATTCTTCGAGACGACGGAGTTCAGAACGACGTGATCGCCGATGGAAACAGTGCTTCGCTTGTCGATGCTAATGATCAAGCGGCCCGTGATGACGACGCTCTTCGACACTGCCGCACCGGCTCGCCGCGCCAGAGCGCGGGCGACCTCTCGTCGAGCCGCTCGTATGCCTCTCAAGAGTGGACGAAGCACACGACGCAGCCTTTCGTCAGTCAACAATTGCTCGCCTTTCGAACGTCACTGCTCTCTTCATTTCGCTTCAACCCCACCGTCACCGACCCTCCTCCGCAGATTTTTCGCCCACCACGTCGCGTACGTCACAGGCAGCCATACGAACCATGACGCTGGCGAAGACTTACGGAGGTAACGGGAGAGCGACGCAGGATTGCCGCCACCTTTCGGCCCGACAAATCGCTTCCACTCGGTGATGATCGACAGGCCCCGCGGTGACTCGTTCCGGGGACACGTGCCGAGGGTCCCCGGCATCAGCAGAACGTCGATCCCCCTCTTGCGGCAGCGCAGACCGTAGTCGATGTCGGCGAGGGCGTGCGAATACTCCCCGTCGATCCCGCCGATCTCTCTCGCGACCGCAACGGACACGACGACGAAGTTGCCGTTGAAGGTGTCGACGTCGACGACGACGTCACGAGAGACAACCGCCTGGTACCTGAGCGGATGACGACCCGCACGCGTCATCCCCGAGTACGTCATCTCGCAGCTGCCCGGATCACGCATGGCACCGACCAACACGGCGCGCGGTCGTTCCGCATGTATGCGCAAGCTGGTAGAGAGAGCGCCCGAGTCGAGAACCACGTCGTCGTTCAGCCACACGATGAGGTCGTGCTGCGAGACGTCCACGCGTTCCAAGATGGCGCTCTCGGCCACCGCCATGCTCTTCGCCCAGAACGCCGTCCCATCTCCTCTGATAATCGTTGCGGCAGGTAGCATTTCTCGCACCGCCTCCGCGGTGCCGTCGGTCGACCCGTCGTCGTAGACCGTGACGGATAACGACACCTCTGCATCCGATGCCGCCTGCACCAAGGCGCGCAAAGATTCGACCGTGAGCGGGCGCCGATTATGGCAGGCGAGAATGGCATGCACGGAAAGTGTTCGTTGCGAATCTGTTGCGGGATGATTTGTCACTCTCGGTCCTCGCCGTCCTGTACGCCGGACGGAACGCCCGTCCCGCGTATCCACTCCTCGATGCCGTCGATGTATCGTTCTGCCATCTTCTCGACGGAGTAGGTCCCCGCGTATCCGAGTGTGTCCTGTTTCAAACGTTCCCTCATCGAGTGGTCCGTGAGTATCCTGAGCACCCCGTCCGCGTACATGTCGATCGAATTCCCCGTGACGATCGCGTTCACGTCGGGAATGAGGTACTCGAACTCCGGCGCGTGCCACGGCCAGTCCGTCGTCACGATCGGCACTCCGGCAGCAAAGCTGTCGACGGCGACGAGACCGACTCGGCCCGGGACCAGGAGGGCCTGGGAGAGCGCGAGAGCGGTCCACTTCCTCTTGCCGTGAACCTGCCCGAGATAGACGCACCAAGAATGATTTGCTGCGAACGCCGCCACGTCGGACTCCCGCTCCCCGGAACCTGCGATCAGAAGACGGAACTCCGGCACCTTCGCATGGACGGCGACGGCGCTTTCGAGCAGGAAATCTAGCCGCTTCGACTCATCGAGCCCTCCAATGTAGAGGGCCGTCGCATCGGTCAGGCCGTATTGCCCGGCGAACTCCGCCTTCTCATCCTCGGTCAGGCCCGTCACGCCCTCCGAGAGCTCCGAGGTGTCGACCGCGTTTTCCAGCACTGTAACCCGTTCCCGCGGGTACCCTTCAGCGACGACAGCCTTCTTCCCGCCCTCTGTGTAGGCGAAGAACCAATCGGCGCGGGACGTCATCCACAGTCGGAGCCGCTCGCTCAGCGCACCGACATCCTGGGTGTAATCACGACCGTGTCCCCACAGCGCAACCGGGAACCGCCGTCGTCGTCGGCCGAGCAGCATGTACGCATCAAGGTTGCGACGAGCCTGCTCCAGCACGACGAAGTCGGCGTCGCTCAGCACGCGGGCAAGCCTGCGCATGGTTAGTCTTCTGCCAGCGAGGTTCAGTTCAAGTTGCGAGATGGAACGTTCACCCGATACGTGCACGCCATCCGAACGGGCGGCGAGGGTTCCGGATGGTTTCCCCGCCGCGATGACGATCTCGATCCCGCGAGCGCGTCCGCTTTCCACCATCTGATTGAAGAGCGGCGCACGGTAATGAGGAACGTACTCCTGGACGATGACAACTCTCGTCATTTACCGTCCCTCCCCGCGCAAGAGCGTTACCCAGCGCTCGCTGAAGACGCTAACGGAGAAGTCGCGGCTGAACCGCTCCGAAGCCTCCCGCGACAAGCCGTGTAGCAGTTCTTCGTCTTCGAGAAGCCGCAGGACGCCTTCCTTCATCCCTTCGACATCGTTCGGCGCGTACACGAGGCCGGTGACGCCATCGCTGACGATGTCTTTGATGCCGCCCACGTCAAAGGCTACGACGGGCGTGCCCACCGCCATCGCCTCCAGGATGGTCAGCGGTTGAGCCTCATAGGCGTAGGTGCTAGGAAATACGAGCACTGATGCGCTCGCTAATAAATCCCATTTCGTGTGCTGGTCAGTGATCGCCCCCAGGAAAACTACTCGTGACGCCAGTCCGTCATTAGCGGCATCCGCTAGGAGCATCGCCTGGAAGTCATCATCGACCGGCGCCCCTGCAATAACAAACTGTGTTTCAGGGCGATTCTCGGAGACGGCCCTTGCCACCTGCAGAAAAGTCCCCGCTCCTTTTTCTGGGATCAGGTTCGAAAAGTACAGCACGGGGCCAGAGACGCCCGACTGCGGTCCGACCGGAGGGCTTACAGCGTTCGGTATCGAAAGCACAGGAGCGGAGACGAAAGGTCGAACGTCTGCGCATAGCGTCTCACCCAGACACACAACCACGTCACCGCTACGGAGAAGCATCTTCACAAAGAAGTCGTAGACACGCGATCGCCCCGCGAGATCCGAAAATCCTCGAGTGTGCAAGTAAATGATGGTTTTGGCACGAAGAGCTCGCAGAACACAACTCAAAGCAACATCGACCCAAAATGAGAAAGTCCGGTTGGTAACGAAAAAGATTATGACTCCAGGCTTGCGAAACAAGATTCGCCCGAATAGTCGTCCCGGCATCATTGCCGCCGAGAGAAGCTTTCGAAATGAGAACTTGCCAACCTCAGAAACAGCCTTACTGAAACGGCGTTCGACAATATCGAGGGCGAAGCCACGGTCCCGAAGTACCTGCATGAGTGTACGCGTCATGAGCGTCGACCCGTGCAGCGGCGGCGGGAGCTGACTGATCACGAGAATTCTCTTATCTCTCGCGTCACGCATGCGGTCACTCACCCTTGCTCCAGAGCGGACGCTGGAGAAGATATCCAACTGAAACAATCAAGAACCGAATATTTCCATACAGGTATCTTCGACCGAGTCGCCGAGGCTCCGCCAGTAAACGATAAAGCCACTCGAATCCGGAGTTCTGGACTAAACGAGGAGCCTCGGGAATCGTCTGCGCAACAAAGTCGAAGGCCGCACCCACATTCAGCACTGGGATATTGACAGATTTTGCTATCTCCGTGCCAACAAAATCCTGTTTCGGCGTTCCCAAACCCACCCAGATAATATCGGACTCGACACGACCCACTTCCTCGATACAGGCCTTGATGTATGCCTCGTCGATGGGCGCGAAAGGCGGCGAGAAAATCCCGGACACGCGAGCGGCCGGGTACTCGACAGCCATCCGATGCTGTAGCGCTTCCAGCATTCGAGGAGAACCTCCCAACAGAAAATGGCGCAACGGCTCCCGCGAACTGTCTTTCAGAATCTCTCGAAAGACCGACGGCCCCCTCACCCGACGAGCTGCCCGCTGTGTGGCGCGCATGAACCACACGACGGGCGTACCGTCGGGAAAGTTGAGGCAGCCCGGCTGCACGAGCAGGCGCTTATATGCCGAGTCCTCACCCGCGAGGGCCACGTTCCAGGCATTGGCGAAACGGACATTGATGCCACCGCGTCGCGACAATGCGCGGTCGACGATCCACCGAACGGTCTGCTGCAGATCTGCGACAGCAAAAGGGATGCCTCCAACGTTGACCAAGTCAAAATCAGACCGGTCATGAGACCCGCTCTGCCGCTCAGGGTTGGCGTTCAACGATTGATCCTCAACTTCCCCCAGGACGCGCGAGACACATCGCGAACCCATTTAAACGGCGAGTTTTTCGGGATTCCGAGGCATGCACCAAGCGTGCCCACGGCAATGGGTCGCAAACCATGGCCAGCTTCTTCAACCGAGTGCGACAAAGCATCCGAGGTGAATCTCTTGTATAGGCGACGGATACCATAACGCTTCTCCGCGGGCAGATGCCATAAGGGTAGTGCCACGTCATCGTCTCGCACGTTTTTATACTTGAGTGGTTGCGTCCATAATCGTTTGACATAAAAGTTTGCGGACCCAGCCTGTATTCCGATTCGACTATTTGCGACGCTCAATACGTGAGCCTCTTCGAACGCATATAAGGTCCCCCCTGCCGAACGATCGATGTTCTCCAAGAGAATTGCAGCCGCCTCCAGATAGTACGCCTGGACAATCTTCCCGCTCAGCGCAACGAATTCACCTCCGCAATACGCTAGCGGCGGGGCGGCATCATCAAGTCCAGCCATCTTTTGAGTCATCTCACGTCGAGACATGGAGTTCACTGATTCGTCGGGCGCATAATCAATACTGAGAGCGATTCCTCCATCTTCGCGCACTCTTCGCCACATGTTGGACGCACGCGGCGACCCTGTCCAAACCATGTCGCTATCGAGAACGAGAATCTCGTCGTCCGGAAGTAGCGTTTGGGCCGCCCATTTCAAGACGTCGAGCACGAAGAATTGATTACGCCATGCCGCTGGCCACGTTGCTGGCGGTTCGTGCGAGTAGGGGATTTGAACAATTTCCACCCCCAATCGCCGAAGCAGCACCTCAACTTCATGCGAGACTCGCGAAGCGCTCCCGTCCCACGTGACATTCGAGAAGAGCACTAGCCGAGCAGTCGGCTCGACCAGTCTTGCAGTCGCGAAGAAGACTGCGATACATCGGCGATAAACGTCACGAAAACCCTCACTCGCTATGTGCCCGCGCATCTGTGCATACGCGCCCAGCTCGCCGTCACCATGCGTGTAGAACCAACTCGAAATTATCTTCATAGCAACCCCATCGAGTCCCACCGCGGAACCAGCGGTGTCGGCCTGACCCTCAAAACCAACATTAGTGGCACCCCCCATTCGTCACCAACAAATGAACGGAAAGTTTCGTTTGTGCGGATATTCCTAAGAAAACTGAGGTACGCGGGTGCGGCACGCCGACGTCGCGCACACAGATCAAACTGCAATCGCAACCCAGGCCCGCGTCGGCACTCGTTAATCGGATTCTGGACTATGCATCTGCCCTACACTCTCTGCCGCCGTCGAGCGCAGTCAACCGATATATCGGGCACAATGGCCTGCACCCTGTTGCGTCATGATGCGGCAGTGCCGATGAAAATCAAAGCTAAGAATGCTGCGTTGTACACCGCGTGTATCAGCACTGCCCCCCAAATGCGTCCGGTCAGGAGCACTGTGGCAGAGCAAACCATGCCAAGAGCGAACAGCTCAAGACCGCTGACGAACTCGACCGCCGCGAACGCCGCGTGAAGTAGAACGAATGTGCCCGCCGAAAATAATGCCGCGGTCAGCGCTGCCGGCAACGACCCCACGCTTCGGCGCAGAAGTTGATAGATCGCAACCAGAACGACGGCTCGAAAAAAAAGCTCCTCGACAACAGGCGCGACCAGTGCCGCCGGTACGGCCTGTGTCCACCACCATCGGATCGGCACCAAGCCGTCGAGAGATCCTGTTGCGGGAAACGAAGAAACATTCGCGCCCGAGATAGCCCCCGCTCCTAAACGGAGGAGCACGCCGACCCCGACTCCCCAAAGGATGTCGGTCGCTTTGAATTGTAGGAGACCAGCTGGCCGGGCGCGGGCGATTGCGGCGCAGATCGCGACACCCATCCCCGCCCACAAAGTGAGCAGCGACGCCTCCGGTGCCCACGAGAGCGGCGAACGATATATGAGGAGCGCGGCTGCCATGCCAAATGCAAGGCCGGCAAACGCACACAGGAGCACCCAGCGATCCCATTTCCGAACAGCGCGTCCCCCGAGACGCCAATCGACGCGACGTAGACGATGAGCGCGCGTCGTCGATCCGCCCGCCGGGAACCGAACGTTCGCGGGCGACAAGTCCGCGGCGGAAGGCGTCGCGGCGAACTCGGTAGGCTGCTGATGCACGTGGCCAACATAGCGTTCATCTGGACCACAATCCGCTCGGCTCCACCCTCATTCACCCGAGGAAAATCATGCTGAACATCTTGACCGTATGTACCGGCAATGTGTGCCGTTCGCCCGTCGCTGCGCAGCTTCTCGCAACGCGTCTCGGCGACCTTGACGTCGAGTTCCAGAGTGCTGGGACAAGGGCGCGAAACGGAATGTCGATGACCTCAGGGGCGATGGCACTGGCGACCAACCGCGGAGTGGACCCCGCAACGACGCTTGCACACCGCGCAAGGTTGTTGGCAGACAGCCATCTACGCGGCACAGACCTCTTGCTCGGAATGGCACGGGAACACCGCAGAGAGATTGTTGAATTAGCGCCATCCTCGATGCGACGGACCTTCACCATTCGAGAGCTCGCGCGTCTCTGCGAGGCTATTACGGACGACGACCTCCGGGGAGCGTGGAGCCAAGCTGAGAGGTCAAATGAGCCCGGGGTTCGACTCGAGTTCATGCTGCGGTTGATCGCCGCTCAACGCGGGGTCGCGCCCGAACCCGTCACAGTGCTCGACGACGATGTCGTTGATCCCTATGGCCGATCGCCCGAATTCTACGAGCGGTCAGGACTTGAGTTGGAGCCCGGCCTCCAAACCGTCGAGCGCATTGTGCGGCTCACCTTCGAATGAGACGGACCCGCTCGACGCCGAGCGCGCCGGGACTGCTTCTCGCGCCGGTCAACGTCCCCGTGTAGCAGCCACACACGAGCGTCTTGCATTCTTTGTGTCAGACTGAGCAGGACTTTCCACACGCTGAGTCCTCGGTCGTCAGCGACTCCTCGAAAGGCCCCATGGAGCTCAGCGATTACATCCGCATCCTCCGCAAGAACTGGTTGACGGTATTGGTGCTGACTCTTGTTGGCCTCGTTGTGGCGACCGTCTTCACGCTGACACGCACCCCGACCTACGAGTCGTCGAGCACGGTCTTTGTCTCGACACAAGGTTCCACAACGACGGCAGAACTCCAGCAAGGCTCCAGCTTCACTCAAGCGCGTATCAACACCTATGTGGGCCTAGTGGGCACTCCGGCCGTACTCGACCCGGTCATCGAGAGCCTTGGCCTTCCCACAACCGCAGATGCGCTAGCGGACAACGTCAAGGCCTCGGCAACTCTCAACTCGACTCTCATCACGCTGTCGGTGACGGACACGAACGCAGATCGCGCAGCGGCCATCGCGAACGGTATTGCGTCGAGCCTTGCGACAGTCGTGCCAGAGCTTGAGCCGGCCGTGGACGGGGGCGCTAGCCCGGTACGCCTGAGCCGCGTCCGAGACGCGCAACCGGCGCTGCGTCCTGCAAGCCCGAACGTCCCGTTGAATGTTCTGGTTGGCGGGCTCGTAGGTCTCGCCGTGGGAATCGCCGCCGCCGCTCTTCGGACCACCCTCGATAACCGCGTCCGCACTCCTAAAGATGCCGAACAAATCACAAAAACACCCGCAATCGGCGCTATTGCATACGACACGAAAGCGAAAGAACGACCGCTCATCGTTCACGCCGATCCTCTGAGCCCGCGCGCCGAGTCGTTCCGAGCCCTGCGGACGAACTTGCAGTTCCTGGACATGGGCGGACGTTCGAGCTTTGTCATCACCAGTTCGATCCCTAGCGAGGGCAAATCGACGACGACGATCAACCTCGCGATTGCCCTCGCTGACGCTGGAAAGCGCGTCGCCCTACTCGACACCGACCTGCGTAAGCCAAAAGTTGCGGAGTACCTCAGCATCGAGGGCGGCGCTGGTCTGACCGATGTACTCATCGGACGCGCCAAAGTCAACGAAGTGATGATGCCGTGGGGCGGCCGGAGCCTCTATGTGCTGCCCGCTGGCAAGATCCCGCCGAACCCGAGCGAACTGCTCGGATCGCAGCAGATGGGCATCCTGCTCGAGATGCTCGAGCGGGACTTCGACGTCGTGCTGTGCGACGCCCCTCCGCTCCTCCCTGTGACCGACGCTGCGATCCTGGCGCGTGCTACGAGCGGAGCGCTCATGGTGGTCGCCGCAGGCAAGACGACCAAACACCAGCTCACCGGCGCGACGGAGGCTCTCGAAACGGTCGGAGCGAAACTGGCCGGCTTCGTCATGTCGATGGTGCCGACTCGCGGCCCCGACTCCTATTACTCGGGATACGGGTATGGCTACGGGTACGGCTATCGCGAGGTGCCCGCCAAGCCAAACCGTTCTGCATCCAAGAAGGAGAAGCGCGCCAAAAACGTCGAGGTGGCCTCGGTGGACACACTCGACGAACTCGGCTTCTCTCCGCGCCGCACCTCGCGAGAAGCTCAACGCGACTCCTAAGCCAGGAGCACTCACACCGGGTTGACTTAGCTGAGCTGTCCGTCAAACAGTACGACTACGGCAGGTCCGAGACGAAAGGCGCCCCGCATGAATTCGCCCGTCCTTCCTCCGGCCATCGTCACCGCAGGTCGTGTAGCGGCGTGGGTGCTCGCCGGGCTTCTCCTGCTCATGGTCGTGATGGGTGCGTGGATCGGCATTCGGGGCTGGATGGCCTACCAGCACCTGATGCGCATCGAGGCCAAAGTCACGGACGCGTCTTCGGCACTCGCTTCCGATCCTTCGCAAGCGGGTTCCACTCTGGGGCGGCTCGCGGCTGATGCCTCCGCGGCTCATGACCTCACCTCAGACCCCATCTGGCACCTGGCCGAGGGCACGCCGTGGATCGGCCCCCAGCTCCGCGCCTTCGGGACCGTTGCCACGGCTGGCGACGAGCTTCTCAGTGAAGCGCTCATGCCGCTCGTCACGGCCGCCCAAGACACATCCTTCGACGCTCTCAAGCCCGTCAATGGTCGCATCGACACGAGCGGGCTCGGGGTACTCGTTGCGCCCGCGCAGACCGCGGCGGTATCGGCGGCCCAAGCAGCACGCCAGGTGGACGACATCAGCCACACTCCTCTCGTCGGCGCCATCTCGCGGGCGGTCGACAAGTCGAGCACCGTGTTCGACCAAGCAGCGAGGGGACTCGACGCTCTCTCGCGTGCGACGCGACTTCTGCCTGACGTTCTCGGGCAGAACGGCGAACGCAGCTATCTCGTGCTCGTCCAGAACAATGCGGAGTGGCGATCGCTCGGCGGTATCGCCGGAACAGCGATTCTTTTGAAGACGAATCAGGGCGCGATCAGCCTCGCCGCGACGGAGTCAGGCACGTCGCTCTCGAGCGGCATCAAGAATCCGGTCGTCGACCTACCCGCCGACGTGCAGAACATCTACGAGACCAGACCAGCACGCTTCTTCCAGAACCTCACGCAGGTTCCCGATTTCACCTTCGATGGCCCGCTCGCCCAAGAAATGTACAAGCAGCGAACGGGTGTGTCCGTGGACGGCGTCATCGCCCTGGATCCGGTCGTGCTGTCCTACCTCCTGCGCGCAACCGGACCGGTAGCGCTGCCCGACGGCTCGACGCTGTCTGCCGAGAACGCCGTCAAAACGCTGCTCAGCGACGTCTATCAGCGATATCCCGATCCGTCAGCGCAGGATGCGTTCTTCGCCGCCTCGACTGGAGCCGTCTTCAACGCCTTTCTCGAAGGACGCGGGTCGACAGTGAGCTTGCTGACGAATCTCGCGACTGCGGCCGACCAGCGACGAGTGCTGATGTGGAGCGCCGATCCCGACGAACAGGCCATTCTGGAGGGGTCGTCGGTTGCCGGTGAGCTGCCGCAAACGGACGACGACACGGCCCGGTTCGGGGTGTATCTCAACGACGGCGGCGGTTCGAAGATGAGCTACTACGTCAAGCCTGACGTGAGTCTGGCGTGGGACCAGTGCGCCCCCGACGGGCGGAACGGCCCGCGTCAGCTGACTCTGCGGATGAGCCTCGCGAACACCGCGCCCACCGACGCCGAGACGTCACTTCCGCGATACGTCACTGCCAACGGCGCATTCGGTACGGCGCCGGGAACGGCGACGGTCGTCAACGACGTCTACCTCCCCGAGGGGTTCGAACTCGTCTCGGCCGAGACTGCGGCGGGTACGGGACCCTCGACCGGGACGTTCGAGGGGCGTCAGGTGCTGACCTTCGGGTTCCAACTTCTTCCCCAGTCGTCGGCCGACCTGACGGTGACCGTGCGCGCAACGACGACGGCGTCGAAAGCCGAGGCATTCGTCACCCCGACAGCCGATGCCGGAATTGAACCGACGGTCAAAGCCACGTGCGAAGCCACGGCAGTCGCAACCCTTCAGTGAACAATGCGACTGCGTAAATGCGCCTCCGACTGCGCGTCAGCGTAAATTTACGTAGTCGAAACCTCGACAATTTGCAATCCAGGGAAAACCTAGGCAATACTCAGGAAGGGTCTAGCACCGCCCACCGCTTCATTGTTGTCCTTCCCCTTGCAGCTCCACCGGGATAGCACGGACGCGGACCACCACCTCCCGGTAGCCCGGATTCGAAAGCAGGCATTCATGAAGCTCAACCTCAAAAAGGCTGGCGTCACCGCGGCCCTCGCCGGCGCGCTGCTCTTCGCAGCTCCCGCCGTGGCTCAGGCGTACGTCCCCACCGCTCCCGGCACGCAGACCGTGACGATCACCAACAACGGCCCCGTCACGTTCAACGTGGCCCCCGGCGCGACCGTGAACTTCGTCCTCGTCGGCTACAACGCCAACCAGGCCGGCCTCGCCACGGCGAACCTGCCCGTCAGCTCCAAGTCGATCACGAAGGTCGCCGACGCCTCCGGCAACGCGACCGCGGTTGTCACGCTCCCCGCTGACGCCCGTGGCACCTACACGCTTTCGGCCACGCCTACGGGCGGCACCGCTGGCGGCTCGAACAACGCCGGCGGCAACACCGGCCTCCCCGCGACCGGCTTCGACGCCAACTCGATGCTCGGCCTGTGGGTCGGCGGCGGCGCTCTCGCGCTCGCCGGTGGCACGATCGCCGTGGCCACCACGGTTCGTCGCAACCGCGCCGAAGGCAAGGCCTGACGCACCACGCGTTCCTGAAGGGGCGCCGTCGACTTCGGTCGACGGCGCCCCTTCTTCGTTCGTAAGCGCCTGCGCCGAGACCGGCACGCGGCATCCAGCCCGCTCCGTCAACCCTGCGCGCCCCCGGGCTCGGCGCGGTTGACTCGAGCCATGGACACGACCACCACCGCTCCCCTCGACAACGACGGGCGTGACGCCGACACCCCGCCGACGCTGCCGTTCGTCCACATGTGGACCGGACTCGACGGCAAGAGCCGGCTCGACGAATCCGTCCTCCGGGGATTCGGGATGCAGAGCGTCGGCGGCGGAGCCGACCCGCAGTGGATGCGGCCGTTCCCCGGCGAGGTGTCGGCCGTGCTCTTCGCGGCGCTTCCGGTCGGGTGGGTGGGGCAGTGGCATCCCTCCCCTCATCCGCAGTGGGCGATTCCGCTGCGGGGGCGCTGGTTCCTCGAGACGCAAGACGGCTCGCGCGTCGAGATGGGACCCGGCGACATCCACTTCGGCCAGGACACCGACACCACCGAGGTCGACGGCACGGCCGGACACCTCTCGGGCACCGTCGGCGACGAGCCGTGCCTGCAGGTGCTCATCCAGTTCGCCACGTCGCCGGCCGCGCCTACCGCCCACCCGTTCGGTTGAGCGCGTCAAGCCGCCCCACCCGGCGGCCCCCGCACGTTTGACTGGGACCATGCCCCGCATTCCCCTCGACGGTCAGATCCTGCAGAGCGCCCGCTCCCCCGAGGCGGTCGACGTCGCGCCTCCCCGCGTGTGGGACGAACGCCTGAGCGCCGTCCTGCCTTCCGCCTCGCGCCTGCTGTCGCTCTACGGTGACGCCACCTGGGCCGAGGGACCGGTCTGGTGGCCCGAGGAGCGCTCCCTCGTGTTCAGCGACGTGATCGGCCGGCGCACCCTCGCGTGGCGCGAAGACGGCTCGATCGTCACGGTGCGCGACCGCTCGAACTTCGCCAACGGAAACGCGATGGATGCCGACGGCCGCCTCGTCCAGGCCGAACACGGACGCCGCGGCATCAGCCGCACCGACGAGAACGGCACCGAACTGCTCGTCGACGCCTTCGAGGGCGAGCCGCTGAACTCCCCGAACGACCTGATCGTGGCATCCGACGGCTGGATCTGGTTCACCGACCCCACGTACGGCATCTCGGATCCGCGCGAGGGATACCCCGCCGACCCCGCACTCCCCCACCAGAGCGTCTACCGCTGGCGCGACGGCGACGGGCTGCAGCGCATGATCGACCTCGACCAGCCCAACGGACTGGCCTTCAGCCGCGACGAACGCACCCTCTACGTCGCCGAGTCCAACGCCGAGCGGCTCCCCCGCGTCGTCGCGTGCAGCTGGGACGGCGAGACCCTCGGCGCCCCACGCACCTTCGCGACGGTGGATGCCGGCATACCCGACGGATTCGTCGTCGACAGCCGCGACTGGCTCTGGATCTCGAGCGAAGCGGGCGTCGTCATCGTCGACGAGACCGGCGCGCGCCTGGGCGTCATCCCGACCCCGCACGTCGTCAGCAACTGCACCTTCGACGCCGACGAGAAGCGCCTGTTCATCACCGGCGACAGCGACCTCTGGATGGTGGAACTCGCGTGACCGACGTCGAGATGGCGCGCATCCCCGCCGGCCGCGTACTGCGCGGGGATCTGCGGGGTGCGGAACGACGCGAGATCGTCGTCGACAGCTTCGAGATCGGCGTCTACGCCATTACCGAGGAACAGATCGCGGAGCTGCTCGGCATCCCGTCCCGCCACCCGCGCCGCCCCGCGACGCAGCTGAGTTGGCTGCGCGCGATCCGCCTGTGCAACGCGCTGAGCGAATGGGAAGGCCTCGACCCCGTCTACTCGTTCGACGGAGAGGTCGTCACGGGCGACCCCGACTCGGACGGCTTCCGCCTGCCCACCGAAGACGAGTGGGAGTACGCCTGTCGCGCGGGCTCGACGTCATCGGCCTACGGACCGGTCCGCGAGGTGGCCTGGACGGCCGCCGACGGCCTGCGCGCCCCGGCCGAAGTCGGAGGACGGATGCCGAACCTCCACGGACTCTTCGACACTCTCGGCAACGTGTGGGAATGGTGCGCCGACCTGTACGACCCCGAGGGCGAGAGCGACGCACGCGTGTTCCGCGGCGGCGGATGGTCGGACGCCCCCGCGCAGGTGCGGGCGACCGCGCGGCGGGGCGGGCGTCAGCGGGACGCGTTCGACGACGTGGGCGTGCGGGTCGCGCGGGGGTGACACCCCGGGGGTCTTACGGCTTCGCCGGTCAGTCTTCGGTGGTGATGGACTCGGTGAGCGAGTCCATGAACGCCACGATGGTGTCGAGCTCGCCGTCGTCGAAGCGCTCGGCGACATCGCGCATGGCGCCCAGGTGCACGCCGAAATGCTGAAAGAACTCGCGGCGCGACTTGTCGGTCAGCACGACCACGCGGGCCCGCCCGTCCGAGGGGTGCGGCAGACGCTCGAGATGGCCCGAGGCGACGAGGCGGTCGATGAGCTTCGTCGTCGACGCGGTCGAGATGCGCAGGTGGGTCGCCACGTCGTGCGGGCTGACCATCTGACCGCGGTACTCGCGGATGGTGAGCATGCGCAGCGTCGCGAGGTCGCTGGCATTCATGTCCATCTCGCCCTTCATGCCCGAATGCATGCGGTCGAGGGCGTCGCTGAGGGTCTGGACGGCGCGTAAAGTGTGGGTCACGGCGGGCCTTGTACCAGAGGCCGACACGGCTTTCGTCACGGTGGACACCCCCTTTCGGCGTCGGTATAGTCAAGGCTACATCGCTAGCTAAACTAGCAAACGGGAGGCACGATGAGCGAGACCGAATATGTCGTCCTCCTGGACGACTTCGGCAACGAGATCGGCACGGCGCCCAAGGCTACCGTGCACGACACTGAAACACCTCTGCACCTGGCGTTCTCGTGTCACGTGGTCAACTCCGCGGGCGAGGTGCTCGTCACGCGTCGCGCCCTGCACAAGAAGACGTGGCCCGGCGTCTGGACCAACTCGTTCTGCGGCCACCCCGGCCCCTCTGAAGCCTCGCTCGCGGCGGTGCACCGCCGCGCCGAGCACGAGGTCGGCCTGGTCATCCGCGACCTCGAGCTGGCCCTCCCGAACTTCCGCTACCGCGCCGTCGACGCCAGCGGCATCGTCGAACACGAGATCTGCCCCGTGTACATCGCCCGCGCCGACGTCGACCCCGAGCCCAACCCCGACGAGGTCGCCGAGTACCGCTGGGTCGACCCGCTCGAACTCGCCGCATCTCTCGAGTCGACGCCGTGGGCGTTCAGCCCCTGGCTCGTCCTGCAGGCGCAGCAGCTGCACCTGTTCCAGACCCCTCACACAGTGAGGCGCGCCTCATGATCAGTCTCGAATCCACCCCCGTCGCCCGTCAGGGCATCGACCGCGAAATCGACGGGGCGCTCTCGCGCCTTCAGCGGCGCGCCACCACCCTGGGCGACGGCGCCCGGTACCTGGCATCCGCCATCCGTCGAGCGACCGAGGGCGGAAAACGCTTCCGTCCCCTGCTCGTCGTCTCGGCCTTCGAGACGCTCTACGGCGATGACGAACACCGCATCGGCGTCTACCAGGTCGCCGCGGCCTTCGAACTGCTGCACACGGCGTTCGTCATCCACGACGACGTGATCGATCACGACACCGAACGCCGCGGCGTGCCCAACATCGGCGGAGAGTTCCGCCAGCGGGGTCTGATGAAGGGGGCGGATGCCGACGGCTCGGCCCTGCTCGGAGACGCGGCCGCGATCCTCGCCGGTGACCTGCTGCTGCACGAGGCCGGACGCATGATCGCCCTCGCGCAACTCCCCGACCGCATGCGCCAGCCGCTGCTCGAGATGCTCGACGATGCCGTTCTCATCTCGGCGATGGGCGAGCTCTCGGACGTGGAGCACGCCGTCTCGTCGGGCGAGGTCGACTCCGAGGCGGTGCTGCGCACCACGCGCGACAAGACCGCCGCGTACTCGTTCTCGGCACCGCTGCAGGCCGGAGCCCTCATCGCCGGGGCCCCGAGCCCCTCGATCTACGCGCTCGAGCGATTCGGCCAGCGCCTCGGACTCGCTTACCAGCTGGTCGACGACCTCATCGGCGCCTTCGGTTCGTCGGCGGTATCGGGCAAAGAAGAGGGCTGCGACCTGCGCGAGGCGAAGAAGACGCACCTCATCTCGCTCGCCCGCAAGACACCGAAGTGGCCCGAGGTCAGCGAAGCGCTCGCCCAGGCCCACACCGGTCCGATTGCGGTGCGCGCCGCCCAAGAGGCCCTCTCCGAGTCGGGCGCCCGCGCCGAACTCGAATGCCTCATCCTCGACACGCTCGAAGAGGCCCTCATCATCGTCGACTCCTCGACGGTGCCGGCCGCGTGCCAAGACATGCTGCGCGACCTCGTGAAAGCCGTGCAGGAGCGCATTCCGTGAGTCATGCGCCCACGGGCCTCGAGCTGTACTCCCAGACCGCGGACGACGCCGCCGCCGCGGTGATCAATCGCTACTCCACCTCGTTCGGCATCGCCGCGCGCCTGCTCGGGCCCCGCCCGCGCCCGCACGTGCGCAACATCTACGCCCTCGTGCGGGTGGCCGACGAGATCGTCGACGGACCCGCCCACGACGCGGGGCTCAGTCCCGAGCGGGAGCGCGCGGTGCTCGACGGCCTCGAGAACGAGGTTCGGGATGCCATCGCCACCGGCTTCAGCGCCAACCTCGTCGTCCACGCGTTCGCCCGGACAGCGCGCGAGTGCGGCATCACCGAAGAACTCATCGCCCCGTTCTTCGCGTCGATGCGCACCGACCTCGACACCGCCGAGCACGACGACCTCTCGCACGACGCCTACGTCTACGGCTCGGCCGAGGTCGTCGGGCTCATGTGCCTGCAGGTGTTCCTCAACGCCGGGATGTCGGCACCCGCCCGACCCGCCGCCGACCTCGTCGACGGCGCACGGCGCTTGGGCGCGGCGTTCCAAGACGTGAACTTCCTGCGCGACCTCGCCGACGACGCCGACCGCCTCGGCCGCGACTACCTCGACGGCGCGGCCGACGACGAACGCCGAGTGGCCGTTCTCGATCGCATCGACGCCGACCTCGCCGCCGCGGCATCCGTCATCCCCCACCTGCCACCCGACTGCCGCGCCGCCGTCACCACGGCGCACGACCTGTTCGCGGAACTCTCTCGCCGCCTCCGCTCCTCCCCCGCCGGCGCCCCGCGCGTCCGCGTTCCCGACGGTGTCAAAGCCACCCTCGCCGCCCGCGCCCTACTGGGCCGCCCCCCGAAAGGTTCACGCTCATGAGCGCCCAGCGCATCGTCGTCGTCGGAGGCGGGATCGCCGGTCTCGGTACCGCAGCACTGCTCGCCGACCGCGGACACGACGTCCACCTCTTCGAGGCGCGCGACGCCCTCGGTGGCCGCGCGGGATCGTGGGAGAAAGACGGCTTCCGCTTCGACACCGGCCCCAGCTGGTACCTCATGCCCGAGGTGTTCGACCACTTCTTCCGCCTGCTCGGCACGAGCGCCGCCGAACAGCTCGACCTCGTGCGCCTCGACCCCGCGTACCGCGTCTACGGCCCTCCCGGAAAGGGCGAGCCGATCGACATCGTGTCGGGTCGCGAGGCCGTTCGCGCGCTGTTCGAGAAGCACGAGCCCGGCTCAGGCGACAACATCGACGCGTACCTCGACTCGGCGAAAGACGCCTACGAGCTGTCGACGTCGAAGTTCCTCTACGACCCGTACTCGTCGACCAAGGGCCTGCGCGACCCCGCGCTCGTGAAGCGTCTGCCCACGCTCATCCCCCTGCTCACGCGCACGCTGTGGAAGCGCGTGACCTCCGACTTCAAGAACACCCGCCTGCAGCAGATCCTCGCCTACCCCGCGGTGTTCCTCGGCGGATCGCCCTTCGAGGTGCCCAGCCTCTACCACCTCATGAGCCACCTCGACCTGGGCGACGGCGTGCTGTACCCCAAGGGCGGCATGACCGAGATCATCACCGCGATCGAGAAGCTCGCGCGCGGGCGCGGCGTCACGATCGAGACCTCGGCACCCGTCGAGGCGATCATCACCGAGTCGGGCACCGCGCGCGGCGTGCGCCTCGCCGACGGCCGGATCTTCGCAGCGGATGCCGTGGTCTCGGGTGCCGACCTGCACCACACCGAGAACGAGCTGCTCGAAGAGAAGGACCGCCAGTACCCCGAGAAGTGGTGGAAGGACAAGGTGCCGAGCCCCGGCGCCCTGCTGCTGCTGCTCGGCGTCACGGGCGAGCTGCCGCAGCTCACCCACCACACGCTGCTGTTCACCGACGACTGGCACACCAACTTCGACGCGATCTTCGGCGAGAACAAGAAGATCCCCGACCCCGCGTCGATCTACATCTGCCGCCCCAGCGCCTCAGACGACTCCGTCGCGCCCGAGGGACACGAGAACCTGTTCGTCCTCGTCCCCGTGCCCGCCGACCCCGACAGCGGCCGCGGAGGCGTCTCGGGCGCCGGCGACGAGCGTATCGAGAAGGCCGCGGATCGCGTCATCGCGCAGATCGGCGAATGGACCGGCATCCCGGATCTCGCCGAGCGGATCGTCGTGCGCAAGACCATCGCGCCCGAGGACTTCAAAGAAGACCTGCACGCCTGGCACGGCAACTCGCTGGGCCTTGCGCACACGCTCAACCAGAGCGCGATCTTCCGCCCCAAGAACCGCTCGCGCAAGGTCGACAACCTCTACTACGCCGGCACCTCGGTGCTGCCGGGCATCGGCCTGCCCATGTGCCTCATCTCGGCCGAGCTCGTGGTCAAGCGCCTGACGGGCGACACCACCGCCGGGCCCCTGGCGGAACCCGCGCGCGCGGCGGTCTGAGGTGCCGGGGATCTACCTGGGCGCGATCCTCTTCTCGCTGATCGGCATGATGCTGATCGATGGGAAGTACTCGCTCGCGCTGCGGGTCGCTCCTTTCCGCACCACGATGGCGGTGCTGGGCGGGACGGCGTTCTTCCTCGCGTGGGACCTCGTCGGCATCGCCACGGGCGTTTTCGTGAAGGGTGAGAGCCCGCTGTTCGTCGGCGTGATGCTCGCCCCGCACCTGCCGCTCGAAGAGCTCTTCTTCCTGCTGTTCCTGAGCTACCTCGCGGTCGTGATGTTCGCCGTATTCGAGCGGCGCGCCGCCGCCCGGGCTCGCCGCACCGACGCCCCGGCGGTCGAGAGGCGGTCCGCGTGACCTACCCGCTCATCGTGCTGCCGTTCGTCGTCGTCACCCTCCTCGTCACCCTCGCCACGCTCCGGCGGCCGCGGTTCCGTCAGCGGATGGCATCCTCCGCTCTGACGGCACTCGTGCTGGTGGGCCTGACGCTCGTGTTCGACAACCTCATGATCGCCGTCGACCTGTTCTCGTATCCTCAGGAGCACCTCAGCGGCCTGAAACTCGGGCTCGCCCCCCTCGAAGACTTCGCCTACCCCCTGTGCGCGGCGTTCCTCGTGCCGGCGCTGTTCACCCTCTTCGCTCCCCTGCCCTCGAAGGACACCGCATGACCGCCCCCGCCGCCCTCACCCCCGGCCGCGTGCTGCGGGAGCTCTTCGTGTCGTCGCGACCGGTCAGCTGGATCAACACCGCCTTCCCGTTCGCCGCCGCCTACCTGCTGACCACGCGGACGATCGATGCGACGCTGATCATCGGCATCCTGTTCTTCCTCGTTCCCTACAACCTCGCGATGTACGGCGTGAACGACGTGTTCGACTACGAGTCCGACCTGCGCAACCCCCGCAAGGGCGGCACACACGGCGCCGTGCTCGCCAAGCGCATGCACCCCATCACACTGTGGGCCTCGGCGCTGTCGTGCCTGCCGTTCGTCGTGTACCTCGTCATCATCGGGTCTCCGCTGTCGTGGCTCGTGCTCGCGCTCAGCCTGTTCTTCGTCGTGTTCTACTCCGCGCCGCCGCTGCGGCTCAAGGAGCGCCCGTTCGCCGACTCGATGACGAGCAGCATCCACTTCTTCTCGCCCGCCGTGTACGGGCTCGTACTCGCGGGCGCCGTGTGGACGCCACAACTCGTGTTCGTGCTGATCGCGTTCGCGCTCTGGGGCATCGCCTCGCACGCCTTCGGTGCAGTGCAGGACGTCGAAGCCGACCGCGCCGCCGACATCTCGTCGATCGCGACCGCCCGCGGAGCCCGATGGACCGTGCGCTTCGCCCTCGTCGCCTACGCCCTCGCCGGGGTGGCCATGCTGTTCACCGCCTGGCCCGGGCCCCTGGCCGCCGTGCTCGTGGTGCCCTACCTCGTCGTGTGCTGGCCGTACCGGAACGTCACCGATGCCGAGAGCGACCGCGCCACCGCCGGCTGGAACCGCTTCTTGTGGCTGAACCAGATCGCCGGCTTCGGCACCACGATGTTGCTGATCTGGTGGTGGTTCCTCAGCGCGTGAGCGCGTGCGGCGCTCCGGCGCGCGAGCGTTGCGGCGTGGGGCGCTGCGGCGCGCGAGCGCGGCGGGGGCGCTCGGGCCGGCGAGACGGCAACTTCCTGACGAGAGGGCGTCAGCCTGACGCGGGTTTATCAGCGCGATGCAGCCTCGCGCATCCAGGGGGCGCGCGGCGCGCACGTGAGCGCGGGGCGGGAACGCGCCGTGGGCGGCGGCGGGAACGACGACGCCGGCGCCCCGCGGGAAGCGGGACGCCGGCGCCGAGGGATCGATCAGCCCGCGGGCGTGGCCGAGGGAGCCGGGGTCGGCGTGGTGCTGGCCGTGCCGCCCTGGCCCTGCGACTCGAGGTCGAGCAGGCGCTGGACGGCCGCGGTGAGGCGGGCATCCTGCGTCGCGAAGCCCGCGAGGTCGCCGCTCGTGAGCGCCGCCTGACGTGCCGTGAGCGCGTCGCGCGCCTCTTGCAGGGCAGCCGCGTAGTCGCCCGTCGGAGCCGGGGTGCCCGACGATCCGCCCGAACCGCTGTTCTGGTCGGTCGGGGTGACGGTCTCGTCGCCCGTATTCGCGCCGGAATCACCGCCGAACAACGTGTCGAGCGCCTCGCTGAGCGTGTTCTCGAACGCGATCTTGTTGCCGAAGGCGACCAGCACGCGTCTCAGCTGCGGGAGCTTCGTATCACCCGACGACTGCACGAACACCGGCTGCACGTACAACAGACCGCCACCGACCGGGAGGGTCAGCAGGTTGCCGTTGAGCACCTGCGACTGCCCCTGTTTCAGAATGTTGATCTGCGACGAGACGTTCGTGTCGGAGTCGAACGTGTTCTGCACCTGGCCGGGTCCGGGCACCGTGGTCGACGAATCGATCACGAGCATTCGGAGCTTGCCGTAGTCGTCGCGTTTCGTCCCCTGCTGATTACCCGCATTGGAGTCGACGGCGAGATAGCCCGTGAGCACGTTTCTCGCCTGCCCGCCCTGAGACGCCGGGATGAAGCTCGTGAACATCGAGTACGACGGGTCGTCCTGGTTCGGCATCTTCATCGTCAGGTAGTACGGCGGCTGGAAGGTCGCCGGGTCCTGCGGGTCGTTCGGGGTCGTCCAGCGGTTGTCCTGCTGGAAGAACGAACGCGCGTCGTCGACGTGGTACACGCCGAGCATCGAGCGCTGGACCTTCATCAGGTCGGTCGGGTAGCGCACGTGGCTCATGAGGTCGGCCGACATGTCGGTCCACGGCTTGACGGTCGTGGGGTAGATGTTCTGCCACGCCTTGAGCAGCGGGTCCTGGTCGTCCCACGCGTACAGGCTCACCGAGCCGTCGTAGGCGTCGACCGTGGCCTTGACCGAGTTGCGGATGTAGTTGATGTCATCCAGCGCGTAGGTCGGAGCCGGGTTGTTCGAGTCGGCGATCGCCCGCGAGAGCGAGACGCCCGAGGAGTACGGGTAGTTCGCGCTCGTGGTGTAGCCGTCGATGACCCACTTGATGCGCCCGTCGACGACCGTGGGGTACGGGTCGCTGTCGAGCGTCAGGTACGGCGCGAGCTTCTGCACGCGCTGCTTGGGGTTGCGGTCGTAGAGGATCTGCGAGTCGGAGTTGACGTAGTCCGAGAACAGGATCTGCTCCGACTGGAACTTCAGCGCGTAGATGAGGCGGTTGAAGACGTTGCCGACGCTGGGGCCGCCGTTACCGGCGAAGGTCGTGCGCGTCTCGTTGCCGCCGTCGGCGCCGAGCGGGTAGTCGAGCTCGATGTTCTCGCCGCCCTCGGGGCCGCCGACGATCGAGTACGGGGGCGACTGCTCGCCGAAGTAGACCCGCGGCTCGTAGTTGAGGTCGGTCAGGAAGCCGGTGCCGGGGATGGCCTGCTCGAGGAAGACCGGGTCGCCGTCGGCGGTGCGCTCGTTACCGGCGGCCGCGACCATGCCGTAGCCGTGCGTGTAGACGAGGGTCGTGTTCTGCCACGAGGCCGCGTCGCCGAGCTGACCGATGTTCAGCTCACGCAGCGACACCACGGTGTCCTGCGTCTGGCCGTTGATCGTGTAGCGGTCGACGTCGAGCGGGGTGTTGAACTGGTAGTACGCGCGGTACTGCTCGAGCTGGCGCACGGTCGGGCCGATGATCGCGGGGTCCATGATGCGCAGCTGCGCGGTGGACTCGGCGTCGTTGCGCAGCTGACCCGCCTGGGCCGTCGTGGTGGCCTGGAAGTTCTCTTTCTCGATGTTGTCGAGACCGTATGCGGCCTTCGTCCCGTCGAGGTTGCGCTGGTAGTACTGGCTCTCGAGAGCGAGCTCGTTCGGACGCACCTGGAACGTGGTCACCGCCCACGGGATGGCGGCGCCGACGACGATCGCCGAGACGACCAGCAGCGCGGTACCGATCAGCGGGTAGCGCCAGCGACCGAGGAACGCCGTGACGAAGAACGCGAGGGCCACGATGACGGCCGCGATCGCGAGGATCGTCTGGCCGGGGATGACGGCGTTCGTGCCGACATAGCCAGGACCGGTGATGCGCTCCGACGGCTCGACGAGCGTGCGGAAACGGTCGAGCCAGAGGCTCGCACCCTGCAGCAGCAGGTAGAGGCCGGCGAGGATCGCGAGCTGGATGCGCGCGGCCTTCGAGATGCGCAGCTCGCGCTGGCCGACGCGCACCGAGCCGTACAGGTACGAGACCACGCCCGTGAGCAGGAGGCACACCAGCACCACCGCGGACGCGAAGCCGAGGGCGGCGGCGTAGAACGGCATCCCGAACAGGTAGAAACCGGTGTCGAGACCGAACTGGGGGTCGGTGGTGGAGGTGGAGACGCCGTTGAACCACAGCCACGTGGTCTCCCACTGGGCGGAAGCGGCGAAGCCTGCGAAGAAGCCGAAGAAGATCGGGATGCCCCACATCGCCAGGCGGCGGAGCGGCTCGACGACCTCTTGATAGCGGTCGAGCTGCGAGCTCAGACGCGCATACACCGGCCGCAGCCGGTAGGCGAGCTGGATGACGCCCCACACGGGCAACGCCATCGCGACGAAACCGACGACGAACATCACGCTGCGGCCGATCCACTGGGTGGTCAGCACGGTGGTGAAGCCCAGCTGCGAGAACCACAGCCAGTCGGAGTACAGGTTCGCGAAGACGAAGAACGCCACGACGAGCGCTGCGATCACCGCCAGAGTGATCGAGATGATCCGTCGAGAGCGGTTAGGAGGCGTGGCCTGATTCGGCGCCGAGGTCGTGGTCACCCGTCCATCCTAGGCGCGCCCCGCCTGGGGTTCGCCGTGAAAGGACGATCACGAAGTACACGTCGGCAGGGCGTCGAGATCGCCCCCGTCGCGGATGGTCTCGAGCACGGTGAGCGACTGCTTCAGCGTCGACGTCGAGAACACCCGGATGCCGTCGGGCACGTGCCCCACGACCTCGTCGCAGTTCGCCTCAGGGGCGAGGAACCAGGTGGCCCCGGCATCCCGAGCTCCGTAGAGCTTCTGACGGATGCCGCCGATCGGGCCCACATTGCCGTCGGCGTCGATCGTGCCGGTGCCGGCGATGTGCTGGCCACCGGTCAGGTCGCCGGGCGACATCTTGTCGATGATGCCGAGCGCGAACATCATGCCGGCGCTCGGGCCGCCCACATCGTTCAGCTGGATCTTCACGTCGACGGGGAGGTCGAACGTCATCATCAGTCCGACGCCCAACAGGTACTGCGTCTGACCGTTCACATCGGTCTGCCGCGGCGTGACCTGGACGGTGGATGCCGTGCCATCGCGCTCGTACCCGACGGTGACCGGGGCTCCGGCGGCCTTCTGCACGGCGGCGCGAACGTCGTCGATCTTCGAAACCGCCGCCCCGTCGACGGAGGTGATGACGTCGTTCTGCTGCAGCAGGCCCTTCGCGGCCCCGGAGTCGTCGATCGTGCCGACGGCGATCTCCTGCGGGACGTCGTACCCGAGCTGCCGGAGGGCCGCGGCGCTCGCCTCGAGCTGCGAGTCGGTCATGAGGGCGGCGTTCTCGGTGTTGCGCTGCTCGGTGCTCTGCCCCGCGGGGAAGATGCGGTCGATCGGGACGACGGCGCGCGAGCTGTCGAACCAGGCCGAGGCCAACTCGATCCACGACGGAGTGTGCTCGCGGTTGCCGCTCACCTGGACGGTCAGCAGGTCGAGCTGACCGGTACTGGTGGAGTCCTTCTCGTCGGGCACGGTGATCAGGGGCACCTGCTGACCGTCGGCCGACGCGGTGGTCCCGAGCGTGTTGTAGACGGGGCCGGGCTGCTGGATGACGTACGCCGAGGGCAGGAACGTCATCACGAACAGCACGATGACGGCGATCGTGAGCGACCAGACGCCGACGACGGTGCCGCGCCTCCACCGCTGTCGAGGGGCGGGCACGACGGAGACGTTCTCATCGAACAGGGTCACGGTCTCAATCCTTTGCCGGGTCGTTCGCGCGCGGCGTAAGCGGCGAGAGGCCGGGCCGACAGATGCGGGGAAGCGTGCGACTAGCGTAGGACTCGTTCCCCCAGACCTGGCTGAAAGGCGGCTGAAGTGGCAGACGACAACCCCGGCGGCGACCGGAGCCCCGAGGACGAGTTCCAAGAACTCATGCGCCGTCTCATGTCAGGCGATGTCAGCGGGATCGACCCCGAACAGCTCTCGCGGCTGTCGGGCATGCAGATCGATCCCGCGATGCTGCAGGCGGTCATGGCGCAGCTGCAGGGCGCCTTCGCCGGCACCAACGACGGCGTCGACTGGAGCCTGGCCGAGCGCCAGGCCCTGCACATCGCCAACCAGGACGGCCTGGGCGTGACCACCGGTCAGCGCACCGACATCGACCAGGCGTTCACCCTCGCGGCGCTGTGGCTGGGAGAGGCCACCTCGATCAGCGACCTCCCCCGTCCCCCGCGCGCCGTCACCCGCGGCGCCTGGGTGAGCGCGACCCTGCCCGTCTGGCAGGAGCTCGCCGAGCCCGTCGCGACCAGCATCGCCGACGCGCTCACCGCGGCCCTCGGACAGCAGGCCCCCGACGACATGCAGGAGATGATCGCCGGAGCCGGTCGCCTCATGCGCACCGTCGGCGGGTCGCTCTTCGCCACCCAACTCGGCCAGGTCGTCGGCCGCCTGTCGACAGAGGTCGTCGGTGGCGGAGACGTCGGCATCCCCGTCATGCCCGACGGTGACGCCGCGATCCTGCCGCAGAACTTCGCCGACTTCGGTCGCGACCTCGAGATCCCCGAGGATCAGCTGGCCCTCTACCTCGCGACCCGCGAACTCGCTCACGCGCGCCTGTTCCGTCACGCCCGGTGGCTGCGCCTGCACGTCATCTCGCAGGTGCGCGACTTCGCCCGCGGCATCCACGTCGACACCGCCGCCCTCGAAGACCTCGCCTCGCGCTTCGACCCGACGCAGCCCGAAGAACTGCGCGGCGCCCTCGAGAGCGGCGCGCTGCTGCCCGAGCGCTCCGAAGAGCAGACCGCGGCGCTCACGCGCCTCGAGAACCTGCTCGCCACGATCGAAGGCTGGGTCGACGTCGTCACCGAGGACGCCACCTCGCGGCTGCCCTCGGCCGGACGCATCGCCGAGGCCGTGCGCCGCCGCCGCGCGGTGGGCGGGCCCGCCGAGCAGGCGCTCGGCGCCCTGGTCGGCCTCGAGCTGCGCCCCCGCCGCATGCGCGAGGCCGCGGCCATGTGGCGCGCCGTCACCGACGCGGTCGGCGTCGACGGTCGCGACGGGCTGTGGGACTACCCCGACCTCATGCCGTCGTCGGAGGACATCGACGACCCCGCGGCACTCATCGCGCGCCTGACGGCCGCCTCGCGCGGAGAAGCGGCCCCCTCCGACGCGATGGACGACGCGCTCGCGCAGCTGCTCGCCGAGGAAGCCGACGGCGGACGACGCGACGCCGAGAGCGAGAGCCCGGATGCCGGGACGCCCGGCACTGCGGGCCCGGATGCCGGGAGACCGGATGCCGGGAGCGCGGGCGACGCGGCGGGTGACGCGGCGGGTGACGCCGGACGCGACCGCGGCGATGACGATGGAGCGGCTCCGGGAGACCAGCGCCCGGTGTGACGCGGGCCCGGGGCGCGGATGGCCGTTGTACGCGGCGGACCCGTTGTGACGCGGGCCGGGCGCTGTTGTGAGCGCCGAGCCGGCTTCGAGCTGACGCCCGTGGGGAGGACGACGTTCCTCCCCACGGGCGTTTCGCCGTTTTCGCCCTGGGGACAACGGCATCCGGGATCTCGAGCGACGCGATGATCGGGCGATGATCCGACTCGATTCCGCCGCTCCCCCGCTCTGGCGCGCCGACGGGAGCGTCCAATTCGGTGCCCCCGCGGTGGCCGTCTCGCCGTTCACCGGCTCGTGGGTCGACGTCGTCGTCGCGGCCCTGGCCGAGGGGACGAACTCGGCCGCTGTGCGAGGCCTCGCCCGCGTGCACGGGGCCGGGGACGGCGAGGCCGACGCCTTCCTCGCGGCGGTCGCGCCGGCGTTGGCGCGGAGGACGCGGCATCCACCCCTCGCCCTTCACGTCGACGACGATCTGCCGGCGCGGGCGACTCGCGCCGTGCTGGCGGCATTGCCCGCCCGCACGCGGGTCGTTCCCTGGGCAGGACCGGCGACCGAAGACGTCGCCCCCGGAACGCAGGTCGTTCTGCTGGCCGCTCACCGGGTCGACCCGCGACGGGCGGGGCCGCTCGTCCGCGACGACGTGACCCACGTGCCCCTCGTCCTCGACGGGTCAGGCGCCCGCATCGGCCCCGTCGTGGCGCCGGGACGAACCGCGTGCCTGGCCTGCCTCGACGCCGATCAGCGCCGCCACGACCCGGACTGGGCCACGGTGGCCGCCCAGCTGATCGGCAGACCCCGACCCGAGGTCGACGTGGCCCTCGCCGCCGAGGCCGGTCGGGCGGCGCGGTTCTTGCTCACCGCTCCGATCGGGCGGACGACGAGGTCGTTGCACTTGCGCGGCGACTCGTTCCGGCGGGCCTGGACGCTGCATCAGCCGAGCGCAGACTGCCACTGCCGATCTCCCGAAGGAATCGCGACGGAGACCGCTCACCCCGACCTCGGCCCCGCGCCCAGCTCACCGACAGCGTTCGCGCGGCCCGCGTGACGCCCACGTACGCGAGGCGTCGCTCCTCGTCGACCGCCTCGAACGTCTTCGCGTACGAGATCGGCAGGAGCCCTTCGCTGACTCCCACGAGGTACACGTGATCCCACTCCAGACCCTTCGCCGCGTGCAGCGTCGCCAGCGTCACCGTGCGGGTGGTCGGCTCGTGCTGATCGCGGGCGCGCGCCTGCAGGTCGTCGGTGAAAGCGCGCAGATCCGTACCCGCGGGGGCCTCCTCGGCCAGCCGCAGCAGAGCCGCCCGCGCCTCCCACGCCTCGCGCAGAGCACCGCCCGCCTCGGGCGGGTCGTCGGTGAGCCCGACGCTGCGCAGCACATCGCGCACCGTCGGAAGGAAGCCCGTCTCGAGCGGCGCCACGGACGCCGCCCGCAGAGCCATGAGCGCCTGACGCACCTCGGGCAGGTCGAAGAACTTGCGCCCACCCAGCACGGACGCTGCGACACCCACCTTCGCCAGAGCAGAGAGCAGCGCCGCCGACTGGGCGTGCGAGCGGTACAGCACGGCGATGTCGTGCGGATCGACGCCGCGCGAGAGCGAGTCGCGGATCGAGCGAGCCACGGCGGCGGCCTCGTCTTCGTCGTCGTCGAAGGCGCGGACCGTCGGGGTCGGCGTCTCGTCGTCGCTCGCGGCCTTCAGCTCGAGGGCGCCGGCCCGGCCCCGCATGAGGTCGTTCGCGACGGCGAGCACGGGAGCGGTGGAGCGGTAGTTGCGCTCGAGACGCACGACGCGCGCGTCATCGTGGGTGCGCTCGAAATCGAGCAGGTACCGCGCATCGGCGCCCGTGAAGGAATAGACCGTCTGGCTCGCGTCGCCCACCACGCACAGGTCCCGACGATCCCCGAGCCACAGCTCGAGCAGCCGGTTCTGCAGCGGAGAGACGTCCTGGTACTCATCCACCGTGAAGTGCCGGTACTGCTCGCGCACCGCCGCGGCGACGCGCGGTTCGGCCTCGATCATGCCGGCGCACGTCAGCAGGACATCCTCGAAGTCCATCTGACGACGCTCGTCCTTGAGCTTCTCGTACGCCCGCTGCAACGCGACGACCTGATCCACACCGAGGCGGCCGACGCCGTCGGGGCGGTCCGCCGCGTACTGCTCGATCGACCGCAGGGTCACCTTGCGCCACTCGATCGCCGAGGCCACATCGCGAAGGGTCGCCGTGTCGGGAGCGAGTCCCACACCGTCGGCCGCGTGCGCGAGCATGCGGACCTTGTTGTCGATGATCGACGGAGCCTGGTCGCCGGCGAGCGTCGGCCAGAAGAAGTTGACCTGCGCCAGGGCCGCCGCGTGGAACGTGCGGGCCGACACCCCCGAGACGCCGAGAGCGCGCAGACGCCCGCGCATCTCTCCCGCGGCCTTGGCCGTGAAGGTCACCGCCATCACGCGCTGCGGGGAGTACGCGCCGGTGTCGACGCCGTGGGCGATGCGACGCGTGATCACGCGCGTCTTACCGGTACCCGCCCCCGCGAGCACGCACACCGGACCGCGCAGCGCGCGGGCGGCCTCGAGCTGGTACTCGTCGAGCCCCTCGAGCGGCGAGGTCACGCGACGCCTCGATACCAGTCGTCGATGAGCCGCCGGGCGATGGACGCCCGTCCCGGAAGCATCGCCGAGCCCTCGCCCCGCAGCGCCGCCCCGATCTCGTCACGGTCGAACCAGCGCACCTCGACGATCTCGTCGCCGTCGGCCTGCGCCTCGGCGTCGTCCACGACCACCGCGCGGAAGCCGAGCATCAGCGACCGCGGATACGGCCACGCCTGCGAACCGCGGTACGCGATGTCACGCAAGCGCACCCCGGCCTCCTCGCCCACCTCGCGGGCCACGGCGTCTTCGAGCGACTCCCCCGCCTCGGCGAAGCCGGCGAAACACGAATACCGGTCCCCGCCCCAGGCGGCGTTGGCACCGAGCAGGATGCGGTCGTCACTGGTGGCGGAAGTCACGAGCACGATCACCGCGGGATCAGTGCGCGGAAAGTGCTCGCGCCCGCACACGGGACAGTGGCGCGACCAGCCGGCGTGGCGCAGTTCGGTCGCCGAGCCGCACGCCGGGCAGAAGGCGGCATCGCGCAGCCACCCCGCCAGAGCGACGGCGGTGGTCAGCAGTTCGGCTTCGCCGGCGGGCAGGTCGCCACCGGCGGCGCGGAGCGGGGACCACTCGGCATCCGGAACGATCTCGCCGGGCGCGCCATCGCTCAACGCCGCCAGAACGACCGCGGTGCGGTCGGGAGTGCGTCCGAGGAATGCCCACTCGGTCACGACGTCGTCGTCCACCTCCGTGGTCGACACGAGTGCGAGGCGGCCGTCGCGGAGGGGCGCGGCGTCTCGACGGATCGCGAGCACACGCGTGCCCGGCTCCGCGCGGAGGCGGCCCAGCAAGGTTTCGTCGTCACGCTCACCACCCGCGCGATCCACGGTCAACGGGGGACGGACCTCGGACGACGAAGACGCGGGACGCGGCATCGAACACCTCTCTGACGGCGGGCGGCAAGCGGCGGTCGGACGACCGACCTCCTCGGTCAAGGGCGTGGCGCGGGCCGGTGAAGGAAGGCCCGACCTACCCTGGGGGCATGGCACGCTCGCCCCTCATTTTAGCCGCGTCGGCGACAACGGCCCTGCCCGGTGCAGCCTTCTCGAACGTCAGCACCCTGACCGAGAACGCCGCAGGTCGCTTCGATGCCGCTCTCGCGCGCACCGCCGACGGGCGCGAGGTCGTCATCCGCATGCCGGCTGGCGCAGAGGCGGCCCCCGACCTCGCCGCCGAATCGCGCGCCCTGCACGCGCTCACGGCGGGCGTCCGCGCCCTCCTCCCCTTCGCCGTGCCCGAAGTGATCGGAGAAAGCGGCTCCGGAACGCAGCGCGTGCTCATCGTCGACCGCATCGACGGCTACCGCATCGACCCCGCGCACCTGCCCAAGGGCCCCGGCTACGCACCCGCCATCGGCGGAGCCCTGGCCGCCGTGCACGCACTCCCCGTGTCGATCGTCCGTACCGACGGACTCCCCGTGCGCTCCCCCGAGCAGGTGCGCGACGACGTCAAGCGACTCCTCGACCGCGCCGATGCGACCGGACGCGTCAGCGACGACCTCATGCTGCGCTGGCGCCGCGCGCTCGACGTCGACGACCTGTGGCGCTTCGAATCGGCGGTCGTCCTGGGCGGAGCGACCAGCTCCTCCATCCTCCTCGCCGACGACGAGGACGAGATCCCCCACGTGGTCGGCATCCTCGACTGGGCCGGGCTCAGTGTCGGCGACCCGGCCGTGGACCTGCGCTGGTTGGCATCCGCTCCCCTGGCCGCCGACGACGTGCACGCCGGATACGCCGCCGCGGGCGACCGCTCCCCCGATCCCCTTCTGCGCGAGCGCGCCCGGCTGTACGCCGAGCTCGAGTTCGCCCGGTGGCTCGTGCACGGCCACGACGCCGGCGAGACCGACGTCGTCGCCGACGCCGTCGCCCTGCTCGACGCCCTGGCCGACGGCGTGCGCGGCGACCACATCGTGCCCGACTCGCGCAGCGACATCGACGACGCGATGGCCCTCGTCGAGAGCGTCCCCCCGGTCTCCGCCCCGGCCGCGGTCGACACCTCGATGCAGACCGACGCCTACGACCCCGAAGCCCTCTCGCTGTACCTTTCCGCCGAGCGCGATCGCGCCACGGCTGCCGAGGCCCTCGCCGAAGCCCTCGCGAACGCGAAGGAATCGGATGCCGACAGCGGAGCGATCCACGTCGACCGGCTGCCCGTCCCCGACAGCGTCGAGCCCGGCGCGACCGAACCGCTCGACCTCGACGGGTGGTCCGAAGGTGACGCCCGGGAGCCGAAGGACGACCGCACTCAGGGGCCCGCACTCAGCGGAGACACCGACGCGACCTCGCTCTGGTCGCGCGCCGCGGTGTCCGCCGACCCGGCCGGGCCCGCCGTCCGCGACGAGAACACGTTCGGCGGCGACGCATCCGAGGATCAGCATCCCGCCGAGGGTGACGCCGCGCACATCGACGACGAAGAAGATGCCGCTCGCGCGAGCCGCGCCGCACTTCGCCGCTGGGGCGTCTCCGGCGACGGGGCCTGACGGGTTTCTCCGGTTCGCGGGGGGTGATCTCCTGCGTCGGGGGTGACACCGACCGCGCTCGCGGCCGCGCCGATTGGGGCGGGGCCCGGCGTTGCCTGCGGTTTGGGGCGAGTTTGAACGTTTGGGGCGTGAATTTCGCGCCCCAAACGGAAAATAGCGCCCCAAACCTACGATGACCGCCCCGGCACAGCGAACCACGCCGCAGAAATCCAGCTGACACCGACTGCGCTCGGGGCTCCGCCGCTCGGGGCGAGGCCCGGTGTTGCCTGCGGTTTGGGGACTGGGCCCGGCGTTGCCAGCGGTTTGGGGCGGGTTTTGGGCGTTTGGGGCGTCAATTTCACGCCCCAATCGGAAAATCGCGCCCCAAATCCGTGATGACCGCCCCGGGTCAGCGAACCTCGCCACGGAAATCCAAGGGGCGCGCCAACACCGCAAATCGCGCCGCAAATGGCGCGTTTCAGGTCAAGGAGACCGCCCTGCGACCGGCCTGAGGCGCGTACTTCCGCGACCTCAACATCACCCCGTACCCGTCATCAGGTGGTCACCGCGCTGCGCAAGCGACCGCGCCCGGGTCAGCCCCGCAGCACCAGCTCGTCGCCGACGTAGAACAGGGCCACATCGATCAGGTCGAGGTCGATGCCGTGTTTCGCGTGGTACGCCTCGCGGTAGAGCTCGAGCTGCAGCATGCGCGAGCGACGCTCGGGCTCGCTGGTGGGCGGGCGACCCGTCTTCCAGTCGACGATCTCGTACCTCTCGCCGCGGCGGTACACGGCATCCAGCTTGCAGATGACGACGTGCTCGCGACCGTCGAGGCGGGTCGTGACGAAGTCGATCTCGGTTTCGACCTCGAGGGGCCGCAACCCCGCCCATTCCGAGCGCTCGAAGCAGGCGCGCAATCGCTCGAGTTCCACCGCATCCGCCGCAGACGCTCCGTGCTCGTCGTCGTCCCACAGGCCGTCGTCGTCGAGCCCGACCCCCGCGCCGACCAACCCGGAGCGCTGCTCGACCCAGGCGTGGAAAAGGGTACCCAGACGCGTCTGCCGGTACGGGCGCTCCGGCATGGGGCGCCTCAGGTCGTCGACCGCCCGCCCATAGTCGGCGACGAAATCCTTGAACCGCGACGCCGGGATACGCGTCGGAGCCGGCGTGTGCACGGGCCGGAAGCGGTCGGCGCGTTCGGCGAGCAGCAGTTCGAGGTCGTCGTCGGGGTCGGCCGGAGGCGCCGCGCGCGCCGCGGTGACGGCGCTCACCGCGCCCGAGATCGCTGTGCGCCGCGCGCCGAGCGGGTCGAGCGGCCACTGCAGCAGGCGCCTCTCGCCGTCGTAGGGGTCCTCCCCCGCCTCATCGACGGTCAGCTCGACGCCGAGCGCCTCGGCCGCCTCGTCGAGGAAGATGCTGGGTCTCCGCGGGCGCTTCGTGCCCGACCAGCTCGACCCCGACAGCATGAGGTGATCCCTGGCGCGTGTGAATGCCACGTAGGCGAGACGCCGGTCCTCATCGAGCTGACGCGCCCGGTTGTCGGCCACGAACGCGTCGATCGCCGCTTTGAGGTCCTGCTGCGTCTCGGCCCCGCGCCACCCGAACACCGGGAGCCAGGCAGAATCGCCCCGGAACTCCGACGGCAGGATGCCGAATCCCAGCCACCCCTTCGTGTCGCGGGGCAGTGAGGGCAGCTCGTCGGTCACGAGACGCACGACTGCCACGGCATCCCATTCGAGGCCCTTCGAGCCGTGGATCGTGAGGAGCTGCACCACGTCGTCTTCGGGCGGCTCGGTGCGGGGCGCGAATTCGTCGGCCTGTTCGGCGTGGTCGAGCCAGGCGAGCAGGCTCGGCACCGAACCGGACTCGTCTGCGGCGAGGAACCCGCGGATCTCGTCGACGAAAGCGCGCAGCTGCGCCGAGGCGATGCGCGCCGGGCCGCGGGCTTCGTTGGCCGCGAGCTCGATGTCGAGACGGAGCTCGGCCTCGATCAGCCGAATGAGTTCGGGAATGGGAGCACCGACGCTGCGCCTCAGCGCGGCGAACACCGCCCCCGCCTCGCGGAGGCGCGCGCGTCCCTCGGGGGTGATGTCGGTGAGCCAGCCGTGACCGTCGGTCTGGCGCGTGACGAAGTCGAGGGCGTCGACGAGCGACGCCCGATCGGCTCCGGGAGTCGAGCGCAGACGGTCCACGGTCTCGGGCGCGAGCGGCTGCAGGGCGACGTCGTGGGTGGCCAGGCGGCGGGCGAGCTGCGCGAGAGCGCGGAGATCCGCGAGACCGACGGCCCAGCGCGGGCCGGACAACAGGCGGATCAGCGCGGACCCCGCCTCGGGGTCGCTGATGACCCGCAGGACCGACACGACGTCGACGACCTCGGGAGTGGTCAGCAGGCCGCCCAGCCCGAGGATGCGATGAGGGATGCCACGCCGCCCGAGCGCATCGCCGAAGCGCACCATGTGCTTCTTGCTGCGGAACAGCACCGCTCCCGTGGTGCCGCGTCCCTCTGCGGCACGAGCCGCGCGGACGCCGACGAACCACGACGCGACGCGGTCGGCCTCTGCGTCGAGGTCGTTCTCGAACGCGATCTCGACCACCCCGTCGGGAGCCCCCGGCCGCGAGCGGAGCTCTTCGACCGCGACGGCCGCCCGCGAGGCGAGCGGCGCCAGCACGGCGTTGGCGGCGTCGAGCACGCGCGCGCTGTTGCGCCAGCTCGTCAGGAGGGCGAAGCGCTGACATCCGCCCGCGGGGGCGAAGGCGTCGGGGAAGCCGCCGAGGTTTCCGGCACTGGCGCCGCGCCAGGCGTAGATGGCCTGGTGCGGGTCGCCGACGGCCATGACGCCGGTCCCGCCGAACAGGGTCGCCAGCAGGTCGGTCTGAACGACCGAGGTGTCCTGGTACTCGTCGAGCAGCACGACGCGATAGCGCGCGCGCAGTTCTTCGACGACCGCGGGGTGCTCCTGGGCGATTCGCAGGGCACCCGCCACCTGATCGGCGAAGTCCATGACACCCAGCCGCGCTTTCTCGCGGTCGTAATCGGCGGCGAGCCGCGCGAGCAGCGACAACGCCGACACCCGGGTCGCGGCGTCGGCCACGTCTTTGTAGACGCCGACGCGGGCCGAGGTCGACGGGCGCTCGACGATGCGACCGAACTCGTCGGGGAAGGCGGCGAGCTTCTCGAGGTCGACGAGGTTGTCGACGCCGTCGCGGGCGATGCGCAGTGCCGCGTCGATCAGCGTGCGCGGGGATTCTTGACGCTCCTCGAGGCGGGGGTCGTCGGAGGCGAAGACGACCCTTCGCATGAGCAACCATGCCGCCGATTCCGACATCACGGCCGCCTCGGAATCACGACCGATGCGCAGCCCGTGCTCGCGCACGATCGAGTCGGCGAAGCTGTTGTAGGTCGACACGGTGGGCCGGTGCAGGAGTTGGTCGCCCTCGTCGAGACCGGCGTCGGCCGCCCCGACCTCGGCGGCGAGAGCATCGAGGACGTCCCGCCGAGCCGCGTCGGCTTTCGCCCCCTCGAGTCGAGCGACGTCGGCGAACACCGACAGCCGGCCGGCCTCGTGAAGAGCGGGCAGCGCGGGCAGCAGGCCCCGTGTCTCGAACTCCGACAGACGCTGCAAACGGCGCTGGATACGCTCGGCCAGCTCTCCGGCCGCCTTTCGCGTGAACGTCAGCCCGAGCACCTCGTCGCGCCGGACCAGTCCGTTCGCCACGAGCCAGACGACGCGTCCGGCCATGGTCTCGGTCTTGCCGCTGCCGGCGCCCGCGACGACGAGGGCGGGGGCGAGGGGGGCTTCGATGACGGCGGTCTGCTCGACGGTCGGCGGGAACTGCCCGAGGGCCGCGGCGATCGTCGCGGCAGAGAGCACAGCGCTCACGGCGTCCTCCTCGAGCGTCGGCGGGTGCCCCCGAGGACCGGGAGAACAACGGTCATGACGCACTCACCGCCGAGACCGTGTGGATGCGGCACAGGCCGTACGAGAATTCGTCTCGGCAGTGGACTTCGTACGGGGCGGCGAAGCTCGTGCCGCGCATCACCCCGACCGCGCGCTGCACCCGCTCGACGAACTGCGCGCGCTGCGCGTCGTCGAACGGCTTCTGCGTCGGTTCGGCGTAGTCCTTCTTGGCCGCGGTCGGACGCAGAACGAGCAGCTTCGCCCCACCCGAGGGCAGCCCCGCGACCTGCTCGATCGCGCCCGACGAGAACGCCAGCTGGTACGCCGCGAGCTGAGGGTTGTCGGCGACCTTGGCGTCGGTCTGGGGCTCGCTCTTGCCGGTCTTGAGGTCGACGATCACGACCTCTCCTGCGGGTGTCACCTCGACCCGATCGATGTCGCCGCTCAGCACGGCGCCGTGCTCGCCGGCATCCGCGATGGGGATCGGCACCTCGAAGTGCCGCTCGGCGCCGATCAAGCGCCCGCCCGCGTCATCGAACCGACGCAGGTACGCGGCCAGACGACGAATCAGTTCGCGCGCACGCGTGCGTTCGGCCCGCTCGCGCCACACGGCGTCGAAGGCCAGCTCGCCCCAGCGCTCGTCGACCACGGCCCAGAGGTCGTCTTCAGACGACGACGCCGCCGTCTCGAGCGCCGCGTGGATGATCGTGCCGATGCCGGCCGTCGTCCCGCCCCGGTCGCCGCCGAGGTCGGCGATGACCCAGTCGAGCTCGCATTCTTCGAGAGCGTGCAGGCGCGACGGCGAGACGCGGACGTCTTCGCGCGTCAGGTCGCGCAGGGGTGCCGACGAGGTCGGTGCGGCCACGCCGTACCACTCCTCGGGCGCTGCACCGGCGACCCCGGCTGTTGCGAGGAGCGCGAGCTGGCCCGCCGCGTGGGCGCGCTCGGTCGCGGGAACCCGCGGCACGGTCAGCGAACGCCGGTGCCGAGCGACGAGGCCCCGCAACGACAGCGGATGTTCGGGAATGGATGCCGCCGGCTCGGGCGCCGGGAGCATCTCGAACAGCACGCTGGGCCCGGTGTCGTCGTCGTCGACGGCGGTGACGACGAGAAGCGAACCGGCCCGGCTCAGGGCGCGGACGAACAGCCTGAGCTCGTCGTGCATGGCCGCGCGACGGCGGTCGAGCATGCCCGCGGCGGGGAGGTCGGGGTTCTGCACCGCGTCGGCCAGACGCCAGGTCTCGAGCAGGCCACCGCGCAGGCGGGTGTTGGGCCACACCCCGTCTTGCACCCCCGCGATGATGACGGTGTCGAACGCCGTGCCGGCCGCAGCCGCGGGGGTGAGCACGCGGACCGTGTCGACGACGGCGGGCTGCTCGATGCGGTCTTCGGCGACGTCGCTGTCGAGGACGGCCCGCAGGAAGACCGAGGCCTCGCCGTCGGGTTCGCGTTCGGTGTAGCGCTTCGCCGCCTGGAAGAGCGCGACGACGGCGTCGAGGTCGCGGTCGGCCTGTTCGGCGATCGGCCCGTGCCCACGGACGGCCTCGCGCCACGACCGGGAGAGTCCGCTGCGCTCCCACGCGGTCCACAGCAGTTCGTGGGGTGTCGCGCGGGAGAGGGCCTGCGCCCGGAGGGCGGCCAGGGTCTCGCCCAGGCGTGCGGCGCGACGTGCCTCGCGCGTGTCGACGGTCTCGAGTTCGAGAGGGAAGCGCACGCCGGAGACGAGCAGCTCGGTCGCCGTGCGTGCTCCCCCGGCGCCGAGCTCGTCGTGGCGAAGCGCCGTGCGCAGCCGACGGAGCTCGATGGGATCGAGACCCCCGAACGTCCCGAGCAGAGCGTCGACCACCTCGTCGGGAGCCCAGTCGTCGGGGTCTTTCATGCCGAGCTCGACAAGACCCACGAGGTCGCGGACCGGTCGCTGGACACCGAGGGCGAGCCCGGGCCCGCTCGCCCGAGCGGGCACCTCTCGCGCGGCCAACTCGGCCTCGAGGGTCGCGACCTGCCGTGAATCGTGCGCGATCACGGCGCACGAGCCCCAGGGCACGCCGTCGAGGACGTGCCGTTCCCGCAGCAGACGGGCGATGGCATCGGCCTCTTCGGCCGGAGACCGGAGGAGGTACGTGCGCACCGACCCCTGCGGCACCGCGCCCGAGGGGGCGCGTCGGTGAGCGACGACCCCGGCCGCACCGATCCGCGTCACGACGCGACGAACGAGGTCGATCTGTTCGGGCGTTCCCCGATGCGGCTCGCCGAGAGCGGCGGTCGTGCCCAATTCGCGGGCGAGACGCGCGAAGTTCTCGGGGGTCGCGCCGCGGAACGCTCCCGACCCGACGTCGGGATCGCCGAACGCGACCACGCCGATCCCCAGGCCGCGGCACGCGCGCAGCAGGTCGATGCCGCCGGCTGTCAGCTCTTGCGCATCGTCGACGAGGATGCAGCGCAACGCGGAGAAGCGTCCGAGCAGCCCGCGCTCGACGCGCGCCTCGTCGAGGACGGCGACGGCCTCGCGCGCGAGATCGGCCGCGTCGCGGTGCGCGCCGCGCATCTCGGAGCGCACCGCCCGGTACTCGTCGGCGAACGACGCCAGTGAAGCCCACACCGGCAGGTCGAACCGCTCGGCGAGATGGACGAGATCGTCGGAGACGACGCCCAGGTCGGTGCATTCCGCGAGGAACGCGCGCAGATCGCCGCGAAAACCCCGCGTGGCGCGGATCACCGGCCCGAGCCACGCGGGCCAGCGCGACAGCCCCTCGAGCTCGTCGAGCGCGTCGCCCTCGAGCAGGTCGCGGATGATCTGGTCTTCGTCGCCGCCCGTGAGCAGCTGCGGCGGTTCGAGGCCACGACGCACTTCGGCCGCCCGCACGAGTTGGAAGGCGAACGACGCCACCGACCGCGCCAGAGCGCCGGACGTGGCTCGCCCCACCGCGAGGGCGAGGGGGTCGCGCAGCGCCGTCGCCGCGGGCCGCGTCGGCGTGAGCACGAGGATCTCGTCGGGATCGACCCCGGATGCCACGAGCTCGCGCACGCGCGCCAGAAGGGTGGTCGTCTTGCCCGAGCCCGGGGCCCCCACGACGACGCCGCTCGCGGCAGCGGGCCAGTCGATGACGACGCGCTGCTCGGCGTCGAGAGCACCTCCCCGGGCGGGAGATGCGTCGAGGGCGACGGCATCCGGGATCTGCATGTCTCCACGCTAATCGCGACCTCCGACATCGCCGTGTGCGACGCCGCGACCGCACCGGTTCGCACCCCGCAGACACCCCCGGGCGCGCGCCCCGCCCCGCCCCCAAGGGACGCTGCGACCCGGCGAGATCTCCCGGTACAGCCACGCGCGTTCGCCGTCCGCGAAGCGGCCCCTCCCGCGGGCTGCGGTGTCGGGAGCCTGCCCTAGAGTCGAATCACGCGCCGGGCCGACCGCGGCCCGCGGGGAAAGGACGCATCGTGGAGATCCGCATCGGAATCACCAACACCGGCCGCGAGCTGAACTTCGAGACGAACGAGAGCTCGGACGCCGTCAAGTCGGCCGTCGCCGCCGCCCTCGACAACTCCGCCAGCCACGTCACCTTCACCGACGTGAAGGGCAACTCCTACCTCGTTCCGACCGCCAACCTCGCGTTCGTCGAACTGGGCACCGAAGAGTCGCGTCGCGTCGGCTTCGTCGCCTGACACTCGAGCCGTGCAGATCCTGCTCGGACTGATCATCGGCGCGGTCATCGGCCTCGCCGTGCACTTCGCGCTTCCGCACCGTCACCTCCGCGGCGTCGTCCTCGCCCCTCTGGCGGGGGCCGCCGCGGCGGCGATCGTGTGGACGGCGCTGACGTGGATGGGCCTCGGCGTCGACTCGCCGATCCTCTGGATCGTCGCCGTCCTGGCCCCGGCCGTCACGACGTTCGCGCTCGTGTCGCTGCTCACGCGGTCGCGCGTCGCCCGCGACGAAGCCGATCGCGCGCGCCTGGGCGTCTGACGGCAGCACCGGATGCCGGCTCCCCGGCGCCCGACGAAGCCCGTGGCATCCCCGCGAAAAGGTGCACGCCGCAGGCGGTGACCGTCGTTACGCGGCGAGCCCCATGGCATCCATTCGGCGTGCGTGCGCACCCATCAGTTCGCTGAACACGGGCTCGACCTTGGCCTCTTCGTCGCGATCGAGGTGACCGTGGCGGAGCGCGGCGCGCGCGACCAGCAGGGTGTCACCGACCAGTCGGCGGCCCCACAGCGCGAGCAGCCAGCGCCACTCCTCGTCGCTCTCGATCGTCGCGCCCAGGATGTCGACGATCGCCTGACGGTCGTCGTCGGCCTGCAGGACGCGCGCGACCCGGCGGCCGGTGTCGCCGTAACTCGACGACAGTGCCAGGTAGAAATCGTCGAGAAGACCGGCGGTGATGTGGACCGTGAGCATCGTCTCCTGCGGGCGGACGCCGTGCGTGTTGCGGCGGAAGGCATCGAGCGACTCGCGGAACGGCAGCATGAGCTGCGTCGGATCGGCCCCGCGTTCGCGGATCAGGGCGACGAGCTCCTGGTGCTTGATGAGGGCCGCGCCCGCTGCGCGAGACAGCGACTCCTTCTCGGCCAGCTCGGGAGTCAGGGCGATGAGCTCGCTCAGCGTCTCGAAGAAACCGAGCTGCAGATAGGCGGCCTGACCCAGGAAGGTCTCGACCTCGGGAGCGAGCTCCGCGAAATCGACCCGCATGGCCTCGCCGAGGTCTCCGCGCGAACGCAACTGCAGCGTGCGGCCCACCGGGCGCTGACGACGACGGAACCACTCGAACACAGACCACAGCCTAGGCGTCGGGGGCCCGCGAGACACGCCGGGTAGAGTGGAACAGCCCCGGCGTCGGATCGGGGCCCCGCGCCTGTGGACGAGTGAGGCGTGGATACGACTCCCCCAGGCGGTCTCTCGCCGCCGGAACAGGCACGCTCATGACGACATTCGCCGAGCTCGGCATCGATCAGGACATCGTCGATGCCCTCGCATCGAAGGGCATCGTCGATGCCTTCCCCATCCAGGAGCAGACGATCCCCCTCGGCCTCCCCGGCCAGGACATCATCGGCCAGGCCAAGACGGGTACCGGAAAGACCTTCGGCTTCGGCATCCCCGTCGTCCAGCGTCTCGGCCTGAACCCCGAGCCGGGCGTCAAGGCGCTCATCGTCGTCCCGACGCGCGAGCTCGCGGTGCAGGTCTACGAAGACATGGACATGCTGACCTCGAACCGCCCCACCAGCGTCGTCGCCATCTACGGCGGCAAGGCGTACGAGGGCCAGATCGACCAGCTCAAGGCCGGCGCGCAGATCGTCGTCGGAACGCCCGGTCGCCTCATCGACCTCGCCAACCAGCGCTTGCTCGACCTGTCGAACGCGACCGAGGTCGTCCTCGACGAGGCCGACAAGATGCTCGACCTCGGCTTCCTCGCCGACATCGAGAAGATCTTCTCGAAGGTGCCGCCGGTGCGTCACACGCAGCTGTTCTCGGCCACGATGCCCGGACCGATCGTCGCGCTCGCCCGCCGCTTCATGTCGAACCCGATTCACATGCGCGCGAACGACCCCGATGAGGGCCTCACGCAGGCGAACATCAAGCACCTCGTCTACCGCGCGCACTCACTGGACAAGGACGAGGTCATCGCCCGCATCCTCCAGGCCGAGGGTCGCGAAAAGGCCGTCATCTTCACCCGCACCAAGCGCGCCGCCCAGAAGCTCGTCGACGAGCTCGGCGACCGCGGCTTCAACGCCGCCGCCGTCCACGGCGACATGAGCCAGGAAGCGCGCGAGCGCTCGATGGCCGCGTTCAAGGCCGGCAAGAAGGACGTCCTGATCGCCACCGACGTCGCCGCCCGCGGCATCGACGTCAACGACGTCACCCACGTGATCAACCACACGATCCCCGACGACGAGAAGACCTACCTGCACCGCGCGGGCCGCACCGGCCGCGCAGGCAAGACCGGCATCGCGGTCACGTTCGTCGACTGGGACGACCTGCACAAGTGGGCGCTCATCAACCGCGCCCTCGAGTTCGGCCAGCCCGAGCCCACCGAGACCTACTCGTCGAGCCCCCACCTCTACACCGACCTCGACATCCCCGAGGGCACCAAGGGTCGTCTCGTGACGGCTCCGAAGGCCGTCGCGCCGAAGCAGGTCGAGAAGAAGAACGAGGGCCAGGATGCCGAGGGCACCCGCGGCCCGCGTCGTCGCCGTCGCGGTGGATCGTCGTCGGCCGAGGGCACCGGCCCCGCCGGTGACGCCGCTCCCCGCGAAGAGGGCGGCGCCGGAACGCATGACGGCGCCGGCAAGGAGCACCACGACGGCAACGCGGCCCCGCGCCGTCGCCGTCGTCGCCGCAGCGGCGGCAGCTCGGGAACGCCGTCGGCTCCCGTGGCCTGATACGCGAACACCGAGAACGGCGCCGATCCCCTCCGCGGGGGTGGGCGCCGTTTCACGTGGCGCCGGGGTGCCGGCATCCGGAATCCCCCGCCCGCCCCGCGGGCGGACCCGCCCGGCCCTCGCCCTCGCGATGAACGCTTCCTGCACCCGGAAACGCGCTCGGACAGCGTTTCTCGTCGCACCAAGCGTTTATCGCGCCCCGCACCGCGCCCTCGCGCAGCGTCACAGCCCGCCCGGCGGCCGCGCAGCGTCCTACGGGAAGACCGGCGCCGTCCCGCGGCCCCGGGCGAAGATCCGCGCGACCATGTCATCGGCCGTGGTGTTCTCGCCCGGCAGGTTGGGCTTGCCGAGACCGTGGTAATCGCTCGAACCGGTGACGATCAGATCGCGCTCGGCGGCGAGGACGGCGAGGAGGGCCGTGGGTTCGGGGAGGTTCTCGCGGTGAGCGAGCTCGAAGCCCGCCAGGCCCGCCTCGAGCATGGCCTGGAGCACTCCGTCCGGCAGGAGCGATCGCCCCGCGGGGTGGGCGATGATCGGCACGCCGCCCGCACCCACGACGAGCTCGACGGCCGTGACCGGATCGGGGGCGTACAGCGCTACGTAATAGTCGCCGGAGGGGTGCAGGATGCCGGCGAACGCCTCGGTGCGATCCGCCACGATGCCGCGCGCCACGAGCGCATCGGCGATGTGCGGGCGGCCCACGGTCGCGCCGTCGGTGGTCTGGGCGACGATGTCGTCCCAGGCGATGTCGTAATCGTGCGAGATGCGCTCGGCCATGATCTGCGCGCGATCCAGTCGCGACGACCGGATCCGGTCGGTCATCGCCCGCAGCGCTGCATCGTCGGGATCCACGAGGTACGCCAATAGGTGGACGCTGCGCCACCGGTGCCGCGCCGACAGCTCCATGCCGGGTACGAACGTCATCCCCAGCGAGGTCGCCGCCTCGGCGGCCTCGGCCCAACCCGACGTGGTGTCGTGGTCGGTGAGGGCGGCGGTGTGCAGACCGTGTCGGTGAGCGGCGGCCATCACCTGCGCGGGGGGCTCGGTGCCGTCGGAGTGCGACGAGTGCAGGTGAAGGTCGCTCGGACCCTCGAATCGACGTTCACACTGCACCCGTCGAGCGTAGCGCGCCGCTTCACAGGGGCAGCGCCCACCCGGCATCCGTGGATCTCCCAGACGGCTCCCCTAGGGTCGGGTGCGTGCGTCGTCTGGTCGGTCTTCTGGTCGCGCTCGCCTTCGCGGCGGGCGCCGCTGTGTTGACGTGGCCCTCGGCGTTCGGGGTCGAACGCACCTTCCCCCTGGCGCAGGTCATCTCGTTCCGGGCTCCCCTGGCGGCCGCCTTCGTCGGCGCGACACTGCTCATGCTGCTGTTCGCGCTGATCCGCCCCGTCCGCGCTCTCGCCCTCGTCCTGGCGTTCGTGTTCGCCCTCGCGGGCGGCGTCAACGTCTCGATGCTCGCGCAGCGCGGACTCGGCTCCGAAGACATGCCGGCCAAGACCGCGTCGAGCCTGCGCATCATGACGTGGAACACCGCGGGCTCGGCCACCTCGGCCGAGTCGATCGCGCAGTTCGCCGTGGGCATGCAGGCCGACGTCGTGACCCTCCCCGAGACCACGATCGAGACGGGGGCGCAGGTCGCCGAGCTCATGCGCGACATGGGCCAGCCGATGTGGGCGCACCACGCCGAGTACGGCGAGTACGGCATCACCGGATGGGATGCCACCTCGACGACCGTGCTCATCAAGCCCGAGCTGGGCGAGTACTCCGTCATCCAGTCGTCGCTCGACGGATCGAGCAACACCTCGACCGTGCCGAGCGCCGTCGCGATGCCCGTCTCGGGCGACGGCCCGATCATCGTCGCCGCGCACGCCGTCGCCCCGCGCGAGGAGTACATGACGCAGTGGCGGAGCGACCTGCAGTGGCTGGCCGATCAGTGCGCGACCGACAATGTCATCCTCGCGGGTGACTTCAACGCGACGCTCGACCACATGACCGGTATGGGCGTCGAGGGCGGCACCCTCGGCCGGTGCCACGATGCGGCGTCCGAGAGCGGCAACGGCGGCGTCGGAACGTGGCCGACCGATGCCCCGGCCCTGCTGGGCGCACCCATCGACCACGTCATGGCCACCCCCGACTGGACGGTGTCGGCGTCCGTCGTCATGCGATCGCTGGACGGCTCGGGAAGCGACCACCGCCCCATCGTCGTGCAGCTCGAGCGCACCGGCGGCTGACCGCTCCCCCTCCCGCGCGTCGAGGAGAGGCACGGGATGCTGTTCCCCCGCGCCCCCTCGATGCCCGACGCACCGCCGTGCACGTCGTCGTGCGCGTGACGCCCGACGGTGCGAGACTGGAACGATGGACGCCCCCTCCACCAGCGACATGACCGCGACGACCGCCGAGCCCCAGGCCGAGACGACCGAACTCGACGCCCCCAGCAACAGGAAGGCCCCGTTCCCGCGCGGCTTCCTCGACACGATCTCGACCGGCTGGGCCGAGCACCCCGCGGCCCTCCCCGAGCCGCGTGAGCAGGCCGCCTGGGCCGCGCGTCGCCGCGCCCGCGTCTCGGAGGCCTTCCCCGGGCAGCGCGTCGTGGTCCCCGCCGGCGGGCTGAAGCAGCGCAGCAACGACACCGACTACCCGTTCCGCGCGCATTCCGCCTTCGCCCACCTCACCGGGTGGGGCAGCGACGCCGAGCCCGACGCCGTCCTCGTCTTCGAGCCGCGCGACCAGGGTCACGAAGCCGTGCTGTACTTCCGCGAGCGGGCCGACCGCACGACGGCGGAGTTCTACTCGGATGCCACCGTCGGCGAATTCTGGATCGGCCCCCGCCCCGCCCTCGACGGCGTGGCCGCCGACCTGGCCCTGGCCACGGCCCACCTCGCGGACTTCCAGACCGGCGACGACGACCGCACCGTGGGCGAGGACGACGAGGTCACGCGTTTCGTCTCGGAGCTGCGCCTGATCAAGGACGAGTACGAGCTCGCCGAACTGGCCCTCGCCGTCGAGGTCACGGGCCGCGGCTTCGACGACATCGTCGCCGAGCTGCCCCGCATCATCGAACACCCCCGGGGCGAGCGGGTCGTGGAGGGCGTCTTCCACCAGCGCGCCCGCTCCGACGGCAACAGCGTCGGCTACGACACCATCGCCGCCTCGGGCCCCCACGCGTGCTACCTGCACTGGACCCGCAACGACGGCGCCGTGAAGCCGGGCGACCTCATCCTCGTCGACGCCGGCGTCGAGGTCGACAGCCTCTACACGGCCGACATCACGCGCACGCTGCCGGTGTCGGGCACGTTCACCGACATCCAGCGCCGCATCTACGAGACGGTCCGCGAGGCCGCCGACGCCTCGTTCGCCGCCGCGAAGGTCGGCGTTCCGTTCCGCCGTCTGCACGAGGCTGCGATGGAGGTCATCGCCGCGCGCGTCGCCGAGTGGGGCCTGCTCCCGGTGACCGCCGAAGAGGCGCTCCACGCCGACAACGGGGGTCAACACCGCCGCTACATGGTGCACGGCACGAGCCACCACCTCGGCATCGACGTGCACGACTGCGCGCAGGCGCGTCGCGACATGTACTACGACGGTCTGCTCGAGCCCGGCATGGCCTTCACGATCGAGCCCGGCCTGTACTTCCAGATCGACGATCTGACCGTCCCCGAGGAGTACCGCGGCATCGGCGCGCGTATCGAGGACGACATCGTCATGACGTCCGACGGCCCGGTCAACCTGTCGGCGGGCATCCCCCGCACGGCGGACGAGGTCGAGGAGTGGATCGCCCGGCTGTCGCGATGACGTTCACGCCGGCGGCATCCTTCACCACCCGGCCGACCCTGCGGGGCACGTTCGGGATGTCGGCCTCGACGCACTGGACAGCGACCGCCACCGCGCAGTCCGTGCTCGAGCGCGGCGGCAACGCGTTCGACGCGGCGGTGGCGGCAGCGTTCGTGTTGCACGTCGTCGAGCCGCACTTGAACGGCCCCGGGGGCGACCTCGTCGCCCTCGTCCGACCCGCGGGGCGGGCGGAGCCCGTCGTCCTCATGGGCCAGGGCCCGGCGCCCGCGCGCGCGACCATCGAGCACTTCCGCGGCCGCGGGCTCGACCTCGTGCCCGGGGCGGGAGGCCTCGCCGCCGCCGTGCCGGGCGCCGTCGACGCCTGGCTGCTGCTGCTGCGCGATCACGGCACGTGGGAGCTCGGCGACGTGCTCGCCTACGCGATCGGTTACGCCCGCGACGGGCACCCGCTCGTGGCGGGGGCGGCCGCGACCATCGCCCGGGTCGCCGACCTGTTCCGCGACCACTGGCCGACTTCGGCAGAACGATGGATGCCGGAGGGCACGCCACCCGCCGTCGACACGCTCGTGAGCAACCCTGCGTATGCCGACGTGCTCGACGGACTCGTGGCGGCGGGAGCGGGGGTCGACCCCGTGCGGGGTGCTCACGCGCGGGCGGACGACGTGCAGCGCCGCCAGGCGGAGGCGGACCATTCGCAACGCGACGACGCGCAAGCGGGCCACGCGTCTCGCGACCGCGCGCCGCGCGACGACCGCGCCGCACGCATCGACGCCGCCCGCGCGCACTGGATGACCACGGTGCTGCCCGAGGCCGCCGCCTTCATCGCGCAGCCGCACCGGCACGCGGACGGTGCCGATCACCCCGGCATCCTGAATGCTCAAGACCTGGCGGACTGGCGCGCCTCGTTCGAGCCGGCCGTGTCGACGAGCTTCCGCGGGTGGGACGTGTTCAAGGCCGGCACGTGGACCCAGGGACCCGCTCTGCTGCACACGTTGCGGCTGATCGAGGCCTCCGACGACCTCGACCCGTCGTCGGTCGAGGGAGCGCACCTGCTCCTCGAGGCGCAGAAGCTCTCGTACGCCGACCGCGACGCGTGGTTCGGCGACGCCGGCGGGGCCGTCGACCTCGACGCCCTGCTCGCCGACGACTACGTCGCCTCCCGGCGGGCGCTGATCGGGCCCGAGGCCTCGAGTCAGTGGCATCCGGGATCACCCGAGGGCCGCGACCCGGTGCTGCCACCGTTGCGCACCGACCACGCGAGCACCGACGGCTCGACCGGCGAACCGACGGTCGACCGCTCGGGGCAGACCCGCGGCGACACGTGCCACCTCGACGTGATCGACCGCTGGGGCAACGTCGTCTCGGCGACCCCGTCGGGCGGCTGGCTGCAGTCGTCGCCGACCGTGCCGTCGCTGGGATTCTGCCTGGGCACGCGCCTGCAGGCGACGTGGCTCGTGCCGGGGCACCCGGCATCGCTCACCCCGGGCCGGCGACCGCGGACGACCCTGACCCCGACCCTGGTGTCGCGCGGCGCGGAGGTCATCGCGATCGGCTCCCCCGGCGGCGACCAGCAGGACCAGTGGCAGCTGACCGTGCTGCTGCGCATGCTCGTCGGCGGCTACAGCGCGCAGCAGGCGATCGACGCGCCGAACCTCAACATCACCGCGCTCATCGATTCGTTCTGGCCACGCACGTGGGTGCCCGCGGGCGTCGCCCTCGAAGACCGCATCGGCGACGACGTCATCGCCGCGCTCGAGCAGCGCGGGCATCGCGTGCGCCGCGCGGGCGACTGGGCCCTCGGCCGCGTCACCGCCGTCGGGCGCGGAGCCGACGGCGTGCTGTGGGCCGCGGCGAACCCCCGCGGAGCCCAGGGCTACGCCGCGGGGCGCTGACGCTCGGGTCCACCTCTGTCGGCGCACCGACGCGCCGGGCTACATGCGGCGGGGCGCCCGGCTTCGCGGGGCGTAGACGTGTGGCGTCCCGCGTCGGGGCGCCGACGCGGGCAGCCGCGACCCGACGAACCACCGCGCGACGGGGCCGCACCACCCGGACACAACTCAGGAGATATCGACGCACCCACGGCTTCCACGCCTCCCCCGTCGCGGAACTGCAGGAGTTGTGCACCACGCCGGCGCCGAAATTCCTGCGATGCGTTCGCCGCGCGAGACCGCGCGGAGCCCAGAGCTTCGCGGCAGGGCGCCGACAGTCATCGAAACTCGACCCGCCGCCCAGGTCGTCAGAGCGAGCGCACGAACTCCGCGACCACCGGGGCCAGAGCCGCACCGATCTCGTCGGCCGCGCGCCGGGCGCCTTTCACCTCGAACGAGTGGTTGCCGCCGGCGATCCAATGCACTCGCGCGTCCTGGCACGAGGCAACGACCTCGTCGAACTGCGCGCGCGGGGCGATGAAGGGATCGTTCTCCCCCTCGACGAACAGCTGCGGAACGCCGATGGCCGGCAGGTGCTCGCGGCGCGGCTTCTCGGGACGCCACGGCGGGTGAAGCGGATACCCGAGGTAGGCGAGACCGGCCGGGGCGATCACCCCTTCGGCGGAGGCCATGGATGCCATGCGCCCGCCGTACGACTTCCCCACTGCCGCGTACGGGCCGGGGGCGGCCGAGGCGAGCAAGGCCTCGACGCCTGTCCAGGTGGCCACCGCGTGGGACGCGGGTCCGGGCATACGGCGTCCCGCCTCGACGTAGGGGAAGACGAAGCGCAGCACCGACACCCCCGAGGCCACGAGGGCGTCGGAGAGCCCGGAGAGGAACGGGTGCTCCATCCCTGCGCCCGCACCGTGCGCGAGAGCGACGGTCGCGGCCGCGGCCGGTGCCGCGGACCACAGGCCCGACACCTCGGTGTCGCCCGCCGGCAACGCGACGGCGATGCGGACGGGCTCGGTGCTCACCGCTCGGTCGGGGTGGGGCGCTCGTCGGGGCGCGGAGTCTCGGCGGTGCGGTCGTCCTTCTCCGGCGCCTCGGGCACGGGCGCCGACGGCGGGGCGATGCGCTCCCCGTAGCGCGGGGGCTCGTCGTCGCGCGGGGCCGGGTTCGGGGTCGGTGCCGGCGGGCGCGGCGGGGCGACGGGAGCAGCGGAGCCCGGAGCGACCCGTTCGCCATACTGCGGCGGCGCGGAGTCCGAGGGCGCCGGACGCGACACAACGGTGGGAGCGGCAGCGGAGCCGGCCGGGCCCACGATCCCGCGGGCCTTGTGGACGCTGGGCGCCGCGACGCAGACGTCGTAGTGATCGGCGGCGACCTGCATCACCGACGCGAAATCGCGGCGGCGGCGCACGATGGAGTACGTCCCGATGCTCAAGATCATGCCGAGCGCCATTCCGACCAGCAGGACGCCGATGAACGCGGAGATCTGCACGGTCGGCATCCCGAGCACGAAGATGAACGCGAAGAGCAGGCCGAGCATGAGGCCGTTCAGCGCACCCGAGCGGGCCGCCGTGGCGTAACCGAGCTTGCCGGTGATGCGCTCGATCGAGCGCAGACCCGAACCCACGATCGCGATGTCGCGCGCGGGCACCTCGCCGGCGATGAGGGACGAGACGGCCTTCTGCGCCTGCTCATACGTCGGGAACGAGGCGATCTTCTCGCCGACCTCGTCGCGACCGGCACCCGGACGCTGCGCGAACATACTCATTTCACCATTCTGTCACGCGCGCCTGACCGTTCCCGAGGTGTTGCAGAGGAGGCGCGGACTACGCTGTACCGGTGAGCACGCAAAGGGTTTTCGTCGCCCGCTTGGCGGGCTGCACGGTGTTCGACCCGGCGGGAGACCGTCTGGGTAAGGTACGCGACGTCGTGGTGATCTACCGCGCGTCTGCGGCGCCGCGCGTCGTGGGGCTCGTCGTCGAGATTCCCGGACGACGACATGTGTTCGTGTCCATCGGGCGCGTCACCTCCATACAGGCCGGTCAGGTCATCACAACCGGTCTCATCAACGTGCGCCGTTTCCAGCAGCGCGGCGGCGAAGTGCGCGTCATGGCAGAGATGCTCGGACGCCGCGTGAGCCTCGTCGACGGCTCGGGCACCGCGGTCATCGAAGACGTCGCGATCGAGCGCAACCGCCTCGGCGAGTGGGACGTGGGGCAGCTGTTCCTGCGCCGCCCGCGCACGAGCGCCTCGCCCTTCGCCAAGGGCGCGACGACGTTCGCCGCGTGGGGCGAGGTGCGCGAGAACCAGACTCCCGGCGAGGCGCAGTCCGCCGAGCAGCTGGTCGCGACCTACTCCGAGCTCAAGCCCGCCGACCTCGCCAACACCCTCCTCGACCTGCCTGAGGAGCGCCTCATCGAGGTGGCCGAAGAGCTCAGCGACGACCGCCTGGCCGACGCCCTCGAAGAGATGCCCGAGGACGAGCAGGTCCACATCCTCGAGCAGCTGGGCGACGAGCGCGCCGCCGACATCCTGGATGCCATGGAGCCCGACGACGCGGCCGACCTCCTCGGTCAGCTCCCCGAGTCGCGCTCCGAGCAGCTGCTCGACCTGATGGAGCCGGAAGAGGCCGACGACGTTCGCGCCCTCCTGCAGTACGGCCCCGACACCGCGGGCGGTCTGATGACGCCCGAGCCGATCGTGCTGTCGGCCGATGCGACGGTGGCCGAGGCCCTGGCCCTCATCCGCCGGCACGAGCTGCACCCCGCCCTCGCGGCATCCGTCTTCATCACCCTTCCGCCGTACGAGACGCCCACGGGGCGCCTGCTCGGCACCGTGCACTTCCAGCGCATGCTGCGCTACCCGCCGCACGAGCGCCTCGGCGCGATCATCGACGACACCCTCGAGCCGGTCACCGCCGACGCCACCGCCGCCGAGGTCGCGCGTCTGCTCGCGAGCTACAACCTCGTCTCGCTCCCCGTGGTCGACCAGGCGCACCGACTCGTGGGCTGCGTGAGCGTCGACGACGTGCTCGACTACCTGCTGCCCGATGACTGGCGCACGCACGACAGCGATGATCCGAGACCCAGGGCCACGATCAGACCCACGCATACGTCGAGCATTCCGACCCAGATCCCCCAGACCCCGAGGAGGCGCTGATGGCACGCAACAACCGCAAGCCGGCTCTCGACGCCCCGCGCGGCCGCACCGGCGTCCTCGCCCCTCGCGCCCCGCAGCCCTCGCGCGACCGCTTCGGTCGGTTCACCGAGTGGGTCGCGCGCGCGATGGGGACCCCGACGTTCCTGCTGTCCCTGACGCTGTTCTGCGTGGTGTGGATGGGCTGGAACTCGATCGCCCCCGACGAGCTGCGCTTCGACTCCGCCGCGATCGGCTTCACCGCGCTGACCCTCGTGCTCTCTCTGCAGGCGTCCTACGCCGCGCCCCTCATCCTGTTGGCCCAGAACCGGCAAGATGACCGCGACCGCGTGCAGATCGAGCAGGATCGCCAGCGCGCCGAGCGCAACCTGGCCGACACCGAGTACCTCGCCCGCGAGATCGTGGCGTTGCGCATGGCCGTTCGCGATCTGACCGACGAGGTCATCACGAAGGACACGCTGCGCGCCGAACTCCGGGCGGCGCTGGAGCGCCTCGACGCCGACGACGACGCCCCGCGGGCGGAGTCCGGACGCGCGGACGCCCCTCGTGGCGACCTGCGCCGCGGCACGCACACCGAGCCCGCGCGGCCCGGCTCGTGAGCGTCGACCTCACCGAGAGGGTTCGCTCGGCCGTCGCCGCGGTCACCGATCCCGAGCTTCGTCGTCCCCTCGGCGAGCTCGACATGCTGCGAGAGATCTCGGTCGCGGACACCACGGCGCAGGTGGCCATCGCCCTCACCATCGTGGGCTGCCCCGCCGCCGACCGCATCGAGCGGGAGGTCCGGGATGCCGCGGCCTCGGTCGCCGGCATCGACGCGGTCGATGTGCGGGTCGGGGTGATGTCGCCCGACGAGCGGAGGGCGTTGACCGAGAAGCTCCGCGGCGGCCGCGCGAAGCGCGAGATGCCCTTCGGCCCCGACTCGCTGACCCGCGTCATCGCGGTGACCAGCGGCAAGGGCGGCGTGGGGAAGTCGACCGTGACCGCGAACCTCGCGGTGGCGTTGGCGGCGAAGGGGCTGCGCGTCGGTCTGATCGACGCCGACGTCCACGGTTTCTCGATCCCGGGGCTGCTCGGGCTCGTCGACGCCGATGGTCTGCCTCCGGCGCCGACCAAGCTCGACGACCTCATCCTTCCGCCCGTCGCCTACGGGGTGAAGGTCATCTCGATCGGCATGTTCCTTCGGCGCCCCGGGGAGGATGCCGCCGGCGCGGTCGCCTGGCGCGGACCCATGCTGCATCGCACCGTGCAGCAGTTCCTCACCGACGTGTTCTTCGGCGATCTCGACGTGCTGCTGCTCGACATGCCGCCCGGTACCGGCGACGTCGCCATCTCGGTCGGTCAGCTGCTCCCCCACGCCGACGTCCTGGTCGTCACGACACCTCAAGCCGCGGCCGCCGAGGTCGCCGTGCGCTCCGGACTCGTCGCGCGCCAGACCGGCCAACGCCCCATCGGCGTCATCGAGAACATGGCCGCGATGACCCTGGCCGACGGGACCGTCCTCGACCTGTTCGGCTCGGGCGGCGGAGAAGAAGTGGCCCGCGCCCTGTCGAGCGACGGCGTGGACGTGCCGCTGCTGGCATCCGTTCCGCTCAGCGCCGCCCTCCGCACCGGGGGCGACGACGGACGCCCCGTCGTGCTGTCGCAGCCCGACGACCCGGCCGCGATGGCGATCGACGCGGCGGCCTCGGCTCTGGCGGTGCGCCCGCGCGGACTGTCCGGCAAGCCCCTGCGCCTCAACGTCTGACGCAGAGCGGGACGCCCGTCACGAGAACATGACGCTGTAGCGGAAACAGGGCGTTCCCGCCGGAATCAGCCTGTCCTCGTCACGTCCCCTGTTTCGGTGACGGGCTCCCGCGTCAGGTCGCCTCGTCGTCGAACGGCGGCAGCTCGCCCGCCACGAAGGGGGTGGATGCCGGCTTCTCGCGCGCCGCGAGAGCTGCGGCGCCCGCAGCCCGCATCGTCGCCGTCGGGGTGTCGTCGAGCAGCGCCTCGCGGATGATGCGCCGCGGGTCGTACTGGCGCGGGTCGAGCTTCTTCCAGTCGACGTCGTCGAACTCGGGGCCCATCTCGTCGCGCATGCGCGAACGGGCACCCTGCAGCGTCTCTTTCGCGCGCTTGGTGAACTTGGCCAACGCCTCCGCGTAGCGCGGCAGGCGCTCGGGGCCGACGAGGACCGCTGCGATCACGCCGATCAGCATCAGCTTCTCGATCGTGAGGCCGAAGAACATGCCTCCAGATTACCGGCCTCGCCTGGGGGTCCAGCGACCATCCGCCGTCTAGCCTGATCTGAGGAGGTCCACGTGAGCGGTCATGAGGCGAACGAACGGTTCGTGCAGGAGTCGACGGTCGAGCCCGAGCACATCGCTCGCGCCCGGGCGCACGCGCTCGAGCTCGGAGCGGCGCCCATCAGCCCCGCGGTCGGAGCCCAAGCCGCGGTGATCTCGGCGGCATCCCGTGCTCTCAACATCGTCGAGGTGGGCACCGGCGGCGGCGTGTCGGGCCTCTGGCTGCTGCACGGTTCGCCCCGCGCGACGATCACCACGATCGACAGCGAACCCGAGCACCTCGGGGCCGCTCGCTCCGCATTCTCGGACGCCCGCGTGCCCGCCGCGCGTGCCCGATTCATCACCGGGCGGGCATCCGATGTCCTGCCGCGCATGAACGAGGCGTCGTACGACATCGTCTTCATCGACGCCGACCCCGAAGGCGTCATCGAATACGTCGAGCACGGCCTGCGTCTGGTGCGCGCCGGCGGGACCGTCCTCATCCCCCGCGTCCTCGCGCACGGCGCGGTCGCCGACCCGGTGCGCCGCGACGCGGTGACCACGGCCTACCGCTCGCTGATTCAAGAGGTGCAGTCCTCCCCCGCCGTCATCGGCGCCCTGTCGACCACGGGCGAAGGCCTGCTGCAGCTCACGACCCGTCCACCCGAGGCCTGAACCTCTCCCCGCGAAGCACGCGGGAACGAAGAAGGCCGGCCCCCGCGGGAGCCGGCCTTCACTGCGTCGATGGTCGTCAGGCGGTGACGACACCACCGAGCACGTCGTAGAGTTCCTTCGCCTCGGCGTCGTTCACCGAGACGACGAGTCGCCCGCCACCCTCGAGCGGCACGCGCACGATGATCAACCGGCCCTCCTTCACGGCCTCCATCGGTCCGTCGCCGGTACGCGGCTTCATGGCTGCCATCGCGGCCCCCTTTTCGTCGTTGGTCTGCCTGAGAAGTTTACCGGTATCCCGCGTGGCGGGTCGTACAGGCGGGTCGGCGGGGGCGGATCTGGGTCAGGGAATCTGCCAATACGTGTTCGCGAGGGCGTACATGTTGTAGATCCACCACCACTGTCCGAGCAGCGCGAGAGCGAGAACGCCGAACCGCCACGCGCGCGATTTCGGCACCGCGAGGGCGCCCCACAGCGGCGAGATCGGCACGAGCAACCGGAAGATGCTGGACTGCGGGAAGAACACCAGCAGCAGGTAGACGAGGTAGCTCGCCGACCACAGTCGCACCTCGATGCCCAGTCGCTTCACCTGCGGCGAGAACAGCAGCAGCGCGGCGATGGCCACCACCATCAGCGCGAGGAACACGTAGCCCGTGACGGCGCCGAGCCCCCACCGGGTGAACCAGAACCCCGCGGCCTCGACGAACCCGTCGAAGGGGACGAAGCCCCGCCCCGAGTCCCCGAGCCAGTTGCGCCGCCACGCCAACTCGGTCGCCAGGTACGCGCCCGGGTCGCCCGTGACGATCCCCGCGATCACCTGCCACGCGAAGCCCACCACGACCGAAAGTCCGCCGAGGGCCACGAGATGCGCGATGTCGCGCGTCGTAAGCGGATCCTTCCGTCGGCGCACGAAGCGGTATACCCCGTAGAGACCGAGGAACAGAGCGAAGGCGAGGATCCCGGGGCGCGTGAACCCCATCGCCGGGACCAGCAGATAGAGCCAGCCCCATCGACGTCGCTGCACGCACCGGAGGGCCAGGAAGAGGAAGAACAGGAACAGCGCCTCGGCGTACCCCACCTGGAACAGGGCGGCGAGCGGACCGCACGCGAAGAAGACCACGGCCCACATCGCGGCGGAGTCGCCGATCCGATCCCGCAGCATCGAATGCAGCACGAGGCACGCACCGAACCCCGCGGCCAACGAGATGGTGACGGCCCCGGCGCCCCACGAGCCGAGCAGGAATCCGAGTCCGGCCGAGAGGTACGAATACAGCGGCATGAACGCCCACGCGTTCTCGGCGACGTGACCGCCCGCGGCGAGGGGCAGATCAACGGGATATCCCGACACCGCGGCGAGCCAGTACCACTGCGCATCCCACCCGAGCGCGAGCTTATCGAGCGAGGGGGCCACACCGTACCGCGACCCGGGCCCCGACAGCGCAGAGGCCAGCAGGAAGAATCCCGTCGTGACCACGCGCGCCGCACCGTAGACGATGGCGATGCGCGCCGGCACGGGCAGGCGCTCCCACCATCCGACCCGCGTGCGCGTCGTGGCCGCGGCGGTCACGACCCGCTCAACCAGGCACGAAGGCCGCGCTCGACGGCGTCGATCTGCGCGATCGGAACCCGCTCCTCGTCGTGGTGAGCGAGGTGCGGGTCACCGGGACCGTAGTTGACGGCGGGGATGCCGAGCGCCGAGAACCGCGCCACGTCCGTCCAGCCGTACTTCGGTTTGGGGGTGGCACCCACGGCATCCACGAAGTCCTTCGCCAGGGCCGCGTCGAGGCCGGGACGAGCTCCTTCGGCCACGTCGACGATCTCGACGTCGAAGCCCGTGAACACGTCGGTGACGACGCGGGTGGCGGCGGCGGCGTCACGGCTCGGCGCGAAGCGGTAGTTGACCTCGACCGCGCACGCGTCGGGGATGACGTTGCCCGCGACCCCGCCCGAGATGCTGACAGCGTTCAAGCCCTCGCGGTAGACAAGACCCTCGACCTCGATCTCGCGGGCACGGTACTCGGCCAGGCGCGCGAGGATCGGCGCGGCCTTGTGGATCGCGTTCTCGCCGATCCACGATCGCGCGCTGTGCGCACGGACTCCCTCGGTGCGCACGATGGCGCGGAGCGTGCCGTTGCAGCCGCCCTCGACCTCGCCGTTGCTCGGTTCGCCGAGGATCGCGAAGTCGCCCTCGAACAGGTCCGGGCGGTTGCGCGAGAGCCGACCGAGGCCGTTCAGCGCCGAGTCGACCTCTTCGTGGTCGTACCACATCCAGGTGATGTCGACCGGGGGCGCGGTGAGCTCGGCGGCGAGCTTGAGCTGCACCGCGACGCCCGCCTTCATGTCGACCGTCCCGCGGCCCCAGATGACGTCCTCGCCGTCGACCGTGCGGTCCTCGACGGGGAGGTTGCGGTTGATCGGCACGGTGTCGATGTGCCCGGCGATGACGACCCTGCGGTCGCGCCCCAGGGCGGTGCGGGCGACGATGGTGTCGCCGTCGCGGATGACCTCGAGGTGGGGGTACGCGGAGACGGCGGCCTCGATGGCATCCGCGAGAGGGGTCTCGTCTCCCGAGACGCTGTGGATGTCGCAGACGGCTCGCGTCAGGGCGGCCGAGGACTGGGTGAGGTCGAGCGCGGGCATGCCCCGATCTTCCCACAGCCGGTGCCCCAGTACCCTGGGACGGTGAGCAACGAACGACGCATCAGCGCTGCCGGCCTCTCGACGCGAACCACCGGGGGGACGGTGCTCGACGCCTGGTTCCCGAAGCCGGTCCTCGGTGCCCACGGAGACCTGGATGCCGAGCAGGCGGCGCTCGAATCCGCCGCCGGCCCCGACGAGCGACGTGGCGTCGTCGTCGAGACGGTGTCTCTCATGATCGACGCCGACGCGGCTCCCGCCTCGACCGTCGACGCCTACCTGCGCCTGCACGCGCTCTCGCACCTGCTCGTCCGGCCCAACGAGATCAACCTCGACGGCATCTTCGGGCACCTCCCCAACGTCGCGTGGACGAACGCGGGTCCCGTGCACCCCGACGACGCGGAGCGCCTGCTGCCGCAGTTGAAGCGTCACGGCATCCAGCTCCAGGGTCTCGACAAGTTCCCGCGCCTGACCGACTACGTCCTGCCCGCGGGCGTGCGCATCGCCGACGCCTCGCGCGTGCGCCTGGGCGCGCACCTCTCCCCCGGCACGACCGTCATGCACGAGGGCTTCGTCAACTTCAACGCCGGCACGCTCGGCTCCTCGATGATCGAGGGCCGCGTCTCTCAGGGCGTCGTCATCGGCGACGGCACCGACATCGGCGGCGGCGCCTCGATCATGGGCACGCTCTCGGGCGGCGGGACGCACCGCGTCTCGATCGGAGCACGCACCCTGCTCGGCGCGAACGCCGGCATCGGCATCTCGCTCGGAGACGACTGCGTCGTCGAGGCCGGTCTCTACGTCACCGCCGGCACGAAAGTGCGCGTCGGCGACGAGACGGTCAAGGCGGGCGAGCTGTCGGGTCGCGACGGCATCCTGTTCCGCCGCAACTCTCTCACCGGCGCCGTCGAGGCCTCGGCCCGCGCCGGCGTCGGCGTCACGCTGAACGAGGCACTGCACGCCTGAGCGGCAGGCGCCTGCGCCCTTTTCCCGATAAACGCTCCCTGCACGAGGAAACGCCCTCGGCGCGCGTTTCTCCGTGCAGGGAGCGTTTCTCGTCGCGTATCCGCCTCCGCGCCGGTCGCGTCAGTCGCGCACCCGCACCGACAGGCAGGTCACGCAGCCCTCGAGCTTCTCGAACTCGCTCACGTCGACGGTCACGACCTCGAGGCCGCGGAACCGGTGCTCCTCCGCCGTCGCCGGAGCGTCCGCCGACATCAGCACCGTGTCGTCGTCGAGGACGACCACGGCCGTGCCGTGCTCTTCGGGGACTCCCGCGAACACCGGGAACATCGACGGATCGTCGACCAGCGGCTCGAACCCCACGACCGTTCCGTCGGGTAGCGCCGTCACCCCCGACTTCAGGTGCAGCACCTTCGTGACCGGGATCTCGCGCACCTCCCACCCACGCGGCTCGAGCAGAGCCCGCAGCTGGGCGATGCCCTCGGCGTTCGTCCGCGACGACGCGCCCACGTAGACGGTCCGTCCGACCTTGAGCACGTCGCCCCCGTCGAGGGTTCCGGGTTCCACGATCTCGGCAAGATCGATTCCGGATGCCGTGACCCCCGCGCGCACGCTCTCCGCCTCGCCGCGGCGCGAGACGGCGCCGGCCCGGCAGAGCACGGCGAGGTCGCCGAAGACGACGACCGCATCCTCGACGAACACCCCGTCGGGCTGGTCATCGGCCGGGTCGATCTCGACGATCTCCCACCCACGGGTGCGGAAGGCATCGACGTACGCCTGCCACTGCGTCAGCGCCAGCTCGGCATCGACCGGCACGCGGTCGAGGTGGGTGAGCTCGCCCTCGGCGAGGCGGGGCGACGGACGGCGAACGAGCAGGCGCGACATGCCCCGACCCTACTGGTTGCGTCATCGGCGTCGGCGGAACCGCCTGGCATCCGGTCTCTCCGGCGCACCCATGTCCCCATCTGCGCAGACCATGTCCCACAATCGGCTCCCTGGCGGCGCCCCAGACAGCACAAAGTGGGACATGGCTGCAGGGCGAACCACCCTCGCCGACCATGTCCCCATATATGCAGACCATGTCCCACAATCGGCTCCCTGGCGGCGCCCCAGACAGCACGAAGTGGGACATGGGGAGAACCAACGACACACACCGCCGCACACAGCGAAACGCCCCGCCCCTCGCGAGAGGGACGGGGCGCTCCAGGCCGGATCAGATGCCGGGGTAGTTGCGCTCGGCGGCACCCGTGTAGAGCTGCTGCGGGCGGCCGATCTTCGTCTGGGGGTCGCTGATCGCCTCGCGCCACTGGGCGAGCCAGCCGGGCAGACGGCCGATCGCGAACAGCACCGTGAACATGCGCGTGGGGAAGCCCATCGCCTTGTAGATCACGCCGGTGTAGAAGTCGACGTTCGGGTAGAGGCGACGCTCCTTGAAGTAGTCGTCCTCGAGGGCGATCTGCTCGAGCTCCTTGGCGAGGTCGAGCAGCGGGTCGCTGACGCCGAGTGCGGTGAGCACCTCGTCGGCCGACTCTTTGACGAGCTTCGCGCGCGGGTCGTAGTTCTTGTAGACGCGGTGACCGAAGCCCATGAGCTTGACGCCCTGCTCCTTGTTCTTCACCCGCTCGACGAAGCGCTCGACGCTCTCGCCCGAGTCGCGGATGCGTGCGAGCATCTGCAGGACGGCTTCGTTCGCGCCACCGTGCAGGGGGCCGGAGAGCGCCTGGATGCCGGCCGAGATCGACGCGAACTGATTCGCTCCGGTCGAACCGACCAGGCGCACGGTCGAGGTCGAGGCGTTCTGCTCGTGGTCCTCGTGCAGCATCAGCAGCAGGTCGAGGGCCTTCGTCATGACCGGGTTGGCCTCGAAGGGCTCGCTGTGCACACCGAAGTTGAGCTTGAGGAAGTTGTCGACGAAGCCCAGGGAGTTGTCGGGGTACAGGAACGCCTGTCCGATGCTCTTCTTGTGCGCGTAGGCGGCGATCACGGGGAGCTTCGCGAGCATGCGGACCGTGTTGAGCTCGACGTGCTCGGGGTTGTGCGGGTCGGACTCGGCCTCGTAGTAGGTCGAGAGGGCCGCGGTCGCCGCTGAGAGCACCGACATGGGGTGCGCGGTAGGCGGTAGCGCCGAGAAGAGGCTCTTGAGGTCTTCGTGCAGCAGCGTGTGACGGCGGATCCGCTCGTCGAACGACGCGAGCTCGGATGCCGAGGGCAGCTCGCCGTAGATGAGCAGCCACGCGACCTCGAGGTAGGTGCTGTTCTTCGCCAGCTGCTCGATGGGGTACCCGCGATAGCGGAGGATGCCCTGATCGCCGTCGATGTAAGTGATGTCGGACTTCGTCGACGCCGTGTTGACGAAACCGTAATCGAGCGTGGTGTGACCGGTCTGCTTCGTCAGCGACGCGATGTCGATGCTCGGAACGCCGTCGGTGCCTCGCAGGACCGGGAATTCGGCGGTGGTGCCCCCTACCGTGAGAGTGGCCTTGTCCTGCTGCGTGCCCGCGTCGCTCACCGCGCCTCCTTGCGATTTCTGGTCGCCCGTGTGGTCGAACGCGGGGGGTTGCGGCACCCCGCGATCTTCTCGCCCTCTGGATGCCACGGGAATGGCATCCGGGTCGGCGGGGCGCACGGAGGATGACCCCGAACGACCTGCCTTTACAGCCTAGTAGGCACTCCGGCGTACAGATGACACCGCTAAAGGTTGCCCCCATCGAATGGAGGGAACCTCCTGGTCAGGCGCGCAGACGCTCCGCGGCGGCGGCGATGCGCTCGTCGGTCGCGGTGAGCGAGAAGCGCACGTGGTTCGGAAAGTGGGTGCCGTAGAAGTGCCCCGGTCCCACCAGGATGCCGAGATCGGCGAGGCGGTCGACGCTCTCCCACGCGTCGCGTCCCTCGGTCGCCCAGAGGTACAGGCCGCCCTCGCTGCGGTCGATGGTGAAGCCGGCGGCCTCGACCGCGGGCTTGAGGACCGCGCGGCGGCGGGCGTAGCGCTCGCGCTGCGCGGCGACGTGCTCGTCGTCTCCGAGGGCGACGGTCATCGCGCGCTGCACCGGCGCGGGCGGCATGAGGCCCAGGTGCTTGCGACCGGTGAGCAACCGCGACACGAGGGCGGGGTCACCGGCGAGGAACGCCGCGCGGTACCCGGCGAGGTTCGACTGCTTGCTCAAGGAGTACACCGACAGCACGCCGGAGAGGTCGTCGCCGACGACGCCCGGGTCGAGCACGCTCGGTACGGGCTGCTCATCCCACGGGGCGTCCCAGCCCAGTTCGGCGTAGCACTCGTCCGACGCGAGGACGGCACCGATTTCACGCGCCCGGGCCACGGCATCCCGAAGCTCGTCCGTCGAGAGGACGCGCCCGTCGGGATTGCCGGGTGAGTTGATCCAGATCACGCGCGCGTTCGCGGGCCACGAGGACGGATCGTCGGATGCCACGGCCTCGGCGCCCACGAGACGCGCTCCGACCTCGTAGGTCGGGTAGGCGGCGCGCGGGTGAACCACCGCATCGCCCGGGCCGAGCCCCAACAGCAACGGCAGCAGGGCGACCAGCTCTTTGGAGCCGACGGTCGGCAGAACGTTCGCCGCGGCCAGGCCGGGGACGCCGCGCCGGCGGTGGTACCACTCGGCGATCGCCTCGCGCAGCGCCGGGGTCCCCGCCGTCTGCGGGTAAGCGTGCGCGTCGGTTGCGTCAGCCAGAGCTTCGGCGACGACGGCGGGCGTCGGGTCGACGGGCGAGCCGATGGACAGGTCGACGATGCCGTCGGGGTGGCGTCGGGCGCGCTCCGCGTACGGGGCGACCGCGTCCCACGGGTAGTCGGCGAGGTCGGCGACGCCCACGGGTCAGTGCGCCTGCGGGGGCAATGCGGTGATGACGGGGTGGTCCTTGGCGATCACGCCGACCTTGGCCGCACCACCGGGCGAGCCGATGTCGTCGAAGAACTCGACGTTGGCCTTGTAGTAGTCGGACCACTCCTCGGGGAGGTCGTCCTCGTAGTAGATGGCCTCGACGGGGCAGACCGGCTCGCACGCACCGCAGTCGACGCACTCGTCGGGGTGGATGTAGAGCGATCGTTCACCCTCGTAGATGCAGTCGACAGGGCACTCATCGATGCAGGCGCGGTCTTTCACATCGACGCACGGGAGGGCGATCACGTAAGTCACCGCATCAGTCTAATCGCGCCGGAGCGACCGACCCCGCCGCCGGGCCGCGGGCTTAGGATTCGGCCGGGCGCGCCGGCGCCTGCATCTTGCTGAAGTCGGGCCACAGCGCGACCAGCACCATGAGCGCGGGTCCGACGACCGTCCACACGAGCGGGATCCACTCGGTCCCCGCGGTGGGGGCCGCGACGATCGCGGAGCCGCCCGGCCCCACCTGAGAGAACAGGTAGGTGGCGGCGGTGATCCCCAGCCCTCCGGCGAGGGCGTTGACGCGATCGCCCGTGAGTGTGCGCAGGGCGATGAGCAGGGCCGCACTGCCAATCGTCGCGAGGATCAAGCCCACCGGCACGGGGCCGACGAGGAAGGCCTGGCCGACGGTGCCGGCTGCTCCGTAGAAGGCCCCCACGAGCAGGGCCACCACCCAGCCGACGACGCGGAGAATCGTGGAAGTCACCGGTCGAGTCTAGGCGCGACGGCTATGCGACGGCCGCGGCCGATAGCGCTCACCCCTCACGCCGCCCACCCCCAGAGCCGCAGCAGCGCCGCGGTGAGGGCCGCCGCGGCGACCACGACGAGGAACGGGGCGCGCGCCCAGAGGAGCAGGGCCGCGACGCCGACCGCCGGGAGTCGCGCGTCCACGACCACCGCCGACCCCGCGCCGAGCGTCTGCACCATCACGAGCGCCGAGAGCAGGGCGACGGTGAGAAGGTCCGCGATCCGCGCGGGGCGCGGCTTGTCGAGCCAGTGAGCGGGAAGCAGGTAGCCCGTCGCCTTGAGGGCGACGCAGATGACGGATGCCGTGAGCACCGCGGTCCACAGGGTCATGGCATCCGCTCCTCGGTTGCCGCCGGCTTCGCGGGCCGGGGATCGAACAGTCCCACCGCGATCGCGACTCCCGCCGCCGCAATCACCGGGATCCCCGGCATGAGCCACGGTGTGAGCAGCGCCGCGACGATCGCCGCTCCCGCGGCCACTGCCAGGGGCTGACGTCCGCGAAGACGCGGCCACAGCAGAGCGAGGAACGCGGCGGCCGCCGCCGCATCGAGACCGTAGACACGGGGGTCGCCGAGGACGTCGCCGAGGAGCGCCCCCAGGAGAGTCGAGAGGTTCCAGCCGACCCAGATCGCCACACCCGTGACCCAGAAGCCCACCTGACGAGCGCGCGGCTCGGTCTGCGCCAGGCCGACCGCCACCGATTCGTCGATCGTGAAGTGCGTGGCCGACGCCTTGCGCCAGGGTCCGCCCGCCACGACGGGCGCCATGCGCATCGCGTACGCGGCGTTGCGGACGCCGAGCAGGGCCGACGACGCGATCGCCGCGGGTGCGGCGGCCACTCCCCCCGCGGCGATGACGCCGACGAACGCGAACTGCGATCCGCCGGTGAACATCAGCAGGCTCAGCACGCAGGTCTGCCAGATGTCCAGACCGGATGCCACGGACAGGGCCCCGAAAGAGATGCCGTAGGCACTCGTGGCGAGGGCGACGGCGAGGCCCTGTCGAGCGGCGACACCCTCGGATGTTCGGTGAAGCGAACGCATGGACATCATCGTGAACGCTCAAGACGTCGTTCGTCAAGTCGAACGATCGACGGTCATAATGAACAGATGAGCGATCTGAGCGCCCGAATCGCCGCGAGCCTGCGCCGCGAGCGAGAAAGACGTGACCTCAGCGTCTCGGAACTCGCCCGGCGGGCCGGAGTCGCCAAGGCCACCGTCTCGCAGCTCGAGAACGGGGGCGGCAATCCCAGCGTCGAGACCCTGTGGGCGCTGGCCTCGGCGCTCGAGATCACGTTCGCCGACTTCGTCGACGAGGGCGCGCACTCCCCCACCCTCATCCGGGCCGGCGAAGCCGGTGCGGCCGTGGCCTCATCGGCATCCGACTACATCGCCGTCCTGCTCTCGGCGAGCCCCCCGCACGCTCGCCGCGACATCTACCTGCTCTCGGCCGAACCGGGTTCCCCCCGCCGATCCGACCCGCATCCCCGGGGAACGATCGAGCACCTCGTGATGGTCTCGGGTCGCGGTCTCGTCGGCCCGGCCGACGCCCCCTTCGAGCTCGCACCCGGCGACTACCTTTCGTACGCCGGTGACGCGCCCCACGTCTTCGAAGCGCTCACGGCGGGTATGAGCGCCGTCTGCGTCGTCGAGTCCCGCTGACCCGACGACCGCGTCGACAGGGTCCGGACGCGGGGATATCGTGCTGGCATGTCCCGCGTCTTCGACATGACCTTCTCGTCGGTGTATCCGCTGTACGTCGCGAAGGTCGAACGCAAAGGGCGCACCACCGACGAGCTCGACACGGTGATCCGCTGGCTGACCGGGTTCGACGAGGCGGCCCTCGCCCGCCACGCGCAGGGGTCGACCACGTTCCGCGAGTTCTTCGACGAGGCGCGGCTCACCCCGCAGGCCGCCGAGATCACCGGAGTGGTCTGCGGCGTGCGGGTCGAGCAGATCGAAGACCCGCTGATGTACCGCATCCGACTGCTCGACAAGGTCGTCGACGAACTGGCGAAAGGCAAAGCGCTCGCGAAGGTGATGCGCGCGGGGGCGTCCGGAGACAGCTGAACTCCCGCCGGTCCCCGCACACCCGCGGACGAATCCCCCGACGCGCCGCCTACCCCAGCCGCGTCGCCGAAAACCCCCCGCCGTCAGGCACGCCACGGCATCCGGATGCCACCCACCCGCAGACCCCGCAAAGCGAACGGCCCCGCCGAGCACGAGGCTGGGCGGGGCCGTTCGAGACGGGAACGCTTACGCGTTGGCGTCCTGGCGCTTCAAGCGCGAAGCGGAGCGACCGCGCGCGGTCGCGTCGAGCTCGACCTTGCGGATGCGCACCTTCTCGGGCGTGACCTCGACGCATTCGTCGTCGCGGGCGAACTCCAGCGACTCCTCGAGCGTGAGGATGCGCGGGGGCGTCATCGACTCGAAGGAGTCGGAGGTCGACGAACGCATGTTCGTGAGCTTCTTCTCCTTGGTGATGTTGACATCCATGTCGTCGGCGCGCGAGTTCTCGCCGATGACCATGCCCTCGTAGACCTCTTCGGTGGGCTGCACGAAGAAGCTCATGCGCTCCTGCAGGGCGATCATGGCGAACGGGGTGACGACACCCATGCGGTCGGCGACGATCGAGCCGTTCTGGCGGGTCGTGATCGAGCCGGCCCAGTCGTCGTAGCCGTGCGAGATCGCGTTCGCGATGCCGGTGCCGCGCGTGATGGTGAGGAACTCGCTGCGGAAGCCGATGAGGCCGCGCGAGGGCACGACGAACTCCATGCGCACCCAGCCGGTGCCGTGGTTCGTCATGTTGTCCATGCGGCCCTTGCGGGCGGCCATGAGCTGCGTGATCGCACCGAGGTGCTCTTCGGGGGCGTCGATGGTGAGGTGCTCGAAGGGCTCCTTGAGCTTGCCGTCTTCGCCGCGCTTGGTGACCACCTGGGGCTTGCCGACGGTGAGCTCGAAGCCCTCGCGACGCATGTTCTCGACGAGGATGGCCAGCGCGAGCTCGCCGCGGCCCTGGACCTCCCACGCGTCGGGGCGTCCGATGTCGACGACTTTGAGCGAGACGTTACCGATGAGCTCGCGGTCGAGGCGGTCCTTCACCATGCGGGCGGTGAGCTTGTGGCCCTTGACCTTGCCCATGAGGGGCGAGGTGTTGGTGCCGATGGTCATCGAGATGGCCGGGTCGTCGACGGTGATCGCCTTGAGCGGGCGCACGTCCTCGGGGTCGGCGATGGTCTCGCCGATGGTGATGTCGGGGAAACCGGCGATGGCGACGATGTCACCGGGGCCGGCGTCTTCGGCCGGGTAGCGCTCGAGGGCGCGGGTCTTCAGCAGCTCGGTCACGCGAGCGTTGCTGGTGGTGCCGTCGGCGCGCACCCAGGCCACGGTCTGGCCCTTCTTCAGCGTGCCGTTGAACACGCGCAGCAGAGCGAGGCGACCGAGGAACGGCGAGGAGTCGAGGTTGGTGACCCAGGCCTGCAGAGGCGCCTCGTCGTCGTAGGCGGGAGCTGGAACGTGCTCGAGGATCGCGCCGAAGAGCGGCTCGAGGTCTTCGTTGTCGGGCAGCGAGCCGTTGTCGGGGCGGTTGAGCGACGCGGCACCCGCGCGGCCCGAGGCGTAGACGACCGGCACGTCGAGCAGGGCGTCGACGTCGAGGTCGGGCACGTCGTCGACCAGGTCGGACGCGAGGCCCAGCAGCAGGTCGTGCGCCTCTTCTTCGACCTCGGCGATGCGCGCGTCGGGGCGGTCGGTCTTGTTGACCAGCAGGATGACGGGGAGCTTGGCCTCGAGGGCCTTGCGCAGCACGAAGCGCGTCTGGGGCAGCGGGCCCTCGGACGCGTCGACGAGCAGCACGACGCCGTCGACCATCGACAGGCCGCGCTCGACCTCGCCACCGAAGTCGGCGTGGCCGGGGGTGTCGATCACGTTGATCGTCACCGGAACGTCGCTGTGCACGCCGTTGTAGGTGATCGCCGTGTTCTTGGCGAGGATCGTGATGCCCTTTTCGCGCTCGAGGTCGTTCGAGTCCATCGCGCGCTCTTCGACGTGCGCGTGGTCGCCGAACGAGCCGGTCTGGCGGAGCATGGCGTCGACGAGGGTCGTCTTGCCGTGGTCGACGTGCGCGACGATCGCGACGTTACGGAGGTCAGGACGAAGGGCGTGCGCCATGGAGGGTCTCCAGGAAAATTCGGGGTGATGCCCGGAATCGGGCGTCCCTAGTCTACCGGGCGCCTACGACACTCCCGGGCAGGAGACGCACAGGTAACGGGAACGCACGAAAAAGGGGCGGAATCCCGCAGGATCCCGCCCCTTTCCATCAGTGGATCAGGAGTTCGCGAAGCCCACGATCGTCCAGTCGATGGTCTCGAACTGGGTGGCTCCCCAGTTCACGAGGCCCTGCTTGACGGCGTAGACGTTCGGCAGCGGCGCGATCGGGATGATCGGCACGGACTCCCAGAGCACCTTGTTGATCTCCTGCGCGGTCTGCTGACGCGCGGCGGGGTCGAGCTCGGAGTTGGCCTTCTCCCACAGGGCGTCCAGGCGCGGGTCGGCGATGCCGGTGTAGTTCTGCGCCGAGTCGACCGGCGTGAACAGCGAACGGCTCGACGAGATCGGGTAGGCGGTGCCCTGCCACGAGAACGTCACCATCTCGAAGTCACCCTTGATGATGTAGTCCGAGAAGTAGCTGCCGACGGGAACCGAGACGAGCTCGACCGGGATGCCGACCTCGGCGAGGTCCGCCTGGATCTGCTCGGCGCGCTGGATGTTCGTCGTCGTGTCGGCCGGGACCGTCACCTTGAACGACAGCGCGGTGCCGTCCTTCGTCCACGAGTCGCCGTCCTTGGTGTAGCCGGCGGCCTCGAGGTACTTGGTGCCCGCGTCGACGTCGTACGGAAGCGAGTCGTCGGTGTAGCCGTCCTGGCCGGGCATGAAGATGTAGCTGCCCTGCGTGATGGCGGGGACGCCGACCGGCGAGTTCGCGTTGGTGGCGATCTGGCTGCGGTTGACGATGGATGCGATCGCCTTGCGGACGTTGACGTCGGCGAGGGGTCCGCTCGAGGCGCGCATCGTGATGTGCGTCCAGGTCAGACCGTTCGACGCCTGGATCTCGGCACCCGGGACGTTCTGGGCCGTCTGGTAGAGGTCGGCGTTGGAGCTGATGTTCAGCGCGTCGATCTCACCGTTGCTGAACGAGGTGCCCTGCTGGGCCTGGCTCACGGCGCGGAAGACGACCGAGTCGAGCTTGGGCTTGGCGCCCCACCAGTTGGGGTTCGGCTCGAGCGTCGCCACACCGGCCGTCGAGTCGAAGTTCGCGAGCTTGAAGGGTCCCGATGACGGAAGCGCCTTCGTGAGATAGCCGGTGTTGAAGGTGTTCGGGTCGTTGGCGACGCTCGCGGGCAGGACCTGGCCGAAGAGGCTCTGCCAGTCGGCGAAGACCGACGAGAAGGTGATGACGACGTCGAACTGGTCGGTGCCCTGCTCGACGGACGAGATCTGGTCCCACCCGGTGGTCGAGATGACCACGTACGCGGGGTTGCTGCCGTTGTTGGCCTTCCAGGTCGCCTGGTAGTCGGCCACCGTGATGGGCGTGCCGTCTTCCCACTTGGCATCCGGGTTGAGCTTGATCTCGACCTTCTGGGGGTCGCTGCTGGTCAGCTCGACGGAAGAGGCGTAGTTCTGGTCGACGATCGGCTTGCCGTCCTCGCCGATGCGGATGGGCCCACCCTGCATCGCGGCGACGATGTTGTTCGTGTTGGCCTCGTTGCCGTCGATCTGGAAGTTGTTCCAGTTCACGGGCATGGAGTCGACCGCGAGAGTCAGCGTGCCGCCGTCCTTGACGTCTGCGGCATCGGCGCGCACCCACGCGGTCGACGGCAGCGAGTTCTGATCCTCGGGGTTCGCCGACGGAGCGGCGGTGTTGCCCGGCGCGCACCCGGCGATCGCCAGGGCGGCGGCGCTCAGCAGCGCGAGAGCGCTGAGGGCCTTCGCTTTACGCATTCTCATGTGATCAATCCTCTCGTTGGTGATCGGGGAGGGCCCCCGGCGACATGGTGCCGTCGGTCGGGGACGTTCGGGGGGAGCCGGCCGACACCGTCTCGAGGACGAGGTCGGACCGTTCGGCGTAGTGGCACGCCACCTGGGAGTGCGCCTGGGAGCGCAAGCCCGGGTCGTCGTTGTCGCACCGGCGCCGATCGGCGTCGGGCAGCAGGCGGTAGAGCGGGCATCGCGTGCGGAAACGGCATCCCGAGATCTCCTGCGTCGGGCTCGGGAGGTCGCCGTCGAGCAGGATGCGCGTTCGCGCCCGCTCGATGCGCGGGTCGGGAATGGGCGCGGCCGAGATGAGGGCCTTCGTGTAGGGATGCCGCGGGTCGTCGAACACCTCGTCGACGGGACCCTGCTCGACGATGCGGCCGAGGTACATGACCGACACGTCGTCGGCGATCTGGCGGACCACGGCGAGGTCGTGCGCCACGAAGAGGAACGAGAGGCCGAGTCGTTCCTTGAGGTCTTCGAGCAGGTTGATGACGCCGGCCTGGATCGACACGTCGAGGGCCGACACCGGCTCGTCGAGGACGACGACGGCGGGGTCGGTCGCCAGGGCGCGGGCGATGCCGATGCGCTGACGCTGACCGCCCGAGAACTCGTGCGGGTACCGGTCCGACATGTTCGGGTCCAGCCCGACGAGACCGAGCAGCTCGCGCATCTTGCGGTCGCGCTCCGCACGCGGCACGCCCTGGACCAGCAGGGGCTCGGTGATCACCTCGCCCACCGGCAGGCGCGGGTCGATCGCGCCCATCGGGTCCTGGAACACGATCTGGATGCCTTTGCGCAGCACGGCCTTGTCCTTACGGCTCACCGTGGCCACGTCGGTGCCGTTGATGCGGATGCTGCCGCTCTGCGGGGCGACCATCTCCATGATCTCGAGGATCGTCGTCGTCTTGCCGCAGCCGGACTCCCCCACCAGTCCCATCGTGCGACCGGGCTGGATCGAGAACGAGATCCCGTCGACCGCGCGCACCGTGCCGACGCGGCGCGGGAAGACCGCGCCCTTCATCAGCGGGAAGTGCTTCACGAGATCGGTGACCTCGACCGCGGGGGTCGCGTCGGGGCGGAGCGGCGGGATCTCGCCGAGAGCCTCGGGCCGCGGGAAGATATCGGGCCGCGCGAGGGCACCGGAGGCGATCTCGCCCGAGCGGATGCACGCCGCGACGTGGTCGGGCACCGCTCCGTGCACCTCGAGCACGGGCTCGATGTCGTGACACGCGTCGATCGCGATCGGGCAGCGCGCGGCGAAGGGGCATCCCTTGGGCAGCGAGGCGAGGGACGGCGGGCGCCCCTCGAGCGGGACCAGTCGGTGCGAGCCCGCGGTCTGCATGTTCGGCACCGAGCGCAGCAGCCCCACGGTGTACGGCATGTGCGGGTCGTGGAAGATCTCGTCGACCGTGCCCCGCTCGACGAGCTTGCCCGCGTACATGACCGCGACGCGGTCGGCGTGGCCGGCGACGACGCCGAGGTCGTGCGTGATGAGCACGACGGCGGCGCCCGTCACCTCGCGGGCCTTCTGCAGCACCTCGAGAATCTGCGCCTGGATGGTGACGTCGAGGGCGGTCGTCGGCTCGTCGGCGATGATCACGCGCGGGTCGTTGGCGATCGCCATGGCGATCATCGCGCGCTGTCGCATACCGCCCGAGAACTCGTGAGGATACGCGCGCGCCCGACGCTCGGCATCCGGGATGCCGACGAGCTTGAGCAGCTCGACGCTGCGGGCGTGCGCAGCCTGTGCGCTCAGGGCGCGGTCGTGCAGACGCAGTCCCTCGGAGATCTGGTCGCCGACGGTGTAGACCGGGGTCAGCGCCGACAGGGGGTCCTGGAAGACCATCGCGAGCTCGGCGCCGCGGATCTTCGACAGCTGCCCGTCGTTCATGCCGAGCAGCGAACGACCGTCGTAGAGGATGTCGCCCTCGACCTGCGCGTTCGAGGGCAGCAGCCCCATCACGGCGAGCGACGACACGCTCTTGCCGGAGCCGGACTCGCCCACGATGCCGAGGAACTCCCCCTCGTGCACGTCGTACGAGATGCCGCGGACGGCGCGGACGGGAGAACCGTCGCGCTGCGGAAAGGTGACGCTGAGGTCGCGGACCGACAGCAGCGGCGAGCGGCCGGTCGAGGACAGCAGGGTGGCGGATCGGGTGTCAGTCACGGTTCGCTCCCGAGGTGGGGTCGATGGCGTCGCGCAGGGCGTCGCCGATGAGGCTGATGGCCAGGAGCAGCACGATCAGCACGCCGGCGGGGTACACGAACAGCCACGGGCGGGTCACCGCGGCCGACGTCCCCGACGCCAGCAGCGTGCCGAGCGAGACGTCGGGCGCCTGGACGCCGAAACCGAAGTAGCTGAGCGAGGTCTCGGCCATGATGGCCGCGACGATGCCGAGGGTCGCGTCGATGATGAGCAGCGACGCGATGTTGGGGATGATGTGGCGGCCGAGGATCTGCCGGGTCGGCATGCCCATGTACCGCGCCGCGCGCACGAAGTCGCGGTTGCGCAGGGACCGGGTCTGGTTGCGGACGACCTGAGCGAGGATCATCCAGCTGAACACCGCGAGGAAGAACGTGAGGGCGAGCCACGACAGTCCGCGGGTCAGCGGACTCAGCAGCACCAGGATGAAGAACGACGGGATGACGAGCAGAAGGTGGATGAGCCACCCGATGACCGCGTCGATCTTGCCGCCCAGGTAGCCGGCGAGGGATCCGACGGCCGCCGCGATGAGGGTGGCGCCGATGCCCGCCAGAGCGCCGATGATGAGCGACTTCTGCAGACCCACGAGCGTCTGCGCGTAGATGTCCTGCCCGATGCCGTTCGTCCCGAACCAGTGCAACTGAGTCGGTCCCAGGCCCACGTTCAGGAAGTCGCGCTGGGTCGAGTCGTAGGGGTAGAGCAGCGGCCCGATGAAGGCCCACAGCACGATGAAGACGAGGATGCTCGCGCCCACCCAGAAGCGAGGCATCTTGCGCAGCCGCGAGCGCACCAGCGCTCCGCGCGACAGCGGTTTGCGGTCGCGGGTGACAGGGCTCGTGGCGACGAGCGTTCCGTCGAGGGCTTCTTCCTGCATGGTCATGTCAGCTCCTCACTCTCGGGTCGAGTGCGGCGTAGAGCACCTCGGACAGGGTCGATGACAACAGCACCAGCACGGCGACGAAGAGCGTCGATCCGGCGACGGCGTTGATGTCCTGCTGGGTCACGGCGTTCAGCTGGAACTGCCCCATGCCCCGCCACGAGAAGACGATCTCGAGCATGGTGGAACCGGCGATGAGCGTGCCGAAGCTGTACGCGAAGAACGTCGACATCGGGATCAGGGCGATGCGCACGCCGTGGCGGAAGAGCGCCTGCGTGCGGGGCAGTCCCTTCGCGCGGGCGGTGCGGATGTAGTCCGCACCGAGCACGTCGAGCATCATGCTCCGCTGGTAGCGCGAGTACGACGCGGCGCTGATGAGCACGAGCGCCAGCGTCGGCAGCAGCAGGTGGACCGCCCGATCGGCGATCATCGGCCAGAACCCCTCGACACCGGCGGTGTACTCGCCGGTGAAGCGGATGAGCTGCGTTCCGGCCGCGTTGTTGAGATTGGTCGCGCCGATCATCAGCAGCACGCCGATGACGAAGGTGGGGGTCGCGAAGACGAGGTACGAGGCGTACGTGGTCACCTGGTCGGGAGCCCGGTACTGGCGCACCGCACCCCACACGCCGATGAGCACGCCGACGATCGCGCCGATGAGCGAGCCGATCAGCAGCAGGCGCAGGCTCGTGCCGGCGCGCGTCGCGATCTCGGTCATGACGTCCTGGCCGCCGATGGTGGTGCCGAGCGAGAACTTCGTGAACAGATTGACCAGCCAGTTGCACAGGCGGACGAGGATCGGCACGTCGGGGTTGGCACCGAGGGCATCGAGGCTCGCGATGATCGACTCCTGCGGCGGCCGGGGATTCATGCCGTAGAAGCGGTCCTGGGGTCGCAACAGCGCGCTGCCGAGAACGTACGCGAGGCACGTCGCCAACAGGCTCAGGACGGCGTAGTTCAGGAACCGTCGCAGAACGTACAGCGTCATGAGGTGCGCGGGCCCGTCCGGAACACGTCGGGGGTGTGCGTCATGGTGGTCCTCTCGCCTTCGAGATCCCCGCCTATTCGTTTGCCTGGCTAAGGATCTTCAGCGACCCTACGTCGGCTTCCCATGAAACGTGTGCCGGGGGAACACACTTTTCACGACCGTAACAAAGCTCTTACATGGCGCTTTGCCACCGCGGTCTCCGTCGAGCGCAGCATCGCGCTCAGCCGAGACCGCCTGAGATGAACAAAGCGATAATAACCCAGCAGATCAGAACCAGCAGGGAAGTGACCGAGGGAATGTCCCACGACCGGCGGACGACACCGGTCTTCGACGCGGTCGGCCGCGCCGTCTCCCATGCTTCCTGGATGAGCTGCAGGTCGCGGATCGCGGGAGGCTCGCGACGCCCCCGCTCATCGTCACGACGGATCGGCGGACGACCCGGACGACCGGCGACGGGGCCACCGAAGGCCTTCACGACGCGGGGTTCGTCGGTGCGGACCTCGAGCTGCCAGCGCATGTCGATGTCGGCCACACGCGCCCACGCGATGTCCGCGATGCGCAGAGGATTGTGGATGCGGATGCCCTCGGCGTCGATGCGCACGTGCGGCGCGAACAGCAGCGCGTAGACCGCCCACAGGGCCAACAGCACCCAGGGTGCCAGCAGGAGCATCTCGCCCACCCCGGCGCGCAGCGCGGCATCCCCCAAGAGCACGAGCGCGAGCACCGCACCCAGGATCAGGCCGAAGATCGACGACGGGGCACGGAACACCCGCGGGTGTTCCGTGCCCCGGAAGCGCTCGTCGCGCGTCACGCGCCGCCCAGCGAGAGGGAGGCGCCGGGAATGGCGTCGAGCAGGCGCTGCGTGTACTCCTGCGAGGGCTGCGCGAAGATCTCGTCGACCGTTCCCTGCTCCACGAGCTTGCCGCGCTCCATGACGCACACCAGGTCGGCGGCGACACGGACGACGGCGAGGTCGTGCGTGATGAACAGATAGGTCAGACCGAGCTCGGACTGCAGCTCCGCCAGCAACTGGAGGATCTGCGCCTGCACCAGCACGTCGAGGGCCGAGACAGCCTCGTCGAGCACGAGGATGTCGGGCTTGAGCGCGAGCGCGCGCGCGATGGCGACACGCTGGCGCTGTCCGCCGGACAGCTCGTTCGGATAGCGGGATGCCAGCTCCTGCGGAAGCGCGACCTGCTCGAGCAACTCCTCCACACGGGCTCGACGCGACGCGTTGTCGCCCACCTTGTGGATGTTGAGCGGCTCGGCGATGAGGTTGCCGATGCTGCGCAGCGGGTCGAGCGACCCGTACGGGTCCTGGAAGACGGGCTGCATCCGGCGGCGCAGGTTGAACGTGTCCTTCGCGCTCAGCTTGCCGGTGTTGACACCGTCGACCTCGATCGAGCCCGAGGTCGGATCCTCGAGCTTGAGGACCATCTTCGCGATCGTCGACTTGCCCGAACCCGACTCCCCCACCAGCGCCAGCGTCTTGCCGCGCGGGATCTCGAACGAGACCCCGTCGACGGCGCGGAACTGCTCGCTGCGGAACCCGCCCTGGCGGATCTTGTACTCCTTGACGAGGTCGGTGACCTTGACCGTCGCGGGAGCGTCGATGTCGGACTCGCGCAGGATGCCGCGGTCTTCGACCTTCGCCTGGATGCGCTGCGAAGCGATGCTGGGGGCAGCCGCCACCAGTCGCTGCGTGTACGGGTGCTGCGGGTTCTCGAGGATCTCGCGGCTGGGACCCGACTCGACGATCTCGCCCTGGTTCATCACGACGATGGTGTCGGCGCGCTCGGCGGCCAGACCCAGGTCGTGCGTGATGAGCAGCACCGAGGTCCCCCGCTCACGGGTGAGGGATGCCATGTGATCGAGGATCACGCGCTGCACGGTCACGTCGAGGGCCGAGGTCGGCTCGTCGGCGATCAGCAGCTTCGGGTCGGCGGCGAGGCCGATTCCGATCAGCGCGCGCTGACGCATTCCGCCCGAGAACTGGTGCGGGTACTGGTGCAGGCGACGCTCAGCGTCGGCGAGACCAGCCTGCTTCAGCACCTCGATCGCGCGCTTCTCGACCTCTTTGCGACCGGTGGCGATGCCGTTCGCGCGGATCGCCTCCTTCACCTGGAAGCCGATGCTCCACACCGGGTTGAGGTTCGACATCGGGTCCTGCGGGACGTAACCGATGTCGCGACCGCGAACCGACTCGAACTGCGTCTGGCTGAGATCGGTCAGCTCACGCCCGTCGAGCGTGATGCTGCCGGCGGTGACGTGACCGGTACCGGGGAGCAGGCCGATGACCGCCGAGGCGGTCGTCGACTTGCCCGAGCCCGACTCGCCCACGATCGCGACCGTCTGGCCGGGGTAGACGTCGAGGCTGACTCCGTGGAGGACCTCGCGCGTGCCGCCTTCTCCCTCGAACGCGACCTTCAGGTCGCGAACGGACAGCAGCGGCGTCATGGTGGCGTCGCTCATCGGCGGGCCCTCGCTCTCGGGTCGATGGCGTCTCGGATGAGCTCGCCCAGCAGGATGAAGGCCAGAACCGTGACGGTCAGGGCGATCGACGGCCAGATCAGCGCCATCGGCGCGATGCGCAGCGACTGCTGCGCCTGGCTGATGTCGTTACCCCACGACATGGTGCTGCCGCCGAGGCCGACGCCGAGGAACGACAGGGTCGCCTCCGCGACGATCGCCGCGGCGAGGCTGATCGTGGTGACCACGAGGAGCGGCGCGATGGCGTTCGGGATGACGTGGGTCAGGAGCGTGCGGAAACGCGACTGCCCCAGGGCCTGCGAGGCCGCGACGTAGTCGGCCTGGCGCACGCGCAGGACCTCGGCGCGCACGACACGGGCCGTCGATGCCCACGCGAACCCGCCGATCGCGAAGGCCAGGGTGAAGACGTTGCGGTACTGCGAGAACACACTCATCACGACGATGGCCGCGAGGATGTAGGGGATCGAGAAGAAGATGTCGCCGACGCGCGAGATGACCGCGTCGAGCCATCCGCCGTAGAAGCCCGACAGGGCGCCCATGATCAGGCCGATGATCGTGCCGATCGCGGTGGCCAGCAGGCCCACCGACAGCGAGGTGCGGGCACCCCACACGATGCGCGAGAAGGTGTCGCAGCCCTGGAACGTGAAGCCCAGGATGTGGCCGGCCGTCGGACCGCCGTTGCTGTTGGACAGCTGGCAGTCGTTGTCCGGCGGCACCTGCGTGAACAGCATCGGGAACGCGGCCATCAGGATCACGATGGCCATGACGACCAGGGCGATCCAGAACGTAGGGCGACGACGGAGGTCGCGCCACGCGTCGAGCCACAGGTTGCTCTTGCGGGCGGCGACGCGGACGGCGTCGACCGAAATGGTCTCGGTCTTGATCGGCGCGACATAGTGGGGCGCCGGGAACTGACTACTTGACATAGCGGATCCTCGGGTCGAGAAGGCCGTACAGGAGGTCGACGACGAGGTTGACCAGCACGTAGATGATGACGAAGACGGTCACGAACGACACCACCGTGGGGCCCTCACCGCGGATGGTGGCCTGGTAGAGCGTGTTACCGACACCGGGGATGTTGAAGATGCCCTCGGTCACGGTGGCGCCGACGAGGAGAACACCGAAGTTCGTCGCGGAGTTCGTGATGACGGGGATAAGGGAGTTGCGCAGCACGTGCACGGGGATCACGCGGCGACGCGAGAGGCCCTTGGAGTACGCGGTGCGCACCCAGTCCTGGTTGAGCGTGTCGATGACCGACCCGCGCATCAGGCGCATGCTCGTCGCGAACAGGCTGAACCCGAGCACGATGGCCGGCAGCAGCAGATCACCCCAGTTGTTCTGGGCGCCCACCGTGGGCCGGAACCACCCCAACTGGATGGCGAGGAAGTACTGCGCGAGGAAGCACGCCACGAAGATCGGCAGCGCGACGAACAGCAGCGCGACGATGAGCGCCACGTTGTCGAACAGCTTGCCCTTGCGGATCGCCGAGATGGTGCCGACGACGACGGCGAGCACGAACTCGATGGCCAGGGCCATCACGGCCAGTCGTGCCGTCACGGGGAGCGTGCGGGCGAGCACCTCGTTGACGGACTGACCCGAGAAGGTCGTTCCGAGGTCACCCTGGAAGATCCCGCCGAGGTACAGGAAGTACTGGACGATGAAGGGCTGGTCGAGGTGGTACTGGGCCCGCAGGGCTTCGACGACCTGGGGCGCGGGGGTCTTGTCGCCGAAGAGGCCGAGGATCGGGTCCCCCGGCATGGCGAAGACCATGAAGTAGATCAGCAGCGTGGCCCCGAAGAACACGGGGAGCACCTGCAGCAGACGTCTGAGGATGTAGCCGAGCATCCGCTCTCTTTTCGAACGTGGGAAACGCCTCATCAGACGTTTTGTGGGGGGCGCGGGCCGAAAAGGACCCGTGCCGTTTTATCACACGTCGTGATGAGGCCAGGCGGGCAGACCGCGAGGCGGTGACGAATCCGTCACCGCCTCGCGGGTGAGATCGGAAGGGTTACTTCGTGATCTCGTAGTAGAGCGGAACCGAGTTCCAGCCGAACTGGACGTTGTTCACGCCCTCGGCGTAGCCACCGGTCACGTTCGAGTACCAGAGCGGGATGGCCGGAAGGTCCTGCAGGAGGATCTCCTGAGCCTTGGCGAAGTCCGCGTTCTGCGTGCTCAGGTCGGTCTCGGCGATGCCGGCCGTGATCTGCGCGTCGAACTCGGGGTTCGAGTAGTCACCGTCGTTCGACGAGGCACCGGTCGCGTACAGCGGCGCGAGGAAGTTGTACGCACCCGGGTAGTCGGCCTGCCAGCCCGAACGGAACGTGGTCTCGATGCTGCGGTTGGTGACCGCCGAGCGCAGTTCCTTGAACGTCGGGTAGGGAGCACCCGAGGAGTCGATGCCGAGCGTGTTCTTCAGCGAGTTCGTGACCGCGTCGACCCAGGACTGGTGTCCACCGTCGGCGTTGTAGGCGATCTGAAGCGAACCGCTCCACGGCGAAATGGCGTCGGCCTGGGCCCACAGCTGCTTCGCCTTGTCGGCGTTGAACTTCAGGACGTCGGCGCCCGTGAGGGAGTCCGACCAGCCCGCGATGACCGGCGAGGTGAAGTCGCTGGCAGGCGTGCGCGAGCCCTGGAAGATCGTCTTGGTGATCTCGTCGCGGTTGATGGCCATCGAGATGGCCTGGCGACGGAGCTTGCCCTCTTCGCCGCTGAAGTGCGCGAGACGCTCGGGGATCGTGAACGACTGGAAGATCGCCGCCGGCTGGTTGACCGCACGGTCGCCCAGGTCGGAGGTGAAGGTCGCCAGCGACGACGAGGGGACGCCGTCGATCACGTCGACGTTGCCACCGAGCAGGTCGGCGTAGGCGGCATCCTGCGTGGCGTAGAAGATGATCGAAAGACCACCGTTCTCGACCGTGCGACCGCCCTGGTAGTCATCGTTCTTGACGAGGTCGATCTGGACGTTGTGCTGCCAGGCACCCTCGCCCTTGAGCTTGTAGGGGCCGTTTCCGATCGGGTTCTCGCCGAACGCAGCCATGTCGGTGAACGCGACGTCGGGCAGCGGGAAGAACGCCGAGTAGCCCAGTCGCAGCGCGAAGTCGGCGGCGGGCTTGGAGAGCGCGATCGTGAAGGTGTAGTCGTCGACCTTCTTCAGACCGGTGAGCTCGGAGTCAGCGTCGTAGCTGAAGCCCACGATGTCCTCGAAGAACGAGCTGCTCACCTGGTTGTTCGACAGCTGGGCGCCGTAGTTCCACGCCTTGATGAAGTTGTCGGCCTTGACCTCGGTGCCGTCCGTGAACTTCTGGCCCTTCTTCAGGGTCACCGTGAGGTTCTGGGGGTCGTTCGTGACGATGGACTCGGCCATGTCATTGACCGGAGCGCCGGTTCCGTCGTAGTAGACCAGACCCGCGAAGATCGAGTCGAGGATCTTTCCTCCACCGACCTCGTTGGTGTTGGTCGGGATCAGCGGGTTCTGCGGCTCGGAGCCGTTCGTCCGAATGATCGCCGTGGCGTCGCCGCCCGATGACGAGCCGCCGCCGTTGTCTCCGCCGCCCGAGCAGCCGGCGAGCATAAGCCCGACGGCTCCCAGCAGGGCGAGACCGGAGAGGGCAATCTTGTTGCGCTTCACAGTTCCTCCAGGGAAGGGATGATCGTCGCCCGCGCAGGGCTTTCGCGCAGCACAAGGCGCGTGAAAGATCCGTCGGGCAGGATGAGAACACACTAGGCACGTTTACCCAGGTGCCCCAAACTCCTCTGAAAAACGTTACACAGCATTTACTCGAGAGGCTCTCGATGGAGCAATCTGACAAGCGCACCCGGCTGCAGGTCCCAGCGGACTGGACGTATCCTCCGACGCTGAAGCGCTCGGACACCTACCCCCGCCGCCGTCTCGGCTGGGAGATCGGGATCGTGCTGCTCGTCAGCGTCGGTCAGTCGGCGATCTACTCGGTGGTCTCGTTCGTCCGCGCCGCCACCCGCGCACCCATCTCGCAACAGCAGACGCAGCTGAATCCGTCGCGCAGCGCCGAGCCGGTGTGGGACGCGATCTACCAGTTCCTCGACATCTTCTTCTCCTTGGCCCTCGTGGCGCTGGCGGTCTACCTGCTGTGGGAGCCGACGAACAACGCGCTCCGCCGCATCGGGCTGGACTTCCGCCGCTTCGGAGGTGACTCCGCGCGGGGACTCCTGCTCGTCGTCCTCATCGGCGCGCCCGGTATCGGTGTCTACGCGATCGGCCGCGCTCTCGGGCAGAGCATCGCGGTGATCCCCGCTCCCCTGGACTCGTCGTGGTGGGTGATCGCGCTGCTGGTCCTCGCGGCATTGCGCGCCGGCCTCACCGAAGAGGTGATCTTCCTCGGATTCCTCTTCGACCGTCTCCGCCGGCTCGGCTGGTCGTGGACGTGGATCATCGTGTCGACCGCCCTGCTACGCGGCAGCTACCACCTGTATCAGGGGTGGCCCTCGGCGCTGGGCAACGTCGTCATGGGGCTCGTCTTCGGCTGGTGCTACAAGCGATGGGGGCGGGTGATGCCCCTGGTGATCGCACACACGGTCATCGACATCGTGGCCTTCGTGGGGTACCCGCTCGCCGCGGCCTGGTGGCCGGGGATCTTCGCCCCGACCCCTGCGCCGTCGCCGACGTCGTGACCGTCAGGACTGGGGCGGCGACCAGGTCCAGAACGCCGGGGGCAGCCCGTTGGGCTCGGAGGTGTACGTCACTCCCCCGACGCCCGCGGCGCTGACCACGGCACCCGTGCGCTCGAGCAGCGGCACACCCGCGTACGCGGCGAACAGCGACCGGTCGATGAGCTTCGCCTCCGACAACACGTCGACGGGGTCGGTGTGCGTGGTGAGGTCGTCGAAGAGCTCCTCGGTGTCGCCGCCGTCGATCCCCTCCGCGATGCGGTCACGCGCCGACCGGTAGAGGCTCTCATCCTCGCCGACCCACGAGAGGGTGGCATCCGGAATCTCCGTCGCGGTGGCGGCGCGGACCGCGATCCCGGCCTTGGCGGCCATCGACACGAGGCGTGGGAACACCAGCGACGCCGTCGGATCGGTCGTGTCGTAGGCGACGCGGAGCACGGCCGCCCGGTCGTTCAGCGCGGAGCGCGCGCCGTTCACGTCGGCCCCCGTGCCGGGAGCGCCGTTCCCCGAGACCAGGTCGTTGTAGAGCTGCCCGGTCGCCGGAGACGACAAGAACGACTGGAGGGGCTGGGCGTCCGGACGCACTGCGCCCAGCACGTCCTGGACGAGCGAGGCCCGATCGAGCGACAGCGTCGTCGCCTGACGGAGATCGGATGCCGTCGTCGTGGCGAACCGGAGTTGAAGCGTCTCGGAGGTGGGCCCGACCTGGACGTTGAACCCGGCATCGGTCAGGGTCTTCCGCTCCGCGACGTCGAGATCGCCGACATTGGCCACGTCGACCGTTCCCGCTTCGATCGCCGACAGCTGCGCCGCGCGATCGGGGAAGAACCGGACCGTCAGCCCCTCGAGACCCGGGAAGTGCGCCCCCTGGTAGCTGTCCCGGCGGGCCAATTGGAGCGTGTCGGCCGTGATCTCCGAGACCGTCCACGGGCCCGACGACACGACACCGGCCGGGTCCGGCGTCGTTCCCGGAGCGACATCGAAACCGGTGTTCCACGCCTGCGCGGCCGCAGCCAGCACCGGATTCGGAGCCGCCGGAGCCTGAGGGTCGCCCTCCGGCGCCGTGAGAATCGCGGTGAGCAGATCCTTGACGCTCACGCCCGCCCGCTGCGCGACGACGTGGACCGGGCGGTCGAGCAGCCACTGCCGGTTCCAGTCGGCGAAGGGCTGGTCGTAGGTGAGCATGAGGGTGTCGTTCGCCCGGTCGAGGCGCGGACGCGTCGTGCGGGCGTTGGGGTCGGCGGGGAGCGCGGTGTCGAAGTACCGCGTACCCGACACGAGCTGGCCGTTGGCGTCGTAGGTGGCGTCGTCGAAGAAGTGGGAGGTGACCGCCCACCCGAACAGCAGGTCGTCGAGGGTCACCGGGGTGCCGTCGGACCAGACGCGGTCGGAGAAGAGTTCGTAGCTGACGGTCAGCGGGTCGCCCTCGACCCGCGTGATGCGCCCGAGACCGTTGTTGGGCACGACCTGGAGGTTTCCGTCGAGGGAGCCGAGCTTCTCGTCGAGGAGGGCCGACACCGCGCGGTTCGCCGCGGTGTCCCCGGTCGCGCTGGCGGCGTTGAAGCTCGTGAGCGAGCCGACCACACCGACTGTCAGGCTCGTCCGCTGCTCTTTCGCGGGGACCGGCGCGGGGTCGGTCGCCGAACAACCGGCCAACGCGAGACCGGCGGCGACGAGGAGGGCGATCACCCGTCCCGGGCCGCCACGGCGTCGAAGCGGTCGAGGAACGTCGTTCAGCCCGTGGTGCACAGAGGCACTTTACTAAACGCCCCCTGAGGATCTCCCGGTCCGCTGCGCGTCCCCCTACAACGACGAAACGGCATCCCGCTCAGCCCCCGCGCGGAGCGGAAGGGACGTCGGAGGGATGCCGTCCCGTCGAGGGACGGGCAAGGGTCAGGCGAACGCCTCAGGCGGCGGGCACGAGCAGACCAGGTTGCGGTCGCCGTACGCCTGGTCGATGCGGCGCACCGGGGGCCAGTACTTGCCGCGGATCAGCGAGCGCACGGGGTATACCGCGGTCTCGCGTGAGTACGGGTGATCCCACTCCCCCATCACGACCGTCTCGGCGGTGTGCGGAGCGTTGACCAGCGGGTTGTCGTCGGCGGGCCACTCCCCCGCCGCGACCGCGAGGGCCTCGTGCTTGATCGCGATCATGGCATCCACGAACCGGTCCAACTCGGCGAGATCTTCGCTCTCGGTCGGCTCGACCATCAGGGTGCCGGCGACGGGGAACGACATCGTCGGGGCGTGGAAGCCGTAGTCGATGAGGCGCTTGGCCACGTCGTCGACGGTGACGCCGGTCTGCTCCTTGAGGGGACGCAGGTCGAGGATGCACTCGTGCGCGACGAGACCGCCCTCACCGGCGTAGAGCACGGGGTAGTGCTCGCGCAGGCGCGTGGCGATGTAGTTCGCCGAGAGCACCGCGGCGGCCGTGGCCTGGCGCAGGCCCTCGGCGCCCATCATGCGCACGTAGGCCCACGAGATCGGCAGGATACCGGCGGAGCCGTGCGGGGCGGCCGAGACCGGCCCCCCGTCGAACACGCCACCGGCGTGATCCGCGCGCTGCGAGAACGGGTGCGAGGGGAGGTACGGGGCCAGGTGCGCCTTCGCCGCCACCGGACCGACACCGGGTCCGCCACCGCCGTGCGGGATCGCGAACGTCTTGTGCAGGTTCAGGTGCGAGACGTCGCCGCCGAGGTCGCCGAAGCGGGCGAATCCCAGCAGCGCGTTCAGGTTGGCGCCGTCGACGTAGACCTGTCCGCCGGCGTCGTGCACGGCCTGCGTGATCTCGAGCACGTCGTGCTCGTACACCCCGTGGGTCGAGGGGTACGTGATCATGAGCGCCGAGAGCTCCGCGGCGTGCTGCGCGATCTTCGCGCGCAGGTCGCCGAGGTCGACATTGCCGGCCTCGTCGCACGCGACGACGACGACCTTCATGCCCGCGAGGATCGCCGAGGCGGCGTTCGTGCCGTGCGCCGACGACGGGATCAGGCACACCGTGCGCGCGGTGTCGCCGTTGGCGAGGTGGTAGCCGCGGATCGCGAGGAGGCCCGCGAGCTCGCCCTGCGACCCGGCGTTCGGCTGCAGCGAGACCGCGTCGTAGCCGGTCACCTCGGCGAGCCAGCGCTCGAGCTGCTCGATCATCTCGAGGTAGCCGCGCACGTCGGCCTCGGGGGCGAAGGGGTGCACACGCGAGAACTCCGGCCACGACACCGCCGCCATCTCGGTGGCCGCGTTCAGCTTCATCGTGCACGAGCCCAGCGGGATCATGCCGCGATCGAGCGCGTAGTCGCGGTCGGCGAGGGTCTTGAGGTACCGCATCATCGCCGTCTCGCTGCGGTGCGCGTGGAAGACAGGGTGCGTGAGGAAGGCGTCGTCGCGATGCAGGGCCGCATCGATCCCGCGCAGCGCCTCGCCCTCGGGCAGCGTGTCCTCGGCGAGGCCGAAGGCGTCGAGGATGACCGAGACATCGGCATCCGTCGTCGTCTCATCGACCGAGACGCCCACCGTCGCGTCGTCGACCCAGAGCAGCTGGTAGCCGCGCTCGCGGGCGCGGGCGACCACGTCTTGCGCGCGCCCCGGCACGTGGACGCGCACGGTGTCGAAGAAGGCGTCGCTCGCGAGAGTCAGGTCGGAGGAGCGCAGAGCGGATGCCAGGGCGTCGGCCTTGCGCGCGACCTGCGTCGCGATTGCGCGGAGTCCGTCGGGACCGTGGTACACCGCGTACATCGCCGCCATCACGGCCAGCAGCACCTGCGCAGTGCAGATGTTCGACGTCGCCTTCTCGCGGCGGATGTGCTGCTCGCGTGTCTGCAGCGACAGGCGGTAGGCGGGGGCGCCCACGGCATCCTGCGACACGCCGACCAGGCGGCCGGGCAGCTGACGCTCGAGGCCCGCGCGCACGGCCATGTAGCCCGCGTGGGGTCCACCGAAGCCGAGCGGCACGCCGAATCGCTGTGTCGTGCCCACCGCGACGTCGGCGCCGATAGAGCCGGGCGAGCGCAGCAGGGTCAGGGCGAGCAGGTCGGCGGCGGCCACGACGAGGCCGCCCGCGGCATGCACCGTCTCGGCCACGGCCGAGAAGTCCCAGATGCGACCGGTCGCACCGGGGTACTGCACGAAGGCGCCGAACGCCTCGGGCAAATCCCCCTCGTACGAGGTCTCCACGATGCGGATGCCGACGGCCGCGGCGCGGTGGTGCAGCAGCGCCTTGGTCTGCGGCAGGGCGTCGACATCGACCAGGAAGAGGTCGGTCTTCGCCTTCGACGCGCGGCGGGCGACGAGCATGCCCTCGACGACGGCGGTGGACTCGTCCAGCATCGACGCGTTTGCCGTCGCGAGCCCGGTGAGATCGGTCACCATCGTCTGGAAATTGATGAGCGCCTCGAGCCGGCCCTGCGAGATCTCGGGCTGGTACGGCGTGTACGCGGTGTACCACGACGGGTTCTCGAGGACATTCCGCGCGATCACCGAGGGCGTGAAGGTGTCGTAGTAGCCGAGACCGATCATGGGGCGGGCGGAGCGGTTGGCGGATGCCAGCTCCCGCAGTTCCGCCAGGGCCTCAGCCTCGGTGGCCGCGGTCGGAATCGCGCTCGTGGCGCGGACCTGCACGTGGATCGAGGCCGGGACGGCGGTCTCGACGAGCGCCTCGACGCTGTCGTAGCCGACCACCTCGAGCATGTGCGCCTGGGCGTCGGCACCGATGCCGATGTGGCGGTCGGTGAAGGCGGCCGGGGTCCCGGCATCCGTGCGGGGAGGAAGGACGGAGGTCATGCGGTGAGGTCCTCGTAAGCGGCGCGGTCGAGCAGGTCGGAGGGAAGGTCGCCCTCGACGCGGATCTTGATGAGCCACCCGCCGGCGAAGGGCTCGGCGTTGACCAACGACGGGTCGTCGACCACGGCGTCGTTGACCTCGACGACCGTGCCGTTCAGGGGCGCGTAGAGCTCGCCGACCGACTTGGTCGACTCGATCTCGCCGCAGACGTCGCCGGCCGAGACGGCCGAGTCGGCGCCGGGCAGCTCGACGAAGACGACGTCACCGAGCTTGTCGGCGGCGAAGTCGGTGATGCCGACGGTGGCGATGTCACCCTCGAGGGCGATCCACTCGTGCTCGGAGGTGTAGCTGAGGGCGGTGAGGTCGGTCATGCGTTTCTCCGATAGAAGGGAAGGGCGGTGACGGTCGCGGGGATACGGGTTCCGCGCACGTCGATGGACAGTTCGGTTCCGATGGCGGATGCCGCGGGTGCGACGAACGCCATGGCCACGGGGTGGCCGAGGGTGGGGCTGAGGGCGCCGCTGGTGATCTCGCCGACGGTGTCGTCGCCGCGCAGGACGGCGTAGCCCGCGCGACCCGCGCGGCGGCCCTCCGAGACGAGGCCGACGAGCACGGGGGCGTCGGCGGGGCCGGACGACAAGCCGTCCTTGCCGACGAACGCCTCTTTATCGACGGCGAGGACGCGGCCGAGACCCGCCTGTGCGGGGACGATGTCGCGCGAGAGCTCGTGGCCGTACAGCGGCATGCCGGCCTCGAGGCGCAGGGTGTCGCGCGCGGCGAGACCGCACGGCACGAGGCCCCGGTCGGTGCCCGCGGTGAGAGCGGCATCCCACAGGGCGGCGGCCTGCGCGGTGGGGATCATGAGCTCGTAGCCGTCTTCGCCGGTGTACCCGGTGCGGGCGACGAACAGTGGCGCCCCGTCGAAGGTGCCCTCGGTCCAGGCGTAATAGCCCAGCTCGTCGAGGGCGGTGCCGGTGATCTCGACACCCGGGGTGGAGTTCAGAATGCCGCGGGCCTCGGGGCCCTGCAGGGCGATGAGGGCGTAGTCGTCGGTGACGTCGGCGACCGCGAGGGTTCCGGCCTCTTCGACAGGCTCCGGGACCTCGCTCGACATGGCGACCCACGTGCGCTGGGCCAGGTCGAAGGCCGAGGCCACGGCATCCCGATTGCCGGCATTCGAGATGACGAGGAAGCTCTGCTCCCCCAGGCGGTAGACGATGACGTCGTCGACGATGCCGCCGCTCTCGGCAAGCACGAGCGAGTACTTGGCCTTGCCGATCTTCATGGTCGACAGGCGGCCGGCGAGCACATAGTCGAGGAACGCGGCCGCTTTCTCTCCCTCGACGCGGAGCTCGGCCATGTGCGAGATGTCGAACAGGCCCGCGGCCTCGCGCACGGCGCGGTGCTCGGCGAGGTCGGAGGTGTAGCGCACGGGCATGTTCCAGCCGCCGAAGTCGGTGAACGAGGCGCCGAGGGCCTCGTGCCGATCATTCAGCGGGGAGGTGCGCGGTGGAGCGGGGGTTTCGGTCATGAGTTCTGCCGTTCGCGATGACGGACAGACGCCGGACGGCGCCTGTAGAACTCCCCCTCTGTCATGGGCCTGAGAGTTTCACCGCGCGGATCGCGCGGCTTTCACCGTCGGCGGGCTCGGGGACGTGGCATCCCGAACCTCTTTCCAGAGTGGCCCGATCGACGCGGTACGCGTACCTGAGAGATTGGCGGGGAGGCTTGCTCCTTCGGTGCCCGGCTGCGTTCGCCGGAGCTCTCCCGCATCGATCATGGGGCCGGTGTGGACTTGTGGGGTCAGCCTAGCGGAGCTTCGGCGGGCGCCGTGAGATGTTCAGCCGTTGTCCTGCTTGCGGATCTCGGCGGCGTCGCCGGGGACGCAGAGGGAGGTGCCGGCGATGTGGTAGTCCCCGGGGCCCGTTGAGAACGAGAGCCCTTCGACGGGCCCACCTGTGGCATAGACCACAACCACCGGCTTCTCCACCGTCCGGACGTCCATCCCCAGCGAGCGCCAATGATCGGCAACCTTCTTCGCGTCGGCAGCTCGGTCTCCATCGGGCGGCGGGGCGCCATAGCCATAGGTGTAATTCACGCGCTCGCCGCTGCGCTGCCCGCAGTTTCCGACCTCCGGCGCCCCGTCCCAGGTCCAACCGCTGACATTCAGCAAGGCAGCACTGTCTTCGACGGTTGAAACAAGTGCATCCTTCGCCTGCTCAGGACTCATCTCATCCTCCTTGGATCCCACACACGCGGCGAGCGTCCCAACAATCGCTCCGAACATAACGACGACCGCAAGCGCCCTGATATATCCGTAGTCAGTAGATCGGGCCATGGGTCATCCCTTCGATCAACGATTGCTGGAAGGGCGTGGGCCCCGGCGGTACGTACGGTGAGACCAGTGCCCCCTGGCCGGTGGTCGCGAGCGCAACGTTGCGCAGTGACTCCGTATCGAAGTCCAGATATCCCGTACCGTCCGGAGTGGAAACATTATGGTCGAGAACGGGTTTGCTACCTGCATCGCCGGCCACGCTGAAGGTGTTCGCCCCGAATCCGGGGTCCACCGGGTTGATTGGGTGGTCGGGAGACAACCGACCAGTCCACGCCCATGCGTCCCCTCCGGCCGGGTCGATCTTCCATACATCCTGCGCCTGACCCGCGAAGACCTGGTCGGCCTGCAAATCACTCGCTTCCTCTACGCCCGCCGGGAGACCCGCCGAGCCGAGAGTCACATAGGTGTCGACATGCACCCCCTGCTCCGTCAATGCAAACGAGGATGTCGTCGTGCCATACGAGTGGGCAACGACATTGATCTGCGCGTCTGCCCTAACGACATCGGCCGCGCGAAGATCCCGGGCGAGATTGTCCGCCCCGCGCTGGGCGAGGTCGTTGTGCATCACGTCGAAGCCTCCCTCCGCGACGGGGATCGGAGGAGTTTGGTATCCGATCCACGCGACGACGGCGTGCGTACTTCCACTATCCGAGCGGTCTTGTTTCGTGAGGAGGTTCTGAGCCGCGCGCGTCCAATCCCCCATCCCTTCCGTTGTCGTCCCCATGCCGGGCACTGCGTAGGTGATGTCGTCGGCAGTATCGAGATCTCCGATCGAGACGGCCGCGAGCGGCGGGGAATCCGCGGTGAGCGACATGAGAAACCTCGGCGCCTTCCCGTCGGGAGACGTGAGCGATGATTCGATGTCCTCCAAACCCTTCACCCGGGAACGTACCTGGTCGAGCCGCTCGGCATATGCCTGGGCCGCGGCGTAGCCGCCGAGGATATCGTCGTACGTCGGGGGCCTTTCCGCCTCCGCCAACGCCGCGCGGGCGTCGGCCAGCTGGTCCTCGAGCCAGATGCGGTTCGCCTCGTCGCGAGCCGCATAGGCCACTCCCCCGAGGTTGCCGGTGATCGCAGGAGCCGCGTGGATGAGAGCGTCCCTCTGAGAGTCGTCGAGTTGCGCCCACCACGGTGCGACGGCGGCGGACTCCGCCTGAGCGAGGACTCCGGCGAGACTCGGTCGCGCCCGAAGAAGGGCCGCAAGGCTGGCGGCATCCGCACCCGCGAGCGCATCGAGCACTTGGCTGGAGTTCGCGCAGCCGGTCAAAATGGCCGCCCATTCATCCGCACCGAGCCCGGGCGCGGCGATCGCGGCACGAAGCGCCGCCGCGGCCTTCTGCGTCGCAATGCTCAGCGCGGTGCGCGCATCGGCGAGGACCGCTCGCGCTTCGGCCCGCGGCGCGGACCCCAGGAAAGCTCGCCGGTCGGGTCCGAGCCAGCCGGTCGATTCAGCAGGCGCGTCCTGGAACGCTGCCGCATCGAGGGCTTCAGCCTGGTCCCAGAGATCGATCGCGTCTCCCGCCTTGGCGCGCGCGGCGTCAATCGCGGCCGCGACGTCCTCGAGCGCGGACTGGCCGGCGCGGAAGGCCGTTGCCATGGCGGTCCACCCGGATTCCACCGTGCCCGCGCGGGTCTCGTACGCATCGGCCGCTTCACCGGCCCAGTCGGGAACCGTTCGCATCGAGTGAAGCGCCGAACCCACATCCTGCGCGCTCTCAGCGCGCGCCCGCCACGCGGCTGCGGCGCGATGAAGCTCGCCGACGTCACCGGGGATCAACAGGGAGGGGTCCCGAGTGCTTCCGAGTTCGGCGTTCATTCGACGGTCCAACCCTCGACGGCACCCAGCGCTCGCACGTCGGCCTGGGCGTCGGCATCCATCCTCTCGAACATGTCCGCCACCTCACGGAGTCCGGTCACGAGCACGTCGACACCGCGCTGACGCTACGCGGTGCAGTCGTTCATGCACCCGACGAACTCCGCCACCGCAAGACTCAGGTCGGGCTGGTCGGCAACGGAGAAGTCCCGCAGTTGCGACAGTTCCGGCACGACATCGCTCATCTTCGTCGCCACCCGCCGCACCTCGTCGACGGAAATTGAAATGTCCCCCACGCGCAAAAGACTAGACATGAGACGCATCGGCAGCGGAGTCCAGGAGTGGATTTCACCCGCTGAGTTCACCCGCGCCGCTTGTCACCCCGCGGCGACCGTCACCCCGTACGGGGAGCCAGGCCCTTCAGCCATGACGCGTCGCTCGAGGGGGTGTAATCGCCGAAGGTGACCGCGTAGGCGAGGGTATCGAGGCCCGCGGCCATCTTCTTCTGCATGCACGCGGCGAAGGCGTTGGTCCCCGCTTTGTCCGTCCACACGCCGGCCGCCGTCTGCCCGCCCTTGGCCGCTTTCGCCTTCGCTTGCGACGCCGCGACCGTGGCCTTGATGGCCAGTCCCGTCGCCGAGACCCCCGCCAGTGCGGGCTCAGCCGCGATGAGGGCCGACTCGACGGAATTCACCATCTTGGTGAAGCGGGTCGAGGTGCCGAAGACCGTCTTCGTCTGCGTCCCGTAGCCGGCACCGAGGGCGATACCACCGCCGATGAAACTTTGCATGGCGAACAACATGTTGTCGTCGCCCCCGGCGGAGTAGGCGGTCAGGCAATCGAACGGAGCCGCCAACATGTCCACGACCGAGTTGATGGTCTGCCCCGCGCTTCGAATCCCGTCGACGGCTTTTCCGCTCACGTTCAGCGCCGTCAACGCGTCCGCGGTGGCCGACAGCGCCACTCCCGCGATGCCCACCACGCTGGTGAGCGAGCGGACGTACGCTCCCGCCGCAGCCGTGGCGAAGCCGGTCATGACCTTCGCGGTCGTCGACATCGTCATGACGAAGCTGTCGCCGAAGTCTTTGAAGTCCTCCGAGATCGACGTCGACGAGTAGTAGGCGACGAGCGTCTTGTCGCTGGACATGTGAACGCCAGCGTACTCCCCATCTTCGCTGCTCGTGGAGTCCGCGCCCGACGTCCAGTGTCGGAACCGCGGGTCGCCTCCCGTAGTGGCGCGCACCACGACGTCCGTGCCGCCGAGATAGCGATACGTCGTGGGGTGCGTCATCGTGAACGCCACAGGTCCCATCGAATCGTCCAGCCAGGGAAGCGTCTGCTCCTCCCCGGGACAGTTCGGCGGGGTCATGACCGTGAGCCGCTGCGTGTCGTGCGGCAGTGACAGCGTGTAGCACTTGGCCTGCAACGTCGCCGTCACGCGTTTGTGCACGTAGTCGCCGTCCGCCGTGCGTCCCGCGCCGGAGAGCACCACGGGCGCGTCGGGGCTGGCGCCGCTGCCCGAGGCGTCGCCCTCCCACGAGACGACGTTGAACGCCTCGGGGTCGACGGCCGCCCGGAGCTGGAGATCCGTCCCCGCCAGCCACGCGTACCCGCCCCGCGTGTACCGCGGGTTCCCCCCGACGCCGCAGTCGGCCGGAGCGGTCGAGATGTAGTCCTCGATCGGACTGCCCTTGACCTGATTGGTCGCGTACAGATCGGGCAGCACCGCGCCCGAGGGCGAGAGGATTCGCGCCGAGATCGAAGCGAATTCGCACGCTCGCGCCACGACGGTCGAGTCGCCGTGAAACTTCTGCGACAAGGACGAACCCTCCTGCCACATGTTGACCGAGGGGCGGTCCTCCTTCGCCGTCGGCCCGTTGCCGACGTCCGTGAACGTGTTGGACCTCGAGGCCCAGACGATCGTGGCGCCCTTCGCGGCCTCGCTGATCGGCGTCGCGTTTACCGTGAGTTCCTGACCGCTCGCGGTGCCCTGATCGTAGAAGCGCGCGTTCACCCCCTTGTACGGCACGTCGCACGGGTTGCCCTGCGGGCCGAAGTCGAGGCTGACGTCGAGAGCACCCGCCGGCTGCGACGACAGGTCGATCCGCTTGCAGTTCTGCCACTTGCCGTACGCCGCGACCGCGGAGGTGTCCTGGGTGAGGACAGCGGTCACCTTCGCGATCGCGTTGGCCGACCCCTTCACCGGAAGCCCCGCCCACCCGAGGAAGGTCAGTCCGCTGGAGCCGCCCGTAGCCTCCATGGTCACCGCGGTGCCGGAGAGGTACCAAGGCGAAGACGCCGTGCCGCCGACCGCCGGGCAATTGCCGGGCGTCTGGATGTCGACCTTCGCGTCGCGGTACAGATCGCCCACCATCGATGTCGAGAGTGAGACGCACGTGCCGTAGGTGGCACCGACCGTGAACGGGCGATCACCAACCGAGAACGAGAACCGGCGGCTCCCCAGTGGCGCGGTGCTCTCCGAGATCGGCGAGTATCGATCCGTGCTGCCCGCCCACGAGGCGAAGTACGTCTTGGCGCCGGCACCCGCGTCCTTCAGCGTTCCCACGACGGTCGTCCCAAAGCGGTACGCCGACGTGCCGGTCACCCGGTCGTAGCAGTTCGACGGGGTGTCGATCGTGATGGTGCCGCCGATCGGCTGGGCGATCTCGGGAAGCGCGTAGCATTTCGGCCCCACCGCAGCCGACACGAAAGCGGTGTCGGGCGTCACCTTCACGGTGATCGAGTCGGCGCGGACGCCGTCGCCGCTGATGAGCTGCGCGCCGTCTCCCCATCCCACGAACTGCTCGCGTGAGCGCAGTTTCGAGCGGTCGATCGAGACCGTGAGGTCGGAATCCCACGCGGCGGTGGTCTCGACCCGATCGCCGGTGCGTTTGACGGTGTAACCGCACTTGCCGCGAACGTCGTAGCGGAGCGCGTCGACCGGCAGGACGGCCCCGTCGTAGTTCTGGACCGACAGGATGACGGGAACGCACCGGACGCTCGTGGTCGCAGTGACCGTCATAGGGCGCAGGGCGTTCGGTCCGGCGATCGACACGGGCGGGTCGACGAACTGGCCGGTGGTCGCTCCGAGCGAGACGCCGTTGACGGCGACGTCGTCGACGTCGTACTTCTCTCCCGGCGTGACCCGCACGAAGACGGGCGTCGATTCGAAGTAACCCGCGCCCCCTCCGCAGTCGGGGGCCGTCACGAGTTCGATGTTCGCCGAACCCGCCGGAGACGAGGAGGGTGCCGCGAAGGGGACGCACGCGACGATCCGGCCCTGTCGCGTGACGGTCGCCGGCTTCCACGCCGTCGTCCCGCTGTATTCGAGGGTGAACAGAGCGTCATCGGTCGTCCGCTGGTACGCCGGCAACGTGACCTGGCAGGTGCCGCTGAGCACCGCCGCCGTGCACACCACGGTGTCGCCGCGACGGATCTCGATCGTGCCGAGATCGCCTGCCGCACGCGGCCCCGCTACCGACCACGACACGGGGACGGTGGTCAGGCCACCCCACCGCTCGTTCTGGCCGACAGCCAGGCTGACGGTCGGCTCCGAGCGGTCGAACTCGACGAACGCCGACCCCGAGCCTGGTGCGTAGTTGTCGGCACCGAGGTAGTTCGCCGTCAGGACGCGGTAACCGCCTTCGCCGAAAGCGAGATCGCACGCGCCGGATGCCGTCCGGTCGCCGTCACCGTCTCGGGGGCCGACGAAGGCGGTGCACGTCGCTCCCCGTCCGTCGTTGACCACCACGGAGCCTTGCGGGGCGTGAGTCGGCAGCGTATCGCCGAGCAGGAGCGGATTCGCCTCGTGGGCGTATCGGACGGACACCGTCACCGGGCTCATCCGACCGGCCTGCGGCTGGCCGGGATCCAGCGTCACCACGACGGGCGCGGCGACCCAGTCCTGCGCGATCTCGGCGGAGCTCGGCGCGAAGCGATCCTCATCGGGGAGGAACCGGGCCTCGACGGTGCCGCTGCTCGCCGCGAACGTCCGCGCAGACACGCGCACGGTACCGGTGGCGGTCACCGCACCGGTCGCGAACGGCTTTCCGTTCCGCGTGAGCTGAATGAAGCCCGTCGGCTGAAGCCCGGCGGCGTCGACCGTTACCTGGTAGGAGGTCACCGTGTCGGAGAAGACCGCTGTCGCACCGGGCCGCTGGTCGGCCGGGGCGAGCACCACCCGGGTGGGGACGCGCGTCACACGAACGGTGAACTCCTGGCTCGTGCTGCGCGTGTTCGCGTCGTCACCGGAGTAGTCGATCACGAAGCGGTAATCGGCATCCATGTTCCTCAGCGCCGAGGGCAGCGGGAAGGTCGCCGTGGCCGACCCGTTCTCGAGAGGAACCGTCGTGCCGAGGTCGCCGAGGAGGTTGTCGGCGCTGCGGATACGGATCGTGCCGGAGGGCGTCACCCTGCCGCTCATCGTCACGGGGACAGACAGCGTCGATCCCACCTGGACGGCGGCCGGCGCGGTCAGAGCGAACGTCGGCGCTCCCGCGAACAACTGCGCCTGGTCGAACGCGTAGCTCCCGCCCGGGGGCGCGACGTACCGGTCGTCCCACGGTTGTCCGAGGTACGTGACCGAGACGGTGTACCAGCCCAGAGAGGTGGTGCGGATGCCGCCGAGCCGTGTCGACGAGAGCTTGGCGACACCGTTCTCCAGCGTGGCGGTCTCGTCGCCGATGTCGCGGCCATCCGGTCCGGTGAGGACGAAGCGCACGGCGCCGCGGGCGACGAACCCGGCCGGGGATCCGGGGACGCTGACGGTCGCGACGGCTTCGACGAACCCGCCGAGTTGCGCCGTCGCCGTGACCGCGGCCTGCGTCTCGCGCGGCGTCAGCGTGATCTTCTGCGCGGCGAGGGAGCCCGTGGCATCCCTCGCCGAAGACCCGCCGAAAGGCCCGGTCGGCTCGAAACTCGCGGTGAGCGCACCCGAGTACGCGAGACTCGGGATCTGCGCACCGAAGGTGACGGGCACCACGACGTGGCGCTCACCCGCGACGCCCGTGTCATCGGCGGACGACAGGGCGACGCGTCCGACCTCGATGTTGGTCAGCGTGACGATCACGACGCCGTCGGGGCGGTCGTCTCCCGCCGCGTTCTTCACGCTCACCCCCACTCCCAGGTCGCTGTTCCACGGCAGGGTTCGCGACTCGTCGGTGTCGAGGGTGGTGCTCGTCGGTGCGGCGGTGACCGAGAGCGACCGCGAGGTCGACGCGGGGTCGAACTGCTCGTCACCACCGAAGTCGGCGACCAGGGTGTACGCCCCGGGGAGGAGCGCGCCGCCGACGCGCACGCGCGCGGCACCCGAGGCCAGCGAGAGGGATCCGAGCGACGTCGTGGCACCGTCGGCCGAGACGGCGCGCAGCGTCACGATGGCGGTCTCGGGGCTCAGCCCGCTCGCGGCGAGTGTCACCTCGACGGATGCTCCCGCGGAGTACGCGATGGAGCCGGGGGCGTCGACGGTCAGCGTCGGCGTGGCCCGCGCGACGGTGACGTCGATCGCGTTCGACGCGGACCCCGCGAACACCGGCGATCCGACGTATCGGGCCGTGACGGCGCCCCCGCCCACGCCGAGCGACCCGGCCGGGGCGGTGAAGGTCGCGGTGGCGCATCCCGAACCCGTCGCGCACGCGGCCAGGGCCACCGACCCGAGCACGGACGATCCCCGGACGAACTCCACCGAACCCGTGGGGATCCGTGCGTCGCCGCCGGTGGTCACCGTCGCGGTGAACGAGACGGAATCCTCCCAGTGCACGGCCGTCGACGACGCCTGCAGAGCGGTCGTCGTCGCGGTCGAGAGGACCCGCACGGGGTGCGCTGCCGAGACGGATGCCGAGAACCCGGACGCGCTCGAAAAGGCGGCCGTCAGGACGTGGTCGCCGACGGCGAGCGCATCGCCGGGGACGACGACCGTGTAGACCGCCCGGGCATCACTCGCCGTGACCACCCCGATCTTCGCCGCCGTCACCGCGACACCGTCCGACAGCAGGGTCAGGGCCCCGCTCGGCGTCGCCGTGCTCGGGGAGAGCGTGTCGACGACGACCGTCGTCGTGAACGGAAGTCCGGCCGTCACCGACGAGGGGCTCGAGGAATCGAAGGCGGTGGTCGTCTCCGCCGCCGTGAGGTGGAGCCCCACGCTCTCGGACGCCGCTCGGCCGTACACCTCGTCACCGAAGTACGTGGCGGTGAAGGAATCGGTACCCCACCCGTAGCGCACGCCCGGCACGACCGCGCGGCCCTGCGCGTCGAGGGTGGCGGTGTAGCCACCGACCGAGACCGTGCCCGTCGGGATGGGCCCCTGCCCGCTGACGGTCACCGTCGCGGCCGCTCCGACGGGGTCGCCGTAGACGGCGGTCGCCGCCGGGAACGCCAGGGTGACCGTGGCCGCGGAGCGGATCAGCAGTGTCTGCGGGCTCGCCGTCGCACCGCCACCGGAGGCGTCGTCGCGGGTGTACACGGCCCAGAGCGCGTGTCGGCCGACGCCGATGGTCTCGGCGGAGAGGAGGAAGGATGCCGCCCCCTCGGCCACCGCGACCGGCCCGGCGACGACGGTCTTGCCGGCCGCGTCGGAGGACAGCACGACCGTGCCCGGCTGATCGTCGGCGACGGAGACGACGGCGGTGAGCGCCGCGGCATCTTCCAGGGTCCAGTCGGAGCCCGAGCACGCGGCCAGCGGGGCCTCCGGCGCGCAGGCCAGCGAGACCGCGACGACGTCGCCCGCGATCGTGAGAGTCTGCGTGATCGAGGTGCTGTCGGTGTAAGGAGAACTGCCGGTGAAGACCGCGGAGTAGTCGTAGGACGCCCCGCCCTTCAGACCCGGAACCTGCACGACGGCGGTGTCGGTGATGCCGTTGGGGATCGATGCCTGCGTGAGCGGGATCGGACCGTAGGTCGCGCCGTCGACGGTGAAGGTGACGGTGCCCTGCGCGGTGCTCGGGGTGATCGCCCGCACCGTGGCCCGGAAGGTCGCGCTGCCGCGAACATCGGCATCCGGCTCCGCGCTGGCCGAGAGAACGGTGGAGCCGTCGAATTGCATCGCTCCCAGATCGCACCCCTGTGCGGGGCGGTGGCCGCCGCGCGCGTCGAGGCTCGGGCAGTCGATTCCCGTGCCGGCGACAACGTTCAGCTGCGCCCCGCCGAGCGGATAGACGGGGACGGCGCCGGTCTCATCGAAAGCCCCGAAGTACGACTGGCCGCGGTTCACGGTCGGCGAGCCGGGGCAGCTGCCGTCGCCCTGAGCGTGCGCGTTGTGGTCGCCCGACAGACGACCAGAGCAGGCGAGGGCGGGGGTATCGATCGCGTTCGTGCTGAACAGGGAGTTCCGCACCGTCGAGGTCGGCACCGCGCCCCCGTCGGTGCTGGTCGACGGGCTGCCCAGCGATCCGCCGTCGAAGTCGACGAAGGTCGAGTTGACGACCGTCATGCCGGCGTCGGCCCACACGTCCGCGCCTTGATTGCGCGTCTTGTCCCACTGGTCGGTGATCTTGTTGCGGCCGAACGTGGAGTTGACGATGGTCGTCGCACCCGTGGTGTAGATCGCCGCGCCACGCGAGCCCTCGGAACCCAGCGAGAGAGTGTTGTCGAGGAAGGTGCTCGAGTCGACGGTCAGGTCGCGCGCGAACACGGCACCGGCGCTGAAGCCGCCCTGGTTGCCGCGGAAGACCGTGCGCGTGAGGGTCGTGGACGTCATCGCGGCGATGAGCGCTCCGCCGGTGTACGTGTCGAAGCCGCCCCGCAGGGTGAGGTCGCTGATCGAGAGCGCCCAGTGATCGCTCGCGGCCCACAGCAGGCGCATCGTTCCGCCACCGTCGATCACGGCGCCGTTGCCGATGATGTCGAGAGTGCCGCTCGTGATCGCCGAGGTGCCCCCTCCGCCGGCTCCCCCGCCCGAGCCGGTCTCCTGCGACGGCGACTCGTCGGAGGACGGCGACTGCTCCGAGGTGGTCTGCGCCGACGTGACGACGTTCGACGCGAGCTTCATGACGGCACTGCCGAGCTCGCCCGTCGACGATGCAGCGGGAGCCTCGGATGCCGAGGGCTCGGGCGAGGGCGCAGGTGTCTCCGAAGACGTGGGCGACGGGTCACCGCCCTCCGACGGATTCTCCGTCTGCACGGGAGCGGGGGGGCTCGGACGGGGTCGTCTCCGAAGGCGTCGTCTCGGACGGGGCCGGCGTCGGGGTGGGGTGGTCCTCCCCCGTTCCCGGCTGTTCCTCTCCCCCGGTGCCGCCGGATCCACCGCCGGTAGTCACCGTGTCGGGCTCGAAGCGCAGAGGAGCCGCCAGCGTGATCACCGAGGCACCCGAGATCGTGATCGTCGCCCGCGGCGCCCCCGACGCGGCGACGTCCGCCGCAGCGGCGAGAGCGGCGCGCAAGGTGCAGTCCCCGCCGCCCGCGAGACACGAAGCCTTCTGAGACGCGAGGGCCGTGGCATCCGTCGTGTCCGCCGCCGAGGTGACCGTGAACGAGGTGACCGGGGTGACGGCATCCTGAGCGATCGCCGCGGAGCCCGTGGTCGCCGCCCCCAGGGGCAGGACCAGCGCCATCACCACGGCCGTCGCCACGCGCGCCATCACCGGCGAGGGCACCGGCGTCGTCGAGGGCACCACGGGCGATGCCATGGCGAAGATACGCCCCGACGGGCCCGCCGCACGACGATAGAGCGCGACGGCCACCACCAGAGGCAGCGGAGCGAGCACGAGCGGCACGACCCCCGACAGCAGAGCGCCGGAGGTGGCATCGAGCGTCTGCCCGAGCAGACCGGTCGCGGTCACGAGGGCGAGCGCGACGAGCACGCTCAGCAGCCACGCCCCGAGAACCTGCCAGCGACGACCGGCTGCCGCCTTCTCTGCGGCGATCACGGCCGCGCGCGGCCACGCCGGTTCCAGCACGGCGGCGGGCACGAGCAGCACCGCCGTGGGGAGCACGCGCCACAGCACCCCGAAGGGCACGGCGAGCACCAGCCACAGGCGCCAGCGGGTGGCATCCGGTCGTCCGCTTCGACGGCGCATGAGGGAGCGGATGCCGAGGACTGCGAGCGCGAGAAGGCCCAGCACGCTCACGAAGGGGGCGCAGATGAAAGCGAGGGCGACGGCGAGGACGGAGATCCCCGCGGCGAGGAGAAGACGCGGGACGAAACGCACCCCTGTCACCACCGAGCGCCACATCCGCGGGCGCTGACCCGCCAGCGAGGCGTCGACCAGGCGCGCGAGCGCCGCGATCGTGACGAGGACGAGGGGCGAACCCGCCAGGGCGACGATAGCCGAAGCGAGCACACCGACGGCGGCGATGCGAGGCTCGACCGTCGCCGGCGCCTCGGACACCCAGTCGTACAGGGCGGTGCCCTGGGCCGCGAGCGCGACGCCAAGGGCGAAGAAGACCACGGTCAGAGCGACGGCGAAGATCGCCTGAACCACCAGCAGCCTCCACCACGACGACGCGATGGCTCGACCGGAATCACGCAGGGCACCCAAGAGCATGTGCTCATGTTCGCTGACGGCGGACTGTCAACCCCTAGGTGGAACCCACCTACTCATGCCGACACCACCCGACACGGCTCCAACGACGTGAATCGGACAGGACTGCGCCGAGGGTCCTCACGCGCACGGCATACTGATCGACGTGAAGAGCCCGGGTGCCCCCGACGGCGACCGGGTCGCCGCCCTCGCCGACCGTATCGAGGCCGGGCGGGGCCGCGCGTGGCTCATCGAGGGCGTGCCCGGCGCGGGCGCCACTCATCTGTCCGAGCACCTCGCCGATCGCCTCGGCGAGCGCGGGTTCGACGTCGTGCGCACCTTCGCGCTGCCCGAGCTCCGTGGCATCCCTCTCGCTGCTCTTCTTCCTCTGCTGCGGCTCGACCCGACTCGAGAAGCCGACGACGATCCCGCTCGCCGCCTGCAGCGCGTGACGGCGCGACTGGCCGGCACGGCGAAGACGACGGTTCTGGTGATCGATGCCGCCGCGTGGCTCGACGACGTGTCCGCGGCCGCGGTGCATCAACTCGTCCGGTCGTACGGGGTGCGGGTCCTGTTGACGGCGCGCGTCGGGCAGACGCTCCCCGCGCCCCTCCGTCGCCTCGGTGATGAGGGGCTTCTCGAGCGCATCGCGGTGCCCCCGCTCAGCGACGACGATGCCGTCGCGGTGATCGACCTGGCCGCGGGAGGCCGGGTCTCCCCGCCGAGCCTGGTCGCGTTCCTGGACCGCGTGGGCGCGCATCCGCTGTTCCTCAGCCTCCTCGTCGCGCAGTCCCTGCGCTCGGGACTGGCCCGGCAGACCCCGCTCGGGCTGGACCTGGGGCGGCCCTCACCGCCGAGCCGTCTGCGCGAGCTCGTCGCCGAGTGGGTCGAGCTCGCCGGAAGCGCTCGAGCGGAGGCGCTCGGACTGCTGGCGGTGTCGACGTCGCTTCCCCGGGACGTCCTCGCCGAAGCCGATGTCGCCGCCCTGGTCGAGGCAGGGCTCGCCGTCGGCACCCCCGATCGCGTGCGCATCGTCTCGCCGCTCGTGGGCGAGGTGATCTCGGACGGGATGCCACCCGCCCACCGCCGCGAGACCGCTGCGCACGCGTCCGCCCGACTCACCGGGTACGACGATCCCCGCAGTCGGCTCACCCGCATCACCCTCGCCAGCGACGGCGACACCCCGCCCGCGACGGAAGAGCTCGCCGCCGCCGCACGGACCTGCACCGCCCTGGGCTTCCACGCGCTCGCCGTCGACCTCGGCTCTCGTGCCCTCGCCCTCGCGGAGGAGCGGCGAGAACCGGTACCGACCGACGCGGTCGTGCTGCGAGGAGAGTCCCTGTGGCTGCTCGGACGCCATGACGAAGCTGACCGGGCAATGGACCTCGCCGTCCGCGTCGCGCCCGATGACGCCGCCCTGGCGCTGGCCGCATCGCGCGCCGGTTCGTACTGGTCGCTCCGGCGAGAGGACCCCGCGCGCGCCTACCGCGTGACGGGTGACGCCCTCGAGCGGATCACCGATCCCCAAGCAGCCGCGTTCCTGCGCACGAGCATGACCAAGTGGCAGATCATGCTCGGCGACCTGCCCCGCGAGACCCTGACCGGCGGTCGCCTGGGCACCGACGGAGCCGAGGCGGCGGTCGCGTCGCTCGACCCCATGCTGTCGGCCGTCCTGGCGGCCTGCCTGTCGGGCGACACGGTCGCCGCCCGCGCGGGGATCGCCGCCGGGCGCCCGCACGCGCAGGCGGCGCTCGCCGTCATCCGGCACGCCGCCGAACTGTTCGACTACGCGGAGGCCGTCGCCGATTGCGCGGACGCCAACCTCCCCGCCGCGCGCGAGGCGTTCCGCGAGCACGCGACGCACCGCCTCAGCGAGGCCGTGGGCATCTGGACGCTCGGCGCCTCGTGGAGTGCGTTCATGCAGGGGGATGCCGACGGCGCCCTGCTGCACGCCCGCGAGGCGACGTACGAGCTCGCGTGGCGGGACCTCCTCGCCTTCGAGGGGCTGGCCATCGGCACGCGCGCGACGGTCGCCGCTTGGCTCGGGCGTCCCGCGGAGGCGCAGGAATGCCTGGACCGGCTCACCCCGGGCATGCGGGCTCTGGTCATCACCGACCTCGAGGCGGCGCAAGCCGAATCGTGGCTCGCCTTCCGTGCGGGTGCGCCGTCACCGGCGGCCCCGGTGGAACGCGCCGTGGAAGCCGCCGAGGGACGCCACCACGACTGGTGGCTCGCTCTCGCCGCCTTGAGCGCCATCCGCATGGGGCAGCCGTCCGCGGTCCTCGCGGTGCTGCGCCGGTTTCCGGCCCACCACGCCGGCCCCTCGGTGCGCCTGTTCGTCGCATACGGAGAAGCCCTCGAGCAGGGGGATCCCACCGCGCTCGTCGCCGCAGCCCAGGGGCTCGAGACGGCCGGATACCTCGCCGCCGCCTACGACGCGGCCCGCCAGACGCTAGCGCTCGGAGCCCACCCCGACGCGGCGACCGCCGCCCGCCGCGCTCGCGTCATCGTCACCCGCGTCGGTGCGCTCCTGTCGCCCTCGCCGACGGCGCGCTCCGGCGTCGCCGACCTGCTCACGGCGCGCGAGTGGGCCGTCGCCAGCGCCGCGGCCACCCGAGCACGCAATCGAGAGATCGCCGAGAGCCTGGGCCTGTCGCACCGCACGGTCGAGAACCACCTCGCCGCCGTCTATCGCAAGCTCGGCGTGAGCGGGCGCGACGAACTCCGCGAGGTCGTCACCGCCGCCGCGATCGCGTGACCTCGCAGGTGCCCGCCCGCGGAGTGTGACGCGGCCGCCGACGGGCGTGGTCCGTCAGCCCCGCGTGCAGTTTCCGGATGCCACGGGAGCCGACAACGACCCCATCTGGGCCATCACGGGCTCGAGTTCGGCGGGGGTCATGGCGTAGCCGACGTTGTCGTCGGTGTCGGATCGAGCGAAGACGATCCCCGCGACCTGACCGGACGTGGTCAGCAACGGGCCGCCCGAGTTGCCCGGCCGGACGATCCCGGCCAGGGCGTAGATGTCACGCGGGGCGGAGGAATCGTCGTAGATGTCGGGCACCGGAACCGTGCCCTCCGACAGGATCTGCGCGCTCCCCGAGGTGAAGGGGCCGCCACCCGGGTACCCCTGCACGACGGCGGGAGAACCGACGGCCAGCGTCTGCGCGATCGGCAGGGAGGCGGCATCCAACTGATCCACAGAGATCACCGCGATGTCGTCGACCGGGTCGAAGTACACCACGCGTCCCTCGCGCGCCGGACGACCCGGCAGTTCGACCAGCGGGGTGTCCACGCCCGCGACGACGTGGGCGTTCGTGACGACGCGGCCGTCGGCGACGACGAAGCCCGACCCGCTCGAGGTGATGCCGCAGGCGTAGGCGGTGCCCGAGATCCGCGCCACCGACTGCGCCGCCTGGGTCAGTGCGGGGTCGTCGAGGGCGATGCTCGGAGTCGTGGGGACCGGGCCGATCTGGATGAGCTCGCCCAGGCGAGGGATGCCGTCGGCGAAGATCGTTCCGCGCAGGTCGGCGAGCGCTCCGCGCACGGGTGCCGGGGTGAGGTCGTCGATCGTGCGCACCACGGTCGAGGAGCCGAGCGCGGCGGAGACGACGGGCACGCCGACCGGGGTCAGGGAGCCGGCGACGAACGAGATGGTGAGGGCGGCGGCGGCCACGTTCACCACACCGCCGAGGAGGCGCTCGGGCACGCGCAGCTTGATGCGGTCGGCGCCGCGCCGGAAGAAATTGCCGACGGCGCTGCCGAGACCCGAGCCGATGACGAGCAGGGCGATGCCCGCGCCGATCATGGCGGGTCCTCGCCATGCGAGGTCGGTGACCCACTGCCCCACGAACGGAAGCACCCAGTAGGCGGCGACCGCCCCGAGCGCGAGCCCCGCGAAGAAGCCGATGGTGGCGAGGAAGCCCCGGGAGAGCCCCACGGCGAGTGCGACCGCCAGAAGGGCGATCAGGGCGATGTCGACGATCGGCATCCGACCTCCTGTGTTCGCTTCGAGGCTAGAACGCCCGTCTGAGAGAACCCTTTCGACGCGCGGGGCCGGGCGGGCCTGTGCGCCCGGCCCCGCGAATTCGCCCTTCGAGTCGGAATGACACTAAGATCGGTTCCGGAGATATGGTCACCATGACACGAACCCCTCAGCCCGAGTCCCGCGACGCCGACGTGCGCGTCGCGGTGTCGACCGTGATCTTCAGCGTGCGCCGCGACGCCGACGACGAACCCGTCCTCTCGCTCCCCCTGGTGCGCCGCACACGCGATCCGTTCGGCGGGCGGTGGGCGCTGCCCGGCGGCTGGCTCGACGCGAGCGAGGGGCTCGACGCCGCGGCATCCCGAACCCTCGCCGAAACCACCGGCCTCACCCCCAGCTACCTCGAGCAGCTGTACGCGTTCGGGGCGGTCGACCGCTCCCCCACGCGCGTGGTGTCGATCGTCTATTGGGCGCTGCTGCGCTCCGACGAGGTCGACGCCCAGGTGGCCGCGCACGCCCGCGAGGGCGACGCCCCCGAGAACGTCGAGTGGTTCGACGCGACCGACCTCCCGGCCCTCGCCTTCGACCACAACGACATCGTCGAGTACACGCTGTGGCGCCTGCGCAACAAGGTCGGCTACAGCCGCATCGCCCACGGCCTGCTGCCCGACGAGTTCACGCTCGCCGACCTGCGTGAAGTGACCGAGTCGATCCTCGGCAAGCGCCTCGACCCGGCGAACTTCCGTCGCCAGGTCGACACGTCCGACACCCTCATCCCGACCGAGCGCTTCCGCACCGGAAGCCACCGACCCGCCCGCCTCTACCGCTACAACCGCGACGTGGAGCTCGCCGACCGCGGCCCGCTCCCGTCCCGTCACTGATCGGAAACGCCCATGTCCGCCACGCCTCTCACCCTGCAGCCCCGCCCCGCGATCGACCCCAGCGTCGACCACGCGATCCAGGCGATCGTCTCGGGCGCCTCGACCGATGCGACCTGCACGACCGACCTCGCCGTCGGCCCCTGGGACTTCGACACGCGCCCCGGCTACGGCCCCGGCTCGTCGATGGGCGACGTCATCCCCACCGGGGCGCCGCGCCAGGGCGAGCTGCCGCAGCAGTACCGCGACGCGTCCGACGACGAGCTCGACGCCCGCGTCCGCGCGGCGAAGGCGACGCTCGGCGACCGGGTCGTCGTGCTCGGGCACTTCTACCAGCGCGAAGAGGTGGTGCGTCACGCCGACTACGTGGGCGACTCGTTCCAGCTCGCGAACGCCGCGAAGGAGCGCCCCGAGGCCGAGGCGATCGTGTTCTGCGGCGTGCACTTCATGGCCGAGACCGCCGACCTGCTGTCGCGCCCCGACCAGGCCGTCATCCTGCCGAACCTGGCCGCGGGCTGCTCGATGGCCGACATGGCCGACATCGACCAGGTCGAGGAGTGCTGGGAACAGCTCGAAGACGTGCTCGGAGACCTCGAGACCCCGGATGCCGAGGGCCTGGTCCCCGTGATCCCGGTGACGTACATGAACTCCTCCGCCGTCATTAAGGGCTTCGTCGGTCGTCACGGCGGAATCGTCTGCACCTCGTCGAACGCGCGCACCGTGCTCGAGTGGGCGTTCGCACGCGGTCGTCGCGTGCTGTTCTTCCCCGACCAGCACCTGGGCCGCAACACCGCCAAGGCGATGGGCGTGCCCCTCGAACAGATGCCGATGTGGAACCCGCGGAAGCCGCTCGGCGGCTCGACAGCCGAGGTGATCGAAGACAGCCGCGTCATCCTCTGGCACGGCTTCTGCTCGGTGCACCGCCGCTTCACCGTCGACCAGATCGACAAGGCCCGCGCCGAACACCCGGGCGTGCGCGTGATCGTGCACCCCGAGTGTCCGATGGACGTGGTCGACGCCGCCGACGAAGCGGGCTCGACCGACATCATCCGCAAGGCCATCGCCGCCGCGACCGAGCCCACGACCTTCGCGATCGGCACCGAGATCAATCTCGTGCAGCGCCTGGCCGCCCAGTACCCGCAACACGAGATCTTCTGCCTCGACCCGGTGGTGTGCCCCTGCTCGACGATGTACCGCATCCACCCCGGCTACCTCGCCTGGGTGTTGGAGTCGCTCGTCGCGGGCGAGGTCGTCAACCGCATCACGGTCCCGGCCGACGTCGCCGAGCCCGCGACCGTCGCCCTCGAGCGCATGCTCGCGGCCAAGCCGAACGGCGCGGTGAAGTGACTACCGTCGTCGTGGTGGGCAGCGGCATCGCCGGTCTCACGGCGGCGCTGCACGCGGCCGAGTCCGGATGCCGTGTCACGGTCGTGACGAAGGGCGCCCTGCCCGACACCAACACGCGGTGGGCGCAGGGCGGGATCGCGGCGGTCACCTCCCCCGCCGACACCGTGGCCTCGCACGCCGCCGACACGCTCACGGCCGGCGCGGGTCTGAATGATCCGGATGCCGTGGACGTCCTCGTCGGCGAGGGCACGACCCGCATCGCCGAGCTCGTCGCGCGGGGCGTGGACTTCGATCGCGCCGCCGACGGCGACTTCTCGCGTGGGCTGGAGGCGGCCCACGCCGTCGCGCGCGTGCTGCACGCCGGCGGAGACGCGACGGGAGCGGCGATCCAGGCCGCTCTCGGCGACGCTGTCCGGGCCGCGGCCATCGAGCTGCGCGAGCACGCGCTGCTGCGCGACCTGCTGATCGCGAACGGACGCGTCGTCGGCATCGAGCTCGACGGCGGCGAGCGCCTCACCGCCGACGCGGTGATCCTCGCCACCGGTGGCGCCGGGCAGCTCTACGCCCACACCACCAACCCGCTCGGGGCCACGGGCGACGGCATCGCCGCGGCGGTCCGCGCGGGCGCCGCCGTGGCCGACCTCGAGTTCGTGCAGTTCCACCCGACCGCGCTGGCCGTGGGCGCACCGTTCCTCGTGTCGGAAGCCGTGCGCGGAGAGGGCGCGACCCTCGTCGACGACACCGGCCGCCGCTTCGCGTTCGACGCCCACCCCGATGGCGAGCTCGCCCCGCGCGACGTCGTGGCCCGCGCCAACGCGCGCGCGATGGCGGCGCAGGGCGGTCGCCCGGTGCGGCTCGATGCCACTGCCATCGGCGACGAGCGCCTCGCGCAGCGCTTCCCCACGATCGACGCCGCCGTGCGCGAGCGCGGTCTCGACTGGGGTCGCGAGCCGATCCCGGTGACCCCCGCGGCGCACTACCTGATGGGCGGGGTCGTGACCGACCTCGACGGACGCACGACGGTTCCCGGGCTCTACGCGGTCGGCGAGACCGCCCGCACGGGCGTGCACGGCGCCAACCGCCTGGCCTCGAACTCCCTGCTCGAGGGCGCGGTGTTCGGCGCACGCGCAGGAGAGGCCGTAGGCCGCGACACGGTCTGGCCCGTCGCCGCCGTCGCGCCCGTCCCCCTTCGGGAAGTCCCGGACGCCGCTGCCCCGCCCTTCACCCGCGCGGCGCTCCAGCAGCTGATGTGGACCGACGCGGGGCTCATGCGCGACGCCGCGGGTCTCACCCGGGCCGCCGGGATCCTCGCCGCGTGGCGCACAGCCGGCGCAGCCCTCGGTGTCGAAGACGCGAACCTGTTGCTCGTCGCGTCGCACGTGGTCGACGCGGCGTTGCGGCGCACGGCATCCGTCGGCGCGCACTTCCGCTCCGACGCCGAGACCGGTTCGATCGCTGCGCCGGCGGTCGGCGCCGACACTCGCGTCCTCGCCGCCGTCGTTGCGGTCGAGGCCTCGGGGACCGACGCCGACCCTCGCGACCCCTCACCCGCCCGCGTGCCCGCCGCCGCGGCATCCGCCCCCTCCTCCCCCTCGAAGGTGCTCGCATGCTGACCCGTTCCGCCATCGACCGCGTCGTCACCGCCGCCCTCGAAGAAGACGCACCGTGGGGCGACCTCACGAGTGAGACCCTCATCCCCGAGAACGCCGTCGCCCGCGCGGAGCTCGTCGCGCGGGTCGAGGGCGTCTTCAGCGGAGCCGCGGTGTTCGCCGCCGCCTTCACCCTCACCGACCCCTCGACCTCCGTCGAGCAGCTCGTCGCAGACGGCGAGCGTTTCTCCCCCGGTGACACGCTCGCCGTGGTCACGGGCCCTGCGCGTGCGGTGCTGACCGCCGAGCGCATCGGGCTCAACTTCGCGCAGCGCATGTCGGGCATCGCCACCCTCACCGCCCGCTACGTCGCCGAGGTCGCCCACACCGGCGCGCGCATCGTCGACACGCGCAAGACCACGCCCGGCCTGCGCGCGATCGAGCGGCAGGCCGTGCGCGACGGCGGCGGGCACAACCACCGCTTTTCGCTCTCGGATGCCGTGATGGCCAAGGACAACCACCTCGCCGTGCTGACCGCGCAGGGTGTGTCGGTGACCCAGGCACTCGAGAGTGCGATCGCGCGTCTCCCCCACACCACGCACGTCGAGGTCGAGGTCGACCGCCTCGACCAGATCGACGCGGTACTCGCGGCCGGGGTCGGCACCATCATGCTCGACAACTTCTCGCTCGACGACCTGCGCACCGGTGTCGCCCGCATCGCCGGCGCCGCGCAGGTCGAAGCATCAGGGGGCGTGAGCCTCGAGACCGTCCGCGCGATCGCCGAGACCGGGGTCGACGTCATCTCGGTCGGAGCCCTCACCCACTCGGCATCCGCCCTCGACCTCGGGCTCGACATCCGCATCGAGACGGCGTGAGCCTCTACCTCGACAACGCCGCCACCACCCCCGTGCGCCCCGAGGTGCTCGAGGCCATGACCCCGTACCTCACCCGTTACTTCGGCAACCCGTCGAGCCATCACGAGGTGGGTGAGGCCGCGGCATCCGCCCTCGACGACGCCCGCCGTCGCGTCGCCGCCGTACTGGGCATGCGCCCCGCAGACGTGCTGTTCACCTCGGGCGGCACCGAATCGAACAACGCCGCGATCAAGGGGATCGTCCTGGGGTCGGAGCGGCGGCACCTCGTCACCACCGCGATCGAGCACGAATCGGTGCTCGCCTCGGCCGACTACCTGCACCGCCTCCACGGCGTCGAGATCACCCACGCACCCGTCGACGACACCGGAACCCTGACCCCCGAGGCGCTCGCCGCAGCGCTGCGCGACGATACGGCCCTCGTGTCGGTGGGCTATGCCAACAACGAGATCGGCACGGTGCAAGACGTCGCCGCGCTCGCCGCCGTCGCGCACGCCCGCGGGGTGCCCCTGCACCTCGACGCCGTGCAGGCTGCGGGGTGGCTGCCGCTGTCGGGGACGGGGGCGGATGCCGTCACCATCGCCGGGCACAAGCTCGGCGCCCCGAAGGGCACGGGCATCCTGGCCGTGCGCGGACGCCTGCCGTTCGAGCCGCTGCTGCACGGCGGCGGGCAGGAGCGCGGCCGTCGCTCGGGCACCCCCGACGTCGCCGGAGCCGTGGGGATCGCCACCGCCCTCACCCTCGCCGAGACCGAAAGGGCCAACGAGGTCGCCCGGGTCGGCGCCCTGCGCGACGCGTTCATCGCCCGCGTGCTCGCCCTCGTTCCCGGCGCGCGTCTAACCGGTCACCCGACGCATCGCCTCCCCGGGACGGCGAGCTTTGTCTTCCCCGGCACCAACGGCGAGACCGTGCTGCTCGAGCTAGAGCGGCGCGGCATCGTGTCCTCCAGCGGATCCGCGTGCGCGGCCGGCAGCGACGAGGCGTCGCACGTGCTGCTCGCGATCGGCGTCGCGCACGACGACGCCCGCACCGCCGTGCGGTTCACTCTCCCGCACGGTCTCACCGCTTCTCTCGACGACGTGGCAGATGCCGTCGCCACCGCCGTCACCGCCGTAGGATCGCGCGGGTGAGTTCCACCCCCGTCACCGTCATCGTCCCCGGGTTCGACGTCGCCGCCTTCGCCGAGGAAGCCCTCGACTCCCTGCGGGCGCAGACGCACCCGCACTGGAGCGCGATCCTCGTCGACGACGCCTCGAACGATGACACAGCGCGCATCTTCGCCGACGCCGCCTCCGCCGACCCGCGGTTCCGCCTCGAGCGGCACACCTCACGGCGGGGGCTCGGAGCTGCCCGCAACACCGGCCTCGCACGGGTCGACACCCCGTACACCGCGTTCCTCGACGCCGACGACGTCATGCGCCCCCACGCCCTCTCGCGCCTGGCCGACACGCTCGATCGCACCGGCAGCGACTTCGTGGTGGGCGCCTACGTACGTCTGCGACCGGATGCCGACACCCCCGCCTACGTCGCCGGAGAGGTGCAGCCCTGGGTGTCGGCATCCACCGATCCCGCCCGTGAGCGCACGACGCTCGCGGAGCACCCCGCCGCCTCGGGCAACATCGTGGCGTGGTCGAAGATGAGCCGCACCGCCTTCTGGCGCGAGCACGACCTGCGGTTCCCCGAGGGGCGTTACTACGAAGACCAGGTCCTCACGCAGCGCATGTACACGCTTGCGGCGGGGTTCGACGTCATCCCCGACGTCGTGGTCGACTGGCGCCAGCGCCGCGAGGGCGGGTCGATCACCCAGCGACTCAGCGAACTCGACATCCTGCGCGATTACCTCGACGCTCTCGGTGAGGGCATCGCGGTCCTGCAGGCCGCCGGAGCCGACGCGGCCGTGCGGGAACGCGGGGCGCTGATCCGCACCCTGGACCTGCCGCCGCTCGAGCGCATCGCCGAGTCGCACCCCGACCCCGCGTACCGCATCGCGCTCGAGGCGTTCGTCGAGACCCTGCCCGGCTGACGCCCGCCCGGGGCAAAACCGCGGAGCTCCGCCCGACACGCCGATGGCGGATGCCGTTACACGGCGCGCGGTTGGAAAGCTCCGCCGTTGTGCACGCGGCGGACCCGCGCCCGTCCGGTCTGATGGCGGGCGCCTCAGTCGGGTGCCTCGTCGGCGCGTCGCGCGGGAAGGGCGGCACGGGCGAGGCCCGCTTCGTCGAGCTGCTCCTCGGCGAGGACGAACGACGCCGCGAGCTGTTCGGCCGCGAGGCTCGCGTACAGGCCGCCCTGGGCCAGCAGCTCGCTGTGCGTTCCCGATTCGACGATGCGGCCGGCATCCACCACGTGGATTCGGTCGGCGCCGATGACCGTCGACAGGCGGTGCGCGATCGACAGGGTCGTGCGTCCGTGCGAGGCCGTCTCGAGGGCCTCTTGCACGATGCGCTCCGACACCGTGTCGAGGGCGCTCGTCGCCTCGTCGAGCAGGAGGACCGGCGGGTCCTTCAGCAGCACGCGCGCGATCGCGATGCGTTGCTTCTCTCCGCCCGACAGACGGTAGCCGCGCTCGCCCACGATGGTGTCGTAGCCCGCCTCGAACGAGGCGATGACGTGGTGGATGTTCGCCGCGCGGCACGCGGCCTCGATCTCGGCGTCTGTGGCGTCGGGCCGGGCGTAGCGCAGGTTCTCGCGAACGGTCGCGTGGAACAGGTAGGTCTCTTGCGAGACGATGCCGATCTCGTCGATGATCGAGGCCCGGTCGAGGGTGCGCACGTCGGCGCCCGAGAACATCACCGCTCCCCCGGTTGCCTCGTACATGCGCGGAGTCAGGTAGAGGATCGTGGTCTTGCCTGCGCCCGATGGGCCGACGAACGCGACGTGCTGGCCGGGCTCCACCGTGAACGAGACGCCGTCGAGAGTGGGCCGCGCCTGCGCGGGGGCGTCGGGGTAGCGGAACTCGACGTCGCGGAACTCGATGCGCCCCACCGGTCCCGGAGCGGCCGAGACGGGCCGCGCGTCGGGCTCGTCGACGATCGCGGGACGCAGGTCGAGGTACTCGAAGATGCGGGCGAACAGCGCCGACGAGGTCTGCACGTCGAGCGCGACGCGCATGAGCCCCATCAACGGCATGAGCAACCGAGCCTGCACGGTGGTGAACGCCACGATCGTTCCTGCCGTGATCGCTCCCGCGCCGCCTCCGATGAGGTACCCCGCGACGAGGTAGATGACCGCGGGAACACTCGACATGATCACTTGAACCACGGCGAAGAAGCCCTGGCCGCTCATGGCCCGGCGTACCTGCAGACGGACCTGATTGTCGTTCTCGGCGTCGAAGCGGGCGGATTCCGTGCGCTGGCGGTTGAACGACTTCGACAGCAGGATGCCGGAGACGCTCAGGGTCTCTTGCGTGATCGCCGACAGCTCCGACAGCGACTCCTGCGTCTCGCCCGCGATGCGCGCCCGCACCTGGCCCACGCGGCGTTGCACGAAGAGGAGGAAGGGCATGAGCGCGACCGCGATCAGGGTCAGTCGCCAGTCGATGAGGATCATCGCCACCAGCGACGCGATGACCGTCACGGCGTTTCCGAGGATGCTCGTGACCGTGTTCGTCAGCACGCCCGAGACACCGCCGACGTCGTTCTGCAGACGAGACTGGATGACGCCCGTCTTGGTGCGGGTGAAGAAGCCGAGCTCCATGTCTTGGAGGTGATCGAACAAACGCGTGCGCAGATCTCCGGTGACCCGGTTGCCGACCGTTGCGGTGAGCCAGGTCTGGCCCACGTTGAGGGCCGCCGAGACCAGGAAGAGTCCGATCATGATGCTGACCAGGAAGGCGAGCAGTGAGAGGTCGGGGCTCGACCCGTCGACGGGGAACAACGCGTCGTCGAAGATCCGCTGCACCAGCAGCGGCGGGACGACGGCGACGGCCGCGCCCACCACGACGAGGAGCGCGGTGAAGACGATGCGACCGCGGTAGGGCCGGAACAGGTCGACGACGCGGCGACCGAGGTGGGCCACGCGCGGGGCCTGCGCGTTGCGACGGCGCTGCACCTCGGCATCCACGCCGCGGAACATACTCCCGCCCATCCCCATGCTCATGATCGTCAGCCTACGTCCGACCACCGACACCGGCTCCGGCTCCGGCGGTGTCGGGGGCACCCGATAGGGTCGCGAGCGGGTCTCCTCCGATCCGTGGACCCGCCGTCGGAATAACCCGGGCCGCACCTCCGTTGTGACCCTCGCAGTCGCCCTCCGTGGCGCCACGAAGCCCCCCGCACGCAAAGGACCTCGTCATGGCCGCCACCGGCACCGTTCCCGTCTCCCGACCCCACGCCGCCGCACCCGCGGCGCCCGCGCCCCGCCCCGGCCCCGTCATCGCTCTGCTCGTCGTCGCCGCGTTCGTCGTCATCCTCAACGAGACCACGATGTCCGTCGCTCTGCCCGCGATCATGGCCGACTTCGGCGTGAGCGCCGCCACCGGACAGTGGCTCACTTCGGCGTTCCTGTTGACGATGGCCGTCGTCATCCCCCTGACCGGCTTCCTCCTCGAGCGCTTCCCCATCCGCGTCGTCTTCTTCAGCGCGATGGGCATCTTCGCTCTCGGTACCCTCGTCGCCGCACTCGCTCCGGCCTTCGGCGTCCTGCTCGCGGGCCGCATCGTCCAGGCGATGGGCACGGGCGTCATGATGCCGTTGCTGTTCACCACCGTCCTGAACCTGGTCCCCGCGAACAAGCGCGGTCGGGTCATGGGCGTCGTCACGATCGTCATCGCCGTCGCTCCCGCGGTGGGCCCGACCGTGTCCGGCCTCATCCTGTCGGCTCTCACCTGGCACGCGATCTTCTGGCTCATCCTCCCGATCGCCCTGGTGGCCATCGCGCTCGGTGCCCGCTGGGTCCGCAACGTCACCCAGACCCGTCCCGACGCACGATTCGACGTGCTCTCCGTGGTCCTGTCGGCGATCGGCTTCGGGGGTCTCGTCTACGGCCTCAGTGCCATCGGCGAGTCGGCATCCGGGCACTCGTCCGTTCCGGTGTGGATCCCCCTCGCCGTCGGCGCGGTCTTCGTCACCGTCTTCGTGATCCGTCAGCTCCGCCTGCAGCGCTCCGACTCCGCTCTTCTCGACCTGCGTGTGTTCCAGAGTTCGTCGTTCCGTCTCGCTGTGCCGCTGGTCGCGATCGTGATGGCCGCGCTCTTCGGCTCGCTCATCCTGCTGCCGATCTTCCTGCAGCAGGCGCTCGGTCTCAGCAGCCTCACGGTGGGTCTCATGCTGCTTCCGGGTGGCGTGCTCATGGGCGTGATGGCCCCGATCGTCGGCCGCCTCTTCGACCGCTTCGGGCCGACCCCGCTCGTCATCCCCGGCATGCTGATCGCGGCCGCGGTGCTGTGGACGATGGCGCTCACTTTCGGTCAGGACACGCCCATCTGGTGGATCGTGACGGTGTACCTCGCTCTCAACCTCGGGCTGGGCCTCGTCTTCACACCGCTGATGACCTCCGCGCTCGGCTCGCTCCCCCGCCGGTTGTACTCGCACGGCAGTGCCGTGGTGGGCACCGCGCAGCAGGTGGCCGGCGCGGCGGGTACGGCCGGTTTCGTGGCCATCATGACCGTGTTCTCCAGCGCCGCTCTCGCCGGTGGTGTCGATCAGGCCGGAGCCGTCGCGTCGGGCGTCCACGCCTCGTTCATCGTCGGCGCGGTCATCGCCACCGCAGCGGTCGTCCTCGCGTGCTTCGTCCGCAAACCGACGGAGGCCGAAGACGCCGACGCGCCTGTCGCCGCACACTGACCTCGGCACCGGGTGGGCGCGCCCGCGCCCGCCCGGTCTTGCGAGACACGCCAGCTCCCCGACCCGGGACGGGCGGAGGGTCTGCAGCCGTCCTGCGCGGCGCCGCACTGAGGCACGCGCCGACGCGGCGTCGATGCGACACGCGAAGCGAGCGTTCAGCGTGACAAGCGCTGGCTGACGTCAGAGCGAAAAGCCACGGCGCGAAATCAAGACGACACGCGCCGGCGCAGCGCCAGGGCGCTCACGGCGGCGAGGGCCAGCGCGACACGCACCAGCACGGAATCAGAGCGAGCAGGAACCGCCGCCGCAGCACTGCGACGCGGAAGGCTTCTCTGTGGTGTCGGTCTCGACACCGGGAGCGTTGAGCAGCGCGATCAGCGGCTTCGACGCGGCGGTGGTGTCAGAGGTGGTGTCAGCGGACATGCGCTCCATGCTACGCCTGCGCGCGAGCGCGGGGGCCGCGCGGTTCAGGTAACGCCGGGGTCCGGCATCCGCAACCCCCGTCTCTTCGTCTCGCCCGGTTCATAGCGTGGAAGCACCCCCGATCGAGAAAGAAGGGCTTCCCATGACCGACCTCACCGGAAAACGCATCGCGTTCCTCGCCACCGACGGATTCGAAGACAGCGAGCTGACCAGCCCGTGGGAGGCCGTGACCTCCGCCGGAGCCGAGGCGGTCCTCGTCTCGCCGAACGACGACAGCATCAGCGGCGAGAAGGGCCACGAGCAGAAGGTCGACCTCTCCGTCTCCGGCGCCTCGGCGGGCGACTTCGACGCCCTCGTGCTCCCCGGCGGCGTGCAGAACGCCGACGACATCCGCATCGTGGAGGACGCCGTGTCGTTCACCCGTGGCTTCTTCGACCAGCACAAGCCGGTCGCCGTCATCTGCCACGGCGGATGGATCCTCACCGAGGCCGACGTGCTCAAGGGCCGCACGCTCACGAGCTACCCCACGCTGCAGACCGACCTGCGCAACGCCGGTGCCACGTGGGTCGACGAAGAGGTGCACGTCGACCAGGGCTTGGTCTCGAGTCGTAACCCCGATGACCTGCCCGCGTTCAACGCGAAGCTCGTCGAAGAGGTCGCCGAAGGAAAGCACTCCGGCCAGACCGCCTGAGCATTCCGCGACGAGGGGCCCCGCACTTCGGTGCGGGGCCCCTTCGTCGTCCCCGCCGCCCGAGGGGTCAGAACGTGTCGCCGAGCGACGCGCGGGGCGACACGTATCGACCCCTCACACGGGCTGCGCGCCGGGGCGCGCCGCTCAGGCGTCCGCGGGCAGCGTCTGGCAGGACGGGCACCACTGCCCGCCGCCCTTCGTGCCGGGAATGTCCTCGATCACCCCGCCGCAATCGGGGCAGGGCTCTCCCGTACGCCCGTGCACGCGCATCGACGCGACCTTCGCGGCCTTCTGCTCGGCGATCGGGACTCCGCGACGTGCGATGACGGCAGCGGTCAGGGTGTCGTGCAGCGCGTGGTGCAACCGGGTGATGTCATCGTCGCTGAGGGCTGCGGCGTGGGCGGTGGGCGACAGTCGCGCGGCGAAGAGGATCTCGTCCGAGTAGGCGTTGCCGATGCCCGCGAGCGTCTCTTGCTCCTGCAACAGCGCCTTGAGCTGCTTGCGCCGCAGCCCGAGGGCTTCGGCGAGCTTGTCTCGCGAATAGCCGAAGTCCGCGGCATCCGGTCCGAGTTTCGCGACCGAGGGCACCTCGTCGGCGGCATCGACGACGTGGAGCTGCACCGACAGCCACTCCCCGGCATCAGTGATGCCCAGGATGCCGTGGTCGAACACGATCCGCGCGATGACAGCCGCTCCCGCGGGGGCGTCGTCGTCCGCGGGCCCGTCACTCCAGGTCGCCCACCCGGCCCGCCCGAAGCCCAGACCCAGGTGCACACCGTCGAGATCGAGGTCGATGTGCTTGCCGTGGCGGGTCACCGCGGTCACGGTACGACCGACGATCTCGTCGAGCGGCCGCGCTCGGGTCTTCAGCGCCCGGCCCTCGACGAGCTCGACACCCGTCACAGTGCGACCGGTCAGGCGCTCGCGCAGGAAGAGCGCGAGCGCCTCGACCTCGGGTGCCTCAGGCACCGGTCGATCCGATCACGACTCCGACGACGCCGGGGGCGTGGTCGGGGCCGGGTACGAGCGCGTCTGGGCGGATTCGCCGGCGTGCTGGGGGTTCGTGAACGCGTCCGCGACGACGCGCCCCTGAATGATCTGCGTCAGGTCGATGCCCGTCGCCGCCTTGACCGCTTCGAACGACGAGCGCAGGCCCGTCGCCGATTCCGTCGCGAGGTGACCGCTGGCGCCCTCGCCGCCGAGGACGGTGATGTTGCCGACGCGGTCGTAGCCCTTGGCGAACTCCGCCATCATCGGCACCAGGGCCTCGAGGGCGCGCTGCGCGAGCAGGGCCTCCTGGTTGTGCGACAGCGCCTCGGCCTCGGCGCGGATCGCCTCGGCGCGGGCTTCACCGGCCAGGCGGACGGCCTGGGCGTCGGCCTCGGCGCGCACGCGCACGGCGGCGGCTTCTTGCTCGGCGATCTCGGCGCGGGCCTGGGCGGCCTTGATCTGCGCGTAGGCCTCGGCGTCGGCATCCTTCTGGCGCTGGTAGAGGTCGGCGTCGGCGACGCGGGAGACCTCGGATTCCAGGCGGGCCTGCGTGTTCTGGGCCTCCTGCTGCAGGACGGCCTGGCGGCGCTCGGCGCGGGTCAGTGCCTCGGCCTGCTCGGCCTCGGCATTGGCGCGACCGACCTCGGCCTTGGCCGCGGCGCTGTTCTTGTCGAGCTTGGTCTGCTCGATGAGGTTGGCCTCGTCCGTGGCGATCTGGCGCGCGCGGATCTCGCGGACCGCGTTGATGCGGGCGACCTCCGCCTCGCGCTTGACGCGCTCGACCTCGGTCGCACCGAGGGCGGAGATGTACCCGTTGGTGTCGGTGACGCCCTGAATCTGGAACGAGTCGAGGATCAGGCCCTGCGACGAAAGGTCGGCCTTGATGCCCTCGGCGATCTGGTCCGAGAGACGCTGGCGGTCGCGCATCAGCTCTTCGACGGTCAGCGTCGCGACGACACCACGCAGCGCACCCTCGAGCTGCTCGGTCGTGAACTGCTCGATCGCCTTGTCCTGCGAGGCGAAACGCTCGGCCGCGCGGCGCACCGACTCCGGGTCGGATCCGATCTTGACCAGGGCCACGCCGCTGACGTTGACGGTGACGCCGTTGGACGACTGCGCGGTCGGCTCCATCTTGATCTGGCGCGCGCGCAACGAGATCATCTCGCCGCGCTGCGTCAGCGGGTTGACGATCGCGCCGCCGCCCGTGATCACGGTGATGCGCGAGGACTCGCCGTCGGCGCTCTTCTGCCGCTTTCCGACGATGACCAGCGCTTCGTCGGCCTTCGCGACGCGGTACCAGCCGCGGATCACCAGGCTGAGCACGATCATCACGACGATCGCGACCACCACGACGATGGCGGCGATGACGCCGATGGCTCCGAGGGCGGCGAGTTCCATACTTCTCCTTCGACGGGTACCGCGAACCGCGGTACGGGGGAATTCCCTCCAACCTATCCGGGGGCCCGCGGCCGGTGTCCACCCCTTCTGCGCACGATTCCGGTCCCCGCGGGGGTGGGGAGGAGCGTACCGTTGAGGGTGGGCGGCCCGAACCGCCCGAGAAGGGTCCCCCATGAAGATCGTTTCGTCGCAGGACTGGCGAGATGCCATCCGCTTCGATGCTCCCGTGCTCGTCTCCGAGGTCGTCCCGGGCGAAGCCACCCGCTGCGTCGCCTGCGGCACTGACGGTCCGCTGTACGAGCGCACCGAGCTGTGGGCCGTGAAGCACCGCCACCCCAAGCACCACGGCGGGTTCGTGCGGTTCTACTGCGAGGCGCACAAGCCGGCCGCCCCGCCGCCGCCGCCAGCCCCGACCATCGAGGCCCGCCGCGCCCGTGCCGCGTCCACTCCCAAGGAGCGTCGCGCGCCGAGCCTCAAGCCCACCCCGATCACCGACCGCCCCACTCGCGCGATGTGCCCCGACTGCTTCGTCGAGGTCTCCGCGGGTGGCGACTGCGGGATGTGCGGGGCCCAGGTCCTCTGACCGACGGACCACCCACATGAACAGAACCGCCCCGGATCACTCCGGGGCGGTTCTGTCGTTGGCAGGGTCTCAGCGCGCCGAGATGGTCCACTCGGCGTCGTGCGAGGCTCCGGGGTCGAGCGAGACGACGCCCGTGTCGAAGTCGTAGGCGTCGTCGTTGAACGCGTCGGGTGCGCAGGTCATCGGTTCGACGGCGAGGCCGGCGCGATGACCGGGCGTGCCGGGACCGTCCGGCAGATCGGCGGTGTGGATCTGCACCCAGGCGCACTCCCCCGCCCAGCTCATCTCGACGCCGGTGCCCGAGGGATCGGTGAGCGTGACGGTCGCGCGGCCGTCGGCATCCCGGATCAGTCCCGTGTAGGCGTGGTCGATCTCGACGGCACCCAGCACCCGCTCGTCGCGGAAGTCGAAGCGCTCGGCGTCGGAGGTGACGGATGCCAGTGCCACCGGCGCGAGCCGATCGGGGGTGACTTCGAGAACGGTGTCGGCGGGCAGGCCGAGCGTCCACTCGTCGAGGGTCGCGGGGCCCGCGACGAGGTACGGGTGGGGTCCCGTGCCCCAAGGCGCCGGTGTGTCCGACAGGTTCGTGGCGCGGACGGTCTGCGTGAGGCCGTTCGCCGCAAGGCGGTAGGTGGTCGAGACGACGAGCCACCAGGGGTACCCGGCCTGCGCGGTGACGGTCGCGGTCAGGGTGACGGCGTCATCGGACGCCTCGAGGATGTTCCAGTCGACCCATGACAGCAGCCCGTGCAGCGCGTGCCCGCGGTTCGGCTCGGTCAGCGGCAGCTGGTGCTCGACGCCGTCGAAGTGGTGGATGCCGTCGACCACGCGATTCGGCCAGGGGGCGAGCGTCGTCCCCCGGTAGCCGGGACGGAGCTCGTCGGCATCGAAGGGAACGACGAGGTCGCGGCCCTCGTACGTCAGGGAGCGGAGGGAGGCGCCGACGCTCGCGATCGCGGCTTCGTAGCCGTGTGCGCGGAGGACGACGGGGGTGCCCGAGACCACGGTGGGGGTCTCGGTGGGAACGGCAGCGGTCATGTCGCCATTATCCCGGCCGCGGCCCCGGCACCCCGGCATCCCCTCCGCCGGATTTCATCCGAACAGACGAAATGCCCCGATCCACACGGATCGGGGCATTTCGGGGAGGGCGACTTACTTGAAGGCGTCCTTGACGTTCTCGCCGGCCTGCTTGGCATGGGCCTTGGTCTGGTCAGCCTGACCTTCGGCCTCGAGGCGCTCGTTGTCCGTCGCCTTGCCCGTGGCTTCCTTCGCCTTGCCAGCGATGTTCTCCGCAGCGTTCTTGATCTTGTCGTCGAGTCCCATAGTCGGCTCCTCCCGTGTGGTCTTCGGGTATCTCCCGATGTGCGTACACGGTAAGCCGCCGACCTCCGGAGAAAAGGGGGGCTTGAATTTCAGGTCGTGGTGGGGAAGAGAAACCAATAGGTTCGAGACGTGGGGGACCCTGGAGATATCTCGTGAGCACGCTCGCCGATTTCGGCGACCTCCTCGAGGAAGCACCGCGAGAGCCGCAGCCGAGCGGTCGCGCCGGGCGCGTCGTCCTCATCGTCTTCCTCGTCGTCACCCTCCTCATCCTCGGCGGGGGCGGTGGCTACGTGTGGTGGGCCTCGTCCGCCGCTCTACCTGCCCCGACCGTCACTTCCCAGGCTCCTGCCGCGAACGCCGGGGCGGCGGCATCCCTCGCCCTCCCCGCCGGAGGCGAGACTCTGCTGCGCGTCGACGGAGGCGCCGACTACCTCGGCCCTGATGCGGCCCAGTCCTTCGCCGCGTCGGGAGGGAACGACTCGCGCTCCCTCGCGAGCATCTCGAAACTCGTCACCGCCCTGGTCGTCCTCGACGCCCACCCGCTGAGCGGGCCGACCGACCCCGGGCCGACCATCTCGTACACCGAGGCCGACACCGATCTGTACGACCAGTTCTACGTGCAGGGCGCGGTCATCGCGCCGATGCCCGACGGACTGAAGCTGTCGCTGCACGACTCGCTCACGACCATGCTGCTGCCCTCGGCCGCCAACTACGCCGTCGCCATCGCCCGGTGGGGGTTTGGTTCCGAGGGGGCGTACGTGTCGGCGGCTCGATCGTGGCTGAGCAAGAACGGTCTGAACGACACCCGGATCGTGGATGCCACGGGCATCGACTCCCGCAACGCCAGCACCCCGAGCGATCTGCTGGCGCTCGCGAAACTGGCCGAGGCGAACCCGGTCATCGCCCAGATCGCCGGCACCCGATCGGCGCAGATCACCGGCGCCGGCACGGTCACCAACACCAACGACCTGCTGGGGACCCTCGGCATCACGGGTCTGAAGACCGGCAACCTCGGCGACGGCACCTTCAACCTGCTGTTCACCTCGTCACTCGACGTGGGAATCGGTTCTCCCCTGCAGATCACGGGCGCGCGACTGGGTGGCGAGACCCACGACAGCACCGACGCGGACGTCCGCAACCTCCTCCAGAGCATCAGCGACGGCTTCCACGACATCCCGCTCGGCACGGTCGGCGACGACCTCGGCACCATCTCGACCCCGTGGGGCTCGAGCGCGTCGCTCGTGCTGGCCAAGACGACCAAACTCCGTACGTGGTCGGACACACCCGTCTCGGTCACCCTCGACACCACGACCCCGCAGAACTACGCCGACGGCGAGGTCGTCGGCTCGGTCACGTGGACCGCGGGGCCGCAGACGACGTCGGCCGAGGTGAAGATCAAGGGAGCGATCGAGGAGCCGTCCCTGTGGTGGCGGCTGACGCACCCGAGCGAGCTGGGCTGAGCACCGAGGACGCCCGCTTCCCCGGGAACGAGTCGACCGGATGCCGAACCCTCGCGGTGTCATCGACCGCGGCGCGTCCGGGGCTCGTTGAAGACCAACCGCGGGGCCGATAGCGTTCGTCTATGAGGCGAACAGTCCCCCTTCTGACGTTCACGGCCGTTCTGGCCCTCGGTCTGAGCGCGTGCGTCCCGCAGCCCTCCCCCGAGCCGACGGAAGCGGCTTCGCCGACGCCCGCCTTCACCCCGTCGGAGAAGCCCACTCCGACGGTCTCACCCACGGGCGACGCGGCAGCCCCGGCGAGCGATGCCGTCCTGATCGTCTCTCTCGACAGCGCCTCGATCGCCGCGGGGTCGACCCTCGAGTACTCGCTGAACTCCGTCGACGCGTGGACGGCGGCGCTCGGCACGGCCCCCACGCAGTCGGCGGTCGAGGGCCCCTACGGCGGCACCCTCGAGCTCACCGCGCTCACCTGGCCGGGATTCACCGTGACCGTACCCAATGACGGATCCACCCGCGGCGCCACCGTCCGCGCGACCACGCCCACGGTGTCCGGCCACCCGGTCGTCACCACGGGCGGCATCGGTGTCGGCTCGACCCGCGCCGAGGCGGTCGCGGCGGGCGCCACGGAGGGCTTCGACTCCACCGCGCTGCGCCTCGACACGCGCGACGTACCGGGGACGCAGTCCCTCCAACGCCCGGGCGAGGTGGGGCGCGAGTACGTGATGCTCGTGCTCGACGGCGACGCGGTGACGCTACTCATCCTGCCGGCGAACGACTACAGCGACATCTGATCCCCCTTTGCGGGTGAAACGCGCGGATGCCCCGGGTGAAATACAGTGCATCTCCTCGCCCCGGACCGGCGCCTCGCCCTAACGTGAGGGGCATGTCGCCACTCCCGCTCGAACCCGGAACCCTCGCCGATTGGGTCGCGGCGCTCGCCGCCGTCCTGGGGTGCATCTTGAGTATCTTCGCGCTCCGCGTCGCGCTCGCCGCGAACAGGACCGCTGACGAGACGCGTCAAGAGGCCGTCGCCTCCGCGCGCGACTCGGCTACGCGCGAAGCCCAACGAGACGAGGTCGACCGAGCGCGCGACCGTCGCCAGTTGGCGGGCAGCGTCGCCTCATGGTGGGCGGCCGACCGAGATGAAAGCGGTCGCCGATACGGGGTCGTCGTCTCGAACCAGAGCCCGACGTCGGCCGTGTTCTACGACGTCGAAGTTCACGTGGCTGGCCCGGGCGAGAACACCCACATCATCCGCATGAAGGTGCTGCCGCCCGGACAGTTCTTCGTCCAGAACCGAGGGCTCGCCCTGCAATCCTCCTGGGACGGTATTCCCCGACCAGTCCGCGAGGCTGACGTTCTCGACCCCTTCACCGTCGCCGGCGATCGCTCCATCACCCGGTTGGAGTACGCCGATGGCCTCGGCACGAGGTGGCGGTGGACGCCCGGGGAAGGTCTCGTCGAGCTTTCACCGAGCGCCCTCAGCGCTGCACGCGTCTGAGAAGAGACGTCGCTCCTAGGCTGAGGTCATGAGCGCCCCCTCCCCCGCACAGGTCGATCGCGCCATCGGCGCCGTCCTCGTCTCGGCCGCGGGCGACGCCCTCGGCTCCGCCTACGAGTTCGGCCCTGCCCTCGCCGACGAGGTCGTGCCCGCGTTCGGACGCGGGCATTTCGGCCACGGCGAGCGCGAGTGGACCGACGACACGAGCATGGCCGTTCCGATCCTCGACGAACTCGCCGCCGGACACCGCCTCGAAGACCCCTCCTCGCTCGAGACGATCGTGCACCGCTGGAAGGAGTGGGCGCGCGAGGCCCTCGACGTCGGTGCCCAGACGCGCCAGGTCCTGTCCCGCATCCCCGCCGGCGGAGTAATGGATGCCATCACCGCGGCATCCCGCGCCGTGCACGACGCGTCGGGTCGCAGCGGAGGCAACGGCTCGCTCATGCGCACGGGTCCCGTCGCCCTCGGCTATCTCGATCGCCCGCGCGAGGATCTCGCCGCGGCCGCCGGCGCCGTCGCTCGCCTCACCCACTGGGAGGACGACAACCTCGACGCGTGCGCTCTGTGGTGCGGGGCGATCCGCCACGGCATCCTGACCGGGGAACTCGACATGCGCGCGCAGCTCGATCTCGTGCCCGCCGAGCGCCGCGGTCGGTGGGGCGATCTCATCGACGCGACCGAGGGCCGGCATCCGCGGGACTTCGAACAGGCGAACGGGTGGATCGTCCGGGCGTTCCAGGGCGCCCTCGCCGCCGTCTCGGGCGCGGCGACGCCGCTCGACGCGATCGAGCGCGCCGTGCGCGGCGGGAACGACACCGACACGGTCGCGGCCATCGCCGGCTCGCTCGCGGGCGCCGTGTGGGGCGCCGACGCGCTTCCCGCCTCGCACGCCGAGGGCCTGCACGGCTGGCCGGGTATCGACGGCACCGAGCTCGCGCGCCGCGCGCGGGCAGCCGTGGGGGCCTGACGCCGCGTCAGAGGGGGTTCGCCACGCTGAACACCGTGATCAGCACCCCCACCGGAACGAGCAGGGCAGCGGCGGCGATTCCGATCCCGATCCACACCCATCGCGGCAGACTGCGCTTCAGTCGGCGCCCCTCCGGACCGACGGATGCGGACAGCCCCGGCGCTGCCCGATCGTCGCTGTACCCGTCGGTCTGGGTCCACGCCTTCGCGCCCACCGTGGCCCGGATGCGCGCGAAGCGCTCCCAGACCGCGGGATCGTGGAGGTCGAACCCGCCGGGCCGGTACACGATCAGCATGTCGTCACGCACCTCGACGTCGAGGTCGCCCGTCTCGTCGATCAGCAGCGCCATGAGATCGGGCGTGAAGACGTAGAGCGCATCGCGCTCGTAGCCCTTCGGCGCGAAGAGGTGGAAGTGCGTGTCGAAGTCGCCCTCGAGAGAGAGTCGCTGCCCCCGCTGCGGTCGGTGCTGGAGCGATGACAGGATGCCGTCGTTGCTCCGCGCATCGAGCACGAAGTGCGGCAGGTGCCGGGGCAGTCGGATTGCCAGGTAGCCGAGGTTGATGCTCCTCACCGGCACGTTGACCGACACGCTCGTCCGAATGGTGAAGATGCCGTTCTGGCGAACGTTTTCGGCCTTTCTCGCCCCGCCGACGATCCGGCCGGCCTCCCAGTCCGCGCCGGCGATGCGGTCCTGGACGTTGCCCGCCGTGGCGTACTCCCACATGTCACCCGAGAGCGCGGGAGGCTCGGCGGTCGGCTGGGACGTCCAGCCGTTGGCCGCGGCGAAGGCGGCGAGATCGTCGATGCGGGCGGGCTCGGGAATGGTGGTCACGTGCCCGACCCTTCCTCGCCGAGGAACGTGGTGCCGTAGAGATGGCATCCGAGGACACTGATCTTCGCGAGAAGGTCCGCTTCTAGGACGAAGCCTCCCTGCGTGCTGTCGGAGTCGCCCGACCACCAGATGATCGTCTCTCCGTCGTTTCGAAGGTCGGCGAGCTTGTGGGCGACGGGAAGCACCCGATCGACCACCTTCCGCACAGCGGAGAAGCCGGTCTGATCCTCGGCGTCCGTGTCGTCCGCGTCTTCGCGCAGGCACCAGAACGTGCGCTGATACCTCGCGTAAGGCGGCGTGAGGTTCCGACCGGCGCGCCCGGACGGCGTCGGGTCACCGATGTCTCCCGAGCGTTCCGGCTCCACTCCGAGCATCTCGGTGATTTGCGCCACGCTGTACTTGTCGCTGTACACGCACAGCGACGCACTGTTGTGCCTGATCATGTGCGCAAGGCTAGTGCGCCGCCAGACCGAGCGTGCTTCGGGCGCCCAGCCGCTGCGTGCAGGGTCCCGTTCGGCGGGTAAATGAGCCGTTCCGAGAAGCAGCGCACGCCGCTCGCAGCACCTGCCATCACTCGCTGCAGTGGCCGCCGCGATTTCGCACACGCTCTCGGCAGCCCCGCGAAACACCCGCTACGCGGAAGCCGTCCCGCCGAGCGCATCGACGAGGATCCGCGGATCGATATCCAGGTTCTCGGCGGAGACCGTTCGTCGCCGGAGCTTGCCGCCGTCCTGCCGAGTGAAGACGACCAGGGGCGCCTGGAACAGACCGGATGCCGGGCGGATCTCGGCGGTCGTGCCTTCGCGGACCCACTGCTCAGCACGCACCCGGGGAGCAAGAGCAGACGGTCGTTCGAGGGCGGGGAACTGCACGCTCGTCGGGGTGATCGCGACCGCGATCTCGGGCATACGCGGCCGCCGCCTGAGCTGGCGCACGCCCAACGCGCCGATGGCCAGAGGGACCACGAGCGTCACCGCGAGCACGAGTGCCGCGGTCACCTGTCCGTCCGCGGCCACGACCGCGATCGGCAGCAACGTGACGAATCCCCAAACGACTGCCAGAGCGATCGCCGCGATGCCTTGAGCCCGCACCACCTTCTGAAGAGTGTCTTCAACCGCTGCACGCTTTGCCTCGTCGTAACGCGCAATGAACGACGTTTCGGGACTCATCGCTCGAACGCTGCGGGGTTGTTCGTATCGATAGCCGTATCGCGGACGACTTGCCAGCCACTGCGCTCATCGTCATTGATTGCGTCCCGAGTGGCAGTAGCACGGCGCATGACGTCGGCGACATCCGAAGCGACTTCCTCTCGCGTCGGCATCACCGTGCGACGACGAGCTTGTTCGACGGCTTCGTCCAGCGCGCGGCGTTGCTCCGGCTCCATTGCAGCCAACTTCACGGTTTCGGGGATGCGGGAGTCGAACGATTCGCGCCATTGAGGATCGTGAAGGAGCGTCCGAAGGGGTCGCTTGCCGTTGGCAATTAGCCGTAATCGACTGGCATACGCCTCGTCCTCGGTCGCGTCGGCGAGCGCGAGCAATCGTTTCTTCAGATTCGATGCGAAGTCGTCGTCGGTCGTGCGCAGCAGCGCCGCGGACACATCAGGAAGATTCATGTCAGACCTCCGGGAGAGAGACGAACTCGATGTTGGTGGTGGCGGAGCCGAGGGTCGCTCCGGCCGCGATTGTCAGCGAGAGCGTGGTCATCATGGCGCCCCACGCACTCGAAAATGCCTCCACAACCGCGATCACGGCGGAGACGACCGCCGGTACGGCTGTCGCACCCCCGCTGAAGATGGCTGCGAGCGCCTCGCCGACGGAGGCGAATCCCATCAGGAAAACGACGAGCGCATCAACGGCCGCATCGAGCGCAGACAACAGGCCCTGACACGCTCCGAAAGCTGCCCACGCCGCATTGGAGTACTTCAACGCGAGGTCGCCGTACACCTCCGGTTGGGCGGCAAACGCCGCCGCAAGTTCTGCAAAGTATTCGCCAGCACGGTCGGCGCTCTCTCCGCTGGTCCAGGCGGCGAACACATCCACCGCCAGGTTGTTCACCTCGCCGGCGAGGCCGTCAAAAAAATCTCCGAGATGACCGAAAGCGCTTCCTGCCAGCGCCACTTTGTCCCAATCGCCGCCGAGCTTCTGCGCGAGGAATTCGAACAGGTCCTGGCCCTCAGTAAGGGACGGCGCAACGAGCTGAAATATCGCATTCAGAAGCTGCCGACCCCAATAGGACAAAGAGATGTAGTCCGGCCAGTTGATGATATTCCACACGACCGCGAAGGCCGGGTCAGCTACGGAAGACTCGGGTGGAACGAGCGCCGCGCTTGGAGAACCGACGGCAATGCTCTGGTGCTCTGTGCTCCCGTCGATGGGCGCCGTCGCCACGCCCGGATCGAGATCATCGAACAGGTCACGAACGCTGACCTGGGCATCGTACTCGTTCTCGTCGAAGCGCCGAGCTACATCATCTAGAGCGCCGCCCGAGGCAATCATCAACGCCTTCGATCGCATAAGCCCGGAGTCAACCCTGGACGCGTAAGAGCTATGCTCCGATAGAAGCCACTGGATTAACGCTCCACCCGCCCACGACTGCGCCTTATCGATGTGGTTATCGAAGTACTCCAACGCGCGACCGATGTCGTCAGCAAGCTGCAAGCACGCTTCGCCGCCCCCTCGAACCACCGACGTATCAACCTGAATGGCCATGAGCCTCTCCCCCCGAAGTGGTTCGTCAGCTTACGGGGTCGCTGCCCACCCCGTCGACACTTCCGCCCTCATCGCGCGGGCCCGGGCCGCGCGCCGTCGGCTCAGTTGTTGAAGCGGAACTCCACCACGTCGCCGTCCTGCATGACGTAGTCCTTGCCCTCGAGGCGGGCCTTGCCCTTCGCGCGGGCCTCGGCGACCGAGCCGAGCTCGACGAGGTCGTCGAACGAGATGACCTCGGCCTTGATGAAGCCCTTCTCGAAGTCAGTGTGGATGACACCGGCCGCCTGCGGCGCCTTCGCGCCCTGCGGGATCGTCCAGGCGCGCGCTTCCTTGGGGCCGGCGGTGAGGTAGGTCTGCAGGCCCAGCGTGTCGAACCCGATGCGGGCGAGCTGGTCGAGACCCGACTCGTCCTGGCCGGTCGACGCGAGCAGTTCGGCGGCGTCCTCGGGGTCGAGGTCGATGAGTTCCGACTCGATCTTGGCGTCGAGGAAGACGGCCTTCGCAGGGGCGACCAGAGCGGCGAGTTCGTCCTTGCGCGACGGGTCGGTGAGCACGGCCTCGTCGACGTTGAAGACGAAGATGAACGGCTTCGCGGTCAGCAGCCCCAGCTCGCGGATCGGCGAGAGGTCGATTCCGGATGCCGACAGCAGCACGCCACGCTGGAGGGCGTCCTGCGCGGCCTTGGCGGCCTCGAGCACCGAGGGGTCGAGCTTCTTGCCCTTGACCTCTTTCTCGTACCGGGTGATCGCCTTCTCGAGCGTCTGGAGGTCGGCGAGCTGGAGCTCGGCGTTGATGGTCTCCATGTCGTTCGCCGGGTTGACCGAACCGTCGACGTGGACGACGTCGTCGTCGGCGAATCCGCGGACGACCTGCGCGATGGCATCCGCTTCCCGGATGTTCGCGAGGAACTGGTTGCCGAGGCCCTCGCCCTCGCTCGCGCCGCGGACGATTCCGGCGATGTCGACGAACGACACCGCAGCGGGCATGAGCCGCTCGCTGCCGAACACGTCGGCGAGCTTCTGCAGGCGCACATCGGGAAGGTTCACGACCCCGACGTTGGGCTCGATGGTGGCGAACGGGTAGTTCGCCGCGAGCACCGAGTTCTTGGTCAGAGCGTTGAAGAGGGTCGACTTTCCGACGTTGGGAAGGCCGACGATTCCGATGGTAAGAGCCACGGGAGTCCAGGTTACCCGGCTCGGAGCCCGGTCACCGCGTCACGGTCGCCGTGCGCGGAAGGCGTGGGTGACGTACGGCAGGGCGACGGAGCCTCCGTCGGCGAGTTCGGGGACGGATGCCACGACCCCGTCGACCGCGGCCTCGATGCCCGCGCGCTTCTCGGGGTTGGCCGTGATGATGTCGCTGCGCGAGACGACGAGGTCGCGCAGTTGCGGCAGGGTGATGCGCCTCTCCCACGACCATTCACGATGCTCGAGCTCGCCGTAGGGCTCGGCGACGCGCGGACCGGTTGTGGCGAGGAGGACCTCGGCGTTCGACCCGCCCATGGCCGCGGTGAGCCGCCGCACCCAGTCGACGCGGTCGTCGCGGATGTTCCAGATGAGCCCGAGTACTCCCCCGCTGCGCAGCACGCGAGCGGTCTCTCGCGACGCCGGCTCGACGTCGACCCAGTGCCAGGCCTGGCCCATGACGACGGCGTCCAGACCGGAATCGGGCAGGGGCAGATGCTCGGCCGTGCCGACGAACGTGGGCACACCCCGCGCGTTCTCGCGCAGGGTCGCGAGCATGTCGGCATCCGGATCCACGGCCACAACGTCGGCGCCGAGCTCGGCGACCGCGCGAGTGAGCTTGCCCGTCCCCGCCCCGACGTCGGCGACGCGCAGCGCGCGGCCGGCCTCGCGCACGGGTTCGAGCAGCCACGCCACGGCCTCGGCGGGATACCCGGGCCGCCCGGATTCGTAGGCGGAGGCCGCCTGCCCGAACGAGGTCGACTTCTCGCGATCGGTCATGCCCCGACCCTACGCCGCCCCTCCGACATCGCATCCGCCCCACGTCCTCCCCAGCCCCGCGGTCACGACGCAGGGACTTCGGCCGGCGTCGGGTTACCGCAGCCACCCCTCGGTCCTCGCCGGCACGCATCTTTCTGCGGAATGTTCCAGCGACCGCCGCCGGAGCGAAACGGCAGACCGGATGCCGCCGACCCCGGCGCGCCTCTTCGCCCCCACGGGAGCGCGGGTGAGGGTGGAGTCGTGGCTTTGGACTTCACCGCGATCGACTTCGAAACGGCGAACTCCAGCGGCGCGTCCGCGTGCGCGGTGGGTCTGGCCCGCGTCCGGAACGGCCGCGTGGTCGCCACGGCCGCCTGGCTCATCAAGCCACCGCCAGGTCACGACCACTTCGCCCCGATCAACGTCGGGATCCACGGCATCCACCCCTCCGATGTCGTGAACGCGCCCGATTGGACGACGCAACTCGAGCGCCTCACCGCCTTCGCGGGAGCCGACGTCCTGGTCGCGCACAACGCCGGTTTCGACATGTCGGTGCTGCGCCGGGCGTGCGCGGCGACCGGCGACGAGTGCCCGCCCTACCGCTACATGTGCAGCGTGCAGATGTCGCGCAAGACCTACACGCTCGACTCCTACCGGCTCCCGCTCGTCGCCGAGGAAGCCGGCTGCTCCCCGTTCGCCCACCACGATGCCCTGGCCGACGCCGTCGCCTGCGCCGAGATCACGATCGATTGCGCCCGCCGCGCCGGCGTCGACGACGTGCACGCCCTCGCCGCGCACCTGGGCGTCCGTGTATCGCAGATCGCGGCGGAGCCGGTCGAGCGCGCCGTCGCCTGACGCCTCTCGGCCCGTCTTTCCGGCGATGTCGGAGGTCTGGTGCAAGCTGACCCCATGGATGCCATCGCTCTCGTCTTCGTGATCCTCGCTCTCGTCGTGGGCGTCGTCGGCGGGTGGTTCGTGGGTTCTTCGCGGACCGCGGCCCGCGCCGCTGAAGAGCAGCGAACCCACGGCGCCCGCGTCGCCGCCGCCGAGACCGCGCGGGCGGGCGTGCAGGCGCAGCTCGACCACCAGGTCGCCCTGTACCGCGAGCTCGTGGGGCAGTCGCGCGCGGATCAGGCAGCCCGCGAAGAACGCGAGCGTCGCGAGCAGACCGTCCTTCGCGCCCTCGACCCGGTGCGCGAGACGCTCGATGCGATGCAGCGCAAGGTCGACGGCCTCGAACGCGACCGGGTCGAGCAGTACACCGCGCTCGGCGAGCAGCTGCGCCTGTCCCGCGAGGCCGACGAGGCACTCCGCGTGACGACCGAGTCGCTCGCCTCCGCGATGCGCTCCGGAACCACGCGCGGCGTCTGGGGCGAGACGCAGCTCCGCCGGGTCGTCGAAGCCGCCGGCCTCACGCGCTACGTCGACTTCGACCTGCAGACGGCGATCTCGAGCGACGCCGGAGCCGGTCGCCCCGACATGGTGGTGCGCCTCCCCGGCGGCAAGTCTTTGGCGGTGGATGCCAAGGTCCCCCTCGATGCGTATCTGCAGGCCAGCGCGATCCCCGTCACGGCGCACGGCGACGACGGAGCCCGCCGCGCCGCATTCCTGACCAAGCACGCCCGCGCGGTGCGCGCCCACGTCGACGCCCTCGCAAAGAAGGCATACTGGGCGGGGCTCACCACGAGCCCCGAGTTCGTCGTGTGCTTCCTGCCGAGCGAGTCGCTGCTGGCCTCGGCCCTCGACGAAGACCCGACGCTGCTCGACTACGCGTTCACGCGCCGCGTCGCCCTCGCCTCGCCCGTCAACCTCTGGGCGGTGCTCAAGACCGTCGCGTTCACGTGGACCCAGCAAGACGTCTCCGACGAGGCGCGCACGCTCTTCGCCCTGGGCACAGAGCTCTACGAGCGCGTCGGCAAACTCGCCGAGCACGCGAACGACCTGCGCCGCGCGATCGAGAAAACGGTCGACAGTTACAACCGGTTCGCCGGATCGCTCGAGACACGTGTGCTCGTCACGGCGCGGAAGTTCCCCGGCATCGACGAGACCAAGCTCGATGCGGTCGCCGCTCCCGTCGCGATCGAGGCGACTCCCCGCCGATGGACCGCGCCGGAGATGATCGAGAACCTCGATGGCGCCGGCGAAGCCACCCCGTCACCGGTCGAGACGGCCGAGGCGGCCGCGAGGGCCGACCTGGGTGTCATCCGCCAGCGAGCGGGACTGGCCGACACGGAGTCGTGAGCGCAAGGCCCGACACGCGCGATGCTCGAACCCTTACCGGCATCGAGCCGGGCACGAGGGCCGAGAATGCGGGAGCCGCCGTCCGGGAGGCCGGCTTCCGAAAGACGAGAAGGTTCAGGCCCCGCCGGGAACCCAGCTCAGCAAGCTCACCACGGCCGCGGAGACGGCGACGAACGCGCCGACCATCCACCACGCGCTGACCTCGTGACCCTCGTCGCGCCGGACGCGCAACAGCACGTCGGGGCGGCGCGCAGGGTCGACCGCGCTGGCGATGACCGCCTGTGCACCTGTCTGAGGTGCGGTCTGATTCGTCGGAGCTGCTGCCATGGACGATCCCCCTTCGGGTCTCGGAAGAACACAGCGTCGCCGTTGACACTCCTAGAGATTCTGCCAGACAGGGCTTCCGTTACCGGTCACGCTTGCGTCACGACACGCCCGGCTCTAGCTGCACGTCGAGGCGACGACCGTGCGCCTGTCGCCGAACGCCGAAACAGCACCCCGCTGACGTCACGGCTGCCCCGGGCGACCGCTCCGTCCGCGAGATGCTGTCTCAGGAAACGACGAATTCAGCGCCGCGGCGTCACAGCCACTTCGACGTCAGGTGCTCGGACGAGATGCGGCGGAGCGTTCCCGAGGCGCCGCGCAGCACGACGCTCTCGGTGTAGATGAAGTCGCCATCGCGGCGGACTCCCTGCACGAGCTGGCCGTCGGTCACGCCCGTGGCGACGAAGATCGTGTTCTTGCCCTTCACCAGACCATCGGCTTCGTAGACCTGGCCGTCGACGTCGAGGCCGGCATCCCGACCCTTCTCCTTCTCGTCGTCGGTCCGCGGGGCGAGCACGCCCTGGATGTGACCACCCAGCGCCTTGATCGCGCACGCGGTGACGATGCCCTCGGGGCTGCCGCCGATGCCGACGCACATGTCGGTGCGGGCGTTGTGGCGGGCGGCGTTGATGCCGCCGGCGACGTCGCCGTCGCTCATGAGGCGCGTGCCCGCCCCCGCCTCGCGGATCTCGGCGATGAGCTTCTCGTGACGCGGACGATTCAGCACCGACACGACGATCTCGTCGACGGGCTTGCCGAGGGCCTTGGCCAGCAAGCGGATGTTCTCGGCGATGGGGAGGCGGATGTCGACGACACCGACACCGGCGGGCCCGGTGACGAGCTTGTCCATGTAGAAGACGCTGGACGCGTCGAGCATCGTGCCCTGGTCGGACACGGCGATGACCGACAGGGCGTTCTGGCGGCCCGCGGCCGTGAGCGAGGTGCCGTCGATCGGGTCGACCGCGACGTCGCACTGGGGCCCGCGGCCGCTTCCGACGCGCTCTCCGTTGTAGAGCATGGGGGCGTTGTCCTTCTCGCCCTCGCCGATGACGATCGTGCCGTCGAAGTTGACGGTGCTGAAGAACGCACGCATCGCGTCGACGGCTGCGCCGTCGGCGGCTTCCTTGTCGCCGCGGCCGATGAAGGGGACGGCGCGGATAGATGCCGCTTCGGTCGCCCTCACCAGCTCGAGCGCCAGGTTCCGGTCGGGGTGCAAAGGGCTCATGTCGGCAGTCAGGCTCACCATGGGGCCACTGTATCCAGCGATCCGGTGACAATCGCGGGTTTTGACCGGACGTGCAACGAAGGAATCGCCGTTCTTAACGGATCAGCAGAACCGCCCGGTTCCTGCTGCGCCCGCACCGTCACGATCCGGCGGCTTCGCTAGAGTGACGGTGTCCCGACAACACCAAGGAGCACCTCCATGCCCGTCGCTTCCCCTGAGCAGTACGCCGACATGCTGGACCGCGCGAAGGCCGGCGGCTTCGCGTATCCCGCGATCAACGTCTCGAGCTCGCAGACCATCAACTCGGTGCTCCAGGGCCTGACCGAGGCCGGCTCCGACGGCATCCTCCAGGTCACCACCGGTGGTGCCGACTACTTCGCCGGTCACACGGTCAAGGCCCGCGCCACCGGCGCCCTCGCCTTCGCCAAGTACGTGACCGAGGTCGCGAAGAACTACCCGATCACGGTCGCCCTGCACACCGACCACTGCCCCAAGGACGCCCTGCCCGGCTTCGTCCTTCCGCTGCTCGAGGCCTCCGAAGAAGAGGTCAAGGCCGGTCGCAACCCGATCTTCCAGTCGCACATGTGGGACGGCTCGGCCGTTCCCCTCGACGAGAACATCGACATCGCGGCGGAGCTCCTCCCCCGCATGAAGAACATCAACGCCATCCTCGAGATCGAGGTCGGCGTGGTCGGCGGCGAAGAGGACGGCGTCCAGCACGAGGGCTCGAACGAGGCCCTGTACACGACGGTCGCCGACGTGACCAAGGCCGTCGAGCGCCTCGGCCTCGGCGAGAACGGCCGCTACATCTCGGCCCTGACCTTCGGCAACGTGCACGGCGTGTACAAGCCCGGTGGCGTCAAGCTCCGCCCCGAGCTGCTCGGCGAGATCCAGGAGGGCATCGCCGCGAAGTTCGGCACCGGCCCCAAGCCCCTCGACCTCGTCTTCCACGGCGGCAGCGGCTCGACCGACGACGAGATCGCCCTCGCCGTCGCCAACGGCGTCGTGAAGATGAACATCGACACCGACACCCAGTACGCCTTCACGCGCTCGATCGCGGGCTACATGTTCTCGAACTACGAGGGCGTGCTCAAGCTCGACGGCGAGGTCGGCAACAAGAAGCAGTACGACCCCCGCGCCTGGGGCAAGGTCGCCGAGTCGGCGATGGCCGTCCGCGTGGTCGAGGCCACGAAGCAGCTCGGCTCGTTCGGCCATTCGAAGAGCTGACACCTCGTCATCCCGCGAACGCCCCGGCTCTCACGCCGGGGCGTTCGTCGTTTCCGGTTGCCGTGCCCCGGCCCCCGCCGCTGTCCCGGCATCCCCCGCACGCGCCCCTCCTGCACGCCGAGACGGCATCTCGTTGACAACCGGGTGTCAGCCTGCAACGGACGAGTCAGCGAATTGCCGTCTCGCGCCACCGGCAAGGCAGGACGCCCCGCGCGATCGCACAGCCGAGCGCGGGTGCGCCGACCGGGGCCGGACGCGCCTCAGCTGCGGTACACCTCGAGCACCGTGGGCGCTCCGTGGGGCGACGAGAGCACCTCGATGGCATCCCCCGCTCGGATCTCTCCGGCGCGACGGACACGCAGGTAGGCGCCGAGGCGCCCCTCGTCCGAGAAGCGCTTGACCCAGCCGAGCGCTGCCGACCCACCGACCCACCGGGCGAACGTCGCACAGGGCGTTCGGGGCATCGTGACCTCGAGCTCGACGGTGTCGCCGATGCGCCAGACCTCGCCGATCCGCGCTCCGTTGACGTCGAGTCCCTCGACGCGGAGGTTCTCGCCGAACCATCCCGGGCGCAGCTCCCGATCGAGCTCGCCCTCCCAGAAGTCGGCGTCGTCCTGGGCGTACGCGTAGACGGCCTTTTCCGGCCCGCCGTGGTGTTTGCGGCTCGCTTGCACGTCGGAGCGGAGGCCGAGCTTGCCGACGCGGACCTTCCCCTCGAGCGGACGCTTGTCGATCGCCGTCACCCCGATCGACCCGGAATCCGGGCGCAGGCTGTGAACGACGCAGACGGCGACGAGTCGAGGCATGCGTCGATGCTAGAGCGTGCGGCGGCGGCGCGCGGACGCGGCCCTCAGTCGAACTCGCGCCGCATCACGACCGTGTCGCCGTCGAGAGAGCGGATCTCGACCGCGCCGATGTTCGAGGCCGAGAGGTCGGTCCCCGCGCTCAGTTCGGTGGTCGAGCCCGGGTCGGCGCGCCAGGTCGAGAGCACGCTCGTCGTCCCCGAGTCGTCGGTGATGGCGAGAGCGTAGGGCCAGCCCCCGGGCGGGGCGTCGAGCACCTGACCGGTGTACTGGCACACGAGGTCGATGCGGGTCCCCCACGGCGCGGAGGTGAGCTTCACCGAGGCCTCGAGGGGTGCACCGGCGACGTCGTCGAGGGCGTAGACGGTACCCGCCGACTGCTGCATCGCACTGTTCACGGCGAACACGCTCGGCACCGCGACCGCCACCAGGGCGATGGATGCCGCGAGCGTCCACGCGGTGATGCGCCGCTTCCGGCGACGCCGCGCGACCTCGACCACGCGTCCGCGCAAAGACGGATCGGGCGAGGCGAGCGGAATGGGGCCCGTCGTCGCGCTGAGCGCTCGGGCGCGTTCGGGCGACAGTCGCGAGAGGAGTCCCGCGGTCGGAGCCAATTCTGCGACGGAGGCGCGACAGATGGCGCACACCGCCAGGTGCGCTTCGAATTCGGCGCGGTCGGAGGCGCACAGCGCTCCGAGCACGTAGGCGCCGTCCGACATCGACAGACGTTCGTGATCGTCGTTCATCGGGTCACCCCCCTTTCCTGCAGCGCGAGCCGCAATGCCCGCACCGCGTAATGCAGTCGCGATTTGACGGTGCCCGTCGGGATGCCGAGCTCGTCTGCCGTCTGTGCGACGCTGCGTCCGCCGTAGTAGGCGCTGACGATGACGGCGCGGTGATCGGGTGTGAGGGTGGCGAGCGCCTCCTCGACCAGAAGCGCGTCGAACATCGCGTCGGTGTCGTCGTCGCGGACGGTCTCGGGGAGTTCGTCGACGGGCTGCTCGTGCCGGCGCCGCGCGCTCCGCGCCTCGTCGATGACGATGTTGCGGGCCACGGTGTACATCCACGAGCGCAGGGAGGCCGGGTCGTCGCTCATGACGCGTGGCGTACGCCACGCGCGCAGCAGCGTCTCCTGCACGACGTCGTCGGCGCCCGCGTGATCGCCGGTGAGGCTCACGACGTAACGCCAGACGGGGGTCGCGTGCGCGTCGTACAGCGCGGTCAGTTGCGCGTGGTCGTCTCGCACAGCGGCATCCCCTCTCCCTCTTCTTCTAGGAACACGGGATGCCGTGGGGTTCGGTTCAGTTCGAGACGGTGCCCATGACGGCCGTCAGGAACTGCGGGTCACTCGCCATGCCGATGAGCGACAGGACGGCCGCGATGACCGTCGAGACCAGCGCGCCGACGATCGGGATCCAGAACGAGATACGCCCGCGCCTCATGGACCGCCAGGTGAACATGGCGGTCAGAAGCCACCCGATCCCGGTGACGGCCGCGGCCGCCGCACCCCAGAGGTACCCGGCGGTCAGGTTGGTGAACGTCGCGTCGACCTGGAAGACCCGCGCGAAGTTATTCGCGTACTCGGGGAAATTGAGCAGCTGGATGATCGTGGTGACGACGGAGAACAGCCCGTAGATCAACAGACCGAACGTCACGATCCGGTCGACCTGGCCGCCGCGGGTGGTGGGGGCGGGCATGGGCCCGGGCTTCGCCGCGGCGCGGGGTTCGGGGGCATGCTCCGGCTGCGGGGCCACGCCCGCCTCGAGGGCCTCGGTCACCTCCGGACGGCGGATGCGCGCCCGCTGCTCCTCGGGGGTGGCGTACTCGCCGTACTGCGGGCGGGGACGAGCCTCGTCCGCCGCGGACGGGGTGCGCGGGTCGACGTCGCTCACGCGCGGCCCCGGCCGCCCAGCGCGCGCTCGTCGCGCTTGCCGCTGGCATCCTGTCGCAGCTCCTTGGGGAGCGAGAAGATCAGGTCTTCCTCGGCGGTGCGCACCTCTTCGACGTCGCGGTAGCCGGCGCCGGCGAGCTCTTCGAGGACCTCGGTCACGAGCACCTCGGGCACCGAGGCGCCGCTGGTGACGCCGACGGTCTCGACACCCTCGAGCCACTCCTGCTTCACCTCGTCGACGTAGTCGACGCGGTAGGCGGCCTTCGCGCCGTGCTCGAGGGCGACCTCGACCAGGCGCACGCTGTTGGAGCTGTTCGCCGAACCCACGACGATCACGAGGTCGGCGCCGACGGCGACCTTCTTGATCGCGACCTGGCGGTTCTGGGTGGCGTAGCAGATGTCGTCGGAGGGCGGATCCTGCAGCTCGGGGAAGCGCTCGCGCAGACGCCGCACGGTCTCCATCGTCTCGTCGACCGAGAGCGTGGTCTGCGAGAGCCACACGACCTTCGACGGGTCGCGCACCTCGATGGTGTCGGCGTGGTCGGGAGAGTTCACGACGGTGACGTGTTCGGGGGCTTCTCCGGCGGTGCCCTCGACCTCTTCGTGGCCCTCGTGGCCGATCAGCAGGATCTCGAAGTCGTCACGGGCGAAGCGCACGGCCTCGCGGTGCACCTTCGTCACGAGGGGGCACGTGGCGTCGATGGCCTGCAGACCCCGATCGGATGCTGCGGACACGACGGCCGGCGAGACACCGTGCGCGCTGAAGACGACGTGGGAGCCGGCGGGGACCTCGTCGACCTCTTCGACGAAGATCGCGCCCTTCTTCTCGAGCTCGGTCACGACGTGGATGTTGTGCACGATCTGCTTGCGCACGTACACGGGGGCGCCGTAGCGCTCCAGGGCCTTCTCGACGGCGATGACCGCACGGTCGACACCGGCGCAGTAGCCGCGGGGTGCCGCGAGCAACACCTTCTTCTTGCCCTGGACCGGGACGTCCTGAAGCCGCCCGCGTCGACCCGGGATGCGGGGAACGGGCAGGTGCACGGCAGGTGAGCTCACCCCTCGATTCTACGGGGGCGCCCCTGGACGACGGCCGAACCTCCCCGGCGCGACCCGGCCGGATAGCATGGGACCTTCCCTCCCGAGAGACGTCCGGCTCTCGCGGCCCCCGCCGACGGCGTGCATCCCAGCGAGTGACATGACCTCTTTCCAGCCCGAGACCGTCGCAGGTCAGGCCCCGCCCGCCGACAGCGTGCACCCCCGCGACTCCTCCACCGATGCCCCCACCTCGGTGTCCCGGCTGAACGACACGATCCGGGGCTTCATCGAGCGCTGGGGATCGGTCTGGGTCGAAGGTGAGATCACCTCGTTCAACCGCCGCGGCGGCAACGTCTTCGGGCGGCTGAAGGACCTCGGCACCGAGTCGACGGTGGCCTTCCGCATCTGGTCGAGCACGCTCAACCGGTTGCCCAAAGACCTCAAGGTCGGCGACCACGTCGTCGCGTGCGTGAAGGCCGACTACTTCCCGCGCACCGGAGACTTCTCGTTCGCGATCTCGGCGATGCGACACGTGGGCTTGGGCGAACAGCTCGAGCGCCTCGAGCGCCTGCGCCTGCAGCTGCGTTCGGAGGGGTTGTTCGACCCCGTCCGCAAGAAGAAGCTGCCCTTCCTCCCCCACTGCATCGGTCTCATCACGGGCGAGAACTCGGATGCCGAGAAGGACGTGCACCGCAACGCCGAACTGCGTTGGCCCCGCGTCCGTTTTCGCACACAGCACGCCGCCGTCCAGGGCGACCGGTGCGTTCCCGAAACGCTCGCGGCCCTGAGGATCCTCGATGCCGACCCCGAGGTCGACGTGATCGTGATCGCACGCGGCGGCGGGGATCCGCAGACGCTCCTCGGCTTCAGCGACGAGCGCCTGCTGCGTGCGGTGGCCGCGGCATCCACTCCGATCGTCAGCGCGATCGGGCACGAGAACGACCGACCGCTCCTCGACGAGGTCGCCGACGTGCGCGCCTCGACGCCCACCGACGCCGCCAAGCGCGTGGTCCCCGACGTCAGCGAGCAGCGGGCCCTCGTCTCGCAGTTGCGCGCCCGACTGACCGGACGTCTCACCCAGCGCGTCCTCCACGACATCGCGCAGCTCGAACAGATCCGCTCGCGTCCCGCTCTGCGCAACCCGCACTCCCTGCTCACCTCCCGCGCGCAGGAGCTGTGGATGCTTTCGAACCGGGGGCGCGACATCGTCGATCGCCGCATCGAAGGAGAGCGTCGGCGCACCAGCGAGCTCGGGGCGGGGCTCCGCGCCCTCTCGCCGCTCGCCACTCTCGCCCGGGGGTACGCCATCGCCCAGCTCCCCGACGGCTCGGTGCTGCGCGACGCCGCCCACGCGCCGGCCGGAACCGCCCTGCGGCTCACGGTCGAGCAGGGAACCGTGGCCGCCCGTTCGGACGGCGCCGTGCCCGACACCGTCGCACACGGCGCTTCCTCGGCCGACCTGGCCGGCTCCGCGGCATCCGTCGATCGTCCGCTCGACGACGAGGCACCCGGCGACGGGGTGTCGGTGGGGCGCGCCTAGAATGGATGCCATGACCGCGACGACCCCCGGCCCCGCCGTCGACGTCGCCACTCTGTCGTTCGAACAGGCCCGCGACGAACTCGTGCGCGTGGTCGCCGAACTCGAGCAGGGCGCCCCGACCCTCGAAGAATCCCTCGCGCTCTGGGAGCGCGGCGAGAAGCTCTACGCCCGCTGCGAGGAGTGGCTGCTCGGGGCCAAGCGCCGCCTCGACGCCGCCCGCGGCGAGGGAGACGACTGATGGCTCGCGTCGTCGCGCATCTCGGCCGACCCGAGACCCCTCAAGAAACCGCCGACCGCAAAGCCGAGTCCTCGCGTCGGTACCGCTCGAGCAAGACGTTCCGCAACCTCATCGCGGCCCTGCTCGTGACGGTCGCGGTCGTCCTGGTCGTCGTGGCGGCCGTCCCCCGCGGCGAGCCCGCCCCCCGCCCCGAGATCGACGTGCCCGCCCTCGCGGCCGACATGCAGCGCGATCTCGGTCGGCCGGTGCTCTCGCCGTCTCTCGGCGAGGGATGGCGGGTCAACCAGGCCAGCACCGAGGGCGTCGGCGGCACCGAGGCGTGGACCATGGTCTACGTGCGATCGGGCGAAAGCGGGTTCCTCCGCGTCGCTCAGGGTCTCGACGCCGACGACGCCTGGGTCGGTCAGGTTCTCGACGGCACGCGCAGCACCGAGACGACCGAGATCGACGGCATCACGTGGAACGTCTACCGCCCCTCGAACCCCTCGGGTGCGGGCAATGTCGACTACGCCCTCGCCACCCCGGCCGGGCCCGACTACGTGCTCGTCTACGGCGATGCCGCCCCCGAGACCGCGGCCCTCGCGGCCGCCTCCGTCACATCGCAGATCGAGCAGTTGAGAGAGGTCCCGTGAGCGAGCGCATGAGCCCCCGTCAGGTCTGGCAGCAGATGGTGGAGGGCAACGAGCGTTTCGTCTCCGGCGCACCCGCGCACCCGCGTCAAGACGTGGAACGTCGCACCGAGCTCGCGAGCTCGCAGCACCCGACGGCGGCGCTCTTCGGATGCTCCGACTCGCGCCTCGCCGCCGAGATCATCTTCGACGAGGGCCTCGGCGATCTGTTCGTCGTCCGCAACGCCGGCCAGGTCATCTCGGACTCGGTCATCGGCAGCCTCGAGTACGCCGTGGGCGTGCTGGAGGTCCCCCTCATCGTGGTGCTCGCGCACGACGCCTGCGGAGCGGTCGGCGCAGCGATCGAGAGCACGGGCGTCGACGCCCCGACCCTCCCCGCGTACATCTGGCGCCAGATCGCCCCCATCGTGCCCGCCGTCCGCCGCGTTCAGCGCGCCTCGGCCGTGGACGGCCAGCTGCCCGACGTCGTCGACCCCGAGCTCGTGGGCCGCGAACATCTGCGCCACACCGTGGGCGAGCTGCTGCGCGCCTCCGAGCTGATCAGCGAGGCCGTGGCCGAGGGCCGCGTCGCCGTGGTCGGCGCGAACTACCGCCTCGACGAGGGCGAGGCCTTCCCCGTCGTCATCGTGGGCGATGTCGACGACCCGCGCGTCGACGACCCCCGCGTCGAAGACGCCCGCATCTGACAACCGAACGAACGACCTGGAGGAACGACGACGTGACCGACATCGAGTACCGCATCGAACACGACACCATGGGTGAGGTGCGGGTCCCCAAGGACGCCCTCTACGCCGCGCAGACGCAGCGCGCCGTCGAGAACTTCCCCATCTCGGGCTCGGGCCTCGAGTCGACGCAGATCGCGGCGCTCGCGCGCATCAAGAAGGCCGCCGCCCTCGCCAACAAAGAGCTCGGCACCCTCGACGGGGGCATCGCGGATGCCATCGCCCAGGCCGCCGACGAGGTCGTCACGGGCGCGCACGATGCGCACTTCCCGGTCGACACCTACCAGACCGGCAGCGGCACCTCGTCGAACATGAACATGAACGAGGTGCTCGCGACCCTCGCGACCCGCATCCTCGGCGACACGGTTCACCCCAACGACCACGTCAACGCGTCGCAGTCCTCAAACGACGTCTTCCCCACCTCGGTGCACATCGCGGTCACCCAGGCCCTCATCACCGACCTCATCCCGGCGCTCCAGCACCTCGCGACGGCGCTCGAGACCAAGGCCGACGCCTGGAAGGGCATCGTGAAGTCGGGCCGCACCCACCTCATGGACGCCACCCCCGTCACCCTCGGTCAGGAGTTCGGCGGCTACGCGCGCCAGATGCGCCTCGGCATCGAGCGCGTCGAGGCCGTCCTCCCCCGCGTCGGCGAGGTGCCCCTCGGCGGCACGGCCGTCGGCACCGGCATCAACACCCCCCTCGGCTTCCCGCAGAAGGTCATCGAGCTGCTCGCGGCCGAGACCCAGCTGCCCATCACCGAGGCGAAGGACCACTTCGAGGCGCAGGCCAACCGCGACGGCCTCGTCGAGGCATCCGGAGCCCTCCGCACCATCGCGGTCTCGCTCACCAAGATCAACAACGACATCCGCTGGATGGGATCGGGCCCCAACACCGGCCTCGGCGAGCTGCACATCCCCGACCTGCAGCCCGGCTCCTCGATCATGCCCGGCAAGGTCAATCCGGTCGTGCCCGAGGCCACGCTCATGGTGTGCGCCCGCGTGATCGGCAACGACGCCACCGTCGCCTGGGCCGGCGCCTCGGGCTCGTTCGAGCTCAACGTCGCGATCCCCGTGATGGGCACCGCTCTGCTGGAGTCGATCCGCCTGCTCTCCAACGCGATGCGGGTGCTGGCCGACAAGACCGTCGACGGCCTCGAGGCCAACGTCGCGCGCGCCGAGGCGTTCGCCGGCATGTCGCCCTCGATCGTCACGCCGCTCAACAAGGTCATCGGTTACGAGGCCGCGGCCAAGATCGCGAAGCACTCCGTCGCCAAGGGCATCACGGTGCGCGAGGCGGTCATCGACCTCGGCTACGTCGAACGCGGAGAGATCACCGAAGAGGTGCTCGATGCCAAGCTCGACCTGCTGTCGATGACCCACCCGGGCTGATCGACCGCACCCGCACATCCACGACGCCGAGGCGCGCCATAATCAGAGGATGAGCCGCACGCCGAGACCCGTCTCGACGCGCGTGCGTTTCCTCGGCGCGATCCTCGGCGTCGTGCTGCTCGGGATGATCATCGCGGGCGGCGTCACGTTCCTCGTGCAGAGCGAACGTGTCGTGGCCAATGCCGAGCGCCAGCTCGACGGTTTCGATTCGACGCTGTCGACGAGCAGCCAGGATGCCGCCGCCCTCGTCGCCGCGACCATCCCCGGCCGCACCGATGGCACGGTGGCGCTCGACGGCACCCGCGTGCTCGCGACGACGCCGGCCCCGCCGGGACTCTCCGTCGGCGACGACGCGGGGCTCGTGGCATCCCTCGCCGATCAGATCAGCCTCGGCAACGACCGGGGCCGCCTCGACAGCGATCACGGCCCCGTCCTGTACGCGGCCGTCGAGACGCGCGGCGGAGTCGTCGTGCAGGTCATCTCGATCGATCAGCGCATGGAGCTCGTCACGCTCTCGACCGTCACCTACGGGATCTCGGCGCTCGTGGTGCTGCTGCTCGTCGGGGTGGCGGGCTGGTTCGTGACGGGGCGCCTGTTCTCGCCGCTCCGTCGTCTGCGCGACACCACCGACGCCATCACGATCGACGACCTGGGCACGCGCCTGCGCGCGCACGGGAACGACGAGATCTCCGACCTCACCACCTCGGTGAACTCGATGCTCGATCGCCTGGCGATGTCGGTCGACGCGCAGCGGCAGTTGCTCGACGACGTCCGGCACGAGTTGAAGACCCCCATCACAATCGTCCGCGGCCACCTCGAGATGATGAATCCCGCCGACCCCCACGACGTCACCGAGACGCGTGAGCTCGGCATCGCCGAACTCGACCGGCTCTCGCGACTGGTCGACGACATCGACACCCTGGCCGACGTCGAGAGCGGGGCGCTCGAGGCCGCGGTCATCGACGTCGGGGCGCTGACCGACCGCGTCGCCGAACTCGCCGGCGCCATCCCCGGCCACACGTGGACGATCGACCAGCGGGCTCGCGTCCGTATCCACGGCGACGCGGACCGCCTCGTGCAGGCGTGGCTCCAGCTGGCCGACAACGCCGCGAAGTACACCCCCGAGGGCACCTCGATCGAGATCGGCAGCACGGCCGACGACACGACGGCGCACCTCTGGGTGCGCGACCACGGCCCCGGCATCCCGCCCGCCGCGCGTCATCGCGTCTTCCGCCGCTTCGACCGGCTCTCGACCGGGCGCGGAGTGGACGGATCGGGGCTGGGACTGTCGATCGTGGATGCCATCGCCAAGGCGCACGACGGACACTGCACCGTCGGCGACACCCCCGGCGGTGGCGCGACCGTGGCCCTGCACATCCCCGTGACCGGGGCCCAGTCCCCCGCGGAGCTCCCGACGCCCGTGCGCGCCGGTGACGTCGTCATGCAGAGAGAGGCCACCGGATGACTCGCATCCTCATCGCGGAAGACGAGGAACGCATCTCGGCGTTCGTCGCGAAGGGACTGGAGTCCGCGGGCTATCAGACCCTCATCGTCGCCGACGGGGCGGAGGCCCTCGACACCGCACTGTCGGGCGACGTCGACCTCGTCCTGCTCGACGTCGGGCTGCCGACGCTCGACGGTTTCGAGGTGCTGCGGAGCATTCGCGGCCAGGGGTCGCAGATCCCGGTCATCATGCTCACCGCCCGCACGAGTACGAGAGACACCGTCGACGGGCTCGACGCCGGGGCCAACGACTACGTCGCCAAGCCCTTCAAGTTCGACGAGCTTCTCGCCCGTGTGCGGTCACGCATGCGCGAACCGATGACCGTGGGGCCGATGACGGTCTCGCACGGAGACGTCTCGCTCGATGTCCTCGCGCGGCGGGCGACGGTCGGCAGTCGCGAGATCGACCTGAGCGCGCGCGAGTTCTCGCTGGCCGAGGAGTTCATCCGCCACGCGGGTCAGGTCCTCAGCCGCGAGCAGCTGCTCAGCCGCGTGTGGGGGATGGACTTCGACCCGTCGTCCAACGTGGTCGATGTCTACGTGCGATATCTGCGGGCCAAGATCGGCCAATCCCATATCGTCACCGTGCGCGGCGCGGGCTATCGCTGGGAATGACGCAGAAAACCCGAAAACCCCCGGCGGGGGAACCGGGGGTTTGGGGAGACGCCCACGGTGGTCTTCCGACTCACCCGAAGAGCGGTGACCTGCACGTGACGTTCTCGTGTTTTTCCTGGGGGAACCGCCGAGGCGGGTGACGAGGTTTCCCTCGTCGATGGCTCTACTCTGACGGGCCATTGTGAGAACCCGGCGAGCCGCGAATGAGAACCCTCTCATCTTCCGTCGCGGCCTCGTCCGGCGCCGGTCACCCCGGTCGAGGCGCGCCTCAGCCACTCCGGCACAGACGAAGAGGGGCCGGGATGCCACGGCATCCCGGCCCCTCTCTCTTCACCGTTACGAGAGCTCGCCGGCCTCCAGCAGCTCCGTCACGAGCGCGGCGATGGCCGAACGCTCGGACCGCGTGAGGGTGACGTGACCGAACAGACCGTGGCCCTTGAGCGTCTCGATCACCGAGGCGACGCCGTCGTGCCGACCGACGCGCAGGTTGTCACGCTGACCCACGTCGTGCGTCAGCACCACGCGGGAGTTCTGGCCGATGCGGCTCAGCACGGTGAGCAGCACGTTGCGCTCGAGCGACTGCGCCTCGTCGACGATCACGAACGCGTCGTGCAGCGACCGGCCGCGGATGTGCGTGAGCGGGAGCACCTCGAGCAGACCCCGAGCGAGCACCTCTTCGAGCACGTTGCCCGAGACGACCGAACCCAGCGTGTCGAAGACCGCCTGCCCCCAGGGGCCCATCTTCTCGGCCTGGTCGCCCGGGAGGTAGCCGAGCTCCTGGCCGCCGACGGCGAAGAGGGGGCGGAAGACGATGATCTTCTTCTGCTGCTGACGTTCGAGCACGGCCTCCAACGCCGCGCACAGCGCCAGCGCCGACTTCCCGGTGCCGGCCCGGCCGCCGAGCGAGACGATCCCCACCTCAGGGTCGAGGAGCAGGTCGAGCGCGATGCGCTGCTCGGCCGAGCGCCCGTGCAACCCGAACGCGTCGCGGTCACCGCGCACCAGGCGGTACTCCCCCTTGCCGGTCACCCGGCCGAGCGCCGATCCGCGCTCGGAGTGGATGACGAGGCCGGTGTTGATCGGCAGCCCCTTCACCGTTTCGCTGACGCCCACTTCGGTCTCGTAGAGGTCGGAGATCTCATCGCCCGAGAGGTCGATCGAGGCGATCCCGGTCCACCCGGAGTCCATCGCCTGCTCGGCGAGGTACTCCTCGGTGCTCAGACCGAGGGATGCCGCCTTCACGCGCATCGGGAGGTCCTTCGACACCACGGTGACCTCGGCGCCGTCCTGCGCGAGGTTCATCGCGACGGCGAGGATCCGGCTGTCGTTGCCGCCGGTGCGCATCCCCGAGGGCAGCACCTGCTGGTCGGTGTTGTTCAGCTCGACGCGGAGCGTGCCGTCGGTCCCGACCGGGACGGGGAAGTCCAGGCGGCCGTGCTCGATGCGGAGTTCGTCGAGGTGACGCAGGGCCTGGCGGGCGAAATACCCGATCTCGGGGTCGTGACGCTTCCCTTCCAGCTCGGTGATCACCACGACGGGGATCACGACGGAGTTCTCGGCGAAGCGGAAGAACGCTCGCGGATCGCTCAGCAGGACGGAGGTGTCCAGGACGTACGTGCGAAGAGCCTGGTCGACTCCCGCTTCGGACTCGGTGCTCTCGACGACGTGACGCTGGTCGTACGGTGCTCGTGCAGTCACAACCCACTCCCGACCCGGGTGAATCACCCGGTTGTCACGAGTCGACCTGTGGGTCACGAGTCGCGATCCGAAGGTCGACTCGACCGGACTCCGTGTCCGATGTGATCACCGTACGACTCCGCGACACCCTCGAGGGTCGTTAACACGCCGCGAATATGACGAGTTCGTGAACAGCGCGTTCGCGCGGCTCGCGGCCGCGAAGTAGTTCACCGGATGCCGTGCGCCGGCGCCGCCGCGCGGGGCAAGTGTTACTGCCCGAAGCGTCGGTCGCGCGCCGCGAAGTCGCGGATCGCGCGCAGGAAGTCCACCTCGCGCAGGTCGGGACCGAGGGCCTCGACGAAGTAGAACTCCGAGTGCGCGGACTGCCAGAGCAGGAAGTCGCTGAGCCGCTGCTCGCCCGAGGTGCGGATGACGAGGTCGGGATCGGCCTGGCCGCCCGTGTACAGGTGCTCGCCGATCTGCTCCGGGGTGAGACTCGCGGCGAGCTCTTCGAGGGATCCACCCGACTGATCGTGCTTGGCGATGATCGAGCGCACGGCATCCACGATCTCGCTCCGACCGCCGTACCCGACGGCGAGATTGACGTGCAGACCCTTGTGCCCCCGCGTGCGCTCGGTGACCTCGTGCAACACCTCGGCGAGCTCCGTCGGCAGGCCCTCGGCGCGGCCCACGTGCTTGACCCGCCAGTTTGGCTCGTGCGAGAGCTCCGCGGCCAGCTCGGCGATGATCTCGAGCAGGTCCTGCAGCTCCTGACTGTCGCGCTTGACGAGGTTGTCGTTCGAGAGCAGGTACAGCGACACCACCTCGATGCCGAGGTCGTCGCACCAGCGGAGAAACTCGTGCATCTTGGCCGCCCCCGCGCGGTGACCGTGTGCGGCGCTGTCGTAGCCGAGCTGTCGCGCCCACCGACGGTTGCCGTCGATCATCATCGCGACGTGGTGCGGCACGGTGGCCGGCATGCGACGGCGAAGGCGCGAGATGTAGAGACGGTAGAGGGGGCCTCGCCCCTCGTTCTTCCGCATACGCGCCACCCGCCTACGCTACCGCGTCACGGGCGACGTCACGGGTCTGAAACGGGTGACGCTTCCTGGGGGAACGGTGAGCGGATCGCCCATGTACCACCCGGAGCATGGGGGCCGACGTAGGGTCGAAGCGTGACGAGCTCGACCCCCGCAGACGGCCCCGACCTGCCCCAGCTCCCCCTCTTGGAGGCGGGCGCTCTGGGCGCGCAGGCCGATCTCAAGCCCACCTGGCGCGGCTGGATCCACGCGGGCACGTTCCCCGTCGCGATCGTCGCCGGCATCGTCCTGATCACCCTCGCCCAGGGCACGCCCGCCAAGTGGGCGGCGGCGGTGTTCATGGTGACGTCGATGCTGCTGTTCGGCAACTCCGCGCTCTACCACCGCTTCCACTGGAAGCCGAAGACGCTGGCCGTGCTCAAGCGCATCGACCACGCCAACATCTTCCTGCTGATCGCCGGCACGTACACGCCCCTGGCCGTCCTGGCCCTGCCGACCCCCAAGACCACGCTGCTGCTGTCGATCGTGTGGGGTGGGGCGATCCTCGGCATCCTGTTCCGGGTCTTCTGGATCAACGCTCCGCGCTGGCTCTACGTCGCGCTGTACCTCGCGCTCGGCTGGGCCGCCGTGATGTACCTGGGCGACCTGCTCGCGGCGAACGTCGCGATGATGGTGCTGGTCGTCGTCGGCGGACTGCTCTACACGGCCGGCGCGATCGTCTACGCCCTCAAGAAGCCCAACCCGTGGCCGGGGCACTTCGGGTTCCACGAGATCTTCCACGTGTGCACCGTGCTGGCGTTCCTCTGCCACTGGACGGCGTGCCTGCTGATCTCGCTCGCCCCCGCGTACCACGGCGGCTGATCGCGCCGCGCATCCCGCGCGAGTCGCCAGGATGCGTCGCGTCGGAAAGGTCTGAGGCGACGATCATCAGCGAGTCACACGGTGACGGCGATGCCGGATGCCGGGGCCTCCGACAACCGCTCAGTCGCGGGGAGCGGCCGGGTCGATGTCCTGGTCGTCGACTGCGCTGGCGTTCTCGGCGGCGCGCGCCTGCTCCTCGGCATCCAGCTCCGCATTCACTTCTTCGCGGTACCGACCACGGCGGATGCGACGCAGCATGTCCCACACGAGGAGGAAGACCGCGACGCCGATGAAGGCGATCGCGGCGAAGCCGAGCGGCCCGGGCGTCACGATCGACTCGTCGGGGGTGACGACCGGGGAGGGTGTGGTCGCGAGAGCGACGATCACGGAGTGCATGGAGTCCTTCGGTCCGGGCGGAAGCGCGTAGCCTGGTACTCCAGCCTAAAGCCCGGGGAGACCATGACGACGCAAGCCCTGCTCGATGACCGTTACGGGCGCACGCGGTCGCCCCGACGGCGCATCGTCGGCTGGTCGATCGTCGCGGTGCTCGCGCTCGGAGCCATCGGGTATCTCGGCTACACGACGTTCGCCAGCAGTGCCGCCTCGGTCACGGCCACCGACACCGGCTTCACCGTCACCGACGACAAGTCCGTCACGGCGAGTTTCCAGATCACCGCCCCCGTCGGCAAGCCGGTCGCCTGCGCCCTCGAGGCACGCGACGAAGACCACGGCACCGTGGGCTGGAGGGTCGTGCAGTACCCGGCATCCGACGACGCATCCCGCGCCTTCTCCGAGACGATTCCGACGCTCTCGCTGGCGACGACGGGTTTTGTCAACGCCTGCTGGGTGCCGTAAACTCGCGGGATCACGACGCGCCCCGGCTCGATGCCGGGGCGTTCGACATATCCCCCGCCGGCGGCCGCACGCGCGCCGTCAGCGCCTCGACGAAGGAGTACCCGTGTCCAACGACGCTCAGGTGACGTTCCTCACGCAAGACGCCTACGACCGCCTTCATAACGAACTCGAGCACCTCTCGACGACGGGCCGGGAAGAGATCGCCAAGCGCATCGAGGCCGCCCGCGAAGAGGGAGACCTCAAAGAGAACGGCGGCTACCACGCCGCCAAGGACGAGCAGGGCAAGCAGGAGGCCCGCATCCGTACCCTGCAGCAGCTGCTCAAGGACGCCAAGGTCGGCGAAGCCCCCGAGAGCCACGGCGTCGTCGAGTCGGGCACCGTCGTGACCGCGATCGTCGCGGGCGGCGAGGAGAAGTTCCTCCTCGGCAACCGCGAGATCGCGGCCAACTCCGAGCTCGACGTCTACAGCGAGGCCTCGCCCCTCGGCGCGGCCATCATGGGCCTCAAAGAGGGCGACAAGGGCTCGTACACCGCGCCCAACGGCAAAGAGATCTCGGTCGAGGTCGTCAAGGTCGAGACGTACTCGGGCCAGTAACCCGCCTGTCGCCCGCGAGCCGCTCCCCCGTCATCGGGTGGGGCGGCTCGCGGCGTTTCTGCTCTCGGGTCAGTTGGGGACGACGGTCGCGACGAACCCGGCGTCCTCGAGCGTCTGGATGACCAGAGCCCGGTGCTCCTCACCGCGCGTCTCGACGCTCAGCTGGAGGATCACCTCGCTGATCTGCAGTCCCTGACCGTGACGCGTATGCAGCACCTCGATCACGTTGGCGCCCACGCCGGCGAGCAGCTCGGACACCCGAGCGAGCTGGCCCGGGCGGTCGGGCAGCGGAATGCGAAGGGACATGTAGCGACCGGATGCCGAGAGCCCGTGCGCCACGACCCGTTGCAGCAGGAGGGGGTCGATGTTGCCCCCCGAGAGGATCGTGACGGTCGGGCCGGTCGCTTTCACCTTGCCCGCCAGGATCGCTGCGACACCTACGGCCCCCGCCGGTTCGACGACCTGCTTGGCGCGCTCGAGGAGGACGAGGAGCGCTCGAGCGATGTCGTCCTCGGTCACGGTGACGACCTCGTCGACGTATTGGCGGATCAGTTCGAAGGGCAGGTCACCGGGACGGGCGACGGCGATGCCGTCGGCGATCGTCGGCGTCGTCTCGACCTGCATGGGGTATCCCGCGGCGAGCGACGAGGGGTAGGCGGCGGAGTTGTGCGCCTGCACGCCGATGATGCGGACCTCGCGCCCCTCGGCGGCCGCCCGGGCCTTCACCGCGGCGGCGACGCCCGCGGCGAGCCCTCCCCCGCCGATCCCGACGATCACCGTCTCGAGGTCGGGCATGTCCTCGACGAGCTCGAGGCCCAGCGTCCCTTGACCCACGACGATGTCGCGGTGGTCGAAGGGATGGATCAGCACGGCCCCCGTGCGCTCGGCGAACTCAGCGGCCAGGCGGAGCGGCGTCTCGACGGTCGCACCCTCGAGGATCACCTCGGCGCCGTACCCTCGCGTGGCGAGGAGCTTGGGCACGGGCACGCCCAACGGCATGAAGATCGTCGCCGCGATGCCGAGCTGCTGCGCGGCCAGGGCCACGCCCTGAGCGTGATTGCCCGCGGATGCCGCGACGACGCCGCGCGCGCGCTCCTCGGCCGTGAGACGCGAGAGGCGGTAGGTCGCGCCGCGGATCTTGAACGAACCGGTGCGCTGGAGGTTCTCGAGCTTGAGGCTCACCGGCACGCCGAGGAGCTCGGTCAGATGCAGCGACTCATCGAGCGGGGTTCGCGTGATGATGCCGCGCAGGTTCTGCGCGGCATCTTCGAACTCGGCCAGGGTGGGAGTGTCGTTCATGATCTCCTTCCGCGCTCGCGCGGGACGGTCCGCCAGATCAGATCCGGGGATGCCAAAACCTCACCGTCGCGCTTCCACGCCTTGGTGCTCAGATAGACGGCGACGACGTTCACGAATGCGGCGAGCGGTACCGCGAAGAGCGCTCCGGCGATGCCGCCGACCATCGCGCCGCCCGCCACCACGAGCACGACCGCGAGGGGGTGCACCTTCACGGCGGAGCCCATGAGGATCGGCTGCAGGATGTGGCTCTCGATCTGCTGCACGGCCAACACGACGATGAGCATGAACAGGGCGATGAGTGGACCGTTGTAGACCAGCGCGATGAAGACGGCGAGGGCTCCCGTGGCGACGGCGCCGACGAAGGGGATGAACGCGCCGAGGAACACCAGGACGGCGATGGGGATCGACAGCGGCACGCCCAGCAGGAAGGCGCCCAGGCCGATGCCGATCGCGTCGATCGTGGCGACGAGCAGCTGCGTGCGCGCGTAGCTCTTCACGGTGCGCCACCCCGCGCGACCGGCTCCGTCGACGGCGGGACGCGCGACGCGGGGGAACAACCGGGTCGTCCAACGCCAGATGCCGCCGCCGTCGGCGAGCAGGCAGAGCAGGATGAACAGCGTCAGCAGCACGCCGGTTCCGACGTGACCGATCGTGGTGCCGATCGCCAGCGCACCGGTCCAGAGCACCTCCGCCTGCTGCTGCAGGAAGGTACCCGCCTGCCGGAGCCCGTCGTCGATCTGCTGAGCGCTCAGGTGGAGCGGACCGTCGATGAGGTACTGGCGGAACTGCGAGACGGCGTCGACGGTGCGCTGACGGACCGAACCGAACTCGCGCGTGATCTGCCAGACGGCCAGCCAGACCAGCCCCGAGATGACGGCGATGGTACCGAGGACCGTGACGACGATGGCCAGCCACTTCGGCCACCGGTGGCGCTGCAGGAACGAGAAGGCCGGCCACACCAGCGCAGTGACGAGGATCGCGATGAGCAGCGGCACGACCAGCAGCTTCAGCTGGATGACCACGAACACCACGACGGCCAGGGCGGCCGCGATCACGAGCAGGCGCCAGGCGTAGGCCGTGGCCTGTCGCAGCGCCGGGGGCACCGGCGGTTGCAGGTCGCTCGAGACCGTGCGCCGCTTGAGGGCGTCGAGGAACGATCCGCGAGGTTCGGGATCAGTGCCGCTCATCCCGTCAGCCTACCGCCGCCCTCCGACATGCACCGCCGAGCATGTCGGAGGTGGCCGATACGGTGACAGACATGACCACGACGCTTCGTCGCGCCGACGCCCGCCGCATCGCCTTGGCCGCCCAGGGCTTCGCCCGCCCCCGGCCCGGCACCGTCGGCACCCGGCAGATCACCAGCGCTCTGCACCGCATGCGCATCCTCCAGATCGACTCCGTCAACGTCTTCTCGCGCTCGCACTACATGCCGCTGTTCGCGCGCCTCGGCGCCTACGACACGGCCCTGCTCGACAAGCTGGCCTTCGCCCGGCGTCCGTCGTGGGTGGAGTCGTGGGCGCACGTCGCCTCGCTGGTGTCGGTCGACGACTGGCCGCTGCTGCAGTTCCGCCGCGACGATCTGCGGGCGAAGTACGGGCACGATGCCTGGGCCGAGGCCAATCAGCCCCTCCTGCAGTGGCTCCGCGACGAGCTCGCCGACCGCGGCCCCCTGCGCCCGGCCGAGATCGACCACGATGCGCGCAGCGGGTCGCGTGGGTCGTGGTGGGGCTGGGACGACGTCAAGAACGGCCTGGAACGCCTGTGGCTGTTCGGAGAGGTGGCCATCGCGGGGCGGCGCGGCTTCGAGCGGCGCTACGCCCTGGCATCCGACGTCCTGCCCTCCGAGGCCCTGCAGACCGCCGTCCCCCGTCCCGAGGCGATCGCCGAGCTGGTGCGCCGCGCCGCTGTGGCCTACGGCGTCGCGACGGCCGCCGACCTGGCCGATTACTGGCGCGTCCGCGATCGTCCCGCGGTGATGGCGGCGATCCACGATCTCGTCGAGGACGGAGAGCTGATCCCCGTCGAGGTCGAGGGCTGGGCGATCGCCGGCCGCCCCGCCAAAGCGTGGCTGCACCGCGACGCCGCGCGCCCCCGCAGAGTGGATGCCGCGGCGATCCTCACCCCGTTCGACCCGGTCGTGTGGTTCCGCGATCGCGCCGAGCGCCTGTTCGACTTCGACTACCGCATCGAGATCTACACACCGGCCCCCCAGCGCCGGTTCGGGTACTACTCGCTGCCCGTCCTCGTCGGAGACGACGTGGTCGGCCGGGTGGACCTCAAGGCCGATCGCGCGTCGGGCGCCCTGCGCGTCCAGTCCGCGTGGTGGGAGCAGGGTGCTGCGCCGGATGCCGCCGACCGTGTCGCCGCCGAGCTGCTCACGGCAGCGCGCTGGCAGGGCCTGGACCGCGTCACCGTGTCGCGGTGGGGTGATGCCACCGATGACCTGGCCGGGGCCCTGCGCGCCGAGCGGCATGACCACCCCGATGGTCGCGCGAACTGAAACGCGCCCCTTCTGCCGAAGCGGAGGGGGCGCGATTCGTCAGAACTGCACGCGGGGCGGTTCGGCGATCGCGGCGCCGTCGATGACCTCGAAGAACTCCCGCTCGTGGAAGCCGAGCTGACGGGCGAAGAGGTTGTTGGGGAACACCTTGATCTTGGTGTTCAGCTCGCGCACTCCGCCGTTGTAGAACCGGCGCGACGCCTGGATCTTGTCTTCGGTGTCGACGATCGAGTGCTGAAGCTGCAGGAAGTTCTGGCTGGCCTGGAGCTGCGGGTACGCCTCGGCGACCGCGAACAGCGACTTCAGCGCCTGCTGCATGTGGCCCTCGGCGACACCGGCCTCGGCAGGGCTCTGCGCCGAGAGCGTCTCGGCGCGGGCGCGCGTGACGTTCTCGAACACGGCCTTCTCGTGAGCCGCGTACCCCTTCACCGTCTCGATGAGGTTGGGCAGCAGGTCGGCGCGTCGCTTGAGCTGGACCGTGATGTCACTCCACGCCTCGTCGACACGCACGTTCAGCGCGACGAGGGCGTTATAGGTGGCCCACAGGTAGATGCCGGCGATGATCAGGATGCCGACGATCACGATGACCGGTACGAGCCACTCCCACATAAGTCCCCACACTCCGTTCGAGAGATTGCCCTTCAGTGTAACCGCGGGCCGCACAGCGTTACGGGCAGCGGCCGGGGACTCCCAGGGGATGTCCACGAGACGGAGCACTGGTACCCCCGGTGGGACTCGAACCCACACTGAAGCGATTTTAAGTCGCCTGCCTCTGCCATTGGGCTACGGGGGCCCGAGCCTCCACCGTATCGCGGGGCGGTCGCGCGCCGGTCGCGCGGGGTGCCGCACCCGTTATGGGGCGGCGAAAGTGGCCTCGGGGCGTCGTAGGTGGCCCCGGGGCCACGACGAGACGCCGCACCGCCCCGATCACGCACGCGCGGCACAGCCACCCCGACACGCGGACCCCGGACGCCGCAACCCGGCGCGGAATGCCTCACCCGTGACGGGGCGGCGAAAGTGGCCCCGCGGCATCCGGAAACGACGAGACCCCCGCACCCAGGGGCGCGGGGGTCTCGAACGAGGGCTTACTTGGCCGCGACGGGCTCGGCCTTCTTCTCGGCCGGAGCCGCGGGGGCCTCGGCGGCGGGAGCTGCCGGACGCGGACGCGCGGCGAACTCCTCGAACGCGGCACGGGGCTTCTGAACGGCCTCGAGGTTGACGACCTCGCGGCCGTGGAAGAAGTTCTGCATCCAGTCGCCGACCACACGGAACTTGCGCTCCCACGTGGGCATGGCCAGGCCGTGGTACCCACGGTGGGCGAACCACGCGATGAGACCGGTCAGAGCAATGTTGCCCGACTGGAACGCACCGTTGTACAGGCCCAGGCCGGCGACGGCACCGAGGTTCTTGTGGTTGTACTCCTTGGGCTCTTCGCCGCGAAGGACAGCCACGAGGTTCTTGGCCATGAGCTTGCCCTGGCGCACCGCGTGCTGCGCGTTGGGGACGCAGAAACCGCCGACACCGCCACCCGAGAGGTCGGGAACCGCTGAAACGTCGCCGGCCGCCCAGGCACCCTCGACGATTTCGTCGTCGGTTCCGACGCGCAGGTCGGGGCGGGTGCGGATGCGACCGCGCTCTTCGACGGGGAGGTCGCTGCCACGGACGACCGTGGGGTTGGCCATGACTCCGGCCGTCCAGATGATCAGGTCGGTCGGGAGGTTCTCACCGGTGGAGAGCTCGACGATGCCGTCGACGGCACCCTTGACCTGCGTGTCGAGGTGCACGAAGGCACCCTTCTTCGCGAGGTCGGCGAGAACCCACTCGCTCGTCTTCTGCGAGACCTCGGGCATGATGCGCCCCATGGCCTCGATGAGGTGGAAGTGCGTGTCGTCGAACGACAGGGTCGGGTACTGCTTCAGTAGCGACGACGCGTAGGCACGGAGCTCGGCGAAGACCTCGATACCGGCGAATCCGCCGCCGACGACCACGACGGTCAGCAGACGGTCGCGCTCGGGGCCGGCCGGCAGCACCGACGCCTTGTCGAAGTTCGACGTGAGGCGGTCGCGGATGGCGACGGCCTCTTCGATCGTCTTGAGTCCGATCGCGTTGTCGGCGATGCCGGGGATCGGGAAGGTGCGCGAGACGGCACCGGCGGTCACGACGATGTGGTCGTAGCTCTGCTCGAAGGTCTCGTCACCGGCGATCGGCGTGATCGTCGCGGTCTTGGTCGCGTGAGAGATGCCCGTGATCTTGCCCGCGATGACCGTCGTGCGCTTGAGGTGGCGACGAAGGCCCACCACGACGTGGCGCGGCTCGATCTCGCCCGCAGCGACCTCGGGGAGGAAGGGCTGATACGTCATGTACGGCAGCGGGTCGACGAGCGTGACGTCGGCTTCGTTACGGCCGAGGAGCTTCTCGAGCTTCCAGGCGGTGTAGAAACCTGCATAGCCCCCACCGACGATGAGGATTCTGGGCACGGTAGTGGTCACGATGTGAGGGACTCCTCGTTTGTGGTGCGGCTCGGCTCGCGGGAGACGCGCGCCTGTCGGATTCGCCGGGCAGCAGCAGTGACACCGAGCGCAATCATTATAGCGGCCAGTGTGGCGGCACCGAGCGGCAGCGATCCATACAGAACGCTATCGCGAGACGGCAGCAGGGGCGAGCTCGCCGCCGGCGCGGCTTCGATCGGCGGCAGCGGGGGGATGACGACCGGGGTCGAGGTCGGCTCGGGCGACGGCTGCGCGTCCGCCCGGCGGTACAGCCGGATCCATTCCTCGAGGCTCCCCAGCGGGTTCTCCGACACGGTCTCGACCCGCGCCGACACGGCGGCCGCGGCATCCACCAGACCGTACCCGTAGAGCTTGTCGGGTCGCGCGGAAGCGCCCGCGGCCGGCTTCGCCGTCTGGATCAGGCGGTTGAGGACGTTGTCGGCATCCATTCCCGGATGCGCGGCGCGGACGAGAGCGGCGATGCCGGCGACGATCGGGGCGGCGCCACTCGTTCCGTTCCACTGCACCAGGGTGCCGTCGGCCGAGACGCCGATGAGTCGCTCGCTCGGGGCGGAGAGCCCGATGGTGATGCCCTGCGTCGACGCGTCGTTGCTCGCCGCGCCGGTCGGGTCGACGCCTCCCACGGCGAGCACCCCCGGAATGGTGGCGGGGGCGCCCACGCGGTCGGTGCCGCTCCCCCTGTTGCCCGCGGCGACCACGATCACGACGTCGTGGTCGAAGGCGTACTCGAAAGCGGTGTCCCAGCTGGTGTCCCAGTCGAGGGTGTTGGTCGTCAACGACATGTTGATGACCGTCGCACCGTTGTCGACCGCCCAGCGGATGGCGTCCGCGATCTGGTCGGTGAAGGGCTTGGTGCTCGCAGCCCCGAAGCCGACCGAGATGGACAGCAGCTCGGCTTCGGGCGCCACGCCGATCATGCCGCGACCGTTACCGGTGCCGCGTGCCGCGGCGAGAGAGGCCACCCAGCTGCCGTGGTTCGCGTCGACGGCACCGACGGGGGTGCGTCCGTCGGCGGCCCCCACGCCCGAGACGTCGGTGCCACCCGCGACGGCTCCGTTGAACTCGGCGGGACCGCGCCCGATCCCGGTGTCGATGACGGCGATCTTCTGCCCCGCGCCGCGCGTCGTCTTCCATGCCTCTCGGACGCCGTACTGGTCGAGCCAGTACTCGCCCGCGCGGACCGAGTCGGTCGGATCCTCGGGCACAGGATTGGCGGGCGCCTGCGGACTGACCGACGCCGGGACCGACACGGCCGCCGCGGGCATGGTCGTCGCGCCGCTCAGCACCGTCACGAGAAGAACGGATGCCACGACGGCGACGACGCGCTTCATCCGCCGGTCCCGGGGCTTTCGCACTGGCACCGCTCGGGCGACCAGGTGCCGCGCGCGAGGGCGCGGTCGCCGATCGGATTGACGCCGGGGCCGGCCGCGAGCGCGTGCCCCGCCAGGGCGTGCAAACACTTCACGCGCGTGGGCATGCCTCCGGCCGAGATGCCGGCGATCTCTTCGGGCTCGCCGTACGCTGCGCGGTCGCGGAGGTACGCCTCGTGGGCCGCGCGGTACTGCTGCTGCAGCTCTTCGTCTTCGGCGAGCTCGTCGGAGAACTCCTTCATGACGTGCCCCGCCTCGAGCACCGACATCGCCGCCGTCGCGGCGGGGTGGGTGAGGTAGTAGAACGTGGGGAACGGGCTGCCGTCGTCGAGACGCGGCGAGGTCGCCACCACGGTCGGATTGCCGCACACGCAGCGCGCGGCGATCCCCACGACGCCGCGCGGTACACGGCCGAGCTGCGACTGCAGAACGGCCAGGTCGGCGTCGGAGGCGGGGGGAAGCGTTGCGGTAGTCATCGACTCCAGGGTACCCGGGGTCTCCGACACTCCGTCGGGCCGCTCAGCCGGCCGGGGCGTCGGGCGCGGGAGTCGGGTCCGGGACGCCGATCGTGATGTCGGGGACGGCGACCTGCGCGGCGCCCGACGAGGTGACCGAGCGGACGAGCTGCGCCATCCAGTCGGTACGGGTCTGCCCCACGTCTCCGCTGACGTCGTCCTGCTCCTGCGGTGTCGCCGAGGCGGGGAGGTCGTTGTCGATGAGGTAGACGACCTCGCCGGGGAAGGTGTACCCGAGCCGCTCGCGCGCCTGCGTCCGGATGTACGCGGGGTCCGACCATCGATCGCGCTGGGTCTGCAGGTCGGCGACCTCGGACTTGCTCAGCTGCACAGCGCTCCGCAACGCCTGGATCTGCTGACGCTGATCCATGTACGTCCCTACCGTCGGGACGAGCACGAAGGTCCCGAGCACGACCAGGCCCAGCATGATCACGACGAAGCCCGAGATGCGCACCCGCCCGAGCCACTCGCGCACGTCGACGCGGCGTTCCTCGGCCGAGGGGCGCACGGGCTGTCGCACGGGACGCGCGGGCGCCTTCGCCGAGCTCTTCGACGCCTTGGAACGCGACGTCGGAGCCTCGGATGCCGCGGGACGGCGGGGCGGCAGTGTCGGTCGCTCCACGGCATCCTTTCCGTCGTCATCCCGCCCGGGATTCGGGCCGCGAGTGAGTCTACGTCGCCGGCCCGGGGGCCCCTGGGGACGCGCCGGGTGCTCGGCATCCGTCCAGCGAAAACGACGAAGGAGGGGGAACCGTGCGGCTCCCCCTCCTCGATGGTCGGTCGATCAGCCCATGAAGCGGGGGAACGCCGAGCGGCCCGCGAAGACCGCGGCGGTGCCGAGGTCTTCTTCGATGCGGAGCAGCTGGTTGTACTTCGCGACGCGCTCGCTACGTGCCGGGGCGCCGGTCTTGATCTGGCCGGCGTTGACCGCGACGGCGAGGTCGGCGATGGTGGTGTCCTCGGTCTCGCCTGAGCGGTGCGACAGCATCGAGGTGTAGCCCGAGCGGGTGGCCAGCGAGATCGCGTCGAGCGTCTCGGACAGCGTGCCGATCTGGTTGACCTTGACCAGCAGCGAGTTGGCGACGCCGAGGTCGATGCCCTGCTGCAGGCGCTTCGGGTTGGTGACGAACAGGTCGTCACCGACGAGCTGGACCTTGGAGCCGATGGCATCCGTCAGCTTCTTCCAGCCGTCCCAGTCGTCCTCGGCGAGGGCGTCCTCGATCGTGACGATCGGGAAGTTCGCGACGAGGTCGGCGAAGTAGTCGACGAGCGTGTCGACGCTCCACTCCTTGCCCTCGACCGTGTAGACGCCGTCCTTGTAGAACTCGGTGGCGGCGACGTCGAGGCCGACGGCGATGTCCGTGCCGGGGGTGAACCCGGCCTTCTCGATCGCGCGGATCAGGAAGTCGAGACCCTCGCGGTTGCTGGGCAGGTCGGGGGCGAAGCCGCCCTCGTCGCCCAGGCCGGTGTTGTAGCCGGCCGACTTCAGCTCGCCCTTGAGGACGTGGTAGACCTCGGTGCCCCAGCGCAGCGACTCGCCGTAGGTCTCGGCGCCGATGGGGGCCAGGAAGAACTCCTGGAAGTCGATGCCGTTGTCGGCGTGCTCGCCACCGTTGATGACGTTGAACAGCGGAACGGGCAGCAGGTGCGCGTTGGGTCCGCCGAGGTAGCGGAAGAGGGGAAGGTCGGCGCTGTCGGCGGCGGCCTTGGCCACGGCGAGCGAGACGCCGAGGATGGCGTTGGCGCCGGTGCGCGACTTGTTCTCGGTGCCGTCGGTCTCGATGAGGATCTCGTCGATGATGCGCTGCTCGCTGGCCTCGACGCCCTCGATGGCGGGGCCGAGCTCGTCGACGACCGCGGCGACGGCCTTCAGCACGCCCTTGCCGCTGTAGCGGCTCTTGTCGCCGTCGCGCAGCTCGTAGGCCTCGAACGCGCCGGTGGACGCGCCGGAGGGGACGGCGGCCCGCTGGACGATTCCGTCGTCGAGGAGCACCTCCACCTCGACGGTCGGGTTACCGCGCGAATCCAGGATCTCGCGCGCGTTGACAGCCTCGATAAGTGCCACGAAGGACTCCTCGTTGGTTCTTGGGTGGAGAGGGGGCGGAGCGTCGTCGGTCCGTGGTCGAGTCTAGTGACCCCGTCCGTCGGGCGTGCGGCCGAGTCAGGACGCGGTCGGATCCACCACGATCGCCACCGCCACCCCGTCCCACCCCTTTCGGTCGAGGGTCTGCAGGGCGGTGGCGTCGAAACGGGGGTCGGCGCCGAGCATCAGGATGCCGCGGCGAGCGCCTTGCACCTTGCCGTCGGGCGTGTCGGCGTCGGCGACCTCTCCCCCGCGCACGACGTTGTCGAGCACCACGACCGTGCCGGGTCGGCCGAGGCGCGCGGCCCAGTCGAGGTAGGTCTCGTTCGATTCCTTGTCGGCGTCGATGAAGACGAGGTCGAACGGCTCCTCGTCGACGAGGGTCGGCAGCACGTCCGCTCCGCGGCCGACGCGCACCTCGACGCGATCCGCGACTCCCGCACGCGCGAGGTTGGCGCGGGCGATCTCGGCGTTCGCCGGCTCCGCCTCGATGGTGACGACCCGTCCCGTCTCGCCGACGGCCCGGGCGAACCAGATCGTCGAGTACCCACCGAGAGTGCCGACCTCGAGCACTCGCCGCGCGCCGGCGATCCGCGTGAGCAGGTGCAGGAATTTCGCGTTGACCGGCGCCACCTCGATCGCGGGCAGTCCGGCCTCGTGCTGGGCGGCGAGCGCGGCTTCTCCCGCGGGGTCGGCCCCGATGAGGGTCTCGGTCAGGAACGCGTCGACGTCTTCGTGGGTGCGCACTCCCCCAGCCTGTCGGCGTGCGAGCGGCGGGTCAACGCTCTCCGCGCAGGTGGGCGCGCGTCATCTCGTCGTACTCCTCGTCCGAGAGCTCGTCGAAGCCCTTGGCCTCGACCCGGTCGCTGCGCATCCACCGGACCATGAGGATCACGAGGATCGGCACGTCGGCGAACTCGGCGATGAACCAGATCATGTCGCCCGCGAGGTGCTGGTCGTGCAGCAGCGAGGGCCACCACGACACCGCCTGCGTGGCATCCGGGATCAGATCCAGCACATTGTCGTTCAGACGCATCAGCAGACCCGGCACCGAGTCGATCAGCAGCTCGACGAACGCGAGCAGGAACTCGATCGCGATGAAGGTGCCGGTGTGGACCGCGCCGAGCGCCATCATCGGCAGCACCATCGCGAGCCCGACGAGGGGCACGACGATCCCGAGCGAGGCTTCGACCACCGGATTCACGCGCAGGATGCCAGCGATCGGGGTGAGGAAGAGGCAGAAGACCGCGGCGATGACGACGGTGGCGACCATCGCGTTGCCGAAGACGCGCGTGATCCTCGACGCGAGGAAGCGTTCGCGGATGCCCGAGGGGACGAGGTCGAGCGGGCGCCCGGCCGCGACACCGGCGGGGACCGCGAAGATGAGCAGGGCGACGCGCGTCGAGAACGCCCACCGCAGCTCTGATGAGTACACCCCGAGGAAGCCGAGCTCGATCACCGCGTAGGGCAGCAGCCCGAGCGCGAAGAAGCCGATCGTGCGCAGTACGGGCCAGGTCTCTCCGCGTCGGCGGACGCGTCGAACGCCCGAGAGGTAGACCGCGGATGCCACGAAGAGCACGCCGAGCGTGATCGGATCGGCGCGCCAGGTGCTGAGGAAGACATCGAGGGGAGGCGTGGAAGAACGGTAGAACCGCGAGCTATGCGTCCGCCGGGGATCGGGGGCGGACCGAACTCCTGAGGTTTCGGCGCGCGTGGCGCCTGAGCCGCAGGAATCCGGCGCGGGAAGTGCTCGCCCGATCAGCGATTCAGGAGTTCTGCTCGCTCGCGCGGTCCGGCACATCACCGGCGCGCGCGCCGGGCCGACGCACCGGTTCGAGAGCCGCGAGCAGCGCCGGGAGCAGCGCATCCGCCGTCCGCCGGTACCCGAGTGCGCTGGGGTGGAACCGGTCCACGCTGAACATCTCGTCGGGTCGCTCGGCGAACACCGGGCCGACCGCCCGCGCGAGGGCCACAACCCGCCCTCCGGCACGGTGGACCGCCGCGGCCTGCGCCGACGCCAGCTGCCGCGACGAGCGGGCCGCGAGAGCGCGCAGCGGCTGCGGAATCGCCCGGAGGGTCCCGAGGTCGGGACACGTGCCGACGACGACAGGTATCCCGCGCCCGCGCAACTCGCGCACGACCTGCTCCAGCTGCTCCGCCGAGCGCGACGCCGGTATGCGGTGCGTCACGTCGTTCCCGCCCACGACGATGACCGCGGCATCCGGCCGGTACCCCTCCGGGAGCGCGGCGACCTGACCGGCCAGGGCCGAGGTCTCCGAACCCACCACCGCGGCGGTCCGCAACCGCACCGGGCGCCCGGCCTCACGGGCCATGCCCTTCGCCAGCCGCGCGCCGAGCGTGTCTCGACGGTGTCCCGCGCCGAGACCCGCGGCGATCGAGTCGCCGAGCACGAGCAGCTCGACCGGCTCGCCCGGGTGCTTCTTGCGGCGCCAGACGCGGTCGGCGTCGAGCGCCTGCTCGCCGAGGGGCTTGCCGATGCGGCGCCGGGCGATCGCCGCCTGACGGGAGATGAGGGTCCGCAGCCCCACGGCCCCGGCGCCGGCGAGCGCGACGACCGACGCCGCGGTCAGGGTCACCGGTCGACGCGTTCGCATCCTCCGATGACACCCGCCCGCGGTGAACGAGCGGTGGACGCGCCGTGACGATGGGGAGACGTCGGGCTCCCGGCATCCCGTGAACACCATTCAGACGGGATGCCGCGACTCACCGCGCCGCCGACCGGCTCCGCGCGCGCAGGGCCACGGCGAGAGCGAGCACGGCCACCGCCAGCACGATGTCGAGGGCGAGCCCCGCGAGCAGCTCGGTGCGGCCGGCGACGCCGGTGAGCGTCACGATTCCTCCGATGACGATCACACCGAACGAGAGGGCGAGCTGCTGCGCGGTGCTGAACATCCCGCCCGACAGGCCGGCAGCCTCGACGGGCACCTCGCGCACCACGAGCTGGGTGAGCGGCGAGAAGATGAGCGCCTGCCCCGCCCCGAGCACGACGAGAGCGGGCTGCAGCCAGAGGCCGATGTCGTGCCCCCACCCGAAGACGAGCGTCACCGCCATTGCGACGAGCGCGACGATCTGCATCGAGACGCCGAGCACGAGGGTCGAGTCCCCGATCTTGGCCTGGATGCGAGCGACGGCCAGCGACATCGCAGCGAACACGACGGCGAACGGCAAGAGAGCCATCCCGGCCTCGAGTGACGACAGCCCTCCGGCCTCGACCGCGCGCGGGAAGACGTAGAGCAGGGCCGAGTACCCGGCGAAGAAGAGCGCCGCGGCGGCCAGGCCCAGCTGCAGGGGCCGCAGTCGCAGCACGCTGGGCGGCAGCAGGGGAACCCGGCCCGAGCGTTCGATCGCGTTCTGGTGCATCCACATCGCCCCCAGAGACACCGCCGCGACGACCAGCGCGACCGCCACGGGCCACGACCAGCTCCAGACCGGACCGAAGGTCAGCGCCACCGAGACAGCCAGGATGCCGAGGCCGAGTGCCGCCGTGCCCACCAGGTCGATCGCGACGACCTCGTGCGCGCGGGAGCGAGGTGCCAGAGGGGCGAGCGAGATCGCGGCGACGGCGATCAGCGCGACGACCACGAAGACCGCGCGCCATCCCTCGACCGGCCCGAAAGACAAGGCTGCCAGTGCCCCTCCCGCGACCTGGCCGACGGCGGCGCCGATGCCGCCGCTCGCCCCGAACGCGGCGATCGCGCGGGTGCGCGCCGCGCCCTGCGATGTCGCCTGGATCGTCGCGAGCACCTGGGGTGTGCAGAGCGCCGCTCCGACTCCCTGCACGATGCGGGCGGCGATGAGCGTCTCGATCGACGGTGCGAGGGCGCAGGCGATCGCCGAGATGAGGAAGAACCCCATCCCGACGACGTAGAGACGGTGCCGCCCGAAGCGATCGCCCAGTCGGCCGCCCAGGATGAGGAGCACGGCGAACGGGATGCCGTACCCCGCGATCACGAGCTCGAGGGCGACGTCCCCCGCCCCGAACCGCTCACGGAGAGTCGGCAGGATCACGGTCACCGCGTTGAAGGCGAAGGTCCCCACCCCGGGCCCCAGGAGGAATCCGAGGTAGCGCCACGTGGGCACCTCGGCGGAAGCGCCGGGGCGGATGGGCACCGGAGCGGTCGCGGTGCCGGGGTGTGCGGAAGTCGTCATGGTGCCAGCATGCGGGCCGTCGCATCCTGGTACCAGGAGTGCGCTCATCCTGGTAGTGGCACCACTCCCCTCCGACGTCGCGATGATGGAAGCCCGTCCTATGATCGCCGGAGAGGGAGGGATGCCATGACTCGATCCGACGATGTGCGCGCCGAATTCGCGGGGTTCCTCCGCAGTAGACGAGCGCGCCTCCGCCCCTCCGACGTGGGGCTTCCCGAGGGGATACGACGCCGCGTCGCTGGCCTGCGCCGCGAAGAGGTCGCACAGCTCGCCGGGGTGGGGCTGACCTGGTACACCTGGCTCGAGCAGGGGCGTCCGATCGCGGCCTCCGCCCAGGTCGTCGCCGCGATCGCGCGAGCACTCCGGCTGAGCGATGACGAACGAGACCACCTGTTCGCCCTCGCCGACCTGCCGGTGCCCGACCGCGAGGCGCGGCTGTGCGTCGGAGCCACCCATCTCGACCTGCTCGAGAAGCTCCTCCCCTACCCGGCCGCGGTCCAGACCGCGCGTTTCGACATCCGCGCCTACAACCGCGCGTACCGGTATCTCTTCGACGACCTCGACGAGATGCCCGCCGAGCGACGCAATTGCGCCGTTCTGCTGTTCACCGATTCCGAGTGGCAGCGTTCGCACGTCGACCTCGACCACGCCCAGCGGAGGATCGCCGCGCGCCTGCGCGCCGCGTACGGCCGCCACCACGAGGAACCCTCCTGGCAGCGTTTCGTCGCCGAACTCGAGGAGGAGTCCCCGCGCTTCGCCGAACTGTGGCGGCTCGGCGACGTCGGAGGAGAACGCAACGCAAACAAGCACCTCGTCCACGCCCGCGTGGGCGAACTCCATCTCGAGATGTCCAGTCTCTGGATCGACGACGGTCTGGGCTCGCGCGTGGTGTGGTTCTCTCCGCGCGATGCCGAGACCGCGGTTCGCCTGGAACGCCTCGCCGCGGAGAACCCTGCCGAAGCCCTCATCAGCGCGGTGGCGTGACCCCGACCCGCGCGCCGTGGGTCGGGGCACGGCAGCGGTGGCCGGCATCCCCTCCCGTCGGCGTCAGGCGAGCGGTTTGACCTCGAGGGTCTCGGGGGTCGTGTCGGCGTTCACGCTCGCGAACGAGGCGTAGCCGTCCGCCGCGGAACGCTCGAGCAGCGCTTTCATGTTCTTCGCGCGTTGCTCCACGCGCACGCGCGCGCCGTCGGCGATGAGCGCCGTCTTCAGTGCGAGCAGTCGCGCGAACGGCACGTCGCGATCGTGGACGAGGACGATCGCGCGCTCGCCGTCGGCGTCGGTGGCCGGCAGCAGGTCGACGATGCGCTCGAACCCGATCGAGAAGCCCACGGCCGGAACCTGCTGGCCGAGGAAGCGCCCGATCATGCCGTCGTACCGGCCGCCGCCGCCGAGCGAGTAGTCGACGCTCGGGTGGGCGAGCTCGAAGATCGTGCCCGTGTAGTAGCCCATGCCCCGCACGAGGAACGGGTCGAAGACCAGGGGAACGGCTCCCCCGCGCGCGGCGGCCACCGTGTCGCCGAGATCGACGAGGTGCGCGACGACCTCGTCCGGGATGCCGTCGGGCAGCGCCGCGCGGATGCCGGGCTCGTCGAACGACGGCTCGGCCGCGGGCCGCTCCAGGTAGGCGGCGAAGGCGTCGACGGCCGAGGCGTTCACCCCGCGTCCGCGGAGCTCTTCCACCACCCCCGAGGGGCCGACCTTGTCGAGCTTGTCGATCGTGATGAGCACACCCGGGCGCTCATCGGGCGCGAAGCCGAAGACGTCGAGCATCGCGTCGAGGGCGCGCCGGTCGTTGACGCGGATCGACCCGCCCTCGAGACCCAGCGCGTCGAGGACATCGAGGCTCGCGGTCATCAGTTCGGCCTCGGCACGCGCCGAGGCGTCGCCGATGATGTCGATGTCGCACTGCATGAACTGGCGGTAACGCCCCTTCTGCGGGCGCTCGGCGCGCCAGACCGGGGCGATCTGGATCGAGCGGAACACCGTCGGAAGCTGTGCGCGGTGCGTGGCGTAGAACCGGGCGAGGGGCACGGTGAGGTCGTAGCGCAGGCCCAGGTCGGCCAGCGCGGCAGGGTCGTCGGCGGCGCTGCGGATGCCCTCGGCATCCATCCCCCGCTTGAGGATGCTGAACGACAGCTTCTCGTTGTCGCCGCCGATCCCGGCGTGCAGGCGGTCGTAGTCCTCCATGACGGGGGTCTCGATCTCGTCGAAGCCGTGGGCGCGGTAACGCTCGCGGATGACGGCGAGCACGCGCTCGCGACGGGCCTTGTCAGCGGGGAGGAAGTCGCGCATGCCGCGCGGCGGGTTCACGGATGCCACGGCCCCATTCTTCCAGAGCGGCGCGGGCGGTCCGTCGTCCGGCGCGTCGCCCGCCGGCGGTCGAGATCACCCGCTCCGGCCGCACCGGACCGTGTGCGCTCGCGCGGAGCCCGTCATCGCGGGCCCGCCTCCGCCTCACGCACCTCGGTCCGCAGGTCGCGCACGCGTTCGCGCAGGGCGCGCTCGGCGTCCCAGCCGCGCGAGCGCGCCAGATGCACGAGGGTCAGCAGCGCGTCGCCGAGCTCCGCTTCGGTCGCGGGGTCGGCCAGGTGATGCGTCGGCGCGCAGACACCGACCTGCGCGGCCTTCCCCATCACCTTCTGCGCGAGCGCGAGAGCGGGCATGTGGTCGCTGACCCCGTCGAGCACGCTGGTGCGCGTGCTCTTCTCGGCGGCCTTGGCCGCATTCCAGTGCACCAGCACCTCTTCGGGTGTGGTGGCCACGGCATCCGCGAACACATGCGGATGCCGCCGCACCATCTTCTCGGTGAGTCCCCGGGCGACGTCGTCGATGTCGAAGGGATCGTCGACATCGCCCGCGGCGATCTCGGCATGGAACAGGACCTGCCAGAGCAGGTCGCCGAGCTCCTCGCGCAGGTCGCTGCGCGTGCCGGACTCGACGGCGTCGATGACCTCGGCACTCTCTTCGACGAGGTACGGCACGAGATCGCGGTGGTCGATGGTCCGCGTCCAGGCGCAGCGCGCGCGCACGGTTCGCATGGTGTCGGCGGCCTCCCGCAGGGCGTCGTCGCTCACGGTTCCTCCTTCGGCGGGCCCGGCGGTCCGCTCGCCACGAGTATCCCTCGCCCCGAGGCGTGCGGCGCCCGCCCGTGCCGTACGCCGGAGATTTCGGGATGCCGAGCCCCCGCGCCCCGAATCACTGCGGTGACACCCGGGCGCGGCCGAAGATTGTCCGGTGTTCGACCCGCCGGACCGTCGCATGCCGTTACACGTGAATCGATGCCTCCTCGACGCCGATAATCTGGGGCGTGTGCGTGAACTGACCCCGACCGAGGCCATCGACCTCGTGGGCCGCTTCGAAGCCGGCCAGGAGCTCCCCGAACAGATGCGTGCCGATGTGCGCCTGCTGGGATCGCTCTTGGGCCGCGTCCTTCAGGAGAGCGGCTCCCCCGGCCTGTACGACGACGTCGAGCGACTGCGATCGGCGACGATCCAGGCCTACACCGACGAGACGCCCGAGGCGTTCGAACGGGCGGCCGCGATCGCCGACGGCTTCTCGATCGAGCGGGCGGACGAGGTGGCCCGGGCCTTCACGGCCTACTTCCATCTCGTGAACCTCGTCGAGGAGCACCAGCGCGTCCGCGTGCTGCGCGAGCGTGGCGATCATCCCTCGCGCAGCGGCACCCCCGACACGATCGCGAGCGCTTTCGAGCGGCTCTCGAGCGAGGTCGGCGAAGAGACGGCGCTCGCACGCCTCCAGGCGCTCCGCTTCCACCCGGTCTTCACCGCGCACCCCACCGAGGCCCGCCGCCGCGCGATATCGACCAGCATCCGACGTCTTTCCGAGCTGCTGTCGGAGCACGACGACGCCTCCGCGGGTGGCACCGAGAGCCGTCGTGCCGAGCGTCGCATGCTCGAAGAGATCGACACGCTCTGGCGCACCGCCCCTCTACGGCGTGAGAAGCCGTCGCCCGTCGACGAGGTCCGCTCCGTCATGTCCGTGTTCGATGAGACGCTCTACACCGCGGTCCCGCGCGTCTACCGCCGCATCGACGACATCCTGCAGGGCGAGAACGCCGGATCCCGCGCGCCGATCGTCAAGCCGTTCGTGCGCGTCGGCTCGTGGGTCGGCGGCGACCGTGACGGAAACCCCTTCGTCACGGCATCCGTCACCCGCAAGGCCGCCGCGATCGCGAGCGAGCACGTGCTCCTCGGGCTCGAGCGCACGACCCAGCGCGTGGGGCGCGGTTTGACCCTGGATGCCGAGAGCACCCCGCCCAGCGACGCTCTCGTCGCGCTGTGGCACCGCTTGCGCGCCGCAGACGAGGACGCTGCGGCCGAGATCGCCGAGCGCTCCCCCGATGAGCCGCACCGGCGGATCCTGCTGCTGCTCGCCCGCAAGATCGCGGCGACCCGTACCCGCAACGCCGACCTCGCGTACCGCGACCCCGAGCACCTGCTCGCCGACCTGCGCACCGTGCAGGATTCGCTGGTGGCGGCGGGTGCCGCTCGTCAGGCCTACGGCGCCCTGCAGCGTCTCGTGTGGCAGGTCGAGACCTACGGCTTCCACCTGACCGAGCTCGAGGTGCGTCAGCACTCCGCCGTGCACCGCAAGGTCCTCGACGAGCTGCGCGCCGGCGGAGCCCGGAGCGAGCAGACTGACGAGGTCCTCGAGGTCTTCCGCTCGATCGCGTACGTGCAGGAACGCTTCGGACCGCGCGCCGCCGGACGCTACATCGTCTCTTTCACACAGTCGGCCGAAGACCTCGCCAACGTGCACGAGCTCGCCTCGTACGCGATGGGCCCGGGCGAGACGCTTCCGGTGCTCGATGTCATCCCGCTGTTCGAGACCTTCGCCGACCTGCAGGCGGCTCCCGGCATCCTGGCCGAGATCGTGTCGCACCCCTCGTTCGTGAGCCGACTGGATGCCACGGGTCGCCGCCTCGAGGTCATGCTCGGCTACTCCGACTCGTCGAAGGACGTCGGCCCGGTCGCGGCGAACCTCGCCCTCTACGAGGCCCAAGCCGAGATCTCCACGTGGGCCCAGGCCGAGGGCATCGAACTGACGCTGTTCCACGGTCGCGGCGGGGCCCTGGGCCGCGGCGGTGGGCCCGCCAACTCCGCGATCCTCGCGCAGCCGCCCCACTCGGTGGACGGCCGGTTCAAGCTCACCGAGCAGGGCGAGGTCATCTTCGCTCGGTACGGCGACGCGGACATCGCCATGCGTCACATCGATCAGGTGGCGGCCGCCGTTCTCACGGCATCCTCCCCCTCGATCGAACGTCGTAATCGTGGCGCCGCCGAGGCGTTCGCCGACGTGGCGAGCACGATGGACGTCGCTTCTCGCGAGCGGTTCTTCGCCCTCGTCAAGGCTCCGGGCTTCGCACCGTGGTTCGCCACGGTCACCCCGATGGAAGAACTCGGACATCTGGCGCTCGGTTCGCGTCCCGCGCGACGCGGTCTGTCGGTCGAATCGCTCGAGGACCTCCGCGCCATCCCGTGGGTGTTCTCGTGGACGCAGGCGCGCATCAACCTCGCCGGCTGGTTCGGTCTGGGCACCGCCCTCGACGCTGTGGGCGACGAGCAGCGTCTGCGCGACGCGTACGAGCAGTGGCCGCTGTTCCGCACGATGATCGACAACGTCGCCATGAGCCTCGCCAAGGCCGACGAGCGCATTGCCCGCCGCTACCTGGCCCTCGGCGACCGCGACGACCTCGCGCAGCTCGTGATGGACGAGATGCTCCTCACCCGATCCTGGGTCGAGCGCATCACCGGAGGCGACCTGCTGGGCAACAAGCCCATCCTCCAGCGCGCCGTCAAGATGCGCAGTCCCTACGTCGACGCGCTCTCGCTTCTGCAGCTCCGGGCTCTGCGCGCGCTGCGGGATGCGGACTCCGACAACCCGACTCCGGATGCCGAACACCAGCGCCTCCTGCTGCTGTCGGTGAGCGGAGTGGCCGCCGGTCTGCAGAACACCGGCTGACGTTCAGGACCGATACGGCGCGCCGCTCCTCTCTCAGAGGGGCGGCGCGTCTTTCGTGATGTCGACGGTCTCGTGGTCGACGCGTCGGTCCGTCCGGTGCCGCGACAAGCTTCGACCGTAGCGTTCCGTGAGCTGCACCATGAGATCGGGCGTCTGCCGATCCAAGGCGAAGACGTAACCCGGGAAGTCGAGTTCCTTCTGTGCGGCCCAGATCTCCTCGTGCCGGTCGGGAGGGAGGATCTGCAGGGGATCCCCCACGGCCACCCAGGCGATCGGGACGACGGTGTCCGGGGGCAGCAGGGTGCGCACGTGCACGACGGCGTTGATCCGCACTTCGCTGCGATCGCCCACCACCGCGCCGTTGAAGATGCGCGTACCCGTCGCGAGAAAGACCTCTTCGCCGATGTCGGCGCCCGCGATGCTCGCCATCGGGCCGATCAGGGTGTGGGCACCGACGTGGACGGCGTGCGCCGAGCTCGCGCGCACGAGGGCGTTCTCCATCACGATGGAGTCGTCGCCGAGGACGACGGGGCTCCCCTCGGACGTGATCACCGCACCGTGGAGAACTTGGCATCCGGCGCCTATCCTCACGTCGCCGCTGATCACCGCCGTGGGGGCGATGGTGGCATCGGGGTGGATCCGGGGCTCGACCCCCAGGTGTGTGTAGAGCATGACGGCGTCCCTTCTCGGTGCCGTCAGCGTAGACCCGGGGTCGTCCCCATCGATACGCCGGGGTACGGCGAAGCGCCGGTGCCCACAGGCTCCAGTTTCTGGGTGGTGTGGGCACCGGCGCTGAAACCCAATCCCCGGGCGGTCGACCGGGGTCGATCACCGGGGGATTGTGCCCGTAAATGCGAAATGGCCACCCAACTTTGGGTGGCCATTTCGACTAAAAGAAGTCCGGCGGTGTCCTACTCTCCCACAGGGTCCCCCCTGCAGTACCATCGGCGCTGAGAGGCTTAGCTTCCGGGTTCGGAATGTAACCGGGCGTTTCCCTCTCGCTATGGCCGCCGAAACACTATTGATGTTTCAAAAACCAACAACGACATGATCATTGTTGAGTTCCCGACCGTACATCGAGAACCACTCAGTGGACGCAAGCACCAAAAACAGGTGTGTTATCAAGTCATCGGCTTATTAGTACCGGTCAGCTTCACGTATTACTA
>NZ_FNJN01000003.1 GCF_900104345.1 Microbacterium testaceum StLB037
GGCCATTTCGCATTTACGGGCACAATCCCCCGGTGATCGACCCCGGTCGACCGCCCGGGGATTGGGTTTCAGCGCCGGTGCCCACACCACCCAGAGAAGGTGGTGTGGGCACCGGCGCTTCGTCTTACCCCGGGGCACTGGTCGATAGGCTCGAGGGTGTGAGCGAGTTCTCGGGCCATCTCCCCGGGAGTCGCGACTACCGTCGCCTGCTGATCGGACTCTTCTTCGGTGGCGTCGCGACCTTCGCGCAGTTGTACGCGACGCAGGCCGTCCTCCCGGCGATCGCCGACGATCTGACGTCGGGTCCGGCAGGGGCGGCGCTGACCGTCTCGGCATCCACTCTGGGCCTGGCGGTGGCGGTCATCCCCTGGTCGCTGGTAGCCGATCGCATCGGTCGCGTGCCCGCCATGGCCATCGGCCTGATCGCGGCCACGCTTCTCGGCGCTGTCACGCCCTTCGCCGACGACCTCGGCGTGCTGTTGGCGCTGCGCCTTCTCGAGGGGGCGGCGCTCGGCGCCGTTCCGGCTGTCGCTCTCGCCTACCTGAGCGAGGAGGTGTCGCCCCGCTTCGTGGCGGCCGCGGCTGGCTCCTACATCGCGGGAACGACCGTGGGTGGTCTGTCGGGACGCGTGGCCTCGGGCTGGATCGCCGAACTGGCCGGGTGGCGGTGGGGGGTGGCATCCGTCGTCCTTCTCTGCGTGGTCGCGGCGGTGGTTTTCTTGTGGCTTGTGCCGGCCGCCAGGGGATTCGTTCCCGGTCGGTCCCGGACGGTGAGGGGACCGTCGGTGAGGCGGCGTCTGGCGCTCAACCTCTGCTCTCCGGTGCAGATGGCGCTGTACGCGCAAGCGTTCCTGCTGATGGGCGCCTTCGTCGCGGTCTACAACTATCTGGGCTTCCACGTGGCGGCCCCGCCGTTCGCTCTGCCGCCGGCGATCGTGACGCTGTTGTTCCTCGCGTACCTGGCCGGGACGGTCTCGTCTCCGCGGGCGGGCGCGCTGGCCGTGCGGTACGGCAGGCTCCCCCTCCTGCTCGGCAGCACCGGACTCATGGCGGCGGGCGTGATCGTGATGTTCCTGCCGTTCATCGCCGCGGTGATCGTGGGGCTGCTCGCTTTCACCGCCGGCTTTTTCGGAGCGCACGCGGTGGCCTCGGGCTGGACACCCGTCGCCGCCGATCCCGAGGCCCGCGCGCAGGCGTCGTCGCTGTATTACCTCGGGTACTACGCGGGCTCAAGCCTGTTCGGATGGCTGCTGGGACTGGTCTTCTCCTCCGTCGGGTGGGGGGTGTTCCTCGCCGCGGTGCTCGGGATGTGCTTGCTCGCGCTGGTGATCGCCTGGTCGGCCCTGCGCGGGGCCCCGTCGCGTCCGCGGTGAGCCCGGAGGAATACGCGCACGACGGATCTGTCGACACCCGGCGGGTCGAGGTCAATGCCCGAGGTCGATGTCGGTGGAAGCGACTAGCGTCGGATATGACGTGAGGGAGGTCGGGAGTGGACGACGCCGATGAGCGCGCTGTGATGGACGACGAGATGGTCGATGCCGGTCGGAACGACGCGGATGACATTGATGCCGAAGAGGCGGTCGAGACGACGACCGAAATCAGCTACGACGAGCAGCGCTATCCGGCGCGACCCCGTCGGCTGCGTCCCCGCGACCAGTTCCGCGGTGGCACTCTCCGTCGATTCCTCACCGATCCCCGCAACGCGAACGGCGGCAATCCCTCCTATGTGGAGTGGCTCGTCCGTCAGTCGATGCTCAAAGACGCCGATGTGCTGAGCCGGCAGCTGTCCGGTCAGCCCTCGATGTGGCGTAATCCGTACGCGCGCCCGGACGCGCGCCGAGCCATCGAATCGACCGACGTCTGGTTCACGGCCTATCCGATCTCGCTCATCACCCGCCCGGGGGAGTCGTTCCTCGAGGCACTCGGCGATGAGGCGCTGTGGGAGGCTTTCGAGTGGGTGGGGATCAACGGCATCCACACCGGTCCCGTCAAGAGAGCCGGAGGCATCACCGGCTGGCAGGAGACCCCCAGCGTCGACGGTCACTTCGATCGCATCAGCACGCAGATCGACCCCGAATTCGGTGACGAGAACGCCTTCCGCCGCGTGGCCGACGTGGCGGAGTCGCACGGCGGCAGCGTCATCGACGACATCGTTCCCGGTCACACCGGTAAGGGCGCGGATTTCCGGCTCGCCGAGATGGCCTATAAGGACTACCCGGGCATCTACCACATGGTCGAGATCCCGCGTGAGGACTGGGACCTGCTTCCCGAGGTGCCCGCCGGACGCGACTCGGTCAACCTCGACGCCGAGACCGAGCGCGAGCTCAGCGCACGCGGCTACATCATCGGCGAGCTGCAGCGCGTCATCTTCTACACCCCGGGGGTGAAAGAGACGAACTGGAGTACGACCGCCCCGGTCGTCGGCACCGACGGTCTCGAGCGACGCTGGGTGTACCTCCACTACTTCAAGGAGGGGCAGCCGTCGATCAACTGGCTCGACCCCACCTTCGCGGGGATGCGGCTCGTGATCGGAGACGCCCTGCACTCCCTCGGCGATCTCGGGACGAGCGCGCTGCGACTCGACGCGAACGGCTTCCTTGGTGTGGAGAAGAGCGCAGAGGGTCTGCCCGCGTGGTCGGAGGGGCACCCGCTGTCGCACGCGGCCAACCACATCATCGCCGGGATGGTCCGAAAGGTCGGCGGGTTCACGTTCCAAGAGCTGAACCTCACGATGGAGGACATCCGCGACACAAGTGCGGTCGGCGCCGACCTGTCGTACGACTTCGTCACGCGGCCCGGGTATCACCACGCCCTCGCCACGGCGAACACGGAGTTCCTGCGGCTCGCGCTCACCACGGCGCTCGAGACCGGCGTCGAGCCCGTGCAGCTCGTGCACGGCATGCAGAATCACGACGAGTTGACTTACGAGCTCGTGCACTGGGCCACGACCCACCGCGACACCGTCTACCCCTTCCGGCACGAGGAGCACACCGGGGGAGAGATCGCCGAGATGGTGCGCGCCGAGCTCACCGAGAAGCTCACCGTCGACGCCGATTACAACCTCGTCTTCACGCAGAACGGGATCGCCTGCACATCGGCATCCCTCATCGCCGCGACGCAGGGCAAGGCGACGCTCGACGAGATCACCGACCAAGACATCCCGGCCATCCGCGATGCGCACCTGCTGCTCGCGAAGTACAACTCCTGGCAGCCGGGGGTCTTCGCCCTCTCGGGCTGGGACCTCACGGGCTCGCTCACGCTTCCGGCGGACGACGTGCGACACCTCATCTCGACCGGCGACACACGCTGGATCGAGCGGGGAGCGCACGACCTGCTCGACGTGGCCCCCGACGCAGCGTCGTCGATGTCGGGCGTGCCGCGCGCGCGCTCGCTCTACGGCTCGCTGGGCCGGCAGCAGGAAGACCCCGAATCCTTCCTGTCGGGGCTGAAAGAGATCCTGCGGATCCGCGGCGATCACGGCATCGCCATCGCCTCTCAGGTCGACATCCCGCAGGTCGGGCATCCGAGCATGCTCGTCATGGTCCATCGTCTCGACGGGGGCGACCGACGGGACGAGTCGGCGCCCTTGCAGATCACGGTGCTGAACTTCTCGGGCGAGACGATCGAGGGAACGGTCCGGTCGGAGTGGCTGGTACCGCAGAGCACCGCGATCGGCGCCGCGACCGGCGAGGCCGTCGGCCGAGTGGACGAACTGCAGAGCTTCTCTCTCGAGCTCGGGCCGTACGCCGGTCTGTTCCTCGTTCTGGAGGCGCCGGCCGCCGACGACTGACGGCGATGTCGGGGGTCGGGCGTAGCGTGAGCGCATGTCCGACCCCGACTGCCTCGTGCCCGATTGCCGGCGAGCGGGCGATTCCTCCGCCCCGGTGGCCATGTGCACCTGGCACCTGAGCGTGAGCGCGGACTGGGCCGCCGGACACGACGGCGTGACCGACGTGCTCCCGGCGCCCTGCCGATTGTGCGGGTCGCGGCTGGGCGTGCGGTGGCCGAGCGGGTGGCTCTGCGCGGTGTGCGAGTGGCGGCACGGCGACCCCGTCGACGGCGAACTGCCGCCGCCGCGCGTCGACGTCGTCTACTACCTCCGGTTCGACGACCGCATCAAGATCGGTACCACGGCGAGCCCCCGCCAGCGGCTGGCCGCGATCTGGCACGACGAACTCCTCGCCTTCGAGCCGGGGGACAGGCTCGTCGAGCGGCGTCGACACGCGCAGTTCGGCGACGAGCGATTCGGCAGGACCGAGTGGTTCCACCGCAGTCCCGCGCTCGACGCGCACGTGGCCGAGCTCGCGGCGGGCGTCGACGACCCCTGGGCGTTGTACGCCCGGTGGACGAGCGCGGCGATCGCGCGCCGGGGCTGACGGCTGTCGCACGCTCCGCCGCCCCGTCTGCCACGAGTGCTCCGCCGTCCACAAGCCTCAGGGCGCTCCGAGGCGAGCGGTCTACGGTTCGAGACACACGATCCGAGAGGCGCACCCATGGGTTTGTTCGACAGACTGTTCGGCTCCGGCGACGACGCCTCGCGACGAGCCCCCGAGACGCCGGTGCCCCCCGGTTCGGCGAGCGGCTCTCGCGACGCCGAGGGTCGGTACGCCCCTCCGCCCGCGCAGCAGCAGGCGCCGGCCGCCGCATCCGGGTCCGACGAGGACCGCCAGGCGATCGAACGCTACCGCTACCTGCTCCGGACGGCGCCTCCCGAGACGGTCGAGCAGGTGCACGCCGAAGCCTTCGGTCGATTGACCCCGGCCCAGCGTCAACAGGTGCTCGCCGAGATGTCGGCCGGGTTGGCACCCGCCGAGCGTCCCGCAAGCGATGATCCGGCATCCCTGGCCCGCGCGGCCACCCGCGCCGAGTACTCGCAGCCGGGTTTCATGGAGCGCACCTTCGGCGGGCGCGGGTTCTCGAACGGGCCGGGTTTCGGGTCGATGCTCGGAGCCTCGATGCTCGGGACCATCGGGGGATACGTCGTCGGTTCCGCTCTCGTCGGGGCGCTGTTCGACCCCGGATACGACGCGGGATACGCCGACGGCGCGGCAGCCGACGCCCAGGCCGACGCGGATGCCGCCGGCGTCGCGGACGCGTCGGAGACGGACGCGGGCGCGGCCGATTTCGGCGGGGACCTCGGGGGAGATTTCGGCGGCGATTTCGGATTCTGACCCCTTCGCGCGAGCCGTCACGACCCCCTGACCGGCGTGCCAGAGCACACCGCCCCTGTCGCGCACTCGGGAAACGCTATGGTCGAGGCCATGGCGCCTCCGACCTCGAGCGAGCGCTTCGGTCTGCGCCGCAGCATCGTGGCGAGCCAGACGCTTCTCGCCGCAGCGACCCTCCTGAGTGTCGTGGTGTCGATCTCGGTGGGGCAGGTGGGCCACGCCTCGCTGTTCTTCGGAGGGACCTCGCTCGTCTTCGCGGGTGCGATCGCCGCCGTGCTCCTGCCCTGGCAGCGCATGCCCCGGTGGGTGGTCGGGCTGTTGCCGATCGTCGACGTCGTGGCGATCGCCGTCATGCGCGAGAGCTCGCCGCTGGCCGGAGTCGGTCTGTTGTGGACGTTCCCCGCGATCTGGATCGGGACGGTCTTCGGTCTGCGCGGCGTCGTCGCCGTGTCGTTGACGGTGACCGCCGTGATGGTCCACCAGCTCTCGACCGATGACCTGCAGAGATTCACCGCGTCGACCCTCGTGCTGCCCTTCACCGTGACGGCGCTGTCGTCGATGGCCGCGTTCACCGCTCGACGATCCCGCGCCCAGCGGGTCCTGCTCGAGAAGCAGTCCGCCGAGCTGCGTCGAGCCCTCGATCGTGCCCGGCGTCAGGAGGACCTCGTCACCGAGGTGCTGGATGCCGTCGACTTCGGCGTCACGCGCATCACCCCGACCGGGGAGTTCTCCGTCACCAACACCGCCCACGGGCTCCTGTTGAACAGCACGGACGCCTTCGGCCGGGAGGTCGCGGTGTTCGCCGCCGACGGGTCCACCGCGATCGCCCCCGAATCCGCTCCGCTCGCTCGCGCGCGTTCGGGAGAGGTGTTCGAGGGCGAGATCGTCTGGTACGGCCTCCCGGGGGAGGACCGCCGCGCCCTCAACGTCACCGCGCGCCGTCTGCCCCGCAGTGACGCCGGCGACGCCGGGGCGGTGGTCGTCTCGCGCGACGTGACGGTGGAGGAGCAAGCCCGTCGAGCCCGCGAAGACCTGGTCGCCAGCGTCTCGCACGAGCTGCGCACCCCGCTCACTTCGATCATCGGCTACCTCGACCTCGCGCTCGACGACGACGAGCTCGATCCCGCGACCCGGGAGAGGCTCGAGGTGGCCGAGCGCAACGCCTCGCGGCTGCTCGAGCTGGTCGCCGACATCCTCGCGGTGTCGTCCACGTCGAGGGAAGGCTTCGGCGTCGACCTGGATCTGCGCCCGACCGACGTCTCGGCCATCGTCCGCTCCGCGATCGAGTCGATCGCGTTGAAGGCGCATGATCACGGCATCCTGATCGAGGCCGGCGACCTGCCGACGGCGCACGCGCTGGTCGACGGACGCCGGGTGCGCCAGGTCATCGACAATCTGCTCTCGAACGCCGTGAAGTACAACCCGCGCGGGGGGTCGGTGGCCGTCTCGGTCGGAAACGAACCGCGCTCGATCACGGTCGTCATCTCGGACGACGGGCCGGGCATCAGCGCGAGCGAACAGGCGCGCCTGTTCGAAAGGTTCTTCCGGGGCGACGCCGTGCGCAAATCCTCGACCCACGGCAGCGGGCTGGGCCTCGCCATCAGCCGAGACCTCGTCCGCGCCCATGGCGGCGAGATCACCGTGCACACGGCAGCGGGCGAAGGGGCGACCTTCACCGTGCGGCTGCCACGCGATCCGAGGGAGACCCCGTGAACCTCGACGTCCTCACCCTGCAGGCCGCGGCGACCCTCGTGATCGTCATGTCGACGGTGATGTACCTGCTCGACACCCTCATGCTCAAAGACGGTCTCCCCGGGCGACTGTGGGCCAGCGCCTACCTGTCGGGGACGTTCTCGGCCACGTGCTACCTGGCCTGGCTGCTGCTTCCCGACGTGTACGTCGCGGTCGCGGTGGGCAACGGCGCGTTCGTCGCCGCGACCGGCTTCATCTGGCTGGGGTGCGTCGCCTTCAACGGCGGATCGGTTCGCCGCGCCGCGCTCATCCTCACGGCGACCGTCCTCGTGGTCGTCGTCGCCGCTCTGGCCGCGGGGCCCGAGGGAGGATCGTGGGCGGGGGCCGTGCCGTTCTTCCTCGGCAACGCGGTGTTCGCCGCGACGGGGGCGATCGAGACACGACGAGGGGCGATCGCCCGTCGCTGGAGCTCGTCGGGACTGACCGTCGTCCTGGCGGTCGAGACGGTGTGGTTCGTCGCCCGCGCGATCGTGTTCCTCTCGCTCGGCCCCGACAGCGCGCTGTTCCGCGACGCGTTCGACACGCGGGTGTCGGCGATCCTCACGATCTCGCTCGTCATCGCGGCGGTGGTGGTGACCTCCGTCCTCCGGGCGAACGAGTCGGCGCTGCGCGGGACGTCCGAGACCCGACGGCTGTCGGTGGACGCGAACGGCGTGCTCTTCCGCGAATCGTTCGAGGCCACTCTCGCCATCATCTGCTCGCGGGCCGAGGAGGCGGGCGAGGGCGTGTGCGTGATCGGCATCCGGATCGACGATCTCAAGCGCGTCGCGGTCGCTTTCGGCCCCGATGACGCCGAGCGGCTGGCCCTCGAGGTGCGCGCGTCCGTGCGTCGGCACTCGCCCACGATGGCTCTCGTGGGGGAGACGGATGCCGCCGGCCTCGCCGTGGCGTTCACCACGACGCCGACGACGGACGTGCGTCGCGCCGCTCGCGTCCTTCATCAGCGCGTGGTCGCCGACCTCGCGCGCCTGGGCGCCGCGGTCGTGCCCACCGTGGGCGTCGGAATGGCTTTGACCGCCGATCACGGCTATCACTCCGTCGCCCTCACGACGCGAGCGGACGAGGCCGCGGCGCACGCGGCTGCGACCGGCGAACAGGCCTTCGGGCTGGCCTGAGTCGGGGGTCAGTCCCGGACGGACTGGGCGAGGTCGGTGACCCGCTGGCGGAGCTCGCGCGGACGGAACGGCTTGGTGAGGTAGTCGTCGGCGCCGGCCTCGCGGCCCGCCCGCTGTTCGTTCTCATCAGCCCGCGCACTCACCATGAGGATGCGGGTGTCGCTGAACGCGCGGATGCGGCGCGCCGTCTCGAACCCGTCGATCCCCGGCATGCTCACGTCCAACGTCGTCACAACGGGGGCGTGCCGACGGACGAGTTCGATGCCGTCGAGGCCGGTCGCGGCCGCGTGGACGACGTATCCGGCGCTCTCGAGGACCGCCGTCACGAGGAGGCGGATGTCGAGGTCGTCCTCGATCACCACAGTGGTGTGTGGGGAGGTCATGGCGGAGCTTTCGTCGGGCCGGAACGGGCGTGCGGCCTGGGCAAATGGTAGACGACAGGTGGACGATCCGCCTCCCCGGTGAGAGGACGTGCGGTTATGGCATCCTCGATGGGTGCCTCTTCTCGCGTTGACGGGTGGGATCGCCTCGGGCAAATCCACCATCGCCGGCCTTCTCGCCGACCGCGGAGCCGTCGTGGTCGACGCGGATGCGATCGTGCGGGAGGTGCAGGCCCCGGGGTCCGTGGTGCTCGGCGCGATCGCCGACGAGTTCGGCGCGGGCGTCGTGCGACCCGACGGGTCTCTCGATCGGGCCGCGCTCGGAACCCTTGTGTTCGGTCATCCCGATCGACTCGCGCGCCTCAACGCGCTCGTGCACCCGGCCGTGCGCGAGGAGTCGCAGCGGCGTTTCGAGGAGGCCTTCGCCGCGGACACGGGTGCGGTGGTCGTGTACGACGTCCCCCTGCTCGCGGAGGCCCGCGGCGGCGACTCGTGGGACCTGGTGGTCGTGGCACACTGCCCCGCGGAGCTCCGCGTGCGGCGCCTCGTCGAGCACCGGGGGCTGAGCGAGGCCGACGCCCGCGCGCGCGTGGGTTCGCAGGCGAGCGAGGAGGAGCGACTCGCTCTGGCGGACGTCGTGATCGACACCGCGGCCGACATGGATGCCACGCGTCGACAGGTCGACGAGCTCTGGGCTCGGGTGGTCCGTCCCGCCTGATCGGGCCGATGCGGACCCGGGCGCTCGCCCACGGCGAACGCAACCCGACCCCGATGTCGGAGGCCCCGCCTACGCTGGAAGTATGCAGGCCACGCGCTCCGTCCGCCCCTTCGAGGTCATCAGCGAATACACGCCCTCCGGTGATCAGCCACAGGCGATCGCCGATCTCGCGGGGCGCATCAACGCCGGTGAAACCGACGTCGTGCTGCTGGGTGCCACGGGTACCGGCAAGTCGGCGACCACGGCGTGGCTGGTGGAGCAGGTGCAGCGCCCGACGCTGGTGCTCGCGCACAACAAGACGCTGGCCGCCCAGCTGGCCAACGAGTTCCGCGAGCTGATGCCCAACAACGCCGTCGAGTACTTCGTCTCGTATTACGACTACTACCAGCCCGAGGCCTACGTTCCGCAGACGGACACCTTCATCGAGAAGGACAGCTCGATCAACGCAGAGGTGGAGCGCCTTCGGCACTCGACGACGAACTCGCTGCTCTCGCGCCGCGACGTCGTGGTGGTGTCGACGGTCTCGTGCATTTACGGCCTCGGCGCGCCGGAAGAGTACCTCCGCGCGATGGTGGCCCTGCAGGTGGGGGAGCGGTACGACCGCGACGCCCTCATCCGCAAGTTCATCTCGATGCAGTACAACCGCAACGATGTCGACTTCTCGCGCGGAAACTTCCGCGTGCGCGGTGACACGATCGAGATCATCCCGGTGTACGAGGAGTACGCCATCCGCATCGAGATGTTCGGCGACGAGATCGAGGCCCTGTATCTCCTCCACCCCCTGACGGGCGATGTGATCGAGAAGATGGACTCCGTGCCGATCTTCCCCGCATCGCACTACGTCGCCGGGACCGAGACGGTCCAGCGTGCGATCGGAACGATCGAGCACGAACTCGAGGAGCGTCTGAAGGAATTCGAGTCGCAGGGCAAGCTCCTCGAGGCGCAGCGTCTGCGCATGCGCACCACCTTCGACCTCGAGATGCTGCAGCAGCTCGGGTTCTGCTCGGGCATCGAGAACTACTCGCGGCACATGGACGGCCGGATGCCCGGCGACCCGCCGCACACCCTGCTCGACTTCTTCCCCGACGACTTCCTTCTCGTCATCGACGAGTCCCACGTGACCGTCCCGCAGATCGGGGCGATGTACGAGGGCGACGCCTCGCGCAAGCGCACGCTGGTCGAGCATGGATTCCGCCTCCCGAGCGCGATGGACAACCGCCCGCTGCGCTGGGACGAGTTCAAGGAGCGCGTCGGCCAGACGGTCTACCTGTCGGCGACGCCGGGCCGCTACGAGATGGGGATCGCCGACGGCGTGGTCGAGCAGATCATCCGTCCGACCGGTCTCGTGGATCCGGAGATCATCGTCAAGCCCTCGAAGGGACAGATCGACGACCTGCTCGAAGAGATCCGCGTCCGCGTCGAGCGCGACGAGCGCGTGCTCGTCACCACCCTCACGAAGAAGATGGCGGAGGAGCTCACGGATTTCCTCGGCGAGCACGGGGTCCGCGTGCGGTATCTGCACTCCGACGTCGACACGCTGCGCCGTGTCGAGCTGCTCACCGAACTGCGCGCCGGCGTCTACGACGTGCTGGTGGGCATCAACCTCCTGCGGGAGGGTCTCGACCTTCCGGAGGTCTCGTTGGTGTCGATCCTCGATGCCGACAAGGAGGGGTTCCTGCGCAGCGGCACCTCGCTCATCCAGACCATCGGCCGTGCGGCGCGAAACGTCTCGGGCGAGGTGCACATGTACGCCGACAAGATGACCGACTCGATGAGCAAGGCCATTGAAGAGACCGAGCGTCGTCGCGAGAAGCAGATCGCCTACAACCTCGAGCACGGGATCGACCCGCAGCCGTTGCGCAAGAAGATCGCCGACATCACCGAGGTGCTCAACCGCGAGGCGTCCGACACGAAGAACCTCCTGGCACGCAACGACAAGTCCGGCAAGGGCAAATCGCCCACGCCGTCCCTGCGCCGCACCGGTATCGCGGCCGAGGGCGCCGATCAGCTCGAGTCCACGATCGCGGATCTCACGCAGCAGATGCTCGCGGCCGCGGCCGAGCTCAAGTTCGAGCTCGCCGGACGCCTGCGCGACGAGGTGCAGGACATGAAGAAAGAGCTGCGCGCCATGGAGCGCGCCGGTCACGCCTGACCCTGATCGGGTCCGGCGCACGGAGGTCGTCATGGAACAACGCGTCACGCTCGTCACCCTCGGCGTCAGCGATCTGGAACGGGCGATGGCCTTCTACACGGCGCTCGGGTGGCGAGCGCATCCGTCGTCGGTCGCCGGAGAGGTGGCGTTCTTCGACGTCGGAGGTATGGTCGTCGCGTTGTGGGACAGGGCGAAGCTCGCCGAGGACTCCGGGGTCTCGGATGCCGGGGGCTGGGGCGGGGTGACCCTCGCCCACAACGTGGATCACCCGGCTGACGTCGATGCGATCCTCGCGGAGGCGGAGGCGGCGGGAGCCCGGCTCGCGCGCGCGGGCGTGGACACCCCGTGGGGCGGGTACTCCGGCGTCTTCGTCGACCCCGACGGCCACCCCTGGGAGGTCGCGGTCAACCCGGGCTGGCCACTCGATGACCGGGGGAGGCCCGTGCTCGACGAGTGAGTCGGGTCCGCGTCGGAGATCAGGGGCAGTGCAGGAGGGGCTTCGGCCCCGACCGATCGACGGCGTGCTCGGACATCGCGTGACCGCACAGCGGACAGGGGCGCTCCGTGCGGACGGGCTCGGGGGTGTTCTCGTACGGGCCGACCGACGCGGGTCCGGCGACCCGGATGAGGCGCGTGTTGAGGTACTGGTACCAGCCGCCGGCGTCGCGGACGCGCTCGCGCAGAGGCGGGCGGTCGGCATCCCTTCGTGTCATGATAGTTAGTGTACTAACGAATGGAGAGGAGCGCACGTGGACGACCTCCTGAAGCTCGAGAACCAGGTGTGCTTCGCGTTGGTCACGGCCGCCCGGAACGTGGTCTCGATCTACCGCCCCGTGCTCGAGCCGCTCGGACTGACGCACCCGCAGTACCTGGTGATGCTCGCGCTCTGGGAGGAGGAGCCGCGCTCCCTCGGCGCTCTGGCCGTCGAACTCGCGATGGAGCCCGCCACGCTGTCGCCGCTCGTCAAGCGCCTCGAGGCTCAGGGGAGGGTGGCGCGGTCACGACGCGCCGACGATGAGCGCGTGCTCGACATCGGGCTGACGGACGAGGGCCGCGCTCTGCGCGCGGCCGCGCTCGAAGTTCCGGGCAAGATCATGGAGCGGGTCGGGGTCGACCACGATGCGCTCGTGGCGCTGCGCGATGGTCTGGCTCCCTTCGCGGGACCGACGCGCGACTGACGCCCGGCCCGGGCGACCGTCCGAGGCGTCCGGGCGCGACGCCGCGGGGCCCGCACTCTCGCACATCCGTGCGCCCCGGGCGAACCCGGGGCCGATGTCGGAGGTCCGACCTAGACTTAACAGGTGCCCATCGTTCCTGTCGCCCAGCCCTCGTCATCCGCGAATTCCGGTACCAGCGGAAAGCTGAGTGTCCGGGGCGCGCGTGTCCACAACCTCAAGAACGTCGACCTCGACATCCCCCGCGATTCGCTCGTCGTCTTCACCGGTCTGTCGGGTTCTGGCAAGTCGAGCCTCGCCTTCGACACGATCTTCGCCGAGGGGCAGCGTCGGTACGTCGAGTCGCTGAGCGCGTACGCGCGTCAGTTCCTCGGACAGGTCGACCGGCCCGACGTCGACTTCATCGAGGGCCTCAGCCCGGCCGTCTCGATCGATCAGAAGTCGACCAACCGCAACCCCCGCTCGACGGTCGGCACGATCACCGAGATCCACGACTACATGCGCCTGCTCTGGGCGCGCGTCGGCGTTCCCCACTGCCCCGATTGCGGCGCCCGCATCCAGCGTCAGACGATCCAGCAGATCGCCGACCAGCTCATGGAGTTGCCCGAGCGCACGCGCTACCAGATCGTCGCCCCCGTCGTCACTCAGAAGAAGGGCGAGTTCGTCGACCTCTTCAAAGAGCTCAGCGCTAAGGGCTACGCCCGCGCGGTCGTCGACGGCGAGCTCGTCCAGCTGGCCGAGCCCCCGACACTCAAGAAGAGCTACAAGCACGACATCGCGGTCGTCGTCGACCGCCTCGTAGCCTCCGGTGACAACCTGAGCCGCGTCACCGACTCGGTCGAGACCGCGATGGGCCTCGCCGGCGGCATCATGCAGGTCAACTACGTCGACGAAGAGGGCGACGACGCCTGGCAGTCGTTCTCCGAGAAGCTCGCGTGCCCCAACGGCCATCCCCTGCAGCTGACCGAGATCGAGCCGCGCACGTTCTCGTTCAACGCGCCGTTCGGTGCGTGCCCCGTGTGTTCGGGCCTCGGCACGCGCATGTCGGTCGACGTCGACCTCATGCTGGGCGATGAAGAACTCTCCATCCGCGACGGAGCGATCCTGCCGTGGACCACGCAGGGCAAGGGCCTGTTCCAGTACTACGAGCGCCTGCTCGAAGGACTCGCGCGCGACCTGGAGTTCTCGCTCGACACCCCGTGGAAGGACCTCTCCCACGACGTCCAGCAGGCTGTCCTCCGCGGCGAGAACTACAAGGTGACCGTCAAATGGAAGAACCGCTACGGCCGTGAGATGCGGTACTCCTCGGGCTTCGAGGGCGTTGTTCCGTACATCGAGCGTCAGTATCTCCAGGCCGAGTCCGACACGCAGCGCCAGCGCTGGTCGGAGTACCTGCGGGAGGTTCCCTGCGCGGTCTGCGACGGCGACCGTCTCAAGCCCGAGGTGCTCTCGGTCCTCGTCGACGGCACCTCGATCGCCGCGGCATCGCGCATGAGCCTCGCCGACGCGCGGGACTTCTTCTCGCAGCTCACGCTGACCGACCGCGAGGCCACGATCGCCGCCGCAGTGCTGCGCGAGATCCGGGCTCGTCTCGACTTCCTGCTGCAGGTCGGCCTGAACTACCTCAGCCTCGGTCGCGCCGCCGGTACGCTCTCGGGCGGCGAGGCCCAGCGCATCCGCCTGGCCACCCAGATCGGTTCCGGCCTCACGGGTGTGCTCTACGTCCTCGATGAGCCGTCGATCGGCCTGCACCAGCGCGACAACCGCCGTCTCATCCAGACCCTCGAGACCCTTCGCGACCTGGGCAACACGCTGATCGTCGTCGAGCACGACGAAGAGACGATCCACGCGGCCGACTGGGTGGTCGACATCGGACCCCGCGCGGGCGTCGACGGCGGAAACGTCGTCCACTCCGGCCCTCTCGCCGAACTCCTCGAAGACGAGCGCTCCCTCACCGGTGCCTACCTTTCGGGCCGCCGTTCGATCGAGGCACCCAAGAAGCGCCGCAAGATCGACAAGAAGCGCCAGGTCACGGTCGTCGGGGCACGCGAGAACAATCTCCAGAATGTGACGGCCGACTTCCCGCTCGGTGTGCTGACCTCCGTCACCGGGGTCAGTGGCTCGGGCAAGTCCACGCTCGTCAACGGCATCCTGTACGAGGTCCTCGCCTCCAAGCTGAACGGCGCGCGGCGCGTACCCGGCAAGCACACCCGCGTCACCGGACTCGACAACCTCGACAAGGTCGTGCACGTCGATCAGGCGCCCATCGGCCGGACGCCGCGCTCGAACCCGGCCACCTACACCGGCGTCTTCGACCGCATCCGCAGCCTGTTCGCCGAGACGCCCGAGGCCAAGGTGCGCGGCTACCAGGCCGGGCGCTTCAGCTTCAACGTCAAGGGCGGGCGCTGCGAGGCGTGCTCCGGCGACGGCACGCTGAAGATCGAGATGAACTTCCTGCCCGACGTCTACGTCGACTGCGAGGTCTGCCACGGAAAGCGCTACAACCGCGACACCCTGTCGGTGCACTACAAGGGCAAGAACATCGCCGAGGTGCTCGAGATGCCCATCTCCGAGGCCGCGGACTTCTTCGAGCCGATCCAGGCGATCCACCGCTACCTGCGGACCCTCGTCGATGTCGGCCTGGGCTACGTGCGCCTCGGACAGTCGGCGACTACCCTGTCGGGCGGTGAGGCGCAACGCGTCAAGCTCGCGACCGAGCTGCAGCGCCGGAGCAACGGCCGCTCGATCTACGTGCTCGACGAGCCGACGACCGGTCTGCACTTCGAAGACGTGTCCCTGCTGCTGAAGGTGCTCAACGGTCTCGTCGACAAGGGCAACACCGTCATCGTCATCGAGCACAACCTCGACGTCATCAAGAGCTCGGACTGGGTCATCGACCTCGGCCCCGAGGGCGGCGCCGGCGGGGGAACGATCGTGGCCACCGGCACGCCCGAGCAGGTCGCGAAGGTCGAGGGCAGCCACACCGGTGCCTTCCTCGCGGAGCTCCTCGAGACCGGTCGCACCGGCGCGCAGCGCAACGCGGCGACGGTCGAGACCGGCGACACCGAGCGAGAGCTCGTGAGCGCGGCGCGCTGAGCATGGCGTCCCGCGAACGGGTCTCGCACCTTCCGTATCGTCCCAAGGCCGGCGAGATCCCCACCAATCCGGGGGTCTACCGGTTCCGGGACGCCGAGGGGCGCGTGCTGTACGTCGGCAAGGCGAAGAACCTGCGCGCTCGCCTGTCGAACTACTTCGCTCCGCTGCACTCGCTGCACGAGCGCACGCGCCGCATGGTCACGACGGCGGCGAGCGTGGAGTGGACGGTCGTGCCCAGCGACGTCGACTCTCTGCAGCTCGAGTACATGTGGATCAAGGAGTTCGATCCGCCGTTCAACGTCCGCTACAAGGACGACAAGTCGTACCCCTTCATGGCGATCACCCTCGCCGACGAGGCGCCGCGGGTGATCGTCACGCGCAACCCGAAGATCCGCGGGGCAAAGTACTTCGGCCCGTACCCCAAGGTCTGGGCGGTGCACGACACGATCGACCTGATGATCAAGGTCTTCCCGATCCGCACGTGCAGCGACTCGTCATACAAGAAGGCGATGGCCTCCGGTCGACCGTGCTTCCCGGGTCAGATCGGGCGCTGCGGTGGACCCTGTTCGATGAAGGTGACGATCGAGGAGCACCGCGCGATCGTCAACGACTTCGTCGCCTTCATGTCGGGCGGCGACCAGCGCTTCGCGCGCGAGCTGACGTCGCGAATGAAAGAGGCCTCGGCCGCGATGGACTACGAGTCGGCCGCGCACTACCGCGACCGCCTGCAGGCCATCGACGCCGTGCTCGGCAAGAGCGCGCTCGTGCTGGCCTCCGACACGGATGCCGATCTCTTCGGCATCGCCGAGGACGAGCTCGCCGCGACCGTCCAGCACTTCGTGGTGCGCGGCGGACGCGTGCGCGGAGTCCGCGCCACCACGATCGAGAAAGAGATCGACATCTCCGGTGCCGATCTCGTCGACCAGGTCCTCCAGCGCACCTACGGAGACGCGGACTCGAGCGACATCCCCCGTCAGGTGCTCGTTCCCGAACTCCCCGACGACGCGGAGCAGCTCGAGGACTGGCTGCGCGAACGCCGGGGCCGCCCGGTGACCCTGCAGGTCGCCCAGCGGGGCCGCAAGGCCGACCTGCTGAAGACCGCGACGCTCAACGCGCAACAGGCCCTCATGCTTCACAAGACGCGCCGGACGAGCGACTACGTCGCCCGGTCGCAGGCCCTCACCGACCTGCAAGAGGCTCTCGGCATGACCGAGGCGCCGTTGCGCATCGAGTGCTTCGACATCTCGCACCTGTCGGGCACCAACGTGGTGGCATCCATGGTCGTGTTCGAGGACGGCCTTCCGCGCAAGGACCAGTACCGCTCCTTCGGCGTCGCCGAGACGACCGACGACACCGATTCGATGTACCAGGTGCTCAGTCGCCGGCTGGCGTACCTCGACCGGCCCGACGAGATCGAGCCCGAGACCATCGACGGGGCGATCGTGGCCGATCCCGACTCCGAGGAGGCGACGGCCGACGGCGAGGTCGTCACGGCCCGCAAGAGGCCGCGCTTCGCCTACCGCCCGCAGCTGCTCGTGGTCGACGGCGGTCAGCCCCAGGTCGCCGCCGCGGCCCGTGCCCTCGCCGACGCGGGGCACGAGGAGATCGCGCTGTGCGGCATCGCCAAACGTCTCGAAGAAGTGTGGCTGCCGGGGGAGGAGTACCCGGTGATCCTTCCGCGTACCTCGGAGGCGCTGTACTTGCTGCAGCGTCTGCGCGACGAGGCCCACCGCTTCGCGATCGTCCACCAGCGCAAGCGCCGCAAGCGCGACATCACGAGCGTGCTCACCGAGGTGCCCGGACTCGGCGATACGCGCATCAAGGCGCTGCTGCGGCATTTCGGGTCGGTCTCGGCGTTGAAGAACGCCACGCCCGAAGAGATCATGGAGCTCCCCGGCATCGGGCCGACGCTCGCCGAGAACATCCACAGCCATCTGGCTCGGTAGGCTGGACCGACACGACGGGAGGCGATCGCCCATGGAACCGGCACGCGACGACGAGCCAGGCGAGGTGCTGATCGTCACGGGCATGTCGGGCGCCGGGCGATCCACGGTCGCCAACGCCCTCGAAGACCTCGACTGGTACGTGGTCGACAACCTGCCCCCGCGCATGCTGAGGCCGCTTCTCGAGCTCACGGAGCTCGCCGGTGGGGCGGTTCCGCGCGTCGCGGTCGTGGTCGACGTCCGCGGCCGATCGCTGTTCGGCGACCTTCCCGAGGCCATGCGCACCCTGCAGGCGAACCGGCAGGTGAGGGTGGTGTTCCTGGATGCCAGTGACGCGGTGCTCGTGCGCAGGTTCGAGGCGGTGCGCCGGCCGCACCCCCTGCAGCACGACGGCACGATCCTCGACGGCATCCGTCGCGAGCGCGAGCGATTGGCTCCGGTCCGCGAGGCCGCCGACGTCGTGATCGACACCTCCGCCCTGAACGTCCATCAGTTGTCGTTGCGGGCGGTCGAGCTGTTCGGCGAAGAGGGCGCTGCGCGTCACACCGTCACGCTGATGAGTTTCGGGTTCAAGTACGGCTTGCCGCCCGACGTCGATCTCGTCGCCGACATGCGCTTCCTGCCGAATCCGTTCTGGAACGACGATCTGCGCGCGCTCACCGGAGAGGATCCCCGCGTGCGGGAATACGTGCTGGGTCAGCAGGGCGCGGCGGAGTTCCTCGATGCGTACGCGGCGGCGCTGCGCCCCGTGATGGAGGGGTATCAGCGCGAGAACAAGCGGCATTCCGTCGTGGCTGTGGGCTGCACGGGGGGCAAGCATCGTTCGGTGGTGATGGCCCGGGAGTTGGCTGCACGTCTGTCCGATGTGCCCGGGGTGGCCGTCCGTGTGGCTCACCGCGACCTCGGTCGCGAGTAGGCTGTACCGTCGTCCCCGCCGCCCCCACCCGAGGAGAACCGTGCCGCTGACCGCCGACGTGAAGGCCGAACTCATCACCGTTCGCGACCCGCGCCCGACCGCGCGCGTCGCCGAGCTGACGGCCCTCCTGCGCTTCTCCGGTGGTCTGCACTCCATCGCCAACCGCGTCGCGGTCGAGGCCGAACTCGACTCCGACATCCTCGCGCGCCGCGTGGCCCGCGACCTCATGGAGCTCTACGGCGTCCGTCCCGAACTGCACCACGTGCAGGGTTCCGGCGGGCGTGCGGGCGGGCTCTACGCGGTGCGCGTGATCGAGGCGGGCGAGACCCTCGCGCGGCAGACCGGACTCCTCGACCAGCGCCGTCGCCCCGTGCGCGGCCTGCCGAACAAGCTGACCACCGGTTCGCGTCCCGACCTGAGCGCCATCTGGCGTGGAGCATTCCTCGCCGCCGGCACCCTGAGCGACCCCGGTCGTTCCGCGGCCCTCGAGATCTCGTGCCCCTCGTCGGAGGCGGCGATGGCGCTCGTGGGTGCGGGCCACCGCATCGGCATCCCCGCCAAGGCCCGCGAGGTGCGCGGAGTGCCGCGCGTCGTCGTCCGCGACGGCGAGGCGATCCGCGGAGCCCTGTACGAGATGGGTGCCCGCCGCACCGCGGGGGAGTGGGACCAGATGCGCCAGCGCCGCGAGGTGCGGGCCGGGGTCAACCGTCTCGTGAACTTCGACGACGCGAACCTCCGCCGCTCCGCGCAGGCCGCCGTCGCGGCGTGCGCGCGTGTCGAGCGCGCTCTCGAGATCCTCGGCGACGACGTTCCCGCGCACCTTCAGCAGGCGGGTGAGCTGCGCTTGGAGCACCGCGACGCGAGCCTCGACGAGCTCGGCCACCACGCCGACCCGCCCCTCACCAAGGACGCCGTCGCCGGCCGTATCCGCCGCCTCCTCGCCATGGCCGACAAGAAGGCCGACGTCGAGGGCATCCCGGGAACCGAGGCTGCTGTTCCGGTGGGTGCCGAGGACTGAGCCTGGGTGGGGCGCCGCCGTTGCGGGCATCCCGGGATCGAGGCCGCTGTTCCGGAGAGATCCGGGGGCGGAGGGGGGATGCCGTCCTCGGGGCGCCCCGGTGACGCTCGGGCTGTTGCGATCACCGACGCCCGCTGAGTGCGACCTCGCTCGTCCGGGCTCCGCGGGTCACGGCATCCATCGCCCCCTTCCGACGCGCCCGGGCGTTTATCTTCCGTCATCCGGGGAAGCAACCCCGGTGCGCCGTGGTTACCCCTCAGTAGGATGAACTCGTCACCCTCGCTGCTCGATCCCTCGGCACGTCGTCTCGGCGAAGAGGTTTCGGCAGCGCCCGATTCGGAAGTTGAGATCATGGCGAACTACACGCTGCCCGAACTGCCCTACGACTACTCGGCGCTGGAGCCGCACATCAGTGCGACCATCATGGAGCTGCACCACAGCAAGCACCACCAGACCTACGTCAACGGTGCCAACACCACTCTCGACCTCCTCGCCGAAGCGCGCGAGAAGGGCGATTTCGCCAACATCAACCGCCTGCAGAAGGACCTCGCGTTCAACCTCGGCGGTCACACGAACCACTCGATCTTCTGGACGAACCTCTCGCCCAACGGTGGAGACAAGCCCACCGGCGACCTCGAGTCGGCCATCGACGACCAGTTCGGCTCGTTCGACGCCTTCCGTGCGCAGTTCGCCGCCGCCGCCCTCGGCGTGCAGGGCTCCGGCTGGGCGGGTCTGTTCTGGGACTCGATCGGCGAGAACCTCGTCATTCAGCAGTTCTTCGACCAGCAGGGTCAGATCGTCGCGGGCACCGTGCCGATCCTGCTCCTCGACGTCTGGGAGCACGCGTACTACCTCGACTACAAGAACGTCCGCGCCGACTACGTGAAGGCGTTCTGGAACATCGCGAACTGGGATGACGCCCAGCAGCGCTTCGCCGCCGCCCGAGAGAAGACCGCGGGTCTGCTGGTACTGTCGTAAACGGTGCGGCGTCCCGGTGGGACACCTCACCGGGACGCCGTTGTCCGCCAGCGAACACCGCAATCACGCGCTTCTCGCGCACAACTGATTCAGGAGATATTCCGTGACCGTCAAGATCGGAATCAACGGCTTCGGCCGTATCGGACGCAACTACCTCCGCGCGGCTCTCGCGCAGGGTGCCGACCTCGAAATCGTGGCGGTGAACGACCTCACCGACAACAAGTCGCTGGCGCACCTCCTCAAGTACGACTCCGTCGGCGGCGTGCTGACCGAGGACGTCTCGTACACCGCAGACTCCATCACCGTCGGCGACAAGACCATCAAGGTCTTCGAAGAGCGCGACCCCGCGAACCTCCCCTGGGGCGAGCTGGGCGTCGACATCGTCATCGAGTCGACCGGTCGCTTCACCAAGGCCGAAGACGCCAAGAAGCACATCACCGGTGGGGCCAAGAAGGTCCTCATCTCGGCTCCCGCCACGGGCGACGACGCCACGATCGTCATGGGCGTCAACGAAGAGACGTACAACCCCGAGACCGACGTCATCATCTCGAACGCGTCCTGCACCACGAACTGCCTGGCGCCCCTCGCCCAGGTGTTCAACGAGGCCTTCGGCATCGAGCGCGGCTTCATGATGACCGCTCACGCCTACACCGCCGACCAGAACCTCCAGGACGGCCCGCACAGCGACCTGCGTCGTGCGCGCGGCGCGGCGATCAACATCGTTCCCGCCTCGACCGGTGCCGCCAAGGCCATCGGCCTGGTGCTGCCCGAGCTCAACGGCAAGCTCAGCGGCTCGTCGTACCGCGTTCCGGTTCCCACCGGCTCGATCGTCGATCTCACGATCGTCACGCCCACCGATGGTCTGACCGTCGACCAGGTCAACGAGGTCTACAAGAAGGCCGCTGCCGAGGGTCGCCTCAACGGCATCCTCCAGTACACCGAAGACCCGATCGTCTCGAGCGACATCCAGGGCAACCCGCACTCGTCGATCTTCGACGCCGAGCTGACCAACGTCAGCGGCAACCTCGTCAAGGTCTCGTCGTGGTACGACAACGAGTGGGGCTACTCGAACCGTCTCGTCGACCTGACCGAGTACGTCGCCGAGCGTCTCTGACCCTCCATGGCTCTGCGCACCCTCGATTCGCTGGGGTCGCTGGCCGGCACGCGCGTCATCGTCCGTTGTGACCTCAACGTTCCTCTCAAGGACGGGATCATCACGGACGATGGCCGCGTGCGCGCGTCGCTGCCGACCCTCAACGCACTGATCAACGCCGGCGCGCGTGTGATCGTGTGCTCGCACCTGGGCCGCCCCGACGGGGCCCCCGACCCGAAGTACTCCCTCGAGCCGGTCGCGCAGCGCCTGTCCGAGCTCCTCGGCCAGCCGGTCGCGTTCGCGCGCGACACGGTGGGCGAGTCGGCTCAGGATGCCGTGGCCTCGCTCGAGAACGGTGAGGTCGCCGTCATCGAGAACCTCCGCTTCAACGCGGGCGAGACCTCGAAGGACGAGTCCGAGCGCCAGGCCTTCGCCCGAGAGCTCGCCGCTCTCGGCGATGCCCTCGTGTCGGACGGCTTCGGCGTCGTGCATCGCAAGCAGGCGAGCGTCTACGACCTCGCTCAGCTGGTGCCCTCGGCCGCCGGCCTTCTCATCCAGAAGGAGCTCGAGGTCCTCGACCGTCTCACCGAGAACCCCGAGCGGCCCTACACGGTCGTTCTCGGCGGTTCGAAGGTCAGCGACAAGCTGGGCGTCATCGAGCACCTGCTGCCGCGCGTGGACAAGCTTCTCGTCGGTGGCGGCATGATGTTCACCTTCCTCGTCGCCGAGGGGCACAAGGTCGGCTCGAGCCTGCTCGAGCAGGACCAGATCGACACCGTGAAGGGTTACCTCGCTTCGGCGAAGGAGCGCGGCGTCGAGATCGTGCTGCCGGTGGATGCGGTCGTCGCCGCCTCGTTCTCGGCGGACGCCGATCACGTGGTCGCCGACGCGGACGCCCTCGAAGACACCGCCTTCGGTGCGTCCGGTCTCGGCCTCGACATCGGCCCCCGCACGGCGGAGATGTTCGCCGACGCCGTCCGCGGCTCGCGCACCGTCTTCTGGAACGGCCCGATGGGCGTGTTCGAGATGAAGGCGTTCGAGTCCGGCACCAAGACCGTCGCCCAGGCACTCACCGAGGTCGACGGCCTCAGCGTCGTCGGCGGTGGCGACTCCGCCGCAGCCGTGCGTCAGCTCGGCTTCGCCGACGAGGCGTTCGGCCACATCTCCACGGGTGGCGGCGCCAGCCTGGAGTTCCTCGAAGGCAAGAAGCTCCCCGGACTGGAGGTCCTCGGATGGCAGTGACCAGAACCCCTCTCATCGCCGGCAACTGGAAGATGAACCTCGACCACCTGCAGGCGGTCGCGTTCGTTCAGAAGCTGCACTGGACGTTGAAGGAAGCCAAGCACGAGGCCGGAAGCGTCGAGGTCGCGGTCTTCCCGCCGTTCACCGATCTGCGCACCGTGCAGACGCTGCTCGACGCCGACAAGATCGACTTCGCCCTCGGCGGTCAGGACCTGTCGGCCCACGACTCCGGTGCGTACACCGGCGAGATCTCGGGTCAGTTCTTGGCCAAGCTCGACGCGAAGTACGTGATCATCGGGCACTCGGAGCGTCGTCAGTTCCACCACGAGACCGACGAGGTCGTCGCGGCGAAGACCCAGGCGGCCCTTCGCCACGGTCTCGCGCCGGTCATCTGCGTCGGCGAGACCTCGGAGGACCTCGAGAAGTTCGGCGCCAGCGCCGTTCCGGTCGGTCAGCTCGAGGTCGCGCTCGAGGGCGTGGCGGCGGACGCCGACATCGTCGTGGCCTACGAGCCGGTATGGGCCATCGGTTCGGGTCAGGCGGCGACGCCCGACCAGGCCCAGGAGGTCTGCGCCAAGCTCCGTGCGGTCGTCGCCGACAAGCTGGGCGCCGATGCGGCTGCTCGCACGCGCGTCCTCTACGGCGGTTCGGTGAAGTCGGGGAACATCGCCGGCTTCATGCGCGAGCCCGATGTGGACGGCGCCCTGGTGGGTGGCGCGAGCCTCGTCGTCGACGAGTTCGCCGCGATCGTCCGCTTCCAGAAGCACGTCGGCGTCTGACGCCGACATGGGTGCCCGCGGCGCTTCGCCGCGGGCATCCGTGCGTCTGGGGCGCCTCCCCGTATACTTGACGCTTGTGCGGTCGACCTGATCGCTACGAAAGGCTTTCGACTGTGCAGATTCTCGAGTTCGTCCTGCAGGTGCTCCTGGGTATCACCAGCCTCCTGCTGACCCTGCTCATCCTGCTCCACAAGGGTCGCGGTGGCGGTCTGTCCGACATGTTCGGCGGCGGCATGAGTTCCGCCCTCGGTTCGTCGGGCCTGGCCGAGCGCAACCTCAACCGTTTCACGATCGTGCTCGCGCTGGTGTGGTTCGTCACCATCGTGGGTCTCGGTCTCCTCACCAAGTTCGCGGAGATCTGACATGGCCACTGGCGGCAATGCCATCCGTGGCTCGCGCGTCGGCGCGGGCCCCATGGGCGAGCAGGATCACGGCTTCCACGCCGACCGCGTCGCCGTCTCGTACTGGGACGCCCTCGGCAACGAGACCGTCCGGTATTTCGCCGCGGGAATCCCCGACGACGAGATTCCCGAGACGATCGACTCCCCGCACTCCGGGCTCCCCGCCGGGCGCGACAAGGCCAACCCGCCGGCTCTCGCCAAGGCGGAGCCGTACAAGACGCACCTCGCCTACGTGAAGGAGCGCCGCAGCGACGAAGAAGCCGCTTCGCTCCTCGATGACGCTCTGCAGCAGCTGCGCGAGCGTCGCGGACAGTAAGTCCTCACCGCGCGAACGAGAGAAGGGCCGGATGCCATGGCATCCGGCCCTTTTCCTTTCCACACCTACGTGAGAGGGTGCGGGCGCTAGCGCGCGCGTCGGCGGTCCGAGTCTGTTCAGCGGACCGGGGAGTCGGTGACGATCCTCGTCCACGGGCCCGCGGGGACGTCGGCGTCGTCGACGAAAGCCCAGTCGACGCGGTCGTCCTCCCCGTTGAGATCAGAGAAGCCCAGGCAGCCGTTCAGGGCGGGCGACACGTCGAGGCCCGCGCCGTTGTACCGCGTGTTCGCGGGACGACGATCGTCTGAGCCGAACACGTAGGCGGCGTCGCGATACTCGCCCGGCCCCGCGTCCTCGATCTGGCCGTAGCAGACGTGTCCGTCCTTGCGCAGGACCACCCACCGGTTCTTCATGAGGCTTTGCGAGGGGTCGTCGACGGCCGAGGAGTACGCGGGCTCCTTCGCCCACGGGATGACCGAGCCGCGCGTGGCGAAGCCCTGGTCGTCGTTGACGTCGTCGAACGGCAGGTCGAGGTAGAACGGGTTCTCGCGCGGAGTCATGGCGGTGGGGAAGTAGCCGGCGTCGGCGGTACGGGCCTCGGTGCGGCAATCGGTGCCGTCGACGATCCCATCGCATCCGCCGTAGGACCCCAGCCAGTCCGAGTCGTACGCCGAGATGCGCTGGCTGCCGTCGGAGGCGTTCGGGTCGAACACCTCGCCCACCCAGAAGGTCGTCGCCACGATGTCGGTATGCCACGGGTAGCCGGTGTCGGGGCGCGGCACGGCGGGTGGGGCGCACGCCGACAGGCCGACGGCGGCGACCACCACGAGGGTGATCGCCGCCGCCGGCCGCAGCGTCCGCGTCATCCGGTGACGTCGCTCTCGGTGGGGTGGACCTTCTCCACCGGGCCCTGGGGAGGCGTCGCGGTCATCGGAGCGAACGACGGAGCGGTCACGGTGGCGGGGGCCAGGGACGGGGCACCGGCGCTGTCGTAGAGCTGCAGATCATCAGTGCGGAGGGTGCCGTTGCCGAAGATCGTCAGTGCGAAACTGATGCCGTTGTAGCCGGCGGGGATCGCTGCCGTCGTCCAGTCGGCCTGCGTCCAGTCGGCGGCCGAGGAGAACCACGGGCTCGAGGTCCAGTACGACCACGAACCGCTCGTCGACCGGAGGTAGACCGCGAACTGCGTCACCCCGCTCGACTGGTACCACTCGCGCAGCGTATAGGTCTTGCCTGGTGTGACAGTGGGGGAGCACTGGCCGAGGTCGAACTGCGGGAGGAGTTTGGCATCGCCGTCGACGTACGCGGACATGACGATTCCGCTGGAGATGTTCCCCGTGTGCGCGGGGGAGCCCGTGCTGAACGCGGGGGAGTTGTTGCCGTAACCGCCCCTCATCCAGCAGTCGGGGGCACCGGTCTCCATGCTCGGATTGACGATGCCGTTGGTCGACCCCGTCACGGCGGGCACCGAGGGGCCGTCGACGACGGGCTTGGCCGTGCCGCCGATGACGTCGCCGATCGTCTTGACCACCGTCCCCGCCGCCTGTCGCGTCTTCAGCCACGAGGTGAACTGACTGAACAGCGACGTGGTCACCGCCAGGTCGCTGCACGCGTCGTCGCAGACATCGTGGAAGGTGTACTGCACCCACCCGCCGCCGTTCTTCTCGGCGTTCGTGACCCCCGCCTTGAGGTCGTCGAGGGTCCAGGCGGCGTCGACCTGGTCGAGGGCCTTGAGCGCGTACTTGTCGGCCGGGCGGGTGGACTCCGCGTAGGCGCAGTCGGGGCAGCCGAAGCGGCTCCGGATGTCGCCGAGGAGGCGCCCGCTGCTGTACCCGCAATTCGCCACGGCCTTCTCAACGGCGGGGGTCGACGAGGCGAACGGGTAGGCGAAGCTGCGCACCGTGAAGCCCCACGAGGTGAGGTTCTTGCGGTCGGTGCAGATCTGGCGCGTCGCCTCGTCGACACTGACCTGCGCGAGGTCGGGGTGGTTGACGGTGTGCCCGCCAATCTCGTGCCCCGCGTTCTTGAGATTCGTCAGGTCGGTGCGGGTCATGTGCCCCGCCGCGCCGATGAACCCGGAGTTGATGTAGAACGTCCCCTTCATGCCGTTGGCCTGAAGGGCGGGGAGAGCGTTGAGCTGGTCGGAGTTGGCGTCGTCGAACGTGAGGCTGACGATCGTGCGGGTCGCGGCCTGGGCCGGTGCCGCGGCGGGCGGTGCCGCGGCGATCAGCCCGCCCGCTCCGACGGCGACGGCGGCGAGGACCGCGAGGGCCCGGAGTCGCCGACGCCCGGGGGCGACGTGGCGGTGGATCATGGGGGCGTCCTTTCGGGTGGGGCGGGTCCGTCGGCGGATCCGTGAGTCGTCCGGGCCGGGGACCTCGGAGTCGCGGCCGGTCACGAGACCGTCACCGACTTGGCGAGATTGCGGGGCTTGTCCACGTCGCGGCGCAGGCGCAGGGCGAGCTCGCGAGCGAACATCTGCAGGGGCACCACCGTCTCGAGCGGTCCCCACGAGGGGCCCGTCCGCGGCAGGTGCAGGGGGATGCCGCCCACGTTCAGCACGCGTTCTCCCACGCGGAGCACGCGGCCGCCGCGGGCGAGCACCTCGGCGACGTCGACGTCGAGCCGCGGATCGCCGTTGTCGACGACGAAGACCGGGGTGCCGGCATCCACCAGGGCGAGGGGGCCGTGCTTCAGCTCGCCCGCCGGCTGGTGCTCGGTCCACCGGTACGACAGCTCTTTCAGCTTGAGCGCCCCCTCGGCGGCGTAGACGAGACCCGAGCCGCGTCCGATGAAGAGGAAGCCGGGGGCGTTGACGAATTCGGCGGCCATCTTCGCCGCGGGGCCACGCCAGGTGTCGAGTGCGGCCGACAGGGCCTCCGGGGTCGCGGCGAGCGCGCGCAGGTCACCGTCGAGGGCCATCGCGTCGGCCCGCGACGAGACCGACAATCCCGAGAGGGCGAGGCAGGCGCCCGTGAGGACCTGGGCGATGAACGTCTTCGTCGCGGCGACCCCGATCTCGGGACCGGCGAGGCAATCGAGCGTCGCATCCGCGCGACGGGCCAGCGTCGACGACGGATTGTTCGTCAGGGCCAACACGGTGCGCCCGCGGGCCGGGAGACCGTCGAGCGCCCGCAGGACGTCGGCCGTCTCACCCGACTGGCTCAGCGCGATCACCAGCGTGCGCGGCTCCCAGACCTCGTGCGCCGCCTCGCTCGCGACGAGCGTGCGAGTGGGAAGGCCGCCGAGGCGGGAGAACACTCCGGCCACCGCACGGCCGGCGTGCAGCGACGTCCCGCACCCGATGACCGTCACCCGATCGACCTCGTCGAGCGGGGGAAGGCCCGCCCCTCGCCACAGGACGCCGTCGGCGATCCCGGGGGTGAGGACCTCGAGCACGCGGCGCGCCACGGCGGGCTGCTCGTCGATCTCGTTGCCCATGTGGTCGCGGTGGCGTCCCTTGCTCGACAGGTACGCCGTCTGCGGGACGGGCCACAGTCCCCGCGGGCGACAACTACCGCCCGCGCGGTGCCAACGCATGCCTCCCGCGTCCACCTCGACCACGTCGTCGTCCTCCAGCACGCGGAACGTCTCGACCACCGGAGTGATCGCACCCACGTCGCTCGCGAAGTAGACCCCTTCCTCGCCCTCGGCGAAGATGAGGGGCGAACCGTGCGCCGTTCCCGCGAGCGATCCCGACCGGCTGTCGAGGGCGACGATCGCCCATGACCCCTCGAGGCGCGTGACGATGTCGGCGAGCGCGTCGCCGAGGCCCACCCCGGGGCGCAGCGCCTGCTCGAGCAGGTGGACGATCACCTCGCTGTCGACGTCGGTGGCGAACCGGTGCCCGTCGGCGACGAGCCGCGCCCGCAGCAGATCGGCGTTCTCGATGATCCCGTTGTGCACCAGGAACAACCGACCGCTGCAGTCCTCGATCGGGTGGGCGTTGCGCTCGCTGACGCCGCCGTGGGTGGCCCAGCGGGTGTGACCGATCGCCGAGGTCGTGGCATCCGTCCCCGATTCGCCCGAACGCACTGCGTCGGTGAGGGATGCCACGCCGTTCAGAGTGCGCACGTGCAGGGCCGTGCCGTCGACGTACCGCGCGGCGATGCCCGCGGAGTCATAGCCCCGGTACTCCAGACGCTCGAGGGCGCTGCGGGCGCGCGAGGCGGCGGACGTCGGACCGCGGTACGCGGTGATGCCGCACATCAGAGGACCCCGCGGAAGGCGCCTGCGCCGGCCAGCGGCATGGCGTCAGAGCCGAGGCGTTCGCGCGAGAGCAGGTCGGCGGCGACCCGCATGATCGTGGAGGTCAGCGAGGTGTGCGGCTCGTAGCCCACGAGGTCGTGCGCCTTGGTGTTGTCGGGGACGCGGCGCCGCATGTCCTCGAAGCCGGGGGCGTACGCCTGCTCGTAGGGGACGAGCTCGATCGTGCTCCGACTGTCGAGGGTGCGGATGATCTCTGTCGCGAGCTCGAAGATCGAGATCTCGCGCGCGCCGCCCAGGTTGTAGGCCTGACCCCGGGCGCGCGGGTCCCTCTCGATGAGCACCATCGCGGGCACGACGTCCTCGACCGCGGAGAAGCAGCGCGTCTGCTGGCCGTCGCCGAACACGGTGAGGGGAGCGCCGCGTAGGGCCTGCCCCACGAGGTTGGGCAGCACCATGCCGTAGCGACCGGTCTGGCGGGGCCCGACGGTGTTGAACAGGCGGACGATCGAGACGTCGAGGCCCTCCTGATCGCAGTAGGCCTTGGCGAAGGCCTCGTCGATGCCCTTGGCTCCCGCATAGGTCCAACGCGAGAGCAGCGGGTCACCGAGGACGCGGTCGGAGTCCTCGCGCAGGCGATCGGCGGTGTTCTTGCCGTACACCTCGCTCGTGGACACCATGAGCACCGAGGCCTGGTGCTCGATGGCCGCCGTCAGCACGTTCTCGGTGCCGTGGATGTTGATGCGCAGACCCCGCAGGGGCTGCTCCACGATGAGCTTCACCCCCACGGCCGCGGCCAGGTGGAACACGCGGTCGCATCCCTGGATCGCCGCGCCCACCGTCTTGGTGTTGAGGATCGAGCCGTGGATCATCTCGAGGCGGGGGTTGTCGGCGACGCCCGCGAGGTTGCGGGCCGAGCCGGTCGAGAGGTCGTCGAGGACGACGACCTCGTCACCCAGGGTCAGCAGGTGCTCGACGAGGTGGCTGCCGACGAACCCGGCGCCCCCGGTCACCAGCGTGCGCGTCCGGGGCGAGGCGGAACCCGGGTAGACCGTCACGCCGCTCACAGGAGCACCCGCCCCGCGATGTCGGCGCTGCGGTAGGTGCCGTCGACGACGACCGCGTCGCCGTCGAGCCAACCCAGGTCGGCGTCGTGGTGGCGGGTGTGCACGAGCACGATGTCGGGATGGAAGGCCGCCGGGTCGGGCAGCGAATCGCGTTCCCGCCCGGAATCGAGGCGGATGTGCGGGGCGTGGGTGTCGACGTACTGCACCTCGGCGCCCACGTCGATCAGGTGGTCGATGATCTCGAGGGCGGGGGATTCGCGCAGGTCGGCGACGTCGGGCTTGTAGGTGACGCCGACAACGAGCACGCGGGCGCCGAGCGTGCCCTTGCCGGCGCGTCCGAGGACATCACGGATGCGATCGACGACACGGCGCGGGCGGGCGGCGATGCGCGTCATGGCCTCGGTGATGACGCCCGCGTCGACGTGCAGCGCCTTGAGCTGCCAGAGCAGGTAGTGCGGGTCGCAGGGGATGCAGTGTCCACCGACGCCGGGGCCGGGGTAGAACGCCATGAAGCCGTAGGGCTTGGTGCTCGCGGCTTCGATCACCTCGGTGACCGGGACGTCGAGGGCACCGCAGATGTCGGCGAACTCGTTGGCGAGGGCGATGTTGACGGCGCGGAAGGTGTTCTCGAGCAGCTTCGTCATCTCGGCGGTGGCGAGGCTCGACACCCGGTGCACGCGCGCCGCGTAGCGGGCGAGCAGGCGCGCGCCCTCTTCTTCGCACTGCGCGGTGGCGCCTCCCACCACGCGGGGAACGATCTCCTGGGCGAAGCCCACGTTGCCGGGGTCGATGCGCTCGGCGCTGAAGGTGACGAAGACGTCGCGTCCGATCTGCATCCCGCGCTCGCGGAGCGGCTTCTCGACGAGGTCGTGGGTGCAGCCGACGTACGTGGTCGAGGTGAGCATGATGAGCTGCCCGGGCCGGACGGCGGCGACGACGGTGGCGCACGCCGCCCGGAGTGCGGTGAGGTCCGGGACCTGCTGGTGGTCGACGGGCGTGGGGACGCACACGACGATGGCGGCCGCGCGGCCGAGCTCGGAGGTGTCGCTCGTGAGGCGGAAGCTGGCCGGAGCGTGCAGGGCGGTCTCCAGGCGCTGCCGGTCGGAGTCGATGAGATCGGCGCTGCGCGCGGCGATATCGCGCAGGCGTCGCGGCGAGACGTCGAGGGCGAGAACGCGCGACCCGCTGGCGTGATAGGCCAAGGCGGTCGGCAGGCCCACGTACCCGAGTCCGACGATGGCGACGTCGAAGTCGAACGTCCGCGTCGGGGCGGGAGCCGGGGGCCGCGGCGTGGTCATCACGTCGGGCCGGACATCGAGAGTGGACATCTTCATCCTCCAAGGCAGGGTCCGAGGGGGCGGCGGGGGAAATGCAGCGCCCCCTCGGACGATTTCGGGTGGTGGGACGGCGTCCGATCGGGTATCGACGCTGATCCGGGATCACAGTGCGTCGTCGGCGCGGGTCGGGTCAAGCAATCTCGGACGATCCTGCGGGGTCCCGCTCCCCGCATCGCGATCTGCGGGAAACCGCAACCGCAACTGCGGGTCGAGGCGGCCTCGACGGGCGCCCGGTCACGTACGGTCGCCTTCGACGCGTCATCCGGTCGCCCGATCCGGAGGCGCGACCCGAACCCTCGACCCGAAGAGGTGGGATGCCATGACCCCTGCACTCGTCGTGCTCGTCGCGGTGTGCACGATCGGCGTCTCGACGCTCGTGTGGGGCACGGCAGCGGTGTGCCGTCTCGTCGCCGAGCGTCGACCGTCCGCCGCACTGCTGAACCCGTCGATGTTCTTCCGCAGCGCCGAGGTGGCGATCCTCATCGCCGCGCACGACGAGGAGCTCGTGATCGCCGACGCCGTGCGTGCGGCGCGCCGGCTCGTGCCCGCGGGCAACGTGTTCGTCGTGTCGGACGGCTCCCGCGACGGCACCGTCGAGCGGGCGCGGGCCGCCGGTGCCGAGGCCTGGGATCTCACGCCGAATCGGGGGAAGGCGGGCGCCATCCGGGCGGGTCTCGACCACTTCCGGATCCCGGAGCGGTTCCCCCTGCTCCTCCTGCTCGACGCGGACTCCCGGCCCCGCCCCGACTACCTGCGTACCGCGCTTCCGCAGTTCACGGACGACGGTGTCGTCGCGGTGGCCGGTCGGGCGACCACGTCGGCGGATTCTCCGCCCACGGGCGTGGGGCGCCTCCTCACCTCGTATCGCGAGCGCACCTACGTGTGCACGCAGTACCTGCACAAGTTCGGGCAGGCGGCGCGGGGAGCGGATGCCGTGGCGATCGTGCCCGGGTTCGCCAGCCTGTACCGCACCGATGTGCTGGATCGCATCGACATCGACGCCCCCGGGCTGTCGATCGAGGACTTCAACATGACCTTCGAGGTCCACGCCAAGAGGCTCGGACGGATCGCCTTCCACCCGGAGTGCGCCGTCGCCGAGACGCAGGATCCCGCGGTGCTGCGCGACTACTCGGCGCAGGTCCGGCGCTGGAGCCTGGGGTTCTGGCAGACGGTGCGCCGCCACGGTCCCCATCCGGGCCTCTTCTGGTCATCGGTCGGCGTCTTCGCGGTCGAGACCGTCTTGTCCAGTCTGGTCCTGGTGGCGATGCTCCCGCTCCTGGTCGTGGGAGCTCTGGCGGCGCTGATCGCCGCGACGGCCGACGGCACCGTGGCCGCGACGGCGGCCGGGGTGGCCGCGGCGCTTCCGGTGCTTCCCCTGGCCGCGGGGTTCCTGATCGTCGACTTTGTGATGAGTGCGTTCACCTGTGCGGTGTCCCGCACGCGCCCGCACCCCCGGATGCTCGTGTTCCCCCTCCTGCGGGTGTGGGATGCGACCGTGTGCCTGCGTGCCCTCGTCGCCGCGCTCGGGCGTCCGTCCGACGGGCGCTGGCGCAGCCCCGATCGCCGGATGTCGCAGCCGTCGGTCGAACCGGCGGCCGCTCCGCTCAGCTCGCCGCTCCGCGAAGGTGGGCCACGAGCTGTACCCGCGAGGTGATGCCGAGCTTGCGGTAGATGCCGGTCAGGCGCAGCTCGACCGTCCGGAGTGAGATGAACAGGGCAGCCGCGATCTCGCGGTTGCGCAGCCCGCGCTCGACGAGGGCGACGATCTCGCGTTCGTGGCCGGTGAGCTCTCGCGCGTTGAGACTCGGTCGGGGGTTCGGGACGGCGTCGCCACCGATCGCGCGGACGGCCGACACGCGGACGTCCGGCAGGCACCGTTCCTCCGCCCGGCGGAGGCGTTCCCGCTCGAGAGGAGAGTCGTCGCCGCGAAAGAGCGTTTCCGCGTCACGGAAAGCCGCCGCGCCCTCGCGGGCGGACCGGCAGACGGCCCGCGAACGCGCGAGGGCGAGGTGGGTCCACCTTCTCGTCGAATCGGCGGCCGCGCGCTCGAGGCGTTGCAGTTCTTCGAGGGCCTCGTCGTGCCGACCGTCGAGCCAGAGGGCTTCGATGAGGTCGGCGTCGAGGCGCATCACGGCGGGGTCGTCGTCGGCGTGGAGGGAGCGGGCTTCGCGCAGGTGCAGGATGGCCTCGGTGTGCCGCCCCTCGCCGAGGGCGAGGGATCCCTCGATCGCCGCGAACCACGGCGTCAGGGTGCTCGCGCCTTCGCGACGGGCTCGTTCCCGCCCCCGCTCGACGAGGTCGGCGGCACCGGTGGGCGGTTCATGCATTGCCGCCTCGGCGGCGAGGATGAGCGTGCTGGCGGCGTCGGTGCTGCGTCCCGGAATCCACTCGCGCTGCCAGGCGATGACGGCGTCGCGCGCGGCGATCGGGTCTCCGGCGCGGACCTCGACGGTGACGAGCTGGCGCAGAAGATGCTCTCGCCACATCGGCGCGTGTCGCGGGGAACGATCGAGCTCGGCGCGGATGATCCGTCTCGCCGTGCTGTAGTCCTCGCGCAGCAGGGTGAGCCCCGCGTACAGCAGGGCGTGGTCGATCTGGACGTCGTCGCCGTCGTCTTCGAGACGGATGGCCGCCGCGGCGTGGGAGCGCCCGCCCATTTCTTCGGCGATGCCGGCGAGCAGCGCCGTCTGGGTGGACGCGACGCCGAGCTTCACGGCGAGGGCGATCCGTTCGACGGCGAGGTCGACCTCTCCCCGGTGCAGGTGCAGGCAGGCGCTCTCGCAGAGAAGCCTCTCGGATGCCGCGGCCTCGGCGCCGACGAGCGGATCGACGTGATCGAGGACGGTGTCGTCGACCGTGTGATCCACCGCCGCGACGGCGCGGAGGCGGGCGATCGCGGCGCGCGTGCGGGTCGCGGGATCGGCGCTCACCCCGGCCCGCCGGAGGTAGTGCTGACCGAGGAGGTCGTGTCCTCCGAGCACGAGCGCCTCGCCGAGGTCGACGAGGAGCTCGCAGCGACGTGCTTCGTCCATCTCCCCGGCCAACGCCCGCTCGGCGAACTCCACGGCGGCGGCGGTCTCAGCGTCTCGAGCGAGCAGGATGGCACCTCCGAGAAGGGCGCTGCGGTCCGCGGTCGGGTCGAGGAAGCTCTCGTGCCAGCGACGCGTCGCCGGGTACGCGCCGGCGTGGTCGGCCGCTCCCCGCGCGTGGAGGGCGCGACGCTCCTCCGGACTCAATCCGGCGTGCAGGCGCAGTCGGCGAGCCGGGTCGGCGATGCGGGCGAGACCGCCGTGGACGGAGACGATGCCGTGATCGAGTAGATCGTCGATGTCGACATCGTGCTCGCCGGCGGTGGCGCGCAGCCGGTCGAGGCCGTACACGGGACCCACGGCGAGCAGATCGAGCACGTGCGCCCAGCGCGGGTCGATGACGCGGCACTTGCGCTGCTGTCGCCGGTGGGGTCGCTGCTCGCGCACGCGCAGCGGGACGCTGAGCGGCTCCTCGCCGTTCGCCTCGGCGGGGGTGAGGCGCAACCCCACCAGCACGCCGGGGTCGCCGGCGGCGAGGTCCGCCACGATCCGCAGCACGGCGCGGTCGGCACCCGCCCCGAGGACGGTGCGCGCGAGATCCACGGACTCGTCGAACGATAACCGCTGTATGCGGGTCTGCAGCATGCCGGCGAAGTCGTGGCGTCCCTCGAACGAACCGCTCGTGGCGATGACGCTGACGCCGGTGCCGCGGAGGCGTCCGAAGACGTACGACAGCACGGTGATGCTCGCGCTGTCCATCTCGTCGAGGTCGTCGACGACGACGACGCACGGATCGGCTCGCAGCAGGTGGAGGGTGCGGCTGATCTCCTCGGCGAGGAGGTGCTCCGGCCAGTCACCGCTGCGGGACAGGACGCTGTCGACCGCATCTCGTCGCCCGTCGTCGAGCGCCGCCACCACCGCGGTCACGCCCGAGAGCGGCCACATGCGCTCGCTCGGACTGGCCGTGACCACCACGGCGTCGTGGCGCGCGGCGACCTCGCGTGCCAGGGCGGACTTGCCCGACCCGCTTTCACCGACGAACAAACCCGCGGAGCCGCTGCCCGAACCGATCAGGTTCGCGGCGACGTGCAACTCTCGATCTCGACCGACAAATGGCATCCGAACGCTCCCTACTGCGTCGGCCGTTCGTCGCGGATCGACCCTCACGGATCGAGCCCCGCCGAGCGGACCAGGATGCCCCCCACGAAGAGAGTAAATCGGCGCCACGCGGAAGACAATGGGTGGAAGTCCCCTACAGACGTGCGCGGACAACGCAGAGGACCGGATGCCGTGTGGCATCCGGTCCTCCGGCTCGAGCGTGTGAACTCGCGGCGCGTGCGGGGGAGAGTCCCCGTCGGGCGAGCTCCCGCTCCTCAGTACTCGCGGTCGATGAGCTGCGGCGGAACCTGATCAGCCGCGACCTCGTCGACGAAGAACGCCGTGCGACGGCGGCCCTTCGCCCCGGCCGCGGGAACGCTCTGATAGCTCGCACCGGCGAGGGCGAGACCCAGGGCGGCGGCCTTGTCGGCGCCCGCGACGACCATCCACACGCGCTTCGACGAGTTGATGACCGGCCGCGTCAGCGAGACGCGATCGCTCGGCGGCTTGGGGGAGTTGCGCACCGGGACGGTGGCCCGATCGGTCACCGAGATCTCGGGACGATCGGGGAACAGCGAGGCGATGTGCGCGTCGGGTCCGACCCCGAGGAAGCAGATGTCGAAAGCGGGCCAGGGTCCCGTCTCGCTGCGGTCCGAGGGAGCGAACTGCGCCAACTCGTCGGCGTACGCGATCGCCGCGGCATCGAGGTCGAGACCGTCCTCGCTCGAGGCGACGGTGTGGATGTTCTCGGCCGGGATGTCGAGGTGGTCGAGGAACGCCTCGCGGGCCTGCTTCTCGTTGCGGTCGTCCGAGTCGCGCGGAACGAACCGCTCGTCGCCGAACCAGAAGTGCACGAGCGACCAGTCGATCTCGCCGACCCGCGCGTCCTTCGCTGCGGTGCGCAGCACCGCTCCGCCCATCGTGCCGCCGGTGAGGCACACGTGCATGCGCTTGCCCTCGGCGACCCGCTTGACGATGCGGTTCACGAAGCGCGTGGCGACGTACGAGGCGAGGGTCTCGGCGTCCGGCTTGATGATGACCTGCTTGACCGAGCCGTTGTCGGTCATGCGTCGTCCCGCTCGCTCGCGGCGAGCAGCAGGTCGTGCCCCTCGGTGATCACGCGACCGTAGAGGAGGTCGGGGTCGAGGCGGCGCAGCTCCTCGGCGAGGCACTCGCGCAACGTGCGGCGCGGGAACGCCAGGTCGTGGGTGGGCTGACCGGGCTGCGTGAGCACCGCGACCCCCGCCTCGGGCCGCTCGAGCAGCGTGTCGCCGCTCGGACGGGTGAGACGCACCGACTTGATGCCGCTCGCCCACTCCTCGGCCGGCAGGTAGGCGTAGTCGACGGGAGCCTCGAGCTTCATCCCCAACCAGGCCGCCAGCAGGGCGGTGGAGGGGGAGTCGGCGGCGCCGCGGACCTCGATCGCGGTGACCGGCTCGTACGGGGGCTGATCGAGCACGGCCGCGAGCTGCTCGCGCCAGCGCGTCACACGGGTCCAGGCGAAGTCGGTGTCACCGGGGGAGTAGTGCTCGCCGAGCCGGGCGACCCAGGCGGCCGGGTCGGCCTGCGACGACGCGTCGGTGATGCGACGCTGCGCGATCCGACCGATCGCGGAGTGCGAGGGGTCCTCGGGCGCGTCGGCCGGCCACCAGGCCACGACCGGGGCATCGGGGAGCAGCAGGCCGGTGACGAGGCTCTCGGCGTTCGAGCCCGCGGCGCCGTGGGCGCGCAGCACCACGACCTCGCTCGCGCCGGCGTCGCCGCCCACGCGGATCTGGGCGTCGAGGCGGGGCTCGTCGTCGTCGTCGCCGAACAGCACGGCGATCACGCGCATCGGGTGTTCGCGCGAGGCGTCGTTGGCCGCTTCGATGACCTCTTCTTCGGCGCCGTGGTGCGTGACGATGATGAGCGTCAGCACGCGGCCGAGGGCGACGGCGCCGCCCTCTTCGCGCACGCTGACAAGCTTCTTCGAGATGGCGCTGACGGTGGTGTCGGGCAGATCGATGATCACGGGCGTCTCCAGGTGCGACCGTCGCGGGCGAGGAGTTCGTCGGCGGATGCCGGACCCCACGAACCGGGCGAATACTGTTCGAGCGGACCGCCCTGGGCGGACCAGAACTCCTCGATCGGGTCGAGGATCTTCCAGCTGAGCTCCACCTCTTCGTGCCGGGGGAACAGCGGCGGATCGCCCAGCAGCACGTCGAGGATGAGGCGCTCGTAGGCCTCGGGGCTCGCCTCGGTGAAGGCGTGCCCGTAGCCGAAGTCCATCGTGACGTCGCGCACCTGGGTGCCGTCGCCGGGGACCTTCGACCCGAAGCGGATCGTCACGCCCTCGTCGGGCTGGACGCGGATGACGAGGGCGTTCTGCCCCAGCTCCTGCGTCTGACTCTGCGAGAACAGCTGCTGCGGCGCGCGCTTGAACACCACGGCGACCTCGGTCACGCGGCGACCCAGACGCTTTCCGCTGCGGACGTAGAAGGGGACCCCTGACCAGCGGCGGGTGTTGATCTCGAGCTTGATCGCCGCGTACGTCTCGGTGACCGACTCGGGGTTCATGCCGTCTTCCTCGAGGAAGCCGAGCACCTGCTCGCCGCCCTGCCAGCCGCCGGCGTACTGACCGCGAGCGGTCGCCTCGGCGAGGTTCTCGGGCACGCGGACCGCGGCCAGGACCTTCTCTTTCTCGGCGCGCAGGTCGGCGGCGTTGAAGCTGATGGGCTCTTCCATCGCCGTGAGCGCGAGCAGCTGCAGCAGGTGGTTCTGAATGACGTCGCGCGCCGCGCCGATGCCGTCGTAGTACCCGGCGCGACCACCGACGCCGATGTCCTCGGCCATGGTGATCTGCACGTGGTCGACGTAGTTGCGGTTCCAGATCGGCTCGTACAGCTCGTTCGCGAAGCGCAGCGCGAGGATGTTCTGCACCGTCTCTTTACCGAGGTAGTGGTCGATGCGGAAGATCGCGTCGGCGGGGAAAGCGCTCTCGACGACCTCGTTCAGCTCGCGCGCCGAGGCGAGGTCGTGACCGAACGGCTTCTCGATGACGACGCGGCGCCAGCCCGAGGTCTTCGTCTCGTCGTCACCCACGAGCCCCGACGCCTTCAGCTGGGTGGTGACCAGCGGGAAGGCCTTCGGCGGGATCGACAGGTAGTACGCGTGGTTGCCCATCGTGCCGCGCTCGGTGTCGAGCTTGTCGACGGTCTCGCGCAGACGACCGAACGCCTCGGGGTCGTCGAACTCGCCCTGGACGAAGCGGATGCCCTCGAGGAGCTCCTTCCACGTCTCCTCGCGGAACTCCGTACGGGCGTACTTCTTGACCGACTCGTACACGACCTCGGCGAAGTCCTGGTCCTCCCAGTCGCGACGCGCGAAGCCCACGAGCGCGAAGCCCGGGGGCAGCAGGCCGCGGTTGGCGAGGTCGTAGACCGCCGGCATGAGTTTCTTACGCGAGAGGTCGCCGGTGACGCCGAAGATCACGAGGGCGCTGGGCCCCGCGATCCGGCTCAGACGGCGATCCTCGGGATCGCGCAACGGATTGTGACCCGGAGTGATCTCTACGACCATGCTTTACTGCGCCGCCTCGAAGAGTGAGAGCACGTCGACCTGCGGGTCGGTCAGCGTCAGCGTGACGACGGGACGGCCGTGGCCCTCCGCCAGCACGCTCGCGTCGCCCGCGGCCTGTGCCTGGATGAGTTGTCCGAACGTGAACGGTCGACCGGGGATCTCGAGGTCGACGTCGGTGCGTTCGATGATCTGGAGGAACACGCCGCTGGCGGGTCCTCCCTTGTGGAACTGTCCGGTGGAGTGCAGGAACCGCGGTCCCCAGCCGAACGTGGTGGGGCGACCCGAGTCGGCCGCCACGAGTTCGCGGAGTCCCGCGAGCTGCGCCAGTTCGAGACGGTTCACGTACGCCTGGACGCTGACGTAGCCATCGGCCGGGACTGTCCGCCACAGCGCTTCCAGGACGCCCGCGACCGTGCCGCTCGCCGCGAGGGCGCGGTCGGACACGCGCACCTCGACGCCGCGGTCGACGAAGACCGGGGCGGTGGGAGCGGGCTGCGCGTCGAGCAGGCCGCGCGTCGCCTCTTTCGCCGACTCGACGTCGGGCTGATCGAAGGGATCGATCCCGAGCAGTCGGCCGGCGATCGCGGTGGCGTACTCCCACACGACGAACTGCGCACCGAGCGAACCGCTCATGAGCACTTCGCCGGTGTGCCGCTCGAACAGGTGGAATGCCTCGGCGTCGTCGACGAACCGCACGACCTGAAGGTCGTCGGGCTTCGACTCGAGCTCGGGCGACACGGGGAGCAGGACGACGGGCAGGATGCCGGTGCCCTCCTTCCCGGTCGATTCAGCGACGAGCTGCTCGATCCAGTCGGGCAGGCCGATGATGTGGCTTCCGTCGGTGACCAGACCGAGCTTGTCGCGGCGGTGTACCCCGCCGCCCGCGATCGCCGCGGCGAGCACGAGGGCCGGGTTCTCGGGGGAGTCGATCGCGACCTCGAGCAGAGTGGCATCCGCCTCGTCGAGGAGGTCCTCGATGTCGACGCCGGCGAGGCCGGTGGGGACGAGCCCGAACGCTGTGAGCGCCGAGTAGCGTCCGCCCACGGTCGGATCGGCGGTGAACACCCGGTAGCCGTCGGCGCGAGCCGACTGCTCGAGTGGGGAGCCGGGGTCGGTGACCACCACGATGCGACCGGCGGGGTCGATGCCGAGGTCGCGGAAGGCGGCCTCGAAGGCCCGCTTGGCGGAGTCGGTCTCGATGGTCGCGCCCGACTTGCTCGAGACCACCAGCACGGTCTGCTCGAGACCGCCGGACTCGGCGTCGCCGTCGATCGCGGCGAGCACCTGGCCCGGAGCGGTCGAGTCGAGGATGACGAGCGGCACGCCCGCCGACTGCGCGATGACCTCGGGAGCGAGCGAGGACCCGCCCATTCCGGCGAGGACGACGCGGGTCACGCCCTGCGCGACGAGTTCGTCGCGCAGGGCCGTGATCTCGGCCACGAGCGGGCGCGAGACGGTGACCGCCCGCACCCACCCGAGTCGACGCGACGCCTCGTCCTCGGCCGCCGCGCCCCACAGGGTGGGGTCGGCCGCCGTGATCCCCGACGCGATGAGCGAGCCGGTCAGGCCCGGCAGCTCCGCGTCGACGACCGACTTGACGTGGCCGGTGACCTTGACGGCGAGAGTCACTGCGCGGCCTGGGCGCTTCCGGCCTGCAGCGCGGTCTTCACGGTGTCCTGCAGCTCGTGCCACGAGGCGATGAACTTCTCGACACCCTCGTCCTCGAGCACCTGCGTGGCGTCGGCCACGTCGACGCCGGCCGCTGCCAGGCGGTCGAAGACCTCGTGCGCCTCGGCGTAGGCACCGGTGACCGTGTCACCCGCGATGACGCCGTGGTCGAAGGTCGCCTCGAGCGTCTTCTCGGGCATCGTGTTGACGGTGCCGGGGGCGACGAGCTCGGTGACGTACAGCGTGTCGGGCAGCGCGGGGTCCTTGACGCCGGTCGACGCCCAGAGCGGACGCTGCACCGTGGCACCGGCATCCAGCAGCTTCGTGGCGCGGTCCTCCGAGAACTTCTTCTCGTAGAGCTCGTACGCCAGGCGCGCGTTCGCGATGCCGGCCTTGCCCTTGAGGGCTGCGGCCTCGTCGGTGCCGATCGCGGAGAGGCGCTTGTCGATCTCGGTGTCGACGCGCGAGACGAAGAACGACGCCACCGACTGCAGGGTCGAGATGTCGTGACCGGCGGCCTGCGCCTTCTCGACACCGGCGAGGTACGCGTCGATGACCTCTTCGTAGCGCTCGAGGCTGAAGATCAGCGTGACGTTGACCGAGATGCCCGCACCGATGACCTCGGTGATGGCGGGGAGGCCGGCCTTGGTCGCGGGGATCTTGATGAGGACGTTCTTGCGGTCGACGCGGGCCGACAAGTCCTTCGCCTGGGCGATGGTCCCCTCGGTGTCGTGGGCGAGGTCGGGCGAGACCTCGATCGACACGCGGCCGTCGACGCCGTTGGTGGCCTCGAAGACCGGAAGGAAGATGTCGCACGCGTCGCGCACGTCGTCGGTGGTGATCGAGAAGATCGCCTCGTCGACGCTGGCGTCGGCGGCCGCGAGCTCCTTGACCTGGCCCTCGTACGCCTCGCCCTTCGACAGGGCGCCGGCGAAGATGGTCGGGTTCGTGGTGACACCCGAGACGTTGCGCGACTCGATGAGCTCGGCGAGGTTGCCGGACTGGATGCGCTGACGCGACAGGTCGTCCAGCCAGATGCTGACGCCGGCGGCCGAGAGGTCTGCGGTGGGAGTGCTCATGGTTCTGGTTCTCCTCTGATTACTTCTTCGCGGCGGCCAGCGACTCGTGCGCGGCCTCGACGACGTGCTCGGTGGTGATGCCGAACTTCTGGAAAAGGGTCTTGTAGTCGGCCGACGCGCCGAAGTGGTCGATCGCGACGGAGCGGCCGGCGTCGCCGACGATGCCCGCCCAGCTGAGCGCGGAACCGGCTTCGACCGACACGCGGGCCTTGACCGACGACGGCAGCACCGACTCGCGGTACGCCTCGTCCTGCTCGGCGAACCACTCGAGCGAGGGGGCCGACACGACGCGGGCGTGCACGCCCTCGGCGGCGAGCTTCTCGCGCGCCTCGACGGCCAGCTGCACCTCGGAGCCGGTGGCGATCAGGATCACGTCGGGCTCGCCGTTCTTGGCCTCGGCCAGTACGTACGCTCCCTTGACCGCGCCTTCGGCGGAGGCGAACTCATCTCCGGATGCCGCACCCTCGCCGCGGGCGAAGACGGGGATGTTCTGGCGGGTCAGGGCGATGCCGGCGGGACCGGCGGTGCGGCGCAGCATCTCGAGCCAGACGACGCTGGTCTCGTTGGCATCCGCGGGACGCACGAGGGCGAAGTTGGGGATGGCGCGGAGCGTGGCGATCTGCTCGATCGGCTGGTGCGTGGGGCCGTCCTCGCCGAGGGCGACGGAGTCGTGCGTCCAGACGAAGATCGTGGGGATGTTCATCAGGGCGGCCAGACGCACCGGCGGGCGCATGTAGTCGCTGAAGATGAGGAACGTGCCGCCGAAGGGGCGCGTGGGGCCGTGGAGCACGATGCCGTTGAGGATCGCACCCATGGCGTGCTCGCGGATGCCGAAGTGGAGCACGCGGCCGTAGGGGTCGCCCGACCACTCGTGCGTCGACCAGCTGGCGGGGATGAAGGACTTGGCATCCTTGATCGTCGTCAGGTTCGACTCGGCGAGGTCGGCCGAACCGCCCCAGAGCTCGGGGAGCTCGGCGGCGAGGGCGTTGATGACCGTGCCGCTGGCGGCGCGTGTCGAGACGTCCTTGCCCGCCTCGAAGGCGGGGAGCGCGTCGGCGATGCCCTCGGGGAGCTCGCGCGCCTGCAGGCGGTCCCACAGCTGCTTGCGCTCGGGGTGGGCCTCGGCCCACGCGTCGAACTTCTGCTGCCAGGCGGCCTTCTCGGCCTCGCCGCGCTCGACGAGCTTGCGCGTGTGGGCGATGACGTCGTCGGCGACGGCGAAGTGCTGCTCGGGGTCGAAGCCGAGCACCTCCTTCGTGGCCTTCAGCTCGTCGGCGCCGAGGGCCGAGCCGTGGATCTTGCCGGAGTTCTGCTTGCCGGGGGAGGGCCAGCCGATGATCGTCTTGAGGACGATGAGCGAGGGCTTGCTCGTCTCGCCCTTCGCGCGCTCGATCGCGGCGTGGAGTTCGGCGACGTCTTCGACGTACTCGCCGGTCTTCTTCCAGTCGACCGTCTGCACGTGCCAGCCGTAGGCCTCGTAACGCTTCTGGACGTCCTCGGTGAAGGCGACGTTGGTGTCGTCCTCGATCGAGATCTGGTTGGAGTCGTAGATGGCGATGAGGTTGCCGAGCTCCTGGTGGCCGGCGAGCGAGGAGGCCTCGCTGGTCACGCCCTCCTGCAGGTCGCCGTCGCCGGCGATCACGTAGACGTAGTGGTCGAAGGGGCTCTCGCCGGCCGGCGACTCCGGGTCGAACAGGCCGCGCTCGTAGCGGGCGGCGTAGGCGAAGCCGACGGACGAGGCGAGGCCCTGGCCGAGGGGGCCCGTGGTGATCTCGACACCGTCGGTGTGGCCATACTCGGGGTGACCGGGGGTCAGCGAGCCCCAGGTGCGCAGCGCCTCGAGGTCCTTCTTCTCGAGGCCGAAGCCGCCGAGGTAGAGCTGGACGTACTGGGTCAGCGAGGAGTGACCGACCGACAGGATGAAGCGGTCGCGGCCCGGCCAGTGCGTGTCGGCGGGATCGTGGCGCATGACGCGCTGGTAGAGCAGGTAGGCCGCGGGTGCGAGCGACATCGCGGTTCCGGGGTGGCCGTTGCCCACCTTCTCCACGGCATCCGCCGCGAGGATGCGCGCGGTGTCCACCGCGCGCCGATCGATGTCATCCCATTCGAAGTCCGACAACTGGGTCGCCTTTCTCGATACTGAGCGCCCGGGTTCACTTCCGACGCCGCACTCACCACCGTAGGAGTGGGAGAGGGGTGGGGTGTCGGCGCGGGGCGCGCGTTCATCGCCAGCATAGCGAGAACGCCGGTGCAGGTTGCGGTGCGTGACGGGGCTCGACAGACGGCCGGTCGTGTGGTGGAGATGGCATAGAATCGTGAAGGTTCTATACGCGCTTACCCCGGGGGACGATGGACATCTCGACGACGTCGCACGTCATTGCGACGACCGATCGCCGCTCCGTCGGACGCACCCTCCGGGCCTACGTCGCTCTGACGAAGCCCCGCGTCCTCGAGCTGCTGCTCGTGACCACCGTGCCGGTGATGATCCTGGCGCAGGGTGGTCTGCCGAATCTGTGGCTGATCCTGGCCACCGTGATCGGCGGCTCGCTGAGCGCGGGCTCGGCCGCGGCGTTCAACATGTATCTCGATCGCGACATCGACGCGCACATGCAGCGCACGGTCAACCGGCCGCTCGTGACGGGCGAGGTCTCGCCCCGCGGCGCGCTGGTCTTTGCGTGGACGTTGGCCGTCGTGTCGACGGTGTGGCTGTGGGCTTTCACCAACGTCCTCGCGGCGGGTCTGTCGGCCACGGCGATCTTCTTCTACGTGGTGATCTACACGATCATCCTCAAGCGCCGCACCGAGCAGAACATCGTCTGGGGCGGGATCGCCGGGTGCTTCCCGGTCCTCATCGGCTGGTCGGCCGTGACGGGCTCGCTGTCGTGGGCGCCGTTCATCCTCTTCGCGCTGGTGTTCCTGTGGACACCGCCGCACTACTGGCCGCTGTCGATGAAGTACGCGGCGCAGTACGACGAGGTCGACGTGCCCATGCTGGGCGCCACCCGCAGCGGTTCGCAGGTCGGACTGCAGGTCATCCTGTACGCGTGGGCGACCGTCGCGTGCTCGCTCCTGCTGATCCCGGTCGCGCCGATGGGTCTCGTCTACACCGTGTCGGCCCTCGTCTTCGGTGGCTGGTTCATCTACGAATCGCACCGCCTCTACTCGCGCGCCGTGCGCGGGGGCGAGCCCCGCCCGATGCGCGTGTTCCACGCCTCGATCACGTACCTGACGCTGCTGTTCGTCGCGATCGCCGTCGACCCGCTACTTCCGTTCTGATCGGATTCGACAGCGCCCGTCCCGTCTGCGGGGCGGGCGCTTCGTCGTTTCGGGATGCCGGCTGCCCGCGCGTCCGTCGGGTTGGTCGACCGGTTCAACCGGCGGTCGACGGGCCCCGGGGCAGCGCGGCGACGGCGCGGTCCTCCGCTGATCTCGCGCCGCGACACGGTGCGCGCGCGGTTCCGCCACCAGCGAAGTGCGCGCGATCGGCGTGGCGAGGCGGACCCGACTCGTGCGGTCAGACCCCGCGGTGGTGCGAGGCGATGGTGCTGCGGGGAGGGAGGATGTCCTCGAGCGACCCGCGGTGCCCACGATGCTGTTCGGTCGTGATCCCGCGCCCGCGGGTGGAGGACTCCCGTACGCGAAAGCGCCCGCCCCCCGAAGGGAGCGGGCGCTTTCTCGTCGCGAGTCAGCGGCCGGTCGAACCGTCACCCGTGTCGAGCTTGGGCGCGTCGTGAGTCGCGGCGGCGGCCTGCGGCGGAGCGGGGGTCGTCGAGGGCACCTCGACGTCAGCGTCCTCGACCGCGAGGGGGGTTGCGGTGGTCGCCGGAGCGAACGGAGCGGCGGGGACGGCGCTCTCGGCGGCCGTCTCGTCGTCGCTGTTCCAGTCGATCGTCTCGATCGCGACGTCGGGGCGGCGGGTCAGCGTGGCCGCGGCGGCGAGCGCCAGGACCGCGACGATGCCGATGGCACCGGCGCCGAGGACGGCGGCGCCGACGACGACCCACGACTGGCCGACGTAGACCTGCACGACGGTGGCGTTCGGGTCGTTGAGCACCTGCTCCATCGCGTCGATCCCGTTCAGGACGATCGCGAGTCCGCCGGCGATGGCGGCCAGGGATGCGACGACGAGCACCCAGAACGGGATGCTGGTCACCAGGCGGGGACGAGTCTTCATGGGGAGTACTCCTTGTCGTTCCGACAGGGGGTTGTCGGGCGGCGGGTCCCGAAGCGGGGGACGACGGGACGGTGGGCACGGAAGTGCCACAATCAACGATGACCTACGAGCCAGTGCTCCGTGTAGGGGTCGCCGATGAATCGCCTATGAGCGTATAAGGGGGTCTCGTGGGCCTTACGCGGGGGAACGCGGTCCGTTCGGCGCAACTCGGTCGCGCGTCGTCGGCGCCTCAGCCGTGAGCAGCCGCCGTCTCGCGCTCGGCACCCTGACGCCCCGCGACCGCGGACACCTTGAGGCGCAGAACGACGACCGTCATGGTCGCGGCGGCCAGAGCGGCCAGGACCATGTGGGTGCCCACGGCCCACTCGGGCAGGCCGTTGCGGGCCTGGTAGAGCCCCACGGCGATCTGCACCAGCTCGACGGCCAGCAGGGCGACGGCCCAGCGGCGCACCGGCAGGCGCAGGCGCCAGGACGCGATGACCACGACGAGCGTCAGGGCGAACAGGGCGTATCCCGGCCAGGAGTGCACGTGCTCGAGCACCTCGGCATCGAAACCGTTGCGTCCGGCCGAGGCGTCGCCCGAGTGCGGGCCGGCGCCGGTGGTGAGAACGCCGAAGACGATGGTGAGGGCGAGGACGCCGGTCGTCGCGTGGACGAGCCCGGCGAACCAGCGCGGGGCGGCGAGCAGGCGCGGCCCGACCGGCTGATTCATGCGCACGAGGAACGCCGCGCACACCGCCACGATCGACACCGACGCGATGTAGTGGAACCCGACGATGAAGGGGTTCAGGCCGGTGAGCACCGTGATGCCGCCCACGACCGCCTGCGCGACGATGCCGACGAGCACGACGAGCGAGAGTACGAACAGCACGCGGCGCTCGTGACGCATGCGCCACACCAGCACGACCACGGCGAGGGCCAGGATGCCGACGAGCCCGGTCAGTGTGCGGTTGCCGAACTCGATGATGCCGTGGATGCCCATCTCGGGGGTGTTCACGAGGGAGTCGGGGGTGCAGCGCGGCCAGGTGGGGCAGCCCAGGCCCGAACCCGTCAGTCGGACGGCCCCGCCGGTGCCGATGATCAGCACTTCGGCGATGAACGACAGCCACGCGAAGACGCGCACACGGCGGTCGACGTCGGTCGGGAGCCACTCGACGATCCGTCGCAGGGGTGCGGGGACGCGCGTCGAGGCGGTGGGGGACGAGGCGGAGGGCATGCGTACGGCTTCCTGGCGTCGAGGTGCTCCGGGCTGTCGGGAGAGCGGGCCTGCCATGCCGGGAGCGGGTGTTACCTGTAGAATCGAAGGGTCCGGGTGCAGCGCTCGCGCGAACCGCACCCACGACAGTCTAGGCGCGCAGCCAGCGCCTTCGAGCGGGCCCACCAGCGACCTTCCTGGGACTTCGACCGGAGTCCGGAATGTCGGGGCGGATGACACCGTTGTGGCCCGAGAAGGAGAGTGATCACCATGTCCGATGTCCTCATCGACCGACCAGAGCTCGAAAGCCTGGGGCAATACGAGTTCGGCTGGCACGACACCGACGCGGCGGGCGCGATCGCGCAGCGCGGCATCAACGAAGACGTCGTCCGCGGCATCTCGGCGCTGAAGTCCGAGCCCGAGTGGATGCTCAAGACGCGCCTGAAGGGCTACCAGCTCTTCGGCAAGAAGCCGATGCCCACGTGGGGCGCCGACCTGTCGGAGATCGACTTCGACAACATCAAGTACTTCGTGCGCTCGACCGAGAAGCAGGCCCAGACCTGGGAAGACCTTCCGGAAGAGATCCGCAACACCTACGAGAAGCTGGGCATCCCCGAGGCCGAGCGTCAGCGCCTGGTCGCCGGCGTCGCCGCCCAGTACGAGTCCGAGGTGGTCTACCACCAGATCCGCGAGGACCTCGAGCAGCAGGGTGTCATCTTCATGGACACCGACACCGCCCTGCGCGAGCACCCCGAGTTCTTCGAGGAGTACTTCGGCACCGTCATCCCCGCCGGTGACAACAAGTTCGCGGCGTTGAACACGGCCGTCTGGTCGGGCGGCTCGTTCGTCTACGTCCCCAAGGGTGTTCACGTCGAGATCCCGCTGCAGGCGTACTTCCGCATCAACACCGAGAACATGGGTCAGTTCGAGCGGACGCTGATCATCGCCGACGAGGACAGCTACGTCCACTACATCGAGGGCTGCACCGCTCCGATCTACAAGAGCGACTCGCTGCACTCGGCCGTGGTCGAGATCATCGTGAAGAAGAACGCCCGCGTGCGCTACACGACGATCCAGAACTGGTCGAACAACGTCTACAACCTCGTCACCAAGCGCGCCGTCGCCCACGAGGGAGCGACCATGGAATGGGTCGACGGCAACATCGGCTCCAAGGTGACGATGAAGTACCCCTCCATCTACCTGATGGGCGAGCACGCCAAGGGCGAGACCCTGTCGGTCGCCTTCGCCGGTCCCGGTCAGCACCAGGACGCCGGCGCCAAGATGATCCACATGGCGCCGTACACGCAGTCGTCGATCGTCTCGAAGTCGATCGCCCGCGGCGGCGGTCGCGCCGGATACCGCGGCGAGGTGCGGGTGGACGCCAACGCGCACCACTCCGCCAACACCGTGCGCTGCGACGCCCTGCTCGTCGACACCATCTCGCGCAGCGACACCTACCCCGCGATCGACATCCGCGTCGACGACGTGCAGCTCGGCCACGAGGCCACGGTCTCGAAGGTCAGCGAAGAGCAGCTGTTCTACCTGCAGTCGCGCGGCATGCCCGAAGACGAGGCCATGGCCATGATCGTCCGCGGGTTCATCGAGCCCATCGCGCGGGAGCTCCCCATGGAGTACGCGCTCGAACTCAACAAGCTCATCGAAATGGGCATGGAAGGATCCGTAGGCTAAATGACGACTGCGACCGAATCACCCACGGCACAGTCGACTGGCGCCGGTACGGGTCACATCGACCCGGCAGCCCTCGTGGCATCCGTCGTTCCGGTTCAGACGCGCTCGGAGCGTCTGACCTCGTTCGACCCGGCCGACTTCGGCACCCCCACGGGGCGCGAGGTCAACTGGAAGCTCAGCCCGATCACGCGCCTGGCTCCGCTGTTCGTCGACGAGGCCGGTCCGTCCGGTGTCATCTCCGTCGACGTGCAGGCGCCGGACGCCGTGGAGCAGCTGCGTCTCGCGGCCGGCGACGCGCCGCGCGGTGAGCACTTCCGGCCCGAAGACCTGCCCGCGGCCCTCGCCTGGACGCACGAGACCGAGGCTCCGCTCTTGCGGATCCCCGCGAACGTCGAGCTCGACGAGCCCGTCGTGGTGCGCTTGACCGGCACGGGCGGCCTCGCGCACGCCCACGTCGTGATCGAGGCTCAGCCCAACTCGCGCGGCACCGTGGTGCTGCGTCACGAGGGCACCGCGAATCACGCGCAGAACGTCGAGATCATCGTGCGCGACGGCGCCGACCTCACGGTCGTGTCGGTGCAGCGCTGGCATGACGACGCCGTGCACGCGGCATCCCACCAGGCCCGTGTCGACCGCGACGCCAAGCTCACGCACGTCGTGGTGAGCTTCGGCGGCGGTGTCGTGCGCGTGAACCCCTCGGTGGAGCTCTCGGGCCCCGGCGCCGAGGGACGCCTGTACGGCCTGTCGTTCTCGGACGCCGGTCAGCACCTCGAGTCGCAGGTCTACCTGCACCACAAGGGTCCGCACACCGTCGGCGACGTGCTCTACAAGGGCGCGCTGCAGGGCGAGAGCGCGCGCAGCGTCTGGATCGGCGACGTGCTGATCGGACCGGATGCCACGGGCACCGACTCGTACGAGGCGAACCGCAACCTCGTGCTCACCGACGGCGCCCGCGCCGACTCGATCCCGAACCTCGAGATCGAGACCGGCGACATCCAGGGCGCCGGCCACGCCAGCGCCACGGGTCGTTTCGACGACGAGCAGCTGTTCTACCTGCAGGCTCGCGGCATCGCCGAAGACGAGGCGCGTCGCCTGGTCGTGCTCGGCTTCCTCAGCGAGATCGTGCAGCGCATCGGCATCCCCGAGCTCGAGACCGAGCTCATCGAGGCCATCGAGCACGAGCTGGCCGAAGGAGCTGCCGCGTGAGCGCTTCGCGCGTCTGCGCCCTGAGTGAGCTCGTGCAGGACGAGGCCCGTCGCGTCGAGATCGACGGCGTCGCCATGGCGGTCGTGCTCGACGGCAACGGCGAGGTCCACGCGATCGGCGACGTCTGCACGCACGGCGACATCTCGCTGTCGGACGGCTTCGTCGAGGGCGAGACGCTGGAGTGCTGGGCCCACGGCTCGGCGTTCTCGCTGAAGACCGGCCGCCCCCTGAACCTCCCGGCCTACGAGCCGGTCCCCGTGTACGAGGTCGTGATCGACGGAGACGACGTGCTCATCGATCCCGCCGTCACCAAGGCGACGGCCTGAGCGCCCCCACGACAACGCCCACGACCTGAAGACTTACGAGTAAGGAACACCATGTCTGTCCTCGAGATCCGCGACCTCCACGTGACGGTCGAGACGGAGAACGGTACGACCCCGATCCTCAACGGCGTGACGCTGACCATGCGCACCGGTGAGACCCACGCCATCATGGGCCCCAACGGCTCCGGCAAGTCGACCCTGGCGTACACGATCGCCGGTCACCCCAAGTACACCGTCACGAGCGGCTCGATCACCCTCGACGGTGAAGACGTGCTCGAGATGAGCGTCGACGAGCGCGCTCGCGCGGGCCTCTTCCTCGCGATGCAGTACCCGGTCGAGATCCCCGGCGTCACGGTGACGAACTTCCTCCGCACGGCCAAGACGGCCATCGACGGCGAGGCTCCGGCCATCCGCTCGTGGACGAAGGACGTCAAGGGCGCCATGGAGAACCTCCGTATGGACCCGAAGTTCGCCTCGCGCAACGTCAACGAGGGCTTCTCGGGCGGCGAGAAGAAGCGTCACGAGATCCTCCAGCTCGAGCTGCTCAAGCCGAAGATCGCCGTGCTCGACGAGACCGACTCCGGCCTCGACGTCGACGCGCTGAAGATCGTGTCCGAGGGCGTGAACCGCGCCAAGGAGCAGACCGACCTCGGTGTGCTGCTCATCACGCACTACACGCGCATCCTGCGCTACATCCGCCCCGACTTCGTGCACGTGGTCGTCAAGGGGCGGATCGTCGAGGAGGGCGGGCCCGAGCTCGCCGACCGACTCGAAGAAGAGGGTTACGACCGCTTCCTCGAGGCCGGTACGCCGATCGACGCGTAGGATCGTTACATGACCGCAACCCTCGCTCCCGAGAAGTACGACGAGGTCACCGAGGCTCTCAAAGACGTCATGGACCCCGAACTGGGGATCAACGTCGTCGACCTCGGCCTCATCTACGATCTCGCGTGGGACGACGAGAACGACGCGCTCGTCATCCACATGACCCTCACCTCGGCCGGCTGCCCGCTGACGGACGTGCTCGAAGAGCAGACCGCCCAGGCCCTCGACAACGTCGTGGAACGCTTCCGCATCAACTGGGTGTGGATGCCGCCGTGGGGTCCCGAGCGGATCACCGACGACGGCCGCGACATGATGCGCGCGCTCGGCTTCGCGATCTGACCGCAGAATCCGTCCTGAACGCCCATCCCTCCGGGGGTGGGCGTTCGGTGTTCCAGTGAGGGGAACGGTGCCCTTCTCGCGCCCGTGTGTCCTCCTCTGACGCGCAGGGTGCCGGCATCCGGGGTCCTCGTTAGGCTTTTTGCATGAGCGTTCCTCCGTTGCAGGCCCTGCCGCTCGAGCTCCTGCGTCAGCGCAGCAGCACGAAGTGGCGCTCCTACGACGACGACGTCATCCCGATGTTCGTGGCCGAGACCGACTTCCCGCTGGCGCCGGCGATCACCTTGGCGCTGCATCGGGCGGTCGAGATCGGCGACACGGGCTACACGCCTCCGCGTCCCGGCATCGACCTCGATTTCGCCGACTTCGCCGAGCGGCAGTGGGGGTGGCGACCGGACCCGGCGCGCATCCGCTGGACGGGCGACGTGATGATGGGCGTCGTCGAGGTGTTGCGGGGGGTGACCTCGCCCGGCGATCGGGTGATCGTGACGCCCCCCGTGTACCCGCCGTTCTACGACACGGTCGAAGAGGCGGGGGCGGTCGTGGAGCGCGTCCCGCTGATCGACGACGGGGAGCGCTGGCATCTCGACCTTGAGGGCATCGAGGCGGCCCTGGCGGGCGGAGCGCGCGCCGTGTTGCTGTGCAACCCGCACAACCCCACCGGGACCGTCCACTCCCGGGACTCCCTCGCTTCTCTCGCGCATCTCGCGAAGCGGTACGGCGCCAGCGTGGTCAGCGACGAGATCCACGCGCCGCTCACGCACGCCCCCGCGGTCTTCACTCCCTTCCTGGATGCCGGTGACGAGGCGGCCGCGGTCGGGTACATCGTGACGAGCGCGAGCAAGACCTACAACCTCGCCGGATTGAAGTGCGCCGTCATCGTGACCGGCTCGGAGGAAACCGCGGCGGTGGTGCGCGCCCTGCCGTGGGAGGTCGAGTGGCGGGCCGGGTTGTTCGGCGTCATCGCGAACCGGGCTGCGTTCTCGGCCGAGAGCGACGAATGGCTGGCCTCTCTGCTCGTGGCCCTGGACGACAACCGTCGTCTGCTCGCCGACCTGCTCGCCGAGCATCTGCCGCTCGCGCGGTATCGGATCCCCGAGGCGGGGTTCCTCGCGTGGGTCGACGTCTCGTCGTACGGCTGGGGCGACAATCCCGCCCCGTTCATCCGTCGCGAGGCGCAGGTCGCCCTGCACCACGGCCCGCTGTTCGGGGTCGAGGGGATCGGCCACGTGCGCATCAACGTGGGCTGCGCTCCCGAGGTGCTGAGCGAGGCGATCGAGAGGATCGGGAAGCTCGTCGATCGCGCGTAGCCGTCTCGGGTAGCTCGCCGTCGAGGCAGCGGCGTGGCATCCGGAAGCAAGGTAAGGATATCCTTATCTCGTGATCACTGCCACGCGTCCCGCCTACCGCCCGTACGTCGCCGTGGTGAAGACCGCGCGACGTCTCTCGCCGCACTTCGTGCGCGTGACGTTCACCTCACCCGACTTCGACGTCTTCGGCACCGACCGCCGTGACCAGCGCGTCAAGCTGGTGCTGCCCGGCGGCGACGGCACCGTCTGCGACATCGGACAGGACGACCCCGAGGCCATCGCCAACGGCGACTGGTACACGCGCTGGCGCGACCTGCCCGACGAGGAGCGCATGCCCTTCCGCACCTATACCGTGCGCCGCATCGACCCCGAGGCCCTCGAACTCGACATCGACTTCGTCGTGCACCACGACGCCGGTCCGGCCGGGTCCTGGGCCGAAGCGGCGACGGCGGGGGACCACCTGGTGGTCGTCGGCCCCGACGCGCGCAGCGCCGACTCGGCGCAGGGGATCGACTTCCACCCCGGCACGGCGCGGCGCATTCTGCTCGCCGGTGACGAGACCGCCGCTCCTGCGATCTGCGCCGTGCTCGAGGGGCTCGAGCCCGGTCTCGACGTCGACGCGTTCATCGAAGTGCCCGACGTCGACGACGCTCTCCCCGTGCGCAGCGGAGACGCGCGCGTCCACTGGCTCCCGCGGGGCGAACGCCCGCACGGCGAGGCGCTGATCGAAGCGATGGAGGCCTGGGCCGCGGCATCCGGTGACGTTCTGGAGCGCGCGGCCGCGCCCCGTCCGCAGGTTCTCGAAGAGATCGACCTCGATGTCGACCTGCTGTGGGACAGCCCCGCCGACGCCGAAGGCGAGTTTTACGCGTGGATCGCGGGGGAGTCGTCGACCGTGAAGCTCCTGCGGCGCATGCTCGTCTCGGGGTGCGGCGTCGACCGCGGTCGCGTCGCCTTCATGGGCTACTGGCGCGCCGGGCAGGTCGAGCGTACGGCGTAATCACCCGGCATGACGACGACGAAGAGCCCCGGCCGCGGCCGGGGCTCTTCGTGGTTCTCGCGACGTCTCAGGCCGTCTGCGCCCGCGACTGCTCGGGCTCGGCCACGGTGTGGTGACGGCCGATCGGGACCACCATCGGTCGCCCGGTCAGGGGATCGGGCACGACGCGACTGTCGAGGCCGAAGACGCGGCGCACGGTCTCTTCGGTGAGGACGTCGGAGGGGTCGCCGGCCGCGATCACCTCCCCCTGGGCCATGGCCACGAGGTGGTCGGCGTAGCGGGCGGCGAGGTTGAGGTCGTGGAGGACCATGGCCACGGTGGTGCCGCGGTCGCGATTGAGGTCGGTGAGCAGGTCGAGGACGTCGATCTGGTGGCTGATGTCGAGGAAGGTCGTCGGCTCGTCGAGCAGGAGCACGTCGGTCTCTTGCGCGAGGGCCATCGCGATCCAGACGCGCTGGCGTTGACCGCCGCTGAGCTCGTCGACGGGACGGTCGGCGAGGTGCGTGACGTCGGTGGCCTCGAGCGCGCGGGCGACCGCTGCGTCATCGGTGCTCGTCCAGCGCGAGAGGGCGCCCTGGTGCGGGTGACGACCCCGGCTGACGAGGTCGCTGACGGCGATGCCGTCGGGGGCGATCGGCGACTGCGGAAGCAGCCCGAGAACGCGGGCGACCTGTTTCGTCGGCAGGCGATGGATCGACTTGCCGTCGAGCAGGACCTGCCCCGCCGAGGGCGTCAGCAGACGGGCCATCGCCTTCAGCAGCGTCGACTTGCCGCAGGCGTTCGCGCCGACGATGGCGGTCACACGCCCCGGCGGCAGGGCGAGGTCCAGGGAGTCGACGATCGTCCGATCGCCGTAGCCGAGCGTGACGCTCTCGGCGGTCAGGGTGCGCTCGATGGTCATCGGGTGACTCCTCGGTGCTGGGGGACGGGGTGGACCGGGGTGCGGTCGGCGCTCATGGCGATGTCCCTTCGGATCGGCTGCTGCGGACGAGCAGGAAGATGAGGTACGGCGCGCCCAGCACGCCGGTGATGACGCCGACCGGCAGGCGGGTGCCGAAGGCGTACTGCGCGGCGAAGTCGGCGACCAGCACGAGCAGGGCTCCGACGAGGCCCGCGGGCAGGATCGGCGAGCCGACCGAGCCGAGCAGGCGCACAGCGATGGGGCCGGCGAGGAACGAGACGAACGCGATAGGACCGGCGGCGGCCGTGCCGAAGGCGAGGAGGCCGACGGCCGCCACGATCAGCAGCAGGCGGCTGCGTTCGACGGGGAGGCCGATGGCGGCGGCGGTGTCGTCTCCCATGCGGAGGATCTCGAGGCGCCCGGCCAGGACCAGCAGCACCGGACCCAGCACGACGACCGCGAAGAGGACCGGCATCGCTCGATCCCACGTGGCGTCGTTCAGGTTGCCGGTGATCCAGCGCATCGCGGCGGGGAGGTCGTACTGCGCGGCGCGCGCGACGACGTACGAGACGACCGCCTGACACATCGCGGCGACACCGATGCCGACGAGGATGAGTCGCGCGCCCGAGCTGCCGTTGCGATACGAGAGCAGGTAGATCGCGAGCGCCGCGGCCAGAGCCGCCGCCATCGCGAGGAACGACACCGCGGTCTCGCCCCAGCCGAGCACGACGATGCCGATGACGGCCGCCGCACTCGCGCCGGTGTTGATGCCGATCACGTCGGGGCTGGCGAGGGCGTTGCGCAGCATGGTCTGGAAGACGACACCGCCCATGCCGAAGCAGAGCCCCGTCAGCAGGGCCGTCATCGCGCGGGGCAGGCGCAGCTCGCCGACGGTGAACGAGGCTCCGGCGACGCGCTGCCCGGTGAGGACGCCCCACACTTCGGCGGGCGAGTAGAACGTCTGGCCCAGCATGAGCGAGAGGGTGAACGCGGCGACGACGGCCGCTGCCAGGGTCGCGGTGACGAGGGTCCACCGGCGGCGGCGACGGCGGCGTCCGGCGATGACGGATGCCAGGGCGTCCGGTGCCGTGATGGGCGCGGCGGCCCGGGGGGAGACGTGCGTGGTCACAGGGCCCTCATCTTCTGACGGCGGACGAGGGCGATGAAGAACGGGGCTCCGATGAGGGCGGTCACGATGCCGACCTCGATCTCTTCGGGACGGGCCACGACACGACCGACGACGTCGGCGAGGGTCAGTAGGGTCGCGCCGCCCAGGGCCGAGACGGGAAGAAGCCATCGGTGGTCGACGCCCACGACGAGGCGGAGCATGTGGGGCACGATGAGGCCCACGAAGCCGATGGGGCCGGCGACGGCGGTCGCGGCTCCGCAGAGCACAACCGCTCCGAGGGTCGCGACCAGACGCGCGGTGCGCACGCGGGCGCCCAGGCCCGCGGCGAGTTCGTCGCCGAGCGCGAGGGTATTCAGCGCCGGGGCGCTTGCGAGGCAGATGATCAGGCCGGCGAGCAGGAAGGGGAGCACCTGGCCGATGGTCTCGACCGTGGCTCCGCCGACGCCGCCGATCTGCCAGAAACGGAAGACGTTCATCACGTCGGTCCGGGGGAGCAGGATCGCGCTCGTCAGCGAGCTGAACGCGACAGCGGTCACCGCGCCGGCGAGGGCCAGGCGCAGGGGTGTCGCCCCGCCGCGGCCGAGTGAACCGATCGTGTACACGAGGACGGCCGCGGCTGCCGCGCCCAGCATGCCCGTCCAGATGTACATCGACGGCGAGCTCAGGCCGAAGAAGGCGATCCCCGTGACGATCGCGAGTCCCGCTCCGCCGTTGATTCCGAGAATCTGCGGATCGGCGAGCGGGTTCCGCGTCGCCCCCTGCAACACGGCGCCCGACACGGCCAGGGCCGCGCCCACCAGGACCGCGAGGATGGTGCGGGGGACGCGCTTGGCGACGGCGGCAGCCGACGTCGTGTCGGTGGAGCCGGTGAGCCCCGCCCACACGTCCGCGGCGGTGACGTCGCGGGCGCCGAAGGTCACGGACAGCACCACGGCGACGACGAGCACGGCGACGAGGGCCGTGACGCCGACGACGCGTCGCCGCCCCCAGCGACGCGGGCGGGCGTCGCCGGGGGCGGTCGGAGCCGGTGCGAGAGCGGTCATCGCGCCGACGGGCGAGGAGCGTGCATCGTGACGAGCGGCGTCCGGACGGACCGCGCCGAGGCCTTCGGCGTCGGGACGGCCCGCACCGGAAGCGCGCTCATCAGGACGCGGCCTTCTCGGCGGCCTTGCCCACGAGGGCGATGTAGTCGTCGCCGTAGGACGTGCCGATCGACAGCGGGCTGGGGTTGCCGGCCGCGGCCATAGTGGTGTTGTCGGGCAGGAACGCCACCGCACCGTTCGCGATCGCGGGGATGCGCGACCACAGCGGGTCGGCCTGCAGCTGCGCGAGGGTCGCGTCCGTGCCGTAGCCGGTGAGGACCTGGACGTCCGAGAAGTTCTCGATCTTCTCGGTGCTCTCGGTGAACCAGAAGGTGTCACCGGTGGCGCTGGAGGCTTCGACGGCCGACGAGGGCACCAGGCCGAGCTCGTCGAGGTACGTCGCGCGCGGGTCCTTGGTCGAGTAGTAGCCGACGGTGCTGAGGTCCGTCGGGTCGATGTAAGTGAACAGCGCCTTCTTCCCCGCCAGAGCCGGGTAGGTGGCGGACTCGTCGGTCACGTGCTTCTCGAGGTCGGAGACCAGCTGCTGCGCCTGGTCTTCGCGGCCGAGGGCCTTGGCATCCGTCAGGGTCATCTGCTGCCATGTGGTGCCCCAGGCGATCTCGGGGAAGGCGACGACGGGGGCGATCTTGCTGAGCGTGTCGTACTGCTCCTGCGTCATGCCCGAGTACGCGCCCAGGATGACGTCGGGCTTCGCGTCGGCGATCGCCTCGTAGTCGAAGCCGTTGGTCTCGTCCATGAGCGTGGGCGTCTGGGCGCCGAGCTCGTCGAGCTTGTCCTTGACCCAGGGGAGCATGCCGTCACCGTCTTCGTCACCCCAGGTGACCTTCGGCATGGCGACGGGCACGACGCCGAGCGCGAGCGCGGCCTCTTGGTTGCCCCAGCTGACCGTGACGACGCGCTTCGGCTCCGCCTCGATCGTGGTCTCGCCGAAGGCGTGGTCGATCGTGACGGGGAAGGACCCCGTTGCGGACGTCGACGACCCTTCCTGCGCGCCGGGGGCGGCTGAGGTACCGGCGCAGCCGGTCAGGACGAGGGCGGTACCGACGGCGAGTGCCGCCAGTGCGCGGAATCGGGACACGAAGAGCCTCCTGCGTGTTAGGTAAGGATAGGCTTAGTTTAGTTCAGGCCTCGGGGGAGAACGCAAACCGGGATGCCGCGAACCCGGGCGAACGTCTCGGCGTCGAGGTAACGGCATCCGGCATCGGCTTCTCGGCACATCCGGCCGCGGTGGGTCCTCGGGCCCGCGGGAAATCCACGCTGTCGGCGGGCATGCAGGGGCGCGTCTTATACTGGGTGGCTGGCCATGTCGGCCTGCTTCCTCATCCCCGAAGAACGGACGTTCGCTGTGCTCGCCGTGCACGACCTCGAGATCCGCGTGGGTGCCCGCGTGCTCATGTCAGACGTGGCGTTCCGCGTCTCCGACGGCGACAAGATCGGCCTCGTCGGGCGCAACGGAGCCGGGAAGACCACCTTGACCAAGGTGCTCGCCGGCGATCTGCTCCCCTCGAACGGCGGCGTCGACCGCGTCGGCGAGCTCGGCTACCTGCCGCAGGACCCCCGCTCGGGCGACCCCGAGATGCTCGCGCGCACGCGCATCCTCGACGCGCGCGGGCTCGGCTCGCTCGCCCTCGGCATGCACGAGGCGTCGATGGCGATGGGCGACGACGACCCCGCCGTCGCGGCGAAGGCGATGAAGAAGTACGGCCGCCTCACCGAGGAGTTCGAGTCGGCCGGCGGATACGCGGCCGAGGCCGAAGCGGCATCCATCGCCCACAACCTCTCTCTTCCCGACCGCATCCTCGACCAGCCGTTGAAGACCCTCTCGGGTGGTCAGCGCCGCCGCATCGAGCTCGCGCGCATCCTCTTCTCGGACGCCCAGACGATGATCCTCGACGAGCCGACCAACCACCTCGACGCCGACAGCGTCGTGTGGCTGCGCGAGTTCCTGAAGGGCTACAAGGGCGGGCTCATCGTGATCTCGCACGACGTCGAGCTCGTCGGCGAGACCGTCAACCGGGTCTTCTACCTGGATGCCAATCGCCAGGTCATCGACGTCTACAACATGAACTGGAAGAACTACCTGCGCCAGCGCGTGGCCGACGAGGAGCGCCGCAAGAAGGAGCGCGTCAACGTCGAGAAGAAGGCCACGGCGCTGCAGCTGCAGGCCGCGCGCTTCGGCGCGAAGGCCTCGAAGGCCGCGGCCGCGCACCAGATGGTCGCCCGCGCCGAGAAGATGCTGTCGGGCCTCGACGACGTTCGTCAGGACGAGCGCGTCGCCAAGCTGCGCTTCCCGAAGCCCGCACCGTGCGGCAAGACCCCGCTCATGGCATCCGGTCTGTCGAAGTCGTACGGGTCGCTCGAGATCTTCACCGACGTCGACCTCGCGATCGACCGCGGCTCGCGCGTGGTCATCCTGGGCCTGAACGGTGCGGGAAAGACGACGCTGCTGCGCATCCTCGCCGGCGTCGACCAGCCCGACACCGGACAGCTCGAGCCGGGCCACGGCCTGAAGATCGGGTACTACGCGCAGGAGCACGAGAACCTCGACGTGAATCGCTCGGTGCTTGAGAACATGATGTCGTCGGCGCCGCACATCACCGCGACCGAGGCCCGCAAGGTGCTCGGCTCGTTCCTCTTCGTCGGCGACGACGTGCTGAAGCCCGCGGGTGTCCTGTCGGGCGGAGAGAAGACGCGCCTGTCGCTCGCGACGCTCGTGGTGTCGTCGGCGAACATGCTGCTGCTCGACGAGCCCACGAACAACCTCGACCCCGCCTCGCGCGAGGAGATCCTCGGCGCCCTGTCGCACTACGAGGGCGCCGTCGTGCTCGTCTCGCACGATGAGGGCGCCGTCGAGGCGCTCAACCCCGAGCGCGTGCTGATCCTGCCCGACGGTGTCGAGGACATCTGGGGTCGCGATTACGCGGACCTCATCACGCTGGCGTAATCGGGATCGTCCTCGGGGTCGGTGCTGTCGAGGACATCTGGGACCGCGATCACGCGGGTGTGATCACGCTGGCGTCGGGGCCTTCGGCCCTCCGCTCGAGACCGATCGCTGTGCGGGTCCGCCGATTCCTCGGGATCCCCTCCCGCGCTCACCGCGCGTCGAGCAGGGCATCCTCGTCGTCGGCGTCGCGATCTTTCGGCCGCTTCCGCGCCCGGTGAAGGGCGACCGGATCGACGCGGCGCTTCTCGCCCGCGGGTCTCTCGGGCGCGGGGATCGGTTCGGGCAGAACGTCGTCGTCCTCGTCATCCGCTTCCTCGCGGCGGAGCTTGCGCTCGCTCACGATGACGTAGGTGATGAAGCCGAACCCCATCACGGCGAACAGGATCCACTGCACGGCGTAGGACAGGTACGGCCCGGGGTCGTTGCTCGGCGGGTCGACCGTGTTGGGCGTGGTCGCCGGCGCCGGCGTCTCGGACATGAGCAGACCGTAGGCACCCTGCTCGAGGGGTCCGGTCTGTTCCGCGACGAGACCGAGGTTGATCGTCGGGACCTGACCGGCCTCAGCGGTCCGCCCCGAGGTCGGCGCGGCCTCTTCGGGGCGGAGGCGCACCTCGACGCTCACCTGGCCCTGGGGCGGCGCGGGGATCTCGTCGGGTTCCGCTTGCCGGTTGCCCGGCGGCAGCCACCCGCGATCGACCAGGAACGTCCGGCCGTCGTCGAGGCGGAAGGGGACGAGCTGCTCGTAGGCCGCCGAACCGCCGTGCGCGCGGTTGCGGACCAGGAGCTGCTCGTCGGCGAGGTATTGCCCCTCCATGCGCACGGGGCGCCACTCGTCGCCGGGGTTCATCTCGGCCCCCGGGGCGAGGAGCTCGCCGAGCGGGACGGGGGCGGCGTCGTAATTGTCGGCCACGAGTTGCAACTGCTCGCTGCGTTCGGCGTTGCGCGAGAACTGCCAGTTCGACAAGAACCCGCACGCGATCGCGAACAGGATCGCGATTCCGACGTAGATGGCCCAGCGCCCGGCGGCCGGCATCTCTCGCGCGCTCACGAGGCGTCTCCGTTCGCCGCCGCGGAGCTCACGGGCGTGAGGCGACCGCGCGCATGCACTTCGACAGAGCTGACCACGTCTTCCAGGGTACGTCGGTCGGCGCGGCGCTCACGCGCGATCTCTCGAAAGGGCTGACACCTCGACGGGGAAGTCGCGGGCGCTGAGGAACTCCCTGAGGTAGGACACGTGTTCGTCGCACGCGACCCAGGTCTTGCGGCGGTCAGCGGAGTGGATGCGCGGGTTGCGCCAGCGGATCGCCCAGGCGGCGGTGTCTCGGCATCCGGCCCGCGAGCACTCCGCGGGCTCGTCGGTCACGACGGGTCGCGCGGTGACTCGAGGCGCGGGGTCTCTGCGATGCGGATGACGATGGGGCCATCGGCCGCCGCCGCGGGGGCGGGAGTCGCCGCGGGAGCTTCGATCGCCCGTTCGGGGTTGATCGCCTCGGCGGACCCCTGATCGGCGCCGACATTGGCGACGATGACCGCGAGGTAGGGAAGGAAAATCGCCCCGGCGGCGAACACGAAGGTGTACCAGCCGTAGGGCGTGATCACGGCCATCGCGATGAAGCACGCAATACGGATGCCCATCATCACCATGTATTTGGCGAAGCGGGAGTCGGCGTCCTCCCTCGGTGCCTTGGGGAGCGACGTCGCGGACTGGGCGGTGTGCGATGTCTTCACAGTGGTATCAGGGTACGCCCGCGGCGGTGGGGCAGGGCGCGGCCTTGCGCGGACCGTTCGACGTCGTAACAAGCCGTCGAGGGCGGGTCGCCGGGGCGCGAGGCACCCGGCGGACCCGCCGCCGAAGGTCAGGCGCCGTAGCGCGCGCCGCTGGTCCCTGCGCTCGCGATGAGGATCGAGATCCCGATCACGAACAGGATGACGAACAGCAGCGTGACGTACCCGATGATGACGCCGGCGAGCGCCATGCCGCGGCCGCGCTCGCCCCGATCCTTGATCTGCTTGAGCGAGATGTGGCCCATGATCACACCGGCGATCGATCCGACCACCGGGAGGATGAGGACGAAACCGACGAGGGATGCCACGAGCGAGATGATCGCGAGGACGTTGGTGCGCGCGGGGGCGATGTAGCCGCCGCCGTAGCCGTACCCCGCGTTCGGGGTGCCGTACGCGGGCTGCCCGTAGGTCGAGGTCGTGGGCTGACCGTACGCCGGGGCTCCGTAGGCGGGTGCCTCGGGTGCGGGCGTGCCGGAGGCCGGGGGCGCGGGGGTGCCGTATGCCGGGGCGGCGGGGGTGCCGTACGCCGGGGCGTCCGGGGCCGGGGTGCCGCAGGGGGCAGCGCCGCCGGTCGCGGAGCCCTCCGTCGAGGAGCCGTAGGGCGGAGCGGATGCCGATGACCCGGCCGCCTCGTAGGGCGGAGTCGCCGGTGCCGCGGGGGAGTCGTACCCGGGGACGCCGTCGCTCTGCGGAGCGTACGGGGACGACGAGTTGTCGCCTCCCGAGCTGCTGTCGGACCCGGTGTTGTCGGGATGCTGCGGGTCGGTGGTGCGGTCGTCGCTCACGGGAGCCCCTTTCGTCGCGCGTCCTCCCAGCGTTCCAGCGCCGCTGACCCCGTGTCAAACCTTGCTGCGCGAGGCGATCGGGGCGGCCTCGGTAGGCTGGGCCGGTTCCGTCATCGCAAGCGCAGGAGTCTCACCATGTCCCAGGACCGCGTCGTCGTCGTCACCGGAGGAAACCGGGGCATCGGTCGAGCCATCGCCGAGCGTTTCGTCGCCGAGGGGTGGAAGGTCGCCGTGACCGCCCGCTCGGGTGAGGGCCCCGAGGGAACGCTGACCGTGCGTGCCGACGTGACCGACGCCGCCACCGTCGACGCCGCTTTCACCCAGGTCGAGGCTGAGCTCGGCCCGATCGCCGTGGTCGTGGCCAACGCCGGGGTCACGAAGGACACCCTGCTGCTGCGCATGAGCGAAGACGACTTCGACAGCGTGGTGAACACGAACCTCGGGGGTGCGTTCCGCGTGGTCAAGCGCGCCTCGAAGGGCATGCTCAAGGCCCGCTGGGGTCGCGTCATCCTCATCTCGAGCGTCGTCGGTCTGTATGGCTCGGCCGGTCAGATCAACTACGCCGCCTCGAAGAGTGCTCTCGTCGGTTTCGCGAGGTCGCTGACCCGCGAACTCGGAGGTCGCGGGATCACCGCGAACGTGGTGGCCCCGGGCTTCATCGAGACCGACATGACCGCCGAGCTCCCCGCTGACACGCAGGCCGAGTACAAGAAGAACATCCCCGCCGGGCGCTTCGCGTCGGCCGACGAGGTGGCCGGCGTCGTGACCTGGCTCGCCGGCGATGACGCCGCCTACATCTCGGGCGCCGTGATCCCCGTCGACGGCGGCCTGGGCATGGGCCACTGACCGCGAGCGCTCTCCCGAGGCGTGACCGCGACGATCCCCGGGTGCGCCAGCTGGGCATGGGTCACTGACCGCGAGACTCGCCGGGGTGTCCGGCGCAGTGATTCGCGTTGGCGGCTGGGCGTAGGGCGCTGATCCGCGCGCTCCGCCGAGTCGTGACCGCGGCGGTTCCCGGGCGCCATATGGGCATGGGCCACTGACCGCGAGACTCGCCGGGGTGCTCTCCGGCGTCCTGGGGTTCGCGTCGGGGCTCGCGTCGCGCCTCGCCGCCGGGAGAGCTCTCGTGCGGCGCAGTGCCCGTCTCACCGCACGGCGGCGGCGAGCGTCTCGGCGAACTTCTGCGGCTGCGAGAACTGCGGCCAATGGCCGGAGTCGAGCGTGACGACTTCGACGCTCTCGATGCATTCGACCTCTTCGGCGTAGGCCCCCCAGTCGGCCAGGACGCGGTGGAGCGACTCGGCATCGAGCTGCCCTGACAGGATCGTGACGGGGATCGCGAACCGCCGCTCGTCGGTCAACGTGATCGGCGACGTCGGAACGCGGCCCGGAACGTCGACGACCTGCTGCGCGGTCCGCCGACGTGTCTCGTCGTCGATGTCGGCGACGTCGTCATCGTCGAAGAAATCCCACCCGGGGAAGGGCACGACTCCGTCTTCGACGGGGAACTCCGAGATCATCGCGCCCGGGTGCGGGACGATCGTGTCGACGAGGATGACGCGCGCGACCTGTGCGGGTCGCCGATCCGCCGCGCCCCACACGACGTTGCCGCCGCCCGAGTGCCCGACGAGCACCACGTTCTCGCCGAGACGGTCGATCTCGCTGACGACGGCGTCGACCCAGTCGTCGATCACGAGGTCGCCCACCGCGGGCCCGGGCAGGGTCACGGGGTGCGGACGATGACCTGCCGCCTCGAGGGCGGGGGTGATGTCGTCCCACGACGACGCGTCGAGCCAGAGACCGGGAACCAGAATGACGTCCATGCGGCGAGCGTAGAACGGGCCTTCGACATCGGGAAGGGTACCGTGCGGAGGCAGGCGACTCCGCGCGCGCCGGCGAGGAACCGAGCCCGATCCGCTCAGCGGGGGAGCAGTGCGACGACGTGGGCGAGGTCGACGGGGCCGATCACCAGATCCGCCCGCTCGCGCACGGCCGGCTTGGCGTTGAACGCCAGTCCGAGCCCCGCGGTCGCCATCATCTCGAGGTCGTTCGCCCCGTCGCCGATCGCGAACGTGAGGGGGAGGGGGACGCCGAGCTCTTCTGCCCAGCGACGGAGCGTGTCGGCCTTGGCCGTGGCATCCACGATCTCTCCCTCGACCTCTCCCGTGAGGGTGCCGTCGACGGCGCCGAGCCTGTTCGCGCGCCAGAGGTCGACGCCGAGCTCGGGGGCGACCGTGTCGAGGACTTCGTGGAAGCCGCCCGACACGACGCCGACGATTCCGCCGCGCACGTGAACGGCAGTGATCAGATCGCGGACGCCGGGCGTGGGCTCGATACGGGCGATGGCACGCGCGAAGGCCTCGGTGGGCACGCCGGTGAGCGCCTGCACGCGGGAGCGCAGGCTCGTCGCGAAGTCGACCTCACCGCGCATGGCGGCCTCGGTGGCGGCGGCCACCTCGGGGCCTCGGCCGGCTTCGTCGGCGAGGAGTTCGATGACCTCGTTGCGGATCAGCGTGGAATCGGCGTCGAGGACGACGAGGAATCGGGCGGTCACAGGCACGCGCTCAACGCTAGCGGGTCGGCACGGTGGTCCGTCGTGCGGGTGACCTGCGGTCACGGGCACGTGCTCGACGCGAGCGGGTCGGTGCGGTCGCGTGTCGTGATGGTCACCTGCGGTCGCGGGCACGTGCCCGACGCCAGCGGGTCGGCACGGTGGTCCGTCGTGCGGGTGACCTGCGGTCGCGGGCACGTGCCCGACGCCAGCGAGCCGACGCGCGGGTTCCCGAGGACCCCGCGCCACGCATCCGGGCGGCGTCACGCGGGGTCATCTCGCACCGCACCCACCGTAGGCTTCTGCGGTACCCCGCTTCTCCAGAAGGGACCTCGCATGGCCGACGTCGAAAGCTTCACCCTCGATCACACCGCCGTCCTGGCGCCCTACGTGCGCCTCATCGGCACAGAGTCGGGCCCGCGAGGTGACGTCATCTCGAATTTCGACCTGCGCCTCGTGCAGCCGAACGAGCAGGAGATCCCCACGGCCGGTCTCCACACGATCGAGCACCTGCTCGCGAGCCTCGTGCGCGACCGGATCGACGGCCTCATCGACATCTCGCCGTTCGGCTGCCGCACGGGCTTCCACGTGATCATGTGGGGAGAGCCCTCGGTGGGCGACCTCGTCGACGCGATCACCGGCTCGCTCCGCGCCATCGTCGACGACGTGCAGTGGGACGACGTCCCCGGAACCGACGCGTTCAGCTGCGGCAACTACCGCGACCACAGCCTGCACACCGCCAAGGAGTGGTCCAAGGAGGTCCTCGCCAAGGGCATCTCGCGCGACGCGTTCGAGCGCGTCGGAGTGTAGAACCTCGGTTCCGGATGCCAGAAGGGGCGGTGACCATCCCGGTCACCGCCCCTTCTGGCATCCGGAATCCCCGGCAGCGGGAATCACGCGTGGACGTGGACATCCTTGCCGACGACGGTGATGCCCGTCTCGGTGACGGTGAAACCACGGGCCAGGTCGCGCTCGCGATCGACGCCGATGGTCGCCCCGGGCTCGAGGACCACGTTCTTGTCGAGGATCGCGCGGTGGATGCGCGCCCCGGCGCCCACCTGGACGCTGTCGAACAGCACCGAGTCGGTGATGGTCGAGCCACCCCCGGCGAGGGCCCACGGTCCGACGACGCTGCGTTCGAGGTGGGTTCCCGACAGCACCGAGCCCAGCGACACGATCGAGTCGATCGCGTTGCCGATGCGGCCGACCGAGTCGCGCACGAACTTCGCCGGAGGGGCGTTGAAGGTCTGCGAGAAGATCGGCCAGTCGTTGTTGTAGAGGTTGAAGATCGGCAGGGTCGAGATCAGATCCATGTGCGCGTCGTAGAACGACTCGATCGTGCCGACGTCGCGCCAGTACGACCGGTCACGCGGCGTGGACCCGGGCACGTCGTTGCGCTGGAAGTCGTAGACGGCCGCCTCACCGCGGTCGACGAAGTAGGGGACGATGTCGCCGCCCATGTCGTGCGCCGAGGTGGGCAGCTCGCCGTCGTGCGTGACGGCGTCGACGAGAGCGTCGGCGTCGAAGATGTAATTGCCCATCGAGGCGAGCACCTCGTGCGGCGAGTCGGCGAGGCCCGCGGGGCTCTGCGGCTTCTCGAGGAACGCGCGGATCTTCGTCGGGTCGCTGGGGTCGGTGTCGATGACGCCGAACTGGTTCGCGAGCGAGATCGGCTGACGGATGCCGGCGACCGTCGCGCGTGCATCGGAGGCGATATGGGCGTCGAGCATCTGTTTGAAGTCCATGCGGTACACGTGGTCGGCGCCGATGACGACGACGATGTCGGGTTTCTCGTCGCGGATGAGGTTCATCGACTGCAGGATCGCGTCGGCCGAACCCGAGAACCACCGCTTGCCGAGACGCTGCTGGGCGGGGACCGAGGCGACGTACGAGCCGAGCATCGGCGACATGCGCCACGTCTGCGAGATGTGTCGGTCGAGGCTGTGCGACTTGTACTGCGTCAGCACGACGAGCTGACGCAGCCCCGAATTGATGAGATTCGAGATCGCGAAGTCGATGAGGCGGTATTGACCGCCGAAGGGCACGGCGGGTTTGGCGCGGTCAGCCGTCAGGGGCATGAGTCGCTTTCCCTCGCCGCCGGCGAGGATGATTCCGAAGACCTTCGGCGCTGCAGGCATGGCACCACCCTAGGGCTCCGGCGGGCGAGCGGAAACACGTCTGCGGCGCGCCTTGCGCTGTACTACGGTTCGTCTCATGCGCGTCGACATCGTGACCAAGGAGTACCCGCCGGAGATCTACGGGGGAGCCGGGGTCCACGCCACCGAACTCGTCAAGGCGCTGCGCGCCGAGGGCACCGAGGTGCAGGTCCGCGCGTTCGGCGCGTCGCGCGACGAGTCCGACACGACCTCCTACGGCGTGCCCGCCGAATTGGCGTCGGCGAACGGTGCGATCCAGACCCTCGGCACCGACCTCGCGATCGTCTCGGACATCGCGGGCGCCGACGTCGTGCACTCGCACACCTGGTACGCGAACTTCGCCGGGCACCTGGCATCCCTCCTCCACGGCATTCCCCACGTGGTCACCGCGCACAGCCTCGAACCGCTGCGCCCGTGGAAGGCCGAGCAGCTCGGCGGCGGATACGCCGTGTCGAGCTACATCGAGAAGACCGCGTACGAGGGGGCGGCCGCCGTCGTCGCGGTGAGCTCCGGCATGCGCGACGACATCCTGCGCAGCTACCCCTCGCTGGATCCCGACAAGGTGCGCGTCATCTACAACGGCATCGACACCGAGTCGTGGCATCCGGTGTCGGATGACGCGTTCCTGGCGTCGCAGGGCATCGATCCGTCGCGCCCCTCGGTCGTCTTCGTCGGTCGCATCACCCGTCAGAAGGGGCTGCCGTACCTTCTGCGCGCGGCGGAGCAGCTGCCGCCCGAGGTGCAGCTGATCCTGTGCGCCGGTGCTCCCGACACCCCGCAGATCATGGCCGAGGTGCAGGAGTTGGTGCGCGGGCTGCAGGCGACCCGCGACGGGGTCGTGTGGATCGAGAAGCTCCTGCCGCGCAACGAGCTCAGCGCGATCCTCACCGCGGCGACCACGTTCGTCTGCCCCTCGGTGTACGAGCCGCTCGGCATCGTGAACCTCGAGGCCATGGCGTGCGGGGCTGCGGTCGTCGGAACGGCGACCGGGGGCATTCCCGAGGTCGTCGTCGACGGCGTGACCGGGCGCCTGGTGCCGATCGAGCAGGTGCAGGACGGAACGGGAACGCCCGTCGATCCCGAGCGGTTCGTCGACGACCTCGCCCGCGTCCTCACGGAGGTCGTGATGGATGCCGAGAAGGCCCGGGCCTATGGAGAGGCCGGGCGCACGCGAGCCGTCGAGGACTTCAGCTGGGCCGCGATCGCGGAGACCACCGCCGCGCTGTACGCGGAGGTCGCAGGAAAGTAGGGCGTCCGCCTCGGTGGCCGGGGCGTTTCGGCGGCGCAGTGGCGGATCGCCGGGGCGGTCATGCGCGACGCGCGCGGATGTGTCAGGCACTGTCCACAGGGGCCGCGTGGCATCCGGATGCCGCTGTCTCGGACAGTAGGCTAGAGCCATGCCCCAGGTGCTCGAGTTCTCCGACGTCGTCGTCCGCCGGAACGCGCGGGACATCGTGTCCCACCTCGACTGGGAGGTGTCGGACGACCAGCGGTGGGTCGTGCTCGGGCCGAACGGCGCGGGCAAGACGACGGTGCTCCAGCTCGCCGACACCCTGCTTCACCCGACCTCGGGTTCGGTGACGATCCTCGGTGAGCGTCTCGGCCGCACCGACGTGTTCGAGCTGCGTCCGCGCATCGGCTTCGCCTCGTCGGCGATGGCGCGTCGCGTGCCGCCGGAAGAGACCGTGCTCGACGTCGTGCTGACGGCCGCGTTCTCGGTCGTGGGTCGCTGGCGCGAGGACTACGACGACATCGACGAGCGTCGCGCGCTGCGCGTGCTCGCCGAGTGGAAGCTCGATCACCTCGCCGACCGCACGTTCGGAACCCTCAGCGACGGCGAGCAGAAGCGCGTGCAGATCGCGCGAGCCGTGATGACCGACCCCGAGCTGCTGTTGCTCGACGAGCCCACCGCGAGCCTCGACCTCGGCGCGCGCGAAGAGCTGCTCGCCCTGCTGTCGGGCTACGCGCAGGCGCCGACAACGCCCGCGATGGTGATGGTCACGCACCACGTGGAAGAGATCCCCGTCGGCTTCACGCACGTTCTGCTGCTGCGTGACGGCGAGGTCGTGGCATCCGGGCCCCTCCAGGAAGCCCTCACGGCCGAGAACCTCACGAAGACGTTCGGGCTCGAGATCGCACTCACGCACGAAGCCGGGCGGTACGCGGCGCGAGCCGTCTGAGCCGCTTCACCTCGCGGCGGCGCCTTCGTGTCGGGGCAGCGTTCGGGCCTGGTAGACTCTCCCGTTGGTGCCATCGGCGCCGCAGACTTTGACGTCCTGGCAGAATCCAGGACACCACTTCTCAAAGGACCTCCCATGAAGACTGACATCCACCCCACGTACAAGGCCGTCGTGTTCCGCGACCTCGGTTCGGGCGACACGTTCCTCACCCGTTCGACCGTGTCCAGCGACAAGACGATCGAGCTCGACGGCGTGGAGTACCCCGTCATCGACGTGGAAATCTCGTCCGCTTCGCACCCCTTCTACACGGGCAAGCAGCGCATCATGGACTCGGCCGGTCGCGTCGAGAAGTTCAACCAGCGCTTCAAGAACTTCGGCGGTCGTTGAGCCCAGCGGTTCTCGCAGCGAAAGCCCCTCGTCCTTTGGGACGGGGGGCTTTCGCGTTGTGTGCGGGGGCTCGCTTCAGGAGCGTGGCGCGCTGCCGGGTTGCAGTGCGACGAGTCCGGAGCGATCGAAGGACCCCAGGTCGTCTCGGCGGTCGATCCACATGCGCTGATCGCGACGGACCTCTTGCACGACGGCGGGGTCGATGTCGGCGATGGCCAGACCCTCGCGTTCGACGACGTGGGCGACACGACGCCCGAGAGGGTCGAAAATCGCTGAGCCTCCGATGAAGTCGCTCGGAGCACCGACGAGACCGCTGAACACGACATAAATGCCGTTATCGAGGGCGCGAGCCGCGAGGTGAAGGTCCCGACGGCGCTCCCCGCCTGGGAAGTACGCCCCGCTGTTGAGATAGACCGTGGCTCCGGCGGCGGCCGCGGCGGCGGCGTGTTCGGGAAAATTGGCGTCGTAGCAGACGGACAGGGCGAGCTCGACGTCGCCCACCCGAAACGAGAACCCGCCGGTGCCCGGACTGAAGATCGCGCGCTCGGGCGCATGCAGGTGTTGCTTGGCGTAGACCGGGTGCGCGGGTCGACCGGGCATGAACAAGAAGCGGATCGCGCGAGCAGCAACCGCGAATTTCGCCGGGGGGAGGACGAGCGATTGCGGACACGCTTCGTCGTCGAAGCGCTGGAAGGCGGCGTCATCGCCCGCGGGGAGCGTCGACGCCAGTCGAGCTGCGTCGACCGCGTGCTTCTCGGAGACGCGGCCTTCGCTGAAGGCGGTCCACAGCTGCGGGCAACCGACGGCCAGCGTCCGCACGTGGGCGGCCCTCGTCCGAACGGTCTGCTCGGACAGACGCAGGCGGACGGCGACCTCGGCGACGGCGGCGCGCTCAGCGAGGTCGATGCGATCGCGACGCACAGCGCCGGGGGTACATCCGCGGGGATCGTTCCACGCGCGGTCGAGAGTAGGGTCGGGACCGACCCAGGGAGTGGGGTCGAAGGCGGCGTCGTCGAGGATCGCCAGAATCAAGCGGTACTCGTCGGCGGTTGCCCGCTGCCTGTCGTTGACGACGCACTCGAGGTGGCCCAGCCGCGCATCGATGTCAGAGACCGCGGCGGCGCCACCGTCGAGCGGCGAGAGCAGGTCGTCTATCGACCAGCCGTCGTCACTGTCGCTGGTGCCGGACGACGTCGCTCCGCCCGGAGTGGCGGCCGGGACGGCTGCAGAAGATGCCTCGCCCGACTGCGCGGGTTCTTCGCCCGTCCACCACTCGACATCGCCGCTCTCGTGGAAAGCCGCCCACTCTGTCTCGAGTTCGAGCTCGTCGTCGCTCGGCCACGGGGCCCCGTCGCACTCCCGGAACACCGGCGTCGGCCGGCCTTCGGAGTGTGCGGTGCGGGTCATGGCAGAGCGCTATCGGTGACCTCCGACATTGAGTCGAGGGTCGGTTCGGCGGAGCCACGGCCGTGGGGAGGGCGTCCGATCGAGCACCTCGGGTCGCTCCGTCAGCCCCTGGCGCGGGCGCCCGTCGCAAGGGCCTCAGCCTCGCGCGTCGCGCATCGGGACCGCGCCGCGAGGCGACCTTCCGCCGCGCCGATCGAGAAGCATCGACCGTTCCGTAAAGGGGACAGCCGTGTCCTGCTCGCCGAGAGGCGAGCGCCGCGCCGCGAACCAGAGCGCGACCGTTCCCTCGATCGCCACCGCCTCGCCCGCTTCCGGGGTGAGACGGGTGACGGAGGCGGCTACAGCCGGCCGACTCACGACGGATCGCCCCCGGACCCGGCAACCCGGGGCGGGGGCGATCCTCACGACATGCTCAGACCGATTCGACCCGACGAGCGCCACGCCGGCGTCGTACCGCTGCCACCGACAGCACCGAGCCGCCGACGAGAGCCGCGAGAGCCCACATGATCGCCGCCATCGGTGCTTCGGAGCCGGTCGCTCCGAGCTGCCCGCGAGGGGGCGAGGCGACGGCGGCTCCCGATGCCGACGGCGAAGGTGAAGGCGCGGGCACGATCGCTGCGACGACCGGGCCGAAGGGCGCGCTCGTGCGCGACTGGGCGACATACCCGGCGAGGCTGCCCGTGACGGTCACCGTCACCGTCCGTCCGACGGCGGCGGCGGGGATCGTGAAGGTCGGGGTCATGGCATCCGGGATCGGGGTTCCGTCGACCGCCCAGGAATACGCGAACGACGTGCCTTCGGTCCACCCGGGGGTGGTCGCCGTGAGCGTCGCACCGGCCGCCGTGTCGCCCGTGATGATCGGCGCCTGCGCGTCGACCGGGTACTCCTGCACGGCAAGGGTGCTCGCGCACGATGCGCACGTTCCGCCGAGGCTGGCGGCGGCCTCGGTGGTCAGCGCTCCGCCCGAGGCGTCTTCGGCCACTGTCGCCGCGAACGTCGTCGTGGCCGTCCGTCCCGGATCCGTCGCCGGAATGGTCCAGACGAGAACATCGCCGGTCAGGGTCACGCCGGCGGGCAAAGCCGTCTGGTCGATGGAGGCCCGATCCAGGATGCCGCGGACATCGAGCCTCGCGGTCGACGAGGCGAGCGGGACGAGTCCGGTGTTCTCCGCCGTGAGGGTGTAGCTCGCCGAGCCGCCGCGCTCGAGTGGGGCGGTCGCGCTCGTGGACAGCGCGAGCGTGAACTGGTCGGGCCACGCGGGCTTGTCGGCATTCAGGATCCAGTCCCGGTAGAACGCCTGCAGGTCACGGCCGGAGAGCTCCTCGGCGAGAGCGAGGAGGTCGGCGCCGGTCCTGCTCGTGCCAGCGTTGCGCAGCTGCCACTGCGTGACGACCGGGAAGAACGCGTCGTCGCCGATCGCGACGCGCAGCGCCGCCCAGAACTGCGCCGAGCGATCATAGGTCTGGTAGTCGTACAGCGAAGCCGAGTCGGTCTGCGCACCCGGCGCAATGGTCCACCTGTCATCGCCCGCGGGGGCGCTGTTCCACGCGTCGAACTGCGCCTCGCGCGACGGAGTGCCCGCACCGAACCCGTCGCTGCCGGCGTAATAGCTTTCGGACCAGGTCGCCATGCCCTCGGCGATCCAGATGTCGGTCCACGTCGTGGGAGACACATTGTTGCCGTACCACTGGTGCGCGAGCTCGTGCACGAGGGTGCTGAAACCGATACGCGTCGGGAAGAAGGAGCGGTCCTGCGTCTCGAGCGCGTAGTTGATGCCGCGCGGCACGCGGTCCACGACGACGCCGGCGCTGCGGCCCGGGTAGGGCCCGTACACGGACTCGAGGTTGCGGATGATCGGGCCGAGCTGGCTCACCGCCGTGGTCACGGTCGCCTTGTTGGCGGTCGTCGACGTCGAGTCGACGAAGGACCACGCGGGAATGGTGCTGCCGTCGGTGAGCGTCACCGATGATTCGATGACGTCGTAGCGGCCGATCGAGATGATGAGCAGCTCGGATGCCATCTGCTTCGTCTGCTGCCAGGCCCAGGTCGTGCGGGTGCCGTCGGTCGACGGCGTCTTCGAGAGCAGCTCGCCGTTGCTGACGGCGGCGGCCGGGGCCGCTCCCGCGCCGGTCGCGTCAGAGAGGGTGGTCGGGACATCGAGCGAGATCGAGTAGGTCGCCTTGTCGCCCGGAGTGTTGTTGTGCGGGAACCCGGTCATGTTGCCGACCGGTTGACCGAGCATCGTCGCCCCGTCGGTCGTGGGGTTCCACCCTTCGTACGAGCCGTCGGCGTCGACGTGGGCCTGCGGGACTCCGTGATAGGCGACCGTGACGCGGAACTCACCGGAAACCGGGGTGGCGGGGGTCACGACGAGCTTGTGTGCGATCGCAGCGGCGTCGGTCTCACGCAGCCACGCAGCGGGCGCGCCGTCCACCGTCACGGAGTCGACCACGAGTCCCTCGAAGTCGAGAGAGAAGCTGCGCAGCGGTTCGGCGGCGCGGGCGGTCATGGTCGAGGTCGCGACGATGGAGCCGGCCACGACGGAGCCGGTTTGAACCGCGTCGGGGGTCCACGCGAGGTCGATGTCGTAGTCGAGGGCGTCGTAGCCGCCGTTGCCCACGTTCGGGAACATGGCGTCGCCCGAGGTGCGCGCGCCGTCCACGGGGTCGGCAGCGAGCGCCGGGGTGACCGCGGCGACTGATGACACGACGAGCCCCGCCGCGAGCGCGGCGGTTCCGAGGAACCGGACGGACTGGTGGAGAAGGGGAGGGTGCGAGGGCGGAGCTGGCGGAGCCTGGCGCATGGGTTCTGTCGTCCGTTCAGAAGATGCGGCAGCGTCGTCCGAAAGAGCGCCGCCGAGATGGTTGTCGCCACCGTAGGGGCGGCACGTTTCGGCGGCGTGTCGAACGAGGACAGGATCTGTCACAGGTGATGCATAGGGGATGCTGAGTCGCGCAGCCTCGGATCAGCTCGGCGGCGTGGGCGGACGAGGCGGAGACGTCACGGCCGACGACGACGCCGCGCGATGCGGCGGGAGCGCACCGACCGGGCTCAGCGAATCGGCCACGCCCCGTCGATCGCGGGAGCCGTGGCATCCAGCCGACCGATCTTCACGAAGTACTCCGTGAGGCTCTCGGCTTGGGCGCGCGCCCAGCCGATCTGGCGGGTGTGGAGCTCGTCGAGGGTCGGGGGCAGCCACGGGCCGAACTTTTCGGCGAGTGCGAGGGCGAGCCGGCCCGCGGCGACGGCGTCGGCGCAGGCCTCGTGCGCGGACTCGAGGGGAACCGCGTAGTGCTCGGCGACGACGGAGAGCGTGCGCTTGCCGCGGCGGTAGCGGTCGAAGGTCTTGTCGACGACGAGGGGGTCGATGACGGGGGAAGGGGCGGCGATCGGTGCCACGCCGTGGCGCACGGCCTCGTTCTTGAGCATCGAGAAATCGAAGGGCGCGTTGTAGGCGACGACCGGAATGCCGGCGGCGAAGAGCGCCCCCAAAGCCTCGACGACCTCGGCCACCACCCGCGGTGCGGGGGCGCCCTCGGCACGAGCGCGTTCGGTCGAGATCCCGTGGATCGCCGCGGCCCCCGCGGGGATCTCGACGCCCGGGTCGGCGAGCCAGTCGCGGGCGTCGACGACGCGGCCGTCGGCGTCGAGGACACCCACGTGCGCGGTCACGATGCGATCGTTCTCGACGTCGATCCCGGTCGTCTCGAGGTCGAACACGCCCACGAGGCGCGCCCACTCGGGCGTCTGGAAGAGGGGGAGCGGCTCGGCCTGCCACGTGGTCATGCGCTCACGCTAGAGCGGGCCTCCGACATCGCCGTCGAGGCGCGCAGGAACGGGGGTGGATGCCGTGGGCTCGGGCGCGACGCAGGTCCCACGCGGCCGGAGTCGTCGTGGGTGGGGCGAGGGCGCGGCGCAGACCCCGCGGTGAAGGGCATTCCACGGACGCCTCCGCGAGGTGGGGAGGGCCGAAGCGTGCCACCGGCGGTGGTCCGGAGAAGAGATGTCGGATCCCCCCTCGTAGACTCGACCCATGCCGAACCCCTACGCCGACCGCCTCGCTCAGATCCCCGTCGTGCGGCGCGAGGCGAGTGTTCTCGGGGGCACCACGGCGTACTGGGTCTACGGTGACGACGCCGCCGAGACGACGATCGTCGCGGTGCACGGCTTCCGCGGCGAGCACCACGGGCTCGATCCGGTGGTCGCGCATCTTCCCGGCATCCGGGTGGTCTCTCCCGACCTTCCCGGGTTCGGCGAGACCGCGCCCCTCGACGGACGCCCGCACGACCTCGACACCTACGCCGCCTGGCTGCGCGCGTTCGTCGAGAGCGTCGCTCCGGATGCCGTCGTGCTCGGCCACTCGTTCGGTTCGATCGTGTCGTCCGCGGCGGTGGCGGGCGGGTTGTCGACGCCCCGGCTCATCCTCGTCAACCCGATCGGGGCACCCGCGCTCGAGGGTCCTCGCGGGATCCTGACCCGTCTCGCGGTGTTCTACTACCTCGCCGGGGCGAAGCTGCCACGCGCGATCGGCGAGGGACTGCTGCGCAACGGGCTCATCGTGCGCGTCATGAGCAACGCCATGGCCAAGACGCGCGACCCCGGCCTGCGGCGCTTCGTGCACGAACAGCACGACGAGTACTTCTCGCGCTTCGCCGACCGCGACGTGCTGCACGAGGCCTTCGTCACGAGCGTCTCGCACGACGTGCGCGAGTTCGCCCCGCGCATCGCGCAGCCGACGCTGCTCATCGCGGCCGAGAAGGACGACATCACCCCGATCGAGGCCGAGCGGCACCTGGCGACGCTGTTCCCCGACGCCCGGCTCGTCGAGATTCCCGAGGTCGGCCACCTGATCCACTACGAGACCCCGCAGGCCGCGGCGCGGGCGATCGCGGAGTTCCTCGGTTAGGCCTCGGCTCGGCGCTTGCGGTACGCGTTCACGTTCATCCGGTTGCCGCAGTTGCCCGCGTCGCAGTAGCGCTTCGATCCGTTCTTCGAGAAGTCGACGTACACGCCCTCGCAGTCGTCCGCCTCGCAGACGCGCACGCGCGCGTACTCATCGGCGCGGATGACGTCGACGAAGGCCAATGCCGACTCCACCAGGATGCGCGTCGCCAGGGGATCCGCGGGGTCGCTCGCGTGGATGTGCCAGTCGAGTCCGTCGTGGCGCACGAGCTGGGGGAGCGCGCGCCCATCGGCGAGCATGGCGTTCACCAGGGGGACGGCCCCGTCGCGATCCGCACTCCACAGCTCCAGCAGACGGGGGCGGATGCCGCGGACGGCGGCGAGCTCGCGGGCGTCGCGCGTGCGCGAACCGGTGTAGCCGTGACGGTCGGTGAAGGCCTCGAGCTCCGCGACGTCGACGAGGGTGTCGACCCCGCTCACCTCGGTGTGCGGCAGGGTGTTCACAAGTTCGACGGCGGCGCGCAGCACCAGTTCGGTGTCACGAATGAAGACCACGTTGACTCCTGACAGGTAGAGGCCGTACTGTCACGAGTGTAAACCCCCTTCACTCGTGACAGCAGGCCCCCATGACCACGTCTCCCGTGACCCTTCCGCGTCCCACCCACCGCGGATCCACCGCCGTCACCGGCCTCGCGATCGCCGTCGCCTCGGCCCTGGCGTTCTCTTCCAGCGGCCCGTTCGTCAAACCGCTGCTCGACGGCGGCTGGTCTCTCGGCGCGGTGCTCCTCGTGCGCATGGGCCTCGCCGCCCTACTGCTCTCGCCCGCGCTGATCCTCGCCATCCGCCGTCAGCGCGGATTCCTCCGCCGACACGGGCTGCTCATCGTCGCGTTCGGGCTCACGGCCGTGGCCGGCTGCCAGCTCTTCTACTTCGCCGCGATGCAGCGGATGCCGGTCGCCGTCGCCCTGCTCATCCAGTACATCGCGCCGGTGCTCATCGTCATCGCGGTCTGGGTGCGCACCCGACGCTCCCCGTCGAAGGCGGTGCTCATCGGCTCCGTCGTCGCGATGGCCGGTCTCGTGCTCGTCGTCGACATCAGCGGGGCGCGCTTCGACCTTCTCGGCACGATCTTCGCGCTGTGCGCGGCGGTCTGCGCCGCGGCCTACTTCGTCATCGCCGGGCGCGCGGGCGACGACCTCCCCCCGCTCGCCCTCGCCGCGGGCGGTTTGCTCACCGGAACCCTGCTCATGGGCGTGCTGGTGGCCACCGGGGTCCTGCCCTTCGCCGCCCCCTCGATCACCGTGTCGCTTGCGGGACTCGAGCTCCCCGGCATCCTGCCGCTGCTGTGGGTGGGCGGCGTGGCGACGACCGTCGGCTACGCGCTCGGGGTGATCGCGGTGCCGCTCATCGGCTCGCGTCTCGCATCGTTCGTGGGACTCAGCGAGGTGCTGTTCGCGCTCGGGTTCGCGTGGCTGCTGCTCGGTGAGACGCCGGCGCCGGTCCAGTTCGTGGGCGGCGCGCTGATCCTCGTGGGCGTGGTGCTCGTGCGCATGGATGCCGGGAGCCCGAGCGAGCAGAGCACGGAGACGGCAAGCATCCCGGTGGTGCCGGCGCCGTAGAAACGCCGGAGAAAACTAAATCTCCTCGCGTGCCAGCTGCATCAGTGGGCCGACGCGGTAGCCGATGACCTCGCCCATCACGAGCGACGTCTCGGTGCGCTCGACACCCTCGATGGCCAGGATCCGGGCGTCGGTGTCGAACAGGTGCTGGGTGTCGCGGCACGCCACGCGCACGAGCAGGTCGACCTGACCGCTGAGTCCGTGCGCCTGCAGGACCTCGGGCACCTTGGCGAGCTCCGCACGGATCGCCGGCAGCTCCGCCTGCCGAACGGTCACCTGCAGGAACGCCTCGATGGGGAAGCCCAGAGCCTCGGCCGACAGCGTGCGTTCGTACGAGAGGAAGACGCCCCCGCGTTCCAGGCGGCTCATGCGCGCTTGGACGGTGTTCCGGGAGAGTCCGAGTTTCTCGGCGAGCGCGACGACGGTGGCGCGCGGATCGGCGGACAGGGCGCGGAGGAGGTCGAGGTCGACCGCGTCGAGCTTGCTCATGGTGCGAAACATTAGCAGTGTGAAGGTCGGTCACGGTGGGCACGATGCTCAATATGACGGCGAGGTCTTGAGCGGGGTGCGTTCCGCGCGTACGGTCGGCCTCGTCGGCGGTGCTGCCGGCATCCGTACGCCCCGGCTCTCACGAGGAGCCCGGGCCGCACTGGAGGGATGACGATGACGTACACCCAGACCCGAGGCTCTTCGACAGGACGAGCCGACGACCACGACGCCGTCGACGACGTGCTCCGCCTCCTCGAGCCGGACGGCTCCCGGATCGCCGACGACACCCTCGATCCCTGGGTCGCCGATCTCTCGCCGCACGAGTTGCGCGCCCTCCACCGCGACATGGTCCTCACCCGTCGGCTGGATGCCGAGGGCGTCGCCCTGCAGCGCCAAGGACAGCTCGCCCTCTGGGCACCGTGCCGTGGACAGGAGGCCACCCAGGTCGGCACAGCCCACGCCCTCGCCCCGGGAGACTTCGTCTTCCCCAGTTACCGCGAGCACGGAGTGCTGCTGGGCCGCGGTGCCAAGCCCGCTGACTACGTCCTGGCCTGGCGCGGCGAAGAGCACTCCGCCTACGACCACACCACCATCAACGCGGCGCCTCCCCAGATCATCATCGGCGCGCAGTCACTGCACGCCACCGGCTGGGCGATGGGCGCTCAACGCGACGGCTCGACCGACGTCGCCGTCGCGTACTACGGCGACGGGGCGACGAGCCAGGGCGACGTCAACGAGGCGATGGTCTTCGCCTCGTCGTTCCGCGCCCCCGTGGTGTTCGTGTGCTCGAACAACCAATGGGCTATCTCGGAGCCCGTCACCGTCCAAGCCAAGTACCCGATCGCGGGCCGGGCGCCGGGGTTCGGCATCCCGAGCCTCCGCATCGACGGCAACGACGCCCTCGCTTGCGTCGCGGCCATGCGCTGGGCCCTCGACCGCGCCCGTCGTGGCGAAGGACCCTCGTTCATCGAGGCCGTGACCTACCGCATGGGTCCGCACACCACGAGCGACGACCCCACGCGCTACCGCGACGCCGCCGAGGTCGACGAGTGGGCGCAGCGCGACCCGATCGCCCGGCTCGAGGCCTACCTGCGCGCCGAGGGGATGCTCGACGACTCCGGAACGGACGAGGTCGCCCGTGCCGCCGACGCTCTCGCCGCAGAGGTGCGCGCCGCGTGCATCGGGGCCACCACCCGGGCCCCCGAGACCATGTTCGACCACGTGTACGCGGAACCGCATGCAGCGGTCGAACGGCAGAAAGCCGAGTACATGGACTACCTCGCGGGGTTCGAGCAGGAGGGCGCGCGATGACTTCCCTCACCCTCGGGTCCGCGATCAACGCGGGCCTGTCTAAGGCGCTCGAGAACGACGACAAAGTCCTGCTCATGGGCGAGGACATCGGGAAGCTCGGCGGTGTCTTTCGCGTCACCGACGGCCTGCAGAAGCGCTTCGGCGCGCAGCGCGTCGTCGACACCCCGCTCGCCGAGGCCGGCATCGTCGGTACGGCCGTCGGACTCGCGCTGCGCGGCTACCGGCCCGTCGTCGAGATCCAGTTCGACGGCTTCGTCTACCCGGCCTTCGACCAGATCGTCTGCCAGGTCGCGAAGCTCCACTACCGCAGCAACGGTCGCATCCGGATGCCACTGGTCATCCGCATCCCGTGGGCCGGGGGCGTCGGCGCGGCCGAGCACCACTCCGAGTCGCCCGAGGCGTACTTCGTGCACACCGCCGGACTCCGCGTGATCGCCCCCTCGAACCCGCAGGATGCCTACGTCATGCTGCAGCAGGCGATCGCCTCCGACGACCCGGTGATCTTCTTCGAGCCCAAGCGCCTGTACCACTCCAAGGGTGAGGTCGACCTCGACGCCGACCTCGCCGACGCCCCGCCGATGCACCTCGCGCGCGTCGCCCGCGAGGGCACGGATGCCACGATCGTCACCTACGGCGCCCAGGTGCGCACCGCCCTCGATGCCGCCGTCGCCGCCGAAGACGACGGCATCTCGCTCGAGGTCATCGACCTGCGCTCGCTGTCGCCGATCGACATGAACACGGTCGCGGCATCCGTCCGCAAGACCGGACGCGTCGTCGTCACGCACGAGGCCGCGCGCGAAGCGGGAGTCGGCGCGGAGCTGATCGCGAGCATCACCGAGGAGTGCTTCCACTACCTCGAGACGCCGCCGCGGCGCGTCACCGGGCACGACATCCCCTATCCGCCGTCGAAGCTCGAGAAGCACCACGTGCCCGACCTGGATCGGATCCTGCACGCGGTGGACCTGGTGCTCGAGCGCGGTGCGGGCTCTTCGCCCACCGGCGGCGCATCCGCCGTGACCGTCGAAGGAGGCGTTCGATGATCGCGGAGTTCTTACTTCCCGACCTCGGCGAGGGCCTTCCCGAGGCCGAGATCGTGCAGTGGCATGTGGCCGAGGGCGACACGGTCACCCTCAACCAGACGATCGCCGAGGTCGAGACGGCGAAGGCGATCGTCGAGATCCCCTCGCCGTACGCCGGCACCGTGCAGGGTCTGCACGCCGCGGCCGGAGACGTCGTCGAGGTCGGATCGCCCCTGGTGTCGTTCGACCTGGGCGGGGCGGATGCCGCTACCCCGGCGGCCCCCTCTGCTGCGACGACCCGAGAGGCCGGGGCGGGCGCGGCCGTCGAGACGGTCGCCGACGCGCCGCTCGACGCTCCCGCCGACGACATCGCCGCCCGCGCGACCCCGAATCTCGTCGGGTACGGCGCCGCTCCGGCATCCGGCAACCGTCCGAAGCGACGCGCGCGCGGAGGCGGGACCGCGGTGATCGAGTCCGACCACGCCGTGCGCGAGGCCGCTCCGCACGACGTCGTCAAGACCGGGCCGATCGACTTGCCGCTCGAGCGTCCGCGCTCGACCCCGCCGGTGCGCAAGCTCGCGAAGGACCTCGGGGTCGACCTCGTGCTGGTCGCCGCCGCGCACCCGGGCGAGATGGTGACGCGCGGCCACGTCGAGGAGTTCGCGGCGCGCACTTCGGCGATGCCCGAGGTCACAGCATCCGCCGTAGTGCACCCCGGTGGGACGGTGGCGCGCGGCCCGGTGAGCGCGGCCACGGCCTCCGCCCCCGCTCCCACGTCGACGGTCCCCCCGACCAGCCTGTCCGGCGACCGGGTGACGCGCACGCCGATCCGCGGCGTGCGCAAGCACACGGCCGCGGCGATGGTGCAGAGCGCGTTCACGGCTCCGCACGCGACGACGTTCCTCACCCTCGACGTCACCGCGACGACCGAGCTGCTCGCCTCGCTCAAGACCGACCGCGCGCTCGACGGGCACCGCATCGGCGTGCTCGCGATCGTCGCGAAGGCCGTGTGCCTGGCGCTCGGGCGCACGCCCGCGCTCAACGCGAAGTGGGATGAGGCGGCGGGTGAGATCGTCGAGCACCACTACGTGAACCTGGGGATCGCCGCCGCGACCGATCGCGGTCTCGTGGTTCCGGTGATCCCGGATGCCGACCGGCTCGACCTCGTCGACCTCGCCGACGCGATCGCCGAGCTCGCCGCCACGGCTCGCGCCGGACGCACCGCTCCGGCCGCCATGACCGGAGGGACCTTCTCGATCACCAACGTCGGCGTGTTCGGAGTGGATGCCGGGACGCCGATCCTCAACCCCGGCGAAGCGGGAATCCTCGCGGTCGGCGCCGTGCGGCGCACGCCGTGGGAGCACCACGGCGAGATCGCCCTGCGCGACGTGCTGACCCTCAGCCTCTCGTTCGACCACCGTTTGGTCGACGGAGCCGAGGCGGCGCGATTCCTCACCGACGTCGCCGGCGTGCTGCGCGAGCCCGGGCGGGCGATGCTGCTGCGCTGAGCGAACCCCGCGGCGGTGAGTCCGTCGCGCGGTGCACCGACGGGGTGCCGAGGGAGTGGTCGCCCTCGGCACCTTTGTTCTGCTGCGGTTGCGGGCGGGTGCAGGCTCCGGGGCGCGCGTCGGGGAGTCAGGCCGTCAGCGCGGCCAGCGCCATGCGGGTCAGGGTCGGGCGCACGCGAGCCGCGGGCACGCCGCGCACGCTGTGCGGCGTCGAGTTGATCAGACCGAAGCACGCCAGGGCTCGCACGCGCCGCTCGGCGGGAGTTTCGGCATCGGGATGCGCGGTGGCGAGCGCCTCGGTCCACACGGCGACGTACGCGTTCTGCAGGCGGCGCACCGTGCGGCGGTCGTCGGGGGAGAGGCGGTCGAGGTCGCGGTCCTGCACGCGGATCACGTCGGCCTCGGCGAGCGCGAACGCGACGTGGAAGTCGACGAGCGCGCGGAGCACGGCGTCGGAGTCATCGGCACCATGCGGGGCGGATGCCTTGTATGCACGATCGCGGGGGGATTCGGCGACACGCCGGGTGGGGGTGGTCGCGGGCGGCGTGTCGGGCGGGGGCTCCGCGGATGTGTTCGCGGCGGCGGATTTCGCGACTCGGCGCCCGCCCTCGAGCAGCCGCTCGCTGACGTCGACGAGGATCGCACCGAGCAACGCCTGTTTGCCCGCGACGTGGCGGTATACCGCCGGCCCGCTCACCCCGGCCGCTTCGCCGATGTCGCCGAGGGTCACACCGTCGAAGCCGCGCTCGGCGAACAGGCGCGCCGCGGCGGCGAGCAGGGCGGCGCGACGATCGGCCTTCGCGCGGTCGCGGGCGGTGCCGGGGGAGCGGTCGGGCGCGGTGCCGGAGGAGTGGGCAGGCGTCGGGCGTGACGTGGGGTCAGGCGTATGACCCCTCACGCCTTCGCGGGCGGCGCCGACAGAGTCGTCCGGAGAGATGTCTTCGCGGGCGGGGGCGACCGCCGTCACCGTGTCAGCGCGCGCCGCGCCGGCGACCGCGGGGGGCTCGTCGTTCGCTCTTGTCATCGGCATCCGCTCGGACTAGCCTGGAATCTCAGTTAGCCAACATTAACTGAAAACCCCTCCGGCGGGAACGACCCCGACCGGAACGACGGTGCCGTCGACGATGCGGCACCGAGACGGAGCCGCCATGAGCACAGCACCGGTCACCGCGGCAGCGCCCGAGACGTCACAGAACGCCGCGCCCGCCGCCGCCCCCACCCAGCGCGACCTCGCGCAAGAGCTCCGCGTGACGCTCGCCACGGCCGCCCGCGGTGGGTCCGACGCCGCGCGAGAGCGTCACACCGCTCGCGGCAAGCTCCTCGCCCGCGACCGCATCGACCGACTTCTCGATGAGGGCAGCCCGTTCCTCGAGGTCGCCCCCCTCGCCGCTCACGGCCTCTACGACGGCGGGGCTCCCGGCGCGGGAGTCGTCGCCGGTATCGGCCTCGTGCACGGACGCCACGCCATGGTCGTCGCCAACGACGCCACCGTCAAGGGCGGGGCGTACTTCCCCCTGACGGTGAAGAAGCACCTGCGCGCGCAGGAGATCGCCCTCGACAACCGCCTGCCCTGCATCTACCTCGTCGACTCGGGCGGGGCGTTCTTGCCCATGCAGGACGAGGTGTTCCCCGACCGCGAGCACTTCGGCCGGATCTTCCGCAACCAGGCGCAGCTGTCGGCCCGCGGCATTCCGCAGATCGCCGCCGTCATGGGCTCGTGCACCGCGGGCGGGGCGTACGTCCCGGCGATGAGCGACGAGAGCGTGATCGTGCGGAACCAGGGCACGGTGTTCCTCGGCGGACCGCCCCTGGTGAAGGCCGCAATCGGCGAAGACGTCACCGCGGAGCAGCTCGGCGGCGGCGACCTGCACGCCCGCCGGTCGGGAGTGGTCGACCACCTCGCCGACGACGACGAGCACGCGCTCGAGATCGTCCGCGACATCGTCGCGACCTTCCCGCCGACCCCCGCGCCGGTCTGGCAGGTCGAGGCGCCGACCGATCCCGCACGCGACCCGCAGGAGCTCTACGACATCGTCCCCGCCGACGTCGCACAGCCCGTCGACATGCGCGCGATCATCGACACCCTCGTCGACGCGGGCACCCTGCACGAGTTCAAGGCGCTGTACGGCGAGAGCGTCATCACGACCTTCGCGCGCCTGCACGGGCACCCGGTCGCGATCATCGCCAACGACGGCGTGCTCTTCAGCGAGTCGGCTCTCAAGGCCGCGCACTTCATCGAGCTCGCCGATCAGCGCGGCATCCCCCTGCTCTTCCTGCAAAACATCACCGGGTTCATGGTGGGGCGGGATGCCGAGGCCGGAGGCATCGCGAAAGACGGCGCCAAGATGGTCACCGCCGTCGCGACCACCCGCGTCCCCAAACTCACGGTCCTCGTCGGCGGGTCGTACGGCGCCGGCAACTACGCCATGTGCGGTCGCGCGTACGACCCGCGGTTCCTCTGGAGCTGGCCCTCGAGCCGCATCTCGGTCATGGGGGGTGCGCAAGCGGCATCCGTGCTCTCGACCGTCACGCGCGACCAGCGCGCCGCGCGCGGGGAGGAGTGGACGGATGCCGACGACCAGGCCTTCCAGAAACCCATCCGCGACCGCTACGAAGAGCAGGGCAGTCCGTACTACGCCACCGCCCGGCTCTGGGACGACGGCGTGATCGACCCCGCCGACACGCGCACGATGCTCGGGCTTGCGCTCGATGTCGTCAGCCGGGTGCCGCTGGCCGACCGGGGCTTCGGCCTCTTCCGGATGTGAACATGAGCATTCCCCCCTTCTCCTGCGTTCTCGTCGCCAACCGCGGTGAGATCGCGCGCCGGGTGTTTCGGACGTTGCGGCGTCTCGGCATCCGCTCGGTCGCCGTCTTCACCGACGCGGATGCCGACGCGCCCCACGCCCGCGAGGCCGATCACGCGGTGCGCGTGCCCTCGTACCTCGACGTCGACGCGGTGGTCGAAGCCGCCGTGTCGTCGGGGGCGGACGCCGTTCACCCGGGCTACGGCTTCCTCAGCGAGAACGCCGGCTTCGCCCGCGCGTGCGCCGCGGGCGGAATCGTGTTCGTCGGCCCCGGAGTTGAGGCGCTCGAGGTGATGGGCGACAAGATCCGCGCCAAGGAGCACGTCGCCGCGCATGACGTGCCCACGGTGCCGGGATTCTCCGCGACGGGGCTGAGCGACGACGAGATCGCCGCTGAGGCCGACCGCGCCGGATACCCCCTGCTCGTGAAGCCCTCCGCCGGTGGGGGCGGCAAGGGCATGACCGTGGCCACCGGTCCCGCCGACCTCTCCGACGCCCTCGCGACCGCGCGCCGCGTCGCCGCCGCGGCCTTCGGCGACGACACCCTGCTGCTCGAGCGGCTGCTGGAGCGTCCGCGCCACATCGAGGTGCAGGTTCTCGCCGACACGCACGGCACGACCCTCTCGCTCGGCGAGCGCGAGTGCACCCTGCAGCGGCGGCATCAGAAGGTGATCGAAGAGGCTCCCTCACCCGTCGTCGACCCCGCCACCCGTGCCCGCCTGGGCGAGGCCGCCGTCGCCGCCGCCCGCAGCGTCGAATACCTCGGCGCGGGAACCGTGGAGTTCCTCGTCGCGGGCGACCGGCTCGACGAGCCGTTCTTCATCGAGATGAACACGCGCCTGCAGGTCGAGCACCCCGTGACCGAGATGGTCACCGGCATCGACCTCGTCGAGCAGCAGCTGCGGGTCGCGGCGGGCTTCGCGCTCGAGCTCGGCGAGATCCGCCTCGACGGTCACGCGATCGAGGCGCGCGTGTACGCCGAGACGCCCGCCCGCGGATACCTCCCGGCGACCGGGACCGTGAGCCTGTGGCATCCGGGATCCGCCCGCGTCGACAGCGCCGTCGAGACCGGCAGCGTCATCAGCTCGCTGTACGACCCGATGATCGCCAAGGTCATCGCACACGGCCCCGACCGCAAGACGGCCCTCGCCCGACTCGACGCGGCCCTCGCCGACACGGTCGTGCTCGGCGTCGACACGAACATCGCGGATCTTCGCGCCCTGCTGGCCGACCCGGCCGTGCGCGCGGGCGACCTCGACACGGGGTTGCTCGATCGGCGGGGGACTCCGGAGGCTCCGGAACCGTCGCAGGCCGCGCTCGCCGCCGTGGCGCAGAGAGCCGCGGATGCCGGGACCCCGGCCGACGGCTCCGTCTGGGGACGCGTCGGGGCGTGGCGGGCCGGGGGAGCGGCGGCCGCTCGCCCGGTGTCGCTCGAAGACGACGCCGGGCAGGTGCACGCGGTGGCGCCCGCGTCTGGCAGGGCCGTGGTCGTCGGGGGCCCGAATGAGTACTGGGTGCACGCCGACGGGGGAGCGCACCGGTTGCGAGTCGTGTCGCGGCGAGATGCCGCCCAGCGCCGCCGGACCGCCGCGGGCCGCGCGCCCGGGGCCGTCGATCCCGACCTGGTCGCCCCTCTCCCCGGAACCGTCGTCGCCGTGCACGTCGTCGATGGAGACAGCGTCGAGGCCGGCGCCCGGCTCCTCACGATCGAGGCGATGAAGATGGAGCACACGGTCGTGGCCCCGCACGCCGGGACGGTGCGGCTGCGCACCTCCGCGGGCTCGCAGGTCGCGCGAGACGCGGTGGTCGCGACGGTGAGCCCTGAGATCCCCCAGTCCCACGATTCCGCCGGCAGCCCGGCATCCCACCCCGCTTCATCCCACAAGGAGACCCTCTCGTGAGCATCGACAGCCAGCAGGTATTCACCGACGACGAGCGCGAACTGAGCGCGATGGTGCGCGAGTTCGCCGACGAGGTGATCGCGCCACGCTCGTACGAAGCCGACCGCGCGCACCAGCTGCCCCTCGACCTCGTTGAGCAGATGGGCGACCTGGGACTGTTCGGTCTGCCGTTCCCCGAAGAGGTCGGTGGCCAGGGCGGCGACTACGCGAGCCTGTGCGTCGCGATCGAGGGGGTGGCGCGCGTCGACCAGTCGATGGCCATCACGCTGGAAGCAGGCGTCGGCCTCGGCGCCATGCCGATCTACCGTTACGGCACCGACGCGCAGAAGGCGGAGTACCTTCCCGACCTCGTCGCCGGTCGCGCGCTCGCCGGATTCGGACTCACCGAAGCCGAGGCCGGCAGCGACGCCGGCGCCACCCGCACGACCGCGAAGCTCGAGGGCGGCGAATGGGTCATCGACGGGACGAAGCAGTTCATCACCAACTCCGGCACCGACATCACCCGATTCGTGACCGTCACCGCGGTTACCGGCCGCACCGACGCGGGCCGCCCCGAGATCTCGACGATCATCGTGCCCAACGGCACGCCCGGCTTCACCGTGGGTCCCGCGTACGACAAGGTCGGTTGGAACGCCTCCGACACGCATCCGCTCACCTTCGACGGCGTGCGAGTTCCCGAGGCGAACCTGCTCGGCCAGCGCGGGCACGGGTTCAAGAACTTCCTCCGCACCCTCGACGAGGGCCGCGTCGCGATCGCCGCCCTCGCCACCGGCGCCGCCGAGGGCTGCCTCGAAGCCGCCGTCGACTACGCCCGCAGCCGCACCGTCTTCGGCGAGCGCCTGTCGACGCGCCAGAACATGCAGTTCCTGCTCGCGCGCATGCACGCCCGCGTGCACACCGCCCGCCTCGCGTGGGTGCACGCCGCGCGCCTGTGCGACGCCGGCAAGCCCTTCACGGTCGACGCCGCCGTCGCGAAGATGACCGCGAGCGACGCCGCCATGGCGAACGCGCGCGACGCGACCCAGGTGTTCGGCGGCAACGGCTTCATCAACGAGTACCCGGTCGCGCGGCATTACCGCGACTCGAAGATCCTCGAGATCGGCGAGGGCACGACCGAGGTGCAGCTCATGGTGATCTCGCGTGCGCTGGGGCTCACGGGTACCGTTGCGGCATGATCGAGCAGCGCGGCCTGTATCTGGAGGAGTTCGTCGTCGGTGAGAAGTACGCGCACCGTCCCGGGCGGACGGTGACGGATGCCGACAACGTCGTGTTCACGACCCTGACGATGAATCCGCAGGCCCTGCACCTCGATGCGGCGTACGCGGCGACCCAGCCGTTCGGTCGTCCGCTGGTGAACTCGATGTGGACGCTGTCGACCCTCGTGGGGCTCTCGGTGGGGCAGCTCACCCAGGGCACGCTCGTCGCGCAGCTCGGGCTGACCGACGTGAGCTTCCCGGCTCCGCTGTTCGTCGGTGACACCCTGATCGCCGAGACCGAGATCGTCTCGGTGCGCCCCTCCGCGTCGAGGCCCGGTCAGGGGATCGTCGTCATGGAGCACACCGGACGCTCGCAGAACGACGAGGTGGTCGCCACCGCGACCCGCACGGTACTGGTGTGGGCGCAGGAGGCGGCGGCGTGAGCGGGGCCCTTCCCGAGCCGTGCGGCGCGTTCGACGAGGGCCCCGCGGGTATCTCCGCGGTGCTGCGGGGGTGGGCGGCGTGAGCGCATCGTTCTCGCTCGGTCCCGCACTCCTGTTCGTACCCGGCGACCGGCCGGAACGGCTGTCGAAGGCTCTCGAGCGGGCGGATGCCGCGATCCTCGACCTCGAAGACGCCGTCGCCCCGGATGCCAAGGCTCACGCCCGCGCGGAGTTGATCGCCGCCGACCCCGACCCCGAACGCGTCATCGTGCGGGTCAACGGACCCGAGACGCCCGACTTCGCGCTCGACCTCGACGCCCTCGCCGAGACCCGCGTGCGGCGCGTGATGGTCGCCAAGGCCGAGGATCCTGCCGCGCTCGCGCGGCTCGAGGGGTACGAGGTGATCGCCCTGTGCGAGACGGCTCGTGGGGTGGTCGCCGCCGAGCAGCTCGCCGCCCTGCCGCAGGTGATCGCGCTCATGTGGGGTGCCGAAGACCTCGTCGCGAGCCTCGGCGGAACTTCGAGCCGCAGCGACGACGGCGGGTATCGCGACGTCGCACGCCTCGCGCGGGCTCGGGTGCTGCTCGCCGCCGGAGCCTTCGGCAAGCAGGCGATCGACGCCGTGCACGTCGACATCGCCGACCTCGACGGCCTCTCGGACGAGGCGCGGGATGCCGTGGCATCCGGATTCGCCGCCACCGCGTGCATTCACCCGGGGCAGGTCGCGACCATTCGCGAGGCGTACGCGCCACCCGCCGAGCAGGTCGCGTGGGCGCGTGGGGTGCTCGCTGCGGCCGAGGGGAAGCGGGGAGTGTTCCGTTTCGAGGGGCGCATGATCGATGAGCCGATCCTGCGCCACGCCCGGTCGCTCGTCGCGCGGGCGGAAACCTCTTAGCTGGCGACGCCGGCGTAGGCCAGCATCTCCCAGCGGTCGCCGTCGAGTCGGAACGTCGTCGCCGAGCAGTTCGGCAGACGCTCGCCCTCGCGGGGGAACTCGCCGTCGGTGGCGAACATGATGACCTCGCGGATGAGCGCCCCGTGCGCGACGGCGATCACGTCGACGCCGTCGTGGGCGGATGCCACGGCCTCGGCGAGCGCGGCCAGCGCGCGCTCGCGCACGACCGGCCAGGTCTCGGCGCCGGGCACATCGGCCGCGTGCCAGGGGCCGTAGGTGTCGGAGAACGTGGGCGCGTCCATGCCCTCAGCCTCGCCGTACGAGCGCTCCTGCAGGCCGGGGAGGCGCAGGGTCACCGACATGCCCAGGGCCGCAGCGATGATGTCGGCCGTCTCGGCCGCGCGACCCAGGTCGCTCGAGACGACGACGACCTCACGGCCGGCGTACTCCGCGGCGAGGGTCTCGGCGATGCCGCGTGCTTGCAGACGACCGGTGTCGTTCAGGGGGATGTCGGTCGACCCCTGAATGCGTCCCTCGTAGTTCCACGCCGTCTCGCCATGCCGCACCAGAGTCAGAATCGTCACGCGTCGAGCCTAACCGGCGGGGGCGGAGCCAGCCCCCACGGCGGCGCCCGCGCGCGACGGGGCCGTGCGAGACCCTGTCGTTCCGGACGGGGCCGGGCCCGATCACCCGAGGGGTGGTCGGGGGCGTCCTCGGGGCAGTCGATCGGGTGCACGATCACGGGTTTCGTGCCGAGATCGTAGACGCGGCAGGCGCGTCCCCAATCGGGGCGGGCGGTGAGATCCAGGGGACCGCCCTTCCCCCAGTGGTAGTACGCCGCGACCGAGATCGCGTCGTCCGTTGCCGAGAGGAGCGACCATCCATACGGGCTCTCGTTCGCCCTCCCCGCGATGACACCCTGCTGCAGCGCCGCCGACACCGCGTCCATGCGGTCGGGTGCGATGGCGGTGACCGAGATCGCCGTCAACAGGCCGTGGTCGGCGAAGCCCGCCGCCTCCTCGTCCTCGAGGACGCCGGGTGGTTCGCCGACGAGGCGTCCCACGGCGATCACGGTCGCGAGAGCGACGAGCAGCAGGACGACCTTCCGGCGCGGACGGCCCACCGGCGTCGCCTGCCGGGGTTTCCTGGGCGCGGTCACGACCCGACGCCCCGACGACGAGCCGGAGCGCGAGTCATCAGAGCAGCCCCGGCAGCCGATCGGCGAACGCCCGCAGCACGTGTGTCGTGCCCCCGTCGATCTTGACCGCCGCGCGCTGGTCGGCGCGCGTCTCGCCGCGATTGACGATGACCACGGGGAGGCGCTTGCGTCGCGCCCGCTCGACGAGCCGGATGCCCGAGTTGACCACCAGGGACGAGCCGGCGACGACCAGCGCATCGCTGGTGTGCACGAGCTGCTCCGCCTCGCGGAACTTCTCGACCGGGATGTACTCGCCGAAGAACACGACATCGGGCTTGAGCGTGCCCTCGCACACCGAGCACACCGGCACGACGAAACCGTCGGCGCTCGCCGGGGTGACATCGCCGTCGGGGCCGAGCTCGACATTCTCGGGGAGCGAGATCCAGGGGTTGTCGGCCTCGACGCGTTCGGCCAGGTCGCGGCGGTCGAACACCTGCCCGCACTGCAGACAGCCGACGCGGCGCATCGTGCCGTGCAACTCGACGACGCGTCCGCTGCCGGCCCGTACGTGCAGACCGTCGACGTTCTGCGTGATCACGCCGTTGGCGACTCCGGCGGACTCGAGATCGGCGAGGGCGCGATGACCGTCGTTCGGCTGCGCGGCGGCGAACACCTTCCACCCCAGGTGGCTGCCCACCCAGTAGCGGCGGCGCGCGTCGGCACTCGAGAGGAACTGCTGAGCCGTCATGGGCGTGCGCGTCGGCGCCCCCTTGCCCCGATAGTCGGGTATCCCCGAATCGGTCGACACGCCCGCGCCCGTGAGGACGGCGATCTTGCGCCCGGCGAGGACCTCGACGGCGCGATCGATGGATGCCGAGAACTCGGCGTCCTGCGTCGTGTCGGTCATGCACACCTCCGTCCCGTCGAGTCTATGGCGGGGCGCCGACACCGGCTCGCGCCGGCAGCCCCTCCTCCCGTCCCGTCGACGGGTCCGTGTCGCGGGGAGGAGCGCGCGAAAGGGAGACTGGGGGAATGAGCTCCTTCCCCCGGCCCGCCATGCTCGACGTCACCTCCCTCCGCCGCGTGCGTCCCTGGGGCGGTGATCTCGTCGACATCGCCATCGACGGGGGACGGATCACCGCGATCACCCCCGCCGCCGCCGACCCCATCGGCATCCGGGAATTCGACGGACGCGGGCTGCTCGCCCTGCCGGGGCTCGTGAACGCCCACGCGCACGTGGACAAGTCGTGGTGGGGACTGCCGTGGCAGTCGTACGGCGGCGAGGGGTCGACCGAGGGGCGCATCCGACACGAACGGGAGCAGCGCGAGGCGCTCGGCATCCCCTCGCTCGAGCGCTCCGCGTTCGTGCTCCGCGAGCTCGTCCGCCAGGGAACGACCGCGATCCGCACCCACGTCGACGTCGACAACGGGGTGGGCCTGCGCGGGATCGAGGCGGTCGAAGAAGCCGCCGCCGCCTACGGGGGCGCCCTCGACGTGCAGATCGTGGCCTTCCCGCAGGATGGGGTGCTTCGACGCCCGGGTGTCCTCGAGCTGCTGCGCGAGGCCGCAGGCCGCGACAGCGTCACGGGGATCGGCGGTCTCGACCCCGCGTCGATCGACCGCGACCCGGTGGGACAGATCGACGCCCTGACCGCGCTCGCCGCCGACACCGGGGTCGACCTCGACATCCACCTGCACGACGCGGCCGAGCTCGGCGCGTTCCAGATCGAGCTGCTCATCGAGCGCACGCAGCGCCTGGGACTCGGCGGACGGGTGAACATCGCCCACGGGTTCGCCGTCGCCCAGCTCGACCCCGCCCGCCGGCGCGACCTCCTCGCCGCGATGGGCGCGGCCGGCGTATCGATGACCACCGTCGCCCCGCTGCGGCTGGCGCAGCTTCCCCTCGCCGAGCTCGACGCGGCCGGTGTCCGGCTGGGGCTCGGCACCGACGGCATCCGGGATCTCTGGAGCCCCTTCGGCACCGGCGACACGCTCGGCATCGCCTGGCAGTACGCCCGCGCGGGAGGGCTCGTGCGCGACGAGGAGCTGCTCCGCGTCGTCGAGCTCGCTACCCGCGCGGGTGCGTGGGCGGTCGGTCGAGAGGTGCACGACCTCGTCCAGGGAGCCCGCGCAGACATCGTCCTCGTGGATGCCGAGAACCCCATGGATGCGCTCGTGCGTCAGCCCGAGCGGGCCCTGGTGATCGCCGGGGGTCGGGCGCTGCACGTGGCGTGAGGTCTGGCGCGCGGGCTGCTGGCACCATGGGGGGATGCCCGTCATCCCCCTCGACTCCGCCGCCGACCCGCGCCTCGCCGACTATCGCGATCTCACCGACGTGTCGCTGCGGCGGGTGTCGGAGCCGGCTGGCGGGCTCTACATCGCCGAGTCCTCGAAGGTCCTCGATCGCGCCCTTCGCGCGGGGCACCGGCCGCGCTCCGTCCTCGTGCAGGAGAAGTTCCTCGCCGATGCGCTCGCGCTCGTCGGTGAGGACGCCGAGGTCTACGTCGTCCCGGCCGAGGTCGCCGAACGGGTGACCGGATACACCGTGCACCGGGGGCTCCTGGCGTCCATGCATCGCCCCGCGCTGGCATCCGTCGAAGAAGTCGTGCGCGACGCCCGGCTCGTCGTCGTTCTCGAAGACGTGGTCGATCACACCAACATCGGAGCGGCGTTCCGTTCGGCGGCGGCCCTCGGCGCCGACGCGGTGCTCGTCACCCCGCGCTGCGCCGACCCGCTGTACCGACGCAGCGTCCGCGTCAGCATGGGCACCGTGTTCCAGGTGCCGTGGACGCGACTGCCGGAGTGGTCGGATGCCGCCCCCCTGCTGCACGACGCCGGATTCCACCTCGCCGCACTCGCGTTGTCGGACGACGCGGTGACCCTCGACGCCTTCTCTGCCGCGGGGCACGAGCGCGTCGCCCTGCTGATGGGATCCGAGGGCGATGGACTCAGCCGGGGCGCGCTCGCCGCGGCGGACACCGTCGTGACGATCCCGATGGCCGGGGGAGTGGACTCGCTCAACGTCGCCGCGGCGAGCGCGGTGGCGCTGTGGGAACTTGGACGGGGACGCCGGGCCTGAGGCGGGGGATTTCGAACCGGCTCAGCCGGTCGGGTCATCGAACCCGCCCGCACGCATGCGGAGCTCCGACGCGGCAGCGGCGCTCACGCGCTGGTCGGGGTCGGCGCCAAGCGCCGCGAGCAGATCGTCGGGCAGATCGCTCTCGCCGACCAGGAACCACCTCTCGACGACGCTTCCGTCCGCGGCGACGCGGCGGTCGCGGGCGGCGTCGCGCGGCAGGCCCTCGGGCGGGGAATCCTCCCGTTCGATCGCGAGGTGCAGATGCGGAGGGAGCGCGTCGGGGCCGATCTGCGCCTCCGGCGCCGTGAACAGTTGCACGACGACACCCCGGCCGCGCCACTCGAGCCAGTCGATCTGCTCGTCGTCCCACCGCGGGTCGTCGGCGTTCCAGCCCGACCAGTCCGGCCCCTCGGTGTCGAAGGCCCATCGTTGCGGCTCGGCGTTGAGCGTCTCGGCGATCGCGAGCGCGTCGCGGCGCACGTCGGAAAGCTCCCCGTCGCGGAACACCGACAGGTTCGGCGGCCACGCCGACGACACGACATCCCACCCCGCGGCGCTGAAGCGACCGCTTTCGACCTCGGGCGCCCACCCGGTGTCGGCGAGGGTCTCGGCGAGCGCATCGGCGTCTCGCAGGAGGGTGTCGGCGTCGGCCACGCGCAGCAGGGCGACGACCGCGTCGGGAAGGGCGTGCACGGGCGTCACGCCTGCGTCTCGCGGGAGCCCGCGGCATCCCGACCCGGGGCGAGGGTCACCACCGGAAGCGGCTCGGGACGCTTGGGCTGGATGTGGTCGCCGGACGACTGGTGTCGCAGACGCCGCAGCACCCAGGGCACGAGGTACTCGCGCGCCCACACGAAGTCCTTCTCGCGGGCGGCGCGCCACGTCGTGATCGCCCTGGTCTCGGCCTTCATCGGCTCGAGGTCGTTGGGCACGTTGAGGGCCCGCAACACCATGCGGGCGACCTCGTGATGACCGAGGGAGTTGTAGTGCAGGCGATCGTCGTCGAAGAAGCGCATGTCCTGCACCTCTTTGAGGCCCCACTGGTCGGCGACCACGCAGTCGTAGCGGTCGGCGATCGAGCGGATGTTCTCGTTGTAGATCGCGACCTTGCCCCGGATGCCGCGGAACACCGGCGTGAACTCGGTGTCGATCGCCGTGAAGACGACGATGGTGGCCCCGCTGGCGCGCAGACGCGCGACGGCGTCTTCGAATTGCCGCGACACGGCATCGGGATCGCTGCCCGGGCGGATGACGTCATTTCCGCCCGCGGAGATGGTGATGAGGTCGGGTTTGAGCGCGAGCGCCGGCTCGATCTGGTCGGCGACGATCTGCGCGATGAGCTTTCCGCGCACCGCGAGGTTGGCGTAGGCGAAATCGTCGACCTGCGCGCCGAGGACCTCGGCGACCCGGTCGGCCCACCCGCGGTGACCGCCGTCGGGCAGTGGGTCGCCGATTCCCTCGGTGAACGAGTCGCCGAGGGCGACGTAGCGCCGCCAGGGGTGGGGGCCGGGGTTGTCGGACGCGGACGGGGTGCGGGGCGAATGCGGATCGAGTGTCATCGAAACCTCCGGCTTCCACGGTACCCCCGGCCTCCGACACCGCGAGAGAGCGGGCGCGCGAGGTAGCGGCATCCGCGTGGCCGGTCGCGCAGGAACGCGATCCCGTCGCGTGAACGAGTGCTCCTCGCGTGAGCGTGCGCGGGTCACGTCCCCGCGCGACCCACCGGCGTCCGGCCTCCCGGGGGACATCCATAAACGCGATTTCGTCGGATAAACGCCGTCTGCACGCGTTTCTCGGTACGAATCGCGTTTATGGCCGGTGGTGCGACGTATCCGCCTCCGGGTCGGGCGTGGCGGGCTCCGCTGTCGCCTATCGTGGATGTTCGCGCTCGCGAAGGATGGAGGTTCGATGCTGGAAGAAGAAGCCCGCACCTCGGCCCTCCCGCACACGAGCCCGGCCGCCGAAGCGGTGACTCCGCGCATCGCCTCTCCCGGCCCGGTCGCGAGCCCCGGCCCGGTTGCCAGCCCGGGTCCCGTTGCCAGCCCGGGTCCCGTTGCCAGCCCGGGTCCCGTCGCCAACCCCGGTCCGGTTGCCACTCCCGGTCCAGTCACGAGCTCCTCCGCGCCCGCCGTCCCGGCATCCGCGCCCGCCGACGCGGCCCCCGTCGTCGACCCGTCCCACGCGACCGCGCCCGTCGCCGACGAACCGGCGCCCGGGGCGATTCCCGACCCTGCTCTCGACGGGGTCGAGCCGCACTTCGGCTCCTTCGCCGCCGAGCACCTCTCGCCGTCGTTCCCGCAGCGCGCGCCGTGGGGAACCGCGCAGCGCCTGCGCGCCTGGCAGGCCGAGGCGCTGGATCAGTACTTCGGCTCCGACGGGCCCGACGGCGTCGGCAAGGGTCCGCGCGACTTCCTCGCGGCGGCCACCCCGGGCGCCGGTAAGACGACCTTCGCCCTTCGTCTCGCGTCCGAGCTCATGCGTCGTCGCGTGGTCGACCGCATCGTCGTCGTCGCCCCCACCGAGCACCTCAAGACCCAGTGGGCCGAGGCGGCCGCGCGTGTCGGCATCCGGCTCGATCCGTTCTTCTCCAACCGGCACGCCACGCCCTCGCGGCAGTACCACGGCGTCGCGGTCACGTACGCGCAGGTCGCGGTGAAGGCCGAGGTGCACCAGCGCCTCACCATGGATGCCCGGACCCTCGTGATCCTCGACGAGGTGCACCACGGTGGCGACGCGCTCAGCTGGGGCGACGCCCTGCGCGAGGCCTACAACCGCGCGACGCGCCGCCTGCTGCTGTCGGGAACCCCGTTCCGCAGCGACACCGCGCCCATCCCGTTCGTGGAGTACCACCCGAACTCGAAGGGCATCCGCCTCTCGCGCACCGACTACGCCTACGGCTACCGCCGTGCCCTCGACGACGGGGTCGTGCGCCCCGTCTTCTTCCTCGTCTATGCCGGTCAGATGCGCTGGCGCACCAAGGCGGGCGAGGAGATGGAGGCCCAGCTCGGCCAGGACAACACCAAGGACATCACCTCGCAGGCCTGGCGCACGGCGCTCGATCCGAACGGCGACTGGATCCCCGCGGTCCTGCGCTCCGCCGACCGCCGCCTCACCGAGGTACGCGAGACGGTTCCGGATGCCGGTGGCCTGGTCATCGCGACGGATCAGACCGCCGCGCGCGCCTACGCCGCCATCCTCGAGGACATCAGCGGTGAGAAGGTCACCATCGTGCTCTCGGACGAGGCCGAAGCATCGGGACGCATCGAGACGTTCTCGAAGGGCACGAGCCGCTGGATGGTCGCCGTGCGCATGGTGTCCGAGGGCGTCGACGTCCCGCGCCTCGCCGTCGGCGTGTACGCCACGAGCGCGTCGACGCCGCTGTTCTTCGCCCAGGCCATCGGCCGTTTCGTGCGCGCACGCCGCCGCGGTGAGACCGCGAGCGTGTTCCTGCCGAACGTCCCGCAGCTGCTCGCCCTCGCCGGCGAGATGGAGGCGCAGCGCGACCACGCCCTCGACCGTGACAGCGACGCGGAAGACCAGTGGAACGCCGAAGAAGACATGATGGATGCCGCCGAGCGAGAGGACAAAGCCTCCGACGCGCTCGAGCAGGAATTCGAGTACCAGGCGCTCGGCTCGCTCGCGCACTTCGACCGCGTGCTGTTCGACGGGCAGGAGTTCGGCCAGCTCGCGGTTCCGGGAACCATCGAGGAGGAGGAGTTCCTCGGCATCCCGGGTCTTCTCGAACCCGAACAGGTGCACGAGGTGCTCATGTCGCGGGCGACGCGGCAGTCGCGCCACCGCTCCACCCGCGAGGCGACCGAGAAGGAGAGCGGTGAGCCGCCCTCGGTCGACGACGGCGGGCTCCCGGCGCCTCTGCACCGCACCCTCAAGGAGCAGCGCCAGTTGCTCAACACGATGGTCGGTCTGTACGCCCGCCAGAGCGGCGAGCCGCACGGCCTGGTGCACGCCGAGCTCCGCCGCATCTGCGGCGGCCCCGCCGTCTCGCACGCGACGGTCGCGCAGCTGCAGGCGCGCATCGACGTGCTGCGCAAGCGCGTGCACTCCTGACCCGGATCCGGAACGGCTCGGCCCCGCCCCGCCTCCCCGCCGCCCGCGACCCCCGGTTTCGCGACCCCGAAATGCTGGCACCGAGCCCTCGGCATCCGCGTCTTTCCGGCCTTCGGGGGGCCGAAATGCTGTCAGTGTGGGCCGACGCGCCCGAGGGGGTGAACCCGCCTCACTACGGTGGGGACGACCCGAAGGAGCACCCGTGACGACCCCCGCCACACCCACCGCCCGCGATCGCCGCCGCTGGGCGCGCTATCTCGTCGACGAACGCGCCGAGGCGCGCGTGTACCGCGAGCTCGCCTCGCGCCGCACCGGGGAGGAACGCGACATCCTGCTCGCCCTCGCCGAGGCCGAGGGCCGCCACGAGCAGCACTGGGTCGATCTCCTCGGCGAAGCGCCCAAGCGCCTGCCCGCGCCGGGCATCGGCACCCGCCTCCTGGCGTGGATGGCCCGCCGCTTCGGCTCGATCTTCGTGCTCGCCCTCGCGCAGAACGCCGAGGCCCGCTCGCCCTACGCCGACGAGCCCTACGCGACCCCCGCGATGGCCGCCGACGAACGCGTGCACCACGAAGTCGTCCGCGGTCTCGCCGCGCGCGGGCGCCGACGCCTCTCGGGCACCTTCCGCGCCGCCGTCTTCGGTGCGAACGACGGTCTCGTGTCGAACCTCGCCCTGGTGATGGGCGTCGGGGCGACCGGCGTGGCCCCCAGCTTCGTGCTCTTCAGCGGTATCGCGGGCCTGCTCGCCGGCGCCCTGTCGATGGGCGCGGGGGAGTTCGTCTCGGTGCGGTCGCAGCGCGAGCTGCTCGAAGCCACCGAGGAGAGCGACTTCGCCGACTCCGCTCTTCCTCACCTCGACCTGGATGCCAACGAGCTCGCGCTCGTCTACCGCACGCGCGGTATGGACCCGGATGCCGCTCTCGACAAGGCCCGCGACGTGGTCACCGCGGCGCAGGCCGGTACCGCACCCGCCGCGGCCGCACCGGGGGAGTCGTCGCACGAGGTCGTCGGCAGCGCCTGGGGTGCGGCCCTGTCGAGCTTCCTGTTCTTCGCCTCGGGCGCGATCATCCCGGTGCTGCCGTGGATCTTCGGCATGGCCGGCTTCCCGGCCGTGGCCCTCGCCCTGGGTCTCGTCGGCATCGCGCTGATCGGGACCGGCGCCATGGTCGGTCTGCTCTCCGGCGCCTCGCCGATCAAGCGCGGACTCCGCCAGCTCGCGATCGGTTTCGGCGCGGCCGCGGTCACCTACGTGCTGGGTCTGTTGTTCGGCGTGTCGGCGGGCTGACGCGCGAGCATGCATCGCGCGCCGGCGCGGTGCCGGGCGCGGTTCAGGCCTTGTGCGGCCGGGCCGGGCCGGGGCACGGCGGGCGGATGGGCCGGTGCGCCGCGGAAGGCGGGGGAGCCGCGCACGGCCGGGCCCGGCAACCGCGCGCGCCGCGCCGCGCGCGCGGCCGTCAGCCCCGGCTCGCCGCGGCGACGCGCGCCGCTTCGCGTTCCGCGCTGACGTTCTTGCGTCCCGCACGTGATCCGGCGAGCTTCGCGGCGATGTGCTCGCTCACCGTCACGGGGTCGTACAGCGCGGGAGAGTCGGCCGAGACGAAGTGCGGCAGCGGGGCGATCACCGCGTCGGCGTTGCCGTCGTGGAAGAACGCCGCCGAGCGGCGGCGCTCGATCGTTCCGTCGATCACGGGCGGCTTCACCCGGTGCAGGGTCGACATCCACCGGTCGTTGGTCAGGCGGGCCGCGACGTCGCCGAGGTTGACGAGCAGTGCCCCGCGGGCGGGCGAGACGTCGTTCCACGAGCCGTCGAGCCCGAGGACCTGGAGACCCGCGACCTGATCGGCCCACAGGACGGTGACCAGACCGAAGTCGGTGTGCTCGCCCATCCCCGTGAGCTCGGCGCCGAGCTCGATCTCTCCGGGCGGAAGGGCGTAGTTGTTCAGGCGCAGCACGTCGATCGAGTGATCCGTGACGTCGTCGAAGAAGTCGTCGCGCACGCGCAGGGCGGCCGCGAAGATGCGTGTGAGGGTATGGGCGACGCGCCGGGCCTCGTCGTAGTACGAGCGGACCGACGGCTCGAAGACCCTCGTCTCGCGGGGCCAGGTGTTCTCGGCGTAGTCGGCGGCCGTCGCCGTGCTGCCGGGGTACTCGGCGGCCGAGGCGCCCACGTTGAACGCCTCGAAGAAGTCGTTCATACGCGTCACCGGGTCCACGCCGAGGCTGTAGCTCAGCGACTCGCTCTTGGGCGGGCTGTAGCCGCGGTTCTCGGACGCGGGTCGCACGTACGCCTTCTTCGCCTCGAGGGGCAGGGCGAAGAACTCGTCGAGCGCGTCTTCGAGATCATGCATCACGGCATCCGGGATGCCGTGCCCCACCACTTGCATGAAGCCCACGGTGCGACAGGCGTGGTCGACGGCGGCGACCACGGCCGCTCGCGCGTCGGGGGAGCCGGGACCCACCCAGGCGGACATGTCGATCGTCGGGACGGAGAATGCGGGCATGCTCCGACGCTAAGCGGCCGATGTCACGCTCGTATTACCGCGGGGTCACGGGATGCGCGACGGCACCGGCATCCCGGCATCCCGGACCGTCACTCCCGATCGGCGGGGCCGTGTCCACGGTGGCCGCAGGAGTCGAGCGATCCCAGCTCGACGAGGTTGTTCGTGATGGCGTAGATCAAGACCTGCACGCGATCTCGCACCCCCCACTTCGACATCACGCGACCGAGGTTCGCCTTGACCGTCGGCTCGGCGAGATGCAGTTCCCGCGCGATCTCGGCGTTCGAGCGGCCGTGGGCGATGGCCTTCACGATCGAGAGCTCGCGCGGGGTGAGGGGCTCGGGGCGTGCGACCGTGACCGATTCCTCAGCGGGGTTGTCGCGGAGGGAGAGGATCAGGTCTCGCGTGAGGCGCGGCGACATCGCCGAACGCCCTGCGGCCACTTCTCTGATGGCGTTCAGGATGTCGTCGGGATCGGTGTCCTTCACCAGATAGCCGGATGCTCCGGCCCGCAGGGCGGGTACCACGTGCCGCTCCGTCGAGAAGGTGGTGACAGCCAGCACTCGGACCTCGGAGGTGACACGCATGATGCGACGGGTCGCTTCGATGCCCGATACCCGCGGCATCTGCAGATCCATGAGGACCACGTCGGGAAGCAATTGTGCGGCGAGGGCGACCGCTTCGTCGCCGTCCGTGGCTTCCCCGACGACCTCCATGTCACCGCTCGTGTCGACGAAGATTCGCAGCGCGTGGCGGACGAGCTTCTCGTCGTCGGCGATGAGCACTCGGATCGCTTGCATTTCGACCACTCTAGACGGCGGGCCCGCGGCCGAGACGATACGAAAGTATCCCTCTCGGTATCCCTTCGTCTGCGGCGCGATCGGGGCTGCTCGGCGAGTGTGGACGGGGCATTCGCACCGAGGAGGAACCATGTTCGACGTCTTCACCCTGTTCGCTTCGCACGTGGCCCCGGCCGGGCCGATCATGACGGAGCTCTGCAGGTTCTTGCGTATCTGCGCCTGATCCGTCGATCGGAGCGGTCATGATGGGACGGTGAACACCACTGCACCGGGCGCGTCCCACGATCGTGCGCGGTCACCGGCAGAGAGGGTCTCCGGGTTCACGCGTCTTCCTCGACGGGGGCGCAACGCCCTGCTCGTCCTGCTGGGGCTCGTCCTGGTCGTCGATGTCTCCCTCTACCTGAGCGAACCGGACCAGACGTGGCGGAGCATCGCGCTCGGTCTCGCGGCCACGCTCGCCACCGCGCTCTTCGCCTGGTGGCCGCCGGCGGCGGTCGTGATGTTGTCGCTGACCGCCCTCCTGGAGACCGCGACGAACGAGGGCGGACCGCAGCTGCTCCATCTCGTGGTCGTCGCCGGCCTGGTCGTCTACACCTGTCCCGGGTGGTTCATCGGCGCCTATGTCGTGTGCACCGTCGCCCTCGCGGGACTCACGGCGACGGTTCCGGGTGCTTTCTCGAGTGCGGCTCTGCCCGTGCTGGCCATGGTGATGGTCGTGTCCGCCGGCATCGGTTGGGCGTTGCGCACAGCCCACCGACGCGTGCGTCGGTTCGCCAGAGACATCGAGCAGCTCGAGCAGGCGCGCCGGGAGGCGATCCACGTCGAACGCGAGCGGATCGCCGACGAGCTGCACGACATCATCGCCCACGACGTCACGCTGGTGTCGATGCACGCCCGGGTGCTCGAACGTGTCGACGATCAGGCCCTGCGCGAACAGTCCATCAGAGCCATCCGCTCCAGTGCGGACCAGGCTCTCGCCGATATCCGGCGGATGCTGCGTATCGTCCGTGACGACCGGCCGGGCACCCCGGCGGATCACGGCGCTCACGCCAGCGTGGCGAGTGCTCTCGACGAGGTCACGTCGGCCCTGCGTCGTCTGGGCGCCCAGGTGACCGTGCGCGCGCGCCTCGCGGCGGAGATGTCGGCTGCGATCGAGCAGACGATCGTTCACGTCCTCCGAGAGGGCGCCACCAACATCGCGAAGCATGGTGCGGGGGCTCCTGTGGTGTCCGTCGTCGTCGAGACCGTCGACGACGAGATCCGCGTCGAGCTGACGAACACCGTCGGTGACGTCGCACGAGCGCCGTACGTGCCATCGTCCGGATACGGTCTGGATCGGTTGCGCGAGCGGGTCACGCTCCTCGATGGTCAGCTCGTGTCCGAGTCGCGCTCGGGGTCCTGGGTTCTCCGCGTCCACCTCCCGCTCCGGTGAGGCTGTCGCGCCTTCACCGACGTCCGACCTCACGAAACCGGTCCGTGAAGGGGACGGCCGATACGGGAGCTCCCTCGGATGCCGCATTGGTCCGCAGTCGCCGGTACATCGAGGCGTACCCCGTCGAGCAGGAGAGCAGCACGTCGTGGGGCGCCGGTCCGTGGACCGTTCCGTGCTCGGCATCCACGTAGACGATCCTGTCGGCCGCATGGATCGCGGCGAGGCTGTGCGAGATCAGGATCGTCGTCATCCGCCCACGTCGCTCCTCGATGGCGCGGAGGACGGCGTGCTCACCTTCGGCGTCGAGGGATGCCGCGGGCTCGTCCGCCAGGAGCACGGACGGGGCGCCGCGAAACGCTCGCGCGAACGCGAGACGTTGCCACTGGCCGATGGACAGTTGCTCCGCCCCGGCGAACCGGCGACCGAGGCGGGTGTTCCATCCCCGTGACAGAGACCGCACGTGGTCGTCCATCTCCACCGATCGCAGCGCCTCCCGCACGGCGATCTGATCGTCGAACTGTTCGATTCGTCCGAACGCCACGTTGTCGTATGCGGGCAGTTCGTACTTCACGTAGTCCTGGAAGACCACGCCGATGGACGCATTCAGCTCAGCGCTGTCGAACTCGTCCGCGGGGGCGCCGTCGAATCGCACCGCCCCGCCCGTGGGTGCGTATACCCCGGCCACCAGCTTCAGCAGGGTGGACTTCCCGCTGCCGTTCGCTCCGACGACCACCGAGCAGAGGCCGGCGGGAAAGACCACGTCGACGTCGCTCAACACCACGCGATCGGTCCCGGGGTACGTGAAGCTCACGGCCTCGCAGTGGATCTCGGGAGCCTGCCCGAGGGCTCGGTGCGAGGTCGGGGCGGCGTGGGGACGCGACGCCGAATCGAGGTACCCGAAGACGTTGCCCGCATAGAGCGAGCTCTGGTACACCGCAGCGATCCCCCCGAGGGTGGAGAGAGTGATGCCGTACAGGGTGTTCATCCCCTGAACGAATCCGGTGAGCACGCCGAGGCTGTTCCCGGCGGGATCGTGTGCAACGGCCACCACCACGAGGCCCAATGCGACGCAGGTGAGGACGATGCCGAAGACGTCCGCACTCGCCACGGCGAGGTGGTTCTTCCGCAATGCTGCCGCGTCCTGCTGCAGGAGATCTTCGAGCACACGGCGGAACCGCCCTCGCAGAACGTCCCCGAGGCGATAGTGCGCGATCTCCTTGTGAGAGTGATCGCTCATCGTGAGCGCTTGCAGGTAGGCCGAGAAACGTCGCCGTTCGGACTGGCGGATGTCGAGATCCCATCGCTTGCGTCCGTACACCGCGGCCGCGATGGCCCCCGGAACGGGGGAGACCAGGATGAGAAGAGCGGCGATCGGCATCCAGGCGATCAACGCTCCCGCCACCGCGGCGATCGACACGACCGACGCGACGAGTTCGACGGCGTCGCCGGGGAGGGCCGACACGCGTCCGGACTGCACCTCCTGCAGCGCGCGTTTCGCACGGTTGTAATGATCAGCGTCCTCGTAGTCGCACTGCGACATCGACAGTCCCGCGCCCATGGTGTCGTCGGCGAGACGTTGCCGCACCTGCAATTCGGCGCGCGACAGCACATATTGCGCGACAGCGGTCATCCCGCGCCCGATCACCTGCGCGGCCAGAAGGGCCGCCAGCGGCGCACCGACGGTGAGCAGCGCCCGATCCGCGGAGACGGCGCCGGTGAGCAAGCCGGCGGCGGCATTCACGACGGCGGCGGTGAACAGGACCTGCGCGCCCGGGACGAGAGCAGCGATCCAGCTCACGACCGCTCCGATCGAATGGCGCAGGGGGTCCAGACGCCAGACGCGCCATACCCGTCCGATGGGCTTCACGATCGCCGCGCGTGGGCGTCGACGCCGCGCAACCGTCGCGCTGTCAACCACCAGATGTCGTACACGCGCCCTTCCTCGTCGCCGTCGGGCGGGAGCAGGCGGTTGCAGGTCATGTGGAGGACGCTGCGCAGGATCCCCTCCGCTCGGTCGTCGAGGCCGCTGCGCCCGAGACCGCACGAGGCGACGACGTCGTCCATCGCGTCCTGCAGCGAGGGCGCGGCACCAGCGAGCGCTCCGAGGGGCCCGTCCTCATCGAGTGTTGCGTCTGCGGCGAGAGCCCGGGTGAGCAGCGGCATGTTCGCCCGCACATAGCCGCGATCCGACGAACGGATTTCTTCGGAGCGCAGGCGGGAAAGGAACGACTCCGCTTCGTCGGCATCCGGGACGAGCGCACGCACGTAGAGCGCCATGAGGCCGAGGGCGAGCACGCGGCGATCCCCCGTGCCGAAGGAGGTGGCGGGTCCGGCGACCATGGCGGACTCGAGGCAGAAGAGGGTTTCGAAGCGATCGAAGTGCTCGGGGGTCGCATAGCGGCCGTATTCCGGGCGGTACGGCATCTCGAGCACGTCCGAACTCATGCCGCGTCGACGGAGCTCTTCGTGAAGGTCCCGCACTGCCGCGCGCACGTCGTTCTCTCGGCCCGGTCGAACCCGGAGGCGGAGGCGGAGGTGGCTGCGCTGATCGCGATACCGCACGAAATACCAGCGGTCCACAGACGAGCGGAGCCGCGGATCCGCGGTCATGGCCCCTGCCAGGCGGCCCAGTACCGCGTCGCCGACCCGGGCCGGGGTGTACAGGTGGAAGGACATCCATCCGTCTCGTGTAGCCAGCGTGTCGTCGACGAAGAAGGGGGCGTGGACGGCCGCCGATGCGGCAGGAGCGTCGTACCGCAGCGTTCCTCGTCGGCGCGAGGACTGCGCCAATCGGACCGGCACGACGAACTCCGCTGCGTACCGTCCGCCCCGTTCGTCCGTGACCACGTGCTGCTCCGGATGAGGGAGCGCCTCTTGGAGGCGGATCACCGTGCGACGCCGCGCCTCCGACCGCAGATGCCGTTCGGCGAACTCCGAGTCGAGATCGAGGAGAAGGCGGTTGTCATCCTGAACGTCGTAGACGTGGGCCGGAACGTCGAAGGTCCGCCGCCATTCATCCAGGGAACGTCGAAACGTCAGCGCGTCCGAAGGATCGAGGTGTTCGGGGACGGTGATCGTCCACTCCGCGGATCGGATCACGACATCTCCGCGGACGACCCGGGGGAGTCTCAGGCTCCGCTCGAACGGCCCCCACGAGAATCCTCCGAGGGGACGGCGTCGCACCGCGCCGATCTGCAGGGCCACCTGCACGATGTCGGGAGCCAACTGCGCGGTCAGCAAGTGGGATTGCGTCGGATGGACTTCCTCCCCCAGGCTCCGTGACCAGATCCGGAGGCGCTCGTAGTCGGCGACGACCCAGAGGTCGTCCAGACCCATCGGCGACGTCGTCTCCGTCCCGAGCGGCGCGTTGATGGCCAGCAGGTGATCGCCGGTCGTCGGAGCGACGGCGACATTTCCGGCTCGAGCATCGCGTGGCAGGTACGAGAACTGCACCTCGCGTGCCGTATCGGGCGGTGCGGTCACGGCATACCTGCGCAGACCGAGGATCTCCGCCCGGAAGTCCGGGTCGAGCAGGTGCGCGAAACGGCCGAACGTCGTCCCGCCCTCGGCGACGGGGGCGTGGTTCAGGATGACCCGGAATCCCTCGATGGCCGTGTCGTCCTCCGCGATCTGGGCGAAGACATCGATGCTCGGCTGAGGAGGATCGGTGTCCACGGTCGGGACGGCCGCCACGAGCCGTGCCTCGACGTCGGCCGTGATGCGGATCTCCGCCGCGCCGTCGTGGAGAGCGGAGGTCAGCAGATCGTGGAGGACCCATTCGTACGGCGTGAGCTCGCGCGCGGTGCGCCCCGTTGCATCGATCGCCTGCGCCACGCTCCCGAGACCCCGCACGGGATCGAGGAGGTCGGCGAGGCGCACGGCGGACCCGAACCCGAAGCGTTCGAGGAAGAGGCGGTGATACTCGATCATCGCCTCCCGGTTCGACAGGGCTCCGTCGCCCGCACCGGGGGCGACGGCCGTGAGGAAGGTGGCGGCGTCGGCGATCGCGGCGCCGATCCTCCTCGGAAGGATGCCCGCCGTGCCGGTGAGACCGACGTGCATCTCGACCGCGTCGCCGTCGTGAGAGTGCTCTCGCGCGGTGCGGTTCCCCACGCCCAGGGCGTCGGCGAGCCTCCCCCGATCCGCCGCCGCGACGTCGGAGGTCAACGACTGCAGGATCTCGGCGGCGGCGGGGGCGAGCTCCACCGGGGGCGATCCCCGGTGCGAGAGCCGTACCTGGGCGTTCGGGATGAGGAACCCGAGATCGACGAGATCCTGGATCGTCCGACGGATACGTGCGGGGTCGACAGTCGGATATCGCGTGCCGATGAAGCTCTCGAGATCCGCGAGCGTGCGCGGAGATGTCCGGGCACGCTCGATCAGGAGGGCGACCGCGTCCGTCACACGCACGCGCGCTTCGCGATCCTCGTGCCGGCCCAGGGCGAAGACGCCGGGAAGGATGAAGCGGTCGGCTTCGCGACGGATCAGATCGTTCGCCCGATAGCTCCCCGCACCCGTGTCCGTCTCTCGGGCGATCGCGGCCACCAGGCCGAGATCGGGGCGTATGTGGATGCGGGTTCGCTCTGATCGTGGGACCATCGCGGCGAGGTCCGTGGTGTCGGCGAAGATCCCCGCACCCACCGCCGAGAACAGGCCGAAGGGTGTCGGTCGCGTGTGCGCGCGGACGTAGTAGCGCTGAAGGCTCAGGAGCTTCGCCGGGTCCGGGGACGCCGTCTTCGTCGAACGGCGCGCCCATGCGTGCAGCCCCGGTGCGGCGTGGAGGACGGCGAGATCGAGGTCGGGGTCGGCGAGGATCTTCGAGGGCGTATCCGGTGGCTCCGGCGTGGCGAGGCCGGATCGCCATCGGTTCACGCGCAGGAGGAATCGATCCGCCGAGCGGTAGAGATATCTCGGCTCAGCCATGGACCGCGCCGCCCGTCAGGAGCTCCGTACAGGCTCCCCGCGCACGGTCGTCGCCTCCCAGCATCACCAGAGCTCCTGCGGCCCCCATCAGGAACGCCGGGTCGTCGTGCGAGGCGAGGGAGAAGCCGAGCGGCGCGTCCGGGTCGAAAGACCGGAGAAGGCGTCGGGTGAGGGTGAGATGCAGGGCAGCCCACCTGTCCGGATGGACGTAGGGCCGTGCGGCCCGCGCCAGGGCCAGGAGACCCGCGCTCCCGTGGCAGAGGCTCGCATCGTTCGCGGTGTCGGGTGCCGCGGACGCGAGCCGTTCGAGACGGGCGAGGAGGGATGCCGCGGCGTGGTCGCGGAGCCGACCATCGCCGAGCGCCTCTCCCGCGCGGATCACGGCCAGATCCACCCCCGCGTCGCCTGTGCACCACGCGGGCGTCCCGGGACGTGCGGTCTCGTCCGCGGAGAGCCCCTCGCCGACGCGCACCGCGAACACTTCGTGTGTCAGTCGTGCCACCTGTTCGCGCACCGCGCCGTCGCCGACTTCGGCGATCACCGAGGTCGAGAGGGCGAGGAGGATGCCGGCGGCTCCGTGGGCGATCCCCAGCCGATCGACGACCTCGCCGGGCGTGTCCTGACGGGTCGGCGTCCGGGCGTGCAGGACGTGGATGGGTCTCGAGGACCTCCGCACGATCGCCCCCAGGTCGCTGCTCACCGCGCGCGCGACCTCCCGTGCCGACGAATCGCCGCCGGCCGCCGCTGAGCTCAGATGGAGCAGCCAGCCTGCACGCCCCGAGATGACGTCGATATCGGACTCGTGAGAGGGTGGCCGCCTCCTGACGTCCTCGAGCATCGATGCTCGAACCCGATCGCGGAATCGCACGGATGCCGCGGCGTAGCGGTCATCGCGCGCGGCGAAGGCTGCGAGCACGCGGTCCACTCCGCTGGCTCCGTCGTAGAGCCCCAGTGATGTCAGCGGGTGCACCTTCGTCGCGCCGATGGCGGCGGACAACAGCTCGTGCGCCGCTGAGCCCACCCCGGTCGGGCCACGCTGCAGGAGGAGGTGAGCGTACGCGATGCCCGCGAACCCGTTGCCGAGGGTCCGAGCATCCCAGGACACCTCGGCGCCTGAGGCGAGTCCACGCGATACGAGGTCCGACACCGCTGGTGCGTCGGAGAGACGGTCCAGGCACGAGGAGATCGCCTCTCGGTCGACGTCGAGGATCGGTTCCGTGGACGCGTCCCCCGAGGTCGCGAGGGCTCCCCGGTCGTGACCGGGGAGCCCCGCGGGCGACGGCGGGGTCAGCACCGCCCCGTCGTCTGCGTCGACCCGCACGCCCCGGTGATCAGGATCGTCTTGCAGATGATCCGGCTCAATCGGATGACCGGCGTGGATGCGGGTTGGACCGCGGCGCCACGGGCACCGAGCTGCGGGTCGAGGTCGAAATCCTCCAGTGCGTCCGTCATGTCAGTTTCCCCACTTTCTCTGTGTTTCTGTCGGTCCCGGCGCCAAAGACGGCGTAGGACACCCAAGCCCCGACGAGCGCTGCTCCCACGGCCGCCCACACGGCCGGGACGCCCCCGAGGATGATCGCGACGGCACCGGCGACGACCACGAGCTCGGCCGACCATTGCGCGACCACTCGGCCTCCTGCGCGAGGGCGCGCGCCGGCTTCGCGTGATCGCGCGCGCGCCCTGACGTGCAGGATCGCCAGACCAGCGCCCGAGATCAGCAGCAGGGCGCCGCCCGTCGCGGTGGTCCCCGGCGTGAAGGACGGCGTGATGGTCGTCGTCAGGAGGACGATCGCCGCGACGAAGAGACCGTCGGCAAGGGCGAAGCCTCTGCGGAGGGTCCGATCGTTCTCAGTTGACATAACCACTCGCCTGCAGCCGGAACATCTGGGCATAGAGACCGTTGTCGTCCATGAGGGAGTGGTGATCGCCTTTCTCCACGAGCTGGCCGCCCTGCAGCACCAGGACCTCGTCGGCGGTGCGAACCGTCGAGAACCGGTGCGAGATCAGGATCTTCGTCGCAAGGTGGCTCTCTTCGGTGAGTCGGGAGAAGACGGCCTCCTCCGCGCGCGCATCCAGAGAGGCGGTGGGCTCGTCCAAGACGATGACCGGGGAGCGTCGGAACAGCGCGCGAGCCAGTGCGATCCGCTGCCACTGCCCGCCGGAGAGTTGCTTGCCGTCGGCGAACCATTTGCCGAGCTGCGTATCGATCCCGTGCTCGAGGGTACGGACCGTCGAGGTCATCTCCGCGCGATGGAGCGCTTCGCGGACGCCCTCGTCGTCGTCGGCCCTCGAGATCCTGCCGAAGGCGACGTTGTGGCGGACGGACGCTTCGTACTGGATGAAGTCCTGGAAGAGCACGGTGAGGTGATCCCGGTACTGGTCGCGGTCGAAGGTCCGAATGTCGACTCCGTCGAGCAGGATTCGTCCGGACGTGGGCTCGTACAGCCGCGCGAGGAGCTTGACGATGGTCGACTTGCCGGCTCCGTTCTCTCCGACCAGCGCGACGGTGCGCCCGGCGGCGATCGTGGCGGAGAATCCGTTCAGGGCGGGCTGTTGCTGCCCGGGGTAGGCGAACGTCACGTCCTCGAAGACGATCTCGTGGGCGGGTGAATCCGGCACGTCGACCTGCCCCGGTCCGGCAGGAGCCGCATCCGTCACGGGCAGGTCCAGGAAGGCGAACAGGTTCCCGAGGAACAGGGTGTGCTCCACGAGCTGCCCCAGTCCGCCGATCAGCATCTGCGCCGCAACGGTCACCGCACCGATCGCCCCGATGTAGGCGGCGAGTCGTCCCAGGTCACCGGCGTTGAAGGCGTCGCCGATCGCGAGGAAGACGGCCACGGCGGTCACCGCGACTCCCGCCAGACCGGAGAGTGCCGTGGCCCGGCTCCGGCGTCGTTCGATCGCCATGTCGACCGTGTAGAACCGCCCGAGCATCGCGCGATAAGAATCGATGAAGTGCGTCACCAGGCCGAAGAGGCGGGTCTCTTTGTAGGTCTTGTCGTTCGTCACGAGTGCCAGCAGATATTGGCCCCTCCGCCGTTCCTCCGAACGATCCCGCTCGACGGCCCACAATCTTCGGACGAAGATCTGATTGGCGACGACCGGAAGGATCGGGGCGAGAAGGACGAAGAGCGCGACCAGTGGACTCCATGTCACGAGCACGCCCATGAGGAGCACGAGCGAGACGGCGCCCGATACCGCCGCGATCAGTTGGGCGAAGAATTGATACGGTCGTCCGGTTGCTTCGCGGGTCGCCAGTTGGAGACGGTTGTAGACGTCGGGGTTCTCGAAATCACGGAGCGAAAGCGTCCCCGATTTCTCCATCAGGCGCACGTTGAAGGCATTCGAGACCCGTTGTTCGAGAGCCGCCTGCCAGTACCCCTGAAGAGTCGTGAGGATCAGTCCGAGCAGGGCGAGACCCGCGAACAGTGCGGGATAGATCAGCAGCGAGGACGGGTCCGTCGCCGACTGCACGGCGTTCACCGTGAGGCCGAGCAGAACCACCTGCGCGACGGGGATCACGGCGTCACAGGCAGTGGTCAGCAGAATGCCGAGGACGCCGCGCGGGTTCGTCTCCCACACGAGTCGCAGCACGCGAGACCAGTTGTTCATCGGACGCTCTCCCTCGTGTCGGTGTGCGGGGGCTCGATGTCGGCGAAGGCCCGCTCGCGTCTCGCGGCGGCTTCTGCCGTCAGCGCCCAGAGCCCGAGCGCCCGGGGTTCGATCGCATTACCGATCGGGTAGACCCGGTTGAAGGTCATGTGCATGATCGTGGCCGCAGCTGCCGCGAGGTCGTCGACACCGTGCTCGCGCCGGAAGGCCTCCGCGAACGCGCGCAGCGTCGCCCGGCACTCGTCGAGCGCCAGACGGAGTTCCGCGGTCTCGGCGAATCCGACGCTGCGGAGAGCCTCGCCCGGGTCGCGAAGGGCCGAAAGGAGCGCCGGACGGTTCTCGCGGTAGAAGCGCCGGAAGGAGGCATCCGTGCTCGGCTCGACACCGAGCGCGGAGTGCGACACGCCGATCGCCTCGTGCAGGTGGGCGAGCAGCGCGACTCCCACCACATCGTCGCTCGCCTCCGACGGGGTGGCCGTCGCCCTGGCCGCAGCGAGCGCGATGGCGAGGCGCGACGTGGCTTCGAAGACGGGAAGGGCTTTGACGTACAGCGCCTCGCCTCCATAACGCTGGAACTCCGGGACGTAGCCGGTGAGTGAGCTTTCCCGCACGACGCGCTGTGCGACCAGAGCATCCGCCCATCGGGCGACGGCAGTGCGCAGCCGATCGAGGTGACGGGGGGTGCGAGCACGCAACCGGATGCGAAGCGCATGGCCCGGGAGGGGGTATCGCACGAAGAACCATCGGTCTCGAAGCGAACGCGTGGCCTCGAGAAGCAGACCGAGATGCGAGGAGAGGACGAGTTCGAGGTCGGCGAGGCTCGCCTGGACATCGATGCACACCCACCGCGGGTCCCATTCCTGGCTGGTGCGGATCCCCGCCGGAGCCGTGCGCCTCGCACTCGGGTGCCGGTGAGGGGACTCCGACTCCTCGGGCGCGGGGAGGGCCACCGAGACGACGAGTTCGTGAGCGAACGACGCTCCTGCGGGATCGGTGACCAGGCCCGGATGCCCGCCGTCCCGGTCATCCTCATCCGCGTCCAGTGATTCTTCGAAGACGAGCGCTGTCCCACTCGTGAGCGCGCGGGACTGCTCCTCGGCGAGGATGGCGACGTCGATCTCCGCGTCCAGATCCAGCGGCAGTCGGTTGTCGTCGCGCACGAGGGTCACGCGAGCCGGCATCCGTAGCTCGTCGCGCGTCGCGCGCAAGGTGGAGGCGAAGCCCACCGAACCTTCCGCCGCGGCGAGGAGGGCGGGATGGATGTTCCACCGCGCGGGGCTGAAGATGACCCGGTTCCGAACGACCCGCGGGAGGTAGGGAGCGCCGGAGAGACGGCCCCAGTCGAAGATGTTGAAGCCCCGGAGGCCGTCCCTGGACAACTCGATGAGCAGCCGGATGACGTTCGGCGCCGACAGGGGCGACAGCATGTGATTCTCCACGAATCTCACGCGGTCACCACGGCGCCGGTCCACGAGGTAGAACGACGAGCCGTCGTTACCGACCAGCACGTCCGCGAGGCTCATCCCCGTCGATGTGTCGGATGCCACGCCGACGTCGAGGACGTCCAGAGAGGGCGCGGACGTACGGGCGACGTTGGCCATCCGCGCTTTGTCCGGCAGGTAGCGCAGCAGGACGAGGCGCGTATCGGGCGCGCTGTGGCGTGACTCCCTCGCGAGCATCGCGTCGACGAGGTCGGCCGCGTCGTCGAGCACACCCGTGAAGCGCCCCGTCGAACGTCCGCCGAGCGCGAGGCCCTCCGGCAGGACGGCGAGATCGAAGTCGCCGCGGTCCACGTGTGCCGCCGAGCGCGCGAGGACACGGACGAACAGATCGAAGGAGGCGGACGGGGGCCGCGTGTCCTCCGTCTCGTAGGCGGTCAGGATGTCGTCGGTGAGCTCCAGGGGCGTGCCGGACAGAAGAGCAGCCGTGTAGGCCCCCAGGAGGGCCGAAGCGCCCGCGGAGTCCGTGGGGGCGGGGAAGCCGGGAAGGGGGTAGGTACGAAGGGGGAGCTGGTAGCCCGCGGGCGCCTCGAGTCCCCGGCTCGCGCTTAGGAGCTCGAGAACGGGGACCTCGCCGCCGACGCCGTAGCGCTCGAGGAAGTGCTGCTCGTACTCGACGATGGAGGCGGGACGCGGCGGGAAGAAGCTCGTGCGCACGAGGACGTCGGCGACGTCTTCGACACGACGTGCCACTTTCTCGGAGAGCGTCGCCGAGGCCAGCGCGAGTCCGGCGTTCACCGTCACGGTCGAGTCGGAGAAATCGGAGAGCAGGGCGCTCTGGCTGCTTCTCGCGGTCGGCAGCGTGGCGTTCAGGCCCTCGATGTCCCGGACGGCGGACAGGGAGGAGAGGATGCGATCCAGTTCGCCGCGCTCGACCCGGAATTCGGCTCCGCCCCGGGTCAGGGCGTCGAGTATCGGTACGCCCTCGTTCCCCGGAATGAGGCTCGGCACGACGGCCGGGTACAGCACACCCTGGGTCAACAGAGTGTCCACAAGTCCCTCGATGGTCTCGGGCGCGATGCCGGGGTGGGCGGCGCGCAGCAGTTCGACGACCTCGTCCGCGCTCGCGCCCTCTGCCGCAGCAGTCAGAGCCTGCTGCACGGGGGTCGTCACCAGGAGGTCGACGTGGTTGCTCACCGAGGTGCCGAACACGTTCGACTGCGCGACGTCCAGGCGGCCCGCGATCTGCTGGGCGTAGGGGTTCACGGCGAGCGGCAGCCGCCGGGCTCCACCGCCGGTCGACAGCGACGTGGCGAAGGCCATCAGCCAGGCGAAGTCCGCGAAGGCTTCCACTCTGCCGATGGGGTCGTCCTCGAGGCGCAGATCCGTGTGCGCACCGAAGGTCCCCAACGCCACTCCCGCGAAGAGCCCGAAGGGCGTCGGACGGTTCGACATCCGCAAGAGGTACTTGCGCAGGCTGCGCAGAGCACCGAGTTCTTTCCGCTCGTCGCTCGAGAAAGGAGCGGCTTCATGGAGTCGGCGGAGCTGATCGACCAGACGAGGACTCGCCGTCGACAGCGCGGCGACGATGCGATCATCCGAGAGGAGCTGCGGAATCGCCGCCCTCAACGACTCGTAGGAGGAGAGCGCGGAGAACCGGCTCCGGCTCCAGAGAGGAGTCCTCACGACGAATCGGTCATGTGCCCGATATCCGTGCGTCGGTCGCGGTGCGATCATGGTGTTCCTCTCAGAATCCGAACAGGTGTCGCCACGGTGAGCGCGGGGCGCGTCCCCCACCGGCAGCCAGCACGAGGGCGATGCCCGCAGCTCCCTGGATGACGGACGGGTCGTCCAACTCCTGGGCAGGTTCTTCGACGTCGCGATAGAGCAGCGGAGCGTCGACGTCGCCCCTCTCGAGCAGGTCGCGTCGCAGGGCGGCATGGGTGCTCTCCGGATCCCGGCACACGCCGAGCACGGTGTCGGCACATGCCAGAATTCCGGCTACCCCGTGGCAGATCGACGGACTGAGGACCTCGCTCGGTTGCGGGTGGCGATCGAGGGCGCCCCGCATGATCTCTCGGGCCTGCGCGACCAGAGCGGGTTCCCGCACGGATGCGCCCGCGCGGTGAAGCGCGAGAGCGACACCCGGCGCCCCATAGCACCAGGCGTGCGGAGCGCGAGCCCTGTGCCGCGGTCGAGGACCGGGGGAGGACGTCGAACGGGGGATGCCCGTCGACCAGATCAGACCGAAACGGTCGCGATCGGCGACGTCGAGGATGCGGGCGGACAGATCCTTGACGAGCGATCGCCTCTTCTCGTCGCGTCCACCCGCCGTTTCGACCGAGGATAGCGCCAGCAGCACTCCGGGCAGACCGTGGGCGAGTCCCGTGTTGAGGTAGCCCAGCGGGAACTCCTCCGCGTATTCGGGGAGAGGGTAGTGACGGGGGGAGATCATGGCGCCGTCTCCCACGAGCTCACCCCGACGCAGGAGCTCGTGCAGATCGTCGAACACTCGATTGATGGCGGCGCCGACGGCCTCCACCTCGGGTAGGGCGCTGCGAATCGCCGTCAACGCCATCAACACCCCGGCGCGACCGCTGATGATGTCGTAGTCAGCGTCCGCGACGTCATCGACCGCGGGAAGGAGCTCGGCGCTGAGAGCCTGTTCCGCCACCTCGTCGGCGAGGGCCGACGCCCGCGCGTGCCAACGTCGAGGGTCTCGACGGGCGGCCGAGAGATAGGCCAGCACCGCGCCTGGAGTGCCACCGAAGAGCGAGGCGTCCTCACCGGCCGCTGCGGCGACGGGGTCGTGGCACTCCTCGAGGATGGCATCCGCGCGGAGCGACCATTCGTCGGCGTCTGAATCCGAGGCGGCGGTGAGCTCCTCGAACACGAGGGCGCTTCCCAGTGGCCCCATGGCGACGGACTGCGGGTTCCAGCCCGTGGGGAACCTCGCCGTCTGCCGCACCTGTCGTCGAGACGATCGCACCGTCTCAGGGTCCGCGAGACGGCGGGCGATGGCCTCGACGGTGAGATCACTGCTGAGTGTCAGCGGCACGCCTCGTCTCCTCTCCGTTCCGGGGATCGCCCACCCGCGTCTCTGCGGGCGGGCGATCGGGTGACTCACCAGCAGGCGAGCGGGCTCTGCGTGATGCAGAGCGGCGTGCAGCCGCAGGTGGCCTTACAGGTCACACGGGTGCAGATGGCTCGAGTGACCAATCCCAGCGAGGCGGGTTCGACGTCCGCGCTCGCCGAGTTGGACTGCACGCGGACATCGATGGTGAATGCGTTCATTTGAATTCCCTTTCGGTTGCTGCTCGTTGTGAGCACATGCAAGCAATCGCGACGTTATTGATCAAGGAATTCAATGGTCAATCGGTTCTTTTGTATCGCATCGATAGTCAATCGAATGATTCGTGATCCGCGGCATCCCTTTTCTCGGGACGGAGGAAAATTCCGCGAGCGAGAAGAGCCAGGCCCGCGAGAAGGACGAGGATCGCAGCGCCGTGACCGACCCAGCCAGCGACCGTGTCCATCCCGAAGAGGGACTGTCCCGCCTGATTTCGATAAGCGACCCAGGCGAGGAAGACCGCGACCAAAGCGGACCCCGCGACGATGTACAGGGTTCTCGTTATCCGGTCTCGTGCGGTAATGATGTCGCCCTCGTCTTTCATATGTGCAGAAAGCGTGTAAATGCGATGTCGCATCGGTTTCGCTGCTGCCCTCCGGTATCGCTGTCTCGGGGCGCGGGGGAGGGAATCATCCGTGCCTCATGCGATTCCATCAGCCGGGGGAGCACGCGAACACGTCCGGACGTCGTCCACAATGCAGACGAAAGTCGCTAGCGTCGACCGCGCTCCGCGTATCGCCGTCGTGGCGTGGGCGCCGTGGCCGCGGGAGGGAGCCGGTTCCTCGCGACCGCGGAAGACGATCGCCGACGCGGCCGGGCGGATGCGCTCGGCTGTTCCGTCGCGCAGGATCCGTGCCTGCGGCGGCCGTCCTCGGGATGGCCTTTCGGTCCGGCCTTCCGCCGGCAACGAAAAAGGCCCCGGGGTGGAACCCGGGGCCTTCGTCGTTCTGTGCGCGAGGGGGGACTTGAACCCCCACGCCCGTTAAAGGGCACTAGCACCTCAAGCTAGCGCGTCTACCTATTCCGCCACCCGCGCATCTGGGTGTTTTGCTGCTTTCGCAACGAAGAACGACATTACCACGCTCCCGACCCCGCCTCGAATCGGTGCCGCTTCCCGGGCGCGTCTAGGGGCGACGCGCGGCGGGCCGCGACGCTCGTCCCCGGTACCGTAGTGCGCATGCCCGAGCTCGAAACCGACGTCCCCGAGGTCGCCCGCGTCGCGCGAGACCTCATCCGGTTCGACACGTCGAACTACGGCGGAGGCCGTGCCGAGGGAGAGCGCGAGGCGGCCGCCTACGTCGGCGCTTATCTCGAAGCCCTCGGCCTCGAGGTCGAGTACTACGAGCCGGTCGAGCGTCGCACGAACGTCTGCGCCCGTATCCCGGGCCGCAACCGCGACAAGCCCGCTCTCATCTTGCACGGTCACCTCGACGTGGTGCCCGCCGTCGCCGCCGACTGGAGCGTCGACCCCTTCGCGGGCGAGATCCGCGACGGCGTGCTGTGGGGCCGCGGTGCCGTCGACATGAAAGACATGGATGCCATGATCCTCACCGCCGTGGCCGAGGTGCTGCGCGCGGGGGAGCAGCCCGAGCGCGACATCATCGTGGCGTTCTTCGCCGACGAGGAGAACGGCGGCGTCGAGGGTTCGGCCCGCGTGGTCAGGGACCGACCCGAGTGGTTCGCCGGAGCGACCGAGGCCATCAGCGAGGTCGGCGGGTACTCGATCGCGGTGGGCGACCGCCGCGCGTATCTGCTGCAGGTCGGCGAGAAGGCCCTGGTGTGGATCAAGCTCGTCGCGCGCGGTCGCGCCGGTCACGGCAGCGGCCTGCACGCCGACAACGCCGTGACGAAGCTGGCCGAGGCCGTCACCGCCCTCGGCCGCACCGAGTGGCCGATCCGTCTCACCGACACCACGGCTCAACTGCTCGCCGGCCTCGCCGCGATCACGGGCGACGACGCGGGCGACCCCGATGCTCTCGCGCTGCGCACGGGCGCGGCATCCAGCTTCATCCGCTCGACGCTGCGCACCACGACGAACCCCACCGGGCTCACCGCCGGTTACAAGCACAACGTCATCCCCGACCGGGCCGAGGCGCTCATCGACGTGCGGGTGCTGCCCGGTACCGAAGAGGCGGCCCTCGCCGACATCCGCCGCATCGTCGGGCCCGGGATCGAGATCGAGATCGTCCACCAGGACATCGGCCTCGAGGTGCCCTTCTCGGGTGACCTGGTCGATGCGATGATCGCGCAGCTCGGTCGACACGACCCCGGGGTGCCGGTCGTGCCCTACCTGATGGGCGGAGGTACCGACAACAAGGCGCTGTCGACCCTCGGCATCGCCGGTTACGGATTCGCGCCGCTGCGACTTCCCGCCGACCTCGACTTCACCGGGATGTTCCACGGTGTCGACGAGCGCGTCCCCGTCGACGCGCTCTCCTTCGGTCAGCGAGTCCTCGCCGACCTCATCCGCACGTACTGAAGGACCGCATGCATATCTTCGAGGTCATCGTCCTCGGGCTCGTCCAGGGCCTCACCGAGTTCCTCCCCATCTCCTCGAGCGCCCACCTGCGCATCGTCGGCGAGTTCCTCCCGTCGAAGGTCGACCCCGGGGCCACGTTCACCGCCATCACCCAGATCGGCACCGAGCTCGCGGTGCTCATCTACTTCCGCAAGAAGATCGGCCGGGTCATCTCGCGCTGGTTCCTCTCGCTCGGCGGCAAGGTGCCCCGCACCGATCCCGACGCCCGCATGGGTTGGCTGGTCATCATCGGCACGCTGCCGATCGCCCTGCTCGGCGTGCTGCTGCAGAGCCTCATCCGCGACAACTTCCGGAGCCTGTGGATCACGGCGGTCGTGCTGATCGTCTTCGGCATCCTGCTGGGTCTCGCCGACCACTACGGCGCGCGTCGCCGCGAGCTCGACGACCTGACCTACCCGCACGGCATCGCCTTCGGTGTCGCGCAGGCGCTGGCCCTCGTGCCGGGCGTCTCGCGCTCTGGGGCGACCACGACCCTCGGCCGCGCGCTCGGGTACAAGCGCACCGCTGCGGCGGAGTACTCGTTCCTGCTCGCCGTGCCCGCGGTCTTCGCCAGCGGCTTCTTCGAGCTGTACAAAAGCTTCGACGAGGGCACCGGGCCCTACAGCCTCGGCGAGACCGCCATCGCGACGATCATCGCGTTCGTCGTGGGCTACATCGTCATCGCCTTCCTCATGCAGTACCTCAAGCGCGGCAGCTTCCTGCCCTTCGTGATCTACCGCGTCGCTCTCGGCGTGCTCATCATGGTGCTGTTGACCCTCGGTGTGCTGCCGGCGTACTCGGCCATCACCGGCTGACCCCGGATGCCGCGAAGGCGTCGTCCCGTTCGGGGCGGCGCCTTCGTCGTGTGCGGGCGGGCCGTGGGGTCCGGTGGCTTCGACGGGCTCGGTCGCCCCGGCTCGCGCGCGCGGCTTGCGGTGGCGTCGAACGGCACGGCCACTCGAGCGCACCGCAGAAGGTCCCTGAGCCTGTCGAGGGACCGGGGGAGTCGTCGCCGACCCGCCCGCTCAGCGTCGGGGCGGGTCGTCGCGTCCGGGTTTGGTGGGGCCGTCGCCGCCGCGGCGCAGGTAGCGCTCGAACTCCTGGGCGATCGCGTCCCCCGAGGCTTCGGGCGAGTCCCACGTGTCACGGGTCTGCTCGAGCTGGCGGATGTACTCGCTCATCTCGTCGTCGTCGGCCGCGGCCGCGTCGATCGAGGCTTCCCACAGGCGCGACTCGTTCTCGAGGTCTCCGCGCGGGACCGCGATGCCGGTGATCGACTCGAGCTTCTCGAGCAGGGCGAGCGTGGCCTTGGGTGAGGGGGTGTGCCCGGCGACGTAGTGGGGAACGCTCGCCCAGAGGCTCGCGGTCGGGATGCCCACGGTCTCCGAGACATGGCCGATGGCGCTCAGGATGCCGACCGGCCCCTCGTACAGGCTCCGCTCGAGGCCCAGGCTCTGGCGCACGCCCTCGTTGTCGCTGCCCGCGAAGACCGAGATGGGGCGCGTGTGCGGAACGTCGGACATCATCGATCCGAGGGCGACGAAGCCCGTGACGTCCTCGCGCAGGGCGACGTCGATGAACTCGGCGGCGAACGCCTGCCAGGCTCGCGCGGGCTCCACCCCGACCAGCAGCCAGATCTCGGCGTCGTCGGAGCGCTTCACGGGACGCAGGAGCGTGGCCTCGGGCCAGGTGAGGGTGCGGCGGCCCTCGGCATCCAATCCGACCTGGGGGCGGGTGTACTGGTAATCGAAGTACAGCTCGGGGTCCACCGAGTGGACGACCTCGTACTCCACATCGGCGCGCAGCATCGATGCCGCCGCCGATGCGGCTTCTCCGGCATCGTTCCACCCGTCGAACGCGGCGACGATGATCCGGCGACCCAGTGCGTCCACGCAACCTCCTCTGCCCCGTCGGGGCTGGCTTCCAGAATAGGCGCACCCGCGGAGAGCGAGCCGGTCCCGCCCGGCGAACGGCACGGGGGCCGGACGGGTGCGCACCGGGCCCTCAATAGGATGGAGCGATGACTTCCCCCGCTCCCGCCGCCGTCCTCTGGGACATGGACGGCACGCTCGTCGACACCGAGCCGTACTGGATGGCCGCGGAGACCCCGCTCGTGGAGCGCTTCGGGGGGACCTGGTCGCACGAGCAGGCGCTCGGGATGGTCGGCCTGGCCCTCGAGGACTCCGCCCGGCTGCTGCAGAACGCGGGCGTGCCCTGGGGCGTCGACGAGATCATCTCGTACCTGACCGACGAGGTGCAGCGCCAGCTCGCCGTGACGGGTGTGCCGTTCCGCCCCGGTGCCCGCGAGCTCCTCGCCGATCTGCGCGCCTCGGGCGTCAAGACCGCCCTCGTCACGATGTCGATGCGCCGTATGGCGCTGTCGGTGGTGGAGCTCGTCGACTTCCCGGCCTTCGACCTCGTGGTCGCCGGCGACGACGTCGAACGCCCGAAGCCGTACCCCGACCCGTACCTGCAGGCGGCCGCGGCGCTCGGCGTCGACATCCGCGACACCGTGGCGATCGAGGACTCGCCGAACGGTCTGCGCTCCGCCCTCGCGAGCGGTGCCGTGTCGCTGGGCGTGCCCCTCATGGTGCCCCTCGAGGGGCTCGGGGCGCACGCGCTGTGGCCGAGCCTCGAGGGCCGCACGACCTCCGACCTGCGGGCGCTCCACGCCGCCCACACCCCGATCCACCCCGAAGAGACACGAGTCACCCGATGAGCGAGACCCCCCACCTGAGCGGCCCCTTCCGGGTCGGCGACCGGGTGCAGCTGACCGGCCCCAAGGGCCGCATGCACACCATCACCTTGCGCGAGGGGGGCGAACTGCACACCCACAACGGCGTGCTGAAGCACGAGCTGCTGGTCGGCCAGCCCGACGGCAGCGTGGTGACCAACAGCTCCGGTCACGACTACCTGGCCGTGCGCCCGCTGCTGCGCGACTTCGTCATGTCGATGCCGCGCGGCGCCGCGATCGTCTACCCCAAGGACGCCGCGCAGATCCTCGCGCAGGCCGACATCTTCCCGGGCGCCACGGTCGTGGAGGCCGGTGTCGGCTCCGGAGCGCTGTCGCTGTGGCTGCTGCGCGCGATCGGTCCGGCCGGTCGCCTGCTGTCGTTCGAGCGCCGCGAGGAGTTCGCCGACGTCGCCCGCGCCAACGTCGAGACGTTCCACGGCGAGATGCCCGCGACGTGGGAGGTCGTCGTCGGCGATCTGGTCGAGAGCCTCCCGGAAGCCGTGGCCCCGGCCTCGGTCGACCGCATCGTGCTCGACATGCTCGCGCCCTGGGAGTGCATCGACGCCGCGGCCGACGCGCTGACCCCCGGCGGCGTGGTGCTCTGCTACATCGCCACCGCCACCCAGCTCAGCCGTGTCGCCGAGTACATCCGCGCCACCGGACTGTTCACCGAGCCGGATGCCAGCGAGACCATGGTCCGCGGGTGGCACGTCGAAGGGCTCGCGGTCCGCCCCGATCACCGCATGGTCGCTCACACGGGCTTCCTCATCACCGCGCGCCGCCTCGCCCCGGGGGCCGTCCCGCCCGAGGTCAAGCGCCGCGCCTCGAAGTCGAGTTACGGCGACGAGGACGTCGAACTGTGGACTCCCGGTGCCGTCGGCGACCGCCAGATCACCGACAAGAACCTGCGCAAGCGCGTGCGCGAGGCGCAGAAGTCCGCCGAGGGGGTCCGTCAGTCCGTCGCGGGCGCCTCGTCGGAAGAGCCCGGTTCGACAGCCTAAACTGATCCGGTGCGTAGACTCCCCGCTCTCGTTGCCGTGACCGCCCTGGCCGGATTCGGCCTCGTCGGGTGCTCGGCATCCGCCGCCTCGTCGTGCCCGACGCCCACCGACAGTGCGATCGCCTCGGTGGTCGACGCCAGCGGTGATTTCGGTACCGCCCCCACGGTCTCGGTGCGTTCTCCTTTCGTGCCCGAGGCGGCCGGGACCCAGACCCTCATCGAGGGCGACGGGCAGCGCATCACGAGCGAAGATCAGCTCTCGCTCGTCGACGTGACGGTGCTCGACGCCGCCACCGGCTCGCAGCTCGTGGCGACCACGTACGGGTCCGACGTGAAGTCGGCGACGCCGCTGCCCCGCCTGACGCAGGCCATTCCCGCCGTCGCGCCGCTGCTGCACTGCGTGGCCGAGGGCTCGCGTGTCGCGGTCGCCATCCCCGGTTCCGACCTCGGCGCCCAGGGCGCTCAGGCGCTCGGCGTGAACGAGGGCGACGGAGCGGTCTTCGTCTTCGACGTGCGCAAGGTCTTCCTCCCCGCGGCCGACGGTGCCGACCAGTACAACGCGGACTCGGGCATGCCCTCGGTCGTCCGCGCCCCGGACGGCACGCCCGGTGTGGTCATGCCCGCCGGCGACGCTCCCACGCAGCAGCGTTCGCAGACCATCAAGAAGGGCGACGGCGAGGTGCTGACCGGCGACTCCTCGGTCGTCATCCACGTCCAGGGCGTCGCGTGGGGTGCCACGACCACCTTCGCCTCGACCTGGAAGAACGGCGCGCCCGGCCAGGCGACCGTGTCGCAGCTCCCGCCGGCGATCGCCTCGGCCCTCGAGGGCGCGACGGTCGGATCGCAGTTGCTGATCGTCGTCCCCGCCGACCAGACCGCCCAGGATCAGCAGGTGCTCAAGGCTCCCGCGAACTCCGCACTGGTCTACGTCATCGACGTCCTCGGCACCGTCGGCTGATCGGCATCCCCGATCGGTCCGCGCGGAGCGGGCTCGCGGGGGTCGCGTGGCGCCCGGTGCCGTTCCGGCCGGTCGCTCGGCGCCTAGGATGGGCGGGTGCCCGCCACCGTGTCCCGCAGCGCTCCCGAGGAGCGTCTGGTGAACCTCGTCGTCGCCCTCATGGCGACCGAGCAGGGGCTGACGAAGGACACGATCCTGTCGTCCGTCGCGGGCTACCGGGAGCAGCTCGAGGCGGGTGCGTCGAAGGACGCGCTCGAGAAGATGTTCGAGCGCGACAAAGAGAGCCTGCGCGGCCTCGGTGTCCCGATCGAGACGATCGGCAATCGCGCGGACCCCGACGACCTCCGCGAGGCGCGCTATCGCGTGCCGACCGCCGAGTACGCGCTGCCCGAGGACATCACCTTCAGCCCCGCCGAGGTGGCGCTGCTGAACATCGCGGGCGGCGTGTGGGGGAGCGAGTCCCTCTCCGCCGACGCGCGCAGCGGTCTGCGCAAGATCCGCGCACTCGGCATCGCCGTCGACGAGCCGATCATCGGCTACGCCCCGCGCATCCGCGTCCGCGATGCGTCGTTCGCCGCGCTCCAGAGGGCGATCGAGCAGTGCCGCGTCGTGACCTTCACCTACCTGCGCCCCGGCGAAGCGCGACCGCGCGAACGCCGCGTGCAGCCCCTCGCGCTCGTCGAGTACGAGGCGCGGTGGCACGTCTACGGCTACGACCTGAACGTCGACGCCGACCGCACGTTCCTGCTCTCGCGGATCGTCGGCGAGGTGACGCTCACGCGCAAGGGTTTTCCCGCAGAACTGCGGGAAGGCGCCGGGGAACGGGCCCTCGAGGGCCTGCGCGCCGTCGCCGAACGCCAGCGCGCCCTCCTCGAGGTGCACCCCGGCACCGAGGCGGCCCTGCGCCTGGACCGCCGCGCCGAACAGGCGCCCCAGGGAATCCGCGTGCCCTACGTCGACCTCCACGTCTTCGCCGACGAGCTCGCCTCGTACGGCCCCGAGGTGCGGGTGGTCGAACCCGCCGACCTGCGCGCCGAGGTCATCCGACGGCTCGAGGCCACCCTCGCCCTGCACGGGGGTGCCGAGTGAGCACCGATCGCCCCGTCGCCGCACTGGATCGCGCCGCGCTCCTGCTCCAACTCGTGCCGTACCTGCTCGGCAAGGGCGAGGTGTCGGTGGCCGAGGCCGCCGCGGAGTTCGAGGTCGCCCCCGATCAGATGCGCGCGATGGTCGAGCGTCTCACGGTGATCGGCCTTCCCGGCGAGCAGGGCTACTGGCAGCTCCCGCACGACCTCTTCGACATCGACTGGGACCTGCTCGACCGCGACGACGTCATCGCCATCACGAACACCGTGGGGCTCGAGCGCTCCCCGCGCCTGACCGCGCGGGAGGCGGCCGCTCTTCTGGCCGGGCTGCAGTTGGCCCGCAGCCTTCCCGGCTTCGGCGACAGCGAGCTCGTCACCGGGCTCCTTTCGAAGCTCGCGCGGGGCGCATCGACCGCGCCCGCCGCGGTGATCGTCGCCCCCGGGCCGGTCGACGGCGTCCGGGACGTGGTCGACGAGGCCCTGCGCTCGCGCGTCGCGGTCACGTTCACCTACCGCGCCCCCGGGGCCGAGCCGATCAGCCGGACGGTCGACCCCATCAAGGTCCACATCGCGAACGGGCAGTGGTACCTGCAGGGCTGGGATCACCTGCGCCAGGCCGTGCGCACCTTCCACCTCGACCGCGTCGGCGACGCCCGCGTCACCGACATCCCGGCCGCGCACGGCGCCGACCCCGTGCCCGAGCTGTTCGCCCCGGCGGACGACGAGGTCGTCGCGCGCTTCCGCTTCCCCAGAGAGGTGGCGCCCCTGCTGGCCGATTACCTCGAGCGCGCCGAGATCGACGACGCCGACGACGGCCGGGCCGTGGCATCCCTCCGGCTCGCCGACGAGCAGAGTCTCAAGCGCCTGGCGGCGCGCCGCGGGGGAGAGGTCGAGCTCGTGGAACCCGCGGGAGCCCGCCGGGCCGCCGCCGCGTGGGCGGCCGCGGGTCTCGCGCAGTACGCGCACGAATCCTGACCGTTCCCGCCGGGTTCCCGCGCGTCGGAGCGCACGACGAGCGCCCGGGTTAGACTGAGACACCGCACGAACGAGACGAGGAGTCCTCATGTTCCAGGGTTTGACCGGATGGCACCTGCTCATCGTTCTGGCTGTCATCCTTCTTCTTTTCGGTGCCGCCAAGCTCCCCGCGCTCGCCAAGAGCATGGGACAGTCGGCACGAGTCTTCAAGAGTGAGATGAAGGAGATGAAGCGCGACGACGAGGTCGCTGCCGCATCCGAAGCCCCGCGCGCCACCGACATCGGCACCACGCCGACCGTCGCTCCCGAGCCGCGCAGGTCGACCGACCCCACCGTCTAACCCGTGGCGACGGCAGGACCGCCGCGTATCGACGTGCCCGAGGGGCCGCGGCGCGACAAGCGCATGTCGATCGGGGCGCACCTGGTCGAGCTGCGCAAGCGGCTCATGATCGCGGCGCTCGCCCTCGTGGTGGGCATGGTGATCGCGTTCATCATCACCGACCCGATCATCCACCTCATCACCGAGCCCATCCGCGTCATCGCGGAGCGGCGCGGAGACGACTTCTCGGCGCTGAACTTCACCTCGGTGACCTCGGCGTTCGACCTGCGCATGCGCATCGCGTTCTCGATCGGCATCTTCCTCTCGGCACCGGTGTGGCTGTGGCAAATCTGGGCGTTCATCATGCCCGGGCTCACGCGCAAAGAGATCCGTTACACGGTCGGGTTCGTGGCATCCGCCGTCCCGCTCTTCTTCGTGGGCTGCTGGGTGGGCCTGCTGATCGTCCCGCACGTGATCGAGCTGATGTGGGGCTTCACGCCCGAGGGTGGCGTCAACTTCTACAACGCGGTCGACTACTACGACTTCGTCTTCAAGCTGATGATCGTGGTCGGCGTCGCGTTCGTGCTGCCGGTGTTCCTCGTCGCGCTCAACGTGGCCGGCATCATGAGCGGCAAGGCGATCCTCAAGGGCTGGCGCGTGGCGATCCTCATCGCCACCCTGTTCTCGGCCCTGGCCACCCCCGCGGCCGACATCATCAGCATGCTGATGCTCGCCGGCATCCTCACCGTGCTGTTCTTCGCGGCGGCCGGGGTCTCGATGCTGTTCGACCGGCGAAAGGCCCGTCGCCTCGCCGCGGCCGAGATGCCGTCGGGGCCCACCGCGTGAGTTCACCGAGTCCGGCCGAGCGCTTCGCTCGCGCCGCCGCCCGCTCCACGCACCCGCACACGGCGGACTTCGCCGAGATGCAGCGTTTCGAGCTCGACGACTTTCAGATCGCGGGATGCCACGCCCTCGAGGACGGCCGCAGCGTGCTGGTGGCCGCGCCCACCGGTGCCGGAAAGACGATCGTCGGCGAGTTCGCGATCCACCTCGCCATGCTCGAGCCCGGCGACAAGGCGTTCTACACCACGCCCATCAAGGCGCTGTCGAATCAGAAGTTCCACGAGCTGCAAGAGGTGTACGGCGACGACGAGGTCGGCCTGCTGACGGGCGACACGAACATCAACGCCTCGGCGCGCATCGTCGTGATGACCACCGAGGTGCTGCGCAACATGCTGTACGCCGACTCGCCGGCCCTGCGCGGTCTGCGATTCGTCGTGATGGACGAGGTGCATTACCTCGCCGACCGCTTCCGCGGCGCGGTGTGGGAAGAAGTGATCATCCACCTTCCGCCGTCGGTGAAGCTCGTCTCGCTGTCGGCGACCGTGTCGAACGCCGAGGAGTTCGGCGACTGGCTCGACACCGTGCGCGGCGACACCGAGGTGATCGTGTCGGAGACCCGCCCGGTTCCCCTCGAGCAGCACGTGCTCGTGCGCGGGGACCTGTTGCCGTTGTTCGACGACCGGGCCGGAGTTGCCACCGCGCAGGTCAATCAGGAGCTGCTGCGCATCCGCGGCGGCAACGCCGGGGGATACGAGAACAACCGGCGCGCGCAGGAGTACCGCTCCCAGCGTCACGCGGGCGGCCCCCGCCACGCCCACCAGCGACGCGGCGGTCACAAGCCGTTGCGCGCCCAGCAGGGCCCGCGCATCGAGCGCATCGACCGGCCCGAGGTCGTCGAGCTGCTGCAGCGCAACCACCTGCTGCCCGCGATCTTCTTCATCTTCAGCCGGGCCGGGTGCGATGCCGCGGTGCAGCAGCTGCGCCGCGCGAACGTGCGGCTGACCTCCGCCGAGGAGCGCGTCGAGATCCGTCAGATCGTTGACGAGCTGACCTTCACCCTCAAGGACGAAGACCTCGCCGTCCTCCACTTCTGGGAGTGGCGCGACAACCTCGAACGCGGAATGGCTTCGCACCACGCGGGTCTCCTCCCGGCGTTCAAAGAGGTCGTCGAAGAGCTGTTCCGCCGCAAGCTCGTCAAGGTCGTCTTCGCGACCGAGACGCTCGCCCTCGGCATCAACATGCCGGCGCGCACCGTCGTGCTCGAAAAGCTCGAGAAGTTCAACGGCGAGGCCCGCGTCGCGATCACGTCGGGGGAGTACACGCAGCTGACCGGTCGCGCCGGCCGTCGCGGCATCGACGTCGAAGGCCACGCGGTCGTACAGTTCACCGAGGGCCTCGACCCGCAGTCGGTCGCAGCCCTCGCCTCGCGCCGCACCTATCCGCTGAACTCGAGCTTCCGGCCCACGTACAACATGGCCGTGAACCTCATCGACCAGTTCGGTCGGGCACGCGCCCGCGAGATCCTCGAGTCGTCGTTCGCGCAGTTCCAGGCCGACCGCTCCGTCGTCGGACTCGCGCGGCAGGTGAAAGAGGCCGAGGAGTCGCTCGCCGGCTACGAGAAGGCGATGACGTGCGACCGCGGCGACTTCCGCGAGTACTCCACGATCCGCCGCGAGCTGAGCGATCTCGAGAAGATCAATCGACGGGATGCCACGGCCCCCCGCCGTCTGCGCGATGAGCGGCAGCAGCAGATCCAGTCGTTGCGCAAGCGCATGCAGCGGCACCCGTGCCAGTCGTGCCCCGATCGCGAGGCCCACGCCCGCTGGGCGGAGCGCTACTGGAAGCTCAAGCGCAGCACCGACAAGACCCGCCACCAGATCGACCAGCGCACCGGCACCGTCGCGCGCGTGTTCGACCGCGTGGTCGAGGTGCTCGCCGCGCTGGAGTACGTCGCCATCGAAGACGACGGTGCGACGGTGCTGACGCGTGCCGGGCGCACGATGCGCCGCATCTACGGCGAACGCGACCTGCTCGTGGCCGAGTCGCTGCGGCAGGGTCTGTGGGAGGGGCTGGACGCCCCCTCGCTCGCGGCCCTCGCCTGCTGCCTCGTGTACGAACCGCGTCGCGACGAAGCGGGCCCGGGGGAGCGCGGTCTGCCCCGCGGTGCCTTCCGCGGGGCCCTCGACGCCACGCAGACTCTGTGGCAGGAGCTCGACGACCTCGAACGCGACCACCGGCTGCCGGGCTCGGAGTCGCCCGCCTCGGGCCTCGCGCCGGCGATGCACGCGTGGGCGAAGGGCCTGCCGCTCGACAGCGTGCTGACCCTCGCCGACATGGCCGCGGGTGACTTTGTGCGCTGGGCGAAGCAGACGATCGACCTGCTCGATCAGATCTCGCTGGTCGCCGAACCGCCGCTCGCCAAGACCGCGCGGACGGCGCTCGACTCGGTGCGCCGCGGCATCGTGGCCTACACGTCGGCATGAGCGCGATGACGACGCCCCGGGGGTCGGTGACTCCTCCGTTGCGCCTCGCTTTCGCGGCGCCCCTCGCCGTAGTGGCGGGGCTGCTGCTCGTCACCGCGTTCCCCGCGTTCGCCTGGTGGCCGATGGCGTTCCCCGCCGTCGCCCTGGCCCTGGTGACCCTCATCGGCCGCCGGTTCTGGTCGGCCGTGCTGATCGGGTTCCTCTTCGGGGTGGCGTTCTTCTCGGTCAATCTGCTCTTCACCGCTCGCTACCTTGGACCCATCCCGTGGGCGGCCCTGTTCGTCCTCGAGGCGTTGCTGACAGCCGTTCTGGCGGCACCGATCGCCCTGGCCTATCGATGGATGCCACGCGTCGCGCCGAGGCACGTGGGACGGCTCCTGCTGCTCCCCGCCCTCGTCGCGGCGCTGTGGACCCTGCGCGAGCAGATCGTCGGCTCGTGGCCCTACGGCGGCTTCCCGTGGGGGCGCATCGGCGTCTCGCAGGTGAACGGCCCCTTCGCCGAGGTGGCGTCGTGGGTGGGCATGTCGGGGCTGTCGTTCCTCGTCGTGCTGTTCTGCGCGATGGCCGTCGAGTTCGTGCGCGGTGGCAGCCTTCGTCGTGTGACCGGCGCGGTCCCCGCGGCGGCGGTGCTCGTCGTGCTGGTGGCGTTGCCCGCGTTCCCCACCACCGACGCGGGTTCGATCCGCGTGGGCGCGGTGCAGGGCAACGGTCCGGCGGGGTACTTCGACCAGCGCACGCGCAACGCGGTGTTGAACGCGCAGCTCACGGCATCCGCCCCGCTGTTCGGCCAGAAGATGGACGTGCTGCTCTGGCCCGAGGGCGGCGTCGACTCCGACCCCACCTCGAACCCCGCGACAGCGGCGGCGCTCGGCGAACTCTCCCGGCGGATGGACGCCCCGCTGCTGATCTCGGCCGTCACCGAGCGCGGCTCCGAGCTGTTCAACTCGTCGCTGCTGTGGACGGCGGCCGGGCAAGAGGGGACGACGTACGACAAGCGGCATCCCGTGCCCTTCGGCGAGTACGTTCCCGACCGGTCCTTCTGGGAGCCGTTCGCCCCCGACCTCATCGGTCTCATCGGCCGCGAGTACACCCCCGGAACCGCCCCTCCGCTGATCGACCTCAACGGGATCGGCGTGGGCCTGGCGATCTGCTTCGACGTCATCTACGACGACGTCGTATGGGACGGCGCCGACGAAGGCGCCGAGGTTTACATGTTCCAGACGAACAACGCGGACTTCCGGGGCACCGACGAGAACCTTCAGCAGCTCGCGTTCGCGCAGATGCGCGCGATCGAGACGGGCCGCGCGGTGGTCAACCTGTCGACCGTCGGCACGAGTCAGGTGATCGCTCCGGACGGGTCGACGCTCGACTCCCTGCCGCCCGACACCGCCGGGCACATGCTCACCGACGTGCCGCTGCGCACCGGGCTCACCCCCGCGGTCGTGATCGGGCCGGCCGTGAAGATCGTGCTCGGGTGGGGCGGCATCGCCGCTCTCCTCGCCGCCGGCCTGATCGCCGGGATCCGGGTGCGACGCACGAAGAAGACGCCGACCCCCGAAGGGGCCGGCGTCTGAATCAGCGGGTCAGCGTCAGGCGCTGAGCTTCTCGTTCCCCGCGCCGCGACGAGCGCGGACGAACGCGAGGCGCTCCTCGAGGAGTTCCTCGAGCTCGGGGATGGTGCGACGCTCCAGGAGCATGTCCCAGTGCGTACGGGCGGCCTTGTCGGCGCTGTGGTCGACCGTCGCCGTGCCGTCGCCGATGCGAAGAAGCGCCTCGGCACCGCAGGTGCGGCACTCCCACGCGTCGGGAACCTCGGCGTCGGCAGCGAAGGTCAGGACGGTGTCGCGTCCGCAGGTGCTGCAGGAGTAGGTGTGTTGTGCACGGTCGTGGAACACGACGCCGTCTTCGCTCTGGAGGCTTTGGGCGCCGAGTCGGATGCCGCGGAGACTGCGGTCTGCCATTTTGTGGTCCTCTCGTCGGTCCCCATGTATAACGTTCGCACCTGTGCGCTTTATTCGAACTCCGCGCGTCCTGACGAGTTTCACAGTGGATGCTCAGACAGCCGCTGTTCCCCGTGTGTTCACCAGCGCGATGGCCGCGTCGGCGCGGTCGGTGACGAGGCCGTCCACGCCGAGGTCGAGCAGCCGGGACATGTCGTCTTCGTCGTTCACGGTCCACACGTGCACCTCGACACCGGCGGCGTGCGCGTCTCGCAGCAACCCGCGCGTGACCACGGGGATCGGCCCCTGACGCTCGGGGATCTGCAGGGCGTCGACCTCGCTCAGGAGAGAACGGACCAGGCGGGTCCGGTGCAGCGCGCGAGCGGCGAGAAGGCGGGCGATCGTCGCCGACCCGGGCGAGGTGGCCGGACGCATCCGCGCCCCCGCGGCCCGCGCGGCGGCGAGGGCATCGCGTCGACGCTCGTCGGAGAAGCTCGTGACCAGGACGCGCTCGGCGTGCGGGGCGACGAGGCGGCCGACCTCGCCCGCTGCGGCCGCGGCCTTCACATCGAGGTTGAAGCGCACGTCGGGGAAGGACTCGAGGGCCTGGACCAGCGTGATGAGCCCCCCGCGCTCCGACATCAGCTCTTCGATCTCGTGCAGGCGGACGTCGGCGATGGCCCGCGGATCATCGGCGACCCGCCGCAGATCGTCGTCGTGGAACAGCACGACCTCGCCGTCGGCGGTGAGGTGGCAGTCCGACTCGACGTAGTCGGCTCCGGCGGCGTGCGCCTCGGCCACCGCGGCGAAGGAGTTCTCGGCCACCCCGTGCGCGGCGGCATCCGCCGTCACCAGACCGCGGTGGGCGAGCACACGCGGGGCGTCCGGGGAGAGGTAGGGATGCCGCGTCATCACGGAGCCGAGCTCGGCGGGGACGCCGCGGCGGGGGAGTCGTCGCCCGAGCGCGAGACGAACGCGCCGGAGATGCCCTTCAGCGCCTCGGTGAACTCGCTCGGGATGATCCACAGCTTGCTCGACGAGCTGTCGCTGATCTTCGGCAGCGTCTGAAGATACTGGTACGCGAGGAGCTTGTCGTCGGGCCGGCCCTCGTGGATCGCCGTGAACACCGAGTGGATCGCCTCGGCCTCACCCTGCGCGCGCAGGACTGCCGCCTGCTTGTCGCCCTCGGCCTCGAGGATCGCCGCCTGACGGCGCCCCTCGGCCTCGAGGATCTGCGACTGCTTGGACCCCTCGGCGGTCAGGATCGCGGCGCGGCGATCGCGTTCGGCTCTCATCTGCTTCTCCATCGAGTCCTGGATCGAGAGGGGCGGATCGATCGCCTTGAGCTCGACGCGTCCCACCCGAATGCCCCATTTTCCCGTGGCCTCGTCGAGGACGACGCGCAACTGACCGTTGATGTTGTCGCGGCTGGTGAGCGCCTGCTCGAGGTTGAGGCCGCCCACGACGTTGCGCAGGGTCGTGGTCGTCAGTTGCTCGACGGCGCCGAGGTAGTTGGCGATCTCGTAGGTCGCGGCCCGGGCGTCGGTGACCTGAAAGTACACGACCGTGTCGATCGAGACGACCAGGTTGTCCTCGGTGATGACCGGCTGCGGGGGGAACGAGACGACCTGCTCGCGCATGTCGATCAGGGGCCGCACGCGGTCGACGAGGGGGACGACGAGGTTCAGGCCCGGGCTGAGCGTCTTGTGGTAACGGCCGAGTCGCTCGACCACTCCGGCGCGGGCCTGCGGGATGATCCGGATCGCGCGGAACAGTACCACGACGACGAAGATCACCACCACGGCCGCGAGGACCCACCCGATCGTGACGGGGATCAGATCGTTCATGATGTCGCCTCCTGGCTTCGCGCGCGGACGACGGCGGTGGCGCCGTCGATACGGACGACCTCGATGCGCGTGGCGGGGTCGATCCGGGTGTCGGTCTCGGCGCGCGCGGTCCACACGTCACCGTTCGAGAGCTTGACCTGCCCGGGGACCGACGCCGACATCCGCGACAGGACGAGGCCCTCGAGACCCAGCAGCGCCTCGACGTTGGAGGGCCGCGGATCGGCGTCGCGGTGCAGTCGTTGCAGCAGGGGCGGACGCACGAACAGCAGGAGCGCGACCGAAGCGACGGCCGCGACGATGATTTGCAGCCAGAGGGGTGCGCCCACCAGGTCGGAGACGAGGCCGACGAGGCTCCCCACCGCGACCATCAGGAACGTCAACTCGCCGGTGAGCATCTCGCACACGAGGAAGACGAGGATGAGCAGGATCCAGCCGATCCAGGCCCACATCTCGACGATGGAGAGAACGTCCATTTCGTGCCTCCTGGCCCGAACGTAGCACTGGGCACCGACACCGGGGCCGGTTCTCATCCTCCGCACAGGCGCCGTCGCCCCGGGGCGTCGGCATCCCGCTCGATAGGCTGGGGGCTGATTCCGAATCGTCAGGAGAACTCCCGTGTCCCAGACCCTCCCGTCCGGCTCGCTGAGCGGCAAGACCGCCCTCGTCACCGGCTCGTCGCGCGGCATCGGCGCCGACACCGTCCGCTACTTCGCCGAGGCCGGCGCGAACGTCGTCATCAACTTCCGCAACAAGGCGCCCCGCGCCGAGAAGCTCGCCACGCAGCTGCGCGAGCTCGGCGTCGAGGCCCTCGTCGTCGGCGCCGACCTCACCGACCCCGAATCGGTCAAGGCGATGTTCGACGAGGTCGAGCGCACCTTCGGCGGTCTGGACATCCTCGTGCTCAACGCCTCGGGCGGCATGGAGTCGGGCATGGCCGAGGACTACGCGCTGCTGCTCAACCGCGACGCGCAGGTCAACGTGCTCGAGACGGCTCTGCCGCTGCTCACGGACGACGCGCGCGTCGTCTTCGTGACCAGCCACCAGGCGCACTTCATCCGCACTACCCCGACCATGCCCGAGTACGAGCCGGTCGCCCTGTCGAAGCGCGCCGGCGAAGACGCCCTGCGCGAGAAGATCCCGGCTCTCGAAGAGCGCGGCATCGGCTTCACCGTCATCTCGGGCGACATGATCGAGGGCACCATCACGGCGACCCTGCTCGAGCGCGCGAACCCCGGCGCCATCTCGGCGCGCCGCGAAGACGCCGGCAAGCTCTACAACGTCTCGGAGTTCGCCGCCGAGGTGGCCCGCGCCGCGGTCGACCCGGTGCCCGCCGACAACACCCGCCTCGTCGGAGACACGGGTTCGTTCGGAGGCGAGTGAGCATGCGGCCGACCGACATCAAGACACTGATCGGGGTCGGTCGGCCCGCGATCGCCGCTTCGGGGGCGTTCGCCGTCTTCGCGACCTCTCGCCCCGACCTCGCCGCCGACCGCGCGGTCGGGCAGCTCTGGCGGGTCGAGTTGCCCGTCGGCTCGCCCCGGCGCCTCACGCGGGGGGTCGCCGATCGGGCGCCCCACCTGTCTCCCGACGACGCGACGATCGCGTTCCTCCGCGCCGACGACAAGGGACGCACGCAGGTCTTCGTCGTGGCCTCGTCCGGGGGCGAGCCCGTGCAGGTCACCGACCAGCCCGGGGGAGTGACCGCCCTGGCGTTCTCGCCCGACGGCGCCCGCCTCGCCTTCACGGCTCGCGTGCCCGAACCCGGCCGCTACGGCACGGTCGAGGGACGGGATGCCGCGGCCGAGCCGCCGCGCCGGATCACCGGCATCCGCTGGCACGCCAACGGGCTCGGCTACCTCGATCGTCCGGCGCAGCTGTTCGTCGTCGACGTCCCTTCGACCGACGCCGAGCCGTTCTACGCGCCGGCGCCGTCCCTCGAGACGCCCGAGAAGCGCGTCGTGGCTGAGCCCGCGACGCAACTCACCCACGGGGAGACGAGCTGGAGCGGCGTCGTCTGGACCGCCGACGGTTCGGAGGTGCTCAGCGTCCCCGACGTGATCGAGACCGCGCGCCGCGACCTGCGCGACCGGGTCGTCGCGGTCGCGGTCGACAGCGGCGAGCAGCGCGAGATGCTGAGCTCGTCGGAGAACCTCTCGGTGGCGACGGTCGACGTCGCGCCCGACGGCGCGGTCTTCGTTCTCGCGAACGACGTGGGCGATGAGGGGATCGACTTCGTCGCGCCCGGCGTCGCGCTCTTCATCATCGAGGCCGACGGACCGCGTCCGCTCACCGACCCCGAGACGGTCGACCTCGGCGAGGTCGGCAGTCACCTCTCGTTCGACGGCGACGACGTGCTCGTGCAGGACCGCACGCGCGGTCGCCTGCGGCTCTTGCGTGTGACGCGCGACGGGCGGGTGGAGCAGGTGCTCGGCGGCGACCTCGAGGTGAACGGCCATGCCGTCGCGCGGGGCCGGGTCGTGGCATCCGTCGCCTCTCCCGAGTCCTCCGGAGAGCTCGTCGTGAGCGAGGGGTCCGAGGTGCGGGCGCTCACCGCGTTCGGCCAGGCCGCTCGCGCGGCGGGGATCGTGGTCCCGGTCGAGCACGAGATCGTCGGTCGAGAGGGTTATCCCGTGCACGGCTGGGTGGCCGTGCCCGAGGGCGAGGGACCGTTCCCGGTCATCCTGCAGATCCACGGCGGCCCCTACGCGTCGTACGGCGTGCACCTGTTCGACGAGACGCAGGTGCTCGTCGACGCCGGATACGCGGTCGTCTACAGCAACCCGCGGGGGAGTGCCGGTTACGGCCGCTCACACGGTCGCTCGATCCGCCGCCGCATGGGCACCCTCGACTTCTTCGACGTCATGGACTTCTTCGACGGCGTCGTCGGTGCCGACCCGCGGCTCGACGCGGACCGCGTGGGTGTCATGGGCGGCTCGTACGGCGGGTACATGACCGCTTGGATCATCGCGCACGAGCACCGCTTCGCCGCAGCGATCGTCGAGCGCGGATTTCTCGACCCCGCCGCCTTCCCGGGCTCGAGCGACATCGGCTCGTTCTTCGGCGAGGAGTACGTCGGCACCGACCCGGCGCTCGTGGCCGCGCAGAGCCCCATGGCCGTCGTCGACCAGGTCGCCACGCCCACGCTCGTGCTGCACTCCGAACTCGACTACCGCTGCCCGCTCGATCAGGCGACGCGGTACTACGCGGCGCTCAAGCGCAACGGCGTCGAGGCCGAGATGCTCGTCTTCCCGGGCGAGGATCACGAGCTCACGCGCGCCGGGCGCCCGCAGCACCGGGTGCAGCGTTTCGACGCCGTCCTCGAGTGGTGGAATCGCCACCTGCCGGTGGGGTGAGACACGAAGGGCCCGGATGCCATGGCATCCGGGCCCTGTTCGTTCGAGATCAGACGGCTTTGCCGAACTGGATCGCCCGCACGATCTGGAACACGCCCAGGATCACGAGCGAGATGCCGATGAGCAGGAACAGGGTCACCGCGCCGAGCAACGGCGAGAACAGCAGCACGATGCCGGCGAGGATGCTGACGATCGCGAAGAAGATCGTCCAGGCCCGCGCCTTCGACTGATGACCGGCCGTCGTGAGCGAGACGACGCCCTCGATGATCCAGAGGATGCCGACCAGGGTGCCGATGAACACCCCGAACCACGCGGTCGTGGCCGACAGGTTGGCGAACGAGAAGATGCCCGCGACGATGAACAGCACGCCGAGTACGAGGTAGCCGATGCGCGCCCATCCCGAGCGCCAGAACAGGCCGATGGCGATGTTCACAAGACCGGCGATGATCACGTAGATCGAGATGATGCCGACGGCGACCTCGGCGGTGCGTCCCGGCCAGATGAGGATGAGCAGACCGATGACGAGGGAGAGGGCTCCGCTGACGCCGAGCGCGGTGCGCACGGCTCCGACGGCGGGGTTGGTCGTGGAGGTCGGCATGGCGAGCCTTTCTGAGTGAAAGCTGGGAACGACTCTCACCCTAGACCCGAAGGTTCACCGCGCGCGAGGACCCTCACGCGGGGGAGTGCTCCAGCAACAGCGCCACCGTGAACAGCACCGGCAGGCACCCGAGCGTCGAGATGAAGACCACGTCGCGCGACAGGATCTCGCCCACTCCGTACCGCTGCGCGAAATTGAAGACGTTCTGCGCCGTCGGGAGCGCCGCGAGCACCACGACGACGAACACCTGGTCGGCGGGCAGCGCGAAGAGCGTCGCCACGAGCCACGCCAGCGCGGGCATCGCCACGAGCTTCAGGGCCGAGGCGATCACCACGTCGACGCGGCGACCCGGCTCGGTCAGCACGCGCTGGCCGTACAGCGACATCCCGTACGACATCAGCAGCACGGGAACGCACGCCCCGGCGATCAGCTGCAGGGGGTCGAAGACGACCGGCGGCAGATCGATGTCGAGGAGCGCCACCAGCACGCCCAGGGCGGAACCGATGAGCATCGGGTTCTTCGCCGTCTGCAACAGGATGCGCCCCACGTTGCGGGAGCCCGAGGTGGCGGCATCCAGGATCGAGAGGGCGATCGGCATGAGGACCAGCAACTGGAACAGGATCACCGGAGCCGAGTACGCCGCGTTCCCGAGCATGTAGAGCGAGATCGGGATGCCGATGTTATTGCTGTTCACCTGGCCCGCCGACAGCGCGCCGATCACCGTCTCACCCACGCGGCGCCGCAGGACCAGCGCCGAAATCAGGGTGTAGACACCGATCACGACCGCCGCCGTGATCATCGACACGGGCAGCAGCGCCGAGAACAGCGTGGCGACGTCGGCCTTCGCGAGCACCGTGAACAGCAGGAACGGCGACAGCACGAAGAACGTCAGGCGGCTCAGCACGGGGCGCGCGTGCGGCCCGAGCAGATCGATGCGGGCGATGATGTAGCCCACCACGACCGCGAGACCGACGACCGCGAAGCCGGTGAAGACGCCGCTCACGCGCCGGACCGGGGGAGAGGGGCGCACGGAGAAGTCATCGGTTCGAGCGTAGCGGGACGCTTGGCTCGCTCCGTGACGCCGTGATGGGATGAGCCGCATGTACTCCGGATTCGCGCGCTTCTACGACGTCCTGCAGGGCGGGACCCCCGAGCCGTTCGCCGCCTGGATCGAGAGACGCGCCGCCGAGCTCGGGCGCGAGGTGGAGTCGATCCTCGAGCTCGGGTGCGGCACCGGGGCCGTGCTCGACCTCCTGCCCGCCGCGTGGGCCAAGGTCGGCATCGACGTGTCACCCGACATGCTCGAGATCGCCCGAATCAAGGGGGTGGATGCCGACCTGATCGAGGCGGACATCCGCGACATCGCCCTGGATCGTCGGTTCGATGTCGTCGCGTGCGTCTACGACACCGTCAACCATGTGCCCGTCTCGGACTGGCCGCGGGTGTTCGCCGTGGCATCCGGTCATCTCGAAACCGACGGGATGTTCCTCTTCGACATGAACACGCTCGGGCGCCTCCGCGGCGGCGCGGGGCGGTCCGAGACGACGGTCGCCGGGGGATCGACGGTCACGATTTCGATCAGCGACGAGCGCGACGACCGCTACGACTGGCACGTGCGCATCGAGGGCGACCACGATCCGATCGACGAGACGATCGCCGAGTACGGTGCTTCGTTGACCGACGTCCGCCGCATGCTGACGGAGGCGGGATTCACCCGGGTCGAGGTGAGCGGCGGCCGCGATCGTCCCGTCGACGACGAGGCACCGCGACTGTTCTTCGCGTGCCGCCGCTGACGCGGGCTTCGGGGAAGCGGTCAGTGCTGCGGCTGCGGCCGGCGCAGGATCCAATCCAGCGTCGAATGCCAGGTCTGGCGCAGGGGGCGACCGCGCCGCCACTCGCGCCAGGTGAGCAGCAGGATGATCAGGTCGAAGACCGTGAGCAGCACGAGGCCGATGCTCGGCGAGACGAACAGTTCGTACACCTGGTACATGAGGAAGGCGCCGATCGCGGCGATCGCCCACGGGTACACCCGTCGGGTGCCGAGCATTAGGGCGATGACGATCGCAAGCTTCACGACGCCGTGCAGCAGGAGGTACACGGCGAGGAAGACGACCGTGCCCGACCCGAGCTGCGTGATGCTGTGCAGCAGCGCGTTCGCGAGGAAGTCGTTCGGCTCCCGCGCCAGCTCATGAGCGGTGAGCCGCTGGGCGACGTGCAGGAGCTGGCCGGGGGTTGTGACGAGCAGCACGATCGCACCGACGAGTTCGACCAGGCCGTCGAGGCCCTTCAGGGCGACGCCGATGAGGAACACGAGATCCATCACCCGTTCGCGCACCTGGCGCTCCTCTCCGGCCGACGTCGACGGCGGTCGTCGTCAGGGCCGAGTGTAGGCCGTGAGGCATCGGCACCTCGTCCACAAGACCCGGCTGGTCCTTATGCGCGAGGTCTACCGTCGCGGAAATGAACACCTATGCCCCGAACCTCACCGAGATCCTCGATCGCGAACCCCTCCCGGCATCCGGAATCGAATCGGGCGACGTCGACTACACCGCCGACGGCGTCGCCTACCGCGGATACCTGGCGCACCCGGCAGGGGAGGGGCGCCACCCGGGGATCATGGTCGTGCACGACTGGCTCGGCGTGACCGACTACGTGCGCATGCGCTGCGACATGCTCGCCCGCCTCGGCTACACGGCCTTCGCGGCGGACGTCTACGGCGCCGACGTGCGACCGGCGCCCGAGGACGCGGCCGGTGTCGCCGGCGGCTTCTACCAGGATCGCCCGCTGTGGAGGAAGCGCCTGACCGAGGCCTTTGCCTACCTGCGCGAGCAGCCGTCGGTCGACGCCGACCGCACCGCGGCGATCGGCTACTGCTTCGGCGGGTCGTCGGTGCTCGAGCTCGCGCGCACGGGCGCCGACGTCGACGCGGTCGTCAGCTTTCACGGCGGACTGCTCACCGGGCCCGAGGGCGAGGCGGAGCAGATGACCGCGAAGCTGCTCGTGTTGCACGGCGCCGCCGATCCCGTCGCACCCGATGACGCGATGCTCGCCTTCGAGAACGACCTGCGCACGGCGCCGTCGGTCGACTGGCAGCTGGTGTCGTACGCGAACGCGATGCACGCCTTCACGCTTCCGGATGCCGATGCCCCCGAGCAGGGCGCGCAATTCCAGGCGACCGCCGAGCGGCGCAGCTGGGCCGCGATGAAGGCGTTCCTCGCGGAAGTGTTCGAAGCGCGGGCGTGACAGGATTCGCCCGCCACGGGTTCGCATTGCGGTCCGTGGCGGGCGAGTCGGGTGTTGCGGGCGTCAGGCGTCCCGCGACGCGGCGAGGGTGCGTCCGGCGGTGACGGCGGCCTGCTCGGCATCCGTCTTCAGTCCTGCCGCCACGTCGGCGAAGGCGTCGAGCGCGGGATTCACACCGACGAGCGTGAAGGGGCGGTGCACGACAGTGAGGTCGAGTCCCCACACGTCCGCGAAGACGCGGCGCAGCCAGCCTGTCGAGTGGTCCCAGCCCTCCTTGGGGCTCCCGGGCTCGTAGTTGCCGCCGAGGACCGTGACGAGGGTGGCGGGCTTACCGCGCAGCGCCGTGCCCTGCGGATCGATGCGCGGATCGGTGTAGGCGAGGTCGAACCAGGTCTTCACGTGCTGCGAGACGCCGTAGTTGTACAGCGGGACGGTGAAGAGCAGAGCGTCGGCGTCGATCAGCTCGTCGGCGAGGCGCGTGCGCAGAGCGACGGCCTCGCGCTGGCCGTCGGTGTGCTGGTCGGCGGGGGTGAAGCCCGAGGTCACGGCGTCGCGCCAGGCGGTGGCGGGCATTGGGTCGGCGGCGACGTCACGGCGGACGACCGTCGACGACGGGTGCGCGGCGAGCCACTCGGCCTCGACGAGGTCGCCGAGTTCGCGGCTCGTAGAGGTGGCGGGCAGGATGCTGGCATCCAGGCGGAACAGGGTCATGCGCTTCTCCGATCAGAGTGGCTATGAAAAACAAAGTGGCTTCGGGAAAGCTAGCACACGTAGAATGGAGTCATGACCGAAGAACATGACGTGCGACGGTGCGACGCCGCTGTCTCGCACGCGTTCTCGGTCCTCGGCAAGCGGTGGAACGGCATGATCCTCGACGTGCTCGGCCAGGGGGAGTTGTCGTTCTCAGGCCTACGGCGAGCGGTCGGCGGCATCAGCGACGCCGTGCTGTCGGACCGCCTCACCGAACTCGCCGACACCGGCCTGGTCGACCGCCGCGTCGACGCCGGGCCGCCGGTCGCCGTCACGTACGCGCTGACGGACGCCGGATGCCGACTGGTTCCGATCCTGGGTCAGCTCGGCGAGTGGGCCGAAGGTAACCTGACGCGGCGCTGACGAGGAAGGCCGACCGGCGGCGTCACGCCACCGCGCCCACGCCCAAGCCGGCGTGTCCCTGAAGGGTGCGACGCAGCTCTCTCATTGCGGTTCGCGTGCGGGATTTGATCGTCCCGAGGGGCTGGCCCAGGCGGGCCGCGATCTGCGACTGCGTGAGGCCGGCGGTGTAGGCGAGCTCCACGCAGAGTCGTTGGTCGGGGGAGAGCTGCGACAGAGCGGCGTGAAGGTGCGCGCGTTCGAGGTAGTGGTCGACGGCATCCGAGGCCACGTCAGCGTCCTTGACCAGAGATCTCGATCCCACGTGCCGGTCCCGATCGTGAGACGCCTGCGTCGCCCTGACGCAGTCGACGGCTCGGCGATACGCGATCGTGCTGATCCACGCCTGCAGGCTGCCCTTCGAGGCGACGAACTTCGACGCGTTCTGCCAGACGTAGACGTACACCTCCTGGAGCACCTCTTCGGCCAGAGCGCGATTCACGACCACCCTCAGCACCACCCCGAACACCCGGGCGGAGGTGAGGTCGTACAGCTGAGCGAACGCTGTGCGATCGCCCTTCGCGACGGCGGCCGCCAGAGCGCTCAGGGTGTCGACGGCGTGATCGTCGACATTATCGGTGTGCGGAGCGCGAGCGGCCATGGGGTGATGCTGACAGATGATCCGGGCGGTGAGAGAGCACTTGCGTGCACCGTTGGAATATGCATCTGAATAAAGTTTGGTCGCCTGAGATGGAGCCGACTCCGAGAGTCGCTCGCCATCGTCTGGAAGCGCCGATAATGCACATTATGTCAGAGTGAAGGGAGACGACCCGGGTTCCGTGCCCTGCGACCCCTTCGCGCACTGAAATGGTCGCATTGTTCCGTTCCCCTGATTTGGATCGGAACTGCTCCGCTGGGCGATCGACTTCAGTGGCCCTCGGTATCAGCGGATCCGCGAAGGTCGTCGCGGGAACGCCGTGCCGTGACCGCCACCCTCGTGCGTCACGACGTCCTCCTAGGTTCTCGCGGGTTCCTTCGTCTCTCCGCTCCTAATGAGCGATTCGCACGCTATCAGTATTGATAATGATACTATTTGGTCATGAGCGATCCCTCCTCCCTTCTTCATCCCGTACGCTTGCGCGTGGTGCAGGCCCTCCTCGGCGCCGAGAGTCGAACGACCGGGCAGCTTCACGAACTGCTCCCCGATGTGCCGATCGCGACGCTGTACCGCCACGTCGGTCATCTCGTAACGCATGACGTGATCGAGGTGGTCGACGAGCGACAGGTCCGCGGCGCGAGCGAGAAGGCGTACCGCCTCACCGCCGGTCTGGAGAATCCGTCGGCCGACGATCTGCGCGCCCTCAGCGCCGACGAGATGCTGACCGCCTTCACCGTCTTCACCTCGGGCGTGATCCGCGACTTCGCCGCGTATCTGGCAACCGGGGATGGCGATCTGCACGCTGACCGGGTGAGTTTCGCGCAAGCGCCGTTCTGGGCCAGCGATGCCGAGGTCGACGCCTTCGCGCGATCGCTCATGGAGGCGTTGACGCCGTTGTTGGGCAACGAGCCGAGCCCAAAGCGTCGTCGACGGACCCTGACAACGGTGCTGCTGCCGCAACAGGAGGCCGGCACCGTCCCCGGGGAAGCATCGTGAACCTCCTGCCCGCCGACATGCTCCTCCCCCTCCTGCCCGTCTTCGCTCTTCTCGCCGCGTTGGTCGGATGGGCACTTGTCGACATCACCCGGCGCCCGGTCCAGCACCTCCCCAAGCCCATGTGGGCTCTCATCGTGCTGCTGCTCGTCCCCGGTGGGGCGATCCTGTACCTCGTGATGGGGCGGAGTCGGGGCCCCCGACTTCGCGACGCGGACCTGCGATGAGTGTCGCGCTGATCGTCGATGACCTCACGCTCGCGTACCCCCGCGGCGGCGGTATCCACGGGGTCACCTTCACCGCCGCCGACCGAGCCGTGACCGCCGTCATCGGCGCGAACGGTGCCGGCAAGACGGTGCTGTTCAGCGTCGTCGCGGGTCTGTGCACTCCCCAGGCGGGTGCGGTCGCCTTCGCAATAGAGGACGCCCGAGTCGCCTACTGCCCCGACATCCCTCAGTTCGAGCCCTGGCTCACCGCGTCCGAGGTCGTGCAGACCTCCCTGGCGCTCGCGCAGAGGGCGACCCGGACGAGTGGCGTCGATGCGACGCGACGCGCGGCAGCGGCGCTGGACGCATGCGGTCTGGGTGCGGTGGCGCGGCGGCGCATTGCGGACTTCTCCCGCGGGATGCTGCAACGCCTCGGCATCGCCGCGGCGCTCGTTAGCGATCCGGAGGTGCTCATCCTCGATGAGCCCCAGAGTGCGCTCGATCCCGTCGGACGTGCGGATATGCGCGCCCTCATCCTCGCCGAGGGGAAGAACCGGTGCGTCTTGCTCTCCAGCCACCTGCTCAGCGAAGTCGAGCTTCTCGCGGACCACGTGGTCGTCCTCGACAAGGGCGCCGTCGTCGCGAACGGAACGCCGGCCGAGCTCTTGCGAGCCGGACGACGACCCGTCTGGACCGTCCGTTTCAACGCACCGGTTCCCGCGGGGCGCACGCTCCCGCGCCTGGAGGATTCGCACGTGGGTCTGGCGCGGGAGGCGGCCGACACGGTGACCCTCACGTTCCCGAGCTTCGCCGAGGCGGCCGACCGTCTGCTCCCCTGCGTTCAGGCCCTCGGCCTGCCGGTACTCGAGATCACACTGCGCGACGACGACCTCGATTCGACCTTCGCCCGTCTCGTCGGGGAGGTCAGCGCGTGATCGTCGTCTTCGCATCCGCCCGCGTCGAGCTGCGACGTCTGACGCGGTCGGGGCTGCTCCTCGGGCTGATCGTCGTCTTCGCGTTCTTCGGCCTCTCCGCGCCGGTGCTCGCCGCCCACATGCCGGAGATCCTCCGCGCTGCGGCCGGCACCGATCAGCTGACGGTGTCGGCGAGTCGGGCGACACCCGAGGACGGCATCGCCCTGTTCGGACAGAGTGCGATGCAGCTGGGGCTGGTACTCGCCGTCGCCACCGCTGTCACCGCCCTCGGCTGGGACGCCCGGCCCGGTTCGTCGGCGTTCTACCGCACGCGCGTGCGTGCGCTGGCAGCGATCACACTCCCCCGGTTCGTGGTGGTGTGCCTGAGCGTCGCCGGGAGCTATCTGCTCGGACTGATGCTCGCGGCCGTGATGACGACCGCGACCATCGGGCCCCTTCCCCCGAGCGCCGTCGTGCGGGTCGGAGCGGCCTCCGCGCTCTACCTCGTCATGGCGTTGAGCGTGGGCCACCTGGTGATGGCATTCGCGAGACGCACGGCGACGGCGTTGGCGATAGCGACGATCCTGATGCTGTCAGCGCCCCTGCTCAACAGCGTCGGCGCAACCGGGTGGGTGCCGACGGCCCTGCTGAACGCATCGCGGCTCGGAGCTGTGGACCTCGTCATTCCCGGGGCCGTCGCTCTGGTGCTGACGACGGTGTGCGTCGCCGTCGCGGACGCCGTGTCGCGACGGCAAGGGCTGCGCCGCGACGCCTGATCCAGCCCGAGGCCGACATCCACCGACCGCCCGTCGCCGCCGCGTTCGTCAGGCGGATGACGTGCCCCCAGGGCAATCGTCCAACGGGCCGTTGGACAACTGCGTTGAGGTCGGGCCACGCTTAAGCGAACCGCCGCATGTAGAACAGGTTCGCGCGAGAAAAGCCCTTCATGGTGGAAAATTCCGCGCGCAGGTCTTCGGCGAGCCGGGTGAGCACCTGGGCGCCCCATCCCTGCTCCGTTTGGCGACGAAGGATGGTGTCGCCGATACGCCACCAGAGCTGCAGGAGTTCGTTGTTGGCTGCGCGCTGGACCTGCAGTCGTGCGCGGTGCACCTGGGCTTTCAGCTCATTGAGGGTGGTGGAGTACTCATTCGGAGCTAGCTCTGTCACTGGCCCAGCTTCCCATTCTGTGTGCCCGGTAAGTGGGAGGATGCCGACATGGCAACTAAGCACGTGACCCACCTTGTCGACGATCTAGATGGTTCTGTCCTCGAGAACGGGGAGGGTAAGCAGGTCACCTTCTCGGTTGAAGGGCGTGCGTACGAGATCGACCTTTCAGACGCTAATGCGGACAAGTTATTCGAGGTGTTCGCTCCCTACGTCGCCGCGGCCCGGTCCGTTGGCTCGTCTGATGCACGGGGCTCCCGGCGTAACCCTCCTCGGAAAGGCAGTGTCGACTTGGGAGCGGTCCGCGAATGGGCGCGCGCGAATGGGCACACGGTCAGCGACCGGGGCCGTGTTCCTGCCACCATCATCGACGCATATACGGCCGCGACCAGCTGATCAGCTTTACTCCTCCGCTTGCGACGACGGGTCTTCGCGAGCATGACTTATCAGGAGAGGCACAGACGGGCGCTCAGCGCCCTAGCTCGGAACGCTGCACGCGCGCCGCGGCCGACCTTGCCGGCTTCGCCTTCGTCGCGGTCGCGGGCGAGCCCTTTACGGCCTCGGTGGCCGGCTTGGCGTTGCCGACGTCGGCGTGCATCTTGGCGGCCACGGCCTCCTTGTCGATGCCCTTGGCTTTGAGCTGGTTCGCGTCACTCTCGCGCCGCTGTGCGGAGTCGTACTTGGGGCCGGCCTCGGCTCGTGCGGACCCGGCCGCGCGCTCGTGCAACTGTGCCTGGATGCGCTCCTCGGAGCCCTCAGGGGCGTTCTCCGCGCGCTCGTCCGCGGCCTCGGCCTGGCGGTCGGCGCGGTCGGCTTCGCGCATCAGTAGCGCCGCCTCGGCCTCATCGCCGGTGCCACGCTGCCGCTCCGTCTCGGACTGCCGGCGCAGCAGCTCGGCGTCGACCGCTGCTTGCACCGCCTGGGGGTCGCCGCCGGCTTGGGCGACGTCGACGCCGTAGCGGGTGCGCAGCTCATCGCGCATGTGCGCCTCTGCGCGCACGGCCTCGGGGTCTTCGTTGCCCCACGCGCGCGCCGTGGCGAGCGTCGTGCCGATCTGCTCGGGGGTCGCTCGCTCCCACCAGTCGTTCCGGTAGACGCCGCTGAGCTCAACGCGTGCCGACTGCCGTTCGGCGGCGAGCCGGGATGCCAGCTCGCGGGCTTGTTGCTGGCTCTCGGCCTGGGCTCGTCGAGCTGCTTCCTCGCGCTGTCGGGCGACGATTTCGCCCACGCGGCCGGCGGCGGTCACCGCGACGCGGAGCTGCCCCTCGAACGCTTCGGAAATGCCGTCGCTCTCATCGGCCATGGCGTGCTCCTCTCATCGTTCTGGGCCTCGGTCGGGCCGCGGGGTTGTTGTCGTGCGGGGTCGGGTCGGTTCGATCGTCGAGGGGAGCGGCGAGGTCGTTCCCTTCCGTCGGTTCTCCTCGGCCCGGTTCATCTTGTCCAGCGCCTCGCGCGTGACCTCGTCGACCACCGAAGACATGTCGATGCGTCGCGGCTCGGTCCTCGTGGCCGCGACCGTGGCCGCGGTGGCCGACGTCGCCGGCAGGGCGGCACGAACGCGGGCCAGCCGTGTCCGAACGTCGGTGGCGATCGCTTCCGCGTGCCGTGCTTGCTGCGCGGCCTTGGCGGCGTCATAGACGGCCTGGGTGAGGTTCATGAGCTGGCGCAGCATCGCGGCTTGCGCTGCGGTTCCCTGACCACCTCGGACGGCGCTGGCAAGGAGCATCGCCGCGCCGCCGGCCGACACCCGCCCCGCCTTCTGGGGCTTCGTGTGGCCGCGGTAGGTCTGCGCCGACTTCGCCAGCTCGTCCGATGCCGCGGCGAGGTCGCCGGGTACTTCCTCGACGGCGTTCGACCACGCCGCAAACGCTCCCGACGTCTGCCGCGCGACGCGCGCCCACGTGTCGCGGTCGTCGAGCGGAACCGAGCGCAGCGTTTCCCGCAGCTCGCCCAGCTCGGCGGTGTACCGACCCCACAGCTCGGGATCGGGCTCGGCCGTCTCGCGTCCCGGCGCAACGGGCCGCTGGTTGCGCTTGGCCGCGTTCCATTCGGCCGCGGCATCCATCGCGCCGGTCGGGCTGTCGGGCCACTCCCCTCTCCGTCCCACCAACGCGGACGGCGGGTCGTTGACCGGCTTCCGCTGGTGTACGCCACGCCCTGACTGGAGTGAGAGCCGCGGGGCCGCGTTCGGGCTTCCCGCCCACCCTCTTCTGGTTGGAGACAGCGGTGCGCGCGCCGTTTGGTCGGGGCATTCGGGAACGTCGCCCACCGAGAAGTAACGACGTCGCTGGTTCGCGCTGCCGAAACCACCTGGCATCCGCTCCCCCGCCTGTGCGGAGAAGCGCTCGGCTCTCCGCACCGAGACGACTCGGTGGGCACACGATTCTGATGGATGATCGTCACGCCGGCTCGAACGAAAAGGGGCACGATGCGTCCATCACGCGTCCACATTCTCGGTGGCAGCGGCAGCGGAACGACGACGCTGGGCGACGCGTTGGCCGCGCACTGGGCGGTGCCGCATGCCGACGCCGACGACTATTTCTGGATGCCGACCACTCCCCCGTTCACGCGGAAGAGAGGCGACGCGGAACGGGTGGCGTTGATGCGCGAGATCTTCGTCGGCCGCCCCGCGTGGGTGCTCTCGGGCTCGATGCTCGGGTGGGGAGAGTCGGTCGTCGCGGAGTGCGACGCGATCGTCTTCGTCGCGCTCGACCCCGCGGAGAGGCTCCGCCGCCTCGAAGCCCGCGAGGTCGTCCGACGCGGGGGCCTGCCGCATGACGACGACGCCTGGCACGAGTTCAAGACCTGGGCCGAGGGGTACGACGACCCGGCCTTCGACGGCCGCAGTCGGGCCGAACACGACGGGTGGTTGGCGACGATCGGCAAGCCCGTCCTGCGCCTCGACAGTCGGTCGACGGTGAGGGAGCTGGTCGATGCCGTGTGCTCCTGGGAGCCCGCGGTGACGCCGTCCTAGAGGTGCGTCTCTTCGACGTCGACGAGCCACCCTCTGCGGATCCGCAGACGGCGTTCGGAGGGCTCGGGTCCGTTGAGCTCGTCTTCCGTGACCCGATCGTCCGATTCCGGCCGCTCCCCCGGGACGCTGTGGCTGGGCACGAGCTCGACCGCCTCCGGCACGGGCGCGGACACCCGCATCCACCGCGAGGGGCGGTTGCCGATGAAGAACCCGTTCCCGAGGTCCCGGCCCGGAAGCGGCCAAAGTTCCCCTTCGGCGGGCATCTCGGCATCCGGAGGGGCACCGTGTCCGGGTCGACGGAGGGCGAAGCTCTCGATCGACTCCTGCACGACGATCTGTACGCGCGTAACCCGTCCGAGCACTCGATCGTCGGTGGAGCCCTCGGGATGCCGTGCCTCGAAGGCGTCCACCGTCGCGGCCAGCTCGGCACCCAACTGACGGACGAAACCGTCGAAGGGCGTCCGGTGTTCGATCACGAAGTCCACGTCGTCGCCGACGCTGAACGGATCACCGCAACACGCCCACTCCATCGCATCCAGCCACACGCGCGTCATGGATCCCACGGTAACCGGGGCGCGGGCGTGGTTCAGTCGCGCCGCACCCAGCCGGAGGTCATGCCCAGCACTCGCGATCCGTCGAGGTCCGCCAGAGACAGGCCGGCGAACTGGGTCGCCGCATCGGAGGTCTGCCAGCGGAAGCGCGGCGCGGACGTCGTCGAGGCCTCGACGACCGTCTTCGCGGCATCCTCCGCAGATTGCGCGGACGCGAACGAGGTCGCCGCGCGGTCGAGGTACGCCTGCTGCTGCTCGGCGTAGGGCCCGGGGGCGGCGCGGTGGACGGAGTCGACGAACGACGACGCGACGGCGGCGGGCTCGACGATCGACACGTCGATGCCGAAGGGGGCGACGACCGGGGCGAGCGACTGCATGAGCCCCTCGACGGCGAACTTGGCGGCGCAGTACGCGTCCGAGAACGGTTGGCCCACCGCTCCCCCGACGCTGGTGACCGTGACGATGCGTCCGCTCCCCCGCTCGCGCATGCCGGGCAGGACGAGACGGGTCAGGCGCGCGACCGAGAGGTAGTTGGTCTCCAACTGCTCCTGCAGGTCCTCGTCGCTCATCTGCTCGAGGGTGCCCACAGCGCCCCGTCCGGCGTTGTTCACGAGGATGTCGATCGGACCCGCCGCCTCGATCAGCGCACGGGAGGCCGCGGCATCCGTCACGTCCAAGGCCCGGATGTCGAGCTCGAGACCCGCCTCGGATGCCGCCGAGCGCAGGGCATCGGCGCGCGCGGTGTCGCGGACCGTGGCGATGACCGTCACTCCCTGCTGCGCAAGCTGGATGGCGGTATGCAGGCCGATGCCGCTGGTGGTTCCGGTGACGAGTGCGAGAGTCATGTGCTCAGTCTGCTCCTCGAACCCATGGGCGCGGTGTGCGGGGGTCGTCCAGGGATCGCTGCCAGAGTGGCGATGTGACAGTGGACGTGGGGGCGCCGGTCGCCGAGCGGGGTGTGAGCGCGGGGCGCCGCCGGACAGCGGTCGTGGCGAGCCTCGCGTACCTGGTGTTCGCGGGGGTGATCCTCGTGGTCATGCCCATTTCGGCGGACAGTGCGGGCGGGCGCGAGGTGGTCGTCGGGCCTTGGACGGGCGGCGTGCTTGTCGCTGCGTGCCTCATGGCATCCACGGTGACGCTGAGCGTGATCGTCTTCGCCGTCCGCGCGCGCAGGTGGTGGTGGGTGCTGCTTGGTCCGCTCCGGGCGATCGTCGCGGCGGCGGCAGTGGTGGCCGCTTTCGGCTTCACCCTCACGGACGAGTCGGTGACCCCCATCGTGGCGAACGGATGCGAAACCGGTTACGTCGTGAGCGAGCGCAGCTTCCTCTTCCTCGCCGCGGGCGAGGTGCGCCGCGTGGAGGGGGTGATCGGCACCTCCGTCGGCAGCACGTCCGTCGACGACGGGCATAAGCCGTTCCAGCAGCAGTCCTACATCGCCGTGACCAGCGGCGACACGCTGCGAATCTGGAACACGTTCGACAACGCGTGGGAGCGCCTCAGCACCTCGACCGAACCGGCCTTCGTCCTCCCACGGCTGGTCGATGAGACCGAGTGCGGCCTTGCAGGCGGAGTGGTGGCCGCTCGCCCTTCCGCATCCCCTTCCCCGGTCACCACGGTCGACGAGGGCCCCGCGCCGGCTCCGGTGTCCGACTCCCGCGATGAGATTGCGCGCATGGCGAAGCTGACCATCGAAGCGGCAGCGACGCCGATGACGGATGCCGAGGGAGTACCGGTGACCGCGCCCGCGGCATCCGACCTGCCGTGTGACGGAACGACCAGCCACGATATGACCGTCCGCACCGCGGACAACGCTGCCTCCTACGCCGCGATTCTCGATGCGTGGAGCGCCGAGGGCTACTCGAAGGACCGCGCCATGCAGGAAGACCTGCGGTACAACGGGGTGATACGTCTGTCGGCCCGCGATCGCTCGAGCATTGACGGGCTGATGCACTTCTCGCTGACGGCGGACTGTCGCGCGCCCTGATCAGAACGAGCAGTCTCACAGAGCTGTGTCCGTCGGGGGGAATCCGAGACCAGAAGGGAAAGCCGAGAGATCGGCCATGGTCCACGCGGCCGGGTACGTCCCCGACCCGCGTCGCTCCGACCGCCCTCAGCCTCCCGGCGTGAGTTCCACCCAGCCGCCGCCGAACTTCGCCTGACGGTTGTCGCCCGACGAGGTGCCGGTGAGCCGGCGACGCACCCACGGTGCCACGTGCTCGCGGTAGTAGGCGGTGCCCTTCAGCCGCTCGGTCTCGGGGATCTCGCGCAGATGCCACCACTCGGCGGGCGGTGTGAGCCCGACCGACTCGATCACCCGGGCGGCGACGCGGTGGTGGCCGCGCGCGTTCATGTGCAGCCGGTCGACGGACCAGAACTCCCCGCCCGCCAGCTCGCGGTCGAACCAGTTGTAGGCGGTGAGCACGTCGGGGCGCGCTTCGAGACGCTTCTCGACGGCGTGCGACAGGCGGTCGCCGCGCGCCTCGATGAGCTTGCCGAGCGGGAGCCCCGCCGACGGGTTCGCCCCCGAGAGCACGATCAGACGCACCCCCTCTTCGTCGCACCGGCGCACGACGTGGTCGAACAGGTCGACGATGCGGTCGATGCCCGTGCGCGGACGCAGCATGTCGTTGCCGCCGCCGTTGAACGACAGGTGCGTCGGCTTGAGCGCCAGCGCCGGCTCGAGTTGTTGAGCGACGATGGGCTCGATGAGCTTGCCGCGGATCGCGAGGTTCGCGTATTCGATGGGCTCCCCCGCGGCATCCGCCCATCCCTGTGCGGCCAGGTCGGCCCACCCTCGGACGGTGCCGTCGGGCAACTCATCGCCGACGCCTTCGGTGAACGAGTCGCCGATCGCGACGTAGCGGACGGATGCCATGACACGAGCCTACGCGGGCGCGCAGAGGGGCTAGGTCAGGGATCTCCCGCGCTGCTCGCGCAGGAACAGTGCCGCGACCACGGCCACGGCGAAGAACGCCGCGAACACCACGAACAGCAGCGGCGCTCCCCCGACGCCGAGCAGCGGCGGCACGGCGAGGGGCGCCAGGATCGAGGCGATGCGTCCGACGCCCGCGGCCCAGCCCGACCCCGTCGCGCGCAGCGCGGTCGGGTAGGTCTCGGGGGTCGCGGCGTACAGGGCGCCCCACGCGCCGAGATTGAAGAACGACAGGGCCATGCCGGCGGCGATGACCGCCACCTCTCCGGTCGCCGTACCGAACAGCACCGCGGCGACGGCGGAACCGGCGAGGAAGGTCGCGAGGGTCGCGCGCCGGCCCCAGGCCTCGATGAGCCACGCGGCGACGGCGTACCCGGGCAGTTGCGCGAGCGTGATGATGAGCGTGAAACCGAACGAGCGCACGAGGTCGTAGCCCTGCGCGACGAGGATGGTCGGAATCCAGATGAACGCCCCGTAGTACGAGAAGTTCAGGCAGAACCACAGCACCCACAGGCTCGCCGTGCGCGCCCGCAGTGCCGGTGCCCACAGGGCCCGGACCCGGGGACGGTCGGCGGGAGCGGATGCCGAGACTCCCTCCGTCGACGCTTCGAGCGCGATCCGACCGGCTGCGGCCTCGAGATCGCGCACGATGACGATCGCCTCGGCGTTGCGGCCGCGAGACGCCAGCCACCGCGGCGACTCGGGAAGACCCCACCGCACGATGAGCGCGTAGACGGCGGGAATGGCGCCGAGGGCGAAGGCCCATCGCCAGCCATCGGCGGACGACGGCACCACGAGGTAGCCGATGAGCGCCGCGGCCGTCCATCCGACGGCCCAGAACGCCTCGAGGAACACGATGAGTCGACCCCGCATGCGGGCGGGCGCGAACTCGCTGACGTAGGTCGATGCCACCGGCAACTCCGCCCCGAGCCCGAGACCCACGACGAAGCGCAGGACGAGCAGGGCTGCGAGACCACCCACCAGCGCGCTCGCCCCGGTGGCCACGCCGTACACCAGCAGCGTCAGCGCGAAGACGTGACGGCGCCCGAACCGGTCGGCCAGCAGCCCGCCCACGCTCGCTCCGATCGCCATACCGGCGAAGCCCGCCGACGCGATCCACGACGCCTCGGTCGGCGCCAGCTGCCACTGCACGCTGAGAGCGGCGATGACGAACGAGATGAGGCCGACGTCCATGGCATCCAGAGCCCACCCCAGGCCCGATCCGCCGAGGATCCGCCCGTGGCGGCGGGTGAACGGCAGAGCGTCGAGGCGTTCGGACACCCGGATGGTGTCGGTGGTCGTGGTCACCGGATGCCGGGAGCGTCGACCGGCGTGGAGGTTTCGGCGAGCATCTCCTCGACGAGGGGGCACACGCGCGTGCCGTACAGCTCGATGCTCGACATCAAGCGGTCGTGCGAGATCGACCCGCTCGCGATCTTCATCTGGAAGCGGGAGTTGCCCAGCGCCCGCACGGTCGCGGCGATCTTCCGGGCGACCGTCTCGGGCGAGCCGACGTACATCGAGCCCTCGGGTCCGACATCGTGCTGGAACCGCATGCGGTTGTACTCGGGCCAGCCGCGCTCGCGTCCGATCGTGTTGTTCAGCTCGGCGACGCCCTCGAACGCCTCGTCCCAGGCCTGCTCGTCGGTCTCGGCGACGTGGCCGGGCGAGTGCACCGAGATGGGCATCTGCGGCTTGCCGAGTTCCTGCAGCGACCGACGGTAGAGGTCGGCGTGCGGGCGGAACCGAGCGGCGGACCCGCCGATGATCGCGAGGACCAGACCGTAGCCGTAGCGGGCCGTGCGCACCACCGACTCGGGAGAACCGCCGACCCCGACCCAGGCGGTCAGGCCTGTCTCGGTCTTGGGGTACACATTGGCATTTTGCAGCGCGGCGCGCGTGCGGCCCGACCAGGTGACGGGCTTCTCGGTGAGCAGGTGCGAGAACAGCTCGAGCTTCTCCTCGAACAGCTGCTCGTAGTCGGCGAGGTCGTAGCCGAACAGCGGGAACGACTCGATGAACGACCCGCGCCCGAGGATGACCTCGGCGCGGCCGTTCGAGACGGCATCCAGCGTCGCGAAACGCTCGTACACGCGCACCGGGTCGTCGCTCGACAGGACGGTCACCGCGGTTCCGAGGTGGATGTTGTTCGTGCGGGCGGCCGCGGCGGCCAGCACGATCTCGGGGCTGGTGACGGCGAAGTCCTTGCGGTGGTGCTCCCCCACTCCGAAGAACGACAGGCCCACCTGGTCGGCGAGCACCGCCTGGTCGACGACGTTGCGGATGGTCTGCGCGTCCGACAGCAGCGACCCGTCGGGGCCGCGCGAGATGTCTCCGAAGGTGTCGAGTCCGAGCTCGAGGGGGCGGGCGTCCATGGGATCTCCTTGCATTCGGATGAATGAACTTTACGCGACGGCGGAGTATTCCCCCGCATCGCCGAGGGGCGCCGCCGAAGCGACGCCCCTCGGGGAGATCAGGCGGAGGCCAGAGCCGCGCGCAGCGTGTCGAGACCCACGCCGCCGATGTCGAGCGCCCGCGTGTGGAACTGCTTCATCGAGAAGTCGGGGCCGCGGCGCTGCTGCTCCTCGTCGCGCACCTGCTCCCAGATGCGCTGGCCCACCTTGTACGACGGGGCCTGTCCCGGCCAGCCGAGGTAGCGGTTGACCTCGAAGCGCACGAACTCCTCGCTCATGTTGACGTTCTTCAGCATGAACGCGAGCGCGTAGTCGTGGTCCCACGTGCCGGTGCCGTCGAGGCGGGGCTTCTGCAGGTGCACGCCGATGTCGAGCACCACGCGAGCGGCGCGCATGCGCTGACCGTCGAGCATACCCAGGCGGTCGGCCGGGTCGTCGAGGTAGCCGAGCTGCTCCATCAGGCGCTCGGCGTACAGTGCCCAGCCCTCGGCGTGCCCGCTCGTGCCGGCCAGCAGGCGGCGCCACGAGTTGAGCTCGGCGCGGTTGTGCACGGCCTGGGCGATCTGCAGGTGGTGGCCCGGAACGCCCTCGTGGTAGACCGTGGTCAGCTCGCGCCAGGTGTCGAAGGTGTCGACGCCCTCGGGCACCGACCACCACATGCGGCCGGGGCGCGAGAAGTCGTCGGTGGGGCCGGTGTAATAGATGCCGCCCTCGTTCGTCGGGGCGATCATGCATTCGAGGTGGCGGATCGGCTCGGCGATGTCGAAGTGCGTGCGGCCGAGCTCTTCGACGGCCTTGTCGCTCGTGCGCTGCATCCACTCCTGCAGGGCCTTGGTGCCGCGGAGCTTGCGCGACTCGTCCCTCTCGAGGAACGCCACGGCCTCTTCGACCGTGGAGCCCGGCAGGATCTCGTTCGCGATGGCCTCCTGCTCGGCGACCATGCGGGCGAGTTCTTCGACACCCCACTCGTACGTCTCGTCGAGGTCGACCTCGGCGCCGAGGAAGTGCCGCGACTGCAGGGCGTACACCTCGCGGCCGACCGCGTCGACCTCGCCCGCTGCCGGTGCGAGCTCCTTCGACAGGAACGACGCCAGACCGTCGTAGGCGACCCGTGCCGCGTTGGAGTTCTCGGCGAGGTCCCGGGCGAGCGAGGCGGGGAGCTGCCCCTCCTCGGGGGCGGCGTCTCCGACGAACTCGGCGAAGAAGCCCGTGTCGGAGGTGTAGCGCGCGATCTGCGTCACGACCTCGCTCACCTGACGGCGCGCGGGCACCACCCCCTCGGCGATGCCCTGGCGCAACGTCGCGACGTACCCGTCGATGGCAGCAGGTAGGGCCTTCATGCGGTCGGAGATCGTGGACCAGTCGTCGACCGTCGCGGTGGGCATGAGGTCGAACGTCGAGCGGATGTCCTGCGCGGGAGACGCGATGACGTTCAGGTCGCGCAGGTTCGTCTTCGCCTCGTGCTGCTCGATCTTGAGGTCGAGCTCGCGCACCAGGTCCATCTTGGTGACGGTGTCGATCGCGTCGGTCGCTTCGGCCGCCTCGAGTGCGGACTTCGTCGAGCGCGCCTCCGACACGAGGGCGTCGGCGCCCTCGGGGCCGTAGTCGCCGAAGCGCCCGTTGTGCTCGAAACGGCCGATGTAGGTCGCGAGCGTCGGGTCCTTCTCCGCCAGGGTGTCGACCCACGCGTCCGCGATCGTGTCGATCGGCGTGGGGGTGCGTTGTGCCTCAGTCATCCTCCGAGCCTAGGGAAGGCGCGGCGCCCGCGCACGCCCCCCTTCGGGTGGTTCGGGATGCCGTGCCCCGGCGCGACTGTGAGCAACCATGACCCGCGGCATCGGCGGTTCGGGATGCCGCGCCCCGGGCTTCGTGTCGGGGCGCGGCGACGCGGGTGCTAGTGCCCGGCCTCGTCCCAGTCGCCGCCGCGGCCGATCTGCACGTCGAGCGGAACCGAGAGGTCGGCGGCGTCGGCCATGCGCGCGCGCACGATCTTCTCGACGTCATCCCACTCCCCTGCCGCGACCTCGACGACGAGCTCATCGTGGATCTGCAGCAGCACGCGCGAGCGCAGCTCGGCGTCGGCGAGATCGCGCTGGATGTGGAACAGTGCGACCTTCATGATGTCGGCGGCGCTGCCCTGAATCGGCGCGTTGAGGGCGGCGCGCTCGGCGTTCTCGCGCAGCACGCGGTTCATGCTCGTGAGGTCGGGGAACGGCCGGCGCCGACCGAAGATCGTCTCGGTGTAGCCGTCCTGGCGGGCCTGCTCGACCGAGCCGCGCAGGTAGTCGCGCACCGCGCCGAAGCGGGCGAAGTACTCGAGCATGAGCTTCTTGGCCTCGGACTGCTCGATGCGCAACTGCTTCGACAGGCCGAACGCCGACAGGCCGTAGACCAGGCCGTACGACATCGCCTTGACCTTTGTGCGCATGGCCGGGGTGACCTCGGCGGGCTCGACGCCGAAGACGCGTGCGCCGACGAAGCGGTGCAGGTCTTCACCCGAGTTGAAGGCCTCGATGAGCCCGGGGTCGCCCGACAGGTGCGCCATGATGCGCATCTCGATCTGCGAGTAGTCGGCGGTCAGGAGCGTCTCGTAGCCCTCGCCCACCACGAACGCCGCGCGGATGCGACGGCTCTCTTCGGTGCGGATGGGGATGTTCTGCAGGTTCGGGTCGGTGCTCGACAGACGCCCCGTCTGGCTGCCGGTCTGCACGTAGGTGGTGTGGATGCGACCGTCGGCACCCGTGGCCGTGTCGAGCGCGTCGATGATCTGCTTCAGCTTCGTGGCCTCGCGGTGGCGCAGCAGCAGGTCGAGGAACGGGTGATCGGCACTCTCTTGCAGGTCGGCGAGGGCCGCGGCATCCGTCGTGTATCCGCTCTTGGTCTTGCGGGTCTTCGGCAGCTGCAGCTCGTCGAACAGGACCTCCTGCAGCTGCTTGGGCGAACCGAGATTCACCTCGTGTCCGATCGCGGCGTAGGCGTCGCGGGCGAGGGCGTCGGCGCGGGCCCCGAGCTCGGCCGAGAAGCTCGAGAGCTTCTCGTGCGACACCGCGACACCCGCGAGCTCCATGTCGGCCAGGGCGGTGAGGGTCGGCAGCTCGATGTCGTCGAGCACGCTCGCGACCGACTCGGGCATATCGGCGCGCTGCGCCTCGGCGACGCGGCGCGTGAACCACGACAGCTGGCTCGGGGTCGCGCCCTCGGTCTCGGGAACCAACTGGGTCGGATCGGCGACCGGCAGCTTCTCGTCGAGCATGCGCTCCACGAGATCGCCGAGCGTCTTGTCGGGGAAGCTCGGGCGCACGAGCCACCCGGCGAGGATCACGTCGAACGCCACGCCGCCGACGGCCACACCCTCGCGAGCGAGCGCCTTGATCTGCGGCTTCGCATCGGCGAAGACCTTGGGAGCGTCGGATGCCAGCCACTCGGCCAGCGCGTCGCGCACCGCCGACGACCACTCGGCCTCGACCGCGGCGTCGCCCGAGGCGAGTCCGATCGCGGTGGGCGCGCCGCCGGCCAGTGTGACGGTGACCCCGACCTCGCCGGTTGCTGCGGCCGTCCATGCGGCGAGGGCCGTGGCGTCGAGCCGCGAGGGTGTCGGAGCGGTCGCGGTGGGGCGCTGCTCTTCGACGATGCCCGCGTCACCGCCGAGGGCGTCGAAAACGCGCGGCAGCAGGGTGCGGAACTCCAGGCGCGCGAAGATGTCGCGAACCGCTTGCGCATCGAGCGGGTGCATCTTGAGGTCGCCGGGGCCGACGGGCAGTTTGACGTCGCGCAGCAGGCGGTTGAGTGCGCGGTTGCGGCGCACGCCGTCGATGTGCTCGCGGAGGTTGCCGCCCACCACGCCGGTGATCTTGTCGGCGTTGTCGAGCAGCGCATCGAGGGAGCCCCACTGGGTGAGCCACTTGACCGCGGTCTTCTCTCCCACCTTCGGCACGCCGGGCAGGTTGTCGCTGGTCTCGCCCACGAGAGCGGCGATCTCGGGATACTGCGCGGGCGGCAGGCCGTACTTCTCGATCACGGCTGCGGTGTCGTAGCGCTTGAGCTGCGAGACGCCCTGGACGTTCGGGTAGAGCAGCGTGACGTCATCGGTGACGAGCTGGATGGTGTCGCGATCTCCCGAGCAGACGAGCACCTCGAAGCCCTGCTGCTCGCCCTGCGTCGCGAGCGTGGCGAGGATGTCGTCGGCCTCGAAGTCCTCTTTCGCCAGCACCGGTACGCCCATCGCGCGCAGGCAGTCCTGCAGCAGCGGAATCTGCCCCTTGAACTCGGCGGGCGACTCGCTGCGGTTGGCCTTGTACTCGGCGTACTCGCGGGTCCGGAACGACTGCCGCGAGGTGTCGAACGCCACGGCGAGATGCGTGGGTTTCTCGGCCTTCACGAGGTTCACGAACATCGACAGGAACCCGTAGATGCCGTTGGTGTGCTGGCCGTCCTTGGTCGAGAAGTTGTCGACCGGCAGGGCGTAGAACGCCCGATACGCCAGCGAATGGCCGTCGACGACGAGGAGAGTAGGCTTTTCGGCATCCGTCACCCCTCCAGCGTAACGAGAACCACGGACACTCCCCCGGCCCCGGCCCGATCGACGAAGGCGATGATGACCTCCACGACTCCCGACACGTCCCCCGGCCTCGACTGGGCGAAGGAGCGCGGCATGGGCGCCCTCGCCGAGAAGATGGGCATCGAGTGGGTCGAGTTCTCGGTGGAGCGCAGCGTCGCGACCATGCCGGTCGAGGGCAACACGCAGCCGGTCGGCCTGCTTCACGGCGGTGCGTACGTCGTCCTCGGCGAGTCGCTGGGCTCGATGGCGGCGAACCTTTACGCGGGGTCGGGCAAGCTCGCGGTCGGCATCGACATCAACGCCACGCACACCCGCTCGGCCACGTCGGGCATCGTTACGGGTGTGTGCACCCCGATCCACCTGGGCCGTTCGCTCACGGTGCACGAGATCGCGGTGTCCGACGAACAGGGTCGTCGGTGCTCGACCATCCGGATCACGAACATGATCAAGGACGTCCCCGGACGCTGACCGCCCCGAATCTCACGGCGGAAACGAGAAATGGATGCCACCTCAGTGGCATCCATTCTCGAAGAGGTCTCGCTCAGCCCTTCTTGGGGGCCAGCTGCTCGATGATCGCCTTGGCGACGTCCTGCATGGTGAGGCGGCGGTCCATCGACGCCTTCTGGATCCAGCGGAAGGCCTCGGGCTCGCTCAGACCCATCTTCTCGTTGAGAAGGCCCTTGGCCCGGTCGACGAGCTTGCGGGTCTCGAAGCGCTCGACCATGTCGGCGACCTCGGCCTCGAGCGTGATGATCTGCTCGTAGCGGGCGAGGGCGATCTCGATCGCGGGGAGCAGGTCGTTCGGGGTGAAGGGCTTGACCACGTACGCCAGAGCGCCGGCCTCGCTGGCCCGCTCGACGAGCTCCTTCTGGCTGAAGGCGGTGAGCAGCACGACCGGGGCGATGTGGTTCTTGCTGAGCTTCTCGGCGGCGCTGATACCGTCGAGCTGCGGCATCTTGACGTCCATGATCACCAGATCGGGGCGCAGCTCTGTCGCGAGCTGGACGGCGGTCTCTCCGTCGCCGGCCTCGCCGACGACGTCGAAGCCGTTGTCGCGGAGGATCTCGACGATGTCGAGGCGGATGAGCGACTCGTCTTCCGCGACGACGACGCGTCGGGGAGCGGCCGGAGCGCTGGCCGGAACGGCTTCTTGATCAGTCACGGAACCATCCTAAGTCTGCGGGGGCCAGAAGCCCCGGATCGCAGCCCCCATCACTCGGGTGCTGTCACGGGTACCGGTGGTGGGACTCGAACCCACACGTCTTTCGACAGAGCATTTTGAGTGCCCCGCGTCTGCCATTCCGCCACACCGGCAGGTGTTGCCCTCCCAACTTACCGGCGGCGAGACCGGGGTGGGAACACGAAGACGCGCGCCGGGCGGACCCGGCGCGCGTCATCGAGGCTCAGACCTCTTTGTAGACGGGCGCTGCGCCGTGCACGGCGTCGCCCACGCGGTGGACGCGCAGGTCGTTCGTCGAGCCCGCGATTCCGGGAGGGGAACCGGAGATCACGACGACCTTGTCCCCCACCTCGGCCAGCTTGTGCGAGAGCAGGTAGTCGTCGACCTGCAGGAACATCTTGTCGGTGTGCGACACGTGCTCCACCAGCGTGGAGCGCACGCCCCACGTCAGCGCGAGGCGACGGCGGATGCCGGGCTCGGGCGTGAAGGCGATCATCGGGATGGTCGAACGCAGACGCGACATGCGGCGCGCCGAGTCACCCGACTCGGTGAACACGCAGAGGAACTTCGCCTCGACGAAGTCGGCCACCTCGACAGCGGCGAGCGTGATGGCGCCACCCTGCGTGCGGGGCTTGTTGGTCAGCGGCGCGATGCGCTCGAGACCGTGCTCCTCGGTGGACGCGACGATGCGCGCCATGGTCTCGACGACCACGACCGGGTAGTCGCCGACGCTGGTCTCGCCCGAGAGCATAACCGCGTCCGCACCGTCGAGGACGGCGTTGGCGACGTCGCTGGTCTCGGCGCGCGTGGGGACCGGGCTGTTGATCATCGACTCGAGCATCTGCGTCGCGACGATGACGGGCTTGGCCATGCGGCGGGCGAGCTCGACCGCGCGCTTCTGCACGATCGGGACGGCCTCGAGGGGCAGCTCGACACCGAGGTCACCGCGGGCGACCATGATGCCGTCGAAGGCGTCGATGATCTCCTCGAGATTGTCGACCGCCTGCGGCTTCTCGATCTTCGCGATGACGGGCACGTAGCGCCCCTCTTCAGCCATGATCTCGTGCACGCGCTCGATGTCCTTGGCATCGCGGACGAACGACAGGGCGATGAGGTCGGCGCCGGCGTTCAGGCCCCAGCGGAGGTCCGCCTCGTCCTTCTCGCTCAGTGCGGGGACGTTCACGGCCACGCCGGGCAGGTTGATGCCCTTGTTGTTCGAGACCGGGCCGCCGACGATGACCTTGGTGGTCACGACGGTGCCGTCGGTCTCGACGACCTCGACACGGACCTTGCCGTCGTCGATGAGCAGGAAGTCGCCGGGGCGCACGTCCTGGGGCAGGCCCTTGAAGGTCGTGCCGACGATCTCTTTGGTGCCGAGGATGTCCTCGATGGTGATCTTGAAGATGTCACCGGGCAGCAGGTCGTGGGGACCGTTCTCGAACTTGCCGAGGCGGATCTTCGGGCCCTGCAGGTCGACGAGGGCCGCGACCGGGCGTCCGGCGTCTTCTGCCGCCTTGCGCACGTTGGCGAAGTTGGCGTCGTGCACGGAGTAATCTCCGTGGCTCAGGTTGAGGCGGGCGACATCCACACCGGCGTCGATGATGGCGCGAACCATCTCATACGACGACGTGGCGGGCCCGAGTGTTGCGACGATCTTGGCGCGTCTCATCCGGTTTCAAGCTCCGTGAAATTTTCGGGAAGTGGCCGATCGGCCCTTGCCAGCTTAGGCGGGCAGGAGGCCGATGGCGACATCGGTCGGGCGCACCGGCGCGGGCAGCACCGTCTCGCCCATGAGGAACGTGTCGACCTCGGCGGCGGCCGCGCGGCCTTCGGCGATGGCCCACACGATGAGGGACTGTCCGCGACCGGCATCTCCGGCGACGAACACCCCCGGGGTGGTGGTGGCGTAGGTCGCGTCGCGCTCCACGTTTCCGCGGTTCGTGAACTGCGTGCCGAGCTGGCTCTCGAGGTGCTCGCGCTCAGGGCCGGTGAAGCCCATCGCGATGAGGACCAGGTCGGCCGGGATCTCGCGCTCGGTGCCGCTCTTGGGGACGCGGCGGCCGTCGACGTACTCGGTCTCGGCGACGCGCAGCGCTCGCACCTCTCCCGCGGCGTTGCCGAGGAACTCCACGGTCGAGGCGAGGAACGTGCGCTCCCCGCCCTCCTCGTGAGCGGATGCCATCTCGAACAGGTTCGGCATCATCGGCCACGGCTGCTCGGCCGGACGCTCCGACGGGGGCTGCTTGCCGATCGCGAGGTTGGTGACGCTCAGCGCACCCTGGCGGTGGGCGGTGCCGATGCAGTCGGCTCCGGTGTCGCCACCACCGATGACGACGACGTGCTTGCCCTCGGCGGTGATCTGGTGCGGCACCTGGTCGCCGGCCACGGCCTTGTTGCCCTCGATGAGGTACTCCATGGCGTAGTGCACGCCGTCGAGGTCGCGGCCGGGGATGGCGAGGTCGCGCGGCACCGTCGAACCGGTGGCCACCACGACGGCGTCGTAGCGCGCCCGGAGGTCGCCCCACGAGACGTCCTTGCCGATCTCGACGCCGGCGCGGAAGCGCGTGCCCTCGGCCTGCATCTGCCGCAGGCGCAGCTCGAGGTGGCGCTTCTCCATCTTGAAGTCGGGGATGCCGTAGCGCAGCAGCCCGCCGATGCGGTCGTCGCGCTCGAAGACCGCGACCGTGTGGCCGGCGCGCGTGAGCTGCTGGGCGGCGGCGAGGCCGGCGGGGCCGGAGCCCACGACGGCGACGGTCTTGCCGGTCAGGCGCTCGGGCGGCTCGGGCTCGACCCAACCGTTGCCGAACGCCTCGTCGATGATCGAGACCTCGACCTGCTTGATCGTGACGGCCGGCTGGTTGATGCCGAGCACGCACGAGCTCTCGCAGGGCGCGGGGCACAGACGACCGGTGAACTCCGGGAAGTTGTTCGTCGCGTGCAGGCGCTCGATGGCCGCGCGGCCCTCGCCGCGCCACGTGAGGTCGTTCCACTCGGGGATCAGGTTCCCGAGCGGGCAGCCCTTGTGGCAGAACGGGATGCCGCAGTCCATGCAGCGACCGGCCTGGCGCTTGATGACGGCCGAATCACCCGGCTCGTACACCTCTTTCCAGTCCATGATCCGCACCGGCACCGGCCGGCGCTTGGGGAGCTCGCGCTCCGTGACCTTGAGAAAGCCCTTCGGGTCAGCCACCCGTCACCTCCAGAATGCGCTTCCAGACGACGTCGCCGTCGGGGTCGAGCCCCTCGGTGACCGCCTCCTGGCGGGTCTGCAGCACGGCGGCGTAGTCGCGCGGCAGCACCCGGACGAAGTTGTCCACCTCGGTCTCGAAGTCGTCCAGCAGACGACGGGCGAGGGTGGAATCGGTCTCTGCGACGTGCTTTTCGAGCAGGTCGCGGAGGATCTCGGCATCCCCCGATCCGAGGGCACCGAGTTCGAGCTCACCGGATGCCATGGCCTCGCGGTTCACGAGATCGCGGTCGAGCTTGTAGACGTAGGCCTGGCCGCCCGACATGCCGGCGCCGAGGTTGCGGCCCGTGGCGCCGAGGATCACGGCGAGACCACCGGTCATGTACTCGAGCGCGTGGTCTCCCACGCCCTCGACGACCGCCGTCGCTCCGGAGTTGCGCACCAGGAAGCGCTCGCCCACGACGCCGTTGAGGAACATCTGCCCCTGCGTGGCGCCGTAGCCGATGACGTTTCCGGCGATGACGTTCTCGGACGCCGCGAAGCTCGAGCCGCGCGGCGGACGCACGATGATCGTGCCGCCCGATAGGCCCTTGCCGACGTAGTCGTTGGAGTCGCCCTCGAGGCGCAGCGTGATGCCGGCCGGCATGAACGCGCCGAACGACTGCCCGGCCGAGCCGGTCAGACGCACGTCGATCGAGTTCTCGGGCAGACCGTGCTCGCCCCGCGCCTTGGTGACGTGGTGGCCGAGCATGGTCCCCACGGCGCGCGCGGTGTTGCGGATCGGGAGCTCGATCGTGAGCTGACCCCCGTGCGCGATGACGTCCTGCGCGCGCTCGATGAGCTGCACGTCGAAGTGGTCCTCGAGCTCGTGATCCTGGTTGCGCCCGTGGCGGCGCGGCTCGTCCTCGGCGAAGCGGGGTCCTTCGAGGATGGGCGCGAGGTTGAGGCCCCGGGCCTTCCAGTGCTGGATCGCCTCGTTGGCATCGAGCAGCTCCGCGCGTCCGACGATCTCGTCGATCGAGCGGTAGCCGAGGGCGGCGAGGTACTCGCGCACCTCTTGCGCGATGAACTCCATGAAGTTGATGACGTACTCGGCCTTGCCGGTGAAGCGCTCACGCAGCACGGGGTTCTGCGTCGCGACGCCCACGGGGCAGGTGTCGAGGTGGCACACGCGCATCATGATGCAGCCCGAGACCACGAGCGGAGCGGTGGCGAAGCCGAACTCCTCGGCACCCAGGAGTGCGCCGATGATGACGTCGCGACCGGTCTTCATCTGACCGTCGACCTGCACGACCACGCGGTCGCGCATGCCGTTGAGCATGAGCGTCTGCTGCGTCTCGGCCAGGCCCAGCTCCCACGGGGTGCCGGCGTGCTTGAGCGAGTTCATCGGGCTCGCACCCGTGCCGCCGTCCTGGCCCGAGACCAGGATGACGTCGCTGAGCGCCTTGGCGACACCCGCGGCGACCGCACCGATACCCGACTGGCTGACCAGCTTGGTGTGGATGCGGGCCGAGGGGTTGGCGCGCTTGAGGTCGAAGATGAGCTGCTTGAGGTCTTCGATCGAGTAGATGTCGTGGTGCGGCGGCGGCGAGATGAGCCCGACACCCGCGGTCGCGTGCCGCGTGCGCGCCACCCACGGGTACACCTTGGTCGGCGGCAGCTGACCGCCTTCGCCGGGCTTGGCGCCCTGCGCGAGCTTGATCTGGATGTCGTCGGCCTTGGTCAGGTACAGGCTCGTCACCCCGAAGCGACCGGATGCCACCTGCTTGATGGCACTGCGACGCTCGGGGTCGAGCAGACGGTCGACGTCTTCTCCGCCCTCACCGGTGTTGGACTTGCCGCCGATGCGGTTCATCGCGACGGCGAGCACCTCGTGCGCCTCTTTCGAGATCGAGCCGTAGCTCATCGCACCGGTGGAGAAGCGCTTGACGATCGCCGAGACGGGCTCGACCTCATCGATCGGGACGGCGGGTCGCGTTCCCGTGCGCAGTCCGAAGAGACCGCGGAGGGTCTTCAGCTCATGCGCCTGGTCGTCGATCAGCTGCGTGTACTCGCGGAAGATGTCGTACCGACGCTCGCGCGTGGCGTGCTGGAGGCGGAACACCGTGTCGGGGTTGAACAGGTGCGGGGCACCGTCGCGGCGCCACTGGTACTCGCCGCCGGTCCACAGGCGCTCGTGCGCACGGGCCGCTGCATCTTGCGGGTAGGCGTACTCGTGGCGCGCGGCGTTCTCGGCCGCGATGACGTCGAGGCCCACACCGCCGAGCTTGGTCTCGGTGCCGGTGAAGTACGCGTCGATGAAGTCGCGCGACAGGCCCACGGCCTCGAACACCTGGGCGCCGGCGTACGACGACACGGTCGAGATGCCCATCTTCGACATGATCTTCAGCACGCCCTTGCCGAGCGCGTAGATCAGGTTCTTGACGGCCTTCTCGGGCGTGATGTTGGTGATGAAGCCGGCGCGCACGAGGTACTCGACGGTCTCCATCGCCAGGTACGGGTTGACCGCCGAGGCGCCGTAACCGATGAGGGTCGCCACGTGGTGCACCTCGCGCACATCGCCGGCCTCGACCACGAGACCGACCTTCATGCGGGTCTCTTTGCGGATGAGGTGGTGGTGCACGGCCGCGAGCATGAGCAGCGACGGGATGGGAGCCAGGTCCTTGTTCGAGTCGCGGTCGCTGAGCACGATGAACTCGGCGCCGTCCTCGATGGCCTGGTCGACCTCGGTGCACATCTGCGTGAGGCGCTTCTGCAGGCCCTTGTGCCCGGCCTCGACGCGGTACAGGCCGCGGATCGTCACCGACGAGCGCCCGGGCAGGGCGGTGTCGATGTGCTGGATCTTCGCGAGCTCGTCGTTGTCGATGACGGGGAAGTCGAGCGTCACCGTGCGGGTGTGCTCGGGGCCCCAATCGAGGAGGTTGCGCTCGGGGCCGAGGCCCAGCGAGAGCGAGGTGACGACCTCTTCGCGGATCGAGTCGAGCGGCGGGTTGGTGACCTGCGCGAACTGCTGCGAGAAGTAGTCGAAGAGCAGGCGCGGACGGTCGCTGAGCACGGCGACGGGTGCGTCGCTGCCCATGGCGCCGAGCGGTTCGGTGCCGCCCTGGCCCATGGGCGTGAGCAGCATGCGCACCTCTTCTTCGGTGTAGCCGAAGGTGCGCTGGCGCCGGGTGATCGAGGCGATCGGGTGCACGATGTGCTCGCGCTCGGGGAGCTCGCTGAGCTTGACGCGGCCCTTGTCGACCCACTCGCCCCAGGGGTGGAGCGCGGCGAGGTCGGACTTGATCTCCTCGTCCTCGACGATGCGGCGCTGGGCCGTGTCGACGAGGAACATGCGACCGGGCTGCAGGCGGCCGCGGCGCTTGATGCGCTCGGGCGCGAAGTCGAGGACGCCCGTCTCGGAGCCGATGACGACGAGGCCGTCGGTGGTTTCGGTCCAGCGGCCCGGGCGGAGCCCGTTGCGGTCGAGGGTCGCGCCGACCAGCGTGCCGTCAGTGAAGATCAGGGCGGCGGGGCCGTCCCACGGCTCCATCTGCATGGAGTGGAAGTCGTAGAAGGCGCGCAGGGCGGGGTCGATCGTCGCCTGCTTCTCGTACGCCTCGGGGACCATCATCATGATCGCGTGAGGCAGGCTGCGGCCCGTGAGGGTCAGCAGTTCGAGGACCTCGTCGAAGGATGCCGAGTCGCTGGCGCCCTCGGTGCAGATCGGAAGCAGCGGGCGGACGTCGCCGATCAGCTCGGATTCGAGCTGCGACTGTCGCGCGCGCATCCAGTTGCGGTTGCCCTTGACCGTGTTGATCTCGCCGTTGTGCGCCAGCATGCGCAGCGGCTGCGCGAGCGGCCACGACGGGAAGGTGTTGGTCGAGTAGCGCGAGTGCACGACCGCGAGCTCCGAGGCGAAGCGCTCGTCCTGCAGGTCGGGGTAGAACGGCTCGAGCTGCAGCGTCGTGACCATGCCCTTGTAGCCGAGCGTCCGGCTCGACAGCGACACGAAGTACGCCTCGAGTTCGTGACGGGCACGCTTGCGCAGGCGGTACACGCGGCGGTCGAGAGCGATGCCGGACAGCGCCGGCTCGTCGCCGGTGGCCGGGCGCGACACGAAGAGCTGCTCGAAGGCGGGACGCGCCTCGAAGGCCAGCTTGCCCAGGTTCTCGGGCTCGACCGGCACCTCGCGCCAGCCGAGGACCTCGAGGTTCTCGTGACGCGCGATCTCTTCGATCCCCGCCTTCATCGCGGCACGCTCGTCGTGACCGAGCGGCAGGAAGATCATTCCCGCGGCGTACTCCCCGACCGGCGGCAGGTCGAAGTCGACGACGGCACGCAGGAAGGCGTCGGGCATCTGGGTCAGGATGCCGGCGCCGTCACCGGTGCCCGCGTCGGACCCGATGGCACCGCGGTGCTCGAGGTTGCGCAGCGCTGTCAGCGCCAGATCGATGATGTCGTGTCCGGCTTCGCCGCGGAGAGTGGCGACCATGGCGAGGCCACAGGCGTCTTTCTCGAACGACGGGTCGTACATTCCCTGGCGGGCGGGGAATGCGCCTCCGACGGTGTCGGAACGCAGGCTGGAAGCCATATCAACCGTCCTCACGTTGATGCTTCGAATGGGACGACGTCGGCCCAGAGTGTTAGTTCGTGGCGGGGCTGCTTGTGGCGCTGGTGCCGACGGTGTCGCTCGTCGCGGGCGGCTCGCTCACGTCGACGAAGTCAGAGGGGTCGCCTGAGTCTACAGCCCCCGAAGCCTTCGACTCGCGCCCCGGCACGTACGGCGAGGGCTCGTAGCCGTGGTGACGGCGCGACTGCACGATGAAGATCACGATGCCGAGGATCACGCCGAAGATGGCGGCCCACACGTTCGTGCGCAGCCCCAGGATGATGTCGCTCGGGTCGACGCGGATCGACTCCCACACGATGCGACCGGCGGAGTACCAGACGAGGTAGATCGCGAACTGCTTGCCCCACTGCAGGGTGAAGCGCGTGCCGACGTACAGGATGACAGCGGCACCAAGGAGGTTCCAGATGACCTCGTACGCGAAGGTGGGGTGGAAGAGCGTGCCGGCGGGCAGGCCGACCGGAATGGCGGGGTTTCCCGCAGCGATCTCGAGGCCCCACGGCAGGTCGGTGGGCTGACCGAAGAGCTCCTGGTTGAACCAGTTGCCGAAGCGCCCCATGGCCTGGGCGATGATGAGGCCGGGCGCCAGCGCGTCGGCGAAGGTCCAGAAGCGGATGCCGGTCCACTTGCACCCGAGGACGGCGCCGATCGCGCCGCCGATGAGGGCACCGTAGATGGCGATGCCGCCCTCCCAGATCGCCCAGACCGAGCCGGGCTGGGTGATGTTCCAGGGGTTCGAGCCGGGGCCGAAATAGAAGCCCGCGTGCGTGGCGACGTGGTAGATGCGCGCCACGATGATCGCGAGCGGCACGGCCAGCAGGCAGATGTCGATGACGACCCACTTCTCGGCGCCGCGACGTGTCAGGCGGGCGTTCGTCAGGAAGATCGCGACGATGATGCCCGCGACGATGCACAGGGCATAGAAGTGGATGCGGAGCGGACCGAGGTCGACGTACGAGATGGTCGGGCTCGGGATGCTGGCGAGCACGCCGGAGGCGGCGCTCGAGAGGGCGAACGTCATGGGTTCGAGTCTAGGCGCGCTGCGCGGTGCCCGCAGACAGCTCCCGCGCGAGGGTCGACAGGCCGTCGACGCCACCGTCGCGGAGCGCCTTGACCAGTGCCGTCCCCACGATCGCTCCGTCGGCGTACTCCGCGACTCCGGCCACCTGCTCGGCGTTCGAGATGCCGATGCCCACGCACGCGTGTTCGGCGCCGAACGAGCGCAGGCGCTCGACCAGGCTTCGCGCGGCGGCGTCGAGAGAGGCGCGCTCCCCCGTGATGCCCATGGTCGAGACGGTGTACACGAAGCCTGTGGAGGCCTCGACGATCATCTTCAACCGCTCGTCCGACGAGGTGGGGGCGGCGAGGAACACCCGGTCGAGGCCGGTGCGCGTGCTCGTCTCGATCCACTGGGCCGCGGCATCCGGGGTCACATCGGGCGTGATGAGGCCCGCACCGCCCGCGGCGACGAGCTCGTCGGCGTATCGGTCGACGCCGTACTGCTCGACGAGGTTCCAGTACGTCATGACGAGGATCGGCACGTCGGTGCGCGCGGTGACCTCGCGGATGATCGTGAACAGGTCGCGCATGCGGAACCCGTTCGCGAGCGCCGTCTGCGTCGCCTCTTGGATGACCAGGCCGTCCATCACCGGGTCGCTGTAGGGCGGGCCGAGCTCGATGACGTCGGCTCCGGCCTCGGCCAGCGCGACGGCCGCCTCGATGCTCGTGGCGACGTCGGGGAAACCGGCGGGGAGGTAGCCGACGAAGGCGCCGCGGCCCTCGGCGTGGGCAGCCTCGATGGCCGCCGAGACGCGAGAGGTCACAGCTCGACTCCCGCGCCGCTGGCCGCGTCCGGAGCCGGGGTCACGTCGACGGGCGAGCCGGGGGCGGATGCCACGGTCTCGGCCGCTCGCGTCTGCGGGGCGCCCTCGGGGCCCTCCGGCGCGTGTTCGGCGTCGTAGAGGTCGAAGTAGCGCGCTGCGGTGTCCATGTCCTTGTCGCCGCGACCGGAGAGGTTGATGGCGATCACGGCATCCGGACCCAACTCGCGACCGATGCGCAGGGCTCCGGCGAGGGCGTGGGCCGACTCGATCGCCGGGATGATGCCCTCGGTGCGCGAGAGCAGACGCAGGGCCTGCATCGCCTCGTCGTCGGTGGCCGGGATGTACTGCGCGCGGCCGATGTCGGCGAGCCACGCGTGCTCGGGACCGACGCCGGGGTAATCGAGGCCGGCCGAGATCGAGTGCGACTCGGTGGTCTGGCCGTCTTCGTCCTGCAGCACGTAGGTGCGCGCGCCGTGCAGGACGCCGGGGCGACCCCGCTCGATCGAGGCCGCGTGCTTGGGGGTGTCGACGCCGTCGCCGGCCGCCTCGACGCCGTAGAGGGCCACGCCCTCGTCGTCGAGGAACGCGTCGAACATGCCGATCGCGTTGGAGCCGCCGCCGACGCACGCGAACACGGCGTCGGGGAGGCGGCCGAGGCGCTCGAGGAACTCGGCGCGCGTCTCTTCGCCGATGATCTTCTGGAAGTCGCGCACCATCGCCGGGAACGGGTGCGGGCCCGCGGCGGTGCCGAAGATGTAGTTGGTCGTCTCGACCGAGGCGACCCAGTCGCGGTAGGCCTCGTTGATCGCGTCCTTCAGAGTGCGCGAGCCGGTCGTGACGGCGATCACCTCGGCGCCGAGGAGGCGCATGCGGGCCACGTTGAGGGCCTGACGCTCGGTGTCGACCTCGCCCATGTAGACGACGCACTCGAGGCCGAACAGGGCCGCGGCGGTCGCGGTGGCGACGCCGTGCTGACCGGCACCGGTCTCGGCGATCACGCGCGTCTTGCCGAGGCGCTTGGTCAGCAGCGCCTGGCCCAGCACGTTGTTGATCTTGTGCGAGCCGGTGTGGTTGAGGTCTTCGCGCTTGAGGAAGACGCGCGCGCCTCCGGCGTGCTCGGCGAAGCGCGGCACCTCGGTGAGCACCGAGGGGCGGCCCGCGTAGTCGTGCAGCAGCGCGCGCAGCTCGGTGTGGAACGCGGGGTCGGCCATTGCCGACTCGTAGACCGCGGTGAGCTCGTCGATCGCGGCGATGAGCGATTCGGGCATGAAACGCCCGCCGAAGTCGCCGAAGAACGGCCCCTTCTGATCGCGCAGGTTCTGGGTGGGAGCGGTGGTCATGACGTCTCCTGGAGGAACGCGCGGAGCGTGGCGACGGGGTCGCCGGTGACGAGGGCCTCGCCCACGAGCACGACGTCGGCACCCGCCGCGCGGTAGTGCGCCACATCGGCGGGGGCGAGGACGGCCGATTCGGCGATCTTCACGGCATCCGCGGGGAAACGCTCGACCAGCGAACCGAACAGGTCGCGGTCGAGCTCGAAGGTCGAGAGGTTGCGGGCGTTCACGCCGATGAGCTTCGCGCCCAGCTGCGACGCACGCTCGAGCTCGTCGGCCGAGTGCGTCTCGACGAGGGCGGTCATGCCCAGGTCGGTGACGAGACCGTAGAGCTCGGTGAGCGTCTTCTGGTCGAGGGCCGCGACGATCAGCAGCACGAGGTCTGCCCCCGAGGCGCGGGCCTCGAGCACCTGGTAGGGCGTCGCGATGAAGTCCTTGCGCAGCACCGGGACGCTCACGGCCGAACGAACGGCTTCGAGATCGGCGAGGCTGCCCTTGAACTTGCGGCGCTCGGTGAGCACGGAGATCGCGGACGCACCGCCCTCTTCGTACAGGCGCGCCTGACGGGCGGGGTCGGGGATCGCCGCGAGGTCTCCGCGAGACGGGCTCGCGCGCTTCACCTCGGCGATGATCTTCACGCGGTCGCCGGGGGCGAGCATCGCCAGCGCGTCGCGCGCCGGCGTCTGCGCGAGAGCATCGCGTTCGACCTCGGCGAGGGGTCGCGACTGCGCGCGCTCCTCGGCGTCCTCAACCGCTCCGGCCGTGAGATCGGCCAGCGCCATCAGTGGGCCTTCGGGTTGGACTTCGCGCCGTTCGCGCCGTAGCCGGCCTTGGTCATGGCCCAGCCGACGATGGCGCCGACGACGAGCAGACCCACCGAGGCCCACACCATGACGGGCATGTCGAGCCAGAAGAACAGCGTGCCGAGCGTGAACGCGACGAGCATGATGATCACGGCCGTCCAGGCGGCGGGCGAGTGTCCGTGGCCGGGGTCGCCGATGGGGTTGCTCATGGGGCTCCTTACAGTCGCGCGCGAGCGCGGGGGAAAGCGTCCGTTCAGTCTACCGAAGCGGGGGTGCGCTCCCGGCGCCGACGTCTCGATGTCGCGAGGTTCGCTCAGGCGGTGGGGTCGTCGCCGCGCGAGAGGTCGTCCCACGAGTCGATCGCGTCGTGCGGGCGCCCCGTGGCGGTGCGCGCCTCTTCGGCCGTGCGGTACTTGCGGCTCGCCCCGGAGGCCCAACGGCGAGCGGTGACGAGAGTGAAGAGGGCTGCCGCGAACAGCACGACCTGAGCGATGAGCGTCACCGTCGGCCACGGGGTCAGGGACAGGCCCGAGACGAGCGAGGCCACGGCATCCGTTCCCGAGATGCCCGTCGCGTCGGTGACGGTCGCCGCCGTCGCCGAGACGGGAGTCGAGAACAGGATCTGAACGGTCCCAAAGCCCACGAACGCCGCGATGAGCACCCCCAGCGCGCCGAAGACGTAGCGCAGCACCGGACCGACGATCGAGAGGGCGGCGCCCAGGGCCAGGGCCGCAAGGCTCAGCGGAGTGAGCACCGGAAGCGCCTCGGCGCCCGGGACGGCCAGCGTCTGCTGCGCGCCGTCGTCGAGGGTGACGTCGATCCACGTCTGCGTCGAGGCGATGACCCCGATCGCTCCGGCGAGGAGCATTGCGAGGACCGCCGAGGAACGCGCGCGACGCATCAGCGCTCCCCCACGACCGGGTGCAGGTCGTCGGCGTCGAAGCAGGTGTGATCGCCCGTGTGGCACGCGGCGCCGATCTGGTCGACCTCGATCAGCAGGGTGTCGCCGTCGCAGTCCAGGCGCGCGCCCTTGACCAGCTGGATGTGGCCCGAGGTGTCGCCCTTGCGCCAGTACTCCTGACGCGAACGTGACCAGAACGTCACGCGGCCCGTGGTGAGCGTGCGGTTGAGGGCCTCGGCATCCATCCACCCGACCATCAGCACCTCGCGCGAGTCGAACTGCTGGATGACCGCGGCCACGAGACCGTCGGCGTCGTACTTCACACGGTCGACGCTCATCGGCGCACCTCGATCCCTTCGGCGGCCATGGCGTCTTTGACCTGTCCCACGGTGAGCTGGCCGGAGTGGAACACGGATGCCGCGAGCACGGCGTCGGCGCCGGCCTGCACGGCCGGGGCGAAGTGTTCGAGAGCGCCCGCCCCGCCCGAGGCGATCACGGGGACCGCGGCGACCTGGCGCATGAGGCGCACGAGCTCGAGGTCGAAGCCGTGCTTCGTGCCGTCGGCGTCGATCGAGTTGACCAGCAGTTCGCCGGCTCCGCGCTCGACCGCTTCGCGCGCCCATTCGAGGGCGTCCAGGGTCGTCTCGGTGCGGCCGCCGTGAGTGGTCACGACGAAGCCCGAGGGGGTGGATGCCGCCCGCTTGACGTCGAGCGAGAGCACGATCACCTGCGCGCCGAAGCGGTCGGCGATCTCGTCGATCAGGGCAGGCCGTGCGATCGCGGCCGAGTTGACGCCGATCTTGTCGGCACCGACCGCGAGCAGGCGCGCGACGTCGTCGCTCGAGCGCACTCCCCCGCCGACGGTGAGCGGGATGAAGACCTGCTCGGCCGTGCGGCGCACGACGTCGTAGGTCGTGGAGCGCTCGTCGACCGTCGCCGTCACGTCGAGGAAGGTGACCTCGTCGGCCCCCTGCTCGAAGTAGAGCTTCGCGAGCTCGACCGGATCGCCCATGTCGCGCAGGTCGAGGAAGTTGACGCCCTTGACGACGCGGCCCGCGGCGACGTCGAGGCAGGGGATGACGCGACGCGCGAGGGTCATCAGAGCCTCGCGGCGAGGATCTCGGTGACGAGGATCGCTCGCGCGCCGATCGCGTAGAGGGCGTCCATGACCTGGTTGACGTCGCGGCGCGGGCTCATGACCCGCACGGCCACCCATTCGGGGTCGCGGAGTGGCGAGATCGTCGGCGACTCCAGGCCCGGGGCCACGGCGACGGCCTGCTCGATCAGGTGAGCGGGCAGGTCGTAATCGATCAGCACGTAGGTGCGGGCGGCGAGCACGCCGCGCAGGCGGCGCAGCAGCGTCTCGGTGCCCTCGGCCTCCTGGGGACCGGCGATCAGCACGGCGTCGGACTCGAGCAGCACCGGCCCGAAGATCTCGAGACCGGCCTGGCGCAGCGTGGTTCCGGTCGAGACGACGTCGGCCACGGCATCCGCCACTCCGAGCTGCACGGCCGATTCGACCGCCCCGTCGAGGGGAACGATGTCGACGGCGATGCCGCGCTCGTCGAGGAAGGCGTCGACCAGGCCCGGGTAGGCGGTCGCGACGCGCAGACCCTCGAGGTCGGCGATGTCGGTGAAGCGACCGGGTCGACCGGCGAAGCGGAACGTGGAACCGGCGAAGCCGAGTGACTCGACCTCGCGGGCGCCGGGCATGCGGGCGTCGAGCAGCAGGTCGCGGCCGGTGATGCCGACGTCGAGCGCGCCCGAGCCGACGTAGGTCGCGATGTCACGCGGACGGAGGTAGAAGAACTCGACCTCGTTCACGGGGTCGACGGTGTACAGGTCTTTCGAGTCGCGACGTCCGGTATACCCGGCCTCCGAGAGCATCTCGGCGGCGGTCTCGGCGAGCGACCCCTTGTTCGGCACGGCGATTCGCAGCATGACGGGGGCTTTCGTGTTGTGTGAGCGTGGGGAGGGCGAGCGCGGCTCAGAGATGTCGGTAGACGTCCTGGAGCGACAGGCCCTTCGCGAGCATGAGCGTCTGCAGGTGGTAGAGCAGCTGCGAGATCTCTTCGGCCGCGGCCTCGTCGGACTCGTACTCGGCGGCCATCCACACCTCGGCGGCCTCTTCGACGATCTTCTTGCCGATGGCGTGCACGCCGGCATCCAGCTGAGCGACGGTGCCGGAGCCGGCGGGTCGCTCGACGGCCTTGGCGCTGAGTTCCGCGAACAGGTCGTCGAAAGTTTTCACGGTTCCAGGGTATCGGGTCGGCGGGGGTGGGGCTGTCCGCGGGCTCAGTGGCGGTGGCGGGCGGCCGAGGCGCGCAGCGACTGGATCGCACGGTCGGGGTCGTCGGCGCCGAACACCGCGGACCCCGCGACGAACGTGTCGGCCCCGGCCTCGGCGGCCTGGGCGATCGTCGATTCGCCGATGCCGCCGTCGACCTGGAGCCAGACGCTCGATCCCCGGCGCTTCGCCTCGTCGGCGAGCGAGCGGAGCTTCGGCATGGTCTCGGGCATGAACGACTGCCCCCCGAAGCCCGGCTCGACGGTCATGACGAGGATCTGGTCGAACTCGTTCAGTGAATCGAAGAGGTTCTCGACCGGCGTCCCAGGCTTGACGGCCACCCCGGCGCGGGCGCCGATCGAACGCAGCTGCCGGGCGAGCGCCACGGGTGAGGCCGCGGCCTCGAGGTGGAAGGTGACCGATGCCGCACCCAGCTCGGCGTACGCCGGAGCCCACCGGTCGGGGTCGTCGATCATGAGGTGCACGTCGAGCGGCACGGGGCTGGTCTCTTGGATGCGGCCCACCATCTGCGGTCCGAACGTGAGGTTCGGCACGAAGTGGTTGTCCATCACGTCGACGTGCACGAAGTCGGAGCCGGCGATGCGCGCGAGCTCGGCCTCCATGTTCACGAAGTCGGCGGCGAGGATGCTCGGGTTGATGCGCGGGGCGTCGGTAGGCACCCGACCATTATGGGCGCCGGGTCGCCTGCGCCGATCGCGTGAGGGGTCAGAAAGTGTCGCTGAGAGCTGGTCCAGGCGACAAGAACTGACCCCTCACGCGCGAGTGCGCGAGTGCGGTCTCAGCGCCTGCGCAGCAGGGCGATCGACATCGCGTCGGTACCGTGGCGGTGCGGCCACAGCTGGGCGCGGAGCGACCCGTCGGCCTGATCGGGTAGGTCGATCTCGTCGTTCGCGATCGCTCGGACCACCGCGCGGGCGTCGAGTTCTTCGGCCGCGTCGCCGAGTGCGCGCTTGACCTCGGCCAGCACGCCCGAGGTTTCGGCCAGGTGCGGCGAGCACGTGACATAGGCCACGACTCCCCCGGGCTTCAGCGCCTCGAAGGCCGCGAGCACGAGCTCCTGCTGCAGGGCGGTCAGGTCGGGCACGTCGGCCGGCGTCTTGCGCCAACGCGCTTCGGGACGGCGTCGCAGGGCGCCGATGCCGGTGCACGGCGCGTCGACGAGGATGCGGTCGTACTCCCCCGGCATCCGGGCTGCGCGCTCGCGCCCGTCCTCTTCGCTCACCTCGACCTCAAGGGGCACGGATGCCACGGCCTGGCGAACCAGCCCCGCTCGAGCCGGGGCGATCTCGTTGGCGTCGAGCGTCGCCCCGTGGGCGAGGGCTTCGGCGGCGAGCAGCGCCGTCTTACCGCCGGGGCCCGCGCACAGGTCGAGCCAGCGCTCGCCCTCGCGCACAGGGAGGGCGCGGCTGAGAGCGAGGGCGGCGAGTTGCGACCCCTCGTCCTGCACGCGGATCGTGCCCCCAGATGAACGGATGAGCCCCTCGGGGTCTCCCCCGCGGGTGGTGAACGCCGTCGGGGCGTAACGCGTGGGCGTCGCGTCGTCGGGCACCTCGGCGAGGCCCGGCAGGGCGATCATCGCGACGCGCGGAGCGACGTTGTCGGCCTCGAGCAGCCCCTCGAGTTCGTCGGCGCGCCCCTCAGCGGTGAGGGCGCGGCGCAGCGCCCGCACGATCCACACCGGGTGCGAGGTGGTGAGCCCGATGCGCTCGTCGTCGCTGCGCGCGGCGGCTGAGATGGTCTGCATCCACCGCCCCGGATTGTCGCGCGAGACGCGGCGGAGCACCGCGTTGGCGAAGCCGGCGGCCCCTCGTCCCCCACCGTGCCGCCGCGCGAGCTCGACGGACTCGTTCACCGCGGCGTGCGAGGCGACGCGGGTCGACAGCAACTGGTGCACGCCCAGACGGAGGGCGTCGAGGACGGCCGGGTCGATGCGGTCGACCGTGCGGTCGGCGGCCGCGGCGATGATGGCGTCGTAGGTGCCCCGGCGGCGAAGGGTGCCATAGGTCAGCTCGGTCGCGAGCCCGGCGTCCTTGGCATCCAGCTTCTGTCGGCCGATCGCGTGCGGCAGCAGCAGGTTGGCATAGGCCTCGTCTCCCGAGACGGCGCGCAGCACCTCGTAGGCCACGGCACGGGCTCCCTGCACGGTCATGATCCGAGCTCCGGCTCGTCGGTGCGCAGGCCTCGGAACCAGTCGCTCGCGTTCATCGCTCCCTTTCCGGCGGGTTGCACGGTGTCGAGGCGCAGCGGCGTGGTGCCCGTGCCCACGACGACGTCTTTTCCGGATGCCGCGACCCGGCCCGGCGGTAACGGCGGCGCATCGGAGGGGGCGGCGCGCAGCACCTTGAAGCGCGCGCCGTCGAAGGTGGTGTGCGCGCCGGGTTCGGGCGTGACCCCGGCGATCTGGTGCAGGAGGGTGTCGGCATCCCGGGTCAGGTCGAGGGCACCGTCGTCGAGGGTCAGCTTGGGGGCGAGGGTCGGTTCGCCCTGCTGCGGAGTCGCGACCGCCGAGCCGTCGGCGATGCCGTCGACCACGCCCGCCAGCAGCGGAGCGCCGATCTCGGCGAGGTCGTCGAGCACCGTGGCCGAGGTCGCCCCGGCGGGCGCCTCGTAGCGCTCCTCGGCGAAGACGTCTCCGGCGTCGAGCGCGGCGACGAGCTGGAACACGCTCGCGCCCGTGACCGCATCGCCCGCCATGAGCGCGCGCTGCACGGGAGCCGCACCGCGCCAGCGTGGGAGCAACGAGAAGTGCAGGTTGATCCAGCCGTGCGCGGGCGTCGACAGCAGCGGCTCGCGCACGAGCCCGCCGTACGCGACGATCACCCCGAGATCGGGCTCGAGTTCCGCGATGCGGGCGGTCACCTCGGCGTCGAGACGGTCGGCCTTGATGACCGGGATGCCGAGCTCATCAGCGACCTGTGCAACCGGCGAGGGGGTCAGTACGCGCTTGCGCCCCAGGGGCGCGTCGCTTCGGGTGATGACGGCGGCGATTTCGTGCGGACCGGCCGCCAGAGCGCGGAGCGACGGGACGGCGACAGCGGGTGTGCCGGCGAAGACGAGGCGCATGGGTCTCCTCAGACTCGGGGAAGCGGACGGGTGCGTGACCCGGTCACAGGTCGGGCTCGGGGATGTCGAGGCGGACTCTGAGCGTACTGCGCGGCCTGGGGCCGCGATCCTTGCGCGATTTGCGCGCGCGCAGGGCGTCGGCGATGACCCCGGCGCGCAGGGCCTCGGCCACGGCGCGACCGTGCGCGTAGTCGAAGCGCACGAGGGCGCGCGAGGTGGACGTGTCGGGGTCCGTCGACGTGTCGACGGGGCCGAGGATCGCCATCGGGTCGAGATCCGGGACGCTGTCCCGCATCGACTCCAGCAGGACATCGACGCTCCGGGCGTGTCCGTCGACGCTGGCGACGCGCACCGCCGGGGGCATTCGGAGGGGCGCGCGATCGACGAGTTCGGCACGGGCGTAGGCCGGCTGGGTCCAGGTCGCCAGAGCACGCGCGACGGGACCGGCGACGCCCACGAGGTGAACCGGGGAGCCCGGGGCCGCCAGGGCGGCGGCATTCGACCACCAGCGCAAGCAGTGCTCGCCGATGCGGAGGGCCTCGTTCTGCAGCATCCGGTCGCCGTCGAGCAGGATCACGGCGCGGTATCCGCCCCGGGCGAGGGGTTCGGCGCCCCGGGTGGCGATCACGAGCGCGGGGACGCCGTCGACCTCGGCGACGGGATGGGCGCCGTCGGCGACGATCACGCGCGTGTTCGGGAAGGCGCGACCGAGCTCGTCGGCCGTGCGCTCGCTTCCCGACGACGCCATGCGCAATTTGGTCGACGAGCAGTGACCGCAGGCCCAGGCGTGGGCGCTGCGACCGCACCAGGCGCAGACGGGCGTCGCGCCGGGGCGGGCCGCCCGAAGGGGACCGGCGCAGTGCGGGCAGCGCGCGGGTCGACGGCAGTCGGCGCACACGAGCGAGGGGGCGTATCCCGGGCGGGCGACCTGCACCAGGACGGGACCGCTCTGCAACGCCTCGCGCGCGGCGGCGAACGCCGACGAGGGCACGCGCGACTGCCGCTGCTCGCCCTCGCGTGTGGCGCTCAGGACCACACGGGGGCTCGGCCGCCGCGTCTGCGGAATGTCGCGGACGTACCCGACGTCGACCAGGCGCTGCACGTCGGTCGTTCGCGTGTGTCCCGCGAAGAGCAGGGCGGAGCCCTCGATCTCTTGGCGCACGAGCGCGGCGTCGCGCGCGTGCACGCCCGGCGCGAGGGGCTCGGCGAGCAGGGTGTCGCCGTCGTCCCAGATCGCGACGAGACCGGTGTCGTGTGCGGGAGCGTAGACACCCGATCGGCGTCCGACGACGATGCAGGGCACCGGCGCGAGGGTGCGCAGGTACTGGGCGTAGCGCGCGGGACCGGACTGGTCGGAGTCGTCGCGCACGATGGCATCCGGGCTCACGAGCTCGCCGAGTGCGGCGAGGAGCTGTGCCTGGTCGCGGTAGTCGGGAACCACGAGGACGGCGCTGCGCCCACGGGCGAGGGTGTGCACTGCGGCGGCGGCGAGGAGATCGGCCCATGCCCCGCGCGGGAGTTCGGGATGCGGGTGGGGAGGGGCGTCGAGAGCGATCCGCTCCCCCGCGTCAAGGGCGGCCGCGAGGCCCGCGTAGGGGGCGAGCAGCGCGGCGGCCCGTTCGGACGCCGCCGGGACGACCTCGTGCGCCACGGGCGCGGGGGCTGCGGCCCACGCCTTCTCGGCGCGCACCATGCGTTTGGGGACCGCCAGGCGCAGCACGTCGCTCACCGACCCCGCGGCCCGATCGGCGACGCGGCGCGCGAGGGTGTAGAGGCGTTCGGGCAGCACGGGCATGGGAGAGACGACCGCTTCGACCGCCGACAGTGGGCGTTCGGTGCCGTCATCGGGCACGACCTCGATGACGAAGGCGTCCATCATGCGACCGGCCGAACGCAACGGCACCTTCACCCGCACGCCGGGTGCGATGTCGGCGACGAGCGGATGCGGAACGGCGTAGTCGAACAGCCGATCAAGCTGCGGGACGGGCGACTCGAGTTGCACGCGCGCCACACGACGCTCGCTCACGTGATCCTCCCCCGGGTGCGGTGGCCATCAGTGGTGCCGGGGCGCACTCCCCCACGCACTCTCAGAGCCCGGCAGCGGTACGCAGATCGTCGACGCGGTCGGTGCGCTCCCAGGTGAAGTCGGGCAGCTCTCGGCCGAAGTGGCCGTAGGTCGCCGTCTGCGCGTAGATCGGGCGCAGCAGGTCGAGCTGGTCGACGATCGCTGCCGGGCGCAGGTCGAACACGTCGCGGATCGCCTTGACGATCACGTCGTCGGCCACGTGCGCGGTGCCGAACGACTCGACGTACAGGCCGACCGGATTGGCCTTGCCGATCGCGTACGCGATCTGCACCTCGAGGCGGTCGGCGAGACCCGCGGCGACGGCGTTCTTCGCGACCCAGCGCATGGCGTACGCGGCCGAGCGGTCGACCTTGGACGGGTCCTTGCCGCTGAACGCGCCGCCGCCGTGCCGCGAGGCGCCGCCGTAGGTGTCGATGATGATCTTGCGACCGGTGAGGCCGGCGTCGCCCTTGGGGCCGCCGATGACGAAGGGACCGGCCGGGTTGATGTAGTACTTCACGTCGGGCAGTTCGAGCCCCGTCTCGGCGAGCACCGGGTCGATGACCGCGGCCTGCACCTCGGCGCGCAGGTCTTCCTGCGAGATGTCGGGGTGGTGCTGCGTCGACAGCACGACGGAGTCGACCGTGCGGGGAACGTGCCCCTCGTAGCCGAGCGTGACCTGGGTCTTGCCGTCGGGACGCAGGAACGGCAGCGAGCCGTCTTTGCGTACGGATGCCAGGCGCTCGGCGATACGGTGAGCGGTCCAGGCGGCCATGGGCATGAGCTGCGGGGTCTCGTTGGTCGCGAAACCGAACATGATGCCCTGGTCGCCCGCACCCTGCAGGTCGCGCGGGTCGACGGAGCCGCGCTCGCGCTGCTCGAACGCCTTGTTGACGCCGGCGGCGATGTCGGACGACTGCGCGCCGATCGACACGCTCACCCCGCACGACTCGCCATCGAACCCGGTGTCGCTCGAGGTGTAGCCGATGCGGTTGACCACGTCGCGCACGATCGCGGGGATCTCGACGTAGGCGCGGGTGGAGACCTCGCCGGCGACGTGCACGAGACCGGTGGTGACCAGCGTCTCGACGGCCACGCGACCGGTGGGGTCGTCGGTGAGGATCGCGTCGAGGATGCTGTCGGAGATCTGGTCGCAGATCTTGTCGGGGTGTCCTTCGGTCACGGACTCGGACGTGAACAGGCGCAGGTCGGTCAAGACGACTCCGGGAGGATTGAGGGCTGGGACGGGCACAAGTATGCCCCGGGCGGCGGTGGGCCGCCCGGGGCATCGTCACATGTGTGAACAGATCACGAAATGCGTCGGCTGCGGATCACTCCGCAGCGCGCAGGCGCAGCTTGTCTTCGTGGATCTCGTGCAGCGCGATCGTGAGGGGCTTGTCTTCGACGGTGGAGTCGACCAGCGGTCCCACGTTGTCGAAGAGGTTTCCCTCGTGCAGGTCGGAGTAGTAGTCGTTGATCTGGCGCGCGCGCTTGGACGCGTAGATCACGAGCTGGTACTTCGAGTCGACCTTGTCGAGCAGAGCGTCGATGGGCGGGTCGATGATGCCCTTGTCACGTCCGGCCATGGGGAACCTCCTGGTTCGGCGGGATGGGGTGGATGCGGCGCTCGAGCGCCGAAGCATCCTCTTATTCTAGCCGACGCCGGCGCGGCCTGTGCCGAGGGGCGTCGGGTGGGTCGGATCAGTGCTGCGCCGAGGCGAGCGCCACGACCTGGGCGGCCGCGTGAGCCACCTCGTCGTTCACGACGCGATAGTCGAACTCGTTCTGCGCGGCGAGTTCGACGCGGGCCGTGCGCAGGCGTCGCGCGCGCTCCTCGGCATCCTCGGTCCCCCGTCCGACCAAGCGCTGGACGAGCTCGTCCCAGCTCGGCGGAAGCAGGAACACCAGGGTCGCCGACGGGTCGGCCGCGCGCACCTGGCGCGCGCCCTGGAGGTCGATCTCGAGCAGTGCCGTGCCGCCCTCGGCGAGCACGCGCTCGATGGGAGCGCGCGGGGTACCGTAGCGGCTCTTGTTGTGCACGACGGCCCACTCCAGCAACTCCCCCGCCGCGACCAGACGGTCGAACTCGGCGTCGTCGACGAAGTAGTAGTGCTCCCCCTCGACCTCGCCGGGGCGGGGCGACCGGGTGGTCGCCGACACCGAGAGGTGGATCTCGGGGTAGTTCTCTTTGATGTGGGCGGCGACCGTCCCCTTGCCGACGGCGGTGGGGCCGGCGAGCACGATGAGGCGACTGCGACCCTCTCGGGGGCCCGGCTCCGGCCAGCGCGAGTCGAGGTACTGCCGCAGTGCGTCGCGCTGCCGCGTGCCGAGACCGCCGAGGCGCTTCACCGGAGAGATCGACAGGGAGGCGAGGATGCGATCGCGCTTGCTCTCGCCGATCGCGGGGATCGCGGTGAGGAACTCGGTCACGCGCATCGCCCCGGCCGCCGACAGCGGGTCGGCGAGGCCGCGGCGCAGCAGTTCCTGCGGCGAGATCACACGGGTCGACACGTCGCGCTTGAGCGCGGCGCGCTCGCGACGGGCCTCGACGGCGCGGCGCGAGGCGGCTGCGCGGTCGACCTCGGGCGGACGGCGGGTTTCAGCCATTCGAAGACTCCCGGTAGAGCGCGGCACGCTCATCGATACGGGCGGCGAGACGGTCGGGTCCGACCGCGAGGATGCTGCGGCTCTCGTTCGCGACGACGGCGGATGCCACATACCCGAACAACCGGCGCAGGTCGGCGGGCGCTGCCCCCTGCGCGCCGAAGCCGGGAGAGAGGATCGGCATGCCCGCCAGAGCCATGTCGCTCAATCCGAACGCCGAGCGGTCGACGGTCGCGCCGACCACGACGCCGATCGGACCCAGCGCCCCGGGGGCGCCGATGTTGGCCTGATTGACGTCGTGCGCCACGCGCGCGGCGACGAACTCGTGGTCGCCCACCGCGAGGGCGTCGTCGACGATCGCGCTCTGCAGAGCCCGAGCTTCGGGGTTGCTCGTCGCGGTCAGCACGAACGCGCCCTTGCCGTGGTGCACGGCCAACGCCAGCGCCTCGCGCAGCGAGTCGGCGCCGAGGTAGGGCGACAGGGTCACGGCATCCGCTTCGAGAGGAGAACCGGGCGCGAGCCAGGCGTGGGCGTAGCCCTCCATGGTCGTGCCGATGTCACCGCGTTTGGCGTCGGCGATCACGAGCAGGCCCGCATCGCGCGCGGCGGCCATCACGTCTTCGAGCGCCGCGAATCCGCGGGAGCCGTAGCGCTCGTAGAACGCGACCTGCGGCTTGACCACGCCGACCCGGCCGCGGGCGGCCTCGACGGTGCGCAGGCCGAACTCCCGCGCGCCCTCGGCCGTGGCATCCAGCCCCCACGCCGACAGCAGTGCGGCGTGGGGGTCGATGCCGACGCACAGAGCGCCGTGCAGGCCGAGGGCGGCGGAGAGCCGCTGACCGAACGTCTCGCTCACAGGCGTCCCGCGCGATCCGAGGCGTGCTCCTGCAGGCTGCGCACCTCGAAGCCGTTCTTCATCGCACCCAGGGCGCTCACCGCGGCGCCGAGAACGGCCATCGTGGTGAACAGGGCTTTGTCGGCGGCCACGGCCGCGGCGCGGATCTCGTAGCCGTCGGCACGGGCCGTGCCGCCCGAGGGGGTGTTGACGATCATGTCGATTTCCCCCGCGTTGATCAGGTCGACCACGTTCTGCTGGTCGGACCCCTGCGTCTCGGAGTACTTCTCGACGACCTTCACCCGGATGCCGTTGCGCGCCAGGATCTCGGCGGTGCCCTCGGTCGCGAGCAACGAGAAGCCGAGCTCCTGCAGGCGGTGGGCCGGCAGGATCACGGCGCGCTTGTCGGCGTCGGCGACCGAGATGAACACGGTTCCCGAGGTCGGCATGCCGCCGTACGCGGCCTCCTGCGACTTCGCGAACGCGGTCGGGAAGTCGCGGTCGATGCCCATGACCTCACCGGTCGAACGCATCTCGGGTCCGAGGACCGAGTCGACCGTGTGCCCGTCGGCGGTGCGGAACCGCTTGAACGGCAGCACGGCCTCCTTGACGGCGACGGGGGCGTCGAGCGGCACGCGCGAGCCGTCCTGCTCGGGCAGCATGCCCTCGGCGATGAGCTCGGCGATCGTGTTCCCGGCCATGATACGGCTGGCGGCCTTGGCGAGAGGGATGCCCAGCGCCTTCGACACGAACGGCACCGTGCGGCTCGCGCGCGGGTTCGCCTCGATGACGTAGAGGACTCCCGCCGAGATCGCGAACTGCACGTTCAGCAGGCCGCGCACGCCCACGCCCTTCGCGATGGCGAGGGTCGCTTCGCGGACGCGGTCGACCTCGGTGCGACCGAGCGACACGGGCGGGAGGGTGCACGAGGAGTCACCGGAGTGGATGCCGGCTTCCTCGAGGTGCTCCATGACGCCGCCGATGTACAGGTCGGTGCCGTCGAACAGCGCATCGACGTCGAGCTCGATCGCGTCGTCGAGGAAGCGGTCGACGAGCAGCGGGAGGCCGGGTCCGATGATCGCCTGGTCGGCGACGCGCACGAAGTAATCGCGCAGTGCCTCGGTCGAGTAGACGATCTCCATGCCGCGCCCGCCGAGCACGAAGCTCGGACGCACCAGCACGGGGTAGCCGATCTCCTCGGCCACGGTCACGGCGCCCTCGACGTCGATCGCGGTGCCGTTGCGGGGCGCCACGAGACCGGCGTCGTCGAGCAGGCGCGAGAACAGCTCGCGCTCCTCAGCGAGGTCGATCGCCTCGGGGCTGGTGCCGAGAATCGTGTAGCCCGCGGCCTCGATCCCCTTGGCCAGGCCCAGCGGCGTCTGGCCGCCGAGCTGGCAGACGACACCGAGGATGGTGCCCGACTGGCTCTCGGCGTGCAGCACCTCGAGCACGTCCTCGAGCGTCAGCGGCTCGAAGTACAGGCGGTCGGAGGTGTCGTAGTCGGTCGACACGGTCTCGGGGTTGCAGTTGACCATGACGGTCTCGTAACCGGCGTCCGACAGGGCGAACGAGGCGTGCACGCACGAGTAGTCGAACTCGACGCCCTGACCGATGCGGTTGGGGCCCGAGCCGATGATGACGACCTTCGTGCGGTCGGAGGGGGTGACCTCGGTCTCGGCGTCGTACGAGGAGTAGTGGTACGGCGTGAGGGCCGGGAACTCGCCCGCGCAGGTGTCGACCGTCTTGTAGACCGGGCGCACGTCGAGCGCGTAGCGGCTCTCGCGCACCTCGGTCTCGTCGAGCCCGCGGATCTGCGCGATCTGGGCGTCGCTGAAACCGTGCTCCTTCGCGACGCGGAGGGTGTCGGCATCCAGGCTCTCGGCTGCGCCGATGAACTCCGCGACCTCGTTGATGAGCACCATCTGGTCGATGAACCAGGGGTCGATCGCCGTGGCGTCGAACGCCTGCTCGGGCGTCGCGCCCTTGCGCAGCGCCTGCTGCAGCACGACGATGCGGCCGTCGGTCGGAGTCTTCGCGATCTCGAGCAGTTCGTCGACCGAACGCGACTCCTCGCCCCAGTGGAAGCTCGACCCGCGCTTCTCGAGCGAGCGCAGCGCCTTCTGCAGGGCCGTGGTGTAGTTGCGGCCGATCGCCATCGCCTCACCGACCGACTTCATGGTGGTGGTCAGCGTGGTGTCGGCGGCCGGGAACTTCTCGAAGTTGAAGCGCGGCACCTTGACCACGACGTAGTCGAGCGTGGGCTCGAAGCTCGCCGGGGTCACCTTGGTGATGTCGTTCGGGATCTCGTCGAGGCGGTAGCCGATCGCGAGCTTCGCGGCGATCTTGGCGATCGGGAAGCCGGTGGCCTTCGACGCCAGCGCCGACGAGCGCGAGACGCGCGGGTTCATCTCGATGACGATGATGCGGCCCGTCTTCGGGTCGACGGCGAACTGGATGTTGCAGCCACCGGTGTCCACGCCCACCGCGCGGATGATGTCGATGCCGATGTCGCGCAGCTTCTGGTACTCGCGGTCGGTCAGGGTCAGCGCGGGCGCCACCGTGATCGAGTCGCCGGTGTGCACGCCGACCGGGTCGACGTTCTCGATCGAGCAGACGACCACCGTGTTGTCGGCGGTGTCGCGCATGAGCTCGAGCTCGTACTCCTTCCACCCGAGGATCGACTCCTCGAGCAGCACCTCGTTGGTGGGCGAGTCGTGCAGGCCCGCGCCGCCGATGCGGCGCAGGTCGGCCTCGTCGTACGCGAAGCCCGAGCCGAGGCCGCCCATGGTGAACGACGGGCGCACGACCAGCGGGTAGCCGAGCTTCTCGGCGCCGGCGAGCAGCTCGTCCATCGAGTGGCAGATGACGGATGCCGCGACGTCGGCGCCCGCCTCGAGCACGAGCTCCTTGAAGATCTGGCGATCCTCGCCGCGGTTGATCGCGTCGAAGTCGGCGCCGATGAGCTCGACGTCGTACTTCTCGAGGATGCCGCGCTTGTGCAGCTGGATCGCCGCGTTCAGAGCGGTCTGTCCGCCGAGCGTGGGGAGAACGGCATCCGGCTTCTCTTTGGCGATGATCGACTCGATGACCTCGGGGGTGATCGGCTCGATGTAGGTCGCGTCGGCGAAGTCGGGGTCGGTCATGATCGTCGCCGGGTTGGAGTTGACGAGGATGACGCGCACGCCCTCTTCGCGCAGCACGCGGCACGCCTGGGTGCCGGAGTAGTCGAACTCGCAGGCCTGACCGATGACGATCGGGCCGGAGCCGATGACGAGGACGGAGTGGATGTCGTCGCGCTTAGGCATTGGTCTTGGTCTCCTGGGTCGCGATCACCATGTCGCGGAAGCGGTCGAACAGGTAGTTGGCGTCGTGCGGGCCGGCGGCGGCCTCGGGGTGGTACTGCACGCTGAACGCCGGAATGTCGAGGGCGCGCAGGCCCTCGACCACGTTGTCGTTCAGGCCGATGTGGCTGACCTCGACGCGGCCGAAGCCGGCGGGGCTGTCGACGATCTGATCGAGGGGCGCCTCGACCGCGAAGCCGTGGTTCTGCGAGGTGATCTCGACGCGACCGGTGGTCTTGTCGAGCACGGGCTGGTTGATGCCGCGGTGACCGAAGGGCAGCTTGTAGGTGCCGAAGCCGAGGGCGCGACCCAGCAGCTGGTTGCCGAAGCAGATGCCGAAGAAGGGCAGCCCGTCGCCGAGCACGGCGCGCAGCAGTTCGACGTGCTGATCGGATGCCGCGGGGTCGCCGGGGCCGTTCGAGTAGAACGCCGCGACCGGCTCGATCGCGCGGATCTCGTCGATCGTCGCGGACTGCGGGAACACGTGCACGTCGAAACCGCGCGCGGCGAGGTTGTCGATCGTGGACTGCTTCACGCCCAGGTCGAGCACGGCGAGGTTGCCGATACGCTCCGCGGTCGCGGGGGTCACCTCGACCTCGCTGACCGACACCTCGGCGGAGAGGTTGCGACCCGCCATGCCCGGGGCCTCGCGCACGCGGCGCAGCTGCTCGTCGGCGTCGAGGTTCGCGGCCTCGCCCGAGAAGACGCCGCCGCGCATGCTGCCCTCGGAGCGGATGCGGCGGGTGACGGCCCGGGTGTCGATGCCGGAGATGCCGACGATGCCGTCTTCGACGAGCGCGTCGTCGAGCGAGCGGTTCGCGCGCCAGTTCGACACCATGCGCGAGGGGTCGCGCACGACGTAGCCGGCGACCCAGATGCGACGCGACTCGGGGTCTTCGTCGTTCACGCCGGTGTTGCCGATGTGGGGCGCGGTCTGCAGGACGATCTGGCCCGCGTACGAGGGGTCGGTGATCGTCTCCTGGTAACCGGTCATGCCGGTGGCGAAGACGACCTCGCCGAGGGTCTCGCCGCGAGCGCCGTAGGCGCGGCCGGTGTAGCGGGTGCCGTCTTCGAGCACGAGGACGGCCGGGTCGCGCGAGAGGCGCGAGGAAGGGATCAGGGCGGTCATGCGTCGCTTCCTGTCGAGGTGAGGGGGCGGATGGCGTCGGCCAGTGCTTTGGCCGAGGCCTCCTGAGGACGGAGGTAGGTGTCGACGATCGTGTCGTCGTCGATGCGCCAGCTGACGCGCGTCAGGCCGTCGCGCTCGACCACGCGGTCGATGGCGACCGTGGCTTGAGCTGCGTCGACGAGGCGGTCGCGGGTGAGCGCGATGCGGGGCTGGCCCTGCAGGTCGAGGGCGACGCCGGCCGAGGTGACCGTGACGTCGACGCGGGAGCGGAAGCCGAGACCCTTGATGGCGAGACGTTCGAGCGGCTCGTCGTGTCGGGTCGTGGCGACGTAGAGCCCCGAGAACACCGCCGTTTCGACGGCGTCTGCGGGCAGCTCCCCCACCGGAGCCGTGTAGCGCGCATCGCGCCGCGTTCGTCGCACCCAGGCCCACGCGAGCACGGCCAGCAGCACGAGGGCCACGCCGATCATCACGACGAGGGCGCCCTCGCGGCTCATGCGAGCACCCCGGGAGCGTCGAGCACGGCACCGTCGACGACGGTCGGGACGCCGGCGCGCACGGTCCAGCGCACCTCGCCGGGCAGCTCGCGGCCGAGGTAGGGCGAGTTGGTGCTGCGACCGCGCAGGTCGTCGAGGCCGAACATGCGGGAGGGGCGCGGGTCGTAGAGCGTGAAGGTCGCCGGCTGCCCCGCGGCCACGGGGGTGCCGTGTCCGTCGAGGCGTCCGATGCGGGCGGGGTTCGCCGACATCACGCGGGCGACGTCGGCCCAGTCGAGCAGGCCGGTCTCGACCATGGCGTGGTGCACGACGCGCAGCGCGCTCTCGAGGCCCACCATGCCGTTCGCCGCGGCCGCCCACTCGCAGGCCTTCGCCTCCGTGGGGTGCGGGGCGTGGTCGGTGGCGACGATGTCGATCGTGCCGTCGGCCAGACCCTCGCGCACGGCCATCACGTCTTCTTCGCGGCGCAGCGGCGGGTTGACCTTGAACCGTGCGTCGTAGTCGCGCACGAGTTCATCGGTCAGCAGGAGGTGGTGCGGGGTGACCTCGGCGGTGACGTTGACGCCGCGCTTCTTGGCCCAGCGGATGATGTCGACCGAGCCCGCGGTGCTCAGGTGGCACACGTGCAGGCGCGAGCCGACGTGCTCGGCCAGCAGCACGTCGCGCGCGATGATCGACTCCTCGGCGACGGCCGGCCAGCCGGTGAGGCCCAATTCGGCCGAGACGGCGCCCTCGTTCATCTGCGCGCCCTCGGTGAGGCGCGGGTCCTGCGCGTGCTGCGCGATGACGCCGTCGAACGCCTTCACGTACTCCAACGCTCGCCGCATGATCAGCGGGTCGAAGACGCAGAAGCCGTCGTCGCTGAACACGCGGACGCGGGCGCGGGAGTCGGCCATCGCGCCGAGTTCGGCGAGGCGCTCGCCCTTCTGCCCCACGGTCACGGCGCCGATCGGCTGCACGTGCACGTAGCCGGCGGCCTCGCCCAGGGCGAGCTCTTGCTCGACCACGCCCGCCGTGTCGGCGACCGGAGAGGTGTTCGGCATGGCGAAGACGGTGGTGAATCCACCGGCGGCGGCGGCCCGCGAACCGGTGAGGATCGTCTCGGATGCCTCATACCCGGGCTCGCGCAGGTGCACGTGCAGGTCGACGAGGCCCGGCAGGGCGACGAGACCCTCGGCGTCCACGACCGTCGCACCCGCGTGCGAGAGACCGGAGCCGGTTTCGGCGATGATCCCGTCGCGGACGAGGAGGTCCGTGGCATCCCGGCCCTCGATGCGCGCGCCGCGCACCAGAAGGGTCTGAGCGGGGGCGTGGCTCATCGGAGGTCCTCTTTCTCGGTGTGGGGCCGTTCACCCGCCAGGAGCAGGTACAGAACGGCCATCCGCACGGAGACACCGTTCGTGACCTGCTCGAGCACCGTCGAGCGAGGCGAATCGGCGGCTTCGGCGGAGATCTCCAGACCCCGGTTCATGGGGCCGGGGTGCAGGACAATGCTACCGTCCGGCAGAGCCTGCAAACGCCGCGCGTCCAGGCCGTAGCGGCGGGAATATTCCCGTTCAGTCGGGAAATACGCCGCGGACATCCGCTCGAGCTGGATGCGCAGCATCATCAGCGCGTCAGGACCGGCCGCGATCGCGTGGTCGAGGTCGAAGTCGATCTCGACGGGCCAACGGCTGACGTCCTGCGGCACCAGCGTCGGCGGAGCCACCAGCGTCACATGCGCGCCGAGGGTGTGCAGCAGCCACACGTTCGAGCGCGCGACGCGCGAGTGCAGCACGTCACCGACGATCGTGACCCGGATGCCGTCGAGGTCGCGGCCGCGGCTGTCGTCGCCGAACAGGCGCTTGCGGATCGTGAAGGCGTCGAGCAGGGCCTGCGTCGGGTGCTCGTGGGTGCCGTCGCCCGCATTCACCACGCCGGCGCTGATCCAGCCGGAGGTCGCCAGGGTCCGCGGGGCGCCGGACGCGCCGTGGCGGATGACCACGGCATCCGCCCCCATCGCCTGGAGCGTCTGCGCCGTGTCCTGCAGAGACTCGCCCTTGCTGACGCTCGAGCCCTTCGCCGAGAAGTTGATGACATCGGCGGAGAGGCGCTTGGCGGCGGCCTCGAAAGAGATGCGCGTGCGGGTGGAGTCCTCGAAGAAAAGGTTGACCACGGTCTTGCCCCGCAGCGTGGGGAGCTTCTTGACCTCGCGGCGCTGCGTGTCGGCCATGTCTTCGGCGACGTCGAGGATCTCGAGCGCGTCGGCGCGCGAGAGGTGCTGGGTGTCGAGAAGGTGCCTCATGACTCGATCGTCACCTCCTCGATGCCGTCGATCTCGGCGAGGCGCACGTTGACGCGCTCGTCGCGGGCGCTCGGCAGGTTCTTGCCCACGAAGTCGGGGCGGATCGGCAGCTCGCGGTGGCCGCGGTCGATCAGCGTCGCCAGGCGCACGGCGGCGGGGCGACCGATGTCCTGCAGCGCGTCGAGGGCGGCGCGGATGCTGCGACCCGAGAACAGCACGTCGTCGATGAGCACGACGACCTTGCCGTCGATGCCGCCGGCGGGGATCTCGGTGCGGCGCGGTGCCCGCGTGGGATTGCGGTGCAGATCGTCGCGGTACATCGTCACGTCGAGCGAGCCGACCGGCACGGCTGCGCCGCCGAAGTCGCTGACGAGGGGGCCGATCCTGTTCGCGAGCGTGACGCCGCGGGTCGGGATGCCGAGGAGGACGAGTCCTTCCGGTCCCTTGTTGGACTCCAGGATCTCGTGCGAGATGCGCGTCAAAGCGCGGGCGATATCGGCATCGTGCATGACGGTGCGCGTATTCATCCGCCGCTCCCTTCTCCGCCTCACGGGACGGGGTTAAAGGTTGCTGTGGTTCGACTTCCAGTCTAGCTGCCGGAGCGGGCCTTCGCGTGGCGCGCGGACGGTGCGGTGCCGCCGAGCCCGACAGCACACGTGCGGATCGAGGTCGTACGTCCCGGCCTGCACGCCGCATGTCGCCTCGCGCGGTTCGGGTGCTCTCGTGCGCGTGAGGGCCGCCGCCGCCGGAGGTCGCGAGAACTCACGTCGGTGGTGTCAGCCCGCAGCGACCTCGGCGGCGGCGCGCTCTCCGCTCGGGGTGGTGCGCACGCGGGACGAGCGGATCGGGTGACCGGTCGTCGTCAGGCACCGGCCCGAGGCGAGGTCCCACTTCCAGTCGTGCAGCGAACAGGTCAGCACGCCGTCCTCGATCTTTCCGGTCTTCGTCAGGTCGGCACGGAGGTGCGGGCACCGACGCTGAACGGTCCAGCCGTCGATCTCGGCATCCTCGGTCTGGTCAGACTGCTCGGCGTACCAGTTCTCGACGTACTCGATGCGGTCGCGCGACAGGCACTTCAGGAACGTCGTCAGGAACTCGTTGAATTTGCCCGAACGACCCACCTCGAACTGCATCGACAGGAAGATCGAGTTCGACCAGTCGATCTCGTGATCGCGGATGTTCGTCGACACGAGATCGGCGGGGATCGTGTACCAGTAGATGCACTCCTCGCCGGCGTACTCGCGCAGCTTCGCCTTCGGAAAATCCACGACCATGTCGAGCTCTCCGATGCGGAACCGCACCATGCCGCCCACGCCGTTGCGGATCGTGCGGGCGCGACGCAGCAGCGGCTCCCACCACTCCTTCAGAGCAGCGAGCATCTCGGCCGGCGGGATGACTTCGGCACGCGTCGCCTCTTCGGCCTGGACCTCGGCCTGGCGGCTGTCGCGCTGCTCGGCCAGGTAGTTCCACTTGTCGCCGAAGACGCGTTCGATCTCGGCATCCGTGTACAGGGTCTGGGTGACCGTGACATCCGACCCCTGCACCTCGACCTCGGTGCCCGGAAGGAACAGGTACCCCTTCTGGTCGGGACGCTGCTCCTTCATGTGGGCGAGGAACTCGCGCTGGTCGGTGAAGATCGAGTCGTCGTCCATGCCGGTGCCGTTGTAACGGAACAGCTCCTCGCGCAGGAACATCGGCGGACCCGCCATCGGGAACACGTGCTCGGCGTCGACCTTGTCGATGTAGTACATCGCGCGCTTGTTCTGCGCGTCGCGCTTGAGCTTGGCGAAGTTCTGCTTCGCGTCCTGCGGCAGGTCGTAGACCATCGGCCACCAGATCGCTCCCGACACCTGGGTGAAGTACGCGTCGGGCTTGCCGAAGTCGAACAGCTTCTCGAGATCGAGCGGGTGCGAGTCGTTCTGGTTCAGGATCGAGGCGGTCCCGTCGTCGAGCGAGAGCGACGAGTCGCCGATCGGTCCGTCGGAGGGCGCGCGCAGCGGCGTCACCATGAGCTTCAGCTCGCCGAACTGCAGGGGAACGCCCGCTTCGGTGCGAACGAGATTGGTGTAGCCGAGCGCGATGAGGTCCTGCTCGAGGTCATCGGTGGGGTACTCGGGGAGCAGCACCTTGATGTCCTTCGACACGTACCGCTCGAGCATCGCCGGATCGAAGTGATCGCGGTGGCGGTGCGAGATGTACAGGAAGTCCGCCGCGCCGAAGCGCTCCCAGTCCAGGGCGCGGTTGTCGGGGAACGGGAACCACGAGCCGAAGAAGCTCGGACCGATGACGGGGTCGCAGATGATGCTGCCGCCGCGCGTCTCGATGAACATTCCCGCGTGGCCGAGGCCGGTGATCTTCATGTCGCTCCTGTGTCGTTGGCGAACCACACGAGTCTACGCGGGGGCGACTGCGAGAGCCCGGGGAGTGCAGGGGTGTCGAGATGTCGTCGTCAAGCCGCCCTCGTCCATATCGTCGCGGAGTACCGTGCCCGACGAACCGACGAACCCTGTACCGCGCTCTCGCTCGCAACCTGAAGGACCGCCTCGACATCGGCGGGGAGGACCTCGTCGTGAGCATCACCGAGAACGGCGACGCCGACTGGTCGTTCGGTCACGGCACCGCGCAGTTCCTGACGGGCGAGCTCGGCTGAGATCCCGGATGCCGCTTCCCGCGCATCCCGCGACACCTCGCCCGACCGCGGAGCGCGCCATGATCGGACGCCGGCACCCCGGTCACGGCCCGAGCAAGCCCCGGATGTCGTCCGCGTCGAGGGCTGCGGCGAACGCGTCGTCATCATCGATCACCGCGTCGAACAGAGCCGCCTTGCGGTGCTGCAGCGCTCGCACCTTCTCTTCGACCGTTCCCGCGGCGATGAGGCGGTACACGAACACGCTCTTGGTCTGACCGATGCGGTGCACGCGATCGATCGCCTGATTCTCGGCGGCGGGATTCCACCACGGATCGAGCAGGAACACGTACTCGGCCTCGGTGAGGGTCAGACCGAAACCGCCGGCTTTGAGGCTGATGAGGAACACGGGAGCATCCCCCTTGCGGAACCCGTCGATCACCTCGCCTCGGCGAGCCGTTGACCCGTCGAGGTGCGCGTACGCGAGACCCGCGGCATCCAGTCGCTCCGCAGCCAGATCGAGGAACGACGTGAACTGACTGAACACCAGCGCACGGTGCCCCTCGGCCGCCACCTCCACGAGACGGTCGAGCAGCACGTCGAGCTTCGCCGAGCCCAGATGCGCGTCGCGGTCGTCGACGAGACCCGGGGCCAGGGCCAGCATTCGCAGCAGGGTCAGCGAGCGGAAGACGATGAAGCGCTGCCGATCGAGATCGTCGAGCAACCCGAGCACCTTCTGCCGCTCACGCTGCAGCACACGGTCGTACAGCTCCTGGTGCGCGGGACCGAGGGGAACCGCGATCTCCTGCTCCTGCTTGGGAGGCAGATCGGATGCCACGACGTCCTTCGTGCGACGCAGCAGGAACGGCCGCACCCGACGGCGCAGACGATCGAGCGTCTTCTCGCGGTGCGCGCTCGCCGCGGCCGCCGACAGTGCGGTGGGGGCATCGGACGGCAGTTGCTCGATCGCCCGGGTGTAGTCCTCGCGGAACTGCCGGATCGAGGGGAAGAGCCCCGGAGCGGTGAGCGAGAGCAGCGCCCACAGGTCGTCGAGACCGTTCTCGATCGGCGTCCCGGTCGCGGCGAACACCGCGTCGGTCTGCAACGCCGCGATCGCGCGATGGATACGCGTCGCGGGGTTCTTCACGAACTGCGCCTCATCGAGCACGACGCCCGCCCAGTGCGGTTCGGCGAACTCCGCGGCATCCGCCCGCACGACCCCGTAGGGGGCCACCACGATGTCGACGCCCCCCGCGATGTCGGTGATCGCGGACTGTCGGCGAACGGCCGTCGCCTCGACCATCGCGACCCGCAGGTCGGGTGCGAAGCGCGCCACCTCGTCTCGCCACGTCGGCAGGACCGAGGTGGGCGCGACGACGAGCCAGGGGCGCCGCTCCCCCGCGGCCTTCGCATGGGCGATCAGGGCCAGAAATTGCAGGGTCTTGCCGAGACCCATGTCGTCGGCGAGGATCCCGCCGAGCCGGTGCCGGTGCAGCAGCGCGAGCCACGACAGACCCTCGCGCTGGTACGGGCGCAACTCGGCGCGGAACCCGGATGGGGTCGGCACCTCGGGCACCTCGGCGACTGCCCGCAACGCGCGCGCCAGGCCGCGCCACTCGACGGCTGCCTCGGACTGGTCGGCGAGGTCTTCGAACTCCGCCCACAGGGCGAGGTGCGTGCGCGGAAGCCGCGGACCGGTTTCCCACTCGTCGAGCGCCGCCGCCTCTTCAAGCAGGTCGCGAAGCCGCTGCAGGGCCGGATGCGCGAGCGAGAACCATGCGCCGTCCGAGAGCTTGATGCGCGTGCGCCCCCGCGACAGCGCCGAGAACAGCGTTCCGAACGGGATCGTGCGCCCCTCGATCGTCACGACGATGCCGAGGTCGAACCAGTCGCGATCGAGCGACTCGACCGCCGTGATCCGCAGCGACGGGTCACCCCTCAGCTCGCGGAACGTCGGCGCCGTGCCGGTCGTGCGCACCCGCACCTCGTCGAGCACGTCGATCGCGGGGAGCACCCGGGTCGCGAACACGGCGGCATCCGCGTCGTGCAGGTTCGCGCGGGGCGCCACGGGGAGATCGGATGCCGCCATCCACGCCGTCTCGAACCGCTCGCCGATCTGCGCCTCGGCGCGGAGGTCGCGCTCGGCGTCGTCGGTCGCGTCGTACGCGACGCGACGAGCACCCGGGTACACCCACTCGAGTCGATAGGCGACGTCGTCATCGGCGTAGGCCACCGCGACCTCGAGCGTCGGGCGATCGGGCGGCGGGGCCGGGACCCCTGCTCCGACCGACAGCGGCGCGCGCCGTGCGAGTCGCGGGTACACCTCGGCGACGAACTCGTCGGCCTCCGTGCGCGGCACATCGACGCCCGCGGTGCCGAGGAGCGTCGGGAGGGGTGCGGGCAACGCCACGGGCGCGAGAACGATCGGCACGGGGTCGCGGTCGAGTTCGAACACGAACAGTCCCGACTCGCCGATCGCGCGCGCTCGCGTCGCGTCGACGGTGTCGCCTTCGAGCGTGAGGTCGGCCGAGATGCGCAACGCTCCCCCACCCACGGCGTCGAGCGCGACCCGTGCGGTCGCTTCGCCCGCGAGACGCACGCTCTGCTGGGGGTTCATCGACACGATCGGGATGCCGAGCTCCGCCGCCGCGTCCAGGTGCGGCCACAGCAGGGGCGAGGACACGGCGTCGAGGGCCACCGTGTCGCCGGCTGGGGCGAAGGGTCCCGTGGTCCGGAACGCTTGGGCGAGGGCGAACAGTTCGGCGAACCACTGCACGTGCGCCGGGTCGAACCGCCCCGCCGATCGTCGTACGGTCTCCCACGTGGCATCCGCCCGGATCCAGGCGTCGCGCGCCCCGCGAACGAGCGGACGGGCAGCGAGCTGCAGGTCGTCCTGCCGCTGTGCGAGCAGACGCGGCGTCACGGGAACGACCGCGCGGGCTTCCCACCGTGCGGGGTCGTACGCCTCGCGCTGGCGCAGCTCGATGCCCAGCGCGAGCGCCGCGTGCGGCTCGGCGCCGCTCGCGGGGATCAGCTCACGCCACGACGTCACGCCGCGATCCTTCCGCGGACCTCCGACATCGACGCCCGCCCGCGCGGCGCGCAGCGGCCCCCGCCACACGCAGAAACGGTCTTGACGCGCGTGAACGCGAGTTTTTCGCTGTCTTCGGCGCCGACAGCGTCCACAGGCGAAGAATCGCGACGGAGCCGAACTCTGCGACCCACCGCCAGTCCGCCGATCCGCACGTGCGCGGCATCCGCCCCGCTCGGGAAACGACGCGACGCGACCGCCGACCGAGGGTCGGGGCCGCGTCGAGACACGTCGATAGGGCTCAGGACGAGCGCGCGATCCGCGCCAGCACGCCGTGCACGAACGAGCCGGAGTCGTCGGTCGAGAACTCCTTCGCGAGCTCCACCGCTTCGTCGATCGCGACGGCGGTGGGGACCTCGTCGTTGTAGAGGATTTCCCACGTGCCCATGCGCAGCAGCGCACGGTCGACGGCGGGCATGCGCTGCAGCGACCAGTCTTTCGCGAACGTGGTGATCTGCTCGTCGATCGCGTCGCGGTTGTCGATCACTCCGTCGACGATGTCGCGGGCGTAGAGCCACGAGGCCTCGCGGGCGGGCTCGGAGGCGGCGCGCTTCGCTTCGGTGGCGAGCATGATCGCGAGCTCTTCGCCGCGGACGTCTGCCTGGAAGAGGATGTCGAGGGCGCGCTTGCGCGCTTTGGTACGGGCGCTCAAGGTCAGCTGATGCGGCCGAGGTACTCGCCGGTGCGAGTGTCGACCTTGATCTTCGTGCCGGTCTCGAGGAACAGGGGAACCTGCATCTCGTAGCCGGTCTCAACGGTGGCGGGCTTGGTGCCGGCCGACGAACGGTCGCCCTGCAGGCCGGGCTCGGTGTACGTCACCTCGAGGATGACGGACGGCGGCATCTCGACGTAGAGGGGGTTGCCGTTGTTGAGGGCGATCTGCACCTGCTGGTTCTCGAGCAGGAAGTTCGCGGCGTCGCCGACGGTGGCCGCGCCGACCGTGATCTGGTCGTAGTCGGCGACGTCCATGAACACGAAGCCGTCGCCGTCGTTGTACAGGTAGGTGAAGTCGCGGCGATCGACGTTCTCGGTCTCGATCTTGGCGCCGGCGTTGAAGGTCTTGTCGACGACCTTGCCGCTCATGACGTTCTTCAGCTTCGTGCGGACGAACGCGCCGCCCTTTCCGGGCTTGACGTGCTGGAACTCCACGACGCTCCAGAGCTGACCGTCGATGTTCAGGACGACGCCGTTCTTGATGTCTGCGGTGGATGCCATGAGTGCCGATATTCCGTTTCGTGAGTCGAAGTGGGCGAGAGCCCGACGTCAGAGTCTACGCGATCCCCGCCGTCAGCCGTCTGCGAGACCCGAGATCACCTCGACGAGGAGGTCGACGGCGCGCGCGTAGCCGGGTACTCCCTCGCCGATGACGTGCACCGCGGCGACGTCGTGGATGTACGAGAAATGTCGGAAGCTCTCGCGCTCGAGGATGTTCGAGATGTGCACTTCGGCGACGGGAAGGTCGACGGATGCCAGGGCGTCGCGCAACGACACGGAGGTGTGCGTCAGCCCTCCGGCGTTGATGACGATCCCGGCGCAGTCGAGCCGCGCGGTGTGGATCTCGTCGATCAGCACGCCCTCGTGGTTGCTCTGGACGGCGCGCACCTCGAGGCCGTGACGAGCCGCTGTCTCGCTCGTCACGCGCTCGACGTCGGCGAGGGTGTCGCGACCGTAGATCTCGGGCTGCCGGGTGCCGAGCAGGTTGAGGTTCGGACCGTTGACGAGCAGCAGGCGGCGGGGCGTGGTCATGCTCGGCACGCTATCAGCGCCGACCCTGCGCGCTCAGGCGGACCGGGGCCGTCCCCGCGCCGTATCCGGCGTAGTCGTTCACGCGCTGGACGAACTCGAGGAACACTTCGCCGATCGTGCGCGTGTAGAAGTGCAGGTATTCGCCCGCGGCGTCGCGGTCGTAGCCGAGATGCAGCTCGCGCAGCTCGTCGACCGCGGCATCCGTCATCTCGAACCGTGCGGCGAGGTCGTCGTAGTAGTTGCGGGGTATCGCGAGGGGGACGAAACCCCGCGCCCGTGCGGCGCGCGCCAGGGCGCGCACGTCGGTGCAGGCGAAGGCGACGTGCTGCGGCAGGGCGGCGCCGGCGCGCTCGCCCGCGAGGATCGGCGGTGCGACGTTGAGGGGCAGTCGCACTCCGCCGCCGGGGGCGCCGAGCACGCGGCTGGCGACGAGGCCCTGCGGCCCGGGCACCTCGGTGCTGCTGTCGACGCGCAGGGCGAACCCGGCGGTGTAGAAGAGGGTGGCTTCTTCGATCGCCTGCCAGGGCTGCGAGAGGCTCACGTGGTCGACGCCGATCACCTCGCTCGGGCGTTCGGGTTCGCCGTGCTCGAACTCCGCGACCCACGCCGGTTCGCCCTCGTCGGCGGCCTGGGCCCAGTACACCTCGGTGCCGTCGGGAGCAACGGCGCCGTCGAGTCGCTCCTCGCTCGCGTAAGTGCGGCGCCAGGCGCGCGGCACGCGGAGCTCGTCCATGCGCAGGTCGACCGCTTCGGCGTCGTCGACCTCGAGACCGATCGCCGCGAGTCGCGGCTCCCATCCCCGCGCGTGCTGTTCGTTCAGCACGACGCGCGCGTTCCCGGCGGTCCAGAGGATCACGGGCTTCGTACGGTGGCGCCCGCGAGAGGTGAAGCCGAGCTGCCCTAGGAGCTCCTCGACCGCGGAGGTGTCCTCCGCCTTGATCTCGACGAAGTCCACCCCCGAGGGGGCCGCGGAGTCGGGAAGCATGCGCAGCGCGGCCGGCGCCGTCGGTCGGGCGCGCGCCACCGCGTCTTCGAGCCAGCGCAGCGACCGCCGCGCGTGGCGGGCCGTGCGCAGCGCGTCGGTCTGTCGGAAGGTGTCGTTGAACACCTCGAGCGACCACGGGCCCGAGTACCCGGCATCCACGATCCTCGCCGTGAAGTCCACGAGGTCGAAGTCTCCTTCGCCGGGGAAGAGGCGGTGGTGGCGACTCCACGAGAGCACGTCCATGCTCAGGCGTGGGGCGTCGGCGAGTTGGACGAAGAAGATCTTCTCGGCGGGGATCCGGGAGATGTCGGCCGGGTCGTGCCCGCGAGAGAGGATGTGGAACGAATCGAGGCAGACCCCCACCGCGGGGTGAGCGGCGAGCTCGACGATGTGCCAGGCGCGGCGGTAGTCGTCGACGAAACGGCCCCACGCGAGGGCTTCGAAGGCGATCCGGATGCCGTGCCTCTGTGCGAGGTCTCCGAGCCGGCGCAACTGCCCGGCCGACACCTCGTCGTCGTCGATCGTCGCGGTCGCGACGTTGCTGCAGCACAGCACGAGGTCGATGCCGAGGCGGTTCATGAGACGGAACTTGGCCTCGGCGCGGCGGAGAACGGCGGAGAACGCAACCTCGTCGACGCCCTCCACGTCGCGCATCGGTTGGTAGAGGTCGAGGGTGAGGTGCAGGCGGGCCGCGAGCGCGGCGATCTCCTCGGGGCTCTCGGGGGCCGCCAGCAGGTCGGGTTCGAAGATCTCGACGCCGTCGAAACCGGCGTCGGCGCACGCGTGGAGTTTGTCGGCCAGGGTGCCGCTGATGCAGACGGTCGCCATCGAGGTCCTCATGGCGGCCGAATGTACCAGTTAGTACAAACGGGGTCCACTCCCCCGTCCAGTAGGTTGAAGCCATGGCCGAGGCACGTCGAGACGCCGAACGCACGCGTTCCGAACTGCTCGCGGTGGCGACGGAGGTGTTCGCCGAAGACGGCTTCTCGGGCGCCCGCGTCGACGAGATCGCCGCCCGCACGCGCACCACGAAGCGGATGATCTACTACTACTTCGGTAGCAAAGAGGGGCTCTACCGGGCCGTCCTCGAAGAGGCGTACCGCGGGATCCGCGAGGCCGAGCGCTCGATCGACGTCGATCACGCCGACCCGGTCGACGCGATCCGCGCCCTCGCGGAGCTGACCTACGACCACCACGTCGGGCACGACGCTTTCATTCGTCTCGTGGCGATCGAAAACATCCACCGCGGCACCTTCATCCGCCAGATCGAGGGACTGCGCACCCTGTCGCAACCGGCCAAGGGTCTGCTCGACGAGATCCTCGAGCGCGGCCGCGCCGACGGCATCTTCCGCGCCGACGTCGACGCGATCGACGTGCACCTCGTGATCAGCTCCTACTGCGTGTTCCAGGTCGCGAACCGGTACACCTTCGGGCACCTGTTCGACGTCGACCTCTCCTCCCCCGACCGCCGCCCGCACCTGCGCGCGGTGATCGGCGACGTGGTCGTCGGCTGGCTCACGGCTCCCGCGCGCTGATCGCACGGAGGGGGCATGTCGGTCCCCGGACCCTTCGGCACCCTCAGGGATCTCGCGACACGGGTGGCTGAGCCCGTCGAAGCCACCGGATACCCGCGCGGCGCCCCGGGTCCACAGCGTGCGGAATCTTGTCGTTGACACCACCGCGCGATCGTGGTTTCCTCTGAACGTACCGGTTAGTACATAAGCCGGTGTCGCGGAGACGAAGGAGTACCGTGATCGACTCGCACCCCTATCTCGTGGGCCTCATCGGCACGGGCGTGCTCCCGTCGCTGACGCCGCACATGCACATGGCCGAGGCCCGCGCGCTCGGGCTCACCTACGTCTACCGCCCGCTCGATCTGACCGCTCTCGGCATCGATCCCGACCGCATCGGCGACGTGCTCGCCTGGGCCGAACGTCTCGGCTACGACGCCGTCAACGTCACCCACCCCTGCAAGCAGAGCGTGCTCGCCCGCCTCGACCGCATCGATCCGGTCGCCGCGGCCCTCGGCGCGGTCAACACCGTGCTCTTCACCCCCACCGGGCGCGTCGGACACAACACCGACACGACCGGTTTCGCCGCCGCGTTCACCGATGGGCTTCCGGATGCCGAGACCCGGCACGTCGTCCAGCTCGGCGCCGGCGGGGCGGGGTCGGCCGTCGCCGACGCGCTGCTGCGCCTGGGCACCGCCCGGCTGAGCATCGTCGATCTCGACCCGTCGCGAGCGCGGGGCCTCGCGGACGACCTCGCCGCACGGCATCCGCTCGCCCTCGTCGACACCGCCTCCCCCACCGACCTGCCCGCCGTGCTCGCCGACGCCGACGGCCTCGTGCACTGCACCCCCGTCGGCATGGCCCAGCACCCGGGACTCCCCCTCGACGCCGACCTGCTGCGGCCCGAGCTGTGGGTCGCCGACATCGTCTACCGGCCCCTCGACACCGAACTCCTCGTCACCGCGCGCGAGCGCGGATGCCGCACCCTCAGCGGCGGACGCATGGCGGTCCACCAGGCCGTCGACGCCTTCGCCCTCATCACCGGGACGCGACCCGATCCCGACCGCATGACCGCCCATTTCCTCGACCTCGTCACCCCCGGCCCGACCGCCGACCTCCCCGTCGGCCCGGCCCTCTCCCGCTAAGGAGCACTCGTCCATGACCACCACCGCAACGACGCGGAAGACTCCCGTGAAGGCGGCCACCGCCAGCTTCATGGGAAGCGCCGTGGAGTACTACGACTTCTTCCTGTTCGGCTCGGCCGCCGCCCTCATCTTCCCGACCGTGTTCTTCCCGTCGGGTGACCAGGCGGCCCTCGTGATGTCGTTCGCGACCTTCGGGTTCGCGTACATCGCGCGTCCCTTCGGCGCGGTCATCCTGGGCCACTTCGGTGACCGCATCGGTCGACAGAAGGTGCTGATGTTCACCCTGCTGCTGATGGGGCTCTCGACCTTCGTCATCGGCTGCCTCCCCGGTTTCGCGCAGATCGGCTGGTTCGCTCCGGCCCTGCTCGTGCTGTGCCGCCTCGCGCAGGGGCTCTCGGCCGCCGGCGAGCAGGCGGGCGCGTCGTCGCTCACCCTCGAGCACGCCCCCGACTCGCGCCGCTCGTTCTTCACGTCGTGGACGCTCACCGGCACCCAGGGCGGGCAGATCCTCGCGGCCCTCATCTTCATCCCGGTCGTCGCCCTCCCCGATGAGATCAAGTTCTCGTGGGGCTGGCGCGTGCCGTTCTGGCTGAGCGCGGTCGTCGTGGTCGTGGCGTTCTTCATCCGCCGGAGCCTGCACGAGACGCCCGAGTTCGAGCAGGCCAAAGCCGACGGCCAGATCGCCCGCATGCCGCTCGTGCCGCTTCTGAAGAACCACTGGCGCGACGTGCTGCGCGTGATCTGCTGCGCGTTCATCGCCGCCGTGTCGACCGTGTTCGGCACGCTCGCCATCGCGTACGGCAAGGAGCAGGGACTCGATGCCAGCGTCACCCTGTGGCTCGTCGTCGTGGCCAACGTCGTCGCCCTGCTCACCCAGCCCCTGTTCGGCAAGCTCGCCGACCGGATCGGCCGCAAGCCCGTCTTCATCTACGGGGCGTTGTCGTCGGCGGTGTTCATGCCGTTCTACATGCTGTCGATGGGGGCGGGGAACACGCTCGTCACCTTCGGTCTCGCGATCCTCACCTTCTCGTGCGGGTACGCCGCGGCCAACGCCGTGTGGCCGTCGTTCTACGGCGAGATGTTCAGCGTTCGCGTGCGTTTCTCGGGCATGGCGATCGGCACGCAGCTCGGCTTTCTCATGGCCGGGTTCGCGCCGAGCATCGTCGCAGCGCTCGGCGGAGGGTCCGCCGGCGGCTGGGTCGTGATCAGCGTCTTCACCGCGGTCATCGCGGTGATCGCCTCGGTGAGCGCGCTCACCGCTCGCGAGACGAAGGACGTGCCCACCGACCAGCTGGGTCTCGCGGCCGAGCGTCGCGTCCCGGCCACGGTCTGACCTGTCACGCAGAGGCCCCGTCTTCTTCGGGAGGCGGGGCTTCCGCGTGCGCGGGGCTTTCGTGTCCGCGGGGTGCGGCCTCGCACGAGAGAGGACGAGGGGCGGATGCCGTCGGCTGTACGCGTCAGAGCCTGCGCAGAGACCTGCCCATCGCGAGCTCGGCGCCGATGGGGCCGGTGAAGGTCTCGCCCGTCGCGACGAACCCGGCGCGACGATAGACGGCCTGGGCGCGGTGGTTGTCGACGTGCACGTCGAGCGACAGCGTCTCGAAGCCCTGCTCGGCCGTCCACCGCGCGGCGGCGTCGAGCAGAGCGTCGATCGCGCCGCTGCCCCGCGCTTCGGGCGCGACGTAGACGCCCACGACGTCGGCGCGGCCGTGGGGCAGCCTCCGCCCGGTGTGGTCGATCTCGCCCGCGCGACGCACGAGCACGGTCACCGACCCGACCCACGTGTCGCCGTCTTCGGCCACGAACATCGCCGTCGAGCCGCCGGAGGCTCCGCCGGCGGCTCGTTCGTCCCAGAACGCGGGCTCGCGCTCGAGCTCCTGCTCGCGGGTGGTGAGGAAAGCGATGGATGCCACCGGGTCGCTCACCGCGCGCAGCCGCAGTTCGCACACGCGTGCGCCTTCGCCCGCGCGCACCCGGCGCACGCCGATCGTCACTCCCGCACCCCGCCCGTGGGTGCAGGGCGCGGGGCGCGTCCCGCCCGGGTCCGGTTGCGGCTGACGAACGGGGCGTTGTCGACGGGTGTCCCCCGTCGGGCGGTGCTCACGCACCGACCTCCTGGTACGCCGCGAACAGCAGCGACTCGTCGGGCGCCTGCAGCACCGTCGGGCGGGCGAGGTCGTCGAGCACGATGAACCGCAGCATGCTGCCGCGGCTCTTCTTGTCGCGCTGCATGGTCGCCTTGAGCGTCTGGAACGCGCCGGCGCGGTAGGTCGTGGGGAGCCCCAGCGACTCGAGCACCGTGCGGTGGCGCTGAGCGACGTCGTCGGACAGGCGGCCCGCGAGGCGCGACAGCTCGGCCGCGAACACCATGCCGACCGAGATCGCCGCGCCGTGGCGCCAGCGGTAGCGCTCGGCGTGCTCGATCGCGTGGCCGAGCGTGTGGCCGTAGTTCAGCACCTCGCGCAGCCCGGCCTCGCGCAGGTCCTCGCCGACGACGCGCGCCTTCATGTCGATCGCGAGCTCGACGCAGCGGCGGAAGCCCTCTCCGCGCGGATCGACGATCCCCTCAGGGTCGGCCTCGATGAGGTCGAGGATCTCGGGATGCCAGATGAAGCCCGCCTTGACCACCTCGGCGAACCCGGCGGTCGCCTCGTTCTTCGACAGCGTGTCGAGCAGGTCCAGGTCGCACACCACGGCGACCGGGGGCCAGAACGCGCCGACGAGGTTCTTGCCCTCGGCGGTGTTGATGCCGGTCTTTCCGCCCACCGCGGCATCCACCATTCCGAGCACGGTCGTCGGAACCTGCACGAGCGCGACGCCGCGCAACCAGGTCGCCGCGACGAAGCCCGCGAGGTCGGTAACCGCTCCCCCGCCGAAACCGACGACGACGTCGGTGCGGGTGAAGTCGGCCTGTCCCATGACCTGCCAGCAGAAGGCCGCGACCTCGACGCGTTTTCCGGCCTCGGCGTCGGGGATCTCGGCGAGCAGCACCTGCCGGTCGCCCATCAGCTGCGACCGCAGCTCCTCGGCTTGCTTCGCGAGCGTCGGCGGGTGCACGACGAGCACCTTCTGCGCCCCCGCGGGGAGCGTCTCGCCGAGCGAGGCGAGCAGGCCCCGACCGATCGTGATGTCGTAGCCGGGGTCGCCGGCGACGCTGATGGTGGTGGTGTCGGTCATGCCGTCTCTCCGGCCGGCACACGGCGTGCCCAGGCCACGATGTCGTCCACGACCCGCGAGAGCGGGCCGGACGAGGTGTCGAATGCGATGTCGGCCGTCTGCTCGTAGACGGGTCGTCGCTCGTCGAAGATGCGCTGCCAGCGTGCGACGGGGTCTTCTCCGCCGAGCAACGGCCGCTCGTCGCCGTGGATCCGGGATGCCACGACATGCGGCGCCACCGTCAGCAGCACGACGTGATGCGCGCGCAGGCGTTCGCGCGTCAGCGGGTCGAGCACTGCTCCCCCGCCGAGCGCCACGACACCGCCGCGGGCCAGGGCCTCGACGACCGCGTCGCGCTCCAGGGCGCGGAAGTGCGGTTCGCCGTGGGCGACGAACAGTGCCGGGATCGGACCGTGGTCGCGCACGACGAGCTTGTCGGTGTCGGTGAACGGCGTTCCGAGCGCGCGCGCCACGCGACGGCCCACGCTCGTCTTTCCCGCCCCCATCGGCCCGATGAGTACGACGGCGGGACCCGCGGACGCGGTCTCGGAAGCGGCGTCAGGCGAGGTCATGCGCGAGGAGCGCCGCGTCGGACGCGTCGGTCGTGCGCAGCGTCTCGGGCAGATTCGCGAGGTAGGTCTCGACGTTGCGGCGGGTCTCGACGATGTTGTCGCCGCCGAACTTCTCGAGGACGGCGTCGGCGAGGGTGATCGCGACCATGGCCTCGGCGACGACGCCGGCGGCGGGGACCGCGCAGACGTCGGAGCGCTGGTGGTGCGCGGCAGCGGTGTCGCCCGTGGCGACGTCGACCGTGCGCAGGGCCTTCGGGATCGTCGCGATCGGCTTCATGCCGGCGCGCACGCGCAGCACGGTGCCGGTCGACATGCCGCCCTCGGTGCCGCCCGCGCGATCGGAGGACCGGGTGATCCCGTCGCCGGTCGCGAAGAGCTCGTCGTGCGCCTGCGATCCACGGCGGGTCGTGGTGAGGAAGCCGTCGCCGACCTCGACGCCCTTGATCGCCTGGATGCTCATGAGGGCCTGAGCGAGCTTGGCGTCCAGTCGACGATCCCACTGCACGTGGGAGCCCAGTCCGGGCGGGAGGCCGTAGGCGAGGACCTCGACGACGCCGCCGAGCGTGTCGCCGGCCTTCTTCGCGTCGTCGACCTCGGCGACCATCGCGGCGCTCGTCTCGGCGTGGAAGCAACGCAGCGGATCGGCGTCGAGACGGTCGACGTCGTCGGGCGTCGGGAACTCCGCGTCGTCGGGGACGCGCACGGGACCGATTGAGAGCGTGTGGCTGACCAGCCGGATGCCGAGTTCGTTCAGGAACGACCGCGCGACGGCGCCGAGGGCGACGCGTGCGGCGGTCTCGCGGGCCGAGGCCCGCTCGAGGATCGGTCGGGCCTCGTCGAAGCCGTACTTCTGCATGCCGACGAGGTCGGCGTGTCCGGGACGCGGGCGCGTGAGAGCGGCCCCGCGGCCGCGCGAGCGGTCGGAGAGTTCGACGGGCTCGGGGCTCATGACCTCGGTCCACTTGGGCCACTCGGTGTTGCCGATGCGCAGCGCGATGGGGCTGCCGATGGTGAAGCCGTGCACGATGCCGGTCGACAGCGACAGCTCGTCCTCTTCGAACTTCATGCGCGAGCCCCGGCCGTAGCCGAGGCGACGACGCGCGAGTTCGGCGCGGATCTGGGCCGAAGAGATGGGGACGCCTGCCGGCATCCCTTCCATGAGGGCGATCAGCTCGGGGCCGTGGGACTCGCCGGCGGTGAGAACGCGAAGCATGGTCCTAGTCTCCCATGAGCGCGGTGCGCATTGCGGCCAGCACCTCGGCCTCGCGCTCGACGGCGACCCCGGGGTCTCCCCCGACGAAGACGCGCACTTGCAGCAGGGCCTGGTGCAGAAGCATCGCGAGACCGTCGTGCGCCTCCCCTCCCGCGCGCTCCCACGCCCGCGCGAGCGGGGTCGGCCAGCCCCCGTAGACGACGTCGACGAGCGGACCCGAGACGGATGCCAGATCGTCGGCGACGCGGCCGAGGTCGGTGCCCCCGGGCAAAGCCGCGATGGTGGCGTCGACGGGTGCCAGGAGCGGTTGGTCCAGGGCGGCGACCTGGATCGCCACGCCCAGGTCGTCGCCGAGAGCGGCGATCGGCGCGGCGGCCTCGGGACGGCGGGCGCGCACCTCGACGGTCCGGGCACCGGCGCGGGCTGCCGCGACGACCGCGGAGGTCGCGGTGGCCCCCGCGCCGAGCACGCGGATGGCGTGGGGCTCCCGCACCCCGAACTCGTCGAGAGCACGCGCGAGGCCGCCCACGTCGGTGTTGAAGCCGCGGGGTCCGTCCTCGCTCAGCAGGAAGGTGTTGACGGCGCCGGTGAGGCGCGCATCGTCGTCGAGCGAGATCGCGTCGCGCGCGGCGGCGTGCTTGAGCGGCATGGTGAGCGAGAGGCCGCGCCAGTCGGGATCCAGACTCCTCCAGGCACTGTCGAAGCCCGCCTCGTCGACCTGCCTGCGCCCGTACTCCCAATCGAGCTCGAGGACGCCGTACGCGGCCGCGTGCAGCCGGGGCGACCGCGAGTGCGCGATCGGGTCGCCCCAGACGGCGAGGCGGCGTGGGGCGGTCAGCATCCGCCGTTCGGGTTCTCGCGGCACCACTGCTGGAACTGCGCGACCGCCTTCTCCTGATCGGCGTAGGTGGTCGAGAACACCGTCTCGCCCGTCGACAGGTTCACGGTCGTGAAGTAGTACCAGGGTCCGTCGACCGGATGCATCGCGGCATCGATCGCGAGGTCTCCGGCGTTGGCGATCGGTCCGACCGGCAGCCCGGGGTACTTGTACGTGTTGTACGGGTTGTCGCCGTTCAGGGCGTTCGCGCTCGACGACGACGATCCGGCGTCGAGTTCGTTCGCGCCGTACTGCGCGGTGGAGTCCATCTGCAGCAGACCGTGCGTCTCGGTGTTGTCGGGCTGCAAGCGATTCTCGATCACGCGCGAGACCTTGTAGAAGTCTTCGCTGCTGCGCGCCTCGCGCTCGATGATCGAGGCGATCGTCAGGATGCGCTCCCGGTCCTCGGGTGCGACACCAGCCTTGTCGAGCGACTCGATCGTGCGCTTGACCATGCGGTCGATGACCTGCTGGGCGGTGACGCCGTCGTCGAAGTCGTAGGTGGCGGGGAAGATCCAGCCTTCGAGGGTCGGAGCCGTCACCCCGTACGTCGAGGGCGTCGCCACCGCCGCATCGAGGTCGGCGCGCGGGATGCTCGTCTGCTCGGAGATGATGTCGAGCGACTGCTTCAGGGTCAGGCCCTCGCGCAGCTGCACGGAGTTGTCGAGCCTGTTCGCCGGATCCTTCAGGGCGGCCAGCACCGCCTCCGAGGTCATCTGCTGCTGCAGTTTGTAGACGCCGGGCTGGAACGTGAAACCGACGGCGTTGTCGACCATGTACTTGTAGAGCGAGTTGGAGGCCTTCGTCACCCCCGCCTCGAAGAGCTTGGGCGAGACGGACTCCCCCGTGTCGCCCGCCACGATCGTCACGCGGGCCTCGCCGGTGGCTTGGCCCGCCTCGTACTCGAGCGACTCCCCGTTGCCGAGGAACGCCTGCACGCGGTCACCGTAGGTGTTCCACAGCGCGATACCGCCGCCGGCGACACCACCGACGAGGATCAGCACGATCGCCAGGGCGATCCAGCGACCGACGGACCGGCGCCGCTTCGGGGGATTCTGCGGCGCCCACCCGATCTGCTGCGTGGTGGTCTCGCCGGTGAACAGGTCTTCGAGGGAGCCGGATGCCGCGCCCGTGCCGGACGCTGCGGAGGCGGCCGCGCCGGCGCCGGCAACGACGAGGACGGGCTCGCGATGGCGCGACGGCTCCGTGCGGCGGGCGTTCGCTCCGGAGCGCGGGGCTTCGGCGGGGCGCGGAGTCTCGGCGGAGCGCGGGGCGTCGGGTCGGCGGGCTGCGGCTTGCCACGCGGCGGACTGCGTGTCGCGGGCCGGCTGTGCGTCGGCGGGGGTTCCGGCTACGGCGGGGGCGCCCGTGCGACGGGGGCCGCGAACGGTGTCGCCGCCGCGGCGCGGACCGGGAGCGTCCTCGGATCGGCGGGCCGCGGGAGTCGAGCGCTCGGACGGGATCGAGGAGGCGGCGGGTCGGGGCGACGACGAAGGCTCGATCCGGCGCGCAGCCTGCTGCTCATCGGCCGCGCGGGGGGCCGGCGCGGGCGCCGATGCGGCCGGGAGGGATTCGGTCGGGCGAGGCGCCTTGGCAGACGGGGTGGGGTTCTCGTCCGCTGGGCGAGCGGCCTGCTCCGACCCGATGATCGGGGTCGCTTCCGTCGCGGCCCGGCGGGCCTCTCGAGCTGCTCGGCGCGACGGAGGCGCGGCATCCGGCTGCGGTGCGGACTCCCGCGGACTGCGGGCGCCGGTGCGGGGGTCGGGCAGGCGACCGTAAAGATCCGCGAACGGATCGTTCTCGGGGGGCTGGTTCTCGGGCATGTCAGGCGGGCTCCTGTCCCGGTGTGACGGTGGGTCCGGCCGGCTCGCCAGACTGTCGCTCCACGTCGAGCGCCTGCTGCAGAAGGACCACAGCGGCGACTTGGTCCACAATGCTACGAGAATCCCGCTGGGAACGCCCTGCTTCTCTCAACACGCCGTGCGCCGAGACCGTACTCAGCCGTTCGTCGACCAGCCGCACGGGCATGGGGAGCGCCTCCGCCAGAGCAGCCGCGAACGTCCGGGCGTCGGTGGTCGATGCCGTGTCCTCCCCGCGCAGGTTGAGGGGCAGCCCGACCAGGATCTCGAAGGCCTCGTACTCCGCCGCGAGAGCCGCGATCCGGCGGAGCGGCTCCCCCTTGCGGGGTACGGTCTCGACCGGAACGGCCAGCACCCCGTCCGGATCCGACCGTGCCACGCCCACGCGGGCACGCCCGACGTCGATACCGAACCGGATGCCGCGCCGGAACGCCGTCACGCGGTGGTCGCCCGCACGTCCGCGACGATGCCGTCGAGCGCCTGCGGCAGAGCCGTGGCATCCGTCCCGCCACCCTGGGCGACATCGGGACGTCCGCCGCCGCCGCCGCCGAGCACGCCCGCGGCGTTCTTCGCCAGGGCACCGGCGGCGAGACCCCGCTCGCGCGCGGCGTCGTTGGTGACGACGACGACCGTCGCACGGCCACCCGCGACGCTCGCGAGAGCGACGACCGCCGGGTCGGTGCCCAGGCGGTCGCGCACCTGCAGGGCGAGCGAGCGCACGTCGTCGGCCGACGCGCCCTCGCCCAGGCTCTGCGCGACGACGCGCACGGTACCGACGGCGACGGCCGATTCGACCAGCTGCGGCAGGCGACCGGTCAGGGCCTGCGCCTCGAAGGCCGCGATCTTCTTCTCGGCGGCCTTGAGGTTGGCGGCCAGCTCCGCGATGCGCGTGGGCAGCTGCTCGCGCGGGGTCTTCAGGCTCGAGCTGAGCTGCGAGACGATCGCGCGCTCCGCTGCCAGGTCGCGGAAGGCGTCGAGGCCGACCAGGGCCTCCACGCGGCGGTTCGAGGCGCCGACCGACTGCTCGCCGACGAGGTTGACCAGGCCGATCTCCGCGCTGCGGGCGACGTGGGTGCCACCGCACAGCTCGCGCGACCAGGGGCCGCCGATGTCGACCATGCGCACGGTGTCGCCGTACTTCTCGCCGAACAGCGCCATGGCGCCGGCGGCCTTCGCCTCGTCGAGCGACATCACGCGCGTGGTGACCTCGAGGTTGTCGCGGACGGCGTTGTTGGCGATGTCCTCGATCTCGGTGCGGGTCTCGGGCGACAGCGCCGAGCCCCAGCTGAAGTCGAAGCGCATGTAGCCGGCGCGGTTGAGTGAACCGGTCTGCGTCGCCGTCTTGCCGAGCGTGTCGCGGATCGCCGCGTGCACGAGGTGCGTGGCGGTGTGCGCCTGCTGGGCGGCGTGGCGGTTCAGCGCGTCGACGACCGTCGTCGCGGGGGCGCCGACCGACACCTCGCCCGAGGTGACCTCGACGGTGTGGCTGACCAGGCCCGGAACGGGGCGCTGCACGTCGAGCACCTCGAGCTCGTAGCCCGGGCCGACGATGACGCCCTTGTCGGCGACCTGTCCGCCCGACTCCGCGTACAGGGCGGTCTCGGCGAGGATGACCTCGGCGATCTGGCCCTCCGACGCGCGGTCGGTGCCCTGGCCCTGCACGAGGATGCCGAGGATCTTCGATTCCGTCTGCATCTCGGTGTAGCCGGTGAACACCGTCTCACCGAGCGCGCGGAACTCGCGGTACGCGCTCTGGTCGGCGATCGCCCCCTTGCGGGCGCGGGCGTCGGCCTTGGCGCGCGTGCGCTGCTCGAGCATGAGCGTGTCGAAGGCGGCGCGGTCGACCGACAGCCCGGCCTCTTCGGCGATCTCGAGGGTGAGGTCGATCGGGAAGCCGTAGGTGTCGTGCAGCAGGAACGCCTCGGAGCCCGACAGGGTGGTGCCGCCGCCGTTCTTGGCCTCGACGACCGACTGGTCGAGGATCGCGGACCCGGCCGCGAGCGTGCGGAGGAACGTCTGCTCCTCGGCGATCGCGTAGGCCGAGAGGCGCGCGTAGTCGGCCTCGACCTCGGGGTAGGACTCCTTCATCGCGTCGCGCGAGGCGGCGAACAGCTCGGGGAAGGTCGCGCCTTCGACGCCCAGCAGACGCATCGAGCGGATCGCGCGGCGCATGATGCGGCGGAGGATGTAGCCGCGGCCTTCGTTCGAGGGGGTCACGCCGTCGGCGAGCAGCATGAGCGAGGAGCGCACGTGGTCGGCGACGATGCGCAGCCGCACGTCGTCGTCGTGCGACTCCTGGCCGTACGACTTGCCGGCGAGCTTCGCGGCCAGGTCGAGCACGGGGCGCACCTGGTCGGTCTCGTACATGTTGTCGACGCCCTGCTTGATGAACGCGATGCGCTCCAGGCCCATGCCGGTGTCGATGTTCTTGGCGGGGAGTTCGCCGACGATGTCGAAGTCGTACTTCGAGCGCACGTTTGTGATCTCGTACTGCATGAACACGAGGTTCCAGATCTCGACGTAGCGGTCGTCGTCGGTCGCGGGACCGCCGTCGATGCCGTACGCGGGGCCGCGGTCGAAGAAGATCTCCGAGCAGGGGCCGGCGGGGCCCGGCAGGCCGGTCGACCAGTAGTTCGTGTCCTTGCCGAGGCGCTGGATGCGCTCGTCGGGCAGAGCGCTGAGCTTCAGCCAGAGGTCGCGCGCCTCGTCGTCCTCTTCGTAGACGGTGACCCACAGGTCCTTCGGGTCGAAGGCGAGTCCGCCCTCCGACTCGGGCGCGGTGAGCAGCTCCCACGCGAAGCGGATCGCGTCTTCCTTGAAGTAGTCGCCGAACGACCAGTTGCCGAGCATCTGGAAGAAGGTGCCGTGACGCGGGGTCTTGCCGACTTCTTCGATGTCGTTGGTGCGGATGCACTTCTGCACGTCGGCCGCGCGCGGGTACGGCGGCGGGACGACACCGCTGAGGTACGGGATGAAGGGCACCATGCCCGCCACGGTGAACAGCAGGGCCGGGTCGTCGGTGACGAGCGAGGCCGAGGGGACGATCGTGTGGTTCTTCTTCTCGAAGAAGTCGAGGAAGCGCTGGGCGATCTCGGCGGTTTTCATGGCGGGTCTTTCCGTACGCATGCGGATCCGCCCCACGTGCCGGGGGCGGGAGGCCGGAGGGGGTCAGTCGGAGGAGGAAACGGCCTTCTTGGCCGCGGCGGCGGCGGATTCCACCGCGTCGCCGGTCTTGTCGACAGCTGAGGAGGCGACGCCCTTGGCGTCGTCGATGATCTCGGAGAGACGGTTCTCCTGCTGGTGGTAGGCGTCGCTCATGTGGTCGGTGAACTCACCGATGCGCGAGTCGAGCTGCGCGAGCAGCTCCTGACCGCGGGGGTCCTTGTTGACGAGATGGGCGGCGACGAAACCGCCGGCGATACCCAGCGCGAACCAGACGAGGCTTTTCACGATCACCACTTCTTCCTCGATACGACGCCGCGATCACGGCATTCCCCATCGTAGGCGAGGGGCCCCGCGCTACGCACAAGGCAGACCTGTGTATGCCGCGTCTCCGGCGTCCATCCCGCCGACGGCCCCCATCGCGCACCCGCGCCGGCACCGTCCGGGACAGCCGCATCGACTCCCCCGCGGCCGGTTGCCGCGTATGGTCGGCGGCTCGGCGGAGATGCGCCGTCTCGGGCACACGAATCCACGGCGTGCGCGTTCAGTTGCCGCGTATGGTCGGTGGCTCGGCGAAGATGCGCCATTTCGGGCACACGAATCCACGCCGTGCGCGTTCGATTGCCGCGTATGGTCGGCGGCTCGGCGGTCGGCGGCTCGGCGGAGATGCGCCATCTCGGGCACACGAATCAACGCCGTGCGCGTTCGGTTGCCGCCTATGGTGGACGGCTCGGCGGAGCATGCGCCATCTCGGGCAGATGACTTCACGGCGTGCGCATTCGATCGCCGCAAACGGTCATCGGGGCCGGGCAAGACCCGCCGTCTGGGGCAAACGAATCCAGCGCGAGCAGAGCGCGCCCCGGGACGGCGAAGGGCCGCGCGAGAGCGCGACCCGAAAAAGGCGAAGGGCCGCGCGAGAGCACGACCCGAAAACGGCGAAGGGCCGCGCGAGAGCGCGACCCGAAAAAGGCGAAGGGCCGCGCGAGAGCACGCCCCGAAAACGGCGAAGGGCGCCGGGAGAACCCGACGCCCTTCGTGTGCTCGCTGCGATCAGCGGGCGGCGTAGTACTCGACGACGAGCTGCACGTCACACGTGACGGGCACCTCGGCGCGCTTGGGGCGACGCACGAGCTTCGCCTGCAGCGTGGAGAGGTCGACCTCGAGGTAGCCCGGAACGGGGGGCAGCACTTCGGCGTGCCCACCGGCGGCGGCGACCTGGAAGGGCTCGAGGCCCTCGCTCTTGGTCTTGACGTGGATCAGCTGACCCGGCTTCACGCGGAACGACGGGCGGTCCACGAGCTGGCCGTCGACCATGATGTGGCGGTGCACGACGAGCTGGCGAGCCTGCGCGGTGGTGCGGGCGAAGCCCGAACGCACGACAAGGGCGTCCAGACGCATCTCGAGCAGCTCGACCAGGTTCTCACCGGTCAGGCCGTCGGTGCGGCGGGCCTCGTTGAACGCGATGCGAAGCTGCTTCTCGCGGATGCCGTACTGCTCGCGCAGACGCTGCTTCTCACGGAGACGGACGGCGTAGTCGCTGTCGGCCTTGCGCTTGGTGCGGCCGTGCTCGCCGGGAGCGTAGGGACGCTTCTCGAGGTAGCGGGCGGCCTTGGGGGTGAGTGCGACGCCGAGGGCGCGCGACAGACGCACCTTGCGGCGGTCCTGAGACTTCGTGGTCACGAAGTTCTCCTTCCGATGACGTGGCCGCGCCTTTCACGGCTCACGGGCGTATCGCCCCCTTCCGCCCGATCCGAAGCGCACGCCGGGGCGCACCGGAAGGTGATCACAGGAAGGAGGGGATGCCCGAAAACCCTGTTTCGAGCCGATTCATGCTATCAGAGCGGGCCGGGCGCATTCCGGATGCCGTGTCACCGACCCTCGAGGATGCGACGGATCTTCTCGAGGCGTGCCGAGACGTCGCGTTCGGCACCGTGACTGGTGGGTTCGTAGTACCGCTTGCCGACGAGCTCGTCGGGCAGGTACTGCTGCGTGACGATGCCGATGTCGCTGTCGTGCGCGTACTTGTAGCCCTTGCCGTGTCCGAGGCGTCTGGCCCCGGGATAGTGCGCGTCGCGCAGGTGCATCGGCACGCGACCGAAGCCGCCGGCGCGCACGTCGGCGATCGCGGCGTTGATGGCGTTGTAGGCGGCGTTCGACTTTGCGGTCGTGGCCAGGTACACCGTGGCCTCGGCGAGCGGGATCCGCCCCTCGGGCATGCCGATGAACGCCACCGCGTCGGCCGCGGCCACCGCGATCTGCAGGGCCTGCGGGTCGGCCATGCCGATGTCCTCGGCGGCCGAGATGACCAGGCGCCGCGCGATGAAGCGGGGGTCCTCCCCCGCCTCGATCATGCGCGCGAGGTAGTGGATCGCGGCATCCGGATCCGACCCCCGCACCGACTTGATGAAGGCACTGATGACGTCGTAGTGCTCGTCTCCCTGCCGGTCGTAGCGCAGCAGGGCGCGGTCGACGGCCTGGGCGATGTGGTCGGCGGTGATGACGGGCAGTTCGTCGCCCTCGCCCGTGAACGGGCCGGGGTCCTGTTCGTCGTCGTCTTCGTCTTCGTCGTCGTCATCGTCGCGGGCCGCAGGAGCCGGGGCCCCCGCGTCGTCACCCGCGACCGAAGCCGCGGCCTCGAGGGCGGTGAGAGCGCGTCGCGCGTCACCCGAGGCTAGACGCACCAGGGCCGCCCGGGCGTCGTCGTCGAGCACCACCCGACCGGCCAGACCACGCGGGTCGGTCACGGCCCGGTCGACGAGAGCACCGAGGTCGTCGTCGCCGAGCGGGCGGAGGGTGAGGAGAAGAGAGCGCGAAAGCAAGGGAGAGATGACCGAGAACGACGGGTTCTCGGTGGTGGCGGCGATCAACACGACCCAGCCGTTCTCGACACCCGGCAGCAGGGCGTCCTGCTGCGCCTTGGTGAAGCGGTGGATCTCGTCGAGGAAGAGGATGGTCGACTGGCCGTACAGATCTCGCTGCGTCAGCGCTTCTTGCATGACCTCGCGCACGTCTTTGACACCCGCCGTGATGGCGGAGAGCTCGACGAAACGCCGCCCGGACGACCGGGCGATCGCCTGCGCCAGCGTGGTCTTGCCGGTGCCGGGCGGACCCCACAGGATGACCGAGGCGGCCGAGACGGATGCCGAGGAGTCGGTCGTCGCGAGAGTGACCAGCGGCGACCCGGGGCGCAGCAGATGTCCTTGGCCGGCCACCTCGTCGAGGCTCACCGGCCGCATGCGCACCGCCAGCGGCGTCTGGCCTTGGAAGAGCGCGGAGGAAGGGGTCACGTGTCCAGGCTAACCGGGGCCTCCGACACGGGGACCTCCCGTGCCCCCGCCGCGATCCGAGACACCCCGACCGCTGTTTGTAGGATCGAGGGGCCCGGACGGGCGGAGGAGGTCGATGTGGCGGCGCGTGGGAAAGACCGGCGGACCCGAGAGCAGCGCGAGCGTGCGCGCGCCTACCAGGCTCGACTCGAGCTCCACGACCGTCAGGGACGCCGCCGCACCCGTGACAACCTCGTCGGCCTGATCGTCGGGCTCCTCGTGATCGCCGGGGCGATCGCCCTGCAGACGGCGTACTTCGTGACCGGCCCCGGAGCGCCGACCCCCGAACCGTCGTCGACGGTCAGCCCCGAGACCCCCGTCCCGACCGAGATCCCGGCCCCGCTTCCCTCGGAGTCGACCGCACCCTGAGCGATCCTCCCGCGCCGCCGGATCGGCGGCGTGGCGGGGCGGGAACGACGATCCTGTGTCGGAGCGGTCGCGCGTACTAGGCTCGGAGGGTCCTTCTCCCCCAGGCGGTTCTGCCGCGATGAGGTGCTACCCGTGACTTCCGCTCCCACTCCCGAGACCTCCGACCCGCGCGACGACGCGAGCACCGCCGAGGTCGATCCCACCGCCACGACCCCGGTCGAGGCGGAAACCGACGCTCCCGACGCCGTTCCAGCCGAGGACCCCTCCGCTCCCGACGCCGACGCCTCGTCCGACGACCCGTCGCTCGACGAGCAGTCGACGGATGCCGCTGACCCCGCGCCCCCCGCCGCGCCCACCGCTGAGGAGCCCGCTGCCGAAGAGCTCGCTGCCGATGCGCCGGCTGCCGAAGCGTCGGCCGAAGACGAAGAGGCCGCCACGTCTGAGGGCGACGCCGCTCCCGCCGAGCAGTCCGTCGCCGCGCAGCCCGCCGCCCCGCGTCCCGGCGTGCGACTGCCCGGACCCCCTCCCGGCAAGACCGCGTCCACCTCGGCCACCCAGCCCTGGGGCCGCGTCGACGACGAGGGAACCGTCTCGGTCCGCGAGGGCGACGACTGGCGCGTCGTGGGTCAGTACCCCGACGGCACGCCGGCCGAGGCGCTGGCCTACTTCCAGCGCAAGTTCTCGGACCTGGCCGGTGAGGTCACGCTGATCGAGACGCGCCACCGTCGCGGAGGCGCGTCGGCGTCGGATCTGCGTTCGACGGCGAAGACCCTTCGCGGCAAGCTCGAGGGTGCGGCCGCGGTGGGCGACCTCGCCGCTCTCATCGCCCGCGTCGACGCCCTCACCGCAGAGCTCGCCGAAGCGAGTGAGACCGAGGCCGTCGCCGCCAAGCAGGCCACTGAAGAGGCCGTGCGCGAGCGCACCGCGATCGTCGAAGAGGCCGAGGCCCTCGCCGCCCGCGACCCGCAGACGGTCCAGTGGAAGCAGATGACCGCCGACATGACGGCGCTGTTCGACCGGTGGCAGGCCCACCAGCAGAACGGTCCCCGCCTGTCGAAGTCGACCGCGCAGCAGCTGTGGCGCCGCTTCCGCGACGCGCGCGCCACAGTCGATCGTCATCGCCGCGAGTTCTTCTCGTCGCTCGACGAGACCCACAAGGCGGCCCGCGAGGCCAAGACGCGTCTCGTCGAGCGCGCCGAGGCCCTCGCCCCGCGTGGCGAAGACGGGATCGGGGCGTACCGCGACCTCCTCGACGCGTGGAAGGCCTCGGGCCGCGCCGGCCGCAAGGTCGATGACGCGCTGTGGGCTCGGTTCAAGGCCGCCGGCGACGCGCTCTACGGAGCCCGCATCGAGCGCGAGTCCGCCGACGCCGAGGCCTCGAAGGAGAAGATCGAGCAGAAGCGCGCCCTCCTCGAGCAGGCCGCGCCGATCGTCGACGAGAAGAACCTCGCCACGGCCCGTCAGAAGCTGACCGCCATCCAGCGTCAGTGGGACGAGATCGGACGCATCTTCCCGCGCGACAAGGAGCGCGTCCTCGACGACGAGCTCCGCAAGATCGAGCAGAGCGTGCGCACCCGCGAAGACGCCGACTGGAAGCGCAACGACCCCGAGCAGAAGGCCCGCGCCAACGACATGACGCGTCAGCTCACCGACGCGATCGACAAGCTCGAGGCCGAGCTGGCCGAGGCCGAGTCGCGCGGCGACAAGCGTGCCGCCGCGCAGGCGTCGGAGGCGCTCGAAGCGCGTCGCACCTGGCTGCGCGCCCTCGGCGGCTGATCGGGTTCTCCACAGTTCGACGGTTCGACCGTCACGGGCGACACCGCTCCGTCACACTGACGGGATGGTGTCGCCCTTTCTGTTCTTCCCCGGGGAGCGTCTCGCGTTGACCGAGCTCAGCGCGGCGTGCCTCGACGGCCTGCTGGTGCCGCTCGGCGAGGGTTTCATGCCGGCCGACGCGGTCGAGACGGTCTGGATGCGGGCACGGAGCCTGTCTCCTCTGCTCGGCGAACGGTGGGCCGGGGTGCGGCTGACGGCGGCGTGGGTGCACGGCGGCACGGCGACCGAGCCGAGACGGCATCACCTCCAGCGGGTGGGGCCGACGCGGACGCGCGCGCGTGACGCGACCCGGGCGGTGTTCCACGACGTGAGACTCCCGGCCGCCGACACGACCCTCGTGGCGGGCGTTCACCTCAGCACACCGGGGCGAACGCTCGCCGACCTCGCGCGTTCCGACGACGAGGATGAGCGTGCCGCGGCGATCGAGTGGGCGGCATCCGATGTCGAATCGCGACACGAGGCCCAGGCATGGCTGGCCCGGCACCCGACGTTCCCGTACGGGAGGAGGGGCGCAGCGCTCCTGGCCGACGTCGCGGCGCAGAGGTGATCCGTCCCCCGTGCTACGACGAGGTGACGCGGTACACGTCGTAGACCGCGTCGATGCGCCGCACGGCGTTGAGCACACGGTCGAGGTGCACGGTGTCGCCCATCTCGAACACGAACTTGCTGAGCGCGAGGCGATCGTTCGTGGTCGACACGGTCGCCGAGAGGATGTTCACGTGGTGCTCACTCAGCACGCGCGTGACGTCGCTCAACAGCCCCGAGCGGTCGAGGGCCTCGACCTGGATCTGCACCAGGAAGACGCTCTTCGTCGTCGGCGCCCACTCGACGTCGATCAGACGATCGGGCTCCTCCTTCAGCGACTTCACATTCGTGCAGTCGCCGCGGTGGACCGACACCCCGCTGCCGCGCGTAACGAAACCGACGATCTCGTCGCCCGGAACGGGGGTGCAGCACTTGGCGAGCTTGACGAGGATGTCGGGGGCTCCACGCACGAGGACGCCGGAGTCGCCGCCACGCGGAGCACGGGTGCGGCCGACGGGGATGTCGATGGGGCCGGTGCTGGTCTCTTCGACGTTGACGAGAGCGGTGACCTTCTCGATCACCGATTGCGTGGAGACGTGCCCCTCGCCGACCGCGGCGTAGAGCGCGGAGACGTCCTCGTAGTGGAAGAGTCGGGCGACCTCGGTGAACGAATCCTGGTTCATGAGGCGCTGCAGGGGCAGGTTCTGCCGACGCATGGCGCGGGCGATCGAGTCCTTGCCCTGCTCGATGGCCTCTTCGCGGCGTTCCTTCGTGAACCAGCCGCGGATCTTGTTGCGCGCGCGGGTGCTCTTGACGAAACCGAGCCAGTCCTGGCTGGGGCCGGCATCGGGGTTCTTCGAGGTGAACACCTCGACGACGTCGCCGCTCTGGAGGGTCGACTCGAGCGGCACCAGGCGGCCGTTGACCTTGGCGCCCATCGTGCGGTGACCGATCTCGGTGTGCACGGCGTACGCGAAGTCGACCGGGGTCGCGCCGGTGGGAAGGCCCACCACGCGTCCCTTCGGGGTGAAGACGTAGACCTCTTTCGCGCCGATCTCGAAGCGGAGCGAGTCGAGGAACTCCCCCGGGTCGGCGGTCTCGGCCTGCCAGTCGGAGATGTGAGCGATCCACGCCATGTCGGCGTCGACGGCCTTGGCGTCGGCCTTCCCGCCCGCCATCCGCTCTTTGTACTTCCAGTGCGCGGCGACGCCGAACTCCGCCTGCTGGTGCATCTCGTGCGTGCGGATCTGGATCTCGACCGTGCGCCCGCCGGGGCCGATCACCGTGGTGTGCAGCGACTGGTACAGGTTGAACTTGGGCGTGGCGATGTAGTCCTTGAAACGGCCAGGCAGCGGTGTCCACCGCGCGTGGATCGCACCGAGCACGGCGTAGCAATCGCGCACGGTGCCGACCAGGATTCGGATGCCGATGAGGTCGTAGATGTCGTCGAACTCGCGACCGCGGACCACCATCTTCTGGTACACGGAGTACAGCTGCTTGGGTCGGCCCATCACCCGGCCGCGAACGCGGAGTTCGCGTAGGTCCGCGTCGACGGCGTCGATGACGTTCTGCACGTACTGCTCGCGCTGGGGCGTGCGCTGCTTGACCAGGCTGTCGATCTCGGCGTAGAGCTTGGGGTGCATCACCGCGAACGACAGGTCCTCGAGTTCGCTCTTGATCGCCTGGATGCCGAGGCGATGCGCGAGCGGAGCGTAGATCTCGAGGGTTTCCGTGGCCTTCTTCGCGGCCTTGTGCGGCGGCACGAATCCCCAGGTGCGCGCGTTGTGCAGTCGGTCGGCGAGCTTGATGAGCAGCACGCGGATGTCTTTCGACATCGCCACGATCATCTTGCGGACCGTCTCGGCCTGCGCGCTGTCGCCGTACTTGACCTTGTCGAGCTTGGTGACGCCGTCGACGAGCATCGCGACCTCGTCGCCGAAGTCGGCGGCGAGCTCGTCGAGCGGATAGCCCGTGTCTTCGACGGTGTCGTGCAGCAGCGCGGCGGCGATCGCCTTGGGGCCGAGGCCGAGCTCGGCCAGGATCTGCGCGACCGCCAGGGGGTGCGTGATGTACGGCTCGCCGCTCTGCCGCTTCTGCCCGTCGTGCGCCTTGTCGGCCACGGCGTAGGCGCGCTCGATGATCGCGAGGTCGCCCTTGGGGTGATGCGTGCGGACCGTGCGGAGCAGCTTGTCGACGTCGTCACGACGGGCCGCGCGCGAGAAGATTCGCGGAACCAGCCGTCGCAGAGAGGACGGCGGCGGCGCGGAGGAAGCGGTCTCGGTCATCGCTACCCCTTCCTTACGGCCAGTAGATCGATTCTATGCCTCGCGGCGGGGGTCCCAGGTGCGGGCCCGAGGGGCGGGAGCCCCGGCCGTCAGGCCGGGACGCCCGCCTTCTCACGGGCCGACACGACGCGGGCGTCGCGCAGAGCGATCGGCTTCTCCTTCTCGCGCAGCAGCGCGTACATCGGCACGGCGACGAACAGCGTCGAGTACGCGGCGACGATCGTGCCGACGAAGATCGACAGCGAGATATCGCTGAGCGTGCGCGCACCGAGCGGCACACCGATGAAGAGGATCGCGCCCACCGGCAGGATGGCGACCACCGTGGTGTTGATCGAGCGGATCAGCGTCTGGTTGGCGGCGAGGTTCACCGACTCCGAGAACGTGCGTCCGGAGATCTCGCCGTCCTCTCTGGTGTTCTCCCTCACCTTGTCGAAGACGACCGTCGTGTCGTACAGCGCGTAGGACAGGATCGTGAGGAAGCCGATGACGGCAGCCGGCGAGATCTCGAATCCGAAGACGGCGTAGACGCCGATCGTGATGACGAGGACGTCGACGAGGCCGATGATCGCGGCGACCGACATCTTCCAGGTGCGGAAGTACAGCGCGAGGATGAGGAACGTCAACGCGAGGAAGATCGACAGACCCCAGAGCGACTGGCGCGTGACGTCGTTGCCCCAGGTCGGTCCGATGAACGAGTTGGTGATCTCGGATGCCGGCACCTTGTAGGCGGTCGCGAGGGCTGCGGAGACGGCCTGCGTCTGGTCGTTGTCCAACTGGTCGGTCTGCACGCGGACCGACTGGTCGCTGATCGTGGTGACGCGGGTCGTCGCGTCCGGAACCACCGACGTCACGGCCTGCGTCGCAAGGCCCTGATCGAACGTCGACGGGTTCGAGACCGTGAACTGCGAGCCGCCCGTGAACTCGATCGAGAACTGCACGGGGCGGATGAACGGCACGAGGGCCGCACCGATGACCAGAACCGCGGCGATGATGAACCAGAGGCGCCGACGCTGCACGAACGGGAAGGACGTCTTCCCCGAGTAGAGGTCGTTACCGAGCTGCGACATGGAGCGCATCAGTCGTCTCCCTCCTTCGTGGAGCGGCTATCGCCGCGGCTGGCGGCGGCCAGCTCGGCCTGCTTGCGTTCGGCGATCGTCTGTCGACGCTGCGCCTCGCCGCGCGACTTCTTCACCCGGCCCGCCTCGACCACGGGGGCGCGGAACTGCGCGCGTCCGCGGTAGACGGCGCCGAGCGCGTTCGGGTCCATGCCCGACAGGGGGTGACCCGAGCCGAAGAAACGCGTGCGAGCGAGCAGCTGCATCACCGGGTGGGTGAACAGGATGAAGATGAGGATGTCGATGGCCGTCGTGAGACCCAGGGTGAACGCGAAGCCCTTCACCGTGGCATCCGCGAGGATGTACAGCACCACCGCCGCGAGGATGTTGATCGACTTCGAGATGTAGATCGTGCGCTTGGCGCGCGACCATCCGTCTTCGACGGCTGCCGTGATCGACTTGCCGTCACGCAGTTCGTCTCGTATTCGCTCGAAGTAGACGATGAAGGAGTCCGCCGTGAAGCCGATGGTGACGATCAGGCCGGCCACACCCGCGAGCGAGAGTCGGAAGCCGGCACGCCACGCGAGGATGCACAGGGCGAGATAGGTCAGGACGGCCATCACGCCGAGCGAAGCGATGATCACCGTGCCGAGCGCTCGATAGACGATCAGCGAGTAGATCGCCACCAGCCCGAGGCCGATGAGACCGGCGATGAAACCGACCTGCAGCTGCTGCGAGCCGAGCGTCGCCGACACGGTGTCGGAGCTGACCACCTGGAAGCTGAGCGGCAGCGCGCCGTACTTCAGCTGGTCGGCGAGGGCCTTGGACGACTCCTGCGTGAACGATCCCGTGATGCTGGGGCGACCGTCGACGATGATGCCGTTCATCGACGGCGCCGACAGGACGGACCCGTCGAGCACGAACGCGAACTGGTTCAGCGGCGGCTGTGCACCGTAGAGGCGCTGGCTGATCTCGGCGAACTTCTGCGTGCCCTGGTCGTTGAAGACGAGGTTGACCGCCCACTGCCCGGTGTTCTGCTCCTGGCCGTTGGTGGCGTTCGAGATGTCGGTGCCGTCGAGCTCGACGGGGCCGAGGATGTACTTCTGCCCGTCGTTCGTCCCGCACGTGATCATCGGCTGGTCGGCCGGGGCCTGCGCCGGGTTGCTCGGCGGGTTCGCGCAGTCGTACGCGAGGAACTGCGCCTGCAGGGCCGGGGTGATGTACGCCGGGTCGCTCGCGTTGGTGGGCGATGCGGTGGGCGTCGACGGCAGGTTCGGGTCGGGTGTCGGGTAGGGCGTGGTCACGCCGTCCTGACCCACGAACGTGGTCGCCGGCGAACCGGTGAACAGCACCGGGCGCAGCTGCAGCTGAGCCGAGGACTGAATGCGCTGTCGCGTGGCATCGTCTGCCTGGCCGGGGATCTGCACGACGATGTTGCGGCCACCCTCGGTGGCCACGTCGGCTTCACCCACGCCCGACGCGTCGACGCGCTGGCGGATGATCGTGACGGCCTGCGCCAGCTGTTCGCTGTCGGGCGCGGCGCCGTCGGTGGTCTGGGCTTGCAGGATGATCTGCGTGCCGCCCTGGAGGTCGAGCGCGAGCTCGGGGGTCCAGGAGCTGGCATTGAACACGTACACGCCCAGCGCGTTGATGCCGAAGAGCACGCCGGTGATGGCGAGCAATCCGGTCAAAACGCGCCAGGCGTGACGGACGGGAGTCGAGGGCGCCACGGAGTCGGCTTTCTGTGCGGCGGTGAACGAAAAGGCGGGAGGGGGCGATCAGACCGCGGGGCGGTCCTTGTCGTCACGCTCGGCGTCGGCGGCGTGCTGGCGGGCGGCACGCTGGTCGTCGCTGATCGAGGTGATGTCACCGTCGGCGACGCCGGCGATGTACTCGGCCTCGGTCTCTTCGGCTTCGATGTACTCGTCTTCGGTCACGGTGCCGGCAGCCGAGTCGACGATACGGAGGATGGCCTGGCTGTGCACCTTGATGACGACGCCGGGAGCGATCTCGACGTGCGCGGGCTTGTCGAGGTCTTCACCGTCGTACTCGACGATCGTGCCGTAGAGGCCGCCCTGCAGCAGCACCTCGGCACCGGGGACCGTCTCGCGGGCCTTCTGCTCGAGCTCGGCCTTCTGCTTCTTCATGCGACGGCGGGAGCTCAGGAACATGAAGACGAGCAGGCCCGCGAACAGAATGAGCAGGAGGAAACTGGAGTCCATGGAGGCGGTGCACCTTTCAGATCAGGCGCGCCGTGCGGCACTGCCTAGCGTGGGTCGGGGAATCCCTCGCCGAGTATAGGTCATGACCCCTGGCTGAACCGGAGCATGCCGTCCGGGTGAGGGGCTCCGAGGTGGTCGTAGGCCTCCGGAGTCGCCACGCGTCCGCGGGGAGTGCGGCCCATGAATCCGATCCGCACGAGGTAGGGCTCGACGACCGATTCGATGGTCTCGGGCTCTTCTCCCACGGCCACGGCGAGGGTGCTGAGCCCCACCGGTCCCCCGCGGAAGCGGCGGACGAGGGCGTCGAGGACGGCTCGGTCGAGGCGGTCGAGCCCGATGGCATCCACGTCGTAGAGATCGAGCGCGGCGCCCACCGTCCGCACGTCGGCGTGGCCCTCGTCGGTGCCGGTCGACGGACCGTTCACGACGAGATAGTCCCGGACACGCCGGAGCAGACGGTTCGCGATACGGGGCGTTCCCCGGGAGCGCCGGGCGATCTCGGAGCGCGCCGTGCCCGGGAGGCCGACATCGAGCATGGATGCCGAGCGTGAGACCACCCTCTCGAGCTCTTCAGGCTCGTAGTACTCGAGGTGCGCGGTGAAACCGAAGCGGTCGCGCAGGGGGTTCGGCAGGAGGCCCGCGCGTGTCGTGGCTCCCACCAGGGTGAAGGGGGCCAGGTCGAGGGGGATGCTGGTCGCTCCCGCGCCCTTGCCGACCATGATGTCGATGCGGAAGTCCTCCATCGCGAGATACAGCATCTCTTCGGCCGAGCGTGCCATGCGGTGGATCTCGTCGATGAAGAGCACCTCCCCCGGCGTGAGCGACGACAGCAGGGCCGCGAGGTCGCCCGCGTGCTGGATCGCCGGCCCGCTCGACAAGCGCAGCGGCCGCCCGCTCTCGTGCGCGACGATCATCGCGAGGGTGGTCTTGCCGAGCCCGGGAGGGCCGGAGAGCAGGATGTGGTCGGGAGAGCGCTGCTGGATGCGCGCGGCGTCGAGCAGGAGCTGCAGCTGGCCGCGAACCTTCTGCTGACCGACGAACTCGGCGAGGGAGGTGGGGCGCAGGGCCCCTTCGATCGCGAGTTCGACCTCGTCGTCGGGGGTCCCGGCGTCTCGGACGTCAGCCACTCACGCTCTCCTTGCGGGCCGGGCCCAGCAGGGCGAGCGTGAGTCGGAGCAACGACTGGACCGAGGCGCGGTCGGCCTCGGAGGCGGATTCGGCGACGGATGCCACGGCCTCGGCCGCCGTCCGTTCCGTCCAGCCCAGGCCCACGAGGGCCTGCGTGACCTGCAGGGGCACCTGGCCGTGCGCCGAGGCGGTGGCGGGAGCCGCGGAGGGCGCGACCTGGAGCTTGCCGGCGAGCTGCACCACGATGAGCTTGGCCGTCTTGGGGCCGATGCCGGAGACGCGTCGGAACGGGGCGTCGTCGTCGTCGGCCACGGCCTGGGCGATCTGCGGCACCGTGAGCGACGACAGCACCCCGAGTGCGGACTTCGGACCGACGCCGGTCACGCTGATCAGCTGGATGAAGACGGTCAGCTCTTCGCGAGCCTCGAAGCCGTAGAGCGATAGGGCGTCCTCGCGCACGATGAGGTTCGTGTGCAGGTGGATGTCGTCGCCGACGTGCACCGTGCGCGCGAGCTGGGCGGTGACCGCGACGGAGAAGCCGACTCCCCCGACCACGATGACCAGCGAGTCGTCGGCGACGTGAGCCGCCGTGCCGTGAAGCGAGGAGATCATCCGGCCAGCCTACGCGCCTGTTCGTACATGTGTTCGAGCGACACGCTTCGGCGGGGTCCGCTTCTTCTCGGCATCCCTCCAGGCCTTCTGAGCGGGGGTCAGCGCGTCATGGGCCGAGGCGGCGGCTGCTCCCCCGCGCCAGGCGTGACAGAGGGCGATCGCGAGAGCGTCGGCGGCATCCGCCGGCTGGGGAAGCGCGTCGAGGCGCAGCACGCGGGCGACCATCGTCTGCACCTGCAGCTTGTCGGCGGAGCCGTACCCGGTGATCGCGGCCTTGACCTCGCTGGGGGTGTGCGTCGCGGCCGTCAATCCGTGCTCGGCCGCCAGCAGCAGCGCGATGCCGCTGGCCTGGGCCGTGCCCATCACCGAGTGGAGGTTGTTCTGCGCGAAGACGCGCTCGACGGCGACCACATGCGGCTGATGGGTGACCAGCACGTCGCGGATGCCGGCGGCGATCGCCGCGAGACGCTTCTCGATCGGATCGGTGGGTGCGGAACGGGCGACGCCCACGTGCACGAGCGAGGCCGTGCGGTTCGGCGAGACGTCGACGACACCGAGGCCGCATCGGGTCAGGCCGGGGTCGATGCCGAGGACGCGGAGGGAACGAGACACGGCCCCCACGCTAAGCGCAGGGGCCGTGTCGAGATCGAGGGCGCGCCCTTACTCGTCGTTCTCGAGCTCGGCCTGCACCTCGGCGCTCATGTCGAAGTTGGTGTAGACGTTCTGCACGTCGTCGCTGTCTTCGAGGGCGTCGATGAGGCGGAACACCTTGCGAGCGGTGTCGGCGTCGACCTCGACCTTGAGCGAGGGCACGAACTCGACGTCGGCCGAGTCGTACTCGATGCCGGCATCCTGCAGGGCGGAGCGCACCGACACCAGGTCGGAGGCCTCGGTGATGACGCCGAAGCCGTCGCCGTGCGGCTCGACCTCTTCGGCGCCCGCCTCGAGGACGGCGAGCATGACGTCGTCTTCGGTGGTGCCCTCGGAGGGGACGACGATGACGCCCTTGCGGCTGAAGTTGTAGGCGACGCTGCCCGGGTCGGCGAGGGTGCCGCCGTTACGGCTGAGAGCGGTGCGCACCTCGGCCGCGGCGCGGTTCTTGTTGTCGGTCAGACACTCGATGAGGAAGGCGACGCCGTTGGGGCCGTATCCCTCGTACATGATCGACGAGTACTCGACGGCTTCGCCGCCGATACCGGCACCGCGCTTGATCGCGCGATCGATGTTGTCTTTGGGGACCGAGGTCTTCTTCGCCTTGAGGACGGCGTCGAAGAGGGTGGGGTTGCCCTGGAGGTCGGCTCCACCGAGCTTCGCCGCGACCTCGATGTTCTTGATGAGCTTGGCCCACGACTTGGCGCGACGGGAGTCGATGACCGCCTTCTTGTGCTTGGTCGTGGCCCATTTGGAGTGTCCGGACATAGCTTCCAGTCTAGAGCGCGGGCACGCTCATCCCGCGTCTGCTCGTGACGTGGTCCAGGAACCGCTCGTGGAAGCGCGTCTCCCCCGTCGATTCGGGGTGGAATGCGGTGCCCATCAGCACGCCCTGCTCGATCGCCACGACGCGCCCATCGGGGAGGGATGCCAGGGGCTCGGCATCCGGTCCCCATTCGACGACCGCGGGCGCCCGGATGAATGCTGCGTGCATCGGCGGCTCGCCCAGGACGGGCACGTCGAGCTCGGTCTCGAACGACGCGGTCTGGCTGCCGAAGGCGTTGCGCGCGACGCGCGCGTCGATGCCGCCGAACGTCTGCTGGCCCGTGATCGCGCCGTCGATGCGGTCGGCGAGCAGGATGAGCCCCGCGCACGTGCCGTACATGGGCATGCCGTCGGCGATCGCCGCGCGGATCGGGTCGAACAGACCGAAGGCGCGGGCGAGCTTGTCAATCACGCTCGACTCGCCGCCGGGGAGGACCAGGCCCTCCACGGCGGCGAGCTCGTCGGGTCGACGCACGGGCTGCGCGTCGGCGCCGAGCCCGCGCAGCACGGCGAGGTGCTCGCGCACGTCGCCCTGCAGCGCGAGCACTCCGACGCGAGGGGTGTTACCAACCACGCTCGGCCAGGCGGTGCGGGGCGGGGAGGTCGGCGACGTTGATGCCGACCATCGCCTCGCCGAGTCCGCGCGACGCCTCGGCCACGACCTTGGGGTCGTCGTGGAAGGTCGTCGCCTTCACGATGGCCGCTGCGCGCTGTGCGGGGTTGCCCGACTTGAAGATGCCGGAGCCCACGAACACGCCGTCGGCGCCGAGCTGCATCATCATGGCGGCGTCGGCCGGAGTGGCCACTCCCCCGGCGGTGAAGAGCACGACGGGCAGCTCGCCGGTCTCGGCGACCTCGGCGACGAGGTCGTAGGGCGCCTGCAGCTCCTTCGCCGCGACGTAGAGCTCGTCCTTGGTCTTGGCGCGCAGGGCGTTGATCTCGCTGCGGATCGTGCGGATGTGCTTGGTCGCCTCCGACACGTCGCCCGTGCCGGCCTCGCCCTTGGAACGGATCATCGCCGCGCCCTCGGTGATGCGACGCAGGGCCTCGCCGAGGTTGGTCGCCCCGCAGACGAAGGGGATGGTGAAGTTCCACTTGTCGATGTGGTTGACGTAGTCGGCGGGCGAGAGCACCTCGGACTCGTCGATGTAGTCGACGCCGAGCTCCTGCAGGATCTGCGCCTCGACGAAGTGGCCGATGCGGGCCTTCGCCATGACGGGGATCGAGACCGAGGCGATGATGTCGTCGATCAGGTCGGGGTCGCTCATGCGCGCGACGCCGCCCTGGGCGCGGATGTCGGCGGGCACGCGCTCGAGCGCCATGACGGCGACGGCGCCGGCGTCTTCGGCGATGCGCGCCTGCTCGGCGGTGACGACGTCCATGATCACGCCGCCCTTGAGCATCTCGGCGAGACCGCGCTTGACGCGGGAGGTTCCGGTGTCGGTCATGTCCACTCCGTTCCGCGCCGTGCGGCGCGTGCTTCCGCGCTTCGGGGCGCGATCATTGGCTTAGGCCAAACCGTAGCACGGCTCAGGACATAGGCTGTTCGTGACCCAGGGGGGCCTATGACCATCGACATCACCGGGCGTTCGGCATCGGCCATCGCCGCTGATCTGCGCGAGCGCATCGAGCGCGGCGAGCTCCCTCCAGGCACGCTGCTGCCCTCCGTGCGCGCCGTCGCCGGCGACCTCGGCGTCAACCGCAACACCGTCGTCGCCGCCTACCGGCAACTCGCCCAGGCCGGATTAGTCGAGGCTCGCGGCCGAAGCGGCACGCGCGTTGCGGACCGCACGGCCGTCGCGCAGGAGGGGTACGCGCCCGACACGGTGCTGCGCGACGTGGGCACCGGCAACCCCGACCCCGCACTCATCCCCGACCCGACGGCCGCCCTGGCGCGCTCAGCCCGACCGGTCCTCTACGGCGAGCCGGTTATCGACCCGGGCCTGGAGGCGTGGGCCCGCGGCTGGATGTCCGACCACCTCCCCCACGACGACCTGCTGATCACCGTGACGAGCGGCGCGAGCGATGCGATCGAGCGCCTGCTCGCCCAGGCCCTGCAGCGCGACGACGCCGTGGCGCTCGAAGACCCGTGCTTCCTCTCGGCCCTGCACACGGTCCGCACCGGCGGGTACCGTGCGGTTCCGGTGGCGGTGGATGCCGAGGGCATGACCGTCGACGGGCTGCGCGCGGCCCTGGACGCCGGCGTTCGCGCGGTGATCTGCACGCCCCGCGCGCACAACCCCACGGGGGCCAGTCTCAGCGCCGAACGCGCCGCGGCGCTGCGCGACGTCCTCGCGGAGCACCCCTACGTCCTCGTGATCGAGGACGACCACTTCTCCCTGCTGTCCCGCGCTCCCCTGCACTCCGTCATCGGGCCCGCGCAGCGCCGATGGGCGCGTATCCGCTCGATGTCGAAGTTCCTCGGACCCGACACGTGCCTCGCCGTCACGGCATCCGATCCCGACACCGCCGACGGCCTCGCCGTACGCCTCACGCCCGGCACCACCTGGGTGAGCCACATCCTGCAGCGCATGACCCTCGCCCTCGTCACCGACGACGCCGTGCGCGCCGGAATCGAGGCGGCCGCCGAGCATTACGCCGCGCGCAACGCGGCGTTCGCGGCCGCCCTCACCGAGCGGGGGCTACCGGTGTCCCCGGGCGACGGTCTCAACCTGTGGGTGCCGCTGCCGGTTCCGGCCGCGGTGGTGCGTGAAGAGCTCATGCGCCGCGGATGGCTGGTGCGCGAGGGGGATCCGTTCTTCCTCTCCCCCGACCCGGCCGGCGCGTTCCTGCGCTTGACCGTCCACGACCTCGACGAGACCTCGGCCGAAGCCCTTGCCGACGACCTCGCGCGTGCCGCGGGCGTGCTTCGCGGATCAGGAGGAAGTGGGAGGATCGACGCATGAAGGTTCTCTCGATCCAGTCGGCCGTCGCGTTCGGACACGTCGGCAACTCCGCCGCCGTCTTCCCCCTGCAGCGCATCGGCGTCGAGGTGCTACCGGTGTACACCGTGAACTTCTCCAACCACACCGGCTACGGCGCGTGGCGCGGTCCGCTCATCGCCCCCGATGACGTCGCCGCCGTGATCCAGGGCATCGAAGACCGCGGCGTCTTCCCCGAAATCGACGTGGTGCTTTCGGGATACCAGGGCGGCGAGGGCATCGCCGACGTCATCATCGACGCGGTCGCGCGGGTGAAGAAGGCGAACCCGGATGCCGTGTACGCCTGCGACCCCGTCATGGGCAACGCCAAATCGGGGTGCTTCGTGGCGCCCGCGATCCCGGTGCTGCTGCGCGAGCGCGTCGTGCCGGTCGCCGACATCCTGACCCCGAATCAGTTCGAGCTCGGCTTCCTCACCGACACCGAGCCCGGCAGCATCGACTCGACGCTCGAGTCCGCCGACATGCTGCGCGCCCGCGGCCCGCGGACGGTGCTCGTCACGAGCGTTGAGCGCCCCGACCGCGCGCCCGACACCATCGAGATGATGGTCGTCGACGATGCCGGGGCGTGGATCGTGCAGACGCCCCTGATCCCCATGAAGGCGAACGGCTCGGGGGACGTCACGGCGGCGCTGTTCACGGCGCACTACCGCCGCACCGGCGACGCAGCCGATGCGCTCGCGCGCACGGCATCCAGCGTCTTCGACCTGCTCTCGAACACGTTCGAGGCCGGCTCGCGCGAACTCCGACTCGTGGAATCGCAGGAGGCGTACGCGCACCCGCGCCTGCAGTTCGCCGTCCGTCAGGTGCGTTGAGCCGAGGCGCGAGCGCCGGACCTCAGGCTCAGCCCCCGTAGACCTCTTGGTAGGCGGCGAGCCACTGCTCGCCGTCCGCGGGGCACATGAAGGTCGCGCCGAAGACCATGACGCTCGCGATCGGCTTCTCGGCCTGCGTGCGCGCGGCGCCCTGGAGGTCGCTCGGAATGAGCTGGGCGAACAGCGGCGAGGTGGCCACGTGCGTGCTCATGGTCGTGGCGTCGATCTGGTGGCGATTCAGGATCGCCGTCTCGCACGCGTCGCCCGCCAGGGCGAGGGCGAGGCTCTCGTCAGTCGCCGTCCACGTCGACCCCTGCTGCTCGACGTAGGCGCGCTGCTCGGCGATGAACTCCTTCTGGGCGGGCGTCACCGCGACCAGGGGGGAACCGTCCATCGGGAGCTGCTGCTCGCGGAAGTACTCCTCGCGCTCCGCGAAGACGTCGCCGACGTCGTCGGGGTCGACCGTGGTCGACTCCTCGGGCGCGGGACTCTGCGCCGCGTCCGGAGCGGACGTCGGCCGCCCCTCGGCACCGTCCGGCCCCAGGGGGCTCGGCAGCGGGATGCACGCCGTCGTCGCGAGGAGCACGGCAGCGAGAGTGAGGGAGAGAACCAGAGGGCGAGTCCGAGCGTTCATACCGTCACGGTAGCGAGAACGCCCGGCCCGGGAGTGGGGCTTGTGGATAACCCGTTTCACACTTCCCAGGCGTCGGCGACCGCCTGGCGAACGTCGCCGAGCAGCTGCGGCAGGGCCTTGGTCTTCGCGATGATGGGGAAGAAATTGGCATCCGACGCCCACCGGGGAACGATGTGCTGGTGCAGGTGCGCGTCGACACCCGCCCCCGCGATCGCTCCCTGGTTCATACCGAGGTTGAAGCCGTCGCAGTTCGACACCGCGCGCAGCACCCTCATGCCGCGCTGGGTGAGCGCGCCGATCTCGGCGACCTCTTCGTCGGTGGCCTGGTCGTACGTCGCGATGTGGCGGTACGGGCACACCAGCAGGTGACCGGAGTTGTACGGGAACAGGTTCAGCAGCACGTACGCCGTCTTCCCCCGCGCGACGATCAGCCCGTCCTCGTCGCTCTTGTCGGGCGCGGCGCAGAACGGACAGGTCTTCTCCATCGGCTCGCGCCCGGCCGAGATGTAGGCCATGCGGTGCGGCGTCCACAGGCGCTGGAACTCGTCGGGCACGCCGGGAAGGGTCGCGGCGTCGACGAGTTCCGCATCGGTCGTGTGCGATCCGGACCCGTCGACGGCGCGCGTCGTAGCGGAATCCGACGACGAGCCCGCCCCGACGGCATCCGGATCGCTCATCACGCCAGGTCCTCCGCGGTGTTCACGAGGGTGCGCTGGGCGATCGCGCCCGTGATGCGCGCGACGGCCTCATCGACCGGGATGCCGTTGAGCTGCGTGCCGTCGCGGAAGCGGAACGAGACCGTGCCGTTGGAGCGGTCCTGCTCTCCAGCGATCAGCATGAGCGGCACCTTCTGCGTGGTGTGCGTGCGGATCTTCTTCTGCATGCGGTCGTCGCTGTGGTCGGCCTCGGCGCGCACGCCCTTGGTCTTGAGGTCGGCGACGATGCCCTGCAGGTAGTCGCCGTACTCGGCGGCCACCGGAACGGCCACGACCTGCATGGGGGCGAGCCACACCGGGAACGCGCCAGCGTAGTGCTCGAGCAGGATCGCGAAGAAGCGCTCGACCGAGCCGAAGAGGGCGCGGTGGATCATCACGGGGCGGTGCTTCTCGCCGTCGGGGCCGGTGTACTCGAGCTCGAAGCGCTCGGGCTGGTTGAAGTCGAGCTGGATGGTCGACATCTGCCAGGTGCGCCCGATCGCGTCGCGCGCCTGCACCGAGATCTTGGGGCCGTAGAACGCGGCCCCACCCGGGTCGGGCACGAGCTCGAGGCCCGACGCCTCGGCGACCTCGCGGAGTGTCTCGGTCGCCTCGGTCCAGAGGGCGTCGTCGCCGATGAACTTCGGGTTGCCCTCCTCCTTCGTCGACAGCTCGAGGTAGAAGTCGTTCAGGCCGTAGTCGCGCAGGGTCTGCAGCACGAAGTCGAGGCTGTGGGTCAGCTCGCCCTTCACCTGGTCGGCGGTGACGTAGATGTGGGTGTCGTCCTGGGTCATGCCGCGCACGCGCGTGAGGCCCGAGAGAGTTCCGCTCTTCTCGTAGCGGTACACCGATCCGAACTCGCTCAGGCGCAGCGGCAGCTCGCGGTAGCTGCGTCCGCGCGAGCGGAAGATCAGATTGTGGAACGGGCAGTTCATGGGCTTGAGGTAGTACTCCTGGCCCTCGCGCGAGACGTGCCCGTCGGCATCCGTCACCTCGTCGAGCACCATCGGGGGGTACATGCCGTCGGCGTACCACTGCAGGTGGCCGCTCGTCATGAACAGGTCGCCCTTGGTGATGTGCGGGGTGTTCACGACCTCGTAGCCGCTCGCGAGCAGGCGCTCGCGCATGTAACGCTCGATCTCGTGGCGGATGATGCCGCCCTTGGGATGGAACACCGACAGCCCCGGACCGATCTCGTCGGGGAACGAGAAGAGGTCGAGCTCCTTGCCGAGTTTGCGGTGGTCGCGCTTGGCCGCCTCTTCGAGGCGGTGCTGGTAGGCGCGCAGTTCGTCCTTGGTGGGCCATGCGGTGCCGTAGATGCGCTGCAGCTGGGGGTTCTTCTCGCTGCCGCGCCAGTAGGCGCCGGCGATGCGGGTGAGGTCCCAGCCGTTGCCGATGAGGCGCGTGCCGGGCACGTGGGGTCCGCGGCACAGGTCTTTCCACGCGGTCTCGCCGTCGCGGGTGACGTTGTCGTAGATGGTCAGCTCGCCGGCGCCGACCTCGACGGACGCGCCCTCCGCGGCCTCGGCCGAGCCGCCCTTGAGCCCGATGAGCTCGAGCTTGAACGGCTCGTCGGCCAGCTCGGCGCGGGCCTCGTCGTCGGTGACGACGCGACGCACGAAGCGCTGGTTCTCGCGGACGATGCGCTCCATCTCCTTCTTGATGACCTTGAGGTCGTCAGGGGTGAAGGGCTCGTCGACCTGGAAGTCGTAGTAGAAGCCGTCGGTGACGGGCGGGCCGATGCCCAGGTTGGCCTGGGGCTTGACACGCTGCACGGCCTGCGCGAGGACGTGTGCGGTCGAGTGGCGCAGGATCGAGAGGCCGTCGGCGCTGTCGATCGTGACCGGCTCCACCTGGTCGTCGGCCGTCACGGTCGTGGCCAGGTCTTTCAACTCCCCGTTGACGCGCAGAGCGACGACCGAACGGTCGGGGAAGAGGGCGAAGCCATCGGCGGGGAAATCAGTCACAGAACATCTCCTGAAAGGGGTCGTTTCCAGGCTACCGGGCGGGCGTGGTCTCGACGGCACGCAACGTGCCCCATAGTGGAGCGGTGACTTTGGCCATCATCGGCGGCGTGCTCTGGGTCCTCGGGATCATCGCGCTGCTCACCGGCGTCTTCCCCGCCGACGCCGCTCTCGCCGTCGCCGACCGCGTCTGGCCCATCCTGCTGTTCGTCGTGGCCGTGACGATCGTCGCCGAACTCGCCTCGAAGGCGGGGCTCTTCGACGTCGTGGCCGCGCGGTTGGCGAAGCTCGCCCGCGGGCGCACCGCGCTGTTGTGGGTGCTGGTCGTGGCTTTGGCCACCGTCGCCACGGCGTTCCTTTCCCTCGACACCACCGCTGTTCTGTTGACCCCCGTGGTGGTGGCGATGGCGGTGGCGCGAAAGCTGAATCCGCTCCCCTTCGCGTTCGTCACCGTCGTGCTCGCGAACACCGCGTCTCTGGTGCTGCCGGTGTCGAACCTGACCAACCTGCTCGCATCCGATGCCCTGGGCGGGGGCCACGACCCCATCGCCTTCCTCGCGCTCCTCGGGCCGTCGGCGCTCATCGCGATCGTGGTCTCGGTCGTCGTGCTGACGGTCGTGTTCCTCCGCCGGCTGCCGAAGACCTACCCCGATGCGACCGCCCCGGACGTGTCCGACCGCGTCCTCCTGCGCATCTCCGCGGTGGTGACGGTTGCATTGCTGCCCCTGCTGGTCGTCGGGCTCGAACCGTGGATGCCGGCCACGGCCGCCGCGGTGGTGCTCATCGCGGCGTTCGCCTGGCGCGCGCCGCGAGCTCTCGGCATCCGTCTGGTGCCCTGGTCGCTGCTGGTGTTCGCGGGGGGCCTGTTCCTCGCCGTCGGGGCGCTCGAGGCCCTGGGGATCGGGCGCATCACCTCGGTGCTCGCCGGTTCCGGAGATGACCTGGTGTCGCTGTGGCAGCTGGCGGGTGTCGGAGCCCTCGCGGCGAACGGCATCAACAACCTCCCCGCCTACCTCGCCCTCGAGTCGGTGGCGGGCTCCCCCGCGCGCCTCGCGGCGCTGCTGATCGGCGTGAACGCCGGGCCGATCGTCACGCCGTGGGCGTCACTGGCCACCCTCCTCTGGCACGACCGCCTGGTCGCCGCGGGCATCGAGGTGCGGTGGAGTCGGTTCATCCTGCTCGGCGCGATCATCGCGCCGCTGATCCTGTTCCTCGGGGTCCTGCCGCTCGTCTGGTGAGTGTCAGTCCTCGTACGTTCGCGACCAGGCCTTGTGGGGCTCGATGAACCACACGGCCAGGCCCGTTCGCAGACCGTACGCCTCGCCGGTGTACAGCCGCGAGATCCGGTCGACGTAGGGCAGGGCCTCGTCGCCGTCGATCCGTTCGACGGCCACCCCGCGCACGAACGCCATCGAGTAACTGTTGTCGGCGGCGGTGACCGAGACGGCCACGCGCGGGTCACGTTGAAGGTTGCGGTCCTTCAGGGTGTCGACCTCGGTGAACAGCATCAGGCGGTCCCCGTCGACTCCGACCCAGAGCGGGATCGAGTGCGGCGACCCGTCGCGCATGAGCGTCGCGAGGTGCGCGACGGCGTCGGTCTCGAAGTACGGCTTGGTGCGGGTCCAGTCGCTCATGCTCGGTGCAACAGCCGGGGTGGCGGCATCCATTCCCCGGTCAGGACCCGACGGAATGCGGGGCCTGATCGTTCGGCACCTCGCTGAAGACCATTTCCTCGCGGCGGCTGCTCTCGCGCGGAACGAATTCGTCGGGCTCGGTGACGACGTACAGGCCGCGGCCGGAGTTCGCGTTGTAGGTCAGCGCGTGCAGCCACGCGGTGCTCAGCTGCGGAGTTCGACTGCCGTGGAATTTGAACACCAGCGACACGTACGGGTGGATGTAGACCGTCGTGCGCCCCCCGCCCGTGCTGATGTCGTCTTTCCAGGTGAACGGGAAGCTCTCGCCGCGACGCACTTTCGCCATGATCACCGCCTGCAGGTGCGCGAGCAGCCGGTCCTCGAAATCGACCTTGATGTTGCCGTCGTAGATGAACTTGCCCATGGTGACTCCCGTCGGTGCCGCCCGCGGCCCGGCGCCTCTCGGCGAGAAGTCGAACGCGGAGGTCGGGGGGCGGCGACCGCTTTCTCTGCGTGCACCGTCCCTCGGAATCGACGTTCACGCAAACCCCCTTGCGGGAGATTGCGGTTTCGGGATAAAGCCGGGAGAAAAGCGGAGGGATGCCGCGAATCAGGTGTCGCGCGAGATGCGGATGATGACGCGGTCGCCGGGTTCGCGCTGCAGACGACGCACGAACGCCTCGAAGCCGAGGATCGCGCGGTACTGGAAGCCGTACTTGCGCTTGAGGGCGGCGTCGGCGCGAGCGTCGTCCGTGGCGGGGCCGGCGATCCGGCCGTGCGCCTCGACGCGGATGGCATCCGGTTCGACGGCGCCCATCCTGCTGCAGGGCTGCAGGGTCACGCGCGAATCGTTGCGCAGACGCTTCACCTTGCCCGTGGACCGCTCGCTCGTCACGACCAGCTCGTCGCCGTCGCGCGCGACCCACACCGGGACCGCCACGAGGGCTCCGTTGCGGCGATAGGTGCCGAGCGAGACGAAGGACGAGGCCGCGATCTCGCGCCACAGGGTGTCGGGGACGGTCATGGTCTCACCGTACTGGGCGGTCGCAGCGGCGGCGATGGGTTGCGCCGACGGCCCGCCGCGAGGTCCGAACAGATCGAGAACCCCGGGAACGGATGCCATCTCCTCGATGCGCCCGTGTGCGAAGCCGCCCCAGAGCGCACGGACGCTCCGGCCGACAGCGGTGAGCTCGTCGGGGCGCGCGCCGGCGTAGGGCGCGAGCTGCGGCCCGGTCGACTCGGTACCGAAGACGAAGGGCACCTCGATCGCGTGGGAGGCGCGGTAGAGGTCGTTCGCCCGCCACCGGAAGACGTAGCGCAGCGCCGTCCCTCCCGCCCTGCGGTAGTCGCGGGCGAGGCGACGGGCCGGGCGGCCGTAGACGACCGCGTTCATCGCGGTGTCGAGGACCGTGGAGGCGAGGGCGTGCAGCAGCGGCACGGCGCGCAACCCGTCCAGGGCCGTCACGCCGGGAAGGAACAGCCGCGTCTCCTCGGCGGTGACCCCGATCAGCAGGGGAATGCGTGCGGCCCCCTCGAGCCACCTCTCGGCGATCTCGCCGTGGGGAGGCAGGGGGTCGAACCCGGGCTGCGGAGCGAAGGGCATCAGGGAGAACCGTCCGAAACCGCGCGCGGCCTGCATCGCGTCCGCCTGGAGGTGCATCAGATCGTCCGACGGGGTCGCCGGGCTAAGCTGCGCGGTCGCCGCGCTCATCGCCGCCGTGAGGCCGGCGCGCGCACCCATGGTGCCCATGGGTGCGCTCTGCACGATGGCGCGCGAGAACAGCCCCCGAGCGCGGTCGACGGCCATGAGGTGGAGCACGGCGTCGGCGCCCGCGGATTGTCCGAACGCCGTCACGCGGGCCGGGTCTCCCCCGAACGCCGCGATGTTGCGCTGGACCCACTCGAAGGCGGCGAGCTGATCGAGGAGCCCGAGGTTGGCAGGACGCTCCGCTCCGTCACCGAGATAGCCGAGTACGCCGAGCCGGTAGGTGACCGTGACGACGACGACGTGCTGCTCGGCCGCGAGGACGGCGGGGTCGTAGACGGGCAGATCACCCGCACCGCTGGTGTAGCCACCGCCGTGCACCCACACCATCACGGGCAGCGCGGCGTCCGTGTCGCCGCGGTCGGCCGGAACGGTGATCGAGAGGTGCTGGCACTCCTCGCGGAGCGGAAGGCCGCCGGTCTGGTCGCCGAGAGCGTCGATCAGCGGAGTGGGTGCCTGCGGGGCGGCGGGCGAGGGCTCGAGGGCCTCGAAGACGTCGTCGTCAGCCCGGTCCGGCAGAGGGAGGGGACGACCGAAGCGCTCCGCGCGTGCATACGGGATGCCACTGGCCCGCAGCACCGCACCGTCGCGGCGTCCGCGGATGGGGCCCGTCGGCGGGGTGAAGAGGGGGGCTTCGCTCGTCACGCGTTCTCGCTTCCTGTTCCGCCGAAGCGGTGCGTCGCGCCTGCCGCGGGGGTGGCGGAGGCGTCTGGCCACCCTACTGAGCCGCACCCATGGCCCCGCTGTGCAAGCCGGTCCGCGGACCTCAAAGCCAGCGCAAGATCAGCGCAAGGACAGCGCAAGACTGCGCCGAACGTGTCCCCCAAACGGTGGACACGGCATAATCTCGTCTCGTTCCCGTCGCCAGGCACTCCGCAGCCCCCCTTACTGGCGGCGGGAACGACCACCCCGGATCTTCGCCCCGCCCGGCGCACCTCTCGGCCCTTCCTTGGCCCGTGCGCAGTGAGCGGAGCGGCGAGAAGCCCCGTGCTTCGGGATGCGAACGGCGACCCGCCGCGCTGTCGGGCCCGTGCGTGCCCGCTGGCGTGTCTTCGTGTCGAGGGTCGACGGCCGCATGTGTGCCGGTCGACCGCTTGAGCTGCGGGCGGCCTGCGCGAGATGGTCCGGAAACGACGAAACCCCCGGCGAACCGGGGGCTTCTTCAGGTGGTGCGCGATACTGGGATCGAACCAGTGACCTCTTCCGTGTCAGGGAAGCGCGCTACCGCTGCGCCAATCGCGCCTGTACAGGCTGTTCTTTTATGAGTTGAGGTGGCGACGGGATTCGAACCCGTGTAAACGGCTTTGCAGGCCGGTGCCTAGCCGCTCGGCCACGCCACCGTGATGTGGTTCGACCCACGTGTCGTGATTCTCCGTCGGTTTCCCAGACGGAGATCCCTCCACTCGAGCGGATGACGAGACTCGAACTCGCGACCCCAACCTTGGCAAGGTTGTGCGCTACCAACTGCGCTACATCCGCATTTCGTTCCCGGGGCTTGCCCCGAGCACTCGTAAGACATTACCCGATCTGAGCGCGGGTGCAAAACGGCGCGCGCCCCGCGCGTGTCCTCTCCTCGTGGTTCGAAGCATCTCTCGGCATCCGGTACGATCGATGAGTCCCGTTCGGGATGAGGGCGATTGGCGCAGTTGGTAGCGCGCTTCCTTCACACGGAAGAGGTCGTCGGTTCGAGTCCGGCATCGCCCACAGTTTCACCCCCGGTCCTTCCGGGGGTTTTCTGTTTCTTCCCCGGGCTGGCGCCCGTGGTCGCAGCTCGTCGGAGCACCGCCCGCTCGGCGTCCCGGGCCAACTGGCCGTGGACCCGTGCCGGTCGGGGCGACCGCTCGTCGGCCCCTGCCGATTCGCGCCCCACGGGGTAACGCCCCGGCACCCGGCCGTCGTGAGGCCGGACGCCGGGGCGTCGTCGAATCGCGGGTCAGTCGTCTTCGATGACCACGCGAAGATCGCGGCGGCGCTGACCGAGCTTCTGTCGGCTGCCGGCCCCCGTTCCGTGCTGAGTACCCGCCCCCGTCATCGGGGGCCGCAGACCACCGGGGCCGGTGCCCTGCGCGGCCGACATCGAGGTCGCGGCCATGGCCGCTCCCCCGGTTGTCCCTCCGATGAGGGCGCCGGTGCTTCCGCTGTGGACGCCGGCGAACATTTTCGCGTCGAGCCCGGTCAGCCCACCGAGCGAGCCGCCCGCGCCGCCGGACCCGCCGAGGGAGGCCTGGCCGATGACCGCCCCATCGGGCGTGGGGGCGCCGGATAGGCCTCCGGAGCTGCTGAGGTGGAAGTCCCCCGAGGCGTGCTCGCCCGAAACGGCGAAGGGGCGGTAGACGACCCCGTCGGCACGCCGACCCTTGACGGTGAGGTCGTGGGCCGCGTTGTTTCCGTAGCGGGTGGCGTCCGATGCGTCGACGACGGTCCCCGAGTCGATGCGGATGGTCTGGGCGCTGTTCTGCAGGGCCGCAGCGGTCGTGGTCGAAGTGCGGTCGAAGACGCCGCGAAGCTGCTGCACGAGCCCCGTGAGGGCCTTGACCGAGCCGAGCACGGCGCGCAGGGGCCGCACGACCTTGTTCACCATCTCGTTGACCTTCATCACGACGCGCGCGATGGCGTAGCCCATGCCGAGACCGAACGAGGCGGCGACGACCGCCATGGCCTCGATCGCGGTGGCGACGACCTTGGAGATCGCCGACTTGACGACACCCTGCATCTTCGTCACCAGGGTGGAGGCGGAGGTGAGTCCGCTCGCCGCGGCCTCGGCCCACTCGCCCGACGCGCCGAGGTGCTTCGCCGCGTCGGTGGCGAACCGCACGTAGGCGGTGATGCTGCCGCCGGTCATGCCCTCGAGGTCGCTCAACCGGCGGGTGAGGTCGGCGCCCGCCTGTCGCATCGACGACCCGGCGGAGACCCACTGCGACGCGACGGAGGCGACGTTGGAGGCGCTGCCGGCGAGTTGGTCGAGCCAGGTGCTGAGGGGCTTGAGGTGCTCCATCACCCATCCGAGACCACACGCGGTCAACGTGCCGATGGGGTCGGTGAGGGCAGCGGCCGCATCACCCAGGGTGTCGAGGAAGGCCATTCCTCCGTCGAGCCAGTTGCCGCTCTTGACGGCGTCGGCGAGGGCTCGACCCGACTCAATGACGCGGCTCCCCGAGAAGGTGGTGCCGGGGGCGACGGCGGTGCTCATCAGACCCCCATCGCAGACTCGAGCGATCGGATGGTCGCGATGGTGTCGCTCTCGAACTGCTCCCACTGGTCGGCGGTCTGCCGCAGCTCTCCGGCGGTTCGTATGAGCAGTGATTGGTCCTCGCCGAGCAGGCCGGTGGCGGCTGCCGACAGCGCGAGTCCGGGGGGAACGAGGAAAGCGCACAGGAGTCCGAAGGCTTCGGGGAGCAGGTTTCCGCCGCGGAGGACGGAGAGCGCCGATCCGACGTCTCCCACGAGGGAATCGACGAATGCGGCGTGCTGTCGGAGTCGATCGAAGTCGACGGCGATGTCATCGGCCATGAAGAGTCCTCTCGGGTGAGGCGGGTTCGGTGTCGCGCAACTGCGCGACGATGGGATCGTCGGCACCGAGCAGCTCGCTCACCGCGCGGAGAGTACTCTCGCGGGCGTCGGCCTCGGCGTGACGGATGGTCGAGAGGATCTCGGCGGACAGCCGCTGCGCGCCGCGGGCCAGAGCTGCCTCGCTCAGCCGCAGATCGACGACCCGGCCGCCCGAGTCCACCTGGGCGATGACGTCGCGACCACGAGAGCGACCGGTCCCGCGCACCGAAGCGACCGTCGCCTCGAAGGCCGGCATCTGCGCGGCGCGCAGCTCGGCACGACGAACGTCGGCTTCGACCTGCGCGAACGACTCTTCCGGATCCAACGGCACGGCAGAAATTTAGCGACCCGGGCGCCGAGAACGAACGGTTCCCGTCAAGAAAGCCCGGTAGATGAGAGGAATCTCACGTAGCTCTCACGAACAGTTCCTCGTCCGGTTCGGCGATGGACGCAGAGAGTCAGCCGCGCGACCACCCGTAGCGCGCGGCGAGAGCGGCGGCGACGGCGTCGAACCGCGCGCGGTCCAGGGCCGCCGCCTCCCGGCGCATCCCCGCGTCATGGACCAGATACAGCTGGTCGATGTCGATCCACGAGGGACGGCGCTGGGGATCCCACTCCCCCGTGCCCAGCGACAGGTACTGCCGGTCGCCGTCGTGCGGCTTGCTGGTGAGTCGCACGGCGTAGGAGCGGGTGGCATCCGCTCGACCGATGACGAGGACCGGCCGATCCTTTCCACGCCCGTCGCGCTCCTCGTAGGGAACCCACGTCCAGACGATCTCGCCCCCGTCGGGGGCGTTGTCGCGTTTCGGCGCGTACGACAGGGTGAGCCGCCGCGGCGGATCGATCTCGACGGTCTCGCTCCCGCTCGGGGCCGAGGGGCGCGCGGTCGGCGTGACGGGGGCGGAACGACGAACGGTCGGAGCCGCCGGCGTCGACCGGAACATGCCCAGCACGGCGGACAGCAGACGAGAAGCGGTTCCCATACCCACACCCTAGGCACGCGGAACGGGGCGCCGCCGACGAATCGGCGACGCCCCGTTCGGGGTCGGGCGGGTATCAGGCGCGGACGTCGGAGAGGACGTAGCCCTCTTCGCCGTGCACGACGGTGTCGATGCCGGCGATCTCGTCCTCGTTCTTCACGCGGAAGCCGATCGTCTTCTCGATCGCGAAGCCGATGATGAAGGCCAGCACGAACGAGTAGACCAGCACCGCGAGGGCCGCGATGGCCTGGACGATCAGCTGGTTGAACGAGCCACTGTAGATGAGGCCGCTCGTGTTGGCGAAGATGCCGAGGTAGAGCGTTCCGAGCAGACCACCGACGAGGTGGATGCCTACCACGTCGAGCGAGTCATCGAAGCCGAGCTTGAACTTCAGCTCGATGGCGAGGGCGCAGATCGCGCCGGCGAGCAGGCCCAGCACGATGGCCCAGATCGGCGTCAGCGCGGCGCAGGCCGGGGTGATCGCGACGAGACCCGCGACGGCACCGGAGGCGGCGCCGACCGAGGTGGGCTTGCCGTCCTTGATCTTCTCGACGATCAGCCACGACAGAAGGGCCGCGGCGGGAGCGGCGATCGTGTTGACGAAGGCCAGGGCGGCGGTGTTGTCGGCGGCGAGCTCGGAACCGGCGTTGAAGCCGAACCAGCCGAACCACAGCAGACCCGCACCGAGGAGGACGAACGGCGGGTTGTGAGGGACGTGGGCGCCCTTCTGGAACCCGACGCGCTTCCCGAGCACCAGGGCGAGAGCGAGGGCAGCCGCACCGGCGTTGATGTGGACCGCGGTACCACCGGCGAAGTCGATCGCGCCGACGCCGAACACATCCTGCAGACCGTGCGTGATCCAGCCGCCGTAGCTGAAGGTGCCGTCCTCGGCGAGGCCGAAGTTGAAGACCCAGCTCGCCACGGGGAAGTAGACGACCGTGGCCCAGATGCCGGCGAAGATCATCCACGCGCCGAACTTGGCGCGGTCGGCGATCGCGCCCGAGACGAGGGCGACGGTGATGATGGCGAACGTGGCCTGGAAGGCGACGAAGGCGAGCGGCGGGTACGCGGCGCCCTCGGGGGTGGTGAGCACGTTGGCGAGGCCGAAGTCGGTGCCGTCGATGTGCCACGGAGCGTTGGTGACCCCGGCGTCGGTCGCGGGGAACGCGATCGCGTAGCCGTAGAGCACCCACAGGACGCCCATGAGGCCCATCGCGCCGAAGCTCATCATCATCATGCTGATGACGCTCTTGGCCTTGACGAGACCGCCGTAGAAGAACGCGAGTCCTGGCGTCATGAGCAGCACGAGTGCCGCTGCTATCAGGATGAATGCGGTGTTGCCTTGATCCATCTCGGAGGGAACCTCTCTGCAGGGACGCAGGTAAAGCGTCGGGTCCCCTCAGTGTCCACAGCCTCGGTTCCGCCGCCGTTCGCCCCGTGTTTCGGGGGCGTTACAGGCGGGCCGCTCCGGTAAACATCGCGTTTCCTGCGCCCGCGAACCGGCGATGAACTCGCCTCAGGAGTGCGTCAGCGCCACGAGTCGCGAGACCGCGCGCAGGTACTTCTTGCGGTATCCGCCGCCGAGCATCTCTTCGCTGAACACCGTGTTCAGGGGCACGCCCGTCGCCCGGATCGGGATCTGCGCGTCGTAGGCGCGGTCGACGAACGCGACCAGGCGCAGCGCGGCCGACTGATCGTGTAGGACCTGCACGTCGCGCAGGCCGATCACATCGACCCCGTCGATCAGGCGGATGAAGCGCGACGGGTGGACCCGTGCGAGGTGGCCGACGAGGTCGAGGAAGGAGTCGTCGGATGCCACGGCGCCGCCGGCGGCGGCATCCATCGCCTGTCGATACCCCTCGTCGGACAGGACCTTCGCTTCTCCGTCGATCGCGCGCTGACGGAAGTCGGTGCCGTCGATGCGGATCGTGCGGAAGCTGTCGGCCATCGACTGGATCTCGCGCAAGAAGTCCTGCGCCGCGAAGCGCCCCTCGCCCAACGCGTTCGGCGGGGTGTTCGAGGTCGCGGCGAGCCGGGTTCCGGATGCCACGAGCTCGCCGAGCAGGCGCGTCATGACCATCGTGTCGCCCGGGTCGTCGAGTTCGAACTCGTCGATGCAGAGGAGGTCCGAACCGCGGAACAGCTCGACGGCCTTGGCGTAGCCGAGGACCCCCACGAGGGCCGTGTACTCGATGAACGATCCGAAGTACTTCCGGCGGGCGGGCATCGCGTGATAGATCGCCGCGAGGAGGTGGGTCTTTCCGACGCCGAATCCGCCGTCGAGGTAGACGCCCGGCTTGACGGGGGCCACCTTCTCGGCACGGCGGAAGAAGCCGCCCTTCTTGGCCGGCGCCGCCTGTCGACCGGCGAACTCCTGCAGCAGCTCCTTCGCCTCCTGCTGCGAGGGGTAGGCGTCGTCGGCGCGGTACGACTCGAAGGTCGCTCCATCGAACTGGGGAGGCGGAACGAGGGCGTTCACCATGTCGGCGCCCGAGACGGCGGGCTCGCGTTCGGTGAGGTGGATGAGGCCGGTCGTGGCGGGAGTGGAGGTCATGGCCGTCCTGTGTCCAAGTCTTACGGGGAGGGTGCGTGCCCCATGCCGCGGATCTAGGGTCGATGGTGCGGTGTCCACCCTATGCCGCGCCATCCACCGCCTTGACCGAGGAGTCTCCGTGACCGTCGAGTTCGACACCACGTCCCCCAAGTTCGCCGACTACGCCGAGCCCGGCCGTCTCGTCACGGGCGAGTGGCTCCAGGAGCGTCTCGGGCAGCCGGGACTCGTGGTCGTGGAGTCCGACGAAGACGTTCTGCTCTACGAGACGGGGCACATCCCCGGGTCCGTGAAGGTCGACTGGCACACCGAGCTCAACGATCCCGTCGTCCGTGACTACGTGGACGGCGCGGGATTCGCCGAGCTGTTGAGCCGCAAGGGCATCTCGCGCGACGACACCGTCGTGATCTACGGCGACAAGAACAACTGGTGGGCGGCGTACGCCCTGTGGGTCTTCTCGCTCTTCGGTCACGAGGACGTGCGCCTGCTCGACGGGGGCCGCGACAAGTGGATCGCCGAGGGCCGCCCGATCACGACCGACAAGACGGTCCTCGAACCCACCGACTACCCGGTCGTCGAGCGCGACGACTCGGTGTTGCGCGCGTACAAGGACGACGTGCTCGCCCACCTCGGCAACCCGCTGATCGACGTCCGCTCCCCCGAGGAGTACTCGGGCGAGCGCACCACCGCCCCGGCCTACCCCGAAGAGGGCGCTCTCCGCGCCGGCCACATCCCCAGCGCGCAGAGCGTGCCGTGGGGCAAGGCCGTGGCCGAGGACGGCGGGTTCAAGTCGCGTGAAGAGCTGGATGCCATCTACCGCGACGGCGCCGGCCTGGCCGACGGAGACAAGATCGTGGCGTACTGCCGCATCGGTGAGCGCTCGAGCCACACCTGGTTCGTGCTCAAGCACCTGCTGGGCTTCGACGACGTCCGCAACTACGACGGCTCGTGGACCGAGTGGGGCAGCGCGGTCCGCGTGCCGATCGTCGCGGGTGCCGAGCCCGGCGAGGTCCCCTCGCGCTGATCCCGGTCGACGCGGGCGTGGGAGGATGACGGTGATGTCCGACAACGCCCTCCCCGCCCGCCTCGCCGAGATCCGCGACGAGTTCCTCGAGCTCGACGAGCCCGATCGCCTGCAGCTGCTGCTCGAGTTCTCGCAGGAGCTGCCCGAGGTTCCGGCGGAGTACGCCGACCACCCCGAGATGCGTGAGCGTGTCGTCGAGTGCCAGTCGCCGATGTACATCATCGTCACCGTCGACGACGCCGACCGGGTCGCGATGCACGCCACGGCCCCCGCCGAGGCGCCGACCACGCGCGGCTTCGCGAGCATCCTGTCGCAGGGGCTCACGGGGCTGTCCGCCGACGAGGTGCTCGCGGTGCCCGACGACTTCCCGCAGAGCATCGGTCTGACGCGCGCCGTGAGTCCGTTGCGCATCGCGGGCATGACCGGGATGCTCATGCGCGCCAAACGCCAGGTGCGCGCGAAGCGCGACGCCTGAGCCGCGCGGGTTGCCGGGTTCCCGGCATCCCGGATCAGTCCCGCGCGAGGCCCTGTCCGCGGATCCATTCCTGGATGGCGGAGGTCCACCGGGTCTCGTCGTAGTTCCACAGCTTGGTGTGGCGGGCGACCGTGAACGTCTCCATCGTGACGAGGTCGGGGCGCGCCTGCGCCAGCGCGTGCGAGGCGTCGGCGGGGACGAAGCCGTCGTCGTCGCTGTGCAGGATGAGGACAGGATGCCGCAGCTCGGCCGCCCGGGAGACCCCGTCGAGACGGTCGAGAGGGATGGGCTCGCCGCTGCGTAGCGCCGTGGCTCCCCAGTTCGAGGCGAGCGTGCGTTCCGCGAGCGCGATGACGGGTGCGGGCAGGCGCATCGCGCGCCCCTGGAAGTTCAGCACCGTCCGCCAGTCGACCACCGGCGAATCCAGGACGAGGCCGGCGATCACGTCGGCGTGCGGCGACTCGAGCGCGGCCTGCAGCGACAACGCTCCGCCCATCGACCAGCCCATCAGCAGCACGCGGCGAGCCCCGTGACGGCGGGCGTAGCCGATCGCCGCGTCGATGTCGCGCCATTCGGTCGCGCCGAGGGCGTAGGTGCCGGACGGGCTGCGCGGGGCGTCTCCGTCGTTGCGGTACGAGACCACAAGGCTCGAGATGCCGAGCGCGTGGAACACGGGGACGGCGCGCAGGGTCTCGGACCTGGTCGTGCCGCGGCCGTGCACCTGGATGACCCAGACGTCGGTGTCGCCGTGGGCGGGGAACTCCCACGCGGGGCATGCGCCCACTCCGGTGTCGATGTCGATCGACTGAAACGGCAGGAGCAGGTCGTCCGGCTTGTCGAAGTACCACCCGCTGAAGGCCGCCTCGGCGGCGAGGTCTCCGTCCGCGGGTACGTGGGTGAGGAGTTTGCGGGTGACGGTGTCCTCGTCCTCGCCGACGATCGAGCCGACCCGCAGGTAGTCGGCCGATCCGACGGTGAAGAGACCGTAACGACCGGGCAGCACCGTGTCGGGAGAGCGCCCGAGCGTGATGGTCTGCGCGGCGGCGTCCAGACGCACGATGCGCGTGTCGGGGCGTCGTCCGGCGGGACGGACGACCGTTCGTGCGACGCGCAGCGAGACCGCCCCGAGAGCGGTCGCGGAGGCCGCGAGGGCGACGCCGAGAGCGGAGAGCGTGACGCGGAGGCCGGGGTTCGTGCGCTGCGATGCGCGAGGACCCGCGGCGCGCCTGGGAGCGTTCATCGAGGCCTCACTCTAGTCTGTGGCCGTGAGTGACCAGCGCCCGGCGGAGGCCGACAGCCCCTTCGCGCGAGCCGTCGAAGAGGTGCGCGACACGGCTTTCCGCGACGATCTGGTCGTCCGGCAGATCCCCTCGCCCTCGGGCTTGGCTCCTTTCTCGCTCGCTCTCGCCGGCGATGTCCGCCCCGAGGAGCACGCGACCGACTCCCCCTTCGGCACGGGACGGTTCATCCTGCTCCACGACCCCGAAGAGCCCGAACCGTGGGGCGGTGCGTGGCGCATCGTGTGCTTCGCGCAGGCCCCTCTCGAACCCGAGATCGGGGTCGACCCCCTGCTGGCCGAGGTCGCCTGGTCGTGGCTGATCGACGCGCTGGATTCGCGCGGGGCGCAGCGCCACTCGGAGTCGGGCACCGCCACCAAGACCCTTTCCACCGGCTTCGGCGCCCTGGCAGCCCAGGGTGAGGGGTCGCAGATCGAACTTCGCGCGTCATGGTCGCCGCGCGGTCCCTTCCGCCCGCACCTCGAGGCGTGGGCGGAGCTCGTGTGCATGCTCGCCGGCCTCCCCCCGGGGTCGGAGGGCGTCGCTGTTCTCGGAGCCCGGAGGCCCACGCGTGGTTGAGTACATCGTCATCGAGGATGCCGCGGGGTTCCTCGCCGCGTGCGAGACCCTGGCCGCGGGGAGCGGTCCCGTCGCGGTCGACGTCGAGCGTGCCTCGGGGTTCCGGTATTCGCAGCGTGCGTACCTGATCCAGGTGTTCCGGCGCGAGGCCGGGGTCTTCCTCTTCGACCCCTCCACGATCGAGGACTTCTCGCCCTTGCAGCGCGCCATCGGCGACGTCGAATGGGTGTTCCACGCCGCGAGCCAAGACCTGCCGTCGTTGCGCGAGCGGGGTCTCGAGCCGCCGCGCATCTTCGACACCGAGCTCGGCTCGCGCCTTCTCGGGCATGAGCGGGTCGGTCTCGGGGCCGTCGTCGAGCAGACGCTGGGCATCACCCTGGCCAAGGCCCACTCGGCCGCGGACTGGTCGACGCGCCCCCTGCCGGCATCCTGGCTCGAATACGCGGCCCTCGACGTCGAGCACCTGATCGACGTGCGTGACGTGCTGGATGCCGAGCTCACCGAGCAGGGCAAGACCGAGATCGCGAGGCAGGAGTTCCAGGCCGTGCTCGATCGCGAGCCGAAGCCTCCTCGTGACGACCCGTGGCGGCGCCTGAGCGGCCTGCACAGCGTGCGCGGTCGCCGGTCGCTGGCCGTCGCCCGTTCGCTGTGGCAGGCGCGCGAGGACTACGCCCGCGAGCAGGATGTCGCCCCCGGGCGTCTCGTGCCCGACCGCGCGCTGGTGGCCGCCGTCCTCGCCGATCCCGCGAGCAAACAGGCTCTCGCGGGCGTCAAGGAATTCAACGGCCGGGCAAGCCGCACGCAGCTCGATCGCTGGTGGAACGCGATCGTCGCCGGACGCGAGGCGACGGACCTGCCGGCGGACCGCGTCCCGAGCGACACGCTGCCTCCGCCGCGCGCGTGGGCCGATCGCAATCCCGAGGCCGATCGCCGGCTGAAGAAGGCGCGTCCGGCCGTCGAGGCGCGGGCGGAAGAGCTCCGGATGCCGACCGAGAACCTTCTCACGCCCGAGACGCTGCGTCGTCTCGCCTGGGCGCCGCCCGCCGAGACGACCGCCGAGGCCATCGGGGAGGCTCTCGCGCAGCTGGGGGCGCGGCCGTGGCAGATTGACCGGACCTCACAGGTGATCGCCGATAGTTTTGTAGCTTCCCTCAATGCCGATGACGACGTGTCCGGAACGGATTCGTAGGTTCGGACAACCGATTCTGCGGCGGATTCGCCTCTTCCTAGGCTGGGGTCATCCCAAACTATGGAGGCAGAGTGGCCGAGATGACGGACGTCTTCTTCGTCGACGGAATGCGCACCCCCTTCGGGCGCGCCGGCGAAAAAGGCATGTACTGGAACACCCGCGCCGACGACCTCGTGGTCAAGGCGATCATCGGGTTGATGGAACGCAACGGCGACGTGCCCAAGGACCGGATCGACGACGTGGCGATCGCCGCGACCTCGCAGACCGGTGACCAGGGACTGACCCTCGGGCGCACCGCGGCGATCCTCGCGGGTCTGCCGATGACGGTGCCGGGCCTGGCGATCGAGCGCATGTGCGCGGGCGCCATGACGAGCGTCACGACGATGGGCGCCTCGATCGGCGTCGGCATGTACGACATCGCCCTCGCCGGCGGCGTCGAGCACATGGGACGCCACCCCATCGGCGGAAACGTCGACCCCAACCCGCGCTTCGTGGCCGAGAAGCTCGTCGACCCGGGCGCGCTCAACATGGGCGTCACCGCCGAACGCATCCACGACCGCTTCCCGCACCTGACGAAGGAGCGCGCCGACCGCTTCGGCGCCGCCAGCCAGCACAAGGTGCAGGCCGCCTACGAGGCGGGCAAGATCCAGCCCGACCTGGTCTCGGTCGCCGTCAAGGACGCCGAGGGCGCGTGGGGTCTCGCCACGGAGGACGAGGGGCGCCGCCCCGAGACCACCGTCGAGGGCCTCGCGACGCTCAAGACGCCGTTCCGCCCCCACGGGCGCGTCACGGCCGGTACGTCGTCGCCCCTCACGGACGGTGCGACCATCAGCCTGCTCGCCGGAGCCGGCGCCGTGAAGGAGTTCGGCCTCGCGCCCAAGATGCGTATGGTGTCGTTCGCCTTCGCCGGCGTCGAGCCCGAGATCATGGGCATCGGCCCGATCCCCTCGACCGAGAAGGCCCTCAAGAAGGCCGGCCTCACGATCGACGACATCGGTCTGTTCGAGCTCAACGAGGCCTTCGCCATCCAGGTGATCTCGCTGCTCGACCACTTCGGCATCGCCGACGACGACCCGCGCGTGAACCCCTGGGGTGGCGCCATCGCCCTGGGCCACCCGCTCGCGGCATCCGGAGTGCGTCTCATGATCCAGCTGGCGGCGCAGTTCGCCGAGCGACCCGACGTGCGCTACGGCCTCACCGCCATGTGCGTGGGCCTGGGTCAGGGCGGCTCGGTCATCTGGGAGAACCCGTTCTTCGACGGAAAGAAGAAGCGCACGTGAGCAACTACACCTCGATCGACTTCACGCCCCTCGACGCCCTCACCGGCGACGAGGTGGTGACCCACTCCCCCGTCCGCGACGTGCGTCTGCCCTCGGGCAACGTGCTCGCGCTGATCACCCTCGACAACGGTCGCGACCACACCCGGCCCAACACGCTGGGACCTGCGACCCTCGCCGAGCTCGGGCAGACGCTCGAGACGCTCAAGAAGCGCGCCGACGCCGGCGAGATCCACGCCGTCGCGATCACCGGCAAGCAGTACATCCTGGCGGCGGGCGCCGACCTGTCCGACGTGGCGAAGCTGCCCTCGAAAGATGTCGCGCGCCTCATCGCACAGCGCGGACACCAGGTGATCGGGTCGCTGTCGGAGCTCGGCGTCCCCTCGTTCGCGTTCGTCAACGGCCTCGCCCTCGGCGGCGGTCTCGAGATCGCGCTCAACTCGACCTATCGCACGGTCGACTCCTCCGCCGCGGCGATCGCGCTGCCCGAGGTGTTCCTCGGGATCATTCCCGGCTGGGGAGGCGCCTACCTGCTGCCGAACCTCATCGGCATCGAGAACGCGCTCGAGGTCGTCATCTCGAACCCGCTCAAGCAGAACCGCATGCTCAAGCCGCAGCAGGCCTTCGATCTCGGGATTATGGATGCCATCTTCCCGGCGGCCAGCTACCTCGAGGACTCGCTGCGGTGGGCCGATGGCGTGCTCACCGGTCGGGTGCGCGTCGAGCGCAAGAACGAGCCGGGCAAGCTCGAGCGCCTCACCAAGTGGCCCATCGCCATCAAGATGGCCCGCGGCATGCTCGAGTCGAAGATCGGCACCGTGCCCCGCTCCCCCTACGTCGCGCTCGACCTGCTCGACAAGGCGAAGGGCGGCACCAAGGCCGAGGGCTTCGCGCGCGAAGACGAGGCGCTGGCCGAGCTCATCACGGGCGACCAGTTCGCGGCATCCATGTACGCCTTCGACCTCGTGCAGAAGCGCGCCAAGCGTCCGGTCGGGGCCCCCGACAAGGCTCTCGCGAAGAAGGTCACCAAGGTCGGCGTCATCGGCGCGGGCCTCATGGCCTCGCAGTTCGCGTTGCTGTTCGTGCGCAAGCTGCGGGTGCCCGTGATCATCACCGACCTCGATCAGGGGCGGGTCGACAAGGGCGTGGCATCCATTCGAGACGAGATCGGCAAGCTGGAGGCCAAGGGCCGCCTGGACGGCGACACCGCCAACCAGCTGCGTGCGCTCGTGCACGGCACGACCGACCGGTCTGAGTTCGCCGACTGCGACTTCGTCATCGAGGCCGTGTTCGAAGAGGTGGGCGTCAAGCAGGAGGTGTTCTCGGCCATCGAGAAGATCGTCGCCGACGACGCCATCCTCGCCACGAACACCTCGTCGCTCTCGGTCGCCGAGATCGGCTCGGTGCTGCAGAACCCGGAGCGCCTGGTGGGCTTCCACTTCTTCAACCCCGTCGCGGTCATGCCGCTCATCGAGGTCGTGAAGACGGATGCCACCTCCGACGCTGCACTGTCGACGGCTTTCGTCGTCGCGAAGGGTCTCGGCAAGAACGCCGTGCTCACCGCGGACGCACCCGGCTTCGTGGTGAACCGCCTACTGGCGAAGGTCATGGGCGAAGCCGCTCGCGCGGTCTACGAGGGAACGCCGATCATGGTGGTCGAGAAGGCGTTCGCGCCCCTCGGCCTGCCGATGGGGCCGTTCCAGCTCATCGACCTCGTCGGCTGGAAGGTCGCCGCGCACGTGCAGGACACGATGGCGCACGCGTTCCCCGACCGGTTCTTCGCCTCGGAGAACTTCCACGAGCTCGCCGCGCTCCCCGAGGTCGTCGAGAAGGACAAGGGCGGCCGCGTGACCGGCTGGACGAAGGCCGCGCAGAAGGTTCTCGTCACCGGCAAGACGCCCGTTGCGCCTGAGACGATCCTCGCCCGCGTACAGGACGGCCTCGCACAGGAGATCAAGATCATGCTCGACGAGGGCGTGGTCCCCGAGGTGCAGGACATCGACCTGTGCCTCATCCTCGGCGCCGGCTGGCCCTTCATCGATGGTGGCGCCTCGCCCTACCTCGACCGCGAGGGGGCGTCGGAGCGCGCCTTCGGCGACACGTTCCACCACCCGCCCATCCGAGGCATCGGGGCCTGACCCCGGATACGACAGCGGCGCCGTCCCGAGGGGCGGCGCCGTTGTAATTCGTGCGGGTCTACGGGCGCGACTTCTCCCACTCCTCGATCGTGGGGATCGAGCCGGTCGGCGTCTGACGCGCCATGGGGATGCGCGTGCCCAGCACCTGGGCGACCACGTCGTGTGCGATCTTCGAGGCCGTCAGGCCGGCATCCTCGAGAATCTGCTCGCGCGTCGCGTGGTCGATGAACTCGTCGGGGATGCCGAGCTCGTCGACGGCCGTGTCGACGCCCGCCTCGCGCAGCACCTGCCGCACGCGCGTGCCGACGCCGCCGACGCGGATGCCGTCTTCGATCGTGATCACGAGACGGTGCTCGCGCGCCAACTCGACGATCGAGGGCTGCACCGGGATCGCCCAGCGCGGGTCGATGACCGTCGCGCCGATGCCCTGCGCCTTGAGACGCTCGGCGACCTCGAGGGCGAGGTGCACCATCGGACCGATGCCGACCAGCAGCACGTCTTCGCTCGAGCCGCGGCTCAGCACATCGACGCCGTCGTGGAGGCGCTCGATCGCCTCGACGTCGTCGTTGACCTTGCCCTTGGGGTAACGCACCACGGTGGGCGCGTCTTCGACCGCGGTGGCCTCGCGGAACACCTCGCGCAGGCGCGCGGCGTCTCGCGGGGCGGCGATGCGGATGCCGGGGACCAGCTGCAGCATGGCCAGATCCCAGATGCCGTGATGACTCGGGCCGTCGGGGCCGGTGACGCCGGCGCGATCGAGCACGAACGTGACGCCGGCCTTGTGCAGGGCGACGTCCATCATGACCTGGTCGAACGCGCGGTTCATGAACGTCGCGTAGATGGCGACGACCGGGTGGAGGCCGCCGAAGGCCAGACCGGCGGCGGATGCCACGGCGTGCTGCTCCGCGATGCCGACGTCGTACACGCGCTCGGGGAATCTCTCGGCGAAGTGCTGCAGACCCGTGGGGCGGAGCATGGCCGCGGTCATCGCGATGATGTCCTGGCGCTCGGTGCCGACCCTCACGAGCTCTTCGGCGAAGATGTCGGTCCACTGCAGACCGCCGCCCGAGCCCAGGGCTTCGCCCGTGATCGGATCGATCTTGCCCACCGCGTGGAACTGGTCGGCCTCGTCGCTCATCGCCGGGGCGTAGCCGCTGCCCTTGTCGGTGATGGCATGCACGATGACCGGAGCACCGTACGACTTCGCGAGCTCGAGGGTCTCGATGAGTGACTCGAAGTCGTGGCCGTCGATGGGACCGAGGTACTTGATGTCGAGGTTGCTGTACAGCGCCTCGTTGTTGGTGAAGCGCGACAGGAAGCCGTGGGTGCCGCCGCGGACGCCGCGATACACGGCACGCGCCGCGGGGCCCAGGCGACGGAAGAGCGTGTCGGAGCCGCGGTGCAGCGTCCGGTAGGCGTCGTTGGTGCGCACGCGGTTGAGGTAGCGCGCCATGCCCCCGATGGTCGGGGCGTAGGACCGGCCGTTGTCGTTGACGACGATCACGAGGTTGCGCTCGTTGTCGTCGCTGATGTTGTTGAGGGCCTCCCAGGTCATGCCGCCGGTGAGGGCGCCGTCGCCCACGACGGCGATCACATGACGGTCTCGACGACCGGTGCGGCTGAACGCGCGCGACACGCCGTCCGCCCAGCTCAACGAGCTCGACGCGTGCGAGGACTCGACGACGTCGTGCTCGCTCTCGGAACGCTGCGGGTAGCCCGCGAGGCCGCCGCGCGAGCGGAGAGCCGAGAAGTCCTGCCGACCGGTGAGCATCTTGTGCACGTAGGACTGGTGCCCGGTGTCGAAGATGATCGGGTCGGACGGTGAATCGAAGACCTTGTGCAGGGCGATCGTCAGCTCGACGACGCCGAGGTTCGGACCGAGGTGCCCGCCGGTGCGGGCGACGTTCTCGACGAGGAACGAACGGACCTCCGCGGCCAGCTGTCGTAGCTGGTCGGGGTTCAGTCCGTCGAGGTCACGGGGGCCGTGAATGCCGGGTAGGAGAGCCATGAGACTCCTCTCGTGCGATTCGCGCGGGGGCCGCGCGTACGGGTCGATTCTAGTCTCCGAGGGTGCGAGAGGCCCGGCAACGGGTTGCGCGCCGGGGCCGTGTACTGTCTGCGAACGCGATGTGCCCCGGGAGCGCGAGGCTCCCGGGGCACATCGATGAAGCGGGTCAGACCAGCGAACGCAGCACGTACTGCAGGATGCCACCGTTGCGGTAGTAGTCGGCCTCACCGGGGGTGTCGATGCGGACCACGGCGTCGAACGTGACGGCCTGCTTGCCCTCGGGCGAGAACTCGCTCGGCTCGGCGGTGACCTTCACGGTCTTCGGTGTGACGCCCTCGTTGAGCTGCTCCAGGCCCTCGATCGAGACGATCTCGGTGCCGTCGAGGCCCAGCGACTTCCAGCTCTCGCCGGCGGGGAACTGCAGCGGAACGACGCCCATGCCGATCAGGTTCGAGCGGTGGATGCGCTCGAAGCTCTCGGTGATGACGGCCTTGACGCCCAGCAGGTTGGTGCCCTTCGCCGCCCAGTCGCGCGACGAGCCGGAGCCGTACTCCTTGCCGCCGAAGATGACGAGCGGGGTGCCCTGCGCCTGGTAGTTCTGGCTCGCGTCGAAGATGTACGACTGCGGGCCGCCCTCCTGGGTGAAGTCGCGGGTGTAGCCGCCCTCGACGACCGTGCCGTCGTTGACCGCTGCCGTGAGCTCGTTCTTGAGGCGGATGTTGGCGAACGTCCCGCGGATCATGACCTCGTGGTTGCCGCGACGCGAGCCGTAGGAGTTGAAGTCCTTCTGCGCGACGCCGTGCTCCATCAGGTACTGCGCGGCGGGGGTACCCGCCTTGATGTTTCCGGCCGGGCTGATGTGGTCGGTCGTGACCGAGTCGCCCAGCGTCGCCATGACGCGTGCGCCGGTGATGTCGCGCACGGCATCGGGCTGCATGGTCATGCCGTCGAAGTACGGGGCCTTGCGGACGTACGTCGAGTCGGCATCCCACTCGAAGATCGGGCCGGTCGGGGTGGGCAGGTTCTTCCAGCGCTCGTCGCCCTCGAAGACGGTGGCGTACTGCTGGATGAACTGCTCGCGCGAGATCGAGGCGTCGATGATCGTCTGCACCTGGTCGGGGGCCGGCCAGATGTCCTTCAGGAAGACGTCGTCGCCGTTCTGGTCCGTGCCCAGGGCGTCGGTCTCGAAGTCGAAGTTCATCGAGCCGGCGAGGGCGTAGGCGACGACCAGCGGCGGCGAGGCGAGGTAGTTCATCTTCACGTCGGGGCTGATGCGCCCCTCGAAGTTGCGGTTACCCGAGAGGACGGCCGTGACGGCGAGGTCGTTCTCGTTGATAGCCTCGGAGACCTCTTCGATGAGGGGTCCCGAGTTGCCGATGCAGATGGTGCAGCCGTAGCCGACGGTGTAGAAGTCGAGACCCTCGAGCGCCTTGTCGAGGCCGGACTTCTCGTAGTAGTCGGTGACGACCTTCGAGCCGGGGCCGAGCGTCGTCTTGACCCACGGCTTGCGCTTGAGGCCCTTGTCGACGGCGTTCTTGGCGAGCAGGCCCGCCGCGATCATGACCGAGGGGTTCGAGGTGTTCGTGCATGAGGTGATGGCCGCGAGCGTGACCGCGCCGTTGTCGAGCAGGTACGACTGGCCGTCGGGGGTGGTGACCTTGACGGGGTTCGACGCGTTGGCGGGGTGACCCGAAGAGATCAGCACCTCGCTCTCGGTGACGTCCTCGTGCTCTTCGCCGGGAACCGAGCCCGGGTCGGATGCGGGGAAGGTCCCGTCGACCTCGAGGTCGACGATCGAGTCGGAGACCGACGCGCCCGCGTAGTTGAGGATGTCCTTCTCGAACTGATTCTTGGCCTCGGACAGCAGGATGCGGTCCTGGGGGCGTTTCGGACCGGCGATCGAGGGGACGACCGTCGACAGGTCGAGCTCCATGTACTCGCTGAAGACGAGCTCGCGGTCGGCGTCGTGCCAGAGCTTCTGCTCCTTGGCGTACGCCTCGACCAGGGCGACGGTCTGCTCGTCGCGGCCGGTCAGGCGCAGGTAGTCGAGCGTCACGTCGTCGATGGGGAACATCGCGGCGGTCGAGCCGAACTCGGGGCTCATGTTGCCGATGGTGGCGCGGTTGGCCAGCGGCACCGAGGCGACGCCCTCGCCGTAGAACTCGACGAACTTGCCGACGACGCCGTGCTTGCGCAGCATGTCGGTGATGGTGAGGACGACGTCGGTCGCGGTCACGCCGGCGGGGATCTCGCCCGAGAGCTTGAAGCCGACGACGCGCGGGATCAGCATCGACACGGGCTGGCCGAGCATCGCGGCCTCGGCCTCGATGCCGCCGACGCCCCAGCCGAGCACGCCCAGGCCGTTGACCATCGTGGTGTGCGAGTCGGTGCCGACGCAGGTGTCGGGGTAGGCGCGGAGCACGCCGTCGACCGAGCGGTCGTAGATGACCTTGGCGAGGTGCTCGATGTTGACCTGGTGCACAATTCCCGTTCCCGGGGGGACGACCTTGAAGTCGTCAAAGGCCGTCTGGCCCCAGCGGAGGAACTGGTACCGCTCGCCGTTGCGCTCGTACTCGATCTCGACGTTGCGCTCGAGGGCGTTCTCGCTGCCGAACAGGTCGGCGATGACCGAGTGGTCGATGACCATCTCGGCGGGCGAGAGCGGGTTGATCTTGCTGGGGTCGCCGCCCAGGGCGGTCACGGCCTCGCGCATGGTGGCGAGGTCGACGATGCAGGGCACACCGGTGAAGTCCTGCATGACCACGCGAGCGGGCGTGAACTGGATCTCGGTGTCGGGGTCGGCCGTGGGGACCCACGAGCCGAGGGCCTCGATCTGCTCCTTGGTGACGTTGGCGCCGTCCTCGGTGCGCAGAAGGTTCTCGAGCAGCACCTTGAGGCTGAACGGGAGCTTCTCGTGACCGGCGACCGTGTCGATGCGGAAGATCTCGTAGTCGGTGCTGCCGACCGTCAGGGTGCTCTTGGCACCGAAGCTGTCAACCGTGGACACGATCGTCTCCTTCGTCGGCGAATGCGCAGGCGTCAGCCCGCATTTCTCCATCTTCCCCGCGCGGAGAGGTCGATTCCAGGAAGGTCGACCTAACCGCTCGGAGCTGCGGATTTATCTTGATGTCAAGATATTATCAGGACTCTCGGCGAGGGTGGAGAGCCCGCACCACGAGCCACGTCACCGCCAGCATCGGGGCGAACAGCGGCAGGCCCATGACGATCTTGAGCGTGCCGAGCGCGGTCACGTCTCCCGCGAAGTACAGCGGCAGCTGCACGGCGAGTCGTGCGACGAACAGGGCGGCCCAGGCGATCGAGAGCCACGTGTAGGCGCGGCGCTTGCGCTTGTCGGCGCGCCAGCGCGTGCCCTCGCCGAGCAGATACCCGGCGGCCAGACCGATCAGCGGCCAGCCGATGAGGGCCGAGACGAGGAACGCCGTTCCGTACGCGCCGTTCGTGAAGAAGCCCAGCACGAAGTTGTCCTGCCCGCGGCCCGTCACCAGCGACAGGACGGCGGCGCCCGCGGTCGCGAGGAGTCCGCCGATCGCGGCGCTCGGGGGCGACTTGGCGATCAGACGCGCGAGGGTGAAGACGACGGCGAGCCCGACGGACACCCCGAGGCTCACCCACAGGTTGCCCTGGCGTGTCTCGGGGTCGATCGTGACGGTGAAGAGCACGACGAACGCGAGCGAGGGCAGGACGGATTCCAGGATGCCGCGCACCCCGCCCATCGCCGACCACACGGCGGCCCCGGTCGAGGTGTGCTTCGAAGGGTCGAGCCCCGCGCGGCGCGCGGCGTTGCCGAGAGCCGCGCTGACGCTGTCCGCCGCGGACGGCGGGTCGAGGGGGACGCGGTCGTCTTCTCGCGCCGGGCGTGCGGAGTCGTCGCTCATGCGGTTCCGGGGCTCGACGGCATCCGGAGGGGGATGAGGTCGCGCGGCGGCATCGGTGACGATCCGCGGACCACGACGATCGAGCGGAAGAGGTCCTCGACGGCGGCGGCTGCCTCGACGTCGCTGGTCGCGGCTCCCCCGACGACCCCGCGCAGGAACCAGCGGGGCCCGTCGACGCCCACGAAACGCGCGAGGCGCTTGGCGGCGCCGTCCGCGCCGGCCATGACGGGCACCTCGGCGAGCAGCTCGGGACCGAGCGGGCCCTCCCGCTCTTCGACGCGGCCGCCCTGCTGCTTGACCTGCTGGCGGATCTGCTCCCGCGTCTCTTCCCACAGGCCGCTCGAGCGCGGCGCGGCGAAGGGCTGCACCTGCAGGGTGGAGTCGGCGTAGTCGAGGCCCACGGCCACGATGCGCTTGGTCTGCTCCTCGACCTCCAGGCGGAGGTTCAGCCCCTCGCGCGGGAGGATCTTGATGCCACCCAGGTCGATGTAGGGGCGGACGGGGTTCGCCTCGGCCTCGTCGAACGGACCCGCGGTCTCGCGATCGGTGGGGGCGCTCTTGAGCGCCTGCACCGCTTCGTTTCCGGGCTGGTCGGCGGTGTCGGGCGTGGTCTGCGACTCGTCGTCGGTCATCGGGTGCTCCCTTGCAGAGTCTGGTATCCGCTCGATCCGAAGCCGCCTTGACCGCGCACGCTGTCGGGCAGTTCGTCGACGGGGACGAAGCGCACGGCCGGGACGGGCATCACGATGAGCTGGGCGATGCGGTCTCCGACCGCGATGTCATAGGCCTCGTCGAGGTCGGTGTTCAACAGGGCGACCTTGATCTCGCCGCGGTACCCGGCGTCGATCGTGCCGGGCGCGTTCACGATCGTGATGCCGTGTTTGGCGGCCAAGCCGCTGCGCGGCACGACGAACGCGGCGTATCCCTCGGGAAGTGCGATGCGCACACCCGTCGAGACGAGAGCGCGTCGCCCAGGCTCCAGGCGTACCGCCTCGGCGGCGGTCAGGTCGGCTCCGGCGTCGCCGGGGTGGGCGAAGACCGGAGGCTCGGATGCGACAATGAGGACGTCCACCGTTTCGGTCACCCCACGAGGGTAATGCAGAAGAGGGGGTGCGGCATCCGCACCGCAGCCGAGTATCGAGAGCGTCTGAGCCCGTCGCTGTGGGCGTTGGTCGCCGCAGCCGTGTGCGGCCCCATGGCGGCCGTCGTCTTCTCCCCGCTCGACACGACCTTGGCCCTTTTCATCGGGCTGCTCGTGTCGGTGGCGATCGTGACGGGCCTTCTCGCGCTCGCACCGGTCATCGAGATCCGTGACGGGGAGTTCCGAGCGGGACGGGCGCACATCCCGGTCGATCTTCTGGGCGTTCCCACCGGCGTCATCGCCGAAGAAGCGCGTACCGCCCGTGGGAGTGGTCTCGACCACCGGGCGTGGCATGTCATCCGGGGCGGGATCGACGGGATCGTCACGGTTCCCGTGATCGATCCCGATGATCCGACTCCGTCGTGGGTGGTGTCCACCCGCACGCCGGACCGCCTGGTGGCGGCGATCCAGCGCGCTCAGGTCAGGCTGCGCACTCCAGGCAGATGAAGCCGGGGCCGCTCTCTTCGGCGATCTGCGAACGGTGCTTCACGAGGAAGCAGTTCATGCAGGTGAACTCGTCTTCCTGAGGGGGAAGCACGACGACATCGAGCTCGATGTCGGAAAGGTCGGCGCCGGGCAGTTCGAAGCCCGAGGGGTTATCGGCATCCTCGTTGTCGATCGACCCCGACGCCTTGTCAGGCACGCGCTCCTTGAGGGCCTCGATCGACTCGCTGTCGTCCTCGGTCTTGCGCGGTGCGTCGTAATCGGTTGCCATGCGTGCAGGTCTCTACTTCCGGTTTTCGTGGTGCTGTGCCCCATCGGGTGCCCGATCGGGCGGCCATAGTTTGCATGACCCGTCCTCGATAAGCAAATGCTCCGAGACGGGCGTGCGTGTCAGGCCTGACGGGAAACTCGCGGCGCGCCCGCGATATTCCCGGATGCGGACCGTGAGCGTGTCAGCATGAACGCTGACCGCAGATCGGAGGGGTGTTTCGTATGGAACAGCTCAAAGTCATCGGAACCGAAGATGACGTCCTCGTCGTGGCGACGCAGGCGGGCGAACGCTTCGCCCTCGCGCTCGATGAGGTGCTGCGCGCTGAGGCGCGCCGTGCGCGTCGGGACCGTGAGGACGACGACCGCGCCCCGCGCCCGAGCCCCCGAGAGATCCAGGCGCACATCCGCGCCGGCCTGTCGGCGCGCGAGGTGGCGACGCTGCTGAACGCCCGCGTCGAAGACGTCGAGCGTTTCGAGGGACCCGTGCTCGCGGAGCGCGAGCACGTCGTCGCCCAGGCGCTGGCCGTCCCGGTCCTGCTGGGTGGCACTCTCGAGCACGACTCCCCCATCACCTTCGGTGCGGCCGTCCGGGCGAAGCTCGCCGAGGCCGGTGCCTCCGCCGAGCGATGGACGAGTTGGAAGGAGTCGTCGGGCTGGTCCGTCAAGCTCGAGTTCACCGCCAACGGCATCGACCACGACGCGCGCTGGAGCTTCGACCCGCGCCGCAGCATCCTCTCGCCGCAGAACGCCGACGCGATCCAGTTGTCGCGGCAGGGATCGCTCCCCGAGGGGCTGATCCCCCGTCTGCGCGCTCTCGACAACGTCTCGAAGGACGACTCGCGGTTCGACAGCGGAGCCTTCGGGCCCCGCCGCATCGACATCGACGACGAGCCGGGCGTCGAGGCGACCGGTCCCGTCGCCCCGGCCGTTCAGGCTGCGGCGATCAAGCGAGCGCCCGATGCCCCCGTCACCTCGGCCGAGACCGCCGATCTGCTCGAGGCATTGCGTCGTCGACGCGGACAGCGCGAACCTCTGCCCGGCGCGACCGAGATCGAGCCCGAGCCGCGCCCCTCGTCGAGCGCCCCCGTGGCCCTGTTCGACGCCGTCGAGCCGGGGTACGCCGACGATGTTGACGAGTCCGCGGGCGAACCCGAGCGACCTTCGTCCGACAACGGCCGCCGGACGAAGGGACGTCCGTCGATGCCCTCGTGGGACGAGATCGTCTTCGGGGCCCGCTCCGACGAGAGCTGACGCGGGTCCTCCCCCGGCTCACGGCGCCGCAGACGCCCCTTCGGAGTGAGGGGGCCGGATGCCGGCATCCGGCGCACTCCGACAGGCTCAGGCGAACGCGCCGAGACGCAGCAGCGGAACGGTGCGTTCCTCGTCGGTGAGCGAACCGTGCTGGCCGACCATCCGCTGCGGACGCTTGTCCGCCTCGCGGTCGTCGTAGTACGCGAAGCGCCCCCGCGCGGCGACCAGGACGTCCCCGATCCGGGGACGCACGTCCTTGTCGACGGCCCCGAAGAGGCCCGCCGCGATCGCCTCATCGCGCGTCATCACCCAGGCCCGTGCGGCCTCGGTCTCGCGCCACAGGGAGGCCACGGCATCCGCTCGTCCCTCGTCCGTGTAGAGGTGGAGCATGCGGGGCTCGCCGCCGAGGAGGGCGACGCCGTCGAGGCGCGGATCGCCCTCGCGCAGCAGCACATGCTTGTGGGCGGGGACGTCAACCATGCCGTGGTCTGCGGTGATCAGGACGCCCGTGTGCGCGTCGATCCCGTCGGCGAGGCGTCGGGCCGCGGCATCCACCCGCTCGAGGGCGTCGGTCCAGCGATCGGATTCCCACCCGTCGCGGTGACCGGCCGTGTCGAGCTCGGGGGCGTACAGGTAGGTGACCGATCCCGGATGCCGTGCCGCCAGGTCGGCCGCGAGACGCACACGCTCGTCGAGGTCGTCGGAGGGGAAGAACTCGGCCCCGCGCAGTGTCGCCTCGGTGAAACCGGTGCCCGTGTACGAGGGACGCGACACCACGAAGCTCGGTCGTCCCGCGGCGGCGCGGCGGGCGAACAGCGGCTCGGAGCGCTGCCAGGTGTGCGGGTCGAGACCGTCGGTCTCCCACCCGTGCAGCTGGTTCGGGGCCTTGTCGGTCCCCGGGATGCGTGCGCGATAGCCGACGATGCCGTGCACGCCCGGACCGGTACCGGTCAGAAGACTCGACAGGGCCGCGGCGGTGGTCGAGGGGAAGACGGTTCGGGCGACATCGCGCCGACCGCCGACCGAGCCGAGGAAGCGCGCGTGCCCGCGACGGGCGGCCAGGTTGTGCGAGCCGAGGCCGTCCACGAGCATGACGATCGCGCTGCGCGCGGGCGCGAACCACTCGGATTCGCCGGTCAGCGCGGCGATCGACTGCTCCACCACACCGGTGAGGCTCCGGGAGCGCGGCGGGTCCGCCGGTAGGCTGAGTGACATCGGGCCCAGTCTCCCACAGGAGCCCCGATCCCCGTCGAGACGCGACGCCCGCCCGACCCGAGGCCGTACCTATGCCCGATTCCCGTTCCTCCTCCTCCGCGACGTCACCCGTCGTCGAGCGCATCGAAGACGTCGATGTCTCGACCGAGATGCAGGGGTCGTTCCTCGAGTACGCCTACTCGGTCATCTACTCGCGGGCCCTTCCCGACGCCCGCGACGGACTCAAGCCGGTGCAGCGCCGCATCCTGTACCAGATGGCGGAGATGGGGCTGCGACCCGACCGCGGGCACGTCAAGAGCGCTCGCGTCGTCGGCGAGGTGATGGGAAAGCTCCACCCCCACGGTGACGCCCCCATCTACGACGCCCTCGTGCGCCTCGCGCAGTACTTCTCGCTGCGGGTGCCGCTGGTCGACGGCCACGGCAACTTCGGCTCGCTCGACGACGGTCCCGCCGCGCCCCGCTACACCGAGGCGCGCCTGGCCGCCCCGGCGATGGCGCTGACCGAGAACCTCGACGAAGACGTCGTCGACTTCATCCCCAACTACGACGGGCAATTCCAGCAGCCCGAGGTGCTGCCGGCGGCCTTCCCCAACCTGCTGGTGAACGGCGCGACGGGCATCGCGGTCGGCATGGCCACGAACATGGCCCCGCACAACCTCATCGAGGTCGTCGCCGCCGCGATCCACCTGCTCCAGCATCCGGACGCCACCGTCGAAGAACTCATGGAGTTCGTGCCCGGCCCCGACCTGCCCTCGGGCGGCATCATCGTCGGTCTCGACGGCATCAAGGACGCGTACACGAACGGCCGCGGCACGTTCCGCACCCGCGCGAAGGCGTCGATCGAGTCGCTCGGCCCGCGCCGCACCGGAATCGTCATCACCGAACTGCCCTACCTCGTCGGCCCCGAGCGCGTGATCGAGAAGATCAAAGACGCGGTGCAGGCGAAGAAGCTGACCGGCATCGCCGACGTCACCGACCTCACCGACCGCAACAACGGCCTGCGCCTGGTGGTCGCCATCAAGACCGGCTTCGACCCCAAGGCCGTGCTCGAGCAGCTCTACCGCCTCACCCCGCTCGAGGACTCGTTCGGCATCAACAACGTCGCCCTCGTCGACGGTCAGCCGCAGACGCTCGGCCTGCGCGAGATGCTGCGGGTGTACATCGATCACCGCATCCGTGTCGTCACGCGGCGCAGCGAGTTCCGCCTGGCGCGTAAGCGCGAGCGGCTCCACCTGGTCGAGGGTCTGCTCATCGCGATCCTCGACATCGACGAGGTCATCCAGGTCATCCGCTCCTCGGACGACGGTGAGCAGGCCCGCACGAAGCTGCAGGAGGTCTTCGACCTCTCGCACCTGCAGGCCGAGTACATCCTCGAACTGCGCCTGCGCCGCCTGACGAAGTTCTCGCGCATCGAGCTCGAGGCCGAGCGCGATCAGTTGAACGCCGAGATCGCACAATTGGTCGAGCTGCTGGGCAGCGAGACGCTGCTCCGTCAGCAGGTGGCCAGAGAATTGGATGCCGCGGCCGACGCGTACGGCACCCCTCGCCGCACGATGCTGCTGAACGGTGGGCCCGTGCAGCCCCGCTCGGCGCGGGCCGCGGCCGCTGCCGCCGACCTGCAGATCGCCGATGCCCCCTGCCGCGTGTACCTCTCGGCCACCGGACGCATGGTCCGCGCCGAGCTGATCGCCGACGCGCCCGCCGGTGGGGTCGTTCCGCCCGCGCGCCGCTCAAAGCACGACGCGATCCGCTCCTCGGTCGATACGACCACGCGCGGCGACATCGGCGCCGTGACCTCGGCCGGTCGTCTCGTGCGCTTCTCGCCGGTGGACCTGCCGTCGGTCCCTGCGAACTCCGTCCAGGTCGCCGCGGGCACGAAGGTCGAGCAGTACCTTCCGCTCGCGAAGGGCGAGAAGGTCGTGGCCCTCGTGCCGCTGATCGACTCCCCCACCATCGCGCTCGGCACCGAGCAGGGTGTCGTCAAGCGCGTCGCGGCCACCGAGCTCGGCACGAAGGACGAGATCGAGATCATCTCCCTACGCGACGGCGACCGGGTGGTAGGCGCGGCTCCGGCCGGGGACAACGCCGAGCTCGTCTTCGTCGCGAGCGACGCGCAGCTGCTGCGTTTCGAGGCCTCTTCCGTGCGGCCCCAGGGCCGATCCGCGGGCGGGATGGCCGGCATCCGCCTCTCCGACGGCGCCCGGGTGATCGACTTCGCCGTCGTCGGGGCCTCGGCCTTCGACGCGGTGGTCGTGACCATCGCCGGCTCGTCTGCCGCCCTGCCGGGCACCGACGCGGGCAGCGCTAAAGTCTCGGCTTTCACGGAGTTCCCCGCGAAGGGGCGCGCCACCGGAGGCGTGCGCGCCCAGCGCCTGTTGCGCGGCGAAGACGGCCTCGTGCTCGCCTGGGTGGGCACCGATCCGCGCGCGGTCGGGCCCGACGGCTCGGTGCGTGCGCTTCCGGATGTCGGCGCGAAACGCGACGCCTCGGGTCAGCCCCTCGACGCCGTCGTCGGCGCGATCGGCACCGTCGTCCGCTGAGGCGCCTCCGCCGGTGCGCGTCCCTGGGGCGTGCGCGATGGCGGGAGTTTCGGGCGGCGCGCCGGTGGGGCCGAGCCGCGCGCGGCGTGTCGGTCGTGGCATCCGCGGTTGTGCTCGGGTGGGACGTGATGGCCCCAGCGGCCGGCAGGCTCAGACGTCGATGCGCTCGCGCGCGAGCCGGTCGCTCGAGTCGATGATGAACTCGCGGCGCGGGGCCACGTCGCTGCCCATGAGCAGGTCGAACACGGATGCCGCGGCCTCCATGTCCTGCACGCGCACGCGGCGCAGCATGCGGCCGGCGCGATCCATGGTCGTGGTCGCGAGCTGATCGGCATCCATCTCGCCGAGACCCTTGTAGCGCTGGATCGGCTCCTGCCAGCGCTTGTTGCCGCGCTTGAGCTTGGCGAGCAGCGCGTGCAGCTCCTGCTCGCTGTAGGTGTAGATCGTCTCGTTGGGCTTGGTGCCCGGGTTCATGACGATCACCCGGTGCAGCGGCGGGACGGCGGCGAAGACACGCCCCTCTTCGACCAGCGGCCGCATGTACCGGAAGAACAGCGTCAACAGCAGCGTGCGGATGTGCGCGCCATCGACATCGGCGTCGCTCATCAGGATGATCTTGCCGTAGCGGGCGGCGTCGAGATCGAACGAGCGTCCGGAGCCCGCACCGATGACCTGGATGATCGAGGCGCACTCGGCGTTCGACAGCATGTCGCTGATCGAAGCCTTCTGCGTGTTGAGGATCTTGCCGCGGATGGGCAGCAGCGCCTGGAACTCGCTGTTGCGCGCGAGCTTGGCCGTGCCGAGCGCGGAGTCGCCCTCGACGATGAACAGCTCGGAATCGTTGACATCGTTCGAGCGGCAGTCGACCAGCTTGGCGGGCAGCGACGACGACTCGAGGGCGTTCTTGCGTCGCTGGGTCTCTTTGTGGGTGCGCGCGGAGATGCGCGCCTTCATCTCGGAGACGATCTTCTCGAGCAGCTGAGCCGTCTGCGCCTTGTCGTCGCGCTTGGGCGAGGCGAAGCGGGCCGCGAGTTCTTTCTGGACGACGGATGCCACGATCTGGCGTACCGCCGGGGTGCCGAGCACCTCTTTGGTCTGGCCCTCGAACTGCGGCTCGGGCAGACGCACGGTGAGCACCGTGGTGAGACCCGCCAGCAGATCGTCCTTCTCGATCTTGTCGTTGCCGACCTTGAGCTTGCGGGCGTTCTGCTCGACCTGCGCGCGCAGCACCTTCATGAGCCCCTGCTCGAAGCCCTGCTGGTGCGTGCCGCCCTTGGGCGTGGCGATGATGTTGACGAATGAGCGGGTCGTGGTGTCGTAGCCCGTGCCCCAGCGCACCGCGATGTCGACCTCGCACTCGCGCGAGACCTCGGTCGGGATCATCGATCCGCCGGGCTGCAGCACGGGCACGGTTTCGGTGAAGGTGCCGGTGCCGGTGAGACGCCAGGTGTCGGTGACCGCCGCGTCGGGCGCGAGGAAGTCGGCGAACTCCGAGATGCCGCCGTCGAAGCGGTAGCTCGTCTCGACGCGCTCGTCGCTCCGCTCGTCCTGCACGACGATCTCGAGCCCCGGCACGAGGAACGCCGTTTGGCGCACGCGCTGCACGAGCTCGTCGAGCCCGAAGGTCGCGTCTTTGGTGAAGATCTGTCGGTCGGCCCAGTAGCGGATGCGCGTGCCGGTGACTCCGCGCGGCGCCTTGCCGATCACGCGCAGCTCACTGCTGCGCTCGAAGGGGGTGAACGTCGAATCGGGGGTGTCGCCCGAGAAGAGACCGGGCTCGCCGCGGTGGAACGACATCGCGTAGGTCTTGCCGCCGCGGTCGACCTCGACGTCGAGGCGCTCCGACAGCGCGTTGACGACCGACGCGCCCACGCCGTGCAGACCGCCGGATGCCGCGTACGAGCCACCGCCGAACTTGCCGCCGGCGTGCAGCTTGGTGAAGACGACCTCGACACCCGTCAGACCCGTGCGAGGTTCGACGTCGACCGGGATGCCGCGGGCGCGGTCGCGCACCTCGACGCTGCCGTCGGCGTGCAGCACGATGTCGATGCGCGAGCCGAAGCCGCCGAGGGCTTCGTCGACGGAGTTGTCGATGATCTCCCACAGGCAGTGCATGAGACCACGGGAGTCGGTGGACCCGATGTACATGCCCGGGCGCTTGCGCACGGCTTCGAGGCCCTCGAGGACCTGCAGATGATGGGCGGAGTACTCGGACGTCACGATCTCCCAGCGTAATCGGGGGCACCGACATCGCCTGCCAGACACACAGCAAGGTCGGGTCGCGTACGCGCACAGCGAAATGTGATCAAGCCGCGGCATAGGGGAAACATCCGCGTGGTTGTATATGGAGACTCGCCCACGACCACCTGAGGAGGGCACCCGACATGACCACCACGACTGCACCCGAAGCGTCAGCCGTCCTCGATCACCGCCTGACGGCGGCCGATCGCTGCGACTCCTGCGGCGCACAGGCGTACATCGCCGCTGAAGTGAACGGCAGCGAGCTGCTGTTCTGCGCGCACCACGGCCGCAAGTACGAAGAGAAGCTCCGCAGCGTCGCCACCTCGTGGCACGACGAGACGGCGCGACTCAACGCCGCCGACTGAGACCATCACCTCGAAACGGGCCCCCGCACGCACGAAGTGCGTCGGGGCCCGTTCCGCGTTTCAGGCGTCGGTGGAGGTGTAGTCGCGCGGAACGGTCGGCGACACGCGCAGCGCGATCTCCTCGCCGATCGTGTCGATCAGTTCGGCCAGATCGGTCGCCGTGTGCAGAGCCGCGGGACCGAACAGGGCGATCTCGTCGCCGGGCTGAGCGCCCCACGGGGCGAGCACCGTCTCGGTCGCCGCGATCGCCTCGACCCGTCGCGGCCCCCCGGGGGTGACAACGTCGAATCGCCCGCCCAGGGCGCTGGGCAACCCGTGCAGACTTCCGAGGTCGAGGTGCACGCCCGCGGCATCCACCGCCGTCACCGTGGCCGACAGCGTCGCGATCGGCTCGATGCCGAGCTCCCGCTCCCCCGGGCCGCCGGCGGGACGGATGCCGTACGAGAACGCCCCGACCCGCACGATGTCTTCGCGGAACTCGTCGCGCGCGAACCCTGCCGCACTGGCGGCCAAGTGCGAGAAACGCGGGTCGAGCCCCGCGGCGCGCGCCGTCTCGCGCGCGGCCAGGAACACCGCTCGGGCGTCGTCGTCGTCGGCATCCGAGGCCTCGGAGATGTGCGACCAGATCCCCTCGAAGGCCACCCGGCCCGCGGTGACGAGCTCCGAGGTCTGCGCGAGAGCGGCCTCCCATCGTTCGGGACGGATGCCGTTGCGGTGAAGGCCCGTGTCGATCTTGAGGTGCACGCGCGCGGGCCGGTGGGCCTCGAGCCGGGACAGGTCGTCGAGGAGCGCTTCGTCGCCGATGCCCAGGTCGAGGTCGGCCGCGATGCCCGCGGCCAGATCGTCGGATCCGCCGATCAGCCACACGAAGATGCGCACGTCGGGACCGGCGATGCGGCGAACGGCCGCCCCGGTGACGACGTCGAAAGCGCCGATCCAACGGATGCCCTCCGCGACGGCCCGCGTCACGATCGGCTCCAGACCGTGGGCGTAGGCGTCGTCCTTGACGACGAGCATGTGCGCCGCGGGGGCCACGGCCTCTCGCACGCGACGGAGGTTGCGAGCGAAGGCGTCGAGGTCGACGCGGTAAACGGCGCTCACGCGGTCACCCGCCGATCGGCGCGGACGCCCACGACGGCGACGATCTCGGCGGCACCGAGCCCCGTGGCATCCGTCCACTCCTCGAGCGAGGGGTGCCCCTCTGCGGGGTCGCCGAAGTAGACGACCTCCGCTCCGCGCGGCACAGCGGCGTGCTCGACGTCCACGACGCAGACGTCCATGGCCACGCGCCCGACGATGCGGTGCCGGCGCCCATCGATCGCGACCGTGGCGGCGTTCCCGAGCGAGCGCACCACGCCCTGCGCGTAGCCGCCGGTGACGAGGGCCACGGTGGTGTCGTGAGGAGCGCGGTGCGTGTAGCCGTACGAGACGCCCTCGCCGCGCAGGAGCGGCTTGATTCCCAGAGCGCGTCCGCGCAGCGACATCACGGGCTGTGCGTGCGAGCCGGGCAGGCCGAACAGGACCGCTGCGTCGAGGGGCGCGGCATCCATCCCGAGATCCGAGAGCACGGATGCCACCCACTCGGCGCCGTGCCCCCACGCGTCGGCGGCGAGAACGTCGTCGGCGCCACTCGCGGTGCCGGCGGCGAGGGCGAGGGGCGCGTTGCGACGCAGGGCCGATTCGGAGACGAGGGCCACCGGGGCCACTCCGCCGGCCGCGGGCAAGCGGGCAGGGAGCGTGGAGGTCACCCCTTTAGACTAACGGGGTCCTTCGTCCCCGACCTCGGAGCCTCATGCCTCAACAGGGTTTCTCCCCCGTCACACGCCTGCGTTACCTCGCCGGGCGGGCCCGCCGCATCGACGTCGGATCCGTCGTCGAACGAGCCAAAGAGGCCTCCGCGCAGCACGGCAAGGCCCTGCCACTCGTCGTCGCGGACATGCTCTTCCAGGCCGGTGTCAAGAACGTCGGCTTCCAGGACTACATCGACTACGACTTCGCGATCCTCACCCCCGCCGAGCGCGCGACGTACATGACGCACCCGGTCTCGAACCAGATCTCGCAGAAGTACGACCACCCCGACTACCGCGGCCTGTTCCAGGACAAGGTCGAGTTCGACAAGACCTTCAGCGAGTTCCTCCGTCGTGACTGGATGGTGGTGGATGCCGGCAACGCCGACGAACTGCGCGCCTTCACCGAGCGCCTTGGAACCATCGTCACCAAGGAGCCGGTCGGTCAGGCCGGCACCGGCGTGCACCGGTATCACGCGGCCGAGGTCGACGACTGGAGCGCCTTCCACCGCGGACTGCTCGAGCGCGGGGAGATCCTCGTCGAAGAGGTCATCCGCCAGCACGACGACCTCGCGGCCGTCTGCCCCGGCACCGTCAACACCACGCGCGTCACCGCGTTCTTCGACGGACAGAAGACCCACATCCTCGCAATGGCGCAGAAGTTCGGCCGCGGCGCGGTGAGCGACCAGATGACCTTCGGCGGCTTCTACACGATGCTCGACGAGAACGGCCATGCGCTCGGCGCCGGCTACGACTCGCACGGTCACGTGCACGAGCTGCACCCCGACTCGGGCGTGCGCATCGCCGACTTCCAGCTGCCGATGATCGACGAGGTGAAGGCGTTCGTCGACCAGGTCGCCCGCGTCGTCCCCCAGGTGCAGTACGTCGGTTGGGACATCGTCGTCGGCCCCGACGGCCCCGTACTCGTCGAGGGCAACTGGGGCGCCGGTGTCTACGAGAACAAGCCGAGCGTGACCGGAATCCGCACCGGGCACAAGCCGCGCTACCAGGCCGCCATCGGGTTCTGATCCCAGATGCCGAGAGGCCCGTCCCCCGCGTGGGGGCGGGCCTCTGCTGTATTCCGTCGGCGCGAAAGATGCTCACTCCCTCGGTCCCCCGCCCGGTGGCGCGCGGCGTGAACACCTACCGGGGCCGCGTGGTGAGTACGCCCCACACGCCGCAGCCGCGCGTGAGTGTCGCGAGCCGTTCGTTTGCCGCAAAGGGCCGCCGGAAGTGGCCGGTGGCGTGCATTTGCGGCACATGAAAGTCGTGCGCTGCGTGAGCGCCGCGGGCCGTTCGTTTGCCGTAAATGGGCGCCTGGAGTGGCCGGTGGCGTGCATCTGCGGCACATGAGCGCCGTGCGTGGGCGCCTCGAGCCGCTCGTTTGCCGCAAGTGGGCGCCCGGCGGGGCCGTCGCCGCGCAACCGGGGCGAGACATCTGGGTGACGGGCGCGGGCGGTTGGGAGGCGGCATCCGGGAACGCGAGAGGCCCGCCCCGAGAACGGGACGGGCCTCTCGACGAGGTGTCTCAGGTGTGGCGCACGATGCCGAGCGGCGTCGACTCGTGGCCCTGACCGAGCGGGTTGTCCTTGAGGATCGCGACGAGGCGCTTCTCGCCGGCCTTGTCCATCGTCGAGCCGAGGATGTTGCCACCCAGGTCGTTGATGTCGACCACGGCCACCTGCAGGTCGCCGCCGAGCAGCGACTTGAGGCGGGCGGCCACCTCGCGCGGACGCTCGGGTCCGAGCACGACGGCCTGGTTGTACGGCGGGATCGTGCCCTTGGTGGGGCCGTCGATCGCGCGCGCCTTGTCGCCGGCGATGCGGTAGAAGTCGCCCTTGCGTCCGAACGCCTTGGTCACGGCCGAGACGGCCGCGGCGAACAGGATGCGGGGCGTTCCGCACTCGCGCAGCGCCATCTCCATCGTCTCGGGCATGCCGAGACCGATGCCGTAGGGCGTGCGGGTGACGTACTTCGACAGGAAGAGCGCGAGCTTGCGGGGCTTGATCGTGTCGAGCTTGAACGACCGGCCCTGCGTGATCGCGACGATCTTCTCAGTGACGAACAGCAGGTCGCCCGGCTGCACGGCATCCTTCGCGTACTCGAGGATGAACGCGTCGAGGTCGTCGCCCGGCATGACGACCCGCGTGCGGATCGGGATGCGGGCGTACGACGTGCCCTCGACGGTGACGGTGAGCGCCTTGCCGGCGTTGGCCTCGCCGCTCATTCGAGGTAGTCCCGGAGCGACTGCGAGCGGCTGGGGTGACGCAGCTTCGCCATGGTCTTCGACTCGATCTGGCGGATGCGCTCGCGCGTGACACCGAACGTGTCGCCGATCTGGTCGAGGGTCTTGGGCTGACCGTCGCCGAGGCCGAAGCGCATGCGGATCACGCCCGCCTCTCGCTCGCTGAGCGAGTCGAGGAGCGACTCCAGCTGACGCTGCAGCATGGTGAAGCCCACCGCGTCGGCGGGGACGACGGCCTCGGTGTCCTCGATGAGGTCACCGAACTCGCTGTCTCCGTCTTCACCGAGAGGCGTGTGCAGCGAGATCGGCTCGCGGCCGTACTTCTGCACCTCGATGACCTTCTCGGGGGTCATGTCGAGCTCGCGGCTGAGTTCCTCGGGCGTGGGTTCGCGACCGAGGTCCTGCAGCATCTGACGCTGGACGCGCGCGAGCTTGTTGATGACCTCGACCATGTGCACCGGGATGCGGATGGTGCGGGCCTGGTCGGCCATCGCGCGTGTGATGGCCTGACGGATCCACCAGGTGGCGTAGGTCGAGAACTTGAAGCCCTTGGTGTAGTCGAACTTCTCGACCGCACGGATCAGGCCCAGGTTGCCCTCCTGGATGAGGTCGAGGAACTGCATGCCGCGGCCGGTGTAGCGCTTGGCGAGCGAGACGACGAGGCGGAGGTTGGCGCCGAGCAGGTGGCTCTTGGCGCGCTGACCGTCACGGGCGACCCACTGCAGGTCGAGTCCGAGCTGGCTCGTCTTCTCGGCCGCCGACATGTTCGACAGCTTCTCTTCGGCGAACAGACCGGCCTCGATGCGCATCGCGAGCTCGACCTCTTCGGCCGCGTTCAGCAGCGGGACCTTGCCGATCTGCTTCAGGTAGTCCTTGACCGGGTCGGCGGTGGCGCCGGTGATCTGCGCCGAGTAGACGGGAACGTCGTCCTCGTCGCTCGACGAGATGACGATGGCGCCGGTGGGAAGTGCCTCGGCGGGCGCCGCCGGTGTCTCGTCGTCATCGTCGTCGTCGGTCTTCTTCGCGTCGGTCTTGGCCGCGTCGTCGGAGTCGTCGCTGTCGTCGGTCTCGTCGATCTCGACGTCGCCTTCTTCGACCTCGTCGTCCTCTTCGAGGTCGTCGTCCTTCTTGGCCTTGGCCTTCGCCTTGGCGGGGGTCGCCTTGGCCTTTGCCGGAGCCTTCTTCGCGGGGGCCTTCTTGGCGGTCGTCGTCTTCGACGCCGTCACGGTCTCCTCGGAGTTCTCGAGCTCGGTGTCCTTCGCACTCCGGGAGCGGGTCTTGGTTGTCGTGTCTGCCACGTTTCGCCTTTCACCGGGAACGTACGCTGCACGGCCACCGGTCGTTCTCGGACACTAGTAAGACCCTTGTCAAGTCCCGAACCGAGGAGCGGGGGCTCCTGGTCCGGTTGACAACGGGTCAGGTTCTTCATTGTCTCACATTCCCGGACCGGGACTTGACGTGGACCGGGGATCTATGCGTAGACAACGCTCGCGCCCGATGGGACATTCCCGGGATGCCGACTCCTCGGCATCCCGTCGACGCGGATGTCGGATGCCGTCAGCCGAGCTTGCCGCGACGATCGTCGTCGCCGGGGCGCGAGGCGAGGAAGCGCTCGAGCTCGGCGGCGAGCTCGTCGGCACTCGGCAGATCGCCCGTGTGGATGATCGGCGTGGCTTGGGTCGAACCCGCCATGTATGCGTCGTAACGCTCCTCGAGGTTCTCGAGCATGCGGGTCAGCTCGTCGCTGCCTTCGACCTGCTCGGTGACCTTCTCGAGGAACTCGCGGTTCTCTTCGCGCAGCACTTCTCCCGAGAACACCAGACCGGTCGCGACGGTCAAGCTGTCGAGAGCGGCGAGGGCTGCGGCGGGGTACTCCGTGTCGCCCAGGTAATGGGGAACGAGCAGGGCGAAGCCCGCCACCTTGGCGCCGGCTTCGGCGAAGCGGTACTCGAGAAGGTGGCCCGCCGTGGAGGGCACCTGGGTGTGAGGGCGCCAGACGGAGTGGGCCTCGGCGAGGTCGGGGCGCGTTCCGCTGACGGTGGTGCCGATGGGGCGCGTGTGCGGGACCGGCATGGGGATCGCGTGCACCCACGAGATCGACGAGACCTGCAGTCCCGCCGACAGCTCGAGGACGGTCTCGGCGAAGGCCTCCCAGAGGAAGTCGGGCTCGTATCCCGCGAGGAGCAGGAAGGGCTGCCCGAGGGAGTCGTGTGCGAGCGACAGCTCGAGGCGCGCGGGTCGGTAGTCCGTGAGGTGGTCCTCGACGAACGTGATCGCGGGTCGGCGCGCGCGGTAATCCAGCAGCGCGTCGTTGTCGAAGACGAAGAGGGCGTTGGGCTGCACGTCGTTTCGGAAGTACTCGACGAGACGGGTCACCGCGCCACCGGCATCGGTGAAGCCGGTGAGGGCGATCACGAGCGGCAGGCCCGACGGCACGGGGGGCGCCGCAGGGGCGCGGTCGTACAGCGGGGCGGAGGAACGCATACCTCCACTCTACGAGCGTGCCGGTTGCGTCGGCCGCGGTGCGTCCCGCTCCTAGCGAACACGCTCGAACCTAGGATGGATGCCATGCCGTTTCCCTCCGTGGCGTATACCGACGCCCCCGTTCTCGAGTCCGACGCCGACGCGATCCTTCTGATCGTCCCCACTGTTTCGGAGGGGGCTCCGGATCCGGCCGGCTGGGAGGGACTGATGGCGTCGCTGTCCGCCGTCGGTTTCACCGGCGCGGCGGGCTCGTTCCAGCGGGTGCACGTCCCGGGCGTCTCCACCCCCGTGGCCGTGGCCGGTGCGGGCTCGAACCCGGCGGACGCGGCTCTGCGTGACGCCGCGGGCACGGGGCTCCGCCAGCTGACCGGCTTCGAGCACGTCGCCGTGCAGTCGCTCGTCGCCTCCCCGTGGCGTCCGATCGCCGAGGGTGCCGCTCTCGGCGGATACCGCTTCGCCGACTACAAGAAGAAGGCGGCGAAGGTGCGCGCGACCCGCGTGACGGTGGTCGCCGATGAGGCGCCCGCCGACAGCGACACCGCTGCGGTCGCGGCCGTCGCCGGTGCGGTCGCGCTGGTGAAGGACCTGGTGACGACCCCGGCCGAGTGGCTCGGGCCCGCCGACTTCGCCGACGCCGCTGTGAAGGCTGTCGAGGGCCTGCCCGTCGAGGTCGAGGTGCTCGACGAGAACGCCCTTCGCGAGGGCGGATACGGCGGCATCCTCGGAGTCGGGCAGGGATCCGACCGCCCGCCGCGCATGGTGCGCCTCGACTACGCGCCCGCCGACGCGGAGCGTCACGTCGCCCTCGTCGGCAAGGGCATCACGTTCGACACCGGTGGCCTCTCGCTCAAGCCGCCGGCATCCATGGTCGGTATGAAGTACGACATGTGCGGCGCCGCGACAGTGCTCGCCGTCCTCAAGGCCGCGGCCGAGATGCGTCTGCCCGTGCACGTGAGCGCCTGGCTCTGCATCGCGGACAACATGCCCTCGGGTCGCGCGACGCGCCCGGGCGACGTACTGCGCACCCTCGACGGCACGACCGTCGAGGTGCTGAACACCGATGCCGAAGGTCGCCTCGTGCTCGCCGACGGCCTCGCCGCGGCCAGCCGCGAGAACCCCGATCTCATCGTCGACGTGGCCACTCTGACGGGGGCGATCACCGTCGCGCTCGGCAACCGCCACACCGGTGTGATGGGAGACGACGAGGCGGTCGCGACGTACCTGGCCGCGTCTTCGCGGACGGCAGAGCTCGCCTGGCAGTTGCCGCTCCCGGACCACATGGTCGACGACCTCGACTCCCCCATCGCCGACCTGCAGAACGCCAAGATCGGCGATCCCGCGGGCGGCTCGCTGTTCGCCGGATTGTTCCTGCGCCACTTCGTGGGTCGTGTCTCGTCGGACGCCGATGCTCCGCGTATCCCCTGGGTGCACCTCGACATCGCCGGTGTGGGCATGAACAAGTCCGCGCCCTTCGGGTACACCGACAAGGGCGTGACGGGAGCGACGGTCCGCTCGCTCGTCGAGATGCTGGCCACGGACGGCGTACGGTGACCGAGTACTCCGCCGACGTCGTCGTGCTCGGCGGTGGAAGCGGTGGCTACGCCGCCGCCCTCCGCCTCGCCGAGCTGGGCAAAGACGTCGTGCTCGTCGAGAAGGACAAGCTCGGCGGCACCTGCCTGCACCGGGGGTGCATTCCGACCAAGGCGCTCCTCCACGCCGGCGAGGTCGCCGATGCCGCCCGTGGCGCGGCCGACATCGGCGTCGATGTGACCTTCTCGGGCATCGATCCGGCGCGCGTGCGGGCGTACCGCGAAGGCATCGTCGCGAAGAAGTTCAAGGGACTCGAGGGCCTGATCTCGGCTCGCGGCATCCGTGTCGTCCACGGCGAAGGGGTGCTCGCGGCGGGGCCGACGGTTCGCGTCGGCGACGACGTGTACCGCGGAACCGATGTCATCCTCGCCACCGGCTCGTACAGCCGGAGCCTGCCGGGCCTCGAGATCGGCGGGCGGGTGCTCACCAGCGAGCAGGCCCTCGACCTCGATGTGATCCCCGAGCGAGTGGTCGTCCTGGGCGGTGGCGTGATCGGTGTCGAGTTCGCGAGCGTGTGGCGTTCGTTCGGCGTCGACGTCACGATCGTCGAGGCACTCCCCCACCTGCTGCCGGCCGAGGACGTGGCGTCGAGCAAGGCGCTCGAGCGCGCGTTCCGAAAGCGCGGGATCTCGTTCCAGCTCGGGAAGAGGTTCGCCTCCCTCTCGCAGTCCGCGGACTCGGCGACCGTGACCCTGGACGACGGCTCCGAGCTCGTGGCCGATTACGTCCTGGTCGCTGTCGGCCGGGGCCCGGTGACCGCCGGACTCGGCTACGAAGAAGCCGGCGTCGTCCTCGACCGCGGCTTCGTCCAGACCGACGAGCGTCTGCGCACCGCCGCGGACCACGTGTGGGCGGTGGGCGACATCGTCCCCGGCCTGCAGCTCGCGCACCGCGGCTTCCAGCAGGGCATCTTCGTGGCGGAGGAAATAGCCGGGCTGGCGCCCGTGCTGGTCCCCGACGTCGACGTCCCCCGCGTCGCCTACTCGCACCCCGAGGTCGCGTCCGTCGGGCTCACCGAGGCGCAGGCGCAGGATCGTTACGGATCCGATGCCGTGAACGCGTACGAGTACAACCTGGCCGGAAACGGACGCAGCGAGATCATCGGCACCTCGGGCATCGTGAAGATCGTCCGACGTGTCGACGGCCCCGTCGTCGGCGCCCACCTCGTGGGCGATCGCGTCGGTGAACTGATCTCGGAGGCGCAGCTCGCCGTGGGGTGGGAAGCCCACCCCGAAGACATTGCGCCGTTCGTCCACGCACACCCCACCCAGAGCGAGGCGCTCGGCGAAGCCTTCCTGGCTCTCGCCGGCAAGCCCCTGCACGCACTCTGACCGCAAACCGGTCACTAAGCTAGGTACCGCATCCGGTACGAAGGAGACATATCCATGAGCACTTCCGTCGTCCTCCCCGCTCTCGGCGAGAGCGTCACCGAGGGAACGGTCACCCGCTGGCTCAAGCAGGTCGGTGACACCGTCCAGGAGGACGAGGGTCTGCTGGAGATCTCGACCGACAAGGTCGACACCGAGATCCCCTCGCCCGTCTCGGGCGTGATCGAGGAGATCTTGGTCCAGGAAGACGAGACCGTCGAGGTCGGAGCGGTCCTCGCGAAGATCGGTGACGGCTCCGGCGCCGCCTCGTCCGACGACGCCCCGCAGGCCGCCCCGGCCGAGGAGCAGTCTGCTCCCGCCGAAGAGGCGGCCCCCGCCGAGGCCGCTCCCGAGCAGCCCGCCACCCAGCAGCCCGCTGCCGAGTCCGCGCCCGCCGCGAGTGGCGACTCCACCGAGGTGAAGCTCCCCGAGCTCGGCGAGAGTGTCACCGAGGGCACCGTCACCCGCTGGCTGAAGGCCGTCGGCGACGATGTCGCGGTCGACGAGCCGTTGCTCGAGATCTCGACCGACAAGGTCGACACCGAGATTCCCTCGCCGGTCGCCGGCACGCTGCAGGAGATCCTGGTTCAGGAAGACGAGACGGTCAACGTCGGTGCCGCCCTCGCGCGCATCGGCAGTGGTGCCGCCCCGGCCGCGCAGCCCGAGGCGCCCGCCGCCCCGGCCGCCGAAGAGAAGCCGGCCGAGCAACCCGCCCCCGCGGCGGAGGAGAAGCCGGCCGAGCAGCCCGCTCCCGCCGCCGAGCAGAAGCCGGCCGAGCAGCCCGCTCCCGCCGCGGCTCCGGCCGCCTCGTCCAACGACGACGTGACCTACGTCACCCCGCTCGTGCGCCGCCTGGCGCAGCAGCAGGGCGTCGACCTGGCTTCGGTCAAGGGCAGCGGCGTCGGTGGACGCATCCGCAAGGAAGACGTGCTCAAGGCCGCCGAGGCAGCCAAGTCCGCTCCCGCCGCTGCGGCTCCCGCTGCCGCGTCGGCCCCGGCGGCCGCCCACGCGTCGGTCGAGGTCTCGCCCCTGCGCGGTACCACGCAGAAGATGTCGCGCCTGCGCAAGGTCATCGCCGAGCGCGCCGTCGCGTCGATGCAGGCCACGGCTCAGCTGACGACGGTGGTCGAGGTCGACGTGACCAAGCTCGCGGCTCTGCGTGACCGCATGAAGGGCGAGTTTCAGCAGAAGACGGGCGACAAGCTCTCGTTCCTGCCGTTCTTCGCCATCGCGGCCATCGAGGGTCTCAAGGCGTACCCGATCATCAACTCCACGGTCGAGGGTGACGAGATCGTCTACCCCGCTCACGAGAACGTGTCGATCGCCGTCGACACCGAGCGCGGTCTGCTCACCCCGGTCGTCAAGGACGCCGGCGACAAGAACATCGCGCAGCTGGCGCGCGAGATCGCCGATCTCGCCGCCCGCACGCGCGACAACAAGCTGAAGCCCGACGAGCTCGCCGGCGGCACGTTCACGCTGACCAACACCGGTTCGCGCGGCGCGCTCTTCGACACGCCCATCGTGTTCCTGCCGCAGTCGGCGATCCTCGGCCTCGGTGCCGTGGTGAAGAAGCCCGGTGTGGTCTCGGTCGACGGCAAGGACGCGATCTCGGTCCGCTCGTACGTCTACCTCGCGCTGTCGTACGACCACCGCATCATCGATGGAGCCGACGCCGCTCGCTTCCTCGGCACGGTCAAGGCTCGCCTCGAGGCGGCGCAGTTCGAGGGTGACCTCGGAATCTGATCCCACCGAGCACCGGCTCATGATGGCTGGTCCGCGACCGTTCTGACGGCGCGGACCAGCCATCGCTCGTTCTGGCGCACGAGGGTGACGTACTGCGTCGCTTCTGCCGCATCGACCCGCACGACGGTCACTCCCCCGAAGTCGTCGACGACGGTGATCTTTCCTGCCGCCGCCCCAGCCGCTACAGGTTCCCGTGGGAAGGCGGAGTTCTCTTCGTACCTGGACACGCAGGCCGCGTCGCCTCGGCATCCCTGCAGCTCCGTGAACAGTGTGCGGGCGATCTGTTCCACGTCGTCGGACAGCGGACGGCGCTCGTCCACCGGCAGCGGGTCCGACAGCCACGGCGTCGTCGAGGTCGGCGCGGGATCGACGACGGTTTGGCCGGTAGAAGGCTGCGGCGTTGCGCGGTCTCCGGGGATCAGGCAGAAGGCCAGCACGGCGATCACCCCGATGCTCGCGCTCAACGTGGACATGCGGAACACGCGAGACCGACGCCAGTGTCCGCGGACACGCTCGAGCGCTTGTCGGGTCGCGTCGGCGAGGTCGGCATCGACGAGGTCGAGCACCCGGATCGCCGGGCCGTCCTGCTCGCGCGTCGGCGGATCCGCGACGGGTTCCGCTGCCGGGAACAACGGGCCGAGCACGAGCGGAACGGGCGTCGCGTGCGCGAACAGACGCCTCTCGACCGCCTCCCAATCGCGTGGAGGGCGCGTCAACACGCTTTCTCGTGCGCGACCGACGATCTCGCGCGTGGGCGTGTCGTCGGCGATGTTAGCGAGGTGCGCAAGCGTCTCGGCGGTCGCTGCGATCGCGTCGGGTCCGTCCGGGTCGTCGATCGCCACGGGGCACCCGGTCGCGGTGAGCCACCAGGTCTTCCCGTCCGCCGCGGTGGTGGATGCGCGGCATCCGCGAAGGAGGCCGACGGCTGCCGTGACGGCCTCCCCCGGCGTCAGGGGAAGGGTGCTGCGCGCTCGACGTCTGAGGTACGCGTCGAGGGGTTCGGCGAGAACGGATGCCGTGGAGCTGCTCATTCCGCGATGGTGGCCGAACCCGCCGCCCCTCGAGGGCGCGTCGCCCCTGAAGTGGGGAGCGAACGAGGGATCCGCCGCCTGGGGAGGAAGGACTCGCGGCGAAGATAGAATCATTCTCATGGCCGCTCGCACCACCACGCCCGAGAAGCGTCCGGGCTTCTTCTCGCAGATCAAAACCCTGTACACCTTCACCCAGAAGGAGTACCGGTGGTTGCCGTTCCTGCTGGCCGGAATCGTGCTGGTGGGCATCGCCCTCGGTGTGCTCATCGGTTTCCTGATCCCGCCGCTGGCGGCCTGGAGCATCATCCTCTGGGGTGTCACGGGCCTGCTGGCCGGCATCCTGGCGTCGATGATCACGATGACGCGTCTGTCGACGACCGCGATGTACAAGAAGATCGACGGCATGCCCGGCGCCACCGGTCACGTGCTGTCGTCGTCGCTCGGGCGCAACTGGCAGGCCTCCGAGGCTCCGATCGGCGTCAACCCGCGCACGCAGGAGGCCGTCTACCGGGCCATCGGCCGCGGCGGTGTCGTCCTCATCGGCGAGGGTAACCGCAGCCGTCTGACGCGTCTCGTCGGCGAGGAGCGCTCCCGTGTGACGCGCGTCGCCGCCGGCGTGCCCGTCACCGTTCTCTACGTCGGACACGGCGACGACGAGGTGCCGATCGCCAAGCTCGCCTCGACGATCAAGGCGCTCCCGAAGAAGGTCGACCGCTCGACGATGGCCGCCGTCATCAAGCGCGTGTCCTCGGTGTCGCAGGGCCTGTCGTCGCTGCCGATCCCGAAGGGCGTCGACCCGACGAAGATGCGCTCCCCGCGTCCCCGCTGATCTCATGAGAAAGGCCCCCGCTCCGGCGGGGGCCTTTTCCATGGATCGGGGATTCAGGAACGCACGAGGACCGTTCCGACGACTTTGTCGTGCAGGCCGCGCTGGTCGGCGTCCCACACGACCGCGGGGATGATGAGGGCGAGGAGGACGGTTCTCACGATCGGGCGCCAGAGGCCCACCCAGCCCCCGGATGCCAGCTCCAGGCGCATCCCCAGGATCCGGTGTCCGGGGCTGCCGCCGAGGAGGGGGATGAAGAGGATCTGGACGGCGAAGAAGATCAGGTTCGTCGCGATCGGATTCGCGAACGGCACGCCCGTCACCGGGTCGGGTGCGGAGAAGAACGCGTAGCCGATGAGGCCGGCGCTCGCGACGTCGATGAGCAGGGCCGCGATGCGGCGTCCTGGGCGGGCGATGGAGCCGCGACCCTCGCGGGGAAGGCCGAGCCGCTGGCCCGGATACTCGTTCTCGGCGGGGACGCTCACGGCATCCAGCGTAATCGGCGCCGCGTAACATCCCCGAAACATGCGAGATATGACCGGGACACCGGTTCTGGGTAGGGTCGAGGAGGCTGGCCGAGGCCGGCATGATCCCGAATGTTCTACCTCTGGAGTCTTCATGTTCAAAGATTCGTCCGAGGTGCTCAAGTTCATCCAGGACGAGGACGTCAAGTTCCTCGACATCCGTTTCACGGATCTTCCTGGTGTGCAGCAGCACTTCAACATCCCCGCCTCGACCGTCGACGAGGAGTTCTTCACCGTCGGACAGCTGTTCGATGGCTCGTCGATCCGCGGGTTCGCGAACATTCACGAGTCGGACATGCAGCTGATCCCCGACGTGACCACCGCGTACGTCGATCAGTTCCGCGAGGCTAAGACCCTCGTCATGATCTTCGACATCTACAACCCGCGTAATGGTGAGATCTACGGCAAGGACCCGCGTCAGGTCGCCAAGAAGGCCGAGAAGTACCTCGCCTCCACCGGCATCGCCGACACCGCGTTCTTCGCCCCCGAGGCCGAGTTCTACATCTTCGATGACGTCCGCTACGAGGTGAAGCAGAACTCGAGCTTCTACTCGGTGGACTCCGAAGAGGGCGCCTGGAACACCGGACGCGAAGAGGAGGGCGGAAACCTCGCCAACAAGACCCCCTACAAGGGTGGATACTTCCCCGTCTCGCCGGTCGACAAGACGGCCGACCTGCGCGACGACATCACCCTCAAGCTGATCGAGGCGGGCTTTGCGCTCGAGCGTTCGCACCACGAGGTCGGCACCGGTGGTCAGCAGGAGATCAACTACCGCTTCGACACGATGCTGCACGCGGCCGACGACATCCTGAAGTTCAAGTACATCGTCAAGAACACCTGCGAGCAGTGGGGCAAGGTCGCGACCTTCATGCCCAAGCCGCTCTTCGGTGACAACGGCTCCGGCATGCACACGCACCAGTCGCTGTGGAACGACGGCAAGCCGCTGTTCTACGACGAGACCGGCTACGGCGGACTCTCCGACGTCGCCCGCTGGTACATCGGCGGTCTGCTGGCGCACGCCCCCGCGGTCCTCGCGTTCACCAACCCGACCCTCAACAGCTACCACCGCCTGGTGAAGGGCTTCGAGGCTCCGGTCAACCTGGTGTACTCGGCCGGTAACCGCTCCGCGGCCATCCGTATCCCGATCACGGGTACCAACCCCAAGGCAAAGCGCATCGAGTTCCGCGCTCCCGACGCCTCGGGCAACCCGTACCTCGCGTTCGCGGCTCAGCTCATGGCCGGTATCGACGGCATCAAGAACCGCATCGAGCCGCACGAGCCCGTCGACAAGGACCTCTACGAGCTCCCCGCCGAAGAGGCCAAGAACATCCCGCAGGTTCCGAACTCGCTGCTCGACTCGCTCGAGGCTCTGCGCGCCGACCACGAGTTCCTGCTCGCCGGCGGCGTGTTCACGCAGGAGCTCATCGACACCTGGATCGAGTACAAGATCGAGAACGAGATCCAGCCGATCGCCCAGCGCCCGCACCCCTTCGAGTACGAGCTGTACTTCGGGGTCTGATCGCCCGATCCTCCACGTCGACGCCCGTCCCCGCCGTTTCGCGGGGGCGGGCATCGTCGTTCGCCTGCGGATCATCCGGCGCGTGACGCTCGCTTCTGCTCCTGGAAGACGCGGATGGCTTCGTAGCGCTCGGCCGAGCGGGCCTGCCGCTTCGCCGCCTCGACCTCGCGCACCTTCGGCGGGGCTTTCGTCACCAGGTCGTCGAGCAGATTCCGGACGGATGCCGCGATCTCGTCCACGGCGCGATCGAAGACATCCTGGTTGGCCCGCGATGGCGTCGTCGTCCCCACGATCTTGCGGACGAACTGGAGCGCCGCGTCGTGGCACTCGGCATCCGTCGCCGGAGGCGTGAAGTTGTGCAGGGGAACGATATTGCGGCACATGCGGGCCAGGTTAGGCCGATCGGCCGCCGGTTGCGAGGGTCGTCAGTTTTTCGCCTCGTCGCCGGCTTCCCGGCATCCCTTCAGGTGAACCTCCGCCGCGATGTCGGAGGGGCACGGGAGGATGGGAGCATGGCCGAGTCCCCATACGCGTCGCGTCCGTGGTCCACCTCCTACGCCGAGGGGGTGCCCCTCGAGATCGACGAGCCCTCGCAGACACTGCCCGAGATGCTGGCGGCCTCGGTCGCGCGGTACGGAAAGAAGACCGCCCTCGAGTTCTTCGGTGCGCCGACCACCTATCGCGAGCTCGGCGACCAGGTCTCCCGCGCAGCAGAGGGCCTGCGTCGACTGGGGGTTCGGGCCGGCGACCGCGTCGCCCTCGTCCTGCCGAACTCGCCGCAGCACGTCGTCGCGTTCTATGCCGCGCTGCGCCTCGGCGCGATCGTCATCGAGCACAACCCGCTGTACACGCCCCGCGAACTGCGTCATCAGTTCGAGGACCACGGCGCCCGGTTCGCCATCGTGTGGGACAAGCTGGCCGACACCGTCGCCGAGTTCCCGGCCGACCTGGCGCTCGAGAAGATCATCAGCGTCGACATCACGACCGCCCTCCCCTTCGCGAAGCGCCTCGCGCTGCGCCTCCCGGTGGCGAAAGCCAAGGCCGCGCGCGAGCAGCTCACCAGCGCGCCGCGGTCCAAGCGTCCGCAGGCGTGGGAGAAGCTCCTCACGCACGGCACGTTGTCTCGAAAGCACCCCGGCCCCGTTCTCGACGACATCGCACTGCTGCAGTACACGAGCGGCACCACGGGCAGCCCCAAGGGCGCCGTCCTCACCCACTCGAACCTGCGGGCCAACGCGATGCAGGGCCGCGCGTGGGTACCGGGCCTTCGCGACGGTGAAGAGACGTTCTACGGGGTCCTCCCCCTGTTCCACGCCTACGGGCTCACGCTCTGCCTGACATTCGCCATGAGCATCGGGGCGAAGCTCGTGCTCTTCCCGAAGTATGACCTCGAGCTGGTCGCGGCGGCGGCGAAGAAGAGCCCGCCCACCTTCCTTCCCGCCGTTCCCCCCATCTACGACCAGCTCGCGCGCGCCGCAGCCCGGGGCACGCTCGACCTGAGCACCGTGCGCTTCGCGATCTCGGGGGCGATGAGCCTGCCCGTCGCCACCGTCGATCGGTGGGAGGCCGCCACCGGGGGTCTTCTCGTCGAGGGGTACGGAATGACCGAGTCGTCGCCGGTCGCCCTCGGCAACCCCATCGGCCCGTCCCGCCGCCCCGGAACGGTGGGCGTGCCTTTTCCGAGCACCGACATCCGCGTCGTCGACCCCGAGGACCCGACCGTCGACCGGCCCCTCGGCGAGCCCGGAGAGCTCCTCCTGCGCGGTCCCCAGGTCTTCCAGGGGTACTGGAACCGCCCCTCCGACACGGCGGCGACACTGCTCGACGGCGGGTGGCTGCGCACGGGCGACATCGCCTCGGTCTCACCGGACGGCTTCGTCACCATCGTCGACCGTCTCAAAGAGATCATCATCACGGGCGGGTTCAACGTGTCGCCCAGCGAGGTCGAAGACGTCCTGACCTCGCACCCCGACATCGCCGGAGCGGCGGTCGTCGCCCTACCCAAGTCGAGCGGCGGAGAAGACGTCGCGGCGGCGATCGTGCTGCGCGACGGCGTCCACGTCGAACCCGACGCGATCCGCGACTTCTGCAAGGCGCGCCTCGCGGCCTACAAAGTGCCGCGTCGTGTCGTCGTGGTCGACGACCTGCCCCGCTCCCTCATCGGGAAGGTCCAGCGACGCGAGGTGCGCGAACGTCTCATGTCGTGAGCTGTGCGGAAGGGATGCCGCGAGCGGGCGGCATCCCTTCCGCTCACGGTCATCCGTAAAACAGCTTGTCGAAGACGCGGCGCGCGCGGCGCGTGGTGCCCAGGTAGTCCTCTTCGACCTGCGTGGCCGAGCGCGGAGCATATTCGAGGATGCGACCGATACCGTCGAGCTTCGCTCGGTCCACGGGAAGCACATCGCTCGTCTGGCCCGACAACAGCGTGTTCGCCGAACGAAGACGGCTCGCGAGATGCCAAGCCGCGGCGAGCTTCTCGGCCGCGTCGGCCTCGATGATCCCCTCGTCGACAGCGGCATCCAACGCCTCGAGCGTCGACGTCGTCCGCATCGCGGGGATCGCGCGCGCGTGCTGGAGCTGCAGCAATTGCACGAGCCACTCCACGTCGCTGATCGAACCGGGGCCGAGCTTGAGGTGCCGAGCGGGGTCGGCGCCCTGCGGCAGACGCTCGTTCTCGACGCGCGCCTTGATGCGCCGGATCTCGCGGAGCCCGTTCTGATCGGCCGACACCGGATACCGCACCTCGTCGGCGAGCTCGAGGAACGCCCCGATGAGCATGACACTGCCGGCCACGCCACGGGCGCGCAGGAGCGCCTGCGCCTCCCACGACAACGACCACCGCCGGTAGTACTCGGCGTAGGCGTCGAGGGAGCGGGCGAGAGGACCGCTCCGCCCCTCGGGTCGGAGCTCCGCATCGAGGTCGAGCGGCAGACGGTGGTCCTCCGACTGCTCGCGCAGGCCGGCGACGAGCTTCAGCGCGAGCTGACTGGCCCGCTGCGGGTCGATTCCGTTCGCGCGATAGACGTACATCACGTCGGCATCCGATCCGAAACCGATCTCGCGTCCGCCGAAGCGTCCCATCGCGATGACCGCGAAGTCGAGATCGTCGTCCTCGGGCGGGACGACGACACGGCGCACGGCGCGCAGGGTGGCCTGGATGGTGACCTCGGTGATGGTGCTGAGGGCGTCGGAGAGCTCCTCGAGCGAGACCGTTCCGAGAACCGCGGCCATCGCGACACGCAGCATCTCGCGCCGGCGCAGCGCCCGCACCGAACGCATCGCGTCGTCGATGTTCTGCCAGCGGGTCTGGATGGCCCGCGCCTCTTCTTCGAGCGCCTTTCCCGAACGGGGGCGCAGCAGCGCGTCGTCGTCGAGCCAGGCCACCGACTCGGGGATCCATTCCATGAGCTCACCGATGTACCGCGAGCCCGAGAGCACCCGCGTGAGGCTCTCGGCGGCCCCGGCCGAGTCGCGCAGCATCCGCAGGAACCAGGGGGTGTTGCCGAGCCGCTCGCTGATGCGGCGGAAGACGAGCAGGCCGTAATCGGGATCCACGCCGTCGGCGAACCACCGGATCATGATCGGCATGAGGTGCCGTTGGATCGTCGCCTTGCGGCTCAAGCCGCTGGTCAGCGCGGCGATGTGGCGGAGCGCTCCGGCCGGGTCGCGGAAGCCGATCGCGGCGAGGCGATCGCGCGCCTGCCCGGTCGACAGGGTGCGCTCCCCCTCGGGAAGGGCGGCCACGGCCGACAGCAGGGGGCGGTAGAACAGGCGCACGTGGATGTCGCGCACCTCGCGCTTGATGCCCTCCCACACGGCCTGCACCCCGGATGCCGAGTCGGCCAGTCGCGACGCTCGTGCGAGGACCCGCAGGTCGTCGTCCTTCTCGGGCAACAGCGCCGTGCGGCGGAGACCGCGAAGCTGGAGGCGGTGCTCGAGCAGACGCAGGAGGCGATAGTCGCGACCGAACGCCTCGGCCTCGGACCGCCCGATGTACCCCTCGGCGACCAGCGCGTCGAGCGCCTCGAGCGTGCCGCGCTGGCGGATCCGTTCATCGGTCAGACCGTGGACCAGCTGCAGGAGCTGCACGGTGAACTCGACATCTCGGATGCCGCCGGGCCCGAGCTTGAGCTGTCGATTGACCTCCGCGGACGGAATGTGATCGGTGACGCGTTCGCGCATGCGCTGGACGCCCTCGACGAAGTTCTCTCGCGCGGCGCTGTGCCACACCAGGGGCTGGACGGCGGCGACGTACTCGGCCCCCAACGTCGGGTCCCCGGCGATCGCCCGGGCCTTCAGCAGGGCTTGGAACTCCCAACTCTTCGCCCACCGCGCGTAGTACTGCTCGTGCGAGGCGAGGCTGCGGACGAGCGCGCCCTGCTTGCCCTCGGGGCGCAGGTTCGGGTCGACCTCCCACAGGGGCGGCTCGATCTCGGGACCCGAGATGCCGCGCATCGTCTGCACGGCGAGCCGCGTGCCGATGTCGATCGCGCGCGCCTCGGTGACGGCGTCCTCATCGGCCGATCCCCCCACGAAGATCACGTCGACGTCGCTGACGTAGTTCAGCTCACGCGCGCCCGTCTTGCCCATCGCGATGATCGCGAACCGGGTCGCCTCCACCTGTTCACGAGCGAACGATCCCGGCCCGGGCCCGCTGACCCGCGCCCTCGCCACGCTGAGAGCCGCCTCGAGGGCCGCTCCCGCCAGGTCGGCCAACGACGAGGCCACGGCGGGAATCGCGCCCGCGGGGTCGTCCTGCCCGAGGTCGTAGGCCGCTATCCGGGCCAGCAGTCGCCGATAGCGCACGCGCAACGCCACCCACGCGGCATCCGAGGCATCCGACGCGAAGCCCTCGACGTCGCCGACGGATGCCAGGAGCTCGGCGCGCATGAAGGGCTCGTCGGGCAGGGTCAGGCCCGCACCCGAGAGATGCGCGAGCTCATCGGGGTGGCGCAGGTAGAACTCCGCGAAGCCGTCGGAGGCGCCCACGATGTCCCACAGGGCGCGCCACGCTCCCGCGTCCGCCGCCGCCGCGCGAACCGCTTCGCGATCACGGCGGGCGACCTGCAGGATCGACAGCAGGGCACGGTCGGGGTCGGCCACGCGCTGCGCGAGCTGCATGGCATCCGCCCGCTCCACCCCCACCGACTCCTCGAGCTCGGAGAGCAGGGTGTCTGCTTCGGCGAGCCGTGAGAAGCCGGTGCGGGCGAGGGCGGTGAGCGCGGTGGAACGATCGCCCGAGGTCATGGGACGACTGTCAGAGCGCTTCGAGGTTGCTCGCGAGCTCGAACGGCGTCACCTGAGCGCGGTACTGCTGCCACTCGCGCCGCTTGTTGAGCAGCACGTACTTGAAGACCGTCTCGCCGAGCGTCTCGGCGACAAGCTCTGACTCCTCGAGGTATTCGAGGGCGTGGTCGAGGCTCGCCGGCAGCGGTGCGTAGCCGAGCGCGCGGCGCTCCGCGTCGCTGAGCGACCAGACGTTGTCCTCGGCCTCGGCCGGGAGCTCGTACTCCTGCTCGATGCCCTTGAGGCCCGCCGCGAGCATGAGCGCGTACGACAGGTAGGGGTTGGCGGCGGAGTCGAGCGCGCGGTATTCGACCCGCGTCGACTGGCCCTTGTTCGGCTTGTACAGCGGCACGCGCACGAGAGCGGAGCGGTTGTTGTGGCCCCAGCAGATGAAGCTGGGAGCCTCGTCGCCGCCCCACAGGCGCTTGTACGAGTTGACGAACTGGTTGGTCACGGCCGAGATCTCGTTCGCGTGACGCAGCAGGCCCGCGATGAAGTGACGGCCCACCTTCGACAGCTGGTACTGCGCGCCCTCTTCGTAGAACGCGTTCATGTCGCCCTCGAACAGCGACAGGTGCGTGTGCATACCGCTGCCGGGCTGGCCGCTGATCGGTTTCGGCATGAAGGTGGCGTACACGCCCTGCTCGATCGCGACCTCTTTCACGACCGTGCGGAACGTCATGATGTTGTCGGCCGTGGTCAGCGCATCGGCGTAGCGCAGGTCGATCTCGTTCTGGCCGGGTCCACCCTCGTGGTGGCTGAACTCGACCGAGATGCCGAGGTCTTCGAGCATGCGCACCGACCGGCGACGGAAGTCGTGCGCCGTGCCGCCGGGGACGTTGTCGAAGTACCCGGCCGAGTCGACCGGCTGCGGGCGACCGTCGGCACCCAGCTGCGAGGACTTCAACAGGTAGAACTCGATCTCGGGGTGCGTGTAGAACGTGAACCCGGCGTCGGCCGCCTTTGCGAGCGTGCGCTTGAGCACGTGACGCGGGTCGGCGACGGCCGGCTGCCCGTCGGGCGTCGTGATGTCGCAGAACATGCGCGCGGTCGGGTCGATCTCACCGCGCCACGGCAGGATCTGGAAGGTCGTGGGGTCGGGGTGCGCGAGCAGGTCGGACTCGTACGACCGCGTCAGTCCCTCGATCGCGGAGCCGTCGAAGCCCAGCCCCTCGGTGAAGGCGCCCTCAACCTCGGCCGGGGCGATCGCCACCGACTTGAGCGTGCCGACCACGTCGGTGAACCAGAGGCGGACGAACTTGACGCCCCGCTCCTCGATCGTGCGCAAGACGAAATCGCGCTGCTTGTCCATCGTCATCCCTCGTTTCGGTGGGCGTTCAGCGGGTGGAGCCGGAGCCCCAGTCGTCGCGGGCGTCTTCTTCGGCCCACTGCTTCGAGCGCTCCTTCATGAGCTGCGGCGCGTTGGCCGCCTCTTCGGCGGTGTCGAAGGGGCCGGCGCGATCCACCGCGGGCGACTCGTATCCCTGCTCGACCTTGCCGGTCTCGAGGTTGTACCAGTACTTCTTGTCATCGTCGCTCACGATCGCTCCTCACGTGGATCTCGCGTCTCGGCGCGAACCGCCGGTGCTCCCCCGATCCTACTGATCCCGACCGTGCGGCTGGATAGGCTGAGGGGTATGGCAACGAATGCGTCTCGTGCGGTCGGAGTGGACATCGGCGGAACCGGCATCAAGGCCGGGATCGTGGATCTGGATGCCGGTGAGCTGATCAGCGACCGGGTGAAGGTCGCGACGCCCGAGGGTGCAGAGCCGGCCGACGTCCTCGCTGCGGTGAAGCAGGTGCTCGAGACTCTGGAGGCCCCCGCGGATCTTCCCCTGGGCGTCGCGTTCCCCTCGATCGTGAAGGGCGGCCGCACCCTTTCGGCCGCGAACGTCTCGAAGTCGTGGATCGGTTTCGAGGCCGAGAAGTTCTTCGAGCACGGCCTGTCGCGCGACATCCACTTCGCCAACGACGCCGACGTCGCCGGTATCGCCGAGGTGCGCTACGGCGCGGCCAAGGGCGTGAACGGTCTCGTCATCCTCACGACGCTCGGCACGGGCATCGGGTCGGCGATGATCTACGACGGCGTGCTCGTTCCCAACAGCGAGCTCGGTCACCTGCAGCGCGCCGGGCACAAGAAGGACGCCGAGCACTTCGCGGCCTACTCGGCCATGGAGCGCGAGGAACTGTCGTGGGACAAGTGGGCGAAGCGCCTGCAGTGGTACTACGACTACGTCGAGTTCCTCTTCAGCCCCGACCTCATCGTCGTCGGCGGGGGCGTGTCGAAGCACTCCGAGAACTTCCTCCCCCTGCTGAAGCTGCGTGCTCCCATCGTCCCGGCGAAGCACCGCAACAACGCCGGCATCATCGGCGCCGCGTCGCTCGCGGTGCCGGTGCCCGAGGCGCTGCCCGCGGTCAAGTAGATCCGGGGCCGGTGCCGTGGCATCCGGAAACCTTTCAGGCGGCGTCTGCCCGACGCAGGCTGACCGCGTTGCGCCACACGACGGGTGCCCAGTGGCCGCCCTCGCACGGCACCTCGAGCATGACCACGCGGTCGTTGCCACCCGTCGCCCACGCGGGTTCGCGGGTGGCGGCCCGGTTGGGCCAGGTCACCCACGCCCATACGGGGCGCTTCTGCGCGTACCACTCGATGGGCCGCGCTCCCCAGGTCTCGGGCTGCAACGTGCAGGGGGCGATGGATGCCAATACCCGAGCGACCATCTCGTCGCTGACTCTCGTCGAACCCATGCACCGGACCCCTTCCCCGGCCGTGGTCGAGTGTAGAACATATGTCCGACACTCGGCATCGGGGGTGACCCGCGAGCGCGTCTAGCCGAGCAGCAGATGCACCCGGTCGCGCATGGCGGCGACGGCCTGCTGGCGCGTGCGCCCATTGCTCGGCGCCTGCAGGAGCTCCGCCGCGACCTCGACGAGGATCGCCGTGCCGAGGAACAGATCGGCCGCGCCGACGGCCCCCGAATCGCCGTCGCGGCTGCGCGTCGTCTGCAGCGCGGCCGCGGGCGTGCCGAAGCGCGCACGCGCGATCGCCCGCTCGTCGGCGGTCGCGTCCCAGAAGGGTCGTCCTGTCGCGTCCGCCCGATCGATGAGATTGACCAGGAAGTCCCGTGCGTCGTCTTGTGCCACGACAGGTCTTCGGAGCCGCACGGCGCTCAGATGCCGACCGGACTACTGGTTTTCGGCGTGCGATCCCGAGGGGCGAATGGGCCGGCCTGTACGCCGGGTTCTGTCCGGGGGTCGAAACCCCGTGGACGGTCATCTCTCTCGGCGACACGTTGCCGTGCCGCTCCAGCGGCCTACCCGGGGACTCGGCGAGCCGCGTCGTCATCCCCTGTCTGGCCTTGCTCCGGACGAGGTTTACCTCGCGGGTCGTGTCACCACGACCCCGGTGGTCTCTTACACCACCCTTTCACCCTTACCCCGCACCCCGAGGGGACGGGGCGGTCTGCTCTCTGTGGCACTGTCTCGCGGATTGCTCCGGGTGGGCGTTACCCACCGTCCTGCCCTGTGGAGCCCGGACGTTCCTCGGCACGGGCGAACCCGTGACGCGACCGTCCAGCCGACCCATTCGCGCTCGCTAGTCTACGGGGCCGTGCCGCGCCGACACCGTCACCGGGCGACGAGCAAGACGCCACCGAGGATCGCCGCGGGCACTCCGATGACGAGCCCGAGCAGAATGGCGATGTCGCACCAGACCGAACGCCGCCGCAGACGTCTCCCCGCGGCGGCGACCTGCGTGCGGGGGAACACAGCGCGGGGGTCGGTGTACGGCACGACCTGCGTGCGGATTTCGGCACCCAGGAGGGTCGCGAAGCGCAGCAGAGCGGGCACTTCCGTGGCATCCCGGCCCCGCCGGAATCGGGTGGATGCCACGAGCAGGAGGTCGTCGACGACTTCGACGTCCCAGTTCCGTCCGTGCTCGAGGAGGCAGACGAGGACGTCGGGTGTGAGGACTTGGAGAGCGTCGCGCGCGTAGCCGAGAGGAGCGTAGACCGCGAAGTGGCGATCCATCTCGCCCTCGAGGGACACCCGTTGCGCGCCCGGTAGCTCGGCTCGGAGGCGTCCGTTGCGCACCGAGTCGATCATGATGTGCGGCATCGGGCGGGGCAGCCGGAGAGCGAGGAAGCGAAAAGCGTGGCGCGGCCCGCGCGCGGCATCCCGTCCCCCCTCGAACGTGGCGACGCCCAGGCGAAGCGGGGCATCGTCGAAAGGTGGCCGATACAGCTCGAAGGCGCTCCCGTACGAGGGATCGGCACCGGGGGCCCGCTCGGCGAAGAAGACTCCGCCCATCTCGAGAGGTGCGCCGAATCGCGCGTACGACAACCCCACAGAACGCGCGAAGCGGTGCAGGGCGAGTTCGCGCCGCACTCCGGCCGGATAGGCGACCAGTGCGGCCCCGAGCGCCAGCCCGAGGACACCCGCCCACAGTAGGACGACAGCGACCAGTCCCGCGAGCGTGTCGAGCCATGCGGCTCTGACGACCTCGAACTGCACGAGCGCCCACCCGACCAGGAGCAGGACTCCGAGGGCGAGTGTCCCCACGCCCGACGCGGCCAGGCGGTAGGCGAGCGGATCGGCGTCCCTCACCGCGGCATTCGAGGCGCGTCGCGGGTACGGCGGCAGCTCGATCACCCCTCGAGCGTACCGAGCGCCTGTCAGCCCTTGTCTGCGGTCGTGCCGACGCGGAGGTCGAGGGGGAAGTCGATGGGGAACGCTCCGAAGAGCAAGCGCCCGGCGAATGCCGCCGCCTCCCGCACCGCGTCGGCCACGGCATCCGCGTGCGCAAGAGGGGTGTGCACCACGATTTCGTCGTGCAGGAAGAAGGCGAGGTGCGGCGCCCGGTGGAACACCGGTCCCGACGCAGGCGCCGCGTGGGCGGCATCCACCTCGGGGAATTTCGCGAGACGTGAGCGGAGGTCGGCCAGCCATGCCAGCGCCCACTCGGCTGCCGTGCCCTGGACCACGAAATTGCGTGTGAAGCGTCCGCGGTCGCGCGCGGATCGGCGCGCGCGGGTTTCGTCGATCCCGGATGCCGCAGCGTCGCTCGCCCGAGATTGCAGCGCGCGCCAGGACTCCCCAGCAGTGGGGGACGTCCGACCGAGCCAGGTGTGAACGACCCCGCCGTCCTCTCCCGTGCGCGCCGCGTCGTCGACCAGTTGCATCGCGCAGGGGAACGTGCTCCGCAGCCGCGGGAGAAGCCGTCCGCTCTCTCCGGTGGTGGCGCCGTACATCGCCCCGAGCATCGCGAGCTTCGCTTCGGCGCGGGTGGCGACGGCACCGCGCTCGACGATGCCGGCATAGAGATCGCGACCGGATGCCGCCTCGGCCAACGCCGTGTCACGTGCCATCGCGGCGAGGACACGGGGTTCGAGCTGGGCCACGTCGGCGGTGACGAGCGTCCAGCCGGGGTCGGCCCGCACCGCGGTCCGCAGGGCGCGTGGGATCTGCAGGGCTCCCCCGCCCGACGAGGCCCACCGCCCGGTGACGACGCCGGCCGGCACGTAGACGGGACGGAACCGACCGTCGCGCACCCACTCGGCCAGCCACGCCCAGCCGTTCGCGGTGTAGAGGCGCATCTGCTTTTTATAGGCGATCAGCGGGGCGACGGCGGGGTGGTCGTGCTCGGACAGCTCCCAGCGGCTCGTCGATTGCACGAGCAGGCCGGCGCGGTGCAGGGAGCGCAGCAGTCGCGGCTGCGAGTCGAGCGAGGCTTTCGGGTCGCCGAGCGCGTCGCGGACGACGGCGGCGGTCTGCTCGATGCGCTCCGGGAGCCCGCCGCCGCGCCGCGGCCCGAGCTCGGTCTCCAGCAGGCGCTCGTGCGCCTCGACACTCCACGGCACGCCCGCCGCGTGCAGTTCGACGGCGATGAGCGCACCGGCCGACTCGGCGGCGGCCAGCAGCCGCAGGGCGCCGGGTGTCGCTGCGGCGGCGATGGCGCCATGCTGGCGCCGGTATTCGGCGACCGCTTCGTCGGCGGATTCGGGGACTCCGGATGCCGATTCCCCCAGGTCGAAGAGGGCGTCGCCCGCGTCGGGTGGGGTGGATGCGGCATCCCAGGCGGTCGCGCGGCGGAGCCCGGCGTCGTCGGTGACGGCCACGGCGTCGCGCAGGATCGCGTGCACCAGCCGAAGGTCCCACGCTCGCGCGACGCGTACGCCTGCATTGAGCAGCTCTGGGTAGGCGGTGGTGGTGTCGGGCCAGACCCAGCGCACGTCGCCCGCGTGCTCGCGCGCACGGACGGCCGCGACGAGCTCGTCGACCTCGGTCGAGCGAAGCGGGTTCGCGTCGGCGTCGAGCTCGATCAGGACGGGGGAACCGGATGCCGCGCGGGCGACGACGACCGTGTCAGAGGCCACGGCCGTCTCGGGTCATCGGGACTCTTCGGTGCGGACGAGGATCGCGCCGCACTCGGGGCAGAACACGACCTCGTCTGTCTGCGCGCGGCGGACGACGGCGAGATCGCTCGGCGGAAGCACCATGCGGCACGCTTCGCACGCCCCGGCACGCAGGAGTCCGGCACCGTTGCCGCGCGAGGCGAGCCGCTCGTAGAGCCCGAGCAAGTCGGCGGGAACCGAAGCGGCCACGGCCTCACGATCACGGCGCGCGCCCTCGAGTCGCGTGGTCGCGTCGGTGACGGTGGATTTGGCCTCGGCGCTGAGCTGAGCGCCCTGCGCGTTGGTGTCGGCGATCACTGCCTCTTGCTCGGTGACAGCGGCATCAGCTGCCTCGAGCCGCTCCATGAGCGCGATCTCCATGTCTTCGAGGTCGCTCTTGCGCCGCTTGAGCGAGGTCAGCTCGCTCTCGAAGCCCTGGGCCTGCTTGGGGTTCGACGACGCGGCAAGTCGCTCGGTGTCGCGGGCGATGCGGGCGTCGACCACGGCGACGTCGGACTCGAGGCGCTTCAGTTCGGCGTTGATGTCGTCGCGGACGTTGGCGCGCGTCGAAAGCTCCTGCGTGAGCGTCGCCCTTTGCGCGATGAGCTCGCGCACGCGGTCGGCCTGCGGTGGGTTGCCGGCGACCTTCTCGTCACGGTGGATACGCGCGTCGAGGTCGGCGAGGTCGAGCAGTTTGCGCTGGTCGGCGGGATCGGCATTCACGTCCCCCACGCTACCCCGGGCCTCGGACATCCGCGGTACGCGTACCTGGTGCGCGGTCACCACCGAATCGGGTCGACCGGGTGGAGCGGTGGTGGCGAGGCTTCTTCGAGGATCCGCTCAACTATCCCCGCGTCCGTGCGCTCATGCTGTCGCCGGGGTAGTACCCCTCATAAAGGTCCTCCGCCGCATCGATGGTGCCGACTACACACAGATGAAGCAGCCGACGTATGTCATTGACATCGCGACCGGGGCGTCCTGCTCGAAGTTTCATCGCCAGCAGCGTCTCCGCCGAAGCGACCTCGATGACCACACCATCGGCGTCGTAGAGGTTCTCCCATTCGGCAGGGCGACCGATCCAGGGAGTTGCTCCGAGCTGGTCGACCTCGAAATTCAACCAATCCTTCGGCCATCCGCGTCGCTCGGCGACGCGCGCTGCCGCCTCGGCGACGGCATGATCGTCCTGGCTCGTCACCCCTGTTGCATCCAGGTCGTTTGTGGATTCCCGTTCGAAATGGCGGAGCGCGATTGCGGCTCCCCCGACGAGGCGGATGCCGACGCGATCCCCGCTGGCGACGAGTTCTTCGACGAGATCGCGCAATGCTGCGACGATGTCGTCCCGCCCGAGGATGGGCACCTCAGACGCTCGCGAGGGTGTCGCTCCAGATGAGGACACCGTGCTCGAGGAATTCTTCCGGTACGTCGCCGGGGCCAGGGCGCGGGTCGGCGGGGTCTACCTCCAGTGTCCTCGGTGACGGGAGGTGCCGGTTCGGTGTCTTGGTCCATTCCGGATGCGGCAGATTCTCTTCATTGAGGCGAAGAGAGACGAGCGCGGCGAGCGCGGAGTCCCACACGGCTTCCCCGGTGGGCTCCGGCTCGGCCACCACCAGCACTCCACGGATGAGCCCGCGTTCGGCCTGAAGGTCGTCGCTGAGTTGGATGAACGCGCGAAGCGCGCGGTGTCGATCGCCGCGCCGCAGATGCGAGCGAATGGACGACGCGGCAGTCGCGACATCGTCGCGACGAGTGGGGGCAGAGTACAACCGGTGGCCGGTCGCGCCGAGAATGCGCTCGACCGTTCCATACTCGAGCTCGCCCGCACTCTCGGCGCGCGAAATGCGCCCCTGATCGACGTGAAGCCGATCGGCGATGGCCTTCTGCGTGAGATTGCGGCTCTTGCGAGCGGCGCGAAGCAGCGGTGTCGCGGTCGTCACGCGCCCTCCAATATGTACTACGTGCCATATTACAAGGTTCCCGTCTCGGTGGATCGACGGGGCCGATTAGGATCGGACGGACCAGGGCCTTTAGCTCAGCTGGTAGAGCGCCACGTTTACACCGTGGATGTCGTCGGTTCGATCCCGGCAGGGCCCACCCCTTTCAGTCGCACTGTCTTTTCTCTCCTGGGATCATGGGCGGATGGACCAGCTCACTCCGATCGACCTCGAGACGTGGCCCCGACGTCAGCACTTCGAGCACTACCTGCGCTCGTCGCCCTGCACCTACGCGATGACCGTCGAGATCGACGTCACCGACTTCGTGGCGGTTCGGCGCGCATCGGGGTGCCGCACCTCCATCGCGCAGATCTGGGCCATCGCGTCGATCGTGAACCGGCATCCGGAATTCCGAATGCGCGTCGACGAAGCGGGCGCGCCCGCCGTCTGGAACGTCGTCCACCCGGCCTTCACGGTCTTCCACGCGGAGCGGGAGACGTTCGCCTGTCTCTGGGTGCCGTACGACTCGGACTTCGCGGCCTTCCACGCGAGCGCCGAACAGACCATCGCCGCGCACGCGAACAGTCTCGACTTCTTCCCGCAGGGTGAGCCGCCCCGCAACACCTTCGACGTATCGAGCGTGCCGTGGACGAGCTTCACGGGCTTCACCCTCAACATCGAGAACGGCGCGTCGCACCTCGCCCCCATCGTCACCATCGGGAAGTACGTCGAGCGCGGCGAGCGCCTGTTCATGCCCCTCTCCCTGCAGCTCCACCACGCGGTCGCAGACGGATTCCACGCGGCCCGACTGGTCACCGAGCTCGAGGACCTGATGGGCGCCCCGACCTGGCTGACGGCGTCGCGTTAGTTCAGGATGTTCACGCTGCGCGAGATCACCAGCGCGAGAAGGATGAACCCCGACACCGCCTGCACCATCATGAACAGCTTCGCGCGCGTGCTGAGGGGCATGACGTCGGTGGGGCTGAAGGCCATGGCGTTGGATGCCGAGAAGTACAGGTAGTCGACGTACCCGGGCGCCCAGTCCTCGGTGTCGGACGAACGGCGGGCAACCTCGCTCACCGCGTCGCGGTCGGAGTCCTGCGGGAATTGGAAGTCCGCGGGCGGAAGCTCGTCGCGTGCGTCGCGACGGCGAGCGATGGGCCCTCCGCGGTCCATCTCCCAGTAGACGACGGCGTAGCCGATGACGTTGATCGCCCATACCTGCGCAGCCCCCAGCAGGGTGCCGGCCCCGCTTCCTTCCCCTCGCAGCAGCTGCTGGATGAGCAGGAAGAACGCGACCTGGTTCGCCACGAGCAGCACGGCGGTGAACGCCAGCGCGAACCCCCTCCCGACCGCCGACTCGCGCGACAGTCGGGAGGGGTTGGTCACGACCATGGGGATGGCGCACAGCACGCCGGCGATGACGACGACGTAGCGGAGCACGCCGGACGCCTCATTCGGCAGCACCGCGTACAGCCCCGTACCGACGGCCAGGGCGATCAGGACCGGCCAGCGATGCTCCGGCCGGGTGCGGAAGCCCTCGCGCTCATGGGTACTCACGGGCTCAGGGTAGACCTGCGTCCTCGAGCGCCTTGTCGCGGCGCGGGGGCTGCAGGCGTTCTCGACGGGCATCCACTCGTCTCGACATCGAACCGTCTGCGCGCAGGGCGAGGATCGCTCGCGCCCGCCGCGCATCCGATCCCGTTCCGACTCGCTAGGCTGGACGCTGGTTGATTGTGCGGAGCGAACAAGGGTTGCCGCACTCGTATGGCGATTCTCTGGCATGACCTGCCAGACGACGAAAGGTCTTCCGTGACTGTTCACGACCAGGATCCGTATTCGCAGGGGCCGCAGGACAGCGACCCGGAAGAGACCGGGGAGTGGCAGGAATCCCTGCGCCAGCTGGTCCAGGCGAAGGGTCCGGCTCGCGCTCGCGAGATCATGCTGAGCCTGCTCAAGGGCTCGAAAGAACTGCACCTGAACGTGCCGATGGTTCCGACCACCGACTACATCAACACGATCTCGCAGAAAAACGAGCCCGAGTTCCCCGGTGACGAGGAGCTCGAGCGCCGCTACCGCAAGTGGATCCGCTGGAACGCCGCGGTCACCGTGCACCGCGCTCAGCGTCCCGGCATCGGCGTCGGCGGCCACATCTCCACCTACGCCTCGTCGGCGGCGCTCTACGAAGTGGGCTTCAACCACTTCTTCCGCGGCCTCGACGACCCGTCGGGTGGCGACCAGATCTTCATCCAGGGCCACGCCTCCCCCGGCGCCTACGCCCGTGCCTACCTCGAGGGCCGTCTCACCGAGGCGCAGCTCGACGGCTTCCGTCAGGAGAAGTCGCAGGCGCCCAACGGCATCCCGTCGTACCCGCACCCGCGCCTCATGCCGGAGTTCTGGCAGTTCCCTACCGTGTCGATGGGCCTCGGCCCGATCAACGCGATCTACCAGGCGATGTCGAACAAGTACCTGTCGAACCGCGGCATCAAAGACGTCAGCGACTCGCACGTCTGGGCCTACCTCGGCGACGGCGAGATGGACGAGGTCGAGAGCCGCGGTCAGCTGCAGGTCGCGGCGAACGAGGGCCTCGACAACCTGACCTTCATCGTCAACTGCAACCTCCAGCGCCTCGACGGCCCGGTGCGCGGTAACGGCAAGATCATCCAGGAGCTCGAGAGCTTCTTCCGTGGTGCCGGCTGGAACGTCATCAAGGTCGTCTGGGGCCGCGAGTGGGACGACCTGCTCGCCCGCGACACCGAGGGCGCGCTGCTCAACCTCATGAACAGCACCCCCGACGGCGACTACCAGACCTACAAGGCCGAGAACGGCGCCTACGTGCGCGAGAACTTCTTCGGTCGCGACCCGCGTGCCCTCGAGCTCGTCAAGGACTACACCGACGAGCAGGTCTGGGGCCTCAAGCGCGGTGGCCACGACTACCGCAAGGTGTTCGCGGCGTTCAAGGCGGCCAAGGAGCACAAGGGTCAGCCCACCGTCATCCTGGCGAAGACGATCAAGGGCTACGGCCTCGGTCCGCACTTCGAGGGTCGCAACGCGACCCACCAGATGAAGAAGCTGACACTCGACGACCTCAAGTCGTTCCGCGACGCGATGGACATCCCCGTCACCGACGCGCAGCTCGACGAGAATCCGTACCAGCCGCCGTACTACAACCCCGGTGAGCAGGACGAGACGATCAAGTACATGCTCGAGCGTCGTCGCGCGCTCGGCGGGTTCCTGCCCGAGCGCCGCACCACGCACGTCGGTTTCGAGCTGCCCGGTGACGCCGCGTACGCGCTGCCCAAGAAGGGATCGGGGACGCAGGAGATCGCCACGACCATGGCGTTCGTGCGTCTGCTGAAGGACCTGCTGCGGGTCAAGGACTTCGGTCACCGCATCGTGCCGATCATCCCCGACGAGGCGCGCACGTTCGGTATGGACGCGTACTTCCCGACGGCGAAGATTTACAACCCCAAGGGTCAGCACTACACCTCCGTCGACCGCGAGCTGCTGCTGGCGTACAAGGAGAGCCCGCAGGGTCAGATCATCCACGTCGGCATCAACGAGGCGGGCGCCCTCGCGGCGTTCACCGCGGCGGGCACGGCGTACTCGACCCACGGCGAGCCGCTGATCCCGGTCTACGTCTTCTACTCGATGTTCGGCTTCCAGCGCACGGGCGACGCCCAGTGGGCGGCCGGCGACCAGATGGCTCGCGGCTTCATCATCGGCGCCACAGCCGGTCGCACCACCCTGACCGGTGAGGGCCTGCAGCACGCCGACGGCCACTCGCAGCTGCTCGCCTCGACGAACCCGGCGACCGTGTCGTACGACCCGGCCTACGGTTACGAGATCTCGCACATCGTTCGCTCGGGCATCGAGCGCATGTACGGCGGCAACCACCCCGACCCCAACGTCATGTACTACATGACGGTCTACAACGAGCCGTACGTGCAGCCGGCCGAGCCCGAGGGGGTCGACGTCGACGGCATCGTCCGCGGTATCCACCACATCTCGGCGGGCGAGGGCGATGGTCCCCGGACGCAGCTGCTCGCTTCGGGCGTCGGTGTGCCGTGGGCCTTCGAGGCCCAGCGTCTGCTGAAGGACGACTGGGGCGTGACGGCCGACGTCTGGTCGGTCACCTCGTGGAGCGAGCTGCGCCGCGACGGTCTCGCCGCTGACGAGCACAACTTCCTGCACCCCGAGGAAGAGCCCCGCGTGGCCTACCTCACCGACAAGCTGAAGGAAGCCGACGGCCCCGTGGTCGCCGTCAGCGACTGGATGCACGCGGTGCAGGACCAGATCCGCCAGTGGGTCCCCCAGAACTACTGGACCCTCGGCGCCGACGGCTTCGGCTTCTCGGACACGCGTGCCGCGGCCCGTCGTTTCTTCAAGATCGATGGTCCGTCGCTCGCCGTCCGTGCCCTGCAGGCGCTGGCCGCCGAGGGCAAGGTCGACGGCGCGGTCGTGGGTCAGGCCATCGAGAAGTACCGCCTGCACGACGTCAACGCCGGTACCAGCGGCAACGCGGGTGGCGAGGCCTGAGCGCGTGACGAGCACCACCGACGGGTCCGGTTCCGCCTCCATGGGCGGGGCCGGGCCCGACCGGTCTGCGGGCGCGGTCGCGGCCGCCGCGCAGGAGAAGGCCGACACCCTCACCTGGCTGCGGCGCATCTCGGGCGATCTCGCGACGGCGACCATCCAGCGCCTCGAAGAGACGCTTCCCTGGTACGCCGAGATGCCGCCAGCCCGGCGGTCCGCCGTCGGGCTCGTCGCCCAGGCCGGCATCACCTCGTTCCTGCAGTGGTTCGAGGAGCCGGCATCCACTCCGGCGATCGCCGCCGACATCTTCGCCGCGGCCCCTCGTGAGCTGCTGCGCAGCGTCAGCCTGACGCAGACCCTGCAGCTCGTGCGCGTCACCGTCGAGGTGATGGAAGAGCGCGTCGCCGGACGCAGCGAGAAGGTGCGCGAGGCGATGCTGTCGTACTCGCGCGAAGTCGCCTTCGCCGCGGCCGACGTCTACGCACGCGCCGCCGAGGCCCGGGGCCTCTGGGACGCTCGCCTCGAAGCGCTCGTGGTCGACTCGATCCTCACCGGCGAGGCCGACGACGAACTCCCCAGCCGCATCGCCGCGCTCGGCTGGCACGGCCACGGAGAGGTCGCGGTGCTCGTGGGCACCACTCCCCCGCAACTCGACGTCGACCAGGTGCGTCGCACCGCGCGCAAGCTCGGCGTCGACGTGCTCATCGGCGTGCAGGGCTCGCGCCTGGTGCTTGTGGTCGGTCGTGCCGACCTGCCGGCGCGCGGTGGAGAGGATTCCGCCGAACTGCCCTTCCCCGAGATCGCCAAGCGTCTCGAGCCCGGTTTCGGGTCGGGCCATCTCGTCCTCGGACCGGCGGTCCCCGCGTTGGTCGACGCCGGGCAGAGCGCTCGTGCCGCCCTCGCCGGCTTCGCCGTCGCCCGCGCGTGGCGTCATGCCCCGCGGCCGGTGGAGGCCGATGATCTTCTGCCCGAGCGCGCCCTCGCTGGCGACGCCGTTGCGAAGCAGACGCTGGTGGATCGCGTCTACCAGCCGCTGCAGGCGCACAGCGCCGATCTGGTGGCGACGCTGTGGAGCTACCTCGACAACGGGCGCTCGCTCGAGGCGACGGCGCGCGAGTTGTACGTGCACCCCAACACGGTCCGCTATCGCCTGAAGCGCGTGTCGGAGGTCATCGGATGGGATGCCACGGGCCCCCGGGAGGCGCTCATCCTGCAGACCGCGCTGATCCTGGGATCGATCGGAACGGATGCCACGCGCCGTCGCGGACCCGTGGGTCGACGGTCGCCCCTGGCGCGCTGATGCACGGCGCGCACAAAGACACGCCGTATATCTGTGTCGATATCTCCATAAGCGTGGGCTCGATCGTTGGCAGGATGGAACGGTGATCATCGCCGTCTTCCCCGGGCAGGGCTCTCAGACCCCCGGTTTCCTCTCGCCGTGGCTCGAACTCGACGGAGCGCGCGAGCGTCTCGGGGCCTTCTCGGAGCAGGCGGGCGTCGACCTCGTCGCCGCCGGCACCGAATGGGATGCCGATCAGATCCGCGACACCGCCGTCGCCCAGCCGCTGATCGTCGCTGCGAGCCTGCTGTCGTGGACTGCGCTGAACGATCGCGCCACGACCTCCGTCGCCGGTGTCGCGGGGCACTCGGTGGGCGAGATCGCCGCGTTGGCGGCATCCGGAGTGCTCTCCGACCAGGACGCGCTGCGCCTGGTCGGACTGCGCGGCCGTGCGATGGCCGAGGCCGCCGCCACCGTCGAGACCGGCATGAGCGCCGTCGTCGGGGGCGACGAGACCGCTGTGCTCGAACGCCTCGAGGCGCTCGCACTCACCCCCGCCAACTACAACGGCGGCGGGCAGATCGTGGCCGCCGGCGAACTCCCCGCCCTCGCCGAGCTCGCCGCCGAGGCCCCGCGCGGCACTCGCGTCATCCCGCTGCAGGTCGCGGGCGCCTTCCACACCCGTTTCATGGAGCCTGCCGTCGAGACGCTGCACGCCGCGGCCGACGACGTGCAGGTGAGCGACCCCGCCACGACGCTGTGGACCAACTCCGACGGCTCCGTCGTGACCGAGGGCCGCCGCGCTCTCGACCTCGTGGTGGCCCAGGTCTCGTCGCCCGTGCGCTGGGACCGCTGCATGGCCTCGTTCGCCGAGCAGGGCGTGACCGGCATCATCGAACTCTCGCCCGCCGGTGCCCTCACGGGCCTTGCGAAGCGAGCACTGCGCGGCACCCCCACCGTGGCAGTCAAGTCCCCCGACGACCTCGACGCGGCCGTCTCACTCCTGAAAGAAGACCAGGCATGAGCACCCCCACCCTCCGTCAGCTGCAGGGAGCCGCTCACACGCGCATCTACGCCTACGGTGCCGCGCGCGGTGAGAACTTCGTGCCCAACGACGACCTCGTGGGGCCCATCGACTCCAGCGACGAGTGGATCCGCCAGCGCACCGGCATCGTCACGCGCGTCCGCGCGAACAAGGACACGGATGCCATCGATCTGGCCACCGAGGCCGCGCGCGAAGCCGTCGAGAAGTCGGGCATCGCCCCCGACCAGATCGACGCCGTGATCGTCGCGACGATCAGCAACCCCAAGCAGACCCCCTCGGCCTCGGCCATCGTCGCCGACCGCATCGGGGCGAACCCCGCGGCCGCCTACGACCTGAACGCCGCGTGCGCCGGCTTCGCCTACGGCGTCGGTCAGGCCGACGCCCTCGTGCGGGCGGGCCTGGCGAAGCATGTCGTCGTCGTCGGCGCCGAGAAGCTCAGCGACGTCGTCGACCCCACCGACCGCAGCATCTCGTTCCTGCTCGGCGACGGCGCGGGCGCCGTCGTGGTCGGACCGAGCGAGACCCCCGGCATCGGACCCACCGTGTGGGGCTCGGACGGTTCGAAAGCGGACGCCGTGGGCATGAACGCCACGCTCACCGACTTCCGCGACGGCGTCGCCCCGTGGCCGACCCTGCGCCAGGAGGGCCCCACCGTCTTCCGCTGGGCCGTCTGGGAGATGGTCAAGGTCGCCCGTCAGGCGATCGAGGCCGCGGGCATCGAGCCCGCCGACCTCGCCGCCTTCGTGCCGCACCAGGCGAACATGCGCATCATCGACGAGTTCGCCAAGCAGCTCGGCCTGCCCGAGACCGTCGTCATCGGTCGCGACATCGAGACGACCGGCAACACCTCCGCGGCATCCATCCCCCTCGCCACCCACCGCCTGCTCGAGGAACACCCCGAGCTGAGCGGCGGCCTCGCGCTGCAGATCGGCTTCGGCGCCGGACTGGTGTTCGGCGCGCAGGTCGTCGTGCTGCCCTGACGCGGCGACACCGAACCCTAGACTGATCGGGGCCTGACAGGCCCGCCCCCAAGAAACAGGAGACATCATGGCATTCACCAACGACGAGGTTCTCGCCGGCCTTGCCGAGCTCATCACCGACGAGACGGGTATCTCGGCCGACGAGGTCGCGCTCGAGAAGTCGTTCACCGACGACCTCGACATCGACTCCATCTCGATGATGACGATCGTCGTCAACGCCGAGGAGAAGTTCGGCGTCACCATCCCCGACGACGAGGTCAAGAACCTCAAGACCGTCGGCGACGCCGTGACCTTCATCACGTCGAACCAGTCCTGACACCTCCCGGTGGGGGCTTCGGCCCCCACCGGTCACGACCTGTCGGCCGCACCAAGGATTCTTCGCTCATGAGCACACCCCGCATCGTCGTCACCGGCATCGGCGCCACCTCGCCCATCGGCGGTACGGCCCCCGAAAGCTGGTCCGCCCTGCTCGCCGGTACCTCCGGCGCCCGTTCCCTCGAGCACGAGTGGGTCGAGCAGTACAACCTGCCCGTCACCTTCGCGGCCGAGGCGCTCGTGCGCCCCGAGACCGTGCTCGAGCGACCCGTCGCCAAGCGGCTCGACCCCTCGTCGCAGCTCGCCATGGTCGCGGCCAAAGAAGCGTGGGAAGACGCGGGTTCGCCCGACATCGACCCCGACCGCCTCGGCGTCGACTTCGCCACCGGCATCGGCGGCGTGTGGACGCTGCTCGACGCCTGGGACACCCTGCGCGAGAAGGGCCCGCGTCGCGTCATGCCGATGACGGTGCCCATGCTCATGCCGAACGCGGCCGCCGGTAACCTCTCGCTGCACTTCAACGCCCGCGCCTTCGCGCGCACCGTGGCATCGGCGTGCGCCTCGAGCACCGAGTCGATCGTCAACGCGGTGCAGCACATCCGCGACGGCCTCGCCGACGTCGTCATCGCGGGTGGAACCGAATCGGCCATTCACCCGATCACGATCGCCTCGTTCGCGTCGATGCAGGCGCTGTCGAAGCGCAACGACTCGCCCGAGACCGCTTCGCGTCCGGCCAGCATCGACCGCGACGGCTTCGTCATGGGCGAGGGCGCCGGCGTGCTGATCCTCGAGACCGAGGAGCACGCCAAGGCCCGCGGCGCCAAGATCTACGCGTCGATCGTGGGCGGTGGCGTCACCGCCGACTCGTACCACATCACCGCGAACGACCCCGAGGGTCATGGCGCCGCTCGCGCCGTGCACATGGCACTCGAGATGGCGGGCGCGTCGGTCGACGACGTCACGCACATCAACGCGCACGCCACCTCGACGCCGGTCGGCGACCCGAACGAGTACAAGGCGCTGCGCGCCGTCTTCGGCGATCGGGTCGACGAGATCCCCGTCTCGGCCACAAAGGCCTCCACCGGCCACCTTCTGGGCGGCACCGGAGCCCTCGAGGCGATCTTCACGGTTCTCGCCCTGCAGAACCGCGTCGCGCCCCCCACGATCAACCTGACCGAGCAGGACCCCGAGGTTCCGTTCGCGCTCTCGGGATCGCCCGTCGAGCTCGGCGCGGGAGACCAGCTCGCGATCAGCAACTCCTTCGGCTTCGGCGGGCACAACGCCGTCGTCGCCATCGCCTCGGTCTGAGCGCGTTCCCCGTCACGACGAGAGCCCCCTGGCATCCCCCCGACTGCGATCGGGGATGCCAGGGGGCTCTCGTTTCGTCAAGCGAGGGATACGCGTTCCCGGTGCCGGGTGTGTTCACCGACCTCCGGTAGTGGCGCCTCCCCCACTCGACGGGCTCATCCGACCTTGTGCAGCCACACGATCTGCTGGTCGTCTCCGGCGTGGCGGAAGGGCTCGAGCTCCTCGTCCCAGGCCGAGCCCAGGGCGACGTCGAGTTCGCGCTGCAGCTCGAAGGGGTCGCCGGCCGCGACCTCCATCGCGTAGCGCACGCGATCCTCGGCGATGACGACGTTGCCGGCCGAATCGGTTTGAGCGAAGTGGATGCCGAGACCCGGCGTGTGCATCCAGCGTCCGCCGTCGCTGCGGGGCGTGGGATCCTCGCTCACCTCGAAGCGCAGGTGTTCCCACCCCCGGATCGCGCTCGCGAGTGCTGCGCCGGAACCGACGGGGCCCTCCCAGTAGAACTCCGCGCGACGGCTGCCCGTCAACACGGGCTGTTCGGCCCAGTCGAAGTTGACGGCGCGGCCGAGAGCGCGTCCGACCGCCCACTCGAGGTGGGGGCACAGCGCGCGGGGCGCGGAGTGGATCAGGATCACTCCGCGCGAAGACGTGATCGCCATGGTTTCTCCTTCGTCAGGTACGTCTTCCCCTACGACCTGTGATGGAGTGCCGGCGATTGTTCGGTTGTCCGGCCATTATCGCCCGTGCATAACGAAATCACAACACTGTGATTCCTCCGCGCGTCCCGCGGGGCGGCCGCGCGATCGGCCCAGCGGGTGTCAGCCGAACCACAGCGCCCAGTAGAGCGCGAAGTTGCGGTTGCCGTACGCCGAGCAGGCGTCGCCCGTCCCCCATCGCGCGGCGAGGGCCGCCGGGTTCGGCTGATACGGCGTGTAGTTGTACAGCGCCGCGGTGGCCGCGTTCGCGATCGTCACGTCTGAACCCCCACACGAGGGATCCGGTGAATAGGCGAGATAGTGCGTTCCCGGCTGCCGCATGAAGTCCGAGGCGCTGTACGACTTCAGATCGGTGGCGGCCTGGGCGACCTGGGCGCCGAATCCGGCGGCACCGGCGTCGCACGGGGCGGTGTCGGGGCATCTCGCCCCCATTGCTGCACCGAGCTGCTGGGGTGACGGGGCGCGCGCCGTTCGGCCCGACACGAGGCTCTGCTCCTTCTGGAGGGTGACGAGCAGCACCTTGGCCGAGATCCCGCACGCGCGTTGCAGGCGATCGATGATCTGGGCGGCGGTGAGCTGTACCCCGTCGTAGCCCTCGCAGATCGTGCGGCCCGTGGCATCCGAGACGATCGGTCCCCGCGCGGGCAGGTCGGACCGCAGAACCGAGAGACAGGAGTCGTTGCGGCACTCCCCCACCTCGTCGTCGAGGAAGGACTGGATCTGATCGGCCGTCATGGCGTCGCCGTCGTAGAACTGCTCGTCGTCGATGAGGTGGCCGGGATCGAACGAGGTGAGGTCGATGGCCTCGCGCCGGGCCTCCGTGTTCCACGCGGCGGTGAGGGAGACGAGGGGGATGACCGCCAGAGCGATCAGGCCCACGAGGACCATGGCGACCGCGGCGAACGTCATGCGTCGTCGCCGGATCAGCCGTTGCCGGGGCGTCCGCCGTCGGCGCGTCCGAGTTCTCGCCACCGAACGATCGTGCCCCACCGCGCTGACCGCGTGCTGCACGCGCAGGGCGTGGCGCGCGGTCAGCGCGGGGCGCTGTTCAACTGCCCGGCGTTGCGGGAGGAGTCGGAGCGGTTCCCTCCGCGGGCGGGGTCGGAGCGGTGCCATCGGCCGGAGGCGCGGGAGGCGTGAGCTTCTGCCCGTCGGCGGGAGGGGTGGGCGCCGTGCCGTCGGCGGGCGGTGCGGGCTTGGCAGCGTCGCCCTTCGGGGCGCCGGGCCCACCGGGGCCGGTAGGTCCGCACGCGCCGGGTTCCTTGCCATCGGCGGGTGCCGCCGGAGCGGTTGCGTCCGCGGGAGGCGTCGGAGCCGTGCCGTCGGCCGGGGTTGTGGGCGAGGCCCCCGGGGTCGGGGTGGTACCGGGGGTGCTACCCGGTCCGGTGGATCCGCCGTCGGCGCTGGGCGCCGAGGTCGACGAGGCGGCGAGGGACCCCGCGCCGTTGCTCTGCGCCGCGAGGGCGGCGGTTCCGCCGGTGAGGCCGGCGGCCACGATCACGGCGCCAGCGATCAGCGCCGGTCCGCGCCACGAGCGGCGGCGGGGTTCGGGGGTCTCGTCCTGTCGCGGCAGCGGCAGCGTGGGGTTGTCGTCGTTCATGATTCTCTTCCCGTCCGGTGTCGGTCACCGGCTCTGAGACCAGACTTTGAGCCGGGACTGAAGCGAACCTGAAGCCCGCGCACCCGCCTGCTTCGCATAGGTAAGCCATAACCGGCGTACAGCCCGCGTCCGTATCGTCGCCCGGATGTCCTTCGCTGCCCGCGTGCTCGTCCTCGACGACGACGAGACGATCCGCATCGCCGTCACCACGGCCCTGCGCGCCGACGGTTTCCTCACCGAGGCGGCGCCCGACGGGACCGATCTCAGCGACCGTCTCGCCTCGTTCCGCCCCGACCTCGTGATCATCGACTGGATGATGCCCGGGCCGAGTGGCATCCGTCTGCTTCCGCTCGTGAGAGCCGCCGGTGACACGGCGGTGATCATGCTGACCGCTCGGGACGAGGTCGACGATCGCCTGCGCGGGTTCGCGGAAGGGGCCGACGACTACGTCGTCAAGCCGTTCACGATGGCCGAGCTCGTCGCGCGTAGCGGCGCGGTCCTCCGCCGTCGCGGGCGGTTGCCGCAGACCGTGTCGGTGGGCGATCTCGTCGTCGATCCCGACGCGGCGACGGCGCATCGCGGCGGGGTGTCGCTCGAGCTGACGGCCACCGAGTTCCGGCTGCTGCAGCTTCTCGCCGAGAGCCGCGGACGCACGCTCTCGAAAGCGCAGATCCTCACGCAAGTGTGGGGCTACGAGGACTACGACCCCAATCTCGTCGAGGTGCACCTGAGCGCCCTCCGGCGCAAGATGGAGCAGCGCGGCCCCCGGCTGATCCACACCGTCCGCGGGCTCGGCTATCGCTTGAGCGAGGAACGATGAGCATCTCTCCCCCGCTCAGATCGGGGTCGCTGCGTCGCCGCACGATCGTCGCGGTGGTCGCCCTGGTCGCGCTCCTGCTCGTCGTGCTCGCGATCGTCGTCGACGTGGCGTTGGGTGCGCGCCTGCGCGGTCAGATCGAAGACCGTCTTCGCGATCGCGCCGCCGCGGCGGCATCCCTCGTGGGCACCGTCGACGACTCCGACCTCGCCGAGCGACTGTCCGACCAGGGACTCGCCGTGCGCATCGACGGCGCGAGCGGGGACTCCGTCGTCGCCGGACCCAGCCCCGAGCAGTTGCGCGACGGCCCTCCGGGCGGCCCCGGCGGTCCAGGCGGAGGGCCGGGTGCCCGGTCCACTCCGCAGCCCACCGGCTCGAGCGACGTCAGCGTCGTCGCCTCGGAGGTGACGGGAGACAGCGACCTGGTCACGCTCCGCTCGACCCTCAGCGACGGCTCGACGTTGACGCTGACGGCATCGGCGGCGGGGATCGACGACACGCTCGTGCAGGTGCGGTGGATCATGGCCCTGTCGTCCATCGGGGTTCTCGTTCTCGCCGCGGGGGCAGTCACCCTGGTGGTGCGCCGGAGCCTGCGCCCCCTCGACCAGGTGTCGCGGGTGGCGCGCGCCATCGGTTCCGGAGAGCGCGAGAGGCGCCTGCACCCCACGCGACCCGACACCGAGATCGGGCGCGTCGCGACCGCCCTCGACGACATGCTCGACGACGTCGTGGGGGCCGAGCAGGCGGCCGTCGACGCGGAGCAGCGGCTGCGTGCCTTCCTTTCCGACGCCGCGCACGAACTGCGCACGCCGGTCGCCGGCATCCGTGCCGCCGCCGACACCCTCGTCCGCGCCGACCTCGCCGGACCCGAACGCGAGGTGCTCGCCGCGCACGTCGCCCGCGAGGCCGCGCGTGCGTCGCGTCTCGTCGACGACCTGCTCACTATGGCGCGCGTCGACCGCGGCCTCGAGCTCTCCCGGGCCGACCTCGATCTGCGTTCCCTCGTCACCGCCGAGGCGGAGCGCGTTCCTCTCGTGCACCCCTCGTTGCGCATCCGGACGGAGATCTTGGATGCCACGGTTCCCGTCCACGCGGACCCCGACCGCGTCGCGCAGGTGCTCTCGAATCTCATCGAGAACGCCGCTCGTGCCACGGATCGCACCGGACGGGTCACGATCGCCGTCGAACGGCGGGGGTCCACCGCGGTCGTGGCCGTCACCGATGACGGGCCGGGCGTGCCACCGGCGGACCGCGAGCGCATCTTCGAGCGTCTCGTCCGCCTCGACGATGCGCGCGCGGCCTTCGGAGGGGTGGGCCTGGGGCTGCCGATCGCGCGCGGCATCGCGCGGGCGCACGGCGGCGACGTGCGATGCGTCGACAGCGATCGCGGTGCGCGCTTCGAGGTCACCCTGCCGCTCGAGCAGCGAGCAGCAGGGTGACTCCGGAACTCAGGCCGAGCGACCGCCCACCGGCTGCCGCGGCGGCGCCGTGGTCGCCGGCGCGATTCCCGCGGCGGTGAGCGTGAGCCCGTCGGCGCCACTGGCGTCGTGCATCATCTGGTCGACCAGGGCGCGGTCGATCGCCGGCTCCCGGCCACCGTAGAACTGCAGGACCAGCGCGTTCGAGGCGTGGATCCAGAGGCTGGCCTGGCGCACGCCTTCGTTGACGGGCAGTTGCAGCATGAAGCCCTCGTTGCGCCGGAGCTTGTTCATCACGACGATGCGGAGGTGGGCTAGGATGCGGTCGTCGATGTCGAACGACGCGCGGTCACGATAGATGAGACGTCCCATCACAGGTCCTTTTCTGGCTCGACGAATCGAACCGTGTTTCGTGGGGACCGCGCTGGGGCGCAGCAATGGGGGCCTCTTCATTGTGCCACCCGGCCCCGCCTCGGGGGCGGTTTCCGGGAGGACGTGCACGGGCGTTCAGGTGCGGGGAGCCTGCTCGGCATCCGCTCCGACCGAGTCGACGACGCCGAAGGCCGAGCGCGAGAGGAACGAGACGATGTCGACCGCGGGCATCTCGGTGCCGAGGGCGAGTTCGACGAGAACCTCTTCGGCGAAGTTCACCCAGGAACGCAGCGCGACGCGCAACAGGGGCGAGTCCTCGGCGCCGAGCTCGAGGAACCCGTCGGTGACCCATCCGGCGGTCACGTCGCGCGCGCGATCCACCTCGTGCCGCACCTCGGTGTCGCCCGACGCGACGCCGCGCACGAGCGAGAAGAACGTGCCGCGGTGCTCGCGGACGAAGCTCACGATGCGCGCCAGCGTGTCGTCGAGCCGCTCCCGGGCAGCGAGATCCTCACGCGGGACGGATGCCGCGAGCAGTGCCGCCGCGGCGGTGCCCACCACCTCGCGATGGAGTCCTTGACGTGATCCGAAGTAGTGGAAGAGCAGGCCCCGCGAGACCCCGACGCGCTCGGACAGCACCTCCATCGTGAGGTCGTCGAGCGGCTTCTCGACGAGGAACGCCACGCCCGAGGCGACGAGCTGGGCGCGCCGCTGATCGGGAGTGAGGCGCGTTCGCCGGTCGCTCGACATGAGGAAACTCTAACGAAGCGATGCGCCGGCGATCTATTGACACTCTGTCAATGAGGCGTAGCCTGAGGTCGCTCGGCGCCGTCGCCGGGCCCGCTTCCGCAGGAGGATCGATGAAGTTCCGTGACCTGACCCGCTCCCGTACCGGCCGTGTGGCCCTCGCCACCGTCCCCGTCGCCGCCGTGGCGAGTCTTCTTCTCACCGGTGTCGCCCAGGGCGCTGTGCCCGTGTCGTTCTCCGTCTCGGGCAGCCAATTCCAGATCAGTGCTTCGCAGCTCGAGGGCACCGGCTTCTCGCAGTACGCCGGCGTCACCAACGACACCGCCGGCGGGGAGCACAACGTCGCCATCGCGAACATCACGTCGGCGACGCTCGCCGACCTCTGCCAATCGGTCGTCAGCGAGACCCCGCTCGGCAAGGTCGGCGTCCTCATCACCGCGGGCGGCGGGGGCTCCCCCGCGTCGGCCTCCGACCTGCAGATCGGCATGACGGGCCTGCAGGGCGATTCCTCGTTCGGCAACATCCGCATCGGCGTGGACGCCTCGACCGTCAACACGTCCGCGAAGGGCACCGCGGGTGACTTCGCGCAGGATGCCGACACCATCTCGATCGCGAACCTCAAGCAGACCGCGTGGAGCACGCAGGCGTCGGTCTTCACTCTCACCGGCATGAAGCTCGAGCTGACCGACGGCTCGAAGACGTGCTTCTGATCGGCGCCGCCATGACCTCCCCCGACCTCACCGCGCGGGCGCGCTTTCGCGCATGGCGCCGCCGTCGCCCCCTCGTGGGCGGACTGCTCGTCGCTCTCGGCGGCATCGAGATGTTCTTCTCGGGCCAACTCGACATCGGTCAGCTGCACATCCAGCTCGGAATCGAAGGCCTCCAGGCGACGGTGATCCCCCTCGTCCTGGTGCTCCTCGGCATCCTGCTCATCTCGATGCCCGCGCACCGGATCTTCTACGGGGTCATCGCCCTTGCCGTGGCCGTCTATTCGCTCGTCGGGGTGAACCTCGGAGGTTTCCTGCTCGGGATGCTGTTGAGCACGGTGGGTGGCATCATCGCGGTGTCGTGGGCGCCGCCCCGGTCGCAGGACGATCCGGCGCCGACGGCCGAGGAGGCGGAGAGCGCGATCACGGGAGCCGGGCGATGAAGCGCGCGCGAGCAGCGGCCGCGCTGACGGCAGCGATGCTCCTGCTGGGCGGTGCGACAGGCGCCGGAGCCGCGTGGGCGGACGACGGCACGCGGCCGGCGCGCCTATGCATCCCGATCCTGCTCCCGTGCAGCGACCCGTCTCCGTCGCCCACGCCCAGCCCCACACCCACGGCGGGATCCGTTCTGCCGACGCTGCCGGGCGTCCCGGCGCCGGATCCGACGCCCGCCACCCCGACGTCGCCGGCGCCCACCCCGCCTCCGCAGGACTCCACCACCCCGCCTGCGCAGGCCGCCGTGGTCGATGAGAACTCACCGGTCTTCACGCAACCGTCGGCCCAGTTGGGCGCCCAGTCCCTGTCGTTCCGGGGGATCCCTCTCGTCAGCGTGGTCACCGTGCCGCTCGCCGACGGCACGCGCATCACCGTGCTGAAGATGACGGCCGACGAGATCACCATCGACGGGTTCGCCCTCACCGTGCGGCGGGCGACGGGTCCCGCCCTCGTCACGACAGCCGACCGCATGACGCTGTCTGGGCACGTCTCGGTCTACCTGAACTCGCTGTCGGCGACCACCGCCGACGGCAAGACCCTCACCCTCGGGGCCGACACTCCCCCACCGGCCGACGGGATCGCACCGGGGCTCGCGCGCGTGACCCTCGGCCTGGTCGGCACCACGGCCGACTCGATCGTGTACACGAACACCGACCAGAAGATCACGCAACCGGGGTGAGCGCACGGTCGGGGTGAATCCCCAGCCTGGGCGGAATCGCGCTGGATACAGTCGAAGGGATCAGTGATCACCGACCCACGAGAGAGAAAACCCGTGAGCCATCACCGCACCTCCACCGACCAGGAGGGCCGATCTTCGAGCCCCCTCTTCTCGAGAGGGGGTGAGATCTGATGCTGGCTGCGGCCCTGACACTGCTGTTGGGGATCATCGTGACTCTGGCGATCATCGCGGCCTGCGGATTCTTCGTCGCGCAGGAGTTCGCCTACATGTCGGTCGATCGCTCGCGCATGGCGGCGAAGGCCGAGAAGGGCGACGCGCAGGCCAAGCGGGTGCTGGCGATCACCAAGCGGACGTCGTTCATGCTGTCGGGCGCCCAACTGGGAATCACCGTGACGGGCCTCCTGATCGGATACGTCGCCGAACCGCTGATCGGTGAGTCGCTGGGGACCCTCCTCGGCGGCGTCGGCATCGACCCGACCGTCTCGGTGCTGATCGGCACCATCGGCGCGTTGCTGCTGGCGACCATCGTCACGATGATCTTCGGCGAGCTGTACCCGAAGAATCTCGCGATCGCGAGTCCCGAGCCCCTCGCCCGTGCTCTCGCTGTTCCGACACGGATCTACCTGCTGCTGTTCGGGTGGCTCATCACCGTGTTCGACGTGGCGGCGAACGCGTTGTTGCGACTGCTGCGGATCGAGCCCCTCGAGGACGTCGACGAAAGCGCCACCGCGCGAGACCTCGAGGCGATCATCGAGGAGTCGCGCGTGAGCGGAGACCTCCCCGACGATCTGTCGATGATCATCGACCGCATCCTGGACTTCCCGCAGCGCGATGTGGAACACGCGATGATTCCCCGGTCGCAGATCGACTCGGTCACCCCGGACACGACGGTCGGCGAGGTCCGCGCGCTCATGGCCACCGGCCATACCCGCTACCCCGTGATCGGTGACGAGGACTCCCCCGTCGGTGTCGTCGAACTGATCGACGTGCTGCGCGAGCGGCCCGCGGACGATGCGCCCGTCGCATCCGTCATGCGCGCCGCCGTCGTCATCCCGACCTCGATGCTCCTGCCTGTCGCCCTCGACCGCATGCGTCGCTCGCGCAACGAGCTCGCGTGCGTGGTCGACGAGTACGGCAACTTCGACGGCATCCTGACGATCGAAGACCTGACCGAGGAGGTCATCGGCGAGCTGTCCGACGAGCACGACGTGGAGGTCGCCGAGGTCTCTGCGGACGGAGACGACGCCTGGACGGTGCCCGGCGATCTGCACCTCGACGAGCTCGAGCGCCTGATCGGGTACGACCTCGCCGAGAGCGACGTCGAAACCGTCGCGGGTCTCGTCATCGAGACCCACGGTGACCTGCCCGCCATCGGCAGTGTCGTGCGCGTCGACCTTCCCGAGCGTGCGTCCGAGACCGTGCAGGGCCTCGACATCGAGCGCTGGCTCGCCATCGAGGTCGTCGAGGTCGATCGGCACGTGCCGTCCCAGCTGGCTGTGCATCTGCACGAGGTGGACCGGGATGCCGAGCCTGCCGACGGGGTCTCGACGATCGACGAGGAGGTGGCCCGATGAACGGCTGGACCGTCGCCCTGATCACCACGGCGCTCATCATCGCGAGCGCGTTCTTCGTCATCGTGGAGTTCGCTCTGCTTGCCGCGCGCCGCCACCGGCTCGAGGAGCAGGCCGCTACGAGCGCCTCGGCGCGTGCGGCCCTGCGCGGTGTGAACGAGCTCACCGTCATGCTGGCGTTCGCTCAGCTCGGCATCACCGCGTGCACCTTCCTGCTCGGCGCCATCACCAAGCCCGCGATCGACTACGCGCTCGCTCCCGTGTTCGAGGCGTGGGGTCTGCCCTACGTGCTCGCCGACATCATCGCGTTCATGCTGGCTCTGATCGTGGTGACGTTCCTGCACCTCGTGATCGGCGAGATGGCCCCGAAGTCCTGGGCGATCGCTCATCCCGAGACGGCGGCGAAGGCCACCGGCATCCTGGCTCGCGCCCTCACCTGGCCGCTGCGACCGTTCCTGCTGTGGATCAACCACATCGCGAACCGGCTCGTGAAGGCATCGGGTGTCGAGCCCGTCGAAAAGGCCGCGGCCGGCGGGCAAGACGCCGACACGATCCGCGAGCTCGTCGCGCATTCGCGCCAGGCGGGCACGCTCGAGAAGCAGTACTCGGAGCCGATCGCTCAGGCGATCGCCCTGGGCACGCTCACGGTGGGAGACATCGTGCGAACGGATCGTTCCCCGACGTCGGTGCCGAGGGATGCCACGGTCGCCGAGATCCAGGCTGTCGCCGCCTCGTCGACGCACCTGCGCATCCTCGTGGGCTCGGGCGCGGACTCTCGCGTTGCGCACGTGCGTGACACGTTGACCGTCGACCCAGACACCCCGGCGCTCGAGATCGCGCGCGAACCGCTCGTGCTCGAGCCGAGTGCCTCGGCCTACGACGCGCTCGCTCGCATGCGTCGCGGACGCGTGCAGTTGGCCACCGTGGTGGCGGGCGAGCAGTTGCTCGGTGTCGTGACTCTCGACGACCTGCTGCGCGAGATTCTGCCGGGCCCGGGCGAGCTGGCCGCGGCACAGGGTGGGTCTGCCGCCTGACCTGATCTCGCGATGAACGCCTGCCGCGTTCGGGAGCGCTCCTCGCGAGCGTGCCTCGATGCGGCAGGCGTTCGTCACGGGTGAGCAGTCGCGCGGCGGGTTCGAGTGTCAAGCCATCGAACGGGCTAAGGAGCGCGGCGTACCGTCGCTCGCGTTCACCCCCACATCTCTTCGGAGGACACCCATGAGCAAGACCTGGTTCATCACCGGCGCGTCGAAGGGCTTCGGCCGCGAGTGGGCCGAGGCGGCCCTCGAACGCGGCGACAACGTCGCCGGCACAGCCCGCAACATCGACGACGTCTCGGAGCTCGTCGAGAACTACCCCGACACATTTCTTCCCCTCAGCCTCGACGTGACCGACCGCTCGGCCGACTTCAACGCCGTCGCGAAGGCGCACGAGAAGTTCGGACGACTCGATGTGGTCGTCAACAACGCCGGCTACGGGCATTTCGGCATGGTCGAAGAACTCACTGAGGACGAGGTCCGCGCTCAGCTCGAGACCAACTTCTTCGGGGCGCTCTGGGTGACGCAGGCAGCTCTTCCGATCCTGCGCGCGCAGGGCTCGGGCCACATCATCCAGGTGTCGAGCATCGGCGGGATCAGCGCCTTCCCCACGGTCGGTGCCTACCACGCGTCGAAGTGGGCCCTGGAGGGCCTGTCGCAGTCGCTCGCGCAGGAGGTCGCCGGGTTCGGCATCCACGTCACTCTCATCGAGCCCGGCGGGTACTCGACCGATTGGTCGGGCCCTTCGGCGCAGCGCAGCGACGAGATCGAGGCCTACGCCGACGTGCGCGAGCAGGCGGCGAAGCGCCCCTCCGCCGCCGACCCCGGCAAGCCTGAAGCCACTCGCGCGGCGATCTTGAAGGTGGTGGATGCCGCGACCCCGCCGTTGCGCATCTTCTTCGGCAAGGCGCCCCTCGGCATCGCCGAGCGCGACTACGAGTCGCGCTTGCAAACGTGGCGCGAGTGGCAGCCCGTGTCGGAGGAGGCGCACGGCTCGTAGCCGCGCGGCGTCGATCTCGGAGGTTGTTCCGGGGCGCGGACCGTGCACGGGGTCGCTTTTCGATGGACCCGGTGCATGGATCGCGCCCCGTTTGTCGTCGGCTTCCGAGAAAGAGCCGGCGCCAGGCGCACGGCTCATCGCAGGTACGAGTCCACGAGCAGAGATCCCCGGATGTCGCGGAATGCCTCGACCAGCCGGTCCAGTGCGGCCGGATTCCAGGCCGCGAGCTGGAGGTCGTGCGGGCCGAGAGGTTCGAGCTTCCCGGTTCGCAACCGCACCACTTCCCATCCGGCTGTGCGCAGAGCCCTGTCCTTCCGGCGGTCGGCCGCCTCACGCTTTCCCACGTGTTCGAGGCCGTGACGGCCGATCGAGTCGTATTCGAGGGCGATGCGCAGCTCGGGAAACACGATGTCGGGCCACACCTCGAGATGGTGGAAAAACGGTTTGGCAATCCGAATGGCGTTGGATCCGTCGCTCAGCAGGAGGCGTTGCCGCAGGTCGGCGCGAACGCGATCCTCCACGGCCGAGGCGGGCTGCGGCGCGCACGGTGAGAGGAAGGCCGTGCCGACGGGAACGTCTGGGGTCTTCTGGCAGATCGGGGCGCGTGTGGCACGTCGGCGGGGCCGAAGTACCGCGTTCCCGGCGACGGGCGGCGCCGAGACCGATTCGCGCATGGGCAGAGCGATCGCGCGTGTCGGGTTAGCCTGCTCGCTGCACTCCGGGCACCAGGCGCTGCGCCGGCGCTCCCTCCCGGGGCGCTGTCGCTGCTCTTCGGGCGTGGCCGCGAAACGGTGACCTGAATCGCATTGCCAGAGCAGGAAGACGTCAGCGGCCGGCGGCACCTGACTGAGTGCGATCCCCGCGTTCAGATCGGGGTGGTACTGACGGATGAGCGCCGGAAAGGCGGCCCACGAGTCTCGGTACGCGCCGACGGCGTAGGGCACCTCCCGCCCCTTCGACCACTGTCGCCGGGCCCACCATGCCTGCACTCTCTCCGCCACGCCAGCGACCGTAGACGGCACCTCCGACATCGGCATCCGTTGGGCTTTCGGAGACGCGTCCTGCCACTAGGGTCGGGGGCATGACGATGCCCGCCGTGCCGCCGCACCAGCCGCCGTTCGCTCCTCCGTCGCCGCCGCGGGCTGACCCCAGCACCAACGGCACCGCGATCGCCTCGGTGATCGTGGGACCGATCGCACTCTTCAACTCGGCCTTCGTACCGCTGCCCTTCATCGGCTTCGTCGCCGTGTTCGCCGCGTTCCCTCTCGCCGTGGCGACGATCATTCTCGGGCACTTCGGACTGCGCGCCGCCCAGCGTTACGGAGTCGGTCGCGTGATGGCTGTCGTCGGACTCGTCGTCGGTTACCTCGCGATCGGAATCATTCTCGCGACGGCGACCCTGTTCTTCTCGCAGTTCCTGTTCATCCGGACGCCGATCGCGAGCTGAGCTGCCCGCCGCATGCAAATGACCCCCGACCAGGCGGAGCCGTTCGAGGGTCTCGCGGAGAGCGGGTGCGAGGTTACCCACGGTCGTCGAGTTTCGAGCCCGCTGCCCGACCGGCGTGGCCGCCTCATCCGTGGGTGAAGAGGGCCAGCCGCGGCACCGCCTCGACGGGACCCGGCTTCGACGGTGGGGCCTCGGCATCCCTCCGATGCACATTGCCAGCGTGGCTCGCTAGAGCCTGAGCGCGAGGGCGTTCGCGGTCAAGCCCGCGGCGGTGCCACACAGGACGACGGTGTCTCCGGGGCCGATCCGCCCCTCGTCGAGACTGGTCGCCAGCATGAACGGCACCGACGACGACACCATGTTGCCGAACTCGGCGACGCGGTCGATGTACGCGTCCCTCGGGATGCCGATCCGACGCATCGCGATGCTGAGTGCCCTGCTCGCCTGATGCGGCACGACCAGGTCGATCTCGTCGAGACGGAGGTTCACTCGTTCGAAGAACCGGGCGAAGAAATCCGGCAGCACAGCCAACATACCGAGGAGTGCCCGCCGCCCGTCCATGGCGAACACGTAGTCGGAGGGGTCGCCGTCGGCGTAGGACTGGGCCGGGTGCAGCGACAACCCGCCGCGAAGCTCCGTGTCGTGCGCGTGCTCGGGCCACGTCTGCTGCAGGCTACCGAGCACTCCGGGCGCAGCGGCATCGCTCTCTCCGTCAACTCCACGCGTCAGCACGACAGCGGCGGCCGCATCGGAGAAGAGCTCGAAGCTCTCTCGCTGGCCGGCGTCGAGGAAGCGGGTCCCGACGTCGCCCGACACGATGAGCACCCGCTCGTAGTCGCCGGCGGCGAGGTACCGCGACGCGATGTCCACCGCCGTGATGAAGCTCGTGCAGGTCGAATTGACATCGAAGGCGGCGGCGCCGGCGTGAGGGGCGACGCGCTCCATCACGAGCGCCGCCGTGCAGGGGATCGGCTGCACGCCCGCCGCACAGGCCGCGATGATGCAGTCGATGTCGTCAGCACGAAGCCCGGCTCGTCGGAGGGCGTCCTCGGCTGCCGCGGCGAGCATGTCGAGCTGCGACATGCCATCGGGGATGCGGTGACGTTTCTGTTCTCCGAACGTGACCACCCGATCCGGGAGGTACGTTCCCCATCCCGCCAGCCGGCACGGCCGAAGCTGAGGGCTCCGTCCGGTAGGTCGATGTTGCGGCATCCCTGTCCTCCTCATGGTCACAGCAGGTTCTGCCCGGTCGGATGGTGATCATGGCTGAAGAGGAGACGCAGGCCGTCCTGCTCCGCTGACAAGAGCATCCGCGCGGTGTGGCGCTGCCGGGTCATGTCGTGACTGACCAGTCGCGGGAGGCGCCGGATACGGTGCTCGGCGCCGAGCAGATCGCGCCCCCAGGCGGCGTCTCCGGCGAGGAGCACCTTCTGCTCGACGAGGGCACCGAGGTGACCTCGGGCGTGACCCGGCAGATCGACGAGGAGGTAGGACCCGTCGCCGAACAGGTCCGCGGTACGCAACCCGTGCGGACCGGACGTGAACACGGGAGAGGGCAGCACCGTCGCCGCTGGGAACCACGTGGGCAGCAGTCTGCGGAGCAGCCCGTCGCGGAGTCGCGATCGCTCGAGGGTGCGACGCGCCCCGTCGCTGAGGACGAAAGCGGCGTTCGGGAAGAACCGAACGCCGCCGATGTGGTCCGGGTGCAGGTGGGAGAGGACGACGTGCGTGATCGTGGCGGGGTCGATCTGCTCGGCGATCGTGTCACCCGGTTCGACACGAGGGGGAAGCATCCTCCGGTACGCCCATGCCCCGAGTCCGGCGCGCCACGGCTGGGGAGCGTAGCCGGTGTCGAAGAGCACGCGCCGAGCGCCCGAGCGGTACAGGAAAGCTCCGGCCGGGAAGAGACGCCGCTCCCGAGCGGTACCGCGCAGCAACCGGCTCATCTCGTGGGAGGTCGCGCCGCACGCGAAGTACGTGAGCTCAGGCACGCGTGTAACTCGCGAGACTCTGGTCGAGCGAAGTCTCGGGTCGATAGCCGAGCAGATCCCGAGCGCGCGAGATGTCGAGCGTCTGCGAATGGGCGATCGTCGTCACGGTGTACCGGGTGACGGGTGGCTCGGGATGTCCGGGCAGAACTCCGCTCACCGCCTCGAGCAGCGCCGCGACCCGATATGCGACCGCGGTCGGCACCCGCCGGTACCGCGGCTCGAGCCCGAGCCCCTCGAGCAGTTGTTCGAGCACTGAGCGGAAGGGACGAGGATCCCCGTTGGTGATGTTGAACGCCTGGCCGTGCACGCCGGGCGCCTCGGCCGCGAGCCGCACGGCCAGAGCGACGTTCTCGACAGCGGTGAGATCGACAAGGGTTCGGCCGCCGCGCATCAGAGGAATGCCGAACCGCTCGCGCACGCGGAGGATCCGGGGGACGAGGCTGGGGTCGCCGTGACCGATGATTCCGCGAGGTCGGAGGATGACGATCTCCGGCGCCGACCCCTCCGCGGCCGCGCGTTGCAGAAGGGCTTCCGCCTCGAGCTTCGACCGGATGTAACCATTCATCGGGTGCCGCGGATCGACGTCGCCCTCGCGGATGCCGATCCGGTCGCGGGGGGCGGCATAGATTCCCGGGGACGAGATGTGGACGAGCCGGCGTGCTCCGGCGCGTCGCGCGAACTCCAGCGCTCGCGCGGTGCCGGTCACGTTGGCGTGCTCGAACTCGGCCCAGCGACCCCACGGCGAGGACAGCGCCGCGCAGTGCACGATCACGTCCACCGTCCGGCCGAGGTCGACCCGCGCGAGCTCGTCGAGGTCGCCGACCAAGGTCTGCCCCGCGGGCAGAGCGGCCGCGTTCCGACCCGACGCGATCACGTCGTACCCGTGGGCGCGCAAGTCGCGGACGACGTACCCGCCCAGGAACCCGCTCGCGCCGGTAACGAGCGCCGTTTCCCCGCGGGGCGCGACGCCGGGAGTGCCGCCCTCTGTTGCCCGTTCCCTCATCCGGCAGAGTCTAGAGCCGCCGGTCTCTATGCTTCGGGATATGCGCATCGCCTTGGTGACGGACTACTACCTGCCCACGCTCGGCGGCGTGCAGACCGCGGTCAAGTCGCTCCGCGAAGCGCTTACCCGAGCCGGGCACGAGGTGGCGGTGTTCTGCCCCCTGGCTCAGCCGAGTGCTGATCCGTCGATCGTCGCGCTGTCCACCTCCCGGGCGTTTCGTCCCGACGGCTATCCGTTCACCTGGCCACCGCGTGACGCAGCGGCGCTGATGCGTCGAGAGTTCGTCGAGCGCCGGATCGACGTGGTGCACACGCATTCCGAGATGTTCGCCGCCCTCGCGGGAGTGCGTGCGGCGCGCGATCTAGGTCTCCCGATCGTTCACACCATGCACGGAAGGGTGGACGTGTACACGACGAGTGTCCTTCCTCTTCCCCGCGTCACCGTTCCCCTGCTGGCCGCCCTGCACGCCCGCCACATCAGCCACCGCGGCCTGCGCCTGCGCCCCGACTCCCCCTATACCGCCACCCCGGCGGCAAGGAGCATGTGGCGACTCATGCTCGCTCAGTCCCGCGCGAGCGACCACGTGATCGTCCCGTCGACGCATTTCGCCCGCAAGCTCACCCAGCAGGGGGTTCAGACGCCCATCTCGGTCGTGCCGAACGGGCTTGAACCGAGCGTGCTCGACCGCATCGGCGCACCACTCGAGCGTCGACTCTCCCCCGGGGAGACCCTCCGTCTCGTGTGGGTCGGGCGACTGTCGCCGGAGAAACGTCCCGCGGTGCTCGCCGACGCCGCGCGCACCTTCGCGCGCGACGTCGCGGTGGACGTCTACGGCGACGGTCTCTCGCGGCGGTCGATCGAGAGAAGGGGTACCCGGCTGGCCCTGCACGGGTCGGTTTCCCAGCAGGAGGTGCTCCATGCGATGCGGGCGAGCCACCTGCTGGTGTCGAGCTCGTACGACTTCGACAACCAGCCCATGGTGATGCTCGAGGCAGCGGCATCCGGTCTTCCCGTGCTGTTCTGCGACCCGGATCTCGGCGAGGTGGTGCCGCCGGGCGGTGGCTTCCTCACCGATACACCGGATGCCGCGGGGATCAGCGCTCTCGTGGCGAAAATCCGGAGGGAACCCCACATGATCACGGCGGCAAGCGCGGCCATGATCCGGGGACGCGCTCAGATCGAGCAACGGGTCGACCCGATCATCGCGGTCTACGAATCCGCGATGAGCACCTGCTGATCCGGCCGCGAAGCGACGGGAGCGTCGAACGGGCCTCGCGCTCGCTCCGCCGGTCCTGCGAGGCCGGTGGGGGCTGCGCGGGTCCAGCGACGGCGAGCACGGCGGCGCCGCGTGCCCGTCTGTTGTAGGGCGGGTGGGACTTGAACCCACGATCGTCGGGTTATGAGCCCGCTGCCTTCACCAGCTTGGCCACCGCCCCCAGCGACATCGAGCCTACCGGCATCCGGTTATCCACAATCCGTACGGGGCCGTGCGTGGCCGCGAGGGCTTTCGCTATGGTGTTGGAAAAGCTGACACGAGCGGGGGCCACGTGGCGGGAAGAACGCACATCATCATGGACACCGACGTCCTGGCGGAACAGGCGTCGACACTGGGACGCGTGAGCGATTCCCTGGATGCCGCGGCTGCCGCCGCCGGCGCACCACTTCCCGGGTCGGCGTTCGGCGTCCTGGCGTCGGGAATCGTCGTGGGAGCCGCGAACGGCCTCGCGAGCAACACCGCGCAACTGCTGTCGAGCGCGCGTGAACTCGTCGCCACGATGCAGAAGGGCGTCCAGGTCGCGCGCGAATCCTTCGACGACGTCGAAGAGCAGGCCGTCGCGGTCATGCAGGAGTTCGAGTCGTGAGCGGCGCTGCCGCCGTCGCTGCCCAGTTGCGCAGCGAGTCGTGGGCTGCGGGCGCATCTCGATCTTCGGGCGGGGGTTGCGATGGCATCCCCGGGTTCGTCGGCTGGTTGATCACCTACGTTCAGCCGCTGCCCCAGTGGATGGACGAGTTGCAGGGCGACCCGGGCGCCGTCGCGATGCGGTCGTCGGAATGGCGCACGGTCGAGTCGTCGGTGTCGGAGTTGACGCTCGACCTCGCGTCCGCCGCGCGGGCTCTCGACGACCTCGATGGCCGAACGGTGCGCGCCCTGCGCCAGCGGTACGAAGACGTCTCGCGGGTGTTGACGGACGTGCAGGACTGGGCGGGTGCCGCATCGTCCGCGCTGGCCCTCGCGTCGACTCTCGTCACCGCCTGCCGCGACGCGATCTGCGGCCTGCTGAACGCCCTGGCGCGTTTGGCGGACTCGCTGACCAGCTTCACCCTGAACCCATTCGACAAGCTCGACGCCATCCGTGAATTCGCGGACGCGGCGTGGGACATCATCGTCTTGGCGCGGGACCTGATCGAACAGCTCCTCACGGCGCTCGGGCAGCTCGCCGGGCTCCTCGCGGAACTCGCGCCCATTGTTGAGCGCGGAGTCGAGGTCCTGGTGGACCTCATGGCCCGAATGCTCCCCGGGATCGCTAATGCGCTCGGTGGCGGACCATTCGGTTACATGCTGGCGGGAGGCGTTGCTGACCCGCTGCGAGCCGATCCACGAGTCAGCGAACTTGACCCGAGTAAGGCAGCGAATTCGTCCGCTTACGACGAGCTCATGGAGAGCGGGGAAATCGCTTCGCCAGCCGACCTCATCAAGCGTAATCGCATCATCGATGCCATAAGCGGTGATTCTCAGACAGCGATTAGTGTCAGCACCGTCCGTCGACCGGACGGCTCAACTTATACGCTCGTTAATCTTCCCTCCACCCAGGACTGGGGGGCCCTCAAAGGCTTCATGGGGAAGGACTTCGCGGACACCTACCGCGATGCACCGCCTCTCAATGATCTTGACAGCAACATTGCGCTGATGCTGATGGACAACCCCGTGTTGCGAACTCAGTACGAGCGAGCGGTGAAGCAAGCATTGGAAGATGCTGGAGTCGCGCCTGGGTCAGATGTCGTGTGGTCCGGTTTCAGCCAAGGTGGGATCATGGCTGGCAACCTCGCTGCGGACAGTAGCTTGCCGTATAACACGGTCGGCGTTGTAACCAATGGTGCTCCCGTCGATGGGTTTGACATCCCGGACCACATTCCCGTCTTGCAGGTGGAGCACGCCTCGGACCCTGTGCCGATGTTGGACGGACGAACGCCTGAAGTAAGACAGCCTCGAATGTACGGCGGTCCGCGCGGCCCGCTTGCGACTGGCCCAGGCGAGGTGCCGCCGAACAAGGATTGGATCCAGCTGCCCAATCCGGGCGGTTCACTGGACCCGACCAAAACCCACAGTGCAGTCACGTACGAAAGTGACTTTTCGGGCTATGTCCGTGATGGCGGTCAGTTCAAGAATGACTGGAGTTTCCTCGACGGGAGCGTTGAGGACGTTTACGTGGCGAGAACGGGAGAGTGACGATGAATCAGGATTTAGAAGCGCGGGTCGAGGCCGCGCTCGCGAGGATAGACGCACAGGTGGAGGGCTCCCGTTCTGCAAGAGCAGCTCTCGAAGCACGTATCGACGACATCAGGCGGGTGCGCGTGTCCGTTAGGAGCGCAAGGGGCGAATGTGAGGTCACCGCGTCGGCTGACGGGGCTGTGCTCGAAATTGCATTCGCTCGAGAAATAGAGTTAAGCGCGAGTTTCGAGTCGCTCCTAGTTCGCACCATTGCACAAGCGCAAGAAAAAGCCCGTGAGGAGGCCGCGCTCATAGCCGCGCCGGTGCTTGGGGAATCGTCACCATTCGTCGTGCAATTGCACACCACTCACGAAAACAGAGGCGCACGATGACGCCGAGATTGGACGTCCGCGTCGGGGACCTTACCGATCAAGCCATGCGATTAAAAGCGCAGGCGACAGAATTGGATGGCACTGTGGCTGATCTCGAGAGAGCTATCGCGTCGCTTCGAGCAACCACAGATGGAGAAGCTTCTGTTGCCGCGATCACGTCAAGTCAAGAAGCCTCGGCTGAGGCCACTCGTCGTATCAACCGGTTACGCCGAAATGCAGACACGCTCATCAAGCTTGCTGATGTGTATGACAACTGTGACCTGGCAGCTGCGCGGGCGTTGGGATCATGATGGGTACCTTCATGCGTGCCGCCGGGCTGGCGGTAGCGGGGCTTCTCCTCGCTGCGGCACTCGGCGGTTGTGCGATAGGTGGACCAACGGGGCAAGATCGTGCCGATGAGCTCGCGAATCAGCTGGAGAATTCGGGGCTCGGCGTGCGCAGCGCGAAGGCAATCTTTCAATCCTCTTTCTCGGGCGATCTTTCCGTGACGGTTGTTCTCAGTCCCGACGTCGTGCAGCCTGGCTACACGGTCACAGCGGAGACTCTCGGTCCGGTCTTGGGAATCGTTTCGCGAAGCGCCGAAGAGATGAATGTGGGCGGAGTTGTTTTTTACGCGGAAGATGAGCAAGGAATAGACGTCTCGATGGTGCGGGCGACGGAGGACCTCGGCATCGCTGAGGCCCTCGACGGAAGTGCACTCCTCCTCACTCCCGAGCGCCTCGAGACGCTTTCCAGAAAGTGATCCGTCCTCTTCGTGCAGGACTGTCGGTCCTGGCTGTTGCGCTCTTGCTCGGGCTGACCGCCTGCTTAGGCGGGCCCAGTGCCGGCGACAAGGACGCGCGACTGACAGCGGCGCTCGAATCCGCGGGCAGCGGTGTCGTGGGCGCGAGAGTGGTTACGACTCCCTCTGCCGCGGGCGGGTTGACCGTCACAGTGAAGCTCTCCTCCGATGGTTTGGAGCCGGGCGGCCGCGAGGTCGCCGCCGCGACCCTGACACGCCTCCTTGCGCTCACGGCAGACAACGCTGCAGACATGAAAGTGACAAGTCTGTATCTCTACGCGGATGACGAATTTGGGAAAGACCTGTCGTTCCGAGATGCCGCGACCGAGCTAGGGCTTGAGAAGTCCCTCAATGGCGATTCGCTGACGCTTGTAGCGGAGCAATGGACCTCTTACGCCGGGAAGTGACCGAGGACGTTCCGACTCCTTTCGTCACGGGTTCGATGCAATTCGAACGTGTGCCTGGAGTAGTGACCAGTCCTACCTCGCTCAAGCGTAACGCGGCAGTCCGTCGGGCGATGGGGTCACGATGAACGTTCGAAAACGCGGAGCAGTGCTAGCCGTGTCGAGCCTCGTCCTTGCCACCGCGCTCGGCGGTTGCTCCATAGGTGGACCGACCGGGCAAGAGCGCGCCGATGACCTTGCGAGGCAGCTCGAAAACGGAGGGCTCGGCGTGCACAGCGCGGAAGCCATTTACCTGTCGTCGTTCTCGGGCGACCTCACCGTGTCGGTGATCCTGGAACCAGACGTGCTGAAGCCCGGCTACTCGGTGTCGGCCAAGACTCTCGGCCCGATCCTGGGCGTTGTCGCCCGAAGCGCAGAAGAAATGGGAGTCGGCGGAGTCGGTTTCTACGCGAAGGAAGAAGGGGGAATCCGGATCTCGCTAAAAACGGCGGCGGAGGACCTCGGCATCGCTGAAGCCGTCAATGGCCGGTCACTCTCTCTCACCGGCGAACGACTCGAGTCTCTGGCGAAACAGTGATGCGAGTACGAGTCCATCGCGCGCCGTTTTGTGTGAGTGGCTGCGGAGCGCCACCGAAAGCGAGGCAGGCTCTCCGTTGGCGGCGTCCGCCTGATGACGTTGCAGACCCGGGGATTGGCCCTTTTCGAACGAGTGGAGCTGCGATGAGGTTTCCTCCCCTACCCGACACGAGAACTGTCGCGAGCACACGCAGATGCATTGCCGTCGCCGTGATCGCGGTGGCGATGATCGCTGGCCTCTCGGGCTGCTTCGGCTTCGGTCCGTCGCTCAAAGAACGGGCCTCGCACCTTGAGGCTTCGCTCGAGGAAGGTGGGTTGAGGGTTACACGGGCGGAAGCCACTGCTCCCGCCTCGTTCAGTGGGAGTCTCATCGTGACGGTGATCTTGGAGGCCGACGTCCTCGAGAGCGGTCCCGCGGTCTCCGCTGATGGTCTGGAAGGCATTCTGCGGGTCGTGGGCCGCGAAGCGACGGGCACGAACGTCGGTTACGCGATTCTCTACACACAGGACGGCAACGGCGCTGATGTGAGTACGGCGGAGGCTGCACGGCAGCTAGGGCTGAGTGAAACAGGCTCGGATGGATCCCTCTCGCTCTCGAAGGCTGAGCTCGGCGCGTTCGCCGCGGAATGACCCGCTGAATGCCGGCAGAGCGGCGACTACCTTGAGAGATGAGGAGAACGATGCGAAACACCGTGCGCGCGACCACTCTCATGGTGCTGGTCGCTACATGCACCATCTTGATCGCCGGTTGTGTCGGGTTCGGACCCACCGGGCAGGAGCGTGCGGACCAGTTGGCGGCGGAACTTGAGTCGGGCAATTTCGGTGTTCGCGAGGCCACTGCGGACTACACAGGATCGATCTCGAGCACGATGGCCCTGCGCGTCACCCTGGATGAATCGGATGACGAGTGGGGGGACGTGTCTGCGGAGACGTTGCGGCCGATCCTCGAAAACATCGCTCGCGGCACAGAAGACATGCGCTTAGGATCCATGGATCCGTTCACAAAGGACCCGGAAGGTCAGGACGTGTCACTCGCCTCTGCCGCACGCGAGCTTGGTTTGGAAGACGCTGTGCAGGGCAAGTCGCTCGGGCTCCTGCAGTCCGATCTGCGAGACATCAGGGAATGGTGACCGTTCTGGTTCCGCGTCATTCCGTGTGACGAGCGCTACTCCGATACCGACCAGCAGTACAGCTCCGGGCACGCCACGTCCCCTTTAACGGCCTACTTCACCCGAGGCTTCGCCGGCTTTCCGTCCGCGGTGACCTGAGGGTGATGCTTGGTCAGCTGGATCACGCCCCAGGTGGCGATCGCGCCCGCGATGACGAACCCGATGAGCGCCCACGCAGGGGCCGTCGACGCCTCGCCGAGGACGAGAAGACCGATCAACACCGCGACGATCGGGTCGATGACGGTGAGCCCCGCGATGACGAGGTCGGGCGGGCCGACCGAGTACGCGGTCTGCACGAAGTACGCGCCCACGGCCACCGCGGCCAGCAGAGCGACGAGGCACAGCATCGTCAGCCACTCGAAGTTGCCGGCCTGCGCGCGGCTGATGACGACCTTCGCGAGGGTCGCGACGAAGCCGTAGATCACCCCCGCGGCCATGATGTAGAAGAGTGCCTGCGCCCGGCGACGCACGAGCACCCAGAACACGCCGAAGACGATGACCACGACGGCGAGGATGCCGAGGATGATCCACAGTTCGCGCTCGGTGACCACGTGCTCGGTGGCGAAGAACGCGGCGATCGTCACGAAGATGAAGATGCCGCCCACGCACAGGGCGATCGCGATCAGGGATTGCCGCGTCGGCTTCTGCCCCGAGACGCGGGCGTTCAACACCGTCGTGATCACGAGCGCGATCGCGCCGAGGGGCTGAACGAGGATGAGCGGCGCGACCGACAGCGCCGAGAGCTGGCACACGATCGCCAGTCCGAGCATGACGGTGCCCGCGACCCACGAGGGGCGTGTCAGCAGAGACGTGAGCTGCTTGCGCGAGAGGCCACCGGTGGTCTTGCCCGAGAGGCGCTCGACCTTCTGCACCCCGCGGTGCTGGTACTGCGCGCCGAATGACATGAACACCGCCCCGAGGAGCGCCAGCGGGATGCCGAGGAGGATACGGGGATCGCGGAAGACACCGACGAGTTGGTCGATTCCGTCGCTGAGGGTGGCATCGAGCGGGATCACCCTCCGACGATAGCCCGCCGTCCGCTGGTTAGGCTGGTGACGTGGCCGTACTCCCGATTCGCATCATGGGTGATCCCGTGCTGCACGCTCCCGCTGCCCGTGTCGACGAGATCACCGATGAGGTGCGCACGCTCGTCGCCGACATGTTCGAGACGATGGACACCGCCCCCGGCGTGGGTCTCGCCGCCCCGCAGGTGGGAGTGGGCCTGCGCATCTTCACGTACACGTACGAGGACGACGAGGGTCGACCCTGGCGGGGCGTGGTGATCAACCCCGACTTGTGGATCCGTCCGATGGAGCCCGGCTACCCCGACCCCGACGAAGAGAGCGAGGGATGCCTCTCGTTCCCCGGCGAACGCTTCCCGCTGCGGCGGTCGGAGGCGGCGCTGCTCACCGGCACGGATCTCGACGGTCACGCGGTCCGCATCGAGGTCACGGGCTGGCGTGCGCGCATCCTCCAGCACGAGTTCGATCACCTCGACGGCATCCTGTATGTGGATCGTCTCGACGAGGAGGACAGCCGGGTGGCGGCCAAGATCGCGAAGAAGCGCAAGTGGGGCAAGCCGGGCATCTCGTGGATGCCGGGCGTCGACGACATCGACGCGTGAACGGCCAGCCGCGGGGCGGCGTCGTCAGCTCTCGATGATGTTCGGAGCGAACCGGCAGAAGTAGTCGGTGATCGGTCCGTCGGATTCGCGGATGCCGACGCCGAACGCTTCTTGGTTGATCACCCACGACCCGAGCACGGGGTGGTTGCTCCCCTGCGCCCCCGGGAAGTCGGGCAGTTCGTGGTACTGCTGCCAGACGCGCTCGCGACCCGCGCCCTCGCGGCGGTACTCCTGCCCGTTCGAGGTCACGCTGCCGTCACGGCGATGCACCTGTATGCCGTCACCCTCTCGACCGAAGACGGGTTTGACGACGAAGTCGGTCATGCCGTTGGGGCCGTCGGCATAGGCCGGCAGCAGGTTCGGGTGGCCGGGGAACAATCGCCAGAGGGCGACGAGGAGGAGTTTGTTCGAGAGGAACATCTTCCACGCCGGCTCGTACCACCGGCCGAAGAGTCCGCGACCGGCGATGAGCAGGGCCCCGAACTCCTGGTCGCCGACGACGCGGTCCTCCCCCGAGACGAGGTCTTCCCACGGGTAGAGCTTGAAGAGATTGCGGATCACGGGATACTGCGTGCCCGGGGTGTCGCCGGGCAGCGCCGCGATGCTCCGCGACGAGCCCCAGGGCTCCGGGACGCCGACGAACTGCCGCGCACCATGGTGCCAGCCGATCTCTTTCATCTCGATGCCGGTGTGTTCCCACCCGGCTTCGCCGGCGACGTCCCGCATGTAGGCGACGGTGTCCCAGTCTTCGCCGTAGGTGTCGGCATCCGAGTGGGCGACGAACAGTCGGCCGCCCTCCCCCTCGTTCAACGAGCGGTGCAGCAGGGTTCGCCAGCGCTCCACCAGGGCCTCGTGCAGTCCATTCCACTGGTCGGTGTCGGCAGGCAGCGCCCCGCTCTTGATCCGGTCCTGCAACCAGAACCACTGCGTGACCGACGCCTCGATGAGACCGGTGGGGGTGTCGCCGTTGTACTCGAGCATCTTGGCGGGTGAGCCGTCGCCGGCATAGGCGAGGTCGAAGCGGGCGTAGACGTCGGGTTCGTCCTGCTCGAGCGACCACTGCGCGAGTTCGAACGCCCTCGGGCTGAGCCCGAGATGACCGAGTGCGCCGGATGCCATGTACCGGGCCGCCTCGAGGCTCATGCGGTGCAGTTCCTCGGTCTGCTTCTCGAGCTCTTCGACCTCGGGGAGGGTGAACACATAGGCGGCGCCGTCGTTCCAGTACTCCACCGCCGTCCCGTCGTCGCGGACGGAGTGCGAATAGATCAGGCCGGACTGCTTGATGGTGCGCTCCCAGTCGGGACGCGGGTCGAGCTCGATGCGCCGCATCAGCTGCCGTGGCTTCCGTCGGAGCCCGAGCCGCCGAAGCCGCCGCGCGAGACGCTGTCTCCGTCGCTCGAGATGCCGCGGGCAGCGGTCTTGCCCGAAGGAAGGCTGTCGGAACCACCGGTGGCCGGCTGCCCCACCGCGGGAACCGTCCGGCTGCTGGAGCCGAGCGGCAGGTAGTACCAGTGCGCACTGCCGCCGTGGTTGTTGCAATCGTCGTCGGGAAGTCGCTTCTCGGTGGAATTGTCCCGGCAGATCTGGGCGTAGTCGTCCGAGACGTTCGTCCCCTGACCGCACCCGGTGAGGGTGGCGGCGAGGGCGGCGACGACGCCGACGGTGACGGTGCGCGACGCGCGACGACGCACGACTGGCTGCATGAGGGGACTCCTTCGGAGGTGTCGATCCGGCGACACTGCGCCGATGTTCTCACACCCGCGTGCGGGCGATGTCAGACGCGGGATTCGTGGCGCCGCGGGAAAACGTGGGGCGGGGCGCCGGAGGCCGGCATCCATTCGCAGGTGAAGCTGCCGCGGTAGCCGAAGAGGAAACCGAAGCGGTCGTTGTCGACCCGCATGTCGACGTGGAACCGGCCGTCGGTGTCGTCGAAACGTTCGCGCAGGGTGGCGCGGCCGCTGAAGAGCATCGGGAACCGGAAGCCGACCGGCCCCTCGTAGAAGCGCTGCTCCCCCGATCGCAGGAGCAGTCCGCCGTCGTCGTCTACTTTCAGGTCGAGGTCGACGGCGAGATGCTGATGCGTGCCGAGGTAGTCGATGACCCGGCCCTCGTGCAGGATCATCGTCGCGTCGAACCGCGCGGAGCGTCCGCCCACCTCGTACTCCCGGACGAAGGTCACGGTCTCACGACCGAAGGGGTCGAGGTACGGGCTGTTCCAGATGGTGAAGGGCACGTTGTCGCCGACCGCCGGGACGAGGATGTTCCGCAGTTTTCCGAACTGCAGGAACGGGACCGTCCACCAGGGTCCGCGCCGGATGTCGCTCATGACACCGCGGCCGACGCACGCCTCACCGTCGTCGAGGCCGACGCCGAAGCGCCGCTGCATCATCGGGTGAAGGCGGTGGAAGTCAGAGCCCATGGCCCGCGCGAAGATCGAGGTCATCGTTGGTCTCCCGGCGCGGGCAGTGCGGCGAGCGTGGCGGGTGCGTCGTCGAGCGCACGCCGTCGGTGCGGGGGGATCCTCTCGCAGCGCGACGCGCGGGGGCGATCTCTCCGCCAGAAGGCGACGGCATGCACGAGCGACCAGTGCTCCGGTTCGACACCCGTTTCGAGCCACAGGCGCAGGCGGTCGAAGCTCCACGCGGTGGCCCAACCCACGAGGGGCCGGACGATCACGTCGAGCGGGCCCCACCCCGCCGCGTAGTCATAGCCCGTGGAGAACCGGATGCCGCCGTCCACCGGCTCGTACCGCCAGTAGCCGCGACCGTCGCGCAAGGGCGACAGGCGGTCGGCCGTGGTGAACCGCAGAGCGGAGGTACGGCTGCCGTCGGGGCGTGAGCTCTCGCCGATGCTGATGCCGTCGCCGCGGACGGTGTGGACGGGTGTGCGTCTCTCGTAAACGAAGCGCGCGGCGCCGTCCGCGTCGCTCGTGGTGGGTGTGATGCGCGAGAAGCGCACGTCCCACCGCACGTGCTGCGAGGGGTCCTGCGTCGCCGTCCACACCTGGTCGAGCGTCGCGCGGATGGTCGTCGCGACATAGATCCCCCGTGCCCCCATAGCGTCAGCCTAGGCGTGTGGGGGTCGCGCTCGACACATCCCTCGGCGGGTGTCGTCAGCCCGCCCCGAAGGAGTGCAGCGCGAGGTCGTCGCTGAGGGCTTCGCTCGCGAGACGCCCCCGCACACTCGTGCCCTGCTCGTCGAGCGGCGGGCTCACGACGGCGCCGCCGAGACGCCCGGGAACGGAGAGCACGATCGCACCCGAGACGCTCGACTTGGCCGGGATGCCGACCGCTCGCATCCACCGTCCTGATCCGTCGTAGACGCCGCAGGTCGCCATGACCGAGATGACGTCGCGCGCGACGCGCTCAGGCACGGCGCGCTCCCCCGTTCGGGGATTGACTCCGCCGAGCGCGAGAGTGGCGCCCATGACGGCGAGGGTCTCGGCATCCACCAGGGTCGCGCAGGCGCGGGCGTACACCGCGACAGCGTCGTCGGCCGTCGGTTCGAGGGTGCCCTCCGCGCGCATGAGGTGGGCGAGGGCGTGGTTGCGATCGCCGAGGAGATGTTCGTTGTGCGCCACGTCCTCATCGACGTCGAGCTCGCGTCCGGCGAAGGCGGCGAGCCCGCGCGCGATGCGGACCATGCGCGCCTCGGCATCGGCACCCTCGACCAGCGAGGCCGTGAGTAGCGCCCCGGCGTTGACCATGGGGTTCGGCGGCCGGCCGGTGCCGCTTTCGAGTTTGAGGGCGTCGAACGACTCGCCGGTGGGTTCGATGCCCACGCGATCCAGCGCCGCGCCGTCGGTGTCGAGCAGCGCCAGCGCGAACAGGAACGGCTTGACCGCGGACTGCACGCTGAACGAAACGTCCGCCTGTCGACTCGATCGCACCGAGCCGTCGGGCAGGACGAGGGCGAGGGCGCAGAAGTCGGGGTCGGCGTCGGCCAGCTGCGGGATGCTGTCGTCGACCTGTCCCCCGCGCTCCGGAAGCAGGCGTGACCGCAATGCGTCGAGGTCGGCGGTCGGGGCGTCGGGAGGCGAGATCACTCCCCCAGCCTCGCAGTTCCGCGCGGGACCGGGGCCGCTTCCCTCAGTACAGTCCGCGCGCCGCGAGCTCGCCCCGCAGAATCGGCGTCAATCGTTCCGCGAACGCCGGGGTCAGGTGGGTGTCGTCGTACCGCACGGGGGTGTCGCCCGCGAACGCGGGGCAGATGCCCTGCCAGCAGCTGAAGGCAAGCGAGCTGATCGCCGCGTCACCCGTGGTCGCGGCATGGGCCTCGGTCGCGGCCTCCATCTGCGTCCACACATCGTCCACGCCGGCAAGGCACGCCGACGGGCCGGTGAGCGGAGAGACGCAGCGGCCGAGGTCGACGCCGTGGGGCGGAGGCGCGAGGTAGACGGTGTGGCCCGCGGGCGCCCAGCCCGTGACCTCGGAGGCGATGGCGGATGCCAGATCACCGGCACTCAGATCGCGTCCATCGACCGCACGCCCCAGCGTGAACGCGTTGGACACCACGAGCAGGTCGGCGGGCGAGGCGGCGATCATCGCCGCGACGTCGGCCTTGCGCTGGGCGCAGCCGGCCATGACCGACGGATCGCGGCTCTCGACGAGCACATCGGTGAAACGGCATCCGTACATTCCGACCGTCGTGACGCGCCACGCTCCCCCGCTGTCGTCGGCGAGCTTCGCGAACGCGGGCGCGTACGCCATCGCGCTCGAGTCGCCCACGAGGTACAGGTGTCGCGGGGCGTCGGCGGAGCCCCACGTGCACCGGCCGGCGTCGAGAGCGACCCCCGGGGTGAAGCAGTCGTGCGCGCGGTTCGCCGATGATGAAGCGCGCTGCACCTCGTCGAGCGAGGGGTGTAGGTCGGGCCACGAGGTGGCGGTGGTCGCGGCCGCGAGTTCCGCCTGCAGCGCGCTGAGGGCGTCACCGGCCTGGGCGGCGACGTCGACCGCGGCGGGGGCTGCCACCGGCAGTCCCGGGAGTGTCGGGGCTCCGTACGCCAACATCACGGCGAGGGCGGTGGCGCCGGAGCCGATTGCGAGGGTGGCGCCGGCCATCGCCACGCGCGGGGCGAAGCGCGCGCGCCAGGCGGCCCACGCGGGTGCGGCCTCGGTGGGGAGGGATGCCGCGGGTGCCGGCATCCGCTCTTCTTCCGGCGTCGGGAGCGGCGCGGGGGCGACGACCGTTGCGGGGGCGGGTTCGACCGGGGCCGCGGCGGCGCGGGATCCGGGGTAGTACCGCTGACCGGGAACGTACCCGGCGGGTCGCGAGGCGAGCGCGCTCGGGCGGCGCGACGCCGGGATCGCTTCGGGGGCCGCCGGGGCCGGAGACGTCGGCTCCGCGACGCGCGGCGCGGCCCACGGCGAACGGTGGAACGGCTGCTCGACGCCGAGGTACGTCGCGACCGTCAGGACGAGCATGGCCAGGATCGTGATCGCCGTCGCGGCGGGCCCGGGCGCGAGCAGGACGCCCGCGAAGACGATCACCGGCAGATGCCAGAGGTAGAGCGAGTACGAGAGGTCGCCGAGGGTGACGGCGAGGGGGTTTGTGAGCACGAAGAGGTGCCGGTGACGGGGATCGCCGCCGATCCCCCCGCCGATCACGAGCGCCGCACCGATCACCGGGAGCGCGGCGGCGGGCGCAGGGAAGGGGTCCGCCGGGTCGATCACGAAGAACGCCGCGAGGATCACGGCCACCCCGGCCCAGGCGAGCAGGCCGCGGGCCGCCGCCGGGATGCGCGCAAGCACGGGAGCGGCCGAAGCGATCACGGCACCCGTGGCGAGTTCACCCGCCCGGGTCAGCGTGGAGAAGTACGCCAGGCTCGGATCGGCCGGCGTCTGGACGACGGCGACGATCCCGGATGCCACGACCACCACCCCGGCGAGGAGTCCCACCGCCACGCGTCCCCCTCGTGCGCGGCGCGCGGCGGCCGGAAGAGCGGCGACGGCGAGGAGGACGAGCAAGGGCCAGGCCACAGAGAACTGCTCTTCGACCGACAGCGACCAGAAATGCTGGAGGGGCGAGACATCCGTTGAGGCGAAGTAGTCGCGGCCCCCGAGGCCGAAGTGCCAGTTGGAGACGAGGCCCGCCGCAGACAGGGCATCGGTCAGGGTGCTTTCGGCCCGCACGGGCGAGAAGACCAAGAAGGCGGCGCCGACAACGGCTGTGAGGACGACCAGCGCGGCGGGGAGCAGCCGCTTCACCCGTCGCGCGAAGAAGGCTCCGAGTCGAACCGTGCCCTCGCGGTCCAGGTCGGAGAGGAGGATTCCCGTGACGAGGAACCCCGAGAGGACGAAGAACACGTCGACGCCCACGAAACCACCACGGGGCCACGCCGTCAGGTGCGTGGCGACGACAGCGACGACGGCGATGGCGCGGAGCCCCTGCAGGTCGCGACGCACACGAGAGGCGGGGGCGGGCACGTCGGATCCTCTCGGGCCGGCGTCGGCGGCCGGAAAGAGCCTAGTGGAACCGCTCCCACGGTGCCGAGGCACAGCCCCCTCGCGCACTCGCACGGGACGGGGAACGCAGAGCCTGCCCCCGAACCGAGCCACCATTATGCGCGTCGGAGTGGAACCCCGCCACCCCCGGTTGCGAGGGGCCGCGCGGGCATAGTGTCCGACTCGACGCATGCGTCCCGGCATCCCTCCCTCTCGCCGTCAGGCGGTCCTGCTCGAAGGAATCGATGAGCCTCTCGTCCGACCACGCGATGCCCCACGCGGGCGACATCCTCGGCGGCCGTTACATCCTGCGCGAGCGGATCGGCGCCGGCGGGATGGGGCGCGTCTTCCGCGCGCGTGACGAGGTGCTCGCGCGCGACGTGGCCATCAAGATCTTCTACGCCGACGCCGCAGACGAACCCGAACCCTTCCGCCGGATGTCGGAGGCGCGCGCCCTCGCGGCCCTCGCGCACCCCTCGCTCGTCACCCTGTACGACGCTCGACTCACTGGCGACGACCAGGTGTACCTCGTGATGGAGCTCGTCGACGGCCCGTCGCTGCAGCGGCGCATCGAGCAGGGCCCTCTCGCATCCGCCGAGGTCGCGGGGATCGTGGCCGACCTCGCGGCGGCGCTCACGGTGGTGCACGACGCGGGCATCGTGCACCGTGACGTCAAGCCGTCCAACGTGCTGCTGCGGCCCGTGCGAGGCGGGGTGCGTTCGCACGAGGCCGTGCTCGCGGACTTCGGCGTCGCACGTCTGATCGGCGCGACACGACTGACCACCCCCGGAACCGTCATCGGGACGGCCGCCTATCTGGCCCCGGAGCAGGTACGCGGGGAGGCGCCCCGTGCCGCGTCGGACGTCTACGCGCTCGGGCTCCTCGCCATCGAGGCGCTCACGCGCCTGCACCCCTTCGGGGGAGGGACGCTGCAAGAGACACTGTTGGCTCGCCTCGCTCGTCAGCCCGAGATTCCGGGGTCGTACGGCTTCGAGTGGCAGTCCCTGCTGACGTCCATGACCGCTTTCGATCCCGACGAACGGCCCACCGCGGCGAACGTGGTCGAGCGCGCCGAGGCCCTGGCCTTCGAGACGGGTGAGACCGTGACTGCTGCGCCGGCGGCGTCATGGGCGATGCCGACCGCGTTGACGACTGCCCCCGTCACCCCGCCTGCCGCGCGCGCCGAGCCGGTGGCGCCGGTGGGCGCGGCTGCGATGTCGACGACTCTCCCGCGCTCCAACGCTGAGACGACCGCACCGGTGTCGGCCGCCGCGTCGGTGGGAGCCGGCAGCGTACCCGCGACGTCGGCTCGCGCCCCCCGTTCGCGGCGACGCCGCGTGCTGTGGGCCGGAGCCGCCGCAGGCGCTGCCCTCGTCATCGGTGGGCACGTCATGGCCTTCTCGCTCGGCGCCGGATCCGACATGACCACGGACCGTGTCTCGACCCCGGCGCCTTCGTCGACGCCGGGCCCCGTCGTGGCCGAGAACGTCCCCTCGTCCGTCGAGCCGGTGTCGAACACGGATGCCGAGACCCCGCCGCCGGCGAAAGACCCCGGCACCTCCCAGCCCACGCAGCCGTCCCCCGCCCCGCCCGTCGTCGAGGCGCCGGGTGGCGGGGTCTCGCAGCCCGGTCAGGGCTCGCCCGGCTCCGGTGGCTCCGCCGTCGTCGATCCGGCGCCCGACACCCCTGCACCGGGCGGCGACACCGCGGTCCCGACGCCGAGCACCTCCCCCTCCCCCGGAGCGAGCACCGGCACGGCGCCGGGCGCGGGCGCACCGGGCAAAGGCAACGGGAACGGCAACGGCAAGGGGAACGGCGCGAACAACGGCAAGGGGCCAGGCGCAGGGCAGATCGCAGACGTCCCGGCGAACTAGCGGATTCCCCGGTCCGCTCAAAGGCGCGCCTTCCGCTCGCGCCGTCATGCGATTCGCGTGTCGAGCCGCGCTCGGCGGTGACCTCTGGGCACTCCAGAGCTCATTGCCGTTTCGAAAGGCCTCGTGCAACGGCGAAGGCCCGACGCTGATGCGTCGGGCCTTGCGTTGGCTCCCCGGCTTGGACTCGAACCAAGAACCTATCGGTTAACAGCCGATTGCTCTGCCAATTGAGCTACCGAGGATCAGGCTCACCTTGCGGCGGGCAACCCCACGATACTAACAGCACGCGGGGGCGGCGGAAAAATCAACCGGCCGAAATCCGCCTCTCGGGCGTGCCGTCGGGTGTCCACTGCACGGCCTGGTCGCCATGACCGAGTCCGACGGCGTGACCGGCGTGCAGCACGAGGACATCGGCATCCAGGTCTTTCGGCGCTTCTGCGTCGTTCGTCACGATGAGCGATGCCATGCCGCGCTCGTCGCGACGCCGCGTGATGGACGCGCGAGCCGCGGCGCGCACCTCGAGGTCGAGGTTGGCGTACAGGTCGTCGGCGACGAACAGACGCGGCTCGAGCACGAGGGCGCGAGCGAGAGCGACGCGCTGACGCATGCCGGCGCTGAGCTCGTAGGGGTACTTCGGCGCCGTGCCGAGCGGCAGTTCCATCTCGTCCAGCAGCGTGGCCACGCGCACCGCGAGAGCCCGCGAGTTGACTTTGCGGTCGCGGCTCGTGATGGGCTCGGCGATCACGTCCTGCACGGTCAAGCGCGAGGGAAGCGCGGCTCCGGCCCCCTGCGGCAGGTAGCCGGTGTGGAAGACCCACTCGCGGCGGGCGCGGCCGGGTCTGCGGGCCGAGATGCCGTGCACGCGCGCGTCTCCCCCGACCACCGTCAGCCCGTCGTCGGGGTGGCCCGCGAGGAGCGAGACGAGCGAGGTCTTGCCCGATCCCGTCGCTCCCTGCACGATCATCGTGCGCGCGGCGGGCAGGGTGAAGGTGATCCCGTCGATCACGCGCACGCCGCTGCGCGCCAGAGACAGGTCGTCGGCTCGAAGGGCGACGTCGGTGTCGAGGGTCCGGGGCATTCCCTCATCCTCCCCGACGAGCACGAGCGATGCCAGCGGCGCGCGGCAGCAAGCCGTCAGGTCGCGACGAGTCGCTGACGATCGGCGTCCAGCTCGCGCAGGCGGAAGCGCAGTCTCTTGCCCTCGTCGGAATCGGCGGGAACCCGCTGGATGCCGCGGAGCAATTCGTTCTTCTCGCGCTCGAGCTCGCGCACGAGCAGGCCCCGCGCGAGGTCGTTCGCCGAGGCGACAGCTCCCTCTTCGGTGCGCGCCGGGAACTCGGCGGTCAGCAACTCCGCCGCGAGCGACCGGAAGGGCTCGCGGACGGCCTCGACCGCGGCGACGGCCCAGCCGGGTTGGGACAGGTCGGTGGATGCCAGGGCACTGCGAACGGCCTCGAGCGCGGGATGGCTGAATGGCGTCTGCAGCGCCCGCAGGAACACGTCCGGCTCGATGCGGTGGCCGTACTGGAGGAAGGCCATCATCGCGCCGCGTTCGAGGGCGACATCGCGATTGTTCGGGAGCGATGCCATCGTGACCGAGATCGCGATCGGTGCGGGCTCGCTGTCTCTCCGCGTCTCGCGCTTCTCGGCGCGGTCGGCGCCGCGGGCCGCGCGCTCGACGGCCGACTGCACCTCGGGCATGTCGAGACCGAGGCGGCGTGCGAGCACGCGGACGTATCCCGGGCGGAGCGCGGGGTCGCGGATGTCGGCCACGATGGGCGCCGCCGCGCGCAGGGCGCCGGCCCGACCCTCGACGCTGGAGAGGTCGAAGTCCTTGAGGCGCTGATCGATGACGAACTCGAACATGGGCGCCTTGTTCTCCATCAACGCGCGCACGGCTCCGTCGCCGCGCTGCAGGCGCAGGTCGCACGGATCGAGGCCCTCGGGGGCGACGGCGACGTACGTCTGCGCCGCGAAGCGCTTCTCATCGGCGAAGGCGCGTAGCGCCGCTTTCTGCCCCGCGGCATCCGGATCGAAGGTGAAGACGACCTCGCCCGACGAGCTGTCATCGCCCATCACTCGCCGCAGCACCGTGATGTGGTCGCTGCCGAAGGCGGTACCGCACGACGCGATCGCGGTGGTGATACCCGCGAGATGGCAGGCCATGACGTCGGTGTAGCCCTCGACCACGACGACCCGGTGCGACCGCGAGATGTCGCGCTTGGCGAGATCGAGGCCGTACAGTACCTGCGCCTTCTTGTAGATCGGCGTCTCGGGGGTGTTGAGGTACTTGGGGCCCTGGTCGTCGTCATAGAGCTTGCGCGCGCCGAAGCCGATGACCTGCCCGGTGACGTCGCGGATGGGCCAGACGAGCCGCCCGCGGAAGCGGTCGTAGACGCCGCGCTGCCCCTGCGAGACCAGCCCCGCCTGCAGCAGTTCGTCGCGGGTGAACTTCTGCGCGAGCAGGTGGTCCATGAGGTGCGACCAGCCCTTCGGGGCGTAGCCGACGCCGAAGTGAGCGGCCGCGCCCGCGTCGAACCCGCGATCGCCGAGGAAGCGGCGGCCGGTGTCGGCCTCGGGCGTCATGAGCTGTGCGCGGAAGTACTCCGCCGCCGCCGCGTTCGCGGCGTACAGGCGCGAGCGGCCGGTCGTTTCGGGCGCGGGCCCGCCGTCTTCGTAGTGCAGCGTGAATCCGACGCGCGCGGCCATGCGTTCGACGGCCTCGGTGAACGAGACGTGGTCCATCGCGCGGAGGAACGAGTACACGTCGCCCGATTCGCCGCAGCCGAAGCAGTGGTAGTACCCGACCTGCGGCCGCACGTGGAAGCTCGGGCTCCGCTCGTCGTGGAAGGGGCACAGGCCCTTCATCGACCCGACGCCCGCCGACTTCAGCGCGACGCGCTCACCGACGACATCGGCGATGTTGACCCGCGCCTTGACCTCGTCGACGTCGGACTGGCGGATGCGGGGCATCAGGCATCCGCTCCCCGGGCGGCGCGGGCGCCGGGAGCCCAGACGCCGAGCTCGGCGGCATCCACTTCTCCCACGAGCCGGCCGTGCCACGCGATCGCGAGCTGATCGGTCAGGCTCGCGACCTGGTCGACCACGACGCGGCGGCGCGCGGCGTCGTCGGTGGCCGCGGCGAAGTCGGGGGCGTGCAGGGCGTCGAGGGCGCCGGGGTTCTCCCAGAGGGCGGATGCCAAGCGCTTGAGAACGTGGCGCTGCTCGCGGTACAGCACCTTGCGGCCGTCGATCGACACGACGGTGGCGCCGATGATGCCCTTGAGCACCGCCATCTCGACCTCGACCTCGGCGGGCACGATGACGTGGGCGCGGTAGCGGGTCAGCTCGTCGGCGGGGTACGCCTCGCGCGTGGCGGCGGTGGCGGCGCGTGCGAAGCGGCCGATCAAGTCGGACGTGAGGTTCTTCAGCCGCGCGAGCGCGGGGCGCGTGCCGTCGAACGTGGTGATCCATTCGGGCATGGCCATGAGGCGCTCGAGGCCCGCGGCGAGGTCGTCGCGCACGAAGTCGTAGCCCACCCAGCGCTGGATCGCGTCGAGCAGGCCCTCGCGACCGACGCGCGAGGCGAGGCGGGCCGGGTCGACGTAACGGTTGACCATCGCGTCTTCGAAGTCGTGCACCGAGTAGGCGATGTCGTCCGAGAGGTCCATGACCTCGGCCTCGATGCAGCGCTGACGGGCGGGGGCTCCGCCGCGCATCCAGTGGAACACCGGCTCGTCGTCGGGGTAGACGCCGAACTTCAAGCGGCCGCCCGGGTCGGGCACCGGCTCGTCGACCGTCCACGGGTACTTGCACGTGGCGTCGAGGCTCGCGCGGGTGAGGTTGAGGCCGTACGGCTCGCCGTCGGCGCCGAACGACTTCGGTTCGAGGCGCGTGAGGATGCGCAGGGTCTGCGCGTTGCCCTCGAATCCGCCGATGTCTTCGGCCCACTCGTTGAGCGCACGCTCGCCGTTGTGGCCGAAGGGCGGGTGTCCGAGGTCGTGGCTCAAGCACGCGGTGTCGACGACGTCGGGCGACAGCTGCAGGGCCGTCGCGAGCTCACGTCCCACCTGCGCGACCTCGAGCGAGTGCGTGAGGCGGTTGCGGGCGAAGTCGGCGGGGCTCGCGGGACTGAGCACCTGAGTCTTCGCGGCGAGGCGGCGCAGCGCCGCGGAGTGCAGCACGCGGGCGCGATCGCGCGCGAAGTCGTCGCGCTGGGAGCGGTGGTTCTCGACGTGGAAGCGCGCCGCGTCGACGTCGTCGTAGCCGAGCGGTCGAGCGACCGCCGGCGACGCCTCAACCGCCACTGTGGTGCAACTCCGCGTCGGCGAGCGCGCGACCGGCATCGTGGCCGATCTCGCGGGAGTCGAGCCAGCCGTCGGGAAGGGCCGGGCGCTTCGGCGTGCCCGCACGACCGCGCTGCCCCTCGGCCGCTGCACCCGGGTACGGGGCGTCGAGTTCCATCGTGGCCAGCAGCTCGTCGATCTCGTCGAGGGTCGACGCGGTCGCGAGGCTCGCGCGCAGCTCGCCTCCGACGGGGTAGCCCTTGAAGTACCAGGCGACGTGCTTGCGAATGTCACGGCATCCGCGCCCCTCGTCTTCGAAGAACTCCACGAGCAGTTCGGCGTGACGACGGAAGGCTTTCGCGACGAAACCGAGCGTGGCGTCGACGGGCTCGCCGTGGGCGGCACCCGGTCCCCCCAGCGCGCGCGCCAGGTCGCCGAACAGCCACGGGCGGCCGAGGCAGCCGCGGCCGACGACGACGCCGTCGCAGCCGGTCTCGTCCATCATGCGCACGGCGTCATCGGCCGACCAGATGTCGCCGTTGCCGAGCACCGGAACGCTCGTGACCGTCTCTTTGAGCGTGGTGATCGCCGCCCAGTCGGCCTGACCCGAGTAGAACTCGGATGCCGTGCGGGCGTGCAGCGCGATCGAGGCGACGCCCGCGCCCTCGGCGATGCGCCCGGCCTCGAGGTAGGTGAGGTGGTCGGCGTCGATGCCCTTGCGCATCTTGATGGTCAGCGGCTTGTCGCCCGCGGCCTTGACGGCGCGTTCGACGATCTCGCGGAACAGCGAGGTCTTCCACGGCAGGGCCGCTCCCCCGCCGCGTCGCGTGACCTTGGGCACGGGGCAGCCGAAGTTGAGGTCGATGTGGTCGGCGTGGTCTTCGGCGACGATCATCTGCACCGCGGCCTCGACGGTGGACGGGTCGACGCCGTAGAGCTGAATCGAACGCGGGGTCTCGGACTCATGATGCTGGATGAGTCGCATCGTCGTCTCGTTGCGCTCGACCAGCGCGCGGGTCGTGATCATCTCGCTCACGTAGAGCCCGGCACCGTACTCGCGACACAGGCGGCGGAACGCCGTGTTCGTGATGCCGGCCATCGGGGCGAGCACGACGGGAGCGTCGAGTTCGATGTTGCCGATGCGGAGGGACCGCGTCGGAGCCATTACCGTATTCACTTCACCATTCTCCCAGACGGATAACGACAGCGGTGCCCGCTCCCGGCGAATCGGAAACGGGCACCGCTGTGGAGGAGCCTCACGCGTCGGCGGTCTCCGTGGCCTCGCGACGCTCGCCCCACACCTGGCGGGCGATCTGGCTGAAGGCCTCGACCGGCTGCGCGCCACTGACGCCGTACTTGCCGTCGATGACGAAGAAGGGCACGCCGGTGATGCCGAACTGGCGGGCCTGCTCCTGGTCGGCGCGGACGGCCGCGCGGAAGCGCTGCGAGGCGAGGGCCTCGCGGGCCTCCGCCTCGTCGAGACCGACCTCGACCGCGAGGGCGACGAGGTCGTCGTCGCGACCGACGTGCTTTCCCTCGAGGAAGTACGCCGACATGAGCACCTCGGCGAGCTCGAGCTGCTTGCCGTTCTCCTTCGCGAAGTGCAGCAGTTCGTGCGCCTTCACAGTGTTGGTGTGCTTGAGGATGTCGAAGCGGTATGCGAGGCCGGCATCGGCGGCGACGCCGGTCACGCGGTCGAGCATCTCGCGAGCGGACTCGGGCGAGATGCCCTTGTGCTGCGAGAGGTAATCGACCTCTCCCCCGTCGAAGTCCTCGGGGGTGTCGGGCGAGAGCTCGAACGAGTGGTACTCGATCTCGACGACCGGGGCGTCGTCGTCAGCGGCCGTGGCGGCCAGGCCGTTCTCGAGGTTTCGCTTGCCGATGTAGCACCAGGGGCAAGCGATGTCACTCCACACGTCGATCTTGATGGCATCCGTCATATCGCGTGCAACCTTTCGAATCGCCGATCTATTCCGTCAACGGCATCGATCACGTCGTCGGCTTGTCCACAGCCCCGCCGAACCGGCGATCGCGCGACTGGTAGTGCCCGATGGCCTCCCACAGGTGCGTGCGACGGAAGTCGGGCCACAGGGTGTCGAGGAACACCATCTCGGCGTATGCCGACTCCCAGAGCAGGAAGTTCGAGGTGCGCTGCTCGCCGCTCGAGCGCACGAACAGGTCGACGTCGGGCATGTCGGGCTGGTACAGGTTCTTGCGGATGAGCTTCTCGGTCACGGCCGAGGGCTTGAGCTTGCCGGACGCGATGTCGTCGCCGATGCGGCGCACGGCATCCACGATCTCGACGCGACCGCCGTAGTTGACGCACATCGTCAGGGTCAGGGTGGAGTTGCCCTCGGTGAGACGTTCGGCGTGCTGCAGCTCTTTGATGACCGAGCCCCACAGGCGCGGCTTGCGACCCGACCAGCGGATGCGCACACCCCACTCGTTGAGCTGATCGCGGCGGCGGTGCAGCACCTCGCGGTTGAATCCCATGAGGAAGCGCACCTCGTCGGGTGAGCGCGACCAGTTCTCGGTCGAGAAAGCGTAGACCGACAGGTGCTTCACGCCCGCCTGGATGGCGCCGGCCACGACGTCCAGCAGCGCAGCCTCTCCCGCGCGATGGCCCTCGACACGGGTCAAGCCCTGCCGGTTGGCCCAGCGACCGTTGCCGTCCATCACGATCGCGACGTGCTCGGGAACCGCGCCCTTCGGGAAGGCCGGCGGGTACTCGCCCGTCCAGTCGAGGGGGCGGTACGGCACGGCGTCGCGGTGCGTGAACGGCTTGGGTGTCATCGATGCGACTCCAGGTGCGAGAGGGAGCGGATGCCGCGCTCCAGGTGGAACTGCGCGTACGCGGCCACGAGGCCCGAGGCCGCCGCGATCGTGCGACCGGGGGCGGCGTCGATCGTCTCCCACTCCCCGGCCATCAGGGCGCGGAGCATGTCGACCGTGTCGCGTGCGACGCGCGGCGAGCCCGCGGGGGCGCAGGTCGAGCAGACGACCCCGCCGAGCTGCGGGAGGAAGTAATCGTGGTCGCCGATAGTGCCGCAGCGTGCGCACTCGGTCAGACCGGGCGCCCACCCCGACAGCGCCATCGCGCGCAGGAGGTACGAGTCGAGCACGCTGCGCTCGGAATGCTCACCGCGGGCGAGGGATCGCAGTCCACCGACCAGCAGCAGGTATTGCTGGGGCGTCGCCTCGGCCTCGTTGAGGCGATCGGCGGTCTCGACCATGGCGCTGGCCGTGGTGTAGACGTCGTAGTCCGCCACGATCTCGGCCCCGTACGACCCGAGCGACTCGGCCTGCTGCACGATATCGAGGTTGCGCCCCTTGAACAGCTGCACGTCGGCGACCATGAACGGCTCGAGGCGCGAACCGAACTTCGACGAGGTGCGGCGCACGCCCTTCGCGACCGCGCGGATCTTGCCGTTGCGGCGGCTGAGCAGGGTGAGGATGCGGTCCGCCTCCCCGAGCTTGTGGGTACGCAGGACCACGACTTCGTCGCGGTAGGTGGGCACAGTCCATTATCCGCCCGCTCCCCCGGGAAGCGGCTGCGCGTCGCCCTGGCGCGCCGCCAGGCTCAGCGGGCGGTCGCCGCTCTCTGCTGAAGGGGCCACGACCCGTCGGGAATCGGCAGGTCGGGGCGGGTGTGCTGCAAGAAGTCGATCAGCTGGGGGTAGCCCAGCATGAGTCGGGTCGCACCGAATCGGGTCGTGCCCTCCGTCTTCGCGAGGATGCCGCCGAACCGGTCGCCGGGGTTCGGCTCCAACCGGGTGATCTCGGCCAGCGGCACCGCGTTCGGTCCGCGCACCAGACCGAACGACCACACGGAGTCGGGGGTGACCTCGAGACGCATCCGCTTCATGCCCCGGGCGAGGAGGGTGAACAGGATGCCCCCGACGAGCATCGCCGCCCCCGCGATGACCATTCCGATCTCAGGGTCGCGGACGAAGGCGGCCGCCAATAGGAGCATGACCGCCAACGGGAGGACGGCGATGCCGACGGTGCGGATGAGCACGCGCTGCCACATCCGCGTCGAGACCACGAAGAGCACGCCCTCTCGGGTGGCGCGCGCGGTCGCGCGCGAAGGCGATCGCCTGATGATCGCGGTGACAATGGTGGTGATGACTCCCGCGATGAGTACGGCGACGGCCACACTCGAATTCGCCCCCCCGTGCATGTGCGTTCCTTTTCCGCGGTTGCTGACCGCCTCGACACTCCAGGCGCATCGGATCAGCCCCCTCACCGATACAACCGCACACTCGTCACGCGCGTCACCGCTGGACGTGGGCTCGCGCGCGGTGCTAACGCGCGCTGCTCAGCGGTCGCGATTGCACCGCCAGCTGGGCTGACCCCATTCGAGGAACCATCGCAGCCCGCGAGGCGTTCCGCGCCTCGGTCGCAGGTGATCGGCGCGAGCGCTGTCGTACAGCTCGGCGGGCAGCGTCACGTGCGGGTCGGTGGCGAGGGGCGGGAGGTGCTTCTCGATCACCGAAGGCAATGTGCGCATCCCCGCCCATCCGGAGGGGATCGCCCGTATCCGGCACCCTCGGCGGTGAGACTGAGCCGCCAGTCGTCATCGATGGTTATCAGTTTCGCCGCGCTGAGCGCTCCCGCGGTGGCCTCGAGGGTTTCCCGGCTCGGCATGCCCACCTGGACCATGTCCCACGTCGAGAGGATGCCGCGAATCGTCGATCGGCGCTTCTTCCCTGGTGTCAGCGCCGTGAGAAGGGTCGCGGCATCCGAGCGGAGGTACGCGGGGTCCATACGCGGAGACTATGCCGCGCCTCCCCCCGTGCTCGAACCCCTTCCCGGAGAATGGATGCCGTGAACGCCTCGGTCTTCGTCATCCCCCTGTGGGCGGATCTCACCGCCGTCGCCCTGGGTGGTGTGCAGGGCGCGCTGTTCGCGTCCGGCTTCCAGGGGCAGCGGCGCCTCGATCTGCTCGGGGTGGCGATCATCGGCATCCTGCTCGGCATGGGCGGTGGTCTCATCCGCGATCTGCTGCTGGGGCTCACCCCCGCGACGCTGCAGAGCAACTGGTACCTGATCACCGCGACGCTCGCCTCGATCGTCGGCATGCTGCTGTCGGGGATCTTCCAGCGGCTGAACCGCGCGATCGTCATGCTCGACGCCGTGGTGATCGGCCTGTTCGGCGCCTTCGGCACGTCGAAGGCGCTCGCCCTCGGCATGCCGGCGGTTCCCGCGGTGTTCGTCGGCGTGCTCGCCGCGGCCGGGGGCAGCGTGCTGCGCGACGTGCTGATGGGGCTGCCGGTCGCGATCATGCACGTCGGTTCGCTGTACGCGGTCGCCGCCGGTGGCGGGTGCGTCGTGTTGGCGACCACCGCGGCGTTCGGGGTGCCGCTTCCGGTCGCGGCGGTGATCGGCGTGATCGTGACGACGATCATCCGCGTTCTCGCCGTGATCTTCGACCTCTCGCTACCCGAGCAGCGCAAGATCTACCGCCGCAAGGTCGCGGTCGAGACTACCGGCATCCCGATCATCCGGGTCGACGAGTCGGAGTGAGCCAGGCGCCGCGCGCGTGAGGGGTCATCTCGTGTCGCCTGGCCCGGGCGGAAGCGACAGTTTCCGACCCCTCACGCGATGCGGCGGGGCCTGCGCGCGCGGGGGTCATCTTGTGTCGCCTGGAACAGGCGGAAGCGACAGTTTCCGACCCCTCACGCGGGGATGCGCCGTCAGGCGAGGGGCGTGACGTCGTCGCCGACGCGGATCGTGCCGCCGTCGGCGACCGGCAGCAGCAGGATGCCCAGCGTCGGCTCGGACTGACCGAACTCCGTGGTCAGCACGCGCAGCAGCCGGGCGTCGCGCACCCCCGTGTCGGGGTTCGCGGTGATCGCGGCGCAGCGCTCGATCGGCTTCTGCACCTCGAACTCGACCTCGCCGATCCGCACGCGGCCCCGCCACTCGAGTTCGCCCCACGGCGCGGTGCCGCCGACGACGATGTTCGAGCGGAAGCGGCGATCGTCGACGGGCGCGGGCACCGCGGCATCCACCTCTTCGACCGAGGCGGCGCCATGCAGCGAGATGAATCCGCGCGGGCGGTCCTGGAAGCGTGCGGTGCGACCGTCACCGAGAAGACCCAGGGGCAGGATGCCGTCGGCCTCGAGCAGCTTCGCATCGCTCGTCGTGCGCAGATAGGCGGTGACCGCTTTGCTGAGTCGGGCGCGGCCCTCGTCGCTGAGATCGGCGGTGACGTCGATGTCGTCGACCCGGAGCCGCAGCGTCAGCGCCTCATCGTCGAGGGCGAGCTCGACGCGCGCCAACGTCGGGAAGGTCATGAGCGCGAGTCCGCGACTCTTGGGGAACGTGGCATCCGCCGGCTCGAGGGCATCGGCGAAGCGGAACACGAGCGAGCGGTCCCCCTGAACACGGCCGTCGTCCTGGATGACGAGGCTGTCGCGTTCCTCGGGCGTGAAGCCCTTCACGGGGTAGCGGTAGAGGGCGTCGACACGGATCACGGTCTCATCCTCGCATCGACGCCCACTCGCGATCACCAGCGGGCGAGAACCTCGCCGTGCGGCAGCAGGATCCACCCGTCGGGGTGCTCGGCCCACTCGCGCCACGCGTCCGAGATGCGCTGCAGCTGCGCGTCGTCGGCCAGGCCGAGGCGCTTCGCGTGTCCGGCGAACGCGGAGGCGAGAACGCGATCGGCCCACATGCCGCCCCACCACGCGCGCTTATCGGGGGTGTCGAACACCCATACGCTCGCGCTGGCCTCGATGCGGGTGAACCCCGCCTCGCGGGCCCACGCCTTGAGCCGCCGACCCGCGTCGGGCTCGCCCGACGAGCCGCGGTGCACGCCGTGGTAGATCTCGAGCCAGTCGTCGAGGGCGGGGATGAGCGGATGCCAGATCACGCCGCCGTAATCGACGTCGCGCACCGCGACCAGTCCGTCGGGCCCGGCGACGCGGCGGAACTCCCGCAGGGCGTCGACGGGACGCTCGAGGTGCTGCAGCACCTGGTGGGCGTGGACGATGTCGAACGAAGCGTCGGGCACGTCGAGGGCGTAGGCGTCGCCGGTGCGGAAGGTCACATTCGTGCGCTCCCCCGCGGCGGCGCGGGCGACCTCGACGACGCCCGACGAGGCATCCACCCCGACGACCTCTCCCGGGAAGACCCGGTCGGCGAGGTCGACGGTGATGGAGCCGGGGCCGGCGCCCACATCGAGGATGCGGGTGCCGGCCGACAGCGAAGACACCAGATAGGCCGCCGAATCGGCGACGGTGCGCACGGCGTGGGAACGCAGCACGCTCTCGTGGTGTCCGTGGGCGTAGGCCACGGTCTTCGTCTCTTTCGCGCGGGTCAGACTCCGGCCAGGGCGCCGGAGTCCTGACGGGTGCGAATCGCGCGGTTCACGCCCGACACGATCGCCTTGAGCGACGCGGTCGAGATGTCGCCGTCGATGCCCACGCCCCACAGGCGCTGGTCGTCGACCTGCAGCTCGACGTAGGCCGCGGCCTGCGCGTCGCCGCCCGAGCTGAGAGCGTGCTCGACGTAGTCGTACAGCGTCACATCGAACCCCTGTGCGCGCACGATCTCGAGGAAGGCTGCGACGGGACCGTTGCCCACGGCCGAGGCCGGGTGCGTGGTGTCGCCGTCGCGCAGCGAGACGTCGAGGTGTACGTCGCCCGACATGTCGCTCGACGAGCGCGTCGACAGCAGCTCGAAGCGGCCCCAGCGCTGGTCGTCGACGGTCGACGGCAGGTACTCGTCGTTGAAGATGTCCCAGATCTGCGCGCTCGAGACCTCGCCGCCCTCGGCATCCGTCCGCGCCTGCACGACGCCCGAGAACTCGATCTGGAGCTTGCGGGGCAGGTCGATCGCGTGGTCGGCCTTCAGCAGGTACGCGACGCCGCCCTTGCCCGACTGCGAGTTGACGCGGATGACCGCCTCGTACGACCGGCCCAGATCCTTCGGGTCGATCGGCAGGTAGGGAACGGCCCACTCGATCTCGTCGACGGTCTTTCCCTCGGCGGTCGCGCGGGCCTCCATCGCCTCGAAGCCCTTCTTGATGGCGTCCTGGTGCGACCCGCTGAACGCGGTGAAGACGAGGTCGCCGGCCCAGGGGCTGCGCTCGGGAACGGGCAGCTGGTTGCAGTACTCGACCGTGCGCTTGACCTGGTCGATGTCACTGAAGTCGATCTGCGGATCGATGCCCTGCGTCAGCAGGTTGATGCCGAGGGCGACCAGGTCGACGTTGCCGGTGCGCTCACCGTTGCCGAACAAGCAGCCCTCGATGCGGTCGGCGCCGGCCATGTAGCCCAGCTCCGCGGCGGCCACGGCGGTGCCGCGGTCGTTGTGGGGGTGCAGCGACAGGATGACGTTCTCGCGGTGGTTCAGGTGGCGCGACATCCACTCGATCGAGTCGGCGTAGACGTTGGGCGTGGCCATCTCGACCGTGGCGGGCAGATTCAGGATGACCTTGCGCTCGGCGGTCGGCTCGAAGACCTCGAGCACCTCGTTGCAGATGCGCAGGGCGAACTCGAGCTCGGTGCCCGTGTAGCTCTCGGGCGAGTACTCGTAGTAGACCTCGGTCTGGGGAATCGTCGCCTCGTACTTCTTGCACAGGCGCGCGCCCTCGAGCGCGATGTCGACGATGCCCTGCTCGTCGGTGCGGAACACGACCTCGCGCTGCAGCACGCTCGTGGAGTTGTACAGGTGCACGATGGCCTGCTTGGCGCCGGCGATCGCCTCGTAGGTGCGGGCGATCAGGTGCTCGCGCGCCTGGGTCAGCACCTGGATGGTGACGTCGTCGGGGATCAGGTTCTCGTCGATGAGCTGACGGACGAAGTCGAAGTCGGTCTGGCTCGCGCTCGGGAAGCCGACCTCGATCTCCTTGTAGCCCATCTTCACGAGGAGGTCGAACATGACGCGCTTGCGCTCGGGGCTCATCGGGTCGATCAACGCCTGGTTGCCGTCGCGCAGGTCGACGGCGCACCAGCGGGGTGCGGCCTCGATGCGCGTGGACGGCCACGTGCGATCGGGCAGGTCGACCCGGATCTGCTCGTGGAAGGGACGGTACTTGTGCACCGGAGCGGACGTGGGCTTCTGGGTGTTCTTCATGATGTGTCGCTTCTTTAGATTCGTTCGGTGGGGCCGACGACGATCTCCGCGACGAGGAAGGCCCTTAGATCGAGGACTCGTCGCGGCAACTAAGAAGAAGCTGGCCACCGAAGCGCATGGAGCGATCGTAGCAGTCCCTCACGAGGCGCTCCGTCGGGCGGCCGCCCACTCGCGGTCGAGCACGGCGTAGACGAGCAAGTCGCTCCACCGGCCCTTGAACCACTCGTTCTCGACGAAGTGCGCTTCGCGCCGCATGCCGAGCCGTTCAGCGAGGGCCGCCGAGCGGACGTTGTCGGCGTCGATCTGCGCCGTCAGCCGACGCAGTCCGTACACGTCGAATGCGGTGTCGATCAGCGCGCGCACCGCTTCGGTGGCGAGGCCTCGACCGGATGCCGCGGGGCTGACCACCCAGCCCACCTCGGCCGACCCGGCTCCGGCATCGAGGTGGAAGAGCACGAGGTCGCCGATCGCCGCGCCGTCGTCGACGCGCTCGATCACGAGCATCACGCCGCCGCGCTCGCCCTCGAGACTCGTTCCGCCCATCAGATGGCCGTTCCGGGCACGGATGTCGTCGGGCGACTGCGGCTCGAACGGGAGGAAACGGCAGACCTCGGCGTCACCGCGGTACGCAGCCATGGCCTCGAGGTCACGCTCTTCGAACGGGCGCAGGCGCACCCGCTCGCTGGTCACCTCAAGGGTCTCGGGCGCTGGCGGCAGGACGAACGGCGACGCGCTCACGGCAGCAGGGCGACCTTTCCGCCGGGGTGGCCGTCCATGACGAAGCGCACAGCGGCGATGGCCTCGGCCAGGGGGTAGGTGCGCGCGACGGGAACCTCGAGGACTCCGGATGCCGCAAGCTCGAGCACCCGCGCACGCGCGATGTCGCGGAAACGGGCGCTCTCGGGCCGCGCTCCGGCGATCCAGAGGAACCCGTCGGCTTTCGCGCGCTCGGGATCGACGATCGTGACGATGCGGTCGCGTTCCGACACGAGGGCGAGAGAGACGTCGATGGCCTCGTCGCTGCCCACGGCATCCCACGCGGCGGCGATCGGGGCGCCGTCGGCCGCCTCTTCGACGCGCCCGCGCAGGCCGTCGCCGTAGGCCACCGGGATGCCGCCGTAGCGACGGACGCGTTCGGCCGAGTCCTCGGCATCCGGCCCCACCGTGCCGATCACGCGGACGCCGAGCTCGCGCGCCTGCTGGAGCAGGCTCACGCCCACCGCGCCCGAGGCCGCGTGCAGCAGAACCGTCTCGCCCTCGGTGACGCGGGTGACCTGGATCATCTCGGCAGCGGTCGTGCCCGCGAGCAGCAGGTTCGCCGCCTCGGCGTGCGAGAGGGTCGCGGGCTTGGCGAACACGTCGCGGGCCGGAACCGTGATGTCGGTCGCGTAGGCGCCCTGCACGCGGAACGCGACGACCTCGTCGCCGATCGTCAGCTCCCCCGAGCCGCCCACGGCATCCGGACCGACTGCCGTCACCTCGCCCGACAGCTCGTAGCCGATCGGCACGGGGAACTCCGCGCCGGGACGCGCCGAGGCGACGTGCTTCGCATCGGCCGGGTTCACGCCCGCCGCGTGCACGCGGATCGTCACCTCACCCGAGCCGGGGGGTGCGACCTCGACCTCGTCGAAGCTCCACTGATCGATGGGCCCGGGAGCCGGAGCCGTCCACCTCTTGGCCATGGTCACGCCTTTCGTTTCGCGTCGTCGCCGCTGAGCGTAGCCCCCGGCCTGAGGTGTGCTGCCCGGGTCGGTCAGAAGCCCAGGCGGCCGAGCTGCTTCGGGTCGCGCTGCCACTCCTTGGCCACGCGGACGTGGAGCGAGAGGTAGACGCGTCCGCCGACGAGCGGCTCGATGCCGGCGCGTGCGCGTGCACCCACGTCGGCCAGGCGCGAGCCCTTCTTGCCGATGATGATCGCCTTCTGGCTGTCGCGCTCGACGACGATGTTGGCCCACACGTCGGTGAGGTCGCTGTCTTCGCGCTTGGCGACGTCGTCGACGGTCACGGCGATCGAGTGCGGGAGCTCGTCACGCACGCCGTGGAGGGCGGCCTCGCGGATGATCTCCGCGATGCGGTCGTCGAGGGCCTCGTCGGTGACCACATCGTCGTCGTACAGAGCGGGCCCGACCGGCATGAGGGCGAGCAACTCATCGCTCAGCACGTCGAGTTGGTCGTTCGTCACGGCCGAGAGCGGGATCACCGCGGCCCAGTCCTCGCGCAGGGCGTCGACCTCGATGAGGCGCTCGGTGATCTGATCCCGCGTCGCGGCGTCGGTCTTGGTCACCAGAGCGACCTTCTTGGCCCGCGGGTAGCCGGAGAGCGACTCGGCGATCCGGCGATCTCCGGGGCCGACCTTTTCGGTCGCGGGTGCGCAGAACGCGATCACGTCGACGTCGCCGAGCACCTGCTCGACGAGGTCGTTGAGCCGCTGGCCGAGCAGGGTACGGGGGCGGTGGATGCCGGGGGTGTCGACGACCACGAGCTGGCCGCCCGGGCGATTGACGATGCCGCGGATGGCGCGGCGGGTGGTCTGCGGCTTGTCGCTCGTGATGGCGACCTTCTCGCCCACGAGGGCGTTGGTCAGCGTGGACTTGCCGACGTTCGGCCGGCCCACGAAGGTCACGAAACCGGATCGGGTGTCGGTCATCTGTCGTTCCTCTCACGCGACGAGGCGTCGGCCTCGACGTCTTCATCGTCCATCGTCTCAGCCCGTTCGACGATCACCGTCGCGATGCCCCGGTTGCGGCCGCGAGAGGCCCCGCCGGTCATCACGAGGCCGGAGTGCTCGGCGGTGGCGCCGGGCTGCGGGATACGGCCGAGCGCCTTCCCCAGAAGCCCGCCGATCGAGTCGACGTCTTCGTCGTCGAGCTCGAGACCGAACAGGTCGCCGACCTCGTCGAGGCCCAGCCGCGCGTTGACGCGGTATCGGCCGTCGGGCAGCTCCACGATCTCGGTCGAGGGGGCGTCGTACTCGTCGGCGATCTCGCCCACAAGCTCCTCGATGAGGTCTTCAAGGGTCACGAGACCCGCGACGCCGCCGTACTCGTCGACGACGAGGCACACGTGCACGGCGTCTTTCTTCATCTGCTGCAGCAACGTCTCGGCCTTCATCGACTCGGGGACGAAGACGGCCGGCCGCGCGATGCGACGGATCGGAGCATCACGCCACCCGGCCTCGTCGCGGAAGCCGAACTGGACGAGGTCCTTCAGGTACAGCACGCCCACGACATCGTCGGCTTCGTCGTCGGCGAGGGGGATGCGCGAGACGCCCTTCTCGAGGAAAAGGGCCAGGGCCTCGCGCGAGGTGGCAGTCGCGTCCACGCTCACCATGTCGGTGCGGGGCACCATGACCTCGCGCACATAGCGGTCGGTGAAGTCGAAGACCGAGTGGATGAGTTCGCGGTCGTCCTCTTCGATGAGTTCGTTCTCGGCCGCTTCGTCGATGATGCTGAGCAACTGCTCTTCCGACGCGAACGACGTCGAGTGCGCGACTCCCGGCGTGACGCGGTTCCCCACGGCCACGAGCCCGTGTGCGAGAGGTCCGAGCAGGATTCGCATCCCCCGGATGACGGGCGCGCCGCCTCGGAGGAGTCCCCGAGCGTGCTGGCGTCCGACCGAGCGGGGGCTCGCCCCGACGGCGACGAACGAGATGCCCGTCATCAGCACCGCCGCGGCCAGAACGGCGAGCAGGATGTTGTCGAAGATCAGCATGAACGCGGCGGCGACGAGCACGGCAGCGGTCGTCTCGGCCAGAACGCGGATGAACGAGACGGCGGTGACGTGGGCATTGGTGTCGTCGCCGATGCGGCGCAGTGCCCGAGCGTTACGGCCGCCCGATCCGAGCTCGATCAGATCGACTCTCGAGGTCACGCCCAGGGCCGCCTCGAACGCCGCCATCAGCCCGCCGAAGGCGACGAGCAGGAACGCGGCGACGAGGAGGAGGGCCTCGGTCATGCGCGGCGCTGGCGCTCGACGGCCTGGAAGCCGGCGATGAGCTCGCGCTGCAGCCCGAACATCTCGCGCTCCTCATCGGGCTCGGCGTGGTCGAAGCCGAGGAGGTGCAGCAGGCCGTGCGTGGTCAGCAGGATCAGTTCATCCTGCGTCGAGTGCTTCGCGGCGACCGCCTGGGTCTCGGCCACGGCCGGGCAGAGCACGATGTCGCCCAGCAGGCCCGCGGGGGTCGGCGCGTCTTCGGAGCCCGGACGCAGCTCGTCCATTGGGAAGCTCAGCACGTCGGTGGGGCCGGGCTCGTCCATCCACTGCACGTGCAGGGACTCCATGGCGCCCTCGTCGACGAGCACGATGGCCACGTCGGCGTCGGGGCTGACGTGCAGCTCCTGGAGGTTGAACTCCATCAGACGCAGCAGGACCTGCTCGTCGATCTGGTGGTCGGACTCGTTGTTGATCTCGATCGTCATGAGCGGTTTCGTCTCGGGAGGTGATCGCGGGGACCGGCGGCACCGGGGCCGCGTCGCTCCGCACGGGTGGCGAATTCTGAGGCCTCGTCGCGTTCGCGTCGAGCGGCCAGGCGCTTCTCGTCGTATTCGCTGTACGCGTCGACGATGCGGCCGACGAGGTTGTGTCGAACGACGTCGTCGCTGGTCAGGCGCGAGAAGTGGATGTCGTCGATGTCGTCGAGGACCCGCGTGACGAGGCGCAGGCCCGAGGCGCCCTGCGGAAGGTCGACCTGCGTGATGTCGCCAGTGACGACCATGCGCGTGCCGAAGCCCAGGCGCGTGAGGAACATCTTCATCTGCTCGGGCGTGGTGTTCTGCGCCTCGTCGAGCACGACGAACGAGTCGTTGAGCGTGCGCCCGCGCATGTAGGCCAGCGGGGCGACCTCGATCGTTCCCGTCGCCATTAGCTTGGGGACGATGTCGGGGTCCATCATCTCGTTGAGCGCGTCGTAGAGCGGCCGCAGGTACGGGTCGATCTTGTCGGTGAGCGTGCCGGGGAGGAACCCGAGCCGCTCCCCCGCCTCGACGGCGGGACGCGTGAGGATGATGCGGTTGACCTCTTTGCGCTGCAGCGCCTGCACGGCCTTCGCCATCGCGAGGTAGGTCTTGCCGGTACCGGCGGGGCCGATGCCGAACACGATCGTGTTCTCGTCGATCGCGTCGACGTACTCTTTTTGACCCGCGGTCTTGGGTCGGATGGTCTTTCCGCGCGACGACAGGATCGCCTCGCCCATGACCTCGGACGGACGGGGTCCGCCGTCGGAGCGCAGCATGCGATTCGAGCTGGTCACGTCGGCCGGGTCGAGTCCGTGACCCGAGCGGGTCATGCTGAGCAGTTCGTCGACGAGGCCGCGGGCCGCGCGCACCGCGTCGGGCGTGCCCGAGAGGGTGATCTCGTTGCCGCGCACGTGCACGTCGACGTCGGGGTGCTCCTTTTCGACGACGCGCAGCAGGCGATCCTGCGGGCCGAGCAGTTGCACCATGGCCACGCCGTCGACCTCGATGCGGTCGGAGACGGTTTCTTCGGGGGAATCAGCCACCCAGGCTCTTTTCGTTCAGGCCGCCCGCGAGGACGTGGGCGTGCACATGGAAGACGGTCTGACCGGCGCCCTCGCCGGTGTTGAAGATCAGACGGAAGTCGCCGTCGGAGTGCTCGGCGGCGACGGAGTTCGCGAGCCCGATGACCTCGGTGAGCAGGTCGGGGTCGCCCGCGGCCAGCTCGACGACGTTGCGGTATTGCTGCGTCTTGGGGATCACCAGCAGGTGCACCGGCGCCTGGGGCGCGATGTCGCGGATCGCGAAGGCGTTCTCGGTCTCGGCGACGATCTCGGCGGGGATCTCGCCCTGCAGGATGCGCGTGAAGATCGACGGCTCGCTCATGGCATCCATTCTAGTGAGGGCCTCCGACATCGAGGCGGGGCCGTTGCGCCGAGGCGCGGCCCGGATCACCAGCGCCCGTGCGCCGCCGACAGCACCGAGATGGCCGCGGCCCCCGCGGTGGAGGTGCGCAGGACCGTGTCGCCCAGGCGTACGAGTCGGGCGCCGGCATCGGCCAAGGCCGAGAGCTCCTCTGGCGCGATGCCGCCCTCGGGGCCGACCACGAGCACGACGTCGCGCCCGCGGGAGCCTTCCGTCGCGACGGACGTGAGACGGTCGGATGCCGAGGGCTCCAGCACCAGCACGAGCGAGGTCGCGGCGAGACGCACGAGGTCGGCCGTGCGGGCCACGCCCTCGACCTCGGGGATCCAGGCCCGGTGCGCCTGCTTGGCCGCTTCGCGGACGATCGTTCGCCAGCGGGCGAGGCCCTTGTCGGCCTTGGCATCCCAGCGCGAGACGCTGCGCGAGGCCTGCCAGGGCACGATCGCGTCGACGCCGAGCTCGGTCGCCGCCTGAACGGCGAGTTCGTCGCGGTCGCCCTTGGCCAGGGCCTGGACGAGCACGAAGCGCGGCGAGGGTCCGGGGATGACCTCCCGCCCCGTCACCCGTACCTCGACCTGCTTCGGCGACGCCGCGGTGACGACACCCGTGAGCCACGCTCCGCGACCGTCGCCCAGTGTCACCCCCTCGTCGACGCGCACGCGCCGCACGGCGGCGGCGTGGTGCGCCTCGGCGCCGGTCAGCACGACGGAGTCGCCCGCGTGCGCGTTCCCGGCGTCGTCGGTGACGAAGTGCAGCACCACGGTCAGTGCCGGAAGCGGTCGCGGAACTTGCTGAACATGCCCTGCTGGTGCTCGGCAAGCCGCGGCTTGGGGGCCTTCGTGCGCTTGGCGAACTCCTCGATGAGGGCGCGCTCCTTGTGGTCGAGACGCGTGGGGGTCACCACATGCACGCCGACGCGCAGGTCGCCGCGCTGACTTCCGCGCAGCGGCGTGATCCCGCGGCCCTTGATGGTCAGGACGTCGCCCGATTGCACGCCCGGGCGCACCTCGAGGTCGACGCTGCCGTCGAGGGACTCGATCGACGTGTTCGTCCCGAGAATGGCATCCGGCATCGACACCTCGAGGGTCGCGACGAGGTCGTCGCCCTCGCGACTGAAGGCCTCATGCGCTTCGACCGTGATCTCGAGGTAAAGGTCGCCGTTGGGGCCGCCGGCAGGACCGACCTCGCCCGACCCGGGCAGCTGCAGACGCAGGCCCGACTCGACACCGGCGGGGATGTCGACCGAGACCGTGCGGCGCGCACGAACGCGGCCCTGACCCTGGCACGTCCCGCACGGGTAGGGGATGGTGGTCCCGTGACCCTGGCAGACGCTGCAGGGGGCACTGGTGACGACGTTCCCGAGCAGGCTGCGGACCGTGCGCTGCACGTGGCCGGAGCCGTGGCAGATGTCGCACGTGACCTCGCTGGTCCCGGGCTGCGTGCACGCGCCCTGGCACGTCTCGCACAGCACGGCGGTGTCGACCTCGAGGTCGCGGTGGGTGCCGAACACGACGTCGCCGAGGTCGAGGGTCACGCGGACCAGGGCGTCTTGGCCCCGCTCTCGACGCGACCGCGGACGCGGACCCCGTCCGCCGCCGCCCTGGCCGCCCCCACCGAAGAACGTCTCGAAGATGTCGCTGAACCCGCCGAAGCCGGCCGCTCCCCCGCCGCCGAAGGGGTTCTGGTCGCCGCCCATGTCGTACCGGCGGCGCTGCTCGGGGTCGCTCAGCACGTCGTAGGCGTGAGTGACCAGCTTGAAGCGCTCGGAGGCGTCTTCTCCGGGGTTCACGTCGGGGTGCAGCTGGCGTGCCAGTCGGCGGTACGCCTTCTTGATGTCTTCGGGGCTGGCATCGCGTTCGACGCCCAGGACCTCGTAGTGGTCAGCCACAATCGCCTTCCTGTCCGCTTGCGCGGGGTCGTTCTCGGGTGGGGTGCTCGCGGGATTCGACGTCAGCGAGACGCGTCGTCGTCTTCGAGCATCCGGGTCAGATAGTGCGCGACGGCACGGACCGCCGCGAGGTTGGAGGAGTAGTCCATGCGGGTGGGACCGAGCAGCCCGACGCGGGCCCCGCCGGTGGATCCGTCGTAGCGGCTGGCGAGCACCGAGGCCTCGATGAGTCCGAACGGCTCGTTCTCACGACCGATGCTCGCTGACAGCCCCTTCTCGTCGGCCACCATCTCGCTCATGAGACGCAGGAGCGTCACCTGCTCTTCGATCGCCTCGAGCAGCGGGTAGATGCTCCCGCGGAAGTCGGACTCGCGCTTGGCGAGGGTCGCGGCGCCGGCCATGACGAGGCGATCCTGACGGAACTCCTCGAGCTCCTCCCCCACGATGCGCAGCACCGCGTCGGCGAGCACGTCCAGCGTGACACCCGGGCGCGGCCCGTCGGTCAGCACGGCTTGCACCTGCTGCGAACTGTCGGCGACGCTGCGCCCGACGAGCAGCGCGCCGACGCGAGCGCGCAGCTGCACGATGTCGGTCTCGCCGGGTTCTGCGGGCACGAGGGCGATGCGCTGCGAGACCCGGCCCGTGTCGGTCACCAGGATCACCAGCACGCGCGGGCCGCCGAGGGCGACCAGTTCGACGTGACTGACATTGGCGCGGGCGAACGACGGGTACTGCACGATCGCGACCTGTCCGGTCAGCTGCGTGAGCGCGCGGACGGTGCGGGCGAGCAGGTCGTCGAGGTCGCCCGCTTCGTCGAGGAACGACGTGATGGCGCTGCGCTGTGCTCCCGAGAGCGGGCGGAGCTCGGCGAGGTGATCGACGAAGACGCGGTATCCCTTGTCGGTGGGGACGCGCCCCGACGAGGTGTGCGGGGCGACGATGAGCTCTTCGTCCTCGAGCAGGGCCATGTCGTTGCGGATGGTCGCCGCCGACACCCCGAAGGCGTGTCGATCGACGATCGCCTTGCTGCCGACGGGTTCGCGCGTGTCGACGTAGTCCTGCACGATCGCACGGAGCACCTGAAGGCCACGTTCCGACACCATGAGCTGCTCCTCCCGTCTGGCACTCGCATCTGCGGAGTGCCAATTCTACGGGATCGCCTCGGCACGGTGCCGGGCGGCTCGCGGAGTCGCCCTGCGGCGCGTCGTTCAACGCCCGAGAGCCCCTCATCGAGGTCGGCACGCGAGCACCGGAACGAACTCGTCCGCCGGCCGCGTCGCCGGTCAGACCGTGAGCGCCCGGACCACGGCATCCGCCAGGAGTCGTCCCCGCAGCGTCAGCACGATGCGCCCGTGAACGGCATCCCGGCCCTCGATCAGACCGTCGGCGATGAGGGATGCCACGGCCTTCCGCCCTTCGCCGAGGATCTCGGACACGGCCAGACCCTCGCGGATGCGGCTGCGCAGCAGCACCGACTCCAGCCGGCGCGCGGTCTCGTCGGGCCGCTCGCGCGCGGCCGCGGGCGATTCGATCGCGGCCAGGCGTTGGGCGTACGCGGCGGGGTGCTTCACGTTCCACCAGCGGAGCCCCGCGACGTGGCTGTGCGCGCCCGGCCCGAAGCCCCACCAGTCGGTCCCCCGCCAGTAGGCGAGGTTGTGACGCGAGCGGTGCGCGACGTCGCGCGACCAGTTCGACACCTCGTACCAGTCGTATCCGGCGGCGGCGAGCAGGTCATCGGCCAGCTCGTACATGTCGGCTTGCAGGTCGTCGGAGGGCTCGGCCACGACCCCGGAGCGGATTTGGCGTGCGAGCTTCGTGCCGTCTTCGACGATCAGGGCGTACGCCGAGATGTGGTCGGGTTCGAGGGCCACAGCGGCCTCGAGGGAGGCACGCCAATCGTCGAGCGATTCTCCCGGCGCGCCGTAGATGAGGTCGACCGAGACGTCGAGACCCGCGCGGCGGGCCGCGGTGACGGCCGTGGCGACGTTCGCGGGATCGTGGGTGCGGTCGAGGGCGGCGAGCACGTGCGGCCGGGCCGACTGCATGCCGATCGACAGGCGGGTGACACCGGCGTCGGCGAGAGTGCGGGCGACCGTGTCGTCGACGGTGTCGGGGTTGGCCTCGACGGTGACCTCGGCCCCGTCGGCGATCCCGAAGTCCGAGCGGACCGCGTCGAGCATGCGCGCCAGGTCGCCCGGCGGCAGCAGGGTGGGCGTTCCTCCGCCGAAGAAGACGGTGGATGCCGCGCGGCGGCCACCCGCGGCATCCATCACTCCCCCCGCCAGACGCACCTCGGCGGCCAGCGTGTCGGCGAAGTCGTCTTGGCGGGCGCCGCGCAACTCGCTGGCGGTGTAGGTGTTGAAGTCGCAATAGCCGCACCGCACCCGGCAGAACGGCACGTGCAGGTAGACACCGAAATCGGCGGTCGGGTCGATCTCGAGGTCGGCGGGCAGGTGTCCGTCGGCGGGGGCCGGGTCTCCGAGCGGGAGCGGACCACCCATCAGGACGAGTACAGCGGCGAGATCGCGCGCAGGTAGCGGGCGAATAGCGCCTTGCGCCGACGGCGCACGCGGCTCGAGAACAGGCGGTACGACGGGGCCGTCGGGCGGTCGAAGGCGCGCACGACGAACCACACCTCGTCGTTGTCGCGCCACTCCACCGCGAACAGCTCTTCACCGCTGACGATCGAATGTCCGACGGTGCCGAGGATGAAGCCCACGCGACGGGGCTCTTCAAAGACCGAGATCACGCGCAGCTCGGCGTCGGCGCGGTGGCCGTCGACCTTGCCGTGCAGGCGCACGCCGGTGCCGGGGCTGACGAACGGCGTTCCGTCGGCGGCGAAGCGCTGCTCGGCCTCGAGGCTGCTGGGCGCGACGGGAGCACCGTCGGCGTCGAAGCCGACGCCCGAGTAGCCCTCACCCGACGCCGGGCGCACGTCGCTGATGCTCAGTTCGCCGGTGCGCAGGGGCGCCCACGACAGCAGGAGCTCTCCGGCCGCGGCGAAACGCTCCTCGCCGCTGCCGATGCGCCAGGCGTCTTCTGCCGGCAGCGAGTTCTCGGGCGGGTACTGCATCAGATCGTGCGCCTGAGTGGCTCCGACAGCCGCGTAGTCGACCGTGTCATCGGTGAAGTTCTGCCTGCGCATGGTTCACCCCTCTCGGTGTGGTGCGTTACTTCTTGGTCTCGACGTCTCCCGACAGGGCGGCGATGAACGCCTCCTGCGGAACCTCCACGCGGCCCACCATCTTCATGCGCTTCTTGCCCTCTTTCTGCTTTTCGAGGAGCTTGCGCTTTCGGGTGATGTCACCGCCGTAGCACTTGGCGAGGACGTCCTTGCGGATGGCGCGGATCGTCTCGCGCGCGATGATGCGCGCACCGATCGCGGCCTGGATGGGAACCTCGAACTGCTGGCGCGGGATGAGCTTGCGCAGGCGCTCGGCCATGAGCGTGCCGTAGGCGTACGCCTTCTCGCGGTGCACGATCGAGCTGAACGCGTCGACCTTGTCGCCCTGCAGCAGGATGTCGACCTTGACCAGATCGGCGGTCTGCTGGCCGGCGGGCTCGTAGTCGAGACTCGCGTAGCCCTGCGTGCGGCTCTTGAGGTGGTCGAAGAAGTCGAACACGATCTCGCCGAGGGGCATGTGGTAGCGCAGCTCGACGCGGTCTTCGCTGAGGTACTCCATGCCGAGCAGCGTGCCGCGGCGCGTCTGGCAGAGCTCCATGACCGTGCCAACGTAGTCCTTGGGCAGCAGGATGCCGACCTTGACGATCGGCTCCGACACCGAGGCGACGCGGCCGTCGGGGTACTCGCTCGGGTTGGTGACGGACACCGTCTCGCCGGTGTCGGTCGTGACCTCGTACGTCACGGACGGAGCGGTGGTGATGAGATCGAGACCGAACTCGCGCGAGAGGCGCTCGGTGATGATCTCGAGGTGCAGAAGGCCGAGGAAACCGCAACGGAAGCCGAAGCCGAGGGCGACCGAGGTCTCGGGCTCGTACTGCAGCGAGGCGTCGGAGAGCTTGAGCTTGTCGAGAGCCTCGCGCAGCTCGGCGTAGTCGCTGCCGTCGATCGGGTAGATGCCCGAGAAGACCATGGGCTTCGGGTCGGTGTAGCCCGGCAGCGCGTCGGTCGCGGGCTTGCGGTGCGTGGTGATCGTGTCGCCGACCTTCGACTGGCGCACGTCTTTCACGCCGGTGATGAGGTAGCCGACCTCGCCCACGCCGAGACCCTTGGTGGGGACGGGCTCGGGGCTCGAGACGCCGATCTCGAGGGCCTCGTGCGTCGCGCCGGTCGACATCATCTGCAGGCGCTCGCGCGGCTGCAGGGCACCGTCGATCATGCGGACGTAGGTGACCACGCCGCGGTAGGCGTCGTACACGGAGTCGAAGATCATCGCGCGGGCCGGAGCGTCGGCCCTGCCGACGGGGGCGGGGATCTTCTCGACGATCAGGTCGAGCAGCTCTTCGACGCCCATGCCGGTCTTGCCGCTGACGCGCAGCACGTCGGCGGGGTCGCCGCCGATGAGACCGGCGAGCTCGGCCGCGTACTTGTCGGGGTCGGCGGCGGGAAGGTCGATCTTGTTCAGCACCGGGATGATCGTCAGATCGTTCTCGAGCGCGAGGTAGAGGTTGGCGAGGGTCTGCGCCTCGATGCCCTGAGCCGCGTCGACGAGCAGGATCGCTCCCTCGCACGCCGCCAGCGATCGGCTGACCTCGTACGTGAAGTCGACGTGACCGGGCGTGTCGATCATGTTCAGGGCGAACGTGCCGTCACCGGTGCCCCACGGCATCCGCACCGCCTGCGACTTGATCGTGATACCGCGCTCGCGCTCGATGTCCATGCGGTCGAGGTACTGCGCCCGCATATCGCGGTCGCTGACGACGCCGGTGATCTGCAGCATGCGGTCGGCCAACGTTGACTTGCCGTGGTCGATGTGAGCGATGATGCAGAAGTTGCGGATCTGCTCCGGCGGAGTGGCAGACGGCTCGAGGGGCTTCAGGGCGCGCGGTGACATGTTCCGTCGATTCTACGGTGGTGCGCCGACATCGCCGTCCCCGGAGGCTCGGCACCACGGCATCCGGAGGCTTTTACAGTGGATGCCATGGCGGTCCAGGTCGTGCTCGTGCACGGCATCCGCACGTCCGCCACGATGTGGCGGGCGCAGGTCGCGCATCTGCGACAGCGAGGCACCCCGGTCACCGCGGTCGACCTGCCGGGGCACGGAACGCGCCGCGACCAGGCCTTCACGCTCGACGGGGCGTTCGTGACGATCGATGACGCGGTACAGGATGCCGCGACCCGCGGTCCCGTGCTGCTGGTGGGGCACTCCATGGGCGGGCTGTTGTCGATCGAGTACGTCGGCGCCGCGCCTCGTCCCCCGGTCGCCGGGTTCGTCGCGGCATCGTGCACGTCGCTGCCCCGCGGCATCGGGCTGGCGGCCTACCGCTTCTTCACGCGGCGTTTCGATAGCCTCCCCGATCGCGGTCTGGGACTCACGAACCGCGTGCTCGACCGCACCCTCCCTCCCGAGACGCGGCCCGACTTCGGCGCCGGCGGCTACGCCTTCGACGCGCAGGACACGGCCCTGTCGTCTCTCGCGGAGCTCGACATCGTGGCATCGCTTCGCCGGATCGATGTGCCCCTGTGGTTCGTGAACGGGCAGTGGGATCAGCTCCGCATGAACGAGCGGATGTTCCTCGCCGTCGCCCCGCACGCGGAGCTCATCGTGGTTCCGCGCACGACGCATCTCGTCACGGCGATGCGTCCGCGAGTTTTCAACGCGCTGCTGGAGGTGGCGCTCACCACGATCGAGGCATCGACCTGATAGACTCGGTCCTTGGCTTGCGTGTGGGGTTTTTCCCGACCTCCACGATCGCCGGTGCAGCGCCCCTCTACCGCTCGCCCGGCACATCCCATACTCACTCAAACGAAAGACCGTCGACGTGGCGAACATCAAGTCGCAGATCAAGCGCAACAAGACCAACGAGAAGGCGCGCGAGCGCAACAAGGCCGTCAAGAGCGAGCTCCGCACGCACGTGCGTCGCACCAAGGAGGCCGTCGTGGCCGGTGACAAGGAAGCGGCCCTCAAGGCGCTCGCCACCGCGACCAAGAAGCTCGACAAGGCCGTGAGCAAGGGTGTCATCCACCAGAACCAGGCCGCGAACCGCAAGTCGGCCATCGCGAAGTCGGTCGCCGCTCTCTGAGCCGCAGCTCTTCTCGACAGCCCGTCCCGCATCGCGGGGCGGGCTTCGTCGTTCTCGGAGTGGGGTGACCTCTGCGCACGGTCCGCGTGCGCAACCGGCGCGGCAAGCGAAGCCTCTTCGGTTGCCGCTCAGCCCCCGTAGGGCGCGCGGGTGGCGATGATGGTGATCATGCGCTCGAGGGCGAACACGGGGTCTCTCGACGCGCCCTTGACCTCGGCGTCGGCTCGAGCCGTGGCATGGATCGCCATGCCGAGCGTGTTGCCGGTCCAGCCGACGAGGTCGCGGCGGGCGCGGTCGACCTGCCAGTCCTTCATGCCCAGGCGCTGAGCGAGCATCGACGACGACTCGCGGGTGCCCGCCACGCGCGCCATGGTGCGGAGCTTCATGGCGACCGCGGCGACGAGAGGCACGGGATCGGCCCCGGATGCCAGCGCGTGTCGCAACGCGAGCAGGGCGGGGCCGTACTGCCCGGCGATGGCGGTGTCGGCCACGGTGAAGGCAGAGGTCTCGACGCGCCCCCCGTAGTAGCGCTCGACGATCCGCTCGTCGATGTCGCCGGGGACGTCGGAGATGAGCTGCTGGCATGCCGCGGCCAGCTCGGTGAGGTCGTCGGCGAAGGCCGAGACCAGCGACCTGAGGGCGACGGGGGCGATGCGCTTCTGCGCGGCCTTGAACTCGCCGACCGCGAAATCGAATCGGTCGGAGTCGCGTTTGACCGCGGGGCAGGCGATTTCGATGCCGCTGCCCTGACCCGCGCGGATGCCGTCGAGCAGCTTCTTGCCGCGAACGCTCGCTCCGGTGTGGCGCAGGACGACCGTCGCGCCGTCCTGCGGGTGGGCGAGGTACGACACCGCCTCGGTGAGGAAGGTGTCGCTGCATTTCTCGACGCCGCTGACGCGGACGAGTCGGGGCTCGCCGAACAACGATGGCGACGTGACGCTGAGCAAGGTGCCGGCGGCGTAGTCGTCGGCCCGGATGTCGGTGACCTCGAGGCTCGGGTCCTCGCTCTTGAGCATCGATCGGATGCCTGCGATCGCGCGCTCGGCGCAGACCTCTTCGGGGCCCGAGACCAGAACGATCGGCGCGGGCTGAGGGGAACGCCACGACACCTGCGGAATGGCCGACTTCGCCTTGGCGGGGGCGGAGCGTCGGGGAACCGGAGTCACTCCCCCAGCCTACCGACCGGCTCCGACATCGCCGGTCGGGTCGCGAGCCCCTTCCCCCGTCCCCGCGCGCTCGCGCCACAGGGTGAGTCTCCCCTCTTCGTCGAGCCAGACCGCCAGCGCACCGTCCCGATCGGTGCGCGCCGCAGTGCTTCCCAGAGCCGCCAGGATGTCGAGGAGCGTCGCGGTCGGATGCCCGTAGTCGTTGTCGGCACCGACCCCGATGAGCCCGACCGCCGGGTGCAGCGCCCGGTACAACGCGGCATCCTGGTCGGCACTGCCGTGGTGGGAGACCTTCACGACCTGCACACGCGGAACATCGATCCGCCGTCGGAGGGCGGACTGCGCCTGCTCGCCGAGGTCGCCGAGTAGCACCGTGCGAGGAAAGCTCGCGCCGGCGACGTCGAGGGCGACGGAGGCGTCGTTTCCGGCCTCGGCGTTCGGGGCGGGACCGAGCGCCTGCCACCGCGTGCCGCCGAGTGTGCCCGTCATGCCGATCGTCGCCTTCTGCAGGTGCGCTCCGGCGTTCGAGAACCGGTCTAGGAGTCGTCGGTCGGCCGCCTCATCGGGCGGCCCGTGCACCACGAGATCGACCCGCCCCATCACCGCCGCGGACCCGCCGACGTGGTCGAGGTCGAAGTGCGTCAGGACGACGAGGGCGAGATGGTCCACCCCGAACGTCTGCAGGCACCGGGTCAGTGCCTCGGGTTCGGGTCCCGTGTCGACCAGCGCCACGGCGTCTCCGGACCGCCAGAGCGTCGCGTCGCCCTGACCGACATCGCACATGGCCACCTGCCACGCCGCGGGCACGGTGAGGGGCCCCGCGACGGTGCGTACCGCCGTCTGCCCCAGGACGAGGCCGACGACCACGGCGACGGCGGCGGATGAAATCGCGGTGATCCGGGGCAACCGGCGCGGTCTGACGACGGCGATGCTGACCGCCGCGCCGACGCCGGCGAGCAACGCCGCCCCGACAAGACCGTCGGGCCACGGCAGGTTCTGGGCCGACACCGCCGTGGTCGTGTGCGCGACAGCCGCGATCCACGCGGCCGGCACCCAGGCGAGGGCCGTCAGACCGTCCCTCAGCCAGGGAAACGGGGCGATGCAGGCGAGGGCTCCCGCGATCGTGGCGGGCGCCGCAGCGGGGTCGGCGACGAGGTTGGCCGCGACACCGAGAAGGGGAACGTGCGGGTCGATGAGGACGATCAGCGGGCCGCAGACGAGCTGGGCCGACGTGGGCACCGCGAGGGCGAGGGCGAGGGCGCGCGGCATCCATCGCTCCAATCCGCCGGCCAGGGGGCGCGCGAGCACGAGGAGGGCCCCGGTCGCTGCGGCCGAGAGGGCGAAGCCGAGCGAGCGGGAGAGCCACGGGTCCACCATCAGCAGAATCGTCACCGCGAGGGACAGGACGGCCACGCCGATCGCCGGTCGCCCGAGTGCGAGCGCGAGCATCGCCACTGCCGCCATCGCGGCCGCGCGGATGACGCTCGGCTCGGGGGTCACCAGCGCGACGAACGCCGCCAGCACCAGCATCGCCCCCATCACCCTCCCGCCGCGGGACGCACCGCACAGCGCCAGCAGGGCGAACGCCGCACCCACGACGATCGCGCAGTTCGCCCCCGACACGGCCGTGAGATGCGACAGCGACGAGGCGTTCATCGCGGCCTCTGTGTCGGGGTCGAGGCTCGTCGTGTCACCCACGGCGAGCCCCGGCACCAGACCCGCTCCCGGCTGGGGCAGGCCGCGGGTCGAGGCGACGAGGCCGTCGCGCAGTCCCTCGAAGAACGCCCACACGCCCGCCGGGGTCGAAGCCGACTCGACGGAACTCGTCCGGACGACGAGGGCGGCGCGCTCCCCCGGGTCGGAGAGGACGGCTCGCCCCCTCAGCCGCACCTCGCTGCCCATGCTCGCCGCTTCCAGCGCCGACCGTCCCTCGGCATCGACGAGGATCCGCGCGGGGACCCTCCCCGTGACGGCGAGAGCGCCCGCGCGCACCCGCGTGGCGACGGCGTCGAACCACGCGCCGCCGTCAGGAGAGCCGTCGATGCGCCCGGTGACGGTGACCTCCAGCTCGAGGTGGCGCCCTCCGTCGGCCTCGAGGGCGGCGATCTGCGCCCGCGTCGATCCCGCCGTCGCCACGGTCCCCGCCGCCGCGGCCGAGCAGGCGAGCGCGACCGCGACGATCGCGAGCACCGCCGACCGCCGCCACGCGAGCGCGGTGGTCGCGCACGCAGCGAGGGCGAGGACCACCGCGAGCGGGGTGGGATCCGAAATCATCGTGCTCGCACCCGCGGTCGCCCAGGTCGCCGCGGCGACCGAGACCGCCCGAAGGGATCGGCGGCGCGCGCCGGGACGCCCCCTCACACGCGCACCAGGTCTCGGATGCCCGCGAGCATCTTCTCCCCGATCCCCGGCACCGAAAGCAGATCGTCCACGCTCGTGAAACGACCGTTCGCTTCGCGCCACGCGAGGATGCGGTCGGCCATCGCCGGCCCGATGCGCGGGAGCTCGTCGAGCTGCTCGCGCGTCGCGGTGTTCAGGTCGAGCGCGCCACCCGTGCTGCCGCCGCCGCCCGAGGCGGGTGAAGCAGCCTCTGCCCCGACCACCGGGACGACGATCTGTTCACCGTCGGCCACGGGCCTGGCGAGGTTGACCCCGTCGCGTTGCGCGTCGTCGGCGAAGCCTCCCGCCCGGGCGATCGCGTCGGCGACCCTGTCACCGGCATCGAGCCGGTACAGCCCGGGCTCGCGCACCGCTCCCGCGACGTGGACGTACAGTCCCGCCTCTGCGGGCAGGGCGGCGGAAGACGTGGAGGGGGATGCCGTTTCGTCGACGATCTCGGCACCGGTGGCGCCCCGCAGCATGCCGATGCCGATCGTCACGGCGAAGGCGAGCAGCACCAGGACGATGACCGCGCCGATGCCGAGGCGCGCTCGCGGGGGAAGAGCGCTCGGGAGTGGATTCGCAGCGTCGCGCTCCTCCGGTTCCGTGCCACCCGCGTTCGACGGGGAACGGGACTGCTTCATCGACGCTCCCCGCATCACCGTGCGCTGCGACTCCTCGCGATGGGAGGAAGAGGACGGTTCGGTCACGCCACGACGCTAGGCACCGAGGCTGCCGTCGCGCGGCGCGAGATCGCTCTTTCGTGGACAGCCGGAAGGATCCCCGCGCTGTGCAGAACCCGCATCTACCCTGGAGCGATGTCTACGAACACGTGGCGCGCCGTGATCTCAGCCCTCGCCGACGATCGCGCACGCGACGTGTACGCGCGGATCGTGCTCGCCCAGCCGGTCGATGAAGCCCTCGACGCCCTGTCACCCGGAAAGCGTCGACGCGTCCTCGACACGCTGCTCTCGGCAGGGCTCATCTCCCCTGACGGCGCAGGATGGCGAACCGAGCCCGAGGTATTCCGCGACGCCCTCCGCTCCGCACCGGCCGCGCCCCGCGCGGCGGGCGTCGACCGCTTCTTCGTCGACGGCCGCCTCACGGTCTACCCCTCTCGAGCCGCCGACCGCGACGCCGTGCTCCTCCACATCGTCGGGCGAATGAGCGAGCCGGGCGAGATCCTCACCGAACGGGCGGTCAACGACCGGTTGGCGGCGATCGTCGACGACGTCGCGGCGATGCGCCGGTATCTGGTCGACGCCGGGCTCCTCGAGCGCTCCCGCGACGGCGGCGCCTACTCTCGCGCCCGCTGACCGCTCCGCGCGCACTCACCTCGCAACGTTTCGGCGAGGCGCACGTCTCTTCGAGCGCCGCGCCTCCACACGGTCAGAAGACGCCGGATGCCACGCCCCCGCACTCCGCAGAGCGCCGGTGGCGTGGCATCCGGAATCAGAGAACCTACTTCGTCGAGAAGCTGACCACCTTCGGCGGGCGCACGACCGCGCGCACGATCTCGCGGTCGCCGAGCGCGCGCAGCACCTTCTCGTCGGCGCGGGCCATGGCCTCGAGTTCGTCGGCGCCGATCTTGGCCGAGACCTCGAGCGTGCCGCGCACCTTGCCATCGATCTGAACGACCGCGGTGACGGTGTCCTCGACGAGCAGCGTGGGGTCGGCCTGGCGCCAGGTCGCGAGCCCGACGAATCCGTCGTAGCCGAGCGTCGCCCACATCTCCTCGGCGGTGTGCGGGGCGAACAGGTCGAGGGTCATCGCGATGACCTCGGCGGCCTCGCGCACGGCGGGGTCGCTCGCACCGGGCTTGCCGTCGATGGCCTTGCGGGTGGCGTTGACCAGCTCCATCAGGCGCGCGACGACGACGTTGAACTTCGTCTGCTCGACGAGGTTCGCGGCATCGGCCAGCAGGCGGTGCGTCACTCGGCGCAGCGACGCGTCGCCCTCGGCCCAGACCACGTCGGTCTCGCTGTCGACGTCGTGCGCGATGCGCAGGGCACGGGCGAGGAACTTCGCCGCACCGGTGGTCGAGACGTCGTTCCAGTCCTTGTCGTCCTCCACCGGGCCCGCGAACGCCAGGGCCACGCGCAGGGCGTCGGCGCCGTGGGCGTCGAGCTCCTCCTGGAACAGCACCAGGTTGCCCTTGCTCTTCGACATCTTCGTGCCGTCGAGGATGACCATGCCCTGGTTGATGAGGCTCGAGAACGGCTCGGTGAACTCCACCAGACCCATGTCGAACAGCGCTTTGGTGATGAAGCGCGCGTACAGCAGGTGCAGGATCGCGTGCTCGACGCCGCCGATGTAGAAGTCGACGGGGCCCCACTTGTTCGCCTCGCGGGCCGAGAACGCCTCGGTCTCGCTGTTCGGCGAGAGGAAGCGGAGGTAGTACCACGAGCTGTCGACGAACGTGTCCATCGTGTCGGGGTCGCGCAGCAGCGTCTGGCCCGTCTCGGGGTCGGTCACCTGCACCCAGTCGGTGGCCGCGCCGAGGGGCGAGGTTCCCTTGGGCTTCAGGTCGAGCCCCTCGACCGAGGGCAGCGTCACCGGCAGCTGGTCGGCGGGAACGGGCGTGATCGAGCCGTCCTCGCCGTGCAGCATCGGAATGGGCGTCCCCCAGTAGCGCTGACGCGAGATGAGCCAGTCGCGCAGGCGGTACGTCTTGGCGGCGCGGCCGACGCCCTTGGCCTCGAGCTCCTCGATCATGCGGGCGATCGCGTGACGCTTCGAGAGCCCGTTGAGCGAGCCCGAGTTCATCATGCGACCGTCTCCGGTGAGCGCGATGCCGGTCTTGACGGGATCCAGGTCGTCGATGTCGCCGAGCGGGTCGATCGGCACGCCCTCGTCGTCGAGCTCGATCACCGGGATCGCGCCGGTGATCGGCGCGGTCGTGTCGACGACCACCTTGACGGGCAGGTCGAAGGCGCGGGCGAAGTCGAGGTCGCGCTGGTCGTGCGCGGGTACGGCCATGACCGCGCCGTGACCATAGTCGGCGAGCACATAGTCGGCGGCCCAGATGGGCAGCTTCTCGCCGTTGACCGGGTTGATCGCGTAGTGGCCCAGGAACACGCCGGTCTTCGGGCGGTCGGTCGCCTGGCGCTCGATGTCGGTCGCGCGCTGCACCTGAGCGAGGTAGGCCTCGAAGCTCTCGCGCAGACCCTGATCAGCGGATGCCGCGAGCTCGGCGGCCAGGTCGGACTCGGGGGCCACGACGAAGAACGTTGCGCCGTGCAGGGTGTCGGGGCGCGTGGAGAAGACCGTGATCTTCTCGTCGCGACCTTCGATCTCGAACGCGATGTCGGCGCCGACGGAACGGCCGATCCAGTTTCGCTGCATCTGGATGACCTTGCTCGGCCAGAAGCCTTCGAGCTGGTTGAGGTCGTCGAGCAGGCGGTCGGCGTAGTCGGTGATGCGCAGGAACCACTGCGTCAGCTTCTTCTTGACGACGACGGCGCCGCTGCGCTCGCTGGTGCCGTCGGGCAGCACCTGCTCGTTGGCGAGCACGGTCTGGTCCACCGGGTCCCAGTTGACCAGGGCGTCCTTGCGGTAGGCGAGGCCCTTCTCGTACAGCTTCTGGAACAGCCACTGGTTCCAGCGGTAGTACTCGGGGTCGCTCGTGTGCAGGACGCGGCTCCAGTCGAACGAGACGCCGTAGTCCTTCAGGCTCGCCTTCTGCTGGGCGATGTTCGCGTAGGTCCACTCGACGGGGTCGGCGCCGCGCTTGATGGCGGCGTTCTCGGCGGGCAGGCCGAACGAGTCCCACCCGATGGGGTTGAGCACGTTGTACCCGCGGTGGCGCCAGAAGCGCGCCACGATGTCGGAGTAGAGGTAGTTCTCGGCGTGACCCATGTGCAGGTCGCCCGAGGGGTACGGGAACATCGCGAGCACGTACTTGCGAGGGCGCGTGTCGTCGTCGCCACCGGCGCGGAACGGGTCTTTCTCGGCCCAAGCCTGCTGCCACTTCGCCTGGATGGCGTGGGTGTCGAAGCCCCCCTCGCGGGGGTCTGGTGCGGAGTTCTGAGACACGGATGAAGCCAATCGTGAAGGTCGGGAGGCCGCGGGGGCCAACCTCCAGGCTATCGGACGCGCAGGTCACCACCCGGGCGGGACCTCGGCTCCCAGGGCCGCCAACGGAGCCCGGGCCTTGATCCCCACTTCGGCGACTTCGGATGCCGCGACCGAGCGCCACGTAATGCCGCCTCCCGCCCCGACCCAGGCGGCATCCTGCTCCACGACGACGCTCCGGATGACCATCGCGAGATCCGCCGCCCCGTCGTCGCCGATCCAGCCGAAGGCTCCCGAATAGATCCCCCGTTCCTCCCCTTCGAGCCCGGCGAGGATGTGCATCGCGGACTGCTTGGGCGCGCCCGTCATGCTCCCGGCGGGGAACGCGGCATCGAGCAGCCCGCCGATCGTGGTGCCCGGCACGAGCCGCCCCGACACCTCGCTCAGCAGTTGGTGCACGGTGGGATACGTCTCGACCTCGAGCAGCCGGTCGACCCCGACCGTCGAGGGGTCGCACACCCGGGAGAGGTCGTTGCGCATGAGGTCGACGATCATGACGTTCTCGGCCTGCTCCTTGGGGTCCGCTCGCAGGTGCTCGGCGAGCGCCCGGTCGCGGTCCGGGTCGGTCGAGCGAGGACGCGTGCCCTTGATGGGGTGGGTGTGCACGCGACCGTCGCGCACCTCGAGGAAGCGCTCGGGAGACGAGCTGACCAGGGTGGTGCCGCCGATGCGGATGAGACCCGCGTGGTGCGAGGCCGAGGCCTGCCGCAGCCGGCGGAACACGGCGACCGCGTCGTGCCGCCCGGGCACGGTGAAGCGGGTGGTGAGGCACAGTTGGTACGCGTCGCCCTCGCGGATCCGCTCGCGACAGGCGCCGATGAGGTCGGCGTACCGCTCGGGCTCCACTCGGCCGGATGCCATGCCCCGGGGCTCCGCCGCGCCCACGGTCACCGGGGGCGGTGCGCCCGCGACCCGCGCGGCGAGGTCGGCGTCGCCGAAAACGTGGACGCGGCGGCGGGCGTGGTCGAATGCGACGAGGGCCGCGACGCGCAGCCAGGCGTCCCGTCCTTCGTACGAGCGCCAGCCGACCCAGCCGCCACGGAACGGGCCGCTGTCATCCGTGGGTCCGCCGGCGGGTGCGGCATCCCTCTGCAGGGGTGCTGACGCGTCGTCGAGGCGACCCGAGCCCATCCAGCTCCACCCCGTCGGCGCCTCGCGTCCGGCGTCCAGCCAGAACGCGTCCCCGCCCGTCGCGAACACGTGCAGGAAAGCCGCCTCGGGGTCGACCCACCGCGGCAGGGTGAACGGAGGGGCGGAGTGGGGCACGCTCTCAGGCTAGAGCGGGGATCCGGCCCTAGGCTGACGGAGGTGAACGAGATCCTCACCTGGTTGCTCGACGTCGTCCAGAACGTCGACCCCGTGCTGCGCACGATCATCGCCGGGATCGCGGTCATGCTCGAGACCAGCGTGCTCGTGGGGCTGGTCGTCCCGGGCGACACGATGGTCATCGTGGCCGGCACCGCCGTCGCCTCCCCGGTCGAAGGGGTCGTGCTGGCCGCGGCGATCGTGGTGGGCGCGCTGCTCGGTGAGAGCCTCGGGTTCTGGCTCGGTCGCTACTTCGGTCCGCGTATCCGCGCCTCGCGCCTCGGGCAGAAGCTCGGCGAACGCAACTGGGAGCGGGCCGACCGGTACCTCCGTCGTCGCGGCGGACCCGCGATCTTCCTGTCGCGCTTCCTCCCCGTGCTGCACTCGCTCGTTCCTCTCACGGTCGGAATGAGCGGCTACAGCTATCGCCGCTTCCTCGCCTGGACCACCCCCGCGTGCGTCGTGTGGGCGAGCCTGTACGTCACGGTCGCAGCATCCGCTGCGGGGACGTACCGCGAGCTGTCCGACCGCATCCACGGTGCGGGGTACATCTTCGTCGGCATCCTCGTCGCCTTCATCGTTCTGGTCTTCGTCGGCAAGAAGATCATCGAGCGGCTCGAACGTCGCCATCTCGCGGACGAGACCGCTCCTCTCGAACCGGTGGACGGTGACGTGAAAGACTGAGGGCGATGCCTCGTTCCCCTCGCGCCAAAGTGCTCTGGTTCGCCCGACTCGAGCGCCGTTTCCACCGCTGGCGCGAACGTCGAGCGCGCGCCCGCGGACTGCGTCCCGCCGTCACGGGTTTCCCGGGGTACGGGACCGAGGAATGGGTCCGCGTGCTGGGCCGCGTGCTCATCGCCCCGCCGATCAAGCGCACGTCGACGGGTGAGTTCGCGAGCTTGCGCGGGTGGCGAAGCTTCGCGGCCGTGCCGGTCGGCTTCGGACAGGTCGACGTCACGATCGACGGCGTCACGCATCGTGTGGTCGCCGACCGCGGTGGAGTGATCGACGCCAAGCTCCCCGCGACGCTCAGCCCCGGCTGGCAGAGCATCACGATGTCGGTCGAAGGCAGCGAGCCGGCCGAGACGCGCGTGTTCATCGTGGGGTCCGACGTGCGCTTCGGCGTGGTGAGCGACATCGACGACACCGTCATGGTGACGCTGCTCCCCCGCCCCCTGCTCGCCGCGTGGAACTCCTTCGTCGTCGACGAGCACGCGCGACAGCCCGTCCCCGGGATGGCGGTCATGCTCGAGCGCCTCACGCGCGAACACCCGGGAACACCCGTGGTCTACCTGTCGACCGGTGCCTGGAACGTCGCGCCCACGCTCACCCGCTTCATGCGCCGCCACCTCTTCCCCGCCGGGTCGTTCCTGCTCACCGACTGGGGGCCGACCCACGACCGGTGGTTCCGCAGCGGCCGAGAGCACAAGGAGCAGAACCTCCGACGCCTGGCCGCGGAGTTCCCCGACGTGAAGTGGCTCCTGGTCGGCGACGACGGCCAGCACGACGACGCGATCTACACCGGCTTCGCGATCGAGCACCCCGAGAACGTCGCGGCCGTCGCGATCCGGCGACTGCTCCCCGCCGAAGCGGTGCTCGCGGGTGGGCGGACGGTCGTCGACGACCACTCCGCCGCCGAAGTGCCCTGGGTGACGGCCTCGGACGGCGCGGGTCTCCTCGAGCGGCTGCGCAGCACGGGCGTCATATCCAACGAGGCCTGATCCCGGATGCCGCGGCCTCGGTGCGTCCGGCGTAACGTCAGCGATTCGCGCAAAGTCAGCGGCATCCCGCGCCTCACGGCTGAGGATGCGCGGAACGCTGAGGATGTGCGCGGAGGCCATCGAGCGCGAGGCCCGATGTCGGAGGTGGCGCGTACGGTGGAAGCATGTGCGGTCGTTTCGTCGTAGCCAATGTGGCCTCCGAGCTCGTGGGGGTGCTGCGCGTCGACGTCGAGGCCGACGAGCTGCCCCGGCCTTCGTACAACATCGCCCCGACGTCGCAGGTCGGCATCGTGCTCGACTCGATCAAGAGCGAGCCCCCGGTCCGCCGGCTCGAGGTCGCGCGCTGGGGGCTCATCCCGGGGTGGGCGAAAGACGTCAAGATCGGCGCACGGGCCTTCAACGCGCGGTCCGAAGAGGTCGAAGACAAGCCCATGTTCCGTAACGCCCTCATCAAGCGACGCGCCGTGATCCCGGCATCCGGCTACTACGAGTGGAAGACCACCGACGAGGGCAAGACGCCCCACTACATCCACCCCGCCGACGGTTCGCCGCTCTTCTTCGCGGCGCTCTACGAGTGGTGGAAGAACCCCGCCCTCGCCGACGACGACCCCGCCCGCTGGGTGCTGAGCTGCACGATCCTCACGCGCGATGCGATCGGACGACTGGGCTCCATCCACGATCGCATGCCGCTGTTCATGGATCCCGACTTCGCCGACGCCTGGCTCGACCCCACGACCGAGAACGTCGGAGACGTCCTCGACGCGGCCATCGACGCCGCGCCCGACATGGCCGAGACGCTCGACGACCACGTGGTCTCGGCGGCGGTGGGCAACGTCCGCAACGACTCCCCCGACCTCATCGAGCCGGTCGAGTGACCCTGGTCGCGACCCGAACCGTCCTGACGCGCGCGGAGTGGACGGACGCCGCCGAACAGCACGCGCATCGCGCTGACGCGCTCACCGCCGATCACCGCGCCCGCGCGAGCCGCGCGCAGAAGCATCCCGTCGAAGACTTCCTCTTCACGTACTACTCGTACAAGCCCGCCATCCTGCGGCGGTGGCACCCGGGTCCCGGGGTCGTGCTCGAAGGGGCCGACGAACGCGCCGCGTGGAGGTGGTATCGGGCCGAGCCCGAGGGCATGCGAGTGGATGCCGAACGCTTCCGTACCGAGAAGGGTTCGATGTACCGCGGCATCGTCAACTTGCTGCGCGCCACCCTCGATCGACCCGCGAAGTTCAGGTGCTTCGGTCTGCACGAGTGGGCGATGGCCTACCGCGCCGACGAGGTGCGGCACGCCGTGCCCCTGCGCCTTGGTCGCGACGGCACCGACGCGGTGGTCGACGCCCACGACCTCACGTGCACGCACTTCGACGCGTTCCGCTTCTTCACGCCCGAGGCCGTCCCGCTCAACCGCACCTCCCTCAGTCGCGACGACCAGGTGGCGAGGGAGCAGCCGGGCTGTCTGCACGCGGGGATGGACGTCTACAAGTGGGCGGTGAAGCTCGGGCCCCTGGTCCCTGGGTCGGTGCTGCTCGACGCGTTCGAGCTCGCGCGCGACATCCGCGCGCTCGACATGCAGGCCTCGCCCTACGACCTGACCGACTGGGGGTACGCGCCGGTGGCGATCGAGACCCCCGAGGGTAAAGCCGAGTACGTCGTGCGCCAACGCGCGTTGAGCGAGCGCGGGCAGGCCCTTCGACGGGCGGTCGTTTTCGCGGCAACAGAAGCGGGCGACACGCCCGACGGCGCCGATTTCTTGCCTCCGCGATCTGTGTTGTAAGCTCATGGAGTTGCCTCAAACGGGGCGGAAAACAAAAAACGGGCCTGTGGCGCAGCTGGTAGCGCACCTGCATGGCATGCAGGGGGTCAGGGGTTCGAGTCCCCTCAGGTCCACCACGAGAGAAAGCCTCCGCTTCGGCGGGGGCTTTCGTCTTTTCCGGAGACGGCCTGTCCCGGTGGGCGGAGCTCACGGCATCCTTCCCCTCCGCACAACTTCGGCGATTCGCACACCCTCAGCCCGAAGGCGAGGGATGCCACCGATTCTGCGCGGATCGCTGAGGTCACGCCGTGCGCCGGGCACGCGGCATCCCTCGACAACCGCCTCACCGGGCACGCGCACGGAGAAGGGCGCCTCCCCTCGACGGAGAAGGCGCCCCTCATGGAGGTGTCAGCGGGACGACACCGTCTCGCGGGACTTCGCCTCGTGCGTCTCGCGCATGACCAGCTCGTCGTCGAGCCAGTTGGGCGCCTTGTTGCGAAGGGCGAAGATGTAGACCGCGAGCGACGCCGCGATGATGACCGTGACGTACACGATGAACATCGGCACCTGCGAGGTCGACTGCGCTCCGGCGTACAGCAGGGGCGCCGTGCCGCCGAAGAGCGAGTTGGCCAGCGCGTACCCGAGGCCGACGCCCAGGGCTCGCACGTGCGTTGGGAAGAGCTGCGCCTTCACGAGCGCGTTGATCGAGGTGTAGCCGGTCAGGATGACGAAGCCGCCGAGCAGGATCGCGAAGGCGGCGAACTCGTTGGTCTGCTGCGGGAGCATCGTGATGAGGAACCACGTGTAGAGCACGCCGCCGACGCCGAAGAAGACGAGCAGGGACTTGCGACCGACCTTGTCGGACAGCCAGCCGCCCAGCGGCTGCATGAGCATGAGGGCCGTCAGCGCGATGAGATTGATCACGGTACCGGTGACGACATCGCCGCCCGAGAACGCGGTCTTGACGATGTTCGGCCCCGTGACCGAGTACGTGTAGAAAGCGACGGTGCCGCCGGCCGTGACCGCGAAGCACAGCAGGAGCGGGCGCCAGTTGTTGACGAGCAGATCGCGCATCGAGCCCGAGTCCTTCGCGCGGCCCGCCTTGTTGTCGTCGAGCACGTGCTTCTCGAGGGATTCGTCCATCGTGCGGCGCATCCAGAACACGGCCACGGCGGCGACACCGCCGATCGCGAAGGCGACGCGCCAGCCCCACGCGGTGATGGCCTCGTCATCGAGGGTGAGCACCATGATCAGCAGCGTGGTCTGTGCGAGCACGTGACCGCCGACGAGGGTGACGTAGTGGAACGACGACAGGAAGCCGCGGCGACCGGGCATGGCGGCCTCGGACATGTAGGTCGCGCTCGTGCCGTACTCGCCTCCGGTCGCGAAGCCCTGAACGAGACGGGCGAAGACGAGGATGATGACGGCACCGACGCCGATCATCTCGGCCGTGGGGGCGAAAGCGATCACCAGCGAACAGAACGCCATGAGCGACACCGACACCGTCAACGACAGACGGCGACCGTGCCGGTCGGCGAAGCGGCCGAAGAACCACGAGCCGATCGGCCGCATGAGGAAGGTGACGGCGAAGATCGCCCACACGTAGATGGTGGAGTTCTTGTCGTCGGAACTGAAGAACTGCGACTCGAAGTACACCGCGAACACGGAGTAGACGTAGACGTCGTACCACTCCACGAGGTTGCCGGCCGAGCCTTTGAGCGTGTTCGAGATCGAACGCCGCAGACTCGTGGGGATCGTCGTCGTCGTTGACATGAGGAATCCGATCGGTCGAGGGACGTTGGTCGTCTCGTCACCGCTGGCGGAAGAGGCCTCCGGCAGCGGTGACGAGGCGTATCGGCCATCGTTGCTGCCGCCGGCGCCGCCGGGCGAGATCCTTACAGTCGCCTTACATTCGTGGGCCGCGAGGCCGCGGAGCCTGTGCCTACGATGGAGCATGCACGTACTCGTCGCCGAGGACGACGGCTCCGTCGCCGCGGCCCTCGTCTCGGCCCTCGGCCGCGCCGGTCACACGTGCACCCGGGTGTCACGCGGCAGCGATGTGCTCCTCCGTCACCGAGACGCACAGGCGGTGCTCCTCGACCTCGGTCTCGAGGATCGCGATGGACTCGATGTGCTCCGCGACCTGCGCGAGGTCACCCAGATCCCGGTGATCGTCGTGACAGCGAGAGGCGACGAACGCTCGACGGTCCGCGCGCTGTCACTCGGCGCCGACGACTACCTGGTCAAGCCCGTGCGTCTGCACGAACTCCTCGCCCGACTGATTGCCGTCACACGCCGGTACAGCCCGCCCGAGGAGCCGATGCGCGTCGAGACCTCCCAGGTGTCGATCGACGTCGACGCCCGCCGCGTCCGCGTCGCACACCGCGAGGTGTCGCTCACGCCCAACGAATTCGGCATCCTGCTGTCCCTCGCCCGTCGCGCGGGGACCGTGGTGAGTCGCCGGGTCATCCTCGACGAGGTGTGGGGCGACGCGTACGCGGCGTCGTCGCGATCGTTCGACGTGCACATGGGCCAGGTGCGGCAGAAGCTCCCCGAGGTCACGATCACGACGGTCCGCGGGTTCGGATACCGCCTCGAGGATGCCGGGTGAAGCTGCGCGTCCTGCTCCCGTTGCTGGTCTTCGGGCTCATCGCCGTGATCGCGGTGCTCATCCCCGTCGCCCAGTCGATCGCCGACTCGCGGACGCAGCAGGTCGCCCTGCAGCGCCAGGCGTCGCTCGATCAGGTCGTGCAGCGCGCCCGAACGGCTCTCGTGCAGGGCGGGACATCGAGCCTGCAGACCTACGTCGACCGGTTCCACGCGGTGTACGGCGAGGCCGTGCTCGTGCTCGACGAGAGCGGTGACGCGGTGGCCTCGGCCGGGGGCCTCTCGCCCGACGTCGATGTGCGCTCCATCGCCGGGGCGGCGTCGCGGGCCATCCCGCAGGTGTCTCTTCCGCGCGTCACCCCGTGGGCGCCGGACACCGCACTGGTCGCCGTCCCCGTCATCGCCGCGGGCGATCTGTCGACCGGTGTGGTGGTGATCGAGGTCGACCTCGCACGCGCGAAGGCCGATGTCGGTGCCGCGTGGGCGCTCGTGGCGGTCGTCGGCTTCCTCCTGCTCTCCGCGCTCATGGGGGCATCGTTGCTGTGGACGCGGTGGATCCTGCGGCCGGTGCGCGCCCTCGATTCGGCGGTCGCGGCGCTCACCGCCCACCGCGAGCCCGTTCCCCTTCGTCCGACCGGGCCGCCCGAGCTCCGCCGGCTCAGCCGGGCGTTCACGACCATGACCGACGAGGTCGAGAACACACTCGAGCAGCAGCGCGGCTTCGTGGCCGACGCGTCGCACCAGTTGCGCACTCCCCTGGCCGCCATCCGCTTGCGCGTGGACTCGCTCCCCCGGGATCCGGATGCCGCTGACGACCTTGCCGCGGTCGACCACGACCTCGATCGGCTGGAGCACACCGTCGAACGCATGCTGACACTCGCGAACGCCGAGCACCGGGCCTCGGCCTCGCGGCAGGGGTACGACGCCGCGCGCGACGAGGGGGCGGAGCGCGAGTGCCGGGTGTCGGCATCCGAGCTCGGGGATCTGCACCGGTGGCGGCTCGACGAGGCGGGCGTGACGCTGGAGGACGCGGACGACACGGTCGTCGCGGTGCCGTGCGGCCGAGCGGACCTCGACGAGATGGTGCAGGTACTGCTCGACAACGCCGCCAACTACGCCGGGCGAGGAGCCCGTGTGGGTCTGACCCTGGACGACGACGGTGAGGGCGTGACACTGCGCGTCGACGATTCGGGCGCGCATCTCGCCGACGCCGACCTCGAGAGCATGGGCACCCGGTTCTGGCGCGCGGGCGCCCACCGGTCGACACCGGGGACCGGCCTGGGCCTGGCGATCGTCGCCGAGCTGATGCGGGCGGCCGGCGGCACCCTGCACCTCGAGCGCTCGGCCAGGGGCGGCCTCGCCGCGCGACTCGAGTGGAGGCGGCGGTGACGGCTCTGACCCGACGCGCATTCTTCTCGGTCGTCGCGGGTGCCGGCGCCCTCTCGCTCGCCGCGTGCTCCACGCCCGCATCGACGCCCCTCGTCCTCGGCTGCGGCGAGCCGGGCGGCAGCTACCTCGAGTTCGGTCAACTGCTCGCGGCCGCGACCGCGTCGTCGACCGCGGTCTCGGTCTCGCCGCTGCAGAGCGAGGGCAGCATCGACAACCTCCGTCTTCTGCGGGAGCGCCGCGTGGACCTCGGGCTCTCGCTGGTGGATTCGGCAGCGGATGCCGCGGACGACATCGTCGCGATCGGACGCGTCTACCAGAACTACCTGCAGTGCATCGTGCGCGCGGACGCGGGGATCTCGCGGCTCGCCGACCTGGCGGGGCGCACGGTGTCGCTCGGCGCCCCGGGGTCGGGCGCTGCGGCGACGGCGAGACGGGTGCTCGACGCCTCCGGACTCGACCCGTCGAGCGGCGCGGGGCCCCGGACGGTGGAACGCACGTTCCGCGGTGCCGTCGACGATCTCGCCGCGGGACGGATCGACGCGTTCTTCTGGTCGGGCGGGGTGCCGACCCCGCAGATCGCCGCCCTCGCCGAGCAGGTCCCGGTCTCGGTGATCGACACGACCCCCGCTCTCGCGGCGCTCAGCGCGCGGTTCCCGGACGTGTACGCCGCCACGACGATCCCCTCCGGCGTCTACGGCGCCACCAGGGCCGTCCCCACAATCGGCGTCGCGAACCTCCTGCTCGCGCGCGCCGACCTCGCCGATTCGCTCGCTCGCGCCCTCGTCGACGCACTCATCGACGACGCCCCCGAGCTCGTTGCGCCCGATGCGCTCGGCATCCAATATCTGACGCCGGCGAGTCTCATCGACACCTCGCCGATCGCCCTGCACCCGGCCGCCGAGCTCCGGTACCGCGAGCGGTACGGCTGAGCACGCCTCAGTTCACGCAGGGCACCGACCCCGCGCGCATCGGCTGCTGCGAGTCGGTGTACACCGACGACGTCGGGGAAGGAGACGCCGCGGGAGCGCTCGTCGCGGGCGCATCGGTCGGGTCCGGGGTGGCATCCGTCCCGGAATCCGTCGTCGCCGCGGGAGCCGGGTGGAGCAGGGCACCGACCTGAGCCGCGATGGCCTTCTGGTCGACGATGTTCACGCTCTCGCCGTCGACCGTGCCGAAGCGCTCGACCGGGAGCGTCTGGAACGTCACGTCTCCCCCGGCGAGGCGCTGGGCCGTCGAGGCGAGGCTGAGCAGGTCGAAGCCCTTGTCGACGGCCACGTACTGCTTCGCGGTGTCGAGCAGGTCCTGCAGGCGCCCGAAGTCGGTGAAGGTCTGCGCGTCGCGCAGCTTCAACGCGAGCGACACCATGAACGCCTGCTGACGGCGCGTGCGGTCGAGGTCGGTGAGGAAGACGTCGTCGTACTTCGTGTCGCGACGCTGGCGGACGAACGCCATCGCCTGTGCGGCGTCGATCTGCTGCTCCCCCGCGACGAAGTCCGCTCCCGAGTAGGTGTCGGCGGTCGCGTGGTTGAGGCACACCGAGATCGGCTGGACGGCCTGTGCGACCCGGTAGAACGCCGCCATCGTCACCTCGACGAAGTGGTCGATCGGGACGCCGCCCAAGAATTGCGACACGGTCTGCATCTCTTCGGTGCGTGCGGCGTCGCGGGCCTGCTGATAGGCGTCGTCCTCCGAGACGCCCGCCGCGCGGAGCTCGTCGTTCTTCGCGGCGAAAGCCCGCCCGTACGCCTCTTTGATCTTGCCCTTCTTCGTCCCACCCGGAGCGCCCGCGTAGTCGACGTAGTCGTCGCGCGGGATCGACACGGCGACCGCTTGCCCGCCGCCGGCGGGGATGTGCACGTACATCAGCACGTTGGTGTTGTAGCCGCCCACCGATGCGTCCTCGGCGTGGATCGCGTCGTAGATCTCCTGGGGGTACGGCTTGCCGTCCTCGTCGACCCGACTGTCTAGGCCCATGATGAGGATGTTCTGCTCGCCCTCGTCTTGGGCGACTCCCGGAGCGGCGGTGGGCAGCTCGGCATCGGAATGATGGATGCCGTTGGCCGCGCCGGCGAGATTGACCGCGACGAAGGCCACGGCGCCCACGACGGCCGTGGTGACGACGGCGGCGACGATGAGCAGGAGCCGACGCCGGTTGCGGCGGACGCGGTGCGAGGTCGGTGACACCGACCCAGCATGCGCTGTCGCGTCTATGAATCCGGCGTACGAACGAGAACGCCCCCTGCCGCGGGGGCAGAGGGCGTCGACGGCAGGATCGTCAGTCGGTGGCGTTCGCCGGGGTCGGCAGCTCGATCGGGACGACCGGGCAGTCCTTCCAGAGCCGCTCGAGGCCGTAGTAGACACGCTCTTCCTCGTGGAAGACGTGGACGACAAGGTCTCCGAAGTCGAGCAGGACCCAGCGGGACTCCTGTCGGCCCTCGCGACGCACGCGCTTGTGGCCGTGCTCGAGGAGCTTCTCTTCGACCTCGTCGGCGATCGCGGCGACGTTGCGCTCGTTGCGACCGGTGACGAGGAGGAAGATGTCGACGAGCGGGAGGGGTTCGGACACGTCGAGCGCGACGATGTCGTCGCCGCCCTTCGCGTCGGCGGCGAGAGCGGCGATCTGCGCCATCTCGCGACCGTTGTCGGTGGCTGTCATCGGAAGACTCCTGTCGTGAAGGCGAGGCCGAGGGTGACGGCCACCGCCAGGAAGAGAGCACCGGTCGTGATGATGAGCCCGATGAGGAGCTTGCTCCCCTTCTCGGGCGCCGGCGGGCGGATGATCTCGCCGGGCTGCTTGACGGTGCTGATCGCGGCACTCGCCGCAATCGGGGTGGGGGACGAGGCGGGCGGAAGCTCGCCGTCGAGGAGCACGGCGTCGGCGTCGCGGCCGTCGGTGGTGCCGGGAGCGTGACCGACCGAGCCCAGACCCTCGGGCAGCTCGAACGTGCCCGTGATCATGACCTCACCGGTCGCCGTGACGGGACCGACCAGAGGAACGCCGGCGGGGGTCTGCGACAGGATCAGCGCGTTCGGGGTCGACACGGCGCCGCTCGCTGCGGCGTTGCGCGAGATGAGCTGATCGAACGACGCGGGGAGCGAGACCTCGGGGTTTGCCCCGTCCAGCAGCTCGGAGCCGAGCGCGGGGTTGACGACCGAGGCGCCGGGTCCGGTCTCGTCCGACGAGATCGGGCTCTCGGCGGTGTCGGGGGCGGCGGGACGGAAGATGGCGGGCAGAGCGGACTCTTCTTCGGCCTGCGGTGCCGGAGCGGTGTTCTGGCGCGACATCGACGACTCGAGGTCGGAGCTGATGACGGGGACCGCGGCCGTGCGGATCTTCTCCTGCGCACGGACCTGTCGACGCGTGAGACCGGTGACACCGAAGTCGCCGTCGCCCAAGGACCCGTCAAACGCGTCGGGGCGCAGAGCGGGCGCGAAGGGTTCGTCGCGCTGCTCGACGGGCGCGGGCTCCTCGGACACGGCGGGCTCGTGCTCTGGCGTCGCGGGCTCGGCCTCGGCGTGGTCCGACGCGGCGTGCTCCTCGCCCGCGCTCTCGTCGGCGCCGCGCTCGGGCACGCGATCGACGATCGGCGCCTCGGCCGACTCGATCGGAGCGGCCGGGGTCTCGGCATCCGGAGTCTCGCCCTCGGGCTGCGGAACGATGATGGGCGTCGCGCCGGTCTGGCGGAGCTCGCGCAACTGACGGCGGGTCAGCGCGGGAGTCTCGGGGTTCTCGGGAGTGCTCATGCTGTGCTCCGGTAGAGGTGGTGCTTCGCGATGTACTGCACGACGCCGTCGGGCACGAGGTACCACACGGGGTGGCCTCGGCGCACACGGGCGCGGCAGTCTGTGGACGAGATCGACAGGGCGGGGATCTCCAACTGGCTCACGTTCTGGGATGGGAGCCCCTCGGTCGTGAGGACGTGACCCGGCCGGGACACCGCCACGAAGTGCGCCAGATCCCAGAGCTCCTGGTGGTTGCGCCAGCTGAGGATCTGCGCGACCGCGTCTGCGCCGGTGATGAAGAACAGCTCCGCACCGGGACGCTGCTCCTGCAGGTCGCGCAAGGTGTCGATCGTGTACGTGGGCCCCGCGCGATCGACGTCGACGCGGCTCACCGTGAACTGGGGATTGGATGCCGTGGCAATCACCGTCATCAGGTAGCGGTGCTCGCTCTCGGTGACGTCGTCCTTCTGCCACGGACGCCCCGTCGGCACGAAGACGACCTCATCGAGATCGAACGATTGGGCGACCTCGCTGGCGGCGACCAGGTGACCGTGATGGATGGGATCGAACGTCCCACCCATGACCCCGATGCGAGGGGCGCGCGTCACCGACATACGGTGGGCCTCAGTGGCCGTGCGCCTCGGGGGTGGGCGTCCCGTGCTTCTGGGTGTACGCCGCCGCCTTGTGCGCGTGACGGTTCGACACGTTGCGGTACGACAGCGTCACGAGGCTCAGGGCCACGAAGGTGAGGAACGCGACGGCGCCGTACCAGAAGGTCTGGGCCTGCACGTTGCCACCGTGGTGGGCGCCTTCTTCTGCGGCTTGGGCCAGAAGTGCGACGAAAGTCATCAGTGCTCCGATCAGAGGTCTGCGCGAGGCGCGCGTCTCATTTTAGGCGGTCAGGCGCGTACCTGGCCGTCGCCGCGCCCGAGCCACTTGGTGCTCGTCAGCTCGGCGAGGCCCATGGGTCCGCGGGCGTGAAGTTTCTGGGTGGAGATGCCGACCTCGGCCCCGAAGCCGAACTCGCCTCCGTCGGTGAAGCGCGTCGAGGCGTTCACCAGGACCACGGCGGAGTCGACCTCAGCGAGGAAACGATCGGCGGCCGCGGAATCGTCGGTGATGATCGACTCGGTGTGGTGGGTCGAGTAGCGACGGATGTGCGCGAGGGCGTCATCGAGGTCGTCCACCACGCGGACGGCGAGGTCGAGGGTGCCGTACTCGAGCGACCAGTCCTCGTCGGTGGCCGGCACGACCCGCGCATCGTGCGCGCGCGTGTCGGCGTCGCCGTGCACCGTGACGCCGGCGTCGACGAGGGATGCCAGGAGCTCGGGCAGCAACCGGTCGGCGGCGTCGCGGTGTACGAGCACGGTCTCGACGGCGTTGCAGACGCTCGGCCGCTGCGTCTTGGCGTTGAGGACGATGTCGCGGGCCCAGTCGTCGCGGGCCGTGGCGTCGAGGTAGACGTGGACCACCCCGGCGCCGGTCTCGATCACCGGCACGGTCGACTCGGTGACGACGGTCTCGATGAGACCGGCGCTCCCCCGCGGCACGAGCACGTCGACGAGCCCGCGCGCGTTCATCAGGGCCTTCGCCCCGTCTCGACCGAAGTCGTCGACGCTCTGGATGGCCTCGGGGCTCACCCCGTGTTGCGAGAGCGCGTCGCGCATGACCCGGACGAGCGTGGCATTGCTGCTCTGCGCCGCCGATCCTCCGCGCAGGACCACGGCGTTGCCGGAACGCAGGGCGAGCGAGGCGATGTCGACGGTCACGTTGGGTCGGGCCTCGTAGATCGACCCGACCACACCGAAGGGCACCGCGACCTTCTCGAGTTGCAGGCCGTTGGGCAGGGTCCGGCGGTCGAGCACGCGGCCGACCGGATCGGGAAGCTCCGCGACATCGCGGACCGCCGCGGCGAGGGCGGTCACGCGCGTGTCGTCGAGACGCAGCCTGTCGAGGAGCGCCTCGCCGATGGCATCGTGGCGCCCTCTGTCGAGATCCTCGGCGTTGGCCGCGACGATCTCCGACGAAGAGGTCTCGAGCGCGTCGGCGACCGCGTGCAGGAGCGCCGTCTTGCGCGCGGAATCGAGCAGACCGATCTCTCGCGCCGCGTCCTTGGCCAGACGCAGGCGCTCGTCGACGGAGGCGGCGATCACGGTCATGCGCTCAGTGTACCGGCGCGGGTCACGGCGCCCACGGGGCCGGTCGCCAGGGTGACGGGGTCAGGATTGGGAGCGAACCAGGTGCCGACACCCTCGCCCGAGAGAGCGGATGCCACGAGGTCGGCGCTCGTGACGAGTACGCCCACCCCCGCGGTCGAGGCGAGCTTGGCCGCGGACGCCTTGGTCGCCGCTCCCCCGGTGCCGACGCCGTTGACCACTCCCGCGCCGAACTCGAACTGCGACAGGTCATCGCCCCACGCGACGTCGGTGATGGGTCGGGCGCCGGGCTCGCTGGGCGGGAGCGTGAAGAGCGTCTCGATGTCGCTGAGGAGCACGAGGACGTCGGCACCGATCAACTGGGCGACGAGGGCGGCCAGTCGGTCGTTGTCGCCGAAACGGATCTCGTGGGTGGCGACGGTGTCGTTCTCGTTCACGATGGGCAGGATGCCGAGACCCAGCAGGCGTTCCATCGCGCGGCGCGCGTTGGAGCGGTGCGTGGCGTTCTCGAGGTCGCCCGCCGTCAGCAGCACCTGACCCGCGAGCAGACCGAAGCGGTCGAGCGAGGTCTGGTAGCGCCACATGAGGACGTTCTGACCGACCGCCGCCGCAGCCTGCTGCGTTGCAAGGTCGTTCGGACGGCCCTCGAGATCGAGCAGGGGCAGTGCGGTGGCGATGGCACCCGACGACACGAGCACGACCTCGGTGCCCGCGCCGTGCGCACGCGACAGGGCCTCGACGATCGTGTCGATGCGGTGGGCACCGTCGCCGCTGATCGACGACGAACCGACCTTCACCACGACGCGGGCCGCGCCGGGGATGTCGGCGCGCGTCGTCGCGGTCACCGCTCCTCGTCCTCGAACTCGAGCCGGGAGGAGTCGCCGTCGGGGGTGATGCCTGCGGCACGCGCCGCGCGGCGCTCGGCCTCGAGCTCGGCGCGGGCATCGGCCTTGGCATCCATCCGCTCGTGGTACTGCTCGCGACGCTCCGACGAGGTGCGGCGCGGGTTCTGCACGAGACGCGGGTCGGTGCCGCGCGGCGCGGTCATGAGCTCGGCGGCCGAGGTGAGCGTGGGCTCCCAGTCGAAGACGATGCCGTCGCCGGGGCCGATGACGACGGTCGCACCCGCGACCGCCCCGGCGCGGAACAGTCCATCCTCGACGCCCAGACGGGCGAGACGATCGGCGAGGTAGCCGACGGCCTCTTCGTTCTGGAAGTCGGTCTGCTGCACCCATTTGACGGGCTTGTCGCCGAGGATCCGGTAGACCGGCCCGTACGTGCCGCCCTCGACCTTGATGGTGAAGTCCTTCTCGGCGCCGCGGGGGCGGATGACGACGCGCTCGGGCGGCGTCTGATCGATCGTGGCGAGGCGGTGCTCCTCGACGATCTCACCGAGAGCGAACGTGAGTTCGCGCAGGCCCGCGCGGCTGACGGTCGAGATCTCGAACACGCGGAAACCGCGGGCCTCGAGATCCGGACGCACGAAGTCGGCGAGCTCGTGCGCCTCGGGGACGTCGACCTTGTTCAGGGCGATGATCTGCGGGCGGTCGAGCAGCGGAACCTGGCCCTCGGGAACCGGGTAAGCCGCCAGCTCGGCGAGGATGATGTCGAGGTCGCTCAGCGGGTCGCGGCCGGGATCGAGAGTGGCGCAGTCGAGGACGTGCACAAGAGCGGTGCACCGCTCGACGTGGCGCAGGAACTCCAGGCCCAGGCCCTTGCCCTCGCTGGCGCCCTCGATGAGTCCGGGCACGTCGGCGATCGTGAAGCGCGCGTCGCCCGCCTGCACGACACCGAGGTTCGGGTGCAGCGTCGTGAACGGATAGTCGGCGATCTTGGGGCGCGCGGCAGAGACCGCGGCGATCAGACTCGACTTGCCCGCGGAAGGGAAACCGACCAGCGCCACGTCGGCGACGGTCTTCAGCTCGAGGACGATGTCGCCCTCGTATCCCGGGGTTCCGAGCAGGGCGAAACCGGGTGCCTTGCGCTTCGGAGACGACAGCGCCGCGTTGCCCAGGCCGCCCAGGCCGCCCGGAGCGGCAACGAAGCGCATCCCAGGGGTGAGCATGTCGACGAGCACGTTTCCGTCCACGTCCTTGACAACCGTGCCGAGCGGCACCGGAAGCTCCTGGTCCTCGCCGAGCGCACCGGAGCGGTGGTCGCCCATGCCAAACCCGCCGTTGCCCGCGGAGCGGTGCGGCGAGTGGTGGTACGACAGCAGGGTCGTGGTCTGCGGGTCGGCGACGAGCACGACGTCGCCGCCGCTACCTCCGTTGCCGCCGTCGGGACCGGCCAGCGGCTTGAACTTCTCACGGCGCACCGAGACGCAGCCGTTGCCGCCCTTTCCTGCACGCAGGTGCAGGGTCACGCGGTCGACGAAGGTGACCATGGCGGGTCCTTCCGGGTGTGGCCGGCGAAGCCGACTCGAAAAAAGAAGAGGGGGTGGGCAGCCGCCCACCCCCTCGTGCGCCGAAGCGCGGGAATTACTCCGCTGCTGCGGTGACGATGTTGACGACCTTGCGGCCGCCCTTCGCGCCGAACTGGACCGCACCGGGTGCCAGGGCGAACAGCGTGTCGTCGCCACCACGGCCGACGTTGGCGCCGGGGTGGAAGTGCGTGCCGCGCTGGCGGACGATGATCTCGCCGGCGAGGACGACCTGGCCGCCGAAACGCTTCACGCCGAGGCGCTGTGCGTTGGAATCACGACCGTTACGGGTGGAGCTTGCGCCCTTTTTGTGTGCCATCTCTGCGTCTCCTGGCTCTTACTTGATGCCGGTGATCTTGACGCGCGTGAGGTCCTGACGGTGGCCCTGGCGCTTCTTGTAGCCGGTCTTGTTCTTGAACTTCTGGATCACGATCTTCGGACCGCGCTCCTCGCCGAGCACCTCGGCCGTGACCGAGACCTTCGCGAGCTTGTCGGCGTCGGTCGTGACCGCGTCGCCGTCGACGAACAGGACGGCGGGCAGCTGGATGCTCTCGCCGATCTTCGCCTTCTGGCGGTCGAGCACGACGACCGTGCCGACCTGGACCTTCTCCTGGCGGCCGCCGGCGCGCACAACTGCGTAAACCACTTCACACCTGTTTTCGTTCGGGAGCGCGGAGCTCCGGTTGTCTGATGACGTCGGGAGGGTCTGACGACCCAAGTCTCGGTGCGATCCGGCGAGCAGAGCCCGCGGGGTCACGCTCCTGTCAGGAGTGGACGCGACGCACCAAGGGTCAAGTTTAGCTCACCCGGAGGCATCCGGCAAAAGCATTCGACCCGCGTGTCGACCGTAGGATCGCGGAATGGCAATCCTGATCGATGATCCCCAGTGGCCCGCGCACGGACGTTTGTGGGCTCACCTGGTCAGCGACAGCGATCTCGACGAACTGCACGACTTCGCCGCAGCGGCCGGAATCCCGCGCCGTGCGTTCGACCTCGACCATTATGACGTGCCCGACGAGCGCCACGCCGACCTCATCCGCGCGGGGGCGGAGTACGTCGGCGGCAAGGAGCTCGTGCGGCGCCTGCGCGCCTCGGGACTGCGGATCACCGCACGTGAGCGCCGCCCTCACCCCTGAGCGTCCGGCTCCACGGGCTTCATCCCTGACGACGGGAGCGAGTCCGCGGCATCCGTCCCCGTTCGCACACACGCGTGAGGGGCCGATCTCCGTCGCCGGGAGAGATGCTCGGCGACGGAGAACGACCCCTCACGCGGGATGAGCGGGGCTCAGGCCTCCGACGAAGGCTGAGCGTTCACCGGGGTGCCGGTGAGGGCCGCGGTGGTGACGCGACGACGCGAGCGTCCCTGGCCGGGCGCCTTGGGCTCGGGCAGAGCCTCGAGGACCGACTCGAGCAGGGCGTCCTTCTCGGTGCGGGGCGCCTTGGGCTCGCGCTTCTTGCGGGGGCGCTTCTCGCGAGCCGGGGCGGGCGCCTCCGACGCCGACTCGGTCTTCGCCTCGAGGACGGCCTCGACCGATGCCACGACCGCCGCCTCGACGAGGGCCGGGTCGTCGATGGTGGGCTTGACGGTCGACGCGGCGATCTGCGCGAGAGCGGACTTGACGCCCTCGGTGATGACGTGGGTGCCGCCGACCTGCGCCGCCGCTCCCCCGTTGCCGTTCGCCCCGCCGTTGCCCTGCGCGGCGCTAACGCCGTTGGCGCCACCGGTCGACGCGTTGCCGTTCGAGCCGCCGTTGCCGCCGCGTCCGCGACGGTTCGACGATCCGCCGTTCGCGTTGCCGCCACCGTTGCTCGACGAACCCGCGGGACGGTGCTTGACGACCGGGTCGTGGTGCACGATGACGCCGCGACCGGCGCAGACCTCGCACGCCTCGCTGAAGGTTTCGAGCAGGCCGAGACCGAGCTTCTTGCGGGTCATCTGCACGAGCCCCAGCGAGGTCACCTCGGCGACCTGGTGCTTCGTGCGGTCGCGGCTCAGGCACTCGATGAGGCGGCGCAGCACGAGGTCGCGGTTGGACTCGAGCACCATGTCGATGAAGTCGACGACGATGATGCCGCCGATGTCGCGCAGGCGCAGCTGGCGCACGATCTCTTCGGCCGCTTCGAGGTTGTTCTTGGTGACGGTCTCTTCGAGGTTTCCGCCCGAGCCGACGAACTTGCCGGTGTTGACGTCGACGACCGTCATGGCCTCGGTGCGGTCGATCACGAGCGAGCCGCCCGAGGGCAGCCAGACCTTGCGGTCGAGCGCCTTCTCGATCTGCTCGGTCACGCGGAACGCGTCGAACGGGTCCTGCTCGCCCTCGTACTTCTCGACCCGCTCGAGCAGGTCGGGGGCGACGCCCTGCAGGTACGACGAGATCGTCTGCAGCGCCTCGTCGCCCTGGATGAGCATGCGGGTGAAGTCCTCGTTGAAGACATCGCGCACGATTTTGACCAGCAGATCGGGCTCGGAGTGCAGCAGGGCGGGCGCCTGGATCGTCTTGACCTGGCTCGAGACGTGCTCCCACTGCGAGGTGAGGCGCTGCACGTCGAGGGTCAGCTGCTCTTCGGTGGCGCCCTCGGCGGCCGTGCGCACGATCACGCCCGACGACTCGGGGAGCACCTCCTTGAGGATCTTCTTCAGGCGCGCTCGCTCGGTGTCGGGGAGCTTGCGCGAGATGCCGTTCATCGTGCCGTTGGGCACGTAGACCAGGTAGCGGCCGGGGAGCGAGATCTGGCTCGTCAGACGCGCGCCCTTGTGGCCCACGGGGTCCTTCGTGACCTGCACGAGAACGCGGTCGCCCGACTTGAGGGCGAGCTCGATGCGACGCGGCTGGTTGTTGGTCTCCACGCCGTCCCAGTCGACCTCGCCGGAGTACAGCACGGCGTTGCGGCCGCGACCGATGTCGACGAACGCGGCCTCCATGCTGGGCAGCACGTTCTGCACGCGGCCGAGGTAGACATTGCCGATGAGCGAGGCGTCCTGGTTGCGGGCGACGTAGTGCTCGACGAGCACGTTGTCTTCGAGCACCGCGATCTGGATGCGACCGGCCTTGGACCGTACGACCATGACGCGGTCAACGGCCTCGCGGCGGGCGAGGAACTCGGCCTCGGTGACGACGGGGCGACGGCGCCCGGCCTCGCGACCGTCGCGGCGACGCTGCTTCTTCGCCTCGAGGCGCGTGGAACCCTTGATCCGCTGGGGCTCGGTGATGACCTCGACCGCGCGCTGACGCACGGGGGGCGCGGCGGGAGCCTCGGGGGCATCGTCACGGTTGTCGTTCGGTCCCCCGCGGCGGCGGTTGCGACGGCGGGCGTTCGCCGAGACGCGCTCGCTGGGGCCCTCGTCGTCGCGGTCATCGAAGTCATCGCGGATTACGACGGGCGGAAGCGCGGGCGCGTAGAAGTGCAGGGCCGTCGAGACGGCGGACACGAAGTTCTCGGGGAGCAGGCCGAGCGACACGGCGGTCGGACGGGCGGGCTTCTCGGGCTCGGCAGGGGTCTTGAGCTGAGCCGGAGTCTCGGGCTCGGCGGGATTGACCTCGGGCTGCTCCGTCGCCGCCTCGGCGGACGCGGACTCATCCGAAACGGAACCGGATGCCGGCACCTCGGCCTCCGCGATCGACTCGACCTTGTCCGCGGCCGGTGGGGACAGCTCCGACGCGTCCACCTCGGACGGGTCGTCCGTGGCGGCGGGGATGTCCTCCACGTCGAGCACCGCGGGCGCCTCGGTGTCGTCGGCGGCCGCGTCTTCGGCATCCTGGACCGCCGCCTCTTCTTCGTCGACCGCGGGGGTGGCGTCGGAGGTGGCGGTGTCCGGAGAGATCGGCGTCTCGTCGGTGGGGTTCTGTTCGTCTGTCACATCGGCCATGTCGGGGTACTCCCTGGCGGACGACACCGCGCGTCGTCCGACGAAATCTCATGCAGCGCCGCACCCGGCGGGGCCGCGAACTCACTCGGTCTGCAGCCGGCCTGCGGCTCGTGCTGCGAAGGGCGGTCATCGCCCGAAGTCTTCTGGGTGATGTTCCTGCGGCGCGGCCGCGGTCACATCAGCCTTCATTATCGCACGAACCGCCGAGAACGCCCACGAAGCACGTCGGCGCGATGTTATCCACAGGGGGTTTTGGTGCGTCCGACCCAATCGATATGTTCGAAGCTCCGGCGAGGGGGCCAACGTGACCTTATTTGATGACTCGATCACTGCTCTGGAGCGAGCGCGTGCGCGCGTTCAATCTCAGACCGCTGAGGTGCGCGCGATGTCGGAGGAAACCGCGCGGATGGCGGCCGATGTCCGCACCGCCACCGCGTCGCGAAGCTCGGCCCGCCGAGAGGTGAGCGTGTCTGCATCAGCCGGAGGGCGAGTACAGCGCATCGACATCTCATCGAATGCGATGAACCTCGACGCGGCGACGTTGTCTCGTATCGTCACCAACACCGTCCGCGAGGCCCAGCGTGACGCGGCGGACGCAGCTCTCCACCGGATGTCAGAATGCCTCGGCGAGACATCGCTGCTCGTTGCTGCTACGCGTCAGAGGATTGACGATGAGAACGCGGGTCCGACCTCGGAAACGAGGCGCTCATGATGGAGCATCTGGAAGTAGTTCCAGCTCGGTTAGCGACTACGTCGCAGAGCATCAGGGCCGCCAGCGCTCAGATTGACGCTCTCGTCGAGACACTGACGCGTGAGACCGCTGTACTGAGCACGATGTGGAGCGGTGAAGCCCAGCGGGCCTACGCATTAGCTCAGGTCCAGTTCAGCGTTCTTCTTGCAGGTCACACGACACTCCTCGCCCGGATCTGCGGAGAACTCGATGACCTCGCGACCGCTTATAGCGACGCAGACCTGACGGGCGCTCGCGGCTTGGGGGTGAGCGCATGAGGCGTCGTGCGCGCATGATCGTGGCCGCAGCAATCCTGTTCACGGTCGGCGCCGCCGTAGCAGGGTGTAGCCAACTCCCTTTTCACGACGAGTCCTACAGGGCACGGATCCCTGACGCGCTGCAGGAAGCTGAGCTAGGAATCTCCGCAGCGTGGGCTGAGGTCGGTCTATCGGGTTTCGTGGAAACGCTTTACGTCGGAGGGACCCTCGAGATCACCGAGGAGTCGAACAAAGCCGTCTCGACCAAGTTGGTAGGCGAAGTCATCGACGTCGTGCTCAGCAACACGCCACCTCCTTCCACTTACCTGCAGCTGTCGTTCCGAGACTCGAAGGACACGCTCATCGATCTGAGCTCAACATTCCAAGAACTCGACGTGGCGGTAAGAGGCGATGGCTCCATCTCGATGGAAGACGCCAAGAGCATTGCAAAGGACGAACACCGATGACCGCGGCAAATCAACACATCGAAATAGACGGGCGCCTACTGAAAAAGCAAGCCGCGTTATTGCAGGAGGCTGCGACTGTCTTAGAAGCGTCCGTCGTTAAGGTTCGCGCGGATTTACCCGGCGACGCATTCGGCGCGCTGAACCGTGGGCTGGTCTCTCCCCTCGCGACCGCCCTGGCGACGGAGGCTCGCGGCCTACTATCTAAGGCTGCGGCGCTGGCCGAACGCTCAGCCGAGGGTGTCCAGAAAGCCGCCGAATTGTTCGCCACTGTCGAAGAGCAAGCTGTCGAGAACTTCGCGAGAGCAGACCTGTGAGCGGGACGACGATTCTCGCGGCGCGAATCGCCGAAGGCACCTGGGCCGCGAATTTGCCGACTGTCGGGACAGGTGGGGATGCCTGTGCCCAGCTCCCCGGAATCTCTGGACTCGTGTTGCAGTACGTCCAGCCGTTGCGCGACTGGCTTGACCAACTCGTGGGCGAGCCCGGAGTTGTCGCGGCGACCGCTTCATCCTGGGAAGACGTTTCGGCAGCCCTCGCCAGGACCTCCGACCTCGTTGAGCTGGCACGTACGTCCGTAAACGAACTCGACGGGAGAACCGTCCGCGCCTCACGCGAACGATGTGAGGATCTGCAGCGTTTGACCCTTGACGCTGTGGAATGGACGGCATCAACCGCGGCAGCCCTGAGACTTGCGTCGCGCGTTGTAGAAGCAACGCGATCTTTTGTCTGCGACGCCCTTGTTTCACTCGTACAGTTCTCCGAGAAACTCTTCTCTTGGACGCTCAACCCCTTCGATCTGGCGGACAGAGTCGAGCAGTTTGCACGTGCTGCGGCTGACCTCGTGCAGTCCGCTAGCCGACTCGTCATCGAACTGCTTGAGGCAATGTGCGCGCTCGGAGCGCTGATGTCCGAGCTTGGCCCTCTTGTGCGAAAGGGTCAGGATGAGATTTCTCGTGTTCTCGCAGAAATGTTGCCATCGGCCGGCGCTTTGCTAATGACCGCTCTGGGCGGGCCGACGCTCGGCGTTGTCGGTTCAATGGTCGGCGGCGCTGGCAAGAATTATCTACAGCCGTCTACCGATGTCGAGGAACTCGACCCATCGCTGCTCTCAGGACCAAGACGCGACGCGTGGGATCGAGCTCAGAACGTGACGGAGATCACGTCGCTGTCGGATCTCGTAAGCGTCAACGGCACGACGGATCTGATGGGCGGTGAGGACGCCACCGTCATCGACATCAAGAAGGTCGTTGGGCCTGACGGCACCGAGAAGTGGTTCGTATCCCTACCGTCAACGCAGGACTGGCAATTGTTCTCAGACACGGGCGCTCTCAACGACCGGGACTCAAACGTTGCACTGATCATGCACGACCCGGACATGCGCACTGTCTACGAACGTGCCGTATTGGAAGCAATGCAGGATGCTGGGATCCCGCAGGGGAGCAATGTCGTCCTCGCGGGATTCAGCCAAGGAGGAATCACGGCGGCTAGTCTCGCGTCCGACTCGCAGTTTCCATACAACACGGTCGGAATCGTCACCAACGGAACCCCTAGCGATAGTTTCGACATCCCGTCGCACATACCTGTCTACGCGTTTCAACACATGACGGACGTCGTTCCGATGCTCGACGGCAACCCCTACGGATCGACCCCCGAAAACGTTCAGCGCGTCCTGCTCGAGGGGCCAGCCAGCCCGATAGCGGCGCATGACAACGCGGCGTATACCTCCTCAGTCAAAAGATGGGAAGAGCGTTATGCGGAGGTCTTCGGCGGCCCACCACCCAACATGGACGTATTCACGGGGCAGGTGGTAGACCACATCGTTTACCGCACTCATGAGTGAGCGCTCCTGGACCGTTGCTGCGCTCGGACGCGACATCGCCTGCCGGCCCCGCGACGGCGCGAGTCCATCGTCAGACGAACCAAGGTGGAGCGACCGCCTTCAAAGCGACCCCATAGGGCGTCGGTGAGAGAATCGCGGCATGAGTGAAACCGTCACCCCCCGCCGTCCGGTCGTGGTCGCGATCTGGCTGATCTTCGCGGGGGTCGTGGGCTGGTGGGCGGCGTTCTCCCTCACCATGGAGCGCTTCCACCAGCTCGAGAACCCGGGCAGCGCGGCATCCTGTGACTTCAGCGTGCTGGTCCAGTGCTCGACGAATCTGCAGTCGTCACAGGGCAGCGTGTTCGGCTTCCCCAACCCGATCATCGGACTCGCCGCGTGGATCGCGCCCATCGTCGTCGGAATGGCGCTGCTGGCCGGCGCGCGGTTCGCGCAGTGGTTCTGGGCGCTGTTCTGGGTCGGTTTCGCCTTCGCGCTGACCTTCGTCATCTGGCTCATCTCGCAGAGCCTCTTCGTCCTGTCGACGCTGTGCCCCTGGTGCATGGTGACGTGGTCTGTCGTGATCCCGTCGTTCTTCGTCGTGACGCTGCACGTGCTGCGCGAGGGCGTGATCCCTCGAGAGCGGGTCCGCGAGATCGCCGACCGGCTCATGGCATGGGTGCCGCTCATGACGATCGTGGCGTTCGCAGTGGTCGCAGTGATCGCGCAGGTGCGGCTGAACGTTCTCGCCCAGCTCTGACCTGGTGGGCGCGGCCCCTCGTGTCCTCGCGTCGAGGGATGGATGCCGTGAACCCACTGATGCCCGCCGCGTACGATCTCGTCTGGTCGGCGGTCGCGCTCGTGGCATTCGGTTTTGCCGTGTCGGCCATCGGGAGCCTCTCCCGGCGCGCGAGACACCTCCCGTCGACGGTCGTGCTCATGTGGGCGCTGGTGATCTCGGTGGTCCCCGTACTCGGACCGGTGTCATGGTTGGCGGCGGGACGCCGGGCACGCGTCTCGCGCTCCTGACGGACCTGCCCCGCGGGGGCCCGTTGCTCTGACCGGCTCGGCGACCTCGCGGTGCTCAGCCACCTCGCCCTCGAACGACGAAGGCCGCCACCCTCGCGGGGCGGCGGCCTTCACGGCATCCGGGATCAGGCGAACCAGATCGCGAGCTCGCGTTCGGCCGACTCGACGCTGTCGGATCCGTGGACGAGGTTCTGCTGCACCTTGAGGCCCCAGTCGCGGCCGAAGTCGCCGCGGATCGTGCCGGGGGCGGCGGCGGTGGGATCGGTCGTGCCCGCGAGCGAGCGGAAGCCCTCGATGACGCGGTTGCCGGCGAGGCGGATCGCGACGGAGGGGCCCGACATCATGAACTCGAGCAGCGGCTCGTAGAACGGCTTTCCCTCGTGCTCGGCGTAGTGCTGGGCGAGGGTCTCGCGGTCGGGCTCGACGAGGCGGATGTCGACGAGGGCGTAGCCCTTAGCCTCGATACGGGCCAGGATGGCGCCGGTCAGGCCGCGGGCGACGCCGTCGGGCTTGACCAGGACGAGGGTCTCTTCGGTAGCCATGGGTCATTCTCCGTTCGAGAGGTCGGGGGAAGCGGCGCGTCGTGCGTTCTGCCGATCGAGCGCCGCTCCCTTGATCGTCGCATACGCCCACATGCCACCGAAAATGACGGCGACCACGGCGAGGGCCGGAACGAGCAGACCGCCGAGCAGCAGGATCACCTGCAGAGCCCACCCGGCGAACAACGCCCACCGGTGCCGGAGCGATCCCGACACCGCCACCATCGCGATCGCCATGACGACACCGCCGACGATCCCCCACCACGGCTCGATGCCCGCGGGGAGCACCTTGAGGCCGTAGACGACGAGACCGCCGAGGAACACGATGATCGACTCGAAGCCGAGGACGACGGCACCGAGCGACTCCTGCGCACCGCGCTGACGACGAACGCGGGGAGCACGGGGTTCGCGCGGGCTCACGCCTGCCACCCCGACTTCCAGTCCTCGAGCTCCGACAAGCGCAGGGCCTCACCGGCGAGGACGACGGATCCGGCGATGACCACCGCACGGCGGTCGGACTCCGCGGCCCACGCGCGCGCCGCGTCGGCGGCGTCTTCAAGGGTCGGGTGCACCGTCACGGGAAGGTCGGCGGCCTCGGCCACGTCGGCGATCACGTCGGGGTCGGTCGCGCGGTCGCTGTCGGGCGCCGTCGCGAACACCCGGGCCACGGCGGGCACGAGCGCCGACATGATGCCGACAGCGTCCTTCCCGTCGAGGATGCCGACCACCGCGCCCCACTCGTCGATGTCGAACGACTCGTCGAGGGCGGCGACCAGGGCCCGCGCGCCGTGCGGGTTGTGCGCCGCATCGACGAACACCGTCGGCGCGGTGCCGACGAGCTGCAGGCGGCCGGGAGAAGTCGCGTTGCCGAGGCCGTCGGCCACGACGTCGGCGGCGAGGGGCTGGGTGCCGCCGCCGATGAGCGACTCGACCGCCGCGACGGCCAGGGCCGCGTTGGAACCCTGGTGCGCGCCGTACATCGGCAGGTAGACCTCGCGGTACGTGCCCGCGACCCCGCGGATGTCGAGCTGCTGCCCGCCGACGGCGAGGGTCTGGCCCTCGAGGGCGAAGCCGTCCGGGGCCACCGCGACCGTCGCTCCCTCTTTCTCGGCGCGAGCGCGGATCGCGCGCAGGGCCTCGTCGGGCTGGGCGGCCGAGACGACGGCGGCGCCCGGCTTGATGATGCCGGCCTTCACCGTCGCGATCTCGGCGATCGTCGACCCCAGGCGGTCGGTGTGATCGATGTCGATCGGCGCAAAGACCGCGACGTCTCCGTCGGCGGTGTTGGTGGAGTCCCACTCCCCGCCCATGCCGACCTCGAGCACGAGCACGTCGATCGGCGCGTCGGCCGCGACGACGAACGCGAGCACCGTGAGCAGCTCGAAGAACGTCAGCGGGGCGTCTCCGGCGGCCTCGAGCTCGCCGTCGACCATGCCGACGAACGGCTGGATCTCGTCCCACGCGTCGGCGATCGCGGCGTCGGCCACGGGCTCTCCGTCGATGAGGATCCGCTCGGTGAAGCGCTCGAGGTGGGGGCTGGTGAACAGGCCCGTGCGAAGGCCCATCGCGCGCAGCAGACTCTCGATCATGCGGCTGGTCGACGTCTTGCCGTTCGTGCCGGTCACGTGGATGACGCGGTACGTGCGCTGCGGGTCGGCGAGCAGCTCGAGCACGCGGCGCGCGCGCTCGACGCGCGGCTGCACCCACTGCTCGCCCTGTCGTTCGAGCAGCGCCGCGTAGACGGCATCCGCCCTGGTGCGATCGCTCATGCGGGGGCTCCGATCCGGGCGACGGCCACCGTGACGGCGCCGACGTTCGCGTAGGTCTTGGCGGTGAGGACGTTCTCGAACTCGGGCTCGCCCACGTCCCCGCGCTCGATGAGCCGTTCGGTACGGCTGGCCAGCACGACGCCTTCGGCGAGGGTTTCGGATGCCACTCCCGCGACATCGAACGCCTGGGCCACGGCGGCCGCGTCCCCGGCGTCGTCGAACGTGAGGGTGAGGGCGATCCGGTCGCTCACGTCGAAGCCGGCGGCCTTGCGGGTGTCCTGGATGCCGCGGATCATGTCGCGCGCCAGGCCCTCGGCCTCGAGCTCGGGGGTGGTGACGGTGTCGAGGAGGAGGAAGCCGTCGGCGGCGTTCAGGAGGGCCACCGCTTCTCCCTCCGCGAGGCGCGAGGCATCGGTCTCGAGGGTGCCCTCGGTGGGGCCGAGGACGACTTCGCCGTCCGGCGTCTGGACGACGATGCCGCGGTCGGTCTCCGCCCAGTTGCCGGCCTTCGCGGCCTGGATGACCTGCTGCACGCGCTTGCCCAAACGCGGTCCCGCGGCACGAGCATTCACCACGAGGCGCTGCGCGAGACCGAACTCGTCGAACGACTGCAGGTTCAGCTCCACGAGCTTCACGTCCTTGACGTTGAGTTCCTCGCGCACGAGGTCCTCGAACTGGGCCAGGCCCGCGGCATCCGGAGTCACCACCGTCAGACGCGGCAGCGGCAGGCGCACGCGCTTGCCCTCGCGCTTGCGCAGCGCGTTCGCGACGCTCGAGACCTCGCGCACGGTGTCCATCGCGGTGCGGATGTCTTCGGCGGCGGGGAACGCCGAGGCGTCGGGCCAGTCGGTCAGGTGGACGCTGCGCCCGCCTGTCAGGCCCTGCCACACGCGCTCGGTGACCAGCGGCAGCAGGGGGGCCGCGACGCGGGTCAGCGTCTCGAGCACGGTGTAGAGCGTGTCGAAGGCCTCGCGGCTGCGCGGGTCGTCGGTCACGCCCACCCAGAAGCGGTCGCGGGAGCGGCGGATGTACCAGTTGGTCAGCACCTCGGCGAAGTCGCGCAGACGCTCGGCCGCCGTCGTGGAGTCGAGCCCCTCGAGGTCGGCCGCGACGTTCGTCACGAGGTCGCCGGTGAGCGCCAGGATGTAGCGGTCGAGCACGTCGGTGGAGTCGGTGCGCCACTCGGCTTCGTACCCGCCGGCGCCCGAGGCATTCGCGTAGGTCGCGAAGAAGTACCACGCGTTCCACAGCGGCAGCAGGAACTCGCGCACGCCCGAACGGATGCCCTCCTCGGTCACGACGAGGTTGCCCCCGCGCAGCACCGAACTCGACATGAGGAACCACCGCATGGCATCCGAGCCGTCGCGATCGAACACCTCACGCACGTCGGGGTAGTTGCGCAGCGACTTCGACATCTTCTGTCCGTCGTTGCCGAGGACGATGCCGTGGCACGAGACCCCGGTGAAGGCCGGGCGGTCGAACAGCGCGGTCGAGAGCACGTGCATCACATAGAACCAGCCGCGGGTCTGCCCGATGTACTCGACGATGAAGTCGGCGGGGGCGTGCTCGTCGAACCACTCGTGGTTCTCGAACGGGTAGTGCACCTGCGCGAACGGCATCGATCCGGAGTCGAACCACACGTCGAGCACGTCTTCGATGCGACGCATCGTCGACGCGCCGGTCGGGTCGTCGGGGTTCGGACGCGTGAGGTCGTCGATGTAGGGACGGTGCAGGTCGACCTCGCCGTCGGCGTTCACCGGCAGGCGGCCGAAGTCGGCCTCCATGTCGGCGAGCGAGCCGTACACGTCGACGCGCGGGTAGTCGGGGTTGTCGCTCTTCCACACCGGGATCGGCGAACCCCAGTAGCGGTTGCGGCTGATCGACCAGTCGCGCGCGCCCTCGAGCCACTTGCCGAACTGGCCCTCCTTGACGTTCTCAGGCACCCAGGTGATCTGCTGGTTGTTCGCCAGCAGGTCGTCCTTGATATCGGTCACGCGCACGAACCAGCTCGACACGGCCTTGTAGATGAGGGGGTTCCGGCAGCGCCAGCAGTGCGGGTACGAGTGCTCGTACGAGGCTTCGCGCAGCAGTCGGCCGTCCTGCTTGAGCAGGCGGATGAGGGGGCGGTTGGCCTCCATCCACAGCTCGCCGGCGACGTCGGTGACCGCGGAGAGGAAGCGGCCGCTGTCGTCGAGCGAGATGATCGTCGGCAGGCCCGCGGCATCCGCCAGGCGCTTGTCGTCCTCACCGTAGGCGGGAGCCTGGTGCACGATGCCCGTGCCGTCGCTGACGGTGACGTAGTCGTCGACGAGGATCTTCCAGGCGTCCTGCGTGCCCCAGACGGAGGCGTCGGCGTAGTAGTCGAAGAGGCGGTCATACGACACGCCCTCAAGCTCCGAGCCCAGGATCGTGGACTGGACGGCCTCGCGGGCGGCATCCGCGCTCTCGTACCCGAGGTCTTTGGCGTATCCGGGCAGCAGGTCCTCGGCCAGCAGGTAGCGGTGGGCGACGGCCTCGAAGGCCTCGTCGGGCGTGCCGTCGGGAGCGCGGTGCACGTCGGCGGCGCCGTTCGGTCCGCCCTCGATCACGGCATAGCGGATGCCGGGACCCACGGCCAACGCGAGGTTCGTCGGGAGCGTCCACGGCGTCGTCGTCCACGCGAGCGCGCGGACGCCGGTGAGACCCAGCGCCTCGGCCTTGGCCCCGACGAGCGGGAAGGTCACGGTGACCGAGGGGTCCTGACGCATCTTGTAGACGTCGTCGTCCATGCGCAGTTCGTGCGTGGACAGGGGCGTCTCGTCGCGCCAGCAGTACGGCAGCACGCGGTAGCCCTCGTAGGCGAGGCCCTTGTCGTGGAGCGTCTTGAATGCCCACAGCACGCTCTCCATGTAGGTCGTGTCCAGCGTCTTGTAGCCGCGCTCGAAGTCGACCCAGCGGGCCTGACGCGTGACGTAGTCCTGCCAGTCGCGCGTGTACTCGAGCACCGACTCGCGGGCCTTGGCGTTGAAGGTCGCCACGCCCATTGACTCGATCTCGTCCTTCTCGGTGATGCCGAGCTGCTTCATCGCCTCGAGCTCGGCGGGCAGGCCGTGCGTGTCCCACCCGAAGACGCGGTCGACCTTCTTGCCGCGCATCGTCTGGAAGCGCGGGAAGACGTCCTTCGCGTACCCGGTGAGAAGGTGCCCATAGTGCGGAAGGCCGTTGGCGAAGGGCGGGCCGTCGTAGAAGACCCACTCCTCGGCGCCCTCGCGGTTCGCGATCGAGGCGCGGAAGGTGTCGTCGTGCGCCCAGAAGTCGAGCGTGTCATTCTCGATCGACGGGAAGCGGGGGCTCGGAACGACGGATGCCGCGTCGGCAGCCGGGCCGAAGGATGAGGGGCGTGGGTAGGTCATGTCTCTCCGCAGGTTGGGATCCACCTGCGGGGACGATCCGTGCGGACCGCGGTACCACCCCGCCTTGCGCCGCCCCCGTTCGGGACCGGTGCCACTCTCACTGCGGCTGTGACGGGCCTGCCCCGCGCGGTTCTACTCCGGGCCTGGACCCGTTTCTTCCGCGTGCTCCCCGGTGATGGCCGGATCGGTGCGTGTACGTCCAGTCTACGCGAGCCGCGCGCGGCGCGCAGCGGGGTGTGCGCGGCCGTCGAGCGTCCGAGAAACACGGACGCAAGGGCGGACTCGTCCGGGTTTCATGGACACTCAGCGCAGACAGAGGGGCCGGACGCGACCCTCGGCTCACGCACCGGGCGCGCCCAGACCGGCCGCGGCCAGCAGTTCCCGCGTGAACGGATGCCGCGGGGCGGCGAACACGCACGACACGGTGCCCGAGTCGACGACGCGCCCGTCCTTCATCACGATCACGTCTCGGCGATACCGGCGACCACGTCGAGGTCGTGCGTGACGAACACCATCGCGAGGTCGCGTTCGGCCTGCAGGGCGCGCAGGCGGTCGAGGATCCGTGCGCGCACCGACGCGTCGAGCGCCGACACCGGCTCGTCGAGCACGAGAAGCGCCGGCGTCACGGCGAGGGCGCGGGCGATTGCGACGCGCTGGCGCTGTCCCCCCGACAGCTGCGCGGGTCGGCGCCGGACGAACGCGGGCGAGAGGCCCACCTCTTCGAGCAGGGCGGCGACGGCAGTGCGACGCTCGGAGCGCGGGACTCCTCCGGCGGCTACGGCCTCGGTGAGCGTGCGGCCCACCGTCCAGCGGGGGTCGAGGGCGCCCCACGGGTTCTGCTGCACGAGCTGCACGCGGGTGCGCGCGGCGCCGCGGGCGACCCCGGACGACCAGGGTCGTCCCGCGAACGTCATGGTCCCGGCATCGGGGTCCGCGACTCCGACGATCAGGCGCGCGAGGGTGGTCTTGCCCGACCCCGACTCCCCCACGACCGCGAGGGTCCGACCGCGGCGCACCTCGATCGACACGTCGTCGACCGCGGCCCGGTCGCCGAAACGTTTGATCAGCGCGTCGGCGGTGAAGATCGGGGCGTCGGTGCGCGGTGCCCGGCGGAGCGGCTCGTGCGAGACCGCCTCGACGAGCGCGCGCGTGTGGGGATCACGTGGCGACGCCAGCACCTCGGCGGTCGGCCCGGTCTCGACGACGCGTCCCTCGTGCATCACGACGACGCGATCCGCCACACGCGCGACCGCCCCGAGGTCGTGGCTGATGAAGACCACGGCCACACCGTCATCGGCGATGCGGCGCAGCAGATCGAGCACGCGGGCCTGCACGGTGGCATCCAGCGCGGTGGTGGGCTCGTCGGCGACCAGTACGGCGGGGTTCGCGGCCAGCGCCGAGGCGATCAGAGCGCGCTGCCGCAGACCGCCGGACAGCTCGTGGGGGTACTGCCGCGCTCGCGCGTCGGGCTCCGGTAGCGAGACGCGCTCGAGGCTGTCGCGCACGCGCGCGGCGAGCGCCGCTCCGCGCACCTCGGGCTCGTGGATGCGCACGGGCTCGGCCACTTCGGCGCCGATGCGTCGCAGCGGGTCGAGCGAGACGAGGGCGTCCTGGGAGACCAGGGCGATCCGGTCGCCGCGCAGCCCGCGCCACTGCCGCTCACCGAACGAGCGAGCGTCGACGCCGTCGATCTCGAGCTCGTCGGTGCGCGCCATGAGGCCCGCGGGCATGAGCCCAAGCAGGGCACGGGCGCTGACCGACTTGCCGGTGCCCGACTCCCCCACGATCGCCACGCATTCGCCCGGGGCGACGTCGAGGTCGAGTCCGCGCACGATCGCACCGGTCGGGCCGTCGATGCGCAGGCCGCGCAGCCGCAATCCGCTCATGCGTCGCGCTCCTCGGCTCGAGCCCGCAGGATGCGGCCGATCACACTGACGCTCACGACGGTCGCGGTGATCGCGAGCCCGGGGAACACGGCGACCCACGGCGCCTGCAGCAGCAGGTTGCGTCCGGCCGAGAGCATGAGGCCCCATTCGGCGGTGGGCTCGGTCGGGCCGAGGCCGAGGAAGCTGAGCCCGGCCGCCGCGAGGACCGAGGTGCCGATGCCGATCGTGGCCAGCACGCTCACCGCGCCCAGCACGCCGGGGAGAACGTGCCGAACGTGCACCACCACGGTCGGCACCCCGATGATTCGCGCTGCCTCCACGTGCTCGGCGGCGGCAAGGGTTCGGGTCTGTGCCCGCGCGAGGCGGATGTACACGGGTACCGCGGCGATGGTCACCGCGAACGCGACGTTGACCGGGCCGGGGCCGAGTACCGCGACGACCAGCAGGGCGACCAGGAACTCGGGAAACGCCAGCAGCACGTCGACGATGCGCATGGCCGCGGCATCCGCCCATCTGGGCGCGACGGCCGACAGCGAACCGGCGATCACCCCGACGACCAGGGCGAGTCCGGTGGCGAGCAGGCCGATGCCGACCGACCGCCCGGCGCCGTAGACCACGCGGGAGTACACGTCGCGGCCGCTCTGATCGGTGCCGAACCAGTGCGCCGCGCTCGGCGGCTGCAGGGTCGCGCGCACGTCGGTCAGCAGCGGGTCGTGCGTGGCGAGCAGCCCCGGGGCGACCGCGCCCACGGCGATGACGGCGAGCACGGCACCGGCGATCCCGAGCGCCACGGCCTGGCCACGGCGCTTCACGAGGGCACCGCCGTGCGTGCGGCCAGCGCCGGGGCCGCCGTGCGCAGCCGCGGGTCGATCAGGGGCACCACGAGGTCGACGACGGTGTTCACCACCACGAAGACGAGCGCGCTCAGCAGGATCACGCCGGTGATCACCGGCAGGTCGCGGTCCGTGATCGCGGTCAGCGTCACGCGCCCGATGCCGGGGCGGGCGAACACGGTTTCGACAAGCACGGCACCGCCGAGCAACGACCCGACGAGGTAGGCGGCGAGCGTCACTCCCCCGACGCTCGCGTGGCGCAGCGTGTGGTGCACGCTCTCGCGAAGGGGCGTCGCGCCGCGGGCGCGCACGGTGGTGAGGAACGGCTCGCGCTCGGCCGCCTCGACCCCGTCGCGCAGCACCTGCGACAGCAGCGCCGCGACCGGCAGAGCGAGGGTCACCGCGGGCAGCACAATGGCGGCGGCATCCCGCGCCCCCGATACCGGGAACCACCCCAGCTGGAACGAGAACACGCTCAACAGCAGCAGCCCCGTCCAGAACACCGGCGATGAGAGCACGACGAGTTCGATTCCGGATGCCACGGCCCGACCGGTCCGCCCGCGCACGAACAGCGACGAGGCGAGGGCCAGCACGACGGCGATGACCAGCGCGAGCGCCGAGAGCTGCAGGGTCGGGGCGAGCTGGCGCCCGATGACCTCGACGACCGGCTGACGCAGCTGATACGACTCGCCGAGGTCGCCGCGCACGAGTCGGCCGAGGAACGTCGCGTACTGCTCGAGCACGGGCCGGTCGAGCCCCAGGTCGCTGCGGATGCCCGCCTTGACCGCCTCGCTCACCTGCGCCTGCGGTCCGAGCAGCACGTCGACCGGGTCGCCCGGGATGATCCGGAACGCCACGAACGCCAGCGTCGCCGCTCCCCACAGCACCAGGAAGACGGATGCCACGATCCCGCCGAGGCGCCTCAGCAGGGCGCGCGAGCGAGAACGTGGCATCCGATCAGTCTGTCCGATACCCGGCGGCTCAGCCGACCGAGGCGGTCGCGAACAGCGGGCGGCCGTACAGGTCGAACGTCAGGCCCGAGACCTTCGGGGTCACGGCGCTGATGAGGGCCGGGCTGTAGAGCGGCACGATTGCCGCCTGCTGGGCGTTCCACTGCTGCACCTGGGCGTAGATCGCGTTGCGCGCGGCGGGGTCGGTCGTCGAGGCGCCCTGCTCGAGCAGCGCGTCGAGCGCGGGGTCGCTCACCTGCGAGGCGTTCTGGAACCCGTCGGTGGCGAGGTGGCTGCGCAGCAGATCGGCGTCGACGCCCGAGAAGCCCCAGTCCGTGACGTCGTAGGTCTTCGGTCCGTACTGCTCGTTGTAGGCGCCCGGCTCGAGCACCTCGCGCTGCAGGTCGAAGCCCACGGCCTTCAGGTCGCTCTGCACGGCGTTGGCGAGCGCGGCGCGGTCGTCGGGAACCGGAGTCCACGCGATCCAGCGCGCGGTGAGACGCTGACCGTTCTTGGTCCGGATGCCGTCGGCATCCCGTCCCGTCCAGCCGGCCTCGTCGAGGAGGGCGTTGGCCTGAGCCTGGTCGAAGGGCCACGAGTTCTCGAGGCTCGCGTCGTAGCCGGGGGTCGTCGCGCCGAGGACGCTCCAAGCGCGGGGGTACTGACCGAAGAAGATCTCGTTCACCGCGGCGTCGACGTCGATCGCGCGCGTGAAGGCCTGACGCACCTTCTGGTCGGCGAACACGCCGTACTTCTCGTTGAGGAACAGCGAGTACGGCAGTCCCGGGTAAGCGATCGACTTCACGGTGTCGTCAGCGGGAACCTGCTCGACGAGGTTCGGCGGCAGGTTGGTGACCACGTCGGCCTGGCCGCTCGACAGCGCGCCCACGCGCACCGACGCCTCGGGCAGGATGTCGACGCGCAGCGTCTTGAAGCTCGGCTGACCGCCGCCGTCGGGACCCCAGGTGTAGTCGTCGTTGCGGGTGTACACGATGTCCTGGTCGGGCGTGTACTCGGTCAGCTCGAACGGGCCGGTGCCGACGGTCACGTCGGGGCCGCCGGCCTTCAGCTGGTCGGCCTTGGTCTCGAGCACCTTCGGCGAGTAGAAGCCGAGAAGCGCGGTGCTGGCGGCCTGCAGGAACGGAGCGTAGGGCTGCGTGAAGCGCACGCGCACGGTGTGCTCGTCGACCACGTCGGTGCCGGCGTACAGCTCGCCGCCGAGCATGCTGGCGGCCTGCGCCGACGCGGTGTCGGGGTTCACGATGCGGTCGAAGTTCGCCTTGACCGCGGCCGCGTCGAAGGGCGTGCCGTCGTGGAAGGTCACGTCGGTACGCAGACGGAAGAGGTAGCTCGCGCCGCCGTCCTCGACGTCCCACGACTCGGCGAGCCACGGCGAGAACGTGCCGTCGGCCTCCTGGAACACGAGCGAGTCGAGCACAGCGCGCTGCACCATCGCCGACACGTCGAGCTGGCTGGTCTGCGGATCCATGTGCCCGGCCGAGAGGTTCGCTCCCTCGATCGCCCAGACGACCTCGCCGTCGCCCTGCGCGGCAGGGTCCGACCCGGCGCAGGAGGAGAGCGAGAGGGCGGCGACGGCCGCGACGGCGACAGCCGACAGCACGCGGCGCGAAAGCGAAGAAGGCATGGAAAAACCTCGGAATCTCTGGTGGGAAGGCTTTCAGCTTACCGGGGTTCCTGGACCGGGTGCGGAAAGTCCGCGGCGCCGCGCGCGCTCACGGCGAACGCGGGCGGGTGCCCCGCCGCAGAAAGTCAGCGATTCGCACAACCTCAGTCGACATGCGCCCCTCCGGGCCGAGGATGTGCGAATCGCTGAGTTTGCGAGAGGGGCACCGCACCCCCGGGCTTTCGCACGTTCAGTGATTCGCAGAACCTCGGTCGGCATCCGCCCCTCCGGGCCGAGGATGTGCGGATCGCTGAGTTTGCGGAAGGGGCACCTTGTACCCACAGGAACTTACAACCTCAGTGGTACGCCCAGTCCCCGTCGGCATCCGTCTTTTGGCACCGAGGTCGCGCGGATCGGCGACTCCCTGCGGATTGCTCATCCTGCGCGGGCGGCGGCTCACTCGAGGCCCGCATCACCTCAGTGATTCGCAGAACCTCCGTCGGCATCCGCCCCATCTTGCTGAAGATCTGCGGATCGCTGAGTGTGCGCGACCGCTCACGCCTTGTGCAGCCCCTGCGCCACGGCGTCCATGATCTGCTCCTGCACCTCGGGCCAGCGGTTCATGACCTGCTCGTATCCCACGCGGATGACGTGGTATCCCAGCAACATCAGCTCCGCGTCGTGGCGGATGTCCTCTGTGCGTTGAGCCCCGACGTGGTGACCGCCGTCGACCTGGAGAACGAGTCGTTCTCCGATGAGGAAGTCGACGCGGTGGCCGCAGATCCAGATCTGGGAGCGAATGGGCAAGCCCATCCACCGCAGTCGGACGATCACGAACGTCTCGAGCCCGGAGTCGGCCCAGGGCCACGCTTCTCGAACGAGCCGGCGTGCGGCGCCGGTCCAAGGCAGGCGGCGTAGGTGCGCCAGGTCGACCAGCTTCTTGTTGAGCGCCGAGTCCCAGATCGCGCGAGCCGCCTCGTAGGGCTGACACGAGGCGACAGTCAGCAGGATGTTCTCAATGTGGTCTTCGAGCAGATCCGGATGCCGAGGGACGATAGCCCGCTGCCAGTGCACGACGGCTGCTGGACCGTCGACCCTTCCTCGGCCGGGATACGCGACGTGTGGCTTGTCCGGCCGTTCGGCGACCCACAGCCCACGCCTGTCGGCGGCGGTGACGCACGACAGCACGACGCCCGTTCGCGCGGCGGAAACCACGTGTGCGTCGGCCGTCGGAAGCGCAATCCAGTCCCGCCTGACCCTCAGAACGAATCCACATTGGAGCGCTTGAGCGATGCGGTGTCGGCTGTGCCCCTCCCGGATGAGACGGGTCGGGCGAACGACGCCTCCGAGTTCAGCGGTTCGCGTTGCGACGGCACGGGCGGGGGCGTCATCCATGTGCGCCATCGTCGCCCGCCTGGAGCAGCAAAAACGCTCGGCGGCCGGTCTTGTGGATGAACTCCACGCTGGGGAGGAACGCCAACGCGCAATCGCTGCAGAAGGAGCAACCTCATCGATTCCCGCAATCTCAGTCGGCATCCGCCCCCGGAAGCTGAAGGTGCGCGAATCCCCGACACTGCGCAGGGCGTGGCTCTCGCCCGCGCAACCTCAGCAATCCCCACAAGCTCAGCCCGCATTCGCCCCGCCGGGCTGAATCTGCGCGAATCGCTGAGCGAGCGCGCTACGACGCGCGCTCACGCGAGACCCCCGGTATCGTGGACGCAGAACCCATCAGGCACGCTCACACAGTGCCGCCCATATCGCTCGAGGAGTACCCCCATGGCCACCATTCCCGACAAGCCCGCCCTGGAAGGCCTCGAGCAGAAGTGGGACGCCGCGTGGCGTGAACGCGGCACGTACGTCTTCGACCGCCTGCGCGCAGCCGAGCTCGGCCGCCAGGGCGTGTACTCCGTCGACACCCCACCGCCGACGGCATCCGGAAGCCTCCACATCGGCCACGTGTTCTCGTTCACGCACACCGACGTGAAGGTGCGCTTCGAGCGCATGCGCGGCAAGACCGTGTTCTACCCCATGGGCTGGGACGACAACGGCCTGCCGACCGAGCGGCGCGTGCAGAACTACTACGGCGTGCGCTGCGACCCCTCGCTCCCCTACGACGCCGACTTCACCCCGCCGTTCGCGGGCGGCGACAACAAGAGCAGCAAGGCCGCCGACCAGGTGCCCATCAGCCGCCGCAACTTCATCGAGCTGTGCGAGCAGCTGACCGTCGAAGACGAGAAGCAGTTCGAAGACCTCTTCCGCGAGCTGGGCCTCAGCGTCGACTGGACCCAGACCTACCGCACGATCTCCGACGACTCGATCCGCACGAGCCAGCTGGCGTTCCTGCGCAACGTCGAGCGCGGTGAGGCGTACCAGTCGATGGCGCCGACGCTGTGGGACGTGGACTTCCGCTCCGCGATCGCCCAGGCCGAGCTCGAAGACCGCGACCAGCCCGCCGCCTACCACCGCGTGGGCTTCGCGAAGGCCGACGGCTCGGGCGACGTGTTCATTGAAACGACCCGCCCCGAGCTGCTGCCGGCCTGCGTGGCGCTGGTGGCCAATCCCGACGACGAGCGGTACCAGCCGCTCTTCGGAACGACCGTGCGCACCCCCCTCTTCGACGTCGAGGTGCCGGTGCTCGCGCACCCCCTCGCGCAGAAGGACAAGGGATCGGGCATCGCCATGATCTGCACCTTCGGCGACGTGACCGACATTATCTGGTGGCGCGAGCTCGACCTGCCCAACCGCACCATCATCGGCAAGGACGGCCGCATCGTGGCCGAGGCTCCCGATGTGATCGTGACGGATGCCGCGAAGGCGGCCTACGACGAGCTCGCGGGCAAGACCGTGTTCAGCGCCAAGAAGCGCATCGTCGAGCTCCTGCAGGAGTCCGGCGCCATGGAGGGCGCCCCCAAGCCCTTCACCCACCCCGTGAAGTTCTTCGAGAAGGGCGACCGTCCGCTCGAGATCGTGTCGACGCGCCAGTGGTACATCCGGAACGGTGCTCGGGATGCCGAGCTGCGCGAGCGCCTCATCTCGCTCGGTCGCGAGATGTCGTGGCATCCGGACTTCATGCGCGTGCGCTTCGAAAACTGGACCAGCGGCCTCACCGGCGACTGGCTCGTGTCGCGGCAGCGCTTCTTCGGGGTGCCGATCCCGGTCTGGTACGGCCTCGACGACAGCGGAGAGCGCGACTATTCGCGCGTGTTGACGCCCGACGTCGCGTCGCTGCCGGTCGACCCGACGGTGGACGTGCCCCCGGGCTACACCGAAGACCAGCGGGGCGTGGCGGGCGGCTTCGACGCCGAGCGCGACATCCTCGACACGTGGGCGACCTCGTCGCTCACCCCGCAGCTGGCCGGTGGCTGGCAGCGCGACGAGGAGCTGTGGAACCTCGTGGCCCCGTTCGACCTGCGCCCGCAGGGGCAGGACATCATCCGCACGTGGCTCTTCTCGACCATGCTGCGCAGTGCGCTCGAAGACGACCGCAGCCCCTGGTCGGATGCCGCCATCTCGGGCTTCATCGTCGACCCCGACCGCAAGAAGATGTCGAAGTCGAAGGGCAACGTCGTCACGCCCGCCGACATCCTCCAGCAGCACGGTTCCGACGCGGTGCGCTACTGGTCGTCGTCGAGCCGTCTCGGCACCGACGCGGCGTTCGACCCGCAGAACCCGACGCAGGTGAAGATCGGTCGCCGTCTCGCGATCAAGCTCCTGAACGCCGCGAAGTTCGTGCTGTCGTTCCCCGTGCCCGAGGGCGCCGAGGTGACGCACGCGCTCGACGCGTCGATGCTCGCGACGCTGGATGCCGTGGTGCGCGACGCGACTTTCGCGTTCGAGGCGTACGACCACGCGCGGGCGCTCGAGATCACGGAGTCGTTCTTCTGGACGTTCTGCGACGACTACCTCGAGCTCGTCAAGGAGCGCGCGTACGACCAGTCCGACGTGGGCCAGGCCTCGGCCGCCCTTGCCCTGCGCACGGCTCTGTCGACGCTCGTCCGTCTGTTCGCGCCCGTGCTGTCGTTCGCGTCCGAAGAGGTGTGGTCGTGGTTCGAAGAGGGTTCGGTGCACACCGCGGCCTGGCCCGCGCCGCTCGGCATCGAGGGCGACCCGGCCGTGCTCACCGCTGTGAGCGCCGCACTCATCGGCATCCGTCGCGCCAAGACCGAGGCGAAGGCCTCGCAGAAGACGCCGGTGACCTCGCTCACCGTGTCGGGGCCGCACGTCGAGGCCCTGCGCCTCGCCGAGGGCGACCTGCGCGCCGTGGGCCGCATCGAGACGATCTCGTTCGCCGAGGCCGACTCCACCACCGTGACCGACATCGTGTTCGCACCCCAGGAGGCCTGATGCAACTCGGAAGCCGCTGGACCGCCCGCGAACAGCCGCCGAAGGCTGTTCCCGAGGTGCTCCACGCCCAGATCGCCGCCGTCGAAGCCGCGCTGAACCCCGATGGGCTCAGCGCTCCGGCTCCGAAGTGGACGCTGACCTTCCTCGAGGGACGCCCCGTCGCCGAGCTCGACACCGGGGTCATCGTGAGCCAGGATGCCGCGGGCGAGGTCGTCGTGCGTTACGACGACGACGCCGAGTTCGCCTGAGCCTCACCGCTCGGGATCGCAGAGCCCGTCGACGCCTTCGCGCGTCGGCGGGCTCTGTGCGTTGCGGTTCTCAGGTGGTTGGGCCTGTCGAAGCCACCCGCGGTCCACCGGTCGCGGGCCTCGACAAGCCCCGGGGCCCGAGGCGTCACCGCGGCAGCAGGTACCGCGCGGCATCCGCCGACATCGCCTGCGACGCGGCACGTCCGGCTCGCCGCGCGGGCTCCGCCTCGACGGCCCACGCGCGACGGCGCATCCGCTCTTCGGCGGCGAGGGCCATCGCTCGCGACAGCGCGAGCAGCGCGGCCTCGAGTCGGGTGGGACGCACCGGCAGGGCGATGGTGCGGGTAACGGCGGTCATGCGGAGCCCCTCTCGGTCGGCAGCGGGAAGACGTCGTTGCGGATCGTCACGGGGCGGACGCCCTCGCCCTCCTGATCGCGGTAACGCTGGACGGTCTCATCGATGAGCGCCCCGATGCGCTGCACAAGATCCCGCGATTGCTCGGCGGTCAGGCGCGCGGTCGCGGTCGAGATCACCGACGCGTCGCGCCACTCTTCGTCCTCGTCCCAGCCGTGCGTGGCGAAGTGCATGAGCTGCTGGTGACGCAGCGTCAGGGTCTCGGAGTGCACGGCCTCCATCACGGCGCGTCCCGACGGCGTGTGCTCGAGCTCGGGGTTGGTCAGCGTGACGCTGCCGGCCGGGCGCTCCCACCAGCGTTCGCGGGCGGTTCCGCGATCGGCGACTTCGCGGATGAGGTCGTGACGGGCCAGCGCCCGCAGGTGGTAGCTCGTCGCTCCGGTGGACTCCCCCGTCAGCTCCGCGAGGCTGCTCGCGGTCTGCGGGCCGTACTGGCTGAGGATGTCGTAGAGCCGCACGCGCAGCGGGTGCGCCAGGGCGCGGAGCGCCCCGGCATCCAGAACACGCTCTTCGCGGGGCTTCGACCTGTCGACCATGAATGCAAAGATACCTTTGCACGGGTTCCTTTGCAACATCTTCTCTGCACCCCCTCCACGACTGCGCCTAGGCTGGATGAATGACGGATGCCGTGAACAATCCCCTCCTCGCGCCGCCCTCGCTCCCCTACGACCTGCCGCCCTACGGCAGCATCGACGTCGAGCACTACCTCCCCGCGTTCCGCGCCGGTTTCGCCGCGCAGCGGGCGGAGGTCGATGCGATCACCGCGCAGAGCGACGCGGCCACGTTCGAGAACACCCTCGTCGCTCTGGAGCGCAGCGGGCAGTTGCTCGACCGGGTCGCGCGCACCTTCTACACCGTGGCATCCGCCGACGGCACCCCGGCGATCCAGGCCGTCGAAGAGGAACTCGCTCCCCTCATGTCGGCGCACCGCGACGCGATCCAGCTCGATGCAGGTCTGTTCGCCCGGATCGCCGCCGTGCACGCGCAGCTCGACGACCTCGACCTCGACGCCGAGAGCCGCTACCTCGTTGAGCGGTACCACCGCGAGATGTCGCTGGCCGGCGCCGGTCTCGACGACGCCCAGAAGCGGACGCTCACCGAGCTCAACCAGCGTCTGTCGGTGCTGACGACCACGTTCGAGAAGAACCTGCTCGCCGACACCAACGAGCTCGCGGTGGTGTTCGACTCCGCCGACGAGCTCGACGGCCTGAGCGACGGTGAGCTCTCGGCGGCGGCGCAGGCGGCCACGAGTCGCGGCCTGGACGGGCGCTACATCGTGAACCTCACGCTGTACACCGGTCACCCTCTGCTCGCGTCGCTGACGAACCGCAAGAGCCGTCGCCGTCTGCTCGAGGCCTCGCGCTCGCGCGCCACGCGCGGCAACGACAACGACAACCGCGGGGTCCTCCGCGAGATCGTGCGTCTGCGCGCCGAGCGCGCCGCGGTGCTCGGCTACCCCTCGCACGCCGCCGCCGTCCTCGCCGATCAGACGGCGGGGTCTCCGGATGCCGCGCGCGACCTGCTGCGCCGACTCGCCACCCCCGCTGCCGCCAACGCCCGGGCCGAGCAAGAGGCTCTGCAGAAGATCGCCGAGGCCGATGGCATCCGGATCAAAGCCCACGACTGGGCGTTCTACACCGAGAAAGTCCGCGCCGAGCGGTACGACCTCGATCGGGCGGCCCTGCGTCCGTGGTTCGAGGCCGAGCGGGTGCTGCGCGACGGCGTGTTCTTCGCGGCCGAGAAGCTCTACGGCATCCGCATGACCGAACGCCACGACCTTCAGGGCTATCACCCCGACGTGCGCGTCTTCGAGGTGCACAACGCTGATGGCAGCGAGCTCGGGCTGTTCCTGCTCGACCTGTACACGCGCGACAGGAAACGCGGTGGCGCGTGGATGAACTCGATCGTTACGCAGTCGGCCCTCCGCGGCACCGCCCCCGTCGTGGTCAACAACCTGAACGTGAACAAGCCCGCCCCCGGCACCCCGACGCTGCTGACGCTGGACGAGGTCACCACACTCTTCCACGAGTTCGGACACGCCCTGCACGGACTGTTCGCCACCGTGACCTACCCGCACTTCGGCGGAACGGCCGTCTACCGCGACTTCGTCGAGTTCCCCAGCCAGGTCAACGAGATGTGGATCCTGTGGCCCGAGATCCTGACCAACTACGCGCGGCACATCGACACCGACGAGCCGCTGCCGGCCGATGTCGTCGAGCGTCTGCACGCCTCCGAGGCGTTCAATCAGGGCTTCGCGACGAGCGAGTACCTCGCCGCATCATGGATCGACCAGGCGTGGCACGGCCTCTCCGTCGAGGAGGCGTCGGCCGACATCGACGTCGCGGCCTTCGAGGCGGCGACCCTCGCGGACATCGGGCTCGACAACCCCGCCATCCCCACCCGCTACGCCTCGACGTATTTCGCCCACGTGTTCTCGGGCGGTTACAGCGCCGGGTACTACTCGTACATCTGGAGCGAGGTGCTCGACGCCGACACCGTGGAGTGGTTCCGCGAGAACGGCGGCCTCACGCGCGAGAACGGCGACCGGTTCCGCCAGAAGCTGCTGGGGGTCGGTGGTTCCGGCGACCCTCTCGCCGCCTACCGGGATTTCCGGGGCCGGGATGCCGAGATCCAGCCGCTGCTGCAGCGCCGCGGTCTCGCGGGCTGAGGTCGACGTGCCCGGCCGCTCTCGGCGTCCGGGCACGCAGGCTCAGACCGCGTACTTGAAGCCGACGTGCGAGTCGGCGAAACCGAGACGCGTGTAGAACCGGTGAGCGTCCACGCGCGCAGCGTCAGAGGTCAGCTGCACGAGGGTCGCGCCGGTCGCGGGTGCGGCGACGTGCATCACCCAGCGCATCACCGCGCTGCCGATCCCGCCGGAACGCACACTCGAAGACACCCTGACCGCCTCGACGAGCAGCCGGGTGGCCCCCTGACGCGCCATGCCGGGGATGACGGTGAGTTGCAGGGTGCCGATCACCTCCCCCGCCGCGTCGTCGACGACGATCAGATCGTTCAACGGCGCCTCGAGGACGCTTCGCAATGCGGTGGCGTACGTTCCCTCGTCCGAGGCATCGGCTCGATCGCCCCGTGCCGCACTGACGGGGTCATCTGCCAGGAGCGCCATCAACGCGGGCAGGTCGGTCGGCTTCGCCCGGCGGACGGTCACCTCTGAGATGCGGGCGGTCACCGTCGTGGGCAGATCGAGGTCGGAGAGCACGCTCTCCATCTTGCCGTGCGCGTCAGCGCCAGCCGAGCACCTCGCGCACGACGGCTTGCGACGCCGGTGAACCGTCGTTTTTGATGGCGAGCAGCTTCTCGCTGGAGACGAGTGCCCCCGAGGCTCCGTACGCGTCCGAGAGCCCCTGAACCGCCTGACGGACGAGAGGCGCCGCGTCATTGCGATCGGCGCCGCCGCGTACCGAATAGTGGGGGTAGACGAGCAACTCGGTCCCCTCGTCTATCTGTCGCGCACAGGCGACAACCACCGTCGGAGTCGCCCCTCTCCAGAATTTGGGGAAGAACTCCAAGCCCGTTCCCTCCGCGAAGAACTCGACGACTCCGCGCTTCCACGACTTCGCCACGTCGCCGAGGCGGACGTCATGGGCGGTCCACTCCGACCCGCTCTCCCGGATCGCGGTGGCGAAGGCGTCGCCCCCGTCGGAGAATCCCGCCGCGATGAGCGCATCCGTGGCGCGGCGGACCGCGCTGGAGGGCTCTTCACGAACGAGCATCCGCGCCCCGCCCCGCGTCAATCCGTTCCATCGGACGGGACCGATGTGGGCGTCTTCTCCGGATCCGCGCATGATCACAGCGACCACGCCCTCCCCACGGCGTCATCGGCTTCGCGATAGGCCTGGGCCGCCGTCCGGGCCGCGTCGGCGGCGGCGCGGCCGACATCGGCCAAGCGGGTCATCTCCGAGAGCCAGTCCCCCTGCTTGGCGGCGTACGCGTCAGCCGCGTCGCCCTGCCACCCCCCGAGAAGGGTGTTGCGTGCAGAGGCGAGCGTCGCGGTCTCGGCTGCGGTGCGCTGAACGGCGGCGTCGATGGACGAGGCCGTCTCCACGAGCCGATCGGGCTTGATCGAAAAAGACGTCATGAGCGAGGACTCTCCCTTCACACGTCGCGACGCGCGAGTTCGAGCGCGTCGCGGATCTTCGCCAGAGCTTCGGTGTAGCGCTCGTGCGATTGGCGGGCGGCGGCGTCGAACTCAGCGTCGGGTGACGGACGATCGTCGTCCTCCGTGACGTCGTCGTCGACTTCGTCCCACGACTCCCGCAGTGCGCGGAGATTCTCGGATGACATCTTCCGCAGAGCCTGGGCGGCAGAAGTCTGATCTTCGCCGCGGAAGACCGCTTCAAGGCTGGTCTCGCCGAGGTCGATGCGCGACTGCACCGTGCGCCACTCCGCGCCCATCTCGCCGGCGCGAGCACGGGCGGCACGATGCTCGTCGGCCTCTCGGCGCTCCTCCGCCTCGATCGCGGCGCGCGCGTTCTCGCGCTCGTCGTCTTCGCGAAGAAGTCGTGCGAACGTCTCCGCCATCGTGCGGAAGTCGCCGACCAGCCGATCGTCGTCGGGGCCGGGAACGTGATCCATCATCGGGTCGTCGATGCGTGCCATCAGACTCGCGCCGCCGCTCCGCGCGCCAGACCCTCGTACAGGTCGGCCATGCGCATCGCACTGTCGGTCATCGTGCCGATATTTCCGACCATCCCCGAGACGAGGTCGTAGATCATGTTGATCCACTTGTACGCCCACCGCGCATCTTGGATCAGGTCGTACACGGCGATTCCCGCCTCGACGGCCGCCACGAGCCAACCCGCCACGGGAACCGCAGCTTCGGCCGCGATCCGCAGGAGCTTCTGCGCGAGACGGTCGAGGATCTTCAGGATCTTGCCGACGGCTTCTTTACACAACAGGATCAGCACCTTGATCGCCGTCGCCACGGTGCCCGCGGGCCCTGCCACGACGGTGTGCGCCTGCGACATCACGCCGGCCGCTGCGACGAACGCCTCGGAGCCCTTGCCGGTCCACGACGCGAGGGGCGGGAGAAGCCCCATCGCGTTCTGACCGATCGCGCTCATGGCATCGCCCGCGTGCGTCCAGGCGAACTGCGCCTCGCGCATGCGCTCCCAGTCGCCCGAGAAGGGCTTCGTCACCTCTTCGAGGAGTGAGTAGCCGACGAGCTCTTCGAAGAGCCAGTCCACTCCGCCGAAGATCGGACCCGCCTTCCAACGGATGCTCTCGATCTCGGGATCCTCGCCCTGGGGTCGAGGGAGGTACGAGCGCACGTCCTGCTTCTCGGTGACCGTTCGAGACGCGGACAGTCCGTCTCCCACGCGGTCGGAGATTCCCGATGCCGTCCCGTCGGCCCACTCGACGGCGGAGTAACCGTCCCAGAAGGCTTGGTTGAACAGGTTCCCGTCGGGCTCGCCGTAGCGACTCGAGGCCCCGCCCTGTGCAGCGCCGAGAGTCGGCGCGGTGCCCGGCGAATACGGCGGCGTGTCGACGCCGAGCGACGCGGCGACCTGAGCGATCGCGTCGTGAGCCGTCTGCTCGGCAGCGCGATACGCCGCGACCGTCTCGCCCATCCGCTCGGTGCCGATGCCGAAGGCCTGCGACGACATGTCGGCGACGCGTTTTCCGATGTCGACGATGCCGTCGCTGATCGGCTGGAACAGCTGCAGGATCAGGCCCAGCTCTCCCGCGTTCAGGCGGGCGTACGTTTCGAGGTGCTCCCCGATCGCCTGCCCGTGTCCGGCTTGCCTCTCCAGCACCTGCTGCGCAAGTGACAGCTGGTCGGTGTCGACATCCATTCGGTCCCCCCGGTCCGTAGGTGAGGTGTGAGCGAAGCGGGTTACGCGCTCCGTCGCTTCTGCGCCAGCACGATGGTCGGCTGCGCGCGGTCTTCGACGGCCGCACGCGTGATGACGACCTTAGCGATGTCGTCGGCCGAGGGCACGTCGAACATGATCGGGCCCAGGACGTCTTCGAGGATTGCGCGCAGACCGCGCGCGCCGGTCTTCCGCAAGACGGCGAGGTCGGCGATCGCGCGCAGCGCGTCCTCTTCGAACTCGAGCTGCACACCGTCGAGCTCGAACATCCGCTGGTACTGCTTGACCAGCGCGTTGCGCGGTGCCGTGAGGATCTCCATCAACGCGTCCTGGTCCAGGGGCGAGACGGATGCCACGACGGGCAGGCGACCGATGAACTCGGGGATCAGGCCGAACTTGTGAAGATCCTCGGGCAGGGCCTCGCTGAATAGGTCGGGCGCGTCTTCCTTGCGCTGCAGCGGTGCGCCGAACCCGACGCCGTGCTTGCCGACGCGCGCCGAGATGATCTCTTCGAGGCCCGCGAAGGCCCCGGCCACGATGAACAGGACGTTCGTCGTGTCGATCTGGATGAACTCCTGGTGCGGGTGCTTGCGGCCGCCCTGCGGCGGAACCGAAGCGACCGTTCCCTCGAGGATCTTCAGCAGCGCCTGCTGCACGCCCTCGCCCGACACGTCGCGCGTGATCGAGGGGTTCTCGGCCTTTCGGGCGATCTTGTCGACCTCGTCGATGTAGATGATGCCGGTCTCGGCACGCTTGACGTCGAAGTCGGCGGCCTGCAGGAGCTTCAGCAGGATGTTCTCGACGTCTTCACCGACGTAGCCGGCCTCGGTGAGCGCGGTGGCATCGGCGACCGCGAACGGCACGTTGAGGCGCTTCGCGAGGGTCTGGGCGAGGTAGGTCTTGCCGCAACCGGTGGGCCCGAGCAGCAGGATGTTGCTCTTGGCGATGTCGATCTCTTCGGCGCGCTGCTCCGCGGGCTGAAGGGTGCCGTGCGAGCGCACGCGCTTGTAGTGGTTGTAGACGGCGACGGCGAGGGCGCGCTTGGCGGGCTCCTGCCCGACGACGTACTCCTCGAGGAACGAGAAGATCTCGCGCGGCTTGGGCAGGTCGAACTCGGCGACCTCGCCGGCCGACGATTCGGCCATGCGCTCTTCGATGATCTCGTTGCAGAGCTCGACGCACTCGTCGCAGATGTAGACGCCCGGACCGGCGATCAGCTGCTGTACCTGCTTCTGGCTCTTGCCGCAGAAGGAGCACTTGAACAGGTCGGCGCTCTCACCGATACGTGCCATGGCCGGTTCCTCCCGTCACCCGGCCCCCGCCGGTGTGTTACCCGAGCCTAACCCGAGCCCGGGTGATCCAAGGGCATTCGCGCGCGCGGCGGTGTCGTGATCGCCCACGGCGGACACACTGCGTCCCGTCGCGCTTCCGCGGAGGGCGCGGACCTTCCCTGCCGCGCAGCCTCCGTGATCTGCACATCCTCAGGCTCGAATTCTCCCTGCGAGCTGAGGTTGCGCGAATCCCTGATCCTGTGCGGAGCTCTCGTCGCCGCGCGCACAACCTCCGCGATCTGCACAACCTCCGTCGGCATCCGCCCCGTCGAGCTGAGGTTGCGCGAATCCCCGACCCTGCGCGAGCACCGGCCGTATTCACGCCCCGTGCGCGACGAAGCCCCGCAGACCGAAACGGGTCTGCGGGGCTTCGTCGTGTCGCGAGCGCGTCAGGCGGTGAGGGCCGCCGGGGTGCGCTTGCGGGTCGTGAGCACCTGGTCGACGATGCCGTACTCCATCGCCTCGGCGGCGGAGAGGATCTTGTCGCGGTCGATGTCCTTGTTGACCTTCGCGACGTCCTGACCGGTGTGACGCGCCATGGTCTCTTCAAGCCAGGTGCGCATGCGGAGGATCTCCTGCGCCTGGATCTCGATGTCGGACGCCTGTCCGTGTCCGGCCTCGCCCATGGCGGGCTGGTGGATCAGGATGCGGGCGTTCGGCAGGGCGAGACGCTTGCCGGGGGCGCCGGCGGCCAGCAGCACGGATGCCGCGGAGGCGGCCTGACCGAGCACGACCGTCTGGATCTGCGGCGAGACGTACTGCATCGTGTCGTAGATCGCCGTCATGGCCGTGAACGAGCCACCGGGCGAGTTGATGTACATGATGATGTCGCGGTCGGGGTCCTGCGACTCGAGCACGAGCAGCTGCGCCATGACGTCGTCGGCCGACGCATCGTCGACCTGCACGCCGAGGAAGATCACGCGGTCTTCGAACAGCTTGTTGTACGGGTCCTGGCGCTTGTAGCCGTAGGCCGTGCGCTCCTCGAACTGAGGAAGGACGTAGCGGCTCGAGGGCATGTGCGATGCGGCGCCGCCGAAAGTGGGGATGTTCATGATGGTGTCCTTTTCCTCTCGGCTCAGGCCGCGGTTCCGCCGCCGCCGGTGACGTCGGTGGCGTGCTCGCGCATGTGGTCGACGAAGCCGTACTCGAGGGCTTCCTGAGCGGTGAACCAGCGGTCGCGGTCACCGTCGGCGTTGATCTGCTCGACGCTCTTGCCGGTCTGGGCCGCGGTGATCTCGGCGAGACGGCGCTTCATGTCGAGGATGAGCTGCGCCTGCGTCTGGATGTCGCTCGACGTTCCGCCGAAGCCACCGTGGGGCTGGTGCAGCAGCACGCGCGCGTTCGGCGTGATGTAGCGCTTGCCCTTGGTACCGCTGGTCAGCAGCAGCTGGCCCATCGAGGCCGCCATGCCGATGCCGACGGTGACGATGTCGTTCGGCACGAACTGCATCGTGTCGTAGATCGCCATGCCGGCCGTGATCGAGCCGCCGGGCGAGTTGATGTAGAGGTAGATGTCCTTCTGCGGGTCTTCTGCGGCAAGCAGCAGGATCTTGGCGCAGATCTCGTTGGCGTTGTCGTCGCGCACCTCGGAACCGAGCCAGATGATGCGGTCCTTGAGCAGTCTGTCGAAGACGCTCGTTGCCATAAGGGGTTCGGGCATGTGTGCTCCTCTTCCGTGATCTGAAATGAATCTACCGGCGCGTTCCGGAGCGGGATGCCGTGTTCGCCGCGGGCGGATCAGCGCGCCTGGTCGGCGATTTCTCGCGCATATCCCGTGACGGAACGGGTATAGCGCGGCAGGTGCGGGGCGAGAGCTTGAAGGGCGATGGATGCCGCCCGCTCGGGCTTTCCGTTCGACACGAGCGCGAGGGCGTAGAAGGCGGCGGCCGCGTCGTGGAGAGGCCCGCGCGGTTCGCGCTCGTACTCCGCCTCGAGCATCGCGAGCGACTCTTCGGTCTTGCCGAGGTTGCGGATCGTGCTCGCCAGTTGGATCGTCGCCCGCGTGCGTCGCTCGTCGTCGAGCCCGATCTCCAGGGCGCGGCGGTACAGCACCTCCGCCTCGTCTTCGACGCCGGCCGAGTCACGCGCCCCGGCGCGTTCGAACAGCGCCACCGCATCGTCCGCCGGGCGCTCGGTGGCGAGCTCGTCGATCCGCTCGATCACGTGCTCGGGGCTGAGCGTGTCATCGGCCCACACGGCATCCACTCTGCTCTGCCAGTCGTTCATGTGTCGCATCCTCATCATCGTTCTGACCCCATGCTCACGCACTGCGTGTCCACGACACTCGGACGCTTCGAGACGCGGTCCGAGTGTTCTGGACACTCAACGGGGCCGTTCCCCCCGGACGGCGCCCGGGGACGGAAAAGGGGGCGGATGCCACGGCATCCGCCCCCTTCGTCACGACTTACTCGCTGTCAGCGGCCTCGTCGGTCTTCTTCTTGGCCGGGGCGCGCTTCTTGGCGGGAGCCTTAGCGGGAGCCTCCTCAGCGGCGGGCGCCTCGTCAGCGTCGGCCTTCTTCTTCGCGGGGGCGCGCTTCTTGGCGGGAGCCTTCGCGGGAGCCTCCTCAGCGGCGGCCTCCTCGGCGGGAGCCTCGTCCGCAGCGTCGTCACCCTCGACGGGCTCTTCGCCCTCGACGGCGACGAAACCGGTCAGGTCGACGGGCTTGCCGTCGGTGTCGACGACGGTGACCTTGCCGAGCGCGATCGCGAGGGCCTTGTTGCGGGCGACCTCACCGACGAGCGCGGGCAGCTGGTTGCCCTGCTGCAGCGCGTTGACGAAGTCCTGCGGCGCCATGTTGTACTGCGCAGCCGACTGGATCAGGTACTGGGTCAGCTCGTCCTGCGACACCTGGACGTTGGCATCTTCGGCGATCTTGTCGAGCACCATCTGCGTGCGGAACTGCTTCTCGCTCGCTTCGGTGACCTCGGCGCGGTGCTCGTCGTCTTCGAGGCGGTTCTCGCCCTCGAGGTGCTGGTGCACCTCGTCCTCGATGAGCTGCGGCGGAACCGGGATCTCGACGGCCTCGAGGAGCGCCTCGATGAACTTGTCGCGCGCGGCCGAGCCCTGCGTGAAGACGGACTGCTGCGACACGCGCTCGCTGAGCGACTCGCGCAGCTCGGCGATGGTGTCGAACTCCGACGCCATCTGCGCGAAGTCGTCGTCGGCCTCGGGGAGCTCGCGCTCCTTGACGGCGGTGATGGTGACCGAGACCTCGGCCTCTTCACCGGCGTGCTCGCCGCCGACCAGCTTCGAACGGAACGTGGTCTGCTCGTCGGCCGTGAGCGACTCGATGGCCTCATCGATGCCCTCGAGCAGTTCGCCCGAGCCGATCTCGTACGACACGCCCTCGGCGCGGTCGATCTCGTTGCCGTCGATCGTGGCGACCAGGTCGAGCTCGACGAAGTCACCGGTCTTGGCGGGACGGTCGACCGTGATGAGCGTGCCGAAGCGCGCACGCAGGCGGTCGAGCTCGGCGTCGATACCGGCCTCGTCGACCTCGGCGGCGTCGACCGTCACCGTGATCGAGTCGTACGCGGGCAGGTCGAACTCGGGGCGCACGTCGACCTCGACGTCGACGATGAGGTCGCCCGAGAAGTCCTTGAGCTCGGGGAGCTCGACGATCTCGGCGTTCGGACGACCGATGACGCGCAGGTCATTGGCCTCGACGGCCGCGCGGTAGAACCCGTCGAGCCCCTCGTTGACGGCGTGCTCGATGACGGCGCCGCGGCCCATGCGCTGGTCGATGATCGGCGCGGGCACCTTGCCCTTGCGGAAGCCGGGGATCTGCACGTCGCGGGCGATGTGCTCGTAGGCGTGGGCGATGCTCGGCTTGAGCTCGTCGGGCGAAACCGTGATGTGCAGCTTGACCCGGGTGGGGCTGAGCTTCTCGACGGTGCTGTTGACCATGCGGTTCGTTCTCCTCGTGTGGCCCGCGCGCACGCGGGGGCCGATTGGGCCTGTGGTCTGTGGGGCCGTTCGTCGGGGCGACAGGATTTGAACCTGCGGCCTCCCGCTCCCAAAGCGGGCGCTCTACCAAGCTGAGCTACGCCCCGGGGCGGCGCGCGGCACGCGCCGACGAAACGACCGCTGAAAGTCTAGTCGATCCCCCTGGCTGCGCCGATTTTGCCGACCCCCTTGCGTACGAGAGCGGAGGGATGCCGACTCCCCCGCGTTCGCGACGGGCCTCAGGGTGTCGTAGAGTGGGTGTCGTCCGACTCCGCGGTTCGTCAGAAAACCGCGGAATTCCGGGGCTGTAGCTTAGTGGTAAAGCCTCTGTCTTCCAAACAGATGATGCGAGTTCGATTCTCGTCAGCCCCTCCACCTTTCCACCGCGAGATCACGCGGGAACTACCTCACAAGGCGCAGAGCGTGTGTCACATCGTGACACACTCCGTGACACAAGCTATTTCTAGTTTTGAGTCATGGAGGGGTCTAGATGCCTCGCAAGAAGGCTGGTCGCCAACCTCGCTACGGCACCATCGACGTGCTGCCTAGTGGTCGCTGGCGGGGTCGCTACCGCGCTAACGGAGTGCTCACGAACCTCGGCACCTTCGAGACGTGGGAGGACGCAGAAGAGGCGCTGGCGAAGGTGCAAGCGCGCTTCACTTTGGGTCTAGAGAAAGAACCCACGCGCAAAGGTCAGAACGGCCTAGAGATGGTCATCGACCAGTACTTCAAGACGCGAGGGAAGAAGCTCTCCGAGCGCACCCGTACCGAGAACCTGGCATCACTGAACAACCACGTGGTGTCGTACTTCAAGGGCATACCTCTTAACCAGATCGACCGCTGGAAGATCGAGGTCTGGTGGCACACTCCCACCATGGAGAAGCGTCCGGTCGCTCGAAGGAACACCTACTTCGCGTTGCGGTCGATCATGAACTACGCCGTCGCTCGTGGGTACATCGCGGAGAACCCGTGCCAGGTAGAGGACGCCGGGGCTACCGTCGCGAAGGACCGCCCATACATGTCCCCCGCCGACTTCGACCGCATCGTTGCTCAGGCACCGCAGCCAGCACGGATGATCTTCGAGTTCATGCTCGGTAGCCACGCTCGCCTAGGTGAGGTTGTGGCACTGACGGTGGCTGACGTGTCACTAGAGCTAGGCACCGTCGCCCTGGTGCGTCAGATTCGCAAGGACGGCGAAGCACCGGCAGGGAACAAGTACGGCTCGAAGAGAACGGTTACCGTCTTCCCGTCCAGCTTCGCGCCGGTCAGGGTCATGCTGGCTAGTCGAATCGGCACCAAGCCTTCTGATCCACTTTTTCTCCGGGAGGACGGCTCTCCGATCACCCGCACGTACTTGCAGTACCACTGGCGCAAGGCTCGGGAGAAGGCGGGACTCCCCCAGTTTCACGTGCACGACATCCGTCACACGGGTCTGACCATCGCAGAGGGCACCGGGCAGGGCATCAAGAATGTTCAGCTACGCGGTGGTCACTCCACGACAGCCGCAGCGCTGAAGTATCAGCACGCACGTCTAGAAGCAGACTCAGGTATGGCTGACGCCGCAGACGCCGCCCTCCAGCTTGCCCGAGGACAATTGGTGCCGCGAGCGGAGATGCCGAAGAATGAGACCGACTGACGCGCCCTTCGCCGGGCCGCTGCCCCACCCTCAGAGAATCTTCTAGTGGTCCAGCCTGATTCCGCCGAGCAGACATCTTACTGACTGGTTAGGTGGCTCCCTCTCGCCACGGCGAACGGCCCGAAAAGTGCCTAGCGAGTTGGCGGACGACGCGGTGTGGCGGCACTCACTCTGTCAAGCGTCTGACCAGATAGATCGCAACGGACGTGACTGACAGCTGGGCATACGTCAGATTCGGGAACGTCCCCGCCCGTTCTTAGAAGGTGCGCCGGTCTAGAGTCCTGGCGGTCACGATGTCTTCGTTATGCTTCGAACGAGTCGCGCCACCGGGGGGAAAGCACGTGAGCGGTATTCAACGAGTCTCTGAGATATTCAACCTGGGGCTAGAGCAGGGTGCACTGGACTTCGTCGACGTCGACGTCATGGGAGACGTCCCCGTTTACATCGACCCCACGGCGATCCGCACCCAACTCGGAGACTGGGCCGAAGCTTGCGCGCACTCTATCGCCGTCTACTTCGAAACACTCCTGCAAGCGGTCCGCGCGAACGACCTCACGCACATCAGATCCCTCGTTTACCCGCTTAGCGAGCCAAACGAGACACATCTCGGCGTGAGCAGCGGGAAAGCCAAAGGACGTTCGCTAGGTAGCAGGAAGCGCGCCGACGACCTGGTCGACGCTTTGCGCGGCAGCCGCGCCATGACGAGCGGACTGATCGAAGACCTGGAAGATACGGTCCTGTTTGTCGACGGCATAGGCCGCGACATCCTCAGCGATATCGCGACTTGCGTCATTCGCGTACACCTAATCGAGTACACCGTCAGCCAGGCAACCTTCCACGGCATCCCTCTGCAGCGTCAGTTCGCCGGTCCACACTGGGATTCCGAAACGAGGACGTGGCGCGAAGCGGACTTCGACCTACCGCGTGTGCCAGATGGCCCACTTGTACTCGTCCCCAAGGCGATCGTTCGCCTGCATCCGACCTATGACAAGGGACAGTTTTACCGAGGTTTTCTTCGTCCGTTCTTCGAGGGCGCGGAACTAGAGAAGGGCGTCAACTCGGAGTTCGTCACCCTCATCCGCCAGGGTAAGAAAAATCAAGCACTCCGAGTCGACAAGGGCGCGCTGGACGAGCACCTCGGAACATCCAAGACCGCAGTCGCCAGGCACGCCGAGACGTTCCCGGCTGCGATGGAGGCTTACCGTGCCGCTAAATCCACGGAAGCACAGGCACCCCTGTCCTTGGCCATGCTGGCGGAGAGCACCGGAACGCCGCCGCCCAATCTTCGTGAACTCTACGAGGAGATTCGGGCGATACAACCGGGAAAGGCGGGAGCGACGGCCTACCACCGCGCGGTCGCCGCCTACCTCACTGCACTCTTCACGGGAAGCTTGGGCAACCAGCGTTTGGAGGTCACACTTCATGGCTTGAAGCGCATCGATATCACCTATGACAACGTGGCCGCAGATGGTTTGTTCCGATGGCTCGCGTTGCACTGGCCTGCCGCCTACGTCCCTATCGAGTGCAAAAACTACTTCGAGGATGTAGCGAACCCTGAACTCGACCAGATCGCTATGCGCCTCTCTCCGCAGCGCGGACAGGTCGGATTTCTCGTCTGCCGGACTTTGACCAACAAGCAGAGAATGCTCGACCGGTGCCGCTCTGCGGCTCTGGATGGTCACGGCTTCGTCATCGTGCTGGACGACGCTGACCTTCTAGTCCTTCTTAAGGAATTCGAAGCCACGGTGAACGCAGCGGATGATGCCCAGCGACGGTTTGCCTTGATCCGTACACGCTTCGATGACCTGGTCGGCTACTCGATGTGAAGGTTGGGGCAAAACTCACCCTCCTCCGCATCGGGCCTCATCTGAGCAGGCGACGTCGACAGCGCTCTAACCCTGTCGCCGACACTCGTACCGACATCGAGACAAAACCAGGCGAAACGAGACTCGAGCCGACATGTGACCGACTAACGTGTGCCCGGGGGACATCATGGCAATTGGGTACCTGTACGTCACGACCAACGACGTCAACGAGCACGTCTACGCGGGCCAGTCGCGCCGCCTGGACCGACACAGCATCGAAAAGTATCTTGGCAGCGGCGACTTCTTGACGCCCATGATCGCGGCGTTGGGCGTCGAGCATTTCACGAAGCGGGTTCTCGGCTACTACGACGACCCGTCTGAATTGGACTACGCCGAGGTCTTGTTGATTGCAGAGCTACGAGTCGCCGGTACCCGGCTTCTGAACGGCAGTCCGGGCGGCCCGCGTGCGCACGCTCAGTTCTTGCGCTCGATGTTCAAAGCCTTCGGTGTGTCGTTCGTCACGCCCGCCGAGTGGTACGAGGTCATCAAGGCGAACCCTGACGAGGTGAAGGAACTTCTCGCTGACGGCCACGCTCAAGACACTGACGAGTTCTACCGCGATCTGGAGCGGCAGTTCAGAGTCACACAAGACCTGCGTCGCGACTGCCCTTCATGTGGTTCCGAGGCCGGCACCGTCTGTCGGACCAAGACCGGTAATCCGGCTAAAAACCACGCAGGCCGAAATCGACTGTCGCTATAAAAGATGTCGGAGAGCACCCCTTGCACCAGCGCAGGAATCCAGGGCTCGGGTGGCGAAGTCCACCTCCTGAAGCCATCTTGTGACTTCTTCGCGGTCGTAGCGCCCGCGCCGAACCGGTAGCGGTCCGACCTAAGCCTCCTCCCATGCTCGGAGGGTCGACGGTCTGACGCGCAGCAGACGAGCGAGAGCGCGCCGGGTAAGCTTGTTCGAAGTCATGTCACCGACGCTACGAGAAGGGGCAGACGGCCAAGCGACGGAGGCGGGAAATTCACCTGCCCGCGCTCGGAACCTCACCCGCAAGCGGAGGCTCGAATGCGCGATTTGTACGAGCCTAGTCGTCGTCGTCGTCGGCCTAATCGCTCTTATCTCACTCGCCCTACTATTCGCGCTAGGATTCTTATTGCCCCCTGGTCCCGGACTTCCATCAGCGACCAGGGGGTTTCCTCTGCCCTCCTAGGCTCCAATTTCTTGTTTTCCAAGCCCACCCGCGCTTATCTCGGGAGCGGTCGTTTTTCTGCCATACTTGTCTCGTGGTGTTCGCACCGCACGATGGAATGGAAGTCATCGACCGGGGTCCCGACTTCCCCATCCCGCCGAAACGTTGAGTAGAGAAATCCTCCGTGGGTGCCGGGAACCCGTAAGCCGTGCAGGTGTGATGCCGCAGTAGGTCTCCTGCGTTACCAAAAGAGCCGCGACTCATACTCGCGAGGATGTCCGTTAGAGGGGCAACGTTCAAAGAGCCTCCAGATCGACTGTCTCCACGCCACCGGGCAGTCCCACACCGCCATGGTCTGAGGTGCGTGTACCCGTGGGAGTCTCCGGACTCGGGGTGTTGGCTCCCTTCATTGATCGAAGCTCTACATCCCTCTTGTGATAGTCGAATCTTTCCGGCTATCGCAGGGGGGAATTTCACCGCTTATTGAAGATGATTAATAAGGGGACGGATGATGCTACGCATCATCAAGAATAACTTCACGGTCTTAATGGGGAGCTATGCCCTCAGGCTCGAATGGAAGCGAGGAGTCATGAATGCAGACGACATCTTCACTAGGTGGCAGGAGTGCAGCGAGAGCTACGTCAGGTCGCTTGATCGTCTAGACGGTCTCGTCGACATGACCCTAACCATGCTCAGCGACCAGAACTAGATTCTCACGCTGCGCGTCTCACATTTGTCTCGCGGATGACGGTAAGTCGAGACGCGAATGATCGATAGTAAAAGGTGAGTAGGAGAACCGGCGGCGCTCGGTATCCGTCGAAATATCTCTACTACCGGCTCCTACTCACCCAGACGAATCTAGGTGAGGCATGGCAAAACGACTATCTACCGTGGAGAAGCATCCTCAGCTTGCCCGCATTAACCAGGCAATCGACGATGGTGTCAGCTATCGCGACATCAGCAGCCTATTTGGACTAAGCCTCGCAGCGACGGGACGATACGCACTGTCTCGCAAGAGCGAGCTAGCGAAGGTGTTCGCGGATGAGGTGAGCGTGACTGACGTGATCCTTCGTGCGCTCGAAGCCGCCGATCACGCCCGCGATGTCCGTCGTCAGAGCCGTCATGGCTCGTCGCCGCTCGTGCAGTCACGTGCTATCCGCGCAGAACTGGATGCGCTGTCTCGTCTTGGCGATCATCTCGGCATCGATGACACCGCCATCGCCGACCACCTGGCAGAGGGAGCCGATCTTGTGCAGATGGTCGTTGCCCATCTGCGAGACGACGAGACGGCTCGCCAGCTACTCGACCGAATGGAACGCAGCCCGCGTTTCGCAAACGACGCTCGCGCCATCCGAGAGGCGCTAGCCACATCAACCCCGGGAGCGAACTCATGACAGTAAACGTCGGAGACCAAATTCATCTTCTCGCGAGCATGCGGGTTGGACATGAGGTGCGCCACCGCGGCTACACCTTCACAGTCGACGACGAACTCCTCGACGACTCGAAGGATCGCGACGGCAACTCTTGGCTCGACCTCGTGGACGACGACCAGGCGCAGATCGAGCGCTGGTCAAAGGTCATCCTCGCTCGTGGTGCGTGCCCCGAGAGCGTCACGCATTGGAACGGGCCGGGTGACACTGCCGGTCGCGACCGTGCACGAGAGGACGCTCGCCTGATGGCGCTTGCAATTACCGATCCCGTCGAGCGGTTTGAAGCGTTGCAGCGCACGAGAGAGGTATACGGGCGTAAGCCCACATCCACCTCTCTCGGCTACGTGCCGACCTACGACCCGAGCGGACTCCTCTAATGGTCTCCGGAATCGGACAGCGCCTTGCAGCGGCGTTGCGGGAGAGTATCGCGGCGTTCGAAGAGAACGGCGCGCAGCGTCCCACGCCGGATGAGTTGCACATCGCTCTAGGCATCTTGGAACGCCTGCGGGTCTCCCTCGACCCCGGTGACCCCTCCCTCGGCATCGCGCAGCGATCATCGCTGTCGATGACGGTCAACATCCTTGCTCGCTTGATCGACAGTGGAGACGACCAATGATGAGGGACGCTTTGGACAGAGCCGAGCGTTTCGAGCGCGATTCAGAGAGAACGGCCGCACGTCGTCTTCTAGACGATCTGCGGTTGGCAGGTCTGGAAGCTCTGTTGAGAGACGAAGTGACCGCAGACGACTGCCGAGCCATCGATGAGTTGATCGCATTCGCCGAGAGGGTCGCACGATGACCGACATGCCCGCCCTGGCTGGACGTATCCTCGACAGCCTCCGCAAGCTGAGCCACGTACTCGAAGACCCGACCCGAGCCGACATCGACGAGAAACAATCCGCGATGACCGTTCGACGCCTTGTCGCCGAGTGGGCGCTCGAATCTCGCGGCTTCAAACTCCCCTAAGACCGTCGCTCTCGCTCAGTAGGTACCTAAGGCCGGGTCTGAGCGAGAGCGACTCAAACGTCACGAGTGTTGGTTGTGCTCCGCTCGTGACTGCGCCGCCGCCTACGAGAATCCGAACCCGCCTCTGTGCGGGACCGGTGGCGGGGCGCACTGCCCCCTCTCTTGCCGTTTGGAATCTCCTCCTGGGTTGCGGCAAGGGAGGGGGCACTTCTCTGTGTCTCAAAAACGAGGGATGGATGAGAGCAACAAAGAGTCCACGGAGCGCATCGTCTGACACTCTCAAAACTCACTCTCGCTACTCCTAGTAATGCGATACGAGTTATGCGACAGTAGATTCATGGCGAGCTTTGGATACATCCGCACGAGCACAAAAGATCAGAACGCTGCCCTTCAGCGCGAAGCTATGGCGAGGGTCGACGGACTGAAGCGCGTCTACGCAGACGAGGGCCTGTCAGGCACCCTGGCTTCGCGACCGGAGTGGGACAAGCTCGTCGACCGCCTGGAAGATGGTGATGAAGTCGTGGTATGGAAGTTCGACCGCATCGGACGGAACGCTCTTCATGTTCTCGAAGCCGTCAGGACCATCACAGAGCGCGGAGCCACGTTCCGATCCCTGACAGAGCAGATCGATACGAGAGGCCCCATGGGGCAGGCGATGCTCACCATCATGGCGGCGTTCTCTCAACTCGAACGAGACACAATCGTCGAGCGCACACGCGCCGGTCTAGAGGCTGCCAAAGCTCAAGGCAAGGTCGGCGGGCGACCCTCCGTGGTTGATGCAAAGAAGCTGGCGACTATCAGGAAGCTTGTTGCAAGCGGAGAGTACAGCCGTGCAGAAATCGCGAGGATGGTTGGGATCAGTCCCGCGACCCTCTACCGTGTCCTCAGCACCCTCTGATGTCGAAATGTCAGAACGGCGTCTTTTTCATCAAGTCAGCTTCGACTTCTTCCAGCAAGGACAGACGCAGACCGGCGAGATTCTGGCGCGCAGCTTCTACGAGCGCCTTCACAGCAGGTTGCGCATCGAAGTAGTCGTTCACCGTCACTGCGTCTAGCAGCTTGATATCTTCCTCGTCAGGTCGGGTACGCCAAATCTCGACCCGGTACGGTGATTCGCCATCGTTGTCCCGTGAGCCGACGTAGTAACCGAATCTGTCTGTCTCGGCGTAGTACTCGTCGTCGCCACAGTTGTCGTTCGTTCCCCACGTCAGGGCGCCTTCGCGAGTCCGAGCCAGCAGAGACTCTGCGATCTGGATAAGTTCGGCGACGGTGCTCACTTGGCTACCTCCTGCTTTTGGATGCGAGCCATCAACTCGCCTAGTTCGATGGTTGCGGCCATCATCTTCTTTCGCGCAGCCTTCACAATCGAATCGACGGAGTCTGCAGGACTTTCGTACAAGTTGCCCTTGGCGTTGCCTGCGGCGCTCACAGCTTGCCCGAGGAGCTTCACCAGGTTCTCGTCCTTGAGTTCGACGTCCGCCTTGAGATGCCCTATGACGGTGGGGATGCGCTGAACGTATGCTCGCAACGCATCGGAAGTCTGGTCGCGGTTACCAGATCGCACCGCCCTCTCAACTGAGTCCTCGAGGTCGCGCACCTCGGGTAAAAGCACGAGGAGGTCGTTCGTCAGCAACCGTCGTGCGAGTAGTTGTTGCGACGCCTCCGTCGCGACAGCAGTACGCCGAAGCTGATAGCCAGCGAAGGCTAACCCCGCGACGCCGACGACTAGCTGGCTTAGGCCGAACCAGTCGCTCGGCGTCCATACATACACTTCTTCCAGCCCGACCACCCCCGCATCTCCTCTGAGCCTATCGGGCGGAACTCGAAGCCCAGGTGCCTACGTCGCGCAGTTTGCCCAACACCCTCTGGGCCTTGCGGCCTGTCTCCTCACGAGTCGGAGCGTCAGACTCCGACTCGTGTACTCTCCCGGGCATGCCTGAGTACACGGACCTGCACGGCGACGTTGTCGACATGGAGACCGCCCTCGCCCTAGATGCGTTTGTCTTGAAGTGGGTTGACGCAGAGGTCGAATGCGACCGTCGACCGGTCGGCGAGATTTGGGGTTTGAAGAGGCGGACGAGCGGCGGGTTGAGTATCCCGCACGGGGCGGTCCGCCGGCTGCCATCCACGGCCTTCATGCGCAGTGGGTCTGGCGCTCACGAGTACAACACCTTCGACGAAGCCGCACGCGAGCAAATCAAACCGGTTTAGGCGATAGTTGCGGTTGTTGTTGGGCGGTCACCGGAATGGATGGGACGGATGATGGCTGGATTTGCTGAACGCCTCGGACATAGGCATGCAAGAAGTCTCGTGCAATCCGAGGACCTAGATCAAGAGACTCGGATAGAACTTTGGAACGTCATCACGCGCTTGCGCCATCAAATCGACGAAGCAAAATACGAGTCTAATTTCGACGACGACACTGAGGCCAATCTGCTTGCCGACATCTGGACGTCTGAGTTGCATCAGCCGCTTGACGAGATTGGCCAGACTGACTCAACCTGGGGCGCTATCAAGCATCATATCCTGCGAGCAGAGTGGTATGACGTTCTCGACCTGACTGAAGCCATCGCCAAGAGTCTCGAACGACACCAGACATTCTGGACAAGTGGTTTATTTTCTGCACTGACTGACTCTTGCAACAGAAGCTTTGAGCGGTTTCTGGTCGGCTACCGATTCATCGGGTTGGAGGTCACTCCGATCGATTCGACCGTAGAAGCTCAAGCTGTGACCGAGGCGCAGGAGGCCGCTGCGCAGCTAGCGGGGGCACGGCATGCACTGAATCGGGCTGTCGAGCTCTTGGCTGACCGACAGGTTCCTGACTACCCGAACTCGATGAAGGAATCTGTCTCGGCTGTCGAGGCTGTCGTCAGGACGATTACCGGCGCGAGGACGCTCGGTGCGGGGCTCCAAGCGCTGGAAGGGTCAGGGGTAAAACTCCATCCCGCTTTGAAGGAGGCGTGGTCGAAGATGTACGGGTACACGTCCGACGGCTCCGGCATCAGGCACGGCGGACTCGAAGCGGCTGAGGTCGATCAGGCACTCGCGAAGTACTTTCTGGTGACGTGTTCCGCGTTCGTCTCCTACCTTGTCGAGGAAGGCAGGCAGGCCGGTCTGCTTTGACCGCACGGGGCCGAAGGCCGATTCTCGCCTTAGGCGCGGGGTTCGCCGGACTCCGGCGGCCTAGTGCACTCGTGTGCGTCAACTGCGTTGTCCTGGCTACGTGCGGCAGAATTATTACCTTGACGAGAGAATGTTCATGTGGAACGCGCAGAAGGACATCTTCAGGGCCAAGAATCTAGAAATTGTTCAGCGCGTCGCCGTGAAGTACCGGGGTTTCGAACGGGACGCCATCGTTGCGGGACTCGAACAGTCAATCACGCTTACGCGTTGGCTTATCACGATTGCACTTGCCAGACCGTGACAGTTTGTTGTAGGAAACATTTCTTCGCTACCATGTGACTCATGGCAAAAGAAGAAATTAAAACCTATATTTACCGCGACGATCTGACCGGCGAGATTGTTGAAGAAGACGACTTTCAGACGGTCGAGTTTTCCTACGGCGGTGACCACTACACAATTGACCTTGGCGTCAACAGCGCGAAGAAGCTAGATGACTTCCTCGCGCCGTATATCGACAAAGCGAGCAAGGCGTACACCCGCTACTACGGCTCCCCGAAAAGCCCTACGCCGAAGGCTGGCAAGAGTCGTCCGGGCGCTCGTGCGTGGGCTGAAGAGCAGGGTCATGTGCAGAAGGGTGGCCGTGGTCGCCTCTCGAACGATGTGCTGGCAAAGTACGACGAGGCGCACGCCTGATGTACGACGAACGGAAGTGCCCCGTCCCTGGGTGCAACGAGCGCATGCAGGTAGTGGCGTTCGACGGGAAATCCGCATCATCCAAAGGCAAGCCGGTCTACTCGTGCCCGAAACACAGTATTCCCAGCTGACTGCAACCCAATGTCGGACCCCCGGCGTAGTGTCCACGGTGTAGCCCCACTCGATGAGGTAGGCGTCCACTCCAAGAGGTGTGCGCGTACTTCGACAAGCGTCTAGCATCGAGAGTGAGTAGGTCACTACTCACTGCCCTCAGACGAGGGTGGGCCGCCCGAGGTTGCAGCCCCGGACGGCCCGATTTGGCCCTGTAGGCGGCTCGTGCCGTCTACTGGTCGCCGTTTGCATCCCAGCGAGTCAGCCCCGGTTGTCAACCCGGGGCTTTCTCCTTTTCAGGAGGTGACCTGCTGGATCTTCAGTCTACGTTCGGCCTCCGACATCGCCCCGGCCCGGTCGGCAATATTGGCGTGTCCACACGGCGTGTCGCGAGTGCACCGAGGCTGACTGCGGGGGCCAGCGACGGGCACACCCTCCGCCGGAATTTGTCCGCACGGGTAGTACGCCCGTCGCTGGGTCAATCCCAGACAATCCCTGCGTTGGTTTCCGGTACCAGCGGTCGTGTGAGACGCGCGCGCCAGAAACTTGCGGAAAACTTTCAGGTAGTTACCTTTCGTGCGGCGATTCGACGTGGGTTGGAAAGTGACTCAACGGCGAGCACCCGCTAGCGAAGGCCATTAACGCCCCCACCCGGAACACCCTCTTGGATGATGACGCGGTGTAGACGCTCCGAGGCCACCTTCAGCGACGTGGCCCACCCGATTAACTGGCCTCGGTGCTCAACCCGGTATCGCGGTCCGTCGTCGGTACGCCGCAGCTCGATGCGACCGGCGACCTCACGCTTCGAGTCTAGAAAGATCCAGTGAGCCGGTGGAGACTCACGTGCGAGCATGATGGGGTGCCATCGCGGTCCGTCATCATGCATGGTCAAAGTATCGAACGCATGTTCGAACGGCGCAACACTGGCAGGCCCGCGACACGCCGCAGACCGAAAAGTCGCGTGGTTCGACGTTCGTGACACACCGTCGTGACACAAAACATCCTCTAAACGGCGCGATAGGGGGTTAAGGTGTACGTAACACTATGCCCGTGAAACCCTGATGAGGGGGCTAAACCAGCAGTACTATCTTCTGTCTTCCAAACAGATGATGCGAGTTCGATTCTCGTCAGCCCCTCCAATTCCTGTCCGAGCCGTTGCTAGCGCATCGCGCATCGATTCGCGACTTTCTCGCTGACGCCTTGGTGTTTGCTACGTTTTCTGCCGTGCGCGGGGGCGCACACGCTGGCGGAGGGCGGGGCGGACGATGCGCGGAACGACGGTCACACGGCGAGCTCTCGCGTTGTCGCTCGCAGCGATCATGGGGGCCGGTCTCGCTGGCTGCGCCGGCAGTCCCGATTCCGGTGGCGACTTCAGCGCGCAGCGTGAGACGGTGACCGCGTTCATGACCGCTCTCGAACGCGGTGACGCGCAGCAGGCGTCCACGTACCTCTCCGACACCACGTCGTTCGCACGAGAGGCGATGACCGACGAGTTCTACGCGAAGGCAGTCGAACACCCCGCCGACGCGCGCATCTCCGTCGCCACGGATATCGACGACAAGGTCGCCGTCCAGGTCGACTTCCGCCTCGGTGACGACGACCGTGAGCTGAATCTGATGCTCGACCAGGCGGATCCGCCGCGAATCGAGCAGTGGTCGGGCATGCCGACCATTCTCCGCTCCGGCGGCGGAGACGGCCGGCTGGTGATCTCGGGCGCGCTCACCCTCGACCTGGGGGCCGAGTCGACCTACGCCTCGCTGCTCCCGGCGCGATACAGCGTCGCGTTCTCGGGTTCCGCGACGGCAGACGACGTCGACGCCTTCGACCTGGATTTCCCCGTGAGCCCTGAGGCTACCGACGCCCGACTGCCCGACGGCGTGAGCTTCGCCGGCGGAGCGCTCGAATTCGGACGCTGACGCCGGCGAATCAGCGCTCGAGCTCCCTCGTGAACGATTCCGGCAGGACCACGTTCTCGCCCGCTCCCGCGAAGAAGCCCGCGACCTGCGCGGGTCGGTAACCGGCGATGCCGCAGCCCACCTCGGTCACGAGGAAGCGCAGCTCTGCATGCTCCGCGGCGAAGGCCACGAATCGCCGCGCCTGCTCCTCGAAGACGTCGAGTCCCGACATCGTGTCGATCCCGTACGACTGCCCCTGCAGGCCTTCGCTCTGACCCCAGATCGCGCCGAAGCGGTCCATCGCGAACCGCGCCGCTCCCCCGCCGTGCGCCCCCGACGAGTTCGAGCCGAAGACGAAGATCTCACTCGGGGCGAGCGATGTGATGTGCATGCGCGCGAGGTTACGCGCCGGAACTGTCGCCGTCCGCCGGGGTTGCGGCATCCTGAATCCGCCTCGCCGAGCCGTGGCGCTCGACGTGCGCGAGATACGTCTGCGCGTTGCGGAGGATCTTCGCCCGTTCCTCCGGCGTGAGCGCGCGCCGCACCTTCGCGGGGACGCCCGCAACCAGCGATCCCTCGGGAATGACGGTGCCCTCGAGCACGACAGCTCCCCCGGCGATCAGACACCCGGGACCGATCTCGACGCCCGACAGGACGACGCTGCCCATACCGATCAACGAGCCGTCACCGATCGTGCAGCCGTGCACGACGGCGTTGTGCCCCACCGAGACGTCGGTACCGATGGTGACCGGGCGCCCGGCGTCGACGTGCACGGACACGTTGTCCTGCAGATTGCTGCGCGCGCCCAGGACGATGCGCGCACTGTCACCGCGCACGACGGCGTTGTACCAGACGCTGGCCTGTTCGCCGAGCGTGACATCGCCGATGATGCGCGCACCGGACGCCACGAACGCGGTGTCGTCCAGGCTCGGAGCGGCTCCGCTGAGGGCGAGAACAGAGGCATCGGGGGCGATCGGCATGAGCCCGAGGCTAGCCCTACCGAGGAGCTACCGAGAAGCGCGAGAGCACTACCGAGGGTGGGCGAACACCGTAGCTCCGGCCCGCGGATCAGTAGCGGCGATCCTGATCACGGCTCATAGTTTCGGTCCCACCACAGCCGCATCGCCCTTGGAGACCTCATGTCGCAGTCGACCGAACCCGTTACCCGCACCCGCACCGCCCGCCCGGCCCGACGACACCGCCGCACCAAGGCGATCCTCGCGATCGCGGCCGGCACCGCCCTGCTTCTCGGCGGGGGCGGCACCTACGCGTTCTGGACCACGCAGACCGCGTTGACCGCGGGGACCGTAGGTTCCGGAAACCTCGCCCTGTCGCTCGGCACGGGCTCGTGGAGCCTGAAGGGCGTCCTCGGGCAGGCGACGTCGGTGTCGAACCTCACCAACGTCAAGATCGTCCCGGGCGACGTACTCACGCTCACGCAGCCGGTCACCGTCACCCTCGTCGGCGACACCCTCGCCGCCGACCTCGCGGTCACCCAGGGCGCCAGCTTCGTCACCGGTCCCGCAGCCCCCTACGTGAAGGTCGCGGTGAACATCACCGGACTGGGAGCGCAGACGGGGACCAACACCTATCGCGTGACTCCCGCCACGGCCGGAACCCTGACGGCCACCGTCACGGTCACCTTCGATTCGACGACGCCCAACCTCGTGGGCGTGAACACGCCCGTGGACCTCAACCAGCTCGCGTTCTCGCTGACCCAGGCCTCCAGCTGAGGGACTGACAATGCACCGTCGCGACGATCGCGTTCCACGGCGCGTCCGGTGGACCGCGGTCCTCGTCGCAGCGCTCGTGCTGGGCCCCGGCACCGTGGCGGCACACGCCGTCTGGTCGGACCGCCGCCCGCTCACCGCTGGGGTGACCTCGACCGGCTCGCTCGGAGCCGCGGCGAGCTGGACGGGAAGCTGGAGTGCGTGGAAACCGCTCCTACCGGGGCGCTCCAGCGACACCGCAGCCCTGCGCGTGAGCGCGACCGGGTCGGGTGACACGTTGCGCTGGCGAGTGAACGCTGCGGCGTCGGTGTCGGCAGCGCTCGCGCCGTACGTCTCGACACAGGTGTTCGTCGGGGCTTGCGGGACGGGAACGCCCCTGCCCGCGGGTGGGTACGCCCCAGCCGGCGGATACGCGCTCGGAGCGTCGGTCGACCTGTGCCTGCGCGTCACTCTCGACCCGAACGCTCCGTCCACAACCCAGGCGATCGCTCTCACCCCGCAGATCACCATCACCGTCGATCAGGCGACATCGTGACCCGTCGTCGTGCGGCCGTCGCCGTCGCCGCCGCCCTGGCCCTGGCGCTCACCGTGCCCACCGCCGCCGCGGCCGCGTGGCGTGCGACCGCCTCCGCGCCGGCGTTCTCGCTCAGCACGTCCGCACTCGCGGCGCCCGTCACGACGTGCACGTCGAAGCCGGCGGTACTCGGCTTGTCGTCGTACGCGCAGATCTCGTGGTCCCCGATCACCGACGCGACGTCGTACACCGTGACCGCCACGAACTCCGCGAACGGCGCCGCCCAGGTGGTCGCGACGGGCGTGACCGCCACGACGATCGACATCACCGGCTCGGTGCTGACATCGCTCCTGGCGTCGGTGGTGAGGGCGCTGCTCGACGGCGGCACTGTCGTGATCACCGTCACCGCCGTCACCCAGAAGTGGACGTCACCGCCCAGCAACGGGCAGCCGGTCGTCCTCTCCAGCCTGGTCGGCGGACTGCTCGGGGGCGTCAAGTGTCAGAACTGATCGAGGATCCCCGCACTCCCGGCTCCACCACTCCGCCGCCGGAACGGCCGGGGTGGGCTCGGACGCGCGCCATCGTGGGCAGCATCGTTCTCGTCGCGGTGTCGCTTTTCGGCTTGATCACTGTGGTGATCCCTCTGCTCCTCGGCGCACAGACGTACACCGTCCTGACCGCGAGCATGCAGCCGGGCATGCCACCGGGGACGTTGATCGCGGTCCGCCCGTCCTCGATAGACGACGTCTCGGTCGGAGATGTCGTGACCTATCAACTGCGCTCGGGCGAGCCCGCCGTGGTCACGCACCGCGTCGTGGGTACGACCAGCAGCACCGGTGGCGCGCGGCTGCTGATCACGCGAGGGGACGCCAACGACGCCGACGATCCCCCGGTGCAGAGCGAGCAACTTCGCGGAAAAGTGGTCTTCGCGGTGCCGTATCTCGGGTATCCCGGGATCGTCTTCGGAGGACAGGAGCGCGGGATCGTCATCGCGGCGGTCGGTGTCGCGGTCGTCGGCTACGGCCTGGTCCTGCTCATCTTCGATCTCGTCCGTTCGCATCGCCACCGGAGAACGACCACGGCGTTCGCTTTGATCCTCGTCACGGCATCCGCTCCCCTGCTGACGCCGACTCCCGCATCGGCTTCGTCCAGCCAGTTGCTCGTGAGCGACGATGGGGCGCGCTTCGTCTCGGACGGAGCGGTGCGCCTGTTCGACCAGCCGGACCGCATCGTTCCTGGTGGCACGCTCACCTCCACCCTGTGGATCCGAAACGCGAGTCCCGATCCGGCACGGGCGGGCCTGCGCCTCGATACCGCCCCCGTCGGCTCGGACCCGGGCGACACCTCGTTCGCGCGCTCGCTCACCCTGGTCGTGGCCTCGAGCCCGGTGCCGCAGGGGGACCAGTGGGTGAGCTCGGTGATCGCGCCGGGTGACACGCTGCGCATCGACCTCGGAGTGAGGATGGATGCCGCCTCCGGCAACCTCTCGCGTAACGCTGACGCCGTCGTGACTCCCGTCGTCCGGCTCACGGACGCGACGGCGAGCGACCCTCCGACCGGAGAACCCGGTCCGTCCCTCGCGGACCCGGCCCAGACCGGAGGATCCCTCGCGTGGACCGGCATCCGCTCAACGCCCTGGGGAATGCTCGTCGCCGGAGCCGCCGCGGTGGTGACCCTCGGTCTCGCCGTAGGGCTGAGACGCGATCAAGGAAGGTGAGGATTGCCTATTCACCAGGGATTTAGCCGAGCCTCATCTTGCTTGCGGAATGCTGCCACGTGAGTAGCGTTGCATCCATCGAGACTTCGAACGTCGCCTAAGGAGCACACATGAGCACCGTCCAGACCCCCGCCGCCACCACCGTCGACCCGACGATGGCCGCCGGCACCGCCCAGTTCCTCTCCCCCGTCGTCATCGGCCTCGAGGCGCTCGTCGTCAACGGCAAGCAGGCGCACTGGCACGTCCGCGGCGCCAACTTCATCGGCGTGCACGAGCTGCTCGACTCGGTCGTCGCTCACGCGCAGGAGTGGGCCGACCTGGCCGCCGAGCGCATCGTCGCCCTGGGTCTTCCCATCGACTCGCGCCTGTCGACCGTCGCCGCCAAGGCGAAGGCCACCGAGGTCCCGGCCGGTTTCGCGCAGTCCGACGTCGTCATCCGCGCCGTGATCGCCGACATCGACGCGGTGCTCGTCGACATCGAAGCCGCCATCGAGGGTCTCGACGAGATCGACATGTCGAGCCAGGACGTGGCAATCGAGATCAAGCGCGGCCTCGACAAGGACCGTTGGTTCCTGTTCGCGCACCTCGCCGCGTAAGACGTTCCTCGAAGGGGGCGGTGCTTCGGCACCGCCCCCTTCGTCGTTCCGGCACGTCTCCCGCTCCCCCGCCCCTCCACCGCGCGCGTGAGGGGTCACTTCCTGTCGCCAGGAGACGCGCCCAGCGACAGAAAGTGACCCCTCACGCCAAAAGAACCATCGTGCGTCAGGCGCCGTGCGTGACGCGACCCGCGAGCAGCGTCGCCCGCACGGGCATCGCGCGCAGTCCACGCTCGTCGGCGATCAGCGGGTCGGCCCCGACGATGACGAGATCGGCGAGGGCGCCCGGTGAGATCTCGGCGGGTGCGGTCGATCCCCCCGCCGTCGAGGCGGCGATCGCCGTGTCGATGTCGACCCGCTGGTGCGGCTGCCACGCGTCGCGTCCGTCGCGCGTGCGGAACACCGCCGACGCCATCGCGGCCCACGGGTCGAGGGGTGCGACGGGCGCGTCGGAACCGAAGCGGAGGTTCGCGCCGCTGTCGGCCAGGGCCCGCAGCGGGTAGGGCTGGGCGGATTGCTCGGCCCAGATGGCATCCGTCATGTCCCGATCGTCGAGCGCGTGCTCGGGCTGCACGCTCGCGGCGACCCTCAGACGGGCGAAGCGCGGAATGTCGGCGTGAGCGACGAGCTGCGCGTGTTCGATGGTGCCCACCGCGCCGGTGAGGGCGTACGCGTCGAGCGCGTGGGCGTTCGCGACGTCGCCGATGGCGTGGATCGCGCACTCGAGTCCAGCCGCCGTGGCCCGCGTCATCATGTCGACGAGCTCCTCCGGCGGGACGGTCAGCAACCCGTGGTTGCCGGTGTCGCCCGGATAGTGGTGGGCGCACGCCGCGGTGCGGGTGCCCAGCGAGCCGTCGGTGATCGCCTTGAGCGGCCCGACCCGCACGAGACCGTTCGACGATCCCCTCACGGGGTCGCCCGTGCGAAGACCCTCGGCGATGGCCCGATCCAGGTCCTGCGGGTACGTGCCGTACGAGATGCGCAGCGTGTCGAATCCGCGCGCCGCTCGCCGCTGCCAGGGTTCGTCGTTCCAGGTCATGTCGAGGTCGACGAGACCCACGACCCCGCGAGCCGCGGCCGCGCGGGCCATGCGCTCCACGGCGGCGTCGGCGACGTCGGCCTCGACGGCGTTCACACGGCGCGAGATCTCGAACGCGTCCTCTTCGACGAGCATCCCGGATGCCACGGGCTCGAAGCCCTCGCGTCGGAAAGCCGCCGTGTTCATCCACACGCTGTGGACGTCGGCGTTGATCAGGTACGTCGGCACGCCCCCGGTGGTGGCATCCAACAACTCCAGGCTCGGCTCGTCGGACCAGAGCCCGTCACGGAATCCGGAACCGACGCGGCGGCCGTCGGACTCGGGGGCGAGCGCCATGATCGTCGCGGCGTCGCGCGCGCTCGCCACCTCGCCGAGGGGCACACGATCCGCCGCGAGGGCCCACTGGAGCACGTGCACGTGGTGGTCCCAGAGCCCGGGGAGAAGCCACCCGCCCTCCCCCTCGAGGACGGCGCCGGTGGGCCGCAGGTTGCCCGTCGGCGCGATATCGGCGATCCGTCCGTCGGAGATGACGATGTCGACGGGCTCGGACGTCGGGAGGAATTCGCGTCCGGGTCCGGCGACACGCACCGCGCGGAGGAACCCGACGTTCTCGCCGATCACGGGCGGACCCGCGCGTCGGCGGCGCGACGCATCTCAGCGGAGAGCTCGTGGCGCCCCTCGGCGGTCAGACCGTCGATGATCGTCTCGACGACCTCCGCGGGACGGTTCTGGCTGAGCTTGCGCTTCGCCGTCACCCGCGTCGGCGTGAGGCGGAACCCCATGGTTCCGCGCTCGAGCCTTTCGACGAAGGCGGCGTCGTTGGGCACCGCGTACAGCCCTCTCGCGTCGTCACCATCACCCTCGAAACGCTCCACCAGGCGCTCGAGGACCCGCAGGTTCTCCTCCGGAGAGAGGAGTTCCGGGATGCCGCTGAGGTGCGCCGACACGAAGTTCCACGTCGGCACGGCAGGGACGTCCCCGTACCACCGCGGAGTGATGTAGCCGTGGGGGCCCTGGACGACGACGAGGAGCTCCCGGTCGCCGAGACCGAGGATCGCGTCGTCGGGCTTGCCGACATGGCCCACGATCGTCAGGTCGTCCCGGGTGTCGTCGAGCATGACCGCGTAGTGCGAGGCAACGAGGCCGTCGTCGGTCTGACTGACGAGGGTGACCCAGGGGTTGAGGTCAATGAGACGACGGATCTCACCGACATCGGTCATCGCGAAGATCGGATTCTGACGCACCGGATCAGCCTAGAACGCGGCGCCGGGCGGCTCGAACAGGCTCAGCCGCCTCCTGCCCCGGTCCCTGAGTCCGTCGCAGAGCCCGGAACCCGCTCGCTCACGCCTGGCACTTCGGACACCAGTACAGCTTGCGTCCGGCGGCTTCTTCCATGACGATCGCGGTTCCGCACACGCGGCAGGGCAGTCCTTCGCGGTGGTAGACCCAGTGCCGGTCGGCGCGGCGCGCCATCGCGCGGCGGTAGGCGGCGGGGTCGAGCCCGTCCATCGTCATCATCTGACCGGTCTCGACGCCGATCGGCAGCAGCGTCGCCCAGTCGCGCCAGATGCCCCGCACGACCTCTTCGGGCACGTCGCGACCCGGCGTGTGGGGGTTCTGCCGCGCGCGGAACAGCAGCTCGGCGCGGTACACGTTGCCGATGCCGCTCACGACGGCCTGGTCCATCAGCAGCAGGCCGATGGGCGTGGGCTTCTTGCGCACCGTGGCGGTGAAGCGCTCCTCGCCCTCGGGGAGGTCGTCAACGAGAGGGTCGGGCCCGAGCTTCGCGATGGTCGCCTGCACCTCGTCGGGGGTCTGCAGCACGCAGGCGGTGGGCCCGCGCAGGTCGGCGCACGTGGTGTCGGTGAGCAGGCGCAGGCGCACCTGGCCGACCACCGGCGGGGGCCACTCGTTCTGCTCCTCGAGGCCCGTCGTCTGCTCCGACATGCGCACGCGCGTGCGACGTGGTGCGCCGATGGAGGTCAAGGAGTTCTCGCCCGCTGCATCCAGGATCGGCTCGTCGTCGACGACCGTGCCGCGCTGATTCGTCTGGCCCATGCGGCCGTTGGCCGAGCCGATGGTCGCATCGACGACCACCTCGCCCGAGAAGTCCCAGGCGCCGTACATGCCGAGGTGCACGCGCAGCCAGACGTCTCCGTCGAAGCGGAGGAACATCTGCTTCGCCACGGCCCGCACCTCGAGCGCCTCGCGGCCGTCGACGACCGAGGCGCCCTCGGCGAAACGCCCCTGGGGGCTGGATGCCGAGACCGTGCGTCCCACGATGTTGCGGTCGAACTGCCGCGCGATGCGGTGGACGGAATGCCCTTCGGGCATCAGCCTGCCTCAGGGTCGAACGAGTCGCTCGCGTCGGTCATGGTGTTCGGCTTCTGGCCAGCGCGCGGGTCGGGCAGCAGCACCCCGTCCTGCTCGAAGGCGGCGAGCTGCCCGATGCGACGGGCGTGGCGCTCCTCACCCGAGAAGGGCGTCGCGATGAAGCGGTCGATGAACGACGCGGCCTCGTCGAAGGTGTGCTGTCGCGCACCGATCGAGATGACGTTGGCGTCGTTGTGCTCGCGGGCGAGCTCAGCCGTGGAGGTGTTCCACACGAGCGCCGCGCGCACGCCGAGCACCTTGTTCGCGGCGATCTGCTCGCCGTTGCCCGAGCCGCCGAACACGACACCGAGGGCCTCGACGCCCGCGGCCTGGTCGCGCACGACCGCCTGCGCGGCGCGGATGCAGAAGGCCGGGTAGTCGTCGAGGGCGTCGTACTCGACCGGGCCGTGGTCGACGACCTCGTGCCCCTGAGCGGCGAGGTGGTGCTGGATCTGGGTGGAGAACTCGAGACCGGCGTGATCGGTGCCGATGTGGATGCGCATGCGGCAAGTCTATTGAGCGGGTCCGACATCGCGCGCGGACATGACGACGCCGCCCGCTCCGGGTGAGGAACGGGCGGCGTCGAGGTCGTCAGGGACGCAGACCTGCGGCGACCGGCTTGAAACCGGCGCGGATGTTCTCGCAGCACCCCGGCCGGCACACGTCGTACCAGGGGCCCAGGTCGGTCAGGTGCGGGCGCTCCGCCTTCGGCGTGCCCTTGAGCCGCTCCTCGACCAGGTCGATCAGACCCGAGACGTACGCAGGATCGATGCCCGGCGTCGGCGTGCGCACCGCGCGAATGCCCGCCTCTTCAGCGGCCTCCATGGCCTCGGTGTCGAGGTCCCAGAGCACCTCCATGTGGTCGCTGACGAAACCAAGGGGCACGATGACGACCGCCTCGGCGCCGCGGCCGGGAAGCTCCGCGATCACATCGTTGACGTCGGGCTCGAGCCAGGGCTGCGTAGGCGGGCCCGAACGCGACTGGTAGACGAGCTCCCACTCGACGTCGGCGACGGCGGCGGCGACCTCGGCCATGACGAAGGCGGCGACGGCCTTGTGCTGCGCCTCGTAGGCACCGCCCTCTCCGAATTCGACGTCGCGAGGGCCGGAACGCTCCGCGTCGGCGCTCGGAATCGAGTGCGTGGAGAAGAGCACGCGGATCTTCTCGGGCGCGATCCCGTCGGCGACGTAGGCCGAGACGGCATCCGTCACGCCCCGGACGAAGGTGCTCACGAAGCCCGGGTGGTCGAAGAACTGACGGACCTTGTCGATCGTCACCGTCTCACCGAGACCGGTCGCCTCAAGCACACGGGCGTAGTCTTCGCGGTACTGACGGCAGCTCGAGAACGAGCTGTAGGCGCTCGTCGCGATCGCGAGGAGGGTCGTGTCGCCCGCCTCGGCCGCCTCGGTGACGGCCTCTTCGAGGTACGGCGACCAGTTGCGATTGCCCCAGTACACGGGCAGACCCAGTCCGCGCTTGGCGATCTCGGCCTCGAGGGCGGCCTTGAGCTCGCGATTGTGCTGATTGATCGGGCTGACGCCGCCGAAGTGACGGTAGTGGTGGGCGACCTCTTCGAGTCGCTCATCGGGGATGCCGCGCCCACGCGTCACGTTGCGCAGGAACGGGATGACGTCGTCCTGACCCTCGGGCCCGCCGAAGCCGGCGAGGAGGATGCCGTCGTACGCCACCGGCGTCTCGACCCACTTGGGTCCGGACGCCGCAGCGGGCGACGCGTAGAGGACGGTCTCAGGGCTGGTGTCCGTGTCGGTCGTGCTCACGATCACATCCTCGCACTCCCGCGCGAGGCGCGGACGCGAGATATCTCGCTACTAGGCTTATACGGTTGTCACCGACGTCAACCGCGTCACCTGCGACAAACCACCCAGATCCCCGGGAGAACGCCAGTGCCAGGAGAGAACCTCACCCGCATCGAAGCGCAGGAGCGTCGCGCGATCGTCGACACGCACTCCTACGACGTGCAGCTCGACCTCACGCGCGGAGACGAGGTCTTCGCCTCGCGCACCGTCGTGACCTTCGCCGCCACCGAGGGCGCGTCGACCTTCATCGACCTGATCGCGCGCACCGTGCACGCAATCACCCTCAACGGCCGCTCGCTCGACCCCGCCGCCGTCTTCGCCGACTCGCACATCGCGCTCGACGACCTCGCGGCCGAGAACGAGCTCGTCGTCGAGGCCGACTGCGAATACACCAACACCGGCGAGGGCCTGCACCGCTTCGTCGACCCCGTCGACGGCGAGGTCTACCTCTACTCGCAGTTCGAGGTGCCCGACTCGCGCCGCATGTACACCGTGTTCGAGCAGCCCGATCTCAAGGCCGCCTTCACCTTCTCGGTCACCGCCCCCGCGCGCTGGAAGGTCGTCTCCAACTCCCCCACGCCCGAGCCGGTCGTCGTGTCGGACGACACCGCCCGCTGGGACTTCCCCGCCACCCCGCGCATCTCGTCGTACATCACCGCTCTGGTCGCGGGTCCCTACGAGGCGACCTACAGCGAGCTCACGAGCGCCGACGGCCGCGTCATCCCCCTCGGCGTCTTCGCTCGGAAGAGCCTGTGGCAGTACCTCGACGCCGACTACGTCTTCGAGAAGACCCGTCAGGGCTTCGCGTACTTCGAGGAGAAGTTCGGCTTCCCCTACCCGTTCGCCAAGTACGACCAGCTCTTCGTGCCCGAGTTCAACGCCGGCGCGATGGAGAACGCGGGTGCGGTCACCTTCACCGAGACCTACGTCTTCCGCAGCAAGGTGACGGATGCCGTGAAGGAACGTCGCGTCGTGACGATCCTCCACGAACTCGCGCACATGTGGTTCGGCGACCTCGTCACCATGAAGTGGTGGAACGACCTCTGGCTGAACGAGTCGTTCGCCGAGTGGGCCTCCACGATCGCCACCGCCGAGGCCACCGAGTGGGAGGCCGCCTGGACGACCTTCAACGCGATGGAGAAGACCTGGGCGTACCGCCAGGACCAGCTCCCCTCGACCCACCCGGTCGTCGCCGAGATCAACGACCTCGAAGACGTGCAGGTGAACTTCGACGGCATCACCTACGCCAAGGGCGGCTCCGTGCTGAAGCAGCTCGCCGCGTGGGTGGGTATCGAGCAGTTCTTCGCGGGTGTGGCCGCGTACTTCCAGAAGCACCAGTGGTCGAACACCGAGGTCGGCGACCTGCTCGTCGAGCTCGAGGCCACCAGCGGTCGCGACCTGGGCGACTGGGCCAAGAAGTGGCTCGAGACGGCGGGTGTCAATACGCTCACCCCGCTCATCGAAGAGGGAGCGGACGGCACGATCACGCGTTTCGCCATCGTGCAGACCGCCCCGGCCGACTACCCCACCATCCGCCCGCACCGACTGGGCGTGGGCTTCTACTCGGTGACCGAGTCGGGCTCGCTCGAGCGCGTCCACCGCGTCGAGATCGACGTCGACGGCGACCGCACCGAGGTCGCCGAGCTCCGTGGCATCCGTCGTCCCGACCTCGTGCTGCTCAACGACGATGACCTCGCTTACGCGAAGATCCGTCTCGACGAGCGCTCGCTGGCCACCGCGATCGCGCACCTGAAGGACATCTCCGACCCGCTTGCGCGTTCGCTCGTGTGGGGTGCGGCGTGGGATCAGACGCGGGATGCCGAGGCCTCGGCCACCGATTACCTCGACCTCGTCCTGCAGAACATCGGCTCCGAGACCGAGTCGACCACGGTGCGCACGACGCTGGGCCAGCTGCAGCTCGCCGCGAACTCGTACGTCGCCCCCGAGACCCGTGACGCGGCGCGCGAGCGCGTGGCCGACGGCCTGTGGGAGCTGGCGCAGAAGGCCGAGGCCGGCAGCGACAGCCAGTTGCAGTTCGTGACGGCGTTCGCCTCGGCGGCCTCCACCCCGGCTCACGCCGAGACGGTCCGTGCGCTCCGCGACGGCGACACCACGCTCGAGGGCCTCGAGATCGACACCGACCTGTCGTGGCAGCTGCTGGTCTCGCTCGCCTCCGCGGGCGTGGTCACGGCGGCCGACATCAACGAGGCGCGCGCCGCGGACAACACGGCGAAGGGCGGGGAGTTCGCGGCCATGGCCAAGGCGTCGCTTCCCTCGCACGCGGCGAAGCAGGAGGCGTGGGACTCGCTCATCGAGCGCGCCGACGCGCCGAACACGATCGTTCGGTCGACGGCCTCGGGCTTCACGAACCCGACGACGGTCGACGTGCTCGCCGACTTCGTCGAGCCGTACTTCGCGATGCTGCTGCCCATCTGGGAGTCGCGCAGCTACCAGATCGCGCAGTACCTGATCGTGGGCCTGTACCCCGCCGCCCTGGCGAACAAGGCGCTGCGCGACGCGACGCGTCAGTGGCTGTCGCAGAACGCCGACGCCGCCCCCGCGCTTCGTCGCCTCGTCGGCGAGAACCTCGCCGGCGTCGAGCGCGCGCTGGCGGTCCAGGAGCGCGACGCCCAGTAATCCGCGTCTGCGTCGGATGCCCTCTCCCCCTCGGGAGGGGGCATCCGTCGTTGCGGGGTCATCCTCCCGTCGCTCGCGATCATCCGGACGGAGGACGCGGCGACCGGGTCGCCGTCCCTAGCGTGGAGGCATGATCGTTGCAGACAACCTCACCAAGCGGTACGGCGACAAGACCGCCGTCGACGGCGTCTCGTTCACGGTGGCACCCGGGCGGGTGACCGGCTTCCTCGGACCGAACGGTGCGGGGAAGTCCACCACGATGCGCATGATCGTCGGGCTCGACCGCCCCACCGCCGGCCGCGTGACCGTGGGCGGCCAGGACTACCGGCACCTCCGCTCTCCCCTCACCGAGGTTGGCGTCCTGCTCGACGCGAAGGCCATCCACACCGGCCGATCGGCGCGCAATCACCTTCGCGCCATGGCCGCGACGCACGGCATCGGGAACGCCCGCGTCGACGAGGTGATCGAGCTCACCGGCATCAGATCCGTGGCCGGCAAGCGCGCGGGCGGCTTCTCGCTCGGCATGGGTCAGCGCCTCGGCATCGCGGCCGCCCTGCTCGGCGACCCGCACACGCTGATCCTCGACGAACCCGTCAACGGCCTCGACCCCGAGGGCGTCCGCTGGGTGCGCCAGTTTGTGCGCCATCTCGCGGGCGAGGGTCGAACGGTCCTGCTGTCGAGCCACCTGATGAGCGAGATGTCGCAGACCGCCGATCACGTGATCGTGCTGGGGCGCGGGCGCGTGCTCGCCGACGCGGCCCTCCCCGACCTCGTCCGCACCTGGACCACGACCACCCTGCTCGTGCGCTCCCCCCGCCTCGGCGAACTCGTCACCGCCCTCGAGATCCCGGATGCCACCGTCTCGGCCGTCGAGCCGGGCGCGGCGCAGATCACCGGGATCACGGCCGAAACGGTCGGCGACATCGCCGCCGCCCGCGGCATCCCCCTCTACGAACTCAGCCCGCGCGTCGGCTCCCTCGAGGACGCCTATCTCGCCCTGACCGACGACTCCGTCGAGTACAAGACCAAGGAGATCGCATGACCGCCCTCGCCGCCGCGCCCCGCCGGGCGACGCACCCGAACACCCCGCGCCTGAGCTTCGCGCACCTGCTGAAGAGCGAGGCGATCAAGATCCTCACGCTCCGCTCGACCTGGTGGTCGCTCGGGGTCACCGCCGCACTGTCGGTGGGGATCTCGCTGCTCATCGCGCTCGCCACGAGCGGCATGGGCGGGGGGATGGAGCCGACGAACGTCATCCTCGCGCCCACCCAGTTCACGATGCTCGTGGCCGGCATCCTCGGCGCGATCGTCGTGACCGGGGAGTACTCGACCGGGATGATCCGCTCGACACTCACCGCGGAGCCCCGTCGCGGTGCCGTGCTGCTGGCGAAGGCGCTCGTCGTGGCCGTGACGATGATGGTGACCACCGTGATCATCTACGCCGTCGCCATCGCCGCCACCGCTCCCCTGCTGGGTGGCACGGGCATCGACTGGGCGACGCCCGCCGACTCGATCGTGCCCCTCGCCCTCGGCATGCTCTCGATGGCCTGCTTCACCCTCATGGGCGTCGGCTTCGGTTTCGTCCTGCGCAGCGGCGCCGGTGCGATCGCCGTCACGGTGGGAGTGCTCTTCGTGCTGCCGATCATGCTGAGCCTCTTCTCGATCGCCGGCCCCGACTGGATGTGGGTCGTCGAGGCGGGCAAATACCTCCCGGTCAGCGCCGCCGGCAGCCTCACCCGGGCCGGAGCGACCGACCTGGTGGAGCCCGCGCTCACGATGGCCGGGTGGGTGATCGGGCCCCTCCTGCTCGGGTGGATCGCGCTGCGCTGGCGCGACGCCTGATCCGATCCGCGATGGATGCCTCGACGCTCAGCCGGCGCCGAGGCATCCGTCGTTAGTCTGAATCCGATGTCCGTTCTCGCCGAAAACCCCTCGCCCGCCCCGTCACCCTCCATCACGTCGCCGAGCGATCTGGCCAACCCCGACACCTGGGCCTGGATCGGCGATCAGCTGCTCGGCTTCGGCGGTGTGCTGCTGAGGGTGCTCGGGATCATCATCGGGATCGCCGTCGCCGCCTGGATCCTTCGCGTGATCATCCGCCGCGTGGTGGATCGGATCGTCAACGGGGCGAAGAGCAAGGCCCGCGTCGACGACACGCAGGCGCTCGATCGCTCGCCGCTCAGCGCGGTACGGCTGGTGCAGCGCACCCGCACCCTCGGCACGATCCTGCAGAACATCGTCAACGTCATTCTCGTGATCGTCGCGCTCGTGTGGATCGCCAGCATCGTCGCGCCCGACGCGCTCGCCTCGCTCACGCTGCTCACCGCCGCAATCGGTGCAGGCCTCGGCTTCGGCGCCCAGAACATCGTCAAAGACGTGCTCAACGGCATCTTCATCGTCGCCGAAGACCAGATCGGCATCGGCGACGTCGTCGACCTGGGGCTTGCGACCGGCATCGTGGAGTTCGTCAGCGTGCGCATCACCCACGTTCGCGACGTCAACGGCACGCTCTGGTACGTGCGCAACGGTGAGATCACCCGCATCGGCAACATGTCGCAGGGCTGGTCGCGCGTCATCATCGACTTGGCCGTGCCGGTCGATGCCGACATTGACGACGTCGAGAAGGCGATGCTGTCCGCCGCCAAGACGATGGCGAAAGAGACGAAGTGGCGCTCGCGCATCATCGAGCAGCCCGAGATCTGGGGCCTGGAGTCGATCAGTGGCGACGCCCTCGTCATCCGCCTCGTCATGAAGACCCGCTCGAGCGCGAAGGACGACGTGGCCCGCGAGCTGCGCGCGCGCCTGAAGAAGGCCATCGACGCGATGGGCATCGCGCTCCCCCAGCTCAACTCGATCGTGCTGACGGGCGCGGAGGGCGCGCAGAGCGTGCGCGGAGCGCACCCGCCGAAGACCAAAGAGACCCAGGTCGCGGTCGGCGCGAGCCGCCCGATCTGGCGCCCGCGCCGCAGCAAGATGGACTCATCCGAGACCGCTGACGAGCACGCCGGCGAAGCGCCCCCTGCCAAGGTGAAGAAGAAGACCGTTCAGGACGACACCCCCACGGCCATCGTCGACCTGCCCCCGGCTCCCGGCGCCGACGCGCCCAAGCCCACTCCTCCGGCGGTCCGCGCCGACGACAAGGACGAGTCATGACCGAGCCCGTCAGCTTTTACGACCAGGTGGGCGGGATGGAGACGTTCCGTCGGCTGGTCGACGCGTTCTACCGCGGCGTCGCCTCCGACGAGGTGCTGAAGCCGATGTACCCCGAAGAGGACCTCGGCCCGGCCGCCGAACGCCTCACCCTGTTCCTCGCGCAGTACTGGGGCGGCCCGACGACCTACGGCGAGACGCGCGGACACCCGCGACTGCGCATGCGCCACATGCCGTTCCACGTCGACCCCGACGCCCGCGACCGCTGGCTGCGGCACATGCGCGCCGCCGTCGACGAGATCGCCCTGCCGCCCGCGTTCGAAGAGCCCCTGTGGGACTACCTCGAGCGGGCGGCCTACGCGATGGTCAACACGTTCGAGTCGCGCGGGATCGGTCCGCGCCAGGACGGGCGCCCCGATACGGGCCTGCCCGTCCGCGCGAACGACTGATCACCGACCGAGGAAGTCCCCGAACCCGGGGATGTCGAGGTTCGACAGTCCCTCGCCGAAACCGCTGATCTGCTCGCCGGCGCCCGACACGGCATCCTGAGCTCCTCCGGCCCACTCGCCGAGACCGGTGCCCTCGGCAAGGGAGGCGAGATCGACCCCGGATGCCATCGCCTCGAGGTCGACGCCCTCTGCGAGCCCCGCGAAGTCGACGCCCATCTGCCCGGCCTGCGCGAGCAGGGGCACCGCGACGGCGCTGACGACGGCTCCCCCGGCGACCGCCGCGAGGAGGCCCCCGGCGCCCACGACGCCGGCACCGATCAGACCGCCGCGCCCGGCCTTGGCGAGCAGCCCGGACATGCGTCCGGGACGCGCCGCTTCGGCACGCGCAGCCGTGCGCGCGAGGTCGTCCGCGGTGTCCGTGCGCGGGCGCTCGTCAGGGGCCAGATCGGCATCCATCCGCTCCTTCACGTGCGCGCGCTGCGCCGGTGTGAGGCGGGCGAACGCTTCGCGGTGCATCTGCTCGACCCTGTCGGGGTCGGCCGTGCGCAGGAGGTAGTCGTAGCGGGCGATGGCGGCACGGTCGGCGTCCGACAGAGCGGACGAGGGACGGGATGCCGCGGGCGGCGCGTACCGCCCGTTCGACGCGGGGCCGCGGGTCGCGGCGGGCGGGGTGCTCGCTCCGCGATCGCCGGTCACGGCGTCGGCCGCGGAGCGCACCATGTCGCGCCAGTCTTTTCCTCCGGCGGCACCCGGGGGGCGCGACGAGGATGCGGCTTTTCCGGCGGCCTTGGAGGCGAGATCGAACAGACGGGAGAACGAGACCATGGAAGGACCTCTCGACGGGCGGCACGCGGCCGCGGCGTCAAGGTCTCCTCCGCCCTTTCGGACCGACGTACCCGGAATCCAATCGTGGACTCGTGATGACGGATACGTCGCGTCGGGAGTACTCCCCTTGCGTCTCTTCAGCGTATGGAGGCCACCTGTGCGCTTGCTGGATCAGCTCCCCGTGGCGCGCACCGCGGTGAGCCCCGAACGCACCGGACCGCGCACCAGCACGTGGCCGCGCGCGAGACTCACGCGCGTCCAGGCACCGCTGCGGCGCACGGGCGCCTGCTCGGACCCGGCGATGAAGCCCAGAGCGAAGGCCGCGAAGGCCGTGCCCAGGGGCAGTCCCCCCAGTGCTTCGTCGGGCTGACCCCACACCTGTGCCCGCACGAGGCGCACGATGTCCTCGCCGGCGTCGGCGGGAAGGGCGTCGGCGACGGCCGCGACCCCGTACTGCGCTCGCGATGCGAGTACGGCCGAGTCGATGGCATCCGTCTGCTCCCATCCTCCGCGCGGGGGCGAGATGCCCGCCCAGGCCGGCGAGGTCGCGGTCTCGGGCAGCACGACCGCGGACGCGTCGTCGGGGGCGGGGAGCAGGGCGGACGCCTCGACCACCAGGTCGCACTCGAGCTCGGGGTCGATCGCCGAGACGCGCAGACCCAGAACGGTCGGCGTGGCATCGAGCAGTCCGCGGGGGGCGAGAGGGGCCGCCGTGGCGACGAGCACTCCCCCGTCGGCTCGCAGTCGCACGGTGCCGTCACCGAGACGGATCGTTCGGGCGGCAAAGGTGAGCAGGTCGGCTGCCGCCTGCGGGTCGGGGAACAACAGGCGCGCGGACACCCGCCCTAAACTATCAAGCGGTGCGGGTTCGCCGTACCGGAACGGGAGTCAGTGTGTCCGAGGCCATCGATCCCGTGGCGTCGCTGCTGAGCGTGCTCGACCTCCGCGATGCCGGAGCGCGCACGACCGAAGACATCTTCACGGGGGTGTCGCAGGCCATGCCCACCGGGCGCGTGTACGGCGGTCAGGTGCTCGCACAGACCATCGTCGCAGCATCTCGGACCCTCCCGGCTGAGCGCACCGTCCACTCGATGCACGGGTACTTCCTGCGCCCGGGTGATCCCTCCGACGGCATCACCTTCTCCGTCGACCGCATTCACGACGGCCGCTCGTTCTCGACCCGGCGGACCCAGGCGTTCCAGTCGGGCGTCCCGATCTTCTCGATGATCGCCTCGTTCCAGGACGAAGACCCGGGTCTCGAGCACTTCGAGCCGATGCCGGAGGGGATTCCCCAGCCCGAGGACGCCCCCTCGCTCGAGGTCGAGACCCTGCACCCGATCAGCCGCAGGATCCTCTCCGAAAGCCCTGTCGACGTCCGCCACGTGACCTCGCCGCTGTACGCCTCGGTCGAGGGCCCGCTCGTGCCCCGGCAGGCGGTCTGGATGAAGCTGCGTCGCCCCGTCGGCGACGACCCCGCCGTCCACCGCGCCGCCCTCGCCTACCTCAGCGACCTCACGATCCAGGAGTCGATCATGCGTGCGCACGGCGTCGCGTGGAACGCCCCGGGACTGAAGGTCGCAAGCCTCGACCACGCGATGTGGTGGCACCGCCCGGGACGCGTCGACGAGTGGCTGCTGTACGTGCAGGAGTCCCCGAACGCCCGCGGGGGCCGAGGACTGGCCACCGGACGCATCTACACGCGCGACGGCGCGCTCGTGGCCAGCGTCGCGCAAGAGGTCATGGTGCGCGTCCCACGCGGATGATCCCGGATGCCGACATCTGGCGACCCTCGCCGGGCGAGGTCGCGCGGGTCGGCGGCGGCGTGCGCGGGCCGGGTTCCGCAGGGCGCTGACGAGAGTCGGCTCCCGGCGGGAGGGAACCCCCCGGGCCCGCGAGTGACGTCACCGGGCTCCGGCGTCTTACGACGGACGCGGAATACGCGGGGTCCCGTGGAGCGGGCTCACCCGCGCGAACGGCCCCGGCGGTACTCGATCGGGTCGCCGATGTACGGCGCCCAGGCGGTGCGTTCCGCTTCGGTCCAGCGGATGGGTCGACCACTGGCGGTGTCGACGAGGACCGTGACGGCCGTGGCGCGGGCGTAGAGCACGGGCTCGGCGTCACCGACGGGGCTGTAGACCTCGAAGCAGATGTCGGCGCTCGACCCGCCCATCGCGCCGATCCACATGCGCACGTCGAGGGGGCGTTGACTGTAGGGCACCGGGCGCAGGTACTCGATCTCTTGACGGGCGATGAGCGTGGCGCGATCGCCGCCGCTCTCGAGCACGTCCATGTCGAACACCGCCGTCGGGAGCGGTTCTCCCTCGCCGTCGCTGTGCCAGAACGCGCGCAACCGTGCCTCTTCGAGCAGCTTCAACATCGAGGTGTTGTTGACGTGCCCGAGGGCGTCGAGGTCGCCCCAGCGGAGGTGGATGGGCACGTGCACCCGCGAGGGTCCGGCGACCGCCGGACCCTCGTCGGGGGTGTGCTGCGCGGGGCTGTCAGTCACGCGTGAGCTTGCGGTAGGTCGAGCGCGAGGGGTTGGCCGCGTCGGCACCGAGACGCTCGACCTTGTTCGCCTCGTAGGCCTCGAAGTTGCCCTCGAACCAGTGCCACTGATCGGGGTGCTCTTCGGTGCCCTCGTAGGCGAGGATGTGCGTCGCGATGCGGTCGAGGAACCACCGGTCGTGCGTGATGACCACGGCGCAACCGGGGAATTCGAGCAGCGCGTTCTCGAGCGAGCTCAGGGTCTCGACGTCGAGGTCGTTGGTCGGCTCGTCGAGGAGGAGCAGGTTGCCGCCCTCTTTCAGCGTGAGGGCGAGGTTCAGGCGGTTGCGCTCACCGCCGGACAGGACGCCCGCCTTCTTCTGCTGGTCGGGGCCCTTGAATCCGAACTTCGACACGTAGGCACGCGAGGGGATCTCGGTCTTGCCGACGGTGATGATGTCGAGTCCGTCGGACACGACCTCCCACAGCGTCTTCTCGGGGTCGATGTTGGAGCGCGACTGGTCGACGTAGCTGATCTTGACGGTCTCGCCGATCTTCAGCGTGCCGCCGTCGAGGGGCTCGAGGCCGACGATCGTCTTGAACAGCGTGGTCTTTCCGACACCGTTCGGACCGATCACGCCGACGATGCCGTTCGGCGGCAGGTTGAAGCTGAGGTTGCTGATCAGCGAGCGGTCGCCGAAGCTCTTCTCGAGCTTCTTGGCGTCGATGACGATGCTGCCCAGGCGCGGGCCCGCGGGGATCTGGATCTCGTCGAAGTCCAACTTGCGCGTGCGCTCGGCCTCGGCTGCCATCTCTTCGTAGCGGGCGAGACGCGCCTTCGACTTGACCTGGCGGCCCTTGGCGTTGGAGCGGACCCACTCGAGCTCCTCCTTGAGGCGCTTGGCGAGCTTGGCGTCCTTCTTGCCCTGGACGTCGAGGCGCTGCCCCTTCTTCTCGAGGTAGGTCGAGTAGTTGCCCTCGTAGGGGTAGAGGTGGCCGCGGTCGACCTCGGCGATCCACTCCGCGACGTTGTCGAGGAAGTACCGGTCGTGGGTGATCGCGATGACCGCGCCCTTGTACGCCTTGAGGTGCTGCTCGAGCCAGAGCACGCTCTCGGCGTCGAGGTGGTTGGTGGGCTCGTCGAGGAGCAGCAGGTCGGGCTTCTGCAGGAGGAGCTTGGCGAGGGCGACGCGACGACGCTCACCACCGGAGAGCGGAACCACCGAGGCGTCGGCCGGCGGGGTGCGCAGCGCGTCCATCGCCTGCTCGAGCTGCGAGTCGAGGTCCCAGCCGTCGGCGGCGTCGATCTCTTCTTGCAGCGTTCCCATCTCGGCCAGCAGGGCGTCGAAGTCCGCATCGGGGTCGGCCATGAGGGCCGAGATCTCGTTGAAGCGGTCGAGCTTGGGCTTGATCGCCACGCCATCCTGGATGTTCTCGAGGACGGTCTTGCTGTCGTCAAGCTCGGGCTCCTGCATGAGGATGCCGACGGTGAAGCCGGGGCTCAGTCGGGCCTCGCCGTTGGAGGGGTTGTCGAGCCCCGCCATGATCTTCAGGATCGTCGACTTACCCGCACCGTTCGGCCCGACCATGCCGATCTTGGCACCGGGGAGGAACGACATGGTGACGTCGTCGAGGATCAGCTTGTCGCCCACAGCTTTGCGAGCGCGGACCATGGAGTAGATGTATTCCGCCATAACCCGTCCAGTCTAGGGGCGATGCGCCATCTCGCCGACGTGAGACGGCCTCGGGTCACCAGTCGATGGCGCGCGTCTGCCCGATCAGGCACCCGCCGGACGACAGGCCGGGCAGCACCGCGGTGACGGGGTTGCCGATCGAGGGGCCGACCTGACCCACCAGGCACTGATCGCCGATGCGGACGGAGAACTCGATGCTCTCGGCGGGGTTGTCGACCGTGGTCCGGTCGGGCGTCACCTGCATCGCGGCCTTGTCGAAGCCCGCGGCCACGAGAGCGTCGATGTAGGCGCGACCGGCCACCTGGTCGGGGCCCGACCAGACCCCCGAGACGACCTGGGTGAAGAACGGCAGGTTCTGCGCGGCGGTCCCCCCGGGTACGAGCGCGGGAGCGGCCGGCGTTGTCGGCGTGGACGTGGACGACGGTGAGGCCGACACCGACGGCGTGGCGGAATCGACGGGGCCGGGAGCGGGCGACTCGCCGGTGCACCCGGCGAGGCCCAGCACCGCGACGATGGTCAGGGCGGCGAGGGGACGACCGAGGAGGCGGGACACGCGTCCGAGTCTACGGACCCCTCCGCCCCACCCCGCTCCGGACGACGCGATCGCCCGCGCCGCGACCGTCCCCCGCGCCGCCGTGAACCCCCGACTCAGAACGGACCGGCCGCGTCTTCGTCCGACGACGATCCCCCGCTGCCCCCGGCGCTCGCGCCGACCATCTCGACGTCACCGGCGAGCCCCTCCGACGCCCCGGGGAGCGCCCATTGCTCGTCCGCCTCCGGCCCCGCCGCCTCTGAGGCCGCGACGCTCGCGGCGTCCGGCGACCGCGCCGCCTTCTCGAAGCGCGTGGTGCCCCACCGCAGGTCGTGGCCGATGGCGTCGGCGACGACGTCGGCGCTCACCCCGCGTTTGACGTCGTTCTCCCACTCGCGCAGCCGCAGACGGCCGGTCAGGACGACCCGCTGGCCCTTCCGCAGGGAGTGCAGCGCGTGAGCCCCGAGGTCTCCGAACGCCGAGACGTTGTAGTAGTTCGTGTGCCCGTCCACCCACTCCCCGCGCTCGCGATCGAGTCTGCGCTCGCCGACGGCGATCCGGAAGGCCGCGATCGGCCCGCCTCCGCGCGTGGCGCGTTGCTCCAGCTCGCCGACGATGTTGCCCACCAGGGTGATGTGATCGCTCATATCCGTTGTTCCTCTCGACGTGGTGTGCGCCCCGGCATCCGTGTGCCCGACGGATGCCGGAGCCACGCTCAGAATGACCGGATCGACGCGTACGCCGCGGGTCGATCCGGCCGTTCCGTGGATGGTTCGGACGATCAGGCGCCTGGGGAGGACGGACCCCGGGGACGACCGGCGTCGATGTCGGAGGTTGGTTCTACCGTCATCCCATGAGCACCGCACTGTGGAACGACCTCGCTCCGGCACCGCGTCCGGCCGGGTGGGGAGCGGCGACGCACGTCGCCGCGGGCCTGTGGCGCATCGCCGATCCGCGCGGCATCGTGGTCGGTCATATCCGTGCGATCTCCGCCGACGGGGGGTGGCGTTACGCCGCCGAGCGGTTCCACTCCGCCTCTGGCAGCTTCCGTCGCCTCGGCGAGTTCTGGTCGTCCGCCGACGCCGTCGAGTGTTTGCGGTACCTCCGGTAGAACCGTGCGGCGCTCGGCATCCGGTCTCCCGGTGCGGTCGGGCTGTGCTCAGACGACGGTGGTGAAGTCCGTTCGAGAAGGGATCGCGCTTCCGCCGCGCACGTCGTCCCACGCTGAGCGCAGAATGCCGACCGCCCGCCGCAACGTCGACGGCGACGCGGTGAACGGCACGCGCAGACGACGGTCGTGGCCGCCCTCCACGGCGAATCGCGATCCGGCGGAGAGGGCGAGCCCTCGTGCCCGCGCCGACATCACCAACGGCGTGCTCAGCGGCTCGCCGATCCCCACCCAGAGCGACACACCGCCGTGCACCTCGGGCACGTCCCACTCCGGAAACAGTCGCCTCAGCTCCTCGACCAGGCTGTCGCGACCCGCACGCAGCAGGGTGCCGCGCTGCGCGGCGATCTCGTCGAGTCGCGGGATGAGGCGCGCCGCGATGGCCTGCTCGAGCTCGGGAGTCCCCAGATCGTGCACGGGTCGACCGCTGGCTAGGCGCCGCACGATGTCGGGCGCTGCGCGCACCCACCCGACGCGCAGTCCACCCCACACCGTCTTGCCGAGGGAGCCGACGCGGATCACGCGCTCATGCTCGGGAAATGCCGCCGACTGCGATCGCCGATCGATGTCGAGCTGTGCGGTGGTCTCATCGAGGACCAGGAGAGTCCCGACCGAGCGCGCGCCCACGACGAAGGCATCCGTCTCGTCCGCGGTCATGGTGCGTCCCGTCGGGTTGTGGAAGTCGGGCATCAGGTACGCCAGCGAGGGCAGCGCCCTCGCGAACGTCTGCTCCGCGCGCTCGAGGTCCCATCCGTGGGTGGAGTCGACCGGCACGCCCACCAGGCGTGCCCCGACCCGACGGAACGCATCCGCCGCGTGAGGGTAGGTGGGGGTCTCGATCATGACCCGGTCGGCGCGGTGCAGGAGCACCGAGGCGATCAGGTGGATCGCACTCTGCGCCCCCGTCGTCACGAGGATCTGGTCGGCGGAGGTGGCGAGACCTCTCGCGCGGTAGTGCTCGGCGATCGCGGTACGCAGGCCCACATCGCCGACGACGTCGTATCCGATCCGCGCGACGAGTGCCGGAGCGTCCTGGATGACCTCCGCCATGATCCCCGGAAGCCCGGGCCAGGCCGCGGGGCTCGCCTGCTGCAGATCGATCGTCTCGGCGTCCGGTTCGTGCCGGCCCGGGTCGGTCCGACGCAGGGGCAGGGTGACGCTCCCGCTCCCGCGCAGGCTCTCGATGTGTCCGGTGTCGCGCAGGCTCTGGTAGGCGGCGGCGACAGTGGTGCGACTCACTCCCAGAATCGCCGCCAGCTCACGCTCGGCGGGGAGGGCCGTGGCCGGAGCGAGGCGATTGTCCAAGCAGAGAAGGCGGACGCCGTCGGCGAGTGCCTCATAGGCGGGGCCGTATCCCCGCCAGCCACCGAGAGAAGCAGCGAGGGTACGGGCCGATACGCGCGAGTCCATGCGGCCACCGTAGTCGAATTGGCATCGTGCCCCAAAGCCAATCCCGTGATTGGATCGCCACATGTCTTCTCGGATCCTGCGCCTCTTCTTCGGACTCGTGCTCTACGGCTTCGGCTGCGCCGTCACCGTCGCGGCCGGCCTGGGAGTCGACCCGTGGACGGTCTTCGCGCAGGGCCTCTCGCGAGTGACGGGGATCGGCATCGGCTGGATCACGAACATCGTCGGCCTCGGCGTGCTGCTGCTCTGGATCCCCCTGCGTCAGAAGCCGGGGGTGGGAACCGTGGCGAACATCCTGCTCGTCGGGACGAGCCTCCAGCTCTCGCTCGGGCTGCTCCCCCACCCCGACACCTTCTGGCTGCAAGCCCTCATGCTCGTCGCCGGCGTGGTGCTGGTGGCCGTGGCATCCGGGCTCTACATCGGAGCGCACTTCGGCCCCGGCCCGCGCGACGGCCTCATGACCGGAATGCACGCGCGCTTCGGCTGGCCGATCTGGGCGTGCCGCCTCGGCGTCGAGGGGTCGGTGCTCGTCCTCGGGTGGCTGCTCGGCGGCACCGTCGGCATCGGGACCGTCGTCTTCGCGCTGGGGATCGGGCCGTTGGTCCACCTCGCCCTGCCGCTGCTGGCCACTCCGAAGCCCGCGGCGCCCGCGCGGACGATGGCATCCGCCTGAGACACCGCGGTGGGGCGGCTCCCGCGGACCGGGAGCCGCCCCACCGTTCAGTGCTCGCGGAACTCGGGCCGCTCGCTGCCGGGCTTGAGGTGCGAGTGCACGGCGTTCTTGGCGATCTCCATGGAGGGGTACACGCCCAGGGGCTCGTCCTTGCCGGCCATGTGAACGCGGTAGCCGTCGCTGTCTTTCTGGATCTTCCCGACGACGCCGTTCGGACCGTAGGCCACCCAGATGCGTCGCGTCGCAGTCTCGGACATGAGTGCTCCTTTGCTCTCTTTCGCCGGAATGTACAGCCGCCGCGGCAGATGTGCCAGGGGCTGGCGCGCCGGGAACGCCTCGGGCGATATCCTGAGATCGACCCCCAGTAGCTCAGTGGATAGAGCAGCGGCCTTCTAATCCGCCGGTCACACGTTCGAATCGTGTCTGGGGGACCAGAGCCGGTGTCGGCACCCCTCACTAGGATGTGGGGATGGTAAACGCCTCCGAGAACGACCGGCTCGTCTGGATCGACTGCGAGATGACCGGGCTCGACCTGGCCGTCGACGAGCTCGTCGAGATCGCCGTCGTCATCACCGATTTCGAGCTCAACGTGCTCGACCCCGGTTTCCAGATCGTGATCAAGCCCGACGCCTCGGCCCTCGCCAACATGGGCGAGTTCGTCACCGAGATGCACCGCTCCTCGGGTCTGCTCGCCGAGATCCCGAACGGGGTGAGCCTTGCGGATGCCGAGTTCCAGACCCTCGAGTACATCCAGCGGTTCGCGCCCGTCGAGGGCAAGGCTCCTCTCGCCGGCAACACGATCGGCACCGACCGCATGTTCCTGGCGAAGTACATGCCGCGCGTCGACCGCTGGCTCCACTACCGCAACGTCGACGTGTCGAGCATCAAGGAGCTCTCGCGTCGCTGGTATCCGCGCGCCTACTTCCAGGCCCCGGCGAAGAACGGCGGACACCGCGCGCTCGCCGACATCCGCGAATCGATCCGCGAGCTCGCCTACTACCGCGCCGCGGTGTTCGTGCCCCAGCCGGGCCCGACGAGCGACGAGGCGAAGGCCGTCTCGGCCTCGGCCGTGTCGTCGTTCACGCTGGACGTATGACATAATCGTTCAGTTGTCTGCTGCGGCAGACACATGGTGGCTATAGCTCAGTCGGTAGAGCACCGCGTTGTGGTCGCGGGGGTCGCGGGTTCAAGTCCCGTTAGCCACCCCAACGAAGAAGGCCCGGTCGAGCATCGCTCGCCGGGCCTTCGTCATTCGCGACCGGCGCTCCCCCGCGCCGTAGAATCGACACGGAACGTCGGCGTGATCTGTCGGCATCCGATGGACGGCTCGAGACCCCCGGGAGGCCCGCCGTGAACGACCGCGTCGACGCGCGCCCGGCCCTCGAGATGGATGCGTCTGCGTTCGAAGAACTGGTCGTCGACGAGCTGGATCAGCTCCCCGACGACATGGTGGACGGTCTCGATAACATCGTCTTCGTCGTCGAGGACCGCCCCGAGGACGGGTCCCTGGATCTCCTCGGGCTGTACGACGGCTGGGCGTTGACGGAACGAGAGCGCTACGGCGTCGGCGAGCTCCCCGATCGCATCATCGTGTACCGGGAGCCGCACCTCGCCGCCTGCCACGACGAGGCGGAACTGCGCGACGAGATCCACACGACGCTCGTCCACGAGATCGCGCACTTCTATGGCATCGACGACGAACGCCTCCACGAGCTGGGGTGGGCGTGATGGCGGGCGTGGCGAGTCCCGACCTCGATCTCGACGTCGACCTCGAGACCGATCTGACGGCGGCTCCGCCAGCGTCGTGGCAGACCGTGGTGTGGAACGACCCCGTGAACCTCATGAGCTACGTCACCCACATCTTCCGCACCTACTTCGGCTACGACGCCGCGACCGCGAACCGGCTGATGCTCGCCGTGCACCACGACGGCCACGCCGTGGTGGCCCGAGGGCCACGCGAAGTCATGGAAGCCCACGTGCAGGCGATGCACGACTTCGGCCTCTGGGCCACCGTCAGGAAGGACCCCGCATGAGCGAGCGCGTCGTCGTGCTGGAGATCAGCGGCCTCGAGGCCCTGCATCTGGCCGGCATCGTGGGACAGTTCCGCGATCTGCTGGCGGACTCCCGCGCGGGCGAGGACCCGGCGGTGGAACGCCTGCTCCCGGATGCCTACCCCGACGACGCAGCTGCCAGTCGGGAGTTCCGGCGTCTGACCGGCGGGGACCTCCTCGAGCGTCGGTCGCAGGACGTCGCCACGGTTCTTCACACCCTCGGCCTCGACGGTGCGGACCTCGACCCCGAGAGCGATCCTGATGCGACGATCGCCGTCGCCCTCGGTGAGACCGAGGCCCTGGCGTGGATGCGCACGCTCTCGGCGCTGCGACTGGTTATGGCGACCCGTCTCGGCATCCAGAACGACGACGATCACGATCCCGAAGACCCGCGCTACGGCGTGTACGACTGGATCGGCTATCGCCTCGACGGTCTCGTCGCAACTCTCGATCGCGCGTGAGCGGCGTCGTCGACGTACCTTACGGGACGGAGACGACCAGATCGGCCAGCCGTTCCGGATGATGCGCCTCGAGATGCCGGTCCTCCTGCGCGGCCCAGCGGTCCCAATGCGGACGGTAGGTGTCGCCGTCGCGGTCGAGGGCGCGCGCCTTGCGGGACGCCAACGGAGCCTCGACCCACACCGACACGTCGGCGAGTCGCGCGACCTCAGGGGTGAGAAGTCCCGATCCTTCGACCACCAGCGGCAGCGAGGGGTCGACGGCGTATGCCTCGGCTCGCGCGCTCGCTTCCCAGTCCCACCGCTCCCAGACGCCGATCAGCCCCCGCGCGTGCGGTGAGAGGATGACCCGCCGGGCGTATTCGACGCCGTCGGCGAGGCCGTCCCAGCCGGGGTAGACGTCGTCGAGGGCGACGAGTTGCACGCGTCCGTGGCCCGGCCATGCCGCGACCAGGCGTCGAGCGAAGGAGCTCTTCCCCGCGCCACTACGCCCGTCGAGGGCGACGACGGGGTTCGCGGCGCCGACCGCGACGATGCGCGCCGACACCGCGGCAATAGCCGCAGTGAGGGCGTCGGCGACCGGGTCCGCGTTACTTCTTGAGGGCGCGGATGACACGGCTGAGGGCGCGACCGGCCACCCACACGAACGGGATGCCGACGGCGAGCAACGCGACGAGGTTCGGGTCGAAGCGCAGATCGTCTCCGCGGCGGATGTAAGCGCCGAGGGGCAGCGTGTAGCCACCGCCCCCGCCGCCACCGTTGCCCTGCTCGTCGGAGCCGCCGCCGTACCCGGCCCAGGTGAGGGCGACGGGGATCATCTTGACGCCGTTCACGTCCTGCTGCTCCCCGTAGGCGGAGGTGACGCCGAAGCTGGTGGCTTGCTTGCCGAGTTCCAAAGCGATGTTGGGCATGGCTCCACCGTAGCGGCCCGGCCTCGGAGCATCGAGGGGCGTTGCGCGACCGGGACCGGCGTGTCAGTGGTCGTACGACGGCCGTGGGTTCGTGGGCAGGGCTCCCCCACCGCGCGACGGCCCGAGCAGCGATCCACGGGTGACGGCCCCTCGGCCGAAGCGAGTGGTGGCGTCGTCGAGCGCTCCCTCGACGCGGCGCCATTCGGCGTCGTCATCCCACAGGGTGGCCGCGATCGCCGCCGGCTTGAGCTTCTCGCCCCGCACGCCGACCAGGCGAACGGCCTGGCGTCGGTCGATCCCGTCGAACAGCTCGATGGCCGCGTCGCCGATGCGCTGGCCGACCGAGGTCGGTTCGGGCAGCGTGCGCGAACGGCTGAGCGTGGTGAAGTCGGAGAAGCGCACCTTGATCGAGATCGTCGACGCCTCGTACTGCTGCGCGCGCAGGCGCGCTCCCACGCGATCGGCGAGGCGGCGGAGCTCGACGTGCAGCGTGCGGGTGTCGGAGATGTCGGTGTGGAACGTCTCTTCATGACCGACGCTCTTCTCGGAGCGCCCCGTGTGCACCTCGCGGGCGTCGATGCCGCGTGACAGATGCCAGATGCGCTCGCCCATCGCGGGACCGAGCACCCGCTCGAGCGCAGGCCGCGGGGTGTCGAGGATGTCGGAGATGAGCCGGATGCCGCGAGACTCGAGCGCCTCGGCGGCCTTGGGACCCACTCCCCACAGCGCGCGAACCGAACGCGGGCGAAGGAACGCCTCGGTGTCGGCCTCGGCCACGACGAGCAGCCCGTCGGGCTTGGAGATCGTGGAGGCCATCTTCGCGACGTGCTTGGTCGCGGCGACTCCGATGCTGCAGGTCAGCCCGGTCTCGGCCTTCACCCGAGCCCTGAGGTTTCGCGCGATCGTGCCGGGGCTCCCCCACAGCCGCCGCGCACCGCGGACGTCGAGGAACGCCTCGTCGATCGAGAGGGGTTCGACCAGCGGGGTGACGTCGTGGAAGATCGCCATGACCTGCCGCGACATCTCGGTGTAGCGGTGGTAGGGCGGGTTGACGACGATCGCGGTCGGGCACATCCGCAGGGCGATCGCCACCGGCATCGCCGACTTCACGCCGTAGCGGCGGGCCTCGTACGAAGCGCTCGAGACGACGCCGCGCCCCTCGGACCCGCCGATGATGAGCGGCTTGCCCGCGAGAGAGGGATCGTCGAGCACGGCCACCGAGGCGAAGAAGGCGTCCATGTCGACGTGCAGGATGCCCGTGCCCGTGTCATCGGCGTCGGGGCGCGAGACGATGCGCCCCGTTCCGTCACCTCGTCCCATGGCATCCATTCTCCCCCGGACCTCCGACATCGGTCCTCGGCGCCCGCGCGAGGTCAGCGATCCGCGCATCCTCGACCGTCGTCTCGCGAATCTCGCGTCAACCGCCGAGGCTGTGTACATGCCCCGGGCCGGGAACGACGGATGCCACGGCCCCACCCCTCGCGGGGCGCGGTGCCGTGGCATCCGGTGTCGATTACAGAGCGGCGGCGCGCTCCAGCACGAGTTCGCGCACGCGCGCGGCGTCGGCCTGGCCCTTCATCGCCTTCATGACCGCGCCGATGACGGCGCCGGCGGCCTGCACCTTGCCGTCGCGGATCTTGGCGAGCACGTCGGGCTGGGCGACGAGGGCCTCGTCGATCGCGGCGATGAGCGCCCCGTCGTCCGAGACCACGGCGAGACCCCGGGCGTCGACGACCTCTTGCGGGGTGCCCTCTCCGGCGATGACGCCCTCGAGCACCTGGCGCGCGAGCTTGTCGGTGAGGGTGCCGGCGTCGATCAGCTTCTGCAGAGCGGCGACGTTCTCGGGAGAGACAAGGTCGGCCGCGTCGCGCTCCTGCGCGTTCGCGACGCGGGTGATCTCACCCGTCCACCACTTGCGAGCCGAGGCGGGAGCGGCTCCCGCGGCGATCGTGTCGGCCACCGCGTCGAGCAGGCCGCCGTTGGCGACGTCCTGGAACTCGAAATCGGTGAAGCCCCACTCGCCCTTGAGCCGACGACGACGGGCCGCGGGCGGCTCGGGGAGCGCGGCGCGCAGCTCCTCAATCAGCTCGGGCGCGGGCACCACCGGCAGCAGGTCGGGCTCGGGGAAGTAACGGTAGTCGTCGGCATCCGACTTCGGGCGCCCCGGAGACGTGCGACCGGTGTCCTCGTGCCAGTGACGGGTCTCTTGCGTGATGGTCCCGCCCTTGGCGAGGATCGCGGCCTGACGCTGGATCTCGTAGCGCACCGCACGCTCGACCGAACGCATCGAGTTGACGTTCTTGGTCTCGGTGCGGGTGCCGAGCTTCTCCTGGCCGCGCGGGCGCAGCGAGACGTTGGCGTCGCAGCGGAGGTTTCCGCGCTCGAGCTTGGCCTCCGAGATTCCGAGGCCGCGCACGATGTCGCGGATCGTCGCGACGTAGGCCTTCGCCAGTGCAGGCGCCGAGTGCTCGGCACCGAAGATCGGCTTCGTGACGATCTCGACGAGCGGGACGCCGGCGCGGTTGTAGTCGACCAGCGAGTACTCCGCACCCTGGATGCGACCGGTCGCCCCGCCCATGTGGGTGAGCTTGCCGGCGTCTTCTTCCATGTGCGCGCGCTCGATCGGCACGGTCACGATGGTGCCGTCCTCGAGCTCGACCTCGACCGAGCCCTCGAAGGCGATCGGCTCGTCGTACTGCGAGATCTGGTAGTTCTTGCCGAGGTCGGGGTAGAAGTAGTTCTTCCGCGCGAAACGGCTGGACGGGGCGATCGAGCAACCGAGGGCGAGGCCCAGGCTGATCGACGACCGGATGGCCTCGGCGTTCACCACCGGCAGAGCGCCCGGAAGGCCCATGTCGACCGGGGCGACGAGCGTGTTCGGCTCGGCACCGTGGTGGGCCTCGTTGGCGGGGTTGGGCGCGGCCGAGAACATCTTGGTCGCGGTGTTGAGCTCGACGTGCACCTCAAAACCGAGGACGGGCTCGAACATCTCGAGCGCCTCGTCGAAGTCCATCAGGGCATCTTTCGCCATCAGAGCGACGCTCCGTTCGTGAGAGAGGGGGCCTTGTCGAGCAGCGGGGCACCCCACTGGTCGACGAGCAGCGCTTCGAGGGCCGCACCGACACGGTAGAGGCGGGCGTCCTCGCGAGCGGGGGCGAGGAATTGGATGCCGACGGGCAGGCCGTCCTCTGCGGCGAGACCGCTCGGCACCGAGATGCCGGGCACGCCCGCGAGGTTCGCGGGGATCGTGGTGACGTCGTTGAGATACATCTGCAGCGGGTCGTCGATCTTCTCGCCGAGGCGGAAGGCCGTGGTCGGCGCGGACGGCGTCGCGATGACGTCGACCTGCGAGAACGCGGCGTCGAAATCGTGCTGGATGAGCGTGCGGACCTTCTGCGCGCTGCCGTAGTAGGCGTCGTAGTATCCGGCCGAGAGGGCGTAGGTGCCGAGGATGATGCGGCGCTTGACCTCGGGGCCGAAACCCGCGTCGCGCGTGGCGGCCATGACGTTCTCGACGGTGGCGGCGCCCTGCGGGTTCACGCGCATGCCGAAGCGCACCGAGTCGAACTTCGCAAGGTTGCTCGAGGCCTCGGCGGGGAGGATCAGGTAGTACGCGGCGACGCCGTACTCGAAGTGCGGCGCGCTGATCTCGACGATCTCGGCGCCCTGCGCCTCCATGGCCGCCAGCGACGCGCGGAACGAGTCCGACACGCCCTTCTGGAAGCCGCGGTCGTCGAGCTCGCGGATGACGCCGATCTTGAGGCCCTTCAGGACCTCGCCGGTTGCACCCTCGCGAGCCGCGGCAGTGAAGGAGGGCCACGCGTCGGACAGCGAGGTCGAGTCGTTCGCGTCGTGTCCGCCGATGACGTCGTGGAGCAGGCCCGCGTCGAGCACGGTGCGGGTGACCGGGCCGACCTGATCGAGGCTGGATGCCAGGGCGATCGCGCCGTAACGGCTCACTCCACCGTAGGTGGGCTTGACGCCGACCGTGCCGGTGACGTGCGCGGGCTGACGGATCGAGCCGCCCGTGTCGGAGCCGAGGGCCAGCGGCGCCTCGAAGGCCGCGACGGCCGCAGCCGACCCGCCTCCCGAGCCGCCGGGGATGCGGTCGAGGTCCCACGGGTTGCGGGTGGGGCCGTACGCCGAGAATTCGGTGGAGGAGCCCATCGCGAACTCGTCCATGTTGGTCTTGCCGAGCGGCACCAGGCCCGCGGCGCGCGAGCGCTCGACGACCGTGGCGTCGTAGGGCGACATGTAGCCCTCGAGGATCTTCGATCCGCTCGTGGAGGGCATGTCGGTGGTGACGAGCACGTCCTTGACCGCGAGCGGAACGCCGGCGAGTTCGTGCAGCTGCTCGCCCGCCGCGCGGCGGCGGTCGATGTCGGCCGCGACCTCGAGGGCGTGGTCGCTCACGTGCAGGAACGCGTGCACGTCGCCGTCGACGGCCGCGATGCGGTCGAGGTGGGCCTGCGTGGCCTCGACGCTCGACACCTCTTTGCTCGAGAGCGCGGAGGCCAGGTCGGCGGCGGTGAGGCGGGTCAGATCGGTCATCGTCCCTGCTCCTTCGTCGCGTCGGAGGTGGAGACTCCCCGGAAATCGGTCGGCACGGTGCGCATCACTGCTCTTCTCCCAGGATCGCGGTCACGCGGAATCGGCCGTCGGCCTGGTCGGGCGCGTTCTGCAGCACCTGCTCGCGCGTGAGCTGCTGCTGCACGACGTCGGGGCGGAAGACGTTCTCGAGCGGGATCGGGTGGCTCGTGGCGACGACCTCGGGGGTCGCCACCTCGGACACCTTCGCGATGTTGTCGACGATGGCATCCAGCTGGCCGGTGAGGCTTTGGACCTCCTCGTCGCTCAACTGGATCCGGGCGAGCACACCGAGATGGCGCACGAGATCAGGAGTGATTTCAGACACCCCGCAAGTCTAGTTCGCGCGCGGTCCTGTCCCCGCCGAGCACCACCTCTAGGCTGACGGGGTGACGAGCTTCGATCCCCCGCGGCCCTGGACCTCGAGCTACGCCCCGGGTGTCCCCGAAGACCTGGACCCCCAGAGCGGCTCGCTCGTCGACATCGTCGACGCCTCGGTGCGCGACTACCCCGACGCCCCCGCCCTGCAGTTCTTCGGCCGCGAGACGACGTATGCCGAGATGGCCGCCGACATCGCCCGCGTGGCGGGAGCCCTCGCCGAGCGCGGGGTGAAAGCGGGAGACCCGGTCGCGATCGTGCTGCCCAACTGCCCGCAGCACATCGTGGCGTTCTACGCGGTCCTGCGGCTGGGCGCCGTCGTGGTCGAGCACAATCCCCTCTACACCCCGCGGGAGCTGCGCAAGCAGTTCGAGGATCACGGTGCGAAGCACGCGATCGTGTGGAGCAAAGTCGTCGCCACGATCCAGGAGTTCCCGGCCGACCTGACGGTCGACACGCTCATCTCGGTCGACGTGACCACCGCCATGCCCCTGCGGACCCGACTCGCCCTCCGCCTGCCCCTCGCGAAGGCGCGAGAGGCCCGCGCGGCTCTGACGACGAAGACCCAGGATGCCGCCGACTGGGCCGACCTGGTGCGTCACGCGCCCCTCCCCTCGTCGCACCCGCGACCGGGGTCGACCGACCTGGCGATCATCCAGTACACGAGCGGGACGACCGGCACCCCCAAGGGGGCGATGCTCACGCACGCGAACCTGCTCGCCAATGCCGCTCAGGCCCGCGCCTGGGTTCCGCAGATCGTCCGCGGCGAGGGGTGCGTCGTCTACGCCGTGCTGCCGATGTTCCACGCGTACGGGCTGACCCTGTGCCTGACCTTCGCGATGTCGATGGGCGCCCGTCTCGTCCTCTTCCCCAAGTTCGATCCCGACCTCGTGCTCGCCGTGACGAAGAAGCACCCCGCGACCTTCCTCCCCCTCGTCCCCCCGATCGCCGAGCGGCTGCTCGCCGCGGCGACCGAGAAGGGCGTTTCGCTGACCGGTACCGACGTCGCGATCTCGGGCGCGATGGCCCTACCGCACGATCTCGTCGTGCCGTTCGAGGAAGCCACCGGAGGCTATCTCGTCGAGGGCTACGGCCTGAGCGAGTGCTCCCCCGTGCTGATGGCCAACCCCGTCGCCGACAACCGCGTCGCGGGGACCGTCGGCCTCCCCCTCCCCGGCACCGAGTGCCGGGTCGTCGACCCCGACGACCCGCGCACGGACGTCGAGCGCGGTGAACTCCTCGTCCGCGGCCCGCAGGTCTTCTCCGGTTACTACGGCAAGCCCGAAGAGACCGACGCGGTCTTCGTCGACGGGTGGTTCCGCACCGGTGACATCGTGACGATCGACGACGGCGGTTTCGTGCGGATCGTCGACCGCATCAAAGAGCTCATCATCACGGGAGGCTTCAACGTCGCCCCCACCGAGGTCGAGAACGTCCTGCGCCAACACCCCTCGATCGCCGATGTCGCCGTGGTCGGCCTTCCGAGCGAGCACTCGGGCGAAGCGGTCGTCGCCGCGGTCGTGCCCTCGACCCCCGGCGAATTCGACGCCGAAGCCGTGCGGGCCTTCGCGCGCGGCATCCTGACGCCCTACAAGGTTCCGAAGCAGATCATCGTCGTCGATGAACTGCCCCGCTCGCTCATCGGTAAGGTGCTCCGACGTCAGGTGCGCGACCGCCTGCTCGCCGACTGACGCCACCGCCCTGCTACACGCAGACCTCGGCGCGCAAGACCCGGGGCCGAATTGGTCGGTGCACGCGTGCGCTCGGTAGCGTGGGGGCATTCCGGGCCGCGTCGTGCCCGGGTGTGACCTTTGGGGGGAATCACATGATCATCAAGCGCACTCCGTTCGCTCTCGTCGCAGCCTCCGCGCTGCTTCTTCTCGCCGGCTGCTCCGGCGGTGCCAGCAACACCGCGGAGTCGAGCGACGACAGCATGACCGACAGCGGCACCACGACGACTCAGGAGACCACCGCGCCCGCGTCGCCCGCCGCACCTGCCGGGGATCAGTCGAAGGCCGACGCCTGCGACATCGTCCGGACGCAGTTCCAGGAGGTCAGCGGTGCGGGCAGCACGGTCGACAGCTCCGACCCGCAGGCGACGTTGGCGGCGTTCAAGAAGCTCGCGTCCGACGTCGGCACGCAGTTCGACTCGATCACCAACGCGGAGGTCGCGCCCGCGGCCAAGAAGGCCAGCGGCGCTCTCAACGACTACGCCGCGTTCCTCGAGACCGTCGTCGCCGACCCGTCGAAGGCCAGCGGCCTGAGCGGCCAGGTGAGCACTCTGCAGGCGAGCTTCACGGAGGCCGCCACGGTCTGCGCCGGCTGACAGATACCGAGAACGAACGGAAGGGCGGGGGCCTCGGCCTCCGCCCTTCCGTTGTTCGATCAGTCGTCGGCGGCGGTCTCTTCCGCGGCGGCGTCGATGTCGGCGTCGGCTGAGGTGTCGCCCGTCGCCGCGTCGAGTGCCGCGGGGCCCTGCTCGACGAGGATGCGGAACTGCGCGGCATCCAGGATTCTCAGTCCGAGCTCCTCGGCCTTCGCGAGCTTGGATCCGGCCCCCGGGCCCGCCGCCACGAAGTCCGTCTTCTTCGACACGCTCGATGCCGCCTTGCCGCCGGCCGAGAGGATGGCTTCTTGCGCCCCCTCGCGGGTGTAGCCCTCGAGTGATCCGGTCGCCACCACCGTGAGGCCCGCGAGGACCCCGCCCGCAGCGGCCGCCGCCCCGGGTCCGGGATGGCCGGGGATCGTGAAGCGCACGCCCGCGGCTGCCCAGCGGTCGACGATCTCGCGGTGCCACTCCACGTCGAACCAGTCGATGACGGCGTCGGCGATGATGCCGCCGACGCCCTCGACGGCCGCGAGTTCTTCGCGCGAGGCCGCCCGAATGGCGTCGAGGGAGCCGAACCACTGGGCGAGGGCGCGGGCCGCGACCGGACCGACGTGCCGGATGTTCAGCGAAACGAGCAGCCGCCAGAGGTCTTTGGTCTTGGCCTTGTCGAGCTCGGCGATGAGCTTGGTCGCCTGCTCGGACGGCAGGACCTGCCGATAGTCCTTGCGGATGCCGCGGCGGCGGCGCTCGGCCGGGTCGAGGTCCTCGGTGCCCGGCGGGTACGACGCCGGCGACAGCTTCTGGAACGGCAGTCGTCGCACGAGCTCGCCGGTATCGGGATCGACCTTGCGCTCCCCCGTCTCGGAGTCGCGCACGACGACCTCGATCGGCACGAGCTGGTCGACCGTCAGGTCGAAGAGCCCCGCCTCGGTGTCGAGCGGCGGCCGGTCGGGCACCTCGGGCTGGGTGAGGGCGGCGGCGGTGACTTCTCCCAGGGCTTCGACGTCGAGCGCTCCGCGGGACCCGATGTGCTCCACACGACCGCGCACCTGGGCGGGACACGAGCGCGCGTTCGGGCACCGCAGGTCGACGTCGCCCTCTTTCGCGGGGCGCAGCGGTGTCCCGCACTCGGGGCAGTCCGCCGGCATGACGAACGCGCGTTCGCTGCCGTCGCGCAACTCGACCACCGGACCGAGGACCTCGGGGATGACGTCGCCGGCCTTGCGCAGCACGACCGTGTCGCCGATCAGCACTCCCTTGACCTTGACGACGTCCTGGTTGTGCAAAGTGGCCTGGCGCACGACGCTGCCGGCGACCTTCGCGGGTTCCATGACCGCGAAGGGGGTGGCCCGTCCGGTGCGGCCGACGGACACCACGATGTCGAGCAGCTTCGTGTTCACCTGCTCGGGAGGGTACTTGTACGCGATCGCCCATCGCGGCGCTCTACTCGTGGCACCGAGCTCGTCGTGCAGGGCGAGTTCGTCGACCTTGACGACGACGCCGTCGATCTCGTGCTCCACGTCGTGACGATGCTCGCCGTGATGCGCGACGAAGGCCAGGACGCCGTCGATCGTCGACTCGACGCGGCTGTACGGCGAGGTGGGCAGTCCCCACGACGCCAGCAGGTCGTAGATCTCACTCTGTGCGGCCACGGGAGGGTTCTGCCACGCACCGATGCCGTGCACGTAGAGCTTGAGGGAGTCGATGCGCGCGAGACCGGCCTCGAGTTCGAGGCCCGTCTTCTTCTCGATCTGCTGACGCAGTCCGCCGCTGGCCGCGTTGCGGGGATTCGCGAACGCGGGGAAGCGTCGAGCCGCCGCGACCTCGGCCTTCTCTTCGTCGAAGGCGCGGCCCCCACGTCGGCCGGCGGCCCGCTCTCGAGCCTCAGCCAGCGCCCGCTCGCGGAACTCGCCCTGAAGTCGGTTGAGGTTCTCGAATTTCGCGACGGGGATGAAGACCTCTCCGCGCACCTCCACGATCGGCGGGTGCCCCTCTCCCGCGAGCTCGTGCGGGATGTCGGCGAGACGCAGGGCGTTCTCGGTGACGATTTCTCCGACCCGACCGTCGCCGCGGGTCGCGGCGGAGGTGAGCACGCCGTTCTCGTAGCGCAGGCTGATGGCCAGTCCGTCGATCTTGAGCTCGCTGAGCCAGTGCACCGCGCGCCCCGCGGCGGCCTCGGTCTTGACGGCCCAATCGCGCAGCTCTTCGGGCGAGAAGACGTTGTCGAGACTGAGCATGCGCTCGGCGTGCTCGATCGTCGCGAGGTCGGTGGCCTCGGCGGCTCCCACCGAGAGGGTCGGGCTGTCCTGCCCCTGGAGTTCGGGGTGCCGACGCTCGAGGGCCTCGAGCCGGTGCATCCATCCGTCGTACGTCGCGTCGTCGACGACCTCGGCGTCTCGGCCGTAGTACGCGTCGCGCGCACCGACGATCCGCTGGGTGAGGTCCGCGGCCTCGGCGCGCGCCTCGTCGAGGGTGAGGTCGGGAAGCTGATCGTGCTCGGTCACGCATCCAGCTTAGGGAGGGGTTCCGACATCGGCCGCGGGCGGGTCGCCGCTCACCACGCCCTCCAGAGCTTGTCGGGGTTCGATATCCGTCGGACGCCGGCGACGAGCCCACCCCTCATCTCCAGCGAGATGACGTCCGTGACGGCGCCCACCGAGAGCGAGAGCCCGATCTCGCCATTGACGTCCACCTCCCGCGCCGAAATCACGGCTCCGGCTGCGGCCGCCTTCTCGAGAATTCCGGCGAAGAAGCGGACGATCCTCTCGGCGCCGAAGATGGGGTTGAGCGCGCTCTTGACCCGCCCGCCTCCGTCCGCCCAGAGGATCGCGTCATCGGTGAGGATGCCCGCCACGCCCGCGACGTCTCCGGTCTCGATCGCGGCGACGAGAGCGCGGACAGCCCCGCGGTCGGCGCCTGACGACGACGGCTCGGCGCGCAGCTGAAGCCTCCTCTCTCCACGCGAGATCAGCTGGCGCACCGACGCGGGTGAGCGATCGAGGATTTCCGCGATCTCGACGGACGTCATCCCGAACGCCCGATGCAACACCACCGACGCACGAGCCGCGGGTTCCAGCTGCTCCGCGAGGTGCAGGACCGCCAGCGACAGCATCTCGCGGTCCGCCACCACGTCGTCGGGCAGACGCTCGGTGGCGACCGGCTCCGGCAACCACGGCCCCGGATAATCCTCGCGAGCGGCCTGCACTCGACGCAACTGGTCGATGGATCGTCTGACGCAGACCGTCGTCAGCCAGGCCGCCCACGAGCGCACCTCATCGCCGTCGCCCTCCGCCCGCAGTGCGTCGAGGGCGACGTCCGAGACGACGTCCTCCGCGGCACCGAAGTCTCCGAGCATCCGATAGGCGATCCCCACGAGTCGGTCCCGCTCCGTGCTCCACGCGAGGCTGGCCATCGTCACCTCGCCGAGGCTACCGGCAGGACGGGCGACGCTCATGCGACGGGGTGGGCGGCATCGACCGGAGGGGTCATCCCGGTCGCCAGGGCGATGCGGTTCCACACGTTGATCGTCGCGATGGCGACCACGAGGGAGCCGAGCTCCTTCTCCGAGAAGAACGCGGCCGCGCGCTCCCACACCTCGTCGGTCACGCTCTCCGGCCCGACGAGGGTCACGGCATCGGTGAGGGCGAGTACCGCGCGTTGCCGGTCGTCGAGGAGGTCGCCGGCGTGGTGCCAGGCCGCGACGGCGTGGAGCGTCCGCGCGGGGACGCCGTGCGCGGCCGCCGCGGTGGCGTGCATGTCGACGCAGAACCCGCACCCGTTGAGGATCGACGCCCGCAGTTTGAGCAACTCGTAGAGGGTCTTGTCGACGTGGGTGCGCGCATACCCCTCGAGCGCGAGGACGGCGGCGTAACCGCCGCGGTTGGTGCGGGACAGGTCGATACGGGTCATCGGGGACTCCTCGCGGTAAGGGACGCGAAGATCGCGTCCATCAGAGGAGTCGAACGGCGACGGCGGAGTGTGACGGGCCTCAGGCCTCGACCGGGACCGCCGACACCGTCCGGTCGATCGTGAACTGTCCGAGCACGCGCGTGCCGTCGTAGAGCACAGCGGTCTGCCCGGGGGCGACCCCGTCGAAAGGCGTCTCGGGACGCACCGTCAGCACGCCGTCGACGAACTCGGCGACGGCGGGCACGGGGTCCGCGTGCGCGCGGATCTGCACGTCGCAGTCGAAGCGCTCGCCCTCGGGTGCGCGTCCGGCCCAGGTGTAGCGCTCCCCCGCGATCTCGGAGCACGCGAGCGCCTCTTTGGGCCCGACGACCACGGAGTTGGTGATGGGACGCACTTCGAGCACGAAGCGGGGCTTGCCGTCGGCCGCGGGAACCCCGAGCTGCAAGCCGCGGCGCTGCCCGACGGTGAAGGCGTGCGCCCCCTCGTGCGTGCCGACCACGGCTCCCGTACGGTCGAGGATCTCGCCGCGCTCGGCACCCACCTTGTCGGCGAGCCAGCCGCGCGTGTCACCGTCGGGGATGAAGCAGATGTCGTGGCTGTCGGGCTTCTGCGCCACGGACAACCCGCGCTCCTCCGCCTCGGCGCGCACGAGCGCCTTCGACGGGGTGGACCCGAGCGGGAAGTAGGTGTGCGCGAGCTGCTCGGCGGTGAGCACACCCAGCACGTACGACTGGTCCTTGGCGTTGTCGGAGGCGCGGTGCAGCTCGCGCCCCCCGGGCGTGTCGACGAGAGTGGCGTAGTGGCCGGTGCAGACGGCGTCGAAGCCGAGTTCGAGGGCCCGCTCGAGGAGGGCCGCGAACTTGATCTTCTCGTTGCAGCGCATGCAGGGGTTGGGCGTGCGCCCGGCGCGGTACTCCGCGACGAAGTCGTCGATCACGTCGTCGCGGAAGCGCTCCGAGAAGTCCCAGACGTAGAAGGGCATGCCGAGCTTGTCGGCGGCACGGCGGGCGTCCATCGCGTCTTCGATCGTGCAGCAGCCGCGGCTGCCAGCGCGGAGCGTTCCCCCGGCGCGCGAGAGCGCCAGGTGCACGCCGACCACGTCGTGACCCGCCTCGACCGCGCGGGCCGCAGCCACCGCGGAGTCGACTCCACCGCTCATCGCCGCAAGAACTCGCATCGTCCCAGTCTACGAACGTCGGTCTGAACGGGCGCCGGATGCCACGGCCCGGGCGTACGCGTCGGGGAGACGGGTGAGAACGGCGTCGACGTCGGCGTCCGTGGAGGTGTGTCCGAGGGTGAATCTCAGCACCGATCGCGCCGCGCGATCGTCGAGCCCGAGAGCGAGCACCACGTGCGACGGCTCCGCCACGCCGGCCTGGCACGCCGACCCCGTCGACACGGCGATCTGCTCCATGTCGAGCAGGAACAGGAGCGTCTCGCCCGCGGCATCCGGGAACAGCACGTGCGCGTTGCCGGGCAGACGCTCGGTCCGGTGCCCGAGCAGCCGGGCGGAAGGGATGGACGAGAGGATGCCGGTCACCAGGCGATCGCGGAGTGCGGCGAGCCGCTCCGCCTCGCCGTGGCGCTCGGCCTCGGCCGCCGTGAGGGCCGCCGCGAAGGCGGAGGCGCCCGCGACGTCCTGCGTCCCGGCGCGGAGGCTCCGCTGCTGGCCGCCGCCGTGGACGAGAGGGGTGAGCCGGGCGTGTCGCGAGACGACCGCGGCGCCAACGCCGACGGGACCGCCGACCTTGTGCGCCGAGACCGACATCGCCACGAGGCCCGAGGGCGCGCTCCCCGAGCCCCGCCACGCCGAGAACGACACCGGGATCTGGCCGAGCGCCGACACGGCGTCGAGGTGCAGGGGCACCCCGGCGTCGAGCGCGCGCCGCGCGAGGTCGGCGGCATCCTGGATCGTTCCGACCTCGTTGCTCGCGACGAGCGCCGTCGCGAGGGCGGCTCCCGGAAGAGCCGCAGAGAACGCCTCCGCGTCGATGCGGCCGAGCGGATCGAGGGGTACCGGGCGCACATGCGCATCCTGCGTCGAGGACAGCCACCCCACCGCATCGAGCGTGGCGTGGTGCTCGCCGTCGGGGAGCACGATCGCGTCGGCGTCGGCGGAGCGCGACCACCACAGGCCCTTCAGCGCGAGATTGGCCGCCTCGGTGCCGCCGGACGTGAAGACGACCTCGATCGGCTGGCACCCGAGCACGGTCGCGAGAGCCTCGCGAGCGTCCTCGAGCAGGCGACGCGCGTCCTGACCGGCGCCGTGGATCGACGACGGGTTGCCGAGCACGTCGTGGGCGGCGAGCCACGCCTCTCGCGCCTCCGGGCGCAACGGGGTGGTCGCCGCGTGATCGAGGTATACCCGCATCCTCGCCCTCCCGGTATCTCCAGCGCCTTTCACTACCCTAAGACGCATGGTCCGACCCGAGACTGTCCTGCCCGCCCGCCCCGCCCTGCTCCGCTCGTCGCTCGACGATCTGGGCGTGCGGCTCGGCCCCGACGGGGGCACCCTGCGCGTCTGGTCGGGTTCCGCCGACGCGATGCAAGTGCTCGTCTTCGACGACGTCGACCTCGACTGGGCGACCGAGACCATCACCATGACCCCCGTGGGCGGGGGCGTGTTCGAGGCCACCACTCCCCTGCTGCGACCCGGCGCGCGATACGCGATCCGCGTCGGAGGGCCGCACGGCCCCGGACACACGTTCAACCCGCAGTCGCTCCTGATCGAGCCGTACTCGCGGGGGCTCGTCTCGGGCAGCTACGGCGACTGGCGCTCCGTGGTCGTCGACGGCTCTTTCGACTGGGGCACCTCCACCAAGCCCCGCGTGCCGATGGACCGCACGGTCATCTACGAGGGACATGTCAAGGGCCTCACCAAGCGGCATCCCTTCATTCCGCCCGCTCTGCACGGCACGTACGCGGGACTGGCGCACCCCGCGATGATCGATCATCTGCTCTCCCTCGGCGTCACCAGCGTCGAGCTGCTTCCGGTCCACGCCTTCGCCACCGAGCCTCGCCTGCTGCAGCTGGGCCTGTCGAACTACTGGGGCTACAACTCGCTCAACTTCTTCACCCCGCACGCGCCGTATGCCACGGCCGCCAGCCGCGCCGAGGGTCCCGAGGCCGTTTTGCGCGAGTTCAAGGGAATGGTGAAGCTCCTGCACGAGGCCGGCCTCGAGGTGCTGCTCGACGTCGTCTACAACCACACCGCCGAAGAAGGCATCGGGGGGCCGCGCACGAGCCTGCGCGGCATCGACAACAAGGCCTACTACCGCCAGACCGCCGAGGGCGCGTACATCGACGAGACCGGCTGCGGCAACGCGGTGAACACCTCGACGGATGCCGCGGCACGACTCATCCTCGACTCGTTGCGGTACTGGAGCGACGAGGTGCAGATCGACGGCTTCCGCTTCGATCTCGCCGTCACCCTCGGCCGCGACGAGAACCACTCCTTCACGCCCGATCACCCGCTCCTCACGGCCATCCGAGAGGATGCCGCGTTGTCGGGCACCAAGCTGATCGCCGAACCCTGGGACGTCGGCATGGGCGGCTGGCAGACCGGCAACTTCGGCGAGGGCTGGCTGGAGTGGAACGACCGCTACCGCGATCGGGTGCGCAATTTCTGGCTGAGCGACATCGACTACGCCCGGCGCGCGGCCACCGCCCCGGTCGGGATCGGCGGCTTCGCCACGCGTCTGGCGGGATCTTCGAACACCTTCTCCGAAGACCGCGGGCCCCTCGCGAGCGTCAACTTCGTCACCGCGCACGACGGGTTCACCCTGCGCGACCTCGTCTCGTACGACGTCAAGCACAACCTCGGCAACGGCGAGCAGAACCGCGACGGCGCCGACACCAACCGCTCGTTCAACCACGGCGCCGAAGGTCGCACCACCGACGAACGCGTGCTCGCCACCCGCCGCAAGGCCATGCGCAACCTCATGGGCACGCTGCTGTTGTCGGCGGGGGTGCCGATGATCACCGCCGGCGACGAGATGGGACGCACGCAGCGCGGCAACAACAACGCCTACTGCCACGATTCCGCGCTCACCTGGCTGTCGTGGGACCTCGCCCCGTGGCAGGAGCACCTGTTCGCGCACACGCAGCGCCTCCTGCGGCTGCGCCGCGACAATCCCGCGCTGCGGCCCCAGCGCTTCGCCCGGCTCGGCGAGGTGATCCCCTCGGCCTCGGTCATGGAGTGGTTCGACGAGAACGGCGAGACGATGTCGAGCGAGCGCTGGAACGACCCGGCGCACCGGACCCTGCAGTACCTCGCGACCTCGACGCCCGAAGAAGAGGACCCGAACCGCGTCCTCCTCGTGATCCACGGCACCGAGGACGCCACCGAGATCGTCCTGCCCGATCTCGAGGACGCGGTCTACGTCTCGCTCTGGTCGAGCGCCGACGAGACGCCGTCCGATGACGAGGAGCGCTTCGCGCCCGGAGACGTCGTCTCCCTCGCCGGCGCCTCGATGCGACTGTTCCGCGTCGACTGATCGGGCCCCGCTGTCAAGGCCGGGCGAAACCGTACGGCAACGTCGGTGGCCCGCGATAGGTTCGGACCGTGGCCACCACGACGACTCCCTCGCCCGAGCTGCCCTGGCGCAGCGCCGCCTCGATTCCCGTGCGTCCGGTCAAGCCGACGCCCACCTCGCGCAGCGTGGTCACCCCGCGCATCCCGCTGGCGCTCCCGCACCCGAGCGTGCCCGGCGGCAGATTCCGCCCCTCCGCGTACGTCGGTGAGGCCGTGCCGTTCACGGTGACGGCGTTCCGCGAGGGCCACGACCGCATCGGCGTGCAGGTGCGCCTGTTCTCGCCGTCCGGCGACGAATCGCTGCACCGCCTGAGTCCCCTCAACGACGGCTTCGATCGCTGGTCGACGCTCGTCGCTCCGCTCGAGCAGGGCGTCTGGCGATTCCGTTTCGAATCCTTCGCCGACGACTTCGCGACGTGGGAGCACGCCGCCGAGGTCAAGATCGCGGCGGGCGTCGATGTCGCCCTCATGCGAGAGATGGGCGCGCAGCTCTTCGATCGGGCGCGCGGCGAGAAGAAGCGGCCCGGCACCGACAAGGACCGCCTGTACGACGCCGCCCGCGCCCTGCGCGATCCCGACGTGCACGACGACACCGCGCTCCAGATCGTCCGCGACCCCGAGATCGCGGCGCTGTTCGAGGCCCGCCCCATGATGGGCCTGGTCTCTGTCGGGCGGGATGCCGAGCTGCTCGTCGAACGAGAGCGCGCCGGCGCCGGCGCCTGGTACGAGTTCTTCCCCCGGTCCGAAGGGGCACGACGAGCGGAGGACGGCTCGATCGTCAGCGGCACGTTCCGCACCGCCGCCGAGCGGCTCCCGGCCGTCGCCGGAATGGGCTTCGACGTCCTGTACCTGCCGCCGATCCACCCCATCGGCCAGACCAACCGCAAGGGGCCGAACAACACCCTCGTCACCGAGCCCGGAGACCCCGGCTCGCCGTGGGCCATCGGGGGCGCGGCGGGCGGGCACGACACCGTCCACCCCGACCTCGGCACTCTCGAGGACTTCCGCGCCTTCGTGCGGACCGCGCGCGAGAACGACATCGAGGTGGCACTCGACCTCGCGCTGCAGGCCTCGCCCGATCACCCGTGGGTCGCCGAGCACCCGGAGTGGTTCACCACCCTCCCCGACGGCTCGATCGCCTTCGCCGAGAACCCCCCGAAGAAGTACCAGGACATCTACCCGGTCAACTTCGACAACGACCCCGAGGGCATCCGCGCCGAGGTGCTGCGCATCGTCCGCCATTGGATCGCGCAGGGGGTCACGATCTTCCGCGTGGACAACCCGCACACCAAGCCCCTGCAGTTCTGGGAGTGGCTCATCGCGACCGTCAGCGCCGAGGAGCCCGACGCGGTGTTCCTGGCCGAGGCCTTCACGCGCCCCGCGCCGCTGCAGGGCCTGGCCATGGCGGGGTTCCAGCAGAGCTACACCTACTTCACGTGGCGCAACACGAAGGACGAGCTCGAGGAGTTCCTCACCGGTCTCGCCCACGAGACCGACGACTTCCTCCGCCCCAACCTCTTCGTCAACACCCCTGACATCCTCACCGAGTACCTTCAGTTCGGCGGGCGACCGGCGTACAAGATCCGCGCCGCCATCGCGGCCACCGCGGCTCCCACCTACGGCGTCTACGCGGGCTACGAGCTGTACGAGAACGTCGCGCGTCCGGGGTCCGAAGAGAACATCGACAACGAGAAGTACGAGTACAAGGTCCGCGACTGGGCCGCCGCCGAAGCCGCGGGTGACTCGCTCGCGCCGTACCTGCGCATGCTGAACGGCGCGCGGCGCGCGCATCCGGCGCTCGGGCAGTTGCGCAACCTCAGCGTGCACTGGAGCGACGACGACAGCATCCTCGTGTACTCCAAGCACCTCGACGCCGCCCTCTCGCCCGATGGTCGCAGCGACACGATCATCGTGGTCGCGAACGTCGACCCGCACTCGGCCCGTGAAACGACCGTCCACCTCGACACCACGGTCTTCGGCATCGAACCCGGCGCCACGTACGAGGTCGAGGATCTCGTCACCGGACAGGTCTGGACCTGGGCCGACCACAACTTCGTGCGCCTCGACGCCTTCGTCGAGCCGGTGCACATCCTGCACGTCAAGGAGAACCGATGACCTCCCTTCCCTCCGAGATCCTGGATGCCGTGGCCCACGGCGCCCACCATGACCCGCACAGCGTGCTCGGCGTGCACGAAACCGGCGAGGGATGGGTCATCCGTTCGCGCCGGCCCCTTGCCCGCGAGGTGGTCGCCGAACTGGCCGACGGCACCTCGGTCGCCCTCGAGCACGTCCGCGGGGGGATCTGGGAGGCGCACGTCGCGGCCTACCCTGGCGCCTACACGCTGCGCGCGTCGTACGACGGTTCGGAGCACGTCTCCGACGACGGGTACCGCCACGCGCCGTCCGTCGGCGAGCTCGACCTGCACCTGATCGCCGAGGGGCGTCATGAAGAGCTCTGGCGCATCCTCGGTGCACACGTGCGCGAACTCGACGGGTCGACGGGCACCGCGTTCACCGTCTGGGCTCCCGATGCGCGCGCCCTGCGCGTCATCGGAGACTTCAACGGGTGGGACGGCGCCGGCCACGCCATGCGGTCGATGGGCGGCAGCGGCGTCTGGGAACTGTTCGTCCCCGGGATCGGCGTCGGCACGCGCTACAAGTTCGAGATCCTCACCCGCGCCGGCCAGTGGATCGAGAAGGCGGATCCCATGGCGCGACTCGCCGAGGTTCCTCCCGCCACGGCATCCGTGGTCACCGATTCGACCTACGCGTGGGCGGACGACGAGTGGATCGACGAGCGCTCGCGCACCGCGCCGATCGACCGCCCGATGTCGATCTACGAACTCCACCTCGGTTCCTGGAAGCAGGGGCTGTCGTACCGCGACGCGGCCGACGAGATCATCGACTACGTCGGCGCGCAGGGGTTCACCCACGTCGAGTTCCTCCCGCTGGCCGAGCACCCCTTCGGCGGCTCGTGGGGGTATCAGGTGTCGGGTTACTACGCCCCGACGAGCCGTTTCGGCTCGCCGGACGACCTGCGCTACCTCATCGACCGTCTGCACCAGGCCGGCATCGGCGTGATCATGGACTGGGTCCCCGGCCACTTCCCCAAGGACGACTTCGCGCTCGCCCGCTTCGACGGCGAGGCCCTGTACGAGCACCCGGACCCCCGTCGCGGCGAGCACAAGGACTGGGGCACGCTCATCTTCGACTACGGCCGCAACGAGGTGCGTAACTTCCTCGTCGCGAACGCGCTGTACTGGTTCGAGGAGTTCCACGTCGACGGTCTGCGAGTGGATGCCGTGGCCTCCATGCTCTACCTCGATTACTCGCGCAACGAGGGCGAGTGGGCGCCGAACCAGTTCGGCGGTCGCGAGAACCTCGAGGCGATCCGGTTCCTGCAGGAGGTGAACGCGACCTCGTACAAGCGCTACCCCGGTATCGCCTTGATCGCCGAGGAGTCGACGAGCTTCCCCGGCGTCACGGCTCCCACCTCGCACGCGGGCCTCGGTTTCGGCTTCAAGTGGAACATGGGCTGGATGAACGACTCGCTGCAGTACATCGGGCGCGATCCCATGTACCGCTCGCACCACGAGGGTGAGCTGTCGTTCTCGTTCGTGTACTCGTTCAGCGAGAACTTCGTCCTGCCGATCAGCCACGACGAGGTCGTGCACGGCAAGGGCAGCCTCTTCGGTCGGATGCCGGGCGACCACTGGCAGAAGCTCGCCAACATGCGCGCGTTCCTGGCGTACATGTGGGGGCACCCCGGCAAGCAACTGCTGTTCATGGGCCAGGAGTTCGGGCAGATGTCCGAGTGGTCGGAGTCGCGCAGCATCGACTGGTGGATGCTCGACCAGCCCTCGCATGCGCAGCTGCACTCCTTCGTGGCCGAGCTGAACCGCGTCTATAAGGATCAGGCGGCCCTGTGGGCGCGTGATCACGACGGCGCGGCATTCTCGCGCCTCGGTGCCCCGGCCTGGAACACGAACGTCCTCGCTTTCGCCCGTCGCGATCACCACGGCAACACGATCGCCGTGGTGTGCAACTTCTCGGGCGTTCCGCTGACCGATTACCCCCTCGACCTGCCCGAATCGGGCACCTGGACCGAGATCCTCAACAGCGACGCCGAGGCCTTCGGCGGCTCAGGGCAGGGCAACTTCGGTGCGGTACAGACGGATGGTCGCGGAAGCGCGACGCTGACCCTCCCCCCTCTCGGGGTGCTGTGGCTCCACCACCGTTCGGGGAGCTGACCCCGGGCGTCTCGGCCCCTGCGCGGGGTGATCCGCGCCGGATCCACGGGTCTGACACACGCGCAAACGACGACGGCCCCGTCCCCCCTTGGGAGGACGGGGCCGTGCGATGTCCGGGCTCAGAAGAGCAACGAGGCCAGTCGCGAGCGGGCGCGGATCACCCGCGCGTCCTCGTCGCCGACGAGGCCGAAGAGCTCGAGCAGACGCTCGCGCACCGGGGCGCGCTCATCCCCGGGAAGCGCGGCGAAGAGGTCGAGCAGACGGCCGAAGGCGTCGTCGACATGCCCGCCCACGACGTCGAGATCCGCGACGAGGAACTGTGCCTCGAGCCCCGTCGGGTCGGCGGCCGCCGCGGCACGGGCCGCCTGGAGGTCGGCGTCCTGGACGCGGTCCAGCAGACGCACCTGTCCGAGACCGGCGCGCGCGTCGGCGTCGCGCGGGTTCTCTGCGAGGGCCTTCTCGTAGGCGGTGATGGCGCGGGCGTAGTCGCCCTCTTCGATCGCGGCGAACGCCTCTGCGTGCAGCGGGGGCAGCTCGGGCTCCGCGGCGGGGGCATCGGCGGAGGGGGCGCCCTCGACCGGGACGGTACCGGTTACGCCGTGCTGAGCGGCGAGCTGCAGAAGCTGGGCGAACACGTCGCGCACCTGCTGCTCAGGGACGGCTCCCGTGAACAGGGGCACCGGCTGACCCGCCACGAGCGCGAGCACCATGGGGATCGACTGCGCGCGGAAGCCCTGCGCGAGCTGCGGGTTCGCGTCGACGTCGACCTTGGCGAGCACCAGGCGGCCGGCGAGCTCGGTGACCACCTTCTCGAGCACGGGGCTCAGCTGCTTGCACGGCCCGCACCACTCGGCCCACAGATCGATGACGACCGGGACCGTGCGCGAGAGCTCGAGGACCTCACCGAACGTCTCATCGGTCACGTCGAAGACCAGGGGCGGCGCGCCGGCGGGGCGCGGGGGCGTCGCGGGGGCGCCGGAGGCGGGTGCCGCCGGCGGCTGGGGACGGTTGCGCAACGACGAGAGGTCGACGGCACCGCGCATCACGGAACCGGGGGCGGGAGTGCTCACGGGGACACCTTCGCTTCGAGGAGGCTGGATCGGTAGCCGAGCAGGCGGATCTGATCGTCGGAGCCCTGGCTGGGCACGTAGAAGAACACCTGGTCGGAGTATGTCGTGGTGAAGCCTGTCGCCGACTGGTCGACACCGGTCAGGGCCTTGACCGCCGGATTGTTGTCCAGCTTGATCACGGCGTCCTTGTTGGTGGGCTTCGCGGTGTCGCTCTCGTACACGTTGACCGCGACGATCGCACCGGTGTCGAGCGTCGCCAGCGCGATGGGGGTCGCCGCTCCCGCGGAGGCCGAGAAGCTGATCTCCGCCGTTCCCGCACCGGTCTGGTTGAGTTCGTCGGTGCGCTTGGTCTTGTTGTCCTGGATCGCCGAGAGCAGCAGGTCGTTCGCCGTGTCGAACTTCGCGAACGAGGCGCTGTTCTGGCCGTTGTTGATGACATCCGCGTAGGCGGCGGCCACCTTCTCGGGCGCCATGACGAGGAAGGACGAGTCCGGCGGAACCTGCGTGGCACCGACGTAGGGCGCCGCGAGCTCGGGAAGGTTCGTCGAGGCCTCGAGGTTGCCGACGTACGAGGCCTTGTACTCCTCCCACGGCGTCTGCTGCGTCATCATCATGATCGTGGTCGTGGGGGTCGCGGCATCCGCCGACTCCACCACCGTCATGAGGGTGCGCGGCCACGTTCCCGTGGTCTGCGGCAGCACGATCTGCACGGGCTCCGCCGGGATCGCGGGCAGGGCGGGTCGGTCGGGGATCGCGGCGCGCAGCTTGTAGTTGGTCTGCCGCTCCGCGAGAGCCGGGCCCGACAGTCGCTCGGCGACGACGTTCCCGTCGAGCGAGGCATCGGCCTGCGCGACGGTCGACGAGACCTTCGCCACAATGCGCTGCGCCTGCGCCTCGGTGACCGCCGGCGGGAACTGCCCCTCCGGGACGATCACCGTCGGAGTGGGGCTCGGCGACTCGGTCGCCGCGAGCTGCGGCCACGCGTCAGCCGAGCATCCCGCCAGCAGAGCGATCGACACGCCTAGCGCGGGGATGGCGACCAGAGCGCGGCGACCGCGCAGGGCCCCGCGGACTCGCGACCCTCCGCGGCGACCGGGGCTCTGGCTCACGACGCCTTTGCTCTCGGCATCCGCGTCGACCGTCGAAATCGGCTCGGTGACCGGAAGGGGCAGCCCCTTGCGGCGCGGACGACGCTGACGACGGACGTGGCGGATGCCGAGCAGGTAGAGCACCAGACCGGCCAGAAGGACGATTCCGCCGCCGACGATGAGCGGACCGGCCCACGGCGTGGAGTCGTCGATCGGCCAGGTGAGGCTGACGGTCGAGGGGGCGGGGGCCGTTCCGTCGGAGGCGACGAGCACGCTCATGTCGGACGGGAGCTGCAGAGTGGTCGACAGCGATCCGGTCTGTTCGAACTCGTCGAGCCAGAGGTCGGAGTCCACGGGCGATCGTCCGGTGGTCGCGGCGCCCGAGGCGGGGGTGACCGTCGGCGCGACCTCGGAGGTCTGGACGGTGCCGGCGCCGTCGAGGGTCACCGCGGTGTAGGGGACGTCGGCGAGCCACGCGGTGACGTCGGCGGTGCGTCCGTACGAGACGAACACCGCCCCATCGCCTTGGACGCGCAGGGTCTGCGCCCCGGGGACGCTCGTCAGCACTGCGCCGTCGATCAGCGTGAACGCCGTCGAGCCGTCGGTCTGCACGTTGGCCGAGGTCTCCGAAGGGCCGTGGAACACGGTCCTTTGGGCGATACCGGCACCGATCATGGCGGCAGCGATGACGAATGCCACCACGGCCCAGACGAATCTCACGCTTCACACCATCCCCACCGGTGGCTCGGGCGCCACCGAATCGACATTTCAGACTATCCGAGGGCGCCTGAAAGTTCTCGGCGAGGCCCGTCGCGCGCTCGGTCGGGCCATCCGCTCAGTATCCTGACGACACGGGCACGTCAGCCCGGCTGATGCGGGAGTCGTTCGGCATGAAGATTCACAATCCCTTCCGGGTGGCTCTGCTCGCCACGCTCGGCGTCGGAGTCGGCCTGCTGCTCATCGGCAGCGTCCAGAACCTGTCGACGATCCTGCTGTACGTGGGCACGGCGTTGTTCCTGTCTCTCGGCCTCGACCCCGTCGTGTCGTTCCTCGAGCGTCGAGGTCTCCCCCGCTGGGCGGCGGTGCTGGTGACGATCCTGGCGGTGCTCGGCGTCTTCGCCGGGATCATCTTCATGGTCGTCCCGATCATCGTGAGCCAGATCGCCCAGCTGGTGTCCCAGATCGAGCAGCTGCTACAGCCCGGTCGGTGGAACGAGATCGTCACCGACGTGCAGGCCTGGGTGTCGCAGACCCTCCCCTGGCTGAAGATCGACGAGGTGTGGGCGGGGATCCAGCACTGGTTCTCCACGCTCGACGTCGGCAGCATCTCCACGATGATCGGCAACAGCCTCCTCACCATCGGCGGCGCCGTCGCGGCCGGCCTGGGCGGCGCGTTCATCGTGCTGATCCTCACGATCTACTTCACGGCATCCACTCCCTCGCTGAAGTCGGCCGTCTACCAGCTGGTCCCGGCCTCGAAGCGCGCCCGATTCATCGAGCTGGCCGAGAAGATCACCGACTCCGTGGGCTACTACGTCATGGGGCAGGTCAGTCTCGGAGTCATCAACGGCGTCCTGAGCGCCATCTTCCTGTCGATCATCAACGCGCCGTTCCCGGCCGTGCTGGCGGTCATCGCCTTCTTCTTCTCGCTCATCCCCCTGGTGGGCACCCTCACGGGGTCGACGATCATCGTGCTGACGTGCCTCATCCCGGGCCTCGGCACCCCCACGTGGGCGATCCTCGCCGCCGCGATCTACTACCTCGTGTACATGCAGATCGAGGCGTACGTGATCTCGCCGCGCATCATGAACCGCGCGGTCTCGGTGCCGGGATCCGTCGTCGTGATCTCGGCCTTGGCCGGCGGCGCCCTGTTGAACCTGCTCGGCGCGCTCATCGCCATCCCGGTCGCCGCGAGCATCCTCATCATCTACCGCGAGGTCATCATCCCGCGGCAGAACGAACGCTGAGCCCGTCCGCGGACACCCGGCATCGACGCCGGAGCACCGGCGCGCGGGTTCAGCCCGCGATCTCGCCGTCCCACTCCACCGGGAGCGGCAGCGCGTCCGGGTTGACCGCCGCGACGATCTCGGTGAGCACGCGACGGGTCTGCGTCTCGCCGACCCACAGGTGCTTGCCGCCCTCGACCGCGATGAGCGTGGCATCCGGTACCGACGAGAACCGCTCGCGGGCCTCGTCGGGACGCAGGTAGTCGTCGAACTCGGGGACGAGCACGACCATGCGGCGCTCGTCGCCCGCCCAGGCGGCGACCTCTTCGGCCGTCGCGCGGTGCAGCGGGGGCGAGAGCAGGATGACGCCCTCGATGTCGTGATCGCGACCGTACTTCAGCGCCAGCTCGGTGCCGAACGACCAGCCGACGAGCCACGGCCGCGGAAGACCGCGCTCACGGACGAAATCGACGGCGGCCGCGACGTCGAAGCACTCGTTCGCACCCCCGTCGAATGCCCCGTCGCTGGTCCCGCGCGGAGACGTCGTTCCCCGCGTGTTGAAACGCAGCACCGCGAGGTCGGCCAGCGCCGGCAACCGGCCCGCCGCTTTGCGCAGGATGTGCGAGTCCATGAAACCGCCCGCCGTGGGCAGGGGGTGAAGCGTGACGAGGGTGGCGACCGGGTCGCGATCGGCCGGCAGCGCCAGCTCGCCCACCAGGGTCAGCTCGTCGACGGTGCGCAGTTCGACGTCCTCGCGACGGGCGGGCAGAAGAACGGGTCCGCGAATCTCCATCAGGCGATCCTCCAACAGTGCGTGTGCCAATGACGACGGGCGGCGAGATCGGCTGCGTCCCCGAGGACGCCGTCGGCGCGCCAGACCACCACGTGAGCGGTTCCGGCCTCCACGGTCCGACCGCACCCGGGGCACAGGTAGTCCTTGACCGCCTGTGGGCCCGAGATGGGCTGCACCGTCCACTCCCCGCCCCGCTTGACCTCGGTGCGCTTCCACCCGGCGATCAGACGATCGAGCGACTCGTCGCCTCGGGAGGAGTCCGGGCGCCGTTTACGGGAGCGGGGCATGGATGCCGCTCACCACCAGTGGTTGGCGGACCAGAACGCGTAGGCGCCGGCCCATCCGCCGTAACGCCCGGTGGCGTAGCCGGTTCCCCAGCGCAGATTGTCGACCGGGTCGTAGCCGTTGCCGGGGACCTTGCTGCACGGCAGGGCCTGCACGAGGCCGCAGGCGCCGGACGAGCGGTTCGTCGCGTTCGGGTTCCAACCGCTCTCGCGACTGACGATGTAGTCCACGAAGCCCATGTCGGATTCGGAGATGCCGGCAGCGGCCATCCACTCGGCGGGAGCGCCACCACCGGTGTAGAGCATGGGACCGGCGTTGCCCGAGGACGAGCCGGAGCCGGAGTCCTTCTCGCGGGACGGCGTCGGCGTCGGGGTGGGCGTGGGCTTCGGCTTGACGTAGACGTTGTAGCTGGCCCGGTCGAGCTGCGGCGCCTGCTTCTCGCCCGAGGTCGACACGGCCTGCGTGTCGCCGAGACCCTCGGCGTACAGGGTGACCGTGTGCGGCTCCTCGGCCTGGGCTGGCAGCAGCGAGGCGCCCATCGGGCCGACGTATGCACCGACGAACAAGACCGCGGCCGCAGCCCCGAAGACGCCGACCACACCGCGACGACGCGACCAGCGGGGGCTGGAACGGTGCGGGAGAGACGGCGGGACCACGTCGACCGAGGCGCCCCGGCGGGCGACACGGGACGTGGATGCGCGCGAAAGTTCCGAACCAGAAGTCACAGTGCGCTCGATTCTACCGACGCCCGAGGCCGGACGCCACGCGTCGGGGTCATCCGACCGCGAGCATCACTTCGACGACGGCGTCGAGGACGGCGTCGACCTGGGTCTCGCGGTATCCCCCGCGCTGCATGCGGAACGCGACCGAACGCACCTGATCGGGTGTCACCGGATCACCCGCCGCGAGGTAGCGGGCCACGCGATCGGCGACGACGTCCACCTCGTCGACCCGGTAGCCGTAGCGCAGGAGGCCGACACGGTCGAAGCGCGAACCCCGCGGGCGACGAAGACGGTCGAGCACCACCTGCGCCGTGTCCCGGGTCTCGGCGACCCACGCGCGGGCGCCGAGACGCGACAGGGCGTGCTCGCGCTCGCGCGCGGCGAAGGCGTCCTCGACACGGCCGAGAGCGGCGTCCACGGCCTCCACCTTGTAGCCGCCCTTGACGAGCGGGAAGGCGGCGGCGCGAACCTCGGAGGAACGCAGGGCCCCGACCTCGTCGGCTTCGAACGCTTCGCGCGCGCGGGCCAGGAAGACGTCGACCGCGCGCTTCTCGTACCCCTTGGTGCGACCCGAGGTCGTGGGGAACGGCGTCGCGGCCACGGTGTCGTGGATCGGCGTCTCGGTCATGACACTCCCAGGGGGGACAGCAGATAGAACATCACCAGGGCGGCGGTCGCCGACGGCAGGATCGAGTCGAGGCGGTCGAGCACTCCCCCGTGACCCGGAAGCCACGAACTCATGTCCTTGATGCCCAGGTCCCGCTTGAGCATCGACTCCCCGAGGTCGCCCACGGTCGCGGTCGCGAGGACCACGGCCCCGAAGATGAGACCGGCCCACCACGGCACCTGCAGCATGAAGGCGGCCAGGAGCGCGCCCGCCACGAGCGCCGCGACGCACGCTCCCGCGAAGCCCTCCCAGGTCTTCTTGGGGCTGATGCGGGGGGCCATCGGATGCCGACCACCCCGGCCGAACGTCAAGCCCGAGACGTACGCGCCGGTGTCGGCCGCCACCGCCAGGATGAGGAACGCGAGCACCCACCACTCCCCGCGGGGCTGCGCGAGGAGGATCATCGCGACACTCGTCAGGAAGGGCACGTACAGCTGCACGAAGCTCGCGACGAGGACGTCGCCGATCACCTCGATGTGAGCGCGACCGTCGGACGCGAACATCTGGGCCGTCAGGCGCCAGACGATCACGACGACGACGGCGACGAGGGTGGCGATCCAGTGCACCCACGGGCCCAGGAAGAACCCGCTCAGCAGGAGCAGGAACCCCATGACGAGCTGCGGGACCACATCGACGCGACGCCCGGCCACCTGGAGGGCGCGCGAGAACTCGAGGACGCCCAGCACCATCGCGGCGGCCGCGAACAGGACGAACAGCCATTTGACGAAGATCAGCGAGGCGATGACGATCACGCCGATGCCGACCCCGATCAGGGTCGCCACGATGAGGTCGCGCCCCGTGCGCTGCTTGATCCGCTCGTTCGCCTGGTCGAACTCGGCGCGGGCGTGCGCGATCCGCTGATCGGCGTCCGACCGCATCGCGCGCAGCTGCGACTCGATCGCAGTCACCCCTTCACCCGTGGTCGGCGAACGGCGCGCTGAATCGGCCCGGCGCGACGAGGCGGACGGATCGACCGGCTCGCTGTCGCCGATCTCGGGAGCGTCGGGCATGGGGGTCAGACCTCGAGGAGCTCAGCCTCTTTGCGCTTGAGCGCCTCGTCGATGAGGTCGACGTGCGTGCGCGTGACGGTGTCGAGCTCCTTCTCGGCGCGGACCAGCTCGTCCTCGCCGACGTCGCTCTTCAGCGCGTCGAGGTCGTCCTTGGCCTTGCGGCGCAGGTTGCGGACCTGCACCTTGGCGTCCTCGCCCTTGCCGCGCACGATCTTGACGTACTCCTTGCGGCGGTCCTGCGTGAGCTCGGGCATGGTGACGCGGACGATGTTGCCGTCGTTCGTCGGGTTCACCCCGAGGTTCGGCATGTCGCGGATCGCCTGCTCGATCGCCTTCAGCGCCGACTTGTCGTACGGGTTGATGACGAGAGTGCGCGCCTCGGGGTTGTTCAGCGAGGCGAGCTGAGCCAGCGGGGTGGGCGAGCCGTAGTAGTCGACCAGCACCTTCTGGAACATCTGGGGGTTCGCGCGTCCGGTACGGACCGTCGCGAAGTCTTCCTTGGCGGCCTCCACGGCGCGATCCATACGCGCTCCGGCATCGGCGAGGACATCGGAAATCACGGTGACTCCATTCGTTGGGACTGACTGTTCAGTCTAGTCGCGCGCGGGCCCGGCTCCCCGGGCCCGCGCGGCGCGTCATGCGGTGACGAGGGTGCCCATCGTCTCGCCGAGAAGGGCCCGGGTGACGTTTCCGGCCGGCTCCATGCCGAACACGCGCATATCCATTCCGTTGTCCATGCAGAGGCTGAACGCCGTGGAGTCCACGACCTTCAGACCCTTCTGCAGGGCGTCGTTGTAGGTGACGTGGTCGAGCTTCGTGGCCGTCGGATCCACGTTCGGGTCGGCCGTGTAGACCCCGTCGACGCCGTTCTTCGCGACGAGGACCTCGGTCGCTCCGATCTCGAGCGCGCGCTGGGCGGCGACGGTGTCGGTGGAGAAGTACGGCAGTCCGGCGCCGGCGCCGAAGATCACGACGCGACCCTTCTCGAGGTGACGGACAGCACGACGCGGGATGTAGGGCTCCGCGACCTGGGTCATCGAGATGGCGGACTGCACGCGCGTGGCGGCCCCCGCCTGCTCGAGGAAGTCCTGCAGCGCGAGGGAGTTCATCACGGTGCCGAGCATTCCCATGTAGTCGGCCCGCCCGCGGTCCATGCCGCGCTGGCTGAGCTCGGCGCCGCGGAAGAAGTTGCCCCCGCCGACGACGATGGCGATGTCGACGCGGTCGACGGCCTCGGCGATCTCACGGGCGATCTGGCCCACGACGTCGGGATTCACGCCCAGTTGGCCGCCGCCGAACGCCTCCCCCGACAGCTTCAGCAGAACTCGGCGGCGCTTGGTGGCTTCATCGATCACGTGTGATGTCCTCTCGTCTTGAACAAACTATCCCCCCGCACCCGCGACCGATACGCAGGAACCGATATGGGACGCGGGCAGGGAAAAGGCCCGGGATGCCGTGGCATCCCGGGCCTCATGACGGGCCCTGAGCCTGTCGAAGGGTTACGCGCCGACCTTGAAGCGGGCGAAGTCGGTCAGCGTGAGACCGGCGTCGGACGCGACCTTGGCGACGGACAGCTTGTTGTCCTTCGCGTAGTCCTGGTCGAGCAGCGAGACCTGCTTGAAGAACGCGTTCACGCGGCCCTCCACGATCTTCGGCAGCGCAGCCTCGGGCTTGCCCTCGTTGCGGGAGATCTCGGTGACGATCTCGCGCTCCTTCTCGACGTCGGCCTCGGGGACGGCGTCGCGGGTGAGGTACGAGGGGTTGGCGAACGAGATGTGCTGCGCGATCGAGCGAGCGGTCTCGGCGTCATCGCCCGAGTAGGCGAGGACGACGCCGACCTGCGGGGGCAGGTCCTTGCTGGTCTTGTGCAGGTAGACCTCGAACTTGTCGCCCGAGATGGTGCGCACGCGACGGAGCTCGACCTTCTCGCCGATGATCGCGGCCTCGTCCGAGATGAGCTGCTCGACGGTCTTGCCGTCGGCGTCGGCGGCCAGGGCGGCCTCGACCGAGTCGGCACCGGCGGCGGCGGCTGCGTCGACGACCTTGTCGGCCAGAGCGATGAAGCGCTCGTTCTTGGCGACGAAGTCGGTCTCGCAGGCGAGCTCGAGAAGCGTGACGGAACCGTTGTTCTCGCGGGCGGCGACGAGGCCCTCGCTGGTCGAACGGTCGGCGCGCTTGGCATTGCCCTTCGCGCCCTTGAGGCGCAGGATCTCGACGGCCTTCTCGACGTCGCCGTCAGCCTCTTCGAGCGCCTTCTTGGTGTCGACCATGCCCGTGCCGAGCTGCTCGCGCAGCGCCTTGATGTCGGCGATCGTGAAGTTTGCCATGGTGTGGCGTCTCCTTGTCGTTTGCGTTCTAGATGTGAGCCCGGCGGGGCCGTGTCGCCACCCTCCGAAGAGGGGGCTGTCACGACCCCGCCGGATCGTAGCCTGTGCGGGTAGCGGGCCGTTCACGCGGAGGAGAACGGAACGCCTCGCGGCTTACTTGCTGTCGGTGGCCTCGGCGTCAGTGGCCTCGGTCTCGGCGGCCTCGGTCGACTCCCCGGCCGAAGCCTCGGTCGACTCAGCGGCGGGAGCCTCGTCGGTCGACTCGGCCGCGGGGGCGTCGGTCGACTCGGCGGGGGTCTCGAGCAGCTCGCGCTCCCACTCGGCGAGGGGCTCGGCGGCCTCTTCTTCACCGGCGGGCTGGTGGCGCTGGATGAGGCCCTCGGCGGCGGCGTCGGCGATGATGCGCGTGAGCAGGCTCACCGAGCGGATCGCGTCGTCGTTACCGGGGATCGGGTACTGGAACTCGTCGGGGTCGGCGTTCGTGTCGAGGATGCCGATCACGGGGATGCCGAGCTTCTTGGCCTCGTCGACCGCGAGGTGCTCGCGCTTGGCGTCGACGACCCAGATCGCCGAGGGGGTCTTCTGCAGGTTGCGGATACCACCGAGCGACTTGTGCAGCTTGTCGAGCTCGCGCTTCTTGAGCAGGAGCTCCTTCTTGGTGAAGCCGCTCTCGGCCGGGTTCTCGTAGTCGAGCTCCTCGAGCTCCTTCATGCGGGCGAGGCGCTTCGACACCGTCTGGAAGTTGGTGAGAAGGCCACCGAGCCAGCGCTGGTTGACGTAGGGCTGGCCCACGCGGGTCGCCTGCTCGGCGAGAACTTCCTGCGCCTGCTTCTTGGTGCCGACGAAGAGGATGGTGCCGCCGTGTGCGACGGTCTCCTTGACGAACTCGTACGCCTTGTCGATGTAGCCGAGCGACTGCTGGAGGTCGATGATGTGGATGCCCGAGCGCTCGGTGAGGATGAAGCGCTTCACCTTCGGGTTCCACCGGCGGGTCTGGTGTCCGAAGTGAACGCCGCTGTCGAGCAGCTGGCGGATGGTGACGACGGCCATGGTCGTACTCCTGTTTCTGGGCGCTTTCGCGCCGTGGTTGTGGTTGTTCGCGCCAGACGATCCGTCTGACGAGCCTGGTACCCGGCGCACACCCGCCATCCGCCGAAGCGGAGGACCAGGGGGTGTGGATGCCGCGCGGTGCGCTGCCCCGGAGGGCGGCGCGATGCGCTGTGGGCACGCGGAGTCATCCCGACATGCGAGATGCGTCCTCCAGCATACAGGACTGCTCCTCCCCACCCGCGTGCGGGCGCGAACTCTCCCCCGTCTCGCCTCCACGGCGCTCCGCGCGGACCCGGGGAGAGAAGACTTCGCTGATGATCCCGGCATCCGCCCGCCTCGTCACTCTCGCCCTTCTGACGGCGACGCTCCTCGTATCGTCGCCCGCCGAAGCGTCCGACGGCGACCCGCTCGGCGACCGCGTCTGGGTGTGGCCCGCGATTCCGGCCCGGGTGGTGCGGCCGTTCGTCGCCCCTGCTCACATGTACGGTCCGGGTCACCGCGGGCTCGATCTCGCGGGAGATTCGGTCCGGTCCCCCGCGGACGGCCGCGTCGCCTTCGTGGGGGCCGTAGCCGGGCGCGACATCGTGACCATCGACCACGGCGACGGCCTCGTGACGACGCTGGAACCCGTGGTCACCGACCTGGATGTGGGTGCGGTCGTCGCGCGCGCGTCACCGGTGGGGCGGGTGGCCGCCGGTGGGCACGCCGGCCCCGCGACCGTCCACTTCGGGGTGCGGTGGAACGGTGAGTACGTGAATCCGCTGCGCCTGCTGGGCGGCGTCCCGCGAGCGGTGCTGCTGCCCTGCTGCGAGAGGTGACTCGGCGGGCCCGCTCATCCGATCCGGTTGCCGCGGCCCTCGACGGTCTGGGTGCCGATGCCGCCCGTGGCGCTCACGATGTTATCCTGCCCGCGGACCGTGACGGCCGAGATCGCACCGCCCGCCTGGATCGAGGACCGATCGCCGCTCAGGTCGGCGCTGCCGATCGCCCCCGAGGAACGGACCGAGCCGTCGTTGCCCTGCAGGATGAGGGCATCGATCGAGCCGGCGTCGATGCGGGCGCGGTCGCCGGAGATGCGGAGGGTACCGATCGAGGCCCCCGAGGCGTCGACGGTGAGGGCCGACCCCGAGACGGTGAGCTCGGCGCACGTTCCGACGATGCGGACGCTCTGCTCGGCCCCCGAGACGGTCTGGCTTCCCCCGTCGCCGCACGAGACGGCGTCGGTGCCGGATCCTGCGGCGGGAGTCGACGGGCCCGTCGACGAGACCGGCGCGGGAGACGTTGTGACGACGGAGGGCGAGGGCACGGCGACCGTGGGCGGAGGGCTCGAGGCGACGAGCCCGGGAGGAAGACGGGTTTCGACCGGCTCCGGGGCGAGGCTGCACCCGCTGAGCACCCCGACGAGCGCGACGACGCCGATCGCGGCGGGCACCAGGCGGCGGGAGATCACGGTTCCACGCTAGGGGGTCCGGCGCGCATGCGCACGCATACGGGACACTTCACGGGCCGCCCGGCGAGAACCCGACGGCGAGGTGAGCCGCGCGGCCTGCCGGAGCGCTGGCCGAGGACGGGCTCCTCGGCACGAGGCGCTGCGCCACCCGGGTCGCCCGCGCCGACCCCTCAAGCGCGCGGGTGCGCGAGTCGGTAAGCCTCGCGGAGGCGCTCGGCGGAGACATGGGTGTAGATCTGCGTGGTGCCCAGACTCGCGTGGCCGAGGATCTCCTGCACGGAGCGCAGATCGGCGCCCCCGTCGAGCAGATGGGTCGCGGCCGAGTGCCGCAGAGCGTGCGGCCCGAGCACGTCCGCCCCCACACTCGGCGCCACGGTTCTCGACACGAGGGCGTGCACGGCCCTCGGCCCGAGACGCGAGCCCTTCGCCCCCAGGAACACGGCGCGCTCGTGCGGGCGCGTCGCACCCCCGGCTTCGCGGGCGGGAATGCGGGAGCCGCTCCCCCTTCCGTCGTGGCGCGACCCGGATGCGAGAGATGCGGATGCCTCGACCCGGCGTGCCTGCAGGACGGGACGGGCCCGCACCAGGTAGGCCTGCAGCGCGCGAGCGGCGGGGAGTCCGAACGGCACGACGCGGTCCTTGCCGCCCTTGCCGCGCAGGAACAGGGTGCGTCGATCGTGATCGATGTCGTCGAGGTCGAGACCGCACACCTCGGAGACCCGCGCGCCCGATCCGTAGAGCACCTCCAGGAGGGCGTGGTCTCGGAGCGCCACGGCATCGCCACTCGCCGCGCGCTCGGCCGCCGCGGTCAGGACGTCGTCGAGCGCGTCGGTGGTCGCGACGGCGGGGAGGGTGCGCCCGCGCTTCGGAGACACCAGCCTCCGCGCGGGGTCCACCCCGACCAGCTCTTCCTCGACGGCCCAGGCGAACAGCCCCCGTACCGTCGACGCGCGACGCGCGGCGGTCGCCTTGGACTGCCCCGACTTGGCCGACTGCCACTGCCATTCGCGCAGATCCTCCACGCCGACCTCGCCCAGGGGGCGATCGCCGACCCACAGGATCAGGTCCGCGAGATCCGCGCGGTAGGCCCGCACCGTCGCCGGAGAGAGTCGGCGCACGTCGGACAGGTGGGAGAGATATCCCGCGACGGCCTCCGACAACTGCATCCCCCCAGAGTGCCCGCAGGCCGGCCGCGCGTGCGCGACGACGCGCGCCGAACGGCGTTTCCCTCATCGCGGAGATCGCCCGTCCCCCCGACCGGCGGACGTCCACAGCCCCTCGCTGTCGCGGACGACCCTCCCCTCGAGCTCCGCGAAGCCGAGGAGCACCCCGGCCTCCTCGCTCGACATCCCGCTTCGGCGGGCGACCTCCCGCGTCGACCGACCGGAGCGCGCCGAGAGGGCGTCGAGCAGTCGGGTGATGTCGTCGGTGCGATCGGTGGCGCCGTGCTCGCCGGGTCCTCCCGCGCCGACCATCTCGAGCACGTCGGCAGCGCCCGTCACGCAGACTCCGCCGTACTCGCGGAGGATACGGTGGCACCCCGCCGACGCCGCGCTGGTGACGGGACCGGGCACCGCGCCGAGGGCGCGGCCGAGGCTCGCGGCGTGCGCGGCGGTGTTGAGCGAGCCGCTGCGCCACCCCGCCTCGACGACCACGACGGCGTCCGCGATCGCGGCGATCAACCGGTTGCGCGCGAGGAAGCGCCACTTGGTGGGCGTCGTCCCGCAGGGCGTCTCGCTCCAGACCGCGCCGGCTCCCGCGATCCGGGCAAGGAGACCTTCGTGACCGCGCGGGTACGCCCGATCGACGCCGCCGGCGAGGAACGCGACCGTCGATCCGCCCGTCGACAGCGCCGCCCGATGAGCGGCCCCGTCGATCCCGTACGCCGCCCCCGAGACGACGATCACACCGGCCGCCGTCAGGTCGGCGGCGAGATCCGCCGCGACCCCCTCCCCGTACGCCGTCGAAGCTCGCGCGCCCACGAGGGCGACCGTGGGGGAATCGTCCTCGATGCCGGCTCCGCGGCGCCAGAGGACGACCGGCGCGTGCTCCCCCAGATCGTCGAGGCGGGCGGGCCACGAGGCGTCTCCCGGAACGACGAGCGAGGTTCCCGACCGCCGCGCGGCGTCGAGCGCTGCCGCGATCGCGTCGGGATGGAGCCGGGGCAGCCACCGGGCACGCGCCGCCCCGAGATCCTCACGCCCCGCGGACGTGGCCACGCTCAGGGCCCGAACCGGTCCGTGTTCCGCGATGAGTTTCCCGGCGACCCCGTCTCCGGGCTCGGTCAGCACACTCCACACCGCCCGCGCGAACGCCTCCACGGCACCCCCATGGTCATCGTCGTCCCGCAGGCCCCGGAGGGCGCGTGCGGCCTCGATCTCGTCGACCTCGTAGGGCGTCATGCGCCCGCACCTCGGCGCAGGTAGAGGGCACGGCCCACATCGTCGGACCGGAGCTGTTCGTGGCCCGCGATGTCGGCAACCGTCCACGCCACACGGAGCAGGCGGTCGTATCCGCGCAAGGTCACTGCGCCGCGGCGAAGGGCGGTGTCGAGCGGACGCAGGACCTCGGGCGACGGGGCGGCCGGGCCGCGCAGCCACGTGCCCGGCACATCGGCGTTGCGTCTCCAGGGCGTCTGGGCCCACCGTCGAGCGGCGTGCGCACGAGCGGCGGCGACGATCTCGCGCGCGCGTTCCGAGGACACCGTCCGGGAACTGCACTCGTGCCGGGCGGTGGACACGCGCTGCAGCCGCAGGTCGATGTCGATCCGATCGAGAAGCGGGCCCGAGAGGCGCCGCGTGTAGCGGCGTATCGCCTGCGGAGCGCACTCGCACGATCCACCCGGGACGCCGTATTGGCCGCACGGGCAGGGGTTCGTGGCCACCACGAGCTGGAACCGCGCGGGGTACGTCGCCGAGACCCCGGAGCGGTGCACCTGGATCACGCCGTTCTCGAGGGGCTGACGAAGGGCGTCGAGAACGGAGGCCGGGAACTCGCCGCCCTCGTCGAGGAACAGTACTCCCTCGCTCGCGCGGGCGATGGCACCCGGACGCACCACGCCGGAGCCTCCCCCGATCAGCGCCGCGGCGGTCGCCCCGTGGTGGGGGCTCTCGAACGGGGGCGTGCGCGACAACCGAGTCACCGCCTCGCCGGACAGGGAGCGCACCGACGCGACCGAGAGGGCCGCCTCGTCATCGAGGGGCGGAAGGATGCCGGGGAGCCGGCGCGCCAGCATCGTCTTGCCCGCGCCCGGCGGGCCGCTCATGAGCAGGTGGTGCCCGCCCGCCGCGGCGACGACGAGGGCGTCCACGGCGTCCCCCTGCCCCACGACATCGGCGAGGTCGAGCTGCTCCTCGTCGTCTGCACGGGTGGCGGGCGCCTCGACCGGCTCGAGGTCGGGCGCGTCGCTCGTACCGCCGTGCCACCTCACCACGTCGGCGAGGCACGTGGCGGCGAACACCTCGATCCCCTCGATGAGTCCCGCCTCCGCGGCATTGGCCGCCGGGACCACCACGCGCCGATGACCGGCGCGCTGCGCTGCCACGACCGCCGGCAGGACCCCGGGAACGGGTCGGAGTCGTCCGTCGAGTCCCAGTTCGCCGATGTGCACGGTCCGCGCGACGCGGGCGGCATCCATCCGCACCGACGTCGCGAGGGCGGCCACGGCGATCGCCACGTCGAACCCCGATCCGCGCTTCGGCAGGCTCGCGGGCGACAGGTTGACGGTGATCCGACGCTTGGGCAGGTCGAGGCCGCGGTTGGTGCACGCGCCCCGCACGCGCCGACCGGCTTCGCCCAGGGCCTTGTCGGCGAGACCGATGATCGAGAACTCCGGGGTCTGAGAGGACACGTCGGCCTCAACCTCGACGAGATCGCCGTGCAGCCCCGACAACGCCACGGCCCAGGTCCGCGCGAGGGTCACAAGGCGTCCTCGAGGTGCTCGAGGCGCGCCCGCGCGGGATCGGGACCGACGAGGCCGATCGCGTCGACCCGGAGGCGTCGCCCCCTCGCCTCTTCGGGATGGGCCGCCAACCACGCCATGGCGAGGCGCCAGAGCCGCTGCGCCTTCCGGGCGTCGATGGCCTCGAAGGGGTGGCCGTAGTCCTCGGTGCGTCGGGTCTTCACCTCGACCACGACGAGAGTGTCGTCGCGTGCGGCGACGATGTCGATCTCGCCCTGATCGCACCGCCAGTTGCGCGTGAGAATGCGGTAGCCGTCGTCCCTCAGGTACGCGACGGCGCGATCTTCGCCTGCTCTGCCGAGCTCGTCTTTCGCTGCCATGCCCGAGAGCGTGGCATCCACCCTCCCCCTCGCGCGGAGCGGAGGGACCTATCGGTGGACAACCCGGGGGAAGATCCGACTGGGGAGGGACCTCAGTTGTCGAGCGAGAGCTCGTCGGGCAACTGGAAGTCGTGGCGCGAGAGCTCCTCGACGTTGACGTCCTTGAAGGTCAGCACGCGCACGGATTTCACGAAGCGGTCGGCGCGGTAGATGTCCCACACCCACACGTCGGTCATCGAGATCTCGAAGTAGAAGTCGTGCTCGGTGTCGCGCCGCACGACGTTCACGTCGTTCGCGAGATAGAACCGGCGCTCGGTCTCGATCACGTAGGTGAACTGGCGCACGACATCGCGGTACTCGCGGTAAAGGGCCAGCTCGAGCTCGCGGTCGTAGTCCTCGAAGACGTCGTCATCCATGGTTTCTCCATCCTAGGCGCGCGCCGTCGCCCCGGCCGCACGGTGCAGCCGCCCGGGCGCGTTCGGGCGCCGTGTCCGCAGCGGGGTCAGAAGAGCGTCGGGGCCGCGGCGATGGCCCACGAGTGCCGGTGGTGCACGCTCATTCCGTACGCGGTGATCGCCTCGCGGTGATCGAGGCTCGCGTAGCCCTTGTTGCGCGCCCACCCGTAGGCGGGGTGATCGTCGTGCAGTCCCGTCATGAGGGTGTCGCGGGCGACCTTGGCGATGACGGATGCCGCGGCCGCACTCGCGCAGTCACGGTCGGCCTTGATGATGGGGCGCACCGTCAGCCCCGACTCCCCCGCCGGCGTGATGTAGTCGTGGTTGCCGTCGAGGATGACGAGGGCCTCTTCGGGCACGACGCCGTGCGCGCGCAGATCCGCGATCGCGCGGACGGCCGCGAGCCCCAGAGCCCGGATGATGCCGATCTCGTCGACCTCGATCGAGCTCGCCCACCCGACGGCGCTGTGCTGGACGAACGCGGCCGCCCGGGCGGCCACCTCGGGCCGTCGCGCCTCGGGAACGAGCTTGGAGTCGCGCAGGCCGGCGGGAACCCGCTTGCGCGAACGCGCCGGGTCGATGACCGCGGCGCCGACCGCCACTGGCCCCGCGAGGGCCCCGCGCCCGACCTCGTCGCACGCGATGACGATCGCGTGATCCTTCAGCAGACGGCGCTCGAGGGTGAGGGTGGGTTCGATCACTGCGCTCCCGGCGCGGGGACCCCCGCGAACACCTCGTGGTGGAAGTCGATCAGGCCGAAGCGCGTGAACGGCCACGTGATGAGGAACGCGCGTCCCACGACGTTGTCGACGGGGACGAAGCCCTGCCCGGGCTGATCCTGGTTGAAACGCGAGTCGCGCGAGCTGTTGCGGTTGTCGCCGAGGACCCAAAGCGAGCCGTCGGGCACCGTGATGTCGTAGGGAACGGGCTCGGGCGCAGTCGCCCCCGGAGCGAGCCGCACGTACGACTCATCGAGCGGGACGCCGTTGACCGTCGTCTGCCCCAGGGCGTTGCAGCAGACGACGTGGTCGCCCGCCGTGCCGATCACGCGCTTGATGAGGTGATCGTCGCTGTCGGGAGCCGACAGCCCGAAGAGCGACAGCACCCAGTCGGCGCCCTCGACCACCGGGGACCGCTCCTCGGTGGGGCTCGGCGGCAGCCATCCACCGGGGTCGCGGAACACGACCACGTCACCCCGCGAGTACTGACCGAACTTCGGGGTCAGCTCGTCCACGAGGATGCGGTCCTTGATCAGCAGCGTGTTCTCCATCGACGCCGACGGGATGTAGAACGAGCGGACGACGAAGGTCTTGACGAGGAACGACACCACGAGCGCGATCAGCACGATCACGAGCAGGTCGCGGAAGAACGCCCCCCATCCACGTCGACGCCGTCCGGCGGAGCGGGATGCCACGGCATCCGGGGTCGAGGCGGTCTGGTCGCTCATGTGTTCCTTCACCGGGTTCGACGCACACCGAGCGAACCGCAGGAACCAGGGTCGCACATCGAGGAGCCGCCCCGTGACCGACGACGCCGTGAGAACGCCGAACGCCCCGCGGGTCAAACCCACGGGGCGTTCGAGAGAGCGGACTCAGCGGTCGCGCTTCTCCTTGATCTTGGCCTTCTTGCCACGCAGGCTGCGCAGGTAGTACAGCTTGGCGCGACGCACGTCACCGCGGGTGACGACCTCGATGTGGTCGATCACGGGGCTGTGGACGGGGAACGTGCGCTCCACGCCGACCTGGAAGCTGACCTTGCGGACGCAGAAGGTCTCCCGCACGCCGTCACCCGAGCGGCCGATGACGACGCCCTGGAACACCTGGATACGCGAGCGGTTGCCTTCGGTGATGTTGACGTGCACCTTGACGGTGTCGCCGGGGCCGAAGACGGGGATGTCGGAGCGGAGCGAAGCCGCGTCGACGGAGTCGAGGATCTGCATGATCATCACTTCCTGCGACCGCCACAGGTCGATCGCACGATAAGAGGGAAAAAGGTGAGGCGTGCCCGAAGCCGCCGAAGCAGCTGACTCCCCTGAGGCAGAGCCGGTCAGGGCACAAGCGTCCATTCTGCCACGCGCAGGCCTACCCGCCAAAACGGTCCGCCCCGCCGCGGGCACGCGACGACGTCAGTCGCGACGCCGCGTCTCCGGAACGACGATGACCTCGGCATCCCGAGTCTGCTCGCGGTTCTCGCGCGGCGGCGGGATGTACGCGGTCCCGTCCGTCGTGTGCAGCACCGTCACCGCCCCGCGTGCCTCGTTCCAGAGCTGCGCGAGAGAGGACCAGAACAACACCAGCGCTCCCGCGATCGACAGCACGAGCAGCGGGAAGAAGACCCGGGAGTCGAAGAAGCCGAGCGCGACGATGACGACCTGCCAGATGCCCAGGCCCGCCAGATCCCGCCACGACACCGCGCGGTTCTCGCGCACACTCCCCCGCGCTCGCACCATGAGGGTCAGGACGAGCTGCGAGATGAAGACGGCCGGAACCGCGACGAAGAGCCAGAGCAGGCCCCACGCGCTGCCTCCCGAGAAGACGATCCACCCGACGAACAGCCACAGCGGCAGAACGAACGCGGCCGGGAACAGCCAGTGGAGGAACATCCGTCGCAACGCCATGACCCGAGACTAGGGCTCGCGCATGTGCTTCGCCTCTGAGAAGGCTATGGCGCGCGCGCATCGGGCGGCGGCGCCGCGGATCGGAGACAATGGAGGTTCGACGCGAGAGGAACCACCCATGATCGAACTGCGCACCCCGGCCGAGATCGACGCGATGCGCCCCGCCGGACGCTTCGTCGCGGAGGTGCTGGCCACGCTGCGCGCCGAGACCAAGGTGGGGACCAACCTGCTGCAGCTGGACCGTCGCGCGCACGACATGATCCGCTCGGCCGGCGCGGAGTCGTGCTATATCGACTACCACCCGTCCTTCGGTGCGAGCCCCTTCGGCAAGGTGCTCTGCACGTCGATCAACGACGCCGTGCTGCACGGACTCCCCCACGACTACGTGCTGCGCGACGGCGACCTCGTCTCGCTCGACTTCGCCGCGTCCGTGGACGGCTGGGTCGCCGACTCCGCCGTCTCCTTCGTCGTGGGCACCGCTCGCGACGAGGACCTCGCCCTCATCGACACCTCGCAGCGCGCGCTGGCCGCCGCGATCGAGGCCGCGAGCGTGGGCCGCAAGATCGGCGACATCTCCGCCGCGATCGCCGCCGTCGCCCACGCCGAGGGCCTGAGCATCAACACCGACTTCGGCGGCCACGGCGTCGGCCGCACCATGCACGGCGACCCGCACGTCGCCAACGACGGCAAGGCCGGCCGCGGCTACCCGCTGCGCGACGGCCTCGTGCTCGCGCTCGAGCCGTGGTTCCTGCAGACCACCGACGAGCTGATCACCGACCCCGACGGATGGACCCTGCGCAGCGCCGACGGATCGCGCGGGGCGCACTCCGAGCACACCGTGGCGATCACCGCCGACGGCCCCATCGTCCTGACCGATCGCTCGTTCCTGGGCGTCGACTGACGGATGATCCCGGATGCCGCGGCCCGAGGTCGCGGCATCCTCCCGGGAGCGCCGGAAGAGCTCTGCCGCCTCAGTCGGCGAGCAGGTCGGGCCGGCGCTCGCGCGTGCGCTCGATCTGCTGCGAGCGACGCCACGTCGCCACGGCGCCGTGGTTGCCGCTCAGGAGCACGGGCGGCACCTCTCGCTCGCGCCACACGGCCGGCTTGGTGAACGAGGGGTACTCGAGCAGGCCGTCCTCGTGCGACTCCTCGACAAGGCTCTCGGGGTTGCCGACGACGCCGGGGATCAGTCGTCCGATCGCCTCGACCATCGCCATGACGGCGACCTCTCCCCCGTTGAGCACGTAGTCGCCCAAAGAGATCAGGCGCACGTCGCCCCGCTCGGCGGCGTAGTCGAAGACGCGCTCGTCGATGCCCTCGTACCGGCCGCAGCCGAAGACGAGGTGCGGGGCGGTGGAGAGCTCTCGCGCCGTCGCCTGCGTGAACCGCTCGCCCGCGGGCGAGGGGAAGATGATGACCGGGCGCGCTTCGGCGTCGCTCGTCACGTCGTCGAGCGCTTCGCCCCAGGGCTCGGGCTTCATGACCATGCCGGCGCCACCGCCGTACGGGGTGTCGTCGACGGTGCGGTGACGGTCGTGCGTGTAGTCCCGCAGATCGCGGATGCGGACGTCGAGCAGACCGCTCTGCCGGGCTTTGCCGAGCAGCGACACCTCGAGAGCATCGAAGATCGTCGGGAAGATCGAGACGATGTCGATGCGCACGTCAGTCCTCGGAGGCGTCGGGCGTCTCGCCGTCGGATTCGTCCGACGCCGAGACGGGTTCGGGCTCGTCGTCGGCGTCGGCCGGGAGCTCTTCGAAGAGCCCCGCGGGCGGAGTGACGACGACGCGGCCACCCGCGATGTCGACCTCGGGGACGATGGCGCCCACGAAAGGAACGAGGACCTCGCGGTCTTCGCCGGCCATGCGGACGATCAAGAGGTCCTGCGCCGGGAAGTGGTCGACGCGGGCGACGCGGCCGATGACGGCGCCGTCGCGCACGACGTCGAGACCGACGAGCTGGTGGTCGTACCAGGCGTCGTCTTCGGCGGGAGCGGCTTCGGCATCCTGGTCGATCCACAGAATGGCCTTGACGAGCTCTTCGGCCGCGTTGCGGTCGTCGACGCCCTCGAAGAAGGCGACGGGGTGCGAGTTCATCCACCGGAATTCACGGACCGTCAGCTCGCGGCCGTGCCACGGCGAGGACTCCGGAACCTGCAGGGTGAAGGTGCTCCCCGGCGTGAAGCGCCCGTCGGGATCGTCGGTGTACAGCTCGAGCTTGAACGCACCCTTCAGGCCGTGGGCCTTGACGAGTCGTCCGACGCGGAGCTGGGTCTTGGCGGGCTGCGCGCCCGCGGTGTCGCCGTTCGCCATCAGTCGTCGGCGACGTCGACGCGCACGCGACGTCCGTCGGCGAGAGCCGACACGACCGTGCGCAGTGCCTTGGCGGTGCGTCCGCCGCGCCCGATCACGCGACCCCGGTCATCGGGGTGCACGCGAACCTCCAGCACGTCGCCGCGAGGCGAAGAGCTGGAGCGGATGGTCACGGCATCGGGGTGATCGACGATCCCCTTGACGACGTGTTCGAGCGCGGCAGACAGCACGGGAATTACTCGGCCGAGGTCTCGGCGGCGTCCTCAGCGGGCGCCTCGGCGGGAGCTTCGGCCTTCTTCTCGGCCTTGGGCTTGACGACCGACTTCTTCGAGGCGTCGGCCTCGAACGCGGCCTTGGGCTCGCGGACCTTGACGGTCGAGACGGCGTTCTTGTCGCCCTTGAACTTGCCCCAGTCGCCCGTGAGCTTGAGGATGGCGGCGACCTGCTCGGTGGGCTGCGCGCCCACGGAGAGCCAGTACTGCGCGCGCTCGGAGTCGACCTCGATGAACGAGGGCTCCTCGGTCGGGTGGTACTTGCCGATCTCCTCGATGACACGACCATCGCGCTTGGTGCGCGAGTCGGCGACGACGATGCGGTAGTAGGGCGCGCGGATCTTTCCGAGGCGCTTGAGACGGATCTTGACAGCCACGATGACTCCAAATGATGAAAACGAACGAACCGAACGCCTGGAGAGTGGGGTGCACACCCGGCGGAAGCTCAAAAGGGTGGACCGATACTGGATAGAGGGTCGAGTAGCGGGTCCAGCCCTCTATTCTGCCAGATCCCCGGGCCTCGCGGTGACACGCGACGCGCCGCGACACGCGGCGTCTCGAAGGGTAGCGGAGGATCCCCGCATCCGACCCCCGTGCCAGACTGAGCCGCATGAGGCTGCCGTTCGCTGCATCGACGCGTTCGTCCGTGGGTCTGGAATGGGAGCTCATGCTCGCGGACCGCGAGACGGGCGATCTGGTCCCCCGCGCGCCCGAGATCCTCGACCAGCTCGAAGACAAGACCGCGCTCGAGCGGTTCACGGTCACCGGTGAGCTGCTCACGAACACCGTCGAGGTGACCAGCGGCGTCGGCCACACCGTCGCCGAGGCCGTGGACGACATCGCCGACGCCATCTGCGCCCTGCGCGACGAGACCGAGCCGCGCGGGGTCGAGATCCTGTGCGCCGGCAGTCACCCCTTCGCGCAGTGGTTCGACCAGGAGGTCACCGACAAGACGCGCTACCACTCGCTCATCGAGCGCACCCAGTGGTGGGGGCGCAACATGATGATCTGGGGCATCCACGTGCACGTCGGCGTGGACGACGTCGAGAAGGTCATTCCGATCGTCAACGCACTGAACGTCTACCTCCCCCATCTGCAGGCGCTGTCGGCATCCAGCCCCTTCTGGGCGGGCGAGCGCACCGGGTACGCCTCGAATCGCGCTCTCGTCTTCCAGCAGCTCCCCACGGCGGGCCTGCCCTGGCAGCTCGACTCGTGGGGCGACTTCGAGAGCTACCTCGACGACATGGTCCGTACCGGAGTGATGGCGGATGCCAGCGAGGTGCGCTGGGACATCCGTCCGGCGCCCAAGTGGGGCACGATCGAGATCCGCGCCTGCGACGGCATGTCGACCCTGCCCGAGCTGGCCGCGGTCGCCTCGCTCGCGCAGACGCTCGTCGAGCACTTCTCGCGGCTGCTCGACGAGGGGCGCGAGCTTCCCGGCATCCCGCCCTGGTACGCCCGCGAGAACAAGTGGCGCGCGGCCCGCTACGGTCTCGACGCGCGCGTGATCGTCGACCGCGAGGGGACGCAGCGCCCCGTGGTCGAGCACCTGCGCGAGACGATGGAGGAGCTCGCCGACATCGCCCTCGAGCTGAAGTGCGCGAAGGAGTTCGCGAGCCTCGAGACGATCCTCGCCACGGGCGGCAGCTCGGCGCGGCAGATCGCGGTCGCCGACGCGGCCGACGGCGATCTGCGCGAGGTGGTGCAGCACCTCATCCGCGAGTTCCGCGGGGGCCCGACCCTGCGCGAGCACCTCGCGGCCCTGCGCGTCTAGGGGTGAACCTCCGCGCTCGTTCATAGGCGCGCGAACCTAGGATCGCGTCATGACCTTCGGACGCCGCGCCACCGTGGCTTCGCTGACCGCCCTCTCCGCAGGCGTGGTCGCGATGCTCGCCGGCTGCGCCGCCGACCCCGCCGACCCCGCTGCCCTGCCCACCCTCGCCGCCCCCGCGCTCGAGGCGAGCCCGTCGCCGTCGTCGACGCCGACGGGGCCCCTGCGGGTGGTGACGCTGGGAGACTCCCTCATGTCGGGGTTCGGCCTGGAACCGCAGCAGGCGTGGCCGACACTCCTCTCCGCGCGCGCCCACGTGTCGCTGACGAACCTCGCCTGCCCGGGCATGGGTTTCGTGGTGCAGGGCGACTGCGGAACCGCCTACGCCGGCCTGATTCCCGCTGTCGCCGCTCTGCAGCCGCAGCTGCTCGTCGTCGAGTCCTCCAGCAACGACTTCTGGGAGGACGAGGACGAGATCCGCACCGACACCGCCGACACCGTCGACCAGCTGCACGGGGCCGCTCCCGATGCCCGCATCATCGGCCTGAGCACGATCTGGAACGACGACGCCGACGTCCCCACCGACACGAAGGTGACCTCCGACGCGCTCAAGGACGCCGTCGAGAAGGTCGGGGGAACCTTCATCGACGTCGGGCAGCCCCTCGCGGGCCACCCGGAGTGGATGCAGGAGGACGACGTCCACCCCACCCCGCGCGGTCAGCGCGCGATCGAGCAGACGGTCATGTCCGCCCTGCAGGACGCCGACGTCCTGCCCTAAGGCGGACGCCGGGGTCTCACCCGGGCGATGGCGTCAGCCGCGTCCGAGCATCTTCTGCAGCTCAGCGAGATCGGCCTCGCTCGGCGCCGCCTGCCCGCCCAGGCCGAAGCCCGAGCCGGTGGCCGGTGCGGATGCCGCGATACCGGCGTTCTCGGCCGCGCGCTTGGCGGGGTTGCCCGAACGCGAGCCCTTCGCCTTCTGCTGCTTTCCGCGCTTGGACGACGCGCCGGGCTTGCCGCCGACGGGTCCCATGCCGGGGATGTTGGGCACCCCGCCGCGCGCGACGGTCTTCATCATCTTGGCGGCCTGGTCGAACCGCTGGACGAGCTGATTGACGTCGGTGACCGTCATGCCCGAACCGCGGGCGATGCGCAGGCGGCGCGAGCCGTTGAGCATCTTGGGGTTGCGTCGTTCGGCGACGGTCATCGAGCGGATGATCGCCTCGGTGCGGTCGATCTCGCGCTCGTCGAAATTCTCGAGCTGTTGCTTCATGTTTCCCATGCCCGGGAGCATCCCGAGCATCTTCTTCATGGAGCCCATCTTCTTCATCTGCTGCATCTGCTCGAGGAAGTCCTCGAGCGTGAAGGTCTCGGTCGCGAGCTTCTCGGCGACCTTCATCGCCTCGGCCTCGTCGAAGGCCGACTGCGCCTGCTCGATCAGGGTGAGGATGTCACCGAGGTCGAGGATGCGGGATGCCATGCGGTCGGGGTAGAAGGGCTCGACGTCGTCGAGACCCTCACCGGTCGAGGCGAAGATGATGGGGCGACCCGTGACCGAGGCGACCGACAGCGCGGCACCACCGCGGGCGTCGCCGTCGAGCTTCGACAGCACGACGCCGGTGAAGTCGACGCCGTCCTGGAACGCCTTCGCGGTGTTCACCGCGTCCTGACCGATCATCGCGTCGATGACGAAGAGCACCTCGTCGGGCTCGGTGGCCTTTCGGATGTCGGACGCCTGCTTCATCAGCTCGGCGTCGACGCCCAGGCGACCGGCGGTGTCGATGATAACGATGTCGTGCTGCTGGCGGGTGGCGTACGCGACGCCGTCGCGAGCGACCTTGACCGGGTCGCCGACGCCGTTGCCGGGCTCGGGAGCGTAGATCGCGGCTCCGGCGCGCTCGGCGACGACCTGCAGCTGGGTGACGGCGTTCGGGCGCTGGAGGTCGCACGCGACGAGGAGCGGGGTGTGGCCGTCCTTCTCGAGCATCTTGGCGAGCTTGCCGGCGAAGGTCGTCTTACCGGATCCCTGGAGGCCGGCGAGCATGATGACCGTCGGCGGGTTCTTGGCGAACTGCAGGCGACGCTGCTGACCGCCCAGGATGCCGATGAGCTCGTCGTTGACGATCTGCACGACCTGCTGCGCGGGGTTCAGCGCCCGGTTGACCTCATCGCCCAGGGCGCGCTCGCGGACCGCGGCGGTGAACTCCTTGACCACGGGCAGCGCGACGTCGGCGTCGAGGAGGGCGCGGCGGATCTCGCGCACCGTCCCGTCGACGTCGGCGGGCGTGAGCTGGCCCTTCTTCCGGAGGTTGCGGAAGGTCTCTGTGAGCCGGTCGGAGAGGGTGCCGAAAGTCGCCATGATGTGACGAGTTTACGCGGGGCGCGCCGCGTTCGCCGCCGCGCACTCACCCGCCGGGCGCGCGACGCGGGCAATCCGCCGAACCCGGACCCTCCTCGGAGGGATGCCGCTGACCCCGGCCATCTCTCGGGGGTGGGGTGGACGGCCCTGTCGCGTCACGCGAGAGCGAGCGCGGCGTCCAGCACTTCGGCGAGGGGCCGCCCGGCGGCGGTGCGGTCCGCCCACGCCCACACGGCGGCCAGGACGGCGGCCGCGAGCGCGCCCGCGCGGACCTGGGCGGCCAGCTCCGGCGTGCCATCGCGCACGAACCGCGCCGCGAGCTCCCGCTGCAGCCGGAATTGCCGGACGGCCCGGTCGCGGTCGAGCTCGACGGAGATGCCCATGGCGTCGGCGTTGGTGATCGCGAGGGCGAGCGCGTCGGGCGCGAGACCCGCGCCGATCGCCGTCAGGCACTCGGCGACCGGCTGGCCTTCGCGGAGGCGCTCGATCGCGGCATCCGCCTGCTCGTCGTATCCCGACCAGAGCACGTCGCTCTTGGCGGAGAAGTAGTTGAAGAAGCTCGACCGGCTCACTCCCGCGCGGCGGGTGATGTCGGACACGCTGGTCGCGTCGTAGCCCTGCTCCAGGAACAGTTCGCAGGCCGCCTCGGAGAGCACTTCGCGCGAAGAGGCGCGCGGTCGTCCGCTTCGAGGCTCAAGGGTCACGGCCCCAGCCTACGGGCGCGCCTCGCGTGTATTGTTGGACGCGATCCAACATCGGAGGCGGTCGATGATCGACATCCAGCAGGTGGGCCTGTCCCCGCACTACGTTCCCTACCTCGACGGCTGGGCGCATCAGCGTCGCATCCACGCCGACGTCGTCGCGGGAGCCCGCGTCGACACCCTGCTCCTCCTCGAACACGAGGCGGTGTACACCGCGGGAAAGCGCACGGAGGCGCACGAACGCCCCGACGACGGCACCCCCGTGATCGACGTCGACCGCGGCGGGAAGATCACGTGGCACGGCCCGGGCCAGCTCGTCGGGTATCCGATCGTGCGGCTCCCCGAACCCATCGACGTCGTCGCGCACGTCCGGCGCCTCGAAGCCCTGCTCATCGACGCTCTCGGCGCCCTCGGCGTCGACGGCTTCCGCGTCGAGGGACGAAGCGGCGTCTGGGTACGGCGCCCCCTCGGTGTGGACAAGGTCGCGGCGATCGGAGTCCGCGTCGAAAAAGGAGTGACCATGCACGGCTTCGCCGTCAACTGCGACAACACCCTCGCGGGCTTCCGCCACATCGTCCCCTGCGGGATCACGGATGCCGGAGTGACCACCGTCAGCGAGGTGCTCGGCGCCGACGTCTCCCCCGCCGACCTCGTCCCCGTGATCGAGCGCGTCTTCCGCGCCGAGGACGTGGTGGTGGCGGCGTGAGCGCCTGCGGAACCGGGAACGCCGGGGTGCCGGCATCCACCGCTCCGAACGGCCGCAAGCTCCTGCGCCTCGAAGTGCGCAACGCCGAGACGCCGATCGAGCGCAAGCCCGAGTGGATCAAGACCAAGGCCAAGATGGGCCCCGAGTACACCGCCCTGCAGAACCTCGTGAAGACCGAGGAACTCCACACGGTCTGCCAGGAGGCGGGCTGCCCCAACATCTTCGAGTGCTGGGAGGACCGCGAGGCGACCTTCCTCATCGGCGGTTCGCAGTGCACGCGCCGCTGCGACTTCTGCCAGATCGACACCGGTAAGCCCGCCGACTACGACCGCGACGAACCGCGCCGCGTCGCCGAGAGCGTCACCCGGATGCAGCTGCGCTATGCCACCGTTACCGGCGTCGCCCGCGACGACCTGCCGGACGAGGGCGCGTGGCTGCACGCCGAGACCGTGCGCCGCATCCACGCCGACAACCCGGGTACCGGGGTCGAGATCCTCGCGACCGACTTCTCGGGCAACACGGCGCACCTCGAAGAGGTCTTCTCGTCGCGACCCGAGGTCTTCGCGCACAACGTCGAGACCGTGCCCCGCATCTTCAAGCGCATTCGCCCGGCGTTCCGCTACGAACGCTCCCTCGGCGTGCTCACCGCGGCGCGAGAGGCGGGACTCATCACCAAGTCCAACCTCATCCTCGGCATGGGCGAAGAGCCCGCAGAGGTCGTCCAGGCCCTCGAAGACCTGCACGCGGCGGGCACCGACATCATCACGATCACGCAGTACCTGCGCCCCACCCCTCGCCACCTCCCCGTGCAGCGCTGGGTGAAGCCGGCCGAGTTCGTGGAGTTCAAGGAAGAGGCCGAGCGCATCGGCTTCCTCGGCGTGCTCGCCGGGCCCCTGGTGCGGTCGTCATACCGCGCCGGACGCCTGTGGGCGCAGTCGATGGTGTCCAAGGGCCGCGAGATCCCTCCGCACCTCGCGCACCTGGCCAAGGACATCGCGTCCGTCGACGCGGGCTTCGCGCAGGCGGTGTGAGCGCGCAGAGCGGATAGTAGACCTCTCCGCTCCCACGGGATAGGGAACACTTCGTTCACCGCCGAGGTCTACCGTGTCGCCGGGCCAACCGACCCGCTTCCGATATCACCCCTCGATCGGAGTCGCGGTGGATCTCACCGTCCTCGTCCCCGTCCTTCTCGTCGTCGCCCTCTCGATCTTCTTCGACTTCACCAACGGCTTTCACGACACCGCCAACGCCATGGCGACGTCAGTGGCCACGGGCGCGCTGAACCCCAAAGTCGCGGTGCTCATCTCCGCGATCCTCAACCTCGTCGGCGCGTTCCTGTCGACCGCGGTGGCCAAGACGGTGTCGGAGGGGATCCTCGCTCAGAACGACCAGGGGCTTCCGCAGATCACCGTGCCGATGATCTTCGCGGGGCTCATGGGCGCCGTGGTGTGGAACCTGCTGACCTGGTGGCTCGGGCTGCCCTCCAGCTCGACCCACGCCCTCTTCGGCGGCCTCATCGGCGCCGCGGTGATCGGCGTCGGCGTCCAGGCCGTCGAGTGGGGAGGGGTGCTGTCGAAGATCGTGCTGCCCGCGCTGCTGTCGCCGTTCATCGCGGGGATCGTGGCCCTCGCCGCGACCTATCTCGTGTACCGCGTGACGAAGATGGCGACCGTCGCCGGATCGTCCACCGCCTTCCGTCACGGCCAGACGGTCTCGGCCTCGCTCGTGTCGCTGGCGCACGGCACCAACGACGCCCAGAAGACGATGGGTGTCATCACGCTGACCCTCATCGTCGCCGGCTTCCAAGAGGCGGGCACCGGTCCGCAGCTGTGGGTCATCCTGTCGGCGGGCCTCGCGATCGCCCTCGGTACCTACCTGGGCGGCTGGCGCATCATGCGCACGGTCGGCAAGCGCATCACCGATGTGAAACCTCCGCAGGGCTTCGCAGCCGAGACGAGCGCCGCCTCGACCATCCTCATCTCGTCGACCCTCGGCTTCCCGCTCTCGACCACGCAGGTCACCTCCGGCGCCGTGATCGGCTCGGGGCTCGGCAAGCGTCTCGCGTCGGTGCACTGGAACGTCGTCACCCGGATCGCCTTCGCGTGGGTCGTCACGCTGCCCGCGGCCGCCGTCGTCGGCGGAGGCGCCGCATGGGCGGCCTCGTCGGGCATCGCCGGCCTCGTGGTCGTGCTGGTGGGCGGCCTGGCCGTCTGCGTGGGCCTGTTCCTGCTCGCTCGCCGACGCCCGGTGTCGGCCGAGAACGTCAACGATGAGGCGGTGGATGCCGATCGCATCGGCCAGCGCCAGACCGAAGGAGAACGCGCGTGATCACTCCCCTTGAAAGCGCCGGCGCCTCGGGCTGGCTCGGCACCGAAGCAGGGTCGATCCTGCTCGTCTTCGTGGTGGGGCTGGCCGCCACCCTCATCATCGTGGGGCTGTACGCCCTCGGCATCCGATTCTTCGCCGTCGGCGCCCCCGACGTTCGAGTGCCGGATGGAGACGACCCCGAAGGACCGACCGCGGTGGTCGCGCCGCGCGAGACGCCGCGACCGCTGCCCGCCACCATGGCCGGTCTCGTCTGCTTCGCCGGCGTCGCCGCCGCGGTGGTCTACGGGATCTACCTGGTGATCCCGCTTTTCCACGGGAAGTGAATCAGACCGGCCAGACGTACGGCAGGTCGTCGGCGACGTCCCCGAAACGGGGGACGTAGAACTCGGGGTCCTTGCGCACGAGGTTGGAGCGGTGCGCGAGGTGGAACGCCTCGTCTCCGATCCAGGGCGGGAGGTCGAGCTCGTTCTGCGTGAGGCCGTCGACCTCGGGCGCGAAGACGCGGATCTTCTCTCGGACGGTGTCGGCTCGACCCTGGGCGATCCACTCGTCCGTCATGACGAGGCCGTACGACACGAGCGCCGGCAGGTGTCCGTCCCACATCTTCGCCGCCGGATGATGACGCCAGCCATGGTCGGGTACGGTCAACGCGCGCAACAGCTGGAACGTCTCGACACGCTGCTTGCCCAAGCGCTTGAGGTCGAGGGCGGCGGCGGATGCCGTGAACGAGGGGTACGGCAGGAAGGTCTGCACGCGCTCAGTCGGCGCTGGTGACCGACTGGACGCTGCCGTCGGAGGCGAGGTTCACCAGGAGCACGTCGTCGGTCGCGTCGGGGTCCAGCGCGTACTCGAGGACGGCGAAGGGGTCGGCACCCCCGTGCTCGTCGGCGAGGATCGTCATGCTCATCAACTGCAGCGCCTTGATGACGTCGATGTGCGTGTCGCCCGAGACGTCCGTCAGAAGGTCCTCGAGCTCCTCGCCGAGGGTCGCCTGCTGCTGAAGGATGTACTCGGTCACCTCGCTGGTGCGCGAATCGAGTTCGTTCACCATGGCGTTGCGCGCGGCGAGGTCGATCGACTCGAGTGAGGAGACCATGGATGCCGCGACATCGAGCGCCTCGACCGACACGTCGTCCTGGTCGGGTGCGGTCAGATCGACGGTCACGCTCTGGTCGCCGAACTCGACGTTCTCGCTCCAGAAGATCGACCCGTCGGGGCCCGACTCGAGGAGTCCGAAGAAGTCGTGCTCGATCGCCATGCCTCCATGTAAGCAGTCCGCCCGGTGTTCGGGAAGACGACCCGCCACGGTCGGTGCGTGCGGTAAAGGCGCGCGGGGCTCAGTCGACGAGCGAGGCCGCGAAGACGTGCGGGGTGAAACCGGTGAGGTCGTTGATGCCCTCGCCCTGGCCGAGGAGCTTCACCGGGATGCCGGTGCGCTCCTGCACCGCGAGGACGAAGCCGCCCTTCGCGGAACCGTCGAGCTTGGTGAGCACCAGTCCCGTGACCCCGGCGCTGTCGAGGAAGGCCTGGGCCTGCATGAGGCCGTTCTGACCGGTCGTCGCGTCGAGCACGAGCAGCACCTCGCTGATGGGCGCCTGCTTCTCGATGACGCGCTTGATCTTTCCGAGCTCGTCCATGAGGCCGCCCTTGGTGTGCAGGCGGCCGGCGGTGTCGACGAGGACGATCTCGGTGCCGGTCTCCTTGGCGTGGGCGACGGTCTGGAAGGCGACGGATGCCGGGTCCTGACCCTCGTGCTGGGGGCGGACGATCGTCGCTCCCCCGCGCTCGGCCCAGGTCGCCAGCTGATCGACGGCGGCGGCGCGGAACGTATCGGCGGCCCCGACCGTGACGGTGCGGCCGTAGCGCTGCAGGAACTTCGCGAATTTGCCGATCGTGGTGGTCTTGCCGACGCCGTTGACGCCGACGACCAGGACCACCGCGGGGCGCTCGGTGAGCCGCAGCGTCGTGTCGAACTTCGCGAAGTGCTCCTCGAGCGTCTCGCGGAGCATGCGCTGCAGGTCGCGCGGGTCGGTCGTGCGGAAGCGCTCGACCTTCTCGCGGAGTTCGTCGACGAGGCGCTCGGTCACGTCGGGGCCGAAGTCGGCCGTCAGCAGAGCGGTCTCGAGGTCGTCCCACGTGGTCTCGTCGATCGTGGGTTTGACGAACAGTCCGCGCAGCGCGCGGCCCAGCGACCAGGAGTTCTCAGCCATTGCTTCAGCTTACGGGGGTGGCTTCGTCACGGGCTGCGTCGACGGATGCCGCGGGAGTCGCCTCGGCGCCGGCGGCGGCGCGATCGCCGACCCGCTGACCGACGACGGCTGAGACCCCGTCCTGACGCATCGACACCCCGTACAGCGCGTCGGCGATCTCCATCGTGCGCTTCTGGTGTGTGATGACGATGAGCTGGCTGCTCGCGCGGAGCTTCTCGAACACCCCGAGCAGGCGGCCGAGGTTCGCGTCGTCGAGTGCCGCCTCCACTTCGTCGAGGATGTAGAAGGGGCTCGGTCGCGCCGTGAAGATCGACGTGAGGAAGGCCACGGCGGCGAGCGAGCGTTCCCCGCCCGACAGCAGTGAGAGCCGCTCGATCTTCTTGCCCACCGGACGCACCGCCACCTCGATGCCGGTCGTCAGCGGGTGGTCGGGGTCGGTGAGCGAGATGCTCCCCGCGCCTCCGGGGAAGAGGATCGGGAAGATCTCGGTAAAGGCGGCCCGCGTGTCCTCGAAGGCCGCGACGAAGATCGTCTGCATGCGCTCGTCGAGGTCGGCAATGATCGTCTGCAGATCCGCGCGGGTCTGCTGCAGATCCGCCAGTTGCTCGGTGAGGAAGGCGTGCCGCTGTTCGAGAGCGGCGAACTCCTCGAGCGCCAGCGGGTTCACCCTGCCGAGTTGTGAGAGCTTGCGCTCGGCATCCTGCAGCCTGCGCTTCTGCGCGGCCCGCTCGAACGGGACCCCCGCCTCGGTGTTTTCGGCGGGGATCGGCTGGTCGGGACCGTATTCCGAAACGAGAATGTTCTCGTCGAGGGCGAGTTCGGACTGGACGCGTTCGAGCAGCCCCGTCACGTGCAGCTTCTTCTCGTGCATCTGGAGTTCGAGCCCGTGCACGCTCTCGGTCAGCCGCGCGAGACGCTCGCGCACGAGGGCTTCGTCGGCGCGCGCCCGCGCGAGCTCTGCGGTGATCGCCGTGCGGGCGGATTCCGCGGCCGCGAGCTCGACACGCGCCTGGCTGACCGAGCGGTCCACCGAGTCGAGCAGGGCCGGGAGGTGACCTGCGACCTCGGCGGCGATCTCTCGCTGCGCGCGACGCAGCACCGCACGCCGTGCGGCTTCCGCGGCCGCGGAGCGCTCGCGCTCGCGCTGCTGTTCGAGCTGGACGATACGGGCCTCCCCCGCGCGAACACGCTCCTTCAGCGTCTCGATGTCGAGCCGTGCGCGCATCTCGCCCTCCCGCGCGGCGTCGACCTCGGCCGCGAGACCTTCGCGGGCCGACGCGTCGAGCAGGGGACGCGGCGCCTCGAGCGCGCGGGTGAGGGCCTCGTCGGCGCGGCGCGCCGCCTCTTCGGCCTCGGCGACAGCCGTCTCGGTCTGCGCGAGACCCGCGGCCAGGCGATCGCACTCGGCGACCACCGCCTCGTGGCGTACGGTCACCCGATTGACCTTCTCGGCGCGGGCCGCGAGGGCCGCGTCGTGGGCGCGCAGCGTCGAGAGTGCTTCTTTCGTGCGCTGACGCGCATCGACCTGGGCGCGTTGCTCGTCGGCCAGCGCCTCGCGGAGCGAGTCGGCGATCACGACGATCTCGTCGAGTCGCTCGGCGGCGGCATCCCTCTCGGCGGCGAGTTCGAGGCGTGAGCGCCCCGATCCCGAGCCGGCGCGGACGGTCCGCGCGGTCACGACTTCGCCGGCGCGCGTGACCACCGTCACGTCGTTCGCGAGGTTCGACTGCGCCGCGCGCGCGGCGTCGAGATTGTCGACGATGAGAACGCGAGACAGGATGCCGAGCACCCCGGGCGACGCCGTCACGACATCCGTCGCGGCGATCGCTCCCTCGAGCACGGGCCCGGACGAATCCGGCCCGGGAGCGTGCGCCAAGACGATCTCGACCAGACCGAGATCGGCCTCGGCCGCGGTGTGCGCGGCGGTGAAGGCGGACGCCGCGTCGTCGACGAGCAGTCCCTCGGCGAGGGTGCCCAGCACCGCGGCCACCGCCGCCTCGTACCCCGCTCTGACCTTTACGTCGTCGCCGACCAGACCCCGGATGCCGGCACCCCCGGCCGCGATCAGCTCGGCGGCCGCGTTGCGGACATCCAGAGCACGGCCGAGCGCCGTGGTCTGGGCCGTGAGCGCGTCGCGCTCTCGCTCAGCCGCGTGAAGCCGTTCGCGGAGTGCGGCGACTCGCGCCTCGACGTCGTTGGCGTCGCGCTGCGCGCGCTCGTAGGCGGCCGCGTGCTCGGCGGTGGAGGCTTCGGGAACGACGTCGGGGTCGAGCTCGGCTCGCGCCTGCTCGGCCTCGGCCCGTCGAACGAGAGCGGCGTCGAGCGCCCGCTGTTGGCGTTCGACCCCGGCGCGCACGGCGGCGAGGGCGGAGTTCGCGGCGTCCGCCGCGCCCCGTAGGCTCGTGATCTTCATGTCGTGCTCCGACACGAGGGCGCTCTGCGCAGCGATGTCGACGTCCAGCGCGTCGAGGTCGCTGCGGGCGCGCGTCACGGCGCGGGCCGCCTCAGCCGCGGCATCCTGCGCATCTCCGAGGCCCGCCGCGATCTCGTCGATCTCGGCGCGGACGTCGTCGATCATCGACTGGGTGACGGTGGGCGAGAACCCGGCTCCGTCGGTCTCGTCGTCGCCGAGGAGTGTCAGTCGTTGGCCCGCGAGCGTATAGAGCCCGCGGAGTCGCTCCTGCACCTGCTCGAGGGCGAAGGCAACGCTGCGCGCACGATCGACGGCCTCCGAACGCTGGTCGTGTTCGAGGCGCTCCACTCGTCCGCGGACTCCCTCGGACTGCTCCTGCAGGCCCAGGCGTTCGGTGTGGCGCTCGCTCTCGGCGCGTGCGGCGTCAGCCAGTTCGGCGCGCAGACGGACGAGCTCGTCGGCGTACAGTCGCGCTTTCGCGTCTCGGACCACGGCGGCGATCGTGGCGGCTTCGCGAGCGATCTCGGCCTGCTTGCCCAGTGGCTTCAGCTGCCGACGCAGCTCGCCCGCCAGGTCGCTCAAGCGCGTGAGGTTCGTCTCCATCGCCTCGAGCTTGCGGACGGTCTTCTCTTTGCGGCGGCGGTGCTTCAAGATGCCCGCGGCCTCTTCGATGAAGCCTCGCCGGTCTTCCGCCGACGCCTGGAGCACGGTGTCGAGGCGTCCCTGCCCGATGATGACGTGCATCTCGCGGCCGAGGCCGGAGTCGCTGAGGAGTTCCTGCACGTCGAGAAGTCGACACGTCTGCCCGTTGATCGCGTACTCGCTCGCGCCGGTGCGGAACAGCGTGCGGCTGATCGTCACCTCGCTGTAGTCGATCGGGAGGGCCCCGTCGGCGTTGTCGATGGTGAGCTGCACCTCGGCGCGACCCAGGGGGCCTCGCGTCGACGTGCCGGCGAAGATGACGTCCTCCATCTTGCCGCCGCGGAGGGTCTTCGCCCCCTGCTCCCCCATGACCCAGGCGAGCGCATCGACGACGTTGGACTTGCCCGAGCCGTTCGGGCCGACGATGCACGTCACCCCCGGCTCGAGCGCGAAGGTGGTCGACTGGGCGAACGACTTGAAGCCCTTGAGCGTCACGCTCTTCAGGTGCATGTCACCCGCCTTCCGCTCGATCGACCCGCGTGTTCACGGTAGCCGAGAAACCGCGGGATTCCGCGGCGGCGGGCCGGTGCGCGGAGTTCGACGCGCCCGGCGTCCATCCGAATCTGAGCGAGAGCTTGACATTCGCTGACAGCCTTCGCTAGCGTCTGAGGTCGCAACCGACGTCGAAAGGAGGTTACTTCCATGATTCGCACCACGACCGGCTTCACCGCCCCAGGCTTCACCGCCGTCCCCGTGCTCTCCGCATACGCCACGGGAGTGACCACCGCCGTCGGCATGCCCCCTCGTCAGCGCTAGTTCGTCGCGTCGAGACGCCGCGTCGTCTCCGCTTCTCGTGAGCCCCGTCTTCTCGACGTCGGCCACCCGGACCCTCTGCGTCCGCCCCGCGTGAGTTGTCTGCTCGACGCGTCTCTCCCTCGCTAGATCTTCTTACGGAGCTTCCGCATGAACGCCCTGTTCACGCGCGCGCCGCAGCACTCCTCGGCCGCGCCTTCCCCCCTGCCCACCCCCTCGACGATCACGTTCGACACGACGGCGTACCGGCCGCTGGGTCTGCTCGACCGCCTGTCGCTGCGTCTGGGTCTCTGGCTGCTGAACCGGCATGCCAACAGAGCCCGCGCCCTCGACACCCGAGCAGTCGAGGCTCTTCGAGCCCGCGACGCGGCCGCCGAGCGCGCCCGCCGCGAGCAGGCCTGGCAGAGCGCCGCGGCGTTCAGCCGCCCGCCGTTCTGATCCCGGTGGGGTCGGCCTTCGGGTCGACCCCACCCCCACCCTCTCCTCATCCGACGAAAGACCTTCCAGTGACTTCCCTCCCCGCCTGCCTCGAGCTGCGCCCTCTTCACATCCCCTCCCGGATCGATGCTCCGGATGCCACGGACTTCCGCGAGATGGTCCGCCTCCGCAACCTGATCTCCTCCGAGATCTCGGGCCACGACGACTCGTCGATGCCCGCCGACGAACTCCTCCCGCTCTACCACCCCCGACCCGAGATGAAGCGATTCGCGTGGATCGCCGTTCACCACGGCGAGGTCGTCGGGCGCGTGGGTCTCGACTTCCCGCAGGAGGAGGGCGCCCGCACCGGGTTCTGGCTCATCGAATTGCGCCGCTCCGCGTGGGGGCACGGAATCGGGCGCGCCGCCTACGCGCTCATCGAGAACATCGCGCGCGAGCACGGGCGTACCGTCCTGCAGTCGTGGGCCGAGCACCCCGCCGCCGAGGGACCGCGCCTCGAGGCGCCGACGGGGTTCGGCTCGATTCCCCGGGATCGAGCGGCGCGGTTCCTTCTGGCATCCGGATTCTCGCTCGAGCAGATCGTTCGGGTGAGCGCGCTTGATCTCGCCGGGGCTCGACCGCGTCTCGAGGAACTCCTCACCGAGGCGGAGCAGGCGGCCGTCGGGTACCGGATCGTTCAGTGGGCGCTCCCCACTCCCGACGAGTTCGTCGACTCCTTCGCGTGGATGAAGTCCCGCATGGTGACGGACGCCCCCTCGGCGGACCTCGAGTTCGACGAGGAGGTCTGGGATGCCGCTCGCGTCCGCCGCTACGAAGCGGGTTACACCGACGCGGGGCGGCACATGCTCGTCACCGCCGCCCAGCACGTCGACACCGGCGAGCTCGCGGCCTTCAACGAGTTGGTCATCGGCAAGGACCGCACCGCGGCGACCAGCCAGGAGGACACCCTCGTCGTCGCGTCGCACCGAGGCCACCGGCTCGGAATGCTCGTGAAGTGCGCCGGGCTCCTGGCCTGGAACGACGTCGCTCCCCGGTCGCCCCGCGTGCTGACCTACAACGCCGAGGAGAACCGCCCCATGCTCTCGATCAACGAGGCCATCGGGTTCGCACCGATCTCGTACGAAGGGGTGTGGAAGAAGGTGCTGTGACGCAGTGGAGGGGCGGGGGCGAAGTCCCGCCCCTCCGGCGCTGCGCCGAGTGGGCCTCCGCCGCGAGCGAGAACGCTTGTCGCGCCGGTCGATCTCGGGATCGTTCAGAACCCGAGCACTGCGCGAGCGCCAGCGACGTCCGCCCGGACGAGGTCCTCGGCGTACTGCGATGCATGCTGACTCGCGACACGCAGCGTCGCGGCCTTGTGACGCAGGGTGCTGTCCATCTGCGCGTGCCGACCCGTCCAAGCAATTTGAGCATCGCCCTGCCAACCCGCACGCATCGTCTGCGAGGCATTAGACAACGTGTCCACCTCAGCGCTCAGCGCGTCGGCCGCGCTGGCGAGGACCTGTGCCGATGCGGCGATCGAGTTCGTGTCTCCTTTGAGATGCATCAGAGCCTCCTCACGAGAATGACGTACCCGAACGTGGGTAGCCCCGGTCCGCATCGCGGCGCATGCTTAGGGCGATATCGGATTCGGGGCCGAAGAGTTCGGCGCTGCGATCCGCGAGTCGGGCCATCGCTGCGTGCTGCGCCTCGGCAATCGTCTGGGTGGTGAGACGTCCGAGTGCGTCGAGACTGAGACGCTCCGCCTCGGCACCGAAGGTGATCAGGCGCACTCGGCCGCCTACACCGGCGCGAACAGTCACCTCGCCGCGGGCGCTGCGGACCTCTTCGGAGATCGCGTCCACATCGTCGGCTAGGGCGTCCGCCCGGAGCTTGTTGCTCTGTGCCTTGACGCGGATCTCCTGCAGTTGGCGTCGGGCGTTTTCGAAGCCGGCATCCATGCCGGTGAAAGGATCGGTCATCTCGAGTCCTCGAATCACTTCGCGGCGGTCACGTTGGCGGGAACAGCGGGAACGTCGCCGGGCCAATCGCCTAAGCGCTGTCGCGCGGGCGATCCGTCGCGGATGTCCACGGCAGCGATGGTGAAACCGGCGCCCCCGGGAGGAGGATCCAACGGCTCGATCCATCCCGCCTCAGACGCCGCCGCTGATGCATCGAAGCTGGAGTCGGTTTCATCTTTGACGCTGACTGAGATCTCGGCGTTGGGCATATATGCGTCGCGCACAGACCACGCTGACTCAATCAAGAACGAAATCAATGCGGGACCATCGGTGATCCGATATCCCGGATCCACGGTTACAGCGATGGCGTAGCCTGTGTTGCCTTTGACGTTGGGCGGGCCGCCCCCCGCGATGTCCACAGAGATCCCGGGGATGTTCGACACGGCGGCCTGCATTTCACTCTGAGTTTGCCCCCCGGCGGAGGCGTTGTGAGGAACCTCGTCTCGACGCGGTTGGGTGCAAGCGGACAACGCAGCGATTCCACTGACGACAATCGCTGCCGCGATCCATCGGTTAAGACGGGCCATAGTTCATCATGTCCTCAAGTCGATATTGCATGTCGGCCCAGATGCTGACATCGGAAATCCCTGCGTAAGCGCCGTTTGTGTTTCCGTCGAAACCGAGGTTCGCGAGGATCGTGTCGTTGTAGGACCCGGTCACTTCGAAAACGGCTCGCCCGTCGACGTTACGGAGCCTAAATGCCACTTCGCCCGGCCACTCGGGGTGACCCGGCTGCGCGGCGATGACGAATCCGTCGTCGGTTACCTGCTGCACCAAGATATCCCCCGCTGTCACGCCCGGAACACCCATGCCGAATAGAGATGTGTGAATGATCTGACCTTCTCCGGTCAGCTGCATATTCAGTTGCCCGTTGTCGCCTTCCCGAGAAGGGAGGAACACGTGACCGAATTGCTGGCGCAGCATGGCGTTGAGCTCTGCAGTCGTCATGTCTGTCGTCCCCAGGTCGTACTGATGTTGGTAGCCCTGCGAGTACTCGTGACGGAACACGTGATCGGAGCCCGGGTACGGCACACGTCCCGGGTTGTACGTGTCGCCCAGGGATCCGTCTCCCGGCACGAGCCCGGGCAAACCTCCGAGTCCCGGGATGTCCCCCGGCGGGTAATCGGCCAGGAGCTGACCGATCAGATTTTCGAGGTCTTGGTGAAACGGGATGATCGCCCGATACAGGTCCGTCAGCAGTCGCACCAGCTCACGCAGAGCCTGAAGAACCCGGTCGATGTTCTCCACAACTTCGTCGATGACCTGCGCGCAGTTGTTCGCGAAGTCCCGGATGGCCTGGGTCTTCTCGTCGACCTCCCACGGCCAGCTGCCGAACAGCACGTCACCGATCACCCCGGCCGCCGAGGACAACAACTCGAATCCGCTGCATACGAGTGAGCGCATGATCTCGACGGCGCGCACGCAAAGTTGGAGGACTTGGCTAACCACCTTCGACCAGTCGGCAATGGAGTGCGTGGCCGCCGAGAGGACCCGGAGCGAGCCTTCAACGACGGCAGCGGTGATGCCCTGAACGTGGCCCTGGATCTGAGCGAGTGTGTCGTTGAGAATCTGCGAGACGGCTTGGACGTCACCCGCGTATACCTCCCACGCGTGAGAAGCGTGGTAGAGACCTGCCGGGTCGCCGGTGACCTGCTCCAGCAGCTCTTCGAGCGGCTGCACGAATTGTGCGATCACCGACGCGAAGCCGGCGAGTCCGCTCCCACATCCGTCGCCACCGGCACCGGGCGCGGGAAGACCACTTTGCCAATCTGACGACCCGAGGGCTGCCGCGGCTGCATCCGCTGCGGGCGCGACGGTGATCGGTGCCATCAGATGTCACCGCCGAGCTTTTGGAAGTCGACCTGTGCGGCGTCCTCGACCCGCTCGAATTCCGACACCGCGACCTGAAGCCCGTCCGCGGTGCGCTGCGCGCGATCACCCACGAAGGACGATGCGCTCTCTATTAAGCCGCCCAGCGCGTTGAACCCTGGCGGAATAAAGGCGGCTAGAGGACCGAATGCCATCCCTGGGACGGCCGACCCCAACTGCCCGCTGGCGGAGTTCAGCGACCCGGCCGCCTGCGTGAGTGCTTGACGCACAATGTCGTAGGCGTCGCTGTCTACTTCAATCAGCCCCATGCGAAACCGTCCCCCATCGCAGACCCCACAGCCACAATGCTCGTGAGCGTAACATGAGCATCAACCCTGCTGCAGAGCCGCCCGATCGTTCGGCGGACGCTGACAGGGCGGGCGAAAGTAGCTCGACCGGTTCACGAAACGAGACGCGCACGATCGGTCACCCGCACCGCGGGCATATAGGGTGCCGGAGGTCACGCGTTCTGCTGCGCGGGCCGGATGTCCACCGGGACTCCGAGCGTGGCCCCGAGACTTCGTGCCCGTCCGTCCAGTTGGTCGGTCCGGCTCTTCTCGAGGACGGTGACGGCGCTCAGGCCGTCGTCCGACGCCTCGTCCACGCAGATGAGGTCGAGCCAGCTTCCCGCAGGACCCCGCGCTCGAGTGAGCTTGCTCACCCGCACCGCGGTGACTCGCTCTCGAGGGATGACGAGGAGCTGATCGCGACAGACGACGAGCGTCCGTCCGTCAGCAGAGACGTGCAGACCGCCCAGCAGACGCCGGCACGAATCATCCGGTTCGCGCGCGAACGGCGCGTTTGTCACGGAGGGTCGTCGGCGGCGGAGGTCGTCCAGGCTGCGCGGTGCCGCGTCATCATCGAGGCGCAGGAGAAGCCGGGAACTCTCTAGCTGCTCTCTCTCGAGGACGGAGAGCGCCGGGCGGAAACCTGGTTCGATCACGACCGAGCACGCCCGACGAAGTCGAGGTTCACGTCGGTCCGCCTCCGACGGTTCGGGGGTGCAGTACGGATGGGGTCCGGACGCCTGGAGGGACACCGACGCAGGACCTGCGGTCCACTCTGCACAGAACGCGAAGCCGCCGGAGGCCTCGATGGCTGCTTCACCGAGCCATGCGGAGAAGAACTCGACGGCCGCCTCGACGTTGATGCGGGGGTCATCTGCCACGGATACGACGGTGGAGAAGAAGTCGGCGGGGCTCGGCGCCGCGAGACGAAAGGCGTTCGTCGACAAGGGGAACAGCATGCCGGGCAGGGTGAGCTTCGGAAGCGGAGGGGCGATGACGTCCCAGTCGTAGACGGGATGACGCGTCACACCGAACCGAGTCGGCAGTTCGCGCAGGGGCACGGCCCACGGCACCCCGAGTTCGTCGAGCATCCGGTGTATGCGGTTCTCGGACGGGTCATCCGTCGTGAGGTCGACGACGGATGCCGAGACCGCGGGAACCGCGAGCCCAGAGGGGTCAGAACGTGCACGCGAGAACCACATGACGCCTCTACTCTCAACGCCGCTTCTGGCAGTGCGGGCAGAAGTGGCTCGACCGGTTCATGAACGACACGCGCACGATCGGTCGCCCGCACCGCGGACACGGCTGGCCGGTGCGCCCGTACGCATTGAGCGAGTGCGCGAAGTAGCCGGCCTGCCCGTTGACGTTGACGTACTGGGCGTCGAAGCTCGTTCCGCCCTCGGCGAGGGCCTTCTCGAGCACCGCCTGCACTTCGGCGAGCAGGCGGTTCACCGCGCGCGTCGGAAGATCGGATGCCGCGGTCTCGGGGTGGATGCGCGCAGCCCACAGCGATTCGTCGGCGTAGATGTTGCCGATGCCGCTCGCCGCCGTCTGATCCAGCAACACGCGTTTGATCCCCGAGGAGGTACGCGCCAATCGCGCGCGGAATCGTACGGCGTCGAATGCGGGGTCGAGGGGATCGCGCCCGATGTGCGCGACCTGCGTCGGTACGCGGGCGAGATCCGAGCCGCGGCCGCCGGCAGCGCCGTCGGGCGTGTCGACCAGGCTGTCGATCGCGAGCGAACCGAACGTGCGTTGATCGGCGAACACGACCGACAGCGGCCCGTGCACCGGGTGCTCCAGCTCGATGCGGATGCGCTCGTGTCGCTCCTCCGGCGCTCCGGGGGCACGGAGGAGCATCTGGCCGCTCATTCCCAGATGGGTGACGATGGCCTCGTCGTCGGCCACCGGCATCCACAGGAATTTGCCTCTGCGCACGGCGGACGCGATGCGTCGGCCGGTCAGCTCCGCCTCGAAGTGCGCGGCTCCCCCGGTGTGACGGGTCAGCGCGCGGTCGTCGCGCACATCGACAGACGAGATGAGGGCGCCCGTGACGGCGGGTTCGAGACCGGCGCGGACGACCTCGACCTCGGGAAGCTCAGGCACGCGCGTCGAGCTCGCGCCACGCGGTGAGAGCCGCAGCCATCTCGGCGTGCTTCTTACTGGAGCCGACGCCCGTGGTCACGACGTCGCCCGTGGTGACGGTGGCGGTGAACCGGCGGTCGTGATCGGGCCCGGTCGCCTCGACCGTGTAGACAGGAGCCGCGAGACCGAGTCGGGCCGCGATCTCTTGCAGGCTCGTCTTCGGGTCCATCGCCGCGCCGTACCGCTCGGGGTCCGCGAGAAGCGGTTCGACCAGGCGCAGCACCATGCCGGTCGCCGCGTCGGGGCCGGCCGACAGGAAGGTCGCGCCGATCAGCGCCTCCATGGTGTCGGCGAGGATCGAGTCCTTGTCGCGGCCACCGGTGAGGATCTCGCCGCGGCCCAGCCGCACGTGGTCGCCGAGTCCGATCGTGCGGGCGACCTCGGCCAACGCGACCGTCGACACGACGCTCGCGCGCCGCTTGGCGAGGCTTCCCTCGTCGAGATCGGGATGCCGCGTGAACAGCCGGACCGTGACGGCCTGGCCGAGCACGGAGTCGCCGAGGAACTCGAGGCGCTCGTTGTGCGGAATGCCGCCGTTCTCGTACGCGAACGAACGGTGGGTCAGAGCAAGAGAAAGAAGCTCGGGGTCGATCTCGACCCCGAGCTTCTCGGTGAGCGCTGCGCGCTCGACGTTGTTACGCGTCACGAATCGCCGATCAGACGTCGGCGACCTTGCGGCCCTTGTACTCGAGGAAGAGCTCGGTGCCCTGCGAGTCGGTGACGACCTTCGCCTGGTGGGGGCGGCTGTAGACGACCTTGCCGTTCTCGATGGTCTTGACCAGCGCGGGGGCTTCAGCCTTCCACTGCGCACGACGCGAGCGGGTGTTGGAGCGGGAGACCTTCCGCTTCGGGGGGTTACCTGCCATGACTAGCTCTTCTCTGTCTTGGGGGCGGCGCGGGGCGCATCGCCGTCGTCTGGGGTGTACTGCTGGAGCGCAGCCCATCGAGGATCGACAGGCGTCTGCTCCGTGGTGCCGGGGCTTTCCGTCAGCCTCTCGCCCGTGTTCGGGTCGAGCCCGGGGCAGTCCGGCTGACACACCGGCTGGAACGGAAGCGAAAGGACAATGGCATCCCGGACCAGATTTTCAAGATCCACGTGGTCGTCTTGAACGTCGAAGTCGTTCGCTTCGTCCCCAGGATACGCGAAAAGTTCCTGGAACTCGACTTCGACAGGCTCGGCGATGTCGATCAAGCAGCGTCCGCACACTCCGACGGCAGTGGTGTCGACGGTGCCCGAGACGAGAATGCCCTCGTGCACGGACTCGAGACGCACGTCGAGCTCGAGGATCTCGCCCTCGGGGACCGCGAGCAGGCCCTCCCCCCACTTCTCGGGGGTGGGCAGGTCGAGCGTGTGTTCGCGCATCTCGCCCGGGTGGCGCTCGATGTCGCGTACGGGGAGCTGGAAAGGTCCGGGTCGGCGAGTTCTCACGGTCGTCAATGCTACCCGTGCGCTCCTGGGCGGGGGCCGGGCGTCGCCCGTCGGCGCGGCGGTACGGTCGCCTGCCCGACGGTCCGAGCGTGTCAGATGCCGCGGGCGCCGGTGTCGAGGAACCGCGCCACCGCGGGCGGGACGTACGGCGAGACATCGCCGCCGAGACCCGCCACCTGACGCACGAGCGAGCTCGAGACCAGCGCATGAGAGGGGTCGGGGAGCAGGAAGACCGTCTCGACGTGGGCGAGGTCGCGGTTCACGATCGCCATGGGCGTCTCGTACGCCACGTCGACCTGCGAACGGATGCCCTTCACGAGCACCTTCGCTCCCACCTCGGTGCAGTAGTCCACGAGCAGGCCCATGCTCCACGCGGCGACGATCACGTCGCCCTCGACGCCCGCCTCGGCGATCGACTGCTCGAGCAGACTCTGCCGCTGAGCGATGGGGAGCATCGCCTCTTTGCCCGGGTTGTGGACCACGAGCACGTGCAGCTGGTCGAAGAGACCCGCCGCGCGCCGGATCACATCGAGGTGACCGAGCGTGGGAGGGTCGAACGAGCCGGGAACGACGGCGATCCGGGGGTTCATGCCGCCAGCCTACCGATGCGACCGGGGCAGCGACCCGACGGTCAGGACTTCGCCAGGGCAGCGCGCTCCTCGACTCCGACACGGCGCTCGAGGGCGGCGGCGAGCCCGGGATGCCGGCGCAGAGCCGGATCGTCGGCGAGAAGTCTCTCGCCCTCGGCGCGGGCCTCGGTGATGAGGTCGGCGTCGGTGACCACTCGCAGCAGACGTAGCGACGAACGCGCTCCCGACTGCGCGCCGCCGAGCACGTCACCTTCGCCGCGCAGGTCGAGGTCGACCTCGGCCAGGGCGAAGCCGTCGAGGGTCGCTGCCACCGCCTCGACGCGTGAGCGCGCCGAGGTTCCGGGCGAGGCTTCGGTCACCAGCAGGCAAAGGCCCGGGAGCCCCCCTCGCCCGACGCGTCCGCGCAGCTGATGCAGCTGCGAGACGCCGAAGCGATCAGCTTCGAGGATGACCATCGTGGAGGCGTTGGGCACGTCGACGCCGACCTCGATCACGGTGGTGGCGACGAGAACGTCGATGTCTCCGCGCGCGAAGGCCTGCATCACGGCGTCTTTCTCGTCGGAGGGCATCTTGCCGTGGAGGATCTGCACGCGGATGCCGCTGAACGTCGGCAATCGCGACAGCAACGCCTCGACCTGCACGACACCCCACCGCGTGCGGGCGCCCTCGGCGGCGGCGGCCGGTGCGTCCGCCGGTTCGTCGGTCTTCTCGTCGGCGGTGAGCTGGTCCGAGTCGATCGCGGCGCACACCACGAACGCCTGGCGCCCGAGGGCGACCTCTTCGGCCACGCGATCCCACACGCGGGCGAACCAGGCGGGCTTCTCGGCGAGCGGGGCGACGAACGACTGGATGCCGGCTCGCCCGGCGGGCATGGTGCGGATGGTCGAGACGTCGAGGTCGCCGAACACGGTCATGGCGACGGTGCGCGGGATGGGGGTCGCCGTCAGCACGAGCGTGTGCGGAGAACTGCCTTTGGCGCGCAGCGCCTCGCGCTGGTCGACGCCGAAACGGTGCTGCTCGTCGACGACGACGAAGCCGAGGTCGGCGAAGGTGGTGGTCGCGCTCAGGAGCGCGTGGGTGCCCACGACGATGCGCGCCTGGCCCGAGGCGACCCGCAGGGCTGCGCGGCGACGCTCTGCCGCCGGCATCTGCCCGGTGAGCAGGGTCGGCATGACCTCGGGGGCGAGCTCGGGACCGAGCATGCGGGCGATCGAGCGCAGGTGCTGACCGGCCAGCACCTCGGTGGGGGCGATGAGGGCGGACTGCCCGCCGGATTCGGCGACCTGCAGCATCGCGCGCAACGCCACCAACGTCTTGCCCGAGCCCACCTCGCCCTGCACCAGGCGGTTCATGGGCCAGTCGGCGACGAGGTCGGCCTCGAGCTGGGCGCCGACGCTCTGCTGGTCGGCGGTCAGCTCGAAAGGAAGGATCGCGTCGAAGCGCTCGAGCAGACCACCGGGCGCCGCCGGCCGCTTGGTCGCCGACAGCGCCCGCACGAACTGCCGCTGCTGGAGCAGGGCGGTCTGCAGCACGAAGGCCTCGTGCATGCGCAGGGTCGCGATCGCGGGCGGGATGTCGTCATCGGTCTCGGGGCGATGGATCTGCTCGAACGCCGCGCGCGCCGGGAGGAGACCGCGGCGGGTTCGCAGGTCGTCGGGCAAGGGGTCCTCGACCTCTCCGAGTCCGTCGAGCACGAGCGAGATCGTCTTCTGCACGAGCGTGCTCGGGATCGAGCTCGTCGCGGGATAGATCGGGATGGGCCGCTTCGCCGTCACCTCGGCCTCGGCGCGAGCCTCGGCGATGTCGTCGAACAGCTCGTAGTCGGGGTTCGTCAGCTGCGTCTGGCGACGATACTCGCCGACCTTGCCCGAGAAGATGCCGCGGCGCCCCGGAGTGAGGTCTTTCAGGCGCCAGGGCTGATTGAAGAAGGTGAGCGACATGCGCCCGTCGCCGTCGCTGATGACGACTTCGAGCAGCGAGCCGCGGCGGTTCTGCATGCGACGCTCGTTCGCGCTGACCACCTCGGCGACGATCGTGACCGGCTCGCCGAGCGGGAGGGAATCGATGGGCGTGAGCTCACCCCGACGGGCGTAGCGGCGGGGGTAATGCTCGAGCAGCTCACCCACCGTCTTCACGCCGAACGCCTTCTCGAATGCCGTCGCGGTCTTGCCGCCGATGGCGCCGTCCAGGCGCGACGCGAGCGAGAATCCGGGCATGCTCCGAGTCTAGGCAGGCCCCCGGACATCGCCGTTCGCTCGCGCGCACGCGACCGCCGCACCGAGGACCCTAGGCTGGAGAGGTGACGCGCATCATCTCGGGCCGGGCCGGAGGCACGGTCCTCGACGTACCCCCCAAGGGCACCCGCCCCACGAGCGACCGCGTCCGCGAGTCGCTCTTCGGAGCGCTCGAGTCCGCGGGCCTGCTCGACGACGCACGCGTGGCCGATCTGTTCGCGGGCTCCGGCGCCCTGGGGCTCGAGAGCCTCAGCCGCGGCGCCGCCTCCGCGGACCTCGTCGAGCTGTCGGCACCCGCCGCGGCCCTCATCCGCAAGAACGCAGAACGGGTGAAGGGGGCCGGCGTCACCGCCCCCGCGCGCGTGCACAAGGCGAACGTCACGACGTTCCTCTCGGCATCCACCCTCGAATGGGACCTCGTCTTCCTCGATCCGCCCTACGACCTCGCCGACGACGAGCTCACGAAAGCGCTCGTCGCGCTCGCGCCGCGCCTGCACCCCGACGGCACGGTGATCGTCGAGCGGGCGAAGCGATCCGCCGCCCCCGAGTGGGCCGCCGCCGGACTCGAGGCCGAGCGCGACCGCGCCTACGGCGACACCACGATGTGGTGGGGACGACCGCGAAGCGTCTGATCCCTCAGCCGCGACCGGCGTCCCAGTCGCGGTAGGGATCCCAGCCGCCCCGGCCCGACCAGGGATGATCGTCGACGGTGACGGCTTCGCTCCCGCGCGCCACGACCGTTCCCACACGACGGCCCAGCGGGTCCGCTTCGGCGGCGAACGTCACGAGGAACCCATGGTCCTCTCCCCCGCCGAGCGCGCGGTCGGGGTCGTCGCCGAGGGTCGCGGAGTCGAGCGCGATCGTGACCCCCGAGGCATCGGCCAGGCGCGTGGCGTCGAGGACGAGCCCATCGGAGATGTCCATCATCGCGGTGGCCCCCGCATCCGCGGCCCGCAAAGCCTCCGCGATCGGCGGTCGCGGCGTGAGCTGGCGAGCCAGTCCGCGCGCGTCGTCGGCACCGAGCGCCGCCCGGGCCTCGGACGTGATCACGACGGGAGTGCCGTCGGCATCCCGGAACCGCGCGAAGAGCACCTCGAGTCCCCGCGCGGCCTCGCCGAGCTCGCCGATCACGTAGACGCCGTCTCCGACGCGGGCACCGGAGCGACGCACGGGATCGCGGCCGTCGAGGCTCCCCAGGGCCGTCACGGCGATGGTCAGGGTGTCCGAGACCGTGAGGTCGCCGCCCTCGACCGCGCAGTCCGGTGCCAGTTCGGCGCAGGCCGCCGCGAGGCCGTCGGCGAACCCGCGGACGAACGAGACGGGAGTGTCGTCGGGCATCGCGAGCGCGACGAGCAGAGCGATGGGGCGCGCACCCATCGCGGCGACATCGGCGAGGTTCACCGCCGCGGACTTGAAGCCGAGATCGAACGGCGACGACCACGCCAGCCGGAAGTCGGGCCCGTGCACGAGCGTGTCGGTCGTCGCGACGACCCGCCCGTCGGGAACAGACAGCACAGCGGCATCGTCACCGGGCCCGACCGGGGCGGTCGACGGCGGAAGACGGTCCAGGATGCCGCGCAGGATCTGTCCCTCGGACAGCTCGCCCACAGTGGTTGCACGGGTGGTCTCGGCGTCGGTCACTCCCCCACGCTATTAGCCTGGAGGGGTGCCCCGCTCCTCCCGCCTCCTCGCGCTCCTCGCCGCCGCCGCCCTCCTCCCCGGGCTCGCGGCGTGCAGCACCACGGTCGCGATGCAGCCGGCCAAGGACGCGAACGACCCGGCGTGCGCCGAGATTACCTCGCGACTGCCCCAGACGATCTCGGGGCAGAACCGCCGCTGGACCGACGCGCAGTCGACCGGTGCGTGGGGAGATCCCGCCGCGATCCTCATGACGTGCGGGCTCGAGACGCCCGGCCCGTCCACCCTGCCGTGCCGCCCGTTCAACGGCGTGGACTGGCTGGTCGACGAGTCGCAGGCGGCCGACAACCGGTACACGCTGACGACGTTCGGGCGCAGCCCCGCGGTCCAGGTCTACCTGGACTACAAAGAGGCCAGCAGCGCCGATGTGGCCCAGGCCCTCGGACCGCTGATCAGCCAGTACCTGCCGTCGACGGGCGCCGTGTGCACCTCGGCGTCCGACGTCGCGCCCTCGCCGAGCCCGACGCCGTAGCGCGCGCCGCGTCCGACCCCAGGTGCACGACCGCGGGACTCTTCCCGACACACCGGCGTCACCGACCCCGGCGACGGCGCGCCGCCGGCCCGGCCCGCCGTTGCGCACGGCGAGCCGGGCCGCGACTCAGGCCTTCGCGAGGGCCGCGTCGAGCAGGTCGCTGATGAGGTCGGGGTAGGACAGGCCCGAGGCGATCCAGCAGGTCGGGAACATCGAGATCGGCGTGAACCCGGGCATGGTGTTGACCTCGTTCACGTAGAACTCGGTGCCGGTGTAGAAGAAGTCGACGCGCGCGAGGCCCTGGCCACCGATCGCCTCGAACGCCTGGGCGGCGATCCGCTGCATCTCGGCGAGCTCACCGTCGCGCAGGTCGGCGGGGCACACGAGCTCGACGCCGGCAGCCCCGAGGTACTTCGCCTCGAAGTCGTAGAACTCGCGTCCCGTCACGACGATCTCGCCGGCGACGCTGACACGCACCGGTCCGCCATCCCGCCCGGGGAGCACGCCGCACTCCACCTCGCGACCGACGATCGCCTTCTCGACCAGCACCAGGCCGTCCTCTGCGAACGCGGTGTCGAGAGCGGCGTCGAGGTCGTCCCACTGCGACACCTTCGTGACGCCGACGCTGGAACCGGCCTCGTTCGGCTTGACGAACACGGGCAGGTCGAGCGCGTGGATGCGGCGCTCCCACAGCGAGCGGTCGCGCGCGAGATCGGCGCGGGTCACCGCGACCCACGGCACCACGGGCACGTTCGCCGCGCGCAGCACCTGCTTGGTCACGTGCTTGTTCATGCCGATCGCCGACATGAGCACTCCGCCGCCGGCGTACGGGATGCCGAGCAGCTCGAGCAGCCCCTGCACCGTGCCGTCCTCACCGAAGCGGCCGTGCAGGATCGGCAGGACGACGTCGACGTCTCCGAGGGAGCGGGTGCCCTCGGCATCCGTCACCGTCCACTCGCGCGAGAGCGTCGAGTCGGGCAGGCGAACGCGCGTGCCGTTGTCGCGCACCTCGGGTAGCGCGTCGGGGATCAACGCGAACTTGTCGGGATCGTCGTCTTCGAGAACGAAGGCGCCGTCGCGGGTGATGCCGACCGGGATGACCCGGAAGCGGTCACGGTCGATCGCCCGCAGCACCCCGCCCGCCGTGGCGGAACTGATCGAATGCTCGCTGGAGCGCCCGCCGAAGAGCACCACCACCACCGGTTTGGTCATTCTGCGTCCTCTCGCCCTGCGGCTGGTCGTCGTCTGTCGTCAGGTGCGGTGCGATGTCGCGCGGGTCCATGGTCCCGTCCAGCACCATCTTGACCTGCTGCACGATGGGCATGTCGACGCCGACCTGCTTCGCGAGTTGTAGGACGGGGGCGACGGATGCCAAGCCCTCCGCGGTCTGCTGCATCTGGGTCACGACCTCTTTGTAGCCGTAGCCCTGGCCGAGCAGGCGCCCGGCGGTGTTGTTGCGGCTGAGCGGCGACTGGCACGTCGCGATGAGGTCGCCGAGGCCGGCGAGGCCCTGCAGGGTCTCGGGCTGGGCGCCCTGCGCCACGGCGAAGTCGGTCATCTCGACGAGGCCGCGCGTGATGATCGAGGCTTTCGTGTTCTCGCCGTAGCCCACGCCGTCGACGATGCCGATCGCGACGGCGATCAGGTTCTTCAGCACGCCGCCGAACTCGGTGCCGATCACGTCGGTGTTCACGAACGAGCGGAAGTACCTGTTGCGCGCGCGGCGGGCCACGGCCTCGGCGGTTTCGGGGCTCAGCGAGCTGATGACGGCCGCGGTGGGCTGCTCGCGGGCGATCTCGAGGGCGAGGTTGGGACCGGATGCCACGGCGATGCGGGCCGGGTCGCACTGGAGCACCTGTTCGATGACCTGGCTCATGCGCAGCCCGGTCGACTTCTCGACGCCTTTCATGAGCGAGACGAGCGGCACGTCGGTGCGCTCGACAAGGGGTCGTATGGCGGCGAGGTTCTCGCGCAGCGACTGGCTCGGCACCGACAGGAAGATCTGCTCCGCGCCGTTCAGCGCCTCGGCGAGGTCGGTGGTGGCCGTCATGGTCCGCGGCAGGTTGATGCCCGAGAGGTAGCGGCTGTTGCGCTTCGACTCGGTGATCTCTGCGGCCAGCTCGGGGCGGCGCGCCCACATGACCACCGAGGCTCCGCCGTCGGCGAGGATCTTGCCGAATGTCGTGCCCCAGCTGCCCGCGCCGACGACGGCGACCTTCGGTCCGGCGACCGGCGCGGGGCTCTTACGACTCAAGGCGACCCGTCTCGTTCTGCCCGTGCTGCGACGGGTTCCAGCGCTCCGCGGGAGCGGGAAGACCCCGGATGCCGGAGAGCATCGCGGTGATCTCGTTCATCATCGCGTCAGTGGCCTTCGTCAGGGTGGCCGGCTGGGTGCGCGTGGCGGCGTAGGCGCTCATGTCCATGGCGGGGCCGAACTCGACGATGACGTGCGAGCGGCGGGGGAACTTCAGCTTCCCGTACCGCGGGAGGATCTGCTGCACGCCCCACTGCGCCATGGGGATGAGCGGCAGATCGGCGGCGAGGGCCAGGCGAACCGCCCCGGTCTTGCCGCGCATCGGCCACAGGTCGGGGTCGCGCGTGAGGGTTCCCTCGGCGTACACGATCACACCGCGGCCGTCGCGGGCGATCTGCTCGGCAGCTTTCATCGACTGGTTCGCGCTGGTCGAGGCCCGCGGCACCGGCACCATGCCGGTGGCACGGAGCGCCGCACCGAGGACGGGCACCTTGAACAGACTCTCTTTGGCCATGAACCGCGGGGCGCGACCGAGCCGCCAGACGGCGACGGCCACGATCACCGGGTCGAACTCCGAGTTGTGGTTCGGAGCGATGACGTAGGCGCCCTCGCTCGGGAGGTTCTCGCCCCCGCGGATCTCGATCCGGGCGAACAGGCCCGTGATCGGCACGATGATCGCCGCGAGCGGCCAGAAGGCGCTCGGCTTCGTCTTCTCGGGCGAGGCGGCCACGGGTCAGCCCACGACGTCGAAGTCGGCGTCGAGAGCGGTCAGCTTCTCGAGGAACTTCTCGTAGCCCCGGCGGATGATGCCGATGTTGCGCACGGTCGACTCGCCCTCGGCGGCCAGGGCCGCAATCACGTAGCTGTAGCCGCCGCGCAGGTCGGGGACCTCGACGTCGGCGCCGTGCAACGGCGTCGGGCCGTTGATGACGGCCGCCTGCTCGAGGTCGCGACGCGGCACCCGACGATCGGGGCTCGAGATGCCCTTGGGGTGCACGACGATGTCGGCGCCCATCTTGTTGAGCGCCTCGGTGAAGCCCAGGCGGTTCTCGTACACGGTCTCGTGGACGGTGGAGGTGCCGGGGGCCTGCGTCAGGGCGACGATGAGCGGCTGCTGCCAGTCGGTCATGAAGCCGGGGTGCACGTCGGTCTCGACCATGACGGGCTTGAGGGCGTCGCCGCGGCGGAACAGGATGCCGTCCTCGCGGACGTCGAACCAGCCGCCGGCCTTGCGGAAGACGTTGAGGAAGGTCAGCATGTCCTGCTGGCGGGCGCCCTTGGCGAAGATCTCGCCGTCGGTCGCCAGCGCGGCGCAGGCCCACGAGGCGGCTTCGTTGCGGTCGAAGATCGCGCGGTGGTCGTAGCCGACGAGCTTGTCGACGCCCTCGATGAAGATGACGCGGTTGGGCTCGTACGAGATGATCGCGCCCATCTTCTGCAGGACGGCGATGAGATCCATGATCTCGGGCTCGATCGCGGCGTTGCGCAGCTCCGTGACGCCCTTCGCGCGGACGGCGGTGAGCAGGACCTGCTCGGTCGCGCCGACGCTCGGGTAGGGCAGGGTGATATTGGCGCCGTGGAGGCCGTTCGGGGCCGTGATGCGGATGCCCTCGTAGCTCTTGTCGACGACGGCGCCGAAGGCGCGCAGGGCGTCCATGTGGAAGTTGATCGGGCGATCGCCGATGCGGCATCCGCCGAGGTCGGGGATGAGCGCCTCGCCGAGCAGGTGCAGCAGCGGCCCGCAGAACAGGATCGGGATGCGCGAGGCCCCCGCGTGCGCGTCGATCTCTTCGAAGTGCGCGGCGACCGCGCCCGAGGGGTCGAGGTGAAGCGTGCCCTCCTCGTCACCCTCGGTCACGGTGACGCCGTGCACCTCGAGGAGCGACCGGACGACCTTGACGTCGCTGATCATCGGCACGTCGCGGAGCGTGCTCGTGGTCTCGCCCAGGAGCGCGGCCACCATGGCCTTCGTCACCAGGTTCTTCGCGCCCTTGACCTCGACGGTCCCGCGCAGGGGCCGACCGCCGCGGATCGAAAGAGTTTCGGCCGCCTCCCAGTCGGGCTGTCCGGGGTTCTGGTCTCCGGAGTCGGTGACGAGTGTGCTCATGGGGGGTGGACCTCACTTCGTGGACGAGGGGCGGCAGATCGACCCGATCGGGTCGATCGGGCTCAGCGGACCGGAAGGGTCTGCGGCCGCCATGCCTCGCGGCGCGCCTCGAACTGCGTGATCTTGTCTTCGTCACGCAGAGTGAGCCCGATGTCATCGAGCCCTTCGAGAAGCCGCCACCTAGTGTAATCGTCGATCTCGAACGAGACCTGGAGGTCGCCGACCGTGGCGGTCTTCGCGGTAAGGTCCACGGTCATCTCGATGCCCGGGTTCGCCTCGAGGACGGCCCAGATCTGCTCGACCTCGTCCTCGGTGATCACGCCCGTGACCAGGCCTTGCTTGCCCGAGTTGCCGCGGAAGATGTCGGCGAACTTGGGGCTCAGCACGACACGGAACCCGTAGTCGCGCAGCGCCCACACGGCGTGCTCGCGGCTGGATCCGGTGCCGAAGTCGGGGCCGGCGACGAGGACGGATGCCGAGCGGTAGGCGTCCTGGTTGAGCACGAACCCGGGGTCCTGGCGCCAGTTCGAGAACAGGGCGTCTTCGAAGCCGGTCTTGGTGACGCGCTTGAGGAACACCGCGGGGATGATCTGGTCGGTGTCGACGGCGGAGCGCTTCAGAGGCGCGGCGACACCGGTGTGCGTGGTGAACTTCTCCATGTCAGGCCTCCGCCCCGGTCGAAACGGTCTCGGTGGGAACGGGGCCCAGATCGGCCGGGCTCGACAGCGTTCCGCGCACGGCCGTGGCCGCGGCGACCAGCGGCGAGACGAGGTGCGTGCGCCCGCCCTTGCCCTGGCGTCCTTCGAAGTTACGGTTCGAGGTCGACGCGCAGCGTTCCCCCGGGGCCAGCTGGTCGGGGTTCATGCCCAGGCACATCGAGCACCCCGCGAAGCGCCATTCGGCGCCGAAGTCGGTGAAGACCTTGTCGAGGCCCTCGGCCTCGGCTTCGAGGCGCACGCGCGCCGATCCCGGCACGACCATGACGCGGACGTTCTCGGCCTTGGTGCGTCCCTCGATGACCGAGGCGAAGGCGCGGAGGTCTTCGATGCGGCTGTTGGTGCAGGAACCCATGAACACGGCATCCACTGGGATGTCCTTCATCGGGGTGCCGGCCTGCAGGTCCATGTACTCGAGCGCCCGTTCGGCGGCGGCGCGCTCGTTGGGGTCGGCGATGTCGGCCGGGGTCGGAACGACGTCGCTGAGCGAGACGCCCTGGCCCGGGTTCGTGCCCCAGGTGACGAAGGGTTCGAGCTCGGCGGCGTCGAGGAACACCTCGGCGTCGTAGACCGCGCCCTCGTCGCTCGGCAGCGTGCGCCAGTAGGCGACCGCGTCGTCCCAGTCCTGGCCCTGCGGGGCGTGGGGCTTGTCCTTGACGTAGGCGAAGGTCGTCTCGTCGGGGGCGATCATGCCCGCGCGGGCGCCGGCCTCGATCGACATGTTGCACATCGTCATGCGCCCCTCCATCGAGAGGGAGCGGATCGCGCTGCCGCGGAACTCGAGCACGTAGCCCTGGCCGCCGTTGGCGCCGATCTTGGCGATGATCGCGAGGATGATGTCCTTCGCGGTGACGCCGGGCTTCAGCTCGCCCTCCACGGTGATGGCCATCGTCTTGAAGGGCTTGAGCGGCAGGGTCTGGGTGGCGAGCACGTGCTCGACCTCGCTGGTGCCGATGCCGAACGCCATCGCGCCGAACGCGCCGTGGGTCGAGGTGTGCGAGTCGCCGCACACGACGGTGATGCCCGGCATGGTGAGGCCGAGCTGCGGGCCGACCACGTGGACGATGCCCTGCTCCTTGTCGCCCAGCGAGTGGATGCGCACGCCGAACTCGTCGGCGTTGCGGCGCAGCGTCTCGATCTGCGTGCGGCTGGTGAGGTCCGCGATCGGCTTGTCGATGTCGAGGGTCGGGGTGTTGTGGTCTTCGGTCGCGATCGTCAGGTCGAGCCGGCGCACGGGGCGACCCTCGGCGCGCAGGCCGTCGAAGGCCTGAGGGCTCGTCACCTCGTGCACGAGGTGGAGGTCGATGTAGATGAGGTCGGGCTGACCGTTCTCGCCCTTAACCACGAGGTGGTCGTCCCAGACCTTCTCGGCCAGGGTGCGAGGGTTCTCGGGAATCGTGCTCATGTTTGCGTTTCTCCTCGGAAGGGGGTGTGAGGCCCGCGACGAACTCCGCGACGAGAGAGGCCTAGAACAAGGTCTCGTCGCGGCCGCTAAGGAGGAGGCGAGCGATCCGCACGTCGTCACGATACCACCGGCGTCCGACACCCCCGCCGCCGGGGACGGGTGGCGGATGCCGCGTCGGCGGCGTCACAGAGCGACGCACGTTTCGCCGCCCGGAGCCCGCGCGTGCGAATCTGGGCCGACCCGAAGGAAGGAGTGCGCCATGGCCGCAGGCGCCGACACCGGTTTCTCCACTCGCCAGGTCCACGCAGGAGCGGCGACCGCGCAGGCGAGCCCGCGCGCGACCCCGATCTACCTCACGGCGGGCTTCACGTTCAGCGACCTCGACGAGTCGGCCGCGCACTTCGGCGAGGGCACGGGCTTCGGCTACAGCCGCACCGGCAACCCCACAGTGCACGCGGTCGAAGAGCGTCTCGCCTCGCTCGAGGGCGGCGACCAGGCCGTGCTCGTCTCGAGCGGTCAGGCGGCCGTCACCGTCGCGCTGCTCGCCCTCGCCGGAGCCGGCGACCACGTCGTCGTGTCGGAGCACATCTACGAGGGCACGCGCGGCCTCCTGCTCGACAACCTCGCGCGCCTCGGCGTCGAAACGACCTTCGTCGACACCGACGACCTCGACGCCTGGCGCGCCGCGATCACGCCCCGCACGCGGGCCCTCTTCGCCGAGACGCTCTCGAACGCCCGCAACGACGTGCTCGACGTGGCCGCGGTGGCGGCCATCGGCGCCGAGCAGGGCATCCCGCTCGTCGTCGACAGCACGTTCACCACTCCGTACCTGCTTCGCCCGATCGAGCACGGGGCCGCCGTCGTCGTGCACTCGGCGAGCAAGTTCCTGGCGGGTCAGGGTGCCGTGCTCGGCGGTGTCATCGTCGACGACGGTCGATTCGACGCCGCGGCATCCGGTCACCGCTTTGCCCACCTCGTGCAGACCGACCGTCTGGGCGGGGCGAGCTACGCCGAGAAGTACGGCGCCCGCGCGCGCGGGCAGTACATCCGCGAGAGCGTGGCGCCGCGGTTCGGCCCCTCGCCCTCGCCGCTGAACGCCTTCCTGATCGGCCAGGGCATCGAGACCCTGAGCCTGCGCGTCGAGCGGCAGTCGCAGAACGCCCTCGCCGTCGCCCGCTGGCTCGAACAGCGCCCCGAGGTCGAGCGCGTCGACTACATCGGTCTCGACTCGCACCCCCACCACGGTCTCGGTGAGCGCTACCTGACGCGCGGCTTCGGGTCGGTCTTCACCGTCACCCTGCGCGGCGGTCTCGAGGCGGCGCGCCACGTCGTGCAGTCGGTCGAGGTCATCACGCACATGACCCACCTCGGCGACGTGCGCTCGCTCGTGCTGCACCCGCAGAGCACCTCGCACGCCGCCCGCACCGTCGCCGAGCGCGAGCGGGCGGGCGTTTTCCCCGGCACGATCCGCCTGTCGATCGGCATCGAAGACATCGACGACCTGCTCGCCGACCTCGAACAGGCGCTCGTGCGCGTCCCCGTGCTCGAGCGCGAGACGGTCGTGCTGTGAGCCGGCTGCAGCACTTCGGCTGGTTCCTCGCGCGCGGCTTCGGCCCCCACGGGTGGGGCCACCCCTACCTGCGCTGGAACCACCGCTGGACCGAGCCCGGCCTCTACCAGGACTCCGCCCGCACGCTCGAGCAGGCCGGCTTCGACCTGCTGATCATCGAAGACGCGCCCTCGCTGGGCAGCGCCGACACGATCGACCTGCGCGTGCGTCACGCCTTCGGCGGGCCCAAGCACGACCCGCTACTGCTCGCACCGTACCTGTTCGCGGCGACGCAGCATTTGGGCGTGGTGCCGACGGTCAACCCGGCCGCGTACCTGCCGTACACCGCCGCTCGACAGTTCGCGACGCTCCAGCACCTGAGCGGCCACCGTCTCGGCCTGAACGTCGTCACCGACACCGGCAGCGCGCGCCACTTCTCGACCGCGCCGCAGCTCGGGCACGATGCGGCCTACGACCGGGCGGAGGAGTGGCTCGACGGCATCCGGAAGCTCTGGAACAGCTGGGGCGAGGGCGCTCTCGTCGCCGATGAAGAGACGGGTGTCTATGCCGACGGCACGAAGCTCGAGGCGGTGCGGCACCGGGGAGAGCACTTCGGCTTCGACGGGCCGCTGAACGCGGTGCCCTTCACCGACGGCGAGCCCGCGATCGTGTCCCCCGGCGGATCCGGCCGCGGCCTGTCGTTCGCCGGGCACAACTCCGACGTGCAGCTCGCGCTCGCACCTCTCGACGAACAGAGCATCCGGGCCTACCGCGGCCGCATCCACGCGGCAGCCGAGGCCGCCGGGCGCACATCGGCAGACATCAAGATCCTCTTCGCGATCCAGCCCGTGCTCGTCTCGTCGCCGGAGGAAGCCGACCGCCTGGTCGCGGCATCCGCTCACCCCGATGACGAGGCGCTCGTCACCATCGCCCGCAAGCAGTCGAGCGATCTCGAGACCGACCTCACCGGTCTCGACCTCGACAAGCCGCTCGACCGGTCGATCTTCGGCGAGCACGTGTCGGAGGGCAGCATCAAGCGGCTCGTCGGAAAGCACGACGACGACGCTCCCCTGCGCACGATCCTCGCCGCGCACGCACGCTTGGGCCGCCTGAACGACGGCTCCGGCTTCGTGGGGACGGCCGACGAGTTCGCCGACCGCATCGAAGAACTCGGCGAGTGGGGCAACGACGGCGTCCTGCTGTGGGGCGACCTGCACCCTGTCACCGTGCATCGCGTACTCGATGACCTCGTGCCGATCCTGCGTCGGCGTGGCATCCTCCGCGAGGAGTACGTCGACGGCGGACTTCAGGCGAATCTGCGCGCGTTCTAGATTCCGGATGCCGTGGCCTCAGGTGGCTGAGCCCGGCGGGGGTTGCGGGGGCCCGGACCCTTCGACAGGCTGCGGGTCGTCGACGCGCAGGGTCCTCGTCGGCTCAGTCGCCCTTCGGCTGCTCGACCGTGCGGGGCGTCCCCTTCTCGTTGGCGACGTCGGCCGCGGCATCCCGAGGGCCGTCGACGGACGCAGGCTCGCGGCGGGCGGCGATGAGGCTGGCGATCGTCGCGACCGCCATCGACACCACGATCACCGCGAGAGAGACCCACGTCGAGATCTCGGGCGCCCACTCTATGGGCTCACCGTCGTTGATGAACGAGAGCTCATTGACGTGCATCGCGTGCAGGATCAGCTTCACACCGATGAACGCGAGGATGAACGCGATGCCGTAGTGCAGGAACTTCAGGCGGTCGAGCAGGTCGCCGAGCAGGAAGTACAGCTGGCGCAGACCCATCAGCGCGAAGAGGTTGGCCGTGAAGACGATGAACGGGCTCTGCGTGATGCCGAAGATCGCCGGGATCGAGTCGATCGCGAACAGCAGGTCGGTCACGCCGATCGCGACGAACACGATGATCATCGGGGTGAAGAGCTTCTTGCCCTTGACGCGCGTGATGACCTTCTTGCCGTCGTACGAGTCGCTCATCGGCAGCACGCGACGCAGCGTCCGCACGATGAGGTTCTCTTTCTGCGAGTCGTCGTCGTGGTCGTCGCCCGGGAACGCCTGGCGGATCGCCGTGTAGACCAGGAACGCACCGAACAGGTAGAAGATCGGGCTGAAGTTCTCGATGATCGTCGCGCCGACCAGGATGAAGGCGCCGCGCAGGATGAGCGCGATGATGATTCCCACCATCAGCACCTCCTGCTGGTACCGACGCGGCACCGCGAACTGCCCCATGATCAGCACGAACACGAAGAGGTTGTCGATCGAGAGGCTGTACTCGGTCAGCCAGCCCGCCACGAACTGTCCCGCGACTTCTCCCCCGGCGACGATCCAGAGGACGCCGGCGAAGATGAGCGCGAGGGTCACGTAGAACACGACCCAGAGCGTCGACTCTTTCGCCGCCGGGATGTGCGGGCGTTTGAGGATGATCAGCAGGTCGGCGACCAGGATCAGCACGAGCACGACGAGCGTGATCGTCTGGAAGAGGGGGTCGAGCTGCAGCTCCATCGCGGGGCCTTTCATCGGGGAAACGCTCGAGTTTATCCGCTCGCTCCCGCCGGGCACGGGGTTGTGCACCTAGTGCTCATAACGTGCGTACATCCGTGAGACGATCCGCGCGGGCCGGACACCTCTGAGTGAGAGAGTGCTTCCCGGGGCTCACCCGGAGAGCGGAACGGATGCCATGACCCACGGAGTCATCGACGACAGGGCCCTCGTGGCGCGCGCCGCCGGCGGGTCGGAGGTCGCGTATCGCGAGCTGTATCGGGCGTACGCGCGACCCGTGTACTGGATCGCTTTCGGTCTGGTCGGCGAGCCCGCGGACGCCGAGGACGTGGTGCAGGAGACGTTCGTGGTCGCTTGGCGGAAGATTCCGTCGCTGCGGCTCGAGGGCGAGTCCCTGTTGCCCTGGCTCGCGACCGTCTGCCGGTTGCAGGCGCAGAACCGACTGAGGGCGCGTCGTCGCCATGGATCGCACGCGGCGCTCGACGACGAGATCCCCTCGGCCGTCGACGTCGAGGCTCAGGTCGTGCAGGCGCAGACCGTGGCCGCGATGCTGGCCGCCGTCGATCGGCTCAGCGACCTCGACCGCGAGATCTTCCGCCTGTGCGCCGCCGAGGGCTACGGGTACGAAGCCGCCGCCGCCTCGCTGGGCGTGTCGCACGGGACCGTTCGCAACCGCCTCTCCCGCATCCGCTCCCGGGTGCGCGCCACCGCGATGGAGACGGAGACCCCATGACCACGCCCACTCTTCCCCCTCTCCCCGCCGACCGGATGGATGCCATCGAAGCCGCCGTCTTCGGCCGGATCGCCGACGAGCGCGAGCGCACGCGCCGCCGTCGTCGCGGGATCTGGACGGGCGCCGGAGCCGCGGCCGCCGTGGTCGTGGTCGCCGCATTCGTCGGCCCGTCGCTGACCGCCACCTCGGGGTCCAGCGGATCGAGCACCGTCGCCGGGGCCGAGAGCCAGGGGCTCACGGACCAGTACTCGAGCGGATCCGCCCTAAACCCACCCGTCGCGCCGATCGCCCCGGGCGAGCAGGCCGCGGGGTCGTCCTCGTCGTCCGGGGCCGCCGCGGGAGACGCGGCGGCGCGCGACGCGGCGAGCCGCGACATCGTCGCCACCGGCTCCAGCACGGTCGAAGTGGACGACATCGCCGCGGCGATCGACGCGATCGGCTCCGCCGCGACCGGGGCGGGCGGATACGTCGAGTCGTCGCAGCTGGGCGGTGCGATCGGCGCGGTGCCGTATGAGGGCTCGGCGACCGGGCCCGCAGCATCCTCGGGCTGGATCACCGTGCGCGTCCCCGCCGCCGCCCTCGCGAGCACGATGGACGGACTGCGCCAGGTCGGAGTGATCACGGCCACGACCGTCAACCGCTCCGACGTCACCGAGCAGACGGTCGACCTGCGCGCGCGCGTCGCGGCCGGCGAGGCTTCGGTGGCGCGACTGACGGAGCTGATGGCGAAGGCGGGCTCGGTGTCCGACCTGATCACGGCGGAATCCGCCCTGGCCGAGCGACAGGCGCAACTGGACTCCGACCGTCAGGTGCTGCAGTCGGTCGAGACACAGGTCGCGATGTCGTCGCTCAGCGTGCAGCTCGTCGAACGCTCCCCCGCCGTCGCCGCCGACCCCGCCGGTTTCGGCGACGGGCTCGGCGCCGGCTGGAACGGTCTGGTGGCCACGCTCAACGGCATCGTGATCGGCCTCGGCTTCTTGCTGCCCTGGATCGCGGTCGCGGCAGTGGTCCTCGCGGTGACGTGGGGCGTGCGCCGGGCGCTGCGGCGCCGTCGCGAGGCGCGCGAAGGCTGAGCTGCAACGCTCAGCAGCCTCGGACCGACGGAAGGAGCCGGGGATCGGATGCCGGATCGTCTCGGCATCCGAGTCCACTCGAGCGTTCGCGAGCTCCTTCTCCCCGGCCGCACCCACCACAACGACGAAGAGCTCCGACCATTCGGTCGAAGCTCTTCGTCGTGTTGGTGACCCCAGCGGGATTCGAACCCGCGTTACCGCCGTGAGAGGGCGGCGTACTAGGCCGCTATACGATGGGGCCGCGTCGCAACCGTTCAAGTATGCATCACGATTGACGCGCACGCAAAATCGAGGCCGAGCCGTCGAAATCCCGGGCGTGTCCGGCCACGGTACCGCGAGTTGGGCGCTCAGGGAAGAGCCGTTAGACGCTGTTCACCCTTCGCGCCAGCGCTTGCCTCTCTCCCGCCGTCGGGAGTTGACTCGGAACATGCGCCTCACGAAGCACGAACACGCCGCCCTGGTCCTCGTCGAATCCGGTCACTCGCTCGTGATCGATCCGGGCAGCTTCACCTCGCCGCTGGACGACCTCACGAACCTCGCGGGGGTCGTGATCACGCATGAGCACGCGGATCACTGGACGCCAGAGCACCTCACACGCCTGCAGAAGGCGCACCCGGGCGTGCCGATCTACGGACCCGAGGGCGTGAGCGAGGCCGCCGCGGGCTTCGAGGTCACCGTGGTACACCCGGGCGACACTCTCGACCTCGGCCCCTTCCACCTCGAGTTCTTCGGCGGGAAGCACGCGGTCATCCACTCCTCCATTCCGGTGGTCGACAACGTCGGCGTCCTCGTGAACGACGCGGTGTATTACCCGGGCGACTCCTACGCGGTGCCCAAGCACAAGAAGATCGCCCTGCTCGCGGCACCGGTCGGCGCCCCCTGGCTGAAGATCGGCGAGGTCATCGACTACGTCCTCGACGTCAAGCCCGAGCGCGTCTTCGCCACGCACGACATGACCCTGTCGGTCGCCGGCAAGCAGATGGGCGACGCGCGCCTCACCTGGGCCGTCGAGCAGAACGGCGGCTCGTTCGTCGACCTCAAGCCGGGCGACTCGGTCGAGGTGTGACGACCGCAGCGTGCCCCATCCCCTGAGAATGCGGCGAGCGTGCGAGCGGAGACCCGAGAGATCAGCATCGGTTGTCGAGTTCTCAGGAGTTCCGCACCCCCTGACGCCAAAAACACCGGATGCCACGAGCCCTGGGGCCGTGGCATCCGGTGTTCTGGGAAGAGGCGCTTACTGCGCGTCGAGATCGGTCTCGAGAAGGGCGACGAGCTCGTCGAGCGCCTGCTCGGCACCCTCACCCTCGGCCTTCAGCGTCACGACGGTGCCGTGACCGGCGCCGAGGCCCATGAGCGACAGGATGCTGCCGGCGTTGAGGTCGGCACCGCCCTCGGCGGCGATCGTGACGGGGATCTTCTTCTCCTGCACGGCCTGCACGAAGAGCTTCGCGGGGCGGGCGTGGAGGCCCGAGGCACTCGCGATGGTGGCCTGACGTTCTGCCATGGTGAATCCTTCCGATTCGACGGGGTGTTACGCGGCGACCGTGGCTGCGGGAGCAGCCTCGGTGACGGCGGCGTCCTGCGTGCTGCGGCCGATGCCCTTGAGGGCGACGACGATCAGCGCTGTCACGACGGTACCCGCCACGATTGCGAGGGCGAAACCCCAGAAGGGGTTGATCGCGAAGAAGACGAAGATGCCTCCGTGAGGTGCGAACGACTGCACCGAGAGCAGCATGCTCAGACCACCCGTGATAGCGCCACCGACCATCGACGCGGGGATGACGCGCAGCGGGTCGGCCGCGGCGAACGGGATCGCGCCCTCGGAGATGAACGACGCACCGAGCAGCCACGCGGCCGCGCCGTTCTCGCGCTCGACCGGGGTGAACTTCTTGCGGGCGAGCAGCGTCGAGGCGAGGGCCATCGCGAGCGGGGGCACCATGCCGGCGGCCATGACGGCCGCCATGATCAGGTACGGGGTGGTGTTCGTCTGGGTCGCGGCGGCGAGCCCCGTGGTGGCGAAGACGTACGCCACCTTGTTGACGGGTCCACCGAGGTCGAAGCACATCATCAGACCGAGGATGACGCCGAGCACGATGGCTCCGGCACCGCTGGCGGCGAGCGAGGTCAGACCGTCGGTGAGCGCCGCCATGAGGGCCGCGATCGGACGACCGAGGAACAGGATCATGAGCCCCGAGGCGAAGATCGAACCGAGGAACGGCACGATGACCACGGGCATGAGGCCGCGGAGCCAGCGGGGCGCGTCGAAGCGACCGAGCCACCAGGCGATGAAGCCCGCGAGCAGACCACCGATGATGCCGCCGATGAAGCCGGCGTTCATGAGCACGGCGACGGCACCGGCGACGAAGCCGGGCGCGATGCCGGGGCGGTCGGCGATCGCGTAGGCGATGAAGCCCGCGAGCACGGCGACGATGAAGCCCATCGACGTGGCGCCGATCATGAAGGCGACCGACCCGAGGTACTGACCCACCGGGCCGAACGACGAGGTGATGTTCTCGGTCGGCAGGTCCCAGAGCGAGTTCTGGATGATGACGTTCGCGGCGTTCTTGGTGACTTCGTAGCCACCGAGCAGGAAGCCGAGCGCGATGAGCAGACCACCACCGGCGACGAACGGGATCATGTAGCTGACACCCGTCAGCAGCCAGCGCTGGATGCGGCGCCCCACCGACTGCTGCGCGACGGGGGCGTCCGGAGCGGATGCCGCGGCGCCACCGCCCTGCACGCGAGCGGCGTTCGGGTTCTCGCTGGCGGCGAGGGCCTCGGCGATGAGCTGCTTCGGCTGCTCGATGCCGCGCTTGACGCCCGCGCGGACGACGGGCTTGCCCGCGAAGCGCTGCGGCTCGCGCACGTCGACGTCGACCGCGAAGATCACGGCGTCGGCGTCGTCGATCACGCTCTGCGGAAGGGCCTTGTAGCCGCTCGAGCCCTGCGGTTCGACGATGAGCTCGACGCCCTCGGTCTCGGCGCCGGCGGCGGTGAGCGCGTCGGCGGCCATGAAGGTGTGGGCGATGCCCGTGGCGCACGCGGTGACGGCGACGATCTTCTTGGTTTTGGTGGCGGTGCGGGCCTCGGCGCGCGTGGCCGCGGGCGCTGCCGCCGCCGGGGCTGCCGCGGGTGCGGCGGCCGGGGTGATGGCAGCCGTGATGAGCGTCACGGCCTCGGCGGGCGTCTGCGCGGAACGCAGGCCCGACATGAAGTCGTTGTTCATGAGGCTGCGGGCCAGCTGTGACAGCACCGAGAGGTGAGCCTCGTCGGCACCCTCGGGCGCCGCGATGAGGAACACGATGTCGGCGGGTCCGTCGGGGGCACCGAAGTCGACGCCGGGCGTGAGCCGCGCGAAGGCGAGGGTGGGCTCGGTGACCGAGGCGCTGCGCGCGTGCGGGATGCCGATGCCGCCGGGCAGGCCGGTCTCGTCCTTCTGCTCACGCGCCCACGCGTCGTCGAACAGCTCTTGGGCACTGCGCGCGCGGCCCTGCGCGACGACGCGCTCGGCGAGAGCACGGATCACCGACTGCTTGTCGGTGCCCAGGGGCGCGTCGAGAGTGACGAGCTCCGGAGTGATGATGTCGGACATTGTCAGTGACCTCCGTGGTCAGGATGTTGCGATGGGGGTGGGGAATTCGGTGACGGCGATCGGCCCCGCGGGCAGATCGTCGGGGGTCGGCGCCTGCGTGCCGGGCAGAGTGGCGGCGGCCGCTCCGTAGGCGATGCTGCGCGCGAGACGGTCGGGCGCGGTCGCGCCCTCGAGGTCGGCGAGCAGGTAGCCGGCGAGCGAGCTGTCGCCCGCGCCGACGGTGCTGGCGACCTGGATGCGGGGGGCGCGACCGCGCCAGGTTCCGTCAGCCGTGAAGAGCAGGGCGCCGTCAGCGCCGAGGGTCACGAGGGCGGATGCCACGCGGCCCGGAACCAGCGTGCGTGCGCGGCGCGAGGCGGCGTCGTGCACGTCGTCGTCGGCTGCGGGGTCTTCGCCGACGAGTTCGGCGAGCTCCTCGTGGTTGGGCTTGATGAGGTCGGGGCGGGCGGTGGCGACGACGGCGCTGAGCGCCGGCCCGGAGGCATCGACAGCGATGAGCGGGGCGGCGGCGCCCCAGCGCTCGCGCACCGCGGCGATGAGGTCGGCGTAGAACGACACCGGCACTCCGGGCGGAAGCGAGCCGGCGAGGACGAGCCAGGTCGCGCCCTGCGACGCGGCGACGACGCCCGCGACGAGGGCGTCGGCTTCGGCCGCCGAGAGTTCGGCACCCGGCAGGTTGAGCTTGGTCGTCTCGCCCGCCGGGTCGGTGATCGTGAGGTTCGCCCGGGCCCGACCGGCCACCTCGATCGCGTCGAGGGCGATGCCGGTGTCTTCGAGGAGCATCCGGTAGGGGTCGTGGGCGTTGACCGGCACCACGGCGCGCGCGGGGGCTCCCGCGGCCGAGACGACGCGGGCGACGTTCACGCCCTTGCCTCCGGCGTCTTCGCGCGACGACAGGGCGCGCTGCACCTCGCCGGGCTGCAGGGCCTCGGACAGGACGACGGCGCGGTCGGCGGACGGGTTGGCGGTCAGAGTGACGATCATGCGACGCGCACCTCGATGTCGGCGGCCGCGAGGGCCTCGGAAAGGGCCGCCGGAGGGGCGGCGTCGGTCACGAGCACGTCGAGCTCGTCGAGTCGGGCGAAGCGGACGAGCAGCTCTTCACCGAACTTCGCCGCGTCTGCGAGGAGGACCACGCGACGGGCGGACTGGATGATGGCCGCCTTGACCGCGGCCTCTTCGGGGTCGGGGGTGCTGAGTCCGAAACCGGCGCTGAGACCGTTCGTTCCGACGAACGCGATATCCGGACGCAGTTGTCCGATCGCGCGGACGGTGTGCGCTCCGACCGCGGCCGCGGTGACGCCGCGCACGCGCCCGCCGATGGTGGTGAGCGAGAGACGCTCCTCTCCGGCGAGCAGGTGTGCGGCTTCGAGGGAGTGCGTGACCACCTCGACACCGCCGATGCCCGCTCCGAGAGCGGCGGGAAGGAGCGAGGCGACCTCGGCGGGGGTCGTGCCGGCGTCGACGAAGATCGAGCCGCGGAAGTCCGGTCCGAGCAGAGACACGGCTTCGGTGGCGATCGCGCGCTTGGCATCGCGGTGGCGCTCGCGGCGCTCGGTGAGGGGGGACTCAGCAGTGCTGGCGCGACCGATGTCGACCGCCCCGCCGTGGACGCGGCGCAGGGATCCGAGCGACTCGAGGCGGTCCAGGTCGCGGCGGACGGTCTCGGTCGTGACGTCGAAGCGGCGGGCGAGGTCGACGACGCTGACGCGTCCGACGTCGCGCAGTTCGCGCTCTATGAGCTGCTGGCGCTCCATTGCGTACACGGGAATCCCCTTCGAAGATTCCCACACGATACAACACGAAACCACACACGGCAGCAGAAATGCGAACGGGGAAAGCAATCCAGCGACAGCGCGATTTGCCACACGAACGAAGAACCGCGACTCGGCCGCGCAGAAAGTGAGGCTATCCTTACCTTTGGTCCGCCGTCGGGCCGCTCGTTCCACGATCCCTACGGAGTTCCCGGATGCCACGCGCCCGCGCCCTCGCCTTCCCCCTCGTCCTGCTGACCGCCGCAGCCGCTCTGACCGGCTGCGGAGCGTCGGAGGTCGTTCCCGAAGCCTCCGCCACCTCGGCCGGAGAGGGCGCCACGGTCTACCCCCTGACGCTGGAGAACTGCGGGCGCGAGATCACGGTCGATCAGGCCCCCAGCCGCGTGGTCTCGCTCGACCAGGACTCCACCGAGATCCTGCTGTCGCTGGGGCTCCAGGACCGCATGGTCGGCACGGCATCCTGGACCGATCCTGTCCTGGACTCGCTCGCCGAGGCGAACGCCGCCATTCCCCGTTTGTCCGACAACGCCCCCTCGTACGAGGCCGTGCTCGGAACCGATCCCGATTTCGTCACCGCCTCGTTCGGCCGCCACTTCGCCCAGGGTGGCGTCGCCACGCGGGATCGCTTCGCCGAGACCGGTATCGCCTCCTACCTCTCCCCCACCGACTGCGACGGAGACGTGAGCTTCAACGCGGGCGGAAAGCGGACCACCCCGCTGACGATCGACGCGCTGTACGGCGAGATCCGCGACCTCGCCCGCGTCTTCGACGTCTCGGATCGCGGCGAGGCGCTGATCTCCTCGCTGCAGCAGCGGGCCGCCGCCGCGACCGAGGGCATCGACTTCGAGGGCCACAGCGTCGCCTTCTGGTTCGCCGACACCAAGACCCCCTACGTCGCGGGCGGATTCTCGAACGCCGCACTCCTGGCATCCACCACCAAGATGACCAACGTGTTCGCCGGGCAGACCGACGACTGGCCCGCGGTCGGGTGGGAGAGCATGGTCTCGGCCGACCCTGACGTGCTGGTGCTGGGCGACCTGCAGCGGGACCGCTTCCCGGGCGACCGGCTCGCCGACAAGATCGCGTTCCTCGAGAGCGACCCGCTCACCAGCACCATGACCGCCGTGAAGGAGAAGCGGTACATCGCGCTGCACGGCGCGGAACTGAACCCCTCGATCCGCTTCGTCGACGCGCTCGACAAGATCCGCGCCTGGTGGGACGAGAACGGGAGCACGCTCTGAGCGCGCCCGTCGTCTCGCGGGCCCGACTCGGTCGGGGTTCCGCGGGACTCGGCATCCTGCTCGCTCTCGCCGGCCTCGTCGTCCTGGTGATCTCGGTGGGTGTCGCGGTCACGCTCGGCCCCGCCGACGTGTCGCTGGTGAACGTGCGCGACGTGCTGCTGAACCACCTCGGTCTCGCCGACATCCCGGTCAAGGCCGCGAAGAACGCCATCGTGTGGGAGGAGCGTCTCCCCCGCGCCCTGGTCGCCGCCTGCGCCGGGGCAGGTCTCGCGCTCTGCGGGGTCGTCATGCAGTCGCTGCTGCGCAACCCGCTCGCCGAGCCGTTCGTGCTGGGCGTGTCGTCGGGGGCGTCGACCGGCGCGGTCGTGATCGGCGTGCTCGGGATCGGCGGCGGGGTCCTCGGCCTGTCGGGCGGAGCCTTCGTCGGCGCACTGGTCGCGTTCGGTCTCGTGCTGCTGCTGTCGCGCTTCACCTCGGGCGGTACCTCGGGCGTCATCCTGGCCGGTGTCGCCAGCACGCAGTTCTTCTCGGCGCTGACCTCTCTCGTCGTGTTCGCGGTCGCCGACAGCGACGAGACGCGGGGCGTGATGTTCTGGCTCCTCGGCTCGCTCGAGGGCATGCGCTGGGACAAGGTCGTCCTGTGCGCCGTCGTGGTCGTCGTCGGGGGTGCGGTGTGCCTGTTCGCGGCACGCGCCCTCGATGCCTTCACGTTCGGCGACGACGTGGCCGCCTCGCTCGGCATTCCCGTCGCCCGCACCCGCGTCGGGCTGCTCATCGTGACGGCCCTCATGACCGCGGCCCTGGTCAGCGTCGTCGGCGCGGTCGGCTTCGTCGGCCTCGTCGTGCCGCACGCCGTCCGCCTGCTGGTCGGCCAGCGTCACATGCGCGTGGTCCCGCTCGCGGCGGTCGTCGGCGCCGTGTTCATGGTGTGGGTGGATGCCGCGACGCGCACGCTCTTCGCTCCGACGCCCCTGCCGGTCGGGGTCGGGACGGCGATCGTCGGCGTCCCCGTCTTCGTCGCTCTGCTCGTTCGACGGAGGGGACGCGCATGACGCTCGAAACCCGCGAGGTGCGCTGGACGCGCGGGGGAACCCTCGTCGTCGACGGCGTCTCGCTGCATCCCGACCCCGGGACCACCGTGGGTCTGCTCGGGCCCAACGGCTCGGGCAAGTCTTCGCTGCTGCGCCTGCTGCAGGGCGCGGCGCGGCCGGACTCCGGCGAGGTCCTGCTCGACGAGCGGCCGCTGACGCAGTGGCGCCGCCGCGATCTCGCCCGCACGGTCGCGGTGGTCACGCAGCACGCCGAGACCGACGCCGACATCATGGTCCGCGATGTCGTGCGCCTCGGTCGCACTCCGCACCGCCCGATCTGGGGCGGGTCGACCAGCGGCGACGAGGAGGCGATCGCCGCGGCGCTCGAGCGGGTCGCCCTGACGGACAAGGCCGACCGCCTCTGGCACACCCTGTCCGGTGGAGAGCGTCAGCGTGCGCAGATCGCCCGCGCCCTGGCGCAGGAGCCCCGCGAGCTGCTGCTCGACGAGCCGACGAACCACCTCGACATCCGTCACCAGCTCGACGTGCTGGCATTGGTCGCTGCCCTGCCGGTGACGAGCATCATCGCCCTGCACGACCTCAACCTCGCGGCGACCTATTGCGACAGCGTGCTCGTCTTGCGCGAGGGCGCCGTCGTCGCCGCGGGAGCCCCCGCCGAAGTGCTCACGCCGGCGCTCATCGCCGAGGTGTACGAGGTGAGGGCGAGAGTGATCCCGGATGCCGAGACCGGGCGCTCCACGATCCTGTTCGACGGGCCGCTGGCATCCTGATCCCTTCCGTCCACCCTCTCAGGGGGCGATGACGGAGAGGGTGAAGCGGAGGGTCTTGCCGTCCGGGCCCGTGAGGGTGGCCGCCGTCTGACCGATCTCGTGCGGCAGGAAGCCGGGGCGGAACACCGAACCCTCGGAAGGCCCTCCCGGGGAGAAGTCGGCGATCGCCACGTCGGCCGTCGACCCGGTCCATTCGGCCTCGGTGCCGTCGGGGACCGCGAGCACGAGCGAGGTGCCGATCTTCACGGTCGCGTCCTTGCCGTCGAGGTCCTCGGGAGAGACGACCGTGGGGGCGAAGGCCTGGTCGTCCACCGACGCGGCGGGACTCGGAGCGTCCGCCGCGGGCGCGACGGGAGTGTCGGATGCCGCGGGCGCGCAGCCCGCGAGCAGGACGCCGACCGTGACGACCAGGGCGAGCCGAAGAGCGAGGGAGCGCTTCACGAGGACCTTCTTCCGCGAGGAGGGAGACATCCTGCGTCCCCGCTCGGATGCTAACCCGCGAAGTCTTTGATCGCGCCGAGCGCGCGCCGGGTTCAGTCGCCGAGAGGGATCTCGACCGAGGTCACCGAAGAACCGTCGAGGTCGAGCAGCCCGGGAACGGCCGCGGGGTGCTCATCGTCGGGCAGGAGTTCGGCCCGGGTCTTCGGCCGCGCCGGTTCGCCGGGGAGCCCGGCCCACTCGCTCGGTTCCTCGGGTCGCTGTACGAAGAGTCCCATGGAGCCATCCTCTCGCCGATCCGCCGTTCACGGCAGAGGGTGAGCTGTGAAGAAGGTTTCGATCAGGGTCGTCGCGTCAACGTGTTCGCCCGACCCCGGGGCGCCGGGCCACACGTGCCCTCCCCCGTCGATCCGGTAGTGCACGAGGGCGACATGGTCCCGGCATCCCGTCCAGCTCTGCTTCTCGACCCCCGTGGAGACCGTCTCCGACCGTGGCTCCGGGGTGCACCCGTTGCGGGCCACGAGCTGCGACAGCCACAGCGTCACCGGAACGACCCCGGCGTCGTGGCGGGTGCCGCCGTCATAGGGGATGACGTCGTCCGCGGTGCCGTGGAACTCGATGACGGGGACCGGCCGGGCATCCGGGCACGGTGGGTTGGTCGCGGGGTACACGGCTCCCGAGACCACCGCGAACGCGGCGATGCGCTCGGGCAGAGCGCACGAGAGCAGCGAGACGAACCCTCCGCCATTGGACATTCCCGCCGCGAACACGCGCGCGGTGTCGATGCACAGACGCGATTCCACGTCGTCGAGCACCGCCGTGGTGAAGGCCACGTCATCGGCGCCGGACGAGTACGGCGCTCCTTGCCAGCCCGTGCCGACGGCGGAACTGGCGGGCTGAGGGTAGACGACCACCGCACCGCTGTCGTTCAATCCGACCTCGCGCTCGAGTTCGCCGACCGGCGCGCGATACCCGGCGAACCCCAGGATGAGCGGCGACGGTGTGGTGCCGTCGTGGCCGGCGGGCACGTGGACGTCGAAGAGGCGGTCCTCGCCCGCGACGGTCAACGACAGCCGTGTCGTCTCGCCCGAGGGGAGACTCGAAGCCGCGGCGCACGCCGACGTCGATGTGGGGCTGGCCTCTCGCGGAGCCGCGGGCGAGGCGCTGCAGCCCGCCATCAGCACGGCCACGAGCGAGACGACCACGAGAAAAGGGACGCGGGGGCGCATCCGGTCATCCTACGGTTCGCACCTCGATGGCCCGGAGCCGCTCACCGCCGCGGCGCGAGGTACGCGAAAGGCCCGGGATCTTCCGATCACCGGGCCTTTTCACAGAGCTGGGGTACCTGGACTCGAACCAAGAACAACGGAACCAGAAACCGCCGTGTTGCCAATTACACCATACCCCAATGGCTTCGAGCCGTAACTCGTGCCGAGGATCAATCTTACGTGACGCGGAGCCCTGCGCCAAACCGGCGCCCCGCTCGGCGCGTCCCGGGCGCGTCCCGGGTGACTCGTCGCCAGCCGCGCCGACGACGGAGGTTCGCTCACCGATCCGCGTCGCATCCTCTGCGTCGGGCGCCGCCGCGCGCTCGAGAACGCGCGATCCCCGCGACCGGAAGGCCACGGGGATCGGGGGGCGTCTCAGCCCAGGTGCGAGACCAGCGCCTCGAGGCGGCGGATCGACTCGGCCTTGCCGAGCAGCTCCATCGATTCGAACAGCGGCGGCGAGATGCGGCGGCCGGTCAGCGCGACGCGCGGCGGGCCGTAGGCGACGCGGGGCTTAAGCCCGAGCTCTTCGACGAGGGCCGTCGACAGGGCCTCCTGCACGGCGGCGGCAGTGAAGTCGTCGACACCCTCGAGGGCACGAACGGATGCCGCGAGCACCTCCGCCGCATTCGCGGGCAGACCCTTGAGCGCATCCTCGGCGTAGTCGACCTCGGACACGAAGAGGAAGCCGAGCATGCCGGGGACCTCGCCCAGCAGCTGCACGCGCTCCTGCACGAGCGGAGCCGCCTGGGCGATGATCGCGCGGTGCTCCTCGCTGGGCTGCTCCGCGATGAAGCCCGCCCCCGCGAGGTAGGGGACGATCCGGGTCGCGAAGTCATCGGCATCCAGCATGCGGATGTGATCGCCGTTGATGGCCTCGGCCTTCTTCTGGTCGAAGCGCGCCGGGTTCGGGTTCACGTCGGCGATGTCGAAGGCGGCGATCATCTCGTCGAGCGAGAACACGTCGCGGTCGCTCGCGAGCGACCAGCCGAGCAGCGCGAGGTAGTTGAGCAGGCCCTCGTGGATGAAGCCCTTCTCGCGCTGCAGGAACAGGTCGGCCTGCGGGTCGCGCTTGGAGAGCTTCTTGTTGCCGGTCTCGCCCAGCACGAGCGGCATGTGGCCGAAGCGCGGCAGGAAGTCGGTGACGCCGGCGTCGAGCAGCGCGCGGTACAGCGCGAGCTGACGAGCGGTCGAGGGCATGAGGTCTTCGCCGCGGATGACGTGGGTGATTCCCATGAGCGCATCGTCGACGGGGTTCACGAACGTGTAGAGCGGGATGCCGCCGGCGCGCACGATCACGAAGTCGGGGAACGACCCGGCCGGGAAGGTGACCTCGCCGCGGATGAGGTCGACGAAGGTGAGGTCCTCGTCGGGCACGCGCACGCGCCACGCGGGCTCGCGACCCTCGGCGCGGAAGGCGGCCTTCTGCTCGTCCGTGAGGTCGCGGTCGAAGTTGTCGTAGCCGAGCTGTTTCGCGCGGCCGTTGGCCTCGTTGCGCGCGTCGATCTCTTCGGCGGTCGAGTAGCTCTCGTACACCGCACCCGCGGCGATGAGCTTGTCGAGCACCTCGCGGTAGATCTCGTGGCGCTGCGACTGACGGTACGGAGCGTGGGGTCCGCCGACCTCGACACCCTCGTCCCAGTCGATGTTCATCCACCGCAGCGCCTCGAGGAGCTGCCGGTAGCTCTCCTCGCTGTCGCGCGCGGCATCGGTGTCTTCGATGCGGAAGACGAGCTTGCCGCCGTTGTGCCGGGCGTAGGCCCAGTTGAACAGGACGGTGCGGATGAGACCGACGTGCGGCAGCCCCGTGGGTGAGGGGCAGAAGCGGACGCGAACGTCGGCGCCGGTGGCGGTCGTGGTGCGGGGATCGGGCGTGGCAGACATCCCCTCGATCCTACCGGCGGGCGGTGTCGCTTCCCGAGTGCCGGAGGTGATCGGCCAGCACCTCGCCCATGACCTCCAACGCCGCTCCGACCGCGGGCACGTGCTCGGCCCCCCGCGCGGTCACGACGTGCAGGGTGCGCGCCTCGGCCGCGGGCAATCGAGGAGCCGCGATGCCCGCGAGCATCGGGAGCGACGCCACCGCCATCCGCGGCAGGATCGCCATGCCGACCCCCTGGGCGACCAGATTCTCGACGGCGATGAAGTTGTCGGTCTCGAACGCGATGTCTGGCGTGAACCCGGCCCGGCCGCACGCTTCGAGAAGGTGCCCGCGGCACTGCGGGCAGCCCGCGATCCATCGCTCCCCCGCGAGCTGCGACAGGTCGATGGGGTCGTGCGCGGCGGCCGGGTGACCGGTGGGCACGACCACGACGGTGTCGTCGTCGCCGATGAGGCGGGACGAGAGACCGGATGCCGCGGACTCGAGATGTTCGCGCCGATCACCGGGGTAGCTGTAGGTGAGGGCGATGTCGGCACGGTTCTCGCGCACGGCGGCGATGGCCTCGGGCGGCTCGGCCTCGACGAAGCTGATCGAGACGCCCGGGCGGCGCGCGGTGACGGCGGCGATCACGCGCGGCACCACGGTCGACGATGCGGAGGGGAAGGCGGCGATGCGAACCCGGCCGGCGCGAAGTCCCCGGAGCTCGGCGAGATCCCCGGCTGCGGCGTCGAGGGCCGTGGTCACGGCGGCGGCGTGACGGGCGAGGATCGACCCGGCCTCGGTGAGACGCACGCCTCGGCCGACGCGTTCGACGATCGGCATCCCGGCCCGTCGTTCGAGCCGCCGCAGTTGCTGGCTCACCGCGGGCTGGCTGTAGCCGAGGGCTCGGGCGGCGGCCGTGATCGACCCGGTGTCGGCGATGGCTTTGACCACCCGCAGGGCGTTCGCGTCGAGGGAGTCGTCGATGTCGACCATGGGCATACATAAGCAGACGTGATGGTTTTCATGCAACACCTGTTCTGGTGCAATGACACGCGCGGCGAGATCCTGGGTTCATGAGCAGCCTCGCATCGCACTTCGCCGGCGGCCGCGACTACCTCGCAGCCTGCACCCTCGGCCTGCCCTCGCGCGCCACGGTGGCCGCGGTCCGCGCCGACCTCGAGTCGGCGGCATCCGGTCGACCCGACGTCGTCGCTGCGTCCCTGGCCGTCGAAGAGGCTCGAGCCTCGTACGCGCGTCTCGTGAGCTCCCCGGTGAGCGACGTCGCGATCGGCTCGCAGACGTCGGTCCAGGTGGCGCTGCTGGCCGCCTCGGTGCCCGATGGCGCCGAAGTGCTGTGCGCCGAGGGCGACTTCTCGTCGCTCGTCGCCCCGTTCGCCCACGCGGGCCGGGGCGTGCGACTGCGCACGGCTCCCCTTCGGGAACTCGCCGCCGCCGTCTCCCCCGACACCTGGCTCGTCGCCTTCTCGCTCGTGCAGTCGGCCACCGGAGAGGTCGCGGATGCCGCGGGCATCGCCGCCGCGGCCGCCCGCGCCGGAGCGCGCACCCTCTGCGACCTCACCCAGGCCGCGGGGTGGCTCCCCGTCGACGCGACCATGTTCGACGCGACGATCTGCCACGCCTACAAGTGGCTCTGCTGCCCCCGCGGCGTGTCCTTCCTCACGATCACGCCCGCGTTCGCGAGCGAGATCCGGCCCGTACAGGCCGGGTGGTACGCGGGCGACGACCCGTGGTCGTCCTGCTACGGCACGGGCGGCACCCTCGCCGCCGATGCCCGCCGCTTCGACGTCTCGCCCGCGTGGCAGGCGTTCGTGGGGGCCGCCCCCGCGCTCGCCCTGTTCGCCGACACCGACATCACGGCGACCTACGCGCACGTGACGGGCCTGGCGGCACGCTTCCGCGAGGGCCTCGGCCTGGAGCACCCCGAGCGCCCCTCGGCGATCGTCACCTGGCCGGATGCCACGGGTGAAGCCCTCGCCCAACTGACCGCCCACGGGATCACGGCGTCGGGGCGCGCGGGTCGAGCCCGCGTGGCATTCCACGTGTTCAACGACGAACTCGACGTCGACCGGGCTCTGCACGCGCTCGGCGTCCGCGGCGGCGAGGACCTCTCGGCCTTCGACGGCTTGGTCTACGCGATCTGAGGCGCCCCACGCCCGTCGGCTCACCCGGCGGCGCGTTGACGCGTGAGCCACCGAGGACCGTCACGAGGACGGGGCTCGAAACGACACGCCCCGTGCCTCACGCGGCGGGTATCGGCCGGCGGGACCCGACGACGACCGCCCCCGCGCACACCAGCGTGACCGGCACGAACGCCCACAGCGCGAGTCCGCCGTAGCCGACGAGGCCGAGGATGACTCCGGCGAGCACGGAACCCACCGCCGCGCACGCGGTCATGAGGGTGTCGCTGCGGCCCTGACGTCGAGGACGCAGGGCGAGGGGTGTGGCTTCGGTCAACAGCGCGGAGCCCGCCACGGTCGCCGCGCTCCACCCCAGCCCGAGCAGAACGAGGGCGACGAGGACTCCGCCCTGCGTGTCCGAGAAGGCGGCGGCCACAGCGAGCGATGCGGCCAGCAGCACCTGCCCCAGCAGGATCACGGGGATCCTCCCCCACCGGTCCGCCAGCCCGCCGAACAGCGGCGACAGCCCGTACATACCGAACACGTGCAGGGCGATCGTGACACCGACGGCCAGGGTCACGGCATCCGGAGCGACGATGTGCGAGAGGTGCACCGGAGTCATCGCCATGACCGACGCCATCGTGACGTGCGAGGCCGCGACCGCGAGCATCGCGAAGCGGGCGGTCAACGGACGATCGGCCTCGGGGGCGGGAGCGGTGGCGGATGCCGTGCGCTCGCGGTCGAGGCGCTGGGCGAGCAGCAGCGGATCCGGGCGCAACACGAGCACGTACAGCCCGAAGGCGCAGACCTGCGCGGCGAACGAGAACAGGTACGCCCCGGTGAGCGGAGGCATGCCCACGCTCGCGCCGATGAGCTCACCCGGTGCCAGGAGCAGGGGCCCGACCACACCGCCCACCGTCGTCGCCCACACCACGGTCGCCAGGTCGCGCCCGCGGCGCGAGGTGGTGGAGAGGTCGGTGGCGGCGAACCGCGACTGCAGGGTCGCCGCGTTGCCGGCGCCGATCAGGGCGATGCCGACCAACAGCAGGGGGAACGCGCGCAGCGCCGCCGCGGTGACGACGACCGCGATGCCGAGGAGCGCGGCCATGTTGCCCGTCGTCAGGGCGACACGCCGGCCTCGGCGGCCGGCCAGTCGAGCGAGCGGGATCGCGGTGAGCGCCGCGCCCAGGGTGACCGATGCCGTCGCGAAGCCCGACAACGCCTCCTGACCCGACAGGTCGGCGGCCAGCAACGCCCCGAGCGACAGCGTCGCCCCGAACGCGACACCCGTGAGCACCTGCCCCGCCGCGAGCACTCGCACCGTCCGGCGCTGAGTGGCGGCGAGATCGACGCCCGCGGGCGTCGGGATCTCAGGCATCTCGCGCGGTGTTGCGCAGCACCCCGATGCCGTCGATCTCGACCTCGACGACGTCGCCGGCGTCGAACGAGCCGATGCCCGCCGGCGTGCCGGTGAGGATCAGGTCGCCCGGGAGCAGGGTGAACACGGCGCTGGCGTAGGCGATGAGGGCGGGGATGTCGTGGATCATGTCGGACACGGGGCCCTGCTGACGCACCTCGCCGTTCACGCGCGTCGTGATGGACGCGGCCTTCAGGTCGAGGTCGGTCTCGATGACGGGGCCGACGGGGCAGAACGTGTCGAAGCCTTTGGCGCGGGACCACTGGCCGTCTGTGGCCTGGAGGTCACGAGCAGTGACGTCGTTGGCGACGGTGTAGCCGAAGATGTACTCGCCCGCGCGCTCGGCGGGGACGTTCTTGGCGATGCGACCGATGACGACGGCCAGTTCACCCTCGTAGTCGGTGCGCGAGCTGAGCTTCGTCGGGCGCACGATCTGATCGTTCGGGCCGATGACCGAGGTGTTGGGCTTGAGGAACATCAGCGGCTCGGCCGGTGCCTCCCCGCCCATCTCGGCGGCGTGGTCGTGGTAGTTCTTGCCGATGCAGACGACCTTCGAGCGCGGGATGACCGGCGCGAGCAGCGCGACCTCGGACAGGGGGATGCGCTCCCCCGTCGTGTCGAATCCGGCGAACATCGGGTCTCCGGCGAGCACCACGAGCTCGCCGTCGTCGACGATCCCGTAGCGAAGGGCATCCTGGTGGCTGAAACGAGCGATCTTCACCGTGCCAGCCTATCCGCGCCCTCCGACACGCGCGGGGCCGCCCCCGTCCCTCTCCCCGGGTGAAGACGCCCCTCGCCGAGAAACACGGGCGCACGCGTTTCTGCGCGCGCGTCGCGTTCATACGTGGATCACGGGGCGCTCGGGCCGCGGATGGGCTGCGACCCCCACACTCGCGACGGAGGGGCCCCCGGCATCCGGGAACCCCTCCGTGAGACGACGCGGGTCAGGCGTCGAGGCGGTACAGCCAGCCGTGCTTGTCTTCGGCGCGGCCGTACTGGATGTTCGTGAGCTCTTCGCGCAGCTCGAGCGCGAGGGTGCCGGTCGGCTGCTCGTCGATGAAGTCGCGGCCCTTCAGGATGCCGATCGGGGTGACCACCGCGGCGGTGCCGCACGCGAACACCTCGACGATGTCTCCGGATGCCACGCCCTGACGCCACTCGTCGAGCGAGACGTTGCGTCCCTCGACGTGGTGGCCGCGGTCACGAGCGAGCTGCAGGATCGAGTCGCGCGTGATGCCCTCGAGGATCGAGTCGGACTGCGGGGTGACGATCGAGCCGTCCTTGTAGACGAACACGACGTTCATGCCGCCGAGCTCTTCGACGTTGCGGTCCTGGTCGAGGAAGACGACCTGGTCGCACTCGTTCTCGTACGCCTCGGACTGCGGCAGCAGGCTCGCGGCGTAGTTGCCACCGGTCTTGGCTGCTCCGGTGCCGCCCTTGCCGGCGCGGGAGTAGTCCTCGCTGAGCCAGATCGACACCGGCTGCACGCCGCCCTTGAAGTAGGCGCCGGCGGGGCTGGCGATCAGGTAGTACGCGACCTTGTGCGCGGGGCGGACGCCGAGGAACGCCTCTTTCGCGAACATGAACGGACGCAGGTACAGGCTCTGATCGTCGCCGGAGGGCACCCATGCGCCATCGACGGCGATGAGCTCGCGCAGCGACTGCAGGAAGTACGGCACGGGCAGCTCGGGGAGGGCCAGGCGACGGGCCGAGCGCTGCAGGCGGCGGCCGTTCTGGTCGGGGCGGAAGGTGTGGACCGAGCCGTCGGCGTGACGGTAGGCCTTGATGCCCTCGAAGATCTCCTGGCCGTAGTGCAGCACCGCGGCCGCCGGGTCGAGCGAGATGGGTCCGTAGGGCGAGACGCGCGGGCGGTGCCAGCCGCCGCGGACAGACCAGCAGATGTCGACCATGTGGTCGGTGAAGCTCTGCCCGAAGCCGGGGTTGGCGAGGATCGCATCGCGGTCGGTGGCGCTCTTGGCCGCGAGGTTGCGGGTGACGGCGAACTCGAGCGGGTCGAGTCCGGTGTCGGGATCGGTGTCGATGGTGGTCATTCGTTGTCCAAAGCTTGTCGAGTGCCGGGGGCGATGCTCGCCGATCGGTCCAGGTTACGCCCGGACGCGCTCGGCGATGGCGTCGCCGATCTGGGCGGTGGTGCGGACCCCGTCGCGGTTCGCGATGTCGTCCTCGACCGCGCGGGTGACGCGGGCGGATTCGTCGGTGAGCCCGAGGTGATCGAGCAGGAGGGCGACGGAGAGGATCGCGGCCGTGGGGTCGGCCTTCTGGGATCCCGCGATGTCGGGCGCCGATCCGTGCACGGGCTCGAACATCGAGGGGAAAGCGCCGTCGGGGTTGATGTTGCCCGAAGCGGCGAGGCCGATGCCTCCGGTGACGGCGCCGGCCAGGTCGGTGAGGATGTCGCCGAAGAGGTTGTCGGTGACGATCACGTCGAAACGGCTCGGGTTCGTGACCAGGAAGATGGTTGCCGCGTCGACGTGCAGGTAGTCTACGTCGACCCCGGGGAACTCCTGCGCCACGGCGTCGACGATGCGCTTCCACATGCCGCCGGCGTGGACGAGCACGTTGGTCTTGTGCACGAGCGTCAGCTTGTGGCGACGGCGTTCGGCGAGGGCGAAGGCGTAGCGGACGACGCGCTCGACCCCGAAGGCGGTGTTCACCGAGGTCTCGTTGGCGACCTCGTGCGCGGTGCCGCGACGGATCGAACCGCCGTTGCCCACGTACGGCCCCTCGGTGCCTTCGCGGACGACCACGAAGTCGATGTCGCCCGGGTCGGCGAGCGGGCCCGCGGCGCCGGGGTAGAGCTTCGAGGGCCGCAGGTTGACGTAGTGGTCGAGTTCGAAACGGAGCTTCAGCAACAGGCCGCGCTCGATGTTGGCGTCTTTCAGGCGGGGGTCGCCGGGGACTCCCCCGACGGCGCCGAGCAGGATCGCGTCGTGTGCGGCGATCGCGGCGAGATCGTCGTCGGTCAGGGTGTCACCCGTCTCGAGGTAGCGCCCGGCACCGAGCGAGAACGGCGTCTTCTCGAACGTGACGTCCGACGCGGCGGTGACGGCGTCGAGCACCTTCACGGCTTCGGTGACGACCTCGGGACCGATGCCGTCACCGGGGATGACGGCCAGCTTCACGACACGCGACATCGCTCTCCTCAGAGCTCGGGCACGTCACTTCTTCGACGTGCTGCGGGATCCTCCCAGGGTAGTGGCAGCGATGACCGCGGCCACGACGATCAGACCCGCTCCGATGAGCGCCGTGATCACGACCCCGGAGTCGAAGGCGTGCGCGGCGGCGAGACGCAGGGCGTCGGCCAGGGCGACGTCGTCGAGCGTTTTCGACACCGCGACGGCCCCGGCGAGCGTCTCTCGGGCGGCCTGGGCCGCGGCATCCGGGAGTCCCGCGGGCAACACGAGCTGAGCCCGGTAGAAGGCGGCGAGGATGCCGCCGAGCACCGCCGTGCCGAGGACGGCTCCCACCTCGTACGCGGTCTCGGAGACCGCGCTGGCTGCGCCGGCCTTCGCCGAGGGGGCGCTGGAGAGGATCAGCTCGTTCGAAACGGTCTCGGCCGCCCCGATACCGATGCCCAGCAGCGCGAACGCGATGATCAGCAGCGTCAGATCGGCCGTCGAGAGCGCGACCATGACGTAGGCGACCACCGAGAAGGACAGGGCGACGGGCACGACGACCCGCGCCGGGAAGCGCTTGGCGACCGCGACCACCGCGAGGCCCGAGATGATCATGAGCACGAGCCCGGGCAGCAGGGCGAAGCCCGCGACCATCGGCGACAGCCCGACGACCAGCTGCAGATGCTGAGCCACGAAGTAGAGGAAGCCCACGAGCCCCACCACGCTGAGCAGGTTGACCAGGATCGCGCCCGAGAACGTGCCCTGACGGAACAGTGTCATGTCGAGCATGGGCGTGGCCAGGCGTCGCTGGCGCCGGACGAACAGCCAGCCGAAGACCACCCCGACGACGAAGAGCACGGGAGCGAGCGAGAGGGGGCCGTCGACGGCGAGCTTCTTGATGCCGTAGACGATCGGCACCATGGTCGCCAGCGACAGCAGCACGCTCACGGGGTCGAATCGTCCCGGGTGGGGGTCGCGACTCTCGGGCACGAAGAACGGCGCGAGGATCAGCAGCGGGACCAGGACCGGCACCGCCATGAGGAAGACGGAGCCCCACGTGAAGTGCTCGAGGAGGAAGCCACCGACGATCGGACCGAGTGCCGCTCCCGCCGAGAAGCCGGACGCCCACACGGCGATGGCGATGCGACGCTGGTCGCGGTCGCGGAAGATGCTGCGCAGCAGCGACAGGGTCGAGGGCATGAGCATGGCGCCGAACACGCCCATGAGCGCGCGGCCGGCGATGAGCAGGGCCGCGGTGGGCGCGAACGCCGACAGCGCGGACACCGCCGCGAAACCGGTCGCCCCGATCAGGAGCATGCGGCGACGCCCGAACCGGTCGCCCAGTGTGCCCATGGTGACGAGGAGCCCGGCGAGGACGAGGGGGTAGACGTCGATGATCCACAGCTGCTCGATGCTCGAGGGCTGCAGCGACAGGGCGATCTCGGGGAGCGCGAAGCTCAGCACCGTGTTGTCGACCGACACGAGAAGCACCGGCAGCATGAGGACGGCCAGCGCGAACCACCCGCGCCAACCGGCACGCGTCACGGTGATCTCCGAGGTGGGCAACGACGAGGTGAGCATTGTGTGAATCCGTTTCTTAACCGTCCAGCCGGTATAGTATCAGAGCGATGCCGACCGCCGCCAGTACGATCGAGGAGTCATGAGCCGTCCCCCTCTCGCCCGCGAAGCCGTCCTCGACGCCTTCAGCCGCATCCTCGTCGACGAGGGCGAACGCGCCGCGACGATGGATGCCACCGCGCGCGGTGCGGGCGTGTCGAAGGGCGGCCTGCTCTATCACTTCGGCTCGAAGAGCGCTCTCGAAGCGGCCCTCGTCGAGCGGCTGGAGAGGCTCGCCGAAGAGGACGTCGCCGAGATCGAGCGATCCGACGAGGGCGTGGTCGCAGCTCACCTGCGCTCCTCGCAGAACACCGGCTCCCCCCTCGACGTGACCATCCTCGCCGTGTCCCGCCTCGCGCAGAACGGCAGCGACGCCGCCTCGGCTTCCCTCCGTCGTGTCCGCGAGCTCTGGGAAGACAGCCTCCGTGCGCACACGCGAGACGAGACGGCGCTGCAGATGGTGCTGCTCGTCAGCGACGGGCTGTACTTCAACGCCGTCCTCGACCTCAACGCCCTCCCCGGCCCGGCCCTCGAGGGCGCCGACCTCGACGCGCTCATCGCCCGCGTCGTCGCCGCGGCGACCTAGACCGCGAGAGTCGCCGGTCAGTCGCGCAGCCGCTGGACCCGCCGCTCACGACGCTCGCGCCGGAGCTCGATCACCACCCCGAGCAGGATCAGTGCCCCGCCGATCACACCGACGAAGCCCCACGGCGTGCGGCGCACGACATCGGCCACTCCGGCGACGACGAACAGGATGCCGAGACCAGCGGAGACGACGCGAAGGACGAGGGCCACGAGCGAAGTGTCATCCGCCCGATTATGCGTCACCCCAGAGCGGGGAACGCGCGCGCCGAGAGCGAACGGAAGAGGGGGCCGCCGCAGCGACCCCCTCCCCCGGAATGACCGTCTCGGGCGTCAGCCCTCGACGATGTCGATCTGTCGGAAGAGGTCGGCGCCGACGGCCTCGCGCATGGCGACGAGGATCTCGTCGGGCACCGGCGAGTCGACCGTGAGCACCGAGAGCGCCCGGCCCGTGGCATCCGGAGCCGCCACCTGCAGGCCCGCGATGTTGATGCCCGCTTCGCCCAGCTTCTGGCCGTAGATCGCCACGATTCCGGGGCGGTCGGCGTAACGCATGACCACGTGGTGCTGCTCGATCGGCACCTCGATCTCGTAGCCGTTGATCGAGACGACCTTGGGCACCATGCGCGTGCCGGCGAGCGTGCCCGCGACCTCGAGGGCCGAGCCGTCGGCCAGCGTGCCGCGCAGGATCGTGATGTTGCGGTACAGCGGGCTCTCGGCCTCGACGACCAGGCGCGCCTCGACGCCGCGCTGCTCGGCGAAGAGCGGGGCGTTGACGTACGAGACGCTCTCGCTGACGATGCGGCTGAAGTACCCCTTGAGGGCGGCGAGACGGTAGACGCTGACGTCGTACTGGGCGAGCTCTCCGCGCACCTCGATCTCGAGGCTGGTGAGGGCGCTGTCGGCGAGGCCGCTGAAGAACTGGCCGAGCATCTCGACGAGCGCGATACCGGGGCGCACGAAGGGGTCGATCGCGCCGCCGGCGACGTTCACGGCATCCGGAACGAGATCGCCTTCGAGGGCGAGCTTGACGCTGCGCGCGACCGAGACGCCCGCCTTCTCCTGCGCCTCCTCGGTGCTGGCGCCGAGGTGCGGGGTGACGACGACGTTCGGCAGGTCGAGGAGCTTGCGGGCGGGTCCGCCCTCGGCGGGGGGCTCGGTCGAGAAGACGTCGAGACCGGCGCCGGCGATCTCACCCGTGGTGAGGGCGTCGAAGAGCGCCTCCTCGTCGATGAGGCCACCGCGGGCGACGTTGATGACGTAGGCGCTCTTCTTCATGCGGCGCAGCTGCTCGGCGCCGATCATGCCGGTCGTCTCGGGCGTCTTCGGCATGTGGATCGTGACGAAGTCGCTCTGCTCGAGGAGCTCGTCGAGCGACACCAGCTGCACGCCGAGCTGCTGCGCGCGGGCCGCGGTGACGTAGGGGTCGTACGCGATCACGCGCATGTCGAAGCCCTGCACGCGCGCGGCGATGAGGGCGCCGATGCGACCGAGGCCGATGATGCCGATCGTCTTCTCGAACAGCTCGGTTCCGGTGAACGAGCTGCGCTTCCACAGGCCCTGCGCGAGCGAGGCGTGCGCGGCCGGGATGCGGCGCGCGAGGCTCAGCACGTGACCGACGGTGAGCTCGGCGGCCGAGATGATGTTGGAGGTCGGGGCGTTGACGACCATGACGCCGGCCGAGGTGGCCGACTTGATGTCGACGTTGTCGAGCCCGACACCGGCGCGAGCGACGACCTTGAGCGACGGCGCGGCGGCGAGGGCCTCGGCGTCGATCTGGGTGGCCGAGCGCACGAGCACCGCGTGGGCGTCGGCGAGGGCCGACAGCAGCGCGGGGCGGTCGGTCCCGTCGACGTTGCGCACGTCGAAGTCGGGGCCGAGCGCGTCGATCGTGGCGGGAGAGAGTTCTTCGGCGATGAGCACGACGGGCTTCGTCACGGATACGTCCTTCGAAACGGTGCTGGGGACTGCCGCGCACCGTCGCACACCGCCGGCGCGAACCGGGCGCGCGACCCGTGCGGGCCGTCTGTCAGCCTAGCGCGGAGCCACCCGACGCCCTGACCGTGTGACGCCGCACGTCCGGGCTGCGCTGGCCGTGTGCAAGCCGAGCAGGGCGGAGCCGGGTAGACATCGCGCCGACACCTCCGCCGCATGAGACCGCATCTCGCTGACGAGCCCACGTCAGCGTGTCATGTCTCAGGACTTTGGTGACAGTTCTGCCTCAGGACATCGGTGACAGTTGGTGTCTCAGGACATCGGTGACGGTTCGATCGAGCGTTTGCGGCGGGGGCCTTTGGGGTTGCCGTTGCTGACGTAGGTGATGCCGGGGGCGGGGTGGGGGTGCTCGATGATCAGCTCGCTGGTGGCGAGGTCGTAGAAGGCGATCGTGGTGTCGTCTTGGACGATGGTGATGAGCGCTCCTGTGTGGTGGCTGCCGAGCTGATATTTGACGCCGTTGACGTTGATGCCGCCTCCGCCGCTGACGCGGCGGGTGTTGTGCGGGAGGTCGGTGTGGGCGGTGGGGGTGCTGGGGGCC
>NZ_FNJN01000002.1 GCF_900104345.1 Microbacterium testaceum StLB037
ACCGCCCACACCGACCTCCCGCACAACACCCGCCGCGTCAGCGGCGGAGGCGGCATCAACGTCAACGGCGTCAAATATCAGCTCGGCAGCCACCACACAGGAGCGCTCATCACCATCGTCCAAGACGACACCACGATCGCCTTCTACGACCTCGCCACCAGCGAGCTGATCATCGAGCACCCCCACCCCGCCCCCGGCATCACCTACGTCAGCAACGGCAACCCCAAAGGCCCCCGCCGCAAACGCTCGATCGAACCGTCACCGATGTCCTGAGACACCAACTGTCACCGATGTCCTGAGGCAGAACTGTCACCAAAGTCCTGAGACATGACAATCCTCGCCGCCGGATGACGCAGGGTTGTCGGCGAGATGCAGTCTCGCGGTGCTGCGGCGGGGCGTCGAGGCCGGCGCCGCGCTCAGGACGCGTCGCCCGCGATCTCGCGCGAGGTCGCGAGTCGGCTTCGTGCGAGCCGCACATGGCACCCACCCACCCGGCGCGACGTAGCCTGGAGGGGTGAGCCTCCCCTTCGACGTCGCCGCCGTGCGCGCCGACTTCTCGATCCTCGAGACCGAGATCGACGGTCGCCCCCTCGTGTACCTCGACTCCGGAGCGACGAGCCAGAAGCCTCGTGCCGTGCTCGACGCCGAACGTGAGTTCCTCGAGCGGGCGAACTCCGCCGTGCACCGCGGTGCCCACACCCTCGCGGCCGAGGCCACCGAGCTGTTCGAAGACGCGCGCGTCACGGTCGCCGAGTACGTGGGCGCCGAGCCCGAGCAGCTCGTCTGGACAAGCGGCGCGACGGCCGGCCTCAACCTCGTGGCGGGTTCGCTCGGCTACGCCGGGCGCCTCCGCGCGGGCGACGAGATCGTCGTGACCGAGGCCGAGCACCACGCGAACCTCATCCCCTGGCAGGAGCTCGCCGCCCGCACCGGGGCGCGCCTGCGCCACATCCCCGTGCTCGACGACGGCATGCTCGACCTGCACGCCGCAGCCGACCTCATCGGCGAGCGCACCAAGGTCGTCGCCTTCCCGCACGTGTCGAACGTGCTCGGCATCGTGAATCCCGTCGCGAAGCTCGTCACCCTCGCCCGCGGCGTGGGCGCGCTGACCGTGCTCGACGCGTGCCAGTCGGCACCTCATCTGCGCCTCGACCTGCCGGCATCCGGAGTCGATCTCGCCGTCTTCTCGGGCCACAAGGTCTACGGGCCCTACGGCATCGGAGCGCTCTGGGGTCGCGACGAGGTGCTCGAGTCGCTGCCGCCCTTCACCACGGGCGGGTCGATGATCACCACCGTCACGCTCGACACGGCCGAGTACCTGCCCCCGCCGCAGCGCTTCGAGCCCGGCACGCAGCCGGTGTCGCAGGCCGTCGCCCTCGCTGCCGCCGTCCGCTGGCTCGGCGCGCACGACCTGGACGCCGCGCACGCGCACGAAGCTGCGCTCGAGAAGCGCATGCGCGAGGGTCTCCGCTCGATCGACGGCATCCGTCTTCTCGGAGACGCGGATGCTGCGGAGCGCGTCGCCCTGCAAGCCTTCGAGGTGCAGGGTGTGCACGCGCACGACGTGGGCCAGTTCCTCGACTCGCGCGGCGTCGCCGTGCGCGTCGGACACCACTGCGCACAGCCCCTGCACCGCCGCTTCGGGATGACGGCGTCGGTGCGCGCGAGCGCCGCGATCCACACCACGGAGGACGAGATCGACACCTTCCTCGACGCCGTCTCGGGCGTGCGCGGCTTCTTCGGTGCCGGCGCATGAGCGGGCTCGAGTCGCTGTACCAGGAGCTCATCCTCGACCACGCGAAGAACCGCCGCGGCTTCGGCCTGGCCGCCCCCGGCGCGCGCAGCGCCACCGTGCACCAGCGCAACCCCATCTGCGGCGACGAGATCACCCTGCGGGTCGAGCTGTCGGACGACGGCGAGCGCGTGGCATCCGTCACCTGGGAGGGAGCGGGCTGCTCGATCTCGCAGTCGTCCGCGTCGATGCTCGTCGCCCTGCTGCAGGAAGACGGCGGCGACGAGGGCATGGCGAAGGCCGACGTTGAGGCGCTGATCGCGCAGTTCCGCGAGGCGCTACGCTCCCGCGGCAAGGTCCCCCTCGACGAGGAGACCTTCGCCGACGCCGCCGCCCTCTCCGGGGTCTCGAAGTTCACCGCGCGCGTGAAGTGCGCGATGCTCGCGTGGGTCGCCCTCGAAGAGGGACTGCGGCAGGCCTGAGCGCCTCGGCGCGCAAGCTCGGCGATACGCGCAAGCTCAGTCGGCATCCGCCGGTTCTGGCTGAAGGTGTGCGGATCGCGGAGGATACGACCGGGACGACGCGCGCTACCCTTCCGTCAGACGAATGAGAGGGCGGATGCCATGGCCACCGGCGGAGCAGGATTCAGCGACGAAGAACGCGCGGCGATGAAGCAGCGCGCCGAAGAGCTCAAGGCCATGAAGGGCCTGAAGGGCGCGGCGAAGCTCGAGAAGGAGAACGAGGCCTGCCTTGAAGCGATCGACAAGCTCGAGGGCGTCGACCGCGCGGTCGCCGAGCGCCTGCACGTCATCGTGCTCGAAGAGGCCGCGCACCTGAACCCGAAGACGTTCTACGGCTTCCCGGCGTACGCGAAGGACGGCAAGGTCGTCGTCTTCTACCAGCCGGCGTCGAAGTTCAAGACGCGCTACGGCACGGTGAGCTTCGACGACAGCGCGCAGCTCGACGACGGCCCCATGTGGCCGGTGTCGTTCGCGGTCGTCGAGGTGACGGACGCGGTCGAGCAGCGCATTCGCGAGGCCGTGCGCCGGGCGGCGCCCGCCGCCTGAGCGCGATGGCGCCCGCTGCTCGCCCGCATCGACCCCGCCGCTGCGCACAGCTCCTGCACAACCCGCGCGAAAGCGATGTTCCGGCTTGCGCAGGGCGTCAGGTGCAGGAGTTATGCATCGCACGTGCCCGGAACCCAGAGCGACGCTCCGACCACGAGTGGGCCCCCCGCTCCGCGCGCGCCACCCGCCCCCTCACCCGAGGACGACCCGCTCCATCCGCCGGAAGCTCTGCTCCATCCCCTCGACCATCCCCGTGGCGAGCACGGCGTCGCGGGTCTCGGCATCCGGATACTCGATCAGCAGGGTGACCAGCGTCGCCCCGTCTTCTTCGTAGAGAGACAGGTCGTTGATCGTCGAGGGGTAGTCGGTGCCGGTCATGTGCTCGGTCTGCACCATGCGGCGCGGCTCGTCGAGCAGCAGGATCTCGCCGTCGAATCCGAAGGGCTCCCCCTCGGTGCCGGGTTCGGGCTCCCACCCGATGCGGTACGCGCCGCCCTCGCGCCGGTCGACCTCGCGGTGGGTCATGCGCCATCCGTCGGGCCCGAGCATCCACTGTCGCATCAGCTCGGGGTCGACGTGGGCCCGCCAGACGAGCTCGCGCGGCCCGTCGATGAGCCGCGTGATGCGCACGTGCTGGTCGTCGAGGATCTCGAGCTGCGTGCCCTTGCCCTGCGCGAACTCCCGTAGCCCCTGCAGCACCGCGTCGAGCTGGTTGATGGCGAGGGTCGACCCCTCGACGGCGCCCATGGCGAGCACCGTTTCGAGACCCTCGAGGGAGTCGAAGTACGTCACGTTCGTCAGCCGCGAGCCGCCCTCGGTCTCGTCGAACGCGAAGGTCATGCGCATCGCGGGCATGCCGGGGATCGCCTCGCCGTCCTCGTCGACGAACGAGTCGACGACCTCGAAGCCGCGCGGAGCGTCGATGCCGAGGAACTCCCAGCTCCCGCGTGCGATCTCGCCGCTCGCGCTGGTCATCGAGTATCGGGCGCGACCGCCGACCTCGAAGGCGAACGATGCGAACGTCGCCGGCCATCCGGGGGGACCCCAGAAGCGTTCGAGCTGCCGCGGGTCGGTGAAGACCGTCCATAACCGTTCGGCGCCCACGGGGAAGTCGGCGACCAGGGTCATGGTGAGCGCTTCGGCGTCGCTCTCGACGGATGTGACGGGCATGACGGCTCCTTCGTCGGTTCAGTTCTCGGTGGGTTCGGAGGGCGGGAGGGATGCCGGCACCCCGGCGTCTTCGAGCAGGATCGCGTCGAGTCGGTCGATGCGTCCCCGCCAGAGCTCTTCGTACGAGCGCAGCAGGTCCTGCGCCCGGGCGAGCGCGGTGGGGTCGGCGGACACGAGTCGCACCCTCCCCTCCGCGCGTTTGGTGATGAGCCGCGCGTCGGCGAGCACGGCGATGTGTTTCGACACGGCGGCGAACGACATCGCGTAGGCCGCGGCGAGCTGCGTCACCGACTGCTCGGAGACGAGCGTGCGCCGCACGATGTCGCGACGGGTCGCGTCGGCGAGGGCGTGGAAGACCCGGTCGATGTCGGCGTCGCTTTGTTGTTCAACCATTTGGTTGCACGTTAGCGCGGAGGGCCGTGGCCCGCAAGGGCGTCAGCCGCGCAACGCCTGCAACAACGCGCCGACCGGGTGGTCGCTCTCGATCGGATGACGCAGCGGCAGGTCTTCGACGCACTCGTAGCGGTTGCGTCGACCCTCCTTCTCGCGCTTGAGATAGCCGGCATCGACGAGATCGGCCAGGATGCCGTGCGCCGTGCGCTCGGTGATGCCCACGGCATCCGCGATCTCGCGGACGCGGGCCCCGGGGTCGCGGGAGACGTAGATGAACACGTGGGCGTGATTCGTGAGGAACGTCCAGGTGGTCATCGCCACAGCATAGTGACCCGAGGTACCGGAATCCAAGTACCGGTTATTTGTTACCTGCGTTTTGACACACGCAATTTGTTGCATGTAACGTGCTGCGCATGTCCCTTCTCGCCCCGCTCACGATCGCCGCACTGCTCGCCGCGGTCGTCGCCGCCCTCCTCCCGGATGTCGCGCGTCGGCGCACCCCGGGCTCTCTCGCCGTGTGGCCCGCCGGCGCCGCCACGGTCGTCGCCACGATCGGTCTGGCCTCGGCCCTCGCCGCCGACGACGACGTGGCCGGTGCCGCGCTGTCGCTGCTCGTGGTCGCCCTCACCGTGGTCGTGCAGTCCTACGCCAGCCGCAACCTGCGCGGCGACCCGCGTTCGCGCAGCTTCTTCGCGTTGTCGTCGCTCGCGGCCGTCGGGACGACCACCGCCATCGCGGCCGGAGACGTCGTCTTCCTCGCCGCGGGGTGGACGCTCGGCACGGTCAGCATGATCGCGCTCATCCGCACGGGCGGCGCAGGTCCGCAGACCCGCGTCGCCGTCTCGCGGAGCGCGGTGGCCCTGCTGCTCGGAGACGCGGCGCTCTGGACGGCCGTCATCATCGCGGTCGCCTCGACCGGATCGGCGTCGCTGGCAGCTCTCGGAAGCGTCGACGCGATCTCGGCGGCGGTGGTGAGCGCGCTCGTCGCCCTCGCGGCGGTCGCCCGCGCCGGCGCCTTCCCCCTCCACGGGTGGCTCCCCGCCACCGCGGCCACGACCACTCCCGTGTCCGCCCTGCTGCACGCGGGCTTCGTGAACGCCGGCGCCCTGCTTTTCCTCCGTTACGCGGCCGTCCCCTCCGTCGTCGGCCCCTGGATCGTGGCCGCCGCCGGTGCGATCACGATGATCGTCGCGGGCCTCGCGATGCTCACGCGCCCCGACGTGAAGGGCCGCCTCGTGCAGTCCACGGCCGCGCAGATGGGCTTCCTGCTCCTGGCCTGCGGTCTCGGCGCCTTCGGCGTCGCCCTGGTCCACGCGATCGGTCACGCGCTCTACAAGGCGAGCCTCTTCCTCGGCGCCGGCTCCGCGGTCGAGCACGCGCTGAAGGCGCGGGGCGTCGCGCATCCGGCTCGGTCGACCGCGGGAGCGATCGTGGGCGCGGTGATCGTTCTCCTGACCGGGGTCGCGGCGATCGCGGCATCCGGCGCGTGGGAGCACAGCGCGGCAGTACTCCTGCTCTTCGCCGGGGCCACCGCGGTGGTCGCCGGGGCGCGGATCGGCGCAAGCTCCCGGTCGGTCGCCGCGCGCGCGGCCCAGCTCGCGGGCCTGGCCGCCCTCACGGCCGCCTACCTCGCGGTGGTCTTCCCTGCGGCCGAGGCCCTCGCGCCGGTCACGGCGGCAGACCCGGTCCCCGCCCTGTTCGCGGTGGCCGTCTTCGTCCTCGCCGCCGCATCGGGCCTGGCCGCCCGCGGCTCCGGTCCCCTCGCGGATCGACTGTTCGCCTCCGCCTTCTCGTGGGGCCGACCGCCCCTCCCTCCGACCGCATCCCGCATCGACACGCCCTGGACCCCGGCACCCGCCGACGGCCCCCTCGAGTACCGGAGATTCTGATGACCACCCCCGCCTCCCCTCCCTCTCCCGCCGTCATCCGGGGCTGGATCGCCGCCGCCGGCCGCGCCATCTCGCCCCACTTCCCCCTCGAGACCTTCATCGCCCGCAACCCCGTCGCCGGGTACGAGAACCTCGACTGGGAAGAGGCGATCGGACTGATCGCCCGGGATCACGGCGTCCTGCTCTCCCTTCCGGAACAGCGCTTCCGCGACCTGTACGCGCAGGGGCGGATCAGCCCCGCCGACCTGCAGGCGGCCCTGCGGTTCACCGTGCCCGAGGCGGGCGCCCCGCGCTCTCTCGACATCGGCGGCACGCGCGTCACGGTGGGCGAGATCCTCGGCCATGACCTGCTCGTCGCTCCCCCGCTGACTGCGGCCGCGCCCGAACCCACCCCCGCCGCACGGCTGTCGCCGCGGATCCACGCGCGCATCGACGACCTCACCGCACGTTGGATCGCCGCATCGCTCGGGAACGCCCCGTGGTCGCCGACGAACGACGAGAGCATGTGGGTGGCGTGGCGGCGCCTGACCGCGCTCGACCCGACCCTGTCGCGGAAGGTGCGCAGCGGCATCCGGCATTCCTCCGACGACCCGGCCGCGGCCATCGGCGACGCGCTCGCCCGGTGGGAGCTGGACGGGCCGGCCGCGGAATCGTTCCTCCGCGCCCACGTGCTCGCGTTGCCGGGGTGGGCGGCGCTCGTCCGGTACACGGCCGCGAGCGGCGTCGATCTGACCTCGCTCGTCGCGATCCGCGCGACGCTCGAACGGCTCCTGCTGCCCGCCGACGTCGCCCTGCCGGCAGCGTCCCCGACCGAGAAGGGCCCGACCGATGACGCCGCGCGGATCGGCACGGTCGCCCTCGCCCTCGGCGTCGACCCCGCCGACGCGGCGGTGCGGACCGCCCTTCGCCCCGTCCTCTCGCTGATCAACCCGGCCGCGCGCCTCGCCGTCTGGCAGGAGGCGTACGAGCGGGGAATCGCGCGCGAGCTCGCCCCCGCGACCGCCCCGGTGCTCCGCGAGAGCACGGCGCCGCAGCGGCCACTCGCGCAGGCCGTCTTCTGCATCGATACGCGGTCCGAGAGCTTCCGCCGGCACCTCGAGGCCGCCGGAGCCGTCGAGACCCTCGGTTTCGCGGGATTCTTCGCGGCGCCCATCTCGTTCCGGCCCGCCGACGGGTCGTTCGAGGTCGCCTCGTGCCCGGTGCTGCTCACGCCCCGCGTGGCGATCACCGAGTCGTCCGTGGAGCGCGACGCGATCGCGCGCTGGAAGCGGCAGCACGAGACGAGCGTGGAGCGGGATGCCACCATCGATTCCCTCAAAGAGTCCGCCGTGGCCCCCTACGCCTTCGCCGAGACCGCCGGGTGGGTGCTGGGCGCGGTGAGCGCCGCGCGAACGCTCGCGCCGGAGGGCTGGCGGGCGATGGTGTCGCGCATGCGGCCCAGCAAGCCGTCCACGCACGTCGATGCGAACGTCGTCTTCACGCTCGAGGAGCGTGTGCTGTACGCCGAGACCGCGCTGCGCATGATGGGCCTGGTCGAGGGATTCGCCCCGATCGTGCTGCTGTGCGGGCACGGCGCCACCGTCGCCAACAACCCCTTCGCATCGTCGCTGCAGTGCGGCGCATGCGGCGGCCACGAGGGCGAACCGAACGCGCGGGCGGCGGCGATGATCTTCAACGACCCCGAGACGCGCGACGCCCTCGCCGGACGGGGCATCTCGATCCCCGCCGACACGCTTTTCGTCGCGGCGCAGATGGACACCATCACCGACGAGGTCACCCTGCTCGAGCCCTGGGCCATTCCGGCGACGCACGAGACCGTCACGCTCGAGGTGACCCGGCTGCTCGAGACCGCGCGTGCGGCGAACGCCGCCGAGCGCAGCGCGAGCCTGCCCGGGTCGGGAGGGCGGCACGGCGCCGTCCGCGACACCGAGCGCCGGTCCGCGGACTGGGCCGAGTCGTACGCGGAGTGGGGTCTCGTGGGTAACGCCGCGTTCATCGTGGGTCCGCGCTCGATCACCGCGGGCACTGACCTCGGTCGCCGCGCCTTCCTGCACAGCTACGACGCCGCCGCCGACCCCGACGGCGCGGGCCTCGAGACGATCCTCACCGCGCCGATGATCGTGGCGCAGTGGATCAACGCGCAGTACTCGGCCTCGACCGTCGCCCCCGACCGGTTCGGCGCCGGCCCCAAGCCCCTGCACAACGTGGTCGGCACCGTCGGCGTGCTGTCGGGCTACGGCGGCGACCTGCGGCTCGGCCTGCCCTGGCAGTCGGTGGGCGTCGGCCGCGCGAGTCGGCACGAACCGATCCGGCTGCAGGTGTTCGTCGAGGCCCCGCTCGCGCGGGTGAACGACATCATCGACGCCTCCGAGGCCGTCCGCACCCTGGTCGCCAACCGGTGGATCACCCTCCGCGTCCGCGAGCACGACAGCGCCCGCTGGATGCGGTGGGGCCGCTACGGCTGGCAGGCCGACGACCTGGACACCCCCACCCCCACCGGCATCCCCGCCGCCACCGAAGAATCCACCACGAAGGAGATCCGCTGATGAGCCTGTCCGAACTGACCCCGATGGCCAAGATCGAGGTGGTCGTCGCGAGCGACGACGTCGCCGAGGTGTCCGCCCTCATGCAATCGCTCGGCGCGCGCGGGTACACCGCGATCACCGGCGTGGCCGGGGTGGGCCACCACGGACCCCGCGGCGGCCGCCTGCTCTTCAACGACCACGACACCCTGACTCTTCTCGTCACGGTCGTGGCGCCCGAGAAGGCCGATGCGATCATCGCCGGCATCCGTCCGGTCCTCGACCACGCCTCGGGCGTGATGTTCGTCTCGCCGACCTCGGTCAGCCGCGCGGACTACTTCGCCTGATGCGCACCGCGACGAGTCACCGGGGGGCGCCGTACGCCGGCGAGACGATCGCCGTTGGCACCCTGCACGGCAAGGAGTCCGCGTTCGCCCCGGCCTTCGCCCGATGGCTCGACGCGGGCGTCGCGCCGACGGCGCAGCTCGACACAGACTCCCTCGGCACGTTCACCCGAGACGTGCCGAGGGCGGGCACCGCCGAGCACGCGGCCACGGCTAAGGCCCGGGGGGCCGCGCTCGAGTTGGGGACGGCCACCGGTCTGGCCACCGAAGCGTCGTACGCCCCGGCGCTGGGCGGCTTCGGACCCATGATGCACGAGGAGCTCGCCGTCTTCATCGACCTCGAGCGCGGCATCCGCGTACGTCACGGCATCCGCCAGTACACGCACGTCGCCCCGGCCCGCACCGTGCGCACGTCGGCAGAAGCGCGGCGCTACCTCGCCCGCGCCGGATTTCCGCACCACGGCGTCGTCGCCCGCACCGCCGACGGCGTGCAGAAGGGCATCCAGGATGCCGCGGTCATCGACGCCCTGCTACGCCGCGGCCCCGTCGAGCTCGAGCCCGACCTCCGCGCGCACATGAACCCCACCCGGCGGCGGGTGCTGCGCCGCCTGTCGTGGCTGCTCGCCGCCCGACTCACCCAGCTGTGCCCGGGGTGCGGGTGTCCGGGCTTCGGAGCGGTGGGCGTGGTGCGCGGTCTCCCGTGCGCAGCGTGCGGCAACGCGACCTCGCAGGTGCGTCTCGACGTCGACGGCTGCCCCGCCTGCGACGAGCAGCGCGAGCGCCCGCGGCCCGAGCGGCAGGCCGACCCGGCGACGTGTGACGCCTGCAATCCGTAGCGGATGTCGCGAGGCCGGCGGGAGGGGAAAGGGATGCAGCGCGGTTGTGTCGCCGTCTCAGCCGACCGTGACGCGTCGGCCTCAGCCGCGACGGGACCCCCCCTAGCCGGCTTCTCCCGTGGAGGCGGGACGGGTGATTTACGGGCGGCGTCGGGGTGAAAAACCCCTGAAGTCCGCTTCGGCAGGGCAAGCTGGCGACTGCTCACGGACCGTCACCGAGGGGGGTAGTCATGTCGACGTTCTGCGTGGAACCCGAAGCACTGCGCGTCGCGGCGGCACAGCTGAGGGGCGCTCGGCAGGCTGAGCCGCCGCCACGGTGGCCGACGCTGCCGAATTTCGGGGAGCAGGTCCTCCAGGCTGCCGCCCGAGCCTTCGCTCAGAATGTCGCCGCGGTGTGGTCAGCCCGAGCGGAAGAGTTCGACGAACTTGTGGAGCGATTGCGGGCGTCTGCCGACGCCTACGAACAAGCGGATCTCGACGGGGTTCCTCGATGACGGAACTCGGCTCGACGCACGACCCCGTCGCATTGATTCCAGGCTCGCCCGATGGCATCGCAGATGCGGCGGTGGCGTGGCGCGCTGCCGGTCAGAGCGCCTCGCGGCTCAGCGAGTCGGTGTTCGGGGTCTCCCCCGCGGACTCTTGGACGGGGTCGTCAGCGGAAGCGTTCGAACACCGCCGGACGACCATCGCCGACAACTGGTCTGCGATGGGGGAAGCACTCACTCTGAGCGCCGCGGCGTGCGATGCCTACGAGGCCACGCTGCGGTGGGCGCAAGAACAGGCGGCCGAGGCGATACGTCTCTGGAACGACGGCCAGGCCTCCACGCGGAACGCGCAGATCGCTCATCGCGAGCAGGAGAGAAGTGCGGGCGGGCTGTCCATCGTGCCGACCTTCGTCGACCCGGGCGACGCCGCTCGGATCGCAGCCGCCGAGGTCTTGGAGACGGCGCGCGCGGCGGTGGAAGAGGCCGCGGCCGAGGCGACGATGCAGCTGCGTGTCGCATACGAGGCGACTCCGGAGAAAGGGCTCTGGGGAGTCTTGCTGACCGGAGGACCAGCGCTTTCTCTCACCGATCAGACGCCACGAGCCGCATCCGACCGACTGATCTTGTCGATCCTCGAGCGCTTGTCGCGCTCCGACGAGGAACAAGTCGCAGAACTCATGAAGCTCCACCCCGAATGGGTCTCACTGCTCAAAGATCATCAACCCGCCTCCGAGGTCCTTGCGACGTGGTGGAGCGAGCAGGACCCAACCGTGCAGCACGCTTTGCTGTCCTCCGCCCCCGGAATACTGGGCTCGCTCGGCGGCCTCCCTCCTGCTATCCGCGTGGCAGCGAACAGAGCGAATGCGGCCGCTCGAATCGACGTCATCGACAGCGCTCTCGAGGCCTCGGACGTCACCGGCGACGACCGTGCCGCGCTGGAACGGGAGCGCCGCTACCTCAGGGCCGCCGTCGATGGAGAGGTGCAGCTATACCTGTACGACCCCGAACGCGGAGACATCATCGAGATGGTCGGTCAGCCCTCGGACACGACATCAGCCACCGTGACGTACGTCCCGGGGACCTTCACCACCACGGACAGTTTCTACGGGAATGACGTGCAATCGGTGGCCCGGTGGCTGCACGGACGCGATCCGAACATCGTGGCATTCGTGTGGAAGGAGGGCACATTCCCTGGGGAGGTCGACAAGTCGCCCTATGGATCGGGAGTCCTCATTGAAGTTCCTGCGGCGACCGGGTTCATGGAGGCGAACGATCCGAAGCTCGCGGATGCGCAGGCCGAGCTGCTCGCCGGTTTCGAGAAGGAGATGAGGGCCTCTGACCCACGACTTTCCGCCGCTGAACAGATCGGCATGGGGCACTCGTGGGGGCTCGTCCCGATCACCGGGTCCGAAACTGACGGTGTTCACTACGATCAGGTGCACTCATTGGCCGGTGCCGGAATGCCTCCGGGCTGGGCACCCGCTCCCGGCACTTCCTACAACCACTGGAGCTATACGGACGCGCTGAGTATGGCGCAGCAGCTGGGCGTGGTGTGGGATGGGCAGAACCCGAATACGCACGCAGCATTCGACTCCCACGTGTACGCGAGAGAAGGGGACTTCGTGGTGCCGATCGGAGACCCGGAAGTCCCGCGGGTAGAAGGAATGGGAATAGAACAACCGACGTTCCGCGGCTCTCTTTCGCCGGTGGAGAATCACAATCTCATCGCGAGCGGCAGGGCAGAAAATCTGCAGGCCCTCGAAGAAATCCTCCGAAAGGTGAATCAGTGAAGCGAGGACTCTGCGCAGTGCTCGGGGCCACGGCCCTCATCGGAGCGCTCGGTGGCTGCTCGACGACGACGAATGGGTTCACGGTGGACGAGACTTTGGACGTGCACGGCGCGAAGGCGGTTGCACAATCGATGGAGAACGAATTGGCCGACTACGTGCCTGCCAGCGGTGTGTCTTCAGTCGAGCAGCTCGACAAAGGCGTCCTCATCACCTGTGGACTTGACGGCGTGTTCCAGTGGACGGGACACAAGTATTTGACCCTTTCCCGTCCGGTGGATGTGCGGCAGACGGTCGACGAGATCGAGCAAAGGTTCGCCAATAGATCGCCTTTCGCGTCGCGAGTCGAGATGACGCAGGACGGTGTACCTCGGGCACGGGTAATCGGGCCAGCGGGCTCTTCGTATTCGCTCACTCTCAGCGTCGATCGCTCGCGCATCGAGATCTTCTCCTTCTCACCGTGCTTCCGGCTGCCCGACGACATGAGCCCGTTCGCGGAGTATTGAAAGCAGAGAATGCTCATGCAGATCAAGCTCGACCCCGCGAAGCACCTGTTATTTCTCGACGAGATCAACGCGAGCATCTCGGCGATAGACGGTGAGTTGAACCGCCTCGATGCTTCCGTGAAGACGCTTCAATCGGCCTGGTCCGGAGAAGCGCGCGACGCCTATCGCGTCGCGCAATCGGAGTGGTCCCGTTCGATGCGCGAGCTTCGTGCGTTCCTCGATCATGCACGCGAGGGGGCAGCGGACGCGGGACGTAAGCTGCGGGCCGCCGACGAGGGTGTTCGAGGACTCTGGGACTGACGCCTCAGCCAAAAGGCCCCGAAAGACGCGCTTCGAAAGGTGATTCAGTGAGACGAGGACTCAGCCCCCTGATCCTGACTCTGGTCCTCATCGGCGCGCTCAGCGGGTGCGCGACAGCGGGGAGCGGAGCCGCGGTGGACGAGACCTTGGACGTCTACGGCGCGAAGGCGGTCGCGCAGTCGATGGAGAACGAGCTAGCGAGCTACGTCCCTACGAGCAGCGTGGCCTCGACAGAGCAACTCGACAAGGGCATCCTCTTGAGCTGCGGCGCCGATGGCATCTATCAGTGGACCGGACACAACTACCTGACTCTCTCCGGTCCGGTCGACGACCGAGAGTTGGTGGACGAAATCGCACAGGCATTCGCGCGCAGACCGTCTTTCGCAGCGCGCCTCGAGATGACGCCAGACGGTGCCCCTCGGGCGCGGGTAGTCGGACCAGCGGGCTCGTCCTACTCCCTCACTACCAGCGTTGATCGGTCCCGCATCGAGATTTTCTCCTTCTCGCCGTGCTTCCGACTGCCCGATGACATGAGCCGGCGCGCAGACTACTGATCAGGAAGAATCCTCAGGGGCTTTGCGATGAGGCCATCAGTGCCGGCACCCTCGCTCCACCCGGCCCCGAGGACCACACACTGACGGCCGCGCAGAGCGCCCACCGGCAGGATCAACCCCCAGATGTCACAGGTGCCGCCAGTTCCCCTCGTCATCCGCGGTGACGAGCACCAGGAAGTCGACGACGAGTTGGGCGACCGCGCCCGTCTCATCGAGCCCCCAGTACACCGGGTACTGGCCGTCGCCGTATCCGGATTCCGCGACGATCCCCACGTCGCGGGAACCGAGCGCGACCTCCTGCACGCTCGGTGACGGCGCGTACATGTACTCGGTGAATGCCGCCGCCTTGGCCCGGCGGCTCATCGTCGCGTACGCGGGCAGGTCGACGATGCAGGCGGAGCCGGCGTCGACACCGAAGAAGTGTCCCGGGCCGGACGGCAGATCGGCGGGATGCCAGGTCACCGGCATCCGTTCGCTGAAGCGCACCCGCAGGGCGGCGTTGCGACCGAACCCGGTCACCCGCTCGACGGGGTACGACCCCGGGGCCACGCTGCGGGCGAGGGGGCGCGCGCCGTCGTTGTCGTAGCCGAAGTCGAGCACCGCGAGCACACCCGATGAGGTGACGAGTGTTCCCGCCGGCGAGACGCGCACCTCCGATGATTCCTGGCTGCGCCGGTGGACGACCGTGCGCTCGGTGAAGTTGCGGACCTCGTCGAGGCCGCGCTGCTCGTCGGGCACGTCGTCGAGGCGAGCGTCCGGCATCGCGTCGGCGGCGAGGGCGCGTGCCTGCTCCGCACCCAAGAACGGGGTCCGCGGATCGTCGAAGTGCTGCTCGATCGCGGTGATCCTCCACCCGCGCCCATCGCGCTCGAGAACGTATTCGTGCTTCTTGCGCGTCTGCGATTCGAACACCTCGGTCAGCACGAACGCGCGGTCGCCCTCCACCTCCGACCGCACGATCCGTTCGACGGCCACCCCGTACTGCGGCGGCGTCCCGAACGACGAGTCCAGCCGAACGCGGTCTCCCGCAACGTGATCCCGCATCAGGGGAATCGTGAGATCCCGCCACTCGGCGAACGCATCACGCCTCGTGGCACGGTCCTCGAAAGCGGGCGCCGCCCGCCGCCACTGCGCGTCGTAATCCTCGAGGAAACGCTGCACGCGCTTCTCGGCCGCCTTCGCCCCGCGATCGCCCCACATGCCGCCAGCCTAGGTCGTCGCGAGGGCCTCGAACGGTCCGTCCGGCAACACGACCCAGCCCTCGCGTCGGGCGACGGAGAGCTTCTCGGATGCCGGGCGCGCGAACGACCCGAGAGCTCCGGCGCGCGTGGCGAGAGCGGCGATGACGGCGTCGAAAGCGTCGGCCTTCGCGATGGCGAGGTCGTCGAACCCGCCGAGGTCGAGCCACGGCGCGCGCCGGGTCAGTGCGTCGAGCAGGACGGCCCGGCGGGTGGCATCCACTCGGTATCCGCTCGTGTCGAAGCCCCACAGGCGCAGCGACCCACCGGGGTAGACCTCGAACAGGCGCCCCTCGGCGGCGCGGTCGACGGGGAATCCCGCTGCGGCCAGGCGGCGCAGCAGACCCGCGCCACGCAGAGCGGTGACCCCCAACCGGTCGGTCGAGACGCTCAGCGGCCAGCGGCCGATGCGCTCCCGCACGACGTGGTCGGTGTGGCGGTAGACGAGCGTGCGACGCCAGTCGGCTCCCCCGTCGACCGGCCCGAGCCGCGGGTCGACATCGGCGTGGTGGGCCTGCACGAAATCGACGAACGCGTCGGGCCAGCCGAGCGGACAGTCCACCCCGAGCCACGTCTCGCCTGCCGAGACGGATGCCACGATGTCGGCATCCTGAATCCCGATCTCGAGCCGCATCAGCCGAGCGGAGGCGTCCGCCCACTCGACCTCGGCGAGGGCGGTGCCGGGGGCTCCGGCGGCGAGGTCGACTCCGACGGTTCTCATCCCGTCGAGCCTAGGCGCCGTGGCAGACCGCGCGGCCCGTCAAGACCTCGCCGAAAGCCCACGCGACCTGGGAGGATCGGGACATGGCAGACGACGATCTCCCCGATTCGCTCGAACCGGCCGTCGACATCCCCCCGCGCGAAGAACCGCCCGCACCCCCGACGCCGAAGGGCGATCTCCGCGCCGTGTCGATCGTCGCGATCGTCACCGGCGTGATCGTCATCGCCTGGTACCTCTTCATCGCCACGGCGAGCGCGATCGCCGAGATCGACAACCTCCCGTTCATTCAGATCGGCATGTGGGTGCTCGCGGTGGTCTCGTTCGTGTGCGGAATCCTGAGCCTGAACGCGCGCATGGCGCGCGAGCTCGCCGCCGCGGGGTTCATCGCCGGGGTCGCCGCCGGTCTGCTGTCGGTGACGATCGGTCTGTTCAGCGGTCTCGAGCTGCTGGGCTGACGGCTCAGCCCCCGAACGACGGCCCCACGTACCGGGCGGCCGGGCGGATGATCTTCGGGTCGGCCGCCTGCTCGAGCACATGCGCGGTCCAGCCGATCGTGCGGGCGAGGGCGAAGGTGGGTGTGAACATCGCGCGCGGGATGCCGCACTGCTCCATCACCACGGCCGCGTAGAACTCGACGTTGGCGTGCAGCGGGCGCTCGGGGCGGCGCTCCGCAAGTTGCCGCTCCGCCTCGCGCTGGAAGGCGAGTGCCTGGGCGACGCGGTCTCCTCCGAGTCGTTCGGCGACCCCGCGGAGCAGCTCGGAACGCGGGTCGCTCGTGCGGTACACCGCGTGTCCGAAGCCCATCAGACGCCGCCCGGCGGCGAGCTCGCCCGCGATCCAGGCGGCCGGGTCGTCGCCGGCGCGGTCGAGGCTGTCGAGGGCGCGGGCCGGAGCCCCGCCGTGCAGGGGTCCCGACAGCGCGCCAAGCGCGCCGGACAGGCAAGATGCCATGTCGGCACCGGTCGAGGCGATCACGCGGGCCGTGAAGGTCGAGGCGTTGAAGCCGTGGTCCATCGCCGCGACGAGGTAGGCCGACAGCGCGCGCACATGCTCCTCGTCGGGCTCGCGGCCCGTCACGCGCTCGAGGTAGTCGGCGACGACCCCCCGGCCGCTCGGGCTCCCGGGAGCCAGCGCGAGCGGTGCCATCGCGGCGAACGTGATCGCCTCGTCGAGCCGCGCGGCGGGAGCGAGGTCGTACAGCGGCGCGGAAGAGCGGGCGGATGCCGCGAGCGTCCACACCGCGCGCAGCGCGGCGAGGGGCTGGTCGGTGCGGGCCGCGACCGCGCCGACCAGTTCGGGCAGGGCCGGATCGGCCTGGGCGGACGAGACGCGCGCGGCGAAGGCGGCCCGGGTCGCGGCATCCGGGAGCTCTCCGACGACCAGCAGGTGCCAGACCTCCTCGAACGACCGGGTGCGCGCGAGGTCGACGGCGGAGAATCCTCGGTAGTGGTAGACGCCGGCGTCGCCGTCGACGTCGCTGATGGTCGTCTCGGCCGCGACGACGCCGTTCAGTCCGCGGGGCACATCGATCAGGTCGCTCATGCGCTCAGTGTGCGAACATGACGACGACAGCGTCAACGTTGATCGGATCAAGATGAGCGCGCCTCTCCCCCGTCTTTCCGCCGCTCAGGTGGCCGCCCGGCTCGGCGTCAAACCCGAGACCGTGTACGCCTACGTGTCACGCGGCCTCCTCACCCGTGAGCGCGACGCCCGCGGCTCTACCTTCGACGCACTCGAGGTCGAGGCTTTCGCCGCCGGTCGCCGTCGCGCGGCCGTCCGGACGCCCACCCACCCCACGACCGGCATGCCCCTCGGGGTCGTGCAGACCGACGTGGCCGACATCGAAGACGACGAGCTGCTCTACCGGGGGCGGCGTGCCCGCGACCTGATCCCTCAGCCGTTCGCCGAGGTCGTCGCCTGGCTGTGGAACGCGGAGCGCATCGACGCCCCGGACCCCGCTATCGGCAGCGCCCGCGCGATGGTCGAGGCGCTCCCGCTCCCGGCCGGGGCGATGGACCGCCTACGCGCCGCTCTCACCGGATTCGCCGCCGACGATCCCCTGCGTTACGACGCCTCGGCGGACACCGCCCACCGCATCGGCTGGACCCTTCTCACGGGCCTGCCCGTCGCCCTCGGCGGGCGCCCGCACCCCGATCTCGCGCGTTCGCTCACGAGCACGTGGACCCCCACCGCCGACGACGCGACCATCACCGCCGTCAACGCCGCACTGGTCCTCGCCATCGACCACGACCTGGCGGTCTCGACGTTCGCCGCGCGCGTCGCGGCCTCGGCACGCGCCGACGGCTACGCCGCCGTCAGCGCCGCCCTCGGTGCGGCCGACTCCCCGCTGCACATCTCCGCCGCGACCCGCACAGCGCGACTGCTCGCGCGGGTGAACCGCGGTCAGGAACCCGAGCGGGCACTGACCGACGCGCTTCAGGAGGGCAACGGCATCCCGGGCTTCGGTCATCCGCTCTACACCGGGGGCGACGACCGGGCCGCGGCACTGTTCCCCCTTCTGGCCGGACTGCCCGACGGAGACCGGACGATGGATGCCGTGCACCGGTTGTCCGAGGTCGTCGCCGCCCGGACGGGGTTGCTGCCCAACGTGGACCTCGCGCTGGCGGCGCTCGTCTCGGGCGCCCGCCTGCCCCACGATGCCGCGAGCACGATCTTCGTGCTGGGGCGGATCGCGGGATGGATCGCGCACATCGCCGTGGAGTACGCCGAACCCGCGATGCGACTGCGCCCGCGCGGGGAGTACGTGGGGCCGTGAGGGTTGAACCTAGCCATATTCCTGGCTAGGTTGCACGGCATGATGTACAACGTCCTGGAGGCGCGGAACAGCCTCTCGAAGCTGATCGCCGACGTCGAGTCGGGCGCCGAGGTGACGATCGCTCGGCGAGGTGTCCCGGTCGCGAAGATCGTGCCGATCGATTACGTGCCCCGGCGCGCAGGCAACGCTTTCGCGCAGTGGCTCGAGGAGCATCCCCTGAGTCCCGAGCGCGCCCGCCCGGTGAACGAGATCGAAGCGATCATCGCCGAGAACCGAGCAGCCGGGGCGTGATCTACATCGACAGTTGCCTGGTGATCTACGCGGTCGAACGCGACGACGAGATCGGTGAACGCACACGCGCCACCCTCGCTCGCGCCGACGAGCCCCTCGCAACGAGCCCCCTGGTCATGATGGAGGCGTTGGTGAAGCCGATGCGGGCCGCCGATGCCGAGGCGCAGCTGACCATGTGGAGCGCCTTCGATGCCTTCGAGCTGCTCCCGGCCGACCCCGATGCGTTCCTCGATGCCGCGCTGTTGCGTGCTCGATACAGCGGGCTGCAGACGGCCGATGCCCTCCACCTCGCGATCGCCCGCCAGGCCGGATGCCGTTCGCTGTGGACCAACGACTCGCGCTTGGCGGTCGCATCCGGCGGTCTCGCCGTCGACATTCTCAACGATCCCGATGCGGCCCGGGTCGCCTGATGCGCCGCACCGCAGCCCTCGTCATCGCCGCCCTCTGCGTCTCGCTCTCCGCCTGCTCCGCCCCCGCGCCCGAGCCGCAGACCGCGGCGAAGCATAGCGACGGGCGCCTCCGCACCGACCTCGCCCCCCTCGCCGAGAGATACCCGCAGCTCGCGTCCGCCGAGTCGGTCGAGTGGATGGGCGGCACGCTCGGCTCGCGCGATGTCGGCCCCTCGACGTACTGGGTCGACGTGATCGCGGTCATGCCGGAGTCCGAGATCGACGTCTACCGGTCCACCGCGGACCTCGTGAAGGTCGATCCGCCCACCCTCGTCGACGATCTCGCGCCGAAGCTCCCGACCGGTCCGTTCGAAGGAAGCCCGGAGCTCGACGACCTGTTCTCGTCGGGCGGTCACGGCGCGACGGTCGCCATCGACCCGCAGACGCGCACGGTGGTGCTGTCGGGGGTCTTCGGCTGACATTCAGTCCTTCGCCGCGCCGACGAGCGTGAGGACGCTGCTCAACCCCTCGGGCGTTCCCGGCCAGTGGCGCTCGATGGCCGGCATCCCGGCATGACGGATGGCGAAATGCAGCGCGATCGCGACCACGATCGCGTCGTCGGCGTAGCCGATCACCGGCAGGAAGTCGGGCACGAGGTCGATCGGCGAGAGCAGGTAGGCGAGTAACCCGATCAGCCACCACCGCGTCGCCCGCGGCACGGCCGGATCGACGGCGAGGCGGCGCACCAGGCGGATCACATCGGGCGCCAGGCGCAGCACGGCCCGCCAGTCGACGTCGCCACCCGAGCGCCGTTGCTGCCACCACAGCACGGCGATGAGCGCCCCCCACACGAGCACGAAGCCCGCCACGACGCCCAGGGCGACGATCAACCACTCGGGCATGGCCCGCTCAGTCGTTCTTCCACCCGCGGGCCATCTCGACGACCGCGGCGACCGCGGCTTCGGTGTCGGCGGGTGAGACGCCGGCGCGACCGGCGACCAGCCCCGCGACGAAGGCGCTGAGCGGCGCGGCCGGCCGGGCCACCCCGTTCGCGACGTCGCGCGCGAGGTCGAGGATCAACGAGATGGGGATGTCGCCCTCGGCCAGGCCGAAGCGCTCCGCGAGCGCAGCGCTCCAGTCGTTCAGCGCCTCGGGCGGCAGGGTGCGGGAATCGGTCATGGCTCCTCCTCGGGCTACCCGGAGATCGTCCCACGTGTCGATGTCGCGCGTCAGGGACGCGTCCGCGGCGATCGCGGCGATGCGCAGTCCGCCCAGCAACGCGCGCATGGAGGCGTCGCGCCCCTTCTCGGGGAGGCCGGATGCCGCTTCCCGCAGCGCCGCGGCACGGTAGCGACCGATGAGCCACTGTCGGCGGCCATCGTCCAGGCAGGCGCCGTCGATGTCCGGGGCCAGTTCGTCGGGCAAGAGACCGACCGCAGCGCGAGCGGTCGGCAGGTCGCACGCGAGCACGAAGACCTCGTCGGCGCGTAGGCGGGTCAGGGCGGCGACGATGGCCGCGACCGGTCCACCGAAGGGCGGGTCTTCGCGCACCCACTCGACGTCGAGGTCGTCGGCGAGCGCGGGTGCGGCCACGACGATCCGTTGCGCACCACGGGAGCGCACGGCCCCGATCGCCGCGTCCAGCAGGGTGATTCCGTGCACCTCGAACAACGGCTTCGTCGCCCCGTCGACGCGCGAGGCGCGTCCACCGGCGAGCAGGATCGCGTCCACGCTCACCACAGCAGCACCTCGACGGGATCTCCCGCGCCGGTCGCGCGCGTCCCCGGGGGGATCACGGCGAGGCCGTTCGCCTCTCCGAAGCCGCGCGTACCGCGTTCGACAGGCTCGGCCACCGGGAACGCCGGGTCTGACCGGTCGATCCGAACGGGCACGTACTGCGCCCGCTCGGGCCGCGCGCGCCACTCGGCGGGGAACGGCACGACGGCACGGGAGCGGTCGAGTTCACGATCACCCTCGAGCGCGCGCAGGGCGGGTCGCACGAAGAGCTCGAACGACACCGCCGCGCTCACCGGGTTGCCCGGCAGCCCGAACAGCAGCGTCCCCGCCTCGGAACGACCGAAGCCCTGCGGCTTGCCCGGCTGCATGCGCACGGGCTCGAACCGCATGAGATCGCCGAGGGTGTTCTTGACGACCTCGTAGGCGCCCGCGCTCACCCCGCCCGAGAACACGACGACGTCGGCGCCCGCGGCTTCGGCGGCGGCGATCGCCCGACGCGGGCCGTCGCCGCTGTCGTCGACACTGGTGCGCAAGACGACCTCGGCCCCCGCCTCTTCGGCGAGGCCGGCGAGCAGCAGACTGTTCGACTCGGGAATCTGCCCGCGTCGCAGCGGTGTTCCCGCCGGTCGCAGCTCGGATCCCGTCGACACGATGGCGATCCGTGCGGCGCGAGCGACCGAGACGGTCCCGACCCCGGATGCCGCGATCGCACCGACCCGACCGGCGGTGAGCCGCACACCGGCGGCGACGACGAGGGCCCCCTCCCGCACGTCGGACCCGCGACGACGGATATGCGCGCCGGGTCCGCGGGGCACCGTGAGCACCGTCACCGGACCGAGTCCGCCCGCGAGCCCGTCGGCGGTGTCTTCGAACGGCACCACGGCGGTCGCGTGCGTGGGCACGGGGGCTCCGGTCATGATGCGAGCCGCCTCGCCGGCCGCGATCGGCGGGTCGAGGTCGGCGCCTGCTGGCAGGTCGGCGACCACGCGCAGGGTCGTCGGCACGCCCGTGACGTCGTCTGCACGCACGGCGAAGCCGTCCATCGCGGAGCAATCGAACCCCGGCACGTCGACAGCGGCGTGCACGGCGACGCGCAGCACCCGGCCGCGCGCGGCCGCGACGTCACGCGGCCCGGGCTCGAGCGGCACGACCGTCTCGAGGATCGCGGCGAGGTGCTCGGCGACGTCGATCACGCGAGCGGACCGGGGACTGTCGACACCATCCCCTCAGCGTAAGCGCGCGTCAGAGGTCGTAGCGGTGCGGGATCGCGCCGTCCGTCTCCCGGTAGGGGACGAAGCCCATCGCCCGGTAGTAGGCCAGGGCGGGCTCGCTGTCGGCGCCGATCGTGGCATCGATGTGCCGCAGCCCCGTGGCGTGCGCCGCGGCGACCGATCGCGCGAAGAGGCTCCGCCCGATGCCGCTGCGCCCGAAATCGGGGTGGATGTGCGTGCCGATGATGCCCCACCCCTCTTCGACCCCGTACGGGTTGCCGGGCCACGCCCGCTTGAGCGACTGGAAGCCGACGACCACGCCGTCTCGCACGGCGACGGTGCACGCGACGGAGTGCTCGGCGTCGAAGTATCGTTCCTCGACGAGAGCGGCGTCGACCGGCCATGACCGCAGGCCCGCGCGGTGGATGGCGTTCTGCACCTCGACCATCGCGTCGATGTCGTCGAGGCCAGCTTCGCGGAAGTCGATCATCGCGTCATCCTCGCATCCCCCTCCGACGCCGCCTCGCACCTCGCGTGCGGGCCGCGCAGGAGGAAGCCCCCGAGACCCCTTCATCTCATTCACTCGAATGGGTACCCTCGTTGTCGATCCCGAGTTTTCCCGCGTCGGTTGTGTGGAGGAGCACGAGAACGTGATGAAAACGTACGTCGCCAGAGCCGTGGACAAAGTCTTGAGCGAGAGGCCTCACGTCGAGGTCAGATTCACGTCGGCAATCCACCCGGCGTGCCACTTCGAGAGCCCGACCGCCCTCTACCTGCACCCTGCTCACCGGGAGCTGATCGTCGGGATCCGCAAGACCCACCCGCCGCACTGACGGCCCCCGATAGCGTGAGGCCATGGGCGAGCTGACGTACGACGAGGTCGGCGCGACCGCCGGGCAGATGCCCGCGGGCTACCACCACGTGCGCGCCCGCCGCGTGATCGGTCGGGGCCCCGAGGACTTCGCCAGGGCAGCCGATGCCCTGCTCGCGGGAGAAGCGCAGCGCCGCGCCGGTGCGCGGATCGACCTGTCCGACACCCCGACGCGCGCCGGCACGCGCGTGACGATGCGCCTGGGTATCGGCATCCTGAGCCTGCGCATTCCGTGCCTCGTCGTGTGGGCCGACCGCACCGAGACCCTCGCGGGTTTCGCCTATGGCACCCTGCCCGGGCACCCCGAGCGCGGGGAAGAGCGGTTCACCCTGACCCTCACGCCATCTGGTGAGGTGGTGTTCGACATCGCCGCGTTCTCCTCGCCCGGGCGCTGGTTCACGCGTCTCGGTGCTCCCGTCGGCCGGCGGGTGCAGTCCTGGATGACGCGGCGGTACCTCCGCGCACTCGACGGGCGCTGAGCCAGCCCACCCTTGCGCGCGCGCACAGGATCGTGCGATGTCACGCGGTCCGAGCCGATCCTTCCCCGTGATCTCGCGCGAGGCGGGTGTCCTCGTGCCGGGGGACGCGGCTTATCCCACGTTCGCGCGCGCTTGGCAACGCCCTGGACCCCTTCTCCCCCCTTCTCGACCCTGGCGAAGCGCTTCTCGACGACGAAGGCGCACGCGAGAGGAGACCCCCATGAGCATCGAGACCACCGCCCCCGACCGGTTCTTCCGGTGACGCTCTCCCCCGCCCGGCCCAGAGACGACGACACCACCGATCCACCCTCCATGAAACGCGGCGTCCCGCGGCAGAAGGTGAAATACAACCGCCGTGAGGCCCTCGCCGGCTACCTGTTCATCTCGCCCTGGGTCCTCGGGTTCCTGATCTTCACCGCCGGGGCGATGATCTACAGCCTCGTCATCTCGTTCTCGAGCTACAACCTGGCAACGGGCGCCGCCCGGCCGGTCGGCACCTCGAACTATGCGCAGCTCTTCGAGGACCCGCGCGTCGCCGTCTCGCTCGGGAACACCCTGTTCTACGCGGTCATGGCCGTTCCGCTCGAGATCGCCTTCGCCCTGATCCTCGCGCTGCTGCTCAGCCGGGTCGGCCGGGGCGCCGGCGTCTTCCGCACCCTGTACTACCTGCCCAAGATGACGCCCGCCGTGGCGACCGCGGCGGTGTTCTTCCTGCTGCTGAACGGCAATTCCGGAGCGGTCAACCAGGCGCTCGGGGCCATCGGCATCCAGGGTCCGCAGTGGCTCGTCGATCCCGCATGGGTCAAGCCGAGCATCGTGATCATGGCGCTGTGGACGGTCAGCGGCACGATGGTGATCTTCCTCGCCGCGATCAAGAACGTGCCCGTCGACCTCTACGAGGTCGCGCAGATCGACGGAGCAGGTCCCGTCCGCCGCTTCTTCTCCATCACCCTGCCGATGATCTCGGGCGCGATGTTCTTCAACGTCATCGTGCTGACGATCGCGGCGTTCCAGGTCTTCGATCAGGCGTACCTGCTGTTCTGGCGCGATCAGAGCAACGCCTCGCCAGAGGCATCCCTCTTCTATGCCATCTACCTCTTCCAGCAGGCGTTCCGGCAGTTCAACTTCGGGTTCGCCGCCGCGATGGCGTGGCTGCTGTTCGTGATCATCCTGCTCATCACCCTCGTGCAGGTGCGCCTCGGCAACCGCTTCGTCTACTACGAGGGGGACCGCTGATGACGAACACCCTGCAGACCCCGGGCGTCGCCCAGGCCCGCCCCGAGCTCGCGGCCTCCGCCGCCCGGCCGTCCCGGTGGCGCCGGGCACTGAAGCAGCCGAAGACGCTCGCCGGCCGGGTCATCCTCGCCGGCGTGCTCGTGCTGTTCGCGTTGCTGTTCCTCTACCCCTTCGCGTGGCTGCTCGCTGCGAGCCTCAAGCCGCGCGGCGAGGTGTTCGACAACGCCCTCATTCCGAAGACCTTTCTCCCCGGCAACTACGTCGAGGTGTGGAACCAGCTGCCTTTGCTGAGCTGGATGTTCAACAGCGTGGCGATTGCCTTGCTCGCCGCGACCACCGTCGCCGTCATGAGTTCGATCGTCGCCTTCGGCTTCGCGTACTTCCGCTTCCCCGGCCGAGGGCTGCTGTTCGGTCTCGTGCTCGCGACGATGATGCTGCCGGGCGCCGTGACGATGATCCCGATCTACCTCATCTGGAAAGAGACCGGGCTGCTCGGCACGTGGGTGCCGCTGTGGGGCATGAACCTCTTCGGCTCGGCCTTCTACATCTTCCTGCAGCGGCAATTCTTCCTCGGCGTCCCGCGCGAGCTCTTCGAGGCGGCACGACTCGACGGGTGCAGCGCGTGGGGCCTCTTCTGGCGGATCGCCATGCCGTTGTCGATCCCGTCGTTCATCATCGTGTTCCTCTTCGAGTTCCAGGCGAGTTGGAACAACCTCCAAGCAGCGCTCATCTACCTGAACGCGGGCAGCGTCGAGGAGTTCACCGCGCCGCTGGGCATCGCGTACGCGATGACGAAATACAGCCCCAGCGCGGGCGGACAGGGCGACTACCAGTACGTGATGGTCGCCTCTCTTCTGGTGACCCTCCCGATGCTCATCATCTTCGCCTTCGGCCAGCGGTATTTCGTCGAGGGCGTCGCCACCCAAGGCCGTAAGGGCTGAGATCCCCCCGTCTCGAAAGGACCCCATCATGCGCAAACGCTCCCTCGCCGGTGTCGCCGCGGTCGCGGCATCCGCGCTCCTTCTCACCTCCTGCAGCGGGAGCGGCGACGATCCCGCCGCCGGCGCCGACTTCTCCGCCGCACCGAGCGGCACCCTCGCCGCCTGGGGCTTCGAGAACGCCGACGACGTCGGGCAATCCCGTCTCGACTATGCCGCCGAACAACTGCCCGATGTCGAGGTGACCCTGGATGCCACGGCCTTCGACGCCCAGAAGTTCACCACGCGCATCGCCAGCGGCGACGTGCCCGATGTCGTCCAGATGGATCGCCGCTACGTCACAACGTATGCCGCTCAGGGATTGATCATGCCGCTGAACGCATGCTTCGAGGCGAAGGGCGTGGATCCGACCGAGCGCTGGTACCAGAACGTCGTCGACGACGTCACGTATGCGGATGCCGTCTACGCGGTCTCGCAGTTCTACCAGCCGCCCGCGATCCTGCTGAACATGAACGTGCTGAACGAGGCCGGCGTGACGCCCGAGCAGTTCGACACCTCCGACATGGACGGCCTCCTGGCCGCGATCAGCAAGATCTACCGGGCGTCGGGCAGCAACCCCACGCGACTCGGCCTCGACCCGGTCGCCACCGGACAGGGCGGCCTCTGGGTGCTCGGCATGGGCGGACAGCTGACCGACGCCGACGGGAAGCCCACCCTCGACGACCCGGCCAACGCCGCGGGTATCGACGCGCTCAAGCAGATCACCGATGCCCAGGGCGGCTACGCCGCCGTGAAGAGCTTCACCGACTCGTTCGACACCTTCGGCGACGCCAACCAGTTCGTGCAGAACCAGGTCGGCGCGCAGGTCGCGAACCAGTGGTACCCCAACGTGCTCGGCGCCTACCGCGACCGGATCTCGCTGGAGGCGGTCCCGTTCCGGGATGCCGACGGGAAGCCGTTCTCTCTCGCCTCGGGGACCGCGTTCGTGATCCCCGCCGGTGCGAAGAACCCCGCCGCGGCGTGCGCCTGGATGACCGACCTCACGTCGACGGACGCCTGGATGGCGGCCGGGACCGCACGCGCGGAGACCATCTCGGGCAAAGGCGGGCTCAACACCGGCCTGTTCACCGGCTCACCCGAGGCCGACACGATGATCCGCGACCGATTCGTCGAGCCGACCGGCGACGCCGGCTTCGACCAGGTCATCTCGACCTACTACGACGTCGTCGAGAGCGGGAAGTCGTTCGGCTCATCTCCGGCGGGGCAGGACATCCAGAACGAGCTGAACAACGCCATCACCGCTGTGCTGCTCGGCGACAAGACGACCGAGCAGGCCTTGGCCGACGCGCAGCAGGCCGCGCAGCGCGCGTACGACAACGCCACGGCGAACTGACCGTCGAGGGGTGCCCGCAGAGATGCGCGGGCGCCCCTCGACCGTCGGGATCAGCTGCGGCGACGCCGACGAGCGACCAGGGCGACCGCCCCGGCGAGCAGAAGAAACGCCCCCACGATTCCCGCGACGATGACCGGGGTGCTGTCGACTCCTGTGACGGCGAGCCGCTTCGGACCCGTGGACGTCGCCCGTGCCGGCGCTGAGGCGGGCGTCGCCGATGACGACGGCGTCGTGCTCGACGTGGGGCTCGGCGACGACGTGGGGGCCGGCGCGGCGGAGATAGCGATCGTGTAGGGACGCGAGTCCGTGCCGCCGGGACCGGTGGCCTCGACGATGACCGTGAACGTGCCCGACTGCGTCGGCTGACCCGAGATGACCCCACTGACGGGGTCGAGAGTCAGCCCCGGCGGGAGGGTTCCGCCCGCCACGGCGAACGTCAGAGGACCCGTACCCGTTGCCTGCACCGTCTGCGCGTACGGTTGATTCACCGTGCCGCCCGCGAGTGCCGGGGTCGTGATCTGCGGGGGCAGCAGGCGCGCGAACACGATGTGCGTCATCGCCTGCTGCGTGGCCGTGCCGTCTTGCGTCGTCTGCGTGAAGACCACACCGGGCGGGCCCGGCAGTACCGTCGCCGTCGGTGACGACGCCCGGGGGCTGGTACCCGAGGTCGCGGTCGGCACACCCGCGCCGATCAGGGTGAGGGATCCGGGTGCGCGCAACGGCCCGTTTCCGGGGGTGTATCCCGATCCGAGCGCCGCGCCGTTGAAACCCCCGCTGGCGGCGGTGGATGCGGTCAGTTCGCCCCCCGACATCGTGATGTTCGCGCCGGGACTGTCGATGACACCCCCGATGCCGGCGCCTTGCGTCGCGGTTGCGGTGATGACACCGCCGGTGATGGTGATGTTGCCGCCGGATGCGCCGGCCGCACCTCCGATTCCCGGGCTCCCGCATGAGCCGTGGGCGGTGACGGTGCCTCCGGTGATCGTGATGTCCGCCGCGACGGTGTTGTACTCGCCGGCTCCGATGCCGGGGCCGCAGTCGTACGCCGTGGCGGTGATGTCTCCCCCGTTGATGGTGATCGACCCGCCTCCGGCATTCGAGAGGTTCGCACCCCCGATTCCCGCGCCGTCCCACACGGTGGAGACGTTGATCGTGCCGCCGTTGATGATGATCGTCCCGAGGTCGTCCCCGTTGTGAGCGCCGATCGCGGCCGACAGCGCTCCCCCGCTGATCGTGAGGGCGCCCCCGCCCGTGGCCTCGATGGTGAGCGTCTTGCCCGCACTGACGTCGATGCCCGCGTCGGGAGAACTGGGGCCTCCGGGGTTGAGCACGCTGGTCAGAGAGTGACCGTTCAGGTCGAAGATCACGTTCGACCCGACGGGCTGATTGAGGGACAGGTTGACCGTCGGTGACGCGGGGCTCGTGATGTCGGCCCCGAGGCAGATCACCGCCCCCGCCAGGGGGGCGTTCACGAAAGCGTCCTGTAGGTCGACCCACGTCGTGGGGGTCGTGGTGCAGCCCGCGGCCGCCGCGGGCGACGCGCCGACGGCGACGCCGGACGCGATCAGGCCGACGGCCAGAGCACTGACGGATACCGTCGTGGCCAAACGCTTCATGAGCTCTCGATTCACAGGAAGGACCGCAGCGCGGAGGGATCACCGAGAGCGGACGCGGCCGCTGGCATTGCTGTCTCATCGCGTGATCGACTCCGGCTCACGGGCACCGAAGGGAAATGCTGCCCATCATGCAGGCATGTCGCTTCTCGGGGTGGGATACCTGCCCGAGCGACAACTTCCGGTGACGTGTCCGGGACGTGTCGGGTGGGGTGCGTCTGCCGTGGCACGCGAGAGGGCGCCCCGGTCGAAGCCGGGGCGCCCTCTCGGATCTCGCGGTTCAGGCGCGGGGGCGCTCGTCCTCCACGACCGACTGCACACTGTCGGTCGCCGGGGTCTTGTCGTCGGCGCGCACCTCGTCGGCGGCGATCGCGATGTCGATCGCGGCGTCTTCGAGGGCCTCGGCGACGACGTCGCTCACGTCCCCGCGGTCACCCGCAGCCGGCGCGGACCGCTCGGGCTCGAGGCCCTCGGTCACGCGATCCGCGGCGTCGATGTCGGACTCCGCGTCGGCCGCGACCACACGCTCGCGTGCCTGACGAACGGTCTCGTTCACCGCAGCCGCTGCGCCGGCGGCGACATCCTTCGTCTTGGAGACGGCGGTGTTGATCGTCTCCGAGGCGCTGGCCGCGAGGTCCTCCGACCGCGACCGCAGATCTTCGGCCACCTCCGAGGCCCGGGACTTCGCGTCGTCGGCCACGGCCGACGCCCGGTCCGCGACGTCCTTCGCCTTGGCCTTCGCATCGTCGGCCACCTCGGATGCGCGGGCGGCGACGGCATCCGCCCGCTCTTCGGCCTCGGCCACGACGTCGCGGTCGAACGGCCCGAAGACGCCCGTCACCACCACGTCGACGTCGACCCGACCGCGGCCCAGCGGCTCGAGCGCGGTACGAACGGCCCGGCGGACCTCGTCCGACACCTCGCGCAGTTTGTGCGGGTAGTCGACGACGAGCGAGATGGTCGCGGTGACCGCGTCGGCCCGATCGGTGTCGATCTTCACGCCCGGAGCGGTGCTCGCGAGACCGACGCGCTCGCGCACGGCATCCGACGCCCGTCCGATCAGGCTGCCGAGCGCGTGGACGCCCGGGACCGAGCCGGCGGCGGTCGCCGCCAGGGTCGCCGCGGCGTCGAGGTCGGGCGGGTCGATGGTCGCATCGATGGTGGACATCACGTCTCCTCGTGGGGGTGTCAGTGGACGCGGGTGTTGTCGCGTGCGAGCTTCGCGCGCAGACCCGAGTGGATGGAGATGTAGGCGCGCAGGTTCTGGCCCGTGAGAGCGGCCAAGTTGGTGACCAGCGTGTCGACGTGCTCGGCGACGTCGCGGGGCGAGGTGTTCTGGCGCGGGGTGACGGCCACGTGCAGGACCGACTCCTTGCCGACCTCGCCGGCGCTGACGCGGGACGAGAGGATCTCGTCGCGCTCACCCAGGGCGTTCTTGAGGGCTTCGGACGCGAACCCGTCGGTGACGGTGATGCGTCCTTCGTCGTTCGCGCTGCCGGTCGACTGCAGCGGAGCCTGGCGGCGCCCGCGCACGGCGGCCGAGGCGATCAGGATCAGGATGATCGCCAGGACCACGATGGCCGCGACGGCGCCCCAGCCGGCGGACTCACGGCCCAGCGACTCGAGCCAGCCCTGGAAGCCGCCCATGACGGAGGTCCAGGTGTCGGTCCCGCCCGGGAGCAGACCCACGGCGAGCGCAAGGGCTCCCAGGCCCAGCAGCACCACGGCCACCAGGAAGAGGAGGAAGCGGTTCAGACCGCGTCGCGTCGCGTTCATCAGGACTCCTTGGTGTCGGGACGCTGTACGCGCAGGTGGGTGCGCACGGCGGGCGAGAGCTTGTACGAGCTGACTTCCTCATCGACGATGCGGCGCAGCTGCGCCTCGTCGACGGGGATGCCGACCGGGGGCCGCACCGTCACGTCGACGGAGCGGTGGGCGACGCCCACGACAATGTCCTCCCGAGCGATCCCCGACTCGTTGCTGAGGTGCTGGGCGAGGGCGGATGCCACGACGCCGTTGTCCACGACGACGGCCCGCTCCCCCCACGACATCTCGTGGCGCGAGAGGCGGCCGGGCTTGAGGGACAGGACCAGGACGATGACCCCGACGATGGCGAGCACGACCCCGCCGACGATGAAGGCGACCGGCATGAGAGCGGTGGGCGCCGCGACGACGGCGTTGAGGGCCTCGCCGGGGGCGACCAGCAGCGGCTGGGCTCCGGACAGGTCCAGGATGATCTCGACCGCGGCGTAGGCGAGGGCGAGCAGCAGCAGCACGACCACGACGAGCATGGCCACGGTGCGGGGCGAGTGGGTCTCGCGACGCACGACGGTGCGGAGCACGGTGTCAGTCATCACAGCACTCGCTTTCGCTGAGGGGCGGTGGCGCCCGAGATGGTGAGGTCGACGCGCGAGATCTCGCGGCCGAAGAGACGGGTCAGACGCGAGCGCAGCTCGGTCTGGGCGACGCGCGCGGCCTCCAGCACGGGAGTCGCGGCGCGCACGGCCTCGGTGTCGTCGAGGCGGGGGACGGGGAACGCAGTCGTCACACGCACGGCGGCGGTCTGACGGGCCGAGACGATCTCGACGCGGACGCTCTTGGCGTCCACTCCGATGATGTCGGCGGCGGCCCGCTCGGCCGTCTTCTGCAGCACGCGGTCCGAGATGGTCACCCGGCCGGCGGGGAGGCCGGGGCCGGCAACCGTGGTGCGGTTGCCGACCCCGGGGGAAGCGGTGACGGTGGTCACGATGTGCTCCGACCCTTGAAGGCGTTGACGATGTTGCCGAAGTCGAGTTCACCCGCCGTGATGCGGGCGACGACCACGCCGATCGCCATGAAGAGGGCGACCAGGATGAATCCCCAGAAACCGAAGATCAGGGCGCTGAGGGCCAGGACGAGGCCGACCAGGGCGCCCTTCGTGGTGGCGCTCACTGGACGCGCTTCTCGGACTCGGCGTCGTTGTTCTCGTCGCCCGGGATGTGGACGTCGTTCACGTCGACGTTGACCTCGACGACCTCGAGGCCGACGAGACGGTTGATGGCACCGGCCACGCGGGCGCGGACCTGGTCGGCGACCTCCTGGATGGGGGCGCCGTACTCGACGACGATGGTGACGTCGGCGGCGGCCTGGGTCTCGCCGACCTCGACCTTGACGCCCTGCGTCAGGTCGGTGGCGTTGATGGCGTCGCGGATGGCGCCGAGGGCGCGGGCTCCGCCGCCGCCGAGGGCGTAGACGCCGTTGACCTCGCGGGCCGCGATGCCGGCGACCTTCGCGACGACGCCTTCGGCGATCGTGGTCTTGCCCTCGGTGTGGGCTTCCTGACCGCGACCGGCGAGGGGACGGTTCACGCGCGACGCCGCCTGGGGGACGTTCTGCGCAGCGGGGGTGGTGGGGGCGTTCTCAGCCATGTCCGTGCCTTTCGAATGTCTGGACCCGGGTATCCGGGGTGGGCGCTTCGGCCTACATGACTAAGACGTACCGGGTGGGGGAATCGTCACGTCGGACTTGAAAAACTTCTGCGGATCTGTATTCGCATGAATGCGAATGGCCGGAAACCGCAGGATTTCGGGACTGTGCACGTTCCCATGGCGACCGGGTCTCGGCATCCCCTCGTTCGGTCATTTCGTCGCGGAAGAGCGCGCCGCGGTGTCGGAGGCCCGGCGTACGCTCGACCCATGTCCCCCTCAAGCTCTCGGATTCGGTCCTGACATGGGCCGCCTGACCGCGTCGCGTCGCGTGACGCGCCTCACCCTCGACGGCGTGAACAGACAGCGGCCGGATGCCGTGGCCGTCGAAGAACCGCTCGAGATCCGCGTCGCCGGTACGCCCCTGTCTGTGACGATGCGCACCCCCGGGCACGACGTCGAGCTGGCGGCCGGCTTCCTCGTGTCGGAGGGCGTCATCAGTCGCGGCGACGAGTTCGCCCGGGCGATCCACTGCGGCGGTCCCGGAACGGGCGGAGCCGACGGCAACACCTACAACGTGCTCGACCTCACGCTCGCACCCGGCGTGGAACTCCCCTCCCCCGACATCGCGCGTTCCTTTTACACGACGAGCTCGTGCGGAGTGTGCGGAACGGCGTCGATCGACGCGGTCGAGAAGGTGTCGAGCTACGACGTCGCCTCCGACGGCATCCGGATCCCCGCCCAGGACGTCGCTGCCTACCCCGATCGTCTGCGCGAGCAGCAGAAGACTTTCGACAAGACCGGCGGTCTGCACGGCGCCGCGCTGTTCGATGTCGCCAGCGGCGATCTTCTCGTCGCCCGCGAAGACGTCGGCCGGCACAACGCCGTCGACAAGGTCGTCGGCTGGGCCCTGCTGAATGACCGCCTGCCCCTGCGCGGCACCGTGCTGCAGGTGTCGGGCCGCGTGAGCTTCGAGCTCGTGCAGAAGGCCGTGATGGCCGGCATCCCGATGCTCTCCGCCGTATCGGCGCCCTCATCGCTCGCGATCGAGCTCGCCGAGCGGGCGGGTCTCACCCTCGCCGCCTTCGTGCGGGGCAACAGCATGAACCTGTACACGCGGACGGATCGCATCATCGCGCCGTCCACAACCCCCGCGACGACCGATCTCGCGAGCGTACGCTGACGACCGAGTGCAGGGCGAGTGGATGCCACCACCCCTGCGCCGCAATCCACGGAGGGTGAACATGGGTGAATCGTTCGGGCTGATGACCGAGGAACCGCGCCAGGGAGGCCTCGGCCCGCAGGTCGAGGGCGAGTGGTCGAGCACCGGCCCCTACGAGCACCCCGCGGCCGGCTGGGGCGCCGCCCTCACCGTCGGCAAGGTGCTCTACCAGCAGCGCCAGCCGGTCGCCGGCACCAGAGCGATGTTCACGATGAACCACCCGAAGAGCGGTTTCGACTGCCCCGGGTGCGCCTGGCCCGACGACAAGGGCGTCACCCTCGACATCTGCGAGAACGGCATCAAGCACGTCACGTGGGAGATGACGCACAAGAGGGTCGGCAAGGAGTTCTTCGCCGAGCACTCGGTGACCGAGCTGTCGCGATGGAGCGACTTCGAGCTCGAGGACGCCGGTCGACTCGTCGGTCCGATGGTCTACGACGCCGAGACCGACCGCTACGTGCCGATCTCGTGGAACGACGCGTTCCGCACGATCGCGCAGCACCTCACCGCGCTCGACTCCCCCGACCAGGCCGCCTTCTACACCTCGGGCCGCCTCAGCAACGAGGCGTCGTTCCTCTACCAGCTGTTCGCGCGCGAGCTCGGGACCAACAACCTCCCCGACTGCTCGAACATGTGCCACGAGGGCTCGGGCCGTGGACTCACGGCATCCCTCGCCACCGGCAAGGGCACCGCCGACCTCGAGGACTGGGAGAACGCCGACGCGCTGTTCATCCTCGGCGTCAACGCGGCTTCGAACGCGCCGCGCATGCTCACCAGCCTCGCCGAGGCGATCGACCGCGGCGCCCAGGTCGTGCACGTGAACCCGCTGCGAGAGGTCGCCGGCACCCGCACGATCGTGCCGCACGAGATCGTCGACATGGCGACCTTCCACTCCACCCCGACCAGCACGATGAACCTGCAGGTGCGCCCCGGCGGCGACCTCGCCCTCATCCGCGGCATGGCCAAGGTGGTCTTCGAAGCCTCGGCGACCGACCCCACCGCGATCGATCAGGCGTTCCTCGACCAGTACACCAGCGGACTCGACGAGTACCGCGCGATGGTCGAGGCGACGACGTGGGCCGAGCTTGTCGAGCAGGCGGGACTGACCGAGGCCGAGATCCGCGGAGCCGCGGCGGTGTACCTCGCCTCGGAACGCTGCGTCATCAGCTGGTGCCTCGGCGTCAGCCAGCACCAACACGGCGTCGACACCGTGCGCGAGATCGTCAACCTGCTGTTGCTGCGCGGAAACGTCGGGCGCAAGGGCACCGGCCCCTCGCCCGTGCGCGGCCACAGCAACGTGCAGGGAAACCGCACCTGCGGCATCAACCACAAGCCCACCGAGGACTGGCTCGCCAAGCTCGACGAGGTCTGCGGCATCACCTCGCCCCGCGAGCCCGGCCTCGACACCGTGCACACGGTGGCGGCGCTGCACCGCGGCGACCTCAAGGTCTTCCTCGGCATGGGCGGCAACTTCGTGCGGGCCGCTCCCGACACCACGCTCACCGCCGAGGGCATGGGCCGGTGCGAGCTGACGGTGCACGTGAGCACCAAGCTCAACCGCAGCCACCTCACCCACGGCAAGCAGGCGCTGATCCTGCCGTGCCTCGGCCGCACCGAGCGCGACGAGCAGGAGTCGGGACCCCAGTCGATCTCGACCGAAGACGCCATGAGCTCGGTCATGCTCTCGCTCGGGTCGCGCAAGCCCGCCTCGCCGCACCTGCTCAGCGAGCCCGAGATCATCGCGCGCATCGCCCGCGCCACCATGCCCGAGTCGGCGACGCCGTGGGAGTGGTACGTCGGCGACTACGACCGCATCCGCGACACGATGGCCAAGGTGCTGCCCGGCTTCGAGGGCTTCAACCAGCTCGTGCGCCAGCACTACGGCTTCCGCATCCCGCAGCCCGCGCGCGAGCGCGACTTCCAGACGCCGTCGGGCAAAGCCGAGTTCTCGCACGCCGAGCTGCCGAACGTCATCCCCGAAGAGGCCGATGTGCTCGTGCTGCAGACCATGCGTTCACATGACCAGTGGAACACCACGATCTACTCGGCCGACGACCGCTATCGCGGCGTGCGCAACATCCGCGAGCTCGTGTTCATGAACCGGCGCGACATGAAGCAGCGCGGCATCGCCGAGGGCGACCTTGTCGACATCGTCGCCACTTCGCGCGACGGCTCGGTGCGCAGCGTCACGGCGTTCCGCGCCCTGGAGTACGACACCCCGCGCGGCAGCGCCGCGGGCTACTTCCCCGAGCTGAACGTGCTGCTCGGCCCCGACGACTACAGCCGTCAGAGCGACCAGCCGCTGATGAAGGACATCCGGGTGCGCATCGCGAAGACGGCCTGACGCCGAGAAGAGTCGAGGCCCCCGCCGAGCCGAGCCTGCCCCGCGGAGGCCGCGACCCCTCAGAGGTCGAGCTGCCAGAGAGCCTGCGTCGTCGTGACGCGCAACGCTTCGGCGGCGTCGGCGAGCGCGCGCTCGGCCCCGACGATCTCGCTCATCGAGAAGACGCGCGAGCCGACGGCGTCGGCGGCGACGACCCCCGCGATGACGACCGCCGGCACCCGGTGGCGCGCGGCGACCGAGAGCACGTGCCCCGGCCCCTTGCCCGCAAGGCTCGTGGCGTCGAACGCCCCCTCCCCGGTGAGGACCAGATCCGACTCGGCGAGCGCCTCGCTCAGCTCGAGCGCCTGCGCGACGTAGGCCGCGCCGTCGACCACCTCGGCGCCGGCCGCGAGCAACGCGCCGGAGAGACCACCGGCGGCGCCCGACCTCGGCACGACCGAGACGTCGAGCCCGAAGCGCTCGGCCCAGTCCGCGGCATCCGCCCGCAGGCGCTCCGTCAGGCGCTCGACGAGCTCGACGTCGGCGCCCTTCTGCGGACCGAACACCTCGGCCGCGTGGACGAACGTCGTGGTCGTGTCGGTGAGCACCGTCACCTGCCCGGGAGCGAACGGCACGTGGTCGCCGAGCGCCTCGATCGCCGCGCGTCCGCCGTCGGTCGCCGCCACGCCGCCGGTGCCCACCACGATGCGGACCGACCCCGAGTCGAGCGCGAGCCCGATGAGCTCGCCGACGCCGCGTGTCGTCGCACCCCAGGGGTCGTTGGCCTCCGCTCCCCCGGCGAGGACGAGTCCGGATGCCGCCGCCGACTCGATCACGGCGGCTCGACCGTCGAGGCGCCAGGCCGCGCGCACGGGTGCGCCGAGCGGTCCCGTCACCTCGTCATGCACGTTGGCCCCGCCGAGGGCGTCGAGCGTTCCGTCTCCGCCGTCGGCCATCGGCACGATCGCGATCTCGGCACCCGGCCATCGGTCGCGCACGGCCAGGGCCATGGCATCCGCCGCCTCCCGCGCGGTCAGCGTGCCCTTGAACTTGTCGGGGGCGATGACGATGCGCATGGGCGTCCTCTCAGCGGGCTGCTGGCGGCGCAGCCCCGACCATCTTGCCCCGAGCAGCCGCACGGGCTCGGCGATCCGCACATCCTCAGCCCGGATGCCGGGAACCCGGCCGACTTTCCGAGGATCACCGAGGTTGCGCCCTCACGCTGCCGTCGACCCCGGGCATGTCGGCGCTCCCAACTAGACTGACTGGCGTCCGGCCCCTGCGATCTTGGAGCTCAGCCGCGTGACCACCCCGAACCCCGCCGCCCGTACCGCTCTTGCGGACACCGTCGACAACGCGATCGCCACTCCCGAGAAGGATCAGCCGTACGGCGCCCTCGGCCTCAAGAGCGACGAGTACGCGAAGATCCGCGAGATCCTCGGCCGCCGCCCCACCAGCGGCGAGCTGGCGATGTACTCGGTCATGTGGAGCGAGCACTGCTCCTACAAGTCGAGCAAGATCTACCTCCGTCAGTTCGGCCAGAAGGTCAGCGACGAGATGAAGACCCGCCTCATGGTGGGCATGGGTCAGAACGCCGGCGTCGTCGACGTGGGCGACGGCTGGGCGGTGACCTTCAAGGTCGAGTCGCACAACCACCCCAGCTACATCGAGCCCTTCCAGGGCGCGGCCACCGGCGTCGGCGGCATCGTGCGCGACATCATCTCGATGGGCGCGCGCCCGGTCGCGGTCATGGACCAGCTGCGCTTCGGCGCGATCGACCACCCCGACACCCCGCGCGTCGTGCACGGCGTGACCAGCGGCATCTCGTTCTACGGCAACTGCCTGGGCCTGCCGAACATCGGCGGCGAGACCGTGTTCGACGCGGTCTACCAGGGCAACCCGCTCGTCAACGCCCTCGCGGTCGGCGTCATGCGCCACGAAGACATCAAGCTCGCCAACGCCACGGGCGTCGGCAACAAGGTCGTGCTGTTCGGTGCCCGCACGGGCGGCGACGGCATCGGCGGCGCGAGCATCCTGGCATCCGACACCTTCGCCGACGGCGGACCCACCAAGCGCCCCGCGGTGCAGGTCGGCGACCCGTTCGCCGAGAAGGTGCTCATCGAGTGCTGCCTCGAGCTGTACCGCGACGACCTCGTCGAGGCCATCCAAGACCTCGGGGCCGCCGGCATCTCGTGCGCCACGAGCGAGCTCGCCGCCAACGGCGACAGCGGCATGAAGGTCGAACTGTCGAAGGTGCTGCTGCGCGACCCCTCGCTGACGCCCGAAGAGATCCTCATGTCGGAGTCGCAGGAGCGCATGATGGCGATCGTCGCGCCCGAGAAGCTCGACGCGTTCCTCGCCGTCGTCGGCAAGTGGGACGTCGAGACCAGCGTGCTCGGCGAGGTCACCGGAGACGGCCGCCTCGTCATCGACTGGTACGGCGAGCGCATCGTCGACGTCGACCCCTCGACCGTCGCGGTCGACGGCCCCGTCTACGAGCGACCTGTCGCGTACCCCACGTGGATCGACGCCCTTCAGGCCGACTCCGCAACGACACTGCCTCGCACGACCGACAACGACGTGTTGCGCGACCAGTTCACGACCCTCGTCGCGAGCCCCAACCTCGCCGACACCTCGTGGATCACCAACCAGTACGACTACTACGTGCTCGGCAACACGGCGCTGAGCTTCCCCGACGACGCCGGCATGATCCGCGTCGATGAGGAGACCGGTCTCGGCTTCGCGATCGCGACCGACTGCAACGGCCGCTACAACCAGCTCGACCCCTACAACGGCGCGAAGCTCGCCCTCGCCGAGGCGTACCGCAACGTCGCCGTCACGGGAGCGGTGCCCACGGCCGTCACCGACTGCCTCAACTTCGGCAGCCCCGAGAACCCCGAGGTCATGTGGCAGTTCAGCCAGGCCGTCGAGGGTCTGAGCGACGGCTGCCTCGAGCTCGGCATCCCGGTCACGGGCGGCAACGTCTCGTTCTACAACCAGACCGGCGACCAGCCGATCCACCCGACCCCGGTCGTGGGCGTTCTGGGCATCATCGACGACGTCGCCGCCCGCATCCCCAGCGGATGGCAGGACGCCGGCGAGAACCTGTACCTGCTCGGCGTCACCGCCGACGAGCTCGACGGCTCGCAGTGGGCCGGCACGATCCACGACCACCTCGGCGGCCGCCCGCCGAAGGTCGACCTCGGCATGGAGCGCAAGCTCGCCGAGCTGCTCCAGGCCGCAGGCTCCCAGTCGCTCGTCTCGAGCGCGCACGACCTGTCGTCGGGCGGTCTCGCGCAGACCCTCGCCGAGGGCGTCATGCGCTTCGGCGTCGGCGCGCGCGTCTGGCTGACCGAGCTCATGGAGCGCGACGGCGTGGATGCCACGGCCGCCCTGTTCAGCGAGTCGACCGGCCGCGTGCTGGTGAGCGTGCCCCGCGAAGAAGACGTGAAGTTCCGCGGACTCTGCGACGGTCGCGGCTACCCGGTGCTGCGCATCGGCGTGACCGACGTCGAGCCCGGCACAGAAGCCACCCTCGAGATCCAGGACGTCTTCACCGTCCCCGTCTCGGAGCTGCGCCGCCTGTCGAACGAGACGCTACCCGCGGTCTTCGGGCCGACCGTCTCGGAGCCGGTGGCCTGAGGCCCGGGCTCCGGCCCTGCACCGCACCCCCGCACCCCCCGCACCCCCGCACCCCCGCACCGACGAGAGGAGACGCGCGATGACCGATGAAGACGACGACATGACCGTGTTCAGCGACAAGCGTCAGAAGCGCGTCAAGATCACCGCGTGGGTCGTGATCGGCGCGCTCGTGCTCACCGGCGGCGGTGCGACGGTCATCTCGCTGATCCTCGGCTGAACCCCGCGATCCCCGCGTGAGGGGTCATCTCCTGTCGCCTGGCGAGCGCCTCGGCGACAGAAGATGACCCCTCACGCTTGTGACCCACCGGTCCCGCCGCTGCGGATTCCGGCTCGACACCCAGCCGCACGTCGGACCCCCGGCATAGCATGGGGACCGTGGAACCGCTGATGGCCCTTCTGGTCGACTGGTGGTGGATCGGCCCGGCCGCGGCCGGTGCGGGCACCGTCGGCTGGCTCGGCGTGCGTCGTTCCCGCCAGCGGGCTCTTCCCGCGGGCACCACGACCACCACAGATCGCGCCGTTCGCGCCTGGTCGTCGCGCCCTCTCGGCAAGGCGGCCGCGCGCCGCCTCGAGCTCGACGCCGCCGTGCTCGATCTCCAGACCGCGCGCCATGCCGTCACCCGCGGCCGCGCCGACGTGAAGGTCGCCGACGCCGAAGTCGTGCGCGCCCAGGCCGAGCGGGCGGCATCCCGCATCCCGTCCGACGCGGTCGCCGCCGCGCGGGGGCGGTTGACCGACGCTCAGCGCGACCTTCGCGCCGCCCTGGCCGAGGTGCGCGCGCGCCGCGCCGGGGTGAAGGCCGCGAAGGCGATGCTCCCCGCTATCCGCTCGGGCAGCGCGCCGTTGCCGGTCGCCCGCCTGCTGGCGGAGCACGACGCGATCCTCGCGCGCTGGATGGCCTACGAGACCGACCCCGGGCTCGCAATCGACTATCCGCAGATGAGCGACTCCCGCTCCCCCCTGCTCGCGGAGTTCCTCCGCGCGCACGAGAAAGCGCAGTGGCTCCGGCCGGCCTCGGTGCAGACGCGCCTGTCTCCCGCCGACTTCCTCGCCTACCGCGACGCCGTGCGCCGCACCGCTCACGCGTTCGACCGCGCCGAGCGAGCGGCCCGCCGCAGTGCCGGCGAGCAGCCGAGCGTCGAGGGTAACGACGCGTGGAGCCGCGTGGCATCCGACCTCGCCGAGACCGCCCAGCGCGCCCTCGCCCGCTCGATGGAGTCGGTGGGGCGTGCTGCCGCCCGCAACTGGAGCGAGCGGGGCGCGAGGCGTGCCCAGAAGAAGTCCCCGGATGCCGGGAGCCCGCCGCCGTCGAGCGGCCCGGTCTGGCCGCCGCCCGCACGCGACCGGCCGCCGGCGTCATCTTCCTGAGAACCGCTTGAGGCAGCGGCGTAGCATGACGCTGTGACGGAGCTGTTGAACTTCCTCGGCCACTACTGGTGGTTGGCCTTCCCCGTGTTCGGGATGACGATGGGAGCCGTCAACGCGCGCGTGAAGCGTCGGGAGCTCGCCGCCCGCCGTCGCCACCGTGAACAGCTCGAGCTGATCCGCGCTCAGGGTGGTGCGATCGAGACACCGGGTGCGGCGCCGATGCCCCTCGCCGCCCCGACCGACGGTCAGCAGCGCCTGATCGCCGCGCAGGACGCCGTCACGCACCGCTGGCTCGAGTACGAACTCGACGCGACGAAGCTCATCACCTACCCCGCGATGAGCGACGGCCGCCAGCCTCTGACCGCCGCATTCCTCCGGGCGAAGAAGGCCGCGGACAACCTGCGCCCCACCGAGGGCGAGACCCTGTCGCCCGAGCGGCTGCGGGAGTACCGCGACGCGGTCACCGACTACGAGGTCGCCTTCGACGTGGCCGAGCGCGACGCGCGACGCGTGAAGGACGCGGCGTTCACGGCCGACGAGCGCAAGCGCCTCGACACCGCCAAACAGTTGCTGACCGTCGCGACCGATCAGGCTGCCACCCCGAACGAGCGCCAGCTCGCCTATCGGCGGGTCCGTGAGGAGCTCGACGGGCTGATCCTGCTGTCGGACGAAGCCGTCGACGTGCTCGAGAAGAAGGTCGCGCTCGAGCTTCCCCGCGAGCGCACCGCACCCCCGGCATCCGGGCCCCCTGCCGAGGCGGCGCCCGGCTCCGCCGCCTGACCGCGTGGGCTCCGCCGGATCCGACTCCGGGTGGCGTCCGCAATCACGCCCAGTCCCGGTCCACCGGCTGAACACGCGCGCCTTCAGCCCACCCGACGGATGCGCACCGGCCCCCGGGCGGTGTTCACGTCGACCACTTCACCCTTCTGCGTCACCTCGACCTCGCCGAGCTCGACCAAGGAGTGCGCCGCGTCCCGCGCGGACTGCATGAGGTCGCGCCAGTCGTCGCCGCCGACCGCCCGCGCGGCCTCGGAGGGGCAGATCGTCTTCCCGGCGTCGCGCGCCGCGAGCAGCTCGCGAATGGATGCCACGAGCCGAGGGTCTGCACCAGATGACGGGGCCATCTGTCCAGTGTCCCTCCGCGCCGAGGCGACGGGGCCAGAATGACCCGGTGATCACCGAGCGACACGCCCCCGACCTCCCCGGACGCGCCGTCATCGCGCAGCGATGGAACCGAGCGGTCTTCGTGCATTGGCGCATCGACCCCGACGAGGTCGCTCCGCTGCTTCCTCGGGGTACGCGTCCCGACGTGCACGACGGCTCCGCCTGGGTGGGGCTGGTGCCGTTCGTGCTGAGCGAGTTCCGGTTCCTACCGCTGCCGCCGGTGCCCCTGCTGGGCACCTTCACCGAGATCAACGTGCGCACGTACGCCGTCGACGACGAGGGGCGTCGGGGGGTTGTCTTCCGCACGCTCGAGGCCGAGCACCTCGCCCCGGTGCTGGCGGCGCAGGCCCTGTTCGGACTCCCCTACCGCTGGGCGCGCGCGGGGGTCCGCACCGACGACGCGCGGATCGAGTTCCGGTCGCGGCGCCACGGGGGTCGACATCCGGGAACCCGCGTGCGGGCCACCCTCGGCACCGAGACGGTCGACACCCCGCTGTCGCGGTTCTTGACGGCACGCTGGGGATTCCACGAGCGGCACCTCGGCCGCACGATCTGGGCCGCCAACGAACACGAGCCCTGGCCCCTCGTCGAGGCAGCCCTCGACGTGCTCGACGACGACCTGGTCGCCGACTCCGGCTTCCCCCAACTCGCCGGTCGCACGCCCGACTCCGTACTGGCGATGCCAGCCGATCACCCCGGCTTCATCACGCGGTTCACGGGCGCGCACGCGATCGCCTGACACGACAACGCCCCCTCCGCCGCGAAGCGAAGGAGGCGTCATCGAGCGGGGCGTCAGTCGCGCTGCGTCGAGAACGCCGAGGGGTTCTTCTCGAGCCAGGCGTCCACGGCCTCGGCCTCGCGGCCCTCGCCGTACTCGTTCACCACGAGGTCCTCGAGCGAGCCGTACTGCTCGTCGTCGAGCTGGATCCCCTTGATGAGCTCAGCGGCATCCGGGTACTTCTCGGCGAAGCCGGACGTACCGAGGAAGTGCAGCGCCTCGGGGTCGCCCATCAGACCCTGGGGGTCTTCGAGGTCCTTGACGTCATAGGTGTCGTTGGCCCAGAACGGACGCCACAGCGTGACGGCGATGTCCTTCTGCGCCGCGATGGCGTTGTCGAGCTCGGTGAGCATCGCCGCGGTCGACGAGGTGACGAGCTCGAAGTCGCCGTCCAGCCCGTAGCCGGGCATCATGGTCTCCTGCGTCTGCGTGGTCAGGCCTGCGCCCGGCTCGATGCCGTAGATGCGGCCGTCGAAGCGCGCGGCGTTGGCCTTGAGCTGTTCAATGGAGTCGATGTCGACGTAGCTGGGGACCGCGATGGTCAGCTTGGCGTTGTCGTAGTACGCGCCGAGGTCTTCGATCTTGTCGCCGTAGCGGTCCATGTACGACTTGTGCGTCAGCTCGGGCCAGGCCGAGGGGTAGATGTCGACATCGCCCTGGGCGAGGCCCGTGTACAGAGGACCCGCCTCGGTGAGCGTCTGCATCTCGACGTTGTAGCCGAGCTTCTCAAGCTGGTCTTCGAGGAGGTACGCCGTGCTGAGGCCGTCCGTCCACGAGGGCAGGAAGCCGAGCGTGATCGTGCCCTTGTCGCCGCCGCCGCCGTTGCCGCCTTCGGCCTGGTTCCCGCTGGCGCAGCCGGCGAGGGCGAGGGCGCCCACGGCGCCGAGGGCGAGGGCAGAGGTGAGGTGTCGCGTGTTCATTGCTGTGTTCTCTTCCTTTTCGTATGTGATTCCGTGGGTGCCTTCCCGCGTGAGGGGTCGATTCGTGTCGCCTGGCGCGAGCCGGAGCGACCGGAAGCGACCCCTCACGCGGAAGAGGGAGGGATGCCGGGACTCAGTGCCCCGTCGACACCGGCGCTCGACGCGGCGAGGCCTTCTCGCGCTCGGCCTCGCTCGCGGCATCCGACGAAGACGTGTCGGCGTGCGGCGCAGCGGTGGGTCCGGCCGTGGCGGCGGTCGCGGAGCGCGCGGCGCGGCGACGCGAGAGCAGACCCAGCAGGGAACCGCGGTTGTCGGCACGGTTGCCGAGGGCCGCGGTCAACCGGTCGAGGTAGACCGCGAGCACCACGACGCTCAGACCCGCCTCGACACCCTTGGGCAGGTTGACGGTCGAGATCGACTGCACCACTTCCTTGCCCAGGCCGTCCGCCCCGACGATGCCGGCGACGACCGCCATCGACAGCGCGAGCATGATGACCTGGTTGACGCCCGCCATGATGGTGGGCATCGCGAGCGGCAGCTGGATGCCGCGGAGGATCTGACCGGGGGTCGCACCGAACGCGTGTCCGGCCTCGACCGTCTCGGAGTCCACCCCGCGGATGCCGAGCTCGGTCAGTCGCACGCCCGGCGGCAGAGCGAAGATGACGGTCGAGACGACACCGGGAACGACGCCGATCGAGAAGAAGGTGATCGCCGGGATCAGGTAGACGAAGGCCGGCATCGTCTGCATGAAGTCGAGGATCGGCTTCAGGACCGCGCGGACGGTGGGGTTGCGAGCCGACCAGATGCCGAGAGGCACCGAGATGGCGACCGCCACGATGGTCGCCACGAGCACCAGGGCGAGAGTCTGCATCGCGGTGACCCACTGGCCCATCGCCAGGATCAACGCGAAGCCGATGACCGTGCCGAGCGCGAGCTTCCACGAACGCAGCAGCCACGCGAGGGCCGCCGCGACCACGATGACCACGATGATGGGCGCTGCCAGCAGCACGTCGCTGAGCCCGCCGACGAGAAAACGCACGACCAGGGCGACGACGTCGAACAGGCCCGAGAGGTTGTCGCGGACCCAGTCCACGCCGGCATCCACCCAGGATCCGACCGGAATGCGGAAACCATCCATCAGCGCACCCCCTCGGTCTCGGATGCCGAGACCCCGGCATCGGCGGGAGTCCCGTCGAGGGCCGCGTCGATCTCGGCGGAGGGAAGGGGCTGGGGCAGCACGGTGAGCTCCTCGGTCGCGGTGGGGCCGGGGCCGAGAGCCGCGAGCAGGGTCACGCGGGGGATGACCCCGGCGAGGCGCCCGTCGGCGTCGAGGACGGCGAGGGGAAGGGGCGATTCGACCGACGGCACGAAGAGGTTCATCAGGACGTCGTCGACGCCCACGCTCTGCGGCAGCGGCCTGAGCGTGCCGAGCAGCGAGTTCTCGCCGGCGCGCACGAGCTTGATGGCATCCCGATCGGTGATGATGCCGAGCGGCTTGCGATCGCGGTCGGTCACGTAGACCGCGGACATGTAGGCGTCGCGCATCTGACGGAGCGCGGTGCGGGGACCGGCGGAGGCGTCGACACGGGGACGCGCACGCTCCATGACGTTGCCCGCGGTGAGCACGCGGGCGCGGTCGACGTCCTGCACGAACTGCTCGACGTAGTCGTTCGCCGGGTCGGTGAGGATGTCCTCGGGGGTGCCGATCTGCACGATGCGACCGTCGCGCATGACGGCGATGCGGTCGCCGAGGAACATCGCCTCGTTGAGGTCGTGGGTGATGAAGACGATGGTCTTCTTCAGGGTGCGCTGGAGTTCCAGCAGCTGCTCCTGCATCTCGCGACGGATGAGCGGATCGAGGGCGCTGAACGCCTCGTCCATCAGCAAGATGTCGGTGTCGGCGGCGAGGGCGCGGGCGATGCCGACGCGCTGCTGCATGCCGCCCGAGAGGGCCGAGGGGAGCTTGTCACCCCACCCGTCGAGACCGACGAGGGCGAGGATCTCGTTCGCTTTCGCGAGGCGCTCGGTTTTGCCGACGCCGCGGAGCTCGAGCGGGTACGCGACGTTCGCCGCGACCGTGCGGTGCGGGAGGAGCGCGAAGTGCTGGAAGACCATCGCGAGGCGATCGCGGCGCAGGGACCGCAGGCGCGCGGCGCCGACGCCGGTGAGAGCGTCGCCCTTCACCTCGACGGTGCCGGCGGTCGCCTCGTGCAGGCCGTTGAGCATGCGGATGATGGTGGACTTGCCCGAGCCGGAGAGGCCCATGATGACGAAGATCTCGCCGGGCTGGACGTCGAAGCTGGCATCGATGACGGCGGCGGTTCCGTCGTCGGCCACGTCTTCTCGTCGGGCACCGGAGCGGATCTTGTCGACGGCGGCCTGAGGGGCTCGACCGAAGACCTTGAACAGATTCTTGGCGGAGAGAGCGGGCGCCGCGGTTGCGGGCGGCGCGGAGGCAGGCGGATGGGTCACTGTGTGCACCTCAGCGGCCTCGGGTGGCCGCAGCGGTCACGCCCGGGTGGCAGCCGTCGGCGCTCTCCGGGGGTGGAGCGCGTCAGCGCCGGATATCGGATCCGGCGCTCAGGCCGCCGACCGTACGCTCACCGGGTCGACTCCCCCGAGTCGTCACCGGCGACCGCGGACTGGTCGGGTGGGCGGCCCGAGAACGGGCCTCCACAAACGTTTCACGCTGATGGAATCCCTGGCAAATCGCCCACGACCTTGCGATCCCGGATGCTGTGTGGCACGCGTGCGCGTGTGGGTGAGGTGGCTCCGCAGCCCCTACCGTCGACGCCGCCGATGTCAGCCCGGGCGTGTCGCCGACCCCGTGCGCGGGAAGGGAACGGTGCGGCGACGCCTCAGTCGACGGCCGGCTGCGCGGCGGCGGAGCGGTGGTGACGGATGACCTCGGCCACGACGAAGTTGAACCACTTCTCCGCGAAGGCCGGATCGAGGTCGGCCTGCTCGGCGAGCTGCATGAGCCGGGCGATCTGCTGTTCCTCACGAGAGGGGTCGGATGCCGGCATCCCGTGCTTCGCCTTGAGCACGCCCACCTGCTTGGTGCAGCGGAAACGTTCCGCCAGCAGGAAGATCAGGGCGGCGTCGATGTTGTCGATGCTGCCGCGGAGCCCCTGCAGAATCGTCGAAGGATCGGCCTCGGTCATGTGTCCTCCTCAATCGCTCCGACCCTACCGGTCGGCGCCGCCGCCCGAGCACGACTCTCAGCGAGTCCTACAGTGTGAGCATGAGCCGATCCACGCGCCCCGACCCGACCGCCGAAGGCGCAGACGCCGGGGCCACCACGTCGCGCGACAAGCCGGTCTGGTCCGCCCTGGCCCGCCCGTACGCGGCCGGGTTCTTCCTCACCCTGGGCGGACTCACGGCGATCCTGCTCGCACTCGCTCTGTCGAACCTCTCGACGGTGCTGATCTACATCGCCATCGCACTGTTCATCGCGCTCGCCCTCGACCCCCTCGTGCGTCTGCTCGTGCGGCGCGGGCTCTCCCGCGCGTGGTCGATCGTCATCGTGTTCGGCGGGCTCGCGGTGATCCTCGCCGGCGCCCTGTGGCTGCTCATCCCTCCCGTCGTGCGCCAGATCGAACAGTTCGTCGGCGACATCCCGACGTTCGTGAACGACCTCATCGACAGCGAGGCCGTGCGCTGGGTCGAGACCAACTTCGGCGACAGCCTGGGCGACGTCCTGAAAGAAGTGCAGGGCTTCGTCACCAACCCCGCCAACATCGCCGCGATCGGCGGCGGGCTGCTTCAGGTCGGGATCAACATCGGCACCTTCGTCTCGGGTGCGATCATCGTGCTCGTGCTGAGCCTGTACTTCTTGGCATCCCTGCCGAAGATGAAGAACTCGCTCGTGCGCCTCACCCCCGCCCGCAGCCGGGAGACCGTCGCCGACATGACGGGCCAGATCACCGATTCCGTCGGCGGCTACCTCGCGGGGATGGTCGTGCTGGCCCTCTGCAACGCGGTCTTCGCGTTCATCGTGCTGACCATCCTGCAGCAGCCGTTCGCCGCCCTGCTCGCCGCGCTCGCGTTCGGCATCACCCTCATCCCGCTCGTCGGGTCCGTGCTGTTCTGGGCGACCGCGACGATCTTCACGCTCATCGTCAGCCCGAGCGCCGGCCTGATCTTCGCGATCGTCTACCTCGTCTACATGCAGATCGAGGCATACATCCTCACGCCCCGGGTGATGAACCGCACGATCTCCGTGCCCGGCGCTCTCGTCGTCATCGGCGCGCTGGTCGGCGGCACGCTCCTCGGCCTGCTCGGAGCGCTCGTGGCGATCCCCGTGACCGCGTCCGTGCTGCTGATCGTCAAACAGATCGTGATCCCGCGACAGGATGCCAAGAAGTAGCGCCTGAGCCGGTTCAGCGCATCGGCAGCAGGCGCGTCGGAGACGGAGACGGGGTGCGGTGGCGCACCTTGCCGGGGATGCCGGTGCGGCCATCGAGCGGCAGCGAGACGATCTCGTGCGCCAGCTGACCCGCGACGAGCAGGGTGTCGTCGACGACGACGTGATGTCGCGGCCAACGGGTGCCCGTCTCGGCGAGAGCGAGCAGCTGCAGCTCTTCACCGTGCCCGCGCACCGAGAGCACGCCCACGGTGTCGCTGCCGCGCACGCCGGCGTACAGCGTCGACCCGTCGCGACTGCTCGACAGCTCGGCGGCGGTGTCGGTGTCGAGGGTGCCGAGCAGCGGCTGACCCGAGACGAGGTGCCACCGTCCCGCGCGGTCGGGCGCGAGGACGAAGACCTCGCAGCTCAGCTCGGTCACGACGTAGAGATGACCCGAGGGATGCCACAGACCGTGGCGTGGACCGCTGCCCTTGGGGAGGGCGACCTCTTGCGCGAGCCGTAGCCCGCCCTCGTGCGTGCGCCAGAACCGCACGAGGTCGAAGCCCATGTCGGTCGTCGCGATCAGGCCGCCGGGCAGGAACACCGCCTGGTGAGCACGCGACACGCGGGCTCCCGCGACGGCCTCTTCCGACTCGGCGTCGGTGACGGGGACATCGTCGTACGCGGGCACGAGGTGGGAGTACTCCTCCCCGGCTGCGTCTCGAAGAGCCCGTGCCGCGGCGGCCAGGTCGGGCACCACCGCGCCCGAGACCCGGGCGCCGGTCGAGACGGTGCCCTCGTCCGATGCCGCCCCGTGCGGATCCGCGGCCTCGGCGGCGACGACCGGGCGCGACGGCCGACCCTGGGCGTCGAGCGCGATGCGGACGATCCGGCCGTCCCCCCAGCAGCTCGCCACGAGGAACGAGGCGTCGGACGCGACCGCGATGTGGCAGACGGCACCACCCGCCTCGACGGGCGGTCCGAGAGATGTCAGGCGGGTCTCGGCGGTCCGTCGGAACGCCTGCACGGTCCCGTCGAACTCGACAGCGGCGTAGACGATGTCGTCATTCGACGGGTGCGCGGCCACCCACGAGGCGGAGCCCGGCACGGCGGCGGCGGTCGCGACCATGCCGAGGGGACCGCCGGCCCCGAGCGAGTCGGATTCGCCGGCCTGCAGGATGCCGATGCCCTCGGCCACCCCGGTGTCGGGGGCGTAGGCGCCGACCCAGAACCGCATCAGTCGATCAGGTCGTGGCGCACGATCACCTGGTCGCGGGCCGGGCCCACACCGATGACCGAGATCCGCGTGCCGCTCATCTTCTCGAGCGCGAGCACGTAGTCCTGCGCGTTCTGCGGCAGGTCCTCGAAGGCCCGCGCGGTCGAGATGTCCTCGCTCCAGCCCGGGTAGTACTCGAGGATCGGCTTCGCGTGGTGGAAGTCCGTCTGATTGACGGGCAGGTCGTCGAAGCGCTCACCGTCGACGTCGTAGGCGACGCAGACGGGGATCTGCTCGAGCCCGCCGAGGATGTCGAGCTTGGTCAGCACGAGGTCGGTGATGCCGTTGATCCGCGTCGCGTAGCGCGTGATGGGCGCGTCGTACCAGCCGACGCGACGGGGGCGTCCGGTGGTCGTGCCGAACTCGAAGCCGCGCGAGCGCAGCCAGTCGCCGCTCTCGTCGAACAGCTCGGTCGGGAAGGGACCCGAGCCGACGCGCGTCGTGTACGCCTTGACGATGCCGACGATGCGGTCGAGACGGTTGGGACCGACGCCCGAACCCGTCGAGGCGCCGCCGGCCGTCGCCGACGACGACGTCACGAACGGGTAGGTGCCGTGGTCGACGTCGAGCATGGTGGCCTGGCCGCCCTCGAAGACGACGACGTCGCCGGCCTCGAGCGCGTCGTTCAGCAGGAGCGAGGTGTCGGCGACCATCGGGCGCACGCGCTCGGCGTACGAGAGCAGGTCGTCGACGATCTCGTCGGCCGTGATGGAGCGGCGGTTGAAGATCTTCACCAGCAGGTGGTTCTTCTGGTCGAGGGCACCCTCGACCTTCTGACGCAGGATGTTCTCGTCGAAGAGGTCCTGCACGCGGATGCCGACGCGGTTGATCTTGTCGGCGTAGGCCGGGCCGATGCCGCGACCGGTGGTGCCGATCATGCGCTTTCCGAGGAAGCGCTCGGTGACCTTGTCGAGCGTGCGGTGGTACTGCGTGATGATGTGCGCGTTGGCGCTGATCTTGAGGCGGCTCGTGTCGAGGCCGCGGGCGTTGAGGGCCTCGAGCTCGTTGAAGAGCACCTCGAGGTCGACCACGACGCCGTTGCCGATCACGGGGGTGACCCCCGGAGACAGGATGCCGCTGGGCAGCAGGTGCAGCGCGTACTTCTCGTCTCCGATGACGACGGTGTGCCCGGCGTTGTTGCCGCCGTTGAACTTCACCACCCAGTCGGTGCGCTCACCGAGCAAGTCGGTGGCCTTGCCCTTGCCTTCGTCGCCCCACTGGACGCCGACGATCACGATTCCGGGCATGTGCGCTCCTCGCGTCTGATTCCGGCGGTACACCCCATCCTATCGAGCGGGTCCGATACGGCCCGCGCGCGCCCTATGCGCCGAAGGTGCTCGTGATGTCGTGCCAGGCGATCGACGCCGGGACGCTCGCGCCCTGCGCCGATGCGAGCACCAGGGTCACGGCATCCGGAGCCGACAGGACCTCGTTCGGCAGGACGCGGAACGAGCGCGTCGCGCCCGGGAGATCGACGAGGTCGCCCGCGGTGCTGGCCGAGGTGGCGGCGACCGTGTGCCGGAACCCGGGCGGGGTGGCTGCCGGCGTGCGCCTCTCCACGGTGAGACCGTCGCGCCCACCCGCGTACTGGACGTAGTCGTCCTCGCCGAGGTTGAGGATCGCGAATGCAGGCCCGCGGTGGTCGGCGATCCAATCGACCGACGCCGCCAGCAGCGCGGGGCTCGGATCGGCATGGGTTCCCCCGTTCTCGACCGTCAGGCTCGCTCCCCCCAGGGGGGTGGGATCGACCTGACGCGCGGGATCCGGACGCCAGAGCATTCCGTCCGTCACGCTGACGTCGTCGAAGCCCCATCCGTGCTCCGTGGCAAGACGGTGGACGACGGCGGTGAGGTCTTCGGCGTCGTACCACGGCGCGGAGAGGGACAGGAGCGCACCCTCGGGGGCGTAGTCGGCGAAGTGCTCCCCCTCCGTCAGGGTGTCAGGGGCCTCGGACAGGGGCCGGTAGAACTGCTGCAGGACACCGACGGCCCGGGTGATGAGCGCGCTGGGCTGCTCGTCGCGGGCGGGTCCAGCGAGCCATGCCCGCAGCGCCTCTCGTCCGATGGGGGCGGCGGCGGGGTCGAACACGTGGATGTCGTAGCTCACGTCGCACTCCTGGGTCGGGGTGCGACCACCCTAGCGGCCCGCTCGCGCGGGCCGCCCCGCCGCAACCCCTGCCCCCGCGTGCGGCCACTCACTAGCCTGGGGCAATGCAGACATCGCGCGGGTGGACGACCGGGTGGAACGCGGCACGCGTGGCGATCGCGGTGCTCATCCTCGTCGCGGTGGGGGCGCAGTTCTCGTCGTCGGTGGCCGAGGCGGTGGCGCGCGACCGCGACGTGGCGACCGTGACCGCGAATTTCTTCAGCTTCTTCACGATCCTGTCCAACGTCTCGTCGGCCGTCGTGCTGGTGCTTCTGGGCGTGCGGTTCTTCGCACGCGGCCGCCGGGTCGAGGTCGATCCGCCGGCCCTCGCGACCGCTCTCGCCTTCGTCTCCACGTACATGATCGTGACCGGCATCGTCTACAACCTGCTGCTGCGCGGCATCCCCCTCCAGCCCGAGACCGTGCCCTGGTCGAACGAGATCATGCACGTCTGGGGTCCGCTCTTCCTCCTGCTCGACGTGCTGCTCGGGCCGACGCGACGCCGCTTGCCCTGGTCGGCGGCGTTCGCCGCGGCGATCTTCCCCATCGTGTGGATCGTCTACACGCTCCTGCGCGCGCCCCTGATCACGAACCCGACCACGGGGGCGCCGTTCTGGTACCCCTACCCCTTCCTCGACCCGAACACCGGCGGGTGGGGCAGCGTCGCGGTCTACATCGTCGTCATCGCCGTGGCCATCATCGCCCTCGCGGTCGGTGTCGTCGCGATCGGTCGGGCACGTGGCATCCGGATGCCGATCGACCCGACGCCCGCGACGCGCGCACGGCCCTGACGAGTCGACGTCGACGCCCTACCCTGGAACCCGTGCGCACTCGACTGATGTCTGCGGCCCTCGCCGCTTCCACCCTGCTCCTGCTCGCCGGCTGCGCCGGTGGCACGTCGTCCGCCCCCGCCCCCGCGGCGAGCGCATCGAGCGCGAGCACCGCCTCGGGCGAGTGCTCGTACCCCGCCTCGGGACAGCCGTCCGTCGACGTGACTCCCCCGTCGGCGGGCACCGAGCGTCCCACGGGCACCGTCGACGCGACGCTCGAGACCTCGGCCGGGGCGATCCCGATGACCCTCAGCGGCGAGCGCACCCCCTGCACGGTCGAGAGCTTCGTCTCGCTGGCCCAGCAGCAGTACTTCAGCAACACCGAGTGCCACCGCCTCACCACCCAGGGCATCTTCGTCCTGCAGTGCGGTGACCCGACCGGCACGGGCCGCGGTGGCCCCGGGTACCGCTTCGCCGACGAGCTCGACGGCAGCGAGACCTACCCCGCGGGCACGGTCGCGATGGCGAACGCGGGCCCCGGCACGAACGGCTCGCAGTTCTTCCTGGTGTACTCCGACTCCCAGCTGCCCCCGGACTACACGGTGTTCGGCACGATGTCGCCCGAGGGGCTGCAGGTCGTGAAGAACATCGCCGCGGCGGGTACGGCCGGCGGCTCGACCGACGGCGCCCCCGCCACCCCGGTGACGATCAGCGCCGTGACGATCGGCTGACGCTCCTCATCATCGCTTTGGGCGCCCGATCCTCCCCCGGAGTCGGGGCTCGGCATCCCTCCGCTCTAGAATCGAGGGCATGTCCAAGGTCTTGCAGTCCCTTCCCGTCGGCGAGCGCGTCGGCATCGCCTTCTCGGGTGGTCTCGACACCTCGGTGGCCGTCGCGTGGATGCGCGACAAGGGCGCCGTCCCCTGCACCTACACGGGCGACCTCGGGCAGTACGACGAAGACGACATCGCGTCGATCCCGGGCCGCGCGACGCAGTACGGCGCCGAGGTCTCGCGCCTCGTCGACTGCAAGACGGCGCTCGTCGAAGAGGGCTTCGTCGCCCTCGCGTGTGGCGCGTTCCACATCCGCTCGGGCGGACGCACCTACTTCAACACCACGCCGCTGGGCCGCGCCGTCACCGGCACCCTGCTCGTGCGCGCGATGAAAGAAGACGGCGTCGACATCTGGGGCGACGGCTCCACCTACAAGGGCAACGACATCGAGCGGTTCTACCGCTACGGCCTGCTCGCCAACCCCGCGCTGCGCATCTACAAGCCCTGGCTCGACGCCGACTTCGTCACCGAGCTGGGCGGGCGCAAAGAGATGAGCGAGTGGCTCGTCGCGCACGACTTCCCCTACCGCGACAGCGTCGAGAAGGCGTACTCGACGGATGCCAACATCTGGGGCGCCACGCACGAGGCCAAGACCCTCGAGCACCTCGACGTCTCGCTCGAGATCGTCGAGCCCATCATGGGCGTGCGCTTCTGGGACCCCGAGGTCGAGATCGAGACCGAAGACGTCACCGTCGAGTTCGAGGCCGGTCGCCCCGTCGCCGTCAACGGCACGCGATTCGCCGACCCCGTCGAGCTCGTGCGCGAGGTCAACACCATCGGCGGCCGTCACGGCCTGGGCATGAGCGACCAGATCGAGAACCGCATCATCGAGGCCAAGTCGCGCGGCGTCTACGAGGCCCCGGGCATGGCCCTGCTGTTCCTGACCTACGAGCGCCTGGTCAACAGCATCCTGAACGAAGACACCCTCGCCACGTACCACGAGCAGGGCCGCCGCCTCGGTCGCCTCATGTACGAGGGCCGCTGGCTCGAGCCGCAGTCGCTCATGCTGCGCGAGTCGATCCAGAAGTGGGTCGGGTCGACCATCACCGGGTCGGTCACCGTGCGCCTGCGCCGCGGTGAGGACTACACGATCCTGAACACCGTGGCATCCGGAATGTCGTACTCGCCCGAGAAGCTCTCGATGGAGCGCGTGGGCGACGCCGCGTTCGGCCCGGTCGACCGCATCGGTCAGCTCACCATGCGCAATCTCGACATCGCCGACTCGCGCGCACGCCTCGAGCAGTACGCCGCGATGGGCCTGCTCGGCGGACCGACCGGCGAGCTCGTCGGCGACGTGGCCGCCGGTGGCGCGCAGGACATCATCGAGTCGGCCTCGCCGCTCGACGCGGCCGGCGAGCGCCTCGCCGACGCGACGGATGCCGCGGGCGAGGGCGCCGCGTTCGACGCCGGCACTGACTGACGCTTCCTCTCGGAAAGAGCCCGCGGTGCCCCTCCGGCACCGCGGGCTCTTTCGTGTCAGGGGGGCGCGTTGCGTGAGGGGTCGGAAATTGTCGCCGACGACGACGCCAGGCGACAAAACGTGACCCCTCACGCGCGGGGACGCTGACGCGGTGGCAGTAAGTTGCACACGAGCGTGCACTTTCGGCGTACACTGGTCACCCGTGAGTACCCCCACCCGCCGCGACGCCGTCGAGAACCGCGCCGGCATCCTCGACGCCGCGACCGCGGCCATCGGCCACGACCCGCGCGCCTCGATCGACACGATCGCCCGCCGCGCCGGCCTCTCGCGCCGCGCCCTCTACGGCCACTTCGACGACCGCAACGCCATCGTCCGCGAGGTCATCGCCGCCGGAGCGACCCGCTTCAACGCCATCGCCGCCCGCGTCGACGACCAGGACTCCCGCGTCGCGCTCGCCCGCCTGGCATCCGAACTCTGGCGCGAAGCCGCCCACGTGCAGGCCGCCGCCGCCCTCGCTCTCGACGACGCGCACCTCGCCGAGACCTCCGACGCGCTCGCCCCGCTCCGCCGCCGTATCGACCAGATCGTGCGCCGCGGGCAAGAAGCGGGAGAGCTGCGGACGGACCTTCCCGCGCCGACCCTCGCCCGCCTGCTCGAAGAGACCGGCCGCATGGTCGTCGCCCGAGTGGATGCCGGCTCCTCGACGGCCCGCTCGATCGCGGTGTGCGCGGTTCTGAGCATCGCCGGCCTGTCGTGGATCGAAGCGCGCGCCCTGCTGGAACAGCACCCCGACCTGGAGGCGCAGTGAGAATCGTCCTGACCGCCGTCGCCAAGGGTCGCGCGCAGAGCGCCCTGCCCGAGACGTCCACCGCGTATGAAACCGGCGGCGCGACCCTGGTGGTCGCCGAAACCGAGCAGCGTCCCACGGTGCTGGGCCTGGTGGCATCCGGTCGCATGAAAGTCGACAGCGGAACGGTCACGATCGACGGTCGCGCCGACGCGTCGGCCATCCGCCGACGTGTCGCCCTCGTGGACGCCCCCGTGGTGTCGGAACCCGAGTCGAACGTCACCGTGACCGGTGTCGTCGCCGAAGAGCTGATGTTCGCCGGACACGCCCCCAACCCGTTCGCCGCCGCGCGGTGGCTCGAGGGCGTCGGGCTCGAGTCGCTCGCCACCACGGCGATCGGCAACGTCGAGCCGGCCGCCCGCGTGCGTCTGCTGCTCGAGCTCGCGGCGCTCCGAAAGGACGTCGAGGGGCTCGTCCTGGTCGCCCCCGATCGCCACGGCGGAGAACCCCTCGCCTGGTGGCGGATCGCGCAGGAGTTCGCCGAGCGCGGCTACGCGGTGCTGGTGATCGCCGGCCACGCGTCGAAGACGACGATCGACGCCCTCGACGAGACGGTGGAGGCCGCCCGATGAAGATCCCGCAGATGATCACGGCCGAACTGCGCCGACTCACTTCGACGCGCATGTCGGTGATCGCGTTGATCGCGCTGCTCGCCGTGCCGATCCTGTACGGCGGCCTGTACCTCTGGGCCAACCAGGACCCCTACGGCAACCTCTCGAGCGTGCCGGTCGCTCTCGTGGTCGACGACCAGGGCGCCGACGTGAACGGTCAGCAACGCAACCTCGGCGACGAAGCCGCTGAGCAGCTGCTCGACAGCGACACCTTCGAGTGGCACCGGGTCTCGTCCGACCAGGCCGACGCCGGTCTGCAGGCGGGCGACTTCGACTTCATCGTGACGCTGCCGGCCGACTTCTCCGAGGCCGTCGCGACGCTGTCGAGCAACGCTCCTCGCCAGGCCGACATCGAGCTGCGTACAAACGACGCGAACAACTACCTCGCCTCGACGATCGGCACGCAGGCGGTGGCGAAGATCCAGGAGTCGGTGGCGAAGAAGGTCGTCAACGAGGCGGGTCTGTCGCTTCTCGACGCCCTGCACACCATCCGCGTGAAGCTCGTGGATGCCACGAACGGGGCGACCCAGCTCGTCGACGGCCTCGCGACCGCGAAGAACGGGTCGTCGCAGCTCGCGAGCGGCTCGACCACCCTCGCCGACGGCGCCGCGACCCTCGCCGACGGCAACGCGCGACTGGCGGCGGGCGCCGATCAATTGCGCGACGGAACCGCTCAGCTCCGCGACGGCTCGGCCCGTGTGGCTGACGGCGCCCAGCAGGTCGCCGGTGGCGTGGACCGCCTCGACGCCGCGGCCCGTCAGGTGGGCTCGGTCGCGGGCGATGCCGCATCGCAGCTACCGCAGGCCCGAACGGACATCGCGAAGGCGCTGGCCGACTCCGGACTCGACCAGTCCCGCATCGACGAGATCCTCTCGCGCCTCGACCCGGTGGGCGAGCGCCTCACGACCGCGAACTCGCGCGTGCAGGACACGGTGAAGCAGATCGATCAGCTCGACGACGGCGCCCGCCAGGTCGCCTCGGGAAGCGCCGCCCTGGCCACCGGCGCCGCCACCGCGGCCGATGGCGCATCGGCCCTCGCCGACGGCGCCGCCACCGCGGCATCCGGGGCCTCCCAGCTCCGCGACGGATCCGCTCAGCTGCGCGACGGAGCGACCCAGCTGGATGACGGCATCGGGCAGCTCTCGACCGGCGCCACCCAGCTGCGCGACGGTCTCAGCGCGGGCGTCCAGCAGATCCCCGACTCCGACGACGCCACGCGCCAGGCGCAGGCCTCGGCCATCTCGGACCCCGTCGCCGTGGGCACGAGTTCGGTCACGAAGGCGCAGAACTACGGCGCGGGGCTGGCCCCGTTCTTCGCCGCGCTGGCCGGATGGATCGGCATTTACGCGCTGTTCCTCATCGTCAAGCCGGTGTCGAAGCGCGCCGTGACGGCGCTGCGCTCGCCCTTCCGCGTCACCCTCGCCGGGTGGCTCACGCCCGCGGGCCTGGGGGCCCTGCAGATGGTGGGGCTGTTCACGATCCTCGCGTTCGCGCTGCAGTTCTCGTTCGCGAACCCGTGGGCAGCGCTCGGCATCCTGCTCTTCGCCTCGGCGACGTACGCGGCGATCGTCCTCGCGCTGAACGTCTGGCTCGGGTCGGTGGGTCAGTTCCTCGGCCTCGTGCTGATGGTGCTCCAGCTCGTCACCGCCGGGGGCACCTTCCCGTGGCAGACCCTGCCCGGGCCCCTCGCGGCGCTGCACCACGTGCTGCCCATGGGTTACGTGGTGGATGCCATGCGCCAGGTCATGTACGGCGGAGACGTCTCGAGGGTCGGTCAGGACCTGTTGGTGCTGGGTGCGTGGATGGTCGGCGGCGTGCTGGTCGCGGCGATCGGCGTGACGCGCATGACGCACCACCGCACCCTGCGCGACCTGCAGCCGAGCCTGATCGGCTGAGCAACGACCTCAAGTCACGCCCCTTGTCGTCGCACCTCGGCGGCGGGGTCCGCGCGACGTCGTCCTCTCGCGGTGTGGAGGAGCACGAGCGCGCCGCCGACCAGGACCACCCCCGCTCCGCCGACCATCAGCATCTCCGGCGCCGCGGTCCCGGTCTTCGCGAGCGTAGCGACCACGTCGGGGCCCGTCACGCTTGCGGGTGTTGCCGTCGGCCGCGGCGTGATGTCGACATCGACGATCACGGACGCCTCCGCCGGTGAGGCCAGCATCAGCGGCATCCCGAGTCCCCACGCCACGAGGAGCGTCAGCGCCGCGCCGAGCTGAGCCGCGTGGAGACCCTCGCGTCGCGCCTGCTCGACCTTCTGCTCCCACCGGCGCCGGCGCCGGAGGCGATCCCGGTGCGCGAAGAAGACCAGGATCGCGATGGCCGCGAGCACGACCAACTGACTCCACGGAACAGTGGCGACGATCGCCTGCGACTCGGCTCCGGCCGTCTCGCTCGCATCGGTCGCCGAGGTTCGTACGAGGGCCGTCGTCGCGAAGATGGGCCACACGTCGTCGATGACGGTCGTTGTCTCGCGCACATCGCCGGGGGCCATCTCGGGCAAGGGTCGATCTGGCGCGGACTGAGAAGCGACGCCGAACGGTCCTGCGGCGGCAACGGACTGTCTGACCGCGAGGCGCGTGTTGCCGCTGTTCGTCGTGGTGCTCACGACCGTGAGGCGTCCGGGTAGAAATGGATTCCACGAGGAGGCGTAGTCGGCGCTCACGGTAGAGGCGACGGCGGGAGCCAGCTGGCCGCCGACCCGCGTCATGACGCGGAACCCGATACGAGATTCGACGGCGACGCGCTCTCGCTCGGAATACACACCCGCTGCCACTCCGGCCAGATGGTCGCCCGGCGTGGCGTGCGCGGGCACGGCGAGCACGAACGGGACGACGGCGCTCGCGCTCGGGTCGATCGAGACCGAATCGGCCAGGGTAATCCACGTTCCCGCGTCGACCGACGTCTTGTCGGCGGGGAGCATGGAGAATCGACCCGAATCGGTGAAATACCCATCGGCGGCCGACAGCGCGAACGTCGCCCGCTGACCCCCGCGGTTTGTGACGCGCATGTATCCCTCGACCCGCTCACCGGGGTCGAGGGTGTATTCAGCCCACGGCTTCCCTGTGGGCTCGCCGTCCTCTCCGGCGGGCTCGACCGACCAACTGACGGCGGCGAGGACCGCGGAGTCGGCTCCTACGGGCGCCGCGGACGCCGCCGCGGTGGGCGAAGGGGCCGGGGTCGCTGCCGCGGCGGGCGGCGCGAGGTTCAGGAACAGCGCGGCGGCGAGCACGGACATAGCGGTCGTCGCCGTGAGAAGAGAGCGCATCAGAGATCCTTCGCGAAACGGCGCGCCCGCACGCAGAGCTGGCGCGCCGCTTCGATGCATCATTCGAACAGGGAGAGGGTGATGACCGACGAGTACGCGCCCGCGGGCACGGTGGACTCGACCTTGAGCGTGAGGTCAGCCGTCGCCGTCGAAGTCACTCCCCCGTCGGGCAGCGACTGCGGGTCGCCGAGCGCCAGCAGCTCCTTGTCGACGAGCCCGCGGTTGGTGTTGGCGTTTGCGCCGGTGCTCTCGTCGAGAGACGTTCCGACGTCACCGCCGATGGAGACCGCATCGGCATCGCCGGTCACCAGCTTGGGGCTCCACCCCAGGTGATCGGCACCGATGCTGGCGCCGCCGGCCCCGGTGAACGCGCTCGCACTGCCGAGCACGTACCACCCGGAGCTCGTCGCCAGCTGCGCGGAGTCCCGCGTGTCGGTGACGGTCACCTGAGGCAGCGAGCCGGTGAAGCGACGCACCGTGTCGGTCGACCCGTCCTCCGCGAGGGTCGCGCGACCGGGAGCCACGGTCATGACGAGCGCTCCCGGGGTCGTGACGCGGGTGATGTCGACGTCGACTCCGACGTCGCTGCTCCCGCCTGGTTCGACGGCCACCGCGATGGCCGATCCGCCGCAGACGAGCAGGGTTGCCGTCAGCGCGCCGACGCCGACAGCGAGGTGAATCCTCATGGGCATGTCCCTTCGAGTGGGGTGAATGAGTGGGGGCGGCGGCCCGCCCCCACTCGATGTCAGTTCTGGGCGTTGTACGAGGCGGTGATCTTCTGCGTGACCGGCCCCCCGTTGACGGTTCCGCTCAGCGTGATGGTCGCCTGCCCCGCGGGGATCGACGACTTCGTCGTGTTGATCGAGACGCTCACCTTCTTGCCGGGCTGCACACCCGTGAAGGTCTTGCTGCCGTACGCGGTCGCGATCGCGACATCCGTCACGACCGACGAGGTGTTGGTGACGTCGACCGTGATGTAGACCTTGCCCGCGAGCTTGCGGGTGGATGCCGTGGCATCCGCCTTCAAGACCGCATCGGCCGCGTTGGTGGTCTTGGTCACCAGAGGCGAGAGCGCGAGCCAGTCGATGTTCGGGGCGTTGCCGGTGGTGTTGCCCAGGCGCAGCGACCCGCTTGTGGTGGACACGTCCAGCGGAACCGTGTGCGTCCAGAATCCCTTCCACGAGTAGTTGTTGCGGAACGCACCGCGGGTGGTGGCACCACCGTCTTCCGTCACGTCGAGGAAGCGGGTGATGACGTCGGTGTTGTACGCATGACCGGTGTTCTTCTCGGCGTTGGAGTAGCGCACCGTCAGGTCGTACTGTCCCACCCCGAGCCCGCTCGGGCGGGTGAGGGTGGCGTAGTTGTCGGCGCCGCCGCCGAGGTAGCCGAGCTGCTTGCCCGAGACGTTGGTCGGCGCACCCGGGGTCTCCAAGCGGGCCGCCCCGTGCAGGGCGATACGCGAGGAGTCCTCGCCCTCGACACGCACGCTGGATGCGTCGCCGTCGACGGCTCGGGTGATCGTCACCGACTGCACGGCGGCCCACTCGGCCGATGCCAGACGCAGTTCGCTGATGCCCTCGGCGAGGTGCACCCGTGCCGTCGACGTCCAGGTGCCCGCCTTGTCGGCGCCGAGTCCGGTGACCGTGCGGTCGTTCAGACGCAGGCCGAGACCCGCGGCTCCGGTCGTGGAGTAGCGCACGGCGACGTCGTAGTAGCCCGTCTCGCGCGCGGATGCGAAGAACGTGGCGCTCTTGTCCCCGCTCAGCACCGCCGCGCCCTTGCCGTAGTCCAGCGGCGCGTCGGTGCGCGAGAGAACCGCCGGGTAGGTCGTCGTCTCGGGGCCGTCGATGCGCGTCAGGTCGAATCGGTCGAGCGAGATGTCGGAACCGGGGAGCAGTGTCGAGCCGTCGGCGCTCATGCGCACGGACAACTCGTGGCTGCCCTGGGTGAGCGAGACGAGGGTCTCGCCGCGACCCCGGTAGCTCCAGTCGAAGCCCGCCTCATAGTCGATCGTGGCCGCCTTCTGGCCGTCCACGAACAGCGCGTGCGAGCCCGGGCCGATCTTGCTGCCGTTGACGCCCGCGATCGCGCCGAAGCGGTACGTGCCCGTTGTGGGAACGTCGACCTTCCAGGTCAGCGATGACGTGACCTTGTTCGTCGACCCGACGTCACGCCCCCCGGAAGCCGAGAACGTCCAGTCCGCGGCCGGATCCTGGGCGTACGCCGTCACGTCTTTGAGGGCGGTGTTCTCCGCCTCGATGCTCGTCGACCACGTGGAATCGACGGCGGGGGCGGTGGGCAGGGCCGGCGTGATGACGGCCTGGTAGGCGTCGAGTCGGTTAGAGCTGGGCACGTCGATCTGGACCGTACCGCCGACGGCCACCCGCTTGGTGACGACGACGGGCGGCGCTTGGGCCTCGCCCTCCTGGCCCGACCACTCGGCCTCGCGCACCTGCACGTCGACGGTGCTGCCGAAGACGGCCGGGTCGAGACCGGACAGGTCGAGACGCGTGGCGTTGTTCGTGCCGCCGAACAGCACGGTCGCCTGCTTCTTCGCGGTGTCGACCGCGCCGATGCCCTGCAGGGTGTCGGGGGCGTTGAGGGCGGGCGGGGTGACCGAGACGGTCTGGCCGGAGAGGTCGCCGTACCACTTCAGGAGCCACCACGCGCCGTTGGCGCTGTTGTTCTTGGCCATGTTGTCGTTCAGGTTGCCGGCATAAGTCCAATACGCGGTCTGCGCGTCGACCTTCTCGTCCTCGAACATCGCCAACCACTGCACGAGGTTGCCGGGCACTGACATGTCGCGGCGCATGGCGTACTCGGTGATGTTGACCGGGCGCGCCGAGATGCCGAGGTCGCTCTCGATCTTGCGGTAGTCGGTGAGGTGCTGACGGAAATACTGCAGGCTGCTCCGGCTGAGCTCGTGCCACGTGAACATGTCGGGCAGCACGTTGTTGGCCTTGGCGTACGTGAGGAAGTCGCGCGTGCGATCGGGCTGCCAGCGGGTGTCGCCATTGCCTGCGATCTTGGCGTCGGGGTAGACCTCCTTGATGGCCTGGTAGACGGCCTTCCAATCCTGGAGGTAGGTGTCTTTCATGGCACCCCAGTCGCCGTACCAGTTGCCCCCGTCGGGCTCGTTGAACGGCGTGAAGACGTACTTCTCGGGGTGGTCGGATTCATCGACGACGCTCTTGACCACCTTGCGCACGATGGTGAGGTAGGTCGAGAAGTCCGACGGACGCTTGCCGCCGTTGTACGCCCAGTCGGGGTAATAGTCCTGGATGTTGGTCATCAGATACTGCCCGCCGTTGTCGAAGAACGAGTCCTCGACCTGGAGCGGGTCGCCGTTGGGGTGCTGCGCACCGTGCGGCGCCTTCTGGGTGACGTTCTTCGGGCTCGCGCCCGCGATGATCGGGTCGGTCGGGACGCCGTCGTCGGACAAGCCGTACAGCATGCCCGACGCGCCGCCCTTGACGGCCCCATCGGTCTTGCTGAAGTCGACGCCGATCACATCGACGGTCGCGGCGTTCGCGGGTGCGGCAGCTCCGACGGCGAGGCCGGAGATCACCAGCGCGGAGAGCGCCGTGCAGGCGGTCACTCGCGCGAGGTTCGGGCGGGGGCGGGTCACGTGTACTCCTTCGTACGGTGGGGCGGGTTCGGGCGGTGGAACGCGAGGCGATGATTCGTGGTGTTGGATGCGCCGGTCGCGACGGAAAGACGGATGCCGAGCCGGGGCGGGACGGATGGATGCCGAGCCGGAGAGCGGCGACGGGGAGAGGGATTCCGAGCGAGGCGCCGAGACGAGCGACGTGGTCCCGGGGTGCCCGACAGGGAACGGGCACCCCGGTGTCATGTCACTTGAGGAGGGCGTTCACCTGATCGTTCGCGGTCTTCAGCGCACTGGCGTCGGATGCACCCTTCAGGTACGACTCGATCGCCGCCTTCATGGTGTCGTTGACGTCCGACCAGTGGTCGGCGATGGGGAGCAGCTTCGTGGTGCCGTCGGTCACCTGGTCGGTGAAGCCACTGACGTCCCAGCCCTTGGCCGTGAAGGCCGCTTCGGCCTTTGCCGTCGACGTCTTGACCGCGGGGAAGACCACGGCGGCTTCGCCGATGACGTCCTGGCAGTCGGCCGAGGCGAGGTACTTGACCCACTTCCATGCGGCATCCTGGTTCTTGCCTCCGGCCCAGATGCCGTCGGAGAGACCGTTGAAGAGGCTGGCTCGCTGACCGCTCGGGCCGACCGGGGTGGGGGCGACCTTCGTGGCGACCTTGTCCTGACCGAGGTACGAGCCGTTCATCCAGCTGCCGTCGGTGACGAGCGCATAGCGACCGGCGAGGTAGCCGTTGAGGGGGTCCTGCTCCGACAGGGCGATGTCGACACTGGGCATGTAGCCCTTGTCGATCAGGCCCTTGTACCAGGCGAGGGTGTCGCTGAAGGCCTTGTCGCCGTAGTTCCACGAGCTGGTCCACGGCGTTTTGTCGCCGTAGTACCAGTCGTTGCCGAGGGCGTAGGGCGACCACGTCTGCTGACCGGCGGCGTTCAGACCGTTGCCGCTGAGGGCGAGACCGTAGACCGCGACCTTCGACTTGTCGAAACCGGCCTCGTCGCCGCGCACGCCGTTCTGATCCACCGTGAGATGGGCCACGAGCTTCTCGAACGAGCCGTTGCCGGCCGTGTTCCACGCGAGCTGGGACAGCTGGTCGGCCGTGTAGCCGGCATCCGCCACCATCTTCTCGTTGTAGAACGTCGCGACGGTGTCGAAGTCCTTCGGCAGTCCGTAGCGGCCGCCCTCCTGCGTGGTCCACAGGTCGGCGAGGCCGTCCTGGTAGATGCCGAGGTCGACACCGTCTTTCTCGACCCGGTCGGAGATGTCGAGCAACTGACCCTGCGAGACGAACTCGGGGTAGTACGACAGGTGGTCGGCGAAGACATCCGGGGCGGTGCCCGACGCGAAGCCCGTGGTCAGGCCCTGCCAGTAATCCGACCAGCCGTACTGCTCGATCTTGACGGTGATGCCCGACGACTTCTGGAAGTCGTCTGCGCACTGCTGGTAGGCGGGCTGCTGGTTGCTGTCCCAGAGCCAGTAGGTGATCGAGTCGCCGCCGGATGCCGCGGTTTCACCCGCGGAGGAGCACCCGGCGAGGATGACGGGTACGGCCGCGGCGACGACGGCGACCGCGACGGTGCGGCGCGCGCGTGAGGTGGTGCGCATGGAGTTGCCTTTCAGGGAGTGGAGGTGCGGGTGGGGCTCCCCGCCCGACGTTCGGGTCGCCGGGCGGGAGATGAGGGGCGGGGGAATCACTTGATGCCGGAGTAGCCGAGGTTGTCGACGAGCTTGCGGCCGAAGAGGACGAAGAGGACGAAGATCGGCAGCGCCGCGATGAGGGTCCCGGCCATGAGACCGGCCCAGTCGGGGCCCGTCTGCGGAGTCTGCGAGCGGAAGATGCCAAGAGCCACGGTGAGCACGCGCGATTCGTCGGCGCGACCGACGAGGAGGGGCCAGAAGTACTCGCCCCACGCGGTGATGTAGGCCAGCAACGCGAGGGTGAACACCGGTGTGGATGACATGGGCAACACGATCCGGAAGAAGATGCGTAGATGCCCGGCGCCGTCGATCTTGGCAGACTCCTCCACCTCACGGCTGATGCCGAGGAAGAACTGGCGCATGAAGAAGATCGCGAACGGGGTCATGAAGAAGAACGGCAGGATGATGCCGGCCAGGGTGTTCAGCAAACCGAGATCGCGGATCAGGATGAAGTTCGGCAGTTGCACGAAGATCGGCGGGATCATCAGGGCCGTCAGGAAGAGGAAGAACACCGCGTCGCGGCCCTTCCACTCCAGACGGGCGAAGGCGTACGCCGCCATCGAGGAGAACAGCACCTGACCGACGGTGATCACGGTGGCGACGATCACGGTGTTGCGCAGATACAGCCAGAAGTCGATCGATCCGGTCGTCCCGCCCTCGGCCGCCGCCTGCTCCGGTGACGACAGTCCCAGGACGCGCGCGAAGCCGCCCCAGCTGAACTCCACCGGAAGGAGGCTGCCGGCATTGGTGTAGAGCGCGGTGTTGGTCGAGAGGGCGGTGCGCAGCATCCAGTAGAACGGGAAGAGCGTCACCACGAGCAGCACGATCAGGGCGGCCCAGGCCAGCATGCGGCCGAAGCTCGCGCGGCGACGTCGGGGTCCGCGGGGTTCTTCGGCGACGGTCGGCTCAGGCCGAGTGACGCGGGGAGGAGTTGCGACAGCGGTCATGAGGGGCTCCTATGCCAGATCCGACGAGTTCGAGCGCATGATCTTGAGCTGGAAGTACGCGACGACGGCCAGCACCACCAGCAGGAAGACCGACATGGCCGAGGCGTAGCCCAGGTCGAACTTCTCGAAGGCCTGTTGGTAGATGTAGTAGTAGATGACCCGGGTGGAGTTGATCGGTCCCCCCTCGGTCGTGACCGCGACGGTGTCGAAGATCTGGAACGATCCGACGACGGTGATCACCAGCACCAGCGCCAGCACGGGGCGCAGCAACGGCAGCGTGATGGAGCGGAACATCCGCACTTCGGACGCACCGTCGAGAGCTGCCGCTTCGTACAACTGCGTCGGGATGGTCTGCAAGCCCGCGAAGACGAGCAGCGCCGTGTAGCCGACGTACCGCCACACGTTGATGAGCGCGATGGTGGGGATCGCGAGCGACTCGCTGCCGAAGAACGCCATGCGGTCGCCGCCCAGGGCGTCGAGGAAGACGTTGATGATGCCGGTGGAGTAGTCCATCATCCAGAACCAGACGAGGGCGACCACCACGTTGGCGACGAGGTAGGGCAGCAGGATGATGCCGCGGATGACGGCCGAGCGGGTGAGACGGTGCATGAGCACCGCGATGCCGACGGCGAGCACCGTCTGCACGCCGATGTTGATGACGACGTACTCGACGGTGACGGCGAGCGAGTTCCAGAACAGCGGGTCCGCCAGCATCCGGGTGTAGTTGTCCAGCCCCACGAAGGTCCCGGCGCCGATGAGGTTCTGATCGGTGAAGCTGAACCAGATGCCGCGCAGGGACGGGATCAGGTAGAAGGCGAGGAAGCCCAGGGCGGCGGGAGCGATGAAGAAGAGGGCGATCTTCGCGTCACCGCGCCGACGGCGCTTCGTCTTCGGGGCGACGATCGCGCGCGTGTCGAGCGAACGCGTGTCGACCGAGCGGGTCGGAGTGCTCATCGCACGGCCTCCACTTCGAGAAGGGCACTGTTGTCGGGGTCGAGCGCGGGCACGTGCAGACCGATCTGCTGCAGCACTGCTCCCGTCAGGGTGGTGCCGTTGCGGAACCACGACGGGTGGATGCGGGGGTCGTACGTCGGCAGCGGTCCGGGGCCACCGATGCGCACGCGGTATTCCTGGTCGGGATCGAGGCCCGGCAGTTGCACGCGCCCGGCCGGCCAGGTGACGTGACGCTCGCGAAGGACGACCGCGAACAGCGCCCGGTCGCGATCGGCACTCACGGCGCCGTTCAGCCACACATCGCCACCCTCGAGCTCCCGGCGCACGGTCATGCCGGTGTGGATGAGCTCGCGCACGTCTTTGTAGTAGGCGACCCAGGCTGCGAGTCGCTCGATCTCGTCGGCGGAGGCGGCGACGAGATCCCACTCGATGCCGAAGTGCCCGAACAGGGCTGTGGCCGCCCGGTAGTCGAGGTCGAGACGCCGGCGGGTGGTGTGCGCGCGGTCGGCGCCGACGTGACTGCCCACGAGCTCGGGGGGCAGCAGCTGCGCGGTCCAGCGCTGGATCTGCTGCCGTTCGCGGGCGTCGATGCAGTCCGACGCCCAGACGCGGTCGGTGTGCTCGAGGATGCCGAGGTCGACGCGCGCGCCTCCCGATGAGCACGACTCGATCTCCAGCCCCGGGCAGGCCCGGCGGATGTCGTCGAGGAGACGGTAGGTGGCGAGGGTCTGCTCGTGCACGCCCGCGCGCCCGGTACGGGTGGACCCTGCCTCCATGAGGTCCCGATTGTGGTCCCACTTGATGTAGTCGATGCCGTACTCCCGCACGAGCGACACGATCTGGTCGTGCACGTGGTCGAACGCGCCGGGGTGCGACAGATCGAGAACCTGCTGGTGGCGGAAATCCACCGGCAGGCGACCGGGCACCTGCAGCAGCCACTCCGGATGCGCGAGGGCGAGTTCGGACGCGACGTTGACCATCTCGGGCTCGAACCACAGGCCGAACTGCATGCCGCGGTTCTTGACCCCGTCGACGAGGGCTCGGAACCGTCCGCCGCCCCAGACGTCTTCGGCGATGACCCAGTCGCCCAGACCCGAGGTGTCGTCTCGCCGCGAGCCGAACCATCCGTCGTCGAGCACGAACCGCTCGACGCCCACGTGCTGGGCGGCGTCGGCGAGCTCGAGCAGACGAGTGAGGTCATGGTCGAAATAGACCGCCTCCCACACGTTCATCACGACCGGACGCGCGGAGCGCGGGTGCGACGGGCGCGATCGCAGGTAGGTGTGGAAACGTGCAGCGACGTCGTCGAGCCCGCTGCCGTATCCCGCATAGATCGCCGGCGTCGAATAGGACTCCCCCGGCGACAACGGCAGCTCGCCGGGCAGCAGTAGCTCGCCGCCGTAGAGCAGGCGCTCTCCGGAGAACGCGCGCTCGGCGAGGACGCGGTGATTGCCGCTGAAGGCGACGTGCAGGCCCCACACCTCGCCCCGTGCGAAGTCGAGATCCGTCGTCCCGGCGGAGAGGAAAGCAGCCGCGTCGGCACCCGTGCGTCCGTGCCGCCCCTCGCGCACGTGTGAGCCCACGGTGAACGGCCGGGACTGGGCAACCTTCTCCTTGCCCCAGCGACCGGCCATGTCGTGGACGATGTCGGCGCGGGTGGGAACGGGCAGAGCGAGCTGCAGGGCGTCAACGGTGTAGACGTCCGCGCCGTCGTTGCGCAGCTGCGCCGACAGGCGCAGCAGCCCGCTCGGGAGCATCTCGATCACGAGTGTGAGCGCGAGCTGCGCGTCGGGGTCGAGCGCTTCCACCCGGACGGTTCCCCCGACCGGGACGTCATTGACGATGTCGACGTTCACCGGGACGAACCGAGTCGACCAGGCCTGGCCGGCACGGTGTCCGGACAGTCCGGGCGTGCCCGTCCACCCGGCGGAGTTCTCGGGAAGGAGCCCGACGATCACAGGGATGTCGACCCCGTTGGTGGCGAGGGGAGGCTGCGCGTGGAGCGAGAGTTCACGGAGGGAGTCGGCATCCTGTGCGCCAATGTCGCCGCCCCAGTGGATGACGAAGGGAAGCGTGTCTGCGGGCAGACCCAGGATCACGGCCACCCCCGCCGCACGCAGCGTCACGGCCGCCGGCCAAGAGGCTGCGAGGTCGTCTGCGATCTCGGTCATCACGTGGGTGGTCACTGCGTCTTCGCCTTCCGTGGGGACCCCTCGTCGGGTCCTGCAAACGTTGGTCAAAGTAGCACGGAGACCGCATCCCTGCAAACGTTGGTCAGAGAAAGTCGCCACGGACAGAAAACGTTGGTCACTAGGATCGGGTGATGCCACTCGATCGAGATGTCCCCGGAATCGTCGACGTGGCCGAGAAGGCGGGGGTCAGCCTGTCAACGGTGTCACGCGTGCTGTCGGGCCGCACCCCCGTGAGTGATCGGCTGCGCCGGAAGGTGGAGGCCGCGGTCGCCGAGCTGGGCTATCGACCCAACGCGGCAGCGCAGTCCCTGGTGAGCGGACGCCGCTCGACCGTGGCGGTTTTCGCTCGCAACACGATCCGCTACGGCTACGCCGCGACCCTCCAGGGAATCGAGGAGGCCGCGCGGGCTGCCGGCTACGTGGTCATGATCGCCGTCGTCGAATCCGACGACCCCGCGGCCATCTCGGCGGCGGTCGACGGCGCCCTCTCGCAGCCCCTCGCCGGGGCGATCGTGATCGAGTTCGACGAGCTGGGTGTGGCCACTCTGGCGGCCATGCCCAAGACGGTGCCCGTGGTGGCCGCGGCGGGTGCCCGCCGCCCGCCGGGCGAGACCCCCCACGCGTTTCTCGACGACTACGTCGGCGGCCACGAGGCGACGACGTACCTGCTGGCCCAGGGACATCGCACCGTGCATCACGTCGCCATCCCTGCGACCCGGCCGGGCACAGGTCGAGCTTGGGGCTGGCGCGCCGCGCTCGAGGAGGCCGGCGCGAGCGTTCCGCCCCTGCTCCAAGCGAACTACTCCCCCACGTCGGGCTACGACGTGGCGCAGAGCATGATCGACGACGCTTCCGTCACGGCCGTGCTGTGCGGCAACGACGAGCTCGCGATCGGCGTCGCCCGCGCCTACCAGGAGGTGGGGCGTCGCATCCCCGACGACGTCAGCATCGTGGGCTTCGACGACCAGCCGTTCGCGCGCATGTGGACACCCGCCCTCACCACCGTCCGCCAGGACTTCGTCGACCTCGGCCGACGCACTTTCGCCCTGCTGGGCGAGTGGCTGGAGCACGGACGCGCCCCAGAGGACTCCGCCGTCACTCCGCAGCTCGTCGTTCGAGAGAGCGCCGCGGCGCCGCGCCCCACCGCGATGTCCTGAGTCGGATGCGGTGCGTCCCGCCGGCGCGGGGCGAGTGTGCACACGGCCCCGGGGTAAGGGAGGGCCCCCCGGACCACCCTCGTCGCCACCCGCCGGCGTGCCTCACATCGGCAGCCGCACCGCGAACACCGTCCGCGCTGGCACGCTCTCGATCGAGATGCTGCCGCCGTGGGCCTCGGTGATCGCCTGCGCGATCGAGAGCCCCAGCCCCGTGCTGCCGTCATCCCGGTTGCGGGAATCGTCGGCGCGCGCGAACCGGTCGAACAACCGGCCTGCCACCCCCGGGTCGATACCGGGTCCGTCGTCGGCGACGCGCAGCACGGCCTCCGCCCCGTCGCGAGCGAGCGAGAGGGTCACGGTCGTCCCGGGCGGGGTGTGCGTCTGGGCGTTCCGCAGCAGGTTGGCGACGACCTGGCGCAGGCGGTTCTCATCGCCCGTGACCGAGATGAGGTCCTCGCTGACGTCGAGCCGCCACTCGTGCGTCGTCGCCGCCGCCTGCGCGTCGCTCACGGCGTCGACGGCGAGCAGCGTCAGCTCGACCTCTTCGCGGCGCAGGGGCTGACCGGCATCCAGGCGAGCCAGCAACAGCAGATCGTCGACGAGCGAGGCCATCCGTTGCGCCTCGGACTCGATGCGGTCGAACGAGCGCGCCTGGGTCGGCGTCATCGGGGCGTCCTCGCCCAGCGAGAGCTGCGCGTAGCCGCGGATGCTGGCTAACGGCGTGCGCAACTCGTGACTGGCGTCCGCGATGAAGCGTCGCAGTCGATCCTCGCTGTGCTGACGTGCGGCGAGGGAGGACTGCACGTGACCGAGCAGCTCGTTGAGCGACGAGCCGACCCTCCCCACCTCGGTGTCGGGATCGGTGTCGACGGTCGCGACCCGATCGGGGATCTCGACGGCCCCCGCCCCGAGCGAGAGGGTCGACACGCGCCCGGCGACGGCGGCGACGCGGTCGAGGGGGCGAAGACTCCTGCGGACGAACACCGACAACCCGACCACCGCGGCGAGCAGGACGAGAGCGCCGACCGCCGCCAGGATGACCGTGAGCGCGGTCGTCGTGGCGCTGACGTCAGCCTCGGATTCCCCCGCGAACACGGTCGCGCCGGAGTTCTCGGCGGCGGCCACGCGGAAGGCGCCGAGGTCACCGCCCAGATCGACCGTGGTCGGTTGCCGATCGGTCGACACCGAGGAGCGCAGCAGGGCGATCTGGTCGGTCGAGAGCGACACCTGCGTGCCGTCGGAGCGCGTGTATCCCGAGCGCTGCACCGACCCGTCACCGGCGAGGACGAGCTGCAACGACCCGATCCGCCCCGCCGGACGATCGGTATTCGACCCCGGAGGGCGCGTGGCGCCGCCGTCGCGCCCGGCGAATCCCGCCGAGAAGCTCAGGCCCTCGCGCACCTGGGCGTCGAGTCGGTCGAGAGCGAACGAGCGAAGGGCGACGATCGTGGCGATGCTCATGACGACGAAGGCCAGCGCCACCAGCACGCTCGTGCCGACGACCAGGGTGCGACGCAGCGTCCACCGGCGGCGGGTCATGACGCCTTGATCGAGTAGCCCACGCCCCGCACCGTGTGGATCAGCGGATCGCCGAGGGTGTCGACCTTCTTGCGCAGGTACGAGATGTAGATCTCGACGACACTGCCGTCGCCCCCGAAGTCGTAGCTCCACACCTGGTCGAGGATCTGCGCCTTGCTGAGCACGCGGCGCGGGTTCTGCATCAGATAGCGGAGCAGCTCGAACTCCCTCGCGGTGAGTTTGATCGGGATGCCGCCGCGCTCGACCTCGTACGACTCCTCGTCGAGCGTGAGGTCGCCCACGCGCAGGCGGGGGTCGGCGTCGGCGACTGCGGCGACGTGCCGGCGCGCCATTCCGCGCAGCCGGACGACGACCTCCTCAAGGTTGAAGGGCTTGGTCACGTAGTCGTCGGCTCCGGCGGAGATCCCGGCGATGCGATCTTCCACGTCGTCCTTCGCCGTGAGGAACAGGACGGGGGCATCATTGCCGGCCGCGCGGACGCGGGTCAGCAGTTCCATGCCGTCGAGCCCGGGCATCATGATGTCGAGCACGAGCAGGTCGGGACCGAATTCGCGGATGGCTCCCAGGGCCTCGTGCCCGTTGGCGGCGGTGCGGGCCTCCCAGCCCTCGTTCTGCAGGGCCATGCGCAGCAGGTCGCTCAGGTTGGCCTCGTCGTCGACGATGAGCGCGCGGACGGGGGAGCCGTCGGGGCGGGTGAGGGGGGCGGGGCGGGATGCCATGACAGCCAGCATGCCCTGTCGATGCGGCCCCCGTCACCCGGCATACCCGCTTCATAGGAACGGTGAGGGAGCGGTGAGGGTGCCGTTCTTACGGTCGGTCCGACGGCCGCACCCCGCGTCCGGAAGGAGAAGCATGTACGGCACCTACCTGCGGCGCGAACTCGTCGGCCGCACCAAACAGACCGTGATCGTCGCGGTCGGCCTCGCGATCGCCATCGCGCTCGTGATCGTCGTGAACGCCCTCTCGGCCGGGGTGCGAGACGCGCAGTCGCAGGCCCTCTCGTCGGTCTACGGCGTGGGCACCGACCTGACGGTCACCGGTGCGCAGACCGAACCGGGTCAGGGCGGCGGGGCGCGCTTCGACTTCGGCGCCGGCGAGGGCGCCACCTCCGACGGTACGACCACCCTCAACCAATCGCGCCTCCTCACCGAGCGCCGTCGAGCGACCCTCGACGCGTCGACCGTCAGCACGGTGAGCGGCGTGGACGGCGTCTCGGCCGCGACCGGAGCCCTCGCTCTCACCAACACGACGTTCTCGGGTCAGGTTCCCGAGCGCCGCTCGCAGTCCGGAACCGACACCGGCACGGGCACAGCGCCCGGAAGCGGGACGGGCGAGCCCCCCGCGGGCGGGCCGACCGGCGACGGGGGCAGCGCCTTCGGCGTGGACTCGTTCAGTGTCCTCGGCGTCGACCCCTCGGCATCCGTCGGTCCGCTCTCGTCGGTCACGGTCAGCGCGGGGCGCGCCCTCGCCGCGAGCGACGCCGGCACCGACGTGGCCGTGGTCGACGCCACGTACGCGGCGAGCGCGAGCCTGAGCGTCGGCGGCACGATCGACGTCGGCGGAACCGCCATGCAGATCGTGGGGATCGTCGCCTCGACCTCGGCGGACGCCGACACCGCGGCCAACGTGTATCTCCCCCTCGACGTCGCGCAGGCCCTCTCGGGCGCCGGGAACGTCGTGTCGACCGTCTACGTACAGGCGGAGTCGGCGGATGCCATCGACGCGGTGCAGTCGAAGATCTCGGCGGCTCTCCCCGACGCGACCGTGAGCTCGCAGGCGCAGCTCGCCTCGAGCGTCTCGGGATCCCTCTCGAGCGCGTCGTCGTTGATCTCGAACCTCGGAACCTGGCTGTCGGTCGTCGTGCTGCTGGTCGCGCTCGCCCTGGCCGTGCTGTTCACCATCTCGGGTGTCGCGCGGCGCACGCGGGAGTTCGGAACGCTGAAGGCGATCGGCTGGTCGAACGGCCGCATCGTGCGCCAGGTCGCGGGAGAGTCGCTCGTGCAGGGTCTCATCGGCGGCGCGGTGGGACTGCTGCTCGGGCTCGGCGGCATCCTGCTCGTCAACGTCATCGCGCCCACGGTGTCGGTCGGCTCGGCGGCCACGGCGGGACCCGGTGGCCAGGGCGGACGCGGCGGCGGCTTCGGCCAGGCCGCGGCTCAGGCGACCGACATCGTCCTCCACGCGCCCCTCACCCCGGTGGTCATCGTCGCCGCGGTCGGGATCGCCGTCCTCGGCGGGGTCGTCGCGGGTGCCTTCGGCGGGTGGCGTGCCGCTCGTCTCAGCCCGGCCGCCGCCCTCCGTTCCGTCGCGTGAGCGGCATCCCCCATCCTCCGAAGGAGACATCATGACCCTCACCGCTCCCCCGTCCGTCACCACCGCGTACCGCCTCGAGGGAGTCACCCGCACTTACCGCCAGCGCGACCGCACGGTCCAGGCGTTGGCGGGCGTCGACCTCGAGATCGCCGCGGGCGACTTCGTCACCATCCAGGGCCCGACCGGCGGCGGCAAATCGACGCTGCTGCAGATGCTCGGCGCCCTCGACCGCCCGTCCGCCGGGTCGGTGGTGCTGGGTGACCTCGATGTCGCCCGGGCCTCGAACGCGCAGCTCGCCCGGCGGCGTGCCGAGGAGATCGGCTTCGTCTTCCAGGGGTTCAACCTCATCCCCACCCTGACCGCCGCCGAGAACGTCGACACGGGGCTCGAACCCCTCGGACTGGACCGCGACGAACGCCGCCGCCGGGTGACCGAGGCCCTCACCCGCGTCGGGCTCGCCGACCGCGCCGACCACCGACCCGGCGAGCTCTCGGGCGGACAGCAGCAGCGCGTCGCGATCGCCCGCGCCGTCGCCAAGCAGCCGCGGGTACTGCTCGCCGACGAGCCCACCGGAAACCTCGACGAACGCATGCGCGACGAGATCCTCGACGTGCTCGAGGCGCTGAACACCGAGGGGCTCACCCTCATCGTGGTCACCCACGATTCGGCGGTGGCGCGCCGCGCGCGCCGTCGCCTGCGCCTCGACAAGGGGATCGTGACCGACATCACCCGCGGCTGAGCGGGTGCCTCCCGCCCGCCCCGGGCCGTGCCTGGCGCCACACGCGTGAGGGGTCAGTTCCTGTCGCCTCGGGCACCTCCCAGGCGACAGTTCTCGACCCCTCACGCGAGGAGAAGGGGCAGTGCGTCAAGGGGCACGGGCGGGATCGAGGCGGCGGAATAAGGTCGGAGTACGCCGACCGGAGGGATGCCATGGCCGCCCGCAACACGCGACTGATGCGCTGCACGCCCGACGATCTGTTCGCCGTCCTCTCGGACGGGTGGCTCTACCCGGTCTGGGTGGTCGGTGCCGCGCGCATGCGCGACGTCGACGAGCAGTGGCCGCGAGAGGGCTCGCGCATCCACCACTCCCTCGGAGTGTGGCCCGTGATGATCCACGACGAGACCGAGATCGTCGAGTGGGATCCCCCGCGCCGGATGCGGCTGAGGCCCGAGGCCGGCATCCTGGGTCGCGGCGTGATCCGCATCGACGCCCGCCCCCACGCCGGCGGCACGGCGGTCACGATCGTCGAAGAACCCGTCTCGGGAGCCGCCTCGCTTCTGCCCCGACGTGCCTGGAAGCCGATGCTCGTGGCCCGCAACCACGAGTGCCTGAACCGCCTGGCCTTCCTCGCAGAGGGGCGACGGGAAGAACGCGAGGCACGCGAACTCGACCACCGCACCTCGACACCCGACCCGGCCGAGGGCACCGCCTCACCGCAGGCGCAGGACGACGTGCGCGAAGCGGGGATCTGAGCGCGGGTCAGCTCTCGGGTCGCGACTGCGCCCCCGTGGAGCCGGGTTGCTCGGTGCTGTGGTGGAGTTCGTCGATGAAGAGGTTCTCTTCGTCGGTCGTCCGGTTGCGGTACGCGGCCCGCCCGACCATGTGCGCGGCGAGCGGCGCGGTCGCGAACTGGATGAGGATGATCGGGATGCCGAAGGCCAGGGCCTCCCACTTGCGCGTCGACAGCGCGACCGCCGCGACGATGAGCAGCACACCCAGCACCTGCGGCTTGGTCGCCGCGTGCAGACGTGTGGGCACGTCCCGCCACCGGAGCAGTCCGATCGTCGCGGTCAGGCAGAGGATCGCGCCGAGCAGGACGAGCACGAGCGCGACCGTGTCGAGAACGTCGTCGAGGGTCATCTCGGGTTCTCCTTCCGCGCGACGAAGCGGGCCACGGCGATCGAGCCGAACACCCCGACGGCGGCGATGATGAGCATCGCCGGCAACGAGCGCGTGTGGTGGTTGATGACCATGTCGGCACCGAGGATGCAGAGCACCTCGGTGAGCAGCACGTCGGCGGCCACGGCTCGGTCGAGGATCGACGGGCCGATGACCAGACGGATCAGCGCCAGCACGGCGGCGACGGCGAAGACGACGACGATGACGGCGACGAGGGCGGTGTTCACAGCAGGGTCCTCCCGTCGCGCGGCGTCTCGGCGCCGTGACGTGCATCGGCGTCGGACTCGGCGATCTTGGCCCGCAGCTCCTGCAACTCTTCCTTCGAGCCCACGGCACGCGTGATGCGGGCTTCCCACCCGAGCACGACGCGGCGCTGGTGTTCGGCATCCGCGTCGCTTCTGACGCCGATGGTGTGCAGGAACAGGGTGCGGTTCTCGCGGTCGACGTCGACGATGAGCGATCCCGGAATGAGGGATGCCGTGACGGCGGTGTGCGCCATGATCACGTCGTCGTCGACGCGCAGCGGGACGGCGATGATGGCGGCGCCGGGCTGACGGCGGACGTCGATCACCTGCCACGCGACGATGAGCGATCCCTTGATGACCGCGCCCAGGAAGGTGACGACGAACACGAGGCCGTACCAGAGGTTGATGCGACCCGAGAGTTCGACCGGGGGCAGGCGGAAGACGCGCGTGACGAAGACCGCCATGACCAGACCGGTGAGGAACGCCAGCCAGGTGAACTGACCCCACAGCAGCATCCACAGAGCGACCAGCCACACCAGGAACGGCAGCTGGTGCAGGAACAGCGATACCTGCGATCGGCGGGAGGGGCTCATCCTTGACCCACCTGTTCCTGGATCTGCACGAGGCTCACGCCGTCGGTGATATCGACGCCCGCCCGCAGGCACATGTCGAGCAGGGGTCCGGCGAACACGGTCAGCGACACCGTGACGGCCACCATGCCGACCGTGGCGAGGGTCATGATCTTCGGCGTCGTGCGGCGCTCGGTCGAGATGGTCGCGGCCGGGGCGTTGCCGAGGTAGGCGATGCGCTCGGTCGTCTCGGCGGAGTCGTCGTCTTCGCGCCAGAACGACAGGTTCCACGCGCGCATCAGGGCGTAGAGCGTGAGGATCGAAGTGACGACGCCGCCGACGATCAGCACCATCATCACGGGGGTGCCCACCTGCGCCGCCGCGTCGAACAGGGCGTACTTGCCGATGAAGCCCGAGAACGGCGGCAGACCGCCGAGGTTGATCGCCGGGATGAAGTACAGCACCGCGAGCAGGGGCGCCGCGCGCATGAGGCCCTTCACCTTGAGGATCGAGGTGCTGCCCGCCCGGCGCTCGATGAGACCGACGGCCAGGAACAGGGTCGTCTGCACGATGATGTGGTGGACGATGTAGTAGATCGTCGCCCCCACCGCGAGCGGCGTGTTGATCGCCAGCCCGAAGATCATGTAGCCGATGTGGCTCACCAGCGTGAACGACAGGATGCGCTTGAGCTCGGCCTGCGCGACGGCACCCAGGATGCCGACGATCATCGTCGACAGAGCGACCATCATCAGCAGGAAGTTGAGGTCGTTGGCGACGAAGAGCTGCGTCTCGGTGCGGATGATCGCGTACACGCCGACCTTGGTCAGCAGACCCGCGAACACCGCCGTGACGGGAGCGGGAGCCGTCGGATACGAGTCGGGCAGCCAGAACGACAGCGGGAACACCGCCGCCTTGATCGCGAAGGCGAGCAGCAGCATGAGGTGCAGGATCGTCTGCGTGTCCTGCGGGAGCAGGGCCATCCGTTCGCTGATCTGGACCATGTTGACCGTGCCGAGCGCCCCGTAGACCATCGCGATCGCCGCGAGGAACAGGATCGACGACACCAGCGAGACGACGATGTAGACGACGCCGGTGCGGATGCGCGACTCGGTACCGCCCAGGGTGATCAGCACGTACGAGGCGACGAGCAGGATCTCGAAGCCCACGTAGAGGTTGAACAGGTCGCCGGCGATGAAGGCGTTGAAGATGCCCGCACCCAGGATCAGGTACGCCGGGTAGAAGATCGAGACCGGGGTGTCTTCGTCGTTGTCGGCCGCGCCCTGCCCGATCGAGAAGAGCAGGACCGCGAGTAGCACGATGCTCGTGACGACGACGAGAAGAGCCGCGAGCACGTCGACGTAGAGCACGATGCCGAACGGGATGTCCCACGCGGCGATCGCCACCGCGATGGGCCCGCTCGTGTCGACGGTGACGAGAAGGATCGCACCGAGCACGAGCACGGCCGCGAGGGAGGCGACCGACACGACGATCTGCGTCTTCTTGCGCCGACCAAAGATGAGGTTGATCGCGGCACCGATGAGAGGGATGCCGACGAGCAGGGGCACGAGGGCGCTCACGAGCGATCACCGTCCTGGGGGTCGCGGGGGGCGTCGGTGTCGTCGTCTCGCGCCGGGTCGGACTCGCGCGAGACGGCGACGCGATCGACCGGGGCGTCGTCGACGAGCTGCGACAGGTCGCCCTGGTGCAGCACGCGGATGGGCGAGGCGACGTCGCCGACGAAGTCGGTGGTGACGTCCTCGTCGTCGGAGCGGGACTCTTCGTCCATCGCGTCCTCGGGCTCGTTCGCCGTGCGGGCGCGCAGCGCCACGTCGTCCGCGTCGTCGATGACCGTGTCGGCCTGACCGAGCTGCCAGGAGCGGTAGATCAGGGCGAGCAGGAACGCCGAGATGCCGAACGTGATGACGATCGCGGTGAGCGTCAGGGCCTGGGGAAGAGCGTCGGACATGTCCGCGGCATCCGTCTGCCCTCCGTCGTAGAACGGGGCCCGGCCGGGCGCGCCCATGACGATGAGGAGCAGCAGGTTCGCGGCGTTCCCGAGCAGAAGGAAGCCGATCAGCACGCGGGTGAGGCTGCGCTCGAGCATGGCGTAGACACCGCAGGCGAAGAGCACGGCCATGACGATGACGAGGACCAGCGAGATGGTCATGAGCCCACCACCTCCGCGTCCTCGGGGAGTTGCGACTGGCGGTCGACCTCGGCGCCGAGGCTGCGGAGCACGTCGAGAACGAGGCCGATGACGACGAGGTAGACGCCGACGTCGAAGATCGTGCTGGTCACGAACTCCCAGTGACCGATGATCGGCAGTTCACCCTCGAAGGTGAAGCTCTGCAGCGGCGCGAAGCCGAACACCATCGGAACGAGGGCGCACAGCACGGCGATCGCCATGCCCGCCCCGAGCAAGCGACCCGCGTCGGTGGGGGCGGCGGCGCCGAGCTCCCAGCGACCGCCCGCGATGTAGCGCATGACCAGGCCCATACCCGCGACCAGGCCACCGGCGAACCCTCCGCCGGGCAGGTTGTGGCCCGCGAAGAGCAGGTAGAGCGACACGATCATGATCGAGTGGAAGAGCACCCGGATGATGATCTCGAGCAGGATCGAACGGTTCTCGGGCTGCACCTTCGCACCCGAGATGAGCCACGCGCGCGGGGCACCGGTTTCGCCTACGCGCTGCGCACGCACGCCGCTGTCGGTCTCGACGAGGGGGCGACGACGGCCGAGTCCCACCCGCGCGCGGGCGGTGCCCGATCGACGTGCGAGATTGTCGCTGCGGTTGGTGATGAAGACGAGGGATGCCACGCCGGTGGCGGCGAGGACCAGCACCGAGAGCTCGCCCATGGTGTCCCAGCCGCGGAGGTCGACGAGAGCGACGTTGACGACGTTGCGACCGTGACCGATCTCGTAGGCGAGGGGCGGCCACTCGAGCGAGACGGGGAGGTCCTGCCGCGCGCCGGTCGCCACGATCGCCACGAGGGCCATCGTGAGGCCCACGCCCGCACCGAGGACGGCACGCGCCAGCGGGGCGACCGACTCGTTCTGCTCGCCCATGCGGGCCGGCAGACGCCGGAGCACCAGCGCGAACACCACGAGGGTCACGGTTTCGATGAGCACCTGCGTGAGGGCGAGGTCGGGGGCGCCGCTGGTGGCGAAGAGCACCACCATGCCCAGGCCCGTCACCGAGACGAGGGCGACACCGGTGTACCGCTTGCGGGCGCGGACGGCCAGGATGCCGGCGGCGATCATGATCGGTGCCGAGATCAGCTGCGCCGGCGACTGCCACGCGGCGAGCTGGGCGCGCCACTCGCTCGAGGCGAGCAGCGCCGTGCCTTCGGCGACGACGAGCACGACGAAGATCGTTCCGACGTAGAACGGCAGAGAACCGCGCTGGAAGCGGGCGGTCACCCACTCGGACGAGTGGTCGATCCCGCGCAGGGCCACGTTGTAGGCGTCGTTCGCCGTGAAGGGCAGCACGCGACGGCGCTTGTGCAGCTGCGTCTTGCGCACGACCCAGAAGATGCCGGCGCCGAGTGCGAGCGTGCCGAGCGAGATGAACAGCGCCGGCTCGAGGCCGTGCCAGAGCGCCAGGTGGTACGGGTACGCGGGAGCGGAGACGCCCGCGGTCGCTTCGGGCAGGCCGTCGGCGTAGGGCGCGAGCCAGTGGTCGACGATCGGGGCGAGGAATCCGAGCCCCAGTGACGTCGCTGCGAGGAGCACCGGCGCCGACAGGAAGCCGATCGGCGGGTCGGGCCACTCGGTGGTCTCGACGTCGCGCTTGGTCCCATACGCCCCCCACAGGAAGCGGATGCCGTACGCCGCCGTCAGCGCCGAGCCCAGCACGATGCCGATCAGGGCGACCCATCCCCACGCAGCTCCGCCTTCGGCTTCGTGCAGCAGGGCCGTCAGCGCGGTCTCTTTCGCGACGAACCCGAGAGTGGGGATGACCCCCGCCATCGAGAAGATCGCGATGAACGACGCGGTGGCCATGACCGGCGCCTGTCGGCCCAGGCCGGAGAGCTGGCCGATGTCACGGGTGTTCAGCTGACGGTCGATCACACCGACGACGAGAAAGAGACACGACTTGAACAGCGCGTGGCTGAGCAGGAGCGCGGCGCCGGCGAGAGCGGCATCCCTCGTCCCGTATCCGAGCATCACGGTGAGGAAGCCGAGCTGGCTCACCGTGCCGAAGGCGAGGATGCGCTTGAGGTCGCGCTCACGCAGAGCCTGGAACCCGCCGAGCAGCATCGTGAAGACACCGAGGGCGATGAGGGTGGGCCGCCAGAACGGCGTATCGGCGAAGCCGGGGGCGAGGCGGGCGACCAAGTAGATGCCGGCCTTGACCATGGCAGCGGCGTGCAGGTACGCACTGACCGGGGTGGGGGCGGCCATGGCCCCGGGGAGCCAGAAGTGGAACGGGAAGATCGCCGACTTGCTGAGCGCTCCCACCAGCAGCAGCAGGACGGCGATGTCGACGACGGCGCCCGTGGGCGGGTCGGCGAGGATCGTCGACAGGCTCGAGGTGCCCGCCTGGACGACGAGCAGAACCACGCCGATGAGCATGACGAGTCCGCCGAGCGTGGTGACGAGCAGCGCCTGCAGGGCGGCTCGACGGCTCGCGGAACGGCTGTGGTAGTACCCGATGAGCAGGTACGACAGCACGCTCGTCGCTTCCCACAGCATGACGAGGACGACGATGTCGTCGGTGAGGACGAGGCCGTACATGGCGCCGGCGAAGCCGAGCAGCACGGCGGAGAACTGCCCGACACCGGCGGTCTTGCCGCGGAAGTACCACCGGCAGTAGAGCATCACCAGCGCACCGACGCCGGTTACGACGAGCGTCAGCAACCAGCCGAGCACGTCCATGCGCATCGACAGCGAGACGTCGATCGCCGGAATCCAGCGATATTCCTCGAAGGGAATGTCCCCCGCGAACACCGCGGGGGCGAGGACGATAGCGTGCGCGAAAGCGAGAGCCGGGAGCACCGCCGCCACGTAGAAGGCGCGGGCACCGATGCGCGAGACGAGCCACGGCAGAAGAAGGGGCACGGCCGCGAAGGCGCCGAGGAAGATCAGCACGGTCGGGCCTCCTCGGGGTCGACGGGCGGGTGCCCGGGCTCTCGGGGTGTCGTCCCTATTCTATGCGGAGCATGAGAGTCCCAGCACCCGTCGACTCATGTGGTACGCGGCGGAGCGGTCGTGGTCCCCTCGCGGAAGGTGCACCGCAGGTCGAGCCCCGAGGGCGTCTCGTCCTCGAGCATCGCGGCGACCGCCTCACCGGCCGCCCGACCTTTGGCGGTGGCGGGTTGGACGAGCGTGGTCAGCACGTGCGGGGCGAGGCCGTCGACGACCACGCCGTCGAATCCGGTGACGCTCACGTCATCGGGGACGCGGAGCCCCGCCTCTTCGGCCGCGCGGATCACCCCGGCCGCGAGCAGATCGCTCTGGGCGATGACAGCGGTCGGGCGGTGGTCGGGATCGGCGAAGATCGCCCGACCGGCGATGGTGCCCTCGTCGATCGAACTGGTGGCGGCGGCCACCGCGGGCGCGTCGGGGAACACCGCGCGGGCTCCGGCCAGACGGTCGGCGGTCACGTCGACGCGCACCTCGGCGTCGTCGGCGATCCAGCCGCGACGACGAGCGGTGTCGGTGGGGAGGGTGACGATGACGACGTCGTGATGGCCGAGCGCCGACAGGTGGCGCGCGGCCGCGCTCTGGGCCTCGGTGTTGTCGAGCAGCACCTGCGGCACGCCCTCACCCGCGTCGCCTTCCACGACCACGACCGGGATGCCGCGGCCTCGGACGATCTCGAGCGAATCGCGCATGCGCGGGCTGCAGCCGATCAGGACGGCGGCGTCGATGGGGGCGGTGTGCAACGAGGGTTCGCTCACCGTCTCGCCGTCGTCGCGCAGCAACAGGAGCGCGGCACCCAGGCGCGAGACGCCGTCGGCCAGTCCGTCCATCATGTGGGTGGTCACGGGATCGAGGAACGCGGTCCCGAGGTGCTGGTCGAAGACCACGCCGACGATGCCCGAACGTCCGCGACGCAGCGAGGCCGCGCGCGGATCCGGTCCGGTGTAGCCCAGGCTCTCGGCGGCGGCCAGCACGCGGGCCCGGGTCGCCGGCGAGGTGGGCGTCTTGCCGCTGAACACCACCGAGGCGGTCGACGCCGAGACGCCGGCCTCACGGGCGACATCGCTGATGGTCGCGCGACGGGTGCTCACGGGCCGATCGTACCTGCCGACCGGGCGCCCTGCCGAATCGATTCGATATGCGTCGAATCGATTCGGTACAGTGTCGACATGCACTCGACGCTCACCCGATCCCAGCTCGTCCGCTGGCACATCGCGATCTGCGCCATCTTCCTCGCGAGCGGGCTCAGCATCTCCACCTGGGCGTCGCGGGTGCCCGCGATCCGCGAATCGCTCGGCATCGAGAACTCCGGCGTCGGGCTGCTGCTGTTGGGCATGGGCGTGGCATCCATCATCGGTCTGTCGATCGCCCCCGCCGTGATGGCGCGCATCGGCGCGCGCCGCGGAATGCTCGTGGCCCTGCTGCTCGTCGGCATCGGGCTCATGATCATCGGCTTCGGGGCGGACTCCCTGCAGCTCTTCGCCGTCGCCCTCGTGGGCCTCGCGCTCTTCGGATTCGGCAACGGCGCCGTCGACGTGATGATGAACGTCGAGGGAGCGGCACTCGAGAAGGCCACCGGGCGCACGATCATGCCCTTGCTGCACGCCTTCTTCAGCTTCGGCACCGTCATCGGAGCGGGCCTCGGCTTCGTCGCGGTGAGCCTCGGCATCCCGGTGATCGCCCACTGCGTCGCGATGGGGGTCGTGATCATCGTCGTCGCCTTCGTGTCGGTCGCGAACGTGCCGCGGGCAGAGGTCGCGATGGACGCCCCCGCCGATGAGGAGCGCGCCCACTGGCGCGAGCGCCTCTCGGTGTCGCTGCAGGCCTGGCGCGAGCCGCGCACCTACACGCTCGGCGTCATCATGCTCGGCATGGCCTTCGCCGAGGGCAGCGCGAACGACTGGTTGCCCTCCGCGGTGGTCTACGGCCACGGCGCGCCCGAAGAGGCGGGGCCGGCGGTGCTGGCGGTGTTCTCCGTCGCCATGACGGTCGGCCGCATCGCGGGCGGTCCCGTCGTCGATCGCCTCGGGCGCGTGCTCGTTCTGCGGGTGCTCGCCGGCACCGCCGCCGCCGGCCTGCTGCTGTTCATCCTGGCTCCGTACGGCCCGCTCGTCTTCGTGGGCGCCGCCCTGTGGGGCCTCGGCGCCTCGCTGGGCTTCCCGATCGGCATGTCCGCCGCTGCCGACGACCCCGCCAAGGCCGCCTCCCGCGTGGCCGCCGCCGCCACCATCGGCTACGTCGCCTTCCTCTGCGGTCCCCCGATCCTCGGATGGATCGGCGACCACATCGGCCTGCTCAACACCCTGCTCATCGTGGTCGGCCTGATCGTGGCATCCGGACTCTTCTCCGGCGCGGCCAAGCCGCTCGTCGCCTCCGAGAAGGCGGAGGCCGAGCCCGCGCGACGCGACGCGGCGGGGCGCAATTAGGCTGAGTGGGTGCGTCTCGTCATCGCCCGTTGCTCCGTCGATTACACCGGCCGCCTCAACGCGCATCTCCCCCTCGCCACCCGCCTGCTCGTCCACAAGAACGACGGCAGTCTGCTGGTGCACTCCGACGGCGGCTCGTACAAGCCGCTGAACTGGATGAGCCCGCCGTGCTCGCTCACCCTCGAGCAGCCCGACGAGGTCGACGTCGAAGACGGCGTGATCGAGCGGTGGCGCGTCACCCATGCGAAGACCGGTGATGCGCTGCTGGTGCGCATCCACGAGGTCATCCACGACACCGCCCACGACCTCGGCGTCGACCCGGGCCTGATCAAGGACGGCGTCGAGGCCGACCTGCAGCGGCTGCTGGCCGAACAGGTGTCGGTGGTCGGCGAGAACCTCACCCTCGTGCGCCGCGAGTACCCCACCGCGATCGGCCCCGTCGACCTGCTCCTGCGCAACGACGACGGCAAGGGAACGGTGGCGATCGAGGTCAAGCGTCGCGGCGACATCGACGGCGTCGAGCAGCTCACGCGCTACCTCGAGCTCCTCAACCGCGACCCCCTGCTGGCGCCCGTCACGGGCGTCTACGCCGCGCAGGAGATCAAGCCGCAGGCCCGCGTCCTCGCCACCGATCGCGGCATCCGGTGCCTGGTCCTCGACTACGACGAGATGAAGGGCGTGCAGTCGGGCGCCCCGCGCCTGTTCTGACCGCGCCGGATCGAGCCGGGCGGATGCTGCGCCGGTAGCGTGGACGCATGTCTGCACGCTCTCCCTTCTCCTGCGTCCTGTGGGACGTCGACGGAACCCTCGTCGACGCATCGGAGGGCATCCTCCGCCGGTTGACCATCACGCTGGAGCACTTCGGGCGGACGCCCCCGGTGCGCGGAGAGCTGTCGCGCTGGATCGGTCCGCCGATGTACGAGTCGTTCCAAGTGAACGTGGGCATGACGCCCGAGCAGGCAACCGAGGCCGTCACGTTCTACCGCGGGCTGAACAAGAGCGAGGGCTACACGGTCAGCGCGCGCCTGTACCCGGGTGTCGGCGAACTGGTGCACCAGCTGCACGCGGCGGGCATCCCGCAGTCGACGGCGAGCTCGAAGCCCGAGGTGCAGGTCGTCGCCCTCATGGACCACTTCGGTCTCGCCCCCTCCCTCGAGGCCATGGTCGGCGCCACCCTCGACGAGCGCACCCTGAGCACCAAGGCCGACGTCGTGCGCGAGGCGCTGCGCCGCCTCGAGGCCGCCGGAGCCGACACCTCGCGCCCCATCCTCATCGGCGATCGACACCACGACGTCGAGGGAGGGGCGGATGCCGGGGTGCCGGTGATCTTCGTGCGCTGGGGCTTCAGCTGGCCCCACGAGGCGGACGGCGCCCAGGCCGCCGTCGACGACGTCGACCAGCTCCGCGCCCTCCTGCTGATCGACGACTCGTCGGAATCGGACGCCTCCGCCGGTGTCTGAGCTCGAGGGGGTGATCCCCGCGGCGGTCGCCCTCCTCGTGGCGGCCCTGGTCGTCGGGGTGATCGTGATCGCCGTGCGGTTCTCTCGTCGCTCCCCGCGGGCGCGCGCGACGGCTGCCCGGGCCGTGACCGCAGCGGGCGAGGCGCTCCTGCGTCTGGATGACGCTGTGTCCCGGCTCGACGTGGCCTTCCGCGCCGTCGATGCGATGGATGCCGCGGACGAGCCGGCCGATCTCCGCCGAGCCCGCGCGGCGGCCGTCCGGGCGCGCGACCGCGGATTCGCCGACCTCTCGCGGCTCGAGGCCGACACGGGCGTCGCGGCCCGGCGCGCCGACGACGCGCGCAGACTGCGCGCCGGGTTCGACGATCAGATCCGACGAGTCGAGCGCACTCGGGAGCAGTTGCAGGAGTGGGCGCGGGCGCACCGTACCCCGGCCGACCTCCTCGAGCTCACCCGCCGTCGACGCGACGAGCTGATCGAGACGACAGGCGACCCCGAGCCCTTGGTGACCGCTCTGCGCGATCGCTTCACGCGCGAAGACCGAGACGATGCCGAGACGGCCGCGCGGGCGGCATCCGACGCCCTCCGTGAGGTCGACGACGCCCTCGAGCGCGCGGCCTCCGAGCCCGATGGGGGCCACCTCGTCGCGGCCACCGCCGCGCTCCTGCGCGCCGAACGGCAGCTGCGCGCCGTCGAAGACGCGCATCGCATCGCCCTGCAGGCGGCCGAGAACGCGGACGCCGAACTCGTTGCCGCGCGGGCCGAGATCGAGGCGGCGACCGCGTCGGCATCCCGCCGCCCGACCGAAGCGGCACCCGACGCCCTCGACCGTCTGCGCGCCGCGGCGCGCGACCTCGACCTGGCCGCCGCGGAGGCCGTCCGTCGGCCGCGGTGGGCGATCGCGACCGTCGCCCGGGTCCGCGAGACGCGCGACGACGCCCTCGGCGAGGCGATGAGCCCCCGCGAGCGTCTCGAGGCCGCTCGTGCCGCCCTCCCCGGCACCCTCGCGTGCGCGCGCGCCGCTCTGGCCGCCGCCGAGGCACGCGGGTCCACCGCCGCGATCGGCGAACGACTGCGCCTCGAGGACGCGCGTCGGCAGCTGGCCGCGGCTCGGGCGGCGACCGATGCGGAGCAAGCCCTCGCCCACGCGCGTGCCGGGTGGCACGCCGTCTCCGATCCCGTGGCCTGAGCCGCCGCCCGCCGCACCTGCTCCCCACGGGCGGGTCGACCGTGCCCTATCGTGAGCGGCATGGCGGAGAACTCGACGTTCCGACGGGCGACGCACCTCGCGCGCCGATTACCGGCCACGCTCGTCCTGGTCGGCATCCTCGTGGTCGTCGGTGTCGCCACCGGCGCCCTCTGGAGCCCGTTCGCGGCCTCTGACGCCTTCGCCTCGCTCGCCTACGGCCTTCCCGCCCTCGAGGCCGGTCGCTGGTGGACGCCGGTCACCGGCACGTTCGTGGTCGGTGCGCCCTGGCTGTACCTCGTCGGCATCCCGACGCTCGTCGGGATGGGCTTCCTCGAGGTGCGCCGCGGCACCCGCGTCGCCGCCGCGTACTTCACCGTGGGACAGCTCTTCTCGATCTTCGGCGCGTCGCTGCTCCTCTGGGTGGCGGCCTTCCTGCCGTGGCCGTGGGCTCAGCAGCAGGCCATGGCCCTCGACGTCGGTCCGTCCGGCGGCGTCTTCGCGTGTCTCGCCGCCGCTCTCGCGCTGCTCCCCTCGCCGTGGCGCCTGCGCGGCTGGACGGTCATGATCGCGGGTCTGGCCCTCACGTTCCTCTACTACGGCTCGCTCCCCGACCTCGAGCGCGTCCTCGCCGTCGCCCTCGTGCTCGGTGTCGACCGGTCGTTGCGCCCTCAGCGCGTGAGCGTCCGCGAGCAGCGCCTGATCGCTTTCGTGGTGCTGTGCGCCCTCGGCGCGTTCGAGATCCTCGGGTACGTCGCCCCGATGACCGGTCCGTTCGGCTCGTCGGCGGCGACCTCGGGCTCGTGGATCGACGTCGCCGTCAACACGCTCGTCGTCCTCGTGGTGGCAACCGCCCTGCGCCGCGGCCGCCGCTGGGCGTGGGTCGTCGTGATGCTCTACAGCGCCCTGAACCTCCTGCTCGTGGTCCTCCTCTTCGCCGTCCTGCTCCTGGTGGGCCTCACCGGGGTCGAAGCGGATCTGGATGCCGATTTCACCAGCGTTCTGGCCTCGTCGGCGCTGTGGCTCGTGGCATCCGTGTACTTCTTCCTCGTGCGGGCCGCGTTCCGCTCCCGGCCGCGCGCGGCGCTCGGGGAAACGCCTGCGCCGACCGTGGAGGACGTGAAGAAGGAGCTGCACGCGAGCGGCGGGGGCACACTGTCGTGGATGACGACGTGGGACGGCATGTCGTACGCCCGCTTCGGCCGCGGAATCGTGGCCTACCAGCGACGCTCCGGGGTGGCCCTGGCGCTCGGGGATCCGCTCGGCCCCCCGTCCTCCCGCGATCGGACCGTCCGCTCGTTCATCGACGCCGCCGAGGCCGCGGGTCTCGCGCCGTGCTTCTTCAGCGCCGGAGACACCACGGCCGACGCCGTTCCGGGCGACTGGCGGCGCATCGTCGTCGCCGACGACACCGTGGTCGATCTTCCGGGATTGCAGTTCACCGGAAAGGCGTGGGGCGCGGTGCGCACCTCGCTCAACCGCGGCGAGCGCGAGGGCATGACGTTCCGCCTGTCGAGACTCTCGGACGAGACCTGGGGCGTGCGCCAGCAGCTTCGCGCGATCTCCGAGAGCTGGGTGGGCGATAAGGGGCTGCCCGAGATGGGCTTCACCCTGGGCACGCTGCAGGAGGCGGCCGATCCCGAGGTGCGCCTCGCGTTGGCGGTGTCACCGCAGGGCGACGTCGACGGTTTCCTGTCGTGGCTCCCGATCTACGGCGAGGGCGGGATCCGCGGGTGGACGCTCGACCTGATGCGCCGGCGCGACGGCGGTTTCGGGCCCGTGATGGAGTTCTTGATCGGTGCGTCCGCCCGGCAGTTCTCGGCAGAGGGGGCACAGATCATGTCCCTGTCGGGTGCTCCGCTGGCGCACGAGTACCCCGCGGATGCCGGCGCCATCGCCGACCTGCAGGAGCGCATGGCCGCGATGCTCGAGCCCGTCTACGGCTTCGCCTCGCTGCACCGGTTCAAGCAGAAGTTCCACCCGCGCTACGAGACGATGTACCTGCTCTACCGCGACGAGGCGGATCTCACCCGCATCGGCGCCGCCCTCACGCGAGCGTTCCTTCCGCACGCGACGCTGGGCCAGTTCGCCGCTGCGGGGGTCGACCTCGTGCGCCACGAACGCTGAAGGCCCCGGCCGACGCGAAGAACGCGCGCCCGGGGCCCGACCGGCCGGAGCCGGAGAAGATCAGAGGGGGCGGATGTTCTCCGCCTGCAGGCCCTTGGGGCCCTGGGCTACCTCGAACTCGACGCGCTGGTTCTCTTCGAGCGAGCGGTAACCGCCCGACTGGATCGCGCTGTAGTGCGCGAAGACGTCCTGGCTGCCGTCATCGGGGGCGATGAAGCCGAAGCCCTTTTCGGAGTTGAACCACTTGACCGTGCCCTGCGTGCTCATTCGTTGTGCCGTTTTCCGCTTGAGCCGGCGCCGAGCGCGCCGGTCTGTGCCTTCACGGTAACGGCCGGACTCTTCTCGCGCACGGGTCCGTGACACAAACGTTGCGCGGCGTCATACGCCGTAAGCCCATACGACGCCCGGGCTGAGCAAGCTCGAAGCCCGGGCGTCGACGGATCCCCCCGGATATGTCACGCGAGGCGTGACGGCGATCACTTTACCGGCGCAGAGGCCCGCGCGCGACACGAAAACGAAGAATCAGCAAGTTCTGTCCATGTGCTGTGGTAACCGAGGGCCGTAAAATCCGGCTGATGGATAGTCGTCGGCGTGCTTCCGCCCTCGTCGACGAGGCCTATAGGGCCCTCGGCGAGGCGATCGTCGACGGTCGGCTCCAGGCGGGTGACCGGCTGCGGGATGTCGAGCTGGCGACGCTCATGGGCATATCCCGCACTCCGGTACGCGAGGCTCTGCAGAGGCTGGAGCGCATCGGGCTGGTCGAAGTCGCGGCGAACCGGTACACCCGCGTGGCCGCCCTGACCGATCGCGCTCGCAACGACATGCGCGAGTACGCCGCGCACACGATCGCCGCCGTCCTGCACGTGGCCCTGCCCCGCTGCTCCGACGACGAACTCGTCGAAACGGCGCGCATCGTCGAAGAGCTGCATTCCGCCGAAAGCTCGCCCGAATACGTGAACGCGATGATGGCCCTGGCTTCGCACCTCGTGGCCATTTCGCGCAATGTCGTCTTCCAGAAGACCTTCGTGCAGATCGATCTCGTGCTGCGTCGCAATCTCGAGGGATGGATGAGCGTCGACGACGGCACGCGCGACACCCTGTTCCGCCACCTGCACGAGCAGATCGCCCGTCGCGACACGAACGGCGCCACGTGGACCTTCCTCGCCCTGCACGGTTTCGCCTGAGCGCACAAGAGCGGTGACCCGCTCCCCCGCTCCCGTTAGCGTGACGCCATGCCCCACATCGAGCTGCGAGCCCTTCAGGACGACGACCGGGATGCCGCTTTCCGTGCGGTGTCGGCGAGCACCTCCGCGTGGCCGCGCGCCGCGTTCGACGATCGGGCGGCCTTCGACCGCTGGAGCGACGACGCGAAGGTCGACGCACACGTCATCGTCGAGGACGACGCCGTGGTCGGGCTCGCCGCCGCTCTCGACGTCGACGGGGAGCGCGAGATCCTGCTCGCGATCTCGCCCTCGGCGCACGACGACGCCCCGACCGAAGCGCTGCGCCTGCTCACGTCGCACGAGGCCGAGCGTCCCCTCTACGCGTGCGTCTCCGTCGACGATCAGCCCTCGCACGCGGTCCTGGCCCGCATCGGTTTCGTCGAGCACGAGCGCGATGGCGACGACGTGGTCTACGTGTTGCCGCCGACGTTAGAGTGACGCGGTGCCGACGAGTGACGAAGAACCGAACCCCCGTACGGCGGATGCCGAGGGTTTCACCCGCATCCTGAGCCGTCCGCGCGGGGTCGGGGTATGGCGGGCGGCCCCGCGCGGCAGGCGCCAGCGGCTGCCCGGTTGACCGCTCTGATCATCCGTGTTGGGCTGAGGGCATGACGAGCGAATGGGCGTGGAGCATTCTCGTCGTCATCGGCGCCGCGCTCTGGTTCTGGTCGATCCGTCTAACGCTGCGGGCTTATGCCGGTGAGCGCCTGCCGATGTGGGCGAATCCGCGTAAAGCGCCGGGCCGCGCCGTCGCCGCCCGCGCGTTCGGTATCGGCGCGGCGATTCTCGGCGTCGGCATGACGAGCAGGGCCATCGACAGCGAGCCCTGGATAGCTGCGGTCGTCTCGGCGACCGTGATCGCCGCGGTCTTCTTCGTGCCGTTGATCGTGTCCGTCGCAGCGCACAACGCTCGCGTCGACATCACCCGCACGACCTGACTTGTCAGTTGCGGCTGAGCGTCGCGACGATGGGGCGGTGGTCGCTGCCCGCAGCGTCGTAACCGTCGAGCACGGCGAAGCCGTTCACGCGCCACGCGGAGCCGACCAGCACGTGGTCGATCGGCGATGCCAGCCCCACGGGCATCCGGACGGGCCAGGTCCCCGCGGCGGCCGAGCCCGCGTCGGCGGCGGCGTCGCGGCATCCGCCGATCAGTCCTCCCCCGCGTCCGAGGCCGCTGAAGTGATCGACCGTGGAGTTGAGGTCGCCCGCGACGATGACCTGGCTCTCGGCGCAGCGTCCGGCGATCCACTCGAGCCCGAGTTCCCAGCGGTCGGTGACGCCCGGGAGCGGCGGCATGGGGTGCGCGGCCACGAGGATCGGTCCTGAGCCGTCGACCGGTCTCCACACGCCGCTCGGGAGGCCGACGGTCGAACCGATCCCGGCGTCGAGTGCGTAGTCGCCGAGTTCGCGCGAGATGAGGATCGATGTCGGGATGGTCTCGCCGTCCGGCGCAGCGGCCACGGTGTCGTGAGTCATGGGAATGCCCTCCCGGCTCAGGATGCCGACGACCTCGGCCGCCGCGATCGCATCGGTCTCGGGAAGGCTGACGACGTCGGCCCCGGTCTCACGCACCATCCGGGCGATCGTCTCGGGAGAGACCGATCCTCCGTACGTGTTCCAGGCGGCGATCGTGAGCTCACCCGGCTGCATGGGACCTCCCCCTCCGCGGGTCAGCAGCACGGCGCCGTTGCCCACGGATGCCGCGGCGAGCGCGATCGCGAGAGCCGCGGCCACTCCCCATCGGCGGCGCCACACGGCCACACCGGCGACCAGTAGCGCGAGAACCCCGAATCCGAGAGCCAGCAGCGCACGGAGCGAGATCGCATTCGCGATGAGGGGAAGACGATGGATGCCGACACCTTGCGGCCACACCACGAGGAACGCCGCCACCGATCCCCCCGCGAGAACGAGGAGGAAACGGAGGCGGCGGTGTTTCGGCATCCTGCCCAGTAAAGCGGGTGGACGACCGAAGACAGGGAAAGGCCCGGGACGCGGTCCAATCGCCCCGGGCCTTCCGTCGTCGATCAGCGCGCGGCGCGACGACCCACGATGAGGCCGTAGATCAGCAGAACGATGATCGAACCACCGATGGCGAGGAGCCAGGTCTGGAGCGAGAAGAAGTCCTGCAGCGGAGCGTTGAACAGGACACTGCCGAGGAATCCGCCGAGCAGAGCGCCGACGACGCCGAGCACCAGGGTGATGAGCCAGCCGCCACCCTGCTTTCCGGGGAGGATCAGCTTGGCGATGGCGCCGGCGATGAGGCCGAGGAGAAGAAATCCGAAGAATCCCATGATGTGTTCCTTTCGCGAGTGTGAACCGATGCCCGCTCGAGGCGGGACTCTCGTTGCATCCAGCTTCCTCTCAGGAAAGACATTTCCAGGGTGGGTTGCATAAGCCGCTCATTTCTGGTGCGATCACGCGTCCGCGCGAATCGCATTCCCGAGCGGTCTCGCATAGCGTTGTCCGAATGGCCGACACCCTCGCCGACCGACGTTCACCTCTGCGCCCCCTGGGAAACCTCGTGCGCGGCACGCTCATCGGGGCGGTGGAAGTCGTCCCCGGGGTCAGCGGCGGCACGGTCGCCCTCATCGTCGGGGTGTACGCGACGTTGATCGACGCGGCCAGCCACATCGTGCGCGGGCTCGTCGCGAGCGCCGACGTCGTGCGCGGTCGAGGCATGACACGAACCGCCGCGCATTTCCGGGCCGTGCGCTGGAGTGTCGTCGCCCCGGTGCTGCTCGGAATGGTGGTCGCCGTCGTCGTGGGGGCCCGGGTCCTGGCGCCGCTGGTGTCCGCGTATCCGACCGAGACGAGAGCCGTGTTCGGCGGGATGATCGCGGCATCCCTCCTCATCCCCGTCCGCATGCTCGGCCGAGGCTGGACGTGGCGTCTCGGTCTCATCGCGCTCGTCGCGAGCGCCGCGGCGTTCGCCCTGACCGGTCTGCCGACGGCCACCGTCGCGGAGCCGCCGCTGGTGATCGTCGCCCTCGCGGCCTCGGTCGCAGTGTGCGCCCTCGTCCTGCCCGGCCTGTCGGGCGCTTTCCTCCTGCTGGTGTTCGGCCTCTACGAGACGACGCTCGTGGCCCTCAACGAACGCGACCTGCCGTACATCGCGGCCTTCGCCCTGGGCGCCGTCGTGGGCCTCAGCCTCTTCGTCAACCTGCTCCGCGTGATGCTGCGCCGGTACCACGCCCTCATGCTCGCGCTGATGACCGGGCTCATGTTGGGCTCGCTCCGCGCGCTCTGGCCCTGGCAGGACGAGTTCGGTCAGGCGTCCGCTCCGGGCGCCGACGCCGGTGCGATCGCCCTTCTCGCGGCGGCCGGGGCGGCGGTCGTTCTTTTTGTCGTGGCGCTGCAGGCGGGGGTGGCGCGCGGTCGTCGCGCGACCTGACGAGCCGGGTCCCGCCCGGGCGGGGGGTGCGAAACTGGGAGAGGCCCGCTCCACGTCTGCGGGTTGAAGGGCATCCCGTGAGCAGCACGATCCGATCGAACGGCCCCTCGCCGTCCGTGCGCGAGGCGACCGCGCAACGGGATCGCGTTCGTTCCCTCCGCCGACGAGAACGGGCCGAGGTCGTCCTGGTCGCGGCCTGCTTGGTCTCGGTGATCGTCGCGGTGATGCTGTTCCTGACGTCGGGGCGACCGGCTCAGATCGCCGACCTCGCCAGCGCAGTCACCGCCGCAGGGATTGTGACGGGCCTCGTCGGCTCCGACCTCCTGCTGCTGATGCTCGTGCTCGCCGCGCGAATCCCCTGGGTGGACCGTACGTTCGGCCAGGACGCTGCGATCCGGCTTCACCGGCGCCTCGGCAAACCCGCGGTGTATCTCATCCTGGGTCACGGCGCCCTGATCATCGTCGGATACTCCCTGCGAGACGGCCTGTCGCTCTGGCACCAGACACTGTCGTTGTTCTCCGGCGCCGACATGCTGCTCGCGTGGCTGGGTACGGGTCTGCTGCTCGTCGTCGTCGTGACCTCTCTCGTCGTCGTGCGTCGCCGACTCGCTCACGAGGTGTGGCACGCGGTCCACCTGGTCAGCTACGCGGCCGTTCTCGTGGCGGTCCCGCACCAGCTCTCCGCGGGCCAGGTCCTCGCCGGGAGCACCGTGCAGACCTTCTACTGGATCTGCCTCTACGTGCTGGCGTTCGGATCGATCGCGTGGTTCCGCTTCGCCGCCCCTCTGCTCGCCACCGACGAACACCAGCTCCGCGTGACCGCTGTCGAGCCGCTGAGCCCCGGTGTGTTCTCGATCCACCTCTCGGGCCGCGACCTGTCGCGCCTCGGTGTGCGCGGGGGCCAGTACGCGATCTGGCGGTTCTGGAGTCGCCGCACCTGGTGGCACGCGCACCCGATCTCGTTCTCCGCGGTGCCGATCGACACGGAGGCCCGCCTCACTGTGCGCGCACTCGGTGCGGGAACAAAGCGTCTTGCGCGGCTGAAGGCCGGAACGAAGGTGTCGTTCGCGGGCCCCTACGGAATATTCACGGATGCCGCGCGCACCGCGCCGCGCCTCGCCGTCGTCGCGGCCGGGATCGGCATCACGCCCGCGCGGGCGCTGCTCGAGGACACCGACCTGGCACGGGGCGAGGCGACCGTCGTCCTGCGTGCCACCGATCGATCGCAGGTCTTCCTGTGGGACGAGACGGAGAGGCTGGTGGAGCAGAGCGGCGGCGCGGTCGTCGAGATGATCGGCCGGCGCCCCTCCGGGCAGTCGTCCTGGATGTCGGCGGATGCCGTCACCCGAGGAGCTTCGATCGTCGCCGTCCTGCCGGACCTGCTGGACTCGGATCTCTTCGTCTGCGGTCCCGGCGACTGGGCCGACCTGGTCGTCGGCGAGGCGAGAGCCGCTGGCCTCCCCGAGCGTCGGATCCACGTCGAGAAGTTCGTGTGACGACTGCTTTCCGCAATGAGAAAGACCCCCGGACGAACCCGGGGGTCTTTCTCATTGGTGCGCGAGGGGGGACTTGAACCCCCACGCCCTTGCGGGCACTGGCACCTGAAGCCAGCGCGTCTACCTATTCCGCCACTCGCGCGTTGCGTGGCACAGGATGCCACGCGACCAACTTCCCGAGAATATCACGGCCGCGACCGCGTCACGAAACGCGGCTCCGAAGCCCGCGTCCATGACCTCCCCAGCCGCGCTGACTACGATGTGCCTACTGGTCTGCCTGCCTGAAGGAGTCTCGTGGGGCTACTCGACAGTTTCGAGAAGGGTCTCGAACGCGCCGTCAACGGTGCGTTCGCGAAGACCTTCCGCAGTGGCATCCAGCCGGTGGAGATCGCGTCCGCTCTGCGCAGCGAACTCGACAAGAAAGCCGTGGTCGTCACGCGTGAGCGCATCCTCGCGCCGAACACGTTCGCGGTGCGCCTTTCGCCCGCCGACGACGAGAAGATGAGCGCGCTGGGCTCGACCCTGGTGTCCGAGCTCGACACCCTGGTCAAGAAGCACGCCCGTACGCAGGGCTACTCCTTCGCCGGTCCGGTCGCGATCACGATCGAACGCGACGGGTCGCTGTCGACAGGCACGCTCCGTGTCGAGTCGCAGACCACCGAGGGGCAGGTCGCGTGGCGCGGGGTCGTCGACATCGACGGCACTCGTCACCCTCTGACCGCTGCCCGCACGGTGATCGGCCGCGGCAGCGACGCCGACATCACCATCCCCGACGCCGGCACGAGCCGCAAGCACGTCGAGATCCTGTGGGACGGCGAGCGCGCGATGGTCCGCGACCTCGGTTCGACCAACGGCACCACCCTCAACGGCCGCAAGGTCTCGGAGGCCGCTCTTCCGCCCGATTCGACGATCTCGATCGGCCGCACCAATATCGTGTTCCGTGTGGTCGCCCAGGCGCAGCCGCCGCGACGCCCTTCGGCGTCCGACGCCACGAGCATCTTCGACGTCCGGGAACGGGGACCCCTCTCATGAGTCAGCTGACTCTCCTTCTTCTTCAGGGCGGCTTCCTCGTCCTGCTGTGGTTTTTCGTGTTCGGTGTCGTCTATTCGCTGCGCGCCGACCTGTTCGGCGTCAAGGTGCGCAAGCTCCCCGAGCCCACGGCATCCCCCGCTCCGGCGGCAGCCGCCCCCACGTCATCGCCTGACGCCGTGACCACGCAGGTCAAGCGCCCCGCCCCTCCGGCCCCGGCGCCCGCGGGGGGTCTGGCGACCACGTCGGCCGTCTCGCGCATCGTCATCACGAGCGGTCCCAAGGCCGGCCTCGAGCTGCCCCTGGGCACCGAGCCGCTGACGATCGGTCGCTCCAGCGAGTCGGGTCTGGTCATCCGCGATGACTACACCTCGAGCCACCACGCCCGACTCGTCCTCTGGGGCGAGCAGTGGATGCTGCAGGACCTCGACTCCACGAACGGCACCTCGCACGACGGCGTCCGCGTCGCCGCACCGGTTCAGGTCAAGGTGGGGGCTCCGATCAAGGTCGGCGCGACGACGTTCGAGTTGAGGAAGTAGCCCTCCTCCATGGTCTTCCAGGGCTCGAGCGCCGCCATCTCCCACACGGGCAAGGTGCGCTCCAACAACCAGGACTCCGGCTACGCCGGGTCCAACCTCTTCGTGGTCGCCGACGGCATGGGCGGCCACGCGGGCGGTGACGTCGCCTCGAGCCTGGCGATCCGCCGCCTCACCGAGCTCGACCAGCCCTTCGGCTCCCCCGCCCAGGCCGAGCACGCCATCCGCGACTCCCTCGCCGACACGGCGGCGGAGCTCATCGACACCGTGGCCCGCCGCCCCGAGCTGGCCGGCATGGGAACGACGGTGAGCGCTCTCGTCATGGTCGACGACTACGCCGTCATCGGCCACATCGGCGACTCGCGCATCTACCTGTACCGCGACGACACGCTCACGCAGATCACCGCCGACCACACGTTCGTCCAGCGTCTGGTCGACTCGGGCCGCATCACGCCCGAAGAGGCCCGGTACCACCCGCGGCGCTCGGTGCTCATGCGGGTACTCGGCGACATGGATCCCGACCCCGAGGTCGACAGCTTCATCATGCCGACGCAGGACGGCGACCGCTGGCTGCTGTGCTCCGACGGCCTCTCGGGCGTCGTCGACGACGCCCACACCGCCAAGACGCTGGCCCTCGGTATGCCCCCGGCGCGCACGGCCGACGCCCTGCTCAAGCAGGCGCTCGACGGCGGCGCTCCCGACAACGTGACGGTCGTGCTCGTCGACGTCGGCGGCCAGCACCCGGTCTTCATCGGAACCCCCACGATCGTCGGCTCCGCGTCCACCCCCAGCGGCGTGGTCGTGCCCGCCGCCCGTCCCAGCCGGTCGGGGTGGCTGCACCACGCCCGCCAGGTCGCGAACGAGCCCACCCACTTCGAGCCGGCGGCCGAGTTCCTCGAGGAGCTCATCGAAGAAGACCGTCGCCGCGCCCGCCGCCGCCGCTTCGGCTGGCTCGCCGCGCTGATCCTGGTACTTGCCGGCATCGGCGTCGGCCTGTTCGCCGGCTACAACTGGACGCAGACGCTCTACTACGTCGGCGCCGACAGCGACTCGGTCGTGATCTACCGCGGCATCCAGCAGTCCATCGGTCCGATCTCGCTCTCGACGGTCTACCAGGACACGAACATCCCCCTGTCCGAGCTGTCCGATTTCGATCGGCAGACCGTCCAGGCCACCATCTCCGCGCCGTCGTTGAACGACGCGGAGAAGATCGTCGAACGCCTGCGTCCCGCGGCGGAGGGAAGCGGATGACCGACCAGAAGCTCACCCGATCGGGCGACGCCGTGTCCACCGACACGGCCGTGATGCGCGCGCTCAAGAAGATCCGCGTCCCCGCGAAGCAGCGCAACCGCGAGCTGGGCCTGCTCCTGTTCGCGATCGCCGTCTACGGCGGCGCCATCGTCCTCGTGCAGCTCGGTGTGAACAACACCGTCGAAGCCGGTTACCTCTCGGTCGCCGCGATCCCCGCGGTCCTCGCGCTGATCATGCACGTGGTGCTGCGCCTGCGCGCCCGCGATGCCGACCCGTTCGTGCTTCCCATCGCCACCGTCCTCACGGGCCTGGGCATCGCGATGATCTATCGCATCGACCTCGCCGACAAGGCGAGCGGGTGGGATGCCACGGGCAACCGCCAGATCGCCTGGGCGGCCATCGCGATGGTCGCAGCCCTCGCCGTGCTGATCTTCGTGCGCAATTACCGGGTGCTCTTCCGCTACACGTACCTGTTCGGCCTGATCGGCATCCTGCTGCTCCTACTGCCCTTCGTCCCGGGCCTCGGGACCGACCAGAACGCCGACGTGTGGGTGTCGCTGGGCTTCGTGTCGTTCCAGCCGGGTGAGCTCGCCAAGATCTGTCTGGCGATCTTCTTCGCCGGCTATCTCGTCCGCACCCGCGAGAGCCTCACCTCGACCGGCACGCGGTTCCTGTTCATGACGTGGCCGCGCGCCCGCGAACTCGGCCCGGTGCTGATCATCTGGCTCGTCTCGCTCGGCATCATCGTGCTGCAGCGCGACCTCGGCACGGGCCTGCTGATCTTCGGCATGTTCGTTGCGATGCTCTACGTCGCCACCGGCAAAACGAGCTGGGTGCTCATCGGCCTGGTGCTGGTCGCGAGCGGTGCCTTCCTGGCATCCCGGGTCCTCCCCTACGTCAACGGGCGCTTCGCCAACTGGCTGAGCGCCTTCGACCCCGAGGTCATCAACCGCGACGGCGGCAGCTACCAGCTCGTGCAGGGCATCTTCGGCCTCGCGCACGGCGGTCTCTTCGGCACCGGTCTCGGTCAGGGCCGGCCGTACATCACCCCGCTGTCGCAGAGCGACTACATCGTGCCGAGCCTCGGCGAAGAGCTCGGTCTCGTGGGCCTGTTCGCGATCCTCGCGCTCTACATGGTCTTCACCAGCCGTGGCATCCGCATCGGTCTCGCGGGGCAGGACGACTTCGGCAAGCTGCTCGCGACGGGCTTCTCGTTCACGATCGCCCTGCAGGTGTTCATCATGGTCGGCGGCGTCACCCGCGTGATCCCGCTGACCGGCCTCACCACCCCGTTCCTCGCGGCCGGTGGATCGTCGCTCATCGCGAACTGGATCATCGTCGCGTTCCTGCTGCGGATCTCCGACGCGGTGCGCAGCCGCCCCCGGGTGGTGATCGGCTGATGACCCGCCCGTTCGCCCCCGTCGACGCCCCGATTCCCGAGGAGGCACCGTGACCAAAGAGCTCCGACGCCTCAGCATCGTCATGCTGGCGATGTTCCTGGCCCTGTTCGCCTCGACGAGCATCATCCAGGTCGCCCAGGCCAACTCGTTGACCAACACCACCGGCAACACGCGTGCGCTGTACGACTCGTACCAGATCCAGCGCGGATCGATCATCGCCGGCGGCACCGCGATCGCCTCTTCGGTTCCCTCGAACGACGTCTACAGCTGGCAGCGCCAGTACACGGATGCCGACATGTGGGCGCCCGTGACCGGCTACATGAACCCGGTGCTCGACGCGAAGACCCAGATCGAGGCAGCCGAGAACAGCGTGCTGAGCGGGTCCGATTCGAACCAGTTCTTCTCGCGCATCGACCGCGCCATCACGGGCCAGGCGCCGCGCGGTTCGAATGTCGAGCTCTCGGTCGACCCGAACGTGCAGAAGGCCGCGTGGGACGCCCTCGGCGACCTCCAGGGCGCCGTCGTGGCGATCGAGCCCTCTACCGGGCGCATCCTGGCGATGGTGTCCAAGCCCAGCTACGACACGAACATCCTCGCCTCCCACGACACGGATGCCGTCAACGCGGCGTACGACCAGCTGGTCGCCGATCCGTCGAAGCCGATGGACAACCGCGCGATCGGCGGCAACCTCAACCCTCCGGGCTCGACCTTCAAGCTGGTCGTCGCCTCGGCGGCGCTGGCATCCGGTCGCTACACGCCGGACTCGGCCTTCCCGAACCTCGCCGCCTACACGCTGCCCCAGTCCACGAACGTCGTGAGCAACGCCGGTGGCGGCACCTGCGGCGGCGGCGACACCGTGACCATCGCGACGGCGCTGCGGCTGAGCTGCAACATCCCGATGGCCGAGCTCGCGGTCGAGCTCGGCGACGACGCGATCCGCGCCGAGGCCGAGAAGTACGGGTTCAACACCTCGTTCAGCCTGCCGCTCGAGTCCACGCCGTCGACCTACCCGACCTCGCCGAACGCTCCGCAGACCGCCCTCAGCGGCTTCGGTCAGGGCGACGTCCGCGCGACCCCGCTGCAGATGGCGATGGTGTCGGCCGGCATCGCGAACGACGGCGTGGTGATGAACCCGCGGATGGTCGATCGGGTGATCGAGCCCAACCTCTCGGTGAAGGACGAAGCGAGCAGCAGCGAGTTCGGACGTGCTCTGGACTCCTCGATCGCCGCCCAGATGGTCACCATGATGACGGCGAACGTCCAGGACGGCGCAGCATCGAATGCAAGAATAGACGGGGTCGCGGTGGCGGGTAAGACCGGCACGGCGGAGAACGATTCCCGTCCCTACACTCTCTGGTTCACCGGCTTCGCACCGGCGGAAGACCCCAAGGTCGCCGTCGCCGTGGTCGTCGAAAACGGTGGAGGCCAGGGGCAGAACGGGAGCGGCAACGAGATCGCCGCCCCGATAGCGAAGAAGGTCATGGAGGCGGTGCTGGGTAAATGAGACCGACGCAAGGTGTGACCTTCGGAGGACGCTACGAGCTCGATTCGCGGATCGCGATCGGCGGTATGGGCGAGGTCTGGGAGGCGACGGATCACGTCATCGGACGTACCGTCGCCATCAAGATCCTCAAAGACGAGTACATGGGCGACCCGGGCTTCCTCGAGCGCTTCCGCGCCGAGGCGCGCCACGCCGCCCTCGTCAACCACGAAGGCATCGCCAGCGTGTTCGACTACGGCGAGGAGGACGGCAGCGCCTTCCTCGTGATGGAGCTCGTCCCGGGTGAAGCCCTGTCGACGATCCTCGAGCGCGACGGGTCGCTCTCCACCGACAAGACCCTCGACATCGTCGCCCAGACGGCCGCCGCGCTCCAGGCGGCGCACGCCGCGGGCCTCGTGCACCGCGACATCAAGCCGGGCAACTTGCTGATCACGCCCGACGGTCGCGTCAAGATCACCGACTTCGGCATCGCGCGCATCGCCGACCAGGTTCCGCTGACCGCCACCGGTCAGGTCATGGGAACGGTGCAGTACCTCTCCCCCGAGCAGGCGTCGGGTCACCCCGCGTCGCCCGCGACCGACACCTACTCCCTCGGCATCGTCGCGTACGAGTGCCTGGCCGGCAAGCGTCCCTTCACGGGCGAGTCGCAGGTCGCGATCGCCATGGCGCAGATCAACGAGCAGCCCGCTCCCCTGCCCCCCACGGTGGCGCAGCCCGTCCAGAACCTCGTGATGGCGATGATCGCCAAGAAGCCCGACGACCGTCCGGCCTCGTCGGCCGCCGTCTCGCGCGCCGCAACCGCTCTGCGTCGCGGCGACCTCGCGGCCGCGGCCGCCGCCGTCCCCGCGATCGCGGCGGGTGCCGCTCTTGCCGATGACGCGACCCAGCTGCTCACGGCCGGGGGGCAGACTTCGGCGACCACGCGTCTCATGCCCGCCCCGGCGGCGGCGACGTCGCTTCTCACCGAGGAACACACCGAAGAAGACCCCGCGCCGCAGAAGAAGAAGCGCAGTCCCTGGACGTGGCCGCTCATCGCGCTCATCGCCCTGCTCGCGCTGGTGCTGATCGGCACGCTCGTCACGCTGTTGACGAACCAGGGCGACTCGAACGCGGCTCCCGCCAGCCCGTCCGCGTCCGCCTCGACGCCGGCTCCGACGCCGTCCTCGCCGTCCCCGAGCCCGACCCCGTCGAGCACCCTCGTCGACGTCGATGCCCTCAACCTCATCGGCAAGACCTGCGACGAAGCGCGCACGGCCCTCCGCAACGCGAACCTCGGTGCCACCTGCACCACCGGGAACGCGGCCGAGAACGCCGACCAGGTCGGCAAGATCTACGTCGTCGATCCGACGGGACGCAACCCGCAGGGTACGAACATCGAGGTCACGGTCTACGGCGAAGAGACGCCGCTCTCGACGCCCGGCACGCCGACCCTCCCCGGCACCTCGGTGACGGCGGGCAGCGACATCCAGGTCTCGTGGCAGCAGTACTCGTGCCCCTCGGGCACCGGGTCGGTCACGTCGTATAACTTCACCGCCACCAATGGCACCTTCGACGCCACGGGACAGTCGACCGCGGTGTTCGCGCCCGACGCGCGCAACGCGAAGCTGACGGTCAACAACGCCGCCGGTCAGACCCTGCGGGTGACGTACACCGTCAGCTGCTCGGGCGCCGGCGACCGGACGGCCGGTCCCTCGGGCGAGGCGTCGGCGACGATCACGGGCGGCAGCTCGTCTTCGCCGTCGGCGACGCCCGCGGCGGTTCCCACCGTCAAGCCCTGATCCCCATCCCCCACGCCAGGAGCTCCACCCGTGACCACTGAGACGCGCGTCCTTTCCGGGCGCTACCGCGTCGACGACCTGATCGGTCGCGGCGGCATGGCCAGCGTCTATCGCGGGTACGACCAGACGCTCGGGCGCACGGTCGCGATCAAGGTCCTGAAGGCCGATCTGGCGGGCGACGCCGCTTTCCGCACGCGGTTCAGGCTCGAGGCGCAGGCGGCCTCGCGCATGGCCCACCCCACGATCGTGCGGGTTTTCGACGCGGGTGAGGACGTCGAGACGGGCGTCGACGGCCACGAGCGCCCGGTTCCGTACATTGTCATGGAACTCGTGCACGGCCGTCTGCTCAAGGACGTCATCGCCGAGGGACCCGTGCCCACCGATGACGCGCTGCGGTACGTCGACGGCATCCTGGAGGCTCTGGAGTACTCGCACCGTGCCGGCGTCGTGCACCGCGACATCAAGCCCGGAAACGTGATGATCACCGACTCCGGACGCGTCAAGGTGATGGACTTCGGTATCGCCCGCGCGGTGTCCGACTCCTCGTCCACGGTCGCCGAGACCACGGCCATCGTCGGCACGGCGGCATACTTCTCGCCCGAGCAGGCCAAAGGCGAGTCCGTCGACGCCCGCGCCGACCTCTACTCCACCGGCGTCGTGCTGTACGAGCTCCTCACGGGTCGACCCCCGTTCCGCGGCGACACCCCCGTGGCCGTCGCCTACCAGCACGTCAGCGAGGCCCCGGTCCCGCCCAGCGAGATCGTCGAGACGGTCCCTCGCGCGCTCGACGCCATCGTCCTCCGCGCCCTCGCGAAGGACCCGTTCCAGCGCCCGCAGGACGCCGCGAGCTTCCGCGAAGCCCTCGACGAAACCGTCGACGGCAAGGGCCCCACCAAGCGCCAGATGTCGGCGCTGTCGAACGAACTGTACGGCCCGAACCCGCGTCAAGCGGCTGAGACCGCGCGTTCGCTGCGGCAGCTCAGCACCGACACCACGATGCGCCGCACGCAGCCCGGCCCCCCGGTGGCCTGGATCTGGGCGGGCGTCACCGTGCTCGCCGTGCTCCTCGTGGCCGTCCTCATCTGGGTCATGCAGATCCAGCCGAGCAACGACGTGCCCACCAGCGCGTACACGGTCCCCAACGTCGTCGACATGTCGTACGACCGCGCGGTCGAGACCCTCGAGGGCCAGCAGCTGACCACCAGTCGCGTGAACGAGTCCGACGAGAAGGTCGCCGCCGGAAATGTCGTGAGCACGGTCCCCGAGGCCGGGACGAACGTCACCGCCGGGCAGAGGATCACGGTCTACGTCTCGACCGGACCCGATACGGCCACGGTTCCAACCCTCGACGGGATCACCGAGAGCGAGGCGCGGGCAGCGCTGCAGAACGCGGGACTGTCGGTCGGCTCGATCCGCCGCCAGGACGATCCCGCTCTCGCCGCCGGAACGATCATCTCCTCGAGCGTCGAGTCGGGCGCCGAGGTCGCGAAGGGCACCACGGTGAACCTCGTGGTCGCCAGCGGACAGGTGGTCATCGTCGACTACACCGGCTACACCCTCGAGGCGGCCCAGCGCGAGCTGGAGTCCGACGCGAAGCAGTTGACGGTCAAGACGCAACAGGATCCCGGCTGCAAGGCCGCGACGCCCCCGACGGTCAAGACGCAGTCTCTCGCCCCGGGTGAGGTCCCGGTGCACAGCGAGATCACGCTGACGGTGTGTTCGGGCGCCTGACCCCGCGCGGGTGAAGTCGGGAGCCGCGTACAGCGGCGCCCGAAAGTCCGGCGTTCTCGAGCCAGCGGCCGAGCAGCACATGTCCGCCCTCGGTCAGCACGCTCTCGGGGTGGAATTGCACGCCCTCGATCGACGCGGTCCGGTGCCGGAGGCCCATCACCACTCCTGCGTCGGTCCGCGCCGTCACCTCCAGCTCCGCCGGGAGCGACTCCGCGTCGACGGAGAGCGAGTGGTAGCGGGTGGCGACGAAGGCGTCGGGAAGATCGGCGAACACCCCGTCTCCCCCGTGCCGGATGACGCTCGTGATCCCGTGCAGCAGTTCCGGCGCATGCCCGACGCGTCCGCCGAACGCCGTCGCGATGGCCTGATGTCCGAGACAGACCCCCAGAAGAGGGATGCCGGCACCCAGCGCCGCGTGCACCACGGCGACCGAGTGCCCGGCGTCGTCGGGGTGACCGGGGCCGGGTGAGACGAGGATCGCCTGTGCGTCACGCACGGCGAGATCCGGCAGCCCGGGATCGTCCGCCGCTATCATGATGGTCTCGGCCCCGAGGTCTCGGACGTAGCCGGCGAGGGTGTGGACGAAGCTGTCGCGATTGTCGACGACGACGACGCGCCAGGGACTCACTCGACCGTGACCTCCTGGGGATAGACGAGGTCGCTCACCCAGGGGAAGACGTAGAAGAAGAGGCCGTACAGAACGGCCGCGAGCAGCACCAGGACGATCAGCAGACGCACCCACCACGGACCGGGGAGGACGCGCCACAGGGCTCCGTACATCAGGCTGCTCCAGAGGTCAGAGACGTCGGCGGACCGGCGTCGGTCCGCGGGGTGAAGGACTCGAACACGCCGTAGCCGATCGCTCTCTCCGAGAAGCCGTAGCGCGGGCTGCAGGTGGTCATCGTGATGACGCGGTCCGTCGCCTCGATCTGCGGCTGCTGGGGTGTCGGCAGCAGGACGTTCACGCCGTCGGGACGCACGTATTCGATGTTGCGGAACCGGTAGGTGTACCACCCGCCCTCGGTCTCGACGACAATGGCATCGCCGATGCGCAACGACGGCAGGTCCGCGAACGGCGCCCCGTGGCTGCCGCGGTGGCCGGCGATGGCGAAATTGCCCACCTGCCCGGGCATGGCGGAGTCGGGGTAGTGACCGAGACCGATCGGATCGAGGGTGCGGGACGAGCTGACTCCCCCGGCGACCGGGAAGTGGTAATCAGGGCCGAGGCGCGGGATGTAGACGACGCCGAAGATCTGCGCGTCTTTCGATTGCTCGAGGGCGGGCGGGTCGGCCGTGGGGGGTGCTGCCGGTTGAGCGGGAGCGGTCGTCGTGGGCAGGGGCGCCGACGGCGGCGGATTGGTGGCCCACTGCTCGCTGATCTCTCTGCCCTGATCCTTGAACTGCGCGCCGATGATGGCGTCGCCGATCCAGAGCTGCCAGACGACGAAGAGCAGGACGAGAACGCCCGCGGTGACCAGCAGATCACCGATGACCCCGATCACGGACACCCGCCGGCGCGGAGCGCGACCGCGCCGTGATCCCCGGCGGGTCTGCGGCTGGTCGATGGTCTGCACGGGGGCAGTCTAGTTCCGCGGGACCACGCGCACCTGACCGTTAGACTGTCCGGCATGGCTCGAACTGGCAAAGGCGAAGACCCGATCGCTGAGCGCAACGAAGGCGGATCGGCTCCGAACCCGGTGTGGTTCCTGCCCATCATGATCGGCCTCATGCTCATCGGCCTCGTGTGGGTGTTGGTGTTCTATCTCAGCAACTCGCAGTTCCCGATCCCCGGCATCGGTCCGTGGAACCTCGTGATCGGCTTCGGCATCGCGTTCATCGGGTTCCTCATGACCACGAAGTGGCGCTGACTTACACACGTGTAATTCATCCCCACCTGTGGATGGGGCTGTGGATAACTCTCAGACGTAGAACACAGCAGGGATCGCGAGCAGTGCGATCAGGAGCACGCTGAGAACGACGAGCAGGACGATCTGTACCCGCTTCTGCGTCGCTGCGCGCGTTCGCGCGTAGATCAGTCCGACGCCGGCGCCGGTGATCAGTCCGCCCAGGTGCGCCTGCCACGAGATCCCCACCGCGGCGAGCGAGCCGGCGAAGTCGCCCGACCCGATCGCGTTGATGCCGGCGATCGCGAACGGCCACGCGAAGTTGATGGTGATCAGCACGGCGATGACGCGGATGTCCGCGCCGATGTGGCGTCCGATCACGAGCAGGGCACCGAAGAGCGCGAAGATCGCGCCGGACGCTCCCACGGTCCACACCCCGGGGGCGAGGAGCGCGACGGCGACCGAGCCGCCGAGGGCACCGATCAGGTAGAGCGCCAGGAACCGCGCGCGACCGAGGAGCGGCTCGAGGCTGCGCCCGATGAACCAGAGCGCGAGCATGTTCAGGCCCACGTGGAAGAACCCGCTGTGGACGAGGGCCACGGTGAACAGGCGCCACGGCTCGATGAAACCGGCCTGCGGCAGCACGTAGAGGCTGTTGAACGCGAGCAGGTTCGACACGACGCCGCCCACGCCCGGGATGAGCCCGATGATGTAGACCAGGCCCGTGACGGCGATGATGCCGAGGGTCATCTGCGGTCGGCCGGACGACACGACCGACATGGGCCGAGAGGCCCAGCGGCGCTGAGCCTTCTTCTGCGCGGGGGTCTGCGCGGCGCGTTGCTGCGCCATGCACTCCGGGCAGATGACGCCGACGGCGGCGGGTGTGCGGCACTCCGAACACACGGTGCGCATGCACCGCTGGCACAGCACGAAGCTCTGCCGGTCGGGATGCCGGTAACAGAAGTTGTCGCTGTTGCGACGGAACTCCTCAGTCGTGGACACCCGCCGCCGCCTGAGAGGTCAGACCGAGACGACGTCGACCGACTGGAGCACGACGGGCTCGATCGGACGGTCGCCCGCGGCGGTGGGGACGGAGGCGATCTTGTCGACGACGGCCTTGGACGCGTCGTCGGCGACCTCGCCGAAGATCGTGTGCTTGCCCTGGAGCCACGGGGTCGGGTCGGTCGTGATGAAGAACTGCGAGCCGTTGGTGCCCTCGGCCTGGCCGGTGATGGCGTTGCGGCGCAGACCGGCGTTGGCCATGGCCAGCTTGTAGGGCTGGGTGAAGTCGAGCTCGGGGCTGATCTCGTCGTTGAAGTTGTATCCGGGGCCACCGATGCCCTGACCGAGGGGGTCGCCGCCCTGGATCATGAAGTTGGGGATGATGCGGTGGAAGATGACGTCCTTGTACAGAGGACCCTCACCCTTGGCGCCCGTAGCCGGGTTCGTCCACTCCTGGGTTCCGTCGGAGAGCCCGACGAAGTTACGGACGGTACGCGGAGCGTGGTCTCCGAACAGGTTGACGACGATGTCGCCGTGGTTGGTGTGCAGGGTCGCGACGGCGGTGTGGTTGGCCATGAGTACATTCTCTCAGAGTTATCTGCAAGGGTCGGCGGCGTCAGCGACCCGTTCTGGCAAGATGAACGAACGTACATCCCATCGACAGGGAGGATGAGCCGTGGGCCTCAGCCGCAAGAGCAAGAAGGAACTGCGCAAGCTCCAGAAGCACGCCGCGAAGGTGTGGGAGTCGCAGCAGGTGCTGCTGGGCGAGAGCGGGAAGGTCGCTCGTGAAGCCGGCCACCAGCTCGGTCGCTTCAGCCGCGAAGACCTCGTCCCCGCCGTGCAGGACGGGTACAACAAGTACGCCGCTCCGTACGTCGACAAGAGCGTGAAGTACAGCAACCGCTTCCTCAGCCACAAGGTGGTCCCCGCGGCCGGTGCCGTGGTCGGCGGAGCGATGTCGGTGTGGGACGCCGCGGGCGACACCCGCGACCGTCTCGCCAAGGGTCGCGGCTTCGAGCTCGACACCCACAAGTACGCCAAGCGTGCCGAGAAGTACGGCAAGCAGGCGTCGAAGCGTCTCGCCAAAAAGCTTCCCTCGCAGCACGACGGCATCGGCGCCGGCGGCGTCATCGCCATCATCCTGGGCGTGGTCGCCGCTGCCGGCGTCGCGTACGCCGCGTGGCAGACGCTGCGCGCCGACGACGAGCTGTGGGTGGCGGACGACCCGCTGCGCGCGCCGGACGCGTGAGCGATCCCACCATCAGAGTCAGAGAGGCCGCGCGAGAGCGCGGCCTCTCCGTCGATGTGCGCGAGCGTCCCGCGGCGTCGAGCCTCGACGAGGCGGCCGAGTCGCTCGGCATCCCCTCTGCCTCGATCGTGAAGACGCTGGTCGTCAAGCGTTCGGACGACACCTATCTGTTCGCGCTGGTCCCGGGCGATCGCGCCATCTCGTGGCCGAAGCTGCGCGCGGTGGTCGGCGTGAACAAGCTGCGCCTGCCCGAGCCCGAGCTGGCCCTCGCCGCGACGGGTTATGAACGGGGCACCATCGTTCCGATCGGCAGCTCGACCGACTGGCCCGTGTACGCCGACGAACGCATCGTCGGGTCGCGGATCGCCATGGGCGCGGGAGCGCACGGATACAGCTTGTTCGTCGACGCGGACGATCTGATCGCCGCCTACGGCGCGACGGTCGCCGACATCACCGCCGAACGCGCCTGAGGCTCACGAGCCGAGGATGCCGGCCATCCGCAGAGCCACGTCGACGAGCTGAACCCGCCGGAGCTTGCGGGTCGCGGCGAGGGTGAACCACTCCGCGCGATCGGTCGAACCGTCCTTCTCGAACCGCAGGCGACCGCCCACGACGCGAGCCCGGTAGACGATCCGGAGCGCGTGCAGAGGGCCTGTGGCGCCGTCGGCGAGCCGCGCCTCGGCGGGGATGACTCGAGAATGGATGCCGAGCAGCTCGTCGACCACGACACGAAACCCCGTCTCCTCGCGCACCTCCCGGCGCACCGCCTGGGCGGGGTCTTCACCGTCCTCGAGGCCGCCGCCCGGCAGGGTCCACGCTCCCCGTCGTCCGTCGATCCAGTGGGCGAGCAGCACGCGGTCGTCCGCGTCGGTCACGACGGCGTACGCGGCCACGCGCATGTCCATGACCGAACTCTAGCGACGGGTTTCACCCGCGTGTCGGAGTTGACGACGGACGTCCGGGTCGCGCCACGATGGTCCCATGCGCACTGAGCTCTCTCCGTCGACGCCCGACGTCTCGCGCCGCGACCTCACACTGGATCTCGCCCGCGTCACGGCCGTGTGCTTCGTGGTCGTCGTGCACCTGCTCCAGGTGGGCGTCGGTCGGGGTCCCGACGGCGCCATCGTGACCTCGCGACCCGCCGAGATACAGCCGTGGTTCGACACCGCGACCTGGTTCGGGCAGATCATGCCGCTCTTCTTCGTCGTGGGCGGTTTCGCCTCGGCCGCCGGCTGGGCGACGTGGACGAGTCGGGGTGGCGACGCGCGCGGCTTCATTCGCTCCCGCGCTCTGCGACTCGCGCAACCGGCGCTTCCGCTGTTCCTCGTCGTCGCGGCCGTCCTCGTGGTCGCCGCCCTCGTCGGAGTGGATCCGTCGCTCGTCGATGCCGCGGTGGTGGGAGTGGGGATGCCGCTGTGGTTCCTCGCGGCGTACCTGCTCTGCCAGGCCGTGGTTCCGCTCACGACGCACTGGCACGAGGTCGCGCCCCGCCGCACGGTCGCGATGCTTCTGGTCGCGGTGATCGCGGTCGACGCGCTGCGCTTCGCCTCGGGGGTCCAAGAGCTGGGGTACGTGAACCTGTTGTTCGTCTGGCCCCTGATCCAGCAGCTGGGCTACTGGTACCGCGACGGATGGTTCGACCACCGTTCGTCGCTGTCTCTTCTCGGTCTCGCGGCCGGCAGTTACCTCGTCGTCGGTGCCGTCGTGATCTGGGGGCCCTACTCGAACAACATGCTCGCCAACCTCAACCCGCCGACGCTCCCGCTCGTGCTGTTCGGGCTCGCGCAGGCCTGCCTGCTGCGTCTGGCCAAGCCCCTTCTCACCGCCCTGATGCGCACGAAGGCCGCCCAGGCGGTCGTGTTCGTGATCGGCTCCCGGCTGATGACGGTGTACCTGTGGCACCTGCCCGTCATCCTCATCGTCTCGGGTGTCGCGCTGCTGATCCCCGGTGCTGCGCCGACCCCGGCGAGCCCGGAGTGGTGGGCGACCCGCCCGCTCGTCTTCGCCGCGACGGCCGTGGTGCTGTGGCTGCTCTCGCTGGTCCTGGTGCGGTTCGAGGCACTGGGCGAGCTGCCCCCGCCTCCGGGCGCTGTGGTGCTCGCGATCGCGTGGGTGTGTGCGTTCCTCCCGCCGTTCGCCGTCACGCTGGAGGGCATGAACACGGTGCTGGCGGTATCGGGAGCCGTGCTCTCCGCGGTATCGGTGATTCTTCTCCGTGCGGGGCGACGACGCGCCGCGGGGTGATCCACGGGGAAAAGGCGAAGAGCCGGTCCTGAGGGACCGGCTCTTCGTTCTCGAATGTGGAGCCTAGGAGATTCGAACTCCTGACATCCTGCTTGCAAAGCAGGCGCTCTACCAGCTGAGCTAAGGCCCCGCGAGGGAAAGGGGTGGGGCTACCAGGACTTGAACCTGGGACCTCTTCATTATCAGTGAAGCGCTCTAACCGCCTGAGCTATAGCCCCGTCTCGCTGACGTGATGTCAACCTCGAAGACTTTACCGGACTCGCGAGGTTTTGACGAATCGGCGTCAGTTCGAGGTGAACCCGACGAGAAGGCCACCGGTGACCTTCACCGCCAGGTTGTAGATACCCGCCATCACGGCGCCGAGCACGGTGACGATGACGAGGTTGAGGATGGCGACGATGGCGGCGAACGCCATCACCTGCGGCAGGCCCACGTACTGCGACAGGGTCGCCCCACCGTCGGTGAAGCTCGTGAAGAACTCATCGAGCTTCGTCAGCAGCGTCGCCGAGACGACGAGGTAGATGAGGAAGTACGACACGACGGTGACGATGGCCAGAGCGACCGCCGCCAGGAACGACAGCTTCACCGCCGACCAGAAGTCGATGTACACCAGACGCAGGCGGACCTGCTTGGCGGGGGTCTTGTGAGTCGACTTCTTGGCGAGCTTGTCGGCTACCGTGCTCATGCGTCAGTACTTTCCTCGGGGGTCTCGGAAGAGGAGGCGTCGGCCTCATCCGCGGAAGAAGCGGTGGGCTCCGTGATCGTCTCCGTCGTCTCGGTCAGGTTCCGCTCTGCGTTGCGAGCGATGGCGATGATCCTGTCATCACCTCCGGCTCGTGCGAACACGACACCCATGGTGTCGCGCCCCTTGGCGGGGACCTCGGCCACGGCAGAGCGTACCACCTTGCCGCTGGCAAGAACCACGAGGACCTCGTCGCCCTCCGACACCATCATTCCGCCCGCGAGCACGCCGCGGTCGTCGGTCAGACGGGCCACCTTGATGCCCAGACCGCCGCGATTCTGCATCCGGTATTCGGTGACGGCGGTGCGCTTGGCATAGCCTCCCTCGGTCACGACGAACACGAACTCGTCGTCCTTGGCGACGGATGCCGAGAGCAGGCTGTCGCCCTCACGGAAGTCCATGCCCTTCACGCCCGACGTCGACCGGCCCATGGGGCGCAACGCGCTGTCGGTGGCGGAGAAGCGCAGCGACTGCCCCAGGCGGCTGATCAGGAGGATGTCGTCGCCCTCGTCGACCAGCATTGCGCTGACCAGCTCGTCGGCACCGCCCTGCTCGGCGTCGTCGGTGTCGTCCGCGACCTGGCCGCGGAGCTTGATGGCGATGACGCCGCCCTGGCGGTTCGTGTCGTACTCGTCGAGACGGGTCTTCTTGACCAGACCGTTGCGGGTGGCGAGCACGAGGTACGTGGCGACGCTGTAGTCGCGGATGTCGAGGATCTGCGCGATCTCTTCGTCGGGCTGCAGCGCGAGCAGGTTCGCGACGTGCTGGCCCTTCGCATCGCGCCCGGCCTCGGGGACCTCGTACGCCTTGGAGCGGTACACGCGGCCTTTGTTCGTGAAGAACAGCAGCCAGTGGTGGGTCGTGGTGACGAAGAAGTGCTCGACCACGTCGTCGGCGCGCAGCTGCGCACCCTTCACGCCCTTGCCGCCGCGGTGCTGCGAGCGGTAGTTGTCGCTGCGCGTGCGCTTGATGTAGCCGTCGCGGGTGACGGTGACGACCATCTCTTCTTCGGCGATGAGGTCTTCGATCGAGACGTCGCCGTCGAACCCGTGCAGGATCTCGGTGCGACGGTCGTCGCCGAAGCGATCGACGATCGCCGTGAGCTCGTCGCGGATGATGGTGCGCTGGCGGGAGGGAGTGGCGAGGATGTCGTTGTAGTCCGCGATGCGGGCTTCGAGCTCGGTCGCCTCGTCGACGATCTTCTGGCGCTCGAGGGCGGCGAGACGACGCAGCTGCATGTCGAGGATCGCCTGCGCCTGGATGTCGTCGATGTCGAGGAGCTTCTGCAGCCCCTCGTTGGCATCCTGAGCAGTCGGCGAGCGACGGATGAGCGCGATGACCTCGTCGAGCGCGTCGAGCGCCTTGAGGTAGCCGCGCAGGATGTGCATGCGCTCTTCGGCCTTGCGCAGGCGGTAACGCGTGCGGCGGACGATGACCTCGACCTGGTGGTCGATCCACAGGCTGATGAAGCCGTCGAGCGAGAGCGTGCGCGGCACGCCGTCGACGATCGCCAGCATGTTGGCGCCGAAGTTCTCCTGCAGCTGGGTGTGCTTGTAGAGGTTGTTCAGCACGACCTTCGCGACCGCATCGCGCTTGAGCACGACGACGAGGCGCTGGCCGGTACGACCCGAGCTCTCGTCGCGGATGTCGGCGACGCCCGTGATCTTGCCCTCGCGGGCGAGGTCGCCGATCTTGACGGCGACGTTGTCGGGGTTGACCTGGTATGGCAGCTCGGTGATCACGAGGCACGTGCGGCCCTGGATCTCTTCGATGTTGACCACGGCGCGCATCGTGATCGAACCGCGCCCGGTGCGGTACGCGTCCTTGATGCCACGAGTACCGAGGATCTGGGCGTGCGTGGGGAAGTCGGGGCCGGGGATGCGCTCCATGAGCGCCTCGAGCAGTTCCTCGCGCGTGGCATCCGGGTTCTCGAGGGCCCAGAGGGCACCGGCCGCCACCTCGCGCAGGTTGTGCGGCGGGATGTTCGTGGCCATACCGACGGCGATGCCGACCGAGCCGTTGACCAGCAGGTTCGGGAAGCGCGCCGGCAGGACCGTGGGCTCCTGCGTTTGGCCGTCGTAGTTGTCCTCGAAGTCGACGGTCTCTTCTTCGATGTCGCGCACCATCTCGAGCGCGAGGGGGGCCATCTTGGTCTCGGTGTAACGCGGGGCGGCCGCGCCCTGGTTGCCGGGTGAGCCGAAGTTGCCCTGGCCGAGCGCCAGCGGGTAGCGCAGCGACCACGGCTGCACGAGACGCACGAGGGCGTCGTAGATGGGGGCGTCACCGTGCGGGTGGTAGTGCCCCATGACCTCGCCGACGACGCGGGCGCACTTCGAGAACGACTTGTCAGGGCGGAAGCCGCCGTCGTACATGCCGTAGATCACACGGCGGTGCACGGGCTTGAGGCCGTCGCGGACGTCGGGCAGGGCGCGCCCGACGATGACGCTCATCGCGTAGTCGAGGTAGCTCCGCTGCATCTCGAGCTGCAGGTCGACCTGGTCGATCTTGCCGTGGTTGTGAGCGCCTTCTTCGCGCGCGTCGGCGGGCCCGGGAGTGGTGTCGTCAGCCATGTCTTCTCAGTTTCGTGAATACGTCGGAGCGAGATCTGTCGTGCGGATCAGATGTCGAGGAAGCGGACGTCTTTGGCGTTGCGCTGGATGAAGCTGCGACGCGACTCGACGTCTTCTCCCATGAGCACCGAGAAGATCTCGTCGGCCGAGGCGGCGTCGTCGATGGTGACCTGCTTCAGCGTGCGGGTCTCGGGGTCCATCGTGGTCTCCCACAGCTCGTGGTCGTTCATCTCGCCGAGACCCTTGTAGCGCTGGATGCCGTTGTCCTTGGGGATGCGGCGTCCGGAGGCCTGACCGTCGACGAGCATCGCGTCGCGCTCGCGGTCGCTGTACGCGTACTCGTGCGGGTGGTTCGACCACTTCAGGCGGTACAGCGGGGGCTGCGCGAGGTAGACGAAGCCCGCCTCGATGAGTCCGCGCATGTAGCGGAAGAGCAGGGTCAGCAGCAGCGTGGTGATGTGCTGGCCGTCGACGTCGGCATCGGCCATGAGCACGATCTTGTGGTACCGGGCCTTGGCCATGTCGAAGTCTTCGCCGATACCCGTGCCGAAGGCCTGGATCATCGCCTGCACTTCTTTGTTGCCCAGTGCGCGGTCGAGGCGCGCGCGCTCGACGTTGAGGATCTTGCCGCGCAACGCCAGGATCGCCTGCGTGTGCGGGTCGCGACCCTGCACGGCCGAGCCGCCGGCCGAGTCACCCTCGACGAGGAAGATCTCGCTGATCGAGGGGTCCTTCGAGGTGCAGTCCTTGAGCTTGTCGGGCATCGCGGCCGACTCGAAGACGCTCTTGCGACGAGCGGTCTCGCGCGCCTTGCGGGCGGCGAGACGAGCCGTGGCGGCGTCGATCGCCTTGCGGATGATGTTCTTCGCCTGCGCCGGGTTGCGGTCGAACCAGTCGCCGAGCTTGTCGCCGACGACCTTCTGCACGTAGGCGCGGGCCTCGGTGTTGCCGAGCTTGGTCTTGGTCTGGCCCTCGAACTGCGGCTCCGACAGCTTCACCGAGATGACGGCGGTGAGACCCTCGCGGATGTCGTCACCGGTGAGGTTGTCGTCTTTCTCTTTGAGTAGGTTGTTCGCGCGCGCGTAGCGGTTGACGAGAGTCGTCAGCGCGGCGCGGAAGCCCTCTTCGTGCGTTCCACCCTCGTGGGTGTTGATGGTGTTCGCGTAGGTGAAGACGTTCTCGGTGTACGCCGTCGTCCACTGCATGGCCAGCTCGAGCGCGATCTTGCGCTCGGTGTCCTCGGACTCGACCTCGATGATCTCGTCGTTGACCACGTCGGCCTTGCGCACGCGGTTGAGGTGCTCGACGTAGTCGACGAGGCCGCGCTCGTAGAGGAACGTGTCGTGGCGGGCGTCGGTGACCTCTTCACCCGGCTCGCCCTCGGTGATCAGCGACTGGGGGCGCTCGTCGCGCAGGCTGATGCGCAGGCCCTTGTTGAGGAAGGCCATCTGCTGGAAACGCGTGCGCAGCGTGTCGTAGTCGAAGTCGATGGTGTCGAAGATCGTGGCATCCGGCCAGAAGGTGATCGTCGTGCCGGTCGCGTCGCTCTCTTCGCCCTGCGCGAGGGGAGCGAGGGGCACGCCGCCGTCGCGGAACGACTGACGCCACACGTGACCCTGACGCTTGACCTCGACCTCGAGGCGCGTCGAGAGGGCGTTGACGACGGACGAGCCGACACCGTGCAGACCGCCCGAGACCGCGTAGCCCCCGCCGCCGAACTTGCCGCCGGCGTGCAGGACGGTGAGGACGACCTCGACGGTCGACTTGCCCTCGGTGCGGTGCATGTCAACCGGGATGCCGCGACCGTTGTCGACCACGCGCACGGCGCCATCGCTCAGGATCGTCACCTCGATGGTGTCGCAGTAGCCGGCGAGGGCCTCGTCGACGGAGTTGTCGACGATCTCCTGCACGAGGTGGTGCAGGCCGCGCTCACCGGTGGAGCCGATGTACATGCCCGGTCGCTTGCGGACCGCCTCGAGACCTTCGAGCACCTGGATGGCGTCTGCCCCGTACTCGTTGGGAACCTTCTTGCTGGTCGCTTCGGGTTCCTCGGAAACGCTGTCGGGGTTTTCGGACGTCATGGGTACGCGCGCTCCAGATCGGTTCGTCGGAACCTCCATCCTATCGCGGAAGGGCCTTCGAAATGGCTTGTACGCCCCAATGCGGGGATAAATCACGTCAAGCCGGGATCGACCATGGCTCAGCCGTAGGTATCGCGCGGACCGCGGCCTGGAACGGCTCTGGGCCCCCATTTCCAAGAGGGGACGTCGGGGCCCACGAACCGGATCGCCTCGACACCGGCATCGGGGAAGCGGCGGAGGATCTCCGAGAGGATCTGCGCGCGCATGAACTGCAGTTGCTTGGCCCACGCCGTGGAATCGGCCTGGACGGTGAGGGTTCCGCCGTCCAGGGCGACGGGACGTGTGTGCGCCGCGGTGTCGGCTCCGGCGACTTCGTCCCACGTGCGCACGAGGTCCTCACGCGAGAGCTGGGGGTCCCATCCAGCGGACTTGGTGAGCGAGGACAGCACATCGCCCAACCCGCGCGGGTCCCGCCCCGGGGTGAACGGGGCGTTCTCGCCGTCGTCGGCGCGGCGCCGACGCTTCTTCTTGCGATACGGCGACGGCTCGAGACCGCGCAGACGCAGATACGTCGACATGGTCTCGGGGATCTCCGCGTCGTCATTCATCGTCGATGTCCCGAATGCGCCCGGCGTCGACGCGCACGACATGGGCGCGCAGCCCGTCGGGGACATCTTCTTCGACGGCGGCGGTCACGATGACCTGCTCGTACCCGCCGGCGAGCTCCGCCAATCGCGTCCGGCGTCCGGCGTCGAGCTCGGCGAAGACGTCGTCGAGGATGAGGACGGGGTCCCCCAGCCGCGACTCCGCGCGGAGGATCTCGGCCGAGGCCAACCGCAGCGCGAGCGCGACGGACCACGATTCGCCGTGCGAGGCGTAACCCTTCACCGGCAGGCCGCGCACGCGCAGCACGAGGTCGTCGCGGTGGGGTCCGACCAGCGTGAGTCCGCGCTCGAGCTCGGCCGGTCGCTTCGCGACGAGGGCCGCGCGGAACTGGTCGGCCAGCGGCTCGCTCGAGCCCGCACCATCGACCGCGTCGCCCTCTTCGGGGTCGCCCCCGCCGACCGAGAGCGCCCACGACAGGCGCGGTTCGTGATCGGCGCCGGCGATCGCGGCGTACGCCCGGGCGACGGGATCGGAGAGATCGGATGCCAACGCGCTCCGCGCCTCGATCACCTCGGTGCCGAGGGTGACCAGCTTGTCGTCCCACACGTCGAGGGTGCTGAGCGCGTCGCCGCGGAGGCCGCGGGCGCGCGCCGATTTGAGCAGAGCGCTGCGCTGGCGCAGGACCCGGTCGTAGTCGCCGAGGACGGCGGCCATGCGCGGGGTGCGCTGCACGATCAGCTGATCCGCGAAGCGACGACGAGCGGAGGGATCCCCCCGGACGATCTGCAGGTCTTCGGGCGCGAACAGGACCACCTGCGCGTACCGGGGAAGCTCCGATGTCCGCACATTGACGCCGTTGACCCGTGCCTTGTTGGCGCCCTGGCGATTGAGTTGGAGCTCTAGGAGCACGCTCCGCTCGCCGTGGGCCAGTCGCGCGCGCACGATCGCGGCATCCGTTCCGTCTCTGACGAGGGGCGCGTCGTTCGAGACGCGGTGCGAGCCGAGGGTGGCCAGATACGCGACGGCTTCGACGAGATTCGTCTTGCCCTGACCGTTGCGACCGACGAAGACGTTCGCTCCCGGAGAGAGCGAGACGTCGGCTTCCGCGTAATTGCGGAAGTCCTTCAGTCCCAGCTGCTCCACGATCACCGAGTCAGACTACCCGCCACCTCCGACACGGCAGCGAGACGCAGCTCAGCGGAGGAGGAGGTTGGGCTGCAGGAGGTACTTGAACGTCCCCTCGCCGCCCTTCTCGACCGACGTCTGCGGAGTGACCAGCACGGGGCTGAGCTTGTTCGCGTTGTCGCTCGAGGTGAAGGTGATGCGCGTGAACTCGCTGCGCACGGCACCCAGCGACTCGATCAGGTACTGCGGGTTGAGACCGAGGGTGACCTCGTCGCCGACGAGCGTCGCGTCGACGGACTCGGTGGCGCGAGCCTGCTCGGTGCCGGACGCATCCATCGAGACGCCGTCGGGACCGAAGGTGAAACGCAGCGGCGCGGAGCGGTCGAGCACGAGTGCGACACGACGGACAGCTTCGATGAGCTCCGCGGTGTTGACCACGCTGTGGTGCTCGGTCTGCGCGGGGAACAGGCGACGGACCGGCGGGAAGTTGCCCTTGATCAGCAGCGAGGTGACGGTCTTGTTGCCCGACGAGAAGGCGATGATCTCGCGATCGCCCGAACCCGAGAACGCGATCGAGATGTCGCCACCGTGGGCGAACGTCTTACCGACCTCCTGGAGAGTACGGGCCGGCACGAGGGCCGAGGTGGGCTCGTCGGATGCCGCGGCACCGCCGTCCCACGGGATCTCGCGCAGGGCGACGCGGTAGCGGTCGGTCGCGACCAGGCTCAGCCGCGTGCCGGAGACCTCGAGCTGCACACCCGTGAGGACGGGCGTGACGTCGTCGCGCGACGCCGCGAAGGCGACCTGCGCGATGGCCGTGGCGAACTCGTCGGCCGGCACGAGGCCGGATTCTCCGGTGACCTCGGGGATGGCGGGGTATTCCTGCACCGGCATGGAGGCGAGCGTGAACCGCGCCGATCCGCACGTGAGCAGTATGCCGCCGTCGTCGTCGACGGCGATCTGGATGGGTGCGTTCGGCAGACGGCTGGCGATGTCGCTGAGGAGGCGGCCGTGGACCAGGATCGTGCCCGGCTCGTCGACGGTCGCTTCGATCGTCGTTCGCGCGGATGCTTCGTAGTCGAAGGCGGCGAGGGTGAGGCCCTGCTCGTTGGCCTCGATCAGCACACCGGCCAGGATCGGCTGCGGATTGCGCTGCGGCAGGAGCTTGACCACGAACGAGACGGCTTCGCTGAACACATCGCGATTGACGTGGAACTTCACGGGTGCTCCCTTGACGGCGGGTATGGCTTACCCATGCTAGTGCCCACGTCCGACCGAGCCTGTCGACCGACGTCTCCACGGCAAGGTCATCGAATCTCTCTTAACAATGATTTGGGATCTTCATCTTGTTAACAGCTGTGGAGAGTGTGGATAACTCTCGACACGCGTGTTAACAGCAGGGATGTCGGGCTCCGTTAACTGTGGAGGAGCTGCGGACAGCCTGGGCACTTAACGCGTCGGGGTCGCGGGGTCGATCGCCCGTCTTCCACAGTGTTAACAGCGCAGTGCACAGATCATCCCGAGGAAAAGAGAGTTATCCACAGGTTTTCCACACTGTGCAGAACCTCGGTGAAACTACTGCTCAGCGCCCTTCAGGACCTGATCAGGGGCCGAAAACGAGAAAAGGGGCCCGAACCACGATCGTGGTCGGACCCCTTCCGCAGACGGGCGCTCAGCGCATGCGTCCGAGTTGGCTCGTGATCTCGGACACCTGGTTGAAGATCGATCGACGCTCCTTCATCAGGTCGCTGATCTTCTTGTAGGCGTACATCACGGTCGTGTGGTCGCGGTTGCCGAAGAGCTGCCCGATCTTCGGCAGCGACAGGCTCGTGCGCTCGCGGCACAGGTACATGGCGATCTGTCGGGCGGTGGCCACGGCCTGGGAGCGGCTCGAGCCGTACAGGTCGTCCACCGACAGCTTGAAGTACTGGGCGGTCGCCGTGATGATGTCGGTCGGCGAGATCACGTTCGCGTCGTCCTGGTCGATGATGTCGCGCAGCACCGTCTGAGCCAGGGACATGTCGAGCGTCGAGCGGTTGAGGCTCGCGAACGCCGAGACGCGGATGAGGGCGCCTTCGAGTTCACGGATGTTCGACGACACCACCGTGGCGATGTATTCGAGCACGTCGTCGGGGATCAGCAGGCGCTCGCTCTGGGCCTTCTTCCGCAGGATCGCGATGCGGGTCTCGAGGTCTGGTGCCTGCACGTCGGTGATCAGGCCCCACTCGAAGCGACTCCGCATGCGGTCTTCGAAGCCGGTGAGCTGCTTCGGCGGAAGGTCGCTGGTGATGACGACCTGCTTGTCGTGATCGTGCAGCGTGTTGAAAGTGTGGAAGAACGCTTCCTGCGTCTCGGCGCGACCCTGCAGGAACTGGATGTCGTCGATCAGGAGGATGTCGACGTCGCGGTAGCGCGCTTGGAAAGCAGAGCCGCGGTTGTTGGCGATCGAGTTGATGAAGTCGTTCGTGAACTCCTCGCTCGACACGTAGCGGACACGGATGCCGGCATACATGCTCGCGGCGTAGTCGCCGATCGCGTGGAGGAGGTGGGTCTTGCCGAGCCCGGAGTCCCCGTAGATGAACAGCGGGTTGTACGCCTTCGCCGGCGCCTCGGCCACGGCGACCGCGGCGGCGTGGGCGAAGCGGTTGGACTGGCCGATGACGAAATTGTCGAAGGTGTACTTCGGGTTGAGGCGCGTGTCGTTGCGGGACGCGGGAACGATCGGCTCGGGTGCCTGCTCTTTGAGGGCGGCGTGCGTGGGGGCGGCCTGTATCGCGCGCTCTTCACTCGGCGCCGCCGACGAGCTGCGCTGGGTTTCGATAACGTCGGGGTTGACGACGACTCGGAACGTGCCGATCTGCGGGTCGTCTCCCTGTACCTGGGCGAGCGCCTCGAGGATGGGGGCGCGCATGCGCTTGTTGAACTGCGCCGCGGTCAGATCGTTCGGCACGTCGAGATAGAGCGTCCCGCCCATCACACCCTGCGGAACGGCGAGGTTCAAGAAGCCGTGGAGTTGCGGGGTGACGCGATCATCGGTGAGAAGCTGGTCCAGCACGGATGACCAGACGGGCACATCCGGTGCTTCGTGCAGAGACATATCCCCTCCGGGATCTTGACGCGACGGCAGATCGACGTGTCGCGTCGAACCTGTGGATAACTTCCGGGGCCACGCTAGTTCGCGGCTCAGTCGGAGCAAAATCCACTGTAGGACTCGGTCGCGTGTCTTTGCCACGCTTGTGGACAACGCCTGGGGATAATAGGCGGTCGCGTTCTCGGTTTGAGTTAACGCCGCTCGCGACGTAGCCTTAGTCGGTTGACTTATGCCTATACGGCAGTCCCGACCCCCGTCCCCGGCAGAAGAGCATCGGGCGACATCACCTCCGGAGTGACCCATGAGCAAGCGCACCTTCCAGCCCAACAACCGCCGCCGCGCCAAGAAGCACGGCTTCCGCGCCCGTATGCGTACGCGCGCCGGCCGTGGCATCCTCGCGGCCCGTCGCGCCAAGGGCCGCACCGAGCTCTCGGCCTGACAGCCCCGGTGCTCGCGAAGCCGAACCGACTCACCCGCGGATCGGACTACAAAGCCACGGTCCGACGGGGCACTCGCTGTGCCGGAGCGCACACCGTGACCTACGTCGGAACCTCGGCCGAAAGTGGTTCGCCCCGGTTCGGCTTCATCGTGAGCCGCCAGGTCGGCTCCGCGGTCACCCGCAACACCATTCGCCGCCGCCTCAAGGCGGTGTGCGCCGAGGCGCTCCCGTCTGTTCGCGGGGGCGCCTCGATTGTCATCCGTGCGCTGCCATCGGCGGCGACCGTCGACTACCCGACGCTTCGCGCCGATGTGGTGCGATGCCTCGAACGAAAAGCATCGGTATGAGCGCTTCGACTCTCCCGACCTCCTCCACGGGGGCTGGCCGTCTCTCGGCCGACGGTGTCGTGGCGTCCATCCCGCTCCTCCCCCGCAATGCGGGGCTGGCGCTGTTGCACGCGTATCGAGCGACCATCTCGCACGTCTACGGCGACGTGTGCAAGTACTACCCGTCCTGCTCCGCCTATTCGGTGGGCGCCGTGCAGCAGCATGGACTCGTGAAGGGCATCGCGTTCACCGCGGCCCGTCTCGCACGCTGCCATCCCTGGGCTCAGGGTGGCATCGACGACGTCCGTCCTCATCGGGCCTTCCGCCACGAACTCACTCGGCACGGATTCGTCGTGCCCTCCCGAAAGGACTGATCGTGCAATTCGATCTCATTGGGACCATCCTCTGGCCATTGAAATGGATGGTCGAACTCGTGCTGGTCGGATGGCACGCGCTCTTCACCGCGCTGGGCATGGCCCCGGCCGCCGGTCTGACCTGGGTGCTGTCGATCGTCGGCCTCGTGCTGATCGTGCGCGCCGCTCTGATCCCGCTGTTCGTGAAGCAGATCAAGAGCCAGCGCAAGATGATGGAGATTGCTCCTGAGCTGCGCAAGGTTCAGGAGAAGTACAAGGGCAAGCGCGACCAGCTCTCCCGCGAGGCCATGAGCCGCGAGACGATGGCGCTGTACAAGAAGCACGGGACGACGCCCGTCTCGAGCTGCCTCCCGCTGCTCGTGCAGATGCCGATCTTCTTCGCCCTCTTCAGCGTGCTGAACGACGTCTCGAAGCACGCGGCGAGCGGCATCGGTGGCGTGGGCCTGCTCACGCCCGAGCTCACGACCGAGTTCTACGACGCGCGCCTGTTCGACGTGGCATCCATGCACGTCAACCTCGTCACGGCGTGGAGCCAGCCCGACGGGCAGGTCACCGTCGCTATCCTGCTCACGCTCGTCGTGCTCATGATCGGTTCGCAGTTCTTCACGCAGCTGCAGATCATCTCGAAGAACCTGTCGCCCGAGGCCAAGACCGGTCAGGCGTACCAGATGCAGAAGATCATGCTCTACATCCTGCCGCTGGCCTTCATCTTCTCGGGCGTCTTCTTCCCGCTCGGTGTCGTCATCTACTGGTTCGTCAGCAACCTGTGGACGATGGTGCAGCAGTTCGTGGTCATCCGTGAGATGCCGACGCCCGGTTCCGACGCCGCCAAGGCTCGCGAGGAGCGCCTGGCGCGCAAGGGCAAGGCCATCGACTCGTCGGGCAAGGTCGTCCCGGTCGAGAAGTATCGCGCCGAGCAGGAGCGCCTCCTCGAAGAGGCTGAGAAGGCTCGCGCAGCCCAGCCGAAGCGTCAGCAGCCGGTCGGAAAGCAGCGCGCGAAGAAGCAGCAGTCCACGAAGAACACCGGTGCCGCGGGTGGATCCGCCGGCAACGCCGGCTCCGCACCCGCCTCCTGAGAACCGGAGATCACGATGACGACGTCCGATCAGATCGCCCCCGACCAGACCGCCGCCACCGAGGAGCAGCTCGAGCAGGAGGGCGACATCGCCGCCGATTACCTCGAGGGTCTCCTGGACATCGCCGACATCGACGGCGACCTCGCCATGGACGTGCGCGCCGGCCGCGCGTACGTCTCTGTGGAGGCCGAGGATGCCGCGGCGCTGTCCACTCTGTCGCACCCTGACACCGTGCAGGCGCTGCAGGAGCTGACGCGTCTGGCGGTGCAGAACTCGACGGGACGGTTCTCGCGCCTGATCCTCGACATCGGCGGATCGCGCGACGCCCGTCAGCGGCAGCTCGAGAACCTCGTCGACCGGGCCATCGCCCGTCTCGACGAGGGAGCATCGCAGGCGTCGCTGCCGGCCATGTCGAGCTACGAGCGCAAGCTGGTGCACGACATCGCCGCCGACCGCGGGTTCACCTCCGAGTCGTTCGGTGAGGGTGCCGACCGCCACACCGTGATCCGTCGCGGCTGAGTGATCGGATGCCGGAACAGCTCGAGGCCGAGCCGGGCGCAGCGCTGACGCTGTTCGGCGATCACATCGAGAAGGCCCGTCGTTTCACGAGGAATCTCGCCGTTCACGGGGAGGAACGCGGGCTCATCGGCCCGCTCGAGGTGCCGCGACTGTGGACACGCCACATTCTGAACAGCGCGATCGCCGCGCCCTACTTCTCGGGGCGCGCCGTCGACGTGGGATCGGGTGCGGGTCTGCCGGGACTCGTGCTCGCGATTGCCCGTCCGGACGTGGAGTGGACGCTCATCGAACCGATGGAGCGCCGTACCGCGTGGCTGTCGGAGCAGGTGGCTGAGCTCGAACTCGAGAATGTGACCGTCGCTCGTATGCGTGGCGAGGAGTGGTCCGAGGGACGGGTGTTCGACGTGGCGACGGCCCGCGCGGTCAGCGCTCTGCGCACGCTTCTGCCGTTCACCGCTCCCCTGGTTCGACCCGGCGGCAGACTTGTCTTCTTGAAGGGCGCCAACGTGGGCGCCGAGGTAGACGCGGCCGCGAAGCAGGTGCGGAAGTTCGGGCTGACTGACGTCGCGATCGAGGTCGTCGGCGAGGGAGTGCTCGACGAACCCACGCGCGTGTTCGTGGCCACTGTTTCGCGCTGAGAGACCTGCGAGTCGGACTGACGGTCGCGAGCGAGCCGAATCACACGGCACCCCCGCCCTCACGGGTCGTCGTCGACGAGCGCGCGAGGGCGTGGTCGACCGCCGGCGGGGCGCCGGTCCGAGCTACGGGTCGTGCGGACGTGACACCTCGGGTGCACCCGGGTCGATGCTCCGGAGGAACATGGTGAAGGCCTGATCGACGCGGCGGAAGTCCGCCGTCGCATCCAGGTCCATGATTAATCCGCGGATGACGGCGAGGACCAGCGTTGCGGACGGCGGCGGGTCGATCGTTGACAGACCCTGGGCGAGCAGCGGGAGCCAGTCGGTGGTCGCTCGTGCGTGAAAGCCCGGCCACAGCGAGTTCTCGCGCTGCTCAGGGAGGTGCGTGAACATCCGCAAGAAGGACTGGCCCTCGGGTTCGGTCATGCCCACCCAGGCTGTGGCCAGCGTGCGCGTGTAGCTCTCCCCCGGGACGACCCGGAGCAGCTCGCCGTAGGAGGCGAGGTGCATCTCGCGTGCGCGACGCAGCACGGCGCGGAACAATTCGTCGCGGGTGCCGAAGTGGTAGAGCAGCATCCGAGCGGATGTGCCCGTCGCCTGGGCGAACGGCCCGAGGCCATCGGGGAGCCCGTGAGTGAGAGCGTGCTCGGCGCACTGGTCCAACAGGTCTTCTGCGATTGCCGGCTGCTTCTGTCTGCCCACGGTGCGATCATTTCACGTAATATCAGGTACGTCTAACCTTGACGCGGGGTCAACACGAACGGGCGTGACCATGGAGGTCGTGTCTGCGCACGGAGCATTGGTGCGGGGTGGCGCGTGGTGATGGAAGCCGACGGCTGATCTCCTACGGGACCGTACCGGGATCGTGAGCCGCGCTGTCGCGCTTCCTTCGTGCGGTGAGACGGCTGGCCCGCGTCTGGAGGTCTGGTGGCGGATGCCGCGGACCTGCGTTTCGCTCTGATTCAGGTGGATGCGGCGGTTGTCGTCGGCCCCTCCTGCGGTCGCACCGTCATCGCAGAGGCGGGCCATCATCCTGCGGTGAAGAAGCCGCCGTACGTAACCTCCTATCTGCCGCAGGTGGGTCAATCTCAAGGAACCATCATGAGCGATGACCCTGACCTGGTGCGCGCGAAGCTCGGCGGTGGAGGGCTCCTCGAGCTCGAGGGAGAGGATGTCTCGTCGTTCGGGCGGCGATTCCTCCAAGACGCCGATGCCGCCATCCAGTCCCGAGCCTGGGACCGAGTCACGATGCAATCCACGGCGGCTTTCGCGACTCCGGTCTCGTGCGCGGGCTGGCACGGGGTGGATTCGACGTACATCGTGTGCCAAGAGGACCGCAGTACGTCTGTCGTCCTGCAGCGCGTTGATGCTGCTCGTGCGCAAAGGTTCGTCGAGCTTGCGCCCGGCCACCATCCCTTCGTCCCGGGTCCCGATCTCGTCGTCGATCAGCTCGAGCTGCTTCTGTGAGACGCGAACGTGATGCTTGCGCTTTCAGCAGGATCGAGCGCGCGTGCCTTGCAGTGGTGGGACGGTGGGACACCAAGAGCGAGACGCGTGCGTTTCACGTGAAACGGGAGCTGAACAAGGCCGGTGGGGAGGTTGTCTCGACGTGGCGGTTGTGTGGAGCGAACCGGGGTCCGGGTGTCAGCGCCTGGTCGTTCGCAGGACCTCGCGTCTGGTGGGGTCGGGCGGCCTTTCCGCTGAGAGTGGTCCACGCTAACTCGGCATTCCATGGGTATGGATGTCTCGTGCGCTCTCTCATGGTGGTGATCGAACGACTGTCCGGGTCCGGGTGGGTGTTGTCGGCGATCGGGGACAACACTCTGCGGCTGTACTCGGGGAGTACGTTAAGTGTCCCGAGCCTTTCAGCAAGCCGCCGGTCGGCCGCTAGGGGTTTCGTCCTCGATGGGTGTGTGCCGGCCGCGGGTGGGGTGGGATGCCGGGTCCTGGTCGCATACCGAATGCTGCGCTCCCCCCGGCCGGCGGCAGTGCGAACGCTCGGCTCTGATTGCGATGTTTCACGTGAAACCTTTGACGATCGCGGATGGTGCTGGAGCTGGGCTTCTCTGCAGACGATCTCGAGCTCGGCGAGTGGTGGAGATCATCCTGGTGCAGCGGGTCCCTGTCGGCTCGGTCCATGTCGAGAGGTGTGGAAAGAGTGGATCGCTTTAGCGATGGGTGATCTGTTCTGCTCCGCCGGCCTTCGCGCTCGTTCGCGGCGACCCTGCGCCTATCGGTGGGCCGAGTTCGTCGTCTTCCGAGATTGGCGCGATGCCATCCGCGGGGGTGAGGCATGAGGCCCTCCTTGGGGCTGCGGGGAGTCTCTAAGGGCGGGCTAGCCAGCGTTTGGCGGTCCGATGCGTCCTCGAAGGTCGAGGGCGCTGCTTCACAGCACCGAATCACCTTTGGTCGCTCTACTCGTGTTGGTATGGGGAGCGCGGGGTGTCGCAGTGGTGCCGCCCTCCTCCCTGAAGTGCTTTCCGCCACGGAAGCGCGACACGGACGGCGCTCTGACGTAGGCACGCAGCCCCTCCCCCGACACCGCTTCGCGTGGCGCTCGGGCCGCCACCTGAAGAAGACTGCTCCCCCGGCGAACGTCATGCACCGAGAAGCGGGAATCCCCTCCCCCGGAACCCGTCGTGATGGAGTGGGTGTCACGGACCGGGCGCTGCAGCCGTGCGCGATTGATCACGCGGAGCCGGCAACCTTGCTGCGTCAGAAGGTCAGCCACGACCCACCTGGTCGCTTCGTGCGGAAGGCGCGGGGGTATGTTTCACGTGGAGCATGTCGTCGGTCATGTTTCGCGGGACGAGCCGAAAGGCAGCAGGACCTCCCTTTGACAACGTGAAGCGCGGCTTCACGGCCGTCCGTTCGCGCCCACGAATACGACCGCGACCGTCGGGATGGCACCACGGTGAAGGACGCGCGCGGCAGTGGCTCGCCTGCTTCCAGCGGTGGAGTGATCTGGGCTGGTGACCAACACCTCTTTGGGAGCGGGCTCAGCGCGGACGGAGCGCGTGCGGTTGCTCTCCATTCGGGTATCCGTAGGCAATGGGTGTGACAAAGCCGTTCCGCGCTGGCGGTCGATCTCTTCTCGCTCGTGCACTGGTCTTCCTGGGGACGGAAGAGGGCTGCCTGCGTGCGGGCCCGAGGCCCACGGCCTGATGCTGTCGAGCACCGGGGAGTGCAGGGCACGCCTGAATAACGGACGATTTGATTGCCAACCCTTGGAAGAAGGCCGAGCCCTACTGGGCTCAACTCACGCGACGTTTCACGTGAAACATCGCACCGCGCGGGACGTGCGTGAAGCTGGTAGGCCCACGTCGGACGCGCGTGCCAATATCGACGCGTAGCGCTGTGGCCACATGGTGGCGGAGCTCGGCGCTTAGGTGGCCGTGCGCAGAACCCCTGATTTCCCCGCGCTGACGTGAACGCCCCAGGTGGCATCCGAACGCGCATGTATCGCCGACGGTCCGACGATCGAGCGCAGCTGTCGAGCCGCAGTCTGGAGACCCGGCCGGTGAGTCTCCGGTATCCACCCAATCGAGCCTGAAAGCCGGCGAGATCGCAAGGCTTTCGGCTCGTCTCGAGAGTGGCCTCAGTCCCCGGCCAAGGGGCGAAGGTGAGTCAGGCCTGGGCATTACCCGCCTGCGTGAGGTGCGTGCGTCCGTTCACCGCGCAGGCCTCGCGGGAGGACTGGTGGCGGGCGCGGCCGGCGGAGCGCGCTCTACGCACGGCGGCCGCGGGTTCATGCCGTTGTGGTGCGAGTTCTTCTCCCCTGCCGCTCATCGCCAACGTGGGCATCGAGCGACTCGCTGGTATCGGTGGCCGGCGGTCGTCTTCTGGCGGTACTGCTCGACGCGTCCTCATCTCGGTCCGCTCCCCTGCGTCGTGCCCTGGCACTTACGCCAGCGTGGCTCGCACCGGGTCGGCGGTCGTCGTTGCACGGAGCTGCTCAACCCCGCGCGATCCCGGCCGACCGCTTTGCCCCGCGCGGCTCTTACGAAGGCGTGGCTCGCACCGGGTCGGCGGTCGTCGTCGCACGGAGCTGCTCAACCCCGCGTGATTCCGGCCGACCCCCTGGGCCATGCCTGGCTCTCGCGGAGGTGTGGATCCCCTCAGGCTAGCGCCCGCCGTCTCGTGGAACTGCCCGACTCCGTCTGATTCCGGTTCGCTCCCGTTCGCGGTGCGTGATACCCGCGGCGCGCGGCTCGCATCGCACGTGCCAAATCCGCTGCCGTGTGATCTCCCGGAGCCATTGCCGGTTCGGAGGTCCAGGACGTGTGCCGCCAGCAGCCGTACGAGTGCTCTCGGGTGTGTGCATCGCGCGCAACCGTGCGTCACACGCCCAGGTTGTGAGGCCAGCCTGAAGACTGTGCGCTCGCGCGGGTGACCAGAACGTAAACGCCTCCCGGAGACACGGGCTGGCTGGTCGCGCTTGCGACGAGACTCGGAGTTCCCTGCTGTCACCAGGAGCCGCCGTCATCCTGTATCGCTGGGGCGCATCGACATCGGCTGATGATGGCGGTCAGTTCCTCGCGCCCCGATGGACTACGCCCTCCCCGTCCTGGGTGGGGTGTTCGCAGTGATCGCGAGACTGCGCAACTTTCGTGGATAGTCGCGGAAACATGAACTCCCCAGCCGAACGAACGCATGGGCGCGCTCACGGCGGTCGCACCAAGCCAGCCCAGCATGAGGAGGTGCGGAGCAAGCCGCGGCATCGCATGTTTCACGTGAAACGTCTACCAGCTCAGCTCGAGCAGAGAACCTGCAGCTGACGCAAAGCGCCGAACGCACGAAACTGGTTGTGTGGCGACCTTCCTCTGCGCATTTTCGGGTGAGTCTCAATTCTCCGCACACGTTTCACGTGAAACATCCCTCACAGGGCGACGCGTACTCAACTTTGCAGCGCGAGACCACAACCGCCGAATGGTCAGACCAGAACGCGACGTTTCACGTGAAACGAACACTGAAGCCCTCTCCGGGGGGTGCGACCCCCTTCTGAGTCGGGCTGAGCCCCCGGCGCTCATGCCTCTGCTGCACGTGATCCAATTCATCCGCCCATCAGGAATGTCAGCACCCGCGGGTAGACTGATCGGGTTGGCGACGGGAAGGTGTGTTTCACGTGAAACAGTCCGATGAGGCAGCCACGCCGTCATCCTTCGAGGACTCCCCCATTGCACGTGAGATCGCGAATCTCTCGGCGCGGAGGCGTGTGCTCGACGAGACCACCGTCGAGTTGTCCGGTCGAACCCGTGTCTTCACGGTCTCTAACCAGAAGGGCGGAGTGGGCAAGACCACGACCGCTGTTAACATCGCTGCCGCACTCGTTTCGGTCGGTGCTCGCGTCCTCGTCATCGATCTCGACCCCCAGGGAAATGCGTCGACCGCCCTGGGCGTTCCCCACAACGCTGATACGCCCAGCGTCTACGACGTGCTCATCGATGAATTCCCTCTCGCGGATATCGTGCAGGTCAGCCCCGAGTCCCCCGACCTGCTCTGTGCTCCGAGCACCATCCACCTCGCCGGTGCCGAGATCGAGCTGGTATCACAGGTCGCGCGTGAACATCGCCTTCGGGGTGCGCTGCGGGATTATCTCGCGATCGAGGGCAATCACCTCGATTTCGTCATCATCGACTGCCCTCCCTCGCTGGGACTGCTGACGATCAACGCGTTCACCGCGGCCGACGAGGTCATGATCCCCATCCAGTGCGAGTACTACGCGCTCGAGGGGCTGAGCCAGTTGCTCGGCAGTGTGCAGATGATCCAGAAGCACCTCAACCCTGGTCTTCACGTATCGACAATCCTCTTGACCATGTATGACGGGCGTACGCGTCTCGCACAGCAGGTCGCGGAGGAGGTTCGATCGCACTTCACGGACGAGGTGCTCGACACCGTCATTCCTCGATCCGTCCGTGTGTCCGAGGCGCCGAGCTTCGGGCAGACCGTCATCGCGTACGATGGCCAGTCAGCGGGCGCCATCGCCTACCGCGAGGCAGCAGTAGAGATCGTCGCTCGCGACACCACCAAGAAGGGCTCCTGATGGCCAAGAGGACCGGTCTGGGGCGCGGTATCGGCGCCCTCATCCCCACGATGGAGCCGTCGGAGGCGCGTCCCGTCGATGTCTTCTTCCCCGACGGGGTCGCCGCGGCGAAGGATGCGGCGGCGAAGACCGACGCGGGTCGCACCGAGGACGACGCGGCGCTGGTGTCGGTGCCGGGCGCACGCCTCGTGCACATCGACCCGAAGACCATCGTCCCCAACCCTCGTCAGCCTCGTACGCACTTCGATGCGGATGACCTCGCGGAGCTCGTCCACTCGGTCCGCGAGTTCGGTGTCCTTCAGCCCGTGGTCGTTCGCGACAAGGGCGACGGTACCTATGAGCTGATCATGGGTGAGCGACGCACGCGTGCCTCCCGCGAGGCCGGGCTCGAGAGCATCCCGGCGGTGGTCCGCGAGACCGATGACGAGTATCTCCTTCGCGACGCTCTGCTCGAGAACCTTCATCGTTCTCAGCTGAACCCCCTCGAAGAGGCATCCGCGTATCAGCAGCTGCTCGAGGACTTCGGCATCACTCAGGAAGAGTTGGCGACGCGCATCGGTCGCTCGCGTCCGCAGATCAGCAACACGATCCGCCTGCTGAAGCTGCCCGTCCCGGTGCAACAGCGCGTTGCTGCCGGCGTTCTCAGCGCCGGGCATGCTCGCGCGATCCTCTCTCTGGACGACCCCAAAGAGATGCAGAAGCTCGCGGATAAGATCGTCAACGAGGACCTGTCAGTTCGCGCGGCTGAGGCTGCCGCGAAGATGCCGGGTGTCGCCCCGGTTCGTCAGAAGCCGAAGGCCGGATCGCGCCGGTCGGGACTCGACGACATCGCGGATCGTCTCGGAGACAGGTTCGACACCAAGGTCCGCGTGTCTCTCAACGCCAAAAAAGGCCAGATCAGCATAGATTTCGCCAGCATTCAGGACCTCAATCGCATCCTCGCGACGCTGGGTGAAGAGGGCTACACCGGCTGAAGCGGGACCGTCGGCAAGCTGATCTCGCGGCGAGCGAACGCGGCCCCGCGCCCGGTGTCGGTAGGTCGACGTACGCTGGAACGGTGACAGCGAACGACGATACCCCGCGCCGTCGCGCCAGCCTCGAGCTCTTGCGCGCGGAAGCCTCCGACGAACTCGCGGTCCTCATTCACGAGCGTCTGCGCGGCGGTGAAGATCCGTGGGACTTCATGGAAGACCTGCCCAGTGTCGACGAACTCGTCGTCCTCACTCTGCGCGCCGACAACATCTTCGAGAACGGCGGAGTTCGCCCCAACCGCTCGCGCAACTACCGTGTGCTTCGCCAGATCGCGCTCGACTACCCCCCGCTCACGAAAGCCGTGTGGAGGATCCTGGGCGAGGAAGAACCCCACCGCCGGTGGGACGCCAACGTCAGGCTCGACGCCTCCTGAGCCCCTCGGTCGCCTCCGGGGTCGATAAAGGCTCGAACGGCCCTCAGATCGCCGGTGAGCGCTCGCACAGCGGGCGTCTGTGTGAACGACCCCGTCCTCCACGCCTGGTCGATCAGATCCGTCGTCATCGCCGTTGTCGGGGTGATGGCATCCTGAGTCGGCTTTTCTGCTTCAGCGGGGACCGCCCGCACATGCGAACGTCCCCGGCGCCCTGAGGCACCGGGGACGTTCAGTCAGAGGTCTCAGCCGAGGAACGCGGCGAGGTCCTGCTCGAGCGCGTACTTGGGCTTCGCGCCGATGATGGTCGTCTTGACCTCACCGCCCTGGAAGACCTTCATCGCGGGGATGGAGGTGATCTGGTACTTCATCGCGAGGTCCGGGTTCTCGTCGACGTTGAGCTTGAGGACGGTGATCTTTCCCGCATTCTCGTTCTGGATCTCGTCGAGCACGGGGGCGACCATGCGACATGGTCCGCACCACTCAGCCCAGAAGTCCACGAGAACGGGTCCGTCGGCCTGCAGGACGTCCTGCTCGAACGTTGCGGAGGTCGTCGCCTTGGCAGTCATTGCATTTCTCCTTAGTGAAAGCGTCAGTTGATGAAAACGCCGGTGAACCGGGTTTTGTTCCTCAGACGACCGCGGCGTCCGGGAGGCCCTCGATGGGGCTCTCGGCGACAGCGGGCTCGCCGGCCTCGCCGCGGGCGGCGAGGAAGTGCTCCACGTCGAGAGCGGCGACGGTTCCGCTGCCCGCGGCCGTGATGGCCTGGCGGTAGGTGGGGTCGATGACGTCACCGGCGGCGAAGACACCCTCCACCGAGGTGCGCGACGAGCGGCCGTCGACCCAGATGGTGCCCTGGTCGGTCAGCTGCAGCTTGTCGTGGACGAGGTGCGTGCGGGGGTCGTTGCCGATCGCGACGAACAGACCGTCCAGCGGCAGCTCACGCGTCGAGTCGTCGACCGTGGAGCGCAGGCGCACACCGTTCACGGCCTCGTCTCCGAGGATCTCGTCGACGGCGCTGTTCCAGATGAACTCGATCTTCGGGTTCGCGAACGCGCGCTCCTGCATGATCTTCGACGCGCGAAGCGAGTCCTTGCGGTGGATGATGTACACCTTCGACGCGAACTTGGTGAGGAAGTTCGCCTCTTCCATCGCGGAGTCGCCGCCGCCGACCACAGCGATCGTGCGGTCGCGGAAGAAGAAGCCGTCGCACGTCGCGCACCACGAGACACCGCGGCCGGACAGGCGCTCTTCGCCCTCGAGACCGAGCTTGCGGTAGGCGGAACCGGTCGCGTAGATGACCGAGACGGCCTCTTCGACCTTGCCGCTCCCGAGCGTGACCTTCTTGACAGGACCGTCGAGCTCCAGCGACACGACGTCGTCGTAGAGCACCTGGGCGCCGAAGCGCTCGGCCTGGGCCTGCATCTTGGCCATGAGGTCGGGCCCCTGGATGCCGTCGGGGAACCCGGGGAAGTTCTCGACCTCGGTCGTGTTCATGAGGTCGCCGCCGGCTTCGACGGAGCTCGCGACGACGAGGGGCTCGAGGTTGGCTCGGGCAGCGTAAATGGCGGCCGTGTATCCGGCCGGGCCCGATCCGATGATGATGACGTGACGCACGTTTGCGCCTTCCTCTCGTTGATTCCGTCGGATGAAACCCATGGTAGCCGCGGGGTATTCCACGGCCCCGGGGGCTAGCGCTTGGGGAGGAACCGCCGGCCGAGCGCGAGCGCCGGGGCGAGTTCGGGAGTGCGGAACAGGGCCAGGATGCCGATGTACACGGCGAGGACGACCAGACCCAGCACCGCGGCACCGGCGATCCCGGCCGCGACGCTGCTCGTCATCCATCCTTCGGGGCCGCCCAGCAGGATCAGGACGCCCCACCCGGCTGCGGCGGCGGGGATCGCGGCGAGGGCGAAACGTCCGAGTGCCGACAGCCAGGAGCCCGTGCCGATGCCGGAGAGGCGGCGGCGCAGCAGCACCGTCGCCACGACCACCTGCACGATGCTCGCGAACGACTGGGTCAGGGCGACGCCGGCGGCCAGGTCCGACCGATCGACGAACGCGCCGGCCGCGATGGCCCCTCCTGCGACGAGCGCGCACTGCAGCAGGGTGAAGAAGAAGGGGGTGCGAGTGTCGTTGTAGGCGTAGAAGGTGCGCTGGATGACGAAGAGCACGGCGAGGGGCACAAGGCAGACCAGGAAGCACCACAGGACGGGAGCGGCGGCGAGGGCCTGCTCCGATCCGTTCGTGAAGATCCGGCTGGCGGGGACGGCGGCCACGGCGAGGGCGGCGGTGGCCGCGACGATGAAGAACCCCAGGGTGCGGATGCTGCGAGCGATGTCGGCTCGTACCTCGTCGTCGCGTCCCGCGGCGGCGTGCTCGCTGAGCTGCGTGAAGTAGGGCGTTCCGATCGACAGCACGATGATCGAGTACGGCAGCATGAACAGCAGCCAGGCGTTCTGCGAGGCGAAGATCGCGGGATCGTTGCCGGAGGCGCCCGAGAGCACGTTCGACTGCACGATTCCGGCGAGCTGGCCGGCGACGACCATCAGGAAGGTCCAGCCCGCGAGGCGGCTGATGTGTCGGAGCCCCACGCCTCGCCACTGGAAGTCGGGACGCAGGGTCAGTCCCGCGCGGCGCCAGAAGAACATCAGCACCGCCGTCTGCACGACGATGCCGCCGGTCGCGGTGGCGGCGAGAACGGCGATCATCGAGGGCGTCCACGCGTCGACGCGCACCTGCTGTCCCCCGAAGAGCAGGATGAACGCACCGAAGCCCGCGATCGACACGATGTTGTTGACGATCGGCGCCCACGTGTACGGACCGAAGACGCGACGGGCGTTGAGGATCTCGCCGAGCAGGGCGTAGAGACCGTAGAAGAAGATCTGCGGCAGGCACCAGTAGGCGAATGCGGTGGAGAGGGCCAGCTGATCGTCGGTGAACTTGCCCGCGTACACGTGCACCAGGAGTGGTGCGGCGATCATCGCGAGAGCGGTGGCGCCGAGCAGGCCCACCGTGCCGAGGGTGAACAGCTTCGAGATGAACGCCTGTCCCCCGTCCGCGTGCGCGGCGGCCTTCACGATCTGCGGGACGACGACGGCGGTCAGCAGACCGGTCGAGATGATCGCGTAGATGTTGTTCGGCAACTGGTTGGCGACGGCGAATGCGTCACCCGCGCTGCTGATAGACCCGATGGCGGCCACGAGCACGATGGTGCGCAGCACCCCGCTGACGCGCGACACGATGGTCCCGGCCCCGATGAGCACACTGGCCCGTCCGATGCTGCTCACGGGCGTGTCTCCTGCTCGGTGTTCGAAGGGTTCTCGTGGGGGGCGTGCTCGTCGGTGAGGGGATCGTCGGCGTCCTCGGCGGGGCTGCGCCCGTCGGCATCCGGATCCTTCACGCCGATCCCATCCACGGGCTCGTCGTCATCGGAGACCGGGGACGACGCCTCCTCGGCGCGCAGCCGGCGACGGCGCGCGACCGTGCGGACGACCCCGAGGCTCAAGAAGCCCACGATGAGGGCGATGACGACGACGATGCCGATGTTCTCCCACTCCGCGCGCACCTCGACGTCGACCGCCTGGGGTGATCCGATCGGCACGCCCGAGGGGCTGTACAGCTGCAGGTCGACGCTGACCTCGCCGTTGGCGATACGCGCCTCGACGGGCACCTCGACGCGTGTGTTGGCCGAGGCCTGGGCATCGATCGTAGTGCGGTCCTGTACGCGCAGGCGGACGTCGTTGGTGCGGACGGACATCACGACGGTCACCGGCCACGGCAGGTCGTTGCGCACCCACGGGCGCAGCGGCGCGCTCGAACTGACCAGACGGAAATCGGATGACAGGATGCCGACGGAGTCGAGCGTCGTGCGCGTGGCGGCGCGGTGGTCGGCGACGGCCTGGCGGGCGGCATCCCCCGTCCATGACACGTTCGTGACCTGGAGGAGCTCCGCGCGTTCGCGTCCGGTGAGCAGCTCGGGCTGATCGAGGATCGACGCGAACCGATCGACGTTCTGTTCGTCGCTCACGAGGTTGCGGACCTCGTCGACGCGAGCCGCGTCGACGTCGGGCGCCTCGAGTGAGATGTCGGATGCCGGCACCGAGGCGACAGCGCGCAGGGTCGACGCCGTGTACCCCGGCGCGGTGGCGGCGAGGCCGAGGGTCGCGCGCAGGCTCACGCGCGAACGATCGGTGCCCCGGTCGAGGACGGCGAGGACCGGCTGGTCGGCGGTGACGGTGCGGGCGATGGAGAGGTAGGCCTGGGCGGCCGCCAGCGAGGCTCCGCGACGGGTGCTGTCGTTCTGACCGGCCGCGTCGGCGAGGGCGCGCGAGACCTCCGCGTCGTAGACCGGCGTCGAGACCCCTCCGACGCGGGCGGAGGCTTGCCGCCCCCCGCCGGAGACGCTGGTCGACGGGATGAGCACGTGGGTGGGGTCGTCGGCGCTGCCGAGCGCGCCGAGGGTGGCGACGGTGTCCGCTCCCGCGGTTCCGGTCGCGGGCCAGTACACGTTGGGGGTCGCGACCCCGATGTCGAGCAGCGTGGAGAGGGACGGATACGAGGGCTGGCCGGGCGTCGTGCTGGACGCCGGTTCGGGCGTCGACACGGCGGACACCGCCGGGGCGGGCTGCACGAAGTCGGCCGCGGCCATGTAGTTCTGCAGCGAGGTGGGGCCGAGCGGGGCCGTGAGCCCGGCGTGCAGCTGCGCGGCGACGTCGGAGTCGCCGAACTGGAGGGCGAACCGGTCATTCGGCAGGGCCAGAAGTCGCTGGAGCCACGCCACCGCGGTGGGCGGGGCGGCCGAGCCGAGCACCCGTATGGCCGCGGGGATGGCGGGATCGACGGCCAGGGTGGCCGCGGTGCCGTCCACCGCGTCGAGCTGCGCGGACAGACCGCCGTCGACCGCGGTCAACTCGGCCAGCTCGTTCGCGGTGAGAAGACCGCGCGTCAGGGGGGCCGCCGTGATCGGAACGACGAGGGCGATCGGCGTCTGCGCCCCCGCGTCAGCCGGAACGACGACCACGCTCGGTGCCGTCAGCCCGCCGCTCGTCGCGAGGACCGGGTAGACGCCGGTGGCGCGGTTCGCGAGGGCCGGGTCGGTCCCCGGTGCCGTGAGGGTGGTCATCGACTGGGCGCCGGAGGCGGTGGCATCCAGGGTTCCCGTCGCGACCTGCTGGAAGGCGATGCCGGAGGCGTCACCGCTGAGCCATCGATCGATGGAGGCGTCGTCGGCCAGAGGGGCGGACCCGATCGACAGGGCGACGGGACCGGCGGGCGCAGCCGATGACCCTGCCGCGAGACTCACGACGACCGACAGGGCGTCACCGGGACGCAGGATGCCGTTCGCCGAGGGAGCCGCGATGAGCACGGACGGCGAGCTCGAAGCCGACGGAGAAGGGCTCGGCGTCGCAGCGGAAGCCGCCGAGACCGGCAGCGCCACGCCCGCGACGATGGCCCCGGCGGCGAGGGTCGCCAGGAGCCGGCGCGTGAAGGAGCGCCGCGGCACGGGTGCGCCCGAAGGCTGGGAGGTCACGGTCATACGAGCGTCGGTGGAGCGAGGGGGCCTCGCACCGCCTGCGAGTCTAGGCCCGCCTACCTACAAGCCCCCCGATAGCCTCGCGCAGACGGTTGAATGGACCGGTGCTTCCCGAACCCGATCCCCAGCTGTGCCAGGCCCTCGCCGACGACCTCCGCACCGCGGACTACACGAGCGCCGCCCTCCGCGCCGCCTGGGGACCCCAGGCCGACGACGCCGTCGCGAGGGGTCTCCGCCGCCCGGCCACGCGCGCGTTGGGTGAGCGCGGCGATGCGCTCGCCGTGCTGGGTCGTCTGTGGGGGCTCGGGCTGCCCGTCCCGCGCGGTGACGCCGAGGCGGCGCTGCCGACGTTGCGCGTCGACGGAGCTGCCGCGCTCGGACTGCTGGAGATCTCGGGGGATGCCGTGACTCCCGCCGTGCTGGTGAGGCCTCAGGCCTTCGCCGACGACGAGGGAGAGGTCGAGTGGTGGATCGCCAGTGACCTCGACGAGGCGGCCCTCGAGGGTCCGCTCCCCGAGGACCACGTGCTCGGCGTCGGCGGGGCCTCCCAGACCCTCGCGCGCCTGCAACTCACCCGCCGAGCGCGCACGGCCCTCGACATCGGCACGGGCTGCGGCATCCAGGCGCTCCGACTGCGCCGGCTCGTCGACCACGTGGTCGCGACCGACATCTCCGAGCGCGCGCTGCGCTTCACCCGCCTCAACGCCCTCGTGAACGGCGTGGACGGGATCGAGACCCGCCTGGGCTCGCTGTTCGAGCCCGTCGCCGGCGAGACGTTCGACCGAGTGGCATCCAATCCCCCGTTCGTCATCACGCCGCGCGTCGCCGGCGTTCCGGCGTACGAGTACCGCGACGGCGGAATGGAGGGCGACTCCCTCGTCGCGGCGGTCATCTCGGGCGTGGGGGAACATCTCGCGCCCGGGGCGGTGGCGCAGTCGCTGGGAAACTGGGAGTACCGGTGGGGAGAGTCGGGGCTCGACCGCGTGCGCGGGTGGGTCGGCTCGTCGCTCGACGCGTGGGTGATCGAGCGCGAAGTGCTCGACCCCCTCGCGTACGCCGAGCTGTGGGTGCGTGACGGTGGCACCGTTCCCGGCACACCCGAGTACGCGCGGCTCATCGACGCGTGGCTCGACGACTTCGCGGCACGGGGAGTGACCGGCGTCGGGTTCGGGTACGTGCTGCTGCGGCGCCCCCTCGCGGGCGGGCCGACCCTCGCGCGGTACGAACGCGTCTCGGGCGGAGGCGAATCGGCGTTCGGACCGCACCTCTCGGCATCCCTCGCCGCCCATGACCGGGCCGCCCTGCTCGACGACGACGGACTGGCCTCGAGCGTGCTGCGCGTGGCTCCCGACGTCACCGAGGCGCGCCACCACCGACCGGGCGAGGAGGACCCCTCGGTCATCGAGCTCCGACAGGGCGGCGGCTTCGCGCGCACGCTCGAGGTCGACCCGGGGCTCGCGGCCCTTGTCGGCGCCTGCGACGGCGACCTGGCCGTGGGAGCCCTCATCGATGCGATCGCCCAGCTCATGGAGGTGGATGCCGAGGCCCTGCGCGCCGACCTGCTGCCGCGGGTGCGCGAGTTGCTGGTGACCGGGTTCCTGGGCTTCGCCGACGACTGACGCGCCCTCAGTGCCCGACGGAGCCGTCGGCGGCCCCGGATAGGCTCGAAGGCATGCTGAACATGGCTGAGGGTCTCGCGCGCCTCGAGGAGCTCGCCGCGCATCCCGTGGTCGCCACGCTCGCCCGGGTCTTCGCCGATGCCGGTCGCGATCTCGCGATCGTGGGCGGTCCCGTGCGCGATGCCCTGCTGGGGCGCGTGACCCACGATTTCGACTTCACCACCGACGCTCGCCCCGACGAGATCCTCGCGCTCGTGAAACCCGTCTCGAGCGTGCAGTGGGACGTCGGACGGGCGTTCGGCACCATCGGCGCCCGGGTGAAGGGCGAACAGGTCGAGATCACCACGTACCGCGCGGACAGCTACGACGGGGTCACCCGCAAGCCCACCGTCGAGTTCGGCGACACCCTCGAGGCCGACCTCAGCCGCCGCGACTTCACCGTGAACGCCATGGCGCTCCGCGTTCCCGCCCGCACGCTCGTGGACCCCACCGGTGGTGTGGAAGACCTCATCGCCGGGCGCCTGCGCACGCCTATCGATCCCGCCGTGAGCTTCGGCGACGACCCCCTACGCATGCTGCGCGGAGCCCGCTTCGCGTCGCAACTCGACTTCGTCGTCGACCCCGACACCCTCGATGCGATCCGCGAGCTGCGCAGCTCTCTCGCCATCGTCAGTCCCGAGCGCGTGCAGGCCGAGCTCGTGCGCCTCCTGCAGACGGATGATCCCGTCCGCGGCATCCGCGTTCTCGTCGAGACCGGGCTGATCGACGAGTTCCTCCCCGAAGTGCCCGCCCTGCGCCTCGAGGTCGACGAGCACCACCACCACAAGGACGTGTACGAACACTCGCTGACGGTGCTGCGCCAGGCGATCGCGCTCGAGAAGCAGCGACACCCGGATGCCGCCCCCGATGTGCCCCTGCGGCTGGCGGCGCTCCTGCACGACATCGGCAAGCCCGCCACCCGACGCCTCGAAGCGGGCGGGGGCGTCACCTTCCACCACCACGACATCAAGGGCGCGCGCATGGCGCGAAAGCGCCTGCAGGCCCTGCGCTTCGACGCGGCCACGACCACCGTCGTCACCCGACTGGTCGAGCTGCACCTGCGCTTCTTCGGCTACGCCGAAGGAGCGTGGACGGATGCCGCGGTCCGGCGCTACGTGCGCGACGCCGGAGACGAGCTCGAACGCCTGCACATCTTGACCCGGGCCGACGTGACCACGCGCAACAAGCGCAAGGCACAGCGCCTGGCATCCGCGTACGACGACATCGAGGCCCGCATCGCCGTGCTCCGCGAGCAGGAGGAGATCGACTCGATCCGCCCCGAGCTCGACGGCAACCGCATTCAGGAGGTCCTCGGCCTCACGCCCGGCCGCGAGGTCGGCGAGGCCTACCGCTTCCTGCTCGAGCTGCGCCTCGACGAGGGCGTGCTGGGCGAAGAAGAGGCCGAGAAGCGCCTGCGCGAATGGTGGGCGGCGCGGGGCTGAAGTCCGCGGCTTCGGGGTGACGGGGTTCGGGGCGCCCGGCGAGGGGGCGACACCCCCTGGTATCGGGCAGGGGCGTGGTCCGGTGATGCTGACATCGGGGCGTCGTTCGTGGACCCGGGGCGTGGTTCGCGGCCCCGGGGCCACGAACGCGCAGGGGGTGGCATCCATGATCCGGATGCCACCCCCTCGAGGTTCGCGTCAGGGCACGACGACGGCGCGGCCGCGCACCTGCCCCTTGTGCAGCTTCGCGTACGCCTCGACGGCGCCGTCGAAGCCGTAGCGCTCGACGTGGACGCCGACCGCGCCGCTGCGCGTGAGGTCGAGCACCTCGATGAGCTCACTGCGGGTGCCCCAATAGGGAGCACGCACCGCGGCGCCCATCGGCGTGGAGAAGAACCCGGCAGGCATGATGCCTCCGCCGATGCCGACGATGTGGATGAAGCTGTCCATTCCGGCGACCGCGCGCGCGAGGTCGATCGTGGGCTGCACGCCGACGAAGTCGAAGACCGCGGTGGCGCCGAGTCCGTTCGTGAGATCGCGGATGCGTTCGGCCGCGTGCTCGTCGGAGTTCACCGTGTGGTGCGCACCCACCTCGCGAGCGAGGGCCAGCTTGTCTTCGCCGAGGTCGACGGCGATGACCGTGGCCTGGGTGATCGCGCGGAGGATCTGCACACCGACGTGACCGAGGCCGCCGACGCCGATGACGACGGCCGTCGCACCGGGGTACAGCTTCTCTTTCGCCGAGACGATCGCGTGGTACGGGGTGAGTCCGGCATCGGTCAGCGAGACCGTCTCGACGGGATCGAGGTCGCCCAGCGGGGCGAGGTGTCGCGGGTCGTCGACGATCACGTATTCGGCCATGGCGCCCGGGCTGCCCAGGCCCGGAGGGGTGATGCCCATCTCGGCCGCGTAGGGGCAGTAGTTCTCGGCACCCTGGGCGCACGCGTGGCAGCGCCCGCAGCCCCACGGTCCGTAGATCGCGTAGGCCGCGCCGATCTCGACGCCCTCGACGCCCTCGCCGAGTTCGTCGACGATGCCCGCGCCCTCGTGGCCGAGGGTGAGCGGCAGGCCGTAGGTGTACTGGTCCTCGGGGAGGTCCATCACGAACCAGTCGGAGTGGCACAGCCCCGCCGCGGTCACCTTCAGACGCACCTGGCCCGGGCCCGCGTGGGGCTCCTCGATCTCGACGACCTCGGGTCCTTTGCCGATCTCGCGGTACTGCACAGCCTTCATGGCGTTCCTTTCTGTCGGTCCTTCCACCGTGCGCTCGCCGGCCGTGGGCGGTGACGGGGGTTGACGGCGTTTCGAGGGGATCGGGAACCGTTCTCATCGGCAGGGGACGAATGGATGCCTCGCACCGGTGCCGCTGGGCCGCGCGCACGTCGTGTCGTGGGAGGTCGCGCCGTGACGGGGCGCGTGTCGTGCAGTGGGGTGGTCGACGACCGCCCCGGTGCACCGAGAGCGCCCCAGTGATGCCCGCCCTCCCCCACGCGCACCACGCGACCTACACTGGGAGCCACCTCCGTCACCGCCGATGGGAGTCCCGTGCCCTCTCCATGGTCGCGACCGACTGTTTCCCCCGAGACCTCGGGGCTGTTGATCGCGCGTGCTCACGAGGAGCTCATCGCCGGCAACGACGACCGCCGACTCGACGACGTGCGACCGCTCGTGCAGGAGTCGTGGCGGAGGTCCTTGGCATCCCTCGTCGGCCCCGAAGGTCTTCCTCCGCTCGACCTTCCCAGCGGCGAGCTGGAGGCCTACCGCCGCGCTCACCCGCTCGCCGGGGTCATGGACATGGTGCGTTCTCTGCTCCTGCCCGGAACTGCGGAGGAATCGGGCGTGGTCGTGGCGGTCGGCGATGCTGCGGGCCGTCTGCTGTGGGTCGAAGGCGATCGTCACATCCGCGCCCTGACCGGCGACATGGGGTTCGTGGCGGGGGCGAATTGGGCGGAGGATGCCGTGGGCACGTCCGCTCCCGGAACGGCGCTGACACTCGACAGGTCGGTGCAGATCCGCGGTGCCGAACACTTCAATCGCCTTGTGCAGCCGTGGTCCTGCACCGCGGCGCCCGTGCACGATCCCGAGACGCGGCGTCTGCTCGGCGTGATCGATGTCACCGGAGGGCCCGAGGCCGTGACACCTCAAGCCCAGTTGTTGGTGGATGCCACGGCCCGGGCGATCGAGAGCGAGATCCTCGTGGGGCGGCTGCGCGCTCAGCAGGCTCCTCCCCCGCGGCGGTCCGCGCCGGCCCGGGCTCTGCTGCGCATCCTCGGACGAGATCGCGCGCTGCTCGAGGTCGGGGGTGCGTCGGTCGAGTTGAGCGCCCGGCACGCGGAGATCCTTCTGCTGCTCGCCGTGCACCGGGAGGGGCTGTCGGCCGAGGCCCTGAGCGAGGCGGTGTACGGCCACGCCGCCGTCGAGACGCTGCGCCCCGAGATGGTGCGGCTTCGGCGCGCGCTCGTGCCGGTGGCGCCGCGTCTCGTTCCGGCATCCCGTCCCTATCGACTGCCCGTGGGCCTCGAGACCGACGCCCAGCACGTGCTGTCGCTGCTGGACAGGGGTGCGCATCGCGTGGCGCTCGCCGCGTACGCCGGACCGGTGCTGCCGGAGTCGGAGGCACCTGGAGTGGTCGAGGTACGCGAATCGGTGCGCTCGACCCTGCGAGAGGCCCTCATCGAAGAGGCGGGGGTCGACGTCCTGCTCGCCTACGCCGAGACAGCCGATGCGCGCGATGACGAAGAGGTGCTGCGGCTCTGCCTCGAGCTCGTTCCCGCCCGCTCCCCCAAGCGAGCGGGACTGGTCGCTCGACTGGAGCGTCTCGCTCGGGGGTGACACTCCGCGCTCGCCCGGCGCAACCAGGGGATTTCCCGAGAGCGTCCCCGATGTCGGAGGCCCTCGTTACGCTGAACATATGGACGAAAACGCGCTCGACATCTTCTCGGCAGCACGCGCCCGTCGCGACGTGGGGCGTATCCGCGAGGCCCTCGCCGAGGTCAAGGCGGGTGACGTCGCGCGCGTCATCGTCCGCTCCCCGCGCTACGGCCTGTACGCGCTCGAGGGCACCGTGCGCATCGGCGTGGGCGGGCAGCCGCTCGTGGGCGACGTCATCCTCGCCACGAGCGCCGAGATCCAGCGCATCGACCTCGGCATCGAGGCTCCCCAGCCCGCGCTCGAGGCCGACGTCGTCGATCCCTCGACCCTCCCCCACGGAACGCCCGTGCGCGTGACCTTCCTCACGCCGACGCACCAGACCTTCGCCCTCACCGGCCCGATCACGGCGGGCAACGACCGCTTCCTGCTCGTCGGCAGCTGGATCGTCGCCGACGACCGCGCGATCGCGCCGCGCGTGCAGAGCATCGAGCGCCTCGACGGCGTCGACCTGCACGAGGTCAACGTTCCCCCGCTGCGCTCGGTGCTCGCCGACGCCGACGCGTAGACAGCGTTCGCTCGAACGGATGCCGCGGCCCGAGGGTCGCGGCATCCGTCGTTCTGTCCGGCCGTCCTGCCCGCGTCGGCGTCGGGCTTCTGGCGCGGTCCCCGCGCCCGCGTCGAAGACGCATTCGTTCGCCGACGACGCACCCGTTTCGCGTCGAACTGGTGCGGTCTCGTCGAACGAATGCGTCCTGAGCGCACGCCCGCTCGCCCGTGCAACCCGATGCAACCTCCTGCGGCGTACCGTCGGCGCATCGCCGCCCGAAGCCGACGCGGCGACTCATGACCGTCGAAGGAGACACGCATGACCATCGTCGAAGAAGGCGTATCCAGCGTCTACGCCGCCCCGGGAACCCGCGGGGCCGTCGCCGAGTACCGCTCGCGGTACGGGCACTACATCGGCGGCGAATGGGTCGAACCCCACTCCGGGGAGTACTTCGAGAACATCACCCCCGTCACCGGCAAGCCGTTCTGCGAGGTCGCCCGCGGCGACGCGCACGACATCGACCGCGCGGTCGAGGCCGGGTGGAAGGCGTTCGCGTCGTGGAAGAAGACCACTCCCGCCGAGCGCAGCGTCATCCTGAACAAGATCGCCGACCGCATCGAAGAGAACCTGGAGAAGATCGCCGTCGCCGAGACGTGGGAGAACGGCAAGCCGGTGCGCGAGACACTCGCCGCCGACATTCCCCTCACGGTCGACCACTTCCGCTACTTCGCGGGCGTGCTGCGGGCGCAGGAGGGCTCGCTCAGCCAGCTCGACGAGAACACCGTGGCGTACCACTTCAACGAGCCGCTCGGTGTGGTGGGTCAGATCATCCCGTGGAACTTCCCGATCCTCATGGCCGCGTGGAAGCTCGCTCCGGCCCTCGCCGCGGGCAACTGCGTCGTGATCAAGCCGGCCGAGCAGACGCCGGCGTCGCTGCTCTTCCTGTTCGACATCATCGGTGACCTGCTCCCCGCGGGCGTGGTGAACATCGTCAACGGCTTCGGCATCGAGGCGGGTGCACCGCTCGCGCAGCACAAGCGGATCCGCAAGATCGCCTTCACCGGCGAGACCACGACCGGCCGCCTCATCATGCAGTACGCGTCGCAGAACCTCATCCCGGTGACGCTCGAACTCGGTGGCAAGAGCCCCAACGTCTTCTTCGAAGACGTCGCCCTGCACAACGACGACGCGTACTACGACAAGGCGCTCGAGGGCTTCACGATGTTCGCGCTGAACCAGGGCGAGGTCTGCACGTGCCCGTCGCGCTCGCTCATTCAGCGGTCGATCTACGACCAGTTCCTCGGCGACGGCCTCGAGCGCGTGAAGAAGGTGCGTCAGGGCAACCCGCTCGACCCCGAGACGATGATCGGGGCGCAGGCCTCGAACGACCAGCTCGAGAAGATCCTGTCGTACATCGACATCGGCACGCAGGGCGGCGCGAAGCTCCTCACGGGCGGTGAGCGCGTCGATCTCGGCGGCGACCTGTCGGGCGGCTACTACGTCGCCCCGACCGTGTTCGAGGGCACGAACGACATGCGCATCTTCCAGGAGGAGATCTTCGGCCCCGTGCTGTCTGTCACGTCGTTCGACGACTTCGACGACGCCATCTCGATCGCCAACGACACGCTCTACGGCTTGGGCGCGGGCGTCTGGGCACGCAGTGGCGACACCGCCTACCGTGCCGGTCGCGCGATCGAGGCGGGCCGCGTCTGGACGAACACGTACCACCAGTACCCCGCGCACGCGGCGTTCGGCGGATACAAGCAGTCGGGCATCGGTCGCGAGAACCACCTCAAGATGCTCGATCACTACCAGCAGACGAAGAACCTGCTCGTGTCGTACGCCGACGGGGCGATGGGCTTCTTCTGAGTCGCAGCGGCGCCGGGGCTTTCGGGCCTCGGCGCCGCCTCGCCATGTCCCACAAATGGTCGTCTGAGCATTCCCCAGACGACCGTAAGTGGGACATCGTTCGAAAGGAACGGGACATGGCCGAGTTTTCTCGCGTCGATGTGACGGATGCCGCGGCCGCGCTGCTGCGCGAGCTCACGGCCACGCACGGGCCGCTGATGTTCCATCAGTCCGGCGGTTGCTGCGATGGCAGCTCCCCCATGTGCTACCCCGTGGGCATGTTCATCACGGGTCCGAGCGACGTGCACTTGGGCGACATCGACGCGGGTCTGGATGACCCGATCGAGGTCTACATGTCGGAGTCGCAGTTCGAGTACTGGAAGTTCACGCACCTGACGATCGACGTCGTCCCCGGTCGTGGCGCGGGCTTCTCGGTCGAGGGACCGACGGGCATGCGCTTCCTCATCCGCTCCCGGATGCTGACGGAGGAGGAAGCGGAGGCGTTCGGAGTGGGCGCCGACCGCTAGAGCCACCCGCGCTCGACGGCCACCCGCACGGCATCCGCACGATTCCGCCCGCCGGTCTTGCCGATCGCGCTCGAGAGGTGGTTCTTCACGGTGCCCTCCGAGAGGTGGACGGTCCGCGCGATGTCGGCGATCGAGCCGCCGTCGCGGGCAGCGACGAGCACGTCGGTCTCCCGCTCGGTCAGGGGCGAGTCGCCCTGCGCCAACGACTCGGCTGCGAGAGCGGGGTCGACCACGCGCAGTCCCTGGGAGACCCGCCGCACCGCGTCGGCCAGCTCGGCCGCGGGCGTGTCCTTCACCACGAAGCCCGAGGCGCCGGCCTGCATCGCCCGCGCCAGGTAGCCGGGGCGTCCGAAAGTCGTGACGATGAGGGCACGGCATCCGGGAACTTCGGTCCGCACCCGCGCGGCGGCGGCGATCCCGTCGATCCCGGGCATCTCGATGTCGAGCAGGGCGACCGTGGCCTCCGACGTGCGCGCCGCCTCGACCACCTCGTCTCCGCGCCCGACCTGGGCGACGACCTCGATGTCGGCCTCGAGTCCGAGCAGGGCGGCGAGGGCCCCACGCACGAGGGCCTGATCGTCGGCGATGAGCAGTCGGATCACCACGCCACCTTCACTTTGAATCCGCCGAGGTCGCTGCGACCGATGGTCAACCGTGCTCCGGAGGTCTCGACGCGCTCGCGGAGTCCCGTGAGTCCTGAGCCGGTGGAGGCCGTGGACGCCGGGCCGCAACCGTCGTCGGCGACCTCGATCGAGCGGTTGTCGAGTCGCACGCGGCAGGCGCTCGCGCCCGAGTGACGCACCACGTTGGTGACGGCCTCGCGCACGACCCATCCCGCGAGCTCGCGGCGGTCTGCGGGCACCTGGTCGGTGGAGCCGGGGAGGTCGGCCGAGACGCCGGCGCTCTCGAGCGCGGCGCGGGCCGCGGCGAGCTCGCCGCTGATGCTCACGCCGCGGTAGCCGTGCACGGTCGCGCGCACGTCGGCCAGGGCTCCGCGGGAGAGACCCTCGATCTGGGCGATCTCGTCGCGGGCGGCCGGGGAGCCGGCATCCATCAGTCGTCCCGCCAACTCGGCCTTCACGGTGATCACCGTGAGCGAGTGTCCGAGGATGTCGTGCACGTCGCGGGCGACGCGGCCGCGCTCGCGTTCGGCGGCGAGTTCGGCGATCTGCTCTTGTGCGGCACGCAGCCGCTCGAGGGTCGAGATGTTCTCGACGAAGCTGAACATCATGATCGAGATCGAGAGGATGATCGCCGAGTTCACGACGTTCGAGAACGCGTCGGCCCCCATCGCCTCGCCGACGACGAACGACAGGGCGCTGAGGGCGGGGACGAAGAGCCAGGTGGTCCTGCGGCCCATCGCCGAGACGGCGAACGCGACGCCGACGAAGGTCCACATCCAGCGGACGTCGGTGCCGAGCCACGGAAGCAGCGCGAGGCTCAGCGCGAAGAGCACCACCGTCGGCAGCAGCCGGCGAAGTCGCGACGTGGTGACGCGGGCGTAGGGAACCGTCGCCATGAACACGGCCGCGAACACGACGATGATCGCGGTGCCGACGAGGTGACCCGCGACGCTCGGACCCTCCCACAATTCGACGAGGACCGGGAAGGTCCAGATCAGCGAGATCGACGCCCCGATGAACCAGCCGCGGCGGAACGGACGGCGGCCCGGAACGCGGGTGCGCTCCGGGCCGGTCGTCGTGCTCACGTCGTTCACCCTAGGCGTGTCAGCCGCGACGCGTGTCGCGACGGAAGAAGGAGACGGTGCCGGCGACGAACACTGCGAGCCAGACCACCGCGTTGACGAGGGCGCCGAGGTCGAATCCGTCACCCGTGAGGGGCGAGCGGGCGAGCTCGCCGATGCCGTAGACCGGCGTCAGCTTGCCGATCACCTGCAAGAAGTCGGGCATCGACGACAGGGGGAAGAACAGGCCGCCGAGGAACGACAGCAGCACCACCGCGAGGCTCGTGATCTGCGCCGCGTTCTCGCCCGGCACCATGTAGCCGACCATCAGGCCGAGGGTGGTGAAGACGGCTCCGGCGAGCACCCAGGCCGAAAGACCCGTGACGATCCACTGCACCGGGGCGAGCTGCACGCCCGCGCCGGCGGCCACCGCGTAGGTCGCGATGACCGCGATCAGGCCGAACATCATGCCGGCGAGCATCTTGACGACGACGTTCGAGATCGGGTTGAGAGGGGTGAGCCGCAGTTGCCGCGACCAGCCCTGCGCGCGCTCGACCGCGACCGATGCCCCGGTCTGGGTCGCCGACATCATGGTTCCGTACATCGCCATCGAGACCATGATGTACGCGGCCACCGACACTCCCCCGGACGCCAGCGGCGTATCCGTCAGCGGGACGTCGAGGGTCTGGAACCCGACGATGAAGAACATCAGCACGGGGAACGCAACGGTGAAGAAGATGCTGCGCGGATTGCGCAGCTTGCGCACCAGTTCGATGCGCAGATAGGTCAGTGTGAAGCCGCCCATGGCGGGGAGCGGGCGGTCGAGGGCGATGGCGGTCATCGGAGTGCTCCCGTCGAGACGAGGTCGGATGCCGAGGGCTCGGCGGTGAGCGTCAAGAACACGCTCTCGAGGTTCTGGGCGGTGATCTCGAGATCCCGCGCCGAGGTGGAGGTGAGGAGGTGACGCGCCAGGGCGTCGGAATCCCGCGTGTGCACGGTGATGCGCTCGCCGGCGGCCTCGACCGAATCGACGCCCGGAACGGCCGCGAGGGCCGTGAGGTCGGCATCCGGAAGCGTCACCTGGACGACCCGCCCCGAGACGAGGTTCTTGATCTCGGTGGTGCTGCCGTCGGCCACGATCTGCCCGCCGCGCATCAGGATGATGCGGTCGGCGTACTCGTCGGCCTCGTCGAGGTAGTGCGTGGCGAACATCACGGTGCGTCCGCGCGCGGCATCCGCCCGGATCGCGTTCCAGAACGACCGGCGTGCCTCGACGTCCATACCGGTCGTGGGCTCGTCGAGGATCAGCAGCGCCGGGTCGCTGACCAGCGCCATCGCGAAGCGCAGACGCTGCTGCTCGCCGCCCGAGCACAGGCCCACCTTGCGGCGGGCGAGGTTCAGGATGCCGGCCCGCTCGAGGGCCTCGTCGACGGGGCGCTTCTCGGCGAACAGGCTCGCCGTCAGCTCCACCGTCTCGCGCACGGTCAGGTCTTTCAGCAGCCCGCCCGACTGGAGGACGGCAGAGACGAGGCCCCGGGCGACGGCTCCGCGAGCGCTGTGGCCGAACACCTCGATGCTGCCGGCGTCGGGGTTCGTGAGGCCCAGGATCATGTCGATCGTGGTGGTCTTGCCCGCGCCGTTCGGGCCGAGGAAGGCCACGATCTCGCCCGGTCGGACGGTGAGGTCGACGCCGCGGACGGCGTGGACGGAGCCGAAGCTCTTGACGACGCCCCGCGCGTCGATCGCGGCGGGGGTGGGGGTGGAGGAGGTCATGTGTTCATGCTCGCCCCGGGGCGCTCGCCGCACATCGGACGGCTGTCACCATTCAGAGGTGACGTTCGTCATGGGTGGATCAGCGGGTGAATTCTGCCGCGTACGCGGGTGATATCTGGGGATAACTCTCGAGGGTGGCCGCCGAATTCGTCTACCTTTCCGGCATGCGCGAAATCTCGGTGGACCCGGAAGACCTGCGTCGGGCGGCCGGAATCCTCGACGTGGACGTCCGGCGTGCCGAGGCGAAGACGACTGTGCCCGACTCCCGGAACCTCGGTCACGCCGAACTCAGCGCTGCCGTGGGCGAGTTCGTGCAGGCGCTGACGGGCGGGTGGATGGAGGCGGTCACCCAGGCTGATGACCTGGTCTCGGGTCTTCGGGACTCCGCCGAGATCTTCGAGAGGGCGGATGCAAAGGGCGGTGAGACGTTGAGGGCTCTGAAGGACGGGCGATGAGCGGGCTGGGGTCGACGTCGGTGGCGCAAGAGCTGGTGCCCGGCTCGGTCGAGGCGGCATTCGAGGTCGCTCATCTCGTGTCGGAACGCAGCGTCGCAGCGGGAATGTTGGCGGAGGCCCTCCGGTGGAGACGCGAAATCGAGGGCTGGACCGGCGAAGGGGCGGACGCATACACCGCGCGCACGGTTGCCGTGGCTCAGCGGTGGACGCAGATCGGTGACGGCGCTGCCGCGATCGTCGAGCCGATGCGCGTGTACGCGCTCGTCCTGAGGAAGGCGCAGGCATTGGCGGCCGAGGCGATCGAGGGATGGGCGTTCGCGGAGTCGTTGTCGGACCACGCGACGAATGCGCCGTTCACGTCGTTCACGCAGGGGTGGCCGGTCTTCGCAACCGATCCGCGACACGTCGGTGCGGCTCCCACGTCCAGCGGCGAGGCTCGGGTGAAAGCCGAGGCGATGCTCGCGGATGCCCGCGCTGACGTGCTCGCGGCCGGTGCCGTGGCCGCGGCGGCGGTACGGGCGGCCCTTGAAGCGGTTCGTGCACGGGGCGCGACTTGGGCGGCGGTCGGCGTCGAGCTCGGTGTCGCCGCGGTGGCCGGGGATCGGGTGCTGTCGGTGATGCGCTCCCTCGACGGCGCGGCCCTCGAAGCGCTGCTGAACGCCCGACCCGACCTGGCGACACGGTTGTCGCAGATTGCCCCGAGCGAGGTGGCGCCGTGGTGGCGAGAGTTGAGCGCAACGCAGCAGGACGCTCTGATCGCGACGGCCCCCGGCGTGATCGGCAATCTCGGAGGCGTCGCCTACGCCGCGCGGGACCGGGCGAATCGCATCGTATTGGCCCAGGCTCTGGAGGAGGCGCGGAACAGCGCGTGGGATCAGTCGGAGCAGCTGGCGGCGTTGGAGGCGCTGGATCGCGCGTCGCGCGGTAACACCCTCGCCTCGCTGGTGCTGGATCGACCGCCGTTGGCCCAGGTCGCGGTCGGGGACTTGGACGCCGCCGAGCATGTGAGTGTGATTATTCCCGGAATGGCTACGACTGTCGGCAATAGCATTGAGGACTACGTGATTGCGGCGCGCCAGCTGCGGCTGGCCGAAGCGCGGGCGGGTTCCGTATCGCTCGACGACGTGGGCGTTATTGCGTGGATTGGATACCATCCGCCAATGCCTGACCCGTTCACGAGTGCCGTCGAGGTCGCCTCCGACGAGCGAGCCATCGCGGGCGCTCAATCACTGGCCCATGATCTGCGTTCTTTCGTCGAGACGCGTGCCGCAGCTGGCGCTTCTAGTTGCTTATCGGTCATCGCGCATTCGTACGGGACCGACGTTGCAACTCTCGCAATTGAGCGAGCACCCGTTGATCACCTCGTTCTCTTGGGTTCTGCGGGGGTCTCGGATGAGGTGGAGAGCGTAGGAGCCTTGCGAGTTCCTCAGGGCGAGGTCTATGCATCGCAATCAACCAAGGACGGGTGGGCTCCTGTCGGCCAAGGCTTGTCGTCTCGGAAGGATCCCACGTCGCCTGACTTCGGTGCACGTCCCTTCAGCTCAGAAGAGTCGTTTGTGAACGGCGAGCACACGCTTGCCGTGGGGATGCACGGCCCATTTGGCGATGGAGAGGGGCGAGACAGTTACTTTGACTCCAACTCGACGGCACTGAGAAGCGCGGCGATGATCGCTATGAATCGAGGTTCCGAGTTGCCGGAGGTGGGAACTCCGGCGGACCGGTTTGAATGGCGAGTCGAGTCCGACATGAGACGGGTTGACAGATGAGAAGGTTGGCCGCGATTGCCGCTGGCGTGGGTCTGATATTGACCGGCTGTGCGGCGCAAGGGTCCGCCATGGAGCCCGATGCTGCCGAGCAGGATGCTCGGGATGTTCTTGCAAGAACGTCCGCGGTGGTACCCGCCGGAGGGTGGACGACCGAAGTCACCTGGGGACCCTGTGAGAAGCCCCGAGAGGGTCACGTGCAGCTGACGTTCGTTGCCCAAAGCCTGACCGAGAGGCCCGAACCGACTCCTGCACTTGCTCAGGCGGTGGTTGACGCTTGGCAGCTCGTCGGCAGGAAACCCACGGTGACTTCCGAAGTCCTCGCAGGAGGCGATGCGGGTCTTGTCGTCTCGGATCCCACATACCTGACGGGCGCCAATCCCGACGGAAGCCTCACTCAGCTCTCCCTCTCCACTAAGGCGATCTTCCTGCAGGTGATGAGCCCGTGCATCGAGGGGGACCTCGATCGACTTCTCGCAGGCTCCTGAGGTTGGACCCTACGCGTCCAAAGCTCTCGTGTATCTCGCCTCACCGTCATTTGGCTACGTCGAGCCCTTGCGTATTCGGCGACTGAGGAGTTTGGTCTCGCTGGTTGCTATGTCGATCATGGCGACGGGGTGTACCCCGAATGACTACGGTCAGGAAAATCGCATGACCGTCCAGACCGTCGAGAAGCGCGCACAACAAAACCTACGAGCAACTCAGGATGTTCTCGGAGAATCTGGTTGGAATCCGCGGCCAGCGTGGGTGGAATGTGATGATCAAGGCGGACGGCTCGTTCGGCTTCTCTTCTTTGTGGAACGCCTAGAACCCACGAAAGGTGATTTGGGGGCGCTGTCTGCGGAAGTCGCCGAGAAGTGGGATGGGCTCGGACTCTCCGCTCGCGCCGAACCCGTTTCCGACAGACCCGGGACCTATGTCGTGTCGGATCCACCCTTCCTGCAGGCTCGAAGCAGGACGGAACTCTGACCCAGCTGCAGTTCAGCGCCACGTTCGCCGGTCTTCAGGTGCTGAGTCCCTGCGTAGAGGGAGATCTGACTGAACTGAGTTCACCCCAGCCGACCCCTTCGCCGCCTTCGTCGCCCTGATCGTGTAGCTGAGCGGCATGACCGACGGCTGCCCGGTCAACGCGTATTCGCCGTTGTTGCGAAGCGTCATACGGCCGGGCAGCGCTTCCCACGGCACGCTGTCGTGCTCGACCAGCGTGTCGAGGCGCAGCCCGCGCTCGAGCAGGGCCGTGACGATCTCGCCGAGACCGTGGTTCCATTCGTACGTCCGCGTTGATTTCAGGGGCGCGGCCACCTCGACGTACGTGCCGTCGTCGTCCCACTCCAACGGGATGGTCTGCTCGAAGTACGGAAATGCCAGGGACAAGCCCGGCAGGTCCTCATTCATGGCCCACAGGACGGGATGCCCCTCGCGGATGTGCAGCGTCCCTCCCGGTGCGAGCAGCTCGGCCACGACGCCGGCCCACTCCGAGATCGATGGCAGCCAGCACAGAGCGCCGATCCCGGTGTAGACGAGGTCGAAGCTTCCGCGGGGCAGGACGTCAGCGGCATCCCGGACATCCGCCTGGACGAACTCGACGTCGACGCCCGCGTCGGCAGCGAGGCGGCGGGCCTCGACGACGGCGTTCTCGGAGAAGTCCAGACCGGTCACCGTCGCGCCGAGACGGGCCAGAGACAGAGTGTCGGTGCCGATGTGGCACTGCAGGTGCGCGGTGCGCTTGCCTGAGATGTCGCCCAGCAGCGGCCGGTCGAAACGCACGACGTCCGAGAGCGCGTCGGCGTCGTCGATGTAGCGCGCGATTCCGTATCCCGATCCGTCCCGGGCGGCGTGCAGCGTCGCGCGCTCGTTCCAGTTGGCGCGGTTGGCGTCGATGTAGTCGGAGGTCATGGCATCCCTTTCCGGGAATCGAGCCTAGGGATGCCATGACCCGGTGTCGCCGCGTGACGCGGGGCGGGCGTGATGTCGGAGGTGCGGGTTAGCCTGGCGGCATGTCGGGCAAGGTCTATGTCATCCACGAGAACCCCCAGTGGATTCCGCCGTTCGCGGCGGCGTTCGAGGCGGAGGGCGTGCCGTTCGAGGAGTGGCTGCTCACGGACGGGTCGATCGACCTCGCGGTCGAGCCTCCCGAGGGAGTGTTCTGGTCGCGGTTGAGCGCATCGGCGCACACACGTGACCACGCGCACAGCAAGGAGTTCGGTCGGGCCGTGCTGCGATGGTTGGCGTCGTGGGGACGAACGGTCATCAACGGTGCCGACGTCCTCGAGCTCGAGGTCAGCAAGGTGGCGCAGCATGCCGCGCTGCGTCACGCGGGGATCGACGTTCCGCGCACGGTGGCCGTCTTCGGCACCGACGATCTGGTCGCCAAGGCGCGGGAGTTCGGGGCGCCCTTCATCAGCAAGCACAACCAGGGCGGAAAGGGCCTCGGCGTGCGCCGTTGGGATTCCGTCGACGAGTTCTCGTCGTGGGTGGCCGGCGCCGACTTCGAGCCCTCCCCCGACGGCATCACCCTCCTGCAGGAGCTGCTGGTCGCGCAGGCGCCCTTCATCACGCGCGCCGAGTTCGTCGCCGGTGAGTTCGTCTACGCGGTGCGCGTCGACACGAGCGCGGGCAGCTTCGAGCTCTGCCCGGCCGAGGCCTGCGCGATCCCGGGCGCCGACGGTGTCGAGCCCGAGCCGCTGTTCCGTCGTCGCGACGACGTCGATCCGGCGCTCATCGACCGCTACCTCGCCTTCCTCGCGGCAGAGGGTGTGGGCATCGCGGGCATCGAGTTCATCGAGACGCGCGACGGCCGGACCGTCACCTACGACGTCAACACCAACACGAACTACAACCCCGACGTCGAGGCGACCGCGCCGCGCTCCGGGCCGCGCGAGATCGCTCGCTGGCTCGGCTCGCTGCTGCCGAAAGAAGCGGTCGGTCTCCGTGGCTGAGGCCGCTCCCCCGCACTCCGACTGGCGCGGCTTCGGCTTCGCCACGCGCCAGGTGCATGCGGGCGAGGTCGAAGACCTGACGCACGGCTCGCGCATCACACCGGTGCACCTGTCGGCGGCCTACCGGTTCGACTCGTTCCAAGAGGCGACCGACCGGTTCGCGGGAGCCGATCTGGGCCACCTCTACTCGCGCAACGCCAACCCCACCAACCAGGTGGCCGAGGCGCGATTGGCGTCGCTCGAAGGCGGTTCGGGCGCGATCGTCGTCGGCTCGGGCCAGGCGGCGATCACCATCGCCCTGCTCGGTCTCGCCGGCAGCGGCGAGCACATCGTCTCGACCGCCAGCATCTACAGCGGAACGCGCGTGCTCTTCGACCGCACCTTCGCCCGCATGGGCGTGACCGTCGAGTACGTCTGGGACCCCGCGGACGACGCCGAATGGGACGCCCTGATCCGCCCCGAGACGAAGGCGATCTTCACCGAGACGCTGCCGAACCCCAAGAACGACGTCGTCGACATCGACGCCGTCGCTCGCGTCGCGCAGCGGCACGGCATCCCTCTCGTCGTCGACAACACCATCGCGACGCCGTTCCTCATCCGCCCGATCGAGCACGGAGCCGACATCGTCGTGCACTCGGCGACGAAGTTCCTTTCTGGGCACGGCGCGAACCTCGCGGGCGCCGTGGTCGACGGTGGGACGTTCGATTGGGTGGCATCCACTCGGTCCTATCCCTCGCTCACCGACACGGCCATCGCCGGGCACGCGTCATTCGTCGATGCGTTCGGGCCGCGCGCATTCGAGCTGTCGCTGCGGTTCGGCATCGCGAACGACACCGGGCCGGCGCTCTCGCCGCTCAACGGGTTCTTGCTGCAGCAGGGCATGGAGACCCTGTCGGTGCGCATGCGCCAACACCTCGCGACCGCCCGCACGGTCGCCGAGTGGCTGGAGGAGCACGCCGCCGTCGAGAGCGTCGACTACGCGGGCCTGCCCTCGCACCCGCAGCACGCGCTCGCGGTGCGCGATTACGGCGGTCTCTCGGGTTCGGTGTTCTCGTTCACCGTGCGCGGGGGCCGTCCCGCAGCCGAGCGGTTCTTCGACGCCCTGCGCTTGTTCAGCCGCATGACCAACATCGGCGACACCCGATCGATGGCCCTGCACCCCGCGACCACGACGCACCTCGGCTTTACGCAAGAGACGCGCGATCGCCTCGGCATCGGTGACGGCCTGATCCGCCTGTCGATCGGCCTCGAAGACGCCGAAGACCTCGTCGCCGATCTCGATCAGGCGCTTCGCGCGTCGAGCTGACGCTCCCGTCACGGGGGGTTCCGGCGCCGCCGGGCCCCGGTGTGCGCACGGTCGGACCTTCGCGCACGGCCGGGTTCCCGGCATCCAGCCCCGGAGTCCCGGCGCAGGCCCCACCTTCCGCGGGGCCCGACCTTCGACACGCGCTCGGGTTCCCGGCATCCGGCCCCGCCACCCCCACGAGTGTCCAAAACACGCGGACGGTCTTCGATGTCGTCCGGGTGTTTTGGACACTTCAACAAGAAGGGAACGGCACGGCACGAGCCCGCACGCCGATGCGCGCCTCACACCGGACGAGCCCGCCTTCGCGACGCCCCGTCAGGCGTCGCGCTGCGCCTCCAGGCGCCGCACGCGCGGGATCACCTCGGCGGCGAAGCGCTGCAGCTCGGGCAGGTGCGGCGAGAACTGCAACAGCAGGGTCGAGACGCCGACGTCCGCGAAGGCGACGATGCGTTCCGCCACCTGATCAGGGGTTCCGACGAGGTTCGGCCGCAGGCCGCGGTTCGAGACCGAGTACTCCTTGAGGTCGACCTGGGTGTCCAGCTTCGACTTGCTGACGAAGTCCTGGTACGAGCCGTAGGCCGCTCCCCCGCGCACATCCGTGATGCGGTCGATCTCGGCCTGCGCCTCGTCTTCGGTGTCGCGCACGACGGCGTACGCCGCCATTCCGAACGCCTCGAACGGCGTGGCCCCGGCCTCGGCCCGGCGCCGGCGCATGTCGGCGACCTTCGTCTCGAGCTCCTCGAGGGTGCCGCCGTGCGTCAGATACGCGTCGGCGAAGCGCGTGATCGCGTTGCGTCCCGCCTCGCTCTCGCCGCCCGCGTACAGGCGCGGCCGCACCTGCGGCTTCGGCTCGAGGTACGTCCCCTCGGTGCGGTAGTACTCTCCCTCGTACGCGAACGGCGTCTCGGACCACAGGCCGCGCAGCACCTCGACCCACTCGATCGTGCGGGCGTAGCGGTCGTCGTGGGCGCTGAAGAGGCCGTCGTACTGCGTGGCCTCTTCGGCCCACCACGCCGAGACGACGTTCAGGGTGAAGCGTCCCCCGCTGATCTCGTCGATGGTCGCCGCCTGCTTGGCGGTGTGGAAGGGATTGTGGAAGCCCGGGCGCACGGCCGCGAGCAGCTCGAGCTTCGAGGTCACGGCGGCGAGTCCCGCGGTCACCGTCCAGGCGTCGAGCGACGGCGCCTCGACGCCCTTGATGTCGTTGAGATTCAGCTCGGGGATGAGCGTCAGATCGAATCCGCCCTCTTCGGCCGCCCGGGCGATCTCGGCGATGTGGGCGAACGACACGGGTGTCTGCTCGTCGTCGACGTTGCGCAGCCACCCGCCGAAGATGGGGGTCCAGTAGCCGAAACGCACGCGCTGGGGGGAGGTCATGGCTCCATCCTCACCCGGTCGGCGTCGCCCGGCGTCACGGGGCGAAACGGTCCGTCACATGTCGTTGACCGATGGCCGAAGCGGTGCGAAGTTTGCCGGGTTCCGATCCGCGAGGAGAACCCCATGACCGACTTTCCGCCCACCCACGAGCCGCTGAAGTTCGCCTACTGGGTGCCCAACGTCAGCGGCGGGCTCGTCATCAGCTCGATCGAACAGCGCACCGACTGGGACTACGACTACAACGTGAAGCTGGCTCGCACGGCCGAGCGGGTCGGGTTCGAGTACGCCCTGAGCCAGGTGCGGTACGCCTCCAGCTACGGCGCCGCGCAGCAGCACGAGTCCACCTCGATCAGCCTGGCCCTGCTGCTGGCCACCGAGAAGCTCAAGGTCATCGCCGCCATCCACCCCGGCATCTGGCATCCGGCTGTCCTGGCGAAGTTCATCAACACGGCGGATCAGTTCTCGCACGGTCGTGCGGCGGTCAACGTCGTCAGCGGATGGTTCAAGGACGAGTACACCGACCTGGGGCTGGAGTGGCTCGAGCACGACGAGCGGTACGAGCGCGCGGCCGAGTTCATCCAGGTGCTGCGCGGTCTGTGGACGCAGGAGAAGTTCTCGTTCCACGGCACGTACTACGACATCACCGACTTCACGCTGCGCCCGTTCCCGTTCGAGGTGCCCGGGCGGACGCACCCCGACATCTTCCAGGGCGGCAACTCCACGGCTGCGCGCTTCAACGGCGGTGCGTTCTCGGACTGGTACTTCTCGAACGGCAAGGACTTCGACGGTTTCACCGAGCAGTACGACGACGTCACCCGCGTCGCGGCCGAGCACGGTCGACGCACGCGCTTCGGGCTGAACGGCTTCGTCATCCAGCGCGACAGCCGCGCCGAGGCCGAGGCGCAGTTGCGCGAGATCATCGCCCACGCCGACTCGGGCGCCGTCGAGGGCTTCCGCAAGAGCGTGCAGGAGGCGGGCAATTCCACGGCCGACAAGAAGGGCATGTGGGCGGACTCTTCGCTCGAGGACCTCGTGCAGTACAACGACGGGTTCCGCACCCAGCTGTTCGGAGATGCGCAGCAGATCGCCGAGCGCATCATCGAGTACAAGAAGCGCGGGGTCGATCTCTTCTTGCTCGGCTTCCTGCACTTCCAGGAGGAGCTGGAGCACTTCGGCGAGACGGTGATCCCGATCGTCCGCGAACTCGAGGCGGACCTGGCGCGGACGGGCGATCCGATCGGGGTAGCCGCGCGCTGAGTTTCCGCCGAACGGCTCCCGAGATCGGTCCCGGCGCGCGTATCCAGGCCTAGCCTGGGAGTATGGGGGTATTCCACTCCGTGCATACGTCGAGAAGGGGGCCGCGCGGCGGCCCGGGAGGGACAGGTCGCATGAGCGGCGCACGCCTCGGATTCTTCACGCGGATCTTGGATGCCGGCACCGACGGCGACCGCTATCGAAAGGCGCTCGAGCAGGTCCGTTCCGCCGATCAGCTCGGATTCGCCTCCCTGTGGGTGGCGCAGCATCACTTCGATCGCGACGAGGGCGGCTTGCCGTCGCCGTTCCCGTTCCTCGCGGCGGCGGCCGTGCAGACCGAGCGCATCGCGCTGGGAACGGGGATCGTGACCCTCCCCATCGACGACCCCGTGCGCGTGGCCGAAGACGCCGCGTTCGTCGACGCCCTCAGCAGCGGGCGCGTGCAGCTGGGCATCGGGATGGGCGGCACACCCTCATCGTTCGCGGCGTTCGAGCGGTCGTCCGACGACCGCCGGGCGATTCAGGCGGCGCACGTCGAGGTGCTGCGCGACGCCTTCGCCGGGCGCGGCATCCGGAACACCGATCTGCGCCTCAACCCCCCGGCACCGCACCTCGGCGGTCGGCTCTGGCAGGCGACGTTCTCGGTCGATGGCGGCCGTCGTGCGGGGGCCGCCGGTGATGGACTGCTGCTCTCGCGCACGCAGCCGCGCGATGACGGTCACGATCTGCACGAGGTGCAGGTGCCGATCGTCGAGGCGTACCTCGCGGCACTCCCCCGCGGTGTCGCTCCGCGTGTCCTGGCGTCACGCACCGCCGTGGTCGTCGACGCCGATCGCCGCGAGGAGGTGTGGGCGGGGGCGGATGCCGGCATCCGGCGCCTCGCGCGTACATTCCTCCAGCGGAATGCCGACGGTGACCTGCGCGATCTGGCGGCGCTCACCAACACCCACCTGGGCACGGTCGACGACGTCGTCGCGTCACTCCACAAAGATCGCACCCTGGAGCTCGCGACCGATGTGGCGTTCCAGGTGCACTCCGTCGATCCGGTCCACGAGGTGACACTCCGGTCGATCGAGCTCCTGGCGACCGAGGTCGCGCCTCAGCTCGGCCTGCGGACGGGCGCCGAGGCTGCGGACGAGCTCCGCGCGCTGGGCACCGCGGCCTGACGACGCCTCATCCCACCCCGTCGAGCATCGCCTTCGACCACGCCGTCTGCTCCCTCAGCGCGTCGGCCAGGGCGACCACGGCGGGGATGCGCATCGAGTCGGCACGCACGACCATCCAGTAGGGCAGCCGCTCGGTCATCGTCTCGGGCAGCAGACGCTCGAGGTCGGCGTGGCGGTCGGCGACGAAGCACGGGAGCATGCCGATGCCGGCCCCGGCGCGCGTCGCCTCGACCTGCACGAGCACGTTCGTCGAGGTGACCCCGTCGCGCATGCGGGGCACGACGCGGCGGGGCAGATCGAGGGCCTCGACCTGGAGCATCGCGTCGACGAAGTACACGAGGCCGTGCGTCTGCAGCTCGTCGAGATCGCGTGGGCGCCCGTGGCGTTCGAGGTACGAGCGCGAGGCGTACATGCCGAGAGCGTACGAGCCCAGCTCGACGGTCGTCCCGCGCGAGGTCTGGGGCTGACCGACGACCACCTCGAGATCGAGGCCGGGGCGGTGCAGGGCGGCTCGGCGTTGGGCGGCGACGACCTCGACGACGAGATCCGGATGCCGTTCGCGCAGGCTCGCGATGGCGGGAGCGGCGATGTAGGCGCTGAACCCGTCGGTGGCCGACATGCGGACGACCCCCGACACCGGGTCGGGCTCAACTCCCCCGGCGGCGAGCTGCGACATCGCCGCCTCGATGCGCCCGGCGGTCTCGGCGGCGTGCGCACCCAGTGTCGTGAGCTCCCACCCGCGGCCGGATTGCGCGACGAGCCTGCCGCCCAGGGCCTCCTCGAGGGCGGCGATCCGCCGCGCGACGGTGGTGTGATCGACACCGCGCAGTTGTGCGGCCGCTGTGTACCGACCCGTGCGGGCCACGGCCAACAGCATCAGCAAGTCATCTGCGCGCACGCTTCCGGCATCCATGTGTGCAATTCTGCACAGCGGGGGAGCGGGACTGGGCATTGTCGCGCGCCGCGGACCACCTCAGACTGAGGCGCGGTCGTCACCGTCGACACCGAAGGAGCAGCATGGAACCCCCCACCGCCGCGTCGCGCCGCAGCGCAGACGCCCCCGCCTCGAACCGCATCCGTCGGGTCGTCGCCGCCTCGATGGCCGGCACGGTCGTCGAATGGTACGAATTCTTCCTCTACGCCACGGCCGCGAGCCTGGTCTTCGGCACGTTCTTCTTCCCCTCGTCCGGCTCGCCGCTCGACGGCATCATCGCCGCGTTCGTCACCTACGCTGTCGGCTTCATCGCGCGCCCCCTCGGCGGGATCGTATTCGGCCAGATTGGCGACCGCTTCGGCCGCAAGCCCACGCTGCAGGCCACGATCATCATCGTCGGCGTCGCGACCTTCCTCATGGGCTGCCTGCCCGGCTTCGCGAGCGTCGGCTACTGGGCTCCCGCGATGCTCGTCGCCCTGCGCTTCATCCAGGGCTTCGCGGTCGGCGGGGAGTGGGGCGGCGCAGTGCTGCTCGTGGCCGAGCAGAGCCCCGACCGTCGTCGCGCGTTCTGGTCGAGCTGGCCGCAGGCCGCCGTTCCGGTGGGCAATCTGCTGGCGACCCTCGTGCTGCTGATCACCTCGTTCGTGCTCAGCCCCGCCGCCTTCCTCGACTGGGGCTGGCGCATCGCGTTCTGGCTGTCGGCCGTGATCGTGCTCGTCGGCTTCTGGATCCGCCGCCACGTCGAAGAGGCCCCGATCTTCCTCGAGGCCAAGGCGCAGGTCGAGAAAGAGAAGGCGACGTCGTTCGGTGTCGTCGAGGTGCTGCGCCGCTACCCGAAGGGCGTCGTGCAGGCGATGGGCGTGCGCTTCGCCGAGAACATCGTCTACTACATCGTCGTCAGCTTCTCGATCGTCTACCTGAAGATCGTGCACTCGTACGACACCAGTCAGCTGCTGCTGGCCCTGCTGATCGCCCACATCGTGCACTTCGCCGTGATTCCGCCGCTCGGCCGCCTGTCCGACCGCGTCGGTCGCCGCCCGGTGTACCTCGCGGGGGCGGTCCTCAGCGCAACCTGGGCGTTCTTCGCCTTCCCGATGTTCGACACGCTCAACCCCGTGATGATCGTGCTCGCGGTGACGATCGGTCTGATCTTCCACGCCGGGATGTACGCCCCGCAGCCCGCGGTCATGGCCGAGCTGTTCCCGACCCGCATGCGCTACTCGGGCGTCTCGCTGGGCGCGCAGGTCACGGCGATCCTCGCGGGTTCGCTCGCCCCGATCCTGGCGACGCAGTGGCTGCGCGACTTCGGCTCGTGGCTGCCCATCGCGATCTACATCGTCGTGGCGTGCATCGTGACCTCGATCGCCGTGCTGTCGTTGAAGGAGACGCGGGGCATCTCGCTGCGCGACATCGACGCCGCCGACGCCGCACGCACCGCGGCGGCCCCGGCGACGACGGGGGTGAGGGGAGCCCGATGAGCACCGACCTGACCGGCCGCCGCGCCCTCGTCACCGGGGGAGCGAGCGGGATCGGCGAAGCGATCGTCCGCGCCTTCGCCGGCGCCGGGGCCCACGTCACCGTCGCCGACGTGAACGGCGAACAGGCAGAGTGCGTGGCGGCCGAGGTCGGGGGCGAGGCGTGGCACGTCGACCTCTCCGACACGGCGGCCCTGCGCGAGCTGCACCTCGACGTCGACATCCTCGTCAACAACGCCGGCATCCAGCACGTCAGCCCCATCGAGGAGTTCGACCCCGAGCGTTTCTCGTTCATGCTGCGGCTCATGCTCGAGGCCCCGTTCCTGCTGATCCGCGCCGCCCTGCCCGGCATGTACGAGCGCGGGTTCGGGCGGGTGCTGAACGTTTCGAGCGTGCACGGCATCCGCGCCTCGGAGTACAAGTCGGCGTACGTCACCGCCAAGCACGGCCTCGAGGGGCTGTCCAAGACCACCGCGCTCGAGGGCGGCCCGCACGGGGTGACGAGCGTGTGCATCGATCCCGGATACGTGCGCTCGCCGCTGGTCGAGAAGCAGATCGCCGATCAGGCCCGCACGCACGGCATCGCCGAGGGGCAGGTGCTCGAGACGATCCTGTTGAAGGATGCCGCGATCAAGCGCCTCGTCGAGCCCGCGGAGGTCGCCTCTCTCGCCCTATGGTTGGCGGGTCCGGATGCCGCGATGGTCACCGGCTCGAGTTACCTCATGGACGGCGGGTGGTCGGCGCACTGACGGTCGGGGACGCCCCGGGGCCCGCAGCGGGTGAATTCTCTGTTCGCGGTCATCGCGAGAAGGCCTCCCGAACAGGAATATTTCCGCTCCTGGGGGGCTGAACGCCGGAACGCATCCGACGGGAATCGGTACCCGGTGCCGTCTCCGGCGGGTTTCGGTCTCGTAAATATGCGCGGATCGGGTTTACCGTTGACACTTCCCCGGTCAAGGATGTCCGAGGGACTACGGCGCTTGTCGCAGTCGACACTTCACAGCAGAGGTAATTCATGACACTGCACATCAGTGGGCGGGGCCGTCTCGGCCTCGTCATCGGCGCCTTCGGCGCCTCGGCCCTTGTTCTGGCAGGTTGCACGACCACCACCGGAGGCGGCGCCTCCGACGGCGGCTCGACCGACCCCCTCGTCATCGGCACCACCGACAAGATCACCTCGATCGACCCGGCCGGCTCGTACGACAACGGATCGTTCGCCGTCATGACGCAGATCTACCCCTTCCTCATGAACAGCCAGTACGGCACGTCCGAGGTCACCCCCGACATCGCCGAGTCGGCCGAGTTCACCTCGCCGACCGAGTACACGGTCACGCTCAAGTCGGGCCTGAAGTTCGCGAACGGCCACGACCTCACGTCGTCCGACGTGAAGTTCTCGTTCGACCGCCAGGTCGCGATCAACGACCCGAACGGCCCCGCGTCGCTGCTGGGCAACCTCGAGAGCGTCGCCGCTCCCGACGACACGACGGTCGTGTTCACGCTGAAGAACGGCAACGACCAGGTCTGGCCCCAGATCCTCTCGAGCCCCGCCGCGCCGATCGTCGACGAAGAGGTCTTCTCGGCCACCGCCGTCACCTCGGACGACGCGATCGTCGAGGGCAAGGCCTTCGCCGGTCAGTACACGATCGACTCGTACAAGCCGAACGAGCTCATCTCGTACAAGCCGTACGCCGACTACATGGGGTCGCTTCCCAAGGCGGCCAACGGCGGCATCTCGACCAAGTACTACGCCGACTCGTCGAACCTCAAGCTCGACGTGCAGTCGGGTGCGATCGACGTCGCCTACCGCAGCCTGAGCGCGACCGACGTCGCCGACCTGCAGAAGGACGACGCGGTCAAGGTCGTCGACGGCCCCGGCGGCGAGATCCGCTACATCGTCTTCAACTTCGACACCATGCCGTACGGCACGAAGACCCCCGATGCCGACGCCGCCAAGTCGCTCGCGATCCGTCAGGCCGCGGCCGACCTCGTCGACCGCCAGGCGATCGCGACCGACGTCTACAAGGACACCTACTCGCCGCTGTACTCCTACGTGCCGCAGGGTCTCGCGGGTGCCAACGAGGCGCTCAAGGACATGTACGGCGACGGCAGCGGCAAGCCCGACGCCGCCAAGGCCAAGGCGACCCTCGAGGCGGCCGGTCTGTCGACCCCCGTCACGCTGAACCTGCAGTATAACGGCGACCACTACGGCCCCTCGTCGGGTGACGAGTACGCCGCGGTCAAGGCGCAGCTCGAGAAGGACGGCCTGTTCACGGTCAACCTCGCGCAGACCGAGTGGGTGCAGTACACCAAGGACCGCAAGGCCGACGCGTACCCCGCGTACCAGCTCGGCTGGTTCCCGGATTACTCGGATGCCGACAACTACCTCACCCCGTTCTTCGCGAAGGACAACTTCCTGCTGAACCACTACGACAACGCCGAGGTTCAGAAGCTGCTCGTCGACCAGGCGACGCAGACCGACAAGACCACGCGTGAGCAGGAGATCGGCGAGATCCAGGACAAGGTGGCCGCCGACCTCTCGACGCTGCCGCTGCTCCAGGGCAAGCAGGTCGCGATCGTGGGCTCGAGCGTCGAGGGCGCCGTCCTCGACGGGTCGTTCAAGTTCCGCTACGCACCGCTGCACAAGTAAGACCGAATCGGCGCCTCGCGCGATTCCGCTCACCCGACGACCGGGGTCACGTACCCTCGGTCGTCGGGTGAGAGCGGAGCGATGAGGCGCCGTTCCCCCGTTGAGTGAGGTCTCTCCCGTATGGTCACCGCCGTCGACGCTGCCGACATCGCCAAACCCGTCTCTCCCAAGGGCGGAGGACTGTGGCGTTACATCCTGGTCCGTCTGCTCCTGATCATCCCGACGGTGTTCATCCTCGTCACCGTGGTGTTCGTGCTCATGCGCATCACGGGCGACCCGATCACCGCCGCCCTCGGCGGCCGTCTTCCCCCCGATCAGCTCGCGGAGCGCATCGCGCAGGCCGGTTACGACCGGCCGCTGATCGTGCAGTACTTCGAGTACATCGGCGGCATCCTCCGCGGTGACTTCGGCACGACGCTCACCGACAACCGTCCGGTGATCGAGATCCTGCTGCAGTACGGCTCCGCCACCCTCGAGCTCGCGATCTACGCGCTCTTCGTCGCGTTGCTCATCGGCATCCCCTTCGGTCTGATCGCCGCGTACAAGCGCGACCGCTGGCCCGACGCGACCCTGCGCATCGGGGCGATCCTCGGCTACGCGACGCCCATCTTCTTTGTCGGGCTGCTGCTCAAGCTCGTCTTCTCGGTGTGGCTGAGCGTCCTCCCGGTCGCCGGTCGTGCGAGCACCCGCACCGAGTTGAAGTTCGCCTCGATCGAGAACCCCACCGGCATCTACCTGCTCGATGCGATCCGCCTGGGCGACGGGGCGGCCGCGGGTGACGTCCTCATCCACGCGATCCTGCCCGGTGTGGCTCTCGGCATCTTGACGGCGGGGATCTTCCTGCGTCTGGTGCGCACGAACGTCATCGGCACCCTCGGTGCCCAGTACGTCACCTCGGCGCGCTCGCGCGGCGTGGGGGAGTACCGCCTGGTCACCAAGCACGCCTATCGTCCCGCGCTGATCCCGATCATCACCGTGATCGGCCTGCAGATCGCCCTGCTGCTGTCGGGTGCGGTGCTGACCGAGACGACGTTCGAGTGGAAGGGCCTCGGATTCATGCTCAGCGAGTACCTCAAGGCCCGTGACTTCGTGGCGGTGCAGGGCATCGTCGTGATCATCGCCGTGCTGGTCGCCTTCACCAACTTCCTGGTCGACGTCATCGCGGCGATCATCGACCCGCGAGTGAGGTACTGACATGTCGGATGCCATGACCCCCGCCCTCTCCGACGACAGCGTGACGGTGCGCAAGGTGCCGCTTCGCGACCGCCTGCCGGTGATCTCGCACCTGCGCCGCAGCGTCGGCCTGCAGCGCACCATGCTCGTGCTCGGCCTCGTGATCACCACGGTGTTCCTGTTGACGGCTCTGTTCGCCCCTCTTCTCGCGCCCTACGGGTTCGCGCAGCAGGAGGCCGACGGTGTGAAGTTCGGCACCCAGCAAGCGCCCAGCGCGATGAACCTGCTCGGCACGACCGTCGGCGGGTACGACGTCCTCTCGCGCGTGATCTGGGGAGCGCAGACCGCGCTGCTCGTGATCCTCTGCGCGATCGCGTTCTCGATCTTCCTCGGCATCTTCCTGGGTCTCGTCGGCGGCTACTTCGGCGGCTGGCTGGACCGGATCCTCGTGGTGCTGTGCGACGCGATCTACGCGTTCCCCTCGCTGCTGCTCGCCATCGTCATGTCGATCGCGATCACCAAGGGGCAGTCGACCCTGTGGGGTGGCATCCTGGCCACCGCCATCTCGATCACCGTGGTGTTCGTGCCGCAGTACTTCCGCGTGATCCGCGCCGAGGTGGTGCGCGTGAAGGCCGAGCCCTTCGTCGAGTCGGCGCGCGTGATCGGGGTGCCCACGGCACGCATCCTGCTGCGTCACGTGCTGCGCAACTCGACGCGCTCGCTGCCGGTCGTGGTCACGCTGAACGCCTCCGAGGCGCTGCTGACCCTGGCGGGCCTCGGCTTCCTCGGCTTCGGCATCGAGGCCACCGCCGCCGCCGAGTGGGGCTACGACCTCAACCGCTCGGTGAGCGACGTGACCAGCGGAATCTGGTGGACGGCGATCCCGCCGGGAGTTGCGATCGTGCTCGCCGTGCTCGGCATCACCCTCGTCGGCGAGAGCCTCAACGACCTGAGCGACCCGCGTCTGCGCACGCGCCGCCGCGCGGGTCGCGCTCCCGCTCCCGTCACCGCGGTCGATCCGTCGACGTCTCCGGCCGAAGCCTCGACCACCGTGTCCCCCGCCGGGTCCCCGGCATCCGCCCCCTCCGATGGGAGCCCCTCATGACCGGCACCACCGCCCCCGTCGCCCGGATCGACGACCTGCGCGTCGCCTTCGCCACCGATGGCGAGCCGGTCGCGGCGATCAACGGGATCTCGCTCGAGGCCCACGCGGGCGAGGTGCTCGCGATCGTCGGCGAGTCGGGCTCGGGCAAGACCGTCACCGCCAACACCCTGCTGGGGCTGCTGCCCGAGACGGCGACGCTGTCGGGCGCGGTCATCGTGCGAGGTCGCGACGGCGACCAGACCGACATCGTGCACGCCACCCGCGCCCAGTTGCGCGAGATGCGCGGGCGCGACGCGGCGATGGTGTTCCAGGAGCCGTCGACCGCCCTCAACCCGGTCTACACGGTCGGGTGGCAGATCGCCGAGGGCCTGCGCGCGCACGAGAAGCTGTCGAAGTCCGAGGCGAAGACCAAGGCCGTCGACATCCTGCGCCGCGTCGGCATCCCCGATCCCGAGAAGCGCGTCGACGACTACCCGCACCAGTTCTCGGGCGGGCAGAAGCAGCGCGTGGTCATCGCGATGGCCCTCGTGCTGAACGCCGGCCTGATCATCGCCGACGAGCCGACCACGGCGCTGGATGTGACGGTGCAGGCCGAGATCCTCGACCTGCTGCGCACGTGCCGCGACGAGTTCGGCGCGACGATCGTGCTCATCACGCACAACATGGGCGTCGTCGCCGACCTCGCCGACCGCGTGATCGTGATGTACCGCGGCGACATCGTCGAGCAGGCGCCCGTGCGCGAGCTGTTCGCCGCCCCGCGCGAGGAGTACACGCGCGAACTGCTCGCGGCCGTGCCGCACGTGGGTCGCGGCAAGAGCTCGCGGCAGTCGCTCGCCGATGCGGCACCCACCTCGCCGCCGGCGGGAAGCCTCGTCGTGGCCGACAAGGTCGAGATCGGGTACCCCGGTCGCTTCGGGTCGCCGGGGGTCGTCGCCGTGAAAGGCGTGGACTTCTGGATCGGCCCCGGCGAAGTGCTCGGTCTGGTCGGAGAGTCCGGCTCGGGCAAGACCACGATCGGTCGCGCGATGGTCGGTCTCACCTCGGTCGTCGGGGGATCGCTCAAGGTCCTCGGCACCGAGATGAACGGCGCGAAGCCCCGCACGCTCGCCAAGACGCGCCCCGACATCGGCTTCGTCTTCCAGGACCCGGCGACGAGCTTCAACCCGCTGCTCACGATCGCGGAGTGCATTGCCGAGCCGCTCGTGGTGCACCGTCGCGTCTCGGGAGCCCGCGCCGCCCGCCAGCGCGTGAACGAGCTGCTAGATGCCGTGCAGCTGCCGACCGCGTTCGGCGATCGCTACCCGCACGAGCTGTCGGGTGGTCAGCGCCAGCGCGCTTCGCTCGCTCGAGCCCTCGCCCTGGACCCGAAGCTGCTCATCGCCGATGAGCCGACCTCGGCGCTCGACGTGTCGGTGCAGGCGCGTGTGCTGCAGCTGTTCGCGCAGTTGCAGGCGGAGTTCGGGTTCGCGTGCCTGTTCATCAGCCACGACCTCGCCGTCGTCGACGAGGTGGCCGACCGCGTGGTCGTGCTGCAGCGGGGCGTGATCCGTGAGCAGGGCACGACCGTGCAGGTGCTCACCGAGCCGCGCGACGACTACACGAAGCGCCTGCTCGTGTCGCTGCCGGTGCCGGACCCGGTCGAGCAGGAGAACCGCCGCGAGCTGTGGCGGTCGACCCGCGGGGTCTGACGACTGACGAGAGCGGGGCCCTCACGTACGCAGCGTGGGGGCCCCGAGTCGTATCGGCTGACATTGCGCAGGGTCAGTGATTCAGCGCGATGGGCCGGACGCCGGCGGAGCGTGCCCCGCGTCAGCGCCCGAAGACCGTCGTAAGGATCCACCACGCGGCGAAACCGGCGATCACGACGAACGACCACACGGGGATTCCCCGCTTCAGTCGCCGCCCCTCGCGGGCCACGCCCGCGGGCGGCGGGGTGAGCAGGGGAGCGCCCTGGATGGTGGCCCCCGGGATCCCGGATGCCACGGCCCCGGTCGTCGCTCGGGTCAGGCGGTCGTCGCGCCAGCGCGCCCACTGCGCGAGCTTGTCGTCGATCGCGGCGACCGTGGCGAACAGCCATTCCCAGGTCGCGGGGTCGAGGGTCGTCAGGTCGCGCTTGGCGTAGAGGAACAGCCAGTCGTCGACGATCTCGACGTCGAGGGCCGCGGCGTTGTCGACGAAGCGGGCCATGACGTCGGGGGTGAAGAGGTAAAGCGCGTCGCGCTCGTAGCCCTCGGGGCAGTACAGCGCGAAGTGCTGGTCGAAGTCGCCCTCGAGGCTCAGGCGCTGGTCGCGTCCGAACGTGATCGGCAGGTTCGAGCCGCCGAACAGACCGTTGTTGCCCGCGGCATCCAGCACGATGTGGGGCAGAGGGGTGTCGAGCCGCAGCGCCACGTATCCCCAGCGGTGGGTCTGCTTGTTCTTGCCCGACCCGGTCTCGTACGTGTAGTTGGCCACCTCGAGGGTGCGCGGCTGCGTCCGCCGCATCACGTCGTGCAGCTCCTGGTTGCGGCCGAGGTCGAAGATCATGCCCGGGAGTCGGGGGTTCGAATATCCCGGATGCCACGTCATGCCGTTCGCGCTCGCGAACAGGCTCAGCCGGTAGCGGCGTGCCGCGGCGCCGCCGACCCCGCGGATGACCGCCCACGCGATGAGCCCCGCGACGACGAGCATGATCGCGAAGGGCAGGAGCCCGAAGACGCTGCCGCTGCTGCCCGTGAACGCGATCGCCATGAACGAGACGAAGGTCGGAACGACGATGAACAGGGCCGCGAGGCCCACGAACGCGAACACGATGATCGTGAACGCGCGGCTCTGCAGCATTCCCTTCTCGCGCAGCGCCTTGCTGAAGGCGCGGACCTTCGCCCGGTCGATCGGCTGGGTCAGGGCGGTGGTGTCGAGAGTCATGTTCACTGTGCCAAGAAGAAGAGGAAGCCGGCCGCGAAGACGACGAGCGGGATGACGACGAGGGACCCGGCCACGACGAGCAGGGCGATGAGCCAGGCGTTGCTGCGTTTGAGCCTCTGACCGGGAGGGGCGACTCCGACCGGCGCGGGGGTGAACGTCATCGGCAGGGGCGCGGGTGTCGGCGCCGCGGCTGTCGGTGCAACGGCTCCCGGCGTCGCGGCGACCGGAACGGGTCGCGGTGCGAAAGCCCCCTCCTGCAGCCTGTCGTCGCGCCACCGCCCCCACTGCTCGAGCTTGTCGAGCAGCGCCGAGACGACCGCGAACGCCCACGCCCACCGGGCCGGGTCGAGGGTCGAGAGCTCGTCGGGCGAGTAGAGGAACATCCAGTCGTCGACGATCTCGACCTCGAGCGCCGAGGCGTTGTTGATGAAACGCGCCATCACGTCGGGGGTGAAGAGGTACAGCGCGTCGCGCTCGTAGCCCTGGGGGCACGACAGGTGGAAGTACCGGTCGAAGTCGCCCTCGAGGCTCAACCGCTGCCCGCGCTCCCACAGGCCGAGTTTCACCCCGTTGCCCACGGCATCCAGCACGATGTGGGGGAGGGGGACGTCGAGGCGGATCGCGATGTAGCCCCAGCGCGAGGTATGCGTGTTCTTGCCGTCGCTCGTCGTGTACGAGTAGTTGCCGATCTCGACGAACCGCGGCTCGCGCCCGCGCAGGATGTCGTAGCCCGTGCGGTCGCCGCCGACCCCGAACAGCACCCCCGGAAGCGGGGGAGTCGGCACCGCGGGCACGTACTCCATGCCCACGTCGCGGCTGAATCCCGCGAGCCGCCAGCGGCGGTCCTCCTGGGTGCGCTGGGTCCTCTGGCCGAGGAACCACGCCAGCGCCAGCCCGCCGAGACCCAGCACGATCGGGAAGAGGAACAGGATGCCGAGGATGAACGACCCTTCGCGCAGCACCGGCGCCAGCAGCACCGCCGCGACGATGATGACGACGCCGATCCCGCCGATGAGCGCGAACGCGATGGCGAAGGTGACGACGGCCGCACCCGTGCCCGGGAGCCGGCCCCTTTTGCGCAGGTCGGCGGTGAATGCCTTCGCGGCCCGGGGGTCGGGCGGCGTCAGCAACGCTCGTGCGTCGAATGGTCGGATCCCTGCCATGCGGCCCTCCGCCGTCGTCTGGTCACGTCCACGCTACCGATGTCCGATTCCCCGAGGCGAGCGGCATCCGTTAGACTACGAAGGTTGTCCGGCGACGCCCATGCGCGTGTGAGCCCGTGACGACGTGCAACACACCCTCCTGCTGCCGGGAAATGCCCGTCAGCCGTTCTAGTCCGAAGGAGGTGGGTTAGTGACGCACCAGTACGAACTCATGGTCATCTTCGATCCCGAGATCGACGAGCGCCAGGTCGCTCCGAAGCTCGACGGATTCCTCAAGGTCATCACGGCCGATGGAGGAACCATCGACAAGATCGACATCTGGGGCCGCCGTCGTCTCGCCTACGAGATCCGCAAGAAGAACGAGGGCATCTACGCCGTCGTCAACTTCGTCGCGACCAGCGAGGCCACGAACGAGCTCGACCGTCAGCTGAAGCTGAACGAGCAGATCATGCGCACCAAGGTCCTGCGCGCCGAAGAAGCGATCGCCCAGGTCGCCGCCGAGGCCAAGCGCTCCGAGGAGAAGGCCGCCCGCAAGGCCGCCGCTCCCCGCAAGGTCGAGTCCGCCGAGAAGGCTGCGAAGTAACGACGATGGCCGGCGAAACCGTCATCACCGTCGTGGGTAACCTCACGGCCGACCCCGAGCTGCGGTACACGCAGAACGGGCTCCCGGTCGCGAACTTCACCATCGCGTCGACCCCCCGCACGTTCGACCGTCAGGCGAACGAGTGGAAGGACGGCGAGGCGCTCTTCCTGCGTGCCTCGGTGTGGCGCGAATTCGCCGAGCACGTCGCCGGTTCGCTGACGAAGGGCAGCCGTGTCATCGCGACCGGTCGCCTCAAGCAGCGTTCGTACCAGGACCGCGAGGGAAACAACCGCACCTCCATCGAACTCGAAGTCGATGAGATCGGTCCCTCGCTCCGCTACGCGACCGCCCAGGTCACGCGTGCCGCCGGTGGCGGCAACGGTGGCGGTGGCGGTCAGCGCGCGCAGGTGCAGCAGTCGAACGACGAGCCGTGGTCGACGCCCGGTTCGAACAACGGCGGCGGCAACAACGGCGGCGCAGACGCGTGGAGCACTCCTGGTTCCTACGGAGACGACACCCCGTTCTGAACTTCGCCCCGCTCTCGAGCGAGACGACCCCTGAAATTCCGGATGCCGTGTCCCGGTCCGCGTGACCGACTCGGCGTCCGAACCACACGAAAGAAGGAAGCATGGCTGGAAAGGCCACTGGTGACCGCCGCAAGCCGCGGAAGGGCGCGAAGAACGCAGCCCCCGCGAAGGCGATCCGCGTCGGCGTCATCGACTACAAGGACGTCCCCACCCTCCGCAAGTTCATCTCGGAGCGCGGCAAGATCCGCGCCCGTCGTATCACCGGTGTCTCCGTGCAGGAGCAGCGTCTGATCGCCCGCGCCATCAAGAACGCGCGCGAGATGGCTCTTCTGCCCTACGCCGGCGCCGGCCGCTAAGGAGCACCCGATGGCAAAGCTGATTCTCACGAATGAGGTCACCGGGCTCGGTAGCGCCGGTGATGTTGTCGAGGTCAAGAACGGGTACGCCCGTAACTACCTCATCCCGCAGGGCTTCGCCGTGTCGTGGAGCCGTGGTGGCGAGAAGCAGGTCGCGTCGATCCGCGCTGCTCGCGAGACCCGCGCGATCCACGACCACGAAGAGGCCGTGTCGCTGAAGAACACGCTCGAGTCGAACACCGTCAAGCTGGCCGTCAAGGCCGGCAACGAGGGTCGCCTCTTCGGTTCGGTCAAGCCCGCCGATGTCGCCGACGCCGTCAAGGCTGCCGGTCTGGGCGAGCTCGACAAGCGCAAGATCCAGATCACCTCTTCGATCAAGTCGGTCGGCGAGCACGAGGCGACCGTTCGCCTGCGTGACGACGTCACCGCCGTGATCACCCTCCAGGTGGTCGCCGCGAAGTAATTCGCGACGCACGATTCGGCCCCGCTCCTGCTTCGGCAGGGCGGGGCCTTTTCGCGTTCGCCTTCATCGGTTTGGGGCGGGTTTCTGCGGTTGGGGCGTGAATTTTCCGCCCCGACGTGCGGGATGCGCCCCGAACCCGCCCGCCGCGGGGGTCGTCGGGGGGAGGGATGCCGTGACCCTAGGCTGAGTGCCGTGACCGACCATCGCGCACCCGAGCGCATCGTCCGCCGCTTCGCGCGCTCATCGAACCTCATGATCGCCGGACGCCCCTTCGCGGCGACAGGGGCCGGCGCCGATGCGCTGGCGGAGCTGTTGGTGGGGCTGGGCGGCATCCCGAGTCCCTCTCCGAGTGCGGGACGCGTCGAGTTCGACCTGGATGCCGACCGGATGCTGCTCGACGGAAAGCCCCTGCCCGAGCGGGGCGATGCGGCGGGGCGGATCGCCTTCGCGCGAGAACACATGCCCGTGGCCGCGGCCCTCGCCCAGCGTCTCGATCTGACCGGTCTGCGGGTGGGCGTGGCGATGGTGCTCGAGCCCAAGACGGCCGTGCTGTCGCTGCTGCTGCGAGAGCGCGGCGCCGAGGTGTCGGTGTACGCGCACCCGGACGAGACCGACGTCGCGGTCGCCGACGACCTGCGCGAGCGGGGCTTCGCGGTGACGGCGGATCCGGCGCTCGCGGGTGCCGAGGAGCGCGCGGCGGCCCTGGGGTTCCTCCGCGCGGGGCTCGACGTGCTGCTCGACGACGGGGCGCACCTGATCCGTCTGGCGCACGAGGCCGATCCCGCGCTCGTCGGCGGTTGGATCGGGGCCTGCGAAGAGACGATGAGCGGGCTGACCCCGCTCCGCCGGATGCAGGATGCCGGTCTGCTGCGCTGCGCCGTGATGGCGGTGAACGACGCGCGCACCAAGACCATGTTCGACAACCGCTACGGCACGGGGCAGTCGTGCGTCTTCGCGATCGCGGATCTGCTCGAGGAGCGGGGAATCGCGCTGACGGATCAGCCGGCCCTCGTCATCGGCTACGGGCCGGTCGGGCAGGGTGTGGCAGCGCACCTCCGCGCCCTTGGGGCAGAGGTGCGCGTCGCCGAGACCGACCCCGTGCGAGCGCTCGAAGCGCGGCACGACGGGTTCCGCACGGGCCGGGCGCTCGAACTGGCCGAGGGAGCCCTGGTGGTGTCGGCGACCGGCGCGCCCGCGACCGTGACGCCCGAGATCGCCGCCGGGGCCCGCGTGGTCGCGGTCGCCGGGGGCGTGCCGGGCGAGGTCGTCGAGGCGGGGTCCGCTCTGCTGCTGGGCGGCGGGGGAGCGGTGAACATCACGGCGGCCGAGGGCAACCCCATCGAGATCATGGACCTGTCGTTCTCGGTGCAGCTCGCGGCGCTCGGGGAGGTGCTCGAGCGGCGGCCCGCGCCGGGTGTCCACGCCCTGGGGCCCGAGGTCGACGACCTCGTCGCCCGCACGGCACTCGCGGTGCGGGGAGCGGCGGTCGACATCCGACGTGACCTCGACCCCGAAGGCCTCGACGACTGGCGGTCGCCGCGATTCGCGGGCGGTGACGCATGAGCGCCGTGTTGTATTCGGCATCCCTCGTCGTGCCCGTGACGGCACCGCCCATCCCGGGCGGGGCGATCGCCGTGGCCGGGGGGCGCATCCGGCATGTCGGGGATCGCGACTGGGTGCGTCACGAACTGCGGGCGCGCGGGGTCGCCTTCGACGAGGTGCACTGGCCGGGCGTCCTCACCCCCGGACTCGTCAACGCCCACTCGCACCTGCAGTACACCGGCATGGCCGAGGTCGGCCGGGGCTCGTACGCGGGCTTCGACGACTGGGACGAGGCGTTCACCCCCGTCTATCGCGCCGGTCACGACTGGGCGGCGGATGCCAGGACCGGAGCGCTCGCGATGATCGCCGCGGGGACCACGGCGGTGGCCGACATCGTCACCGACGTCGAGGCGGCGTCGGCGTTGCACGACGCGCGGCTGCACGGCATCACCTACTGGGAGGTGATGAGCTGGACGAACGCGGCGTGGGCCGAGCGCGGCCGCGCCGAGGTGGAGGCGCGCCTCGACGCGCTGCCCGCTCCTCCCGGGACCGGCCTCTCTCCGCACGCGCCGTACTCGCTCGACGTGGAGCCGTTGCTCGAGATCCCCGACATCGTGCGCGAGCGCGGCAGCCGTCTGCACCTGCACCTGGGCGAGGCCGCCTTCGAACGCGAGCACGGTGAGGCCGTGCCGTGGCAGCTGCACCGGCCGACGAGCTTCCGCGCGCTCCGCGACGAGGGCTTCGGCACCGGGGCGACCGAGTTCGTCGACGAGCTCGGCGTGCTCGGCCCCGATTGCCACATCGCCCACGGGGTCTACATGACGGCGCGCGATCGGGCGATCCTGCGCGCGCGGGGGACGACCGTGGCGCTCTGCCCGCGCTCGAATGCGGTCATCGGTCTCGACGAGCCGCCGGTCGCCGCGTACCTGCTCGAGGGCAACGCGCTCGCCGTGGGCACCGACTCGTTGGCATCCAGTCCCTCGCTCGATCTGCTCGCCGACGTGTCGGCGCTTCACCGCCTGGCGCGTGCGCAGGGGTACGTGAACCGCGACCTGTCGGAGCTGCTGCTGCGCGCGGCGACCCTGGGCGGAGCGCACGCGATGGGGCTCGACACCGGGCCCGCTCGCACGGGGTATCTCGCGGTGGGGGCCGTGGCCGATCTCGCGTTCTTCGACGTGCCGGTGTCGGAGGTCGATGACACCATCGAGCACCTCGTCGTCGACGGCGAGGGGCGTGCCGCCGCGACGTTCATCGACGGCGAGGTGCGCTCGGCATCCGCCGCCTTCACCCGAGAGACCGGAGTATCCGCCGATGACCGCTGAGCGTCCCGCCACCGCCGTCCTGCTCGATCTCGAACCGCACGCCGAGGGCGGGTGGTTCCGCCGAATGTGGACCGGCAGCGTCGAGGTAGACACCCCCGCCGGCACGCGGCCCGCGGCCACGTGCATCCACTACCTGCTGACCCCGGGCGAAGAGAGCGCGTGGCACGTCGTGACCAGCGACGAGGTGTGGCTCTGGCACGGGCCGGGAGCCCTCGAGCTCTCGCTCGGCGGCGGCGGAGAGCAGCCCGGGGCCGCGCGCACCGTGACGCTCGGGCCCGATCTCGCCGCGGGGCACGTGCTGCAGCACACCGTGCCCGCGGGGGTCTGGCAGGCGGCCCGACCGGCGGGTGACGCCGAGGTCGTGGTCAGTTGCGTGGTCTCTCCCGGCTTCAGCTTCGCCGACTGGCGCCTCGCCGAGTAGCCGCGTCCCGTGTCCCCAGGTTTCACCGGCGACATCCCCTGAAACATCCGCTCGGTACGCTGTGCACATCACAGCACTCCGGGGATGACCCCGATACGTCCACGAGGAGACATCGTGACCGCTTCCGCACGCCTGCGCCGCGCCGCCGCCCTGACCGCCGTGGCCGCCGCCACGCTCGTCACGCTGACGGCCTGCGCCTTCGCCCCCACCGGATCCGACGCCGGTTCCGCCCCCGCCACCGAGGGCGCCCTGCAGACCGTCGCCGCCGGCAAGCTCACGATCGCCACCGGGGAGCCCGCGTTCTCGCCCTGGGTCGAGAACGACGACCCCGCCTCGTGCCAGGGCTTCGAGGCGGCCGTCTCGTGCGCCGTCGCCGAGAAGCTCGGCTTCACGAAGGACGACATCGTCTGGGTGCGCTCCAACTTCGACAGCGCGATCGCCCCGGGCCCGAAGGACTGGGACATGAACGTCCAGCAGTTCTCGATCACCGACCAGCGCAAGCAGGCCGTCGACTTCTCGTCGCCGTACTACACGACCACCCAGGCGATCGTCACGACGGGCACCTCGCCCGCCGCCTCGGCCACGACCGTCGCCGAGCTGAAGAACATCCCCGTGGGCGTCATGAGCGCCACGACCAGCTACCAAGTCGCCCAGGACCAGCTGGGCACGGCCAACCTCAGCGTCTTCAACTCCAACGACGACGCCGTCGCCGCTCTCCAGTCGGGCCAGGTCGATGCGATCGTCGTCGACCTGCCGACCGCGTTCTACCTCGCCGGGGCCGTGCTCGACAACGGCAAGGTCGTGGGCCAGCTGCCCGACTCCTCCGCCGGTGGCGACGAGCTCGCCTACGTCCTGCCCAAGGGCTCGGCCCTGACCACCCCCGTCAGCGACGCGGTCGACGCCCTGAAGGCCGACGGCACCCTCGACCAGCTGCAGCAGGAGTGGCTCGGTGGCACGGCCGCCGCGCCCGTGCTGAAGTAACTCCGTGGCATCCACGTCTTCCGACACCGCGTGGCGCCCGAGCGAGCTCGAGCTCGGTCGGCGCGCCACGCGGCGTCAGCAGTCGACGAAGTCGGTGCTGATCGCGCTGGTCAGCTCGGTCGTCTTCGTCGTGGTCGTCGGCTGGGCGATCCTCTCGAGCCCCGGCTGGGAAGACGTGCGCCGCAGCTTCTTCGACCTCGACATCGCGGTCAAGAGCTTCCCCTCGATCCTCGCGGGGCTGTGGGTCAACATTCAGGTGCTCATCGTCGCCGCGCTCGCCGTGGCGGTGCTCGGCACGACCCTCGCGGTCATGCGCTCGCTGCGGGGGCCGGTGTTCTTTCCCCTGCGCGCCCTGGCCACGATCTACACCGACCTGTTCCGCGGCATCCCTTTGCTGATCGTGCTGTACCTGGTGGGCTTCGGCCTGCCGGCGCTCGGGATCTTCGGGCGCGTGCCGGTCGTGCTGTGGGGGACCATCGCGATCGTGCTGACGTACTCGGCGTACATCGCCGAGGTGCTGCGCGCGGGCATGGAGGCCGTGCACCCCTCGCAGCGCGTCGCCGCCCGATCGATGGGGCTGACCCACGGGCAGACGCTGCGGATCGTCGTGATCCCGCAGGGCGTGCGCAAGGTCGTGCCAGCGCTCATGAACGACTTCGTGTCGATGCAGAAAGACGTCGGGCTGATCTCGGTGCTCGGAGCGGTGGATGCCGTCCGCGCGGCGCAGATCGCCGCGGCCGAGTACTACAACTTCACGCCGTACATCGTGGCGGCGTTGCTGTTCGTGGCGATGGCGCTGCCGATGATCCGCCTCACCGATTACGTCTCGGCGCGGTTGGCCAAGCGCGAGCAGATGGGCGGGATCGTATGAGCGTGCTCGACGTCCGCGCGGTGCGGAAGGCCTTCGGCGACCACGTCGTACTCGACGGCATCGACCTCGACATCGCGAAGCACGAGGTGGTCGTGCTGATCGGTGCCTCGGGCTCGGGCAAGTCGACCCTGCTGCGCACCATCAACCTCATCGAGCGCGTCGACGACGGCCAGATCCTGCTGAACGGCGACGATCTGACCGACCCGACCATCGATCAGGATTCCGCCCGGTCGCGCATCGGCGTGGTGTTCCAGCATTTCAACCTCTTTCCGCACCTGCGCGTGATCGACAACGTCACGCTGGCTGCGCGCAAAGTGCACGGGATGCCGAAGGCCGAGGCCTACGCCCGCGGCACCGAACTGCTCGAGCAGCTGGGTCTCGGTGCGAAGGCACGCGAGTTCCCCGACCGGCTGTCGGGCGGTCAGCAGCAGCGCGTCGCGATCGTGCGCGCCGTGATGACCGACCCCGAGCTGCTGCTGCTCGACGAGATCACCTCGGCCCTCGACCCCCAGCTGGTGGGCGAGGTGCTCGACCTGGTGCGGGTGCTGCGCGACCGCGGGTCGACCATGCTCATGGCCACGCACGAGATGTCGTTCGCGCGCGAGGTGGCCGACCGCATCGTGTTCATGAAGGGCGGCAAGATCGTCGAGCAGGGCACGCCCGCGCAGATCTTCGACGCCCCGCAGCAGCCCGAGACGATCGCGTTCCTCGAGCGCGAGAGGCGCGGCGGGGCGCTGTAACCCGACGGGGTCGCGGCGCGCGGGTGCGGTGGCTCGGCGTGTGGGGCGGGTTTCGTATTTCGGGGCGCGAATTGCACGCCCCAAAGTGCAAAGTTCGCCCCAAACGCCGGCGCAGGCCGGTGCGGTGGCCCTGCGCGCGGTGACGGAGCGCAAGTGCCGGGGTCGCCGCGCGGCGCGCGGTGGCTCGGCGTTTGGGGCGCGTCTTGCGCTTCGGGGCGAGATTCGCGCGCCCCGAACGGCGAGATCCGCCCCGAACCCCGCGTAGGGCGACGCTCGCATTGATTCGGGTCGGCCGCCGTCCGCGAGTCACGTCCGGGCACGCCGCGACACCGGATGCCGGCCCGAGGGCGTGGCATCCGGTGTCGCGTTCTGTGGGCGAACGCTCCGGGTCAGGCGACCGAGCGGCGGCGACGCAGCAGCAGACCGGCTCCGAGGAGCAGGGTCAGCAGACCGGCGATGCCGAGACCGGCGGCCATCGAGCCGTCGGTGCCCGTCACGGCGAGGGTGCCGCGGGTGGTGCCCATGCCGGTGGCGGCCACGGAGCCGACCGACGCGACCTTACCGGTCACGGCGGGGGCGCCGTTGGTGCCGTTGGTGCCGTTCGTTCCGTTCGTTCCCGGGGTGCCGGGGGTGCCGGGGGTCCCGGGGGTGCCAGGCGTTCCGGGCGTTCCCGGGGTACCGGGGGTGCCGGGCGTTCCGGGGGTGCCGGGCGTTCCGGGCGTTCCGGGGGTGCCAGGCGTTCCGGGGGTACCGGGGGTGCCGGGCGTTCCGGGGGTGCCGGGCGTTCCGGTGGTCGAGCCGGTGGTGGTGCTGTCACCGATCACCGAGACCGCGTTGCCCCCGATGGTGACGGGGATGTTGATCGGCAGACCGATGATGTTGCCGCCGCCGATGCTGCCCGTGCCGTCGGTGCTGGAACCGCCGGTCGAGCCGGTGGTGCCGCCGGTGGTGGTGGCGTTCTCGGAGGTGCTGTCGCCGACACCCGAGACGGCGTTGCCGCCGATGGTGACGGGGGCGTTGATCGGCAGGCCGATCACGTTGCCGCCGAGGATGCCGTCGGTTCCGTCGGTGACGGTGGTGCCGGTTCCGCCGGTGGTGGAGCCGCCGGTGGTGGTGGCGCCGTCGGTGACGCTGTCGCCGATGCCCGAGACGGCGTTGCCGCCGATGGTGACGGGGATGCCGACCGGGAGGCCGATCACGTTGCCGCCGAGGATGCCGTCGGTTCCGTCGGTGACGGTGGTGCCGGTTCCGCCGGTAGTGGAGCCGCCGGTGGTGGTGGCGCCGTCGGTGACGCTGTCGCCGATGCCCGAGACGGCGTTGCCGCCGACCGTGATGGGCACGCCCACCGGGAGTCCGACGACGTTGCCGCCGAGGATGCCGTCGGTGCCGTCAGTCACGGTGCCGCCGGTCGAGCCGGTGCCGCCCGTGGTGCCGCCGGTGGTGTCGGCGTCGTTCGAGACGCTGTCACCGATCACCGACACGGCGTTGCCGCCGATGGTGACGGGCAGGCCGACCGGGGCGTCGACGACGTTGCCGCCGCCGATGCCGTCGGTGCCGTCGGTGACGGTGCTGCCGCCGGTCGAGCCGGAGGTGCTGCCGCCGGTGGTTGCGGCGTTGTCGGTGCTGCTGTCGCCGATCACCGAGACCGCGTTGCCGCCGATGGTGACCGGAGCCTCGACCGAGATGACGCCCTGGTTGCCGCCGGCGACGCTGTCGCTGCCGTCGGTGCTGCTGTCAGCCGCGGGGGCCGCGGCCTCGGGTGCGGGCGCCGAGGTGTCGGCATCCGTGCTCTGGCTGTCTCCGATGACCGAGACGGCGTTGCCGCCGACCGTCACGGGGACGTTGACCGACACGAGGCCCTGGTTCCCCGAGCCCACGCCGTCGCTGCCGTCGGTGATGGTGACGGGTGCGGGTGCGGGGGCTGCGGGGGCCGAGGTGTCGGCGCCGTCGCTGGTGCTGTCTCCGAGCACCGAGACGGCGTTGCCGCCGACGGTGACCGGGAGGTTCACCGAGACACCGACCTGGTCGCCCGAGAGCAGACCGTCGACGCCTGAGGTGTCTGCGGCATTGGCGATGCCGGCTCCGAGGACGGCGAGGCCGCCTCCGACGAGCGTGCCCAGAAGGACACGCGAGTAGATCTTGCGCATGAGAGTTTCTCCTGTAGATGAATGAGGGTGCGCGAAAGCGCGGGGTCGTCTGCCGTGCGATGCACGGTGCGACCGTCCTCAGTCAGGAGAGACGTCGGTGCCGAAGACCGGGGTGCCGGGCAGGTCGTCGTCGACGACGTTCCGGCGGTCGAGAAGAAGCGAAGCGGTGAAGAGCTTGGCGCTGTCGGCGGTGGCGGCGCCCATGCCGCCCGAGCCGGAGTTTCCGGATGCCGACGAGCTGGTGCCCGTGCTGGCGCCGAAGGTCGTGAGGGGTTCGTCGGATCCCCGCGGCCCGGAGGGGGCGCTCTGCGCACCGGCGACGGCGGCAGAGACCTCGCCCGTCGAGGTGGCGCTGAAGACCGTCGCCGCCCCGCTCGAGGGGGCCGTGCGGGACGACGACGGAACGAGGGAGGGATCCGTCGAGAGGATGCCGGTGACGACCGCCGTGGCATCGCTCACGGCCGCTGCCGAGAAGATCTCGGCGGGCACGATGTCGATGATCGGGGTGGTGATGTCGCCACCGGGAACCGTCGGGACGCCCGGAATCGTGGGGATGACGGGGGAGATCGGGGGGAGGGTGCCGACGATGACGGGCAGGGCCGCGTCGACGGCGTCGGTGACGCCCGAAATGAGGTCTCCGAGGCCGATCGAGCTGACCACGTCGCCCACGACGGGGACCGTCTGAACGGTGTCGACCACGGGGGCGACGACCTCGCCCACGACCCCCGAGCCGGCGACGTCGGTGACGACGTCTCCGACCGTGTCGACCGTGCTGCCGACGGTGGAATCGGCGGTGTCGACGACCTCGGACACCGTGTTCGTAACGGTGTCGGTGGTGGTCGTCACGGCATCGGCGACGGGGGCGGGTGCGACCTCGGTGACGACCTGCGTCACGGGAGCGACCGTCTCGGTGACGTGCTCGACCGTGGGCGAGACGACCGTTCCGACGACCTCGTCGACCGTGTCGGTGACCTGGTTCACGGTGGAGCCGATGGTGCCGAGCAGCCCGCCCGAGCCGTCGTCCGCAGAGGCGGGAGAGGCCGAGAGAGCGACGGAGAGAGCTGCTGCTCCGAGGGCGGTGGACACGCCGACGAGGAGCATCCGCAGCATGTGCGGTGCCCCCCGACCGGACGCGTTCTCCATGATTCGCCCCCCAAAGGTGAATCTCCGAAACCTGTGGGCGGCGACGTTACGCCCGGATTCACCCGGGCGGAAGAGGTCGGGTGAAATCTAAGTAGTTGGAGGGTGACGAGCGGGTGAAAGGCGACACGCCGGAGGGTGAAGAAAAATTTGACACGGAGGGCTCCGGGTCGGTAGGCGATCGGCGAGTTATCCCCCGAGTTGTACACATGTGAATGCTCCTAGCAGGAACCTTCAACGTTCACTTCACACGGGATTTCCCCAGGAAAACTGTGGACAAATAAAGCCCAGATCAGCAGCGCATACACGCCCGATATTCGTCTCCATCCACGGAGTTCTCCACAGCACTTGTGCACAGACCTGGCGGCGTTTCCCGCAGTCTCTCCACAGAGTTATCCACAGGGTCATTTGCGTGTGGAGGAAGCGGTATCTAGCGTGGGTGCAGCCCCTCGGGCAGCTGGATGGCGTTGCCGCGCGCGTCGATGTCGGACGTCGGTGATTTCATGCTGCCGAGGCCGCCCCGAGCCCCGTTTCCGCGTCGTTCTGCACGCGCGCGAGGCCCGGCCGGGGGTGCCCGAGAACCGAAGGAGAGCCCGTGTCGATCGCCGATATCGCCGAAGAACGTCTCGGAAAGGCGCCGCGCCCCGAGCGCACGCCCCCGCACGACATGCTCGCCGAGCAGAGCGCTCTGGGCGGCATGCTGCTGTCGAAGGACGCCGTGGCCGATGTCATCGAGTCGCTCCGCGGACCCGACTTCTACGTGCCGAAGCACGAGCTGATCTTCGAGGCCATCCTCACCCTCTACTCGCACGGCGAGCCGACCGACGTCGTCGCCGTCACCGACGAGCTGATCAAGACGGGCGAGTTGCAGCGCGCCGGGGGAGCGGACTACCTCCACACGCTCACCTCGATCGTGCCGACCGCCGCCAACGCCGGCTACTACGCCTCGATCGTCGCCGAGCGCGCGATGCTGAGGCGCCTGGTCGAGGCCGGCACGCGCATCGTGCAGATGGGCTACGCCGGCGAGGGCGACCCGGTCGAGCTCGTCAACAGCGCCCAGGCCGAGATCTACAACGTCTCGGGCGATGACAGCGCCGAGGACTACATCCCCCTGACGACGGCGGTGGATGCCGCGGTTGAAGAGATCGAGGCCGCTCGCGGCCGCGACGGGTCGATGACGGGCATTCCCACCGGCTTCGCCGGTCTCGACCAGCTGACCAACGGTCTGCACCCGGGCCAGATGATCGTGCTCGCCGCGCGCCCCGCCATGGGTAAGTCGACACTCGCGCTCGACTTCGCCCGCGCCGCCGCGATCCGCGCCAACGCGCCCTGCATCTTCTTCTCGCTCGAAATGGGTCGCAGCGAGATCGCCATGCGCCTGCTCAGCGCCGAGGGTCAGATCCCCCTGCAGAGCATGCGCAAGGGAACGCTCGACTCGCGCGACTGGACCACGGTGGCCTCCACCCGCGGCCGCATCAACGACGCGCCCCTCTACATCGACGACAGCCCCAACATGACGCTCGTCGAGATCCGCGCGAAGTGCCGTCGTCTCAAGCAGCGCGAGGGTCTGAAGATGGTCGTCATCGACTACCTGCAGCTGCTCACCAGCGGTAAGCGCGTCGAGTCGCGCCAGCAAGAGGTCAGTGAGTTCTCGCGTGCGCTCAAGCTGATGGCGAAGGAGCTGCAGGTTCCGGTCATCGCCCTGTCGCAGTTGAACCGTGGTGCCGAGCAGCGTGCCGACAAGAAGCCGGCGCTTTCCGACCTGCGTGAGTCGGGCTCCATCGAGCAGGACGCCGACATGGTGGTACTGCTGCACCGCGAGGCCGCGTACGAGAAGGACTCACCGCGCGCCGGCGAGGCCGACCTGATCGTGGCGAAGCACCGTAACGGTCCGACCGACACGATCACGGTGGCGTTCCAGGGTCACTACTCGCGGTTCACGGACATGGCGCCGGGGATGTAACTCCGAGGCTTACGGCTTCCAAAACCCCAGCGTGCACAGCAGCACGGTCTCGTCGTCGGCGCCCGCCGGCGGGTCGATGGCCGGCGGGAAGACGCCCCACTGACGCCACTCGTCGGCGTGCGGGGTGACGTGTTCATTCATCCCCTCGATGAGCTCGGGGGAGAGGTGGAACGGGATGCCGAACTCCTTCGCGATCGACCACGCCTGGAAAGCGCGGTACGTCGCGAGGTGCGCGAAGCCCTCGTCGGCGGGGTAGTCCCCGTAGGTGAAGTGGAAGGTACCCGCGAACTCACCCGCGCGGACCGCGGCCGTGGCCTTGTCGTTGAGGGCGTCGTACGAGGCGATCGGATCGTCGCCCATCAGGTCGACATCGGCGAAGGGGTCGCCGTCGGCGGCCGCGCGTCCCGCGATCACGGCGGGAACCCAGGCTTCGTCGTAGGCGTGGCGCTCGAGGATGCCGAGCAGCGTCGGCGACTCGAGCTGACTCCACTCCTTCGGCACGGATGCCGAGAAGTCATCCGGATCGAGCTGATCGACGACCTCGCGGAGCGCGGCGTCGGCGTGGAGGAACAGAGTGGCGGGGCTCATGGTGGGGAGGGTACTCCGGGGTGACGACATGGGCTAGGCCAAGCCAGGACCGTCGCACGTCGGCGCCGGAGTCGACGACCTGCGCCAGTGCAGGCGTGAGTGGGCGCGAGCGAGCAAGATAGAGAGGGTTGCGTCCCGAAGCGCGTGCTCCCGAGTCATTCAGGCTCCGAGACCGCGGCTGATTCACAACGGGCGCTGGGGGGAATGTCTTGACTATCGATACGCGTCAGATCATCGGCGGCTCCGTCGACGACCTGGCAGAAGGCCTGCGCCCGTTCATTGAGCGAGTATTCGCGGAACGTCTCCCCGGGGGACCTTCGTGGGTTCAGATCGTGGCTCACAAAGATGAGCTCGCGGGCAGACCCACCTCCCACCATCACGCGAATGACGTCGGACTGATGTTGCGAGTGATGACTGAGAAGCTGGGTAACCTCGGGTACCCCTTTGATGGTTACCTTTCTCGCCAAGCCACGAATTGGGCGAGCGAGATGCGCGAGGTGCGCAACAAGCATGCGCACCAGGTCGAGTTCAGTCTCGCCGAGACGTACCGCGCTCTCGACTCGGCTGAGTTGCTCCTCCGCGAAGTCGGCGCGATCGACGAAGCGCAGCGGATCGCGGCACGTAAGCCGGTAGTGCTCTCGGCTTTGGGTGGCGGGGCTGCCGGCCGCTCGCTCCCCGCGCCGCCGAGCGCGCCGACGAGCGCGAGGCTCCCCGCGCCACCGACAACCGTGCTCCCTTCATCGACCTACCCGGCCGCCTCCGCCGCACAATCCGTCGCGTCGGAAGCGGAGACGACATCGCCGCTCACCCGCCGTCAGCTGCGCGAGCAGCCCGAGACGGAGGCGTCGGTGCCCCCGCCTGCGCCGACGTCGAGCGCGCGTCTTTCGCTCGACGCGGTCAGCGAGCTCAGCTACGCGATGGCGCACGCACGCATCGTGCCCGTGCAGGAGGTGCGGGTCTCGTACGGTGGGCCCGAGCTTCGCGGAGCATCGCTCGAGATCGAGGCCGCCACGGCCAGCGGTTCCCTGGGGGCGCCCAAAGTCGTGATTCTCGACCTCGCGCCCGGCCTTAAGACACTCGCGGGGCTCGACCTGCTCTCCCTCGATCCCGCTCCGATGCTCCAGGTCGATACGGAGCAGCCTGGCTCCATCACTCTCACTCTGCGCGGACCGGACGGTGCGGTGATCGCTGAGCATCGGCATCCGGTCACTGTTCTGGCCGCGAACCAGTGGATCGCGCGGGAGCTGCACCTCGGCCTCGAGCTCCTCGCATCCTTCGCTCAGCCGCAGGCGCCCGCACTGACGCCCGTCCTACAGCGTGCCTCGGACCTGCTGGGGGAGTCGAGCGGTCGCACAGAGCTCGACGGTTACCAGAGCGACAACCCGGCGAGGGTGGATGCCATGGTGACGGCCATCTGGGATGCCGTGCGCGAACGCGACATCCGCTACGCGGAGCCTCCGGCCAGCTGGGGCCTGCGCGGCCAGAAGATCCGCACGCCGCAGGAGGTGCTCGAAGGGCGACTCGGAACGTGTCTCGACACGACGCTGACGCTCGCCGCGCTGCTCGAGCAGATCGGCATCAACTCGACGCTGTGGATGGTGGACGGACACATCTTCCTCGGGTACTGGCGGGAGAACGGCAGCCTCGGTCTGCCCGCGACCACCGACATCGAGGAAGCGGTCAACCTCACGAAGCTGGGTCGGATCTCGTTGCTCGAGACGACGCAGGTGACCGGTGGTGCAGCATCCGCCACGTTCGACGTCGCCCGCGCCATGCCCCAGGCGTACCTCGAAGCCCGTCGCGATGAGATCCTCGGCATCACTGACGTGCGCGCGGCCCGGGAGAACGGCATCTTCCCGCTGCCCAGTCGTACCGTGGGTCCCGATGGTGAGGTGACCGTCGTCGAGTATCGACCGCTCGACCGCGTCCTGGCGCCGTTCGTCGCCGACCAGCGCGATGCGCAGGGCCGCGCACTGGCTCCACCGCGGGTGGCGCAGTGGAAGAACGCACTGCTCGACCTGAGTCTCCGCAATCGCCTCATCAACTTCACGAGTCGTGCCGGGTACCAGCTCGCGGTGCCCGGCGCGGCACTCGGCCGGCTCGAGGACATGATCAACGGAGGCGCCAGCGTCACTCTTCTCGCGTCCGACGATGTTCCCGAGATCGCGCGAGAGCGTGGCATCCGCTTCGGTCGCGATCGCGATCCCGCCGATCGGGAAGCGCTCCTGGCCGATAAGAGGCAGGCGCACCTCACCGACGTCACACAAGCGGCGTATACGACGAGGCTGCGGGCCCTGGCCGCGAAAGCGAAGACCGTCACCGAAGAGACCGGCGCGAACAACCTGTACCTCGCGTTCGGCACCCTGCGCTGGGAGTTCAACGACCGGCAGCTGCAATCGCCGCTCGTTCTCGTCCCGGTGACGTTGGAAAGTGTGTCGCGTGGCCAGTCCTTCCGCCTCGTCCTCGACGAAGCGGGTGCGTCCACGCCGAACTACTGCCTCCTCGAGAAGCTGAAGGTGAGCTTCGGCATCGAGGTGCCCGGGCTCGCAAATCCGGCGACGGATGCCGCGGGGATCGACCTCGGCGCGGCGTTCGATGCGGTGCGCCAGGCGATGGTCGATGCCAAGCGACCCTTCGTCGTCGAAGACACCGTGCACCTCGGCATCCTGCAGTTCGCGAAGTTCCGACTGTGGAAAGATCTCGACGACAACTGGGAAGAGCTCGCGACGAACTCGCTCGTCACCCACCTCATCAGTTCGCCGAATGAGGCGTACGTCGACGCTGTACCGGCGCCGGTCGACGTCGATCTCGATGCGCTCTCGGCGCAGGTTCCCGTCTCCGCCGACTCTTCGCAGCTCGAGGCCGTCGTCGAGGCCGTCGAGGGCCGCACGTTCGTGCTCGAAGGTCCTCCGGGCACCGGCAAATCGCAGACCATCACGAACCTGCTGGCTCGGTCGTTGGCATCCGGGAAGCGCGTGCTCTTCGTGGCAGAGAAGCGTGCGGCGCTGGAGGTCGTGAAAGACCGATTGGATGCCGTCGGGCTCGGCTCCTTCTCGCTCGACCTGCATGACAAGGGTGCGCGGCCGAATGCCGTGCGCGAGCAGCTGCGGGCGGCGCTCGACGCCACCGCCCGGCCCGATCGGGCCGCGCTATCCGCACAGCGTGAGGCGGCGGAGTCCAGTCGCGGCGCGCTGTCGCGCTACGCGCAGCGAGTGCACGAGCCCAACGCGGCGGGTCTGTCCCTGTACTCGGCGCGATCGCAGCTGCTGGCATCGGCGACGGACATCCCGCCACTGGATGTGCCGCATTCCCTGGTCGCGTCGGGCGATCACATCGACCAGCTGCGCACACTTCTGCGAGAGCTGCCGGCGGTCAGCGATCTCGCCCGCCCGGCTGCGACGCATCCGTGGGGGTTCGTCGATGATCCCGGTATCGACGCGACCTCTCTCCATGGTGCGGCCCGCACCTTCGACGACGCGCTCGCGGCCGTCGGTCCGAGCGAACTGCTGTCTCGCGTGCGCGCCCCGCAGCAGCTGGAGGCGTGGGCGGGTGTCGCCCGTGCGCCGCGCCATGCGCTCGATGCCCTCGACCGCGTTCACCCTGGCTCAGTCGATGACCTCGCTCGGCGGCTGTCAACCGCGGCCGCGCAACCGCCCGCATGGCTTGCTCAGGTCGATCCTCGTGTCCTCTCGCGGAATGTTCGCGACATCCACGCAGCCGCCCTGGCCGCCGATGTGTCCTCGTTCTTCGGTCGCAAGAAGCGTCGGCGTGCGGTACTCGCCCAGTTCGCGACCGACCTGCGCGTCGAGCAGACTGCGATCGACCTGCGCAGCCTGTCGGCACTGACCGGCGCCATGGCCGAGACGGCCGCGCAGGTCGACGAGATACGTGGTGAGCTGCAGCGCCTGCCCGTCGTGGTCGCGGCCCCCGACGTCAATCCCTACATGCCGGGCTCGGCGGACCAGGTCGTCGCCGCCCTCCGGTGGGCGGGTTGGCTTTCGATGACGCTCGCATCCGATGCCTCGACCGTCGGAGATCTCCGCTCGGACCTGCGCCGCATGTACGAGACGACGGCCCCGGACGCGGGGGCGGCTGAGCGGTACGCGGCGCTCGCCGCGGCGTGGCGCGCGGTCGTCGCTGCTGCGGCAGATGGCGCGTCGCCTGACCAGCTCGCCATCTGGGCTGGGGATGACGGAATCGCGTCGACCTGGGAACGCACGCGGACGGCGCGCAACCTGGCGACGACCGATCCGGTCACGCTCGGCCGCTGGATCGACCTGCTCCGGCACGTGGAACCCCTTCGGCGCCACGGGATGACCACGGCGCGGGAGGCGATTCTGGCCGGGCGCATCCGTGCCGACGACGCGGCGCTCGCCTTCGACAGGGGCGTCGCGGCGGCATCCCTCGGTGAACGCGAAGACGCCACCGCCCTCAGCGACTTCGATCCCGCGGCGCACAACCGGACGATCGAACGGTTCGCCGCGAGCTCGGCAGCCATCCGCGGCGAGCTTCCGCGGGCTCTGCCGGCTGACATCCTCTCCCAGCGGCGGTTCGACCCAAAGTTCGACGGCGGCGACATGGGCGCGCTCAAACGTCAGCTCTCGCGGCAGCGTGGTGGGGACAGCGTGCGGACGCTCATGGACAAGTACGGCGAGCTGATCACCCAGATCACGCCGTGCATGCTCATGAGCCCGGAATCCGTCGCGCGGTTCTTTCCGGCTCGAGCCGGGATGTTCGACATCGTGGTGTTCGACGAGGCTTCGCAGATTCGCGTCGCGGATGCCGTGGGGGCGATGGGGCGAGCGCGCTCTGTCGTGGTGGTCGGAGACTCCAAGCAGATGCCTCCGTCGACCTTCGCCGAGGTGACGGCCGACGTCGATGAGGCTGAGGCGGATGCGGGCGTCGTCGCCGATGAGGAGTCCATCCTCACGGAGTGCACGCAAGCGCGCGTTCCGAGCAAGTGGCTCTCGTGGCATTACCGCAGCCAAGACGAAGCGCTCATCGCCTTCAGCAACCACCAGTACTACGAGAGCCGCCTGTCGTCGTTCCCGGCGCCACTGCGCGACTCCACGGCGTCTGCGCCCGGCGCGCTCGCCGCGACGAAGCCCGACTACGGTCTCTCGCTCGTGCGCGTCAACGGTCGGTTCGAGCGTTCGGGTGGGCGTGGAGTCCTTCGAATCAACCTCGTCGAAGCGCAGGCGATCGTCGACGAGGTGACCCGTCGGTTCGTTGCCGCCGGCGACGTGGCGCCGTCGATCGGCATCATCACGTTCAACGTTCAGCAGCGAGACCTCATCGACAACATGCTGCGTGATGCTTCGGATGAACGCATCGGTCGCGCGCTCGACGAGCGCGATGGATTGTTCGTGAAGAACCTCGAAAGCGTGCAGGGCGACGAGCGCGACACGATTCTGTTCTCGGTCGCGTTCAGCAAGAACGACCGCGGAATGCTCCCGCTGAACTTCGGGCCGCTCTCCCGTGCGGGCGGAGAGCGCCGGCTGAACGTCGCGGTCACTCGTGCGCGACGGCAGGTCGTGCTGTACGCGAGCTTCGATCCCGCTGAGCTGCGCGCTGAGCAGACCTCAGCTCGTGGGCTGAAGGACCTGAAGTCCTACCTCGAGCTCGCCGCTCGCGGGGTCGCGCCGACCGATGACTCCACGGTTCGCGTCCCGGTGGTCGATCGCCACCGCGATGAGATCGCGGCGGTCCTGAGAGAGCGCGGACTCGTCGTGAAGACGGACGTTGGGCTGTCCGACTTCCGTATCGATCTCACGCTGGCATCAGCATCCGACCCCGCTCAGCCGCTTGTCGCCGTTCTGCTCGATGGAGAGGGCTGGCGCGCGCGCCGCACCGTGGCGGACCGCGATGGGCTGCCTGTCGATGTCCTCGGCGGACTGATGCGCTGGCCGGGGATCGAGAGGGTGTGGCTACCGGAATGGCTCGATGATCCGGATGCCACGGCCGACCGACTCGTCGCGGCGGTGGAGGCCGCCAAGGCCGGTGGTCGGTCTGCGCCAGACGCGCCGGTGGAGCGGGTCGAGGATCTCGATGAGCCCCCAATGGAGGAGCCGGTTGAGCTTCTGCGCGCGGCAGTGCCGGCAGAACAGAAAGACGAGGATGCCGTCAGCGTGGCGCATCCGCACGTCCGCGCCTTCGTGCCCTGGCCGATCCCCGTGTCCGGGGGAGTCTCTGTGCTCGACGCTCTCCCGAGCCCGTCTGCTTCCGGGCGGGTTCGCTCCGCCATCGTGGAGGCCATCGCCGCCGAGGGGCCGATCTCTCGAGCACGCTTGGCGCGAGTGGTGGCGGAAGCATTCGGACTGTCACGTGTATCGGGCGCCCGGGCCGCAGCGATCCTCCGGCTGATCCCGGATGCTCACACTCGCCAGGGCGACGGGCAGTTCGTCTGGCCTGCGGACGCGGATGTGTCGACGTGGCGAGACGTTCGCACGAGTAGCCCGGGGGAGAGCCGACCGCTCGAGTCCGTCGCTCTGGAGGAGATCGCGAACGCGATGGCCGTTGTCGCTGAACTCGGCGGTGGGGTGCGCGAGGACGAGATCAAACGAGAAGCTCTGCGGCTGCTCGGTGGAAAGCGGATGACGACGCAGATCTCCGAGCGACTTGCCGAGGCGCTGACGGTGGCGGTGGCCACCCGACGGGTCGAGCTTGCGCCGTCGGGAGCGTATGTCGCGCGATTCTGATTCCCGACGGCGGATAGAGTGACGTCGATTTACCTTGGGGGCGCAACATGGTGCGAGGATTCGCAGTCATCGATCTCGAGACGACAGGTCTGTTTCCGCAGAAGCACGATCGCATCGTGGAGGTGGCGATCGTTCATGTGTCGCCCACCGGTGTCGTCGAGGGAGTCTGGGAAACACTCGTCAATCCGATGCGCGACATGGGTGCGCAGCGCATCCACGGCATCAGCGCCGCTGCGGCGGCGCGAGCTCCGGAGTTCGGCGCACTCGCCCCGTCCATCGCCTCGCTCCTGCGCGGGCGGGTGCCGGTCGCGCACAACGCCAGTTTCGACGCACGGTTCTTGGCTCACTCGATGCAGCAAACCGGCCTCATGTGTCCGGAGTACGAGTACTGGATGTGCACGATGCAGCTCGCGGGCACATTCCTGCCGGGCAGTCGGAGTCTCGCTGACTGCAGCGCTGCGATCGGATACGCGATGGAGAACGCTCATCGCGCCTCGGCCGATGCCCTCGCTGCGGCGGCGCTCCTTCGCGCCTACATCGGTGCCGGTCACGACCCCGCCTGGTGGGATGGGTGGCTCGCGACCCCGGGGGAGTGGCCCGATGAGCCGTTCGATACGACGGCCTGGCTGGCGCGCACGGACTCCGACACGGCACCGCGGTCGGTTCTCGAGCGGTTGCACGTGGACGTCGCGACTGACGCCGCAGTCGACGACGGCTCCTTGAATCTGGATTACCTCGCTCTGCTCGATCGTGTCCTCCTCGATCGGTATATGTCCGCGACGGAGACCGATGACCTCATCCGGTTCGCCGCTGAGCTGAACCTTTCGAGCACCGCAGTCCGCCGCATTCACCGCGCCTACTTCGACGGGTTGGTTTCGGCGGCCTGGGCGGACGACCAGCTCACCACTGACGAGTGGGCTGACATCCAGAAGATCGGTACCTTGCTCGAGATCGACGCCCAGACGATCGCCGGCGCCGCGTCGAAACCGGATGCCGCGGCCCCGACCCTCACCACCGGCTTTCGCCTGTCGCCCGGTGACACCGTCGTCATCACCGGCGAACCGCGCCGAGATCGAGCCGCGTGGTTCGACATCCTCACCGAGCGCGGTCTGATTCCAAAGGACAGCATGGTGAAAAAGGCCAAGGTGCTCGTGGCCGCCGACCCCGACTCGATGTCGGGGAAGGCAAGGCAGGCGCGGGCGTGGGGGATTCCGATCGTTACGGAGGAGGGGCTGGAGAGGTTGATGGGGTTGGGGGCTGACGAGTAGCAGCCGCTCATTCGCGTTCGGGGCAGCCCGAACATGACGCTGGTCGAGATCCGCGCGAAATGCCGTCGTCTCAAGCAGCGTGAGGGTCTGAAGATGGTGGTCATCGACTACCTCCAGCTGCTCACCAGCGGCAAGCGCGTGGAGTCTCGTTAGCAAGAGGTCAGTGAGTTCTCGCGTGCGCTGAAGCTGATGGCGAAGGAGCTGCAGGTTCCCGTCATCGCCCTCTCGCAGCTGAACCGTGGCGCCGAGCAGCGCGCCGACAAGAAGCCCGCCCTGAGCGACCTGCGTGAGTCGGGCTCGATCGAGCAGGACGCCGACATGGTGGTGCTGATGCACCGCGAGGCCGCCTACGAGAAGGACTCACCGCGCGCCGGCGAGGCCGACCTGATCGTGGCGAAGCATCGTAACGGTCCGACGCACACGATCACGGTGGCGTTCCAGGGGCACTATTCGCGGTTCGCGGATGTGGCACTGGGGATGTAGCGACGCCTGTAAGTTTTTTTGGAGTTGTCCATTTCGCGGATGAAATGTCCGCGGTGTGTCCATCTGGACATTTGTGCGTCTACGTGGCCCCGCGAGTGAGAGATCGCCCGCGGCGATATCTCACTCCGAGAAGGACTTCTCGATGAGTTCCATGCCAGCGCGGATAGATTTCACCTGGCCACGGTGTCGGCCTTCGTCGTCGATCACGTCGAAGCTTTCGCCGCGCCCAGGCCGCAGCTCCCCAGCAGGGGAGCGCGTCGAGTTCCAATAGACACTGTGAACTCGGGTCCGCAGGTTCAGCGACGTGTGCAGCCTGCCGTGTGTGACCTGGCCAGGCATGCTGATCGATGCCCGGCCAGTCCTCGCTGATTTGCTCTCGGTCGACGGGGCCTTACCGGACTCCGCGCTCATGCTTACTGGAGTGGGTCGATGCGCGATGAAGGTCGCAATCAACGCCGTTGTCAATGCCCCCGATACCAGACCGATTAGCAGGACGATCCAGTCCCGTCCCGTGAGCTGTTGTGTAGCAACGAAGAAGATGACGCCGAATACGAGCGAAGCGGCGGTGAGAAAGCCGAAGAACCAACTCCACTTGCTACTCAACGGCATCTCCTTCGCCCTGCGCCGGAGCAACACCTTCACTGAGCGACAGCAGTCGGTCCGCTTCGGTGGCGATCTCTCGAAGCTCGCCAGCGGCCGAAGCGCGGGTGGTCTCCGCGTTTAGGATCTGATCCTGGGAAACACGGATCTCGTCGAGGAGCTTGTCCAGCGGCGGGTCGATGATGGCGGCAAGCTCGCGACGTGCATCAGATGCGATCTTGTCGGCATGACCCATGATCTCGGTGACGAGCGCGGAGTGCTGGCGTTCGCTTTGGATCTGCGCGGCTCGCGCCTCGCGTTCGTTCTTCCAGACTTCGTAACCCGCTGTCCCGGCCGAGATGACGAATCCACCGACCTTCGCGGCTTTGCCGATCTTGTCTGCGATCTTCAGCGCTTGCCAGGGCTTGAACTTGTAGCCGAACGTGTGGCCGACGTCCTTGACGAGCTTGTGACCGAGCGAACCTGAAGCCTCACGCAGTCCGTTGCCTGCACCCCACCAGCCCTGTCCGCGCTTGATGAGGTCGCCGATCTTCTGCCAGTCCACCGCGATCGGTGTCCCCGCTTGGGCTGCCGATGCCGAAACACTGGAGTGGACTCGATCGGGAGTGTCGAGCGAGACCGCGCCCGCCGGCCGGAGCAGCAGACTGAGTCGATTGCTCTCGCCAATCTCCAACAGCTCTTCGGACAATGTGTCGAACTCGGAGTCGGCGAGTCTGTTGATCCGTTCGGCGAACGCCGTCGCGTGACGTTCGAGAGACTCGATGAGACGAGCCTCTGCGTCGGCGAGCATCTCGCGAGCCTGCGTCTGGTCGTCCGGGAGCGTCGAGGCCGTGTCGACGAATCCGACGACATCCACGAGACAGTCCCGCTTGAAGTCAGCATCCGCTCTTCCGAAGCTCTGATCGAGCATGAAGCGCCGCTGCGAGATTGCACGGCTCTGCGCGGCAAGCAGTGCGAGGGCGGCGCGAGACGTGTCATCGGGCGCGAACAGTTCCTGCGCGTCATCGCAGAGCTGTCGGATCAGATGCAGCGGCTGGCGCAGGCGAGCGAGCTCGCCTCGTTCAGCGCTGACCTGGTTGATCATCGCGCGCAACTCGTCGATTCGGGACCTATCTCTGAATGCCTCGGCGCGGCTTCCACCTTGGAGGCTTCGCAGGTAGTCGACCGAGTCGACCTCGACGATGGGCAAGTTGAAGGTGGCGGTTCCGAGCGCGTCTTGCACCGCCTGATGTCTCACGCCTTCCGCGGCGGAACGCTTGCTTGTCTGTGTGATGACGACGATCATCTGCCCATGCAGCTGTAGCCCATTGGCCAGGCGTCGGAGAAAGTCGCGGGAAGCGTCGTCGAAGAGGCTGACGGTAACGACGAACAGGATGAAGTCGGCGTTGCCGATCGCATCCATCGCGAGTTCGTCGTGGCTACGCAGACCCGATTGGACGCCGGGTGTGTCGACGAGCACAACGGCGCCGTCCCACTCGTACTCGGTGACTTCGCCCGTGGCGACATCCGCGTCGATGAGCGGTTCCACCGCACCATCGGTCAGCGCCTTGATGAGACTCGACTTTCCGCTGCTGTACTGGCCGGTGAGAACCATGCGCGGCTTCTCGGCGTGATGGCTCGTCGCGCGCGCGAGCAACCCTGCTGCCGTGCTGCCCGATGCTTCACCCAGCAAGGCTTGAAGCCGTGCGAGCAGACGCTCCGATTGCCCTGGCAGTTCGTGGATGAGAACCTTTGTCACAATGCGTCTCCTTCGATGTGCTCGCTGATGTTCAATCTGACTCCCGTGTGGGCCAATGCCAGGGACTGCCACACTTCTTTGGCTCCGAGCGCGAGCGGATGTGCAAGTGCAACTCTCACCTGCGAGTCCGTCCACTCATGGACCGTCACCGCACCGTCCGACAGGTTTCGAACAAGCTGGATAGCGCTGGCCGAGGACGTCGCGGATGCTGCCGCGGGCAGCACGCGCTCGATGTCCTCCGCGATTGGGAAGAGGACCAGTTCGCTGAACTCAGGCTCGGGGAGTTCCACGGCCATACCTGCGCCTTGCCAACGAGTGGCGCGTATCAGTGCCGAGGCAGCCCGGCCTCGCCCCATAATCCGCAGGAGCTCACGTGCGATCTCGGTATCGACCTGGGAGAGTATGGGCTCGAGCTCCAACTCGATGGTGTGGTCGATGGTGTGCTCGGCCCGCTCAAGCATGTCGATCCAGACCGAGTGTCGTGCCGCCTCCTGATCCACTGCCTGCTGCCACACGGCACGGACCACCTCGCCTGACTGCGTCAACCGCTCGCTGACCTGAACCAGCAGCGGCGACAGCTGGTCGCGTACTTTCACTCGCCGTCGTTCGCGAACTTCGGCGGCGTTTCGGAAGACCTTGTCGCTGACCCAGTCGATGCCACGACTCAAGCCGAGCAGTCCGGTCAGAAGACCGACGATCGCGCCAAGGCCGAGCCCGATGGCGTTTCCCAACCCGGGGCCCAATGCAGTGCCAGCAAGTGCGCCGATCTTCGCGCCGAGAACGGTCGTACCGACCGCCGCAGCGAATCTACCCCCGACCTTTACCAGACGATTGCCCCAGATCGCGCCCCGACCCCCGAGTTCCTGGAACTCGCCGACGTCGAAGTGTGCCCAGTCATCGGCGACGTCGAAGGCAATCTGTTTCAGATCCCGCTCGAGGCGTCGGCCGGCATGGTCGACGTCCGCACTGATCTCGTCCTTGAGCACGACCATCTCGCTGGCCCACGCCGCGGTGATTTTCTTGTCGCTTAGGCCGACGTCGACACCTTCGATCCAGCGTTCTCGACGTGAGAGCGCCACGGAGAACGCGGCCATGAGTTCGATGTGCGCGTCATCTACCCGACGGTCGGCGCGCCGCTTGAAGTCGTTGAGGCTTCCTCGGGTGGTGTCGAGCATCGCTCGCGCAACCTTCGCCGACGCGGCGGTTGTGCTTGCGGCATCCAGCAATTCCGCACGGGTGAAGTCTCCGATACTCGCTGCGCGTCGAGCGTCCGCAGTTCGGTCCTTCTGAACATCAATCTCGGCGAGAAGTCGTTCGACCCTGCTCGCTCGACGTATTTCGCTCGCGTCCTCGGGAGTCAGATCGCTGGCCTCAGACATCAGCGCGGCTTGGGCATGAATCAGCACTGCCGAGATGTAGCGGCCGCCGGCACGTGCGAGGTGGCGGTCAATCGGCTTCAGATTGCCGAGAGTGTCGCCGCCGAACACGAAGTCCGGGTCCTCCAACAGCTCAAGCAAATCCAGCTGGTCCGTGACGTCTCGGAGGCAGTTCAGGGCCACCAGGATCGGCTTGCCGTAATCGGCGAGTTGCTCAAGCGCGCGGCCGGTTCGTTCCTGCGTAGCTTCGTTGGTCGCGACCCAAAGGATCAAGTCCGCGTCGGCAACCTGGCTGAATGCTTCCTCGTAGTCGGCGTCCCCGTCCATCGCGCCGACTCCGGGCGTATCAACGATCTCTATGTCGTGACCAAGGACTGTCCCCGTGTGCGACGCACGAGTCGTGCGCTGGCCTCCGCGGCCGACACTCGCACCATCCCCACCGGTAAGAAACTCGAACAATGTGCTCTTGCCAGCCATCGTCCGCCCCATAAGGACGATCCGGAAGGGGCGATCCACGTCACGACCCAGCAGTTGACGGCGAGCCTCGGCCACGCGATGAGTCGCCTCGGTCAGAGGAGTGAGGATCGCGTTACGCATCGCAACGACGTCTGGCGAATCCAGTTGGGATCTGACAGCCTCTGTCGACCGGGAGAGTGTCGTTTCCACGGCTCGCGCGAGCTCGATCAAACATGCCTTCAACGTGGCTGGAGAAGGCTCGCGCTGCGGATCGTCGCCATAGAGTTGCTGGCGCGACCGCTCATCGCCCGGGGTTCTAGGCTGGCTCGGGAGGATCATCAACGGGAATCGTTAACTGGCGGGCTTCAGTATCGGAGTGCGTCCGATCAGCTTCTCGAAGTCCTCCGCATTCGATGTCGCTTCGACGATGCGCTCCACGAGCTTCGGACGGTAGACGAACTGCTTGAACGCGGGCGAGTAGACGCAATAGCCGTCTGACTTAGGGAGCTGCTCTTTCGAGCCGCTCTTGGCCGGACCGATCTCCCAAGCCTTCCGCACGATGGTGAAGTCATTGACGCTGAAGACGAACGGAACACGCGCCATCACGGCATCCGCTGCAGCCTTCGGCAACATCTCGTCGCCGTGTACAGCTTCGCGATACTTCTCAGCGACAATCACGCTGCCCTGCTGCCCGAGCAGTGCCTGCAACTCCTCCTCACTGAGCTCATCCTGGCGGACAAAGTTCAGCGCGAGATCTGCCTCAGTCTTGGGCCCCTTCATGGGGAGGAGGAGTAGTCGGTACGCGAACCGTTCGTCACTACGCACCTCGTCCGTGAGACTGCTCTGGAACTCGGTGATGAACGTAGAGACCGTTGCGGGGAGGCCCCGCCGCAAGTCTCGCTGCTCCTCGTAGCGTGACGGGCTCAGAGACTGGACGAAGACGGGGAACTTTAGTTCGGTGCCGAGGGTCTCGGACGCACCGAATCGCCGAACGAGCTCGGTCTCGAAGTTGATGATGCATGCGTGCGCTTCCGCCGCGGTAGCAACGAGCACCGAGTCCTGGAATCGATGCTCAACGCGATTGCGCAGTCCAATGAAGAACTCGACGTTCGCCCTGATCGGGTCGTTGTCATTGAACTCATGCTTAACGCATAGGCTGAGGTCCCACGTCTTCTTCGAGCCGTCTGGGTTGCGCTTGAAGAGGCGGCGACCGCCCGACTCGCGATAAAAGATCTCTGCCTTGCGTCGGATGCGATCAGCGTGCAGGAGGTTCTGCCAGGAGAGATGGATGTGCACGATGAAGTCGCTAAAGCTGCGGCGATCACCCGGCCGGTTGTAGAAGTCGATCGCCACCAGCGCCTGCCGACGCGCCTCATCGAGCGTGTACCTCCACGCAGGTGGTCGTGCCATCCGCTCAGCTCGTCTCGAAGCCGGAGCTGGAGTCGAACTTGAGCACGCGCGCGTTCTCAGAGATCGTCCGCACCTCGCCCTCGTCGAAGCCGTCGCTCTTGCTGGCCTGGATGTCGATCGTGATCTCGAGCCTGGCGCCGGCGCCAGCGAGGCGATCGATGATCTCGCGAGTCACATTCCCTATGTCGCGTGAATACCGATCAGGATCGACCTTCACGGAGCCGAAGTAGCGGCTGGGGCGTCGCGCCGCCAAGCTCGCATCACTCGGCGCCTCCGCCTGGTCTGACTCGTCATCGATCATGACGATGTCGATCGGCCCGACCTCCGCGGCACCTTCCTCCGCGGCTCGCGCAGCAGCCTCGCGAGCCGCGGCGATTCGATCGGCGGACGCTTGTTCCTCAGCCTTACTCCAGTCCACGAGGAGCGTGCTATCGGTGACCTGGATCGCGGTGTCGTGCGCCGGCGGCACGATTAGCCCGCGGTAGCGGTCAGCCTCGGTGTCCTTTGCTGTCGCGACTGCGAACTTCTCGCCGTCGACCAGGACGGAGTTGAGTGACCGTTCGATCGCGGAGTCGAGAGTTTCTCGGCGAACGAGGCGCGGCAGGTAGACGTACCGAGTGAAGTATCCCCACAACTCGCCGACGCTAATCTCGCCCTTCTCCCGCCACAGCTGTCCAAGCTCCTGATGCAGCGTGGCGCCGAGGATCGGCGCACCCAGCTCGGTGACGAGCTGATCATCACGGGAGAGCTTTGCAGCCACGCGCTCCGCAAGAGAGCGGCCGTTGGAGTCGGGCACCTTGTCCGTGATCAGCTCGAACGGTTTGGTGGCGTCGAACTGCTCGGGATAGACCGCCCACACGAATGTGTCGCGGACCCGGTCCGACACGGTCCGGTCGAGGCGAGTGACCCAGTCATCGGTCTGCTTGCGCTGCTGCACCGACAGGTTGAGGCTCTCGCTGGTCGCCTGCACACGCTTCCACGCGAGGTAGCTGCGCGCAGCGGCCTCGAGGCTCTCGAGCTCGCTCTTGTCGGCGACGAGGAAGACGAGGGTGTTGCGGTGCACGCGCTGGCTGGCGCCCTTGGTCTCGATCGCGTCGCGCACCCACTGGTGAGCGGACGAGTCGGCGCAGTCCGACTTCCGCCGCGAGTGGCGCGGATGCACAATGACCAGTCGCGCGTTCTCGAGGTCGGGGATGTCGGCGCTGGATGCCGGGGCGACGTGAACCCGATCGAAGACACCGCGCGCGCGTTCTTCGCTGCGGAGGCGATCGGTGATTTCGTTCCACACTGTCTCGACATCTTCACGGAGTCGCTCGGCGTAGTCGTTCGCCGTCTTGGTCACCGAGGGCTGAGTGTCGAACCAGTAGTGGCCTTGCTCCTCGTAGAAGTAGGTCGAGCGCTGCGCGAGCAGCTCGATCGCGCTGCCGAAGTTGCCGAGCGTGTCACCTGGCGCTGCCGTGCCGAGCCAGACGTACTGCTTGTCGAGGCCTTTCCGAGACGCCTTGATCCGCGGGGCGGCGCCCATGAAGATCGTTCGCGCGATCCGCTGCGTCACGAACCTCTGTCCCAAGTTGGGGCGATCCAGGTCGATCTGCTGCGCCATCGATCCTGGCCCGTCGATGTCCGAGTCGATGATCGGCTTCCACTGGTCCTCAAGGTACTGGGTTAGGTCGGTGTTGACGGTTGTCGCTTCCAGCGGCACGTTGCCGGGGAGGATCAGCGGCGACGTGTCGTTGGAGGCCCACAGCTCGTGGACGATCGACGACACGAGCTTGAGCACGCCACGGGTGCGCTGGAATCGCTCCAGTGTCGACCAGTCTTCGTATAGTCGGTCGAGCAGTTCCGGGTGTAGCGGGTACGACGCGCGAATCCGCTGCTCGTAGTCGTCGCTCGGCGTCGCGGCGTCGCGCGGGAACAGTGCAGTGTTGGTCCGATACAGCGTTACGAAGCTGCGCGCGACTGCCGAGATGGTCGTGAGGCCTTCGGCGTTCGGTGCCTGGAAGAGCCGACGTCGCACGATCTCGAAGGACTCGTCTTTGCTCGACGGACGCCACTGGTCCGCGACGCGGCGGATCACGTTCTGCAGGCGCTCCAGCGCAAGCTGGCCATTGGCACCACCGATCTCGATGTCGCTTCCGCTACCCGCGTCGCCGGTGTCGGATGCCGGAATCGAGACGACGAGCATCGCGCCGGGCACCGAGCGCACGACCTCCGTCAACGACTGCGCAAATGTGAACTGCGTCTCGAACGAGCCTGACGGAAGCTCCTTGTCCGTGACGAGCTGCCGCGCGTACGCTACCCACTCGTCGATCAGGATCAGCGCCGGCGAGTACTTCGCGATCAGCGTCCGTAGCGATTCTCCGGGGTTTGTCCCAGCTCGGTCGTCATCAGCGACCAGGTCGTAGGCCTCACGGCCGCCGAGCTGCCAGGCGAGCTCGCCCCAGAGCGTACGCACCTCGGTCCCGTCATCCTTGATGAGCGGTGATCCCGCCTTCAAATAGGTGCCGACGAGCGCGACTCGCTTCACACCCAGCGTCGCAAGATCCGAGTTCCCGGTCTCGGCGATGAGCTCCTGTAGCTCCTGCGGGAAGTCCTTTGCTGGCGTGCCGCTGAAGAGGTGGTAGAGAGCGAGCATCGAGTGCGTCTTGCCGCCACCGAAGTTGGTCTGCAGATTGACGACCGGGCTCGCGTTCCCGTCCCCGTCGCCCACGCGTCGGAGCGCCCGCGACAGCAGATCCCGCAGACCTTCCGTCAGGTAGGTGCGGGTGAAGAACTCCACGGGGTCGCCATACTCGGGACTCGTCGCCTGACCGGTTCGCACGAGATGCAGGTCGGCAGCGAACTCGGATGCCGTGAACTCGCCGCGCGCCACATCATCATGCGGGCGGATCACCTCGCGCCAGGGCCGCAGACCCGAACCCGGGTCGAGCGTCACCGTCGTCCGCTTGACCTGCTTTCGTGTTTGATCTTCGAAGACCGTGCGCTGCAGGTCGACCCGGAGCTTGCGGACGTCCTCGGCCGAGTCGACCGCGCCGACGGCATGGAGCAGCCGTTCGATCGTGTCGAGGGCGCGCGCCGCGTCATCAGAACTGAACGGCTCGTTGTGCGCCCACAGGTTTCGCGTCTCGCGTAGTTCGGAGCCGAACCCCTGCTGCGCACGCGACAGAACGTCCTTGAATCGGTACCCCTGCTCGGTGATTGCGCGAAGCTGCACCTGGACATCGTGCTTCGTTAATGTTCGGGCAGGCCCACCTCGGCGCTGGGCGTCTTCTTGTGCCCACGCGGCGGGCCAGTCCGAGGTGCCCCAGGCGGCGGTCATCACTTCGTCGACGGAATCGAGCAGTCCTTCCGAGAGTAGGTCGAAGGCCTTGCCCACGCGGTCACGGTTGTTCATGGCCATCGAGATCAGTCCCCATCCTCATCGAAGTCGAACGCCTGTTGTACCGCTCGGGGAGAACCGGCGTGCTTTCGCGCCTGCTCGTTCACATCACCCCACGCGCTCACAAGGCCGTTGAAGAGAATCGCATCCTTGGTGTCGTGCTTCTTCTCCGCTTCATGGAAGAGGAGGAAGCCGAGCTCCTTCACCGCATCGAGATTCACCCGCGTCTGCACCGACGGGAGCAGTGAGGCGACCTGATCTGCGCCGTGCTTCGCCATGACCGCCGCGAGACGCACTGTCGCTTCCCAGACGCTGACGCGCTCATCTGCGCTCACGTCCCAGGCGTCCTCGAGCTGAGTCGGCGAGAGGAGGCGTGCTTTCCCGCCTCTCGCCTCGAAGATGCCGCCGCGCTCAAGCGCTCCGATCGATGTATCGGACGAGCGCGCGAGTTGGTCGGCGATGCCCGAGTTCTCCTGCATCCAGCCGTACTGGCGGTACCACTTGACGGCGAACCGGGTGTCGGGGTCGAAGTCGGCCTCCTGCTCGCCGATTACTTCATCGAGTGTTGCGTTCACCAGCAGTAGCGCATCCTTCACACTCATGTCGGAGCCGTCTGCCTCGCGTACTCGTGAGTACCGAGAGAACACAGAGATGCCAGGACCGATGGCTGCCTGCGCTAGGTCAACAGGTGCGATAGTTCCCTGCATGAGCGTGCGTAGCGCGGCGGGGAGCTCGGACTTGAGCGCTGCAACGAAGGCTCTACGAGTGGTGGCGGGTGCGGCTGTGGGCCGAGGGCGACATGCCAGGACGATCGACGAGGCGAGCGCGTTCGATCCGCTGGCGATCAGGCGGTTCCCGGTCTCGGTCCTCATCGGCCAGGTCGCGGTAATCTCCCAGCCGCCGTCTATCAGCCCGTCGAGCAGCGTGTGCCAACCAGTTGACGAGGTTCCGTCAGCACTGGAATCCTGCTGCTTGTAGGCGTAATACACCGTCAACGGAATATCGGGACGAGCGCCGTCGCGAACGCGAGCAAATACAGAGTTAAAGCCGTCGATGAAGAACCTCTCGGCTCCGGCCCTCCCGTTGTGACGGTAGGGGTTTGCCACGAGTTCCTCGGACTTTGGCGTGAGCATCGTTCCCACAGTCTTTGACTGGATGGTCGACAGTGACCGGCGTAGCCACACGTAAAAGAAGTCGGACAAGTCGGAGTAGCCGATGTTGTCGTAGTACGGCGGATCCGTTGAGACCACGAGCCCGGAGTAATCGCGTGACGCCGCATCTGCTTGGCGAACAAATGCTGCACCCTCGACGGGGAGCCGAAGCAGCGCCTTCAGCAGACTACCGAGGCTGACAGTGAATCCACCTGCAGCGGTGCCGAAAGGCATCGTCTCGGCGAAGTCCCAGACCATCGGAATCGCCTGTCGCCCGAAGAGATTTCGGACCTGCGTCTTTGAAACCTCCCAGCGGCAAAGTGAGTTCGAGATGTCGGTGAGACGGCTGACACCGAACGCGAGGTAGGTCGCCACCGCATCGGCGTATGCCTCTGCACCCATACCTCCGTCCTGCAGCGAGTCTTGATGGGCGAGCCCCGCGGCCACGGCATCCTCGAATGCTCGGCTGCGTGCCTCGCTCACCAAGTCGCTAAGTGTTGTGAGTGTGACGAGTTGGCGATTGGTGAAGAGATCGGCCCACTCGGTCATCCCATAGCGGTACACGTTGATGCGCCCGGGCCAGTCGAAGATCTCGCCCAGAGGGACGTCGTTTGGGCGTGCTACGTCAGCGGCGTCCCGCTGTTCCGTCGTGGGCGACAGAAACAGCCTGCCGCGGTCTCCCTCAGCCACCACCGCCATGAGTTGCGCCCCCATGCGGCCAGCACGTGCCTCCGCACGGATGTAGTTCAGGTCGATCGGTGTTCCGTCGGCGATCGAGATGGCACCCTGGCGATTGACTGTTCCGTCGGCATCAGGATTCGGCCCGCCTGCATCGTGTCGGACTTCGTAGCGGACCTCTCCGTTCACTACTTCGGCACGGATCCAGGCCTCGTTGCCCTTCTTCTTACTCAGCCACCAGGAACGTACCAACGGGATTTCGATCGGATTCGCCGGGTTCGGACTCTTGACGGTCCGCGCCCAGATCCACGCGATGACTGCGCGCGTGGTTCCATCACTGCTGGTCGCCTTCGGGTAGATGTGCCCGATGCGGCGTTCCGCTTCATCTCGCATCCATTGCCCGTACGCCCTCACATCCTCAGCGAGTCCCTCCGCCCCGCTCCACCCATTCCGGGTCTCTGCCCGGCCAGGAAAGACTGGTGCCCGCCCGGTGAACTTAGGGGGGATCTCGATTAAGGCCTTGTTGATGAGCACCGCAAGAGGGTTCAAGTCGCTCGCGTGCGCTTCCAGTCCGAGTCGCTGCGCTTCTAGAGGGATGGCACCGCCGCCGGCGAATGGATCGAGGACGGCTGGAAGCTCACCGTTGTTGCTCTTTCGGATCTCGGCTCGAGCCTGACTCAGCAGAGTCTCGTCATTGCTGTTCTCCCAGATGACCAGCTGCTCGAGAAGCCGGTGAAGACGAGCGCGCTCGGCGTCCTGCTCTTCAACGGTAGGGAACTCCGCAGGCCGCGAGGCCGGGTCATCCACTAGCTGTGCGAACAGAACCGCGCGTGCTGCGGCCAGTGGCCGACGCGCCCAGTACAGGTGCAGGGTCGAAGGATGCCCATGCCGGATGGACTTCTCTCGCGATGCCTCGGCGTTGATGGCTTCGAGCGGCAGAGACGTCTCGATGAGCTTCTTCTTGTACGGGGCCATATTCTCGATCCTTGAATGTGTGTCTACGCGTCGAAGGTATGGGTCGAGGTGAAGCGCATCGGCCCATGAAGCTGGCTAACGGGTACTGGGACGAGTCCAGCCGCTTCGATGTCATGGAGAGTGCGAGCGTGAGGGTGGCCGTAGAGGCCTTGTGCATGAGTAGTCACTCGCGTCCCGCGACGAAAATGCCGCCAGAAGTCCTCATCTGAGTTGTGCTCGGAACCGTGGTGGGGCGCACCGACGTATGCGACTGAATCAAGCCGGGGCCTACCGTAGTAATTGACGAACCCCGCGGACCCCGCGTCTCGGAGAACTGCGTCACCTGTGCCGAGCCATGCGGCGGGTGAATGGTCGGGCAGCAACTGAGAGCTACCCCAGGCATGATCGTGGGTGACCCGCCCGCTTGCGGGCATGGCATCTGGCCCCGCCCAGAGACACACAGAATTGGCATTGACGCCACCATGTCCGAACATGTCGGCGCTGAGCAGCTTGATCTTTCGGAGGGTGCCTCGATCGCCGCCGATCGTGCGCAGCAGTTCATCGAAGTCGAGTCTTTCGATGTCGATCTCGAGCGCAGTTCTGACCAACGTGACGAAATCTTCTCGACCGGAGATGGCGAGCTGATGTGCGTACGGGATCGCTGCCCAGACATGGCGCATGTCAGTAGCGTCCAATGACACCGAGTGAGGCGAGCGACCCTGCGACTGGGGTCGCTCATCCAGGTCGGCGAAGTCCGGGGCGGTGGCCGGTTCGAGCAACGCCACTTCTGCACCGGGAAAGAGAGATGACAGTTCGCCGTAAGGGTTCGCGAGGAGGTTCACGTACCACCTCGTTGGTGGATCGTTATGAGCGATCAACAGCAGTGACTCAAGCGGTGTGATCGCTGGCGCGAAAACACGGCCGACCTTGACATTGTGCCGCCGGAGCATCTTCGACAGCCAGGGCAGGCCGCTGACGTGGTCGTAGTCGAAGTGGGAAAGGATCACGAGATCGAGTGCACCAACTCTGTCGACCTCTAGGCGCCCGACATACTGGGTTATGCAATCTCTTAGTGGACCCTGACTGTTCTTCGTCCCGCAGTCGTAGATGAACCGGAAGTCAGTGACGGACGATCCAGGCGCGATCACCTGCGTGAGCTGGGTGTGGAAACCGCCATGGCCGACCCCCCACTGAGTGCCTTGCGTAACAACTGTGATCACGAGGGTGCACCTCCGCGGTCCCAGTAGTCGCGCCATTCCTCGTTGTACGACCGAGTTGTGGCGGACGGCTCGATGTGGGTGAACGCGTCGAGCACGTAGCGGAGACGATCCCGCTTCTCGCCGTCCGGCGACACGAGAACGAGGGCGAGTCGGTGGCGGTCGCCCTGAGTCTGAGCGAAGGTGACCTCGTTCGTCGTGATCGTGAAGGTGTCGGACCCCTCGATTCGTCCCTTCACCTCGATGTAGTGAATGCGCCCGTCGAGATCGAAGGATTGGATGTCGTACCCGGGATTGTTCCTGGGCATCTCGCGTGGTGTGCGGCCGAGTGCGCGTTCGGTGGCGAGGACGGCCTCGACCGCTCGGCGTTCGACGAGCTCGGTATTGCGCGCGAAGGTCTGGGGTGCGGCGTCGTCGACAGTCGACAGTCGTTTGCTCGGCACGATGAGTGCCGATCCGCGGACGACCGCGGGAAGTGCGACGAGTTGCGTGCTTTCGTCGAGCGCACGGAGTCGCTTGTCGAGACGCTCGTCGAGTTGGCGCGCTCGTTGCAGCGCTGTTTCCGCGCGAACCCTACCCACGGTCCCCGCGCGTTCGAGTGCTTCGAGGCGGTTGTGCTCACGGTCCCAGTGGTTGATCTCGGCGAGGAGACGTTCCTTGACCTGCGCGCGGGTGCGGTCGACGTCCACGGTGATGCGGGTAGCGAGCTCGTCCATACGGGGTGCGAGACCGTCTCGATACGCCCACGCGCGGATCGAGCGTTCGTGGTCGCTCTTCACCCACTCGTCGGCGAGAACCTCGGCGATTGCTTGAGCTTCATTAGCGTGTGGTGCGTCGTATTCGAGGTAGGGCGGCGAGGCAGCCAGAGTGACGGTGCCTTCGGTGTCGAGGACGGGGTAGTCGAAATGGTGCGACACAGTGTCGGCGCCGATGGTGGCGTTCTGTACGCGCTGCTCAACCGCGTACAGCAGCGCAGTCTGCTCGGATTGCTGCTCGCGACGGTCGATGAACACAGTTCCGCGTTTGAGCACGGGCCCGAGGTCTTCGATGGTGAGCTCGATGACCGCTTGCAGCAGCGGGTGGCCGGGGGCGAGGAGCGCGGCCTGTGTCTGATGCTCGGGTCGAACGAGTGCGGTCTCGAAGGTGACGCGTTCGTACCGTTCCGGCACGGGAGACCACCGGTTGAGCCTGCGGGCCGTGTCGATGACGCGCTGGGGCACACGGGTGATCTCGTACCTGCCCTTCTCGCGCCGACGAATGCGACCGCCGAGGCGTTCGAAGGCCGAGATGAAGAACGCCGCGATGTATCCGGGCTGCAGGCGTCGTTCGCGGGCCTTCTCTATACGTCCGCGGATCTCTTCAAGATTGAGTGACGAGTACATCTCGGGGTGCAGTGCGCGCTCGGCGACCATGGTGTCGAGCCCGTGGGCGACGCTGGCGTCGATGACGCGGTCGAGCTCGGCTTTGCGTTCGGGTTCGTCGCCGTACCGGATCGCTTCGATCAGCAATTCGCGGAGCGATTTCTCCTGGAAGGCATCCGCATCGCCGAGGACGTTGAAGAGGTTGCCGTTGTATGCGATCGACATCTGGTCGATCTTTGACAGCAACCGGGTGAACACGTCCCCTTCGCGGGTGTCTTTCGCGACCATGTTCCACAGGTGGCACACCTCGCGCTGGCCGATGCGGTGGATGCGGCCGAAGCGCTGCTCGATGCGATTCGGGTTCCACGGCAGGTCATAGTTGACCATGAGGTGCGCACGCTGCAGGTTGAGGCCTTCGCCCGCGGCATCCGTCGCCAGGAGCACGACTGTGCTGCGGTCGTAGGTGAACTGCTCGCGAGCCGCTTTGCGGTCTTCGCGGCGGGTGCCGCCGTGAATCGTGATGACCGACTCGGGGCGTCCCAGCTGCGTCGTGATCTTCTGGCGTAGGTAGTCGAGGGTGTCTTTGTGCTCGGTGAAGATGATGATTTTGCGCGGTTCGCCCGAGTCGTCGTGGACCAGAAGCTGGTCGTCGAGAATTGTGCGGAGCTGCACCCACTTCTTGTCGTCGTCGAGCAGGCGGACGCGCCGGGCGACGCGGATGAGGTCTTCGAGGATCGCGATCTCTGCCCGTAGTTCGCCGATTGACTCGGCAGCCGTGGCGAGATCGACGACCTCGTCGACACGGGCCTCGAACTGGGTGCGTTCTTCTTCCGTGACCTCTTCATCGAGATCGTCGAACTCGTCGGTGTTGAAGCTTGGCGCCGAAGTAGAGGCGTCTTCGAAGTCGAGTGCGACACGCCCGGTCGACCACTCATCGATCGCCGCGGTCATCGAGGTGCTGTACCTCGCCTCGTCGGTCGCGCGTTGCCACTCCCGCAAGCGCGTCTCGAGTCGCACTTGGCGTCGCTCAAGTGATCGGAGGATGGCTTCTGGGCTCGAGGCGAGGCGTCGCTGCAGCACGGTGAGCGCGAAGCCCACGTTGTTGCCTCGCTTCTTGTCGCCGGCCTGCGCGAGGCGTTCCGCCCGCCCCATCTCGGTGCGTACGTAGCCGGTGACTAGCTCGTAGAGCTCGCGCTCGGGGTCGCTCAGCTCGTACTCGACGGTGTACGCACGACGCTCAGGGAACAGCGGCTTGCCCTCGAAGGTGAGGAGCTCTTCCTTCACCATGCGCCGCATCAGACCGCGCGTGTCAGTACGGTGCACCCCCGCACGGAATTGGCCCTCGAAACGATCGCGATCCAGCAGCGACATGAACAGCTGAAAGTCTTCTTCCTTGCCCGCGTGCGGGGTTGCGGTCATGAGGAGGAAGTTGTGTGCAGTCTCCGCAAGGAGCCGTCCCAGTCGGAACCGCTTTGTTTCGTCGACCTGACCGGCCCACGATGAATAGTGCGCCGACATGCGATGCGCCTCGTCCACCACGACAGCGTCCCAGGCGACGTCGGAGAGTTGCTCGATGAGGTCGTCGCTGCGGGACAGCTGGTCCATCCGTGCGACCAGGAACGGGTGCTCAGTGAACACGTTGCGGCCCTGCGCGTCGTCGACCATCTGACGGTTGAAGATCTCGAACGAGAGATCGAACTTCTGCGACAGCTCTTCGCGCCACTGCTCCACGAGCCCGCCCGGTGCCACGATCAGCGCCCGCTCGCAGTCGGCGCGGAGGATGAGCTCCTTCAGGTAGAGCCCAGCCATGATCGTCTTGCCCGCGCCGGGGTCGTCGGCGAGCAGGAAGCGCAGCGGGATCCGCGGGAGGAGTTCCTCGTACACCGCGCGGATCTGGTGCGGCAGCGGGTCGACGTCCGAGCTGTTCACCGCGGCCATCGGGTCATAGAGGGCGGCGTACTTGATGCGCAGTGCCTCGGCTGCCAGCCGGAACTCGTCGGGGTCGCCGTCGAACGCTGGTGCGTTCCCAAGATCGGTGACCAGCTCGAGCTTGTCCGCGTCGAGTTTGGTGATGGTGCGTTCGCCGGTCCGACCCGAGTCGTCGCGGAAGAAGATCTCGACGAGGGCGTCGTCGAGCGGGCTCACACCGACGAGGGTCACCGGCTGCCCAGGAAGAATCCCGCGCAACCGCTGCCCGGCACGCAACGAAGCGAGCGTCACCGTGGGTGCGTCCACGTGGTTCCTCCCCTGGAAAATGGCAAGTCGATCAGGATACGTCAGGCCGCCGACATCGCGACCAATCGGGTCAGTCCGTGGCGCCGGCATCCCCTCGACGCCCCCAGCCGTCGACCGCGCTCGCCTGGAACTTCCACAGGCGTCCGACCTTGTGTGCCGGCCCCTTTGTCGGAGATCCAGGCGTGGACGGTGTTTTTGGTCACTCCGAGATGCTCAGCGATGTCGTCGGCAGAGAGCCAAGGCTAGGACATTTGTGCCCCATGCGGGTTGAGCCGGATGTTTCCGGGTATTACCGATCCTATCCAGAGCGACCAGATTCTGAGTCGTCGCCATTCGCCCGTGTCGTGCCCTCGTCGTCGATCGCGTCGAGCAGCGCCTCAAGCTCAAGGCGGAGCACGCCGCAGGCCAGCGGGTGTTCGAGGTCAGCGGAGCCGCAGGTCCGGTGCGCGCCCCGGAAGGATGTCTGTGAGCGCGACGCCCAGCACCTGCGACATCGCGCGCAGAGTTCGGATCGTCGGGTTCGCCGGCGTCCCGGCTTCGACTCGCCCTTCGCGTACTACTGGTACGTGTAGCGCGTCAGCCCCGAGCGGTACGCCACGTCTTCCTGGCTGAGACCCGCCTCAGGGCGTAGGCGCCGGAGGTTGATGGCGAGCTGAGCGGCATAGTCGGTCCAGGCCTCGTCTTCGGGTCTGGTGCGCCTCGCCACCAGCCCAGCGTTCCGACTAGGTCAAACGAGTGCGGCCTAATCAGCATGGCAACTCGCTCACCGTTTGCCGATGGCCGCCTTGAAACGTCCGGCGCGGGCGTCAATTCGTGCGCGCAGCAGCCGGACGTCGGCGGACGCGGCGTAGTCGACGTCGGCCGCGGCGACCCGATCCCAGCGTCGTGCCGCCTGGGCGAAGGCGCCGCGTCGTGCTTCGGCCGCCAGAGCGAGGGATGCGAGGGCGCTCGACAGCGCGCGGTGGCCAGCCGCATCGATGATCGCGGTGAGCTCGCGTTCGGTATCCGGGATGCGGCCGATCGCGATCCACAGGAGGGCGCGGTTTGAGCGGACGATCGCGATGTTCACCTTTTCGCCGGCGTCGGTGGCGATGGTGAGGGCTTCGGGGAACTCGTGGTCGGCGTCGATGTAGCGGGCGAGGACGCGCAGCACATTCGCCCGCGGCGTGACCGCGGGCCGAGCACCGGCCCGGCCCGAGCCTTTCGTGTTAGTCCGGTGGCGCATTTCAATTCGAGCGCGTCGCCGATGCCAAGCAACTATTGACTCCGATACTTGATGCATGAACGACGACTATGAATCTCGCTGGCGGCAGGTGGAGGCGAGCATCGGAAAGGCCGTGGTGATGTGGTCGCGGCTTGAGTTCTTCATAGGCATGACATTTCGAGCCTCGCTGCAAAATAGCCCCACTGCGGTAGGGGCTTTCCTGGCGAGACAACTTCAAGTCAGCGCGCTTCTTGAAGCCCTGAAAATCGCGGCCACGGAATTTCCTGACAAAGGGTCGGAATCGATCCGGGATTGGGTGGGGCAATGCAAATCCCTGAGTCAAGAGAGAAATCGTCTGTTCCACGGCTCGTACGCCGACCAAAGCGATGGAATCGAATGGCATCCCACTATTATTTGGACGAGCCGGAACGCTGGCGGCGAGGCCCCGGCCCACCTGGAGTTTGAGCGCTTCGACGCCTCAAACATTTACAATTTCGTTCACGGGTGTCAGGCCGCGCTCGAGGCGCACGCAAGTCTTCCCAGTTCGCTCGTCGACTGGGTGAAGAACGCTGACGAGTAGCAGGTTAGCCATCGCGGGGCTTGGCTCGCTGCCGGTCGCCGGCAGGTGCCCCTCCGCGGTGTCGCCGCCTCTCGCGTCCGATCGGGTGCGCTCGACGGCATGGGGAACTATCTGGGTCGGTGTTCTTGCCGGATGCGCTGAGGAGATGTGGGCGGCCGGTCGCGACGCGCAGCGAATGCGCGCCGCGACCGCACACGTCACACCGCGGTGACCGACGCGCTCCACGTCACGCCGAATCTGTCGGTCAGCATGCCGAAGCCGGCGCTCCACGCCGAGGCGGCGAGGGGTTCGACGATCGTGGCATCCGTCGACAGGGTGTCCCAGTAGCCCTGGAGCTCCTCGAGGGTGGGGGTGCTGATCGAGACGAACAACGACTGGTCGGTGACCGTGGTGTTGTTCTCGCGGTGGGTGGAGCCGGGGGCTGCGATGCCGCCCTCGGTGCGGCCGGGGATGTCGTAGCCCATGATGCGGAAGCCGTTCTCGCCGGCGACCAGGCCGAAGACGACCTTGTCGGAACCGGGGATCTCGGCCGGCATGCCGAAGTCGGCGTAGGTGTTGACGACGAGGTGGCCGCCGAAGACGGACTGGTAGAACTCGAGCGCCTGGCGGGCATCGCCGCGGAAGTTCAGGTGGGTGGTGGTCTGCACGGGCATGTCTGCTCCTCGATGAATCGGCCGGGATCGGCTCGTGAGATCACGTTCCCACCCGTATAGGTCGGTTTCTGTCCTAGACCGCGAGTACCGTCGGATGCATGGCCACGACGTCGCGATTGCTCACCCTGCTGTCGCTGCTCCAGGCCCGACGGGACTGGCCGGGGTCGGTGCTGGCCTCGCGGCTGGACGTCAGCGATCGCACGGTGCGGCGCGACATCGATCGCCTGCGCGAGATGGGCTACCGGATCGAGACGACGATGGGCCCCGACGGGGGATACCGCCTCGACGCGGGCGCCGAGATGCCGCCGCTGCTGTTCGACGACGACCAGGCGCTCGCGGTGGCGATCGCTCTGCGCGCGGCTCCCGCGTTGGGTTCGGACATCGGCGAGGCGGCGGTGCGCGCTCTCGCGACGATGCGGCAGGTGCTGCCGTCGCGGCTGCGGCATCGGCTCGACGCAGTCGAGGTGACGACGGTGGGCCGCCCGGGGGAAGCGCCGGTCGCTGCCGTACCGCTGGAGGTGCTGCTGACGCTCGCGCAGGCGGTGCGCGATCGTGTCTCCATCCGCTTCGACTACCTGCCCCGGGAGGGGGACGGCACTGAGCCCGGTCCGCCGCGGCGGGTGGAGCCTCATCACCTCGTGGCATCCCATGGTCGGTGGTATCTGCTCGGGTGGGACCTCGAGCGCGAGGACTGGCGGCTCTTCTCGGCGGATCGCGTGCGACCCCGGGTGCCGCACGGCGCTCCCTTCGTGCCGCGGGTCGTGCCGGGCGGTGACGTCGACGCGTTCGTATCCGCGCGGTTCAAGGGGTCGGACAAGAACGAGTGGCCGTGCCGAGGGACCGTGCTGTTGCACGCGCCGGCGCGAGACGTGCTGCCGTTCGCGGGCGACGGCATCGTCACCGCCGTCGACGACGAGCGCTGCACTCTCGAAGCGGGGTCGTGGTCGTGGGGTGCGCTCGCCGCATCGTTCGGGAGGTTCGAGGTGGCGATGGAGGTCGTCGGGCCGCCGGAGTTGGCGGAGGCGTTCGCGGTGCAGGCTGGGCGGTTTGCGGCGGCGGGCTCTTCCGCGGGGGAGCCCCGGCGAGGAAGCTAGCGGCATGACCCAGCCTCTCCGCTACGCCATCAACGTCACCCTCGACGGCTGCGTCCATCACGAGGCGGGTCTGCCGCCGGATGCCGAGTCCATGGCGTTCTGGACCGACGAGCTGCGCCGCTCCGACACCCTCCTTTACGGCCGCGTCACCTACGAGCTGATGGAGGGCGCGTGGCGCCAACCGGAATCGGGGGAGTGGCCGGACTGGATGGATGCCAGTGAGGTCGCGTTCTCGGAAGTGATGGATCCGATGCGGAAGGTCGTGGCATCCGGGACTCTCAACTCTGTCGACTGGAACGCCGAACTGGTCCGGGGCGACGTGGTCGAGGCTGTCCGCCGGCTCAGGGAGGAAGCGGGGCGAGGGATCGCGCTCGGTGGGGTGAAGCTTCCTGCGGCGCTCGCAGCGGAGGGGCTCATCGACGAGTTCACGTTCGTGGTGCATCCGGTGATTGCGGGGCGGGGGCCGCGGTTGCTCGAGGGCGTGCGGGACCAGATGAAGATCGAGCTCGTGGAGCGGTGGGAGTTCCGGTCGGGCGCCAGCGTGCAGCGCTACCGACCGGTGTAAAGCGAAAGGGCCCCGCGCGATCGATTCGCGCGAGGCCCCAAAAGCAGGACGGATTACGCCTGCAGGAACGGGTAGTCCGTGTAGCCGTGCTCGTCGCCGCCGTAGACGGAGGCCTGGTCGACCTCGTTCTCGTCGGCGCCCTTCTCCCAGCGGGTGACGAGGTCGGGGTTGGCGATGGCGGGGCGACCGACGGCGACCAGGTCGGCGAGGTCCTTCTCGACCACCGAGACGGCCTCGTCGCGCGTGGTGACGCTCGAGAAGCCCGAGTTGATGATGAAGGTGCCGCCGAAGGTGCGGCGGAGGTCCTGGATCAGGTCGCCGGCCGGGTCGGCGTGCAGCACGCTCAGGTACGCGAGGCCCAGGGGAGCGAGGCCCGACACGAGCGCTTCGTAGGTGGCGCGGGTCTCGGCGTCGTCGGTCTCCCAGACGTCCTGGATGTTGTGCGCGGGCGAGATGCGGATGCCGACGCGCGTGGCGCCGACCTCGGCCACGACGGCCTGCGCGACCTCGATGACGAAGCGGGCGCGGGCCGCGGGGGATCCGCCGTACTCGTCGGTGCGCTGGTTCGACGCGGGCGAGAGGAACTCGTGCAGCAGGTAGCCGTTGGCGCCGTGCAGCTCGACGCCGTCGAAGCCGGCATCCACGGCCTTGCGGGCAGCGGCGACGAACTCGTCGCGAACCGTGGCGAGCTCCGCGGTCTCGAGAGCGTGCGGCACGGCGTAGGCGACCTTCGTGCCGTCGGCGAGGCGCGTGTCACCGTCGATCGCGATCGCCGAGGGGGCGACGATGCGGTCGGTGCCCGTGATCTCGGGGTGCGTGACGCGTCCGCCGTTCATGAGCTGCATGAAGACGGTGCCGCCCTCGGCGTGCACCGCGTCGGCGACCTTGGCCCAGCCCGCGGCCTGCGCGTCGGTCACGATGCCGGGCTGACCCGGGTACGCGCGCGACTCATCGCTCGGGAAGACACCCTCGGTGACCAGCAGGCCGATGCCGGCGCGCTGCGCGTAGTACTTCGCGACGATCGGTCCGGGGACGCCATCCGCGCCGGCGCGCAGGCGGGTCATCGGGGCGAGCGAGACGCGGTTGCGGACGCCGATCTCTCCGACGGTGGTGGGGCTGAACAGGCTCATGGGTGTCCTTTCGTGGGGGAACAGGGCCGTGCCTCCCAACCCGCGGTGCGCAGCGGATATTCCGCATGCGCAGGTTGTCGGCGTGTCGTCAGGCGGGGTTGTGGCCGACGGGCGGGCTTCGCCAGGATCGGGGCATGAGCACTACCTCGAGGAAGCGATGATGGCGCGCGCTCCGTGGAACCGTCCGGGTGAGTCGGCGCAGACTCGTCGGCTCCGCATCGCGATGTTCTGGACGGCGGTCGTCCTCGTCGTGGCCGTCGTCGGCATCCTCGTCTACTTCGTCGTGCGGTCGGCGGGGATCGCCGGGCTCTGAGGGGCGCCCGCGTCAGCGCTGGTGGCTGAGGCGGCGGGAGGCCCGGGAACGGTTTGTCGTCACGTGCGACCGCCTCAACAGGCGTCGCGCAGACATACGCTGGCATCCCAGCCACCCACCGGAGGACCCGCGATGACCGAGAACCCCCTCGCCCACCGGCTCGACTACACGCTCGCCGAGCTGGATGACGACGCCCTCTCGGCCTCGCCTTTCGAGCTGCTGCAGCAGTGGCTGACGGATGCCGCTGACCAGCCCGAACCGAACGCGATGGTCGTGTCGACGGTGGGTGCCGAAGGCCGGCCCACCTCGCGGACGGTCCTGCTCCGCGGAATCGACGACGACGGGGCGCTCGTCTTCTTCACCAACCGGCAGTCGCGGAAGGGCCGCGCGCTCGCCGGGAACCCGGCGGTGTCGATCCTCTTCCCCTGGTACGCGCTGCAGCGACAGGTCATCGTGCTCGGCACGGCCACGCCGCTGCCGTCGGAGCGCGACGACGCGTACTTCGCGTCGCGGCCGCGCGGATCGCAACTGTCGGCCTGGGCGAGCCGTCAGTCGGAGCCGGTGGCATCCCGAGCCGCTCTCGAAGAGCAGATGGCCGAGGTCACCGCCCGGTTCGCCGACGATGAGGTCGTGCCGCGGCCTCCGCACTGGGGCGGGTACCGGGTCGAGCCGCGCGAGATCGAGTTCTGGCAGGGCCGGCGGTCGCGGCTGCACGATCGGGTCGTGTTCACGCGGGACGGGGACGGCTGGGTGGGGATGCGGCGGCAACCGTGACGCGTGGGGGCGCCCGCCCTGTACACGCGCCAAGACTCGCGCGCAGCCGGGTTGTGCGGTCGCGGATCGAGAGCGACAGTGAGGCATGAGCACACGACAGAGCCCCCGGTGAGCGACGACAGACGCCGCGAGGTCGGCGAATCCGACGAGGTCGTCGAGGACGAGCTGGCCGAATCGTTCGACGCCACCGTCTCCGAGGGCGCGGAACGTCTGCAGAGACCCTGGCGCATCGTGCTGATCACCGGGTTCTTCGGCGGGCTCGAGGTGGGCCTCGGCGTCGCCGCGTACCTCGCGGTCCTGCACCAGACGGGCGATCACCTGTTGGCGGGGGTGGCGTTCAGCATCGGACTCATCGCCCTGCTCCTCGCACACAGCGAACTGTTCACCGAGAACTTCCTCATGCCCATCGCCGCGCTGGTCGCCCGCGAGGGCACGATCGGTCAACTCGCTCGGCTCTGGGGCGGGACCCTCGTGGCGAACCTCGTCGGCGGGTGGGTCTTCATGTGGCTGCTGACCACCGCGTTCCCGCAATGGAACGACACCCTCGCCGAAGCCGCGCTCCACTACGTCGAGGCTCCGTTCGGGCTGCAGAGCATCGTGCTGGCCGTCCTGGGCGGCAGCACCATCACGCTCATGACGCGGATGCAGCAGGGCACCGACTCCGAACCCGCCAAGATCGTCGCCACCGTCATCGGGGGGTTCCTCCTCGCCGGGCTGCAGCTGTTCCACTCGATCCTGGATTCGCTGCTCATCTTCGGGGCGATCCAATCCGGGGCCGACATCACCTACCTGCAGTGGCTGGGGTGGTTCGGGTACACCCTGCTGTTCAACGTGCTCGGCGGAATGCTGCTGGTCACGGCACTGCGCCTTCTGCGGACGAAGGAGCTGTTCCAGCAGCGCAGGCCCGACTGACCCCCGCGCGCAAGGGGTACGGCCGAAAACGGCGTGGGGCACCTCGCCCCGTAGATTCGATCCATCCCGCACACGCGGGTCGCGACGCGAATCATCGGGGGTAGGGCCAGATCATGGCGAAGAAGAACACCGATGCCCGTCAGCTCGACGACAAGGCGTTCGTCCAGGCGACGTCCGAGGCGAAGTCGCGGTACGGCCGGTTCAACCTCGCGATCGTCGGTGCTTCGGGCGTGGGCAAGTCGTCGCTCGTCAACGCGGTGTTCGGGCGCGACTGGGCGAAGGTCGGGCGCGGCCTGCCGGTCACGCGCGGCGTGCACTTCTACAGCGACGACTCGCTCGGTATCTGGGACGTCGAGGGGTTCGAGATCGGCTCGCCCGTTCCGCCGGATCAGCAGCTGCGCACCCACCTCGACGCGATCGCCGCCCACCCCGGCGACCACCAGATCTCGGTCGTCTGGTACTGCGTGCGGGCCGCCGACGATCGGCTGACCCCGGCCGACATCGCGATGATCCGCGAGCTCGACGCGCGGGGGCTGCCGGTGATCCTCGTGTTGACGAAGGTCGACTGGATCAAGAACCCCCTCACCGGGCACCAGGGCATCGCGAAAGATCTGGAGGCGTTCGTCGAGTGGCTCAACGACCCCGTCGACCCGAACACCGGTGAACGACTGCGCATCCCCTACCGGCAGGTCGTCCTCACCTCGACCCGCGACAAGAACGGGAAGGGCAAGGGGCACGGCCTCGGTGACCTTGTCACGCAGACCCTCGAGCTCGCCCCCGAGCGCGACAAGGACGCGTTTCGCATCGCACAGCGGCTCAACCTCCCGTGGAAGAGGGAGATGGCGCGGCCGATCATCGCCGCGGCGGCCGCGGCCGCAGCAGGGGCTGCGACCGTTCCGCTTCCTGTCTCGGATGCTGTCACGCTGGCGCCGATCCAGCTGACGATGATGGGCCGCATCGCCGCGATCTACGACCTCGAGGTCAAGACCATGCTTTCGGCCGGTGCGCTCGCGCAGTTCGGCGTGCAGGTCGCGGGGCGGGCGCTCGCGACGAGCTTCCTCAAGCTGATCCCGGGCGCCGGGATCGTCGTGAACGCGGCGGTCGCGGGTGCGCTGACGGCGGCGACGGGCGAGAGCTGGCTGAAGATCTGCGAACTGTTGCACACCGGCAAGATCGACGTGCGCAAGCTCGACCAGGAGTGGGCGAGGTACGCGCCCAGCTTCATGGACGTCGCACGCAAGCTCGTGGAGCGGCGCGTCACGAAGAGGGGCTGAGCCACACCTTCCGCACGCGCCAGTCCGCGTCCCACGCGACGAGGTCGGCGCGCATTCCCGGCTCGAGGAGCCCGCGCGCGGGGTCGCCCAGCGCCGCCGCGGGAACGGCCGTCGCCGCTCCCACGGCATCCGACGCGGCAAGACCCAGGTCGACGATGGCCGCGCGCACCGCGCGGTCCAGCGTCAGCGTCGACCCCGCGATCGTGACGCCGTCGTCGAGCAACGCGCGGCCGTCCGCGACGTGCACGTCGAGCTCGCCCAGGCGGTACGCGCCGTCGGCGTGGGCGGCGGCGGCCATGGCATCCGTGATCAGGGCCACCCGGCGCGGCGCCGAGGTCAGCAGCATGCGGGCGACCGCGGGGTGGACGTGCACGCCGTCGAGGATGAGCTCAAGGGTGACGCGGTCGTCCTCCAGAGCGGCCGGCACCGGACCCGGCAGCCGATGGCCGATCGCGGGCATCGCATTGAGCGCGTGGGTGAGCAGGGTGGCGCCACGCGCGATCGCCTCGCGCGTGAGGGCGTAATCGGCCTCGGTGTGGCCGATCGCGACGCGGATGCCGAGGGCGGTGAGCTCCGTGATCGCGTCGAGAGCTCCGGGGAGTTCGGGCGCGAGGGTGACCTGCCGGACGAGGCCGGGCTCGGCATCCCGCACGAGGTCGAGGACGGGTCCGTCGGGGAGAGCGAGCGCGCCGGGGTCGTGCGCCCCGCGCCGGGCGGGTGAGAGGCAGGGGCCCTCGAGATGCACGCCCAGAATCGCGGGATCGGACCGTCGTGCGACGGCGACGTGAGTGAGCTGCCGACGCAGGACGTCGAGCGGAGACGAGACCAGGCTCACGAGGGTCGCCGTCGTACCGTGGCGGCGGTGCGCGGCGACCCCGGAGGTGATGGCATCCGTTCCGTCGTCGAAGGCGTGCCCGCCGCCCCCGTGGACGTGCAGGTCGATCAGGCCGGGGGTCAGGGTCGCCCCGCCCAGGTCGATGCGCTCGGACGCGCGCGGAGCGAGCCCCGTGCCCACCTCGGCGATCAGACCGTTGTGCACCCGCATCCACGCGTCGGGCAGGTCGCGCCGCGCATCGACCACCCGGGCGCCCGTGAGCAGCAGGTCGGCGGTCATGCCGAGGCGATCTCGCGGTGGTCCCAGGCGAAGCGGTAATAGTCGCGGTGCTCGAGCTGAGCGGCGGCCGCCTCATCGACGATGACCACGGCCCGGCGGTGCAGCTGGATCGCGGATGCCGGGCACGACGAGGTCAGCGGCCCCTCGACGGCCGCGGCGACGGCGGGGGCCTTCGCCTCGCCGAAGGCGAGCAGCACGAGCACGCCCGCGTCGAGGATCGTGCCGATGCCCTGCGTGAGGCAGTGCGTGGGGACCTCGTCGATGCTGTCGAAGAACCGCGCGTTGTCGGCGCGGGTCGCGGGCGTCAGCGCCTTCAGGCGCGTGCGCGAGGCGAGCGACGAGCCCGGCTCGTTGAACCCGATGTGCCCGGTGCGGCCGATGCCCAGGATCTGCAGGTCGATGCCGCCGGCCGCGGCGATCGCGGCTTCGTACCGCTCGCCGGCCTCGGCGAGCGGACCCTCGTCGTCGCCCGGAACGCGCACGAGCGACGGGTCGAGTCCGAGGGGGCCGACGATGTCGCGATCGACCACGGCGCGGTAGCTCTCGGGGTGTCCGGCGGGCAGGCCCACGTACTCGTCGAGGGCGAAACCCCGCACGGCCGAGAGGTCGAGCGAGCGCTCCGCCAGGGCCGCCCACACCGGCAGGGGCGTCGAGCCGGTCGCGAGTCCCAGCGTCGGGTCGCTGCGGCGACTCAGCGCGGCGACGATGAGGTCGGCGGCGATGCGGCCGGCATCCGCCTGGTTCTGCACGATCGCGATCTCGGTCACGAGCGGGCCTCCGTTCGGGGGGTGGTCGGCTCAGCCAGGATGACAGGTGCGGTCCACGAGCGGGTGACCTCGGGTCGCTGCGCGGCCTCGAAGGCCAGCATCGCGGCCCCGATCCGGCCGGCGTGCGTGCCCAGGGCCGCGGTCGTCAACCGGGGGGCTTCTCGCCACGCGAGCGCCGCGGTCAGCCGTTCGCGCAGGGGCTCGAGGAACGCGTCCCCGGCCTGCGCGACCCCACCGCCGAGAACGATCACCTCGGGGTCGACGAGCAGGGTCAGGGTCGCGAGCCCCGTGGCCAGGGCGTCGAGCCCCTCCGACCAGACGCGGGCGGCGACGGGATCCGTGTCGACGCGGGCGATGACCGACGCGGCATCCGGAGTCTCTCCGTCGATCAGCGGGGCGCTCGCCGCGTACCGCCGGGCCAGGCCCGCGCCCGAGAAGTACACCTCGAGGCAGCCGCGCTGACCGCACGCGCAGAGCTCGCCGCCGGGCACCACCGGGATGTGACCGAGCTCGCCGGCCCCGGAGATGGCCCCCTCGACGGCCCGTCCGTCGGAGGTGAGGGATGCCGCGACCCCGGTGCCGATCGCCGCGAAGACGACGTTGCGCGAACCGGCGGCCGCGCCGTAGGCCCCCTCGGCCGCACCCGCGGCGCGCACGTCGTGGTCGACCGCGACGGGGAGTCCGGTGGCGTCGGAGAGGAGACGGGCGAGGGGGACGTCGGTCCACCCGAGCGTCGAGGCGTAACGGACGGTGCCGGTGGCGCTGTCGATCAGGCCGGGGCTCACGACGCCCGCGCCGACGACCGAGCGGCCGAGGGCCTCGGCCGCCGCGATGAGGTCGGTGAGCAGGTCCGCGATGCGCGTGACCGTCTCGGCACCGGAACCGCCCGTCGCGATGCGCGAGCTGTTCAGCACGTGGCCGTCGATGTCGACGAGCGCGCCCTTCGCCGAAGTGCCGCCGATGTCGACGGCGATCACGGCCGGGTGCGACGCGCGGTCGCTCTCGCTCACCGCGAGCACCGTGTCGCGGATCACCGACTCGTCGGTGACGAGGTGTCCCCGTCCGGAGGCGACCTGCGCGCGCAGGTGCACCTCACGGGCGCCGGTGCGCTCGAGCAGCGCTGTCACGTTGTGGGCCCGGACCGAGCCGCCGACGAGAACCGTCGGCATCCGGGTGCCCTCCGACCGCGCGCGCAGCGCGGCGAGCACGTCGGCCCCCTCGCCGGCCGTGGCCTTTCCCCCGGAGGTGAGCACGCGGGCGATGCCGTGGTGGGCGAGCGTGTCGTAGGCGTCGAAGAGGTCGACGGTGTCGTCGAAGGCCTTATGGAAAGTGATCGGCACCCCTCCCGCGGCGGTCCGGATCGCCTCGAGTGCCTGTTCGTCGACGTGGCCGTCGACGGTGAGCGCGCCGAAGACGATGCCCACGGGCACCCGACTGGTGCGCGCCAGGGCGGCGATGGCGCGGACGTCAGCCCGCATCACGCGCAGCTCGTCGTCGGAGTAGACGAAGTCGCCGCCGCGCGAGCGGACCATGATCTGCACACCCACGCTCCGCACCGCGTCGAGGACGGACTCGATCATTCCGAGGCTGGGCGTCGTGCCCCCCTCGAGAAGGTCGGCGCACAGCTCGACGCGATCGGCGCCCGCCCGCTCGGCGGCGAGCACCCCCGCGAGGTCGTCGACGCAGATCTCCACGAGGGCGCGGGCGCGCGCGGAGGACTTCTCCGCGAGGGATGCCGGGTCTGCGGCGGTCGTCACGGTGCGGCGCTCGCTGCCGAGGCGTCGAGCCACGCCCGCACGTCGCGACCCACCTCGATCGAGCCGACCGGGACCCCGCCGCCGAGGATCGGCAGCTCGACGAGGTCGCCCGCGTCCGAGATGTCGGCGCCGAGGGCTTCGAGGACGGTGAGGGCGACGAGCGTCGTCGCGCGGGGGTTGCCGTCGAGGATCTTCATCGACACCGCGGCCCCGTCGGCCGTCGCCATGCCGATCACCCCCTCGGCGCCGCCCTTCGACAGCAGCCCCGGTACGCGCAGCATGGCGTCGGTGTTGGCATGGTGGTCGCCGCCGACGAAGCGGGGGTGCGACCGCATGGCATCCGCCACTCTCCGCTCCGACGTGCCGGGGGCGCCCGTCACGAGGGCGCGGAAGATGCGGGCGATGCCGAGGGGCGAGACGCTGAACAGGGGCGCTCCGCACCCGTCGACGGCGTCGTGCGCCACCGTCTCGCCCGACAGGCGTTCGAGCGTCGCGCGCACGAGCCGCTGCAGCGGGTGCGAGGGGTCGAGGTAGGTCGCCGTGTCCCACCCGTTGATCGCGCAGGCGAGCAGCATCGCGGCGTGCTTGCCCGAGCAGTTCATGCGCACGCGCGAGCGCTGCTCGCCGTTGCGGATGAGACGTTCGCGCGTGGGCTCGTCCTCGGGCCAGTCGACCGGACACCCGAGGGCGCTCTCGTCGAGGCCCGCACGGGTGAGCAGATCGCGCACGACGTCGACGTGCACGTCTTCGCCGGTGTGGCTGCCCGCGGCGATGGCGAGGTCGGCTCCGTCGATGTCGGCCCCGGCGAGCAGGCATGCGAGGGCCTGCACGGGCTTGACGGTGGAACGGGGCAGGATCTGTTCGCCGCTCCCGGTCTGCCAGGCCACCGATCCGTCGGCGGACAGGGCGGCGATCGAGCCGAGGTGGCGGCTCTCGACGACACCCGAGCGGATGACGACGGCGAGGTCGGCCAGGGGGGAGGGAACAGGGGGAAGGGACGTCATGGGTGGTTCTTTCGATGCCGGGGCGAAGGCGGATCAGCGGTCGACGGGGGCGTTCGGGGTGGTGAGGCCGGCCGGGGCGACCTTGGCGGGGGTCGCGAGGCTGCGGCGGCCCGGTCGCTTCTGCAGGCGAGCGGCCAGGCCCGAGAGGCCGCCGTTGAGCGCGAGGAAGATCACGGTCACCACGACGAAGGTCTGGATGAGCAGGCCGTTGAAGCTCGACAGCACCTGCCCGCGGTACAGCAGCTCGGTGAACGCCACGATGTAGCCCAGCGACGTGTCCTTGAGCAGGCTCACCAGCTGGACCACGAGCGAGGGCGCGACGAAGCGCAGCGCCTGGGGCAGGACCACCTTGCGGTCGACCTGCCAGCGGGTCATACCGAGGCTGAGACCGGCTTCGGTCTGCCCGCGGGGCAGGGCGAGGACACCCGCGCGGATGATCTCGGCGAAGGCGGCCGCGTTGGCGATCGTGAGCGGGATGACGAGCTTCCACAGCACCGGGAAGTTCAGGCCGAGCTGGGGGAGGCCGAAGAGCATCAGGTAGATGAGCAGCAGCACGGGGACCGTGCGGGCGATCTCGATGTAGGCGGTGCAGATCCAGCTGATCCAGCGGACGCGGCTGAGACGCCCGAGGGCGAGCAGCAGGCCGAGCACGAATCCGAACACGGCGGTCAGGGCCGCGGCCTGCAGTGTGCCGAGCAGGCCGACGCCGAGGTACTCCCAGATCGCGATGTCGAGGAACGGCAACCACCGGTCGCTGTCGAGCTGGCCCTTCGACGCGAACTGCACGAGGGCGAGGGCGATGAGGCCCAGGATGACGACCGCGCTGACGATCGACCAGATGAGGATGCGGCGGCGAGTACGGGGCCCGGGCTCGTCGTAGAGCGAAAGGGGGGAGGTCATCGGCGGATCCTCAACTTCTTCTCGAGGCGGCCGGCGGTGAGGCCGATCGCCAGCGCGAGCACCATGTAGATGAGCCCCGCCGCGGTGAAGATCAGGATGGGCTGAGCCTCGACGAGGTTGAGCTTGTTGGCGGCGCTCGTCAGCTCGACGACGCCCACCGCCGCGGCCAGGGCGGTGTTCATGGTGAGGGCGATCATGACGTTGCCGATGGGCTGGATCGCGGCCCGCAGCGACTGGGGGATGACGAGCACGCGCAGGGTCTGGCCGAGCGAGAACCCCAGCGCGCGGCTGGCCTCGATCTCGCCGCGGCTCACGGTGTTCACGCCGCTGCGGACGGCCTCGGCGACGTACGCCGCTTCGTAGAGCGTGAGCACGATGATCGCCGTCGGCGTCAGGGGCAGCAGGAATCCGGCATCCGGCAGGGCGAACACCGCCAGCACGAGGAGAACCAGAAGCGGGACGTTGACGAAGAACTGCACGTAGGCGAAGGCGGCCCAGCGCAGCACCGGCACCGGGCTGATGCGCGCGGCGGTGACGAGCGTGCCCAGCACGATCGATCCGATGCCCGCTGAGACGGCGAGCAGGATCGTCGTGCCGAGCGCTTGCGCGATCGGCCCGGCGCTCGAGGCGAAGAAGTCCATGGGGTCCTCAGAGGAGCGTGAGAGGGGAGGGGAGACCGGCGCCCGTCATGTGCGGAACGGACGCCGGTCGGTCAGGGGATCAGGAGCCGGGGACGCTGCCGATCGCGGGGGGAGTCGGAGCGCTCGACTCGACGGCCGAGCCCAGGGTGGCGTCCCAGATCTTGGCCCACGAGCCGTCGTCCTGGATCTTCTTCAGCCAGTCGTTGATGAACGACTTGAACTGCGCGTCGTCCTTCTTCAGACCGATGCCGTACGCCTCACTGGTGAAGGGCTGGCCGACGACCTTGATGCTCTTGTCGTCGATGGCGTGGCTCGCGAGCAAGGTGAAGTCCTGCACGTACGCGTCGCCGCGGCCCTGGGTCAGGGCCTGCAGGGCCTGCGGGTCGGTGGCGAAGCTGACGATGTTCGCGGTGGGCTGCTTCTCGGGCACGGCCGTGACAGCGGGGGTGTTCGCGCCGACGATGACCGTCTTGCCGCCCAGGTCGTCGATGCCGTTGATGTCGGTGTTGTCACTGCGGACGGCGACGGCCAGACCCGACTCGAGGTAGGGGCCGGCGAAGTCGACCTGCTCGGCGCGCTTCTCGGTGATCGTGTACGTGTTGAAGACGACGTCGACGGTGCCATTGGCGAGCAGGGCCTCGCGGGTCTCGGACGCCGGCGGGACGATCTCGACGTTGGGCTCGCCGAGGATGTAGATGGCGAGCATCTTGGCGAGGTCGGCGTCGAAGCCCTGCACGTCTTCGGGATTCGTGGGGTCCTGCTGCGACAGCAGGGGGGCGTCGAGTGCCTCGGCGACGATGAGCTTGCCGCGTGCCTTGATCTTGGCCATCGTCGAGTCGGAGATGAGGGCCGCGGCGTCGGCGACGGGCGCGTTCGCGTAGACCTCTTCGAGGCTGCTGGCCTTGGCCGACGCGCTGGGGTCGGACCCCGGGACGGCCGCGGTGCCGGACGAGCACGCGGCGAGAGACGCGACCGTGGCCGCGGACGCCAAGAGGACGAGGCCTCGGCGAAGGATCGAGCGAGAGGAGATCACGGGTACTGCCTTTCGGTTGCGGGTGCGTGCGGAACGAGCCGCGTCGGGGGCGGGGAGGATGTCAGTGGGCGAGGATCTTCGACAGGAACGCCCGAGCGCGGTCGCTCTCGGCGTGGGTGAAGAAGCGCTCGGGGGTGGTGTCTTCGACGATGCGTCCGTCGTCCATGAAGATCACGCGGTCGGCGGCGCGGCGGGCGAAGCCCATCTCGTGCGTGACGACGACCATCGTCATGCCCTCTTCGGCGAGCGAGGTGATCACGTCGAGCACCTCGCTGACCATCTCGGGGTCGAGGGCCGAGGTCGGCTCGTCGAAGAGCATGAGCTTGGGCTTCATCGCCAGCGCGCGGGCGATGGCGGCGCGCTGCTGCTGACCGCCGCTGAGCTCGCCGGGGAAGCGGTCGGCCTTGTCGGCGATCCCGACGCGGTCGAGCAGGGCCAGGCCCTCTTCCCGCGCCTTCTTCAGCGGCACCTTCGACACGATGCGCGGGGCGAGAGCGACGTTGTCGAGAACCGTGCGGTGTGCGAAGAGGTTGAAGGACTGGAAGACCATGCCCACTTCGGCGCGCAGGTCGGCGAGCCCGCGCCCCTCGCTCGGCAGCGGGACGCCGTCGATGGTGATGGTGCCCGAGGTGATGGTCTCGAGACGGTTGAGGCAGCGGCACAGCGTCGACTTGCCCGAGCCCGAGGGCCCGACGATGACGACGACCTCGCCGCGAGCCACGTCGAGATCGATGTCCTTGAGCACGTGGTGGTCGCCGAAGTGCTTCTGCACCTCGCGGACCGCGACGAGGGGCGCGGAGGCGGGGGCTGCGGGGGAGGCGGGCGTCGACACGGGGGTGGATCCTTCCCGCGGACTCGCCGCGATATCGGTACAGCCGACGCGGGAGGTGATTTCCGCGTCCTTGGTGAAATCAAACTAACGAGGCCATGTTACAGAGATAATTCGAGACAGAAACTCCAAGTTTGGAATAAGATACGGGTGTGAAGCCTCTCCACGCGGCCCTGCCGACCTACAGCCCGCAGACGCTCGCCGTGCTGACCCCGCTGCGCACGGGCGCTGCGCGATCTCGAGCCGAGCTCGCCGCGCACACAGGTCTGTCGCCGTCGACCGTGACCGCGCGCGTCGATCCGCTGATCGCGGCGGGCGTGATCGTCGAGGACGGCACCGACGATTCACGCGGCGGTCGCCGACCCCGACGCCTCGCGGTCCGCGGCGACCTCGGCACGGTGGCCAGCATCGACCTCGGGGTCGAGCGCAGCACGATCGGGCTGGTCGACTACGCCGGCTCCTCCCTCGCCCACCGGCACCTCGTGCTGGATCTGGCGGAGGGCCCGGATGCCGTTCTCCGCCGCGTCGCAGAAGAACTCGCTGCGCTGGCGGCGGCGAACGGCGCGCCCACGGTGACGGGGGCGGCGATCGCGCTGCCCGGGCCGGTGTCGGCGGAGACGGGTCGGCTCGTCGCGCCGTCGCGCATGCCCGGCTGGCACGACGTCGACGTCGCGGCCCTTCTGTCCGACGTCCTCGGGGTGCCGGCCCTCGCCAGCAACGACGCCAACTGCATGGCGGTCGGCGAGCTCGTCGGGGGCGATCCCGAGGCCCTCAACCAGGTGTTCATCAAGGCCGGATCCGGGATCGGGTCGGGGGTCGTCGCGGGCGGACGGCTCTACACGGGCCGGAGCGGGGCCGCCGGTGACATCAGCCACGTCACCGTGCCCGGTGCGGCGCCGGTGCCCTGCTCGTGCGGGCGCGTCGGCTGCCTCGACGCCGTGGCGAGCGGGTCGGCCCTCACCCGCGCGGCCCAGGAGGCCGGACGCGACGTCTCCGACGTCGAGACGGTGATCGATCTCGCCCGAAACGGGGACGCGCTCGCCACCGGCCTGCTCCGTGAAGCGGGGAGCATGACCGGCGGTGTCCTCGCCACGATCGTCAACTTCTTCACCCCCGACCGTCTCGTCGTCGGCGGCTCACTGAGCGCGTCCGACGTCTTCATCGCCGCGATCAAGTCGAAGCTGTGGGCCGACTGCCTGCCCATGGCGACGGAGAAGCTCGAGGTCGCCGTGCCGCGCCACCCGCGCACGGGCGGCATCCTCGGGGCTGCGCGCCTGTTCCTCGACGCGGCCTTCGGGCCGGAGTCCGCTCGTTCGGCCCTGCGGGTCTCGGCTCGCGCCTAGCCCGCGGGGCCCGCTCGGGCGCGGCGGTGGGCCCGTCCCGCAGCGGGCCCACCGCCTCTGCGGTTCCTCAGCGGGTCGGAACCACGTCCCAGTGCTCGCGGATCAGACCGCCGTCGACGCGGAACAGGTCGGCCGCCAGCAGCGGGTCGTCGGGCTTGGCGCCCACCGCCTGCGAGAACGTCCAGACGATGTCGCCGTCCGACAGCGAGATGACCGACTGCTGCGCCGGGAACTGGGCACCGCTGCCGAAGAGCTGCTTCAGCGCGGCCGTCCCGTTCGGGGCGATGGAGTTGTGCTGCAGGTACGCGGGGTCGAACGCCCGGTCGAGAATCGTCACGTCCTTGTCGCGGAACAGCATGTTGTAGGCCGAGACGGCGAAGACGCGGTTCTTCTCCTCCTGCTGCTCGGTCGGGGGCGGGGTGGGCTGCGACGGACGGTACAGGTCGCTGAACATCGTGTTCGTGTTGCCGCTGGCCGGGGTTCCGGTCGGTATCGCCTGGTCGAGCGACCAGTGTTCGACGATCTTGCCGTCCTGCAGGCGGAACAGATCGACGGCCGCGTCACCGCGGCGCTCATCGCTCGGGTCGGGGGCGATCTGCCAGTGCACCGCGACCAGGTCTCCGTCGGACGCGAGGTGTTTGATCACGGCCTGAGCGCCGGGGAGGCGTTCCCGGTCGGCCGCGAACTGGGCGAGGAGCCCCTGCGGGCCCGATGCCGTTCCGCTGCCGTGAGCGATGGCATCCGGAGCCACGAGCTGACCCGCGATCGCCTGCGCGAACGGGCTGTCGGGATCGGCGAACGTCGTGGCGAAGAGCGTGCGGATGAGGCAGGCGTCGAACTCCTCGGCGCCGACGTTCTGCCGGTCGTCGGAGGAGGCCGTGGACGCGGGCGATCCGGTCGTGGGTGCGGCGTTGGCGGGTGCGGCGACGACGAGTCCGGCGATGATGGCCGCCCCGGCGACCAGGGTGGCCGCGCGGGTGATTCGGGGGGTGAAGGGGGGCATGGTGTTCTCCTACGCAGTGCGGATCTTCGAGTCACCGTTCCGTCGACTCGTGGTCCTCTCGGCGACGGTGACCGGTGGAGACACGAGCACGCGATCGGCGGCTCGTGGAGTACCGGCAGGATCGCAAGATCTCGTCGCGCGCACACGTACGCACCTGACCGTTAGGTACTGACCCCGAGGTCGGATTCGTGGCGACGGCGGTCGACGCTGGGCGGATTCATAAGCCCGCCGGCCGCTCAGGCGTCGCGCAGATCGCGGTCCGACGCCACCCGGTCGGCCGCGCGACTGCCGACGATGCCGCCCGCGACGAGTCCGGCGATGATGACCACCGCGGTCAGGGCGGGATCGGCGTCCGACAGGGCCGGGACCGCCAGCGGCAGGACCGCGACACCGACCGCCACGAGAGCGAACACGCTATAGGGGAGCACCGCGGCGCGGTGCCCGGCCCGCCACGCCGCGTCGCTCTGCTGGATGGCGGGAAGCCGGATGCCGACTCCCCAGCCCCTCGGGATGACCCCGCGCCCGCACAGGGCGAGGATGGGGATGAAAGCGAGACCGACGACGGCGAGGATGATCGCCCCTGTGCTCATGGCGAGAGGATACGCCTGACATACGCTCGCCGTCGTACGCTCCACGTGATGTCCTCGTCAGATCGCGCCCCGCGGCGTCCACGTGTGTTCCGGGAACGCCGGGGCCTGCTGTTGGCGATCGTGGTGCTCGTGATCGCGGTCGTCGCGGGGGCGAGTCTCACCAGCGCCAAAGATCACGCGGTGCGCGATTCCGTCGCTCCCGTCGAATGGCGCGGGGCCTTGGACGGAGCCGCGCCCGGGAGCGAGATGCGCATCCGGCTGCAGCGAGACGGTACGGCGGAGGTCGTCGACGCCCCGCGCGGAGACGTGACGCGTCAGGACCGCGACGAGGCCCGGCAGAACCGCAACGGCCGCCGGCACCTCTGCTTCGCGCCCGCGGGGACGGGCGTCTACACCGGGCCCGCCACCTGGGAGGTCGTCGGCGAGTGGGGGATCCGGGTGCAGTTCGACGATTCGTCGCTCATCCTGCGCGCGGGCAAGGGCGGCTCGGTGCTGCGCGACCCCGACTGGAACAGCCCGCGCATGCCCGAGTGCGGCGAGAACGGCAAGAGCTGGCGGTTCACGCGCGTCGACTGAGCACGGCCCACCCCGCCCCGGGCCGTGAAACGCTGGATCCGAAGGAGGGATCGACCATGACCGACCCCACACCCGCCGACCGGCTGCGCGCGGCCCTCGAGCACTCCGACGCCTCGGCCCGGCTGCAGGCCGCGCTCGCCGCGGGAACGCGACCCGATGATCGCTACGTCGACGTGCTCGTGGCGCGGTGCGCGGTCGAATCCGACTTCTTCGTGCGCGACATGCTCACGTGGGCGCTCACGCGCCACGACCCCGCGCGCACCGTGCCCGCCCTGCTCCCCGCGGTGGGGTCCGAGATCCCCCAGGCGCGGAGCCAGGCCCTGCACACCCTGTCGAAGATCGGCGACCCGGTCGCCTACACGGCGATCACGCCGGCGGTGCTGCGCGACAGACTCCCCGAGGTGGCCCGGGCGGCCTGGCGGACGGCATCCGGACTCGTTCCCGACGATCAGCGCGAACGCCTCGCCGACGAGCTGTCGACGCAGTTCGGCCGGGGCGACCACGACACGCAGCGGAGCCTCAGCCGGGCGTTCGCCGCGATCGGCTGGCGCGCCGAGCCCACCGTCGAACGCGCGGCGGCCTCGCCGTACGACGTCGTCAGCGCGCACGCGCGGGCCACCGCGATCATCATGGACGACCCGGACGACGACTTCGCCGCCGCCGCGGTCGAGGCGCGGCGCCTGGTCGCTCAGCGCGCGCTGCCCGCGGAGGACTGAACGCGGCTCAGTGGTAGTGCGTGACCCAGGCCCACAGCGGGGGCCGACGGCGTCGCGCCGACGTCTCCCGGGCCTGGTTCACGGCGCGGAGCGCGGTGACCGGCTCGGCATCGGTGGTGACGGCGGCCACGGCGGTGGAGTCCGCCGAGACCGCGGCGACGGCCGGTGAATCCTCCGGCACGGGCCCGCTCCGCAGCTCGCGCGCGAGATCGGCCACCTCGCCGGCGGTCGGACGCCCCGCGGGGTTCGGGTCGGTCATGGCCGTGAGCAGCACCTCCCAGCCGTAGCCGAAGCCCTGCGGCACTTCGGGGTCGTAGTCCAGGGGGCCGAGCACGAGCTCCTGCATCGCACCGCCGCTCAACGGGCCCTCGGCCGTGAGCATCTCCTGCGCCAACAAGCCCAGGGCGTAGATGTCGGATGCCGGTGTCGCGGGCTCTCCGTGCAGTCGCTCGGGCGGGAGGTATTCGGCATCCGGATGCGTCTGCGCGGTGGCGGGCCGAGCGCCGAGCACCTGCGTCACGCCGAAGTCCGCGAGGACGGCGGTGAAGGGGCGGGGCGCGGCGCGCTCGGGGCGCAGCAGCACGTTCGACGATTCGAGGTGCTGGTGGACGATGCCGACCTCGTGGATCGCGGCGAGGCCCTCGGCCACGTCTTGGAGCAGTCCCGCGGCGAAGTCGGGAGCCAGCGCGCCGTGGTCGTCGAGATGCTGGCGCAGGGTCGGCCCCGGGATGAGCTCCATGACCAGATAGCCATGACCCTCGCGCGTGAGGTGCGCGTCGTACAGCGTCACGAGCGACGGGTGATCGAGGGCCGTGAGGATGCGCGCGGCCGCGAGTCGCCGCCGGGGATGAGCGACCTCGTCGGGGTCGAGCGGAAAGACCTTCAGCGCCACATCGCGCGCGAGCACGTCGTCGCGCGCACGGTAGACGGTGCCCTCGCGGTCGGAGCCGAGGGGCTCGATCAGCCGGTAGCGCCCCGCGAAGGCACCCCTGAGCGACGGGAGCGTCGCGTCGGGGGTGCTCATCGGATCTTCGTGGAGAGGCCGGTCGCCGTGCGGGTGGAGCTCGGACAGGGTCGTCACACGAGGGGGTCGCCGTTGTCGCTGGTGCGACGGGTGGTGACGCTCTGGCCGCTGGCCGGGTCGACGGTCGAGCGGGTCGTGGACTCGACCGAACGACGACGGAACATGAAGACCAGGCTGATCAAGAAGATGACGACGCCCGCGGCCATCAGGATGTACCCGATGGTCTGGAGATTCGCCACGCCACCGAGGTCGAGATTGACCGCGAAGGCCAGGATCGCGCCGATCACGAAAAGTGCGATGCCGCTGCCGATACCCATGGGAAACTCCCTCGTTGCTGTGCTTGTCTAGGGATCGCAACCGGTGATTTGGACCTTCACTGGTCGCGATCGCTCAAACGTTACTGAGCGAAACGCTTTTGCTGCGACCGATGGCGCGGCGCATTCCCGGGGTGCATAATGGACGACCTTCAGCGCAGAGTCGACGCTTTCGCGGCGCTCGGAGACCGCGGTCGTCTGCAAATCGTCGACCTTCTGGCGGTCGGTGACATGTCGTCGAGCGAGATCGCCGCCGCCCTCGGGATGAAATCGAACCTCGTGGCCTTCCACACCAATGTGCTGCACGAGCGGGGAATCGTGCGGAGGGTGCGATCCGAATCCGACGGGCGCCGCACGTACCTGCAATTGATTCCCGAGGCGTTCTCGGCGCTCGGGGCCGTGCCCACCCCGGTCGCGGGGCGCGTCGTCTTCGTCTGCACGGCCAATTCCGCGCGGTCACAGCTCGCCCAGGCGATCTGGGCGGACCACAGCGACATTCCCGCCGCCTCCGCCGGAATGCATCCCGCCGATCGCGTGAATCCCGGAGCGATCGATGCGGCCACCCGACATCGCATTCCCCTCGACCCGGATGCCGTGCCCCGATCACTCGACCAGGTGGCGCGTCCCGGCGATTTCCTGATCAGCGTCTGCGACCAGGCGCACGAGCAGATGCGCGGTCGCGACGATGTGCATTGGTCGATCCGCGACCCCGCCAAAACCGGCAGCGTCGAGGCGTTCGACACGACCGTCTCCGAGCTGCGATCGCGCATCGCGACGGTGGCCGCGCAGCTCGTCGGGGCGTGATCGAAACGAGAGCTGAGGGAATTCATAAGAATCTCTCGGGTTGTGATTCAATGCAGTAGCTCACCTCGCCGATCGTCGGAGATCGGGACATTCCGGGTGCGGCCCATTCCATTGGCAATGCTCCCGATCGCCCGCGCGTGCGCTGCCTTTTCTCCTGAGAGGGACACCCATATGTCTATCGACACTCCGCGCACCGCCACGGCATGGCGCCGCGCCGCAGCCATCGTTTCCGCCGGAATCCTCACCACCGCTCTCGCGGTCGGCGGGGCCAGCGCCGCGCAGGCCGTTCCCGTGCCGGTTCCCACGCTCGAGTCGAGCTCCGCCGTGGCGACGCCCACCGGTGCGCTCACGCTGACCGCGAAGGACTTCGCGCCGAACAGCGCTCTGGCCTTCACCCTCGACAACGAGCCGCTGACCGTCTCCTCGGTCAACGGCACGGCCGAGGTCGCGGACCAGAACGGCGCGTACGAGGGCTTCACCCTCCTGCCCGCGACCACGACCCCGGGTGAGCACACGATCACCGTGACGGGCGAAGTCGACCCCTCCGCCGTCCTCCTGCGCGCGCTGCCCGCCTCGGCGAGCACCACGATCACCGTCGTCGCCCAGCCGTCATCGTCGGTGACCCCGGCGACGCAGTCGCTGTCGTCGTACCTGAAGAACGGCGTCACCGCGACCTTCTCGGGCTTTGCCCCCGGCGCCACGGTCTCGTTCGGCATCTCCACCCCCGGTACGGGCGACCAGGCCGGCCCCGACGCCGTCGCCGACGCCACCGGCACCGTCACGCTGCGCTTCGTGCCCGAGGTCGGCACGAACTACGCCAACGAGGGCGAGTACTTCCTCAGCGCCTTCAGCGACGGTGGAGCCGTCCGCGCCGCGCCCCTCACCTTCGCCGTGACCGCTGACGCGGCTGCTGCTGCCCCGGCCCCCGTCGCGGGCCCGGCCACTCCGGTCAAGCGCGCCGCGACCTTCACCGGCTGATCGACTCGGCTGTTCGACGCCGGGCCGGGACTTTCGTTCCGGCCCGGCGTTCCCGTTTTCCGTTCCATCCCAGGAGATCCCCCGTGTCCACCCGCACGACCGCAGGCGTCGGCGCCTCGGCGCTTCTGACGATCCTCCTGCTCGCGGGATGCACTCCCGCGGCCACTCCGGACGCAGCCCCCTCAGCGACCGTCGAGGCGCAACCGACCCCCACCGCGACCCCGACGGCTTCGGCCCCCGCGGCGACCGCGACCTCCGCCACCGCCACGGGGTCGACGCTCGAGGTCTTCGCGGAGCCCGGCGGCAGCGTGACCACCACCCTGCAGAACCCGCAGGAATCCGGCGCCCCCCTCACCCTTCTCGTCGCCGCGACGCAGGGGGACTGGCTGCAGGTGCACCTCGCCCAGCGGCCCAACGGCAGCACCGGGTGGGTCAAGGCCGACGCCGTCCAGCAGCACCGTCTCGAATACAGCCTCGAAGCCTCCACCGAAGCCAATACGCTCACCCTGCTCAAGAACGGGCAGGTGGTGAAGTCGTTCAGCGCAGCCACCGGCACCGGCGGCACGCCGACCCCGCACGGCGCGTTCTTCGTCACCGAGCTGCTCGAGCCGACCAACGAGGGCTACGGCCCGTTCGCCTTCGGGCTCTCGGCGTTCTCGGACGTCCTCTCGAGCTTCGGCGGCGGGCCCGGCCAGATCGGCCTGCACGGTACCGACGACGTCGAGAGCATCGGCCAGTCGGCCAGCCACGGGTGCATCCGTCTGTCGAACGCCGACATCACCGAGCTGGCGAACCTGCTGCCGCTCGGCACCCCCATCACCATCAGCTGACGGCGGGGGCGGTCCTCACGACCCCGACCGCGCGGTCAGCGCGGGGATCAGCACCGGGGTGCGATCGCGGTAGGCGCGGTAGTCGGCCCGGTCGCCCCAGCGCTCGTCGGCGCGCTTCTCGAGCAGAGGGATGCCGCTGACCCGGGTCAGCAACAGCACCACGAACAGCGGCGACAGGACGGCGACCCACTGCCAGCCCTGCAGCACGGGCACGGCGACGACGAAGACGCCGACCCACACGAGGATCTCGCCGAAGTAGTTGGGGTGGCGCGACCGCGACCACAGGCCCGTGCGGATGAACTCGCCCTTGTTCGCGGGGTCGGCGCGGAAGGCCTGCTTCTGCAGGTCGGCGACGACCTCGAACACCATCCCGGCGAGCCACACGACGACCCCCGCGACCGCGAACCCGTCGAGGGGCGCCCGGTCGGCGGCATCCGCGCTCATGGCGATCCACGCGGCCGAGGCGGTGAGGGCCACCCAGAGCCCCTGGATGCACCACACCTGGAAGAAGCGCAGCGGGTTCGTCTTGATCTCGTCGAAGCGTCCGTCGGTGCCCGCGCGGTGCACGCGCGCGAAGAGGAACGAGCCGAGACGCGCCGCCCACACGACGACCATCGCGGCGAGGATCCACCCGCGGGCGTCCTGCGCGGGGGCGAGCAGGGCGAGGGCGATCGAGACGGCGATGAAGGTGAGGCTGCCGGTCAGGTCGAAGAACCGCTCGGTGCGACGCAGGGCCGAGGGGATGAAGACGAGGAACTGGATGACGAAGGCCGCCGTCACGGCGATCGCGAACACCGGGATGCCACCGACCTGCGCTCCGCGGAAGCTCCCGGCGGCAGCGAGCCCCGCGCCGACGACGAGGGCCACCACCACCGCGATGAGCGCCGTGCGGTTCTGGGCCGCGGGCGATCGTTCCGAGGTGGAGGGAACGGGTGCGGTCATGATGCGGCTCCTCGGTACAGGGTGTCGATCGTCTCGGCGGCGCGGTGCAGGACCTCGCGGCGCTTGATCTTGAGGGTGGGGGTGACGAGCTCGCGGTCGTCGAGGTCGGCGAGCACGAGAGTGAAGCGACGCACCTGCTCGCTGCGCGACACGAGGGCGTTCGCCGCGTCGACGGCGGTCTGCAGGTGAGCGGTCAGGCGGGGATCGTCGACCGCGCGCAGGGCCCCGGGAGTGCCGGGCTCGAGCGCTGAACCGTTCGCGGCCAGCCACGCGGCCGACTGCTCGGGATCGAGGATCAACAGGGCCGAGAGGTAGGGCTTGCCCTCGCCGACCATGACGGCGTGCTGAACGAGCGGGCTCGCCTCGACCGCGCCTTCCCAGCGCGCGGGCACCACCGTCTTGCCGTTCGAGGTGACGATGACGTCTTTCAGACGCCCCTCGAGGATCAGGCGCCCCGCGTCGTCGATGCGCCCGAGGTCGCCCGTGCGGAAGAACCCGTCCACGAACGCCTCGGCGTCGTGTCGCGGATCGCGGTACCCCGAGAACACGCCCACCCCCCGGGCGAGCACCTCGCCCTGCGGGCTGATGCGCACGGTCGAGCCGGGGAGCGGGAGCCCCACGGTTCCCGAGGCGATCCGCCCCGGGAGATTGCCGGTGAGCGGCGCGGTCGTCTCGGTCAGGCCGTACCCCTCGATGACCGGAACACCGATACCCCGGAAGAACAACGACAGATCGCGGTCGAGCGTCGCCCCGCCCGACAGGATGTACCCCACGCGACCCCCCATCACCGCGCGCAAGCGCGAGTAGAACAGGGCGTCGAAGACGGCCTGACGCACGCGGAAGCCGAACGGAACGCGGCGCGGGAAGCCGGCATCCTGGAATTCGGCGAAGCGACCCCCGCGGATCGCGGTCGAGACCGCGCGGGCCCAGACCCGGTCGAGGTTCTTATCGGCGGCCTTGTCGGCGGCGGCGGACTGGATCTTCTGCAGCACCCGCGGAACCGCCACCAGGAAGGTGGGACGCAGCACGGCGAGAGCGGGGACGACCTGCGCCGGCTCGGAGAGATGCGCGATGCGCATGCCGCTCGCGATGCAGATGAGCTGCAGGCCGCGGGCGAGCACGTGCGCGAGCGGCAGGAAGATGATCGTGTTGCCCTGCGGGTTGACGACCTCGCGGTAGGCGGCGGCGATGTTCAGCACCTGACCGAGGAAGTTCGCGTGCGTGAGCACGGCCCCCTTGGGCTCGCCCGTGGTGCCCGAGGTGTAGACGATCGTCGCCGGGTCGTCGTGGCCGGCGAGGGTGCGTCGGCCCTCGAGCTCGGCATCCGAGACGTCCGCGCCCCGAGCGCTGAGCTCGTCGAGCGAGGGGACTCCGTCGACGCCCGCCATCGCCCAGGTGCCGAGCGTCTCGCCCCCGGCCTGCGCGAGCGCGGCGGTCAGCAGGTCGGCGTGGGCGCGCGTTCCGGCGACGGCGAGGCGCACGCGCGCGTCGCGCACGATCGCCTCGACCTGCGAGGCCGACGACGAGTCGTACACGGGAACGACCACACCCCCGGCGAACCAGGCGGCGAGGTCGGCGACCGCCCACTCGTAGCGCGTCGGCGCCATGATGGCGACGGTGTCGCCGGGCTGGAGCCCCGCACCCACCATCCCCTTCGCGAGGGCGCGGACCGCGTCGAGGAACGCGACGGTGGTGACCGGCTCCCACCTTCCGTCGGCCGGCACCTCGAAGGCGATGTGATCGGGCGCCTCCTCCGCGCGGCGGACGAGCAGATCGGTCACGTTGGTGAACGCGTCCAGGCTCGCCAAAGCGGGCGTGTGCGTCTCGAACATCATTCCTCCGGGCGAGTGCACGGCCCTCGGGTGGGGGACCGCCACGCATTCTTCGGAGGAAGACGCCGATCGGATTGCCGCCGCGCGAGCGGGGTCAGGTGCTGTGCACCTCGACTGCACGGCCGGGAACCGCCAGCGTAGCCACGACGCCCCACGGGAGCCAGGAGCACGCACCTTTCCGTGCACGAGAAGGGATGCCGTCGCCGTCAAGCCCCGGCCCTTCCAGGCATTTCTTGACACTCGACCGGTAACTTCTCCCGGGTCGGTGTGGACTCGTGCGCCCCGCACGGGTCGCTCATCGCCGGCGCGAGAGACGACACGGAGGCGACGACCATCAGCACCATGACGGCACCCGTGGCTCGCGTGACGGCCGCGCCGACGGCATCCCGTCCCGCGAATCCCGCCCGTCACCTGCCCTCTCTGACGGGGCTCCGCTGGGCGACGGCGATGCTGATCTTCGGCCACCACCTCATGGCGGTCGAGTACTTCGGCGGCACCGCCGGGACCGTCTGGGCCTTCGTCTTCGAGGCCGGCAAGACCGGCGTCACCCTGTTCTTCATCCTGTCGGGCTTCGTGCTCGCCTGGGGTCACAAGCCGCACCAGAGCGCCGGGTCGTTCTACTGGCACCGCTTCGCCCGCATCTACCCCCTGCACCTCGTCGGGGTGGGGCTCGCCCTCGTCGCCGCGGCGACCCTCGTGCCGGAGATCCAGACCGCGGGACGAGCGCCCCTGGTCGCGAACGTCTTCCTCGTCAACGGCTGGGTGCCGGACTGGTGGCAGGCCGGCAACCCCGCCAGCTGGTCGCTCGTGTGCGAGGCGTTCTTCTACCTGAGCTTCCCGTTCCTCATCCGCCCCCTCGTGCGCCTGTCGGACCGCGCGCGCGGCGGCGTGGTCGTGGCCGCGCTCGTGCTCGTCGCCCTGGCCCCCCAGATCGCCGCGATCTCGCCCGTTCCGATGTCGGCGGCATCCACTCCACTCCTGCGCCTGCCCGAGTTCGTGCTGGGCGTCACCCTCGCGCTGCTCATGAAGAGCGGAGGCTGGATGCCGTGGAAGCTGCGCTACACGCTTCCCCTCGCGGTCGCGGGCTACGCGCTGTCGGAGGCGCCCCCGATCCCCGGCACCGACATCCACCCGGGCCTCGCCGCCACCGTCGGGTCGTTCGCGCTGCTGGTCGCCTCGCTCGCCGCGGCCGACGCGCACGGTCGCTCGACCTTCCTCGCCCGCCCGCTCTGGCAGGAGCTCGGACGCGTGTCGTTCGCCTTCTACCTCGTGCACCTGCTCGTGATCGCGTCGGTGTCGTCGTCGTGGCCCGAGGGGCATCCGCAGCTGCCGTGGCGGCGCGCTCTGCTGCTCGCGCTCGCCGCGTTCGCCATCGCCCTCGCGATCGCGTGGGTGCTGCACCGGGCCGTCGAGATCCCCGCGCAGAAGTGGCTGCTGCGCTACGACCGCTCGCGGCGCGTGTCCGAAGGCACCGGGGCTGCCGTCGGCGGGACGACGGGCGCGTCGACGGCCGCTCGCGCCGCCTCTCGCTAGGCTCGCGGAATGTTCGGAGCCCACTTCCTCTACCTCTTTCTCATGTGGGGCGTGGCCCTGGTCGCCGTCGGGGCCGTGCTGTACGTCGCGGTGCGCCTCGCCGTGCTGCACGCGCTGAAGTCGCACACGCGCTGGGTCGAGTCCGGCCAGCGCTGACGCGGACCGCGCCCGCCGCGAGAACAGGGGGCGCGACGAGAACAGGCCGATTCGCGGCGGATCGTCCTGTTGCGACGACTTCTCCTGTTCTCGTGGCGGGCGGGGCGCCGGGGTCGCCACACCCGACCCACCGATCGTTCAGAGTCGCCTCGGTACACTTCCCTGTGCCCGAAACACCCCTGAGCCCCGATCGAGACGCCGCGTCGGCGGCATCCATCGATCCGACCGAGCTCGAGATCGCGCTGCGCGTCATCGACGCCGCCTCCTCGCTCGACCCCGAAGACCCCGCGTACATCGCCCTGCGCCGCCAGACCGGCAAGCTCTACAAAGACGTCAAGCGTCAGTCGCGCAAAGAGAAGCGCCAGCGCATCGCCGACGCGGATCGCGCCGTCGTCGCCGCCACCGCGACCGGAGCCGCCGACCGCATCGACGACGAGACGCGCGGCATCCCGCTCGCCACGCGCACGACCACGCCGTTCGCGGGGGAGCTCATCAAGGCGCGCGCCTGCTACATCTGCAAGCAGGACTACACGCTCGTCGACGCGTTCTACCACCAGCTCTGCCCCGACTGCGCGGCCATGAGCCACGCCAAGCGGGACGCCCGCACCGACCTCACCGGCAAGCGCGCCCTGCTCACCGGCGGCCGCGCCAAGATCGGCATGTACATCGCGCTGCGGCTGCTGCGCGACGGCGCGCACACCACCATCACCACGCGCTTCCCGCGCGACGCGGTGCGCCGCTTCTCGTCGCTGCCCGACAGCGCCGACTGGATCCACCGGCTCAAGGTCGTCGGCATCGACCTGCGCGACCCCGCTCAGGTCATCGGGTTGGCGGAGTCCGTGGCATCCGACGGTCCTCTCGACATCCTCATCAACAACGCCGCGCAGACGGTCCGGCGCTCACCGGGGGCGTACAAACCCCTGGTGGATGCCGAACTCGCACCGCTTCCGGACGGCCCCCTGCCCGAGCTGGTCACCTTCGGCCACACGAACGACGCCCACCCGTTGGCGCTGGCGCAGTCGGTCTCGGCGCATCCGATCCTCGCCGCGGCCGCGCGCACCGCCGACGAACTGACCGCCGAGGCGATGGCCGCCGGATCGTCCTCGCTCGAGCGTCTCGCCGCGGGCACCGCCATCGACGCGGGCGGTCTCGTGCCCGACGAGGACCGCATCAACAGCTGGACGCAGCACGTCGACCAGGTCGAACCCCTTGAGATGCTCGAGGTGCAGCTCGCCAACATGACCGCGCCGTTCCTGCTCGTGAGCCGCCTGCGCCCCGCGATGGCCGCATCGACCGCTCGTCGCAAGTACATCGTCAACGTGTCGGCGATGGAGGGCGTGTTCGGCCGCGGATACAAGGGCCCGGGCCACCCCCACACGAACATGGCCAAGGCCGCTTTGAACATGCTGACGCGCACGAGCGCGCGAGAGATGTTCGAGACCGACGGCATCCTCATGACCGCCGTCGACACCGGCTGGATCACCGACGAGCGCCCGCACTTCACCAAGGTGCGCCTGGCCGAAGAGGGCTTCCACGCCCCGCTCGACCTCGTCGACGGCGCGGCCCGCGTGTACGACCCGATCGTGCGCGGCGAGGCCGGCGAAGACCTGTTCGGCATCTTCCTGAAGGACTACAGCAAGGGCAGCTGGTGAGCTGACGCGCGAAGCGCGGCGGTCGCAGCGGGTCAGCCCGCGGGCAGGAAGTACTCGCGAGCGAGGGGCGCGATCTCGAGACCGGATGCCGTGGCCGCGGTGACCCAGCGGAGCTCGGCGATCTCGGCATCCGGGATCGGCTGCTGGTCGCCGATGTCGACGCGGAAGACCTCGGCCACGACCTCGAACCCCGGTTCGTTCGCGGCGCTCGCGGCGTACGACCCGAGGGGCTCGAGCTCGTCGGCGCGGACGCGCAGACCGACCTCTTCGGCCAGCTCGCGCGCGAGGGTCTCGGCGGGCGTCTCGCCGGCCTCGGGCTTGCCGCCGGGCTGCATGAACGCCGTCGTGCCGGCCTTGCGCACGAGCAGCAGGCGCCCGTCGGCGTCGGTGATGACCGCGGCCGAGACGTGGATGCGGCGCGGGGGAGGGTCATCCGGGATCACTTGGGCACGGTAGCACTCGGGCGGGGAGGGCCCGAGCGCGTCGAGCGTCCAGAACACCCGGACGTCTCTCGAGATCGTCCGGGTGTCGTGGACACTCACGCACGGGGGTGGCCCCGGGTCAGAGCGCGCCGCGCCGGATGCCGGTCACGATCGGCCGCGTCGACGCCAGGGCCGCGGCGACCAGCGCGAAGCCCGCGGCGAAGGTCAGCGCGATCGTCAGCACCGACAGGGGCGCCACGATCAGGCTGATCCCGACGATCGGGAACGCGAGCATCAGGCCGAGCGCGGCGCCGCCCACCGAGGCCCATCGCAGCGGCACCATCACGGTGATGCGGCGGGCGCGGCGGAGTTCGGCATCCGGGATGCCGAGCCGGTCGAGACCCACGATCAGCTCGCGCTCCTCGAGCACCGACGCCGCCTGCGTCACCCCCACCGCGCACGCGAGCAGCACGAAGGCGATGCCGAGGGTCACGAGGACCCCCGTGCGGATGTCGGACATCAGCGGCCCGGCGTCGCTCGCGACATCCGCGATCGAGAGACCGCATCCGGCCACGACGGCGATGAACGACACGAGCGCCATGCCCGACACCCGGCGCCACGCCGGTCCCGCGTGCGCGGCGAGCTCGCGACCGGCGACCAGCTGGGCGGCGGTGCGGGCATGACGGGCCATCGCCCGACCGCGGGCGGCGACGATCGGCGCGCCGATGAGGTTGAGCAGCGCGAGGGCCCCGGCGAACAGTCCCAAGAGCACGGCCATGGTCACGGCCGGCCCGAGCAGCTGACCGAGGGCTCCGAGACTCGACACGAGCATCACGACCCCGACGATCAAGACGCCGCCGACGACGAAGGCGGTCGTCCTCTTCGCGGGCGCCTCGCTGCGGGTGCGCACACCGAGCGGAGTCACGGCGACCTTGCGCAGGCTCGCGGCCGCGCTGACCGCACCGATGAGCACCACGGATGCCACCACCCCGGCGCCCAGCAGCGGATCGACGACCACGGCCCCGACGCCCACCGGGCCGCCGAAGAACGGCAGCAACCCGACGAGGGGGAGGAGCGCAGCGTAGAGGGCGACCCCCGCGACGGCTCCGGCGGCGGCGATCGCGGTGGCCTCGAGCACGGTCAGCGACCACAGCTCGCGCGTGCTCGCACCGAGCAGGCGGAGGGTCGCGAGCCGGTCGTTGCGGCGACGACTCGTCAGACGAGCCGCCGCGGCGCCCAGGGTGATCAGGGGCACCGCGAGCAGCACCAGGGCGAGGACGGCCAGGATGCCGTACATCCCGCCCTCGGCTCCGGCCCGGGGATCTACGAGGAACATGCGCGCGCCGCCGGCGACGACCAGCAGCAGCGCGGTGGTGACGGCGAACGCGACGACGGGGAGGGCGATCGCCGCCCGGCCCTGGCGCGCGGGGCGCGAGAGCAGGCGGGCGAGAGGCAGGACGGTGCTCATCGGGTCGCCTCCGTCGAGGTGGAGGGGGAGGTGGGGGCGGAGGTAGGGGCCTGGGCCGAGGTCGCGGCGGGGGCGGGCCAGAGCGGAGCCGCCTCCGGCGTCGCGCTCGCCGGACGCGCCGGCTCCGCGGCATCCCGAGCCGAATCGCCCACGATCCGCCCGTCGCTCACCCGCACGATCCGCGAGCAGCGGCGGGCGACGTCGGCGTCGTGCGTGACCATCACCAGGGTGCGGCCCTGGCCCGTGGTCGCGCGCAGCAGGGCGTCGAGCACCTCGGACGAGGTGGCCGAGTCGAGGGCCCCGGTCGGCTCGTCGGCGAACACGACGGGAGCGCCGGTCACCTGGGCGCGCGCGATCGCGACACGCTGCGCCTGACCACCCGACAGCTGCCCGATGCGCCGGCCCTCGAGGCCCGCGAGTCCCAGGGCGGCGAGCCAGACGGCCGCGTGCCGCTCGGCATCCGGCCGGCGCATGCCCTTCAACAGCAGGGGGAGTGCCGCGTTCTCGACCGCGGTGAGCTCGGGCAGCAGCAGGTGCTCCTGGAAGACGAATCCGAGCGACTCGCGGCGCACCCGAGCCCGCTCGCCCTCGCTCAGTCCGACGAGCTCGCGCGGGGCCGTGCCGGGGGCGCTCAACACGATCGAGCCCGCGTCGGGGGCGATGACCGCCGCGAGGCAGTGCAGCAGGGTGGTCTTGCCCGAGCCCGAGGCGCCCATCACGGCGACGGACTCGCCGGCGCGGATCGTGAGCGAGACGTCGTCGAGGGCGCGCAGCTCGCCGTACTGCTTGACGAGGCCGGAGGCGGTGAGCACAGGTGAGGAGGTCATGGTTCCATCCCAGCGATCCGGGCCACCCGGGGCGTCCGTCCCGCGAGGTATCCGCGTCGTCCTCGGGATCGATCTGTCGTTCACTCTCCGAGTTGGTCTTTCGCCCGCAGAGATCGCACGCATGAGGTCCGCTCGAGCGTGCTCGGCGCCGGGCAGCGGAGGACGGCCGCCCCTCTTTGGTCGGCTGGCTCAGATCCCTGGGTGTCAGCCCGTGCGGAGGGTGTGTTCCTCGAACCACTGCTGGACATTGCTGAGTGAGGGCGGATTCTCGCCAGCGACCGTCCGAACGAAGCGGTCGCCCTCGTCGGGGTCGGCCGTCAGGGTGTACCCGTTGAAGTCGTAGAACACTGCGGTGAGGTACCAGCTCAGCCGTTTGTTGCCGTCCAGGAGTGGATGGTTGTGGTTGATCGCGGTGAAGAGCACGGCGGCTTTGCGGTGGATGCCTTCGTGGACCTCTTCGCCGAAAACCGGCATGGGGGCGGCGAGGGCGGAGAGCAGGCCGCCCCGATCTCGGTAGTGGAAGCCTTTATCCGCGATGAGCTCGTCGACGTCCTCGGGATGGAGGTATTCGGTCACTGGGAGAGTCGGTCGAGGAGCTCGGCGTCTCGGTTGTCCACCTGGGCGATGGCGTCGCGGAACCGGCGGCGCCGTTCGGCGCGTTCGTCCATGTGCAGGACTGCCTGCTCGATAACGGCGTTCTTGCTCATCTGCATCACGGCGGCGAGGTGTTCGAGGCGCGCTTCCGCCTCGTCTGACAGGCGAACCGTCATGACCATGGTGGCGTCCTCCCTCTCTGGTTGCATCATGATACCGCGAGGGTCGCGGAGGGGGTGGCGCCAGCGGTTCAGTGCCCCGTCTGGGCGGCGATCGCAGAGAACCCTGACAGATACGGCAAGGGCGCGATACGCGGTCCGCCGTTCACTCTCCGGTCGCCTCGCGCTCACCCGCGGCCGCCACACTGGGCTCCGTGATCCCCTTCAAGGCGACGGCGGCGGTGCTCGTGGCATCCGCCGTCTGGCTCCCCCTGGCCGCGGACGGCGCCGCGCCGAGCGATGACTCGATGGTCATCCAGGTGCAGGTGCCCGCGCGCACGGGCGCCCCGACCACTCCCACGCCGACGCCCGCCTCGAGCGCGGTTCCGGATGCCACGACCCCCCGCCCCGGCGCGCTTCCCGCCACGGGGGCCGAGGTTGCGCTGTGGGGTGCGGCCCTGGCCGTCGCGGCCGTGGTGGCGGGCGTGGCCATCCGCTCGCGGCGGCGCCGCGCCTGAGGCCCTGCGACGCGCGGCATCCCCGCCCCCAGGCTCGGTGATTCGCGCAACCTCAGCCCGAATCAGGCTCCGGCAACGGAGGTTGTGCGAATCCCTGAGCCTGTGCTCCCGGTCGCACCCGCAGCGCGGGGTTCGACCGGCGGCCGCGACGCACCCGATCTCAGCGATTCGCACAACCTCAGCCCTGGCCCGGCGCCGGCGACAGAGGTTCGGAGGATTCCTGAGCGTGTGCCACGGAGCGCGAACGCCGAGGCGGGGCGCCCGCTCAGTCGATCCAGAGCACGATGCCGCGAAGACCCGTGAGCACGGCCGCGACTCCCGCGCGCACCGCCGCGCCCGCGCGCTCGGGTGTGAACGTCGACGGATCGTACGCGGCGGCGGTGCCCAGACCCTCGCCGCGGTAGGCGGCCCCGGTCCAGTCCGCCGCGGTGACGTTCTCGGTCGGCTCGGCGAGCTCGGCGCCGACGATGAGGAACTGGCGGTCGAGGTGATTCGCGGTCACCGTCGCGAGCGGGTCGACGAGGGCGTCTCCCGCGCTGATGATCAGGTCGGGATTGAGCTCCATCGCGCGCACGGCCCCGTCGATCATGTCGTCGTCGGCGTGCACGACGCGCAGGTCGGCGTGGGTCTCTTCCGCCCAGTCGCGCACCGCGGCGACGAGGGTCGCGGTGGGAGCGTCATCGCCCACGGTGAGCAGGGCGACCCGGTACCCCGCGGGGGCGGACACCCCGTTCCACGAGCCGGGGGCGGGAGTGTGCGTCGACTCGGGCGCCGGAGCGGTCGCGGGGGCGAAGCCCGGCGCGGGGGACCCCACGGCCGCGGGAGCGGGACGCATCGCCGACCAGCCCTCGTCGCTCGCGCAGCCCGCCAGGACCGCCACCATCGCCGCCGCCGACACCGCGGCCAGGACCCGTCGCTTCACCCCCTCACCCTGAACCGTGCAGGTGGCGCGCAGGAGAACACCGCCCGCACGTTTCGTTTCCGTTCGCCCCACCGCGGGCAACCGTTCACGACGAGCGCGCACGATCTCCGACGGAAAGGTGCACATGTCTGACTCTGTTCGACGCGTCCTCTCGCGCGTCCTGCTCGTGGCCGCGGGGATCGCGGCGCTGCTGTCCCTGGCGGCTCCGGCCTCGGCCCACGGCATCCTGTCGGTCGTCTACGCGAACCTCGAGAGCGGCGGCACCGGCGTCGTGCGCGCCGAGCTGCAGCTCGAGTACGACCTGCTCGTCGTCTCGGCCGCCGACGCCGAGAAGGACGACCCGCTCTACCAGGAGGGGATGGCCGCGTTCCAGGACGGCGACGCGACAGCGCAGGCCGCCGTGCTCATCTCGCACCGCGACACGATCGCCCGCTACGTCAGCGAGCGGTTCCGGATCACCGCGTCCGGGGCGGCGTGCACCGCGCGCATGGACGACGACATCTCGATGACGCAGCAGGACGGAGTGCCCTACGCCGTCGTCACCCTCGAAGACGCCTGCCCGCCGTCCGAGAACGGGCACGAGATCGCGGCCTCGCTCTTCCCCGACGCCGAGGGCTACGTCACCGACACCAAGACGATCCTCACGTACAACCTCGACCTGCACGAGGGCAGCACGGTGCTGGATGCCGAGCACCCCTCGTTCACCACCGCGCAGTCGCCGCTGGAGCGGTTCTGGGAGTTCTTCCGCCTCGGCGCCGAGCACCTGCTGACCGGGATCGACCACATCCTCTTCCTGCTCGCGCTGATCGTCGGATCCCGGCGCCTGCGCGAGATCGTGATCGCCGCGACGACGTTCACCATCGCGCACTCGGTGACGTTCATCCTCGCCGCGACCGGGGTGATCGCCGCTCCCCCCGAGGTGGTGGAGCCGACCATCGCCCTCTCGATCGCGGTCGTCGCAGCGTGGTACCTCTGGCGTCTCGTCCGCCGCGATCAGGCCGACGAAGACCTGTCGAAGGCCCACGGCTTCCTGCGGCTCGACCGCGCGGGCTGGCTGCGCGTTGCGGTCGTGTTCGTCTTCGGTCTCGTGCACGGTCTCGGCTTCGCCTCGGCGCTCGGCATCGACGAGCCCTGGTCGTGGACGCTGCTGTGGTCGCTGCTGGTGTTCAACGTGGGCATCGAGGCCGTGCAGATCGGCATCATCGTGATCGTCTTCCCCCTGCTGGTGCTGCTGCGCCATCGCGCCCCGCGCGTGGGGATGTGGGTCAGCGCCGCGATCGCGGTCGTGGTCACCGTCGCGGGACTCGTCTGGTTCGTGCAGCGCATCCTCGGCATCGAGTGACGGGTGTTGGCGCAGCCGATACGTGTGCTGAGTCAACAATTCACTCGGACGACACCCGGCGGGCGGAGCGTGGGATGCGCTCGCCATCGGTGAGTGTGCACCAGAGACCCCCTCGAAAGAAACGGACAGCCATGTTCCTCACCGCATCGACGTCGCACGGGACGCGCACGCGTCGCCGTGTCTCGTGGATCGCAACCGCCGCGGTCGGCGCCTCCCTCGTCCTCACGGGCGTGGCGAGCGTCCCGGCGGCGATGGCCGACACCACGGCCACCCTCACCGGCGTCATCCTCGGCGTCGGTGCCGACCAGTCGCAGCGCATCGTGACCTGGTACTCCTCGGCCGACACCGCCCAGACGGTGCAGCTCGCGCCCACCTCGGCGCTGACGGGCGGCCAGTTCCCGGCGTCGGCGACGACCTTCTCGGCATCCGGAACGGCGAACATCGCCACGAGCGGCGGCTTCAACCGTCACGCCACGATCACCGGGCTCGCCGAGAACACGGCGTACTCGTACCGCGTCGGCTCCGAGGGCAACTGGTCGGACACCTACGCCTTCAAGACGCAGTCGTTCGAGGGCGACTACGACTTCCTCTTCTTCGGCGACCCCCAGATCGGGTCCTCGGGCGACATCGCGAAGGACCAGGCCGGCTGGCAGGACACGATGAACGTCGCCGTCTCGGCCAACCCGAACGCCGAGATGCTCGTCTCGGGCGGCGACCAGGTCGACTCCGCGAACCGCGAGGACCAGTGGAACGCCTTCCTCGCCCCCGACGCCCTGCGGCAGATCCCGTGGGCGGCCACCATCGGAAACCACGACGTGGGCGGCAAGGCCTACGAGCAGCACCTGTACACCCCCAACACCGATCGCTCCGGCGCCTACTACCGCAAGGGCTCGGGCAGCATCGGCACCGAGTCGGGCGGTGACTACTGGTTCATCTATAAGGACGTGCTGTACATCGACCTGAACAGCAACAGCTACGCCACCTCGCAGGGCGGCGGCGGCGACGACGCGCACATCTCGTACGTCACCGACGTCGTGAACACCCACGGGGCGGATGCCAAGTACACGGTGCTCGTGTACCACCACGCGATCTACTCGCCGGCCGATCACGCGAAGGACTCCGACAACAAGGTGCGTCGCACCGACTTCCCCACCGCGTTCTCGAAGCTCGGCGTCGACCTGGTGCTCCAGGGCCACGACCACAGCTACTCGCGCTCGTACGAGATCAAGAACGGCGCCAAGGCGAACGCCGACGAGAAGCCCGGTCAGGACGAGGTCTTCGAGGGCCCCGGCGGCGTCGTGTACGTCACCGCCAACACGGCATCCGGATCGAAGTACTACGACATCACCACGCCCGACAGCAGCGGAACGAGCGGTGCCGGCAACGGCGCCGACCCGCTCAACCCGGCGAACTACTGGTACAACTCCGTGCAGAACCAGGAGCACGTGCGCTCGTACGTGAAGGTCCAGGTGAAGAAGGACCAGCTGGTCGTGCAGAACATCCGCTCCGGAACCTGCGACGCGCCCAACGCGGCCGTCGAGCTGAAGAAGGTGCTCTGGTGCGGCCCCGAGAACGGCTCGAAGCCCGCCGAAGCCGTGGGCACGATCCAGGACGAGGTCACCATCCACCCCAACCACGGCGACGGTCAGGACATCCAGGTCGACGTCCCCACGGGCGCTCCCGGTGAGTTCGGGTGGACCATCAACGGCCACAACGGCCTCGTCGACATGGGCACCGCGCAGGAGAAGAACCTGCAGTACTTCGAGGCCACCGGTCAGATCAACCCGATCACCGTCACCGACACCCGCGCGAGCAAGTCGCCGTGGTCGGTCTCGGCGTCGGTGGGCGACTTCGTCGACGACGGCAAGACCTTCAAGGGCTCGTTCCTCGGATGGGCGCCGAAGGTCGTCACCCCGGGTGCCGGAGCCGTCGCGGGTGCCGCGGTGAACTCCGGGTACGACGGTGGCGACGGTCTGTCGGTCTCCCGCCTGCTCGGTTCGGCTCCCACCGGTCACGACCGCAGCGCCGGAGTCGTCGGCGCCGACCTCGACCTGAAGATCCCCAACACCATCGACAAGGGAAGCTACCGCGCGACCCTGACCCTCACCGCCCTGGCCGGCTGACCAGAGCGAACAGCGCCGGCGGGGAGCTCGTCTCCCCGCCGGCGACCCTCTCGAAGGATCCCCCATGACTCGACTGCCCTCCCTGTCGCGGGTCGCCGCCCTCGCCCTCGCCGCCGCTGTGATCGCCGGGGGCGCGTGGAGTGCCGCGCCCGCCCTGGCCGCGACCGACGACGTGACCTGGACCGTGCGGACCGCCTCGAACGCGCTCGGCGCCGATCGCACGAACTACAGCTACGCGCTGAACCCCGGCGCCCACCTCGACGACGCCCTCGTGGTCGCCAACCGCGGCGCCGAGGCCGTCGAGCTCGACGTGTACGCCGCTGACGGCTACACCACCTCGACCGGCGCTCTCGATCTGCGCGTCGCCGGCGAGCAGTCGGTGGGCGTGGGCGCGTGGGTCACCGTGCCGCAGCGTCACGTGACCGTCCCGGCCGGTCAGACGGTCGAGGTGCCGTTCGCGGTCGACGTGCCCCAGAACGCCACTCCGGGCGACTACGCGGGCGGGGTCGTCACCTCGCTCACGGTCGCCGACGCCTCCGCGAACGTCAACGTCGATCGTCGCCTGGGCATCCGCACCGGCATCCGTGTCGGGGGAGACCTCGCCCCGGCGCTCGCCGTCGACGACCTGCGCGTCGGGTGGGACGGCGGTTTCGTGCCCTTCCTCTTCGGCGATGCCACCGTGCACTACCGCCTGCACAACACCGGGAACGTCTCGCTCGCGGCCGAAGAGGCCGACGCGGTCACGGGTCCGTTCGGGCTCGCGCGTCTCGATTCCGCGCCCGACGACGCGGCCCCCACCCTGCTGCCCGGCGAGAGCTGGGAGCGCGACGTGCGGGTTCCCGCGGTGGCCGCGATGGGTGTACTGATCGCGTCGGTGTCGGCGACCCCGATCGTGACGGATGCCGCGGGCTCCATCTCGACCCTCGATCCGATCGAGGTGTCGACGTTCGGGTGGGCGATTCCGTGGCCGCTGCTGCTCCTGGTCGTGCTGATCGTCGCGGGGGCGGTCTTCGGTCCGCGTCTGCTGCGCGAGCGCCGTCGCCGGGCCCAGCAGGCGGAGGACGAGCGCGTGGCCGCCGCCGTCGAGCGCACGCTGGCCGAGAAGGAGCGCCAGCTCGTCGAGTGACCGGCGGGTCATCGACCTCGTCATGGGGATCGACGTCGGTGACCCGCCGGAGCGTCAGTTGTACCCGAGGATCGCGCCCGATTCGAGGTCGACGTCCGAAGACGCGAGGGCGGGGTGATCGGAACCGTCTGCTTCACTCACCCGGCGATTCTGCCGCCGCCCCGGGGTGGGGCGAGGGTTCCTCACGGAACGCACACGGGAACGATCCGCGACGTGAGGACGACGAAGGGACCGGGCCCCTCGGCTCGGTCCCTCGGTCGCGTATCGGGCGGTCAGAAGTGGATCGACGGCCCGTGCGCGATCGGTGTCGCGGGCCGGTAGTGGATGACCTCCGCCTGGACGGTGGCGGGCACGATCGCGGCGGTGACGGCGGGGCCGACGGTCAGCAGCGCCCCAAGGACGACGGCGACGACGGCGAGACGGGATGATCGGGCGGGGCTCACGGACGGGGGGATCACGGCTTCTCCTTCGATCGGTTCGGCAAGACGATCGTATGGTGAAAAACCTACGCGAAGGTGAGCAATCGGCTGAGAACGCCGTCGGCTACCCCCTCGGTGCGGGCGTCCGACCCGCTTCCCGGCCCTCGAACGCCGACGCCACGACATCCGCCACGTCGTCGAGAGCCGCGTCGTCGCGACTGCTCAGCCACCACTCGACCAGCCCGTCCACGCTTGCGCGCAGGGCGGCGGCGACGATCGGGATCGGAGTCTCGAGCGTCCGCCCCGTCGCCGTCGACCAGCGCTCGATGCTGTCCGAGATGGCGCGGATGCTCGCTTCGATCTCGCTCTGCGCGGCGGCCCGCAGGTCGGGATGGGAGCGGGCGGATGCCGTCAGCTCGCTCACGACGCGGTACTCGCTCTCGTGTCGGCGCAGGTCGCGCGCGAGTCCGCGCAGTGCGAGACGCGCGGCCGCGGCGAAGTCGTCGAGGGCGAGGTCGTCGGCCCACACGGCCTCGAGGGTGCGCTGGGATGCGCGGTGGAGCACGGCCTCGACGAGGGCGGTCTTGGATCCGAAGGCGTAGGTCACCACGCGATGCGCGACGCCGGCGCGCTCGGCGACCCGGCGCAGGCTCAGTGCCGACGCGCCCGCATCGGCCACGACGGCGAGGGCGGCGTCGAGCAGGCGTTCGCGGCGCTCTTCGAGGGGGAGGTAGTCACGGGTGGGGGCCTCGGCGTTCACGGCGTTCTCCAAGCGATCGGGGCGGTCGAGTCTCGCATACTGAATATATCCACACGGACCAATTGGAGACGAGATGACCGACCTGCACATCACCCCCGCTCGAGAGGCCGACCTCCCCGCCGCCGCGCGCGTGCTCGCGGAGGCCTTCCGCGACGATCCCGTGATGGCCGCGATCCTTCCGGGCGGTCGCCGCATCGAGCGGCTCACGACCCTGTTCACCGCGCTCCTGCGGGGCGCCGCCTTCGAGACCGGCAGCGTCGACCTCGCTCGTCGCTCCGACGGGGACGAGATCCTCGGGGTGGCCGCGTGGGAAGGCTCCGGCGCGGCATCCCTCCCCTGGCGCCAGCTCCCCGGCTACCTGTCGGCCCTCGGCGTCGCCGGCATCGTCCGGGCGGCGGCCCTGTCGTCGCGGCTGGCGCGTCACCGCCCGCGGTCGCCGCACTGGTACCTCGCCCAGATCGGCGTCTCGCCCGCCGCGCGCGGACTCGGTGTGGGCGGTGCTCTCCTGCGCTCCCGCCTCGAGACGCTCGACGTCACGCGCACGACCGCCTACCTTGAGTCGTCGACCCCCGACAACCGCCGCCTCTACGGCCGCCTCGGCTTCGAAGAGATCGCGCCGATCCCGGGGATCCGCGGGGCCTCGCCGATGGCCATGCTCCGCCCGCCCGCGCCCGCGCGGCACGCGGTGCCCGCCCGAGCGGTCTGAGGGGGCGTCCCGGGCAGGCATCTCGACGTCGAGCGTCCACAAAGTCCGCTCAGGCGCCGAGGAATAGACTGGGCGACATCGACACCGTCTCTCCGGGACCCTCCGTGACCACTCCTTCTTCCGAGCGCGCCTTCGACGTTCGCCACGTGCAGCTCGCGCGCGCCCTTTTCGCGGCGCTGGCCGCCGTCATGGTCACCTTCTCGTCCGACCACTCCGCACCCCTCGGCTTGGGAGTGTTCAGCGGCTTCGCGCTCGCGACCGGGCTCGTCTTCGCCCTGTCGGTGTGGCTCGTCCACCCGCGCGGCGAGCGCCTGATCCCGGCGCTCCTCGCGATCGTCTCGATCGTCGCGGGCATGGTCGCCAGCGTCGGCACCTGGCGCACGACCGGCGTCTTCTTCGGCGTCGTGATCGCGTGGGCTCTCGTCTCGGGTGCGATCGAGCTGATCGGCGCCCTGCGCCAGCGCAAGACAATCGGGGCCGCGGGTGCGCGCGACGGCGTGCTCATCGGCATCCTGAGTCTCGTCCTCGGGGTCGTGCTGCTGCTCCCGATCCAGCAGTACGCGCTCGACTACAGCATCGCCGGGGCGGGTTCGTTCACGCTGACCGGCATCACCATCGCCGTGGGTCTCTTCGGCGGGTACGCGGCGGTCGTCGCCGTGTTCCTCGCGATCGCGGGGTTCTCTCCGCGCCGCACCGAGCCCGTTCCGGCCGTACCCTCCGAGGAGGCCGCGTCATGACCGACAAGCCCACCACCCGCCGCGACCTGATGAAGCCCGTTCAGCTTCTCGGTCTGGCTTTCATCGCCGCCCTGTTCGCCGGGTTCGTCACGCTCATGTCGATGGGCTTCTTCCAGACGCGGCCCGCCGACCAGATCCAGCGCGCGCTGATCGTGGGCCTGATCGCCGCGGGAGCGACGTTCATCGTCACTCTCGTCTCGCTGGCGCTGCTGCTGCTGGCCGTCGACCCCTCCAAGGTCACCGCCACGGTCGACCGTCCGCTGCTTGTTCCGAAGAACGCTTCGGATGCCGACGCCCCCGAGGCCGCGGCCGCGCCCGAGTCTCCGCGTGCCGACGACGGCCCCACCGAGCCGCGCGCCTGACGCGCCGATCGCGACCCGCGACTACCGGCGCGGGTCGATCATCGTCATCCCCGCGGGTGACGCCGAGTCCATCGTCGGCAGCAGGTCGGCCGCCTCGGCGAGTCCCACCACGCGCTCGATGAGCTCCTGCGGTCGCAGGGCGCCGCTCTCGATGAGCGAGAGCATCTCGGGATAGTCCACCGCGGCCATGCCGTGGCTGCCCAGCAGGTCGAGTTCCCACGCGATCACGCGGGCCATGGGCATCGAGGTCATGCCGTCGGCGGTCGGGAGCAGCCCGATCTGCACGTGCCGCCCGCGTCGACGCAGGCTCAGGACGGCGTCGCGCGCCGTCTGGGCGCTGCCGACCGCGTCGACCGAGACGTGGCTGCCGCCGCCGGTGATCTCGTGCACGGCCGCGGCGATGTCGGACCCGTCGGCGACCAGCGTGTGCTCGGCCCCGAGCCGCTTCGCCGCGTCGAGAGCCGCCGGGGTGCGATCCACCGCGATGACGCGCGCGCCCAGGGCGGCGCCGATCATCACAGCGCTGAGGCCCACGCCGCCCGCGCCGACGACGGTGATCCACTCGCCCGCCTGCACGCGCGCCCGCCCCGTGAGCGCGCGGTAGGCGGTGGCGAAGCGGCAGCCGAGGGCGGCCGCGGCCTCGAACGAGACGTCGTCGGGAATGCGCACGACGTTCGTGTCGGCCGCGCGCAGCACGACGTGCTCGGCGAAGCTCCCCCACTGGGTGAAGCCCGGCTGCTGCTGGTCGGGGCAGACCTGTGCGTTGCCGCCGAGGCACCACTCGCAGGCCCCGCAGCCCATCACGAAGGGCACCGTCACGCGGTCGCCGACGCTCCAGCGCTGCACGCCCTCGCCGACCTCGACGATCACGCCCGCCAGCTCGTGCCCCGGAACGTGGGGGAGTAAGACGTCATCGTGCCCGACCCACGCGTGCCAGTCGCTCTTGCACAGGCCCGTCGCGTGCACCTCGACGACGACCCCGCCGGTGGGGGCGCTCGGGGCCTCGACCTCGCGCACCTCGAGGGGTTCGGCCAGGGCATCCATGATCATCGCGCGCATGGCATCCATTCTCCCGCTCCGCGTGCGCGGCCCGCGCGCGGGGGTTCACGCCCGCGGACAGCGCCTCGCGCGCCGCCCGCCCGTCGCGTGTCCAGAACACGCGGACGCTTCGGGACTTCGTCCGGGTGTTCTGGACACTCACGTCGCGTGAGCGGCGACGTCAGGCGTGCCGGCGGCGGCGCAGAAGAAGCAGACCCGCGCCGAGACCCCCGAAGACCAGGGCCAGGATGCCGAGGGCCAGAGGCATCTCGGAGCCGGTGGCGGCCAGACCGCCGCCGGACGCCGCGGTCCCGCCGGATCCGCCGGATCCGCCGATCGTGCCCGCCGGGGTGCCGGGGGTACCCGTGCCCGTTCCGGAGCCGTCGCCCGCTCCCGCGCCCTCCCCCGGTGCGGCCCCCGCCACGACCGTGACGGTCGCGGACCGCGCCTGCTCGAGGTTGCCGGCCACGTCGGTGGAGCGGAACTGCACGAGGTGGTCTCCGGCGCCGGTGAGCGTCACGCTCGAGCCCGCGGTCCACGTCGTCCCGCCGTCGAGCGAGTACTCGGTCAGGGCGACGCCCGAGGTGGCATCCGTCGCCTGGAACACCACCGTCGCCTCGGCGGGTGCCAGGGCCTGGAACACCGCGGCCGGCTGCATGAGGCGCAGCAGCGTCGAGGGCTTCTCGGTCGAGGCCTCGGTGGTCGGGGCGGCCGTGTCGATGCGGATGGGGAGCGATCCGGCGACCTCGGGCACCTCGGTGCCGTTCCACAGGGCGCGGTAGTCGACGGTGTGGTCGCCGTCGGTGGTGACGTCGAAGTCCGGCCCCGTCTGCCACGCCCCGCCGTCGATGCGGTACTGCACCTCGACGTCGGTGTTGCCGTCGTGCGACAGGCTCACCGGTACGGGAGCGGCGGTGTACCAGCCGGCGGCGTTGGGCTGCGTCCGCAGGAACGGCTCGATGTGCGCGATCCCGCCGGCCTCGGCCACGAAGAACTCGGGGATCTTCAGGTACGACCCGGGGGTCGCGAAGGTGAAACGCAGGCCCGTCGCCAGGACCTTCTGGAACGACAACGTCGTCTCGACGCCGTTCGTCACCGTGGGCGCGTCACCGGTGAGGGGCAGCGGCTTCCACTGGTTGTCGTGGTCGTCCCGGTACTCGAGCGAGACACCCGCGATCGATCCCTCGAGGTTCGTGAAGCGCACCTCGTTCAGACGGTGGATCTCCAACGTCTCCATCGTGAAGGTCGCGGAGTCCTTGTAGCCCGCGTCGGTCCAGGTCGACCACGCCGTGCCGAGTCGGCCGTCGCACGCGTTGGAGGCGGGCATCGTGGCCCACTTCGTCTGGTGGAAGGATGCCGACACCGTCGTGCCCATATCGCGGCACACGTTCACGGCCGAGGCGTTGCCCCACACGTCGACCTCAGAGATCGACTGCCACGTGTTCGCCTGGCTCGTCAGCCGGAGCCGCAGGGCGCTGGCCGCCGGAAGCGTGCGGGCGTCGATCACGGCCGTGGGGGCCGGGGCGCTGGCATCCTGAGCGAGGGTCGCCTCGATCGCGGTGTCCTTCCATGCGCCCGAGGCGTCGCGGTACTGCACCTGGATGCGCGAGGGCCAGGTCGCCGTCGCCCCGTCCTTGTAGGTGTGCACGACGATCGAGTCGAACGTGCGGTCGGTGCCCCAGTCGAACTGCAGCCAGCTGTCGCGCGGGTAGCCGTTTCCGGTCCAGTCGTCCCAGCCCTTGGCCGTGGGGTTGCCGTCGGTGAGGGAGGCGACGAGGTCGGAGCGGCTTGACGCGGTGACCGTCGCCTCGGGGGCGATGTCGGCGATGCCGGGCTCGGCGACCGTGATCGTGCGTTGGAACGAGCGACCGGCGGTGAAGTTCGCGTCGGCGGCGAGGGTGCCGGTGATCGTCTGCGGGCCGAGCGCGCTCGTGTCGACCGTCGACCAGGTGACGGCGACCGGGGCGGTGCCGGCGGAGGTGTCGACGGGGACGCTGGTGGGCAGCTGCGGGGTGGCGCCGCGGCGGACGGTCTCGGGCAGACCGGTGGTCACGGCGCGCCAGGTGCCGTGGCCGAAGCCCTTGTCATCCCAGTACGAGGCGTCCCATCCCTTGCCGTAGCGCGCGGGGTCCTCGGCGGCGGGGTTGTGCATCTCGAGGCGTCCGTTCTCGCCCACCGTGAGCGGGAGCCAGACGTAGGTCGAGTCGGACTTGCCCTCGTTCCAGCGGTCGCCCATGTAGACGAACTTGCCCGGCTCGAGTTCGAACACGTTCGTCGTCTGCGAGCCGAACGTCGAGCGGCGCACGTCGCCGATCGAGAGCAGGCCGTCACCCCCGTCGGGGATGGCGTTGTACGAGACGGTCTCGTTCACGTCGTTCGCGTCGACACCGCGGATCCACGTGCCCATCAGGTTCTTCGTCGTGTAGTACGTCTGCGGGTTGGGCGCCCAGCCGGTCGCGCCCGAGGTGACGACGCTGTAGGTGCCGTCGCGCTCGAAGATCGCGGGCGCCTCGAGGTGGCCGCACTCCTTGACGATCTGGAAGTCCTTCCCCCGTTCGGGCGCCGCGGGGGTCCCGTCGGCGAAGACGTAGGGGTAGCGGCCGTCTTCGGAGTACTGGTTGACGTCGAGGGTGTCGCGATCGGTGGTGTGGGTGACGTTCGTGTAGGCGTCGTCGAGGGCGGCGACGTAGAGGCTGTAGTTCTCCTCCGACGAGTACGAGATGTAGGCCTTGCCGTCGTCGTCCTGGAACACCGTCATGTCGCGCGCCTGACCGGGGACCGCGTACTGCGTGCAGGCCTGGTAGTCCGTGCGGTTGGGCATGCGGAAGGCGCCCGTCATGCGGAACGGGCCCGCGGGCGAGTCCGATACGGCGACGGCCGCCATCGACCGCGCGTAGGTGCTGCCGCCGGGCTCGGTGCGCCCGTCGGCGTGCCACCACATGACCCACTTGCCGGTCTTGGCGTTGTGCAGCACCTTGGGGCGCTCGAAGATCGCGGTGTAATCCGAGTTCTGCGTCGAGTTGAGGTGGTACGCGAGGGCGTCGATCTTCTCGGTGCGCGGCTGGCCGTTCTCGTCGACGGTGTCGTACAGATCCTCGAAGTAGGGCGTGAGCAGGTCGTCCCGCGTCGAGATGCTGCGGAGCGCGTCTCCGAGGTTCGTCCAGTTCTTGGCATCCGTCGATCGATACACCGCGACGCCGGGGCTGTTCCAGTAGCCGTTCGTGCGGTCTTCGCCGTACCAGTAGGAGACGGTCTGGCCGTTCTCTTCGGTCGTGACGACCTGCCCGCCGTGCGCCTGGATGTGCCGGCCGTCGGTGTCGTACCAGGCCGGTTGGAAGTAGTCGGCCGCGCCGAGGCCGGGGTCGGCGAGCGGCTGGAAGTTCGTGTAGGTGACGGGCGGGTCGATCCGGGGCACGCCGTCGTTCGGATCGGTCGGCACGCCGCCCGCGGCGCTCGCCGCGAGGGGGGATGCCAGGGTTCCGGCGACCACGGCAGCGGTCACGGCCGCGAGGAGCGTGCGCACGAAAGAGGAAGAGGGGCGTCGAGGCGTCATCGCGTCTGTTCCGATCTGCGCCGCGACGGTGCGGCGCACGACGGCCCGGGGGCCGCGGTGGGGGATGTTGACGTCAACACTATGGGGCACCGGTGCGCGACGTCCAGGGGCAGTTCGCGGTGGGGTGCTCGCCGACGCGAATGCCGCGCCGGCACGACGCGGGCGCGAGAACACGTCGAGTGTCCAGAACACCCGGACGCTTCCGAAGATCGTCCGGGTGTTCTGGACACTCACGGAGGGGGCGGGGCGGCGGCGCGTACCGCGCCCGCAGCGCGTTACAGCGCGTCGACCACCTGCGACGCGAGGCCCGCGTACGCGGCGGGGGTCAGCGCGAGCAGGCGCTCTTTCGCGGCGTCGCCGATGTCGAGACCGCGCACGAACTCCGCGAGCTCGGGGCCGCCGACGCGGCGTCCGCGCGTGAGGTCCTTCAGCAGCGCGTAGGGGTCGGTGATCTGCGAGCGACCGGCGGCGATCTCGGCGCGCACGACGGTCTGGATCGCCTCGGCGAGCACTTCCCAGTTCACGTCGAGGTCGGCCAGCAGCACGTCTTCGGCGAGCGAGATCTCGGTCAGTCCCCGCTGCAGGTTGTCGAGCGCGAGCAGCGAGTGTCCGAAGGCGACGCCGATGTTGCGCTGCGTGGTCGAGTCGGTGAGGTCGCGCTGCATGCGGCTGGTGACGAGGGTGGATGCCAGAGTGCTGAACAACCCGCCGGCGATCTCGAGATTCGCCTCGGCGTTCTCGAAGCGGATCGGGTTGATCTTGTGCGGCATCGTCGACGAACCGGTGGCTCCCGCGACGGGGATCTGCGTGAAGTAGCCCAGCGAGATGTAGGTCCAGATGTCGGTGGCGAGGTTGTGCAGGATGCCGCCCGCGTGACGCGCGCGGTCGTACAGCTCGACCTGCCAGTCGTGCGACTCGATCTGCGTGGTGACCGGGTTGAAGCCCAGGCCGAGCGACTCGATGAACGCGCGCGTCAACTCGGGCCAGTCGACGTCGGGCTCGGCGGCGACGTGCGCCGACCAGGTGCCGGTGGCCCCCGAGAACTTGGCGAGGTACTCCCCGGCGTCGAGCTGACGGATGACGCGCTCGAGGCGCCACGCGAACACGCCGATCTCTTTGCCCATGGTCGTGGGCGTGGCCGGCTGCCCGTGCGTGCGCGAGAGCATCGCGGCGTCGCGGTGCTGCGTCGCGAGCTCGGCGAGGGCGGCGGTGACCGAGCGGAGCTTCGGCAGCCACACGCGCTCGACCGCGCGCTGCACGGTGAGGGCGTAGGCGGTGGAGTTGATGTCTTCGCTGGTGCACGCGAAGTGGGTCAGCTCGGCGAGGGCGGTGAGGCCCAGGGTGTCGAGGCGGTCGCGCACGAGGTACTCGACGGCCTTGACGTCGTGGCGGGTGACCGCTTCTTTCTCTTTCAGCCACGCGATCTCGTCGGCGCCGAACTCCTCGTAGAGGGCGCGCAGGCGCGTGCGGTCGGCGTCGGAGACGGGCGAGGTGCCGAACAGCGAGCGGTCGGTCAGGGCGAGCAGCCACTCGACCTCGACCTCGACGCGGGCGCGGTTGAGACCGGCCTCCGACAGGTAGTCGCCGAGGTCCGCGACGGTGGCGAAGTACCGTCCGTCGAGCGGGCTGAGGGGCTGCGGGGGCAGAGAGGACACGGGTCTCCCGGGGGTTGCGCGAACGGGTCAGCCCGCGGAACGGATGGCGGGCTCGAGCTGTCGGAACAGGGCCCTGCTGGCGCGTTCGATCATACCGAGCACCTCGTCGAACATCGGGGCCCCGGCGTAGTACGGGTCGGGGACATCGAGGGTCTCGGCATCCGGAAGGAAGGACTGCAGCAGGGCGATCTTGTCGGCGTCGTCGTCGTCGCGCGCCCACCCGCGCAGCACGCGCTCGTGGCTGCGGTCGAGGGCGACGACGAGGTCGTTGCGCTCGAAGTCGGCGTACTGGAACTGCCGGGCGCGGTGCGAGGAGCCGTCGTAGCCCAGGCGGTCGAGAGCCGCGAGGGTGCGGTGGTCGGCGCGCTCGCCGACGTGCCAGTCGCCGGTGCCGGCCGAACTCGACGCGATGTGCGCCCCGAGGCCCGAGGTGTCGGCGATACGGCGGAACACGACGTCGGCCATCGGCGAGCGGCAGATGTTGCCACTGCATACGAACACGACGCGGAACGGCGCGTCGGGGTTCGCGGTCATCCCCCCATCATGGCGGTGATGGGCCTCGAACGCATCAGCGGCGTTCGCGCTCCTCGCGCCGCGGACGCAGGATGCCGCCCAGGACGGCGTTGATGATGCCGATGAGCAGCGCCGCCACGACCGTCAACCAGAACTCGCCCGTGCGCAGGCCCCAGTCCCAGTTCTCGGTGATGACGCCCGTGAGCCACAGCAGGAAACCGTTGATGATCAGCGAGATGAGCCCGAGCGTCAGGATGTAGAGCGGGATCGCGACGATCTTGACGACGGTGCCGATGATCGTGTTGACCAGCGCGAAGATGAGCCCGACCACGAGCAGCGTGAGCAGGACCTGGAACCACTCGCCCGGGGCGAAGGGGATGAGCCGCACCTGCAGGGCGGGCAGCAGAGTGACGATCCAGATGGCGAAGGCGTTGACGGCGACGCGGACGACGAAGCGCATGCCCCCATCGTGGCACGCACCCGCCGTCGCGCCACGGGGTTGTGGAGAACGCCCCGCGCGCTCGAGGCCTGGGGAGGACTCGCCGGGGGAGATGCCCCCGAAAGTGGGACTGACGCGCACGGCGGGCCCCGGTTAGGCTCGCGGGGTGAGTGAAGAGCCGGTCCTGCCCCGTATCCGCCCCGAGATCGCCGCGCTGCCCGCGTACCGGCAGGGACGACAGGCCAGCCCCGACGCCTTCAAGCTCTCCAGCAACGAGAACCCCTTCGAGCCGCTTCCCGGCGTCCTCGACGCGGTCGTCGCCGCGGGAGCCTTCAACAGATACCCGGATGCCACGGCCGCCCGCCTGCGCGAACGCCTGGCCGCGCGGTATGGCGTCTCGCCCGACGAGGTGCACGTCGGAGCCGGCAGCGTCTCGGTGCTGGCGCAGCTCCTGCTGGCGACCTCGGGCCCCGGCGACGAGGTCGTCTACGCCTGGCGCTCGTTCGAGGCCTACCCCTCGCTCGTCGCGGTTGCCGGGGCGAAGAGCGTGCAGGTGCCGTTGACCGCCGATTCTCGTCACGACCTCCCCGCGATGGCCGCCGCCGTCACCGAGCGCACGCGCCTGGTGATCGTGTGCAGCCCCAACAACCCCACGGGGCCGACCGTCGGTTACGACGAGTTCGCCGCGTTCGTCGACGCCGTGCCGCGCGACGTGCTCATCGTCCTCGACGAGGCCTACGCCGAGTTCGTTACCGACCCCGCGTCGGTCGAGGGCAGTCGGGTGCGCGCGGTGCTCGGTCGCCCCAACGTCGTCGTCCTGCGCACCTTCTCGAAGGCGTACGGGCTCGCGGGTCTGCGTATCGGCTACGCGATCGGCCACACCGGGGTGCTCGATGCCTCGCGCAGCACCGCCATCCCGCTGTCGGTCACGGCGGCCGGAGAGGCCGCGGCGATCGCGAGCCTCGATGCCGAGAGCGAGCTGCTGCACCGCGTGAAGGTCATCGCCGAGCGACGCGACCGCCTCGTCGGCCGCCTTCGCGAGGCCGGGTGGGACGTCCCCGACGCCCAGGGCAACTTCGTGTGGCTCGCCGCCGGCGATCGCACGGTCGAGGTCGCCACCGCTTTCGAAGAGGCCGGGCTCATCGTGCGTCCGTTCCCGGGCGACGGCATCCGCATCTCGATCGGCGAAGAGGAGTCGCTCGACCGCGTGGTCGAGGTCGCCGCGGCCACGGCCCCGCACTGATCCGCGGCGGCGCCTTTGTCGACAACGAACGCCGAATCACGGCATCCGTTGTGCACCTCATGCGGTCTCGCGCATGGGTCGCGCGTTAGCGTGGGTTCATGACCCCGCTCGACGACCCCGCTCTCGTGCGCGTTCTGGCAGCCGACGGCACGCTGGCCCCCACGCCCGCCGCCGAGCGCTACCTGCCGCTCATCGACGCCCTGACCGACGCCGAACTCGAGACCTTCTACCGCGACATGGTCTCGATCCGCGCGTTCGACGTACAGGCCACCAACCTGCAGCGCCAGGGGCAGCTCGCCCTGTGGCCGCCGTCTTTCGGGCAAGAGGCGGCGCAGGTCGGCTCCGCTCGCGCGGCCCGCGCGCAGGACCACGTCTTCCCCTCGTATCGCGAGCACGTGGTCACCCGCATCCGCGGCGTCGACCCGCTCGACATCATCCGCCTCATGCGCGGACTCACCCACGGCGGGTGGGACCCGACGGACCCCAAGAACGGCAACACGCACATCTACACGCTCGTGCTCGGTGCGCAGACGCTGCACGCCACGGGCCTGGCGATGGGCCTGGTGTTCGACGGCAAGAGCGGCAGCGGCGACCCCGAGCGCGACGAAGCCGTGATCGTCTACTACGGCGACGGCGCCTCGAGCCAGGGCGACGTTCACGAGGCGATGGTCTTCGCCGCGAGCTTCCAGACCCCCGAGGTGTTCTTCCTGCAGAACAACCAGTGGGCCATCTCGGTGCCGGTCGCGACGCAGTCGCGCTCGCCGCTGTACAAGCGCGGTGAGGGCTACGGCATCCCGAGCCTCCAGGTCGACGGAAACGACGTGCTCGCGAGCTACGCCGTGTCGAAGGTCGCCCTCGACGAGGCGCGCGCAGGCGGCGGCCCCCGCGCGATCGAGGCGATGACGTACCGCATGGGCGCGCACACGACCAGCGACGACCCCACCAAGTACCGCACCTCCAACGAAGAGAAGGCGTGGGCCGGGCGCGACCCGATCGCCCGCATGCGCGCCTACCTCGAGGGACGCGGCGCCTCGCAGCAGTTCTTCGACGACGCGGATGCCGAGGGAGCAGCCCTCGCCGACGACGTGCGCGTACGCACGAACGAGCTCGGCGGCATCCCGCGCGTGCACATGTTCGAGAGCGTCTATTCCGAAGCCCACGCGTTGATCGCCGAGGAGCAGCGCTGGCTCGACGACTACGAGAACTCGATGGAAGGGGGCGCGCAGTGACCGACAACATGCCGATCAGCCGCGCGCTGAACGCCGGACTCCGTCGCGCGCTCGAGACCGACGACCGCGTGCTGCTCATGGGTGAGGACATCGGCCCGCTCGGCGGCGTCTTCCGTGTGACCGAGGGCCTGCAGAAGGACTTCGGTCCGCGCCGGGTCATCGACTCCCCGCTCGCGGAGTCGGGGATCGTCGGCACCGCGATCGGTCTCGCGATGGGCGGCTTCACGCCCGTGCTCGAGATCCAGTTCGACGGCTTCGTCTTCCCCGCCTTCGACCAGATCACCTCGCAGCTCGCGAAGATCACGAACCGCCACGAGGGCGCGGTGCGCATGCCCGTCGTCATCCGCATCCCCTACGGCGGACACATCGGCGCGGTCGAGCACCACCAGGAGAGCCCCGAGGCGTACTTCACGCACACGGCAGGGCTCCGGGTGGTCAGCCCCTCGAACGCGAACGACGCCTACTGGATGATCCAGCAGGCGATCGAATCGCCCGACCCCGTCGTCTTCCTCGAGCCGAAGGCGAAGTACTGGCAGAAGGGCGAGGTCGACCTCGAGGCCCCTGCGCTGCCGCTGCACGCGAGCCGCATCGTGCGCCGCGGCACCGACGTCACGCTCGTCGGACACGGCGCGATGGTGACGACCCTGCTGCAGGCCGCCGCTCTCGCCGAGAGCGAAGGCACGAGCTGCGAGGTCATCGACCTTCGTTCTCTCTCGCCCGTCGACTACGGCCCCCTGCTCGACTCGGTGCGCCGCACCGGCCGCATGGTCTACGCGCAGGAGGCGCCGGGCTTCACCTCCCTCGGCTCCGAGATCGCCGCGACCGTCATGGAGAAGGCCTTCTTCGCCCTCGAGGCACCCGTGCTGCGGGTGTCGGGGTTCGACGTGCCCTTCCCGCCCGCGAAGCTCGAGGGCACCTATCTGCCCGACGCCGATCGCATTCTCGAGGCCGTCGACCGGTCTCTCGCCTACTGACCTGCTTCGTGACCGCGAGCGGCGTCGATGAGATGCTGTTCGCGAGCAAAGGACACACCGTGACCGACCAGACCTTCGTTCTCCCCGACGTCGGAGAAGGCCTCACCGAGGCCGAGATCGTACAGTGGCGCGTCGCGCCCGGTGACGCCGTCGCCGTCAACGACGTGATCGTCGAGATCGAGACGGCCAAATCGCTCGTCGAGTTGCCGTCGCCCTACGCGGGCACGGTCGGAGAGCTGCTGGCATCCGAGGGCTCGACCGTCGAGGTCGGCGCGCCGATCATCACGATCGGATCGACGGATGCCGCCGCCCCGGCGCCCGCGGCCCCGGTCAGTGTTCCCGAGCCCAGCGACCCCGGCGGAGCGGTCCTCGTCGGGTATGGCACGGGTGGCGCGGTGTCGTCACGTCGCCGCAAGCCCGCCGAGCGCCCCGTGAAGGCCTCGGTCGGCGTGGTCGCCAAGCCCCCGATCCGCAAGCTCGCGCGCGACCTCGGCGTCGACCTCTCGGCGGTCACGCCCAGCGGCCCCGCCGGAGAGGTGACCCGCGACGACGTCGTCAAGCACGCCGAGCAGGCGAGCGTCTTCCGCAACATCGAGACGCCTGCGTGGGGCGCCGTGCGCGAGGAGACGATCCCGGTGGCTGCTCCCGCGGCGCCCGCGCCCACGGCATCCGCCCCCGCCTCCGACGCCCGCGAGGAGTCGATCCCCGTCCGCGGCGTCCGCAAGGCGACCGCCAACGCGATGACCTCGAGCGCGTACTCGGCGCCGCACGTGTCGGTGTGGGTCGACGTCGACGCTTCGCGCACGATGGAGCTCGTCAAGCGCCTCAAGGCCTCGCCCGACTTCGCCGACGTGAAGATCTCGCCGCTGCTGATCATGGCGCGCGCCGTCATCTGGGCGCTGCGTCGCACCCCGATGATCAACGCCGCGTGGGTCGACACCGAAGACGGCGCCCAGATCTCGGTGCGCCACTACGTCAACCTCGGCATCGCCGCGGCGACCCCCCGTGGCCTGCTCGTGCCGAACATCAAGGACGCGCAGTCGATGAACACGCGCGAGCTCGCCAAGGCACTCGAGCACCTCACCCTCACCGCACGCGAGGGCAAGACCAGCCCCGCCGACCAGACCGGTGGCACGTTCACGATCACGAACATCGGTGTGTTCGGAGTGGATGCCGGGACCCCGATCATCAACCCCGGCGAGGCCGGCATCATCGCGCTCGGCGCCATCCGTCAGAAGCCGTGGGTCGTCGACGGCGAGGTGCGCCCCCGCTGGGTGACCACGGTCTCGGGCTCGTTCGATCACCGCGTGGTCGACGGCGACGGGATCTCGCGGTTCATCGCGGACGTGGCATCCGTGCTCGAGGAGCCGGCGCTGCTGCTGGACTGAGCGGCGCGCGCCACTGCCGGCGCGCAGGGGGCTCAGGGTAGCGAAGGGTGCTTTTCGACCGGCGTGGGCCGCGTGGGGATCAACAGCGCCAGCACCAGGGCGATCGCGGCCGCCCCGATGCCCATCAGGAACGACACCTGGAACGCCTGCGAGGTCGGGACGCGCGTCTCGCCCGAGCCGGTCGACAGGGTCGCGAGCACGACGCCGACGATCGCGGCGGCCGTGCTCGTCCCGAGCGAGCGCGCGAGGGCGTTCAGGCCGTTCGAGGCGCCGGTCTCGCTCGGCGGCACCGCGCGCATGATGAGCATGGGCATGGCGGCGTAGCCGAAGCCGATGCCGAAGCCGATCAGGATGTTCGCGACGACGAAGTGCCAGACCTCGGTCGAGAAGATCAGGCTGAAACCGTAGGCGAGGATGAGCGAGATCGAGCCGGCCACGAGCAGCACACGGGGTCCGATCGTCCGGGCCAGGGTGCCCGAGATCGGCGAGAGCACCATCATCACCAGGCCCGAGGGCATGACCACGAGGCTCGCGGCCAGCAGCGACAGGCCGAGTCCGACGCCGGTCGCGACAGGAAGCTCGAGCATCTGCGGGTATGCGACGTTCGAGGTGAACAGAGCGAAGCCCATGGCGACGGATGCCAGGTTGGTGAGCAGCACGGGGCGGCGCGCGGCGACGCGGAGGTCGAGCAGCGGGTTCTCGACGCGCAGCTCGTACCAGCCCCACACGAGCAGAACGAGGATGCCGCCGATGGCGAGGCCGAGCGTCAGCGGCGAGGTCCAGCCCCACGAGTTGCCACGCGAGACCGCGAGCAGCACGCCGATCAGGCCGATCGCGAGGCCGACGGCGCCGAGGTAGTCGAAGCGTCCCGCGGTGCGCAGCACGCTGACGGGGACGATCCACAGGATCAGCACGAAGACGACCGCGCCGAGGGCTCCGGCGATCCAGAACAGCCAGTGCCAGTCGGTGTTCTCGGCCACGAGGGCGCTGATCGGCAGCCCCAGGGCGCCGCCGACGCCGAGCGTCGCGCTCATGAGGGCGATCGCGCTGTCGACGCGGTTCTCGTGCAGCACGTCGCGCATGATCGAGATGCCCAGCGGCACGACGCCCACCACGGCGCCCTGCAGCGCGCGACCGATGATCATGCCGATGATCCCGGTCGACAGCGCCGCCACGACCGAGCCGAGCATCATCACGATCAGCAGCACGAGCACGATGCGGCGCTTGCCGTACATGTCGCCCAGGCGGCCCGCGATGGGGGTGATGACGGCGGCGGCGAGCAGCGTCGAGGTCACGACCCAGGCGGTGTCGTCGCGCGAGGCGTTCAGCAGTTGCGGCAACTGCGACTGGATGGGCACCACGAGGGTGAACATGAACGAAGAGCACAGGCCCGCCAGGGCCAGGATCGCAACGACCAGCCCCTGGGGGCTGTTCCGGGACAATCTCTTACGCGCGCTTTCATCCCGTGACATCGCTCTCCAGGCTACGCCTCCGCTGTGAGCCCGCGGGTCGATGAGGCGTGCGATCATCGCCGATGCCTCGGCATCCACCCAATCGATTACTCCGCGTGACAGCCCGTTACCGGTCGTAACGCCTCGAATTCCGATCCCGGATGCCACGTGCTGACGTGGTCTCATGACTACTCGCCGCACCGCACGACTGGCCACGATCCTCAGTGCTTCCGCCGCTGCCCTGATGCTGACCCTCACCGGTTGCGCCGGGGGTGCGGCATCCGGAGACGACTCCTCGCGCATCGTCCTCGGCGCCGACGACGGCAACGAGGCGCACTGGACGGTGCTGAAGCAGAAGCTCGCCGAGGAGGGCATCAACCTCGAGGTGCGCACAATCAACGACGGCGTGCAGCTCAACCAGGGCGTGCAGGACGGCGAGCTCGACGTGAACCTCTTCCAGCACCTCATCTACCTGTCGCAGTTCAACGTCGAGAACAACGGCTCGCTCGTGCCGGTCGGTGCGACGGCGGTGTACCCGCTCGCGCTGTACTCCGAGAAGTACCAGGACGTGAAGGACCTGCCCGAGGGCGCGAAGGTCGCCATCCCCAACAATCCGACCAACCTCGCCCGCGGTCTGCTCAACCTGCAGACGGCGGGGCTGTTGACGCTCAAGGACGGCGGCACCGCCTTCTCGACGCCGGCCGACATCGTCTCGACCAAGGTCGAGCTGCTGCCCGTCGACACGAACCAGACCGTCACCGCGCTCAAGGACGGCAGCGCCCAGGCCGCGATTGTCAACAACACGCAGGCGCAGAAGGGCGGGCTCGGCGACGAGCTCATCATCTTCAAGGAAGACCTGAACAACCCGCAGCTCGCTCCGTACATCAACGCGTTCGTCACGCGCGACGACAAGAAGGACGACCCGCGCTGGGCCAAGCTCGTCGAGGCGTACCACTCGACCGAGGTCGAGGCGGCGGTCACCGAGCTGAACCAGGGCAACCTGCAGTTCAAGACCGAGTGGACCGGCGCGCAGCTGCAGGACGAGCTGACGAGCCTCGAAGACGCCCTCAAGGCCCAGAAGGGATGACCGCGGTCATCGAGCTGCGGGGCGTCACGAAGAGCTTCCGCACCGATCGCCGCACCTCCACCACCGCCGTCGACGACGTGTCGCTCTCGGTCGAGGAGGGGTCGATCGTCGGGGTGATCGGATACTCCGGCGCCGGCAAGTCCACCCTCGTCCGGCTGCTCAACGGGCTCGAGCAGCCGACGTCCGGCACCGTCGAGGTGCTGGGAGTGAACGTGGGGGATGCCACGGAGGCGAAGCTCCGCGACCTGCGGCGCCGCGTGGGGATGATCTTCCAGCAGTTCAACCTCTTCACCTCGCGCACGGTGGCGGCCAACGTCGCGTACCCGCTGAAGGTGGCGGGGTGGAAGAAGGCCGACCGTGACAAGCGCGTTGCCGAGCTGCTCGACTTCGTCGGCATCGGCGATAAGGCGAAGCAGTACCCGCGGCGCCTGTCGGGCGGGCAGAAGCAGCGCGTCGGCATCGCCCGTGCGATCGCGACCGACCCGCGCATCCTGCTCGCCGACGAGGCCACCAGCGCCCTCGACCCGCAGACCACGGCCGAGGTGCTCGACCTGCTGCGAGAGATCAATCGCCGCCTGGGCATCACGATCGTCGTCATCACGCACCAGATCTCGATCGTGCACGAGCTGTGCGATCAGGTGATCGTGATGGACGGCGGACGGGTCGTGGACAGCGGGGACACGTACCGCGTGTTCGCCCACCCCCGCGCCGACCTCACGAAGCGCTTCGTGGCCGCCGTGACGCAGGGCGTGCCCTCGGGCGAGGCGCTGGCGGCGCTCGCCGCGGGCGGGGGAGAGCTCGTGAGCGTCGAGGTCAACGAGTTCTCGAGCGAGGACGTCTCGGCGGTGTTCCACCGCCACGGCGTCCGTCATTCCGTCGTCTACGGCGGGGTGACCGACGTCCTCGGCCGACAGCTCGGCACCCTGACCTACCGCGTGCACGCCGACGACCTCGATGCGGTGGTTGCGGAACTGCGCGCGCACACCGAGGTCGTCGTGCCGGCGAGGGAGGTGCGCTCGTGAACAAGTGGGACACCCTCACCCCGGTGCTGATCCAGTCGATCGGCGAGACCGTCTACATGGTGGCCGTCTCGCTGCTGATCTCGGGCGTCGCGGGACTCGTCATCGGGGCGCTGCTGTACGCGACGCGCCCCGGGAATCTCTTCGCGAACCGGGCGGTCTTCGCGGTCGCGAACCTCGTGATCAACCTCATCCGGCCGATCCCGTTCATCATCTTCCTCACCGCCGTGGCCCCGGTCACGCGCGCGGTGACGGGGACGACCCTGGGAACGGATGCCGCGATCGTGCCCATCACGATCATGGCCACGGTCGTGATCGCCCGCGTCGTCGAACAGAACCTCGTGGCCGTCGATCCCGGAACCGTCGAGGCGGCCCGGGCCGTGGGCGCGCGCCGCATCGGCGTGCTCTTCGGCGTGGTCATTCCCGAGGCCCTCGCCCCGCTGATCCTCGGCTACACGTTCATGTTCATCGCGGTCGTCGACATGTCGGCGATGGCCGGGTACATCGGCGGCGGCGGACTCGGAAACTTCGCGATCATCTACGGCTATCAGCAGTTCAACCAGCAGGCGACGTGGGTGACGGTGGCGATCATCGTCGTCATCGTGCAGGCGGGCCAGCTGATCGGCAACGCACTGGCGCACCGCATTCTGCGCCGCTGACGGGGCGGGGCAGGGTGGCGCACCTGGGCACACGTGCCGGGTGCGCCACCCCGCGCCCGCCCCGGCCCGCGCTCGGCGTGCGCTGCCCGCCCTCGTCCCGGCCCGCTTAGCCTCGGAGGATGAGCCTCCCCCGCACACTCGCTTGCTGGCTGCTCGGTGCCGCACTCGTGTTCACCGGCACCGCGCATCTGACCTTCGCCCGCGACGCGTTCGTCGCTCAGGTGCCCGCGTGGCTTCCGCTTCCGGTCGACGTGACGGTCGTGGCATCCGGGGTCGTCGAGATCGCCCTCGGACTCGCCCTCCTCGTCCTCGGCCGCCGGCGCGTCGCGGTCGGCTGGATCGTCGCGGCCTTCTTCGTCGCGATCTTCCCCGGCAACATCGAGCAGTTCGTCCGGGGCACAGACGCCTTCGGCCTCGACACCGACCTCGCCCGCGGCATCCGCCTGCTCTTCCAGCCCGTGTTGGTGATCTGGGCGCTGTGGTCGACCGGGGCGTGGAAGGCCTGGCGCACGCGCCGACGAGCCCGCTGAGCCACATCTCGCATCCCGCGCCGCGCCGCGGCACCCCCTCTCGAGTGTCCAAAACACCCGGACGATTCTCGAATCCGTCCGAGTTTTCGGACACACAACGGAGTGAGGGCCCCGCTCCGTGGAGCGCGCGCGGTATCGATTTCGTCTCGACATTTCCCGCCCGCGCATCCTGCATTCGTAATCCGTCCAGGTGCCTTTAGCGCGGTCGGGCGACCTGCATTCCCCTGAATAGACTCGCGAAGTTGTCCACACGGGGGAAGGGGAATCCATGCGATTCCGGAATGCAGTGGTCCGAACGAAGGCGGCGGTGGCCGCGTGACGAATGCGACGCCGGGGTGGTACCCCGACACCGAGACTCCCGGACGCCTGCGCTGGTGGGACGGCCGCCAGTGGACGAATGACTTCACCCCGCTGCCGCCCGCGCCGACCGTGACCACCGCCCCTCCGCCGGCGGCACCGGGCGCGGCGCGCCCCTGGTTCTCGCGCGTTCCGATGTGGGGCCGGATCGTGGCCGGCCTCGTCCTGCTCGTGGCGCTGTGGCTGCTCGCCCCGTTCGTCGCAATGGTCGCCCTCGTGGTGCTCGTCACCGGGATCGTCTCGCTCGCGCGCGACACCCCGACCTGGTTGCGGTTCCGCTCGCGCTCCAGCGCCGCGATCTGGACGGTCGCCGCCGTCGTCGCCTTCGGGGTCGCGGGAGGCATCACGGGGGCCACCTCTCCGAAGCACGCGACCCCGGTCGCCCAGGCGGTGCCGGCCGCGGCGGCTTCTCCGACGCCGTCGCCCACTCCCACGGCATCCGCCACCCCCTTCGCCGACGATCAGGCCGCGCTCGCCGCATTCGCGGGACAGCCGGGTACCGTCGCCGACGCCTCGGCGACCACCGACAAGACAGCGCTCTCGGTGCTCGACACTCTCGCCGTGAAGGGGCGCGCGCCCAAGACCGGGTACGACCGCGCCCAGTTCGGGCAGCGCTGGCTCGACGTCGACCGCAACGGATGCGACACCCGCAACGACATCCTCGGCCGCGACCTGAAGGATGCCGTGCGCTCCGGAACCTGCCGAGTGACCGGCGGCACGCTCGCCGACCCGTACACGGGGCGGAGCATCGCCTTCGTCCGCGGCCAGGGCACCTCGGAGCTCGTGCAGATCGACCACGTCGTCGCGCTGTCCGACGCGTGGCAGAAGGGCGCCCAGCAGCTCACCGCCGACCAGCGCGCGAGCTTCGCCAACGACCCCCTCAACCTGCTCGCCGTCGACGGCGCGGCCAACACGCAGAAGAGCGACGGCGATGCGGCCACCTGGCTCCCCGCGCAGAAGAGCTACCACTGCACCTACGTCGCCGCGCAGATCGCGGTCAAGGCCACCTACGGGCTGTGGGTGACCGAGGCGGAGCGCGATGCGATGAAGCGGGTGCTCGAGGCGTGCCCCGATCAGCTCGTGCCGACCTCGGCCTTCGCCGCTCCGGCGCCGGCCCCGGTCGTGGAGCCCGAGCCGGTCGTCGCTCCGGTCGTCGCGCCCGAGCCGGCCCCGGCGCAGCCTCAGCCCGCCCCCGCCGAGCCCGCGCCGGCGCCGCCCGCAGAGGACGCGTACTACGCCAACTGCGACGCCGTTCGCGCGGCGGGCAAGGCGCCCCTGTATCGGGACCAGCCGGGTTACCGGTCGAAGCTGGACCGCGACAACGACGGCGTGGCCTGCGAGTGATGAGCGCGCCGCTCACCCGCTGAACGCCTGAGACGCGCCGCTCCCTCATCGGGGGCGGCGCGTCACACATAGTCGGCAGAGGGCCGTATGCCATGGCCCCGGGCCCGGGCCGGGCGAGACCGGCCATGGTCCCTTCGCTCAGGCGGAGGCGGCCCCGCGCGTCAGCCCGAGGATGCAGCCCTCGACCGCGGCGACCCGCACCCGCTGGGTGTCGGCGTGCAACACGCTCTGGCTCACCGCCCCGACGTGAGCGGCGACGACCGCGCGCGTGAAGAGGGCGGGGTCGATCACCGGATGCAGGCCGATGCGCGAGAGGCACTCGACGAGCAGCGGCTGCAGCGTGTCGTGGAAGTGATCGGTGTGCGCGGTGAGCAGCATCCGGACCTCCTCGTCGTGACGCGCCCGCGTGATGAGCACCGAGCGGATCGCGTACCACTTCTCCTCGGGAGGGAGCCCCTCGACGACGCCGCGCACGATGTCGTCGAGGGTCGGCTGCTCGCTGCTGCGGGCGTCGCCGAGCATGTCGCTCAGCAGCTCGAACACCAGCTCCGCCTGCTGCTCGTAGACCGCGAAGAACACCTCGTCGACCGAGCGGAAGTTCGAGTAGAACGCCCCGCGCGTGTACCCCGCGCGCCGCGTGATGGCCTCGACGCTCACCGAGGTGCTGCCGGTCTCGTCGAAGATCGCCTCGGCGGCCGCGATCAGTGCGGTGCGGGTGCTGCTGCGGCGTCGCACGGGCTTCGGCGCCTCTGCGGGGGTGGTCGTCACGGGCTCCACGTTACGCAGCGGCGGCGCGGTTCACCTCGTCGAGGTAATCGACGACCGGGCGGACGGGGGCGAGGGTCAGGTCGGTGACGATGTGCGAGGCGCTGACGATCTCGCGCACGGGGAGGTCGGCCATCGGGGCGAGCGCGTGCTCGAAGAGTTGCAGGCGGGCGGGTCCGGTCCACGCCTCCTTCACCACGATGTCGGTGATCTCGGTGCGCACGAGGTGCGCCGCGCGCACACCCTGCGTGAAGACGTCGGGCACGAGCTTGACCATGAAGGTCGGCACCGTGATCTGCGCCTTCGCCTCGTCGAGGTCGAGCGGCTCCCACTTGTAGCCCATGGTGGCCGTGGCCACGCGCTCGCCGCCGCGATCGAGGGTGCCGACGAGGGCACCCTGGTCGACGCGCAGGTCGGGGGTTCCGGTCACCTTCGGGTAGGCGCTGAGCTCTCGCCCCGACACGGTGGCGGCGAAGTTGTCGAGGTACATCGCGTGCAGGTACTCGCCGCGCTCGCCGTCGAGGGTGACGGGGATCGCCTGTCCCGACTCGACGTAGGGGCCGTAGCCGTCGACCTCGCCCATCTTCATGACCTCGAAGCGCACGAGCGGCTCGTCGATCTCGAGCGGCTCCGGAACCACGGCGCGCAACGCCTCCGCATCCGTTCGATAGACGACGTTGAAGTACTCGCGGTTCAGGAAGCGCGTGGCCCGCAGCGGGTAGACGGGGGCGGTCAGCGGCGTGGTGCCGCGGCGGAGGATCTCGAGGGGGTTCATCGGTCATCACCTGTTCAGTACGAAGTGTATTGAGTACAGTGTGTATCGAGGGATTCGCATCCGCAAGGCGAGCCTCTGCTCCACGAGAGGAAACGACATGAGCGTCCAGCTGCCCCAGAACATCGCCACCCGACCCGTCACCGTGATCGGGGGTGGCACGCTCGGTCGTCGCATCGCGCTGATGTTCGCCAGCGGAGGGGCCGACGTGCGCATCTTCGATCTCGCGGATGCCGTGCGCTCCGCCGCCGTCGCCTACGTCGAACAGACGCTGCCCTCGGTGGTGGCAGCCCGTGAGGGGGCCGTCGCCGGAACCGTGCAGGGCGCCGACGAGTTGGCATCCGCCGTCTCGAACGCCTGGCTCGTCGTCGAGGCCGTGCCGGAGCGCATCGAGCTGAAGACGTCGGTGTTCGGCGACCTCGACCGCCTCGCGCCGGCGGACGCCATCCTCGCGAGCAACTCGTCGTCGTTCGCGTCGCGCCTGATGATCGACGAGGTCGCGACGCCCGAGCGCGTGCTCAACATGCACTTCTACATGCCGCCGCAGCAGAATGCGGTCGACCTCATGAGCGACGGAAAGACCGCGTCGGAGGTCATCGCCTTCCTGCAGGAGCAGCTCCCGAACTTCGGGGTCTTCCCGTTCGTCGCCCGCCAGGAGTCGACCGGCTTCATCTTCAACCGCATCTGGGCCGCCATCAAGCGCGAGGCCCTCGCGGTCGTGGCCGACGGCGTCTCGACCCCCGAAGACGTCGACGCCATGTGGCGGGTCAACTCCGGCGCTCCCGCGGGCCCGTTCCAGATGATGGACCAGGTCGGCCTCGACGTCGTGCTCGACATCGAGCAGCACTACGCCGACGAGAACCCGCACCTGCCCGAGGGCCCGCGTGAGCTGTTGAGGAGCTACGTGGATGCCGGCAACCTGGGCGTGAAGTCGGGCCGCGGCTTCTACGACTACAGCGAGAAGACCGCCGCCGCCTGACCCGCGGGGCGTCAGGCGCGCGTGGCCTCGGCCTGCAGAACCTCGACCAGCACGTCGAGGCCGCGGTGGGCGTCGGCATCGCCGATCACGGCGGGCGGCACCACGTGCACGCGGTTGTCGGCGGTGAAGCCGAGCACGCCCTTCTCGAGCATCGCGGCCTTGATCGCGCCGATGCGTGCGGCGGCCAGAGGCTCGCGCGTGGCCTGGTCGGCGACGAGCTCGACGGCCCAGAACACGCCGCGACCGCGCACCTCGCCGACGAGCGGCGAGTCCTCGGCCAGCTGGCGCAGACGCGGGCCGATGACCTCCTCGCCGATGCGGCGAGCGTTCTCGATCACGCCCTCGTCGGCCATCGCCTGCTGAGCGGCGACGATGGATGCCGCAGCGAGCGGATGACCCGAGTACGTCAAGCCACCGGGGAAGACGCGTCCGTCGAATACTGAGGCCACGGCATCCGAGATCGCCACGCCACCCACCGGGACGTATCCCGAGTTCACGCCCTTCGCGAAAGTGATGAGGTCGGGCCGCACGTCGAACGCATCGAACGCGAACCACTCACCCGTGCGGGCGAAGCCGGCCATGACCTCGTCGAGGATCAGCAGGATGCCGTAGCGGTCGGCGATCGCGCGGACGCCCTCGAGGTATCGGGGCGGGGGTACGAGCACGCCCGCGGTGCCGGGGATCGTCTCGAACAGGAACGCCGCGATCGTGTCGGGGCCCTCGGCCTGCACGGTGCGCTCGAGGTGGCGGAGGGCGCGCTCGCACTCCTGTTCGGGGGTCTCGGCCCAGAACTCCGACCGGTAGAGGTAGGGGCCGAACACGTGCACGTGTCCGCGCGAGTACTCGTTCGGCATGCGGCGCCAATCGCCGGTCGCCACGATCGCCGACCCGGTGTTGCCGTGGTACGAGCGGTAGTGCGACACGATCTTGTCGCGACCCGTGGTCAGGCGGGCCATGCGGATGGCGTTCTCATTGGCATCCGCCCCGCCATTGGTGAAGAAGACCTTCGAGAACCCCTCGGGGGTCCGCTCGAGGATGAGCTCGGCCGCGTGCGCGCGCGTCTCGTTCGCGTGCGCGGGAGCGACCGTGGTCAGCTGCGCCGCCTGCTCCTGGATCGCGGCGACGACCCGCGGATGCTGGTGCCCGATGTTGACGTTGACGAGCATGCTCGAGAAGTCGAGGTAGCGTCGGCCGTCGGCATCCCAGACCTCCACTCCCGAGCCCCCGGCGAGGGGGAGCGGTGCGAGCGAGCCCTGCGCCGACCACGAGTGGAAGACGCTCGTGCGGTCGCGGTCGCTGATCTCGGCGTTGCGGGGAGTCGAGAGGGGTGTCGGCATGCCTCCAGTGTGAAAGCGTCGCGCCGTGTCGGGGAGCGCCGATCTGTCGGTAATCTCTACGGACGATCGACAGTTTGGCCCGCCATGCCCGCGACGCTCCGCACCCTCCTCGACGACCCGTCGTTCCCCCTGCGCGTGCTGACCCGACTCGACGACGACGCGCTCGATCGGCCCCTGTCGTGGGTGCACAGCTCCGACCTGCTCGATCCGACCCCGTACCTGGAGGCCGGCAACCTGCTTCTGACCAACGGGGCGCAGTTCTCTCCGGATCCGGATGCCGATGAGGCGCTGGCCTATTGCCGACGCCTCCGTGAGCTCGGGGTGGCGGGCCTCGGCTTCGCGACCGACATCATCCACGACCGCGTGCCCGAGACCGTGGTGCGCGCGGGCGAGGCGGCCGACCTGCCGATCGTCGAGATCGCCGATCGCGCGCCGTTCATCCGCATCATCCGCTTCGTCGCCGACATCATCGCCGCCGAAGGAGCCGCGCGCCTGTCGTGGCTGCTCGATGCCCAGCGCGCGGTGGCGCGTGCCGCGGTGCGCGAGGACGGCCTGCGTGAGATCCTCGCCACTCTGTCGCGCCTGCTCGACGCCTGGGTCGAGCTGTACGACGCGGTCGGCGGTCGCCTGTCGTCTCCGGGCCTGCGCGGGGCGCCGGCCGAGGTCGAGGCCGAGGTCGGCCGCGACGTGCGGCGCCTGCTCGAACGGCGGACCGCTGCGAGCCTCGTCGTGCCCTCGGCCGGCCACGCGCTGGTCCAGACGATCGGGCAAAGCGGGCGACTGCGCGGCGTGCTCGCGGTAGGCGGACCCGAGCCGCTCGACCCCGCGGGCCGGGATCTCGTGGCCTCGGTCGTGGCGCTGGCGAGCATCGCGCTCGAGCAGCAGCGCGGACTGCAGTCGGCCCTGCGCGGCGTGCGCGCGGGCGTCATCGACCTGCTCGTCAACGGACACGGCGACACGGCCCGGCGCGTGGCCGCGTCGGCGCTCGGGGGTCTCCCCGCGGCGCCGTACCTGGTCGGGGTCGTGCGCGGGGCGGCAGCGCTCGGGGGTCTCCCCGCGGCGCCGTACCTGGTCGGGGTCGTGCGCGGGGCGGCAGCGCTTGCGGGACTGCACGACGAGCTCGACCTCGTCTCGAGCGACCCCGCCCGCATGTTCTCTGCCGAGCGCGACGACGACATCATCGTGCTCGTGGCGGACGACGCGGCCCCCGCGCTCGCGGCGCTCGCCGCGCGACGGGGTCTTCACGTCGGAACAGCGCGCCACGAGGCGGGTGACGATCTCGCCGAGAACCTGCGCCGTGCCGTGCACGCGGCTCGCGACGCCGAGGCGGGCACCCTCCGCGCCTACGACGACCTGGCCGGCCGCGGCCTGATGGGCGCGCTGCGCGAACGCGGCGGCGAGGTGCTCGCGCGCTCCCTTCTGCAGCCCCTCGAGGCACTGCCGGCCGCCGAGCAAGAACGCATGCGTGAGTCGGCGCGGGTCTGGCTCGACGCCAACGGCGCCTGGGATCCCGCGGCGCGGAGCCTCGGCATCCATCGCCACACCCTGAGGGCGCGCATGGCGCAGCTCGAGCAGGTGCTCGAGCTCGACCTGTCGAGCTTCGCCGCGCGCGCCGAGCTGTGGGCCGCACTGGAGCTGGCGGGTCCTCCCGCCCGCGCGTGAGGGGTCACCTTCTGTCGCTTCGGCGCGCGCCAGGCGACGCTTCTTGACCCCTCACGCGAAGCGCGGGACGGAACGACGGATGCCGCGACCCCAGGCTCGCGGGGAGCCCGGGGGCACGGCATCCGGTGCCGACGACTCAGCTGTTCTGGGGGAAGCCGAGGTTGATGCCGCCGTGGGTGGCGGGGTCGAGCCAGCGGCTGGTGACGGCCTTCTCGCGGGTGAAGAAGTCGAAGCCGTGCACGCCGTAGGCCTTCGCGTCGCCAAACAGGCTCTTCTTCCACCCGCCGAACGAGTGGTACGCCACCGGCACGGGGATCGGCACGTTGATGCCGATCATGCCGACCTGCACCTCGTGCTGGAAGCGGCGGGCGGCTCCGCCGTCGTTGGTGAAGATCGCCGTGCCGTTGCCGAACTCGCCGCCGTTGATGAGGGCGAGGCCCTCTTCGTACGTGTTCACGCGCACGACCGAGAGCACGGGGCCGAAGATCTCCTCGGTGTAGGCGCGCGACGTGGTCGGCACCTCGTCGAGCAGGGTGGGGCCGAAGAAGAAGCCCTCCTCGTGCCCGTCGACCGAGAATCCGCGGCCGTCGACGACGATGGTCGCGCCGTCGGCTTCAGCGATGTCGACGTACGAGGCCACCTTCTCGCGGTGCGCGCCCGAGATGAGGGGGCCCATGTCGGGCTCGTCGGCATCCGCTCCGTTTCCGATGCGGAGCTTCGTGATCCGCTCGGTGACCTTGGCGATCAGCTCGTCGGCGACCGGCTCGACGGCCAGCACGACCGAGATGGCCATGCACCGCTCGCCCGCGGCGCCGAAGCCGGCGTTGACGGCGGAGTCAGCCACGAGGTCGAGGTCGGCGTCGGGCAGCACCAACATGTGGTTCTTCGCGCCGCCCAGGGCCTGCACGCGCTTGCCGTTCTTCGACGCGGTCTCGTAGATGTACTGAGCGATGGGGGTGGAGCCGACGAACGAGATCGACTGCACCTCGGGGGCCTCGAGCAGTCCGTCGACGGCGACCTTGTCGCCCTGCAGCACGGTGAAGGCGCCGGCGGGAAGGCCCGCCTCCTTCCACAGGCGCGCGAGCCAGAGCGAGGCGGAGGGATCTTTCTCGCTCGGCTTCAGCACGACGGCGTTGCCGGCGGCGAGGGCGATGGGGAAGAACCACATCGGCACCATGGCGGGGAAGTTGAAGGGGCTGATGATGCCGACGACGCCGAGCGGCTGCTTGAGCGAGTACACGTCGACGCCGCTGGAGGCGTTCTCGCTGTAGGCGCCCTTGATGAGGTGCGGGAAGCCGGTCGCGAGCTCAACGACCTCCTGGCCGCGGGCGATCTCGCCCATCGCGTCGGAGAGCACCTTGCCGTGCTCGGCGGTGAGGATCTCGGCCAGCTCGCCCTTGCGCGCGTTCAACAGCTCGCGGAACGCGAACAGCACGCTCTGGCGCTTCGCGATGGAGGAGCCGCTCCACTCGGCGAAGCCGCGACTGGCCGAGGCGATGGCGGCCTGGATGTCGGCCTCGCCGGCCAGGGCGACGTGCGCCTGCACCGCGCCGGTGGCGGGGTTGTAGACGGGGGCGGTGCGTCCGCCCGTCGGGGCGCTCTCTGCGCCGTCGATCCAGTGCGCGATGACGGGGAGGTCGTGGTCGGTCATGGATCCCAGTAAAGAGATCCCGACCCGGGTCCGCCGTCGACAATCGGGCGACCGCACCCGTGAAGGGAGGACAGATCGGCAGGATGCCGGATCCTGAGAACCTCGTATGCGGTACACCCTGAGTTTGAGAACGATTATCAACGGCGATACGGTTTCCTTATGACCCGCCGCATTCTCGCCCCCGTCGTCCTCGGGGCCGTCTCCGTTCTCGCGCTCGCCGGCTGCGCCGGAGGCACCGCCTCGCCCGCTTCGTCGGACTCGTCCGGAAAGGTCAAGGTCGTGGCATCCACCGACGTCTACGGCTCGATCGCCCAGGCGGTCGGCGGCGAGTACGTCGACGTGGCCTCGATCATCACCTCGCCCAGCCAGGACCCGCACGAGTACGAGGCGAGCGCGCAAGACCAGCTGACGCTGAAGAACGCCGGTCTCGTGATCGAGAACGGCGCCGGTTACGACGCGTTCATGGAGTCCCTCATCCAGGCCAGCGGCACGTCGGCTCCCGTGCTCACCGCCGTGGAGTACAACCACGACTACCCCGGGTCGAAGGATCACTCCGACGACGACGCGAGCCCCGCCCCGAGCGAGAGCGCCGACGATCACGCGCACGCTGAGGGCGACGGTCACGACCACATCGAGGGCTTCAACGAGCACGTCTGGTACGACCCCCACACCATCGAAGACCTCACCGAGGCCATCGCCGACGAACTGGGCAAGATCGCGCCCGACCACGTCGCCGACTTCAACGCCAACGCCGAGGCCTTCACCCAGCAGATCGCCGGTCTCGAGGACTCCCTCGACGCGATCAAGGCGAAGGATGCCGGCAAGAAGATCTTCGTGACAGAGCCGGTGCCGGTGTACCTGACCACCACCGCGGGCCTCGACAACGCGACCCCCAACGAGTTCAGCGAGGCGGTCGAAGAGGGCCAGGACGTCCCGCCCGCGACCCTGCTTGAGTCGCTCCAGCTGTTGGACTCGGGTCAGATCACCGTCATGATCGTCAACCCGCAGACCGGCGGCGCCGAGGTCACACAGGTGCAGAACGAAGCGAAGTCCAAGAACATCCCCGTGATCGAGTTCACGGAAACGCTCCCCGAGGGACAGACTTACATCTCGTGGATGCAGAGCAACATCACGGCGCTGTCCGACGCGCTGGCGGCGTGAGCGCGACCGCACCGCTGCGCATCCGCGGAGCCGCCCTCGAAAGAGGGGGCCGGGAGCTCTGGGCCGGGCTCGACCTCGAGGTCGAGCCCGGCGAGCTCGTCGCGGTGCTCGGACCCAGCGGCTCGGGCAAGACCACGCTGCTGCGCGCGATCCTCGGGCTCGAACGCCTCAGCGGGGGATCGATCGAGGCGCTCGGAGCCCCGGTGCGCCGCGCCGGCAACCGCCGCATCGGCTACATCCCCCAGCAGCGCCCCCTGCCGCGCGAGACGCCCCTCCGCGGCCGCGACATCATCGGTCTCGGGGTCGACGGGCACCGACTCGGCCTGCCCCTGTCGCGCAAGAAGGATCGCGCGCGCATCGACGAACTGCTCGAGGCGGTGGGGGCCACCGCGTTCGGCGACCGCCCCGTGGGGCTCCTCTCCGGCGGAGAGCAGCAGCGACTGCGCGTGGGCCAAGCCCTCGCCGACGACCCCGCCCTCCTGCTCTGCGACGAGCCGCTGACGAGCCTCGACCTCGCCAACCAGCAAGCCGTCGTGCGACTCATCGACCGCCACCGTCGCGAGCGCGACGCCGCCGTGCTGCTGGTCACCCACGACATCAATCCCGTGCTGTCGCGCGTCGACCGCATCCTCTACATCGCCAACGGGCGCTTCACCCTCGGGACTCCCGACGAGGTGCTCACGACCGCGACCCTCTCGGCCCTGTACGGCGCCCCCGTGTTCGTCGTCCGCGCCGGCGACCAGCTCATCGTCGTCGGAGCCCCGGATGCCGAGGACGCCCACCACCATCACCACGACGAGGACGACGCATGAACTGGTCCGACGTCGGCACCGCCCTCTTCGGCGGGGTGAGCCAGTACGGCGCGATCCTCGAGCTGGTGCAGAACTCCGTCTACGCGGGTGCGGTCCTGGGCCTGGTGGGCGGCCTCATCGGTGTCTTCGTCATGCAGCGCGACATGGCCTTCGCCGTGCACGGGATCAGCGAGCTGTCGTTCGCCGGCGCCGCGGTGGCCCTGCTCATCGGCGTCGACGTCGTGTCGGGCTCGATCGTGGGCTCCCTCATCGCGGCCGCACTGATCGGGGTGCTGGGCGCCCGCGCGCGCGATCGCAACTCGATCATCGGCGTGCTCATGCCGTTCGGCCTGGGTGTCGGCATCCTGTGCCTTTCGCTCTACAACGGGCGCAGCGCGACGCGCTTCAGCCTGCTGACCGGGCAGATCGTGTCGGTGCAGAGCGAGCAGCTCGGGTGGCTCGTGGTGATCGGCGTCGCGGTGCTGGTCGCCCTGCTGCTCATCTGGCGCCCGCTGCGCTTCGACTCCCTCGACCCGCAGTCGGCGGCCGCACGCGGAGTGCCCACCACCGCCGTGTCGCTGGCATTCATGCTGCTGCTCGGCCTGATCGTCGCCGTGGCGGTGCACATCATCGGCGCACTGCTGGTGATGGCGCTGTTGGTCACGCCCGCCGCGGCGGCCATGCGCGTGGCATCCGGTCCCCTCTCGGTGCCGCTGCTGGCCGCGCTGTTCGGCTTCGTCTCGGCCGTGGGCGGAGTGCTGCTCGCGGTGGCCGGAACGCTGCCGGTGAGCCCGTACATCACGACCATCTCGTTCGCGATCTACCTCGTGTGCCGCCTGGTCGGCGCCCGCCGCGATCGCACGACCCGGGCGGTCTGAGGGCGCCGACCATCTCCGGGCCGTGTGTGCCCAGGCGACATCGCCCGCGCCCAGCCGATTCACCGATCGCCTCGCTAGACTCGCGGCCATGGTCCAGCGCAATACGTGGCAGCGCGAACGCGTGCGGGAGGCTCTGTCCGGAGCTCCCGGCTTCGTCAGCGCCCAGTCGCTGCACGCGACCCTGCGCGACGAGAACACCGGCATCGGCCTCGCGACCGTCTACCGCACCCTCGCGGGTCTCGCGGCCCGCGGCGATGCCGACTCCCTGCAGAGCCCCGACGGCGAGAACCTGTTCCGCGCCTGCGAGACGCGCGGTCACCACCACCACCTGATCTGCCGTTCGTGCGGCAAGGCGGTCGAGATCGCAGCGACCGACGTCGAAGAGTGGGCGCAGCGCACCGCCGCGCAGCACGGCTTCAGCGAGGCCGAGCACGTGGTCGACATCTTCGGCATCTGCACCGATTGCGCCCACGCCCGGGCTCGTGAGCGTGGCGACGAGTAGTCGCACCACGGCACCCCCGCCGCAACGCTCGGGCGCCTCCCGCACCCTCGTCGCGCTCGGCCTGGGTGTCGTCGTGGTCACGGGGTTGTTCCTCGTGGACGCCTTCGCCCCCACGTTCTTCGCGCAATCGCTCCCGACCCGCGCGCAGGACGGGCTCACGCTCGCGCTCAGCGTGCTGATCGAGTCGCTGCCGTTCGTGGTCCTCGGCGTCGTGCTGTCGATCATCGTGCAGGTCTGGGTGCCCCCGGGGGCGATCGAGAGATGGATGCCCCGCGCGCCGTGGGCGCGCCGGGCCGTCCTGTCGCTGCTGGGCATGTTCATCCCGGTCTGCGAGTGCGGAAACGTGCCTTTCGCCCGCGGCCTGCTGATGCGCGGCTTCGGGGTGAGCGACACGCTGACCTTCCTGGTCGCCGCTCCCATCGTCAACCCGATCGTCATCATCAGCACGCACGCCGCCTTCGGCTTCAGCGACGGCATCCTGGTGGCGCGTCTGATCGGCGGCTACCTCGTCGCCAACCTCATCGGCTGGCTGTACAGCCGGCATCCCGATCCCGACAAGCTGCTCACCGAGCGCTTCCTCGAGACGTGCGAGATCGTCGTCCAGGAGCGCGGTGACCGCGGCCGGCGCACCCTGGCCCAGTTCGTCGTCGAGCTGCGCTCGGTCATGCCGGCGCTCATCATCGGTTCGCTCCTCGCGGGGGCCGTGCAGGTGCTCGTGCCACGCAGCGCCCTGCTGGCGATCGGATCCGACCCCGCGCTGTCGATCGCCGCGATGATGGCGCTCGCGATCGTGGTCTCGCTCTGCTCGAACGTCGACGCGTTCTTCGCGTTGTCGTTCGCCTCGACCTTCACGCCCGGCTCGATCGTGGCCTTCCTCGTGGTGGGGCCGATCATCGACCTCAAGATGATGGCGCTGCTGCGCACGACCTTCTCGTCACGGGTCCTCGTGGGCATGACGGTGGTCGTCGTGCTCTTCGCCTTCACGCTCGGAACGGTGGTGAACCTCCTTGTCTAGAACGGGTGCTCTCGCCACGCGCTGGCTCGGGGTGGGCCTGACCGCGTGCCTGTCGATCACGACGATCACGCTGTGGGCGACCGGGCGGATGGCGCTGTACATCAACCCTGATTCGGCGTGGTTCGCCGTCGGCATGGCCTTCGTCGCGCTGATCGGCGCGATCGCCTCGTTCGCCCTGCCGCTCGGAGCCGAGGCCGATCACGGCCACGACCACGAGCACGGGCATTCCCCCGCCGCGGCCTCCGCCCGCCGCGAGGCGTTCGCTCACGCCGATCACGCGCACGCCGACCCGCTCGACGAGCACGATCACGTCGCGCACGACCACCTGGCGGCCCGCCCGCGCCTGACACCCGGCGGGATCGCCGCCTTCACCGGAGGCGTGTTGGCCTCGGGGGCGGTGATCGCCGTGCTGCTGACCCCCGCGGCCTCGCTGTCGACTGAGCTGGCGGTGTCGCGCGACGTGGGTGCGCCTCCGTTGTTCGCAGGCTCCGACGCGGTGACCCTGGCCGCCTCGGGCGACACCTCCAAGTTCGGCATCGGCGACTGGTCGGCGGTGTTCGCGCACGCCACCAACCCCGAGACCTTCGACGGCAAGCCCGTCACCCTCACCGGGTTCATCACCCCGGCGAACGACGGCTCGAGCTTCGATCTCACCCGGCTCGTGATCACGCACTGCGTGATCGATGCGCAGACCGCGCGTCTGCCCATCGCCGCGACGACCGGTGCCCCCTCGACCGGCCAGTGGGTGACCGTCACCGGGACGGTGCGCTCGAGCGGAGACGGCAAGCTCGCGGTGCACGCCGATCAGGTCGCCGCGATCGACGAGCCCTCGGACCCGTATGAGTACTGACTCCCGTCGCGGCGGCGACTCCCGCCGTTCGCGCGCCCGCCGCCGGCGCGGGCGTGGATTCGCGATCGCGTTCGCGGCCGTCCTCGTCGGTCTCGTGGTCGTCGGCGGCCTCGGCGGAGTGGTCGCGGTGGCGCAGGGACCACGCGTCACGGACGTGCAGGTCGATCCCGCCGCGGCCGTCGCGGCATCCGGGTCGCGCGTGATCCTCACCACGACGCAGTCGCTGCAGAAGGTCGACCCCTCGCAGGTCGAGGTCGACCCGGCGACACCGTTCACGGTCGACACCTCGGGGCGCAGCGTCGGCGTGCGTTTCACGCTGCCGTTGCGCGACGACACCGACTACCGCATCACCGTCAACGGGGTGAACGGCCTGGGCGCGGGTCCGGCCTCGACGCTCACCGAGACCTTCCGCACCCCTCCGCTGCAGGCCTACCTGATGCAGCGCGGCACGCCCGAGGGCGACACGATCTTCCGCACCGACCTGCAGGGTCAGGCGGGGCTCCCGGTGTTCGTGAACCCGCACATCGAGGACTTCCGCGCCACCGCCAACCACCTCGTCATCTCGGTGCGCGACGGCGACACCCCGCGCGTGATCGTGACCGACCCCGACGGCAAGAACCAGCGCGACATCGCCCTCCCCGGCCCCGGGTACGTGACCAACCTGCAGTCGGCAGACCGAGGGGAGCGCATCGGATTCACCTTCTCGGATGCCGACCTGGGCGCCGCCGGAGGTCGCGAGAGCCGCCTGTTCACGGCGTCGGCGGCCGACGACTCCCCGCCCGTCGAGGTGGGGCTGAACGGCGGCGACGTGCGCATCGCCGACTATCGCTTCGTGCCCGACACCGACAGCATGCTGGTGCTCACCTTCGACTCCCGCCTGCTCCTGACCGACGCCCAGGGCGGCAACGCCGCGCCCCTCGGCAGCGCCGTGTCGATCGACGGCATCGCCCGCGGTTCTTCGGTCGCGATCGTCGAGAGGCTCGAGGGCATCCGCGAGATCGATCTGACCGACGGCTCCGAGCAGGGGCTCGTCGAGCCCGTCGACCCGCCGGGGATGGCGGGACGGGCGACGCCGATGCCCGGCGCGGGGGCGGGGACGATCCGTTCGTTCGCCGACATCAGCTCCGACGGGGTCTCGCGATCGACGATCGTCTCGCACGTCGACACCGACGGCACCGTCCGCCAGCTGCTGAGCGTGCCGGGCTCCGACACCGTGCTGCAGACGTGCGTGTCGCCGAGCGGCCGCTATGCCGCGGTGCTGGTCGCGCCGCGCGCGGTCGACAATCCCTTCGACCGCTATCAGCTGCCCCTTCCGCAGCGCCTGCTCACCCACCTCGTCGAGGTCGACACCGGGCAGGAGATCGTCGCGCTGCAGGGCTTCGACCTGTCGTGGTGCCAGGTGCCCCCGCAGTGATGCGCCCCGCGACCCGCGCCGACCTCGTCGATCTGCCGGTCGAGGTCGCTCCCCGGCTGCTGGGCGCCCTGCTCGAGACCGAGGTCGGCGGAGAACGGGTCGTGGCCCGGCTCACCGAGGTCGAGGCGTACCACGGCCTCGGCACCGGAGAGCAGCCCGATCCGGGTTCGCACGCCCGCATGGGGCCGACGGCGCGCAACGCCACGATGTGGGGGGAGCCGGGGCACCTCTACGTCTACCTGAGTCACGGCATCCATTCGTGCGTGAACGTCGTGTGCGGCCCCGAGGGTGTCGCGGGCGGAGTCCTGCTGCGCGGCGGCGAGATCGTCGAGGGGGCAGACATCGCCGAGCGGCGGCGGCTCGAGCGCCGCGGGGCGGTGCGGGCGTCGCGGGATCTCGCTCGCGGTCCCGGACGATTCGGCGACGCGGTGGGTCTTCGGCATCCGATCCACGACGGCATCGACGCGGTCACCGGCGCGGAGCGGGCCGGGGCTCGAGCGCGGCTGCTCCTGCCCGAGGCGCCGCCGCCGGTCGTGGCGACGGGGCCGCGCGTGGGGGTCGCGGGTATCGCCGGCACCGACGCGTTCCCGTGGCGCTTCTGGATCGAGGGGGACGCCACGGTCTCGGCGTTCCGGTGGGGCCGGGGTGCGGCGGAGGCGGGTGGGGCGTGAGGGGGCTGAGCCCGTCGAAGCTCCCGCTCCCTCGACAGGCTCGGGGCCCTCGCGTTCGATGACCTGATCAGGTCAAGGCGACACGCCGTGCTAGACTGACCCCTTGTCTGCGCGCACTCCAGCACGCAGTTCGCATCCCTGCTCTCGATCCCGGCCTTCCGCCGTGCTCGAACGGGGTGCAGACAAGGGATCTTGGGTGACACCGTCCGGTGTCACGGTACAGAAGGAGACATCACCATGGCAGCAGTGTGCCAGGTGACTGGAGCGGTTCCCGGCTTCGGTCACAACATCTCGCACTCGCACCGCCGGACGAAGCGCCGCTTCGACCCGAACGTGCAGAAGAAGACCTACTTCGTTCCGTCGCTGGGTCGCAACATCAAGCTCAACGTTTCGGCGAAGGGCATCAAGGTCATCGACGCTCGCGGCATCGAGTCCGTCGTCCGTGACCTGCAGGCGAAGGGCGTGAAGCTGTAATGGCGAAGAAGGCTCAGGACGTTCGTCCGATCATCAAGCTGCGTTCGACCGCCGGCACGGGATACACCTACGTGACGCGCAAGAACCGCCGCAACAACCCCGACCGCATCGTGCTCAAGAAGTACGACCCCGTGGTCCGTAAGCACGTCGACTTCCGAGAGGAGCGCTAAGCACATGGCTAAGAAGAGCAAGATCGCGCGCAACGAGCAGCGCAAGGTCGTCGTCGAGCGCTACGCCGCGAAGCGCGCCGAGCTGAAGAAGACCCTGGTCGACCCCAACGCGACCGACGAGGCCCGCGAGGCCGCCCGCGTGGGTCTGCAGAAGCTCCCCCGCAACGCGTCGCCCGCGCGCGTGCGCAGCCGCGACGTCATCGACGGCCGCCCCCGTGGTGTCCTCACGAAGTTCGGCGTCTCGCGCGTCCGCTTCCGTGACATGGCCCACCGTGGCGAGCTGCCCGGTGTGACCAAGTCGTCCTGGTAAGCACCAGACACCGTACGAGAGGCGGGGGCCCCAGCGGGGCCCTCGCCTCTCGTCGTTGACGGCGTCGATCGGCGGCGGCTCCATCAGGGTCCGGAGCGCGGCGCTGTACGACGCTCATTTGTCGAGGGCGGCGAGCATCTCGACGGCGTCGGTCCGACCGCGCACGCCCAGTTTCTGGTAGATCGAGCGCACCTGGCTCTTGACCGTGTTGAGCGAGACGCCGCGCTCGCGAGCGATCTCGACGAGGCTCAGCGACTGCCGCAACAGGTCGGCCGTCGCCCTCTCGGTCGGGGTGAGACGAGCCGCCGCGACCGGCGAGTGGGCTTCGCAGCCGGACGTGGCGACGCGCGCGAGTGTCGCCTGCAGGTGCGGGAGGGCCGCGGCGAGCACGGTGTCATCGTCGGCCACGGCGTCCATCAGCGCCCGGGTCTCGTCGTGCGGCAGAGCGAGGAACGGCGTCGCCGAGGAGCCGGTGCGCACGATCAGATGCAGGGCCGCCTGCATGCTCTGGCGTGCCCGCCGGGTGTAACCCAGCCGGTTCTGTGCCAGCGCCCGTCTCACCAGGGCGGGGGTCAGGGTGCGCAGGCAATGATTCGATCCGGGTGCGACGCAGGCGTCGGTCTCGAGCAGCAGCTCGCGCTCGCGGCCGAGCCCGAGCAACGCGCCGGTCCGCTGCATCGCGAAACAGGAGCCGTGACCCTCGGGGGACTCGAAGGGATCCAGCGTGGTCAACGCCTCACGGTGTTCGCCCTGCGCGACGAGGATGTCGGCGAGCATGCAGACGAGGAGATGCCGGACCATGCGTTGGCTGCTGAGTCGGCGGCTGCCGTGCAGGAGTCGTTGACATTCGGCGCGGCCGGTGCCCAGGTCACGGTCCAGTACCATCGCCACCACCTCGACGACGCGTGCCGCGTACCCCGCGTAGGGGTCGTCCGGATGCGCGCATCGCATCGTCACCGCCACACCCCGCAGTCGCGAGACGTTCAGATCGGCGGCGGCGATGAGAGCCTCGGCGAGCTGAAGCAGGGGGGAGATGTCGGCGGCAGGCCATTCCCGAGCCGTGAACAGCTCGGCGGCCTCGGCTCGGGCGCTTTCGGCCGCCAGGTATTCGCCGTTCAGTGCGTGTCCCAGGGCGCTCACCGACAGCGCCCGGTACCTGGTCGCGTCGGTGTCGGCGAACAGGAGGGCCTCGACTCCGAAGCGTGCGCCCACCTGCGGCCAGCCGATGGCGGTGCCGTACTCGCCGGCGGAGGCGTACAACTGGGACCGCGCGCCGGACGACAGCGTGGCCGGTCGCCGCAGGCGGACCTCGTCGAAGTAGCGGGAGAGGGCGGCGGTGCCCTCGGTGAGGGCGTCGCGGCGGGCACGGGCGGCCAGGAGGGCTGCCAGCGGCAGAGCCGTGGAGTCGGTCCAGACCGCGGGCGGCTCGGGAAGCTCCGCCTCCGAGAGCAGTGCGAGGTGGCGGGGTGCGGGGACTCCGTGACCGGGCAGCAATCGCAGGGCCGTCGTCGTGGCGGCCGCGCGGAGTATGGCGCGTGCCTCCATCGAGGTGGGTGAACCTGGCATCTCTCCCCCTTCGTCGCTGCCCAGCGGGTGGAGTGCGCGCGGAGCGCAATCCGGCCGAATGTACTTCGGGTGGGTCTCGCCGAGCGCGTGAGCGGGGCATGCTGTCAACAACGCGTGACAGCGTGTCGCGGCGTCGCGGACGGCCGGCGACGGGGCACGCTCGGACGAGCGCGGACTCTCGACTCCGGGCCCGGAGCTGGGCGGTGACGCGGGCGGGCTCACCCGACCCATCCGCCTCACGCGTCCCATAGGTCGCACGACACGCCGGTCGAGAATGGGTCGAAATCCGTCAGAATCCCCGTAATTCCGCGGTTCGGTTGATACTGTCGAGGCGGTCTCCCGACCACCGAGGAGGATTCCCCCCTCGTCCGCGTAACGAGAGGCGACCTACGTCGTCGCCTGGAGGACAACCACATGGCTGACAAGTCCATCACCAAGACCGAGCTCGTCGCGAGCATCGCCAGCGCGACCGGGCAGAGCCAGTCCGCCGTGTCGGGCGTGCTCGACTCCCTCTTCTCCACCGTCTCCGAGGCGGTCGCCAAGGGCAGCAAGGTTTCGATCCCCGGTTGGATCGCCTTCGAGCAGGTCGCGACGTCGGCTCGCACGGGCCGCAACCCCCAGACGGGCGAGGAGATCTCGATCCCCGCCGGCAAGCGCGTCAAGGTGACCGCGGGCTCCAAGCTGAAGGCCGCCGTCAAGTAAGACGACGTCGAACGACAGAGGGGGGATGCCACACGGCATCCCCCCTCTGTGGTTCTCTCGCGACGTAGGCTGAGGGGGTGAATCCCCGCCTGCTCCGCGTCGCGGGACCCGTCATCCTGGTCGTGGTCTCGCTGATCGCCGTCGCGGTGGGGCTCGCGTACGGAGGCGGAGCGGCTCCCACGCAGCTCGCCGACCCCGGCCCGGTCGTCCGGTGGGGCTTGCCGATCGCCACCGTCGTCGTCAACCTCGCCGCCGCCACGATGGTCGGTTCGCTGGTCCTGGCGCTGTTCGCCCTGACGGCGGGGGAGCGACCCTTCGAGATCGCCCTGGACACGGCATCCATCGGCGCCGCCGTGTTCACCGTCTCGGCGGCCACCACGGGGTATCTGACCTTCCTCAATGTCCTGAATGCGAAGCCGACGCTCGACGCGGTGTTCGGGCAGCAGCTCGGACGCTTCCTCGTCGAGAGCTCGATCGGGCAGGCGTGGCTGATCACCACCATCGCCGGCGCCGTGCTGACCGTGCTCACCTTCGCCGTCCGCTCGTGGATCCCCACGCTCGTCGTCGCGATCCTCGCCCTCGCCTCGCTCATCCCCATGGGCACGCAGGGCCACGCGGGCGAAGAAGCCAGCCACAACGCGGCCGTGACCTCGCTCGTTCTGCACATCATGGCCGCGGCCGTGTGGCTCGGCGGGCTGATCCTGCTGGTGGTCGTCCGCCCCGCGATGTCGCGCGGGCAACTGCAGACCGCGCTCCTGCGCTACTCGTCGATCGCCCTCGTCGCCTTCATCGTCGTCGCGATCTCGGGAACCGTCCGCGCTTCGATCGGCCTCCTGGGCCTCCAGAACCTCTGGTCGGCCTACGGCGTCCTCGTGCTCGTCAAGGTGGGCGCGCTGATCGCCATGGGCGTCCTGGGCGCCTGGTACCGCCGTCGACTGATCTCGCGCATGGCCGACGAGCCCGGCTCCCGCCGCTTCTGGGGCGTCATCACCCTCGAGCTGGCGTTCATGGGCATCGCCAGCGGTGTCGCCGCCGCCCTCGCGCGGACACCCCCGCCGGTGCAGCCCCCGCTGGTGGGACAGACCCCGGCCGAGGTGCTGACCGGCGCGCCGCTGCCTCCCGATCTGACCATCGAGCGCTGGTTCACCGCGTGGGACGTGGATCTGCTCTGGACCCTCGTGGTCGCGTTCGGGATCTTCTTCTACCTCGCCGGCGTCTGGCGTCTGCTCCGCCGCGGCGACTCGTGGCCGATCTCCCGTACGGTGCTGTGGGTCCTCGGCATGCTGAGCGTGTTCTGGGTCACGTCCGGTCCGATCAACGTGTACCAGGACTACCTGTTCAGCATGCACATGATCGGCCACATGCTGCTGTCGATGGCGATCCCGCTCATGCTCGTGGCGGGGGCCCCGGTCTCGCTCGCGGCGCGCGCCATCCGCAAGCGCACCGACGGGACGCGCGGCGGCCGCGAGTGGATCCTCTGGGCGGTGCACAACCCGGTCGCGAAGGTGCTGACCAACCCCTACGTGGCGGCGGGCCTGTTCATCGGCTCGCTCTGGGCGTTCTACTACACCGACCTGTTCCGCTGGTCGCTGTACGACCACGTCGGGCACATCTGGATGGTCGCGCACTTCCTGGTGACGGGTTACCTCTTCGTGCTGAGCCTCATCGGCATCGATCCCGTTCCCTACCGCCTGCCCTACCCCATGCGCCTGCTCGTGCTCATCGCGATCATGGCGATGCACGCCTTCTTCGGCATCGCGATCATGATGAACTCGGGTCTGATGGTCGCGGAGTGGTTCGGCGCGATGGGCCGGACCTGGGGGGCGACACCTCTTCAAGACCAGTACGTCGGCGGCGGTGTGGCCTGGTCGGTCGGCGAGATCCCCACGCTCATCCTGGCGATCGCGGTGGCCATCCAGTGGAGCCGGAGCGACGAGCGTCAGCAGCGCCGCCGCGACCGTCACGTCGACCGCGTCGGCGATCTCGAGCTCGACGCGTACAACGAGGAGCTCGCTCGCCTCGCCGAGCGCGACGCCCGGGTCGCATCCCGCGGCAACTAGGCGGGACTCAGTCGGACGATCCGCCGACGAGGATCGAGGCGGTGCCGTCCGGCAGGACCGTGATCTCGCCGTCGACGCGGAACGCGACGTCTTCTTCGACCGTGCGGACGCTGCCGTCGAAGATCGAGCGGATGTCGACGACGATGTGCGCGACGGCCTTCGCCGAGGGGATGCGCCACCCGGCGCCGTCGGGGACCACGGTCACCTCGGGTTGCTGCACGATCGACCAGGTGGGCGCGTCGTCGATGCGGTTGCGCACCGTGAAACCGAAGGGGCAGCCGGTGGGTTGCAGCACCTTCTGCTGGGCGCACGTGGTCAGGAAGTCCTCGACGCGCGACTGCACGACCGAGATGAACTCGTCGGTCGGCTGCGCCTGCACGTCGACCGGGATGCCGGCCAGCGGCGCGTCGGCGAGCACGGCGACACCGGGGGTCGCCGAGATCGCCGTGTCGACGTCGACCGAGTAGAGCCCCGGCGAGAACACCAGCAGCGGGACAGCGGCCGTGGGATCGACGTCGGCCCCGTCGACCGAGACCTGTCGCTTGTCGACCTCGAACCCGTTCACGGCGAACCGCATCGACCCCTCGACCGTGAGCTTCATCACCGACAGCGGGCTGCGGGCGAACCGCCACCGGGGGAGCAGGCCCTCGTTCGTGTCGTGCTGCACCGAGAAGGTCGTCTTTCCGGCGTACCCGCCCGCGGTGTACGAGACCGTGACCTGCGTCTCGTCGCCGTCGGCGCTCTCGCCGGTGATCTCGGCATCCGTCAAGGACGTCAGGGCATCGGGACGCAGCAACGCCTCGGATGCCGTGGCCGGCAGACCCGCCGACTGCAGCTCGGCGGAGTCGACGGCCACGCCCGGAACCGCGAGAGCCTCCGCCGTGCGGCGCTCCTGCAGGAGCTCGAGGTAGTGCTGGACGAAGGCGCGGGGGCTGTAGAACTCGCGGTACAGCGAGGCGGCTCCCGCCCCGAGCGCGGCGATCAGCAGCACGCCGACCAGGACGATCCCGGTGATCGTGGCCGCGGGGCGTGGGCGCGCGCCGCGAACGCCTTCGGGCGTCGCGGGGCCCCCGCCTGCGGTGTCCACGCCTCCAGTGTAGGAAAAGCTCCTGTGGAGGCGCCGCGCGCGTCAGTCCATGACGAGCGACTGCACGATCGCGACAGCCGCCAGCTGACCGCCGGCGATGGCCGCGGCGAGCGAGAACAGGGGTCCCGGCAGGTGATCGGGGTGCGCCAGATCGCCCACCGCGTAGACGTTCTCGATGCTCGTGCGCCCGAAGGGATCGGTGCGCACGGCTCCCGACTCCTGCAGCTCCACGCCGAGTCCGTCGACGAAGCCGGCACGCGAGCTCCACGTCGGGGCGACGAACGCCCCGGCGACCTCGAGCACCGAGCCGTCGGCGCGCTCGAGCGCGAGCCCGTCGGTCGTCCCGGTGACGCGGACGACGTCGGCGGGATCGATGAGATGGACTTCGGATGCCACGGGCTCGAGCATGCGTCCGAGGACTGCGGCGTGGGCGCTGCCATTGACGATCGCCACCGGTCGACCGGAGAACTCGTGACCGTGGCAGAACGGGCAGTTGGCGACGCGGTCGCCCCACTGCTCGGCGAGGCCGGGGACGTCGGGCAGCCGGTCGGCGACCCCCGTGGCGAGGATGACGGCATGGGCGCGGAGGATCTCGTCGCCCACCGTGACGGTCAGGACGTCGGTCTCTCGTGCGACGGCCGAGACGGCGGCATCCCGGATCTCGACGTCGGGGTAGGCGGCGATCTCCTCCCGGCCGAGGCGGCGGAGCTCGGCGGGGTCGCGCCCGTCGTTCGTCAGCAGGTTGTGCGCGTGGCGCACGGTGCCGTTGCGGTAGTCGCCCGAGTCGAGCAGCAGGGTCCGGCGGTGCATGCGACCGAGGGTGAGGGCCGCCTGCAGGCCCGCGGGGCCGCCTCCGATGATGATCGCGTCGTACACGATGAGCTCCTTCCGTTTGCGTTCTCGTCCATCCTGTGACTTCATGTCGACATGAAGTCAAGCGCGGCGAAGGACGGCGAGTCGATCGGCGAGGCGGCGGCGCGGTTCGGTCTCGAGACGCATGTTCTGCGGCACTGGGAGGACGCGGGACTTCTGGATCCGACTCGGGATGCCGCGGGCCGACGCCGCTACACCGAGGGCGACAGCGTGCGGATCGCGGTGATCCTGCGGAACAAGGCCGCGGGGCTCTCGCTCGACCAGATCCGGGTGCTGCTCGACGACGGAGCCCCCGATCGGCATCGCGTGCTCGAGGAGCACGTCGCGGAGTTGGACCGACGTGCGGCCGACATCGCCCAGGCCCGCGCCATGACCGAGCACGCCCTGCGCTGCCGCTCGCACGACATCACCGAGTGCCCGCGCTTCCGCAGCCACGTCGCCGACGTGCTATCGGGGGAGGCGCGGTGGCTGCTCGTCCACACCGAGCCGATGGGCGGGCCCATCCCCAGCTCGCCGTCTGAGGCGACCTGCGCGAACTAGCATGGGCCGGTGACCACGCCGCCCCTTTCCGCCGAGCAGCAGGCGCTGTTCCGGCTGATCGAGGACACCCGCGAGCACGTCTTCGTCACCGGGCGCGCGGGCACGGGCAAATCGACCCTCCTGCAGCACCTGGCGTGGAACACCAAGAAGCAGATCGCGGTCTGCGCGCCCACGGGGGTGGCCGCGCTCAACGTCGAGGGACAGACGATCCACTCGCTGTTCCGCCTGCCGATCGGGCTCATCGCGAACGGCGACATCGACCAGAACGACGCCACGCGCAAGATCCTGAACGCCATCGACACCCTCGTGATCGACGAGATCTCGATGGTCAATGCCGACCTGATGGATGCCATCGACCGCTCGCTCCGCCAGGCCCGCGGTCGACGGTCGGAGCCGTTCGGCGGCACTCAGATCGTCATGTTCGGCGACCCGTACCAGCTGGCGCCCGTGCCGCCGCGAGGGGACGAGGCGCGCTACATCCGCGACCACTACCGCTCGTTCTGGTTCTTCGACGCGAAGGTGTGGTCGGGCGAGGCCGCCAGCGACGGTCTCATCGACATCGGCCGCCACGGTGCCGACCTGCACGTGAACGAGCTCGTCGAGATCCACCGGCAGTCCGACCCCGGGTTCAAACAGCTGCTGAACGCCGTGCGGTACGGCCGGGTCACCGCCGAGATGGCCGGGGTGCTCAACACCGCGGGTGCGCGCACACCCCCGCATCCGGCCGACGGCGAGCACCCGATCATCACGCTCGCGACCCGCAACGACCGCGTCAACACGATCAACCGCAAGCACCTCGACGAGCTCATCGGCCGCACGCAGACCGCGAACGCCGAGATCTCGGGCGACTTCGGGCGCGGCGAGGCGAACTATCCGGCCGAGATGGAGCTCACGCTCAAGGTCGGCGCGCAGGTGATGTTCCTGCGCAACGACGGCGCGCAGTTCGGCGAGGCCCCGCGCTGGGTCAACGGCACGATCGGCACCGTGACCCGCATCGCCGGCGACAGCGTGCGCGTCGAGGTCGACGGCATCCAGCACGATGTCGAGCCGGCCGTGTGGGAGAGGTACCGCTACGCGTACGACCCGGGGACGAAGAACCTCTCGCGCGAGATCGTCGCGGAGTTCACGCAGTTCCCGCTGCGCCTGGCGTGGGCCGTGACGATCCACAAGTCGCAGGGCAAGACCTACGACCGGGCGGTCGTCGACCTCGGAGCGGGGGCCTTCGCCCCGGGGCAGACCTACGTCGCCCTCAGCCGCCTGACCTCGCTCGACGGCCTCTACCTCACGCGGCCGCTCAAGCCGAGCGACATCCGGGTCGACGAGGACGTCCGACGCTTCATGAAACAGGCGTGGCTCACGCGGCAGGACGCCGCGAAGGCGTGAGCCTCACGCGACCTGGTGGGCCTTCGCGCGGGTGAGGTCGGCGAACAGCTCCGTGGTGAAGCGGTACGCGACGAGCACCTCGGCGATCACCCGCTCCTTCTCGCGGTCGTCCCACGGCGCGGCGTCGAGCTGCTCGCGATAGACGGTCTTGAACGCCTTGGGATCGGCGATGTCGCCGAACAGCAGGAAGCCGATGCCGTTGGTCTCGAAACCGAACCGGCGCCGCATCAGGCGGCCGATCGACGGACCGCCCGACAGATCGCCGAGCAGGCGGGTGTAGTGGTGGGCGACGAAACCGCCGGGCCAGGTGGCGGCCACGCGGCGGATGCGCGACACGTAGGCCTGCGTCGTGGGAAGAGGGGCGATGCGCTCGCGCCAGTCGGCACCGATCAAGAAGGCCAGGTCGGCCTCGAGAGCGGGAAGGCGCGAGAGTCGGCCCTGGAGGAACACGGATGCCACGGGATCGGTCCGCATGCGGGTCGCCGCCTCTTCGAGGGCCGCGTAGATGAACCAGTGCTGGGCGATGAGGGCGATGTAGTCGTCGCGCGTGCCGGCCCCCGTGAGCAGGTCGGTCATGAAACCGTCGCACTCGCTGGGCGAGTGCGCGTCGCTGGAACGCTCGCGCAGAGCTGTCGAGAACGGGACGACGGCGTTCATGCGGCCATCTTACGCACAGAGTTAGGTTCCCCTAACCCCTATTTCCCTCCGAGCTCGCTCGGCGTCGGCCGCGTCGTGATGCAGACGTGACGGTAACGGGAGCGCAAGCGGCCCTTTCGTTCAGGTGCCGTGTGTTTGAATCTTCGGAGCGGGCGCTTCGTCGCGCGCGGAAGTGCTGGGGGTTTCACATGCGGGCATGGCGTCGTTCCGCGGCCATCGCGATCGCGGGCGCGAGCGTGCTCGCCGTCATCCTGAGCGGCTGCACGCCGGAAGGCTCGGTGTCGGTCAACGTCCCCGCGCAGGTCGACGCGCCGCTGCCCGAGGCGACGGTGACCGAACTGCAGAACGCCGTGACCGCCGCCATGACCGCGACGGGCTCCACCGGCGCGATCGTGGGCGTCTGGGCGCCGTGGAGCGGCACGTGGGTGTCGGGCATGGGAACCCAGGGACCCGGCGGCGCAGAGGTCACCACGGACCTCGCATTCCGCGCGGGCGATGTCACCGGCGCGATGACGTGCGACGTGCTCTACCGCCTGGCCGCGGACGGCAAGGCGTCGATGAGCGATCCCGTCACCAACTGGGTCAGCAACCTCCCCGGGTACGAGGACATCACGCTCCGTCAGCTCTGCGACGGCACCTCGGGCCTCGCGTCCTACACCTCGGTGCTCGACGGCCAGGTGGCGAAGAACCCCGAGCGCGTGTGGAACCCGCGCGAGCTCATGACCTACGGCATCGCAAGCCCCCGGACCAACGCCCCCGGTGTGGCCTTCTCCGACTCGGCGACCGACTACGTGCTCGCGGGTCTCGCCGCCGAGCGCATCGCCAACGAGCCGCTCTCCCAGCTCATCGCCGACCGCGTCACCGAGCCCCTGGGCCTCGGCGCGACCGGACTCCCCGACCCCGCCCCGGCCGATCCCGCAGCGGCCTCGCTCTCGGGCTACTGGTCGCAGCAGAACGCCGAGGGCGCCTGGAACTGCACCGACCCGGGCGACTACACCGACATGTCCTCGAGCTACGGCGGCGCCGCGGCGGGAGCCGTGACGAACATCACCGATATGGGGCGGTACGCGCAGGCGCTCGCCACGGGTGCGCTCCTGCCGGCCGGGAACGACCGATTCGCCGCCCCCGTCCCCGTCGGCGGCGATCAGCCCACGTGGTTCACCGCCGCGGGCGGCGCCTTCCAGGCGGGATCGCTCATCGGCCAGTACGGATCGGCCCCGGGGTACCTGGTCGGCGCCTTCGCCGACCCGACGACGGGGATGTCCATCGCGGTCGTGCTGAACAACTCCGGCGGCAATAAGACCACCGGCGCGTGGTTGGCCTGGGAGCTCGCGGCGATCGCGTCGAAGGCTCCGGCCGCCCAGGGGCAGACGGCTCCGCAGGCGGGGCTGCCGTGGACCGCCGAGCAGATGCGCGACAACATCGCCGGCAACGCCATCTGCGCTCCTCCCGCCGGATGACCTCGCGATGACCGCGCGCGGCGGGCAGGGGTCGGCCGCCTCGCTCGTGCTCGTCGGACTGGCGTGCCAGGAGGTCGGCGCGTCGTTCGCCGTGATGCTGTTCCCCGAGACCGGGCCGCTCGGCATCGTCATGCTGCGGCTGCTCTTCTCGGCCGTCCTGCTGCTCATCATCGCCCGCCCGCGTCTGCGCGGTCACACGGGCTCCGCGTGGCGCTCCGTGGTCGGGTTCGGCGTGGTGCTGGCATCCATGAACGGACTGTTCTACCTCGCACTGGAGCGGCTGCCGCTGGGCGTGACCGTGACCATCGAGGTGCTCGGGCCCCTCACCCTGTCGATCCTCACCGCGACGGGTGTCGCCCGCTGGGTGTGGGCCGGACTCGCGCTCTGCGGCGTCGTCGCCCTCGGAGCCGGAGGGTGGGACCGCCTCGACGCCCTCGGCGTGCTCTTCGCCTTGGGCGCGGCGGTGAGCTGGGCCCTGTACATCCTCGCCTCGGCGCGGGTGGGTCGGGAGTTCCCGCGACTCGACGGCCTCGCGCTCGCGATGGCCGTGGGGGCCGTCATCGCCCTGCCGTTCGGCATCGCCCAGGCCGGATCGGCCCTCTTCCGCCCCGACATCCTCGCCCTCGGCGCCGCGGTCGCCCTGCTGTCATCCACCATCCCTTACGCCCTGGAGCTCGTCGCCCTCCGCCGTCTGGCGGCGTCGGCCTTCGCGATCCTGATGAGCCTCGGCCCGGCCACCGCCTCGATCGCCGGGTTCCTGCTGCTCGGTCAGCACCTGTCGTGGCTCGAGCTCGTCGGAATCGCCCTGGTGATCACGGCCAGCATCGGCGCCGTGCTCGCCGCCGCCCGCCGCAGCGCCGGGGCACGGCATCCGGGACCGGACACCGAAGAACCCCTCAGCGAGCCGATCGGCTGAGCGGATGCCATGACCCCGGCGACTCCGCAAGGGGTCTCTCGCGCACCCGGGCGGTGGCGAGGATGACCGGATGAGCGACGACGATCAGACCAAGAAGGACTTCGATGAGGCGGTTAACATGACCGCGAGCGAGCTGAAGAAGTGGCTCGACACCGACGAGTCGAAGTCCGTCGGCCAGAAGAAGGACGGCGGGGAGTCGACCGGGCACGAGAGCGGGCGGCACATCGTGCGCATCCTCGAGAAGAAGAAGGCCGACCTCACCGACGACGACTACGCGCACATGCGCAAGGTCGTCGGCTACGTCAAACGGCACAGCGCACAGAAGCCCAAGGGCGACATCACCGACACCGACTGGCGGTACTCGCTCATGAACTGGGGCAACGACCCGAAGAAGTGACCCCGTAAGGACTTCGTGAGGGTCGGCGCGACGGGGCCCGGGCGCATAGGCATCCGGGGTACAACGGACACATGCCCATCATCGACAGCGCCGTGTACGTCGACGGTCACCGCATCGAGAACCCGGCCAGCCTCGACCAGACCTTCGAGTACATGGAGGCCCACGGCGGAATGGCGTGGATCGGCCTGTTGCGGCCCTCGCCCGAGGAGCTCGAGCGCGTCGCCGCCGAGTTCTCGCTGCACCCGCTCGCCGTCGAGGACGCGCTCGCCGGCCACCAGCGCGCGAAGCTCGAGCGCTACGGGGGCAACCTCTTCGCGGTGCTCCGACCCGCGCGCTACATCGACGAGACCGAGACGGTGGAGTTCGGCGAGCTCCACGTCTTCATCGGCCCCGACTACGTCGTGACGGTGCGTCACGCCGAGGTGCCCGACCTCTCGCAAGTGCGGCGGAGACTCGAGAAGAACCCCGACCTGCTCGCGCGCGGCCCCGAGGCGGTGCTCTACGCGATCCTCGACGAGGTCGTCGACCAGTACGACCCCGTGGCCCGCGGCTTGCAGAACGACGTCGACGAGATCGAGGACCAGCTGTTCGGCGAGGGCGGCGCGGATCTCACGCAGCGCATCTACGAGCTCGCGCGCGAGGTCATCCACTTCCAGCGGGCGACCGAACCCCTGCGCGACATGCTCGAAGCCCTGCTGCGCGGGGCCGACAAGTACGGCGTGGACCTCGAGCTGCAGCGCTCGCTGCGCGACGTGCTCGATCACGTCCTGCGACAGTGCGAGAAGCTCACGGCGCTCCGGGCGATCCTCGACAACGCCCTCACCGTCAACGCGACGCTGGTGACCCAGCGACAGACCGAGACCTCGCTGAAGCAGAACGAAGAGGTCAAGAAGATCTCGGGGTGGGCGGCCATCCTGTTCGCGCCGTCCCTCGTTGGGGGCATCTACGGCATGAACTTCAAGAACATGCCCGAGCTCGATTGGACCTTCGGGTACCCCATGGCCCTCGCCCTGATGGCCGCCACCTCGATCGGACTGTGGTTCGCGTTCAAGCGCAAGCACTGGCTCTGAGCGCTCGCGTGGGGGCACGGCATCCGGTCCGGGATGCCGACACTGCGGCGCGCTTGCTGGACAGACGCTGCGCAATTCGCACGATGGGTACGTGACCGACTCCTCCCCCCGCTCGAGCGATGCCGCAGAGCCGCCCCGCACCACCTCGACCGTGCAGCTCGAGGACGACGGGTACCACAAGCGCCTGACGTCGCGTCAGGTGCAGATGATCGCGATCGGCGGTGCGATCGGAACCGGCCTGTTCCTCGGCGCCGGCGGACGCCTCGCCCAGGCCGGCCCCGCGATCGTGCTCTCGTACGCCGTCTGCGGGTTGTTCGCGTTCTTCATCCTCCGCGCGCTCGGCGAGCTCGTCCTGCACCGCCCCACGTCGGGGTCGTTCGTGTCGTACGCGCGCGAGTTCTTCGGTGAGAAGGCCGCGTTCGTCTCGGGCTGGTTCTACTGGATCAACTGGGCCACGACCACCATGGTCGACATCACCGCCGCCGCGCTCTACATGAACTTCTTCGGCAAGTACGTGCCGTGGATCGGCGCCGTCCCGCAGTGGGTGTGGGCGCTCGCCGCCCTCGTGACGGTCCTCGCCGTCAACCTCGTCTCGGTGAAGGTGTTCGGCGAGCTGGAGTTCTGGTTCGCGCTCATCAAGGTCGCCGCCCTCGTGGCGTTCCTGCTCGTCGGCATCTACTTCGTCGTGTTCGGCACCCCCACGGGTGCGCCCACCGGGTTCTCGCTGATCGCCGACAACGGCGGTTTCTTCCCCAACGGCATCCTGCCCGCCGTCATCCTCATGCAGGGCGTGGTGTTCGCGTACGCCTCGATCGAACTCGTCGGCACCGCCGCCGGCGAGACCAAGAACCCCGAGAAGGTCATGCCCCGCGCGATCAACTCGGTGATCTTCCGTGTCGCGGTCTTCTACGTCGGCTCGGTGCTGTTGCTGTCGCTCCTGCTGCCCTTCACCGCGTACTCGAAGGACGAGAGCCCCTTCGTGACCTTCTTCGCCTCGATCGGCGTTCCCGGCGTCGACGTGATCATGAACCTCGTCGTGCTGACCGCCGCGCTGTCGTCGCTGAACGCGGGGCTGTACTCCACCGGCCGCATCCTGCGCTCGATGGCGGTCGCGGGCTCGGCGCCGAAGTTCGCCGCGCGCATGAACAAGGCGGGCGTGCCGTACGGCGGCATCGCGATCACCGCGTTCGTGGCCCTCTTCGGTGTCGTGATCAACTTCGTGGCACCGAGCGACGCGTTCGAGACCGTGCTGAACGTCGCCGCCGTCGGCATCCTGGTCACGTGGGCGACCATCATGCTCTGCCAGATGAAGTTCAAGCGCCTCACCGACCGCGGCGAGCTGGTGCGCCCGGCCTTCCGACTGTTCTGGGCGCCGTACACCGGCTACGCGACGCTGCTGTTCCTCGCCATCGTGCTCGTGCTGGTGTTCATCGACTCGCCCGCGACCCTGCTCGTGGCCGTCATCGCGAGCATCGCCATCACGATCGGGTGGTTCGCGTGCCGCAAGCGCATCGCGGAGCTGGCGGCCGAGCGCGAGGGGTACACGGGCACGGTGCCGGTGGTGCCGAGCCCCTTCCCGAAGCCGCGCGACAAGAAGGACTGAGCCGGCCGGTCAGTCGGTGAAGGGCCAGCCGCAGTAGGCCTCGGCGAGGGAGGCGCGGGCGTGCTCCGATTCCACGACGGTGCGCAGTTCGCCGACCTGGCGTCGGCGGTCGAAGTCGGTGGCATCCGGAGCCACGTGCAGCAGGCTCGTCATCCACCACGAGAAGTGCTGCGCCTTCCAGATGCGCCGCAGGGCCTTCTCGGGGTAGGCGTCGAGGCCGCGCTCGTCGCCCTCGAGCAGCAGGCGCCGCAGGGCGTCGGCGAGCAGGCGCACGTCGGCGATCGCGAGGTTCATGCCCTTCGCGCCGGTCGGGGGCACGGTGTGCGCTGCGTCTCCCACGAGGGCGACGCGGCCGCGACGCAGCTCATGTGCCACGAAACTGCGGAAGCGCAGCACGTCGCGCTGAAAGATCGGTCCCTGCTTCAGCGTCGTTCCGGGCACGCGTTTCTGCAGTTCGTCCCACAGCTGCGCCTCGCTGAAGGCCGCGGTGTCGGTGTCGGGGTCGCACTGGAAGTACATGCGCTGCACGGTGTCGGAGCGCTGGCTGACCAGGGCGAAGCCGTCGCGGGAGTTGCTGTAGATGAGCTCGTCGGCGCTCGGCGGGGCCTCGCACAGGATGCCGAACCACGCGAACGAGTACTCGCGGAAGTAGCCGCCCTGGCGCGATCCCGACACGGCGGCCCGAGCGACGCTGCGCGACCCGTCGGAGCCGACGACGAACTCCGCCTCGATCTCGAACGGCCGCCCGTCGGCGTCGCGGGCGATCACGCGAGGGGTCGAGGTCTCGGCATCCGCGATGTTCTCGGCGGTGACGCCGAAACGCAGGTCCTGCCCCGCCGCGAGGCGCGCGGCGATCAGGTCTTTCAGCACCTCGTGCTGCGGATACAGCCACACGGCACGGCCGACGGATGCCGCGAAGTCGATGCGGTGGCCCTCTCCCTCGAAGCGCAGCTCGATGCCGTCGTGACGGTGGCCCACGGTGCGCGCGCGCGAGTGCTCGCCGAGGGTGTCGAGCAGTTCGACGGTGCCCTGCTCAAGGATTCCGGCGCGGATGGTGCTCTCGATCTCGTCGCGCGAGCGCTGGTCGATGACGACCGAGGCGATGCCGGCCTCGTCGAGCAGATGCGAGAGCAGGAGCCCCGCGGGGCCGGCGCCGACGATGGCGACGCGGGTGCGGACGGTGGTGGTCATGGCGTCTCCTTCGACGGTGGCTGTGTCGATGGTGCGCGCCGCCCGCGCTCCTCGTCGCCACATTCCCGTTGATCAGGAACCGGCGCTCTTCGCGTGAGGGGTCGGTTTCTGTCGCCTGGACGCGCCCCAGGCGACAGTTCATGACCCCTCACGCAAGGGAGACACGCGCGCAGGCGGAAGGCGACGGGGCAGAGAAGGCGGCGGGTCAGCGGCGGAAGCCGAGAGCGCGCTCGGTGTCGCGGGCGGCGCGGTGCAGCTCGACGAGGGCGAACTGTGTCTCGGCGTCGCGCGGGAGCACGGCCGACAGTGCGGCGATGACCGCTCCGGTCTCGTCGCGCACGGGCACCGCGACGCCGGTGGAGACCTCGTCGACGTAGCCGGGGGCCACGACCCGACCGAGCGTGCGGATCTCGGCGAGGGTGCGGCGCAGTGCTGCGGGGTCGACGATCGTATCGGCCGTGACCCGCGCCAGGGGGCCGGCGAGCACGCGCTCCTGCAGGTCGCGCGGGGCGAAGGCGAGCAGCACGAGTCCCGACGACGAGGCGTGCAGGGGAAGGCGCCCGGCGACGCGGGTGATGTTCGCGCCGGAGTCGGGGGCGCTGAGCCGCTCGAGGAACAGCGCCTCATCCTGCTCGAGGATTGCGAGCTGGGTGTGCTCGCGCACGCGCTGTTGCACGCGTTCCATGTAGGGCAGGGCCGCCTGGCGCAGGCGCAGCGCGTGCGAGGACCGGGTGGCCAGTTCCCACAGGCGCATCCCGACGCGGACGCGGCGCTCGTCGTCGCGCTCGAGCAAGCCGGCATCCACCAGCTCGTTCACGATCCGGTGCGCCGACGAGCTCGGCAGACCCGCCCGGCGGCCGATGTCGGCCGTGGTCTGCGCGGTGCGCGTGGGGGTGAAGGTCTCGAGGATGCGCACGAGGCGGTCGGTCACCGAATCGCCGGAGGGGGAGTTCGCCACGCGTCCAGAATGGCACGACTCCCATTCAGCGGGAACGTCTCGCCGCGAGGCGAGAGGGTGACGGAGCATGGAGGGGTCGAAGGAGACCCCATGACGAACGCCCCCGCCGCGGCCCCCGAATCGCTGCTGGCCGCTCCCGACCAGGCGACGCAGGACGAGATCGTCCGCGAGATCCACGCCCGCCACGCCGAGCTCGACGCCCTCGACGCCGCGGGCGAGCGCGTCGCCGCCACCGCCCACGACTTTCCGGCCTATCGGTCGAGCGTGCTGCGGCATCCGACCAAGAATCCGAAGCTCGTCGACCCCGAGACCATCGAGCTGTTCTCGCCCGCGTTCGGGCAGCGCGACGTCGCGGCGATCGAGTCGGACCTCACCCTGCAGCACGCGGGGGAACCGCTGGGCGAGCGCATGACGGTGCAGGGCCGGCTGCTCGACTCGTGGGGGCGCCCGGTGGTGAACCAGCTCATCGAGATCTGGCAGGCGAACTCGGCCGGCCGTTACATCCACCAGCGCGACCAGCACCCCGCGCCCCTCGACCCGAACTTCACCGGAGCCGGCCGCGCGATCACGAACGAGAACGGCGAGTACCGCTTCACGACCATCAAGCCCGGCCCGTACCCGTGGAAGAACCACCGCAACGCGTGGCGTCCGGCACACATCCACTTCTCGGTGTTCGGGTCGTCGTTCACGCAGCGGCTGGTGACGCAGATGTACTTCCCGGGCGACCCGCTGTTCGCGCTCGACCCGATCTACAACTCCATCCACCGCCAGAAGGACCGCGACGCCCTCGTGGGCGTCTACGACCACGACCTCACCTCGCCCGAGTGGGCGACGGGATACCGCTTCGACATCGTGGTCGACGGGCCGGATGCGACCTTCTTCGAGCAGGAGGGCGACGAGTGATTCCCGCCAAGACGCACCGCGCCACCCCCGGTCAGACGGTCGGACCGTTCTTCGCGTACGGGCTGGAGTACCCGAAGCAGTACGAGGTGGTGTTCCCGCACTCGCCGGGTGCGATCGTGCTCTCGGGCACCGTGTACGACGGTGGGGGAGCGCCGATCCCCGACGCCCTCGTGGAGATCTTCGGGGCGGATGCCGACGGCTCGGTGCCCCGCGCGCGGGGCGCGTTCCGCCGTGACGACCACACCTTCACCGGGTTCGGACGCGCCTTCACCGACGACGAGGGGCGCTACTCGTTCTGGACGCGCGAGCCGGGCGGCATCCGGGGGCGGGCGGGGTTCTTCGCCGCGATCGTGTTCGCCCGCGGCCTGCCCGACAAGCTGCACACTCGCATCTATTCGCCGGCCGACGACGACGCTCTCGCCGCCGATCCGCTGCTCTCCACCCTGACATGGGAGGAGCGCGCTAGCCTCGTCGCGACCCGGACGCCCGACGGGTACCTGTCGCACGACATCCGGTTGCAGGGCGAGAACGAGACGGTGTTCCTTGCCTTCTGAACCGCTGCCGCGCATCGACCTCGGGCTGCTCTCGCCGGTGAGCGTCGGGCACGACGCCCTGCTGTCGGACGAGTTCGTGCTGGCGACGATGATCCGCGTCGAGTGCGCCCTGGTCGCGGCGTACGTCGCCGTCGGGGTCGCCCCCCGCGAAGCGCGAGCCGACATCGACCACGTCTTCGGCATCGACGAGAAGGGCGGCGCGTCCGCGCGCGTGCTCGACGTCGACGCCCTCGTGCGTGACGCCGTCGCCGGGGGCAACCCGGTGATCCCCCTCGTGGGCGCGCTCAAGGCCCAGGTGCCGGCGGAGCACCGCGGGTGGATCCACCGCGGGGCGACGAGTCAAGACGTGCTCGACACCGCGCTCATGGTGGTCGCGCAGCGCGCGGTCGAGCAGACGCGACGCTCGGTCGCGAATGCGGCGGTCTGGGCGCGACAGCTCGCCACCGCGCACGCCGACGAGGTGGCCGCCGCCCGCACGCTCACCCAGCACGCCGTGCCCACCACGATCGGGGCGCGCGCCGCGACCTGGGCGCGCGGTCTCGAACGGGCCGTCGTGCGACTCGACGCCCTGGTCTTCCCCGCTCAGCTCGCGGGAGCGGGCGGGACGCTCGCCTCGTTCGTCGAGATCACGGGATCGACGGATGCCGCTGACGCCTTGCCCGCGGCCTTCGCCCGGGTGCTCGAGCTCGACGCCCCCGACGCCCCCTGGCACGTGACGCGCTGGCCCGTGACCGAGATCGGCGACGCCCTCGTGCAGGCGATCGACGCGCTCGGCAAGATGGCCGCCGACGTCGCGACCCTCAGCCGCACCGAGATCGGCGAGGTGGCAGAGGGCGTGGGCGGCGGATCGTCGGCCATGCCCCAGAAGCAGAACCCCGCCGAGGCGGTGCTCATCCGCTCGGCCGCTCTGCGCGCGCCCCAGCTGGGCGCGACCCTGCACCTGGCCTCGGCCCTCGCGGTCGACGAGCGCCCCGACGGCGCCTGGCACGCCGAGTGGCCGACGCTGCGTGAGCTGCTGCGCCTCGCGGTCGGCGCCGCCGCGCACGGGTCGTCGTTGCTCGCTCACCTGCGCGTCGATGCCGGGGCCGCGGCAGCCAACGCCGCTCTGACCGGAGGGCGCCTCGTCAGCGAGCGTCTGCGGGGCGTGCTCGTGCCCCTCATCGGCGCCGAGCGCTTCGCGGCCCTGCTCGACGGCGACGACGACCTCGCCCCGCGCCTGCGGGCGCTGCCCGAGGCGGCCGACCTCGACGTCGACGCGCTGCTCGATCCGGCCGCCTACGTCGGCCTCGCCCCCCGCCTCGCCCGCGGCACCCGCCACGCCGGCGGAGGCACCGCGCACGACGAAGGAGCCGACGCATGAGCCTCATCTCGCTGACCGCACCCGTGGGTCCCGCCGACGCACCCCTCGTCGTGCTCGGGCCCTCGCTCGGCACCTCGACCATCCTGTGGGACGACGTCGTGCCCCTGCTTGCCGACGATTACCGCGTCGCCGCGTGGGACCTCCCCGGGCACGGAGCCGGGCCGATCGCACGCGAGGCGTTCACCGTCGCCGATCTCGCGGATGCCGTGGCCGCCGCCGTCCCCGATGACACGTTCCTGTACGCCGGGGTGTCCCTCGGCGGGGCGACGGGCCTCGAGCTCGCGCGGCGTCACGGCACCCGCCTGCGGGGCGCCGCTATCGTGGCATCCGGAGCCGTCCTCGGCGCGCCCGCGTCGTGGCACGAGCGGGCCGCCCAGGCGCGGTCGCAGAGCACCTCGAGCCTCATCGTCGGCTCGGCCCAGCGCTGGTTCGCGCCGGAGTCGATGGCGCGCCGCCCCGAGCTGAGCGGCCGCCTGCTGCACGCACTGCAGGACGCCGACGACGACAGCTACGCCCGCTGCTGCGAGGCGCTCGCCGCGTACGACGTGCGCGCGACGCTGGGCGAGATCGCGGTGCCGGTGCTCGCCGTCTGGGGAGTCTTCGACCAGGTCGCCCCCGAGCCCATGGCCGTCCAGATCGCCGAGGGCGTGCCGCGCGGCAGCGTCGCGCGCGTCGACGACGCCGGCCATCTTCCCCCGGCCGAACAACCCGAGGCCGTGGCGGCTCTGCTGCGGTCGTTCTTCGCCTCCGTCTCGACGGCGACGTCTTCCCGAAAGGACGCCTGATGCCCACCGATCAGGAACGCCACGATCAGGGCATGACCGTGCGCCGCGCCGTGCTGGGCGACGCGCACGTCGAGCGCTCGATCGCCGCGACCACTGACCTCACCGCCGACTGGCAGGACTTCATCACGCGCGTCGCGTGGGGAGACGTGTGGTCACGGCCCGGCCTCGACCGTCGCTCGCGCTCGATCGCGGTGCTGAGCTCGCTCATCGCGCACGGTCACCACGAGGAGCTCGCGATGCACCTGCGCGCGGCGCTACGCAACGGGCTGAGCGTCGAGGAGATCCGCGAGGTCATCCTGCAGTCGGCGATCTACTCCGGCGTGCCGGCGGCCAATTCGGCCTTCCGCATCGCCTCCGAGGTGTTGTCGGCGACCGATGCGCAAACCGCGCGCCCCCGCGAGGAGTGATCCGGAGGCGACCGACGGCTGTCGGCGCTTCCTGGCCCGTGTCACCGGAACCGGGCATGTCGCCGGAACAGGACGATCCGGCTCGGATGGCGCTGTTCCCGTGGCATCCGCCTGTCGCGGTGACGTCGCGGCGCGGTGAGGGACGGCGTCAGCGCCCCCGGCCACCGCGTCAGCGCGCGGAACGACCGAAGTGGAACGGGCACGACGACGGCGCGTCCGCGCGGCGCACGCGTCCACCCGAGCGCGGCTTGGTCGGCATCCGCCGCCTGTTCACGTCGAGCCCGCGGCCGCTGATGCGGATGCGCGGGTCGCTGAGGACGGCGATGGATGCCGCGAGCCCGGCGATCGCGAGCTTCTCTCCGGGGCAGCGGTGGCCGGTGCGGACGTCGGCGCCGCCGTGGGGGACGAACGCGCGGATGGCCTCGTAGTCGTCGACGCCGACGAAGCGCTCGGGGGCGAAATCGGAGGGATGCTCCCACTCGCGGGTGTCGGTGTCGGTGCCGAGGATGTCGAGCACGACCCGGCCGCCCGCCGGCACGCGCTGACCGTCGAGCTCGATGTCGGTCTCGGCCCACGCGGGCAGCATCGGCACGAAGGGGGCGGTGCGGCGGATCTCCTGCGCGAAAGCCGTGGAGAGCTCTCCGCCGACGTGGGTCCCGCGTTCGGTCGTCTCGGCGGCGATGCGCTCGCGCCACTCGGGGCGGTCGTGCAGTTCTTTCGCGGCGAAGGCGACGAAACGCGAGACGGCGATCATGGGCCGGAAGCTGTTCTGGAGCTCGATCCCCGCGGTCTTCGCGGGGAGGAGTTCGCCGTCCTGGTCGCGGTGGTGCGCCCACGCGTGCAGGGCCGTGTTCTCGGCGGGGCGCAGGGTGCCGGCGCGAACCGCGTCGATGAGCTCGGCAGCGTGACGGTCGGACCACCGGCGGTTGATGAGCGCGAGCGCGAACTCGGGGGAGTAGGGGACACCGAAGCCGTCGACGATCTGCGCCTGGCGCTTCGCCCAGCGGGTCTGCGCCGACGCGGTGCCGGGGATGCCGGCCCAGCGCATGATCGACCGGCCGAGGGCGCCCACCGCCGCGTCGTACGCCGAACGTTCGCCGCCGGTGACCCAGGCGTCGAGTTCGCCCTGCCACTGCCGGTCGAGCTCGGGGAGCAGGCGCTGCACCTCGGCGTCGTCGTACAGCACGTCGACGAAGGTCGCCTTGCGGTGGCGGTGCTCGGCGCCGTCGAGGCTGTGCACCGAGCCGTGGCCGAAGAGCGACTCCTGGATGAAGGCGGGCATGGCGCCGTGGCGACGGATGCGCGACTCGTCATAGAAGAGGTCCACACCTTCCTCGCCGCGCACGAACAGCGCCTCGCGCCCGAGCAGGCGGAACGGCACGGCGCGGGCACCGCGGTCGGCCCGACGCCACAGGTGCGAGCCGAAGCCGTAACCACGGATCAGAAGAGCGAGCGAGTCATCTCGGAGCAGGGCGAGGGGGGATGCCATGCCCTCACGGTTCCACGCGGAGCGGCGGTCGCCGAGGGGGCGGCGCGACCGCGGGTCGGTGTGATAACTCTCAGCGCCACTGCTCCGTCGGCGTCAGTGGGACGAGCGGTGGAATGGCGGGCGTCGTGCGGAGGTCGATCCGTCGGCCCTCACGCGCCGACAGCGGGAGCGCCGTCACGATCTCGGTGACGTGCAGGGCGATCTCGCCGCTCGCCCGCCCGTGGCCCCGCACCATGTCGACGAGGCCGACCCCTCGTCCCGCCCCCACGTACCCCGCGCTCACCGGCAGGGCGACCCACCCGTCCGAGCCGACGGCGTGATGACGCACCTCGCCGTCGAAGTCGTTCGGGTCGGGGACGGCCAGCGACCCGGCTTCGCCGTGCACCTCGATCGGCGCGGCCGTGGTCCCGCCCGCGTCGAAGCTGAACGTCACACTCGACAGGGCACCGCTGGCGTGCCGGAGGGTGCCGGTGACGTGGGTGTCGACCTCGACGGGAATGCGCTCGCCTGCGCGCGGCCCCGACCCGATCTCGCGTTCAGTGCGGCCACGGGACACTTCTCCGCTGACCGACACGACCGGGCCGAGCAGGTGCACGAGAGAGGTCAGGTAGTACGGCCCCATGTCGAAGTGCGGCCCTCCGCCCTCGCGGTAGTAGAAGTCGGGATTCGGATGCCAGTGCTCATGGCCCGGCGAGACCCAGGTCGCGGTGGCCGCCGTCGGCCGACCGATGAGGCCGCTCTCGATGGCCGCCCGGGCCGTTTGCACCCCCGTGCCGAGCACCGTGTCGGGGGCGCTCCCGACGGCGACGCCGGCGGCCGTGGCATCCGCCATCACGCGCTCCGCGTCGGCGAACGTCGTGGCCAGCGGCTTCTCGCCGAACACGCCCTTGCCCGCGGCGATCGCGGCGCGAGCGATCTCGGCGTGCGCGGCGGGGACGGTGAGGTTGACGACCACGTCGACGTCGTCCGCGGCGAGCAGCGCGTCGACGCCGAGCGCGCGGGCCGAGGGGAGCGCCTCGGCGACCTCGGTCGCGCGATCGGCGCGCAGGTCGGCGACGGCGACGATCCGGACGGCGGGATGATCCCTCAGGGTGCGCAGGTATTGGTCGCTGATGACCCCGAGGCCGATCAGCCCGATGCGCGTCGGCTCGTCCACAGCAGTCCCCTCTCGATGATGGTCCGCGCGTGCGGGTCGGTCAGAACGCCGGGGTCGTGACCGGGTGTCGCGACGAAGACGCGCCCCCGCCCCCATTCGCGCGTCCAGACCGCGGGCGAGACGACCGGGCGGTGCCACGGCTCGTCGTCGCGCACCGGGTGCGTGGTCGTGGCCAGTACGTCGTTCAGGTCGTCGTGCAGCACCCAGTACTGCTCGGTGACGAGGGGGAAGGCGTCGATCCCGCTCGTGATCTCGTGCGTGCGCCCGAGGTCGGTGATCTCGATGAGGTGCTCGACGAAGGCGTCGGTCGCCGGATCGGCGCGGTCCCCCGGGTCTTTCCGGGGGTGCGCGGCGAACTGCCCGCCCACAAGCTGCAGGTACGCGGCGTCGTGGCGGTAGGAGTCGACGATGCCGCCGTGCCACCCGGCCAGACCCGTGCCCGCGGCCACCGCCGCGCGGAGACCTTCGATGCTCTCGGCGTCGGCCTCGCTCATCGTCGCGGCCTGGACGACGAGGTCGACACCGCTCATGACGTCGGCGTCGGCGTAGATGCGGGGGGACTCCTCGATCCGCACCTCGAAGCCGTTGCTCCGCAGGAACGGCAGGAACATCTCAGTCGTCTCGACGGGGTGGTGGCCGTCCCACCCGCCGCGCACGATCAGCGCCGTTCGTGACGTCATCGTCCCTCCTCCGCTCCGGACGCCGGCCCCGGCTTCCGCATCGACGCCTCACGCTACCGTCGGGCGCCGACATCGCCCAGGGCTCTGCGCGAACGGGCCGGGACCGTGGCATCCCGTCCGATAATGGGGGAGTGGAGGTCTGGGAGACGCGCGAGTGGTTCGCCGACTACCTCGAGGCGCTCAACCGCCACGACCTCGAAGCGGTCCGCGGGCTGCTGCACCCGGCCGTGCGTCGTGCGCACCTTCCCGCGGGGGCGGAGGCCTGGATCGCCGACCTCGCCGAACTGTGGCACGGCTTCCCGGATTGGCAGTGGAAGCGCATCCAGCTGGTCGTCGAGGACGACCGTCTGGCGGTGCACCTGCGGGGCGGGGGAGCGCACACGGGTTCGTTCGGCCATGTGAGCCCGACCCATCGGCGGGTGAACATCGCGTCTTTCGCCATGTACCGCCTCGAGCGCGGCCGGATCGTCGAGGCGAGCGGCACCGACGACCCCGCGCAGATCCTTCTCGCTCTCGGCTGAGTCGGAGCGCGTGCGGTCGGGTCTCTCGCGGCGAGCGATCTGTCAAGGGCGGCCGCCTGTCGGGGGGTCCGGGTACGGTCGCTCTCGCCCGTTTCCATCCCGGGTAGAGAGAGGGGCGACCATGGTGTCTCACGACCGCCCCGGCGCCGGAGTCGTGTGGGCTCGCGTCGAAGACGGCTTCCATGTCGGCAGCAGGAACGGTGTGTTCCTGGGGTACATCGACCGCCAGGCCGGCGGCGCATTCCTCGCGTACGACGGTCGTTCGCGCCTCGTCGGCCGCTTCGACGCGCTCACCGCCGCCATGGCCGCCGTGACCAACGACCAGCCCCCGCAGGACGCCGAGATCACCCTTCGCGAGGTGCGGGTCCCCGCGCCGCGATCGATCGACGGCGGCAAGGCCTCATGAGCTCCGACCTCGTCTCCATCTCGTACGTCAGCGCGGCCGCCGAGCCGTTCGACGACGACCGGTTGCACGACCTGCTCGCGCAGAGCCGCCGCTCGAATCACGAGCACGACCTCACCGGCATGCTGCTGTACCGTCGCGGGCGCTTCTTCCAGGTACTCGAAGGGCCGCTGGATGCCGTGGACGAGCTCATGACGAAGATCCGTCGCGACCCGCGCCATACCGATGTCCGCGTGCTGCTGACGGAGCACATCGACGACCGTCGATTCACTGAGTGGACGATGGGGTACGAGCCGATCGGCATCCCCGCCACCCCCGCTCCCGAGGGCTTCCGCGACACCTTCGACGACCTCGAGGCCGACGACGAGGACGCGAGCATCCGCGCCGTGCGCGAACTCACCGTGTGGTTCCGCGCGCGCACGGCGAGCGACGACTGACGCAGGGGCCTCCACGGGTCGGGCGCGGTAGCGTCGCGGGGTGACCTCCCACCCCGCGGGCTCTCGCCGACGCGTCCGCTCCGTCGCCCGCATCGTCGCTGGCGTGGGCGTGCTCGGGGTCGTGCTGTTCGCCTACGGGCTGCGCATCGCGGCGGACGACCCCGGCTTCTTCGACTTCTTCGGATACTTCACCAATCAGACGAGCAGCCTGACGGCGCTCGTGCTGATCGCCGTGGGTGCCCGGGGCGCGGCGGATCGAACCGTGCCCGTCGGGCTCGCTCTCGCGTGGGCGATCGGGGCGGCCTGCCTCATCGTGGTCGCCGTCGTCTACAACGGTCTCGTCCCGGGGACGGGATCGGCCCCACCGTGGGTGAGCGCGGTGCTGCACCTCGTCTTCCCGCTGCTCGTCGTCGTCGACATCGCCACGGCTCCCGATCGTCCCCGACTCGCGTGGCGCCACCTCTGGTGGGTGCTGCCGTACCCCCTGGCGTGGGTCGCGGTCGTCCTCGCTCGCGGCGCGACCGACGGATGGGTGCCCTACGGCTTCCTCCTGCCCGAGCGGGGTCTCGCCTCTCTCGTTCTGCACGTGGTCGGCATCCTGGCCCTGCTCCTGCTCGCGGCCACGGCGGTCTGGGCGCTCGGTCGTCGACCCCGACGCGCCCCGTCGTCATAGCGGGGGGTCGAGGGCGCGGAGCGCGGCATCCATCCGCTCCGCCATGTACGCGTACCCGGTGTCGTTCGGGTGCAAGCCGTCGGCGGCCATCCAGCTGTCGGTCGAATCGGCGTAGTGACCGTCGAGCCAGTGGCTGGCCCCCGCGATGTGGTCGGCGCCGATCCGCGCGGCGGCGTCTTCGACCCACCCCGCGATGACGTCGACCGACGCCGGGCGGTCCGCGGTGTACCAGAAGGGCTCGACGACGACGATGCGCGCGTCGGGCACGCCCTCGCGCAAGCGCTCGAGGTCGCTGTCGATCGTCTCGCGGATGCGGTCGGCCGCGCGGTCGTAGCTGAAGTTGTCGTTCAGGCCCATCGTGACGAAGACGAGGTCGGGATCGTCGGCGATGACCTGGGCGGGGATGTCGTCGAGGCCCGGCCCCATCGAGGCGCGGCGATTGACGAACCCCAGGCCGTTCTCGCTGCGGTTGATCTCCTGCCACCCGCGCTCGGCCGAGATGATCATCGACCAGCGCTTGTCGTTGGCGCTCGCACCCGTGCCCCGCGTGTACGAATCGCCGTAGAACGACACGACCGGGCCGGTCGCGGCGGGGGCCGGTGCCGTGGTCGGGGCCGCGCACCCCGAGAAGACGAGGAGGAGGGATGCCGCGGCGACCAGGCCGAGGAGTCGTCGCGCACGCATGACCCCATTCTCGGCGGCGATCACTGCTCGGGGGTCAGGGGAACCGATTCTGCGGAGAGGCGTTCGACGTGGCGTGCGATGCGCGCCGCACGGGTGGCCGGCGTCGCCGCCGTGACCACGGGGTGCAGGACGGAGTAGCGCTCCGCCTTCGTCAGGGCGTCGAAAGCGCGCGCCGCGTCGGGGACGGCGTCGAGCGCCGCGCGCAGATCGGCCGGCACCTCGATCGCCGCGGAGCCCTCGTACGCGCGCTCCCAGCGGCCGTCGGCATGGGCGCGGGCGATCTCTTCGGCCCCGCGCGGGCGCATGCGGCCCTCGTCGGTGAGGCGTGCCACGTGATCGACGTTGCGTTTCGACCACATCGAGCGGGCGCGGCGCGGGGTGAAGTGCTGCCGGAAGGTGGCGGCATCCCGAGACTGCTTCCGCCCGTCGATCCACCCGCTGCAGAGGGCCTCGTCGAGGGCCTGGGCGTAGGTGAGGGACGTGGGCGCGGTCGTCCCCTTCTTGGCGAGCACCAGCCATACGCCGTCGCTGGTGTCTTCGTGGGTGTCGAGCCACGACCGCCACCGTGCGGCGTCGTCGACGATCAGTTCGGGGGCTTCGGGCATGATCGCGGTCCTTTCCGACGGCTCACCGGACCTTAGCGCGGACCCCCGACACGCGCGCCCTATCGGAGCGGGCGCCCCACGGCAACCGGCCCCCGCCGACGCGCTCGAGAGGAGATCATCGCTGAATGCGCAGTGTGACCTATGCCGGTGAGACCGTGACCACGACCGACGACGTGGCGGAGGCTCTGGTTCAACTGACGGCGTCGATCGCCGCCGAAGGGCAGGCGGAGGCCGTGAGCATCCCGATCGTCACCGACGGCGGCGCGGAAGAGGCCGAGCTCGTCATCGGCGTCGGCAACGACGTCCTCAGCGCTCCGGCCGACTGGACGGGTGAGGAGCCCGACTTCTCGTGGGCGGCGGAAGAACTCCGTCAGCACAAGCGTTTCCCCCAGGCGCCGGCCATCGCCGTCGAGCAGCCGAGCGATGACGCCAACCCCGACGCGTTCTGGGACCCCGACCTCGACGGGTTCACCCGCGCCTGAGCGGCTCGCCCCTCGCCGGGCCGCGTCCTCGCGACCATCGCCCCCCGCACCCCGCGGGGGAGCTCGTCAAGCCCACCCTCGCTCCCGCGCTCGGACGTAGCGTGGGTCCTCCGCACCGGACGCGACCGGTTCATCGCCCCGGTGCGTGAGCCCCGGACAGTTCGGGCGGCCCGCCGTTTCGCGGTGCCGCCCGGACGCTGGTACCGGGAGGATGGGGGCATGCTGCACTCCCTCGTCACCGGCGCCTCGCGCGGGATCGGCCGAGCCATCGCCGTCGCCCTCGCCGCGCGCGGCGACCGCGTCGTCGTCCACTACGGCCACGACCGCGCCGCTGCCGAAGAGACACTCGCCCTGCTCCCCGGAGACGGGCACACGCTTGTCGGCGGCGACCTATCCGACCCGGCGACGGCGGAGCGCGTGGTCGGCGACGTCCTCACGGCGTTCGGACGCATAGACGTCCTGGTGAACAACGCCGCGATCGCCCCGAGCCCCGAGACCTCGCACCCGATCGCGACCGTCGACTACGCCACCTGGCATCGCACATGGGAGCGGATGGTCGACGTCGACCTGCACGCCCCCGCGAACATGGCCTTCCTCGTCGCGCGATCGCTGATCGAGCGGGGACTGCCGGGGTCGATCGTGAACGTCGGCTCGCGCGGCGCCTTCCGCGGCGAGCCGGAGTTCCCCGCCTACGGTGCGGCGAAGGCGGGCCTGCACGCGATGGGCCAGTCCCTCGCCGTCGCCCTCGCGCCCCACGGCATCGCGGTCACGAGCGTCGCCCCCGGCTTCGTCGGCACCGCCCGGCAGCAGCAGAAGCTGACCGGGGCGGAGGGCGACGGCATCCGGGATCAAAGTCCCTTCGGTCGCGTGGCCACGCCCGAAGAGGTGGCGGATGCCGTGGTGTACCTCAGCGCGCCCGGCTCGCAGTGGGCGTCGGGAACGATCCTCGATCTGAACGGCGCCTCGCACCTGCGCACGTGACGGCCGGCACGAGTCAGGATCCCGCCGGACGCCCTGCGGTCATGTGCTCCACGAGAGTGGCGGGAATGCGCCTTGGCGCGGGCGACAGCGCCGTGTAGACGTCGCCCCACGTGAGCATCAGGTGCGCGCGGCTCCCCGTGACGGCAGTCCATCGCCCGGCCTCGTCCAGTCGTTCCGCGTGATCGCGCAGCGGTGAGGCGTCGGTCATCCATGCTCCCGCGCCGCTGATCTGCCAGGACTCGCGCACGCGACGCGCGAACGGTCGGCTCCTCCACACCAGCCACGCCCACGGTCCGAGCCACACGGCCGCGCCGAACGCCACGCTCCCCGAGACGGAGGCGGCGTGGTGCGCGACGACGGCTGCGGCGATCCCGCAGAAGAAGCCGATGGTGGGCCAGATGACGGCGGCGTTCCAGGCGAGGCGCTCCTCGGGGGTGCCGTTCGGGGGGAGGACCCGCAGATGCTCGACGACGAGCCCGTGTCCGCTCAGCCGACGTTCGTACGAGCCCCAGGTGCCGCTGACGTGAGAGGGGGAGCCGGTGTTCGATCGCACGGAACGATGGTGCGCCCGCCGGATCCGCCCCGCGAGGATCCTCACGATTCCCATGCGGCAGGCGCGGCGCATCCGAGTCGTGCACACCGGCGAACAGTCGTCTCCACAGCTGTGGATAACTTTGTGGAAAGTGTGTGTGGAAACCGGCACCGCCTGTGCAAATAGGTGTGGATAAGCCCGTCATTCGTTAACGTGTTCGAAACTACACGCGCGTAATTCCGCGGAGCGGCGGGTCGTTTTCGGCGCTTCGCCCTGTGGAGAAACCCCGACCGGATGCCACGGCCTCGGGCCTCAGCCCATCACGCTGCCGAAGATCCTGGCGGCGCCCACAACGCACATCGCGACCCAGAACAGCGTCCACGCCAGCAGCGCGTAACCCCAGATTGCCTCGCCCACGCTCATCCGACCGCGGCGGAAGCGGACACCGAATGCCGCTCCGATGACGAGCACGATCGCGACCACGGCCGCGAGGACGGGCTGCTGCCACACGACCAGCAGAGGAAGGGCGAAGATGATCGCCAGCGCCGCAGCGGTGTAATTCACACCGGTGGACTGCGCCTGCACGACCTGCAGGGCGATGAATGCCACCACGATGAGCGCGATCGCGACGACCTGCAGCCACCCGAGCGCCTTCACCCAGAACGGCAGTCCCGGCCTCTCGATCCCCGCGGCATCCGTTCGATCTTCCGAGATCTCTGTCATGACGTCCCCCTTCGTCGGTCCCCACCCTGGCGGGTCGCGGCGACGTGGCCGGGAGGGGTTGACGCGCGGCGGCGCGGCCGCCTCGTCTCTGTCGACGCGGGCCCACCCAAGGGTTCGCTTCACGGCAACACGAAAGCCCTCCCGGGCGGCCGATGGCCACCCGTGAGGGCTTTTGAGGGGCTGACGGGAATCGTCCCCACCGCCTCTCCACGCGCCGCTGCGCAGCGCGCGGAGCCTCTGGCGGCGTGGGCCCACCCGCTGCGGGTTCGGTTCCTACGGCACCCACACAAAAGGTCCGTTCCATCGCCAAGGCGATGAACCGGACCTTTGAGGGGCTGACGGGAATCGAACCCGCGCTATCTGCTTGGGAAGCAGAAGTTCTGCCATTGAACTACAGCCCCGTGCGCCTTGCGGCGACCCGGCCAGCATAACAGCGTCCGCGCGGCATCCCTCGGCATCCGCCCCGAGACCGCATCCACCGGCGAAACCGCACCCGTTCGTCGAGTGCGCGTTCCTTTGCGTGCGAGGGCGTGCGTTCTCGGCGAACGGATACGTCCTCGCGCACCACACGCGAGACGAACCCCGGTCCCCTCGACGCGGCCCACCCGGGCGAACGGGGCGAAACAGGCAGCACCGGCGCGGGCCCCGCCCCTAGGCTGGGGCCGTGCTGCTCTCCGATCGCGACATCCGGGCCGAACTCGACGCGAAGCGCCTCGGCCTCGAGCCCTTCGACCCGGCCATGGTCCAGCCCTCGAGCGTCGACGTGCGCCTCGACCGGTACTTCCGGTTGTTCGACAACCACAAGTACCCCTTCATCGACCCGGCCGAGGATCAGCCCGAGCTCACCCGCCTCATCGAGGTCGAGCCCGACGAGCCGTTCATCCTTCACCCGGGGGAGTTCGCGCTCGGATCGACGTTCGAGCGCGTGAGCCTGCCCGACGACGTCGCCGCGCGCCTCGAGGGCAAGTCGTCGCTCGGGCGCCTGGGGCTGCTCACGCACTCCACCGCGGGATTCATCGACCCGGGTTTCTCGGGCCACGTCACCCTGGAGCTGTCGAACGTCGCGACGCTGCCGATCAAGCTGTGGCCCGGCATGAAGATCGGGCAGGTCTGCTACTTCCGGCTCACCTCGCCGGCCGAGAACCCCTACGGCTCCGGCCCCTACGGCAACCGCTACCAGGGGCAGCGCGGACCGACGGCCTCGCGGTCGGCGCTGAACTTCCACCGCACCGACGTCGGTTCGACCGACGCGGGTTCCGCGGGACGCTGACGAAACGACGACGCGGCGGGCTCCCGAGGGAGGTCCCGCCGCGTCGTGTTCTCGATGATCACTCGGATGCCGCGGACTCGCGCCCACGGATGAATCCGGCGTCGAAACCGCGCTCGTAGGCGCGCTCCGCCGCGCGGTGTCCGCGCTCGTGCCGGTGGCCGGGGTGGCCGGGGTGGCCGTGGCGGTGCTCGCCGTGCGCGCCGGAGCCGTCCGCGGCTGCGTGGTCGCCGTCGGGCCGGTGCCCGTCGGTGTGTCCGCCGTGGCGGGGTCCGAAGCCGTGGTGGGCGTTGCCGCCGTCACCGCGTCGGTGGTCGCGCTCGCCGCCGCCGAAGCGGGGGCCGCCGCGCATGCCGGGGCCGAATCCGCGGCCCGAGCCGGGGCCGAACGGGCCGGGACCGAAGCCGAACCCGCGGGGTCCCCGCGGGCCTGCCGTCTCGGCGTCCTCGTCGAGCCCGAGGGTGGCGGAGATCGCGTCGAGAGCGGCGTTGAGGCGCTCGATCTCGTCGGCCGGGACCTGGGAGAGAAGCGCCTGGCGGTCGGCATCCACTCGATCGAGGACCTGACGACCCTCGTCGGTGAGCGTCCAGCCGTCGCCGGCGGGGGCGATCCATCCCCGGTCGGCGAGGGCGCTGATGCGCTTTCCGCCGCGGGCGATGCGGTCGCTGATCCACGGGGCGTCGAGGCGCCCGTCGATCACGGAGAGGACCATCACGGTCTTCGGGTGCAGGTCGCTGTCGCGCAGCTGTGCGAACAGGCGGTGGTGCAGCGCGTGGCCGACCGTCGTGAGGCGGTGGGCGAGGCTGCGGGGATCTGAGGGGGTGGGGGTGTTCATGGAGGGGTCCTTTCGTCGGCGGTCGATCCGCCATTGCATGTCATGTGACAACGAATGTACTGTGACATGTATTCCGGATGCTTGTCAAGCGACATGTAAAATCTCCTCATGTCCACCGACCCCGCCGACGAGATCGCCGCCGCCCTCGGGCGCCTGCGTGGACGACGACCGCGGCCGCCCTTCGCGGCTGACGGCCACCACCACCCGCACGGTGAACACGGCGGCGGGCACGGGGGGCCGTGGGGGCGGGGCGCTCCGCCCTGGGTCGCCGATCCCGCGCACGGGCGCTTCGGCGGCCCCGCGCGGCTGCGCATGCTCGACGCGTTGATCGCGGCATCCGGGTCGCTGTCCGTCAGCGAGATCGGCGAAGCCGTGGGCGTCGATCAACCCCGCGCATCGCGACTCGTGCAGCAGGCGGCGCAGATGGGACTGGTCGTGCGCGAGCCCGACCCCGACGACGCCCGCCGCACGCGTGTGCGCCTCACCCCCGAGGGGGAGGGGCTCGTATCCGGTTTCCGCGGACGTCGACGGGATGCCGTGCGCTCCGCGCTCGAATCCTTCACCGACGCCGAGCGGGTGGAGTTCGCGCGTCTGCTGGCGAAATTCGCCGACTCCTGGCCGCGCGACTGACGTCGTTCTCCCGGCGGGTCAGACGATGACGGCCGGCTTCGCCTTCACCGGGATGAGCAGCAGCAATCCCGCGCCGAGGATCAGCACGATGCCCAGGATGCCGAGACGCGTGTCGCCCGTGATGCCCACGAACAGGGCGAACAGCCCGGGAGCGAGGAACGACACGGCGCGACCCGTCGTGGCGTAGAGACCGAAGATCTCACCCTCGCGCCCCTCAGGAGCGACGCGGGCGAGGAAGGACCGGCTCGCCGACTGGACGGGGCCGACGAAGGCGCACAGGCCGAGGCCGGTGATCCAGAAGGCGCCCTGCGACGTCCCGATGAAGAGGACGGCCCCGCCGAGCACGATGAGTCCGATCAGTGAGATGACGATGACGCGCTTCGGGCCGAACCGATCGTCGAAGCGGCCCGCGACGAACGTGCTCACCCCCGCCACCACGTTCGCCGCCACCGCGAAGTACAAGACCTGCGTCGAGCTGAAGCCGAACACCTGCGCGGCGATGATCGCGCCGAAGGTGAAGACGCCGGCGAGCCCGTCGCGGAAGACGGCACTCGCCACGAGGAAGAGCAGTACCTCCCGGCTGTCGCGCCAGAGCGAACGCAGCGTGCCCCACAACACCACGTAGGAGCGGAAGAAACCGACCCGCACCTGGCGGCTGCGGGCGGGGATCTCCGGAACGCGCAGCAGCACCGGGATCGCGAACGCACCGAACCAGAGCGCGGATGCCAAGACGGCGAGGCGGATGTTCCATCCACCCTCCTTGGTCACGGCGAGGAGCCCACCGGCATCCGGATCTCCGAAGCTCTGGATGAAGAGCACCAGCAGCAGAAGGAGCAGCACGATGCCGCCGACGTAGCCCATCCCCCAGCCGAAGCCCGAGACGCGGCCGATGTTCTCGCGGGTGGAGACCTGCGTCAGCATCGCGTAGTAGTTGACGCTCGCGAACTCGAAGAAGACGTTGCCGACCGCGATCAGGGTCGCGCCCAGCACGAGGAACCCGGGGGTGCCCTCGACGAACACCATCGCCGCCATGGCCAGCACGACGAGGCCGGTGTTGATGCCGAGCCAGAGCTTGCGGCGGCCGGTTCCATCGGAGCGCTGACCGAGCACCGGGGCGACCAGGGCCACCACGATCCCCGCGATCATCAGCGCGACACCCACCAGGCTCGCGTTGTCGGCGAGGGCGCGCACGAGGGCCGGGTCCTTGTCGCTCCCGTTCGCGGCGGCCACGATCGTCGGGTCGACGAAGAGCTGGCTGGCCAGATAAGTGCTGAAGACGAAGGTCGTCACGACCGCGTTGAACGCCGCCGACCCCCAGTCCCAGAGGGCCCAGGCGATCACCGGTCGACGGTCGGTGGCGGGGGCTGCGGTGGTTCCGGGGGAGGACATGTCGGTCACGCTAGGGTCCTTCGGTGAACGCCCGGTACGGCCGGGGAGGCAGCCGCGCCGTCGTCGGCGCGCGGGTTCAGGTTAGACCCCGGCCCGCGCGAGAGCGCGGAGGAGACTACCGTGGAGGCATGGCATCCGAAACCCCCGTCGACTCCGCTGAAGCCGAGACCACTCCCGAGAAGCTCACCTTCGCCGATCTGGGACTGGATGCCGCTGTGCTCAAGGCCCTGAAAGACGTGGGCTACGAGACCCCGTCCGCGATCCAGGCGGCCACGATCCCCGTGCTGCTGCAGGGCCGCGACGTCGTCGGCCTCGCCCAGACCGGAACCGGTAAGACCGCCGCCTTCGCGCTGCCCGTGCTGTCGCAGATGGAGACCGGGCGCAAGAATCCGCAGGCCCTCGTGCTCGCGCCCACCCGCGAGCTCGCGCTGCAGGTGTGCGAGGCGTTCGAGAAGTACGCCGCGCACATCAAGGGCGTCTCGGTGCTCCCCGTCTACGGCGGCCAGGGCTACGGCCAGCAGCTGTCGGCCCTGCGCCGCGGCGTCGACATCGTCGTGGGCACCCCCGGCCGCATCATGGACCACCTCGACAAGGGCACCCTCGACCTGAGCGAGCTGAAGTACCTCGTGCTCGACGAGGCCGACGAGATGCTCAAGATGGGCTTCGCCGAAGACGTCGAGACGATCCTCGCCGACACCCCCTCGACCAAGCAGGTCGCGCTGTTCTCGGCGACTATGCCCGCGCAGATCCGTCGCATCTCGGCGCAGTACCTCAACGATCCCGAAGAGATCACGGTCAAGACCAAGACCGCGACCTCGACCAACATCACCCAGCGCTACCTGATCGTGTCGTACCAGCAGAAGATCGACGCCCTCACGCGCATCCTCGAGGTCGAGAACTTCGAGGGCATGATCGTCTTCACCCGCACCAAGAACGAGACCGAGACGGTCGCCGAGAAGCTGCGCGCCCGCGGTTACACCGCCGCCGCGATCAACGGCGATGTGGCCCAGGTGCAGCGCGAGCGCACGGTCAACCAGCTCAAGAGCGGCAAGCTCGACATCCTCGTCGCCACCGACGTGGCCGCGCGCGGTCTCGACGTCGACCGCATCAGTCATGTCGTCAACTACGACCTGCCCATCGACACCGAGTCGTACGTGCACCGCATCGGCCGCACGGGCCGTGCCGGACGCACGGGAGATGCGATCAGCTTCGTCACGCCGCGCGAGCGCCGCATGCTCACCGCGATCGAGAAGGCCACGCGCCAGCCGCTGACCGAGATGTCGCTGCCGAGCGTCGACGACGTCAACGCCACGCGCCTCACGCGCTTCGACGACGCCATCACTACGGCCCTCGAGGACACCGCCGCGATCGCGACGTTCCGCGACGTGGTGGCCCACTACGTGTCGCACCACGACGTGCCCGAGGCCGACGTGGCCGCGGCCCTCGCCGTGGTCGCCCAGGGCGACACCCCGCTGCTGCTCGAGGCCGAGGCCTTCCGCCAGCAGCGGTTCGACAACGACCGCCCCGCGCGCGACTCCGGTTCTCGCGAGGGAGGATCCCGCGACGGCGGTCCGCGTCGCGACTCCTCGGGTCGCTTCGCGACGTACCGCATCGCGGTGGGTCGTCGTCAGCGCGTCGAGCCCCGTCAGATCGTCGGCGCCCTCGCGAACGAGGGTGGTCTGCGCCGAAACGACTTCGGTGCGATCCAGATCCGTCAGGACTTCTCGCTCGTCGAGCTGCCCGTCGACCTGTCGAACGACACGATAGACCGCCTCGCCGACACCCGCATCTCGGGCCAGCTCATCGACCTGCGCCTCGACCAGGGCGGCCGTTCGGCCAAGCGCAGCGACCGGCCGCAGCGCCGCGATCGCGACCGCGACTGAGTCCACGGCATCCGTTCGACGCCCCCGTACCCCGGTGAGGGTGCGGGGGCGTCGTGCGTGATGGGATGGCGGGCGCCTCAGGCGGACCATGTCCCACTTTTGGCTGCCTGGGGTGCGCGTGGGCCGCCCATTTTGGGACATGGTCTGCGCAGATGGGGACATGGGTGGAGGGATGCCGTGACACGGCGCTGCGCAGAAGAGCCCGGGGCCGCGCGCGGGTGGGCGCGCGGGGCGACCGAGCTAGGTGGCATCCGGAAGTTGAGCCAATTCATATCAAGTCGCCTTGACCTCGCGAACGGGCTCCGATAACCTTGAGTCATCGCGGCTCAACCCGCGCAGAGACTTTCACCAGAACCCCGAGTGCGGCAACGGCCGCGCTCACAAGCAAGGAGACACATATGCCCCGTGCAGTGGGAATCGACCTCGGTACGACCAACTCCGTCGTGAGCGTGCTCGAGGGTGGCGAGCCCAAGGTCATCGCCAACGCCGAGGGTTTCCGCACGACCCCCTCGGTCGTCGCCTACACGAAGGACGGCGAGGTGCTCGTCGGCGAGACCGCCAAGCGCCAGGCCGTCACCAACGTCGACCGCACCATCTCCAGCGTGAAGCGCCACATGGGCACCACCTGGAGCTTCGACGTCGACGGCAAGAAGTGGACGCCGCAGGAGATCTCGGCCCGCATCCTGCAGAAGCTCAAGCGCGACGCCGAGGAGTACCTCGGTGACAGCGTGACCGATGCGGTCATCACCGTCCCCGCGTACTTCAACGACGCCGAGCGTCAGGCCACCAAGGAGGCCGGTGAGATCGCGGGCCTCAACGTGCTGCGCATCATCAACGAGCCCACCGCCGCGGCCCTCGCGTACGGCCTCGACAAGGGCAAGGAAGACGAGCTCATCCTCGTCTTCGACCTCGGTGGCGGAACGTTCGACGTCTCGCTGCTCGAGGTGGGCAAGGACGACGACTTCTCCACCATCCAGGTGCGCGCCACCTCGGGTGACAACCGCCTCGGTGGAGACGACTGGGACCAGCGCGTCGTCGACTACCTCATCAAGCAGTTCAAGGACACGACCGGTGTCGACGTCTCGGGCGACAAGATCGCCCTCCAGCGTCTGAAGGAAGCGGCCGAGCAGGCCAAGAAGGAGCTGTCGAGCTCGACCTCGACCAGCATCAACCTGCCCTACCTGTCGCTCACCGACTCGGGCCCCGTCTCGCTCAGCGAGACCCTCACGCGCGCCAAGTTCGAGGACCTCACCAAGGACCTCCTCGACCGCACCCGCAAGCCCTTCTCCGACGTCATCCGCGAGGCTGGCGTCAAGGTCGACGACATCGCCCACGTGGTGCTCGTCGGCGGCTCGACCCGCATGCCCGCGGTCGCCGAGCTGGTCAAGAAGGAGACCGGTAAGGACGCCAACAAGGGCGTGAACCCCGACGAGGTCGTGGCCGTGGGCGCAGCCCTCCAGGCCGGTGTCCTCAAGGGCGAGCGCAAGGACGTGCTGCTCATCGACGTCACCCCCCTGAGCCTCGGCATCGAGACCAAGGGCGGCATCATGACCAAGCTCATCGAGCGCAACACGGCCATCCCGACCAAGCGCAGCGAGACCTTCACCACCGCCGACGACAACCAGCCGTCGGTCGCGATCCAGGTCTTCCAGGGCGAGCGCGAGTTCACCCGCGACAACAAGCCGCTCGGTACCTTCGAGCTCACCGGCATCGCGCCGGCTCCCCGCGGCATCCCGCAGGTGGAGGTCACCTTCGACATCGACGCGAACGGCATCGTGCACGTCTCGGCGAAGGACAAGGGCACCGGCAAGGAGCAGTCGATGACCATCACGGGCGGCTCCTCGCTGCCCAAGGAGGACATCGAGCGCATGGTGCGCGAGGCCGAAGAGAACGCGGCCGACGACAAGAAGCGCCGCGAGTCCGCCGAGACCCGCAACCAGGCCGAGACCCTGTCGTACTCGATCGAGAAGCTGATCAAGGAGAACGACGACAAGCTCCCCGCCGAGGTCAAGACCGAGGTGCAGGGCGATGTCGACGCTCTCAAGACGGCTCTCGCCGGTGACGACGACGACGCGGTCAAGACCGCGTTCGACAAGCTGAACGCCAGCCAGGGCAAGCTCGGCGAGGCCATCTACGCCTCGTCGCAGGCCGCGGGCGAGCAGGCCGACCCCAACGTGGGCCAGCCCGGCAACGGCGAGACGCCGAACCCCGAGGAAGACGTCATCGACGCCGAGGTCGTCGACGACGAGAACCCCGACGAGAACAAGAAGTAAGCAGAGAACATGGCACACAAGGACGACGAACAGCCCACGGGCTCGGGCGCCGGTCCTGACGAGACGGGGCCGGAGGAGAACACCTCCGGCCCCGCGCCGTCGGGCGACCAGCCTCAGACCGAAGGGACGGATGCCGATGGCCTGACCATCGACGACATCCTCGGCGCCGAGCAGACGCCCGAGGCCGCTGCAGAGGGGGCATCCTCCGACAAGGAGGCCTCGCTGCTGATCGACCTCAAGCGCCTGCAGGCCGAGTACGCCAACTACCGTCGGCGCACCGAGGAGCAGCGCGAGCGCGAGATCGAGCGCGCCAAGGGCGAGGCCGTGAAGGGCCTGCTGCCCGTCATGGACGACCTCGACCGCGCCGCCAAGCACGGTGACCTCGTCGAGGGCAGCCCGCTCTCGGCGATCGGCGACAAGGTGCGCGCCGTGGCCGAGCGCCTCGGTGTGGTGTCGTACGGCGCCGTGGGCGACGTGTTCGACCCGCAGCAGCACGAGGCGATCTTCCAGGCCCCCACCCCCGGCGTGACCGAGACCACGATCCTCGAGGTCGTCGAGGTCGGCTACCGCCTCGGTTCGGTCGAACTGCGACCGGCCAAGGTCGTCGTCGCCGTGCCGGCCGAATAGGAGGACCCATGGCGAGTCAGGACTGGTTCGACAAGGACTTCTACAAAGTCCTCGGTGTCGACAAGAGCGTCAGCGCTGCCGATCTGAAGAAGACGTACCGCAAGCTCGCGCGCCAGTACCACCCCGACTCGAACCCGGGAGACGCGAAGGCCGAAGCGAAGTTCAAGGAGATCAGCGAGGCCTACTCGGTGCTCAACGACCCCGAGCAGCGCGAGGAGTACGACCAGATCCGGGCCATGGGCTCGGGGGCGCGCTTCTCGGCTCCCGGGGCCGGAGCGGGCGGTGGCTTCGACGACGTCTTCAGCCGGTTCGGTCAGGGGCGGCAGGCGCCGTCGGGCGGCTTCGACGACTTCTTCACGATGTTCGATCAGCAGGGCGGCGGCTTCGGCTCCGGCCGGTTCGGTCAGACGACGGGAGGGTTCCGCGGCTTCGGCGGCCCGCAGAAGGGCGCTGACGTCTCGGCCCGCACGACGCTCGACTTCGTCACCGCGGCCAAGGGTGAGACCATCACCCTCGCGGGCGAGGACAACGTGCCGTTCAAGGTGAAGATCCCCGCCGGCGTGTCCGACGGGCAGAAGATCCGGCTGCGCGGGCGTGGACGCAAGTCCCCCGACGGTGGCGAGAGCGGCGACATCGTCGTGACCGTCGCCGTGCGCCCCCACCCGGTCTTCACGCGCGACGGACTCAACCTGCGCATCACCGTGCCGGTCACCTTCACCGAGGCCGCTCTCGGTGCGACGATCGAGGTTCCGACGCTCGGCGGCGACCCCGTGCGCTTGCGCGTGGCCCCCGGCACCCCCTCGGGACGCGTGTTGCGCGTCAAGGGTCGCGGGATCTCGACCACCAAGGGCACCGGCGACCTGCTCGCCGAGGTCCAGGTCGCGGTGCCCACGCATCTCGACGATGCCGCGCGCGAGGCCCTCGAGCGGTTCCACGAACTGGAGCCGAAAGAGAATCCCCGCGCCGACCTCATGGCCAAGGCGCGATAGACACACGCGCGTCGCCGAGGTTCTCGGCATCCGATACGACAGGATGCCGAGAACCCGGCACCCGCATCCGGCACGACGAAAGAGGTGAAGACGTGTCCGAAAGAGAGATCGACGAAGACGCCCCGATCTTCGCCATCGCCGCAGCCGCCGAGCTGTCGAACATGCACCCGCAGACCCTGCGGCAGTACGACCGGCTCGGCCTCGTCGTGCCCGCGCGGACCCAGGGCGGTTCGCGGCGGTACTCGAGCCGTCACGTCCAGCAGTTGCGCGAGGTCGCGCGCCTGTCGGGCGAGGGGATGAGCCTGCCGGCCATCGCGCGCCTCCTCGCGCTCGAGGAGCGCGTCCACGAGCTCGCGCGTCGCGTGAACGACCTCGAGCGTCAGCTCACGATCGAGCGGCAGTCGCGCCCCGGTGCCCGCGTCTTCGCGGCCGGGGCCACCGGTTCGGTCGTCACGCTGCGCCACGGAGCGCGCGTGCGCCGAGCCACCGACATCGTGCTGTGGCGTCCGCGCGACATGCACGGCGACTGACGCCGCCCCGCGCTGCGCGAGGTCTGTGCGCCGTGCGAGGTTCCTGGGCGTGGCGAAACGGGCCGGGATGCCGCGGGCGCGCCGGGTTTCGACGGGCTCAGCCGCCCCTCCCGGCTCAGGCCGGGTCGATCCGCAACACGGTCGGCGCCTCGCCGACCTGCAGGTCGTCGACCACTCGGATCGTGCGCGCCACGGCATCCACCTCGTCGATCACCGTGCCGAAACGCTGGCGGTCCGAGCACACCGCCGTGACGGTCACGAAGTGCGAGCCGGTGTCCCACGTGTACGTGGCGAACGGAGGAGTGGTGGGATCGTTCGGCAGCGGCATCGCGAGCTTCTCGCCGACGCCGAGGTGCGGATTGCGGAACGACTCGGTGTCGTCGTACTCCATCGGCATCATCGCCCGCGCCGTGCGCAGCTGCGGTGTGGCCTCCTGCAGCTGCGCCATGACGACGAGCAGTTCGGGGTCGCTCTTCCAGACCCACACGAGCACGCGCCCGCCCGCGCGGCGCATGAGCAGGGGCGCCGCCTGGCTGAGGATCCACGCGAAGGCTCCACCGCCCGGGCGGGGAGCAGCGCCCGCGGCCTGATTGGCCTGGCTCAGCAGCATGCCGATCGCCGCCTTGCGGTGGCGTCGGCCGCGGAATCCGAGGGAGCCGGTCACGGGCACCCAGAGGTCGGCGGGAGCGTCGGCCTGCAGTCGAGACATGGGCTCAGCCTACGATCCGGCTCCTGAGAGGGGGATGCCGATGAGCCGCGTTCGCGACGAGAGAACGCTCCCACACGGGGAGGGGTCGCCGATGTCGGAGGTCAGTGCCAGGCTGGACTCCGCGGTCATCGCGACCGCGTCGATCTCTCGGAGGGCCTCGTGCTCGGCAAACTCCTCATCCGCTATCTCTCGCGCTATCGCTGGCTGCTGGTCGCCATCCTCGTCTTCCAGGCCGCGTCCGCGGTCGCGACGCTGTACCTGCCGCGACTGAACGCCGACATCATCAACCTCGGCGTCGCCCGGGGCGACACCGGGTTCATCTGGTCGCGCGGCGGGCTCATGCTCGTCATCTCGCTCGGCCAGATCGTGGCCTCGGTCATCGCCACCTACTTCGCCGCCCGGGCCGCGATGGCCGCGGGCCGCGACATCCGCCTCGACGTGTTCGAGCGCGTGAGCGGCTTCTCCGAGCGCGAGCTGTCGCAGTTCGGCGCGGGGTCGCTGATCACCCGCAACACCAACGACGTGCAGCAGGTGCAGATGCTCGCGATGATGGGCGCCACCATGCTGGTCAGCGCCCCTCTGCTGGCCATCGGCGGCATCGTCATGGCGCTGCAGCAAGACGTCGGGCTCAGCTGGCTCATCGCGGTGGCCGTGCCCGTCCTGGTGATCGTGGCCGGGCTCATCATCGCGCGGATGGTCCCGCTGTTCCGCAGCTACCAGACCAAGCTCGACGGCGTGAACCGCGTCATGCGCGAGCAGCTCACCGGCGTGCGCGTCGTGCGCGCCTTCGTCCGCGAGCGCATCGAAGAAGAGCGCTTCCGCGAGGCGAACACCGACATCCTCGTCGTCGGCCGCAAGGTCGGTTCGCTCTTCGTGCTGCTGTTCCCCCTCGCGATGCTCGTCCTGAACGTCACGGTGGTGGGCGTCATCTGGTTCGGTGGCATCCAGGTCGACGCCGGAGGGGTCGAGATCGGCACCCTGTTCGCCTTCATCCAGTACGTGGCGCAGATCCTGGGCGGCGTCCTCATGGCCAGCTTCATGACGGTGATGATCCCGCGCGCCGCCGTCTCGGCCGAGCGCATCGGCGAGGTCCTCGACAGCCGGTCGACGCTCGAACGCCCGGCGAACCCGGTCGAGCGCCTGCCCGAGCCCGGCGCGGTGCAGTTCGACGACGTCTCGTTCGCCTACCCGGGCGCCGAGTCGCCCGTCGTCTCCGGAATCAGCTTCGCCGCACGTCCCGGTGAGACCGTCGCGATCGTGGGGTCGACGGGTGCGGGCAAGACGACGCTCGTCTCGCTGCTGCCGCGGCTCTTCGACGTGACCTCGGGAGCCGTGCGCGTCGGCGGGGTCGACGTTCGCGAGGCCGACCTCGATGTGCTGTGGAAGAGCATCGGTCTCGTGCCGCAGCGGCCGTTCCTGTTCAGCGGCACGGTGGCGTCCAACCTGCGGTTCGGCCGCGAAGAGGCCACCGACGATGAGCTGTGGCATGCCCTCGAGATCGCGCAGGGTCGCGACTTCGTCGAAGCGATGGACGGAAAGCTCGAGGGGCGCATCGCCCAGGGCGGAACGAACGTCTCGGGCGGCCAGCGCCAACGCCTCGCCATCGCGCGGGCGATCGTCCACCGGCCGGCCGTGCTGGTCTTCGACGACTCGTTCTCGGCGCTCGACCTGAGTACCGACGCTCGGTTGCGACAAGCTCTGTGGCGCGAGCTCCCCGAGGTGACCAAGATCGTCGTGGCCCAGCGCGTGTCGACCATCACGGGCGCCGACCGCATCGTGGTGCTCGAAGACGGCCGAATGGCGGGTCTGGGTACGCACGATGAGCTCCTGGCCACCAGCGCCACCTATCGCGAGATCGTCGAGTCGCAGCTGGGGGTCGAGGCATGAGCACCGTGGACGCCCTCACCGAAGAAGAACGCGCAGAGCTCGAGCTCGCCGAGCAGGCGCGGGTGAACTCCGGCAGCTGGGACAGCGTCGCGCCCGGCAAGGCGTCGAACTTCGGCCCGAGCTTCCGTCGCCTGCTCGGCCTCCTCCGGCCATACGCTGCCGCTTTCGTGTTCGTGTCGATCCTCGGCGCCATCGGCGTCGTCCTCGCCGTGCTCGCCCCGCGCGTGCTCGGAGACGCGACGAACATCATCTTCGAGGGCGTCGTGTCGAAGGGACTCGCGCAGCAGTTCCCCGCCGGCACCTCGCAGACCGAGGTGGTCGACGCCCTGCGGGCCGCCGGGCAGAACGACATCGCCAACATCGTCGGAGCGATGAGCAACTTCTCCGTCGGTGCCGGGGTCGACTTCGACGCCCTGCGCGTCGTCATCGTGACGGTGCTCGCGATCTACGTCGGCTCGTCGCTGCTGTCGTGGATCCAGGGGTACGTCATCAACGTCATCATGGTTCGCACGATGTGGCGCCTGCGCGAAGACGTCGAGGCCAAGATCAACCGCCTGCCGCTGTCGTACTTCGACCGCGTGCAGCGTGGAGAGCTGATCTCGCGCGTCACCAACGACATCGACAACATCACGCAGACGATGCAGCAGTCCCTCTCGAGTGCGCTGACGTCGGTGCTCACCGTGGTGGGCGTGCTCATCATGATGTTCACCATCTCGTGGCAGCTCGCTCTCGTGGCCCTCGTCTCGCTGCCGCTCATGGCGGTGATCTTCGGCGTCATCGGTCCGAAGTCGCAGAAGGCCTTCGGCGAGCAGTGGAAGAAGGTCGGCCGCCTCAACGCCCGCGTCGAGGAGTCGTTCTCGGGCCACGCGCTGGTCAAGGTCTACGGCCGCGAGAAGGACGCCCGCGAGAAGTTCGAGGCCGAGAACGAAGAGCTGTACCAGGCCAGCTTCACGGCGCAGTTCCTCTCCGGCATGATCATGCCGGGCATGATGTTCGTCGGAAACCTCACCTACGTCGGCATCGCCGTTCTCGGCGGTCTCATGGTGGCCGGCGGGCAGATCCGCCTCGGCGACGTGCAGGCCTTCATCCAGTACTCGCAGCAGTTCACCCAGCCGCTATCGCAGCTGGGTGGCATGGCCGCGGTCGTGCAGTCGGGCACCGCCTCGGCCGAGCGCGTGTTCGCCCTCCTCGACGCCGACGAGCAGGAGCCGGACTCGGCCGATGCCCCGGCGCACGTCGACGGCCGGGGAGTGATCGAGTTCGAGAACGTGCGGTTCTCGTATACGCCCGATCGCCCCCTGATCACCGACCTGTCGTTCCGCGTCGAACCCGGTCAGACGGTCGCCATCGTGGGTCCGACCGGTGCGGGCAAGACCACGCTGGTCAACCTGATCATGCGGTTCTACGAACTCGACGGCGGGCGCATCCTGCTCGACGGGCAGGACATCGCCGAACTCCGTCGTGACGACGTGCGCTCCCGCACCGGCATGGTCCTGCAGGACCCGTGGCTGTTCGCCGGATCCATCCGCGACAACATCCGCTACGGGCGCGAGAGCGCCACCGACGAAGAGATCGTCGAGGCCGCCGTCGCTACGCGCGTCGACCAGTTCGTGCACTCCCTCCCCGAGGGGTACGACACCGTGCTCGACGAAGACGCCGCCAACGTCTCGGCGGGAGAGAAGCAGCTCATCACGATCGCGCGGGCGTTCGTCGCCCGCCCCTCGGTGCTGATCCTCGACGAAGCCACGTCGTCGGTCGACACGCGCACCGAGCTGCTGCTCCAGCAGGCCATGGCGGCGTTGCGCGAGGGGCGCACCTCGTTCGTGATCGCGCACCGCCTCTCTACCATCCGCGACGCCGACCTCATCCTCGTGATGGAGCACGGCGACATCGTCGAGAAGGGCTCGCACGACGAGCTCATCGCAACCGAGGGCGCGTACTACCGCCTCTACCGCTCGCAGTTCGAGCAGGCGACCGCCGACCTCGACGCCACCGGGGCCGAGGCGTCGTCGGCCGACGACCCGCAGCGCACCCCGACCACCGACGACGCCGTGGTGGTGTCGGCGCTGGCGGCCGCGGCATCCGAGGTCCCCGCTGCGGCCGGCACCGACGGGCCGCCGCGCCCCGCGCAGGGCGTGCCCGCGCCCGACGCGCGCCTCGACGGACAGCCGTAACGCCGCCCGCCCGCCCCGCCGCGAAGCCCGCTCGGTCTCCCGCCGAGCGGGCTTCGTCGTGTCGGGGTCCACGGGGGCGCCGGCCCGGGCTCCGCACGGGCCGGCAGTGCGACACCTGTGGAGCGCCCCAGAGCCCCGAAACCCGCTCGGGTACAGTGGACGGGCGCATGCACCTGCCTCTGCGAACCGACCGCCGCATAGATAGGCCTCACCCCTCGTGACCACTCCTGCGACGCCCGCCGATCCGTCCGAGCCCGCCGCGTCGACCGACCCTTCGGCTGCCCTCGAAGCGGTGCCGGCCCCCGATCGCCCCCTGCGGATCCTCATCGGCGCCGACACCTTCCTCCCCCACGTGAACGGCGCCGCGCGTTTCGCCGAGCGCCTCGCCGCCGGCCTCGTCGCTCGCGGCCACGACGTGCACGTCGCCGCCCCGAGCGTGGGCCACGGCAACGCCGGCACGGCGACCGAGGTCATCGAAGATCAGCCGATGACCATGCACCGGCTCCCGGCGTACCGCTTCCTCCCGCACGACTGGCTCACCTTCGTGCTGCCGTGGCGTTCGAAGCACTACGCCCGGATCCTGCTCGACGAGATCAAGCCCGACGTCGTGCACATCCAGTCGCACATCGTCATCGGCCGAGGCCTCGCCCGCGAGGCGCGCAAGCGCGGCATCCCCGTCATCGCGACCAACCACGTGATGGCCGAGAACATCCTCGACTTCACCACGCTCCCCGACTTCCTCGACCGCATCTTCGTGAAGCTCGCGTGGGCCGACGCCGAGCGCACGTTCAAGATGACGCGCGCGGTCACGACGCCCACGCGCAAGGCCGCGGACTTCCTCGAGTCGACGATCGACATCTCGGGGGTCATCCCGATCTCGTGCGGCATCGACCGGTCGAACTACCGCCCCGACCTCACCCCGCGCGACGCCAACCGCATCCTGTTCGTGGGGCGTCTGACGACCGAGAAGCACATCGACGTCGTGCTGAAGGCCCTCTCGCAGCTCGACCCCGCCCTCGACGTCACGTTCGACGTCGTCGGCGGTGGCGACCAGCGCGCCAAACTCGAGACCCTCGCGCAGCAGCTCGGTGTCGCCTCGCGCGTGACGTTCCACGGCCATGCGTCGGAAGAAGACCTGCGCACGCTCTACTCGCGGGCCAGCGTCTTCGCCATCGCCTCGATCGCGGAGCTGCAGTCGATCGCGACGATGGAGGCCATGGCATCCGGTCTGCCGATCGTGGCGGCGAACGCGGTGGCGCTCCCGCACCTCGTCCACGAGGGCGAGAACGGCTACCTCTTCGAGCCGGGCAACGCCGACGAGCTCGCCGCGCGCCTGACCGACGTGCTCACGGCCGCACCCGAGGAGCGCACGCGCATGCAGCAGGCGTCGCTCGACGCGGTCGCCGTGCACGACATCAACCGGACGCTCGACACCTTCGAGGCGCTGTACCGCGGTCGGCCGCTGCCGGAGTAACCCGTGCACGTCGTGATGTTCGCCGACCAGCACCTCGAGTCGCTCGGCGGCGCGCAGGTGTCGATGCGCTTGCAGAAACGCTTCCTCGAGCGCGCGGGACACGTGGTCACGGTCGTCGCGCCGCGCCCGCACCGCGAGAGCGCCGGCGACGCGGCCTACCTCGACCTTCCGTCGATCGCGATCACCCCCGACCGCGAGTACGCCCTCACCTGGCCGGGCGTCCGGACGGATCGATTCCTGGATGCCGAGATGGGTGCGCGACTTCGCGTCGACGTCGTGCACGTGCAGGCGGACTTCTGGGGGGCGTTCATCGGCCACCGGTACGCCGCGCGCCACGGATTGCCCGTCGTGCACACGATGCACAACCGCGTCGACGTGGGGATCGAGGCGACCGCGCCCTTCCCGCGGCTCGTGTTGCGGGCGCTCAACGCCTGGGCGGGGCGGGTGCTGCCCGGGGGTGCCGCCGCCCGCGCCGGAGTTCGCGGGCGAGCAGTCGATTCAGGCACGTCGCCCCGGGGTGCCCGCGAAGGCACGGGTTCGTCGCGCGGACCGGCCGACGGGTGGGCGTTCCTGCGTCAGCTGGCCCGACTCTCGCGGGCGGTCACGGCGCCCTCGAGCCACTTCGCCCGCCGCCTCGAGGCGCACGGCGTCGCCGAGGTCGTCGACGTGATTTGGAACGGCATCGACGACGACGTGCTCGACGCCGCCCTGAGCGCCGAGGCGTCGGAACGCCGACCGGGCCGACCGCGTTTCATCTGGCTCGGGCGCATGAGTCCCGAGAAGCGTCTGCTGCCGTTCCTCGAAGCGGTCATCGCCTCGGGCATCGAGGCCGAAGTCGAGATCGTCGGCGGTGGGGCGCAGCTTCGTGCCGCGCGTCGCCTCGTCGAGCGGTCGTCGCCCGCGGCGTCCATCATCTTCGCGGGACGGCTGCCGTACACCGAGACGCTCCGCCGACTCGCCGACGCCGACGCGGTGGTGCAGACCTCGATCGGCTTCGAGACGCAGGGCATGACCGTGTTCGAAGCGGCCTCGCTCGGAACCCCGGCCGTGGTGAGCGACCCCGACATCGCGGCGGAACTGGGCTCGGGGGTGTGGGCGGTGGCGGATGCCACGGTCCCCGCCCTCGCCGAGGCGCTGCGCAGCGCGGCGGCCGACATCGTCGCGGGCACTCCGGCCGTGCCCGACCCGTCGATCGCGGAACGTTTCCGTCAGTCCTCGCGGACGGCGGCGATGGTCGACGTGTACGCGCGCGCGGTCGCCGCGGGGCGCTGACTCGGCTTCGCCGACGCCGCGAGAACGACGGCGGGGGCTTCGGCGACGCGCCGGGGTGTCGGCATCCCGGAACGGCGTGTCTCTCGCGCCGGCCGCCGTCGTGGTCGCGGAGCGGCCGGCCGGCGGGGGCGGACGCGGCGCGGGTCGGTGGGGATCCGGCCGTACCCGTCGGTGCGGACGAGCCACACCGTTCCGACGATGCCGGCGACGGCCAGGATGCCGAGAGCAATGAAGTAAGCCATGACCGAAAAGCTACGACTGGAGCAATCCGGCCACGAGTGGCATGATGGACGGCATCCGTCCGATTTCTGCCACACCGGAGGTTCCCATGCGATCGGTCGCCGTCGTCACCCAGCCGGGGTTCGCTCCGTTCGAGTTCGGTCTCGCGTGCGAGGCGTTCGGTCTCGACCGCAGCGATGACGGCATCCCCAACTTCGACTTCCGCATCGTGGCCCCCGACCCCGGTGTGGTCCCCTCGAACATCGGGTTCTCGATCAACGTCGAGCACGGTCTCGAGGCGGCTGCCGATGTCGACATCCTCGTGCTCGCGCCCATTCCCCGGGAGCAGTGGGATGCCGTCGACCCTCGCGTGATCGAGGTCGTCCGCGCGGCGCACGAGCGCGGCGCCTGGCTGTTGAGCGTCTGCAGCGGGTCGTTCGTGCTCGCGGCATCCGGTGTTCTGGACGGAAGACGCGCGACGACCCACTGGCGCTACGCCGACACCATGGCGCGCATGTATCCCCGCATCGAGGTCGACCCCGACGTGCTCTACGTGCAGGCGGGCAGCATCATCACCAGTGCCGGGACGGCGGCCGGGCTCGACGCCTGCCTGCACCTGCTGCGCCAAGAGCTCGGCTCCGAGCTCGCCAACCGCATCGCCCGCCGCATGGTCGTCGCGCCCCAACGTGACGGGGGGCAGGCTCAGTTCATCGCGTCGCCCATCCCGATCGACACCTCGCTCTCGCTCGCTCCGGTGACGGAGTGGATGCTGCAGAACCTGGATGCCGAGCTCTCGGTCGACCGGCTCGCCGCACGCGCCCACATGTCGCCGCGCACCTTCGCTCGGCGGTTCAAGGCCGACCTGGGGGCCACGCCGGCGGCGTGGCTCGCGCGTCAGCGTCTGCTGCACGCCCAGCGACTGCTCGAAGAGACCGACCTCGGCCTGGACCGCATCGCGGCGGAGTGCGGGTTCGGGTCCGCGGCGGTGCTGCGACAGAACTTCGCCCGCACGATGGGACTGACCCCGACGGCCTACCGGGCGCGGTTCTCGTGCGCGGGGGAGGCGGCATCCGGCTCCGTCGAGGCGGCGACCGCCGAGCCCGTCCCGGCCTGAGCCGCGCCGCGCGCGGAGCCGCGCCCCGCCCGGCCGCGGGGAGTCCGAGGTCCCGGCATCCATTGCTCTCCGCGCGACCCGATGCTAAACTTGAGTCAACGCAACTCAAGTTTGCGAAAAGACTTTCAGGAGACCATATGAACGCCACACAACAGCCGGGGCAGGAGGACGCGCGCAGCGCCCTCGAGCAGTTCGGCATCAACCTCACCGACCGGGCCCGTCAGGGCAAGCTCGACCCCGTCATCGGGCGCGACGGCGAGATCCGCCGCGTCAGCCAGGTGCTCACCCGGCGCACCAAGAACAACCCCGTGCTCATCGGCGAACCCGGCGTCGGCAAGACCGCCGTCGTCGAGGGCCTCGCCCAGCGCATCGTCGCGGGCGACGTCGCCGAGAGCCTCAAGGACAAAGAGCTCGTCTCGCTCGACATCTCGGCCCTGGTGGCCGGTGCGATGTACCGCGGGCAGTTCGAGGAGCGCCTCAAGAGCGTCCTCAAAGAGATCACCGAGTCCGACGGACGCATCATCACGTTCATCGACGAGCTGCACGTGCTCATGGGCGCGGGTGGCGGCGAGGGTTCGGTCGCGGCCTCGAACATGCTCAAGCCCATGCTCGCGCGCGGCGAGCTGCGCCTGATCGGTGCGACCACGCTCGACGAGTACCGCGAGTTCATCGAGAAGGACGCCGCTCTCGAGCGCCGCTTCCAGCAGGTGTACGTCGGCGAGCCCACGGTGGAGGACACCGTGGCGATCCTCCGCGGCCTCAAGGAGCGCTACGAAGCGCACCACAAGGTCGCGATCGCCGACGCGGCGCTGGTAGCCGCGGCATCCCTGTCCAACCGCTACATCCCCGCGCGTCAGCTGCCCGACAAGGCGATCGACCTGATCGACGAAGCCGCCTCGCGCCTGCGCATGGAGATCGACTCGGCTCCGCTCGAGATCGACGAGCTGCGTCGCCACGTCGACCGCCTCAAGCTCGAAGAGCTCGCGCTGAAGAAAGAGAAGGACGACGCGTCGAAGGAGCGCCTCGCCACGCTCCGCGAGACCCTCGCCGCCGAGCAGGCCAAGCTCGACGACCTGCAGGCGCGGTGGGAGCGCGAGCGCGCCTCGCTCAACCGCGTCGGCGACCTGAAGACCCGGCTGGATGCCGCTCGCGTCGACGCCGAGCGCGCGCAGCGCGAGGGCAACCTCGAGCGGGCGTCGCGACTGCTGTACGCCGAGATCCCGGCGCTGGAGCGCGAGCTCATGGTCGCCGAACGCGAAGAGCCCGCGGGCGATCGCATGGTCAACGATCAGGTCACCGACGAAGACATCGCGGCCGTCATCGCGGCGTGGACGGGCATTCCGGTGGGACGCCTGCTGCAGGGCGAGACCGAGAAGCTGCTCAACCTCGAGCGCGAGCTCGGCCGGCGCCTGATCGGACAGCGGGATGCCGTGAAGGCGGTGTCCGACGCCGTTCGTCGCTCGCGCGCGGGCATCAGCGACCCGCACCGACCGGTCGGATCGTTCCTGTTCCTCGGCCCGACCGGTGTCGGCAAGACCGAGCTCGCGAAGTCGCTCGCCGACTTCCTGTTCGACGACGAGCACGCCATGGTGCGCATCGACATGTCGGAGTACGGCGAGAAGCACTCCGTCTCGCGCCTGGTCGGTGCCCCTCCGGGCTACATCGGCTACGAGCAGGGCGGCCAGCTGACCGAGGCCGTGCGCCGTCGGCCCTACTCGGTGGTGCTGCTCGACGAGGTCGAGAAGGCGCACCCCGAGGTGTTCGACGTGCTGCTGCAGGTCATGGACGATGGTCGACTGACCGACGGCCAGGGCCGCACCGTGGACTTCACCAACGTCATCCTGGTGCTCACCTCGAACCTCGGATCGCCCATCCTCATCGACCCGACCCTGTCGATGGACACCAAGCGCGAGCAGGTGCAGGCGCTCGTACGCCAGGCGTTCAAGCCCGAGTTCGTGAACCGTCTCGACGACATCGTGATCTTCCAGGCCCTGAGCCAGGACGACCTCGCGCAGATCGTCGAGCTCGCCGTCGACGCCCTGCACAAGCGTCTTCGCGAGCGCCGACTGAGCCTGGCGGTCACCCCCGATGCCCGGTCGTGGCTGTCCGAGCGCGGATACGACCCGGTGTACGGCGCCCGCCCGCTGCGGCGCCTCATCCAGACCGAGATCCAGAACCGCCTCGCGATGGCGATCCTGGCCGGCTCGGTGCGCGACGGAGACGTCGTGCGGGTCGACGTGGCCAGCGACGGTGACTCGCTCATGCTCGTGAGCACCGGTCCCGCAACGGAAGAACCCGGAGACGACGACGTGATCGAGGCCGAGATCGTCGAGTAGAACCCCGTCAGAAGAGGGGATGCCACCACGGCATCCCCTCTTCTGACGTACCGGCCCCGCTAGCCTGGCGCCATGACGATCGCAACGGCCGACCTGTACGACGAGCGCGGCGACGAACTCGACTCGCTCTCTCTCCCGATGATCGACCTCGGCGGGCACGTCGCCTTCGACGGGCCGATCCGCACGGTCCGCTGCCACCGCGACAATGCGCTGGTCAAGAGAGTGCTCGCGACCCCCGGCGACGGAGCCGTGCTCGTGGTCGACGGCGGTGGTTCGCTCGAGTCGGCGCTCGTGGGCGACCTGATCGCCGCGTCCGCGGTCGACAACGGGTGGGCGGGGGTCATCGTGAATGGGGCGATCCGCGACCGCGCGGCGATGGCCGAGCTACCCCTGGGCGTCAAGGCGCTCGGCTCGAACCCCCGCAAGAGCGCGAAGGACGGCGCGGGCGAGGTCGACGTGACGGTGACCATCGCGGGGGTCGTCTTCGCGCCGGGACGCCACGTGTGGGCGGACGCCGACGGGGTGCTCGTGGAGCGCTGAGCGCGCCTTCCGAGGGTCGGCCTGTCCTACGCGAGGGTGACGCCGTGTCGGCGCGAGCTGCTTCGGCGCGACCCGGGCACCTCCTCCGCCCGTCGGGCCGGGCGCCCATGAAGAACGCCGCCCCGAGCGAGACACGACGCGATGGCGCGTGCTCCCTCGAGACGGCGTTCTTCGAGCGGGATGCCGGGGCTCAGTCGTCGACGAGCAGCGACTCCTCGACCGTGCGGCGCTGGCGCGGAGCGAGCTCACGCTGACGCAGGCCCTCTTCGGCCGCGTCGACGTCGCCGAGCGCGCCGACGGCGATCACGGTGACCGGGGTGAAACGCGCGTCAATGTCGAAGGCGGCGCGCAGGTCGTCGGCCACGAAGCCGCCCATCTGGTGGGTCGAGAGGCCCTCGGCGTGCGCCTGCACGGTGAAGTGCGCGGCGGCCTGCCCGCTGTCGTAGAGCGCCCAGGTGCGCGCTTCGCCGTCTTCGGTCTCGGTTTCGGCGAGGACCACGAGCAGGGCGCCGGCGTCGGGTGCCCAGGCCTGGTTGAAGCCCATGAGAGCCGAGACGACCTTTTCGTGGGCGGCGGTGCCGCGGCGCGCGACGATGAAGCGCCACGGCTGGAAGTTCATGCCCGAGGGGGCCCAGCGGGCGGCCTCGAGGGCGGAGCGCAGAGCGGCTTCGTCGATCGGCGTCTCGGGGTCGAAGACGCGCGTGCTCCAGCGCTCGGCGAGCACGTCGAGGATGGGAGCGTCGGTGGGGGCGGTGCGGTCGAGCGTGAGAGACATGGGTTCTCCTGAGAACGGGGACTGATGCGGGACGCCGTTGACCCGCACCATTGAACGCCGTCGGCGGGCGACGTGTTCCCGTGTGAACTTATGCGTCTCTGATGGGGAGCGGACTCTCAGCCCGCGACGCCGGGTGATGGCGGCGTGCCGCGGGATCGGTCAGTCGTTCCAGGACGACGGTCCCGCGGTGCCCGCCGGGTACTCGTCGAGAGGCACCTCGTTCTTGCGCCACGCGTCGATGACGGGCTGCACGATGCGCCAGCACTGCTCGGCCGCGTCGCCGCGGACGGCCAGCATGGCGTCTCCGTCGAGGATGCCCGAGAGCACCTCGCCGTAGGCCTTGAGGGCGCCCTCGCCGAGGTGGGTCGACAGGTTCACCCGCTCCAGGTCGAGCGGATCGTCGGCGCCGTTGATGTTCAGGCCGAGGCTGATCGTGTCGGGGCCGAGCGAGAACACCATCTCGGAGGGCTCGCTCTCGCCGACGAAGCCGACGGGGAGGTGCCGCACGGGCTTGAACGCGACCGTGACGGCCGGGTCTCCCGCGCCGAGAGCCTTGCCCGATCGCAGCAGGATCGGAACCCCCTGCCAGCGGGCCGTGCGCACCTCGACGGTCATCTCGGCCAGGGTCTCGGTGCCCCGCGACGCGTCGACGCCCGGCTCGTCGACGTACGAGGGGAAGTGGCGGTCGCCCACATCGCCCGCGGTGTAGCGTGCGCGGCGGGAGTTCGTGACGGGGTCGTCGTCTTTGACGTGCGTCGCCCGCAGGACCGCGGAGGTCGCGTCGCGCAGGTCGAGTTGATCGAGGGATGCCGGGGGCTCCATCGTGACGAACGCCATGACCTGCAGCAGGTGGCTCTGGATCATGTCGACAAGGGCGCCGGCGGCGTCGTAGTACCCCGCCCGGCCCTCGAGGCCGAGGGCCTCGGGGAAGTCGATGCGGATCGACGCGATGTCGTCGGCCGACCAGACGCTCTCGATGATGCGGTTCGCGAAGCGCGTTCCGAGCAGGTTCAGCACGGTCGAGCGGCCGAGGAAGTGGTCGATGCGGAAGACCTGGTCTTCGGGCACGAGGGTCGCCAGCTGCGTGTTGAGCGTGTGCGCGCTCGCCTCGTCGGTGCCGAACGGCTTCTCGAGGGCCAGGACCGTGCCCTCGGGGATGGTCACGTCGCTCAGCGCGAGGCAGGCCTTCTCGGTGACGGCCGGGGGCACCGCGAAGTACAGCGCGGGGCGGCCCTCGGCGTCGTCGAGAAGCTTCTGCAGATCGTCGGCCTTCGTGATGTCGGCCTGCGAGTACGTCGTATCGGAAACCGCGGCGAATGCGGAGTCGGCATCCATCGTCTGGAAGGCCTTGCGCACGACCTCGCGCCAATGCTCGTCGGTCCAGTCCTCCACGCCCGCCCCGTGCAGGCGCACCGATCGCTTCGGTTCGCGCGAGAGCAGCTGGCCGAGGGCCGGGAGGAGCAGTCGAGAGGTGAGGTCGCCCGAAGCGCCCAGGATGATCAGGGTGGTGTCCGCCGCCATGGGGCCACCGTAGCGTCCGGTTGCGACATCGCCGTGCCGCTTGCAGCGGGCGCATGGATGCCACTAGCGCGATGTTCGGCCATGATGTCGGCGGCACCTGCCACAATCCGAGGGTGACGACTCCGATCGAGGACTACGCGGTCCTCAGCAACTGCCGATCCGCCGCCCTCGTCTCCTCCGCCGGGAGCGTCGACTGGTTGTGCCTGCCGCGGTACGACAGCGGATCGATGTTCGGTGCCCTGCTTGGCGACGAGTCCCACGGGGCGTGGTCGCTGCGGCCGGCCGATCCCGAGGCCACGGCGACCCGGCGCTACGACGGGGACACCTTCGTCCTCGTCACGCGATGGGAGACCGCGACGGGGGTCGCCGACGTCTACGACGCGATGCCGGTCGACGAGGGCGTCGAGGCGCTCATCCGCCGCGTGGTCGGGGTGTCGGGAGAGGTCGACTTCGTCAGCGAGGTGCGGCTCCGCTTCGATTACGCCCGCGCCGTGCCGTGGGTGCGCCAGGTGGGCCGCGGCGACGAGCACGCCATCCTGGCCGTCGCCGGACCCGACGCCGTCACCCTCCGGGGCCCCCGCCTCATCGCCGTCGACACCGCTCACCGCGGCCGATGGACGACGGTCGCGGGCGCGAGCGTCGACTCGGTGCTGGCGTGGGGGCCGTCGTGGCAGGATCCGCCGGCGCCGTTCAACGTCGAGGCGGCGCTCGAGCGGACCCGCGAATGGTGGGCCGCGTGGGCCGACCGGGTGCAGTCGGCCGGTACGCACGCGGCACTCGTCACCCGCTCGCTCATGGTTCTCCGCGCCCTGACCCACTCCGAGACGGGCGGCATCGTCGCGGCGGCGACCACCTCGCTCCCCGAGGCGTTCGGCGGCTCGCGCAACTGGGACTACCGCTACGTCTGGCTGCGCGACGCCGCCCTCACCCTGAGCGCGTACATCGATCACGGGTACCTCGACGCGGCTCACCGCTGGCGCAATTGGCTCCTGCGGGCGATCGCGGGCGATCCGGCGGACGTGCAGATCATGTACGGCATCGCGGGCGAGCGCGATCTGCCCGAGCGCGAGATCTCCGGTCTTCCCGGCTACGGGGGCGCGGCCCCCGTGCGCATCGGCAACGGCGCGGTCGATCAGTACCAGGCCGACGTCATCGGCGAGGTCATGGTGGCCCTCGAGGCGGCTCGTGACGCCGGCGTCGAAGAGACGACGTTCTCGTGGTCCCTGCAGCGTGCGCTCCTCGATCAACTGGCCGCCGAGGTCGATCGCCCCGATCTCGGCATCTGGGAGATGCGCGGCGACCCGCACTTCTTCACGCACTCGCGGGCGATGGTGTGGGCCGCGTTCGACCGCGGCATCCGGGCCGTCGAAGAGGGCGGGCTCGATGGCGACGTCGAGACCTGGCGCACCCTGCGCGACCGGGTCCGGGCCGAGATCGATGCGCGCGGCGTGCACGCCGGCGGGTGGTTCACCCAGCACTTCGACACCGACGAGGTCGACGCCTCGCTGCTCGTGCTGCCGCAGGTGGGCTTCTGCGCCTACGACGACCCGCGCATGCTCGCCACCGTGGCGCGCATGGAAGAGACGCTCATGCCCGACGGCTGGCTGCTGCGGTACCGGACGACGGGTGTCGACGGTCTCACCGGCGACGAGCACCCCTTCCTCGCCTGCTCGTTCTGGCTGGTCGGCCAGTACGCCCACAGCGGGCGCCGCGACGAGGCCCTCGCTCTCATGCAGCGGCTGACCGCCGTCGCCAACGATCTCGGCCTGCTGTCCGAGGAGTACGACCCGACGACCGGTCGACAGGCCGGGAACACCCCGCAGGCGCTCTCGCACCTCGCTCTGGTCGGTGCCGCCGACGCCCTCGACGCCACGGCGCCCACCCGCGGGGACTGAGTCGGGCCGGTCGCGCCGACCCGGGCCTAGAGTCAACGCATGGACGACGACGTCGAGCTGCACCGCCTGCGCGAGCGCGTGTACGGGGCCGAGGGGGCCACGGCGACGCCCGACATGATCGAGCGCCTCGCCGAGCTCGAGGAACGCGCGCGTCGCTCTGCCGTCCCCGTCACGGCCGCGGCACCCGCCCCCGTCGGAGCGCTCGATCCCACGCGGCCCTCGTCCCCCGTCGGCCCACGGGCCGACCCCTCGACGGCCTCTGACGCCTACGCCCTCTCCGAGCCCGGCACGTCGGAGCCGGACGGCGAGGTGGACCGCACCCGCGCCACGATCCCGGATGCCACGGCCTCGCCGCCGCGTCGCCTCCTCCGCATCATCGCGACCGTCGTCGGCGCCCTCGTCGTGCTCGGGATCGGCATCGCGATCGGGGCGAGCACGGCACCGACCGTGGCGGCGACCCCCGACCCCGCAGCGGCGGCCCTTCCCGAACTGACGTTCCCGCAGACGGTCGAGGACGTCATCTCGGCCGAGATCCTGCGCGACAGCGGGATCGACGCCGGGAGCACGCGCTACATCGCCACGGTCAGCGACTTCCGCATCTACCTCGCCCAACCCGACGACGGGGACGGGCGCTGCATCGTGACGTTCACGTCCACCGACAACCGTCCGTGGTCGGCCGGGTGCGCGAGCGGAGCGCAGGAGGGAGCCGCGATCTTCGGTGTCGACGAGAGTCTGACCGTCGCGATCGGCGACCCCGACGGTTCCGACGTCACCGGCATCCCGATCCGTCTGTCACCGAGCGTCACGGCCTACGTGGCGCAATAGCGAAGGAGGACATCATGTTCCGTGCCGATGGCGCGTTTTCGGGGTTCGCGGTCGACGACCTCGAGGCCGCTCACCGCTTCTACGCGGACACCCTCGGACTCCGGGTGGAGGTGCTCGAGGGGTCGGGGTTCCTCACGCTCCATCTGGGGTCCGGAGGGCGCGTCCTCGTCTACGGCAAGCCGCGCCACGAGCCCGCGTCGTTCACCGTGCTCAACTTCCCGGTGGCCGACGTCGAGGCGGCCGTCGACGATCTGCGCTCGCGCGGCGTCGACACGAAGATCTACGACGACGCCGACTTCCCCACCGATTCCCGCGGGATCATGCGCGAGGGCGGTCCGCTGATCGCGTGGTTCCGCGACCCGGCGGGCAACGTGCTCGCCGTCCTCGACGAGTGACCGGGTTCACCCGATCGGTGTGAGCCGGCTTCCGTCGGCCGAGAGGGTGAAGGACGCTCTGCGGTAGTCGTCGCTGAGTCCGAACGAGACGTCCGGAACCCCCACGCTCTCGGTGAACGTGGGGCTTTCGATATCGCTGTCGCTGGTGCGCCTGATGGACACCGGCGCGCCTTCGATCGGAAGGCCGCTCTGGTCCGAGGCCTCCTGAAGGGCGGGCCACACCCGGTCGAGCGCGAGGTCGCTCCACGAGAACTGCTCCTCGGCGACGCGGGGCTGGCTCAGCGCGGCTCCCTCGTGGGTGACACGCCCCGCGCGGAAGTTCCACTCGTCGGTCGCCTGTTCCCCGGCGCGGATCGGGGCGTCGACGATCACGGCATCCGGGGTCACGACGATCGAGACCACCTGATCGTGGCCGATCTCGGCCTGCAAGGCGCGCTTCGCCGTCTGCAGGGAGTCGGGGGTGCGCATGTCGGCGCTCCAGCGGCCGTCCTGCCACGCGGCGACCGTGAGGGCGATGCCGTCGCGATAGGGCAGCAGGACCACGGTCGCGGCCACGATCGTGGCCATCGCGAACAGGGCCAGGCGCCACGGCCGCCCGCGACGACCCACGCCGAGCAGGGGGCCGCTCCGGCGTCCGTTGCGGACGCGGGTTCCCGTTTCGATCTGCCGCAGCTCGACCGCGGATCGGGCCGGCACGACGAGTCGCTCCCGCTCGGTGGGGGAGAGCTCGCCGTCGGCGAAGACGACCTCGGGGCCGCCGTCGAGCAGGATCACGACATCACGCTCGAGGCCCGGCTGATACGCGGCGAGCTCGATCAGGGGGACGATCCGACGGAGGGTGGTGGCCCACGCCCCGCCGTCGAGGGCGATCACCGTGACGTCGATCTCGCACACCGGCTGGTCGTTGACGAGGGTGCCGGTCTGGCGGACCCCGTCGATGCGCGCGTGGCCGAGACGGCGAGCGTCGCGGGCCGCGGTGACCGCCGCCGGCGAGGGGAGCGCGGGAGACAGGGACTTCGCGACGCTGACGAGCACGGTCGAGATGATGAAGACCGCGAGAGCGATTCCGAAGATCCCGAAACCCGTTTCCTGATCCCCGAGGGCGGCTACCGCGAGACCGCCGAGGACGGCTCCGAGCGCGAGGAAAGCGAGCAGGCGCAGCATGTCATCGAGCCTAACGATGCCTCTTCACGACGACGAAAAGGGCGGGTGGATGCCGAAGCCGCACCATCCACCCGCCCGCCGACCGGACCCGAACCGGTCAGCCCCGCAGAGCCTCGCCGAGCTTGACGCGCGCCCCCATGCGCAGCAGCGAGTTGCGGTAGATGCGCGCGGCGACGCCGATCGCGAGCACGCACGAGGCCAGCAGCACGAGGAGCGAGAGCACGGGCTCCCACCACTGCGCGTCGCCGAGGTACATGCGCAGCGGCATCCCCACCGGAGCCGAGAACGGCACGTACGACATGATCGTCAGCACGACGGGGTTGTCGTTGAAGAAGATCACGAGAAAGTACGGCGCCATGATCAGCATGGTGATCGGGGTGGTCGTCGCCCCGATGTCCTCCTGGCGCGAGACCATCGCCGCGGCCGCGGCGAACAGCGCCGCGAGAAGGACGAAGCCGAACAGGAAGAAGATCGCGAACCACGCGATCGGGGCGCCGAGAGCGTCGAGCACCCCGGCCTGACCGGTGACGGCCAGTCCCACGACCGCGACGGCGGCGAGCAGAACGATCTGGGCCATCGCGAGGATCGTGTTGCCGAGCACCTTGCCCGCGAGCAGGGCCCGCACGGGGATCGCCGAGATGAGGATCTCGACCACGCGCGTCTGCTTCTCTTCCACCACGCTCTGCGCGATCGTCCCGCCGAAGGTCGTCGCCGCGATGAGGAAGACGATGCCGAAGGCCAGCGCGATGAAGTACCGCAGCACGTCGGCGGCGTTCGACCCGGGCTCGAGGCGGTCCACCGGCGGGGTGTCGCTCAGCATCTGCAGGAGCGTCGAGGGGACGCTGTCCTTCACCACGACGGTGAAGTCGAACGCCGACTCCGACGATCCCGAGACCAGGGCGGCATCCACCGTCCCGTCCGCCACGAGGGCGCGCGCGGCGTCGTCGCTGTCGGCGACCGTCACTTCGAGCCCGTCGAGACCCGACACAGCGCTCTGCGTCTGCGAGGTGACGGCGACCGGGATGCCGCTGGCGCTGGCGTTCGAGGCGGTGAAACCGCCCCAGAGCACCGACGCGAGGGCCGCGACGATGAGGATTGCGGTCGAGATGACGAAGGCCTTGCTGCGCAGCTTCGAGCCGATCTCGCGCTCGGCGACCAGCCAGATGCTGTGCAGTTCTCCCGGCGCGCGGTGGGGTGCCGCCGTGGTCGACGAGGGGGGAGGGGTGATGGTCGGAGTGCTCACTGGATGACCTCCTTGAAGATCTCGGCCAGGGTGGGGCGCTGAGGAGAGAAGCTGGCGACGTCGCCGCGGCCGACCGCGTCGCGCAGCACGCGCTGGGCGGTGAGGTCGTCGTCGGCGTCGAAGAGGGCGTATCCGCCGTCGAAGTCGATCACCTGCACCCCGGGCTCGTCGCGCAGCCACCCGGTGTCGCCGCGCGAGACCAGCTCGTAGCGGTGGGTCGCGTGCTCGGCGCGGAGACCTTCGCGGCTTCCCTTCGCGCGGATCGTGCCGTCGGCGATGATGACGAGGTCGTCGCAGAGGCGCTCGACGACGTCGAGCTGGTGCGACGAGAACAGCACGGCCGCGCCGTCGGCGGCCTTCTCCTGGAGCACGCCGGCCACCACGTCGACCGCGAGCGGGTCGAGACCCGAGAAGGGCTCGTCGAGGATCAGCACCTCGGGCTCGTGCACGAGCGAGGCGGCGATCTGCGCGCGCTGCTGGTTGCCGAGCGAGAGCGTCTCGATGAGATCGCCGAGGCGCTCGCCGAGGCCCAGGCGCTCGAGGAGCGTCGTCGCCTTGCGGGTCGCCTCCGCCTTGCCGAAGCCGTGCAACCGAGCGAGGTAGGCGATGTGCTCGGCCACCTTCATCTTCGGGTACAGCCCGCGCTCCTCGGGCATGTAGCCGAAGCGGCGCCGGTCGGCGGTGGTGACCGCCGCGCCGTTCAATTCGACGGTGCCCGCGTCCTTGCCGAGCACGCCCAGCGCGATGCGCATCGTCGTGGTCTTTCCCGCGCCGTTGCCGCCGACGAAGCCCGTGAGGCGCCCGGGGGCGACGTCGAAGCCCACGCCGTCGAGCACGCGGCGTCCGCCGTAGCTCTTGGTGATGCCGTCCAGATGGAGCACGATCCATCCCTTCTTCTCGATGTCTCCCACGCTAGGGATAGGGATGCCGCGCCACCTCCGCCGTGGGGCGGTTCGTGGCTCCACCGTGAGGGGGAGGGGGTGCCGCCCGCCACGGCGCCGCCGAGGTCACCCGCGTCCGTCGAGACGACCCGGCATGACACCGGACGGTCGGTGAGCTCGCGGATCGCAGGGCGTCTCGGTGCGGGAGCGGCGCTCGACAGCGCCGGCGGTCAGGCCAGGCCGTGCCGGTGCGCCAGCACCACGGCCTGCACGCGGTCGCGCGCGCCGAGCTTCTGCAGCACGTTCGACACGTGCGTCTTCACCGTCGCCTCGCCGATGAACAGGCGCGCCGCGATCTCGGCGTTGCTGAGCGCCTCGGCGACGAGGGAGAGCACCTCGCTCTCGCGCTCGGTCAGCGGCTCGCTCATCTTCAGCGGTTCGACGGTGGCGGAGGGAGGGGATGCCGGCACCTCGGCGTCACGCGTCGCGAAACGCGCGATGACCCGGCGGGTGACCTCGGGGGCGAGCAGAGCATCGCCGGATCCGACGATCCGGACGGCCGACACCAGCTCCTCCGGCCCCGCGTTCTTGAGCAGGAATCCGCTGGCCCCGGCGGCCAGCGCCGCGAAGAGGTAGTCGTCGCGGTCGAAGGTCGTGACGATGAGGACGGCCGCCTCCGACGCGGGGTCGGCGGTCAGCTGCCGGGTCGCTTCGAGGCCGTCCATGTCGGGCATCTGCACGTCCATGCAGATGACATCGGGTCGCAGACGGGCCGCGGCGGCGAGGGCCTCGACACCGGATGCCGCCTCACCCACCACGTCGATGTCGGGCTCGAGCGACAGGATCGTCCGGAACCCCGCCCGCATCATGGCATGGTCGTCGACCAGCAGAACGCGCAGCTCAGACATTCGCCACCTCCGCCGCAGCGAGGGGCACACGCGCCCGCACGAGGTATCCGCCGCGTGAGCGCGGCCCGATCTCGATCGTCCCGCCCGAGACGGCGGCGCGCTCGCGCATGCCGAGCTGACCGAGGCCCGGGGTTGCGGAACCGCTGCGCCCGGTGTTCGAGATCTCGAGCTCGACGGCATCCGATTCGAACCGAAGGCGCACGTCGGCGGTGGCGTCGGGACCCGCGTGGCGGCGGGCGTTCGTCAACGCCTCTTGGGCGATGCGGTAGAGGTTGACCTGCACGAGGGGTGGCGGGTCGCACGCGGGTTGGCCGACGAGGGTGAAGGTCGTCGGAAGCCCTGCGGCGGTGGCGTCATCGACCAGCGACGGGATCGACGTCAGGCCATGGGTGGTGGGGGCGGTGTCGGGGGCGCCGTCCGACCCCGGGGCGCGCAGCGTCTCGAGCAGCTGGCGCAGCTCGTGAAGAGAGGTGCGCGCCGAGCTCTCGACGCTCGAGAGCGTCTCTCGAGCGGCGTCGGGGTCGCGGGTCAGGAGCGAGCGGGCGACGCCCGCCTGAACGCCCATCAGTGACACGTGATGGGCGACCACGTCGTGCAGCTCGCGCGCGATGCGCACGCGGTCGAGGGCCACGGCCTGCGCCGCGGTCACTTCGCGCTCGGACTCGAGCTCCGCCGTGCGCTCCTCGAGGGCCGCGCGCTCGCGCATCTGCTGGTAGGAGCGGTCGCCGAAGTAGTAGGCGCCCCCGAAGAACAGAGCGTTCACCCCGATGGTGAGCAGTTGGTACGCGACGAAGGGCGAGAACGACCCCGCCCGAGAGAAGGCCCCCTCGACCTCTTCGCCGACGGGGAGCGTGGCCTGCTGGAACATGACGACGAACAACCACGCGAACATGCCCACGATGAGGGCGATGCGCACGATCGTCGCGCGCCGGCGGTTCGTCTCCCACGCGCCGACCGTGTACAGCGCGATGAACATGGCAATGTTGCCGGCATAGAGCTCGGGGATGCGGAAGGTCACGGCGAGGAAGTACGCGAAGGTCACGATGACCGCCGCCACCGACGGCCACCGTCGGCGGAACGCCAGCGGGATCGCGAGTACGGCGACGTAGCCGAGCGCCACGGCGAGAGAGCCCTGCTGGTCGCCGTAGATGCCCGATATCGACGACAGCACCGCACTCAGCACGCCCCCGAGGAACAGCACGACCGCGAGCACGATGTCGTTGCGCTGTTGCGCGCGCGTGAGTCGTGGCATCCCTCCACGCTAGAGCGGACCGCCGACACCTGCATCCCCCGCGAGGCGGAGTCAAGAGGAGGGGGAATACAGGTTCGATCGTGATGCTTGCACGTGAATGAGTTCGGGCGCCCGGCGCCCCCGTCGTCCAGAAAGAGGATCATCGTGACCGACTACACGATCGGCTACATCGTCGGCAGCATCTCCAGCACCTCGATCAACCGCCGTCTGGCGAAGGCGCTCGAGAAGGTCGCCCCCGAGGGCGTGACGCTGAAGGAGGTCCCGATCAAGGACCTGCCCTTCTACTCGCCCGACTACGACGGCGACTTCCCCCAGGTCGCGCTCGACTTCAAGAAGGCCATCGAAGACACCGACGCCATGTTCGTCGTGACCCCCGAGTACAGCCGCTCGATCCCGGGCGTGCTCAAGAACGCCCTCGACTGGTCGGCCCGCCCCTACGGCGAGGCCTCGTTCACCGACAAGCCCACCGCCGTCATCGGCACCTCGCAGGGCGGCATCGCCACCGCCGCCGGCCAGCAGCACCTGCGCGCCGTGCTCCTGCACTACAACGCGCTCGTCCTCGGTCAGCCCGAGGGCTACATCCAGTCGACCCCCGGCCTGTTCGAAGAGGACGGCACCGTCACCGACGAGGGCACGGCCGCGTTCCTGCGCTCGATCATCGAGGCGCTCGTGACCCTTGCGAAGCGCACCGCTCCCGCCGAGGTCCCCGCCGTCTGAGGCACCTCTCGCGACGGGGTCGGGGGTTCGCCCTCGGCCCCGTCCTCGCGCGCGCCGGGTTCCCGCTCGAAGGACCGGCCCTACCCCTCCGACTGTCCGTCGGAATTGAGAGCCAGCGCCTCGGCCTTGCGTCGGAGCAGCGCCGCCTCGCGCTCGTTGCGCGTGAGCCCGGCGGCGGCGAGCAGCTCCGCGCGCGCCTCGGCCGATCGCCCCAGGCGCGACAGCAACTCACCGCGCACCGACGGGATGAGGTGCGACCCCTTCAGCTTCCCGGTCGCCGAGAGCGCGTCGACGGCCGCGAGGCCGTCGAGGGCACCGGATGCCATGGCCACCGCGACCGCGCGATTGAGCGCCACGACCGGATTGGCTCCGAGCCGACCGAGCGCGTCGTAGAGCTGCACGATGCGCGGCCAATCCGTGGTGTCGACACTCGGGGCCTCGGCGTGACAGAGCGCGATCGACGCCTGCAGCTGGTACGGCCCGGCGCTTCGCCCGAGGGCTTCGGCGCGTTCGAGCAGCGCCCTGCCGCGCGCGATCGCCGACCGGTCCCAGCGCCGACGGTCTTGGTCGGCCAACAGCACGGCATCGCCGTTCGCATCGACGCGGGCGGCGAAGCGCGACGCCTGCAGCTCCATGAGCGCCGACAGCCCGAGCACTTCCGGCTCGCGGGGGAGCAGACGACCGAGCACGCGCCCCAGCCGCACGGCCTCGTGCGCGAGCTCGGTGCGCAGCACCGCGTCACCGGTGCTCGCGGCGTAGCCCTCGGTGAAGATCAGGTAGATCACCGCCAGCACGGCGGTCCGTCGAGCGGGCCACTCCGAGGGCTCGGGCACCTCGAACGGCGCCCCGGCCGCGCTCAACGCCTTCTTGGCGCGCACGATCCGCTGCTGCATGGTGGGGACCGGTACGAGGAAGAGCCGTGCGATCGCCTCCGTGTCGAGACCACCGACGACCTTGAGGGTCAGCGCGACCTGCGCGTCGCGCGCGAGGACCGGATGACACGCCGTGAACACCAAGCGCAGCACGTCGTCGTCGATGGGCTGCCACACGGCATCCGCCAGCTCGTCGAGATCGGCGCCGATGAGCTCGTACTTCTCGCCGCGCACCCGCTCGCGACGCCACCCGTCGATCGCGCGGCGCTTCGCGACAGCGGTGAGCCAGGCCCCGGGGTTGTGCGGCACGCCCTCGCGGGGCCACTGCGCCAGGGCCTCGAGCAGAGCGTCGTGCGCAAGGTCTTCGGCGGTGGGCAGATCACCGACCACGCGCGCTAGCGTCGCGACGATGCGGGCGCCTTCGATGCGCCAGATCGCCGCGACGCGTCGCGAGAGGTCGTCGGTCACGTCGGGTCAGCGCGCGGCCTGCTCCTCGCGCCAGCCCTCTTCCTTCTGGATGTACTCGTTGTCGGCGAAGGCCGCGAAGTCGGTCTCGTCGGTCACGCGGCGCACCTCGAGCGTGTTGCCCGCGATGAGAGGCGCGCGTCGCGCCCATTCGACGGCCTCGTCCTTGCTGGAGACCTCGATGATCCAGAAGCCGTTGAACAGCTCATGGGTCTCGCCGTAGGGGCCGTCGGTGACGACCGGCTCCTCACCGCCGAACTCGACGACGAAGTTCTTGCTCATGTCTTCGGCGAGGCCGTCGCCGGCGACGAGCACCCCCGCGTTGACCATGGACTCGTTGTACGCGCCCATCTCGTTGATGACCTGCTCGAACGGGATCTTCTTGTACTCCGCGTACGCCTCGTCGGTGCCGCGCATGATCAGCATGTACTTCATCGTCGTCTTCTCTCGTCGGTGCTCCGGGGAACCGTTCCCCTACTATCGCGTCGAATGGGCACCGAAGGAATCGACAGGGTGCGGAAAAGAGTTTCCGGATGCCGCTGCGGCGGCGCTCAGCCGAAGATCATCGGCAGGTCGTCCTCGTCGTCGGCGCCCGAGAGGTCGAGGTCAGCGACCACGGGCACGTGGTCGCTGGGGACTTCGCCCTTGCGCTCGTTGCGGTGGATCTCGGCGCCGTGCACCGCGTCGGCGAACGCCCGCGAGCCGAGGATGAAGTCGATGCGCAGGCCCTCGTTGCGGGGGAAGCGCAGCTGCTTGTAGTCCCAGTAGGTGTAGCCGGTGGGGATCAGCGGACGCACGACGTCGGTGAGGCCGGCGGCCTCGAAGGCGCGGAACGCCTCGCGCTCGGGCGGGGAGACGTGGGTGGTCGCGCCCTCGACGACCGTGGGGTCGCCGTTGTCGTCGTCGGTCGGGGCGATGTTGAAGTCGCCGGTCAGCGCGAGCGGCAGATCGGGGCTCTTCTCGAGGGTGTCGGCCGTGTACTGGCGCAGCTTGTCGAGCCAGTCGAGCTTGTAGACGTAGTGCGGGTCGTCGAGCCCGCGCCCGTTGGGCACGTAGAGGCTCCACACGCGCACGCCGTTGACGGTCGCGCCGATCGCGCGCGCCTCTTGCGGCAGGTCGGGGCCCTCTTTGCCCTTCTCGAACCCGGGCATGCCGGGGAAGCCGATCTCGACGTCTTCGAGGGGCTCACGGCTCGCGATGGCGACGCCGTTCCACTGGTTCAGGCCGTGCGCGGCGACGTGGTACCCGGCCTCTTCGAACGCCGCGTACGGGAACTGCTCCGTCTTGCACTTGATCTCCTGCATCGCCAGCACGTCGATGTGCTCGCGCACGCAGAACTCGACGGTGCGGGTGACGCGGGCACGGATGGAGTTGACGTTCCAGGTGGCCAGGCGCATGGCATCCAGCCTACTTTCGGCCGCCGACATCGGCGGCCAGGGTGACCCCGGCGTTATCCGTATGGAGCACTAAACTCGGGGCCGTGACCACCGCCTCCACGCCCGAGCTCGAAGCCGACCGTCAGGCCCTCATCGGCCTCATCAAGGACGAGGCGGTGTTCCACGGCGACTTCACCCTCTCGAGCGGCAAGAAGGCGACGTACTACGTCGACATGCGCAAGCTCACCCTCGACCACCGCGCCGCTCCCGCGATCGGCCGGTTGGTGCTCGACCTGGTGAAAGACCTCGACGGCGTCGTCGCCGTCGGCGGACTCACGCTCGGCGCCGACCCCATCGCCAACTCCGTCATGCACGAGTCGGTGCACGCCGGTCGCCCGCTCGACGCGTTCGTCGTGCGCAAGGAGCCCAAGGACCACGGCCGCGGCCGCCAGATCGAGGGCGCCGATGTGAAGGGCAAGCGCGTCGTCGTCGTCGAAGACACCTCGACCACCGGTCAGTCGGCGCTCAAGGCCGTCGAGGCCCTGCGCCGCGAGGGTGCCGAGGTCGTCGCCGTCGCCGTGATCGTCGACCGCAAGACCGGCGCTCAGGCCGCGATCGAGGCCGAGGGCCTGCAGTGGCTCGGGTCGATCGACCTCGACGACCTGGGCCTCGCCCCGCAGTAAGCCCGCCGCGTCGCCAGAACAGGCAGGTGCGCTGAGAACAGGCCGATTCCGCGCGACTCGTCCTGTCGCGGTGACACGCCCTGTTCTCGTGACGATCAGGGGGTGGATGCCGACCCCGCGCCGCCCCGAACGGCGCGACAGCCGTGCTCAGGGCGCGTCGTCTCCCGGCCCATCGAACGGGTCGCGACGACCGCTGCCGCCGCGACGCGAACGGCGCCACTGCACGATGAAGGCGACGAGTGTTCCCGCCGTGATGACGAAGGCGACGATCAGCCAGAGAGTGCGGTCGTCCATGATGTGGTCTCCTCGGGCTCAGAGTCCCGCTTCGAGGCCCTCTTCGCCGTCGGCGAGATCGGTCTCGACGGGTTCGGCGCGCACGAGTTCGGCGACCGAGCCCAGGATCTCGTCGGGGCGGAACGGGTAGCGCTCGATCTCGCGCTGGTCGCTGATGCCGGTCATCACGAGCACCGTGTGCAGGCCCGCCTCGATGCCGGCGACGATGTCGGTGTCCATGCGGTCGCCGATCATGCCGGTGTTCTCGCTGTGGGCGCCGATGCGGTTGAGGGCGGAGCGGAACATCATCGGGTTGGGCTTGCCGACGATGTAGGGCTCCTTGCCCGTGGCCTTGGTGATCAGGGCCGCGATGGCTCCGGTGGCGGGCAGCACTCCCTCGGTCGAGGGGCCCGTGGCGTCCGGATTCGTCGCGATGAACCGCGCGCCCCCGCGGATGAAGCGGATCGCCTTCGTGATCGCTTCGAACGAGTAGTTGCGGGTCTCGCCCACGACGACGTAGTCGGGGGTGGTCTCGGTCATGATGAAGCCCGCCTCGTGCAGGGCGGTGGTGAGCCCCGCCTCGCCGATGACGAAGGCGGAGCCGCCGGGCATCTGCGACTTCAGGAAGTCGGCCGTGGCGAGCGCCGACGTCCAGATCGACGACTCAGGGACGACGAGCCCCGACGCCCGCAGACGGGCGCTGAGATCGCGCGGGGTGTAGATCGAGTTGTTCGTCAGTACGAGGAACGGCGTGCCCTCGGAGCGCCACTGCGCGAGCAACTCTGATGCTCCGGCGATGGGCGTGTTCTCATGGACGAGAACGCCGTCCATATCGGTCAGCCAGCACTCGATGTCGCCTCGGGTCCGCATGGGGCCCAGCCTAGACCCGGCCATCGACACGCTCCCAGGGGGTGATTTCCCCGTGAACGAGCGCGGGCGGGCCCGACCGGAGTCGTGGCCCGCCCGTCCGCGGAAGCCGACTTACTTGAAGGTGTCCTTCACGTTCTCGCCGGCCTTCTTGGCGTCGGCCTTGACCTGGTCGGCCTTGCCTTCGGCGGCGAGCTTGTCGTTGTCGGTCGCGTTGCCGATCGCTTCCTTCGCCTTGCCCACGATGTCCTGAGCGGCGTTCTTGATCTTGTCGTCGAGACCCATGATCTGACTCCTTCTTGTCGTGTCGGCGTCGGCGGCGGGAGTATCTCGTCGCGACGGAGCGGGTTGCTCACAGAGGAGACGCACCCCGAGCGGGATTCGTCACGCGAGGTCGCGAAAAACTTTTCGTCGGGCGGTATTCCGTCTGCGGAATGCACCCGTGACGGACGGGCTCGATCTCGTTAGGGTCGAAGGGTGACGCGAACCGAATGGGACCCCGAGAACCTCCCGAACCTCTCCGGGCGGTCCTATCTGGTCACGGGCGCCACGCGCGGGCTCGGCTTCTTCGCCTGCGAGCAGCTCGCCGGCGCCGGAGCCCATGTGCTGCTGACGGGGCGCAATCCCAACAAGATGTCCGCGGCCAAGGCCGCGATCAAGCGATCGACTCCGGATGCCAGCATCGAGACGCTGCTGCTCGACACCAGCAACATGGGCTCGGTGCGTGCCGCCGCTGCCACGGCCCGCGCGCGCGGGCGCCTCGACGGTCTGCTGCTGAACGCGGGCATCGTCCACCCGCCCAAGGAGCGCGAGACCGCCGGCGGCCACGAGTTGGTGTTCGCGACCAACGTGCTCGGGCACTTCGCGCTCGCCGGCGAGCTGCTCAAGCCCCTGGCCGCTGCGCGCGGTCGCATGGTGTGGGTCGGCAGCATGTCGACCTCGCTGTGGCGCCACGTCCCCACCGACCCCGAACTGCGTGAGGGTTATTCGCCCTGGCGCGCGTACGTGCAGTCGAAGGCGGCGACGACCGCTCTGGCGCTCGAGGCGCAGAAGCGCCTGATGGCTCACGGCGTCCCGGTCGAGAGCCTCGTCGCGCACCCCGGGTACTCCACGAGCGGCCGGACCCGCGGAGTGCGCGGGGTCAACGAGCCGAGTCGTCTCACCCGCTTCCTCGACAACCTGCAGGCCCCGATCACGCAGTCCAAAGAGCAGGGGGCCTGGGCGCTCGTCCGCGCGCTCGTCGACCCTCTCGCCGAGGGCGGCTCGATGTACGGACCGGCGCTGGTCGCGCGGGGCGCACCGCGAGTGGCGACCCCCGCTCGTCGGACGCGCGGCGGAGAGCTCGGCGCCGACCTGTGGCGCGCGTGCGAGACGGCGACGCACGTGCGGTGGCCGTTCGATCGGGCCCGACGCGCGGCATCCTGAATCCGGGGCTTCACTCGATCTCGGTGAGAGGGCTCAGCTCGCCCCGGTGACGCGTGTCAGCGCGTCAGCCAGACCGAGCTCCCCGCCCCCGCGGGCAACGACACCTCGACGCCGTCGGCGCGCACGACGTCGTCGCTGAGCACCTCGAGTTCATGCCCCACGTCGATGCCGTTCTCCACGAGGGCCCGCAGCAGCTCCGGATCGCGGTCGCTCACGCGCAGGACCCGACCCGAGTGCCCGGCCGGCGCCTCGGCGAGGAGCACGAAGGGTTCGCGGTGCACCGAGCCGTCGGCATCCGGGATCGCATCTCCGTGGGGATCGAAACGCGGGCGGCCGAGCCGCTCGTCGATGCCCTCGAGCAGACGGTCGCTGAGGGAGTGCTCGAGGACTTCCGCTTCGTCGTGCACCTCGTCCCACGAGTAGCCGAATTCGCGCACGAGCCAGGTCTCGATGAGACGATGGCGACGGATGACGCCCGCCGCACGTCGCCCGCCCGCGGTCGTCAGCGACACCGGTCCGTACGGCCGGTGTGTGACGAGCCCCTGCGCGGCGAGCTTCTTGACCATCTCGGTCACGCTCGACGGTGCGAGGCTCAGCACCGCGGCGAGCTGCGAGGGCGTGATCGGATTGTCCTGCCACTCGGTGTGGTGGTAGATCGCCTTGAGATAGTCGTCGGCCACGGGCGATTCCACTCCGTCAGCCTATCCGCCGGTGAACACCAGCCACAGGAGCAGGGCGTTGAGGGCGATGAGGAAGACGGATGCCAGCACTCCGGCCGCCGTGGTCAGCCCCCGGTTGCGGTACTCGCCGAGCACGTCGGGTCGACGGGTGAGGGCCACGAGCGGGACGAGCGCGAAGGGGATGCCGAACGACAGGACGACCTGGCTGAGGACGAGCGCGAGGGTGGGGTCGACGCCGAGGCCGAGGATGACGAGCGCCGGCACGAGGGTCACGAGGCGGCGGGCGAGCAGGGGGATGCGCGCGTGCAGCAGCCCCTGCATGATCTCGGCGCCCGCGTAGGCGCCCACGGACGTCGAGGCGAGACCGCTCGCGAGCAGTCCCACCGCGAACAGGGTGGCGACGAGCGGGCCCAGTCCGTCACGCAGGGCCGCGTAGGCGCCCTCCAGGCTGTCGGTGCCGTCGACGCCGGCGAGGTTCGCCGCGGCGAGCAGCAGGATCGCCAGGTTCACGGTGCCGGCGACGGCGAGGGCGATCGTGACGTCCCAGCGCGTCGCGCGCAGAAGACGGGGGGTCGAGATGCCCCGGGCGTGCGCGAGGGTGTCGGCGCGGCTCTGGGCGATCGCCGACTCCGGTGCGTGGGCGTGCGCCGCGGCGATGCCGCCCGAGGGGTCGGCGGGGTCGCCGGTGGGCGCGAAACGGTCGCGGGCGAGAGCGGAGTGCGCGTAGATCGCGTGCGGCATGATCGTCGCCCCGAGGATCGAGGCCGCCAACAGCACCGAGGTGCTGCCCTCGAATCTCGGCACGAGACCGGCGATCACTCCGGTGGGCTCGGGCGGCGCGAGGAACAGGCCGAACGTGAAGCCGACGGCGATCACGAGTAGCAGGCCGATCAGCACAGTCTCGAAGGCCCGCGCCCCGCGCCGCGTCTGCACGAGCAGCAGGCCCATCGAGATGACCCCCGTGATCGCCCCGCCCCACACGAGGGGGATGCCGAACAGCAGATGCAGCGCGACGGCACCGCCGATGACCTCGGCCACGTCGGTGGCCATCGCGACGAGCTCCGCCTGCAGCCAGTAGGCGCGTCGCGTCCATGGGTGACGGATCCGACGGCCGAGCACCTGGGGGAGGCTCTCTCCTGTGACGATGCCGAGCTTCGCCGAGAGGTACTGGATCAGCCACGCCATGACGTTGCCGAGCACCACGACCCACACGAGCAGATAGCCGAACGTCGCCCCCGCGGTCATGTTGCTCGCGACGTTCCCCGGGTCGAGGTACGCGACGCCGGCGACCATCGCGGGTCCGAGCAGCCAGAGAGCGCGCTGCGGCGCGCGGCGGCGGGGCGCGGCATCCGATGTTTTCGGCACCCCGAAACCGTAGCAATTTTTCGGTTGGCCGAAAAGTGTGCGATGTCGCGGAAAGCGCGGCGCGCGCCCCGACCGTCCAGTGCCGTCGAGACGAGGTCGCCACCGCACCGCGAGTAGCCTGAAACGGTGACGGATGCCGAGAACCCCCCGCCGTCGCAGGGCGACGCCGCCGAGCCCCGATCGACGGATGCCGGCGGCCCGGCGTCGCCGCAGGAAGCGCCCCCCACGCACGGCGTGGGCCCGTGGCCCGGGGGCGCGGACGCGTGGCCCGACGACCCGCGCTACGACCGCGACCTGCTCGAGAACGGCGACACCCGCAACGTGGTCGACGAGTATCGCTACTGGAGCATGGACGCGATCGTCGCCGACCTCGACGCGAAGCGGCATCCGTTCCACGTCGCAATCGAGAACTGGCAGCACGACCTCAACATCGGGTCCATCGTTCGCAGCGCCAACGCCTTCCTCGCGGCCGAGGTGCACATCGTCGGCAAGCGCCGCTGGAACCGTCGCGGCGCCATGGTCACCGACCGGTACCAGCACGTGCGCCACCACGAAGACGTCGCCGCCTTCGCCGCCTGGGCGCGCGAGGCGGGGCTGCCGGTGATTGCGGTGGACAACGTCGAGGGGTCGGTGCCCGTCGATCGCGCCGACCTTCCCGAGGCCTGCGTCCTGCTCTTCGGTCAGGAGGGGCCGGGACTGTCCCCCGAGGCGATCGAGGCGGCCACGGGGGTCGTCGAGATCACGCAGTACGGATCGACCCGTTCGATCAACGCAGCGTCCGCCGCCGCCGTGATCATGTACGAGTGGTGCCGCCGCTGGGCGTGACCCGCGCCCGAACGCGTCGGGCGGATGTCCGCGCGGTGCGCGCCCACCGTGAGGCCGCCTCAGGCGGCGTCGCCCGCGCTCATCCACGACCGGCCGCGCACCCGAAGCCCGAGGGTGAGCGCCCGCGCCACCATGTAGACCCCGAAGAACGCCGCCGAAAGCCACGCCAGGCCGACGGCGCCGCCGCCCGCGAACAGCGCCACGAGGACCAACGCCGGAACGTACGGCACGAGGTTCAGCAGCCCGGCGAGAGCGAGGTAGCGCGCGTCGCCGGCCCCGATCAGAACGCCGTCGAGCACGAAAACGAACCCCGCCAGCGGTTGGGCGAGCGCGAGCACGAGCAACGCGGGCTGAATGAGCGCGGCGATCTCGGCATCGCCCGTGAAGACCACGCCGATGACGCCCGAGGTGGCCGCCAGCACCGCCCCTACCGCCACGCCGAACCAGATGCCCCACGCGCTCGTGCGGGTGAGCACCCGCCCCACCGTCACGGTGTCGGCGGCACCCAGAGAACGGCCGATCAGTGCTTGAGCGGCGATCGCGAGGGCGTCGAGCGCGAACGCGGCGGTCGAGAAGATCGTGAACGCGATCTGCCAGCCGGCCAGCTCCGCCGAGCCGAGGCCCGTGGCGACGGCGACCGTGGCCAGGAACGCGGCGCGCAGGCTGACCGTGCGCAGGAACAGCCACCCGCCGGAGCGCACCGTGCCGCCGAGGCTTTCGCGTTGGAAGCCGAGGGATGCCGTGTGCACCCGCGCCAGTCGCCGTGCGACGAGCACGTAGGCGCCGACCATCCCCCACTGCGCGACGACCGTGCCGATCGCGGACCCGGCGATTCCCCAGCCGAAGCCGTAGATGAAGAGGGCGTTGAGGAGGGCGTTCGCGCCGAAGCCCAGGCCGGCGATCCAGAGCGGGGTGACCGTGTTCTGCATGCCGCGCAGGAGCCCGGTGGCGGCGAAGACCACGAGCATGGCCGGCAGACCCCACATCGAGATCGCCAGGTAGGTGCGCGCGTTCTCGGCGACATCGGGGGCGGCGCCGAACAGATCGACGACCGCGGGCGTGACGAGCGAACCGGCCGCGGCCAACAACGCGCCCAGGCACAGGGCCAGCCACATGCCGTCGATCCCGACGCGCACGGCGCGGCCGTACTCGCCGGCGCCGTAGCGTCGGGCCACCGCGGGTGTGGTCGAGTAGGCGAGGAACACCATCAGCCCGACGATCGTCTGCAGGACGGCGCCCGCGATGCCCAGTCCGGCGAGGGGAGCGACGCCCAGGTGGCCGACCATCGCCGCGTCGACGATGAGGAACAGCGGTTCCGCGATGAGCGCGCCCAGGGCCGGCAGCGCGAGCCGCAGGATCGAGCGGTTCAGCGTCTCGGGCGGATGGGTGGTCACGGTCCGAGCCTAGGGCGGGGTCGCGACACCGCCGCGGCGGCGCACCCGCGGCGCGGAGGGCCGTTCCGAGCCCCCGTGGATGTGTGGCACTTATCCTGTCTCCATGACCGACATCCCCCGCTCCGGTCTCGCGCTCGACGAGCTCAGCGACGAGATCCGCCCGCAGGACGACCTGTTCCGCCACGTGAACGGCAGCTGGCTCGAGCGCACCGAGATCCCCGACGACAAGGCCCGCTGGGGCTCGTTCCACCTCATCGCCGAGCAGGCCGAGGCGGACGTGCGCACCATCGTCCAGGAGTCGCAGGACGCCGAGCCGGGCAGCGAAGCCCGCAAGATCGGCGACCTGTTCGCGAGCTTCATGGACACCGACCGCATCGAAGCCGCCGGTCGCGAGCCGCTCGCCCCGCAGCTCGACCGCGTCGACGGCGTCTCCGACATCCCCTCGCTCCTCCGGCTCATCGGCGAACTCGAGCGCGACGGGATCAGCGGCCTGCTGACCCTCTTCGTCGAGCCCGACCCGGGCGACCCGACCCGTTACGTGCCCGTCGTCTACCAGGGCGGCATCTCGCTGCCCGACGAGAGCTACTACCGCCTCGACAACTTCGCCGACACCCGCGCGGCCTACCGCGCGCACATCGAGCGCATCCTCGAACTCGCCGGGGTCGCCGAGGCCGCGGCATCCGCCGATCGCACCTTCGCCCTCGAGACCGACATCGCCGCGCACCACTGGACGCGCGAAGACAGCCGCGACTCGGTCAAGACCTACAACCTGAAGTCGTGGGACGACACCGTCGCCCTCGCAGGCGTCGACCTCGAGCCGTGGCGCGCGGGGGTCGCCCCCGGACACGAGGACGCGCTCGCCGAGGTCGTCGTCTACCAGCCGAGCTTCGTCGAGTCGCTCGGCGCCCTGCTCGTCGAGGAGCGACTCGACGACTGGAAGGCGTGGCTGCGTTTCAAGATCGTGCACGCCGCCGCGGCGTTCCTCTCCGAGGCCTTCGTCGCCGAGAACTTCGCCTTCTACGGCACCCAGCTCACCGGCGTGCCGGTGAACCGCGAGCGCTGGAAGCGCGGCGTCAGCCTCGTCGAGGCGGCCCTGGGCGAAGCGATCGGCAAGGTGTACGTCGAGCGCCACTTCCAGCCCGCGGCGAAGGATGCCATGGACGGTCTCGTCGCGAACCTGATCGAGGCGTACCGCCGCTCGATCCAGGGCCTGTCGTGGATGACCGACGAGACCCGCGAGCGCGCCCTCGCCAAGCTCGACACCTTCGTGCCGAAGATCGGCTACCCGGTCCGCTGGAAGGACTACTCGGAGCTCGAGATCACCGCGGACGACCTCGTCGGCAACGTCCGTCGGGCGCACGTCTGGGAGCACGACCGCCAGCTCGCCAAGGTCGGCCAGCCGATCGACCGCGACGAGTGGTACATGACCCCGCAGACGGTCAACGCGTACTACAACCCGCTCATGAACGAGATCGTGTTCCCCGCGGCGATCCTGCAGTACCCCTTCTTCGACGCCGATCGCGACGCGGCCGCCAACTACGGCGGCATCGGAGCGGTCATCGGTCACGAGATCGGCCACGGCTTCGACGATCAGGGCAGCCGCTTCGACGCCGACGGGTCGCTTCGCGACTGGTGGACGGATGCCGACCGCTCGGCGTTCGAGGAGCGCACCAAGGCCCTGATCGCCCAGTACGAGGCCCTCGTCCCCCAGGGGTTGAGCGAGGAGCACCACGTCAACGGCGCGCTCACCATCGGCGAGAACATCGGCGACCTCGGCGGGCTGGGCATCGCGATCGCCGCATACCGCCTGTTCCTCGAGAGCCAGGGCGAGACCGACCTCGACGGCCCGGTCGTCGACGGGTACACCGGCATCCAGCGGCTCCTGCTCAGCTGGGCGCAGATCTGGCAGCAGAAGGGCCGCGACGCCGAGACCATCCGCTTGCTCACGATCGACCCTCACTCGCCGAACGAGTTCCGTTGCAATCAGATCGTGCGTAACATCGACGCGTTCTACGAAGCGTTCGAGGTGACCGAGGGCGACGCCCTCTGGCTCGACGCAGACCAGCGCGTCACCATCTGGTGAGGTCGCGTTTGTTGCTCTCCTGACGCGGAAGGAGCCACGCTCGTGGGCATGCCCCCGGTTCCCGAGCCCGCCCTGCCCGATCCCGTCGGCGGGCCGGTGGAGTCGTCTCGACGCGACGCCCCGGCCCTCCGGGGGGCCGGACGCAAGGGGCCCAAGCGACTGCCCCGCCGCGCGGCGGCGGGTCGCCGGTCGTTCACGGCGACCCTGCGCTCTCTCGACGAGCTCGCCGCGTCGGGCGCGAAGGTGTCGGTGCGCATCGACGACCTCGACGGGGGCTCCACCGAGGTGCTCGCCGGCGACGACTTCGTCACGCTGCCGGTCGGAGGTCTCGGCGTCGTCCCCCTGCTCATCGAAGCGGCGGCCGCGTTCGAATCGGGGCGCCTCGACCCGCTCGAGATCATCGATCGCGCATCGGTGCACGGCGCCGCACACGGCGGCGTCTGGCAGCACCTGAAAGCCCCGGCGCTGCCCCTGACCGACGTGGCCATGCTCGCCGCGTCGTCCGGCGACGCCCTCGCCGTCAACGCCCTGCTGCACCGGGTGGGTCTGCAGTCCGTGCGCGCGCGGGTCGAGCAGCTCGGGCTGCGTCGCACGGCCCTGCTCGACCGCTTCCGTGACGACCGCGGTCCCGACGACGCCCCGCATCTCGCCCTGTCGACGGCCCGCGAGATGGCCCAGGTCTTCGCGGGGCTCGTGAACTCCACCGTCGTCTCGCCGGGGGTGAGTGCCCAGGTCGCCGAATGGCTGAGCCTGAACCACGACCTCTCGCTCGTGGCATCCGCCACCGGCCTCGATCCTTTCGCGCACGAGAACGACCAGCACGGGCTGCTGTTCATCAACAAGACGGGGCGTGCCCCGGGCGTCCGCGCCGAGGCGGGCGTGCTCGGCGGGCCCCGCGCGGGGATCTCGTACGCGCTGATCGTGAACTTCGACGACCTCTCGATCGCCCACCGACTGCGCGCGCACGACGCCTTCCGCGTGCTGGGCGTCGAGCTGATGGAGTACGTGTACTGAGGCTGTCAGGTGGTGCGCACGCGCCACACGCTCCGGGAGCAGCCCGCGAACACCGTCGCCACCACGATGACGGCCGCGCAGCCGAGAAGTACCGGGGGTGCTCCGAGTTCGTGCGCCAGGGGTCCCACCAGGATCTCCCCAAGGGGGACGGCCACGAACGAACCGACCATGTCGTACGAGTACACCCGCGAAAGCGCCTCGCGCGGGACCTGGGTCTGCAACGACTGGTCCCAGGCGATCGCGAAGAGCTCGATGGCCACCCCTCCGACGCCGAACGCGACCACGAGCAGCGCGAGCGTCGGCTGCACCGCGAGCACCGCGACGGGGAGAGCGACGGATGCCATGCCGGCGACGCCCAACCCGAGCGCACGTCGCGGGTGCCAACGCAGGGCGATCACCGCACCCAGCGCGAGGCCCGCGGTCTGCGCGGCGACGACGAGTCCCCACCCACCGCGGCCGAAGGTCTCGTCCGCGACGAGGGGGCCGAGAACCGTGGTGGCTCCGACGAACGCGGCGTTGAGGACGGCGAACTGCAGCACGACGATCCAGATCCATCGACGACTCGCGAACTCCCGCCACCCCTCGCGCAGTTCGGTCCAGACCGATGCCGTCGCGCCGGGGTCCGCGGCATCCGACCTCTGCGGGAGGCGCAGGCGGGTGAAGAGGATCGCCGCCACGGCGAAAGCGGCAGCGTCGATCGCGAGACCCCATCCGGGCCCGACCGCGGCGACCACGACGGCTCCGACGGAAGCGCCGGCGATGCTGCCGCCGTTCAGACCGAGGCGCAGCAGCGCATTCGCCGGGCGCAGGAGGGATGCCGGCACCGTGTCGGGAACGAGGGCGGCGGCGGCCGGGAGGCTCACCGCCGATACCGCGCCGTTCACGACGCTGAGCGCGATGAGGATCGGGATGCCGGCCGTTCCGGTCAGCACGAGGGCGGCGATCGTGCCCTGCGTGGCGGCCGCCGCCAGGGATGAGCCCACCAACACGGCCCCGCGGGGCAGGCGATCGGCGAGGACCCCGCCGAACAGCAGCATCGCCACGTTCGCGATCGAGCGCGCAGCGACCACGAGTCCCAGGTCGGCTGCCGAGCCGGTGAGATCGAGCACGGCGAAGGCGAGCGCGATCGGGGCGACGGAATTGCCCACGATCGCGGTGGTCCGGGCGGCGAGCAGCCAGCGGAACGGCGCGTGGGAGAGGGGCCCCGTCACCGCGGGCGTCGGATCGGGAAGAGCGCCGCTGTCATCGACACCGGTCGTGTGCCGGGGGTTCGCGGGGGCTGGGCTGCGGCGTGCAGAAGGGCCGACGCTTCGCCGACGTGCTGCACGATGCGGCTCCAGATCTGCGGGTCGACCCAGAGTTCGGCATCCGTGGTCAGGGCCGGCCCGTCCGTGCGTGCGCGTGCGCGGCGGCGGAGTTCGTCGACGAGCGCGGCGACGTACTCCTCTTCGCCCGCGGGCGCGCGCTCACCCAGGTGCGTCTCCGGGTCGTACCGCCGCGAAGAGCTCTCGTGGCGGTAGCGCCGCGCGTCCCCGCCGCGCAGCCGCACGACCTCGACGACGCGGATCAGTCCGGCCCGTTCGAGCACTCGCAGGTGGTAGCTCGCCGACGCCTGGGAGATGCCGAGCTCGCGACCGGCATCCGCCGCGCTCATCGCCGCTCCGGTGAGCAGCGACAGCAACCGCAGGCGCAGGGGGTGCGCGGTCGCGCGCAGTTCGTCGATCTGGGACATCCCGCCATCGTGGCGCGCCCGCGAGCAACCGTCAAACAGCTCTTTGGGGGTCGGGCAGATGGTCCCGCACCCGACGCCCGAGCGCAATCCCTCCTTTCGAGCCCCGACCCGCTGGGACGCTGGTGGCCTCGAAACGAAAGAAGGGACCGAAGCCATGTCGGACACCACTCCCACCAACGACCCGTTCGCCGCCTCGAGCGGACCCGAGGGCCACTCCATCACCGACTGGACCGACCTCGGCCGCGAGATGTGGTCGTACCTGACCGGCCGCGGCGCCGCGGTCAACTACTCGTTCGTCGATATGACCGTCGAGGTGCCGCGCGACATCGGCCCCGACGCGCCCCGCGCGACCTGGAAGCTCAACGGCACCCTCCGCGTCACCACGAGCGACGACACCGCGGCCGGGTCCGACCCGTACCGCGGCAACTGAGGGGAGGCGCCATCATGGTGCGCCTCGACATCGACCTCGCCTTGTCGGAACACGAGCAGGACCAGGATGCCGACACCCCGCCGTTCGAGGGCACGGTCACGGCCGCGGGCACCGAGGTGCGCATCGTCGTGAGCGACCCCTCGCGGTTGCCCGGCAACGGCCGGCGGACGCTCGCCGAGCTGTCCACGGTTGCCGACGCCCTGGCATCCCGAGGTATCTCGGTGAAGCTCGAGGGACCGGAGGGTCCGATCCTGCATCTCGGCGACGTGAAGAGCAGCGTGCTGCAGCGCGCGATCACGGGGTCGAAGCACATCCGCCTCGGGTCCGTCTCGGCGGTGGCGCCGTTGCTGACGCGGCGGAACAAGGGGCAGGCGCTCACCTTCCCGATTCCGCCTGAGACGCCGCTACCCCTCGTGCCGACGGTCAATCGCACGGTGCGACGGCGCATCACGACGACCCACTACACGCCCGGTTCCGGTCGGCCGCGCCTGATCTTCGCGGTCGGTGACTCGTCGTGGGACGGCTCGCGTCCGCGGGAGTTCGACCTGCTGCCGACCAAGACGGTCATCGGTTCGGGCGAGGGGGTCGACCTGCGGCTTCCCGGTCTCGCGCCGGTCCACGCCGAGATCCGCCACGAGGGCGACGACGAGTACGTCCTCTACGGTTTCGACCAGGTCGGCGGTGGCGGGGCACGCGAGCAGGGCCCCGGACGCGACCGCGGCGGACGCATCCTGCGCACCGGCGCGCGCGTCGAGCTGGGCGGCTGGCGTCTGGCGTACTTCCGCGCGGAGTTCGCCGACCACGGACGCCCCTATGGCGGCCGCCAGGGCGGCGAGCTCTCGGACCAGCGCAAGCAGCCGCCGCGCGGCGGTTCGGGCCCGCTCAGCCGGGCGACCGACCCGGAGTGACCACTCTCGCGTGAGGGGTCGTCTTCTGTCGCTTTGCATCACCGTAGGCGACAGGAAACGACCCCTCACGCCTGCGTGCGGGCGTCGAGCCACGCGCGGCGGCCGGGGGCCGGCATCCGGGATCAGAAGACGATCGTGTGGTTTCCGTGGCGGATCACGCGGTCTTCGGCGTGCCAGAGCACGGCGCGCGAGAGCACCTGGCGCTCGACGTCGGCACCGCGGCGGGCGAGCTCGGCCGAGGAGTCGGCGTGGGTCACGCGGACCGTGTCCTGCTCGATGATCGGACCCTCGTCGAGGTCGCTCGTGACGTAGTGCGAGGTCGCTCCGATGAGCTTGACGCCGCGCTGCTTCGCCTTCTTGTACGGCTCCGCGCCGATGAAGGCCGGCAGGAACGAGTGGTGGATGTTGATCACCGGCACGCCGATCTTCTCGAGGAACTCCGGCGAGAGGATCTGCATGTAGCGCGCGAGCACGATGAAGTCGACGTTGCCGACCAGCAGCTCGAGGATGCGGGCCTCGGATGCCGACTTGTCGGGCCCCGGCGTCGACGGGACGTGGAAGAAGGGCACGCCGAACGAGCGCACGTCCTCCGCCGCCGTCGTGTGGTTCGACACGACCATGGGGATGCTGACGGGGAGGTCGCCGCGGCGGTGACGCCACAGCAGGTCGAGCAGGCAGTGGTCCTGCTTCGAGGCGAGGATCGCCATGCGCTTGGGCGTCGAGAGGTCGGTGAGCGTCCACTCGAGCTCGAAGCCGTCGCCGAGGGTCTTCGCGAGGTCGGCCTCGATCTCGGGGAACGCGGCCGAGAGGTCGGGGCGGTGGAAGACCACGCGCTGGAAGTACGCCCCGCCACGGGGATCGTCGGAGTACTGGTCGAAGGCGACGATGTTGCCGCCCTGGCGCGCGATCAGCGCCGAGACCGCGGCGATGATGCCGGGGGTGTCACTGCCGTGCACGATGAGACAGGCGTGATCGGGCTGCAGGTGGGGGCTCGCGGAGACCATCGGACCATTATTCCGCGCGCGGGTGGCGTCGCCGACCACGCGCGGTGTCGCTTCGGGGCGTGGTTCGTGGCCCCGGGGCCTCTTGTGCCGCCCCGGGGCCATTTACGCCGGCCCGCCGGGGCCCGGCCCCGGCCCGCGTCAGAGGCGCACGACGATCTTCTGCGCCGAGACGCCCGCGCGCTGGCGGTCGAGGGCGCCCTGCACGGTGTCGAGGCCGTCGCCGACGACGAGCGGGGCGGGTGCGGGGCGGAGCGAGCCCTCGGCGAGCAGGCGCGGGACGACCTCGCCCCAGAGGCGCGGGCCCATCTCGTCGTCGCGGAGGCTGCTGCCCCAGACGAAGTTCGCGCGGATGCCGCGGCGGCGGGCGCGCAGCGTCGAACGCAGCGTGCCGAGCCCGATGCGCGTGAAGACCGGCAGCATCGCGGGGAACAGACGGCGCCGACCGACCAGTGAATCGAGCGCGATCGGCGTGCTCGCCATGGCCAGCCGGTTCCCGCCGGTGCGGGTGAGGACGTCGATGCACGCGTCGGTCGAACCGGCCCCGAGCGCCACCGCCCCGACCACGGGGCGTCCGCCGACGGCCGCGACCAGCTCGGCCACGGCGGAGGGCGAGCGGTGGTCGACGACGGCGTCCGCTCCGAGGTTGCGCACGGTCGCCGCGTTGCGGGCGGATGCCGTGGTCACGACGTCGTAGCCGGCGGCGCGGGCCAGTTGGATGGCGTTCATGCCCACGCTCGTGGAGCCGCCCCAGATCACGACGACGCCTCGGGCGGTGTCGGGCGCCGGGTCACCCGGCATCCGGAGTCCGAGGTGCTGGGGTTGGAACAGTGCGCACGCCGCCGTGGACAGGCCCAGCGGGAAGACGGCGGCCTCCTCGTCGGAGAGGCTGTCCGGTGTGGGGGCGGTGAGTCGCTCGAGCAGGGTCGTGTACTCCTGGAACGCGCCTTCGCGCAGCGGATCCCGGCCGCGGTCGGTGCCGGTCGCGAGCCCGAAGACGCGCTGACCCACGCGGAGGCGCGTGACGCCGGACCCGATCGCGACGACCTCGCCCGCGACGTCGGAGCCGAGCACGGCGGGGGTCTGCAGCCATCGGTAGGTGATGCGGCTGGTGCCCTGGATCACCCAGTCGAGCGGGTTGACCGCCACGGCGCGAACGCGCACGAGCACCTCGTCGGCGGCGGGTGCCGGGGTGTCGACCGTGCCGCGGGTGAGAGCGGCTCGAGGCGCGGAGAGCAGGGCGGCGGGGTGCGAGGACATGGGGGACCTTTCGCGTGATGACACGGAGTGCCTTCACTATAGACGTGATGACACACAGTGTCGTCCCATACGATCTCCGTATGGGCAGATGGGCACCCGACACCAGAGAGCGCTTGCGCGAAGCCGCGATGCAGCTTTTCGCGGAGCGCGGATTCGACGCGACGACGGTGCCCGACATCGTCGAGCGGGCCGGGGTGACGCGGCGCACCTTCTTCCGTCATTTCGGCGACAAGCGCGAGGTGTTCTTCGGCGACGACGAGATCCCGAGGCTGGCCGCCGAGATGCTCGCCGCCGCCCCGGCGGACAGCTCGCCCTTCGAGATCGCGTGGGCGGGGTTCCAGTCCCTCGCCACCGACCGCTTCGAGCCCCGCCGCGACGAGATCGCGGCGGCGCGGCGCCTCATCGAGGCCGAGCCCGCCCTGCGCGAGCGCGACCTGCAGAAACAGGCCGACCTGCGGGCGGTGTTGGTCGAAGGGTATCGCGCACGCGGCGTCGAGCCCCTGCACGCGCGCGTCGTGGCCGGTGTCGCGGTGGAGCTGCTGCAGACGGCCCTCGAGCAGTGGGCGGCCGACGCGATGCGCGCGCCCCTGCGTGATCACCTCGAGCGGGTCCGCCGCGAGATGGCGGCCGTCCTGGGCTGACGCGCCACCCGCTGCTCGCCGGCACCGGGGCGCGTCTCGTGCACCGGGGCGGTCGGCGGACGCCCCGCTGCACGGAAGGCACCCCGCTGCGCGCGCCCTGCGCACACCGCCACCCCGCCGCCGATGTCGGTGGCCGGGGCTAGCCTGGAAGACGTGACCAGCACCCTCCGCCTCGACCGGCCGGGGTGGCGTACCTGGACGCTGTGGATCGTCGGCGTTCTCGCGTACGTCGTGTCGATCATCAACCGCACCTCGCTCTCGGCGGTGGGGGTGGATGCCGCTGTGCGCTTCGGAGCCGACGCCTCGGCCCTGTCGATGTTCGCCGTCATCCAGCTCTTCGTCTACGGCGCGATGCAGATCCCGGTCGGACTCCTGCTCGACAAGTACGGCGCGCGACCGATGATCGCGATCGGCATGGTGCTGATGGCCGCGGGTCAGCTCGTCATGGCCTCCGCGGATGCCGTGGGGATCGGCATCCTGGCCCGTGTCCTCATCGGTGCGGGCGATGCGGCGATCTTCCCGAGCGTGCTGCGCGTGATCGCGACGTGGTTCCCCGCGCAGCGGGCGCCGGTGCTCGTGCAGCTGACTGGGATCATCGGTCAGCTCGGCCAGATCGTCGCCGTGGTCCCGCTCGCCGCCCTCCTGCACGCCACGAGCTGGAGCGTCGCCTTCGGCAGCGTCGCGGGTCTCGGCCTGCTGTTCGCGGTCCTGACGTTCCTGATCATCCGCAACCGCCCGCCCGAACGCCGGTCCGACCCGGTCGACACCTCGGTCGACACGCAGACCGGCGCGATCCGCGTGGTGCGGTCATCGCCCGACCTGCGGCAGGGTTTCCGCGAGTCGTGGGCGCACCCCGGCACGCGTCTCGGGTTCTGGTCGCACTTCGCCACTCCCTTCGCGGGCACGGCGTTCATGCTGCTGTGGGGCTTCCCCTTCCTCACCGCGGGCGAGGGCCTCGCCCCCGCCACCGCGTCTCTCGTGATGACCTCGCTCGTGCTCTTCAGCATCCTCAGCGGTCCCGTGATCGGGGCGCTGTCGAGTCGGCATCCCACCCGCCGTTCGCGCTGGCTCGTGCTGCCGACCGTGGTGTTCCAGGCCGTCATGTGGATCGTCGTGATCGTCTGGCCCGGGCCCGCGCCCGTGTGGCTGCTCGTCGTGCTCATGTTCGCGCTGTCGACCGGGGGGCCGGCGTCGATGATCGCATTCGATCACGCGCGCACGTTCACCCCGAGTCACCGCCTCAGCACGGCGACAGGCATCGTCAACGGCGGCGGATTCCTCGCGGCCCTCCTGGCCATCCTGTTCATCGGCATCGCGATGGACGTGCAGGGTGCAGGAAGCCCCGAGACGTACTCGCTCGACGCATTCCGTCTCGCCTTCCTGACGCAGGTGCCGCTGTGGCTCGTGGGCGGGATCGCGATCGTCATCGAGCGCGGGCGGACCATCCGCCACGTCGGCGGGGTTCTGCCGCGCTGACGCGCCCGCGCCGCGGTGCGAGACTCGAGAGCATGAGCGAGATCGACATCCGGACCCTCGACACCGTCGAAGCCATCCACGAGGCCGCGGGTGTGCTCGACCGGGTCTGGGGTGAGCACGGGACCATGCCGGCGAACATCCTGCGGGCTCTCGAGCACGCCGGAAACTACGTCGTCGGCCTCTACGACGGCGACCGGATGATCGGCGCCTCGGCGGCGTTCTTCGGCCCGCCCGCCGAGAGGTCGATGCACTCGCACATCACCGGCATCGTCCCCGGATATCAGGGGCGCGGACTGGGCCGACAGCTGAAGAACCACCAGCGCGAGTGGGCGCTTGAGCGCGGCGTCGGCCGCATCACCTGGACGTTCGACCCGCTCGTCGGTCGCAACGCCCACTTCAACCTCGCGGTGCTGGGCGCGCGCGTCACCGACTACCTCGTGAACCAGTACGGCGAGATGGCCGACGCGGTGAACCGCGGCGACGAGTCCGACCGCCTGATGGTGTCGTGGGCGCTCGCCGAACCTCCCGCGCCCACCCCAACGGATGCCGGGATCTCGGCCGTCGTGCCCGTGCCCGACGACATCGAGGCCCTGCGCTCGAGCGACCCGGCGGCAGCCGCCGAGTGGCGCCGGCGCATGCGTGCCGAGCTGCGGGGGCACCTGGCATCCGGTCGACGGATCGGCGGTTTCGATCGCCGCGGGTACCTCATCGTCGGCTGAGACGGCCCCGCATCCTCGCGCCGGGACGCGGGGGCGTCACTGCTCGGTGATCGGGGTGTCCTTCTCGGCCGCCGGGTCGCCCTGGCCCGGACCCGGTCGCACGGCCGCGTCGTCGCGGACGTCGATCCGCGTGATCCCGTCGTGCTCGCTGACGTCGAAGCGCGGCGCGGCGTCTTCCTCCGTCGCCTTCGGCGCGCTCGTCAGCTGGTCGTGACGGTTCTCTTCGAAGCTCTTCTCGTCGCTCACGGTGGTCACTCCTTCTCGCCGGCCGAGCGCCAGGCGTCCGACTCCATGTGCGAGCCCGCCTGCGGGCCCATGTGCAGCATGCCGCCGTCGACGACCCAGCTGGCTCCGGTGACGTAGGCGCTCTCGCGCGAGGCGAGGAAGCGGATGACGTCGGCGACCTCGTCGGGCTTTCCGGGGCGACCCAGGGGGATGCCGGGGCGGTGGGTGCGCTCGGCGTCTTCGGCCGACATGTCGTTGATGGGGGTGGCGATCTCGCCGGGCGCGACCGCGTTGGCGGTGATGCCGTACTGGCCGAGCTCGAGGGCCATCGTCTTGATGAGTCCGCCGACGCCGTGCTTGGCGGCGACGTAGGGGGCCGAGCCGACGCGCGGCTGGTGCTCGTGCACGCTCGACACGACGATCAAGCGTCCGCCGTTGCCGGCCTTCGCCATGCGGCGGGCGGCGGTGTGCAGGGCGAGGAACGCCCCGTCGAGGTTGAGTGAGATGTCGGTGCGCCAGGTGTCGAAGTCGAGGTCGAGGAAGCTGCCCCCGATGCCGCCTCCGGCGTTGTTGACGAACACGTCGAGGCCGCCGAGCTCGTCGGCCATGGCGTTCACGGCATCCGGAACCGCGTCGAAGTCGGTCGCGTCGAACTGCGCGACGATCGCCTTCACACCGCGCTCGCGCACGGCTGCGGCGGTCTCTTCGGCGCCGTCCTTGTCGGAGTGGTAGGTGACGGCGACGTCCATCCCGGCGGAGGCGAGGGCGAGGGCCGTGGCCGCGCCGATGCCCGAGTCGGAGCCGGTGACGATCGCGTGGCGGGGGGTGAAGTCAGCGCTCATGCGGCCGACGCTACGCGCGGGCCCTGCGCGGGCGCGGTCCCTTGCCAGGTGCACGCGCGGGCGTTACGGTCGCCCGGCCGCGCACAACTCCTGCAGATCGGGAGGTTCAGCTCGGCGTGGACCCGCAGACGTGCCGATCTGCAGGGGTTGTGCAGCCCCCGCCCGGCTGTCGTCCCGCCCGGCCGCCGCCCCCGCTAGCCTGCCGTCATGCCGCTGATCCGCCCCGCCGCGCCCGTGACCCTCGATGCCGTCGACCTGCGCGTGCTGCACATGCCGCTCGTGTCGCCGTTCACCACCTCGTTCGGCACCGAGACGGTGCGCGAGGTGATCATCGTGACCGCCGAGACGCCCGACGGCCGCGGCTGGGGAGAAGTGGTGACGCAGTCCGAGCCGTCGTACTCCAGCGAGTACACGCAGGGCGCGTGGGACGTGCTGACCCGCTTCCTCGCCCCGGCCCTGCTCGCGCGTCGGACCGTGGCACCCGAGGAGGTCGCCGGGGCGCTGCACCACGTGGTCGGTCACCGCATGGCGAAGGCGGTCTCGAGCTCGCGGTGATCGACGCGGCCCTGCGCGCCGAGAACCGCAGCTTCGGCGAGTACCTCGGCGCCGAGAAGGACAGGGTGCCCTCGGGCGTCTCGGTCGGCATCCAGAGCGACCCGCGGGCTCTCGTCGCGGCCGTCGGCGGCTACCTCGACGAGGGGTACGTGCGCATCAAGATCAAGATCAAGCCCGGTCGCGACATCGACGACACGGCCGCCGTCCGCGCGGCCTTCGGCGGTATTCCGCTGCAGGTCGACGCCAACTCCGCGTACACGCTTCAGGATGCCGACACCCTCGCCGAACTGGACCGCTTCGACCTGCTGCTCATCGAGCAACCCCTGCAGGAGGACGACCTGGTCGATCACGCGACCCTGGCGAAGCGCCTGTCGACGCCCGTCTGCCTAGACGAGTCGATCGTGAGCGACAAGGCCGCGGCCGACGCCCTCGCCCTCGGCTCCGCCGCGATCATCAACATCAAGGCGGGCCGCGTGGGCGGCTACCTCGAGGCCGTCGCGATCCACGACCGCGCGCTCGCCGCGGGCGTTCCCGTGTGGTGCGGGGGCATGCTCGAGACCGGCATCGGCCGCGCGGCCAACGCCGCCCTCGCGGCCCTGCCCGGCTTCACGCTGCCGGGCGACATCTCAGCATCCGCTCGCTTCTACACGCGCGACATCGTGACCGAGCCGGCCGTGATCGAGGACGGGCACGTGCGCGTACCGACCGGCGCCGGGCTCGGTGTCGAGATCGACGAAGCCGCGCTCGAGGAGTTCACCGTGCGTCGCGAGCGCCTCACGCGGTGACGCCCGGAGGGCGACCAGGCGGGCACGGGCCTCTTCGATAAACTGGATGCCGCGCACTCGCGCTCGAACCCCACAGCTTTCCCGACCATTGGAGCCACCGTGGCCGAACAGTCCCGCCTCGACAAGGTCATCGCCCTCGCCCGCCATCGCGGGTTCGTCTTCCAGGCCGGTGAGATCTACGGCGGTTCGCGCTCCGCATGGGACTACGGCCCCCTCGGCACCGAGCTCAAAGAGAACATCCGCCGGCAGTGGTGGCAGACCTTCGTTCGCGGTCGCGGCGACATGGTGGGGCTCGACTCGAGCATCATCCTGCCCAAGCGCGTGTGGGAGGCCTCGGGTCACGTCGCGACCTTCACCGACCCGCTCGTGGAGTGCCTGAGCTGCCACAAGCGCTTCCGCGCCGACACCCTCATCGAGGACTTCGAGGCGCGCAAGAACCGCAAGGCCGAGAACGGCCTCGCCGACGTGCCCTGCCCCAACTGCGGCACCAAGGGGCAGTACACCGAGCCCAAGTCGTTCTCGGGCCTGGTCAAGACCTACCTCGGCGTCGTCGACGACGAGTCGGGCCTGTACTTCCTGCGCCCCGAGACGGCGCAGGGCATCTTCGTGAACTTCTCGAACGTGCTCACGGCATCGCGCCGCAAGCCCCCGTTCGGCGTCGGCCAGGTCGGCAAGGCCTTCCGCAACGAGATCACCCCCGGAAACTTCATCTTCCGCACGCGCGAGTTCGAGCAGATGGAGATCGAGTACTTCACCCCGCCGGCCGAGGCGAACGAGTGGTTCGAGCACTGGGTCGAGGCGTGCTGGAACTGGTTCATCGAGCTCGGCATCGACCCCGAGAACATGAAGCGCTTCGACGTGCCCGAAGACGACCGCGCGCACTACTCCGCCGGCACGATCGACGTCGAGTACCGCTTCGGTTTCCCGGGCAAGGAGTGGGGCGAGCTCATGGGCGTCGCCAACCGCACCGACTACGACCTGAAGAGCCACTCCGAGGCGTCGGGCCAGTCGCTCACGTTCTTCGACCAGGCCTCGGGCGAGAAGTACACGCCCTACGTCATCGAGCCCTCGTTCGGTCTGACGCGCGCCATGATGGCCTTCCTCGTCGACGCGTACCGCGAAGAAGAGGTGCCCAACGCCAAGGGCGGCACCGACACCCGCACGGTGCTCAAGCTCGACCCGCGCCTCGCGCCGGTCAAGGTCGCCGTGCTCCCGCTCTCGCGCAACGAGCGCCTGTCGCCGCTGGCCCGCGAGGTCGCCGACACGCTGCGCGCGGCCGGCTGGAACATCGACTTCGACGACGCGGGCGCGATCGGCCGCCGCTACCGCCGCCAGGACGAGATCGGCACCCCGTTCTGCGTCACGGTCGACTTCGACTCCCTCGACGACAACGCCGTGACCGTGCGCGACCGCGACACCATGGGCCAGGAGCGCATCGGCCTCGACGCGCTGCACGGCTACCTGGCGGAGCGCCTGCGGGGAGCCTGACCCGATTCAGCGAAGACCGGATGCCGTGGCCCGAGGCCGTGGCATCCGGTCTTCCGCCGTTTCGGGGCGCCGTCGGCGGCTCACGCGCGGGGGAGGGGCCCCGCGGTGCTCGCGCGGACGACGAGTCGCGGTTCGGCCAGTCGCACCGTCTCGAGGGTCTCGTCGGCGTCCCACACCTCGACGAGCAGTTCCAGACAGGCCGACCCGAGCTCGCGCGCGGCGAGGTCGATCGAGGTGACCGGCGGCGACAGCAGGGAGTGCGCGGGTTCGTCGACGCACGCCGCGACGAGGAGGTCGTCGCCGACGCGGCGGCCGGCGCGAACGGCGGCCTCGAGGGTCGCCGCGGCGGAACCGCTCGGGGCGATCACGAGGGCGTCCACCTCGGGGAGCGCCAGGAGCTCGGCAACGGCCCGGCCGATCTCGTCGGCGGTCGGCACGAACGAGACCCGGCGCGACAAGTCTTCGCGACCGTGCGCGCGGGTCCATTCGGCGTAGGTCTCGGCCAGCTCACGGCTCCACGACGTGCCGTCGGGCGGCAGGATGGCGGCGATGCGCGCGGCGCCCCGGTCGGCGAGATGGGCGAGCAGTCGGGTGAGCGCCGCGCGGTGGTCGGTCGCGACACTGCCCTCGGTGCGCCCCGCGCCGCCCAGGACGTGCTCGCCGCTGACGACGGGGCGGTCCGAGTCGAGCAGGGCCCGGATGCCGGGATCCTCGACGGACGCGTCGACGATCACGTAGCCGTCGACGAACGCCGACGGCGCGGAGGTGTCCGCGGCATCGCGGTGGGGGAGGAGGATCACCGACAGCCCCCGGCGGTCGGCGGCGTCGACGACGCCGAAGGCGAAGTCCGTGTAATAGGGCAGGTGGGTCGTGCCCGCCGGCAGGGACAGGCCGACGGCTCCCGACCGCGCCGTCCGCAGGCTGCGCGCGGGGATGTTGACCGAGTAGCCGAGGTCGCGCGCGACGCCCAGGACGCGGTCGCGGGTGTCGGGGGAGACCCCGGTCTTGCCGCGCAGGGCGAACGAGGCGGCGGCGACCGACACGCCCGCGCCGGCGGCCACGTCGTGGAGCGTCGGCTTGCGCGGGGTCACGAGCAGTGACGTTACCCGACGCGGGGTGGCGGTCGATCCGCGGAGGGGTCTTGCGGCGCGGTGAACTTAAACGTTTAATGTCAGGGAAACAGAACGGGCACGGAGACCGAAACACACGGTCCCTAGCCTCGGGTCCACCGGACGCTCTCGACGAGGAGGCGTCCCGGCCCGTCCCGTGTCCGCCGCACGCCGGCTCCCCGAGAGGTACCCGTGTCCGCTTCCGTCCAGACCGCCCCGACGTCCGTCGGCGCCGCCCGACTCCCCATCCGCTTCTCCACCGCCTCCTCGACGTTCCTCGTCGGCATCGCGGGGTACCTCGGCGTCAACCTGTCGCCGTACATGATCGCCGCCGTCCAGACGGGCGTCGGCGCCGACGTGCTCACGGCGAGCTGGATCGTCACGGCGACCCTGCTGCTCACCGCCCTCGTCGGCCTCGCCGTCGCCCCCGCGTGCGCGGGACCGCGCCGTCGCCTGGTCGCGCGCGTCGGTCTGATCCTCGCGGTCGTCGGCTTCGGCGCCGCGGCGCTCGTTCCCGCGCTCGTCGTGACGGGCCTGCTCCTCGGCGGGGTCGGAGCCGGTGGGGCGGTCGCGGCCGCGGGCGCCGCCCTCGCCGCGTTCCGCAACCCCGACCGCGTCGCCGGACTCAACGGTCTGGCCAACCGCGGGCTCATCACGGTCATCCTCGCCGTCGTCCCGCTGATCGGCCTCGCCCCGATCGACGTGTTCGGCTCGATGGCGGTGTTCAGCGTCCTCGCCCTGCTCACGGTGTCGTGGATGCCCACGGCCCCGGCCGCGACGGTGCACGCGGCGGCGGCGATCGGCGAGGCCGTCCCCATCGAGGTCCCTCCCACCGGCACGCTCCGCTCCGCCGCGCCGCCCTCGCGCACGGTCACGGTTGCGGGCTTCGTGCTCCTCGTCGTGTTCGCCCTGTGGGCCGCGAGCGAGGATTCGCTGTGGGCCATGGCCGGGGTCATGGGCGCCGACAACGCCGGTCTGACGCCCGAGGGGCTCAGCCTCGCCCTCAGCGGCGCCACCGCGGGAGGCCTGCTCGGCACCATCGCGCTCGTGGCCGTCGGAGATCGCCTGGGTCGCGGCATCCCCCTGATCGTCCTGCTGGTGGCCGGCGGCATCCTGAAGATCGTCGAAGGCTCCGTGACCGATCCGACGCTCTTCGTCGTGGTCTTCATCGCGTGGAACACGATCTACGCCGTCGCCTTCATGTACTTCGTCGCCACGGCCGCGGCTCTCGACGCCGACGGACGCTGGTCCGGGCCCCTGCTCGCGACCTACCTCGTCGGTTCGGCGCTCACGCCCGTGATCGGCGCATCCCTGGTGGGGCTCCTGGGATACCAGGGCTTCGCCCTCACGCTCGCCCTCGCGAGCTTCGTCCTGGCCGTTCCGGCCGGCATCATCGGCGTGCTCTCGCGACGGCTCGAGCGCGCCGCGAAGGAGGCAGCATGACGCGCACGCTCTACCGCGGGGGACGGATCTTCACCGCCCACACCGATCCGCGACGGCAGTGGACGGATGCCATCGCCGTCGACGGCGAGACGATCGCGGCCGTCGGGGCCGAGGCGCTGGCGTCCACGGCCGACGAGGTGGTCGACCTGGGGGGAGCCGTCGTGCTCCCGGGCTTCACCGACGCGCACACGCACCTGCTGATGATGGGCGCGTCCCTCGCGCAGGTGCCGTTGACCGAGGCGCGGTCGCTCGAGGCGATCCAGGTCCTCCTGCGCGAGGCGCGCGAGGCGGCTCCCGAGGCGCCCGCGATCTGGGGGCGCGGGTGGCTGTTCGACTCGATTCCGGGCGGGGCGCCGACCGCGAGCATGATCGACGCGGTCGTCTCCGACGTCCCCGTCTACCTGGACGCCAACGACTACCACTCCTGCTGGGTGAACTCGGCGGCGCTGGCCGAGCTCGGCATCACCCGCGACACCCCCGACCCGCTCGGCGGCGAGATCGGCCGCGACGCCGACGGCGAGCCGAACGGGATGCTCTTCGAGACGGCCGCGATCCGCTACGCGTGGGCCCGTCGCGACTCCTCCACGACCGACGACGAGCGCGACGCCGCCGTCGATCGCGTGATCGACGCGTACGTGCGCGCCGGAGTCGTCGGAGTCGTCGACATGGCTTTCAACGAGCACGGCCTCGCCGCCTTCGAGAGAGCCGTGACGCGCCACGGCGGGCGGCTCCCGATCCGCGTCGCCGCACACTGGCTGGTGGAGAACACCGGTGATCGCGAGAAGAACCTCGCCCAGTTGGACCGCGTGATCGACCTCGTCGAGCGCACCTGCTCGTCGTGGGTGCGGGTGATCGGCATCAAGCTGATCCTCGACGGCACGATCGACGCGTGCACGGCGGCGATGGGCGCCCCGTACGCCGACGGTTCGAACGCCGCCCCCATCTGGCCGCTCGCCGATCTCGCGCCGGTGGTGGGCGCTGCCGACGCCGCGGGGCTTCAGATCGCGATGCACGCGATCGGCGACGCCGCGAGCGACGCGGCGCTCGTCGCCCTCGAGCGCGCCTACCGCGCCAACGGCGATCTGCCTCGTCGCCACCGCATCGAGCACCTCGAGTACGCCGCCCCGGGGACGGCGGAGCGCATGGCGCGGCTCGGAGTCACGGCATCCATGCAGCCGGTCCACGCCGACCCGGCGATCTACCCGAACTGGGCCGCGATGCTCGGTGACGAGCGGGCCGACCGTGCGTTCGCGTGGCTCGAGTACGAGCGCGCGGGAACTCTTCTGGCGTTCTCGACCGACGCGCCGACCGCCCCCTACGACGCCCTCGCCAACATGTACGTCGCGGCGACCCGCGCCTCGGCTCTCGACACGACCGTGGCGGCGGTGCACCCGCAGTTCGCTCTGCCCCTGACCGACAGCATCGCCCACGCCACGCGCGATGCGGCCGCGTCGACGGGGGACGGCGACTGGCGCGGGCGTCTCGCTCCCGGGTTCGCGGCCGACTTCGCGGTCCTCGACACGGACCCCTTCGCCGACGGGGCCTCGACGCTCTTGACTGCCCGCGTCGTGCGGACCGTGCGGGCCGGGGAGACGGTCTTCGCCGAGGAGGCGGTCGCCGCGCTGCCGCGCGACTGACGGCTGTGCCCCCGGGCTGGGGAGGAACCGCCGCTGTGCAGGACCCCGGTGGGGCGGCCGGACTTCGCTAGCCTGGGGCGACGACCGACGCCGAGGGGGCACGATGACGGAAGTCGATGACGGGGGAGCACTGTCGGGCATCGCCTGGCCCGAGCAGCCGGGGGCGCTCGTCGACACGTCGCGCTGCCCATCGTGCTTCGCACCCATCACCGTGTCGCCGTGCGCCTCGTGCGGACTCGACCTGACCGATGCGCGCACGGCGCGGGTGCTCGACCTGTCGCAGCGGATCATCGCCCTCGTCGACGAGCGCGCCGACGTCCTCATGCGGGTGCACAGCGATGCGGAGACCGCGGCTGCCCGGGCAGAAGAGGAACGGATGCCGGCTCCCCCGTCGTCCGAGCTTCACCCGGTGCTGCCGTCCCCGGTGCTGCCGTCCCCGGTGTTTCCGTCCCCCGCGCCTCCGTCCCCGGTGGCGATGCCCCCGGGTGACTCCGCGACGGCCGAGCCCGCATCGCTCTCGACGACGGTGTCGGCGCCCGCCGCAGCCGCCGACGTGGCGTTCGCACCGCCGTCGGGGCCGACGATTCCCCCGGGGCCGCTCGTCGAGCCGAGCGCAGGCTTCCCGGCTGTGCCGCCGTTCGACGGTGGTCCTCCGGTGGAGCCGGCCGTACCCGTCCCCGCGGGGCCGGCCGCGCCCCGCCGTTCGAGCGTCCAGGTCTTCCTCCTGTCGGTCGGCGTGGTGCTTCTCGCCGTGGCTGCGGCCTTCTTCCTCACCGTCGCGTGGATCAGTGGCGGGCTCGTCCTGCGCTCCGTCATCATCGGACTCGTCACGGCGGCGATCATCGCCACCGCCTCGCTCCTGCGCCGTCGGGGCCTCGGTGCCACCTCCGAGGGCATCGCGCTGCTCGGGATTGCTTTCGTGGCCCTCGACGTCTGGGCCGTCCGAGCCAACGACCTGGGCGGGGCGGCGAGCCTCGAACCGAGCGTGTACTGGGGCGCGACGACGGTGGCCGCGGGTGTCGCGTTCGTGGGCTGGTCGCGTCTGTCGCGCCTGCGCGCCCCGCTCTCGGTCGCTGTCGCGGCCCTCGCGCTCGGGCCCGCGATGCTGGTCGCCGGTCTCTTCACGCGGGGTGCGGCCCTCGGGTGGTACGCGTGGGGGCTCGTCCTGCTGCTCCTGGCCCTCGCGGCACCCTTCGCACCGCTCCTCGCCCGGGCTCCACGCCCGGCGTTGACGATCGAGATCGCGGTCGTCCGGGCTCTCGCCGCCGTCGGTGCGGTCGTCGCGATGACCTCCGCCCTGATCGTCGACCCGCGCAGCACGGCGACGCCCGCGGTCCTCGGCGCGGCGCTTTCCCTCGGTCTCGCTCTCCACGCCCGGTCGCTCGCGCGCCGAGGTGCCGCGCGCCTGGCGCCGACGGCCGCGGTGGCAGCGGTCGTCGTCCTCGGGCTGGGGATCGCGGGCACGGTCATCCGTGCGGCCGACGCGACCCTGTCCGTCACCGTCCCGGTGCTCGTCGCCTCGGCCGTCGCGTTGGGGCTCGACGTCGCCGCGCGTCGCGCGACTCCGGGCCTCGGGCGGACGACCGTCGTCGTCGCTTCGCTGGCTGCGGCGATCGCCGCCGCTGTCGCCGCGATCCTGCCCCTGGTCGGCGCGATGGATGCCGTCGGCACCGTCCTGGGTCGGTCGATCGTCGTCTTCGGGCGCTCCGCCCTCGATCTCTATGCCCCGGATGCCGTCAGCACGGCGGCCGTGATCGCCCTCGCGGCCATCGTCGTGCTCGCCGCCGTGGTCTGGCGTCTGTCGGGATCGTGGGCGCAGCGCCGGACCCCCGCGCTGATCGCCGGGGCGGCCGTCGCCCTGCTCGCGGGACCCCAGCTGCGCGTCCTGATCCTCGTGGTCGCCTGGTACCTGGCGCTCGCCGTGGTCGCCGTCGTCGTCCTCCGCCGCCGTCGCGGCGACATCGCCCTCGCCGCGGTCGGGGGTTGCCTCGCCCTCGGCGCAGGGTGGGTGTCGTCGTTCTCCTCTCCGCTCGCCTGGGGGCTGTGCAGCGTCGTGGTCGCGGCCGTGCTCGCCGCGGTGGCCGGAGCGCATCCGAGTATCCGGGTGCCGTCCGCGATTGCGGTCGTCCTGTTCCTGACGGGGAGCGCCGTCCTCGTTCCCGGGGCGTTGCGCGCCGGAGCCGACCTCGTCGTCGACGGGGCCACCCCGACGACGGTTCCTTTCGCGATGGCATCCCTCTGTCTCGTCGCTCTCGTCGCCCCGCTCTTCCACCGGTGGGGTCTCGACGTCGCGCAACGAAGCGCCGGCGTGGTCACCGCTCTGGCGGCGATCGTGGTGGTCGCCGCCCCCGCGCTATGGTTCCGCGCGGGCATCGCGACCGACGTGTGGATGCTCGCGTCGGCGCTGGTCGCCGCGGTCGCGTCGGCGGCCGTCCTCACGACGCCCTACCTGCCATGGCGCGTCGCGCGGCCCTTCGCGGCGGTCATGACGCCCCTGCTCGTCGCGGGCGCGGCCGGTTCCGCGCTCCGGCTGATCGACCCGCTGCCGCTGGTGCCGGCGATCGTCTACGCGGCGATCGCCGTCGTCAGTGCCGCGGCGGGCCTGCGCCTGCTCCGCACCGACCCGTCCACCCGCGCCTGCCTTGACGTGGGGGCCGCGCTCGTGGCCGCTCTGTCGATCGTCGTCGTTCCCTCGCAGGGAGTCCGGTGGCTTCCGTTGCTGCTCGCGGCGGTGGCCGCTGTGCTGTGGGCGACCGATGGCGACGGTCTCTTCCGCTCTCGCGGGCCCCGCCGACACCTCATCTGGCTCGCGCTCGTCCTGGGCACCCTCGCGCTGTGGACGCGGCTGCTCTGGCAGCAGACCGAGACGGTCGAGCTCTTCACCGTGCCGGTCGGTATCGCGGTGCTCGGCATCGCGGCCGGCCACGAGCGGGCGCGGCGGGTGGGAGAGAACCGTTCCGCGGTCGTCCCAGCGGTGATCGCCGCCGCGGGGACCACCGTCGCGCTCGCTCCCAGCGCCCTCTCGGCCTCGGGAAACCTCGTCCACGTGCTGGCGGTCGCGCTCCTCTCGGCCGCGGTTCTGGTGGTCGGGGCCTGGGTGCGTCCTCCACGGACCCCCGACGAACTTCCCGTCGCGGTCGGAGCCGCGGGAGCGCTCTCGCTCGTGCTGGTCACGGTCGCGCAGCTCCTCCCCTCCGTCGAGCGGGGTGGCATCGGCATCGCGGATCTCGTCGTCGTGGTGTCGGTCGTGGCGATCGGCGCTGCCGCCGTGGGCGTCGCGCGACGCCCGGCCCCGTGGGCGGCGTCGTCCGCGCGCAACGCTCTGGTCGGCGCCGCCGTACTGCTCGCGCTCGGGTCGGCCGTGCTGGTCGCCGTCGACGGCGGGCCGATCGGGCGCATGGTGATCGCCGTCGCGGTGCTCGGTGCCGTCGGCGTCGCCGCCCTGCGCGTGCGTCACCGGCTCGGGGGGATGCCGCTCGCGATCACCGCGCACTCCGGAGCGGGGCTCGTCGCCCTCATCGGCGTGGGGGCGGATATCCGCCCGATCGAGTGGGCCACGGTGCCTCTCGCGCTCGTGTGGATCGCCGCCGCCCTCCTCGATCGCCGCCGCCCGGTCGCCCCGGCCTCGGTGCTGTTCGCCGTCGGCGGTGCGGCGGTCGGGCTCCTGCCCTCCGCGGCGCTCGCCGACGCGTCGCCGGTGCGCGCGATCGGCGTGACGCTCGCGGCGGTCGCCGTGCTGGTGATCGCAGCCGTTCTTTTCCGCGGCGCGCTCGCCCCGCTGGCGACCCCGGTGATCGGCGTCGCCTCGCTCGGGCTGATCGTGGCCCCGTCGCTGCGCGCCCTGCACGAGCTCGCGACCGCGCTGTTCGACGTCTGGCTCGTCGCCGCGACCGTTCCCCTGGTGGCCGTCGCCGTCCTCCTCCGCCGTCGGCGCGCGGACGTCCTGCCCGGGGTGTCGCAGGCTCTCGCGGTCGCCGCTCCCGCTGTCGCGGTGGTTCTCACCGCCATGCGGCTCTCGGCCACGGGCGAGGGCCCGCTGCGTCTGATCGTGACGCTCGTCGCCGTCCTCGCCCTCGGGCTGTGGTGGCAGGGTGCGGCGGTGCGGTGGACCGCGATCGGTCTGTCGGCCGTCCTCGGCCTCGTGGCGATCGTTCTCGGCAGTGCCGATCCCGTCGAGGCGGCCACGACTCCCCTCGCCGTGGCGCTCTTGATCCACGGCATCCGGACCCTTCGTCAGCGTCCCGCGGTGCGGACGTGGCCGGCGCTCGGGATCGGCCTGGCGCTCCTGCTCATCCCCTCGCTGCTGTTCGACTTCTCGAGCGGCAACGCGCTGTGGCGCGTCCTCGCGCTCGGCGTCGTCGCTCTGCTGACGCTGCTGGTCGGCGCGCGGTTCCGTTGGCAGGCCCCGGTTCTGCTCGGCGGGATCGTGCTGATCGTCCACGCCGTCGCCCAGCTCTGGCCGTGGATCGCGTCGCTCTACGAGAGCGCGTCCGGTCTCTGGTGGCTGTGGCTCGGCATCGCCGGCGTGCTCCTCATCGTGATCGCGGCGACGTACGAGCGCCGCATCCGCGAGGTGCGGGCGGTGGCCCTCGCGATCAGATCTCTGCGGTGAGGGAGCGAGTTCCTACTTCGCCTTCGCTTCTTTCGCCGCGGCCTTCGCGGCGCGCTTGTGCTCGCGCACCTTGGTGAGCGACTCCGGGCTCACGATGTCGGCGACGGAGCGGAACGAGCCCTCTTCGCCGTAGGGGGCCGAGGCCTCCCGCCAGCCGGCGCCGTCGAAGCCGCGTTGCTTGCCCAGCAGGGCGAGGAAGATCTTCGCCTTCTGTTCGCCGAAGCCCGGCAGGGCCTTGAGGCGCTTCAGCACCGTCTTGCCGTCGGGGTCGTCGCGCGTCCAGAGGTTCTCAGCCTTGCCGTCCCAGTCCTCCTCGATCGCCGCGCAGAGCGCCTGAACGCGCCCCGCCATCGATCCCGGGTAGCGGTGGACGGCGGGCGACTGCGAGAACGCGGCGGCGAACTCATCAGGGTCCTGGTGCGCGATCGCGCCGGCATCCATCGATCCGGTGCGCTCCTGGATCTTCAGCGGGCCGGCGAACGCCGTCTCCATGGCGACCTGCTGGTCGAGCAGCATGCCGATCAGCAGGGCGAGCGGGTTGCTCGACAGCAGCTCGTCCGCGGCGGGGTCGTCGGTGATGCGCAGGCTCATACCCTCATTCTCGCGCGAACACCCGCAGGCGCAGCCCTCAAGCCGGGTCCGCGATCCACTTCCGAGCGAACGGCACGGCATCCATCTCGAGCAGATCCTCCGTCGCCTCGCTGATCTGCACCTCGAAGTGGGCGACGCTTCCGGGCTTCAGCCGCTTCACGAGCGATCCGTCGACGCGACGGATGACGGTCTCGGTCACCGAGGGAGCGTCGTCCTCGATGTGCAGCAGGCCCAGGGCGAACGTCGCCACCCAGCGCAGTGCGTTGCCGCGGCGGGGTTCTCCCGCGACGACATAGACCTCGGATGCCGGTGTGCTCACGGCATCCATCCTGCCCGAGGACCCGGGATCAGGCGGGGAGTCAGCCCGCGTCGGCGATGTCGCGACGCGCGGGGGCGGAGGCCGCGGGATCGGCGACCTCGATGCCGAAGAGAGCCGACAGGGCGTCGATGTACTCGTCGGCGCGGCCGGTCTCGGCGAGCTCGTGGGCGCGGGTGGTCGGGGTGTGCAGCAGCACGCCGACGAGGTGGCGGAGTGCCTGCTCGGTCTGACCGCCCTCGTCGCCGCGGGCGCGCACGCGGGCGACCTCGGCGTCGAGCACGCCGAAGACGTGCGCGCGCAGGGCCACGACGGCGGGGGTGATGTTCTTGCGCTCGCCGACCGAGGCGAAGCGGCGGGCGGCGTCGCGCACGAGGTCGCGCGCGGCGTCGGTGGCCTGCAGCTCTTCGAGCGGGGCGTGCAGGCGGATGGTCTCGAGGTCGAGCAGGTCGACGCCGGGAACCGTGGCGACGTCGGGGTCGACGTTGCGGGGAAGACCCAGGTCGATCACGAGGCGACGCGCGGTGTGGTCGACGGGGCAGACGCCCGCGGCCCCGTCGACGGCAGCTTCGAACGCCCCGCGGCCCGCGGCGAAAGTCGCCGCGCTGAGGACGTGGTTCTCGCTGGTGGTGCAGGTGATCACGAGGTCGGAGTGGGTGACGACGCTCGGGAAGGTCTCGGTCGAGATCGCGCGCAGACCGTGCTTGGCCGAGAACTTCGCGGCCCGGCCCGAGGGCGAGTACACCGAGATGTCTTCGGCGCCCTGATCGCGGAGGGCCGCGACCGTGGCCGCGGCGTAGGCGCCCGTGCCGACCAGCAGCACCCGCTGGGTCGACCAGTCGGCGATGCGGCTGTCGGCGAGCTCGAGGCCGAGGCGCACGAGGGAGCGTCCGGCGCGGCCGATCGCGGTGGAGTTCTTCACGCCGCGCTGCGCTTCGGAGGCCCGCTGGAACAGGCGCTCGAGTTCGGCGGAGGTGGTGCCGAGCTGGCGCGACTCGTTGAGCGCGCGGCGCACCTGACCGGCGATCTCGCCCTCGCCGACGACGACAGATTCGAGACCGGATGCCACCGAGAAGAGGTGCTCGGCCACGTCGCTGCCGCCGAGGACGGTGTACGAGCCCTCGAGCTCGCTGGCCGGGACGCCGGTCGCGGACTCGATGGCCGCGAGGGTGGCCTCGATGCCGAGGGCGACGGCCGCGGTGACGGGCTCGTCCATGTCGACGTAGGCCTCGAAGCGGTTGCAGGTCGCCACCACGACGGCGCCCTGGACGCACTCGTCGTGCTCGGCGATCAGAGGGGCGACGGGTGTCGCGGGTACGCTGAGCCGCTCGAGGAGATCGAAGGACGCGGTCTTGTGACTCGCGCTGACGCACAGCAGCACGTCCATATTCTACGCCCGGCTTCCTCGGGGTATTCCGGGTGGCCTCTCGACGTCAAGGCATCCCACGTGCTCCCGCGGGGCGGGTGGGAGGATGGATGCCATGGCCTCCCTCGACGCGCCCCTGCTCCGTGCCCTCCGTGGCGATCGTCCCGAGCGGCAGCCGGTGTGGTTCATGCGGCAGGCCGGACGCTCCCTGCCCGAGTACCGGGAGTTGCGCGTGGGCACGCGCATGCTCGACGCGTGCCTGACCCCCGACCTCGCGGCGGAGATCACTCTCCAGCCGATCCGCCGTCACAAGGTGGACGCCGCGATCTTCTTCAGCGACATCGTCGTGCCGCTGCGTCTGGCCGGCGTCGACGTCGTGATCGAGCCCGGCCGTGGCCCGGTCTTCGCCGACCCCGTCCGCACCGCCGACGACGTGGCGCGGATCACCGCGATCGACCCCGACGACGTCGCCGCGGCGGCCGAGCCCGTGCGCGAGGCCGCCCGTCGCGTGACCGCCGAGCTCGACGAGGCCGTTCCCCTCATCGGCTTCGCCGGGGCGCCCTTCACTCTCGCCGCCTACCTGGTCGAGGGCGGGCCGAGCAAGGAGCACCTGCGCGCGCGCGGCATGATGCACGCCGACCCGGAGTCCTGGCACCGTCTGGCCGGGTGGCTGTCGAAGGTCTCGCGCGCGTTCCTCGACGCGCAGATCGACGGCGGTGCCCAGGCCGTGCAGCTCTTCGACTCGTGGGCGGGGTCGCTCTCGCCCGCCACGTTCCGCGAGTTCATCGCCCCGCATTCTCACGCCGCACTCGAGGGGATCGAGGTCCCCCGCATCCACTTCGGCGTGGGTACGGGAGCCTTCCTCGACGACATGCGCCTGGGCGGTCTCGCCGACGCGGTGGGGGTCGACTGGCGCATGCCGCTCGACGAGGCCGCGGCGATCGTGGGCCCCGACGTGACGCTGCAGGGGAACCTCGACCCGGCGCTGCTGGGCGCTCCGTGGCCGGTCCTGGCCGCGCACGTCGACGACGTCCTCGCCCGCGGTCGCGCGGCCCGCGCGCACATCCTCAACCTCGGGCACGGCGTGCCGCCCGACACCGACCCCGATGTGCTGACCCGCATCGTCGCCCGCGCTCACGGGGAGGACGCGTGAGCGAGCCCCTCGATCGTCTCGTGCGTCACGCGCACGAGACGCGGGTGATCGTCGTCGGCGGCGGGATCTCGGGTCTGGTCGCGGCGCGCGAATGCGCCAAGGTCGGTCTGAAGGTCACGGTCCTCGAGGCCTCCGAGGTGTTCGGCGGGGTCCTGCGGACCGCCGAGGTCGGCGGGATGACCCTCGATGTCGGTGCTGAGAGCTTCGCGACGCGCGGCGGAATCGTGCGCAGACTCCTCGACGAGCTCGGTCTCGCCGACGACATCGTCTCCCCCAACCCGGCCGGGGCGTGGGTCGCGGGTGTGCCGGGAGTCGGGGCGGCGCCGCTGCCGAAGGGCGGGGTGCTCGGCATCCCGGACAATCCCTTCGCCCCCGACGTGCGACGCGTCATCGGCTGGTCTGGCGCGTGGCGTGCCTATGTGGACCGCCTTCGGCCGCCGCTCACGATCGGTCACGCGCACAGCCTCGGAAAGCTCGTACGGTCGCGGCTGGGCGCGCGTGTGCTCGACCGGCTCGTCGCACCGGTCACGAGCGGGGTCTACTCGGCCCGTCCCGACGACATCGACATCGACCTCGCGGCCCCCGGCCTGAACGCGGCTCTGACGCGGACGGGCTCGCTCACGGGCGCCGTCGCCGACCTGCGTGCGAGCCGGGCGGCTGCGCGGCCCGCAGACGCTCCCGCGTCGGACGTTCCCGTCGTGTCCGGCGGGGCCTCGAAGACTCCCGCCCCCGGGGGCGCGGTCGAGGGCATCGCCGGCGGGATGTCCCGCCTCGTCGACGCTCTCGTCGCCGCCCTGGTCGAGAGCGGCGTGGAGTTGCGCACGGGCGTTGTCGCCCGGGCTCTCGAGAAGACCGACGACGGCTGGACGGTGACCACCTCGGCCGACGACGAACCGCTCCCGGCTCGCGCCGTCATCGTCGCCCTGCCCGAGGGGCCCGCCCGCGAACTGCTCGCGCCCGTGGTCCCCGGCCTCGAGGTGGGCGATCCCGTCGCCCCGGTCGTCGAGGTCGTGACCCTCGTGGTGCACGCCCCCGCTCTCGACCGGGCTCCGCGCGGCACCGGCGTCCTCACCGTCCCCGGTAGCCACGTCGCGAAGGCCCTCACGCACTCCACCGCGAAATGGGACTGGGTTCGGGATGCCGCCGAGCCCGGCGTCCACGTGGTGCGCGTCTCGTTCGGTGCCCAGGGCGAAGAGCCCGCGACCGCCGCCCTCGACGACGACGCGGCGGCAGCCCTGGCCCTCTCGGAGGCCTCCGCGATGCTCGGCGTCGAGCTATCGGCATCCGCCCTCCGGGACGCGCATCGCGTTCGATACGTGCAGTCGCAGCCCGCGGCGACCATCGGGCGGGCGGCCGAGACCGCCGCCGCGCGCGGTGCCGTACGCGCGGTTCCGGGCCTCGGGGCGACCGGCGCGTGGATCTCGGGCACGGGCCTCGCCCAGGTCATCCCCGACGCCCGCGATGAGGCCGATCGCGTGCGCAGCGACGCCCTCTGGACGAGCTGACCTCGCGCTCTCTCGACCAAGTCCGCCCGGCTGTCAAGGGTGGATGCCGAGCGCGGCATACATGACTACTGTGAGACTCGACCAGCACTCGTTCGAGCGTGAGGAGACCCCATGAGGGGCAAAGCAGCACTCGTCGTCGGACTCGTGGCGGGCTACGTGCTCGGCGCACGGGCAGGCCGCGACCGGTACGAGCAGATCAAGACTCAGGCCGCGAAGGTCTGGGACCAGCCCGTCGTCCAGGGACAGGTCGAGAAGGTCAAGGCCTTCGGCGTCTCGGCCCTGAAGTCCGTTCCCGGCGTGGTGTGGAAGGGCGCGAAGTCGGTCACCGGTGCCGCGAGCGGCTCGGGCACCGTGCAGGAGCGCGCCGAGCGCGCCGGACGCGCCGCCAAGCAGTCGGCCCACGAGGTCGCCGACGTCGTCGAGGACTCCGTCGACGACGCCAAGCAGGCGGAGAAGTCGGCCACCACGCGGGCGCGTGCGGCCAAGAGCGGCTCCACCTCGTCCGGGAGCTGACGCATGACCACTCCGCGCGGATTCCGCGATCGTTCCGACGACAGCCTGTTCACCCTCATCGGGGATATCCCCGAACTGGTGCGCAACCTCGTCGTCGCCGAGATCAACGGCGCGAAGGCGTGGGCGCAGCGCACCGCCAAGGACGCCGGGATCGGCGCCGGGTGGTTCGTCGGTGCCTTGATCGTCGTTTTCTGGGCCATCCCCGTCTTCTTCGCTTTCGTCATCGCGGGGCTCTCGTCGTGGTGGCCGGTGTGGCTGTCCGCGCTCGTCGTGTTCGGCGTGATGATCGTCATCACCGCGATCCTGGCCCTGCTGGGGTACTTGCGTTTCAAGAAGCTCTCGAACCGCGAGAACCCGGGCACGGCCATCTCCGAAGACGTCCGCATCGTGAAGGAGGCCCGCGATGAGTATTGATCGCCCCGTCCCCGTCCCCCGCACCGCGGTTCCCCTGGGGATCACCGACCCGGTGCAGTCGGCGCGCGCCGAGCTCAAGGCGGCGCTGGCCGCCATCGAGGTGAAGGCCAACGCCCCGCGTCGCGTCAGCGAGGCCATCGACCGGACCGTCGGCGAGGTGCGCGAGAAGGCGCAGCAGAACCCCGGCGCTGCCGCGGCTGCGGTCGCCGGCGTCGCCGCGCTCGTCGGCCTCGCCGTCTGGGGCATCGTCCGCGCCTACACGCGCTGAGACTCCGCGAAGCGGCCCGCCTCCTTCGGGAGTCGGGCCGCTTCGTCGTCCGCGGGCCGGCCCCGGCGACCTCGGATCCGCTCGGGACCGGTCGGCGCGCGGCCTAGGGTTCGTTCGCGAACAGCCCGCGCAGCAGGTCCTCGAAGTACTCCGGCGTGACGGCGATCGGCCCGGCGTACGCATGGTCGAAGCCGGCGATGGCGTACAGCAGCAGAGCGACGAACAACGCGAGCATGCTCGACATCAGCAGGTGAACGCGGAGGTTCCGCACCTCGATCAGTCCGATGAGGATGGCATTGAGCACGGCACCCACGCCCAGCACGATCCAGAGCACGCTCGGCAGGGCGAGGTGGGTCAGGGCGATGCGGTCGCGGCGGTTCTCCACCAGCAGCTGGAACTGGTCGAGCGATTGCTGCACGTAGAGCGTCTCGGCGGCCGTCGTCGGCTGGACGGCGCCGATCGCGCGTTGCATGGCGGAGATATTGGCATCCGTCTCCGCGGGGATCTCGAGACGACGCTGCTCGGGCCAGTCCAGGTCGATGACGTTGCGGGCGTACTGCGTGATCTGCGCCTGCAGTTCGTCCCCCTGCGGGTCCGGAAGGAGTGCCGCCGTTCGGTACAGCGAGGCGAGCGACGACGACTCCTCGAGCACGACGCCGTCGACTTCGGTGAAGTTGCCGTAGGCCGCTGCCGCAATGAGGGCAAGGGTCACGCCGTAGAAGACCCCGTACACACCGACCGCGTAGCTGAGGACGCGGTCCCACTCCTCACCGCGCGGCGCCGCTCTGCGCACCCATTTCCGCAGCGCCAGGAGGATCGCGCACGAGCCCCCCACGACCAGGACGATGAACAGCGGCAGCCCCAGGTACATGGGGAGGTCGTACAGCCACATCGGTGCGCCTTTCGGGCGGCGTGCCCCGACGCCGTCGACGCACAGTACCAATGGGTGCGCCGCCGGCGCACCTGTCGGTGGTTCGGCGGCGAGTCAACCGGTTTGGACCGCCGCCCCGACCGGACGAGACTGGAAGCATGTCCGACGACAGCTCCTCCTCCGTGTACACGCTGTGGGCGGTTTTCCGCCGCGATCCCGAGAACCCGGTCACCGCCGCCGACGCGACCGAACTCGCCGACCTCGTCTCGCTCGTCGAGGCCGACGGTGTCACCGTCCGCGGCTTCTACGACGTCAGTGGTCTGCGCGCCGACGCCGACCTCATGGTCTGGCTCCACGGCGAAGACCCCCAAGCCCTTCAGCGCGACCTGCGACGCCTGCGTCGCACCGACCTGCTGAAGAACCTCCTGCCCACGTGGAACGCCATGGGCGTGCACCGCGACGCGGAGTTCAACCGCTCGCACGTGCCCGGCTTCCTCCGCGGCATCGAGGCCCAGCAGTGGTTGTGCCTGTACCCCTTCGTCCGCAGCTACGAGTGGTACCTCCTGCCCGAGGCCGAGCGTCGCGAGATGCTCATCGAGCACGGCAAGAAGGGCTCGGCCTACAAGGGCGTCATCGCCAACACGGTCGCGTCATTCGCCCTCGGCGACTACGAGTGGCTCCTGCCCATGGAGGCCGACGTCCTGACCGACCTCGTCGACATGATGCGCGACCTCCGCTACACCGAGGCCCGCCGCCACGTGCGCGAAGAGGTGCCGTTCTACACCGGCCGTCTGGTCACGCTCGACGAGATCCCCGAGATCCTTCAGTGAGTGCGCCTCTGCGCCTCGGCACTCGCCGCAGCACCCTGGCGATGACGCAGTCGCAGATGGTCGCCGACGCCGTGTCCGCGGCATCCGGTCGTTCCGTCGAGCTGGTGCCGATCGTCTCGGAGGGCGACGTCAACCGCGCCTCGCTGTCGCAGCTGGGCGGGCGCGGAGTCTTCGCGAACGGGCTGCGCGAGGCCCTCGTGGCGGACCGCTGCGACTTCCTCGTGCACTCGCTCAAAGACCTGCCGACGCAGCAGCCCGATGGGTTGGTGATCGCTGCGACGCCCTCTCGTGAAGATGCGCGCGACGTCGTCGTGACGCGCGAGGGTGTCGCCCTGGGGTCCCTCGCCCCGGGGTCGCGGGTCGGCACCGGTTCCCCGCGTCGCATCGCTCAGGCCCTGCGGCACAACCCGCGCCTCGACATCCGCGACATCCGCGGCAACGTCGACTCGCGTCTCGCCCGTGTGCGCGAGGGAGAATTGGATGCCGTGATCCTCGCGGCCGCGGGAATCTCGCGGCTGGGAGGAGATCTGGGCGGACTCCTCGCCGAAGAGCTCGGTCTCGCGGAGTGGCCGACCGCTCCGGGGCAGGGGGCGCTGGCGGTGGAGACGCGCGACGACATCGACCCGGACATCTACGCGGCCCTCGCCGAGCTCGACGACGAACGCACCCGGGTGGCCATCACCGCGGAGCGCACCGTGCTCTCCGCCCTCGACGCCGGGTGCAGCGCGCCCGTCGGCACGCACGCCTCGCTCGCGGAGGGCGACCTGCGCCTGCGGGCGGTGGTCTACGCGCTCGATGGAACGCAACGGATCGGCATCGACCGGACGGTGCGTCTCGACCCGGGGTATGGTGGGGACACTACGGGCAGTGGCAATGGAGCAGATGCTGCCGACGACGGGGGACCGATCGCGCGAGCGACGCGAGCGGGCCAAGAAGCCGCGCGTCGGTTGCTCGAACGCGGGGCGGCCGACCTGGTACCACGAGAGTCGACCACATGAACGAAGGCCACCAGCACACGCCGAACCCCTCCACGGGCAGCGTGCCGAAACCGCTTGCCGGTCGACGCGTCCTCGTTCCCCGAGGCGGTCCCTGGGGCGACGGCGTCGCGGCGAGCCTTCGACAGCTCGGAGCGGTGCCCGTCATCGCGCCGCTGATCAACTTCGCGCCGACGAACGACCAGGCGACGCTCGACCAGGCTCTCGCCGATCTGGCCGCGGGCGCCTTCGATTGGCTGACGCTCACGAGCGCCACGACGGTCGACGTGCTGTACGCCTATAAGGCGGTCATCCCCGCCGAGACGAAGGTCGCCGTCGTCGGCGAGACGACCGCGGCCGCGATGCAGGCCGTCGGTTATCACGTCGACCTCGTGCCCGAGCGGGACAACTCCGCTCAGGGTATGGCCGAGCAGATGATCGCGATCGAGACCGAGCCGCGCAAGGTGCTGACCCTGCGCAGCGAGATCGCCAAGCCGGTGCTGACGCGACTGCTCATCGAGGCCGGCCACGACGTGCGCAGCGTCGTCGCGTACCGCACGGTGGGCGTGCCGGTGACCGAGAAGATCGCCGCCGACGTGACCTCGGGCCGCATCAACGCCATCCTCGTCACCAGTGGCTCGGTCGCGGAGCAGGTCGTCGATCAGTTCCCCGAGATCCCGGCATCCACCGTCATCGCCGCCATCGGCCCCCGCACCGCCAAAGACGCCAAGCGCGCCGGTCTGAGCGTCGACGTGGTGGCCGAGACCCAGACCGTCGACTCCCTCATCGAAGCCGTCGCCCGCTTCCCCCTGCACTCCGACGAATCGACCTCATGAGCTTCCCCGAGCACCGCCCGCGGCGCCTGCGCCGCACCCCCGCCGTCCGTCGTCTCGCCCGCGAGACGCACCTCGTGCCCTCGCAGCTCGTGCTGCCGATGTTCGTGCGCGAGGGGATCACCGAGCCGAGCCCGATCGGTTCGATGCCGGGCATCGTGCAGCACTCGATGGACTCCCTCCGCCGTGCGGTGGCCGAGGCCGCCGAGCAGCGCATCGGCGGAGTCATGCTCTTCGGCGTGCCCGAGGTGCGCGACGCCGTGGGCTCCGGGGCCGACGACCCGAACGGCATCCTGAACCGCGCCACCGAGGCCGTGGTGGCCGAGGTCGGCGATGCGGTGGTCGTGCAGACCGACCTGTGCCTCGACGAGTTCACCGACCACGGGCACTGCGGCGTGCTGCGCGACGACGGGGCCGTCGACAACGACGCGACCCTCGAGCGCTACACCGCCATGGGGCTCGCGCAGGCGCGTGCGGGCTCGGCGATGCTGGGGTTGTCGGGCATGATGGACGGCCAGGTCGGCGCTGTGCGCGAGGCGCTGGATGCCGAGGGCTTCACCGACACGCTGATCCTCGCCTACTCGGCGAAGTACGCCGGGGCCTTCTACGGCCCGTTCCGCGAGGCCGTCGACTCGCAGCTCAAGGGCGATCGCCGTTCGTACCAGCTCGACCCCGGCAACGGCCGCGAGGGCGTGCGCGAAGCGCTGCTCGACGTGGAAGAGGGCGCAGACGTCGTCATGGTCAAGCCGGCCCTTCCGTACCTCGACGTGCTCGCCGACGTGAAGGCCTCGGTCGACGTGCCCGTGTGGGCTTACCAGGTGTCGGGCGAGTACGCGATGGTCGAGGCCGCCGCGGCCCACGGCTGGATCGACCGCCGCGGCGCGATCATGGAGAGCCTGCTCGGCATCCGTCGCGCCGGTGCCGACGCGATCCTGACGTACTGGGCGGTCGAGGCCGCCCGCTGGCTCCGCGCCGAGCTCTGAGCCGTCTCCTCTCACGCGTGAGGGGTCACTTTTCGTCGCCTGGACGGCGCCGAAGCGACACTTTTCGACCCCTCGTACAGGGGGCCTCTAGGAGGATGGATTCATGACCGATCTCAACGACCAGTGGTTCGCTCGCGCCAAGGACGTCATCCCGGGTGGCGTGAACTCGCCCGTGCGCGCGTACGGCTCCGTGGGTGGCACGCCGCGGTTCGTGCAGTCAGCCTCCGGCCCGCGGATCACGGATGCCGCGGGTCGCGAATATGTCGACCTCGTCGCCTCGTGGGGTCCGGCTCTGCTCGGCCATGCGCACCCCGAGGTGGTCGAGGCGGTGCAGTCCGCGGCATCCCGTGGTCTGTCCTTCGGTGCTCCGACGGGGGCCGAGGTCGAGCTCGCCGATCTCGTCGCGCAGCGCGTGCAGGTGGGCGATCTGAAGCCGATCGAGAAGGTGCGGCTGGTCTCGACCGGTACCGAGGCGACCATGACGGCGATCCGTCTCGCGCGCGGCGTGACCGGTCGCGACCTGCTGATCAAGTTCGCCGGGCACTACCACGGTCACTCCGACGGCCTGCTGGCCGCCGCGGGTTCGGGGGTCGCGACCCTCGCCCTGCCTGGGTCGGCCGGTGTTCCCGCGCCGATCGCCGCGCAGACGCTCGTGCTGCCCTACAACGACCTCGACGCGGTGCGCGAGGTGTTCGAGGTGCACGGCGAGAACATCGCCGCGATCATCGTCGAGGCGGCCTCGGCCAATATGGGCGTCGTTCCGCCGCTCCCCGGCTTCAACGCGGCGCTGGCCGACATCGCGCACAGCCACGGCGCCCTGCTGATCATGGACGAGGTGCTCACCGGATTCCGCGTGCACCCCGCCGGCTTCTGGGGCCTGCAGGCGTCGCAGGGCGAGCGCTACCTGCCCGACATCCTCACTTACGGCAAGGTCATCGGCGGCGGCATGCCGCTGGCGGCCCTCGCCGGTCGCGCCGAGATCATGGACCACCTCGCGCCCCTTGGTCCGGTGTACCAGGCGGGGACGCTGTCGGGGAACCCGCTGTCGGTGGCCGCGGGTCTCGCCACGCTGCGGCTCGCGACTCCCGAGGTCTATGCGGCGGTCGACGCCGCGGCCGCGCAGGTGTCGGAGGCGCTGGACGCTGCGCTGACGGCCGAGGGCGTCGTGCACGCCGTGCCGCGCGCCGGCTCGCTGTTCGGCGTCGCGTTCCTGTCCGAGGTGCCCCTCGACTACGCGACGGCGCTCACGCAGCAGTCCTACCGGTACGCCCCGTTCTTCCACGCGATGCTGGATGCCGGTGTCTCGCTGCCCCCGAGTGTGTTCGAGGCCTGGTTCCTCACCGCCGCGCACGACGACGTCGCCCTCGACCGCGTGCTCGAGGCGCTACCGGTCGCGGCGAAGGCGGCCGCGGAGGCGCTGGATCCGACGCTGCTGGCTCAGTAGCGGGGATCATCCTCGCGGAGGATACGTTTCGTCCTTTGCGATGATGCGCGGGGCAGGTGCGGCCGGAAGGCTGGAGTCATGCTCCCCGCTCGCCCCGCGCCGTCCACCATCTTGCAGCTGTTCTCGCGACTCGTGGCGTGGTGGCCGACGTCGATGGCTCCGCGGCGCCGTCGCGCGACCTGGCAGCCGTGCCCGCGTGGTCAGGTCTGAGATCAGCGCCACGTCCAGCTGAGGAGAGCGGAAAGGGCCCGGATGCCGGCTTCGCCCACGTCACCGCGCTCTGCAACGAGCGCGCGGACAGTGCGGTCAGCCCACGCGGCCAGATCTGTCGCGTCGTCGCCGGGGGCGATGGCATCCATTCGTTCGATCAGGCCCTCGACGCGCCTGCGCAGGGCTCGATCGGGGACGGACTCGGGATGCCGGCCGGGAACGGCGGAGCCGTCGGCCCAGATGTAGGCGGTGAGGGCGGTGTCGAGGGTCATGGTGCGTCCTTCGCTGAGCTCACCGGGGTACCCCGCGGCTCCCTTGGCATTGTGCTGGGCGGTGGCGCCTCGTCCACCTCACTCATGTGTTACCCGAGTTCTCTGCGGCGCGAACGTCGAGGAAGAAGAGTGGTTCGACGAATTTGCCCGGGGTGGTGATTGGTGCCGGCTCGAGGGCTTGCGCCGACCTCAGTGCGTCGTTCACCAGAGTGACCAGGCCGTTGAGAGTCGGCGGGAGGTCACTGGTCGGATCGTGCTCCGCGAGCTGCTCGACGATCACCACGGGACGGCCGTCGGGGAGATTGATGCGCGCGACTTCGAGAAGGACGACTTCGGGAGGCAGGACGACCTCCTGCTCCGCGGGGTGGGCGGAGAAGGCCGCGATCTCGCGTCCTGTGCGGCTGACGATGGCGGCGATCGCGGGGCTCGAGAAGTTCTCGGTCGCGATGCGCGGGTCCTTGCTCGTGGCGGTGACGCCTCGGGTCCACCGGGCAGGTGCGAGCGGGGGGATGTACGGGAGGCCGTGGAAGACGATCCCGGTGTGAGCGGGCAACTTCTCGAGAGCGCTCGAAAACCTTCGCGCGGCTTCGGCAGCATCGGCCATCGGCGGCTCCTCCCTTTCCGTTGTGTGCTGGCGGACGTGCTTATAAACCGAGTGAACGCCGCAGGGCTTCATCCGTTTCGCGGGTGATCCGTTCGGATGCGGCCCTTTCCGCTGCGCCGAGAGGCGCACCCGGTCGGCGGCTTTTCCGAATCGAATCCAGAGCGAAGGCGCACGCGTCCGATTCCGAATCGAACCGAGCGAGTTCGGCCCACTGTCCGCGCTCCTGCGTCCCGACGGCAAACCCGGTCGATCTTTCGTTCAGCAGGACGAGAGTGCCCAGGACGGGGTCCCCGTCGCCGACGTGCGGGTGATCCGGGCTGGACACGGGAGCCGAACCGAATTCGTCTCGGAGAATGTCGCAGAGTTTTTCGAAGCCGAGGTCCTTCATGCTCGAGTCTCAACTTTCGTGCGGTTCGCTCTGGGCCAGCCCTATGTCCGACTCCCAGCGAGGGCAGTGCGTTCTAGAACGGCGAGGTCTGCGGGACCACGGTCGGCCAACGCCACGCTAGAGCGTCTACGGCGTCTGTCGAGAGACGCGGCATGATGGCCGCTAGTTTGGTGCGAACACGCCCGAGAAGCCCGTCGTCCGCGGGCGCGACCTCGTGGAACGCGATGGAGGCCGAACCACGAATGAATGCGGTCAGCACAGGGGTGAGGTCGGAGGCATCATCACCGAATCGGGCAACCACGGCTCCCAGATCATCGCTTGGTTCCGGGGAGACACCCCAGCCGGTGTAGAGCACGATCGCTTCGCTCAGCTCCGCGTCGTCGACGGCGGGTGAGCGTGTAACACCGTGTCCGGGAAAGCGCGCTTCGGCGTCACGAACGGTGACGGGGTTGCGGAACCGACTGTTCCCGGTCCACCACGTCTGGCAGTAGTCGCAGCGGTACAGGAAGTCGTCGGGCGATGTCGTGAGCACCAATTTCGGTTGCTGCTCGCGCATGGCGAGGTCGAGGCACGCCGGACATCCGAGGTCTCTCGACGGCATCAGAGCCGTCACGCCAGTTCGGTTCGGAACTTCGCAATCCCCGCCGGCTCGATGTCGAACCCGAGGTTCGAACCGGGGTTGACGACGAGGCCCTGCGTTGCCGGGGATTGCAGCAGCAGCTGGCTCCCCGACATGGCGACGACGAACGGCGCAAGGTGGGAAACGCGCTCGGCCTCCCGAGGAGACGTGAAGACGGCCATCATCGAGTGGTCGTCTTTCGGGAACAGCACGGGTTGGAAGTCCGTGAACGTCTCTCCCGGGTCCGCTCCGCTCGGAACGTAGAGCGTGCTCGCCGCGAACGTCCAGAGCACTGCCTGCATGGTGAGCTGGCCCGATCGCGCTCGGGCGATCGCTGTCTCGAGCACTGAAGCCATCAGAGATCTCCTTGTGTGGCTGGCGATGAAACGGACGACCGAGACGGCGTGGGGGCGAGCCCGGTGTCACTCAATACTTCCTCACGACCTGCCATGATCCGTCCACGAGCTTGGTGAGGACGGATCCCGGAGGAACGGGCGCGCCGCCGGGATAGATCGTCTCCCGCGTCTGGTTCACGAGATACCCGGAGTCCATCACGACCGCGGTGTGTCCGTAAGTCGGATCGGCGCTCGTGGGGTCGTGGTAGAAGTTCGGGTTGCCCTGCGCGTCTTCAAGCACCGGGCGGCGGAGGTCACGCGGGTCGACCGGGAAGTGAACCGCGTAGACATCGCCGCCGTTCATGTAGGCGTCGGCCGCCTGAGGCGCCATACTTGTTTCTTTCGCGGCTGTGCTCACGCTGTCGATGCGGGCAGCATCAGAGACGGGCATGGCCCAGACATCTCCGTTCGGGGCACCGAGATTGGCGTTGTCGACGTCGTAGTAATGAACGGCGCCATCGCCGAAAAGTGACGAGTGGTAGCCGGCTGCATCCATCTCGGCGAGGTGTGAAGGAGTGAGCGCTTCGCCCGGCTGGACGTCGAGGGGCGCGCGCGGAGCTTCTTCGGAATAGCGCGGAACCCGCGGGGGTGCTTCCCCGTGGGGTGCGCGCCGCGGCACGCTTCCGAGCAGTCCAGCGCCCTTGCTCATCAGGGCCCGAAGCTCGTTGAGAAGATCCCCGAGCTTGCCGCACGAGCGCAGCAGGCCCGTGAGCTTGCCGCTGATCTTCGCTGTCCAGCTGGCGACGCGGGAGGAGACTTGCGAGATGATCCAGGGGGTGGCGAGTCCGACGGTCACGACGGCTTCGGTGGCCCACGAGATGGCGGATCCGACGAGCTGGGAGAGGATGTCGCGGACGAGGTCGTGGACGACCTGGACGATGGTCGAGGCGATCTGCAGGCCGGTGGCCATGGCGCCGGCCCATTGGCCTGAGGCGCGGATGTGGGCGGCGGCGTCGGTTTGGAAGCGGCGGTAGGCGTCGATGGCTTCGCCGGCCATATCGTCGAGGTCGCTGACGACGCGGTCGAGGTAGTCGGCGGAGCTGTTGAGCTGGTTTTGGACGTTGGTCCAGGTCTGGGAGAACCCGGCGACGGCGCCGGCGTCTCCGGTCAGGTCGTTGAACCAGCCTTTGATGGGCTCGAAGTGATCGATCAGCCAGCCGAGACCGGCGGCGATGAGCGACCCGAGGGGGTCGATGGCGGTGGCGACGGTGTCGACGACCGTGCTGAAGGCCGCGAGGCCACCTTCGACCCAGTTGCCGGACTCGATCGCGGATGCCAACTGCGTCCCCGAATCCAGAAGCCCCGCCCCACTGAACGGGGTCGCCGTGTCAACGGGACCGGCGACGAGCGCGTTGCTCACAGACCCGTCTCCAACGCACGGATCGATGCGAGGACCTTCTGCTCGTACGCGTCCATATCGCTTCCGACACCCACGATCTCGGTGGCGGAGCGGCGCACCATGTCTTCGGCGGCACCGATCAACGACCGAGCGGCGTCGGCCACCATCGTCGCGGGCGGCACGAGGAACGAACACAACACCCCGAACGCCTCGGCATGCAATCCGCCCGATGACCCGGCATCACGGGCGACGGAGATGTCGGATGCCACGGCGCTCAGCCGCGAGGCGTGCGAGCCGATCAGTTCGGAGTCGACGGCGATACGGTCGGCCATGCGCGTCAGACCCGGAAACCCATGGGCTGCGACGGCGGCTCACGATCGAGCTCACCCGCGAGGTGACCGACGATCGGTGAATCAGCGCCGAACGCGACCCGCGTGATCTCCAACGCCTGCTCACCCGCCAGCACCTGAGCGCGCCCCGCGGTCTCGACGATCAGCTGCTCCAACGCGTCAGGACGCAGTTCGTACGCGGCGTCGGCGAGGCGGATACCGGCCAGCCGTCCCGCCGCATCGACGGTCACCGTGACCTCGCGGCGCGGAGAAGTCGCCGACGCGCGAACCGCGTCGATGTCCGCCTGCACCTGCTGCGCTTGAGCTGCCCGAACCTGCGCTTCGGCCACCTGCTGCTCGATCCGAGCGATGGCCGCCTCGGCTTCACGAGAGGAGAAGAGGTCTGTCACTCGGGTGATGGTAGTCCCCGAGCCCATGACCTGGGTCAAAGATGTGAGAACTTTCATTTTCGCGCCGTTCGTGCTGGCGCCGTCGGGGTGAGGCGTCTCACCGACGGCGCACACTCCACGTCGGATGGAAGACTGAACCAATGCTTCTCTCGCAGCCCCGTGTCGTCGTGCTCGCCGGTGGAGTCGGGGGGTCGAGATTCTCCCTCGGCGTCCGTGCCGCCCTTCGCCGGCTGAACGCTCCCGAGGCCACCGTCGTCGTCAACACGGGCGACGACCTGTGGCTCTCGGGCGTGCGGCTGCAGCCCGACGTCGACTCGATCACGTACGCCCTCGCGGGGGTGAACGACACCGAGCGCGGCTGGGGGCGGGCCGGCGACACCGAGCGCGTCAACGAAGAACTCCAGGCGTGGGGCGCGGGCTGGCCGTGGTTCACCCTCGGCGACCTCGACCTCGGCACGCACCTCGCCCGCACGGGGTGGCTGCGCGACGGCCTCACGCCGACCCAGGTGCTCGCACGCATGGCGCAGCGGTGGCCGCTCGGCATCCGGATGCTCCCCATGACCGACAGCGAGGTCGACACCCACGTGCTGCTCGAGGACGGCGGACGCCTGCACTTCCAGGAGTGGTGGACGCGCCACCGCGCGAAGCTCACGCCCCGCGCCTTCGAGAACCCCGGGATCACGGATGCCGTGCCCGCCCCGGGCGTCGCCGAGGCGATCGCGGGGGCCGATGTCGTGCTGATCGCACCGTCGAACCCCATCGTGTCGATCGGTCCGATTCTGGCGGTTCCCGGTATCCGGGATGCCGTGCGGCAGACGTCGGCGAAGGTCGTCGGCGTCTCGCCGATCATCGGCGGGCGGGTCGTGCGGGGCATGGCCGACGTGTGCCTGACCGCGGTCGGGGTCGAGACCTCCGCCGCGGCCGTGGCCCGGCACTACGGCGCGCGGTCGGCGGACGGCGTGCTCGACGCATGGTTGCTCGCCGAAGAGGATTCGGCGTCGGCATCCGAGGTCGAGGCCGCGGGTCTGCGCGCCGTCGTCGCTCCGCTCTGGATGCGCGACGAGGCGACGTCCGCCGCAATCGCGAAGGCGGCGCTCGAGGCCTGAAGCGCCGGACCTGTCAGGCCGCAGCCGCCGCCAGCACCGCGGACGTCCGCGGGCCCACGCCCAGCGCCACGGCCTCGGACAGCTGAGCCGCGGTGTCGACGTCGCGGTGCAGCGTCGAGTCGCGCTCGACGGCGAGGTCGGTACAGCCGAGCAAACGGTGGCGTGCGGCGGAGTCGGGGCCGAAGGCCGAGACCCACACCGCCCCGGCGCGGGCAGTGATCAGCGTGGAGCCGGTGCCCTCGGCATCCGGGACCAGACCTCGTTCGACGGATGCCGCGAGCTCGAGCGCGGCGTCGAGATCGGCGGGGCGCAGGGCCGGGACGTCGCCCAGCAGCGCGGCGCGCGGGGCGCCCACACCGGCCGCCTCGGCGCCGAGGGCGATGGCGGCGTCGAGGCCGCGGGCGTCGCCCTCGGTGACGACCTCGACGGTGCGCGAGCGGCGGAACTCGGAGCGGACACCCTCGTCGTCGGTCACGACGATCACGCGCGACACCAGATCGGCTGCGGCCGCCGCGGCGATCGTGTCGAGCGCGATCGCGCGCGCGAGGGCCTCGCGGTCGGTGCCGACGTCGGTGAGTCGGGTCTTGCCGACCGCGGCGGGCTTGACCGGCACGACGATCGTCCAGCCGGAGGCGTCAGGAATGCTCATCGCCTCCATTGTGTGCCGGGCATCCGACATTCCCGTGCGGGGGTGGCGGGGTGCCGCGAAACGTGCAGACCCTGCCACCCCCACCGCCTCAGGCGAACCGCTTGCGCAGGCGCGGGAGGATCTCGTCGCCGTACATGCGCAGGAACTCCTCCTGGTCGTGCCCGGGGTCGTGGAAGACGAGGTGGCGGAAGCCGAGGTCGACGTACCGCGCGATGCGCTCCACGTGCTCGTCGGGGTCGGTCGAGACGATGAAGCGCGAGGCCGCGCGCTCGATCGGCAGCTCGTTCGCGAGGCGCTGCATCTCGATCGGGTCGTGCACGCTCATCTTCTCTTCGGCGGTGAGCGCGAGCGGAGCCCAGAAGCGGGTCTTCTCCATCGCGGTGTCGTGGTCGGGGTGGTACGACACCTTCACCTCCATGAGCGTGTCGACGTCGTCGCGCGAACGCCCGGCCTTCGACAGACCGTCGTCGAGGGCGGGCAGCAGCTTCTCGGTGTAGAGCTCGGGATCCTTGCCGCTCGTCGTGATGTAGCCCTCGGCGATGCGGCCGGCCAGGCGCGTGGCCGCGGGACCCGAGGCGCCGATGTAGATCGGCACCTTCTGCTCGGGGCGGTCGTAGATCGTGGCGTCCTTGACCGAGTAGTAGGTGCCCTCGTAGGTGACGCGCTCACCGGCCCACAGTTCGTTGATGATCGTGATGGCCTCTTTGAGGCGCTGGAAGCGCTCGGGCGGCTCGGGCCATTCGAGGCCCAGGGTCACCTCGTTGAGCGCCTCGCCGGTGCCGACGCCCAGCACGACGCGGCCCGGGTACATCACGCCGAGGGTCGCGAACACCTGCGCGATGACGCCCGGGTGGTAGCGGAACGTCGGGGTGAGAACGCTCGTACCGATGATGACGCGCTCGGTGCGCGCACCCAGCGCGCCGAGCCAGGGGAGGGCATTGGGGGCGTGGCCGCCGTCGTGCATCCACGGCTGCAGGTGGTCGGAGAGGAAGACGGAGTCGAAGCCGACCTCCTCGGCCAGCACGCCGAAATCGAGCAGCTCGTTGGGCCCGAACTGCTCGCTCGAGGCCTTGTAGCCGAATCTCAGGGGAACGCTCATCTGTGACTCCTCCAGTGTCAGCTGCGCACGGGGCTGTGCGCGGGTTCGAACTCCGACCCGTCGGCGCCGGTGAGGCGCTCGCGGAACGCTTGCACGGTGCCCGGCCACAGCAGGGTGAGCCGGCCCGAGCGGGAATCGACGTACCAGTTGCGGCATCCGCCGGTCATCCAGGGGGTGGATGCCGCGGCCGCGTCGATCTCGTCGGTATAGGCGGCCTCGGCCTCGGGGCGCACGCGCAGCACCCGCTCGGGGCGGCGGTCGCGTTCGGCGAGGGCGCGCACCACGTAGGCGGACTGCTCTTCGGCCATGAGCACGGCGGAGTTGTGACCGAGGCTCGCGTTGGGGCCGTTGAGCACGAAGAGGTTGGGGAAGCCGGCGACGACCGTCGACCCGAACGAGGTCATGCCCTCGAACCAGTGCTCGGCGAGGGTCTCGTCGTCACCGCGCACGAGGTCGGCGTATGGCTGCTCGGCCGCGGCGAAGCCGGTCGCGAGCACGAGCACGTCGGCCTCGTACCGCTCGCCGCTCGCGGCGGTCAGGGTCGATCCGTCGACCGCGGCGAGCTCCGTGGGTTCGAGGGTCACGGCATCCGACGCCACCGCCGGGTAGAACGCGTCGGAGAGCAGCACGCGCTTGCAGCCGAAGGCGTAGTCGGGGGTGAGCGCGGCGCGCAGAGCGGGATCCGTGACCTGCGCGTGCAGGTGGGCGAGAGCGGCATCGCGGGCGGCGGCGGATGCCACGGTGTCACCCGAACGCGAGGCGAAACGCCGCTCGCCCTCGGCGTAGAGCTCCGCCCGCAGGCGCGCGAGGGCGCCGGGGCTGTCGGCGAGACGTTCGCGCTCGGAGACGGGGATGTCACCGCCGCCGCGGGGCACGATCCACGCCGGGGTGCGCTGGAAGAGCGTCACGTGGGCGGCGAGACGCGCGAGCTCGGGCACGAGCTGCACGGCGCTCGCCCCGGTGCCCACGACGGCCACCCTCTTACCGGTGAGGTCGATGTCGTGGTTCCACCGCGCGGAGTGGAACAGCGGCCCCGCGAACGACTCCAGCCCGGGGATCGAGGGGACGAACGGCTCGGTCAGGCGACCGCACGCGAGCACGAGCGAGCGGGCGACGAGCTCTTCCGCGCCGGTGTCGATGTGCCACACCGACGTCTCGACGTCCCACGCGGCGCCCAGCATCGGGGTGCGCAACCGCAGCTTGTCGCCGAGCTCTTCGCGGTCGGCGACGTCGCGCAGGTAGTCCTGGATCTCGCCGCCCGGGGCGAAGGTGCGCGACCAGCCCGCGTTGGGGTGTGCGGCGAGGCTGTAGAGGTGCGCGGGCACGTCGCACGCGACTCCGGGGTAGGTGTTGTCGCGCCACGTTCCGCCGACGTCGGCCGCGCGTTCGAGCACGATCACGTCGTCGCGGCCGGCTCGCCGCAAGGCTCCGACCATTGCGAGGCCCGCGAAGCCCGCCCCGACCACGACGGTGTCGATGATCCTCATGCGGGGTGCCCGTCGCCGGGTCGGGGTGCGACCCGGTAGTCGGTGGTCCGCAGTCGGAACGGCCGCATGAGGCTCCGCGCGATGCGCTCGGCGGCCGCGACCGGCAGTTCGAGGCCCTGCTCGATGCCGGTGTCGGACAGCACCCGACCGTCGTAGAGCGTGCCGCCGAGGTCATCGCCGCCCGAGCGCAGCAGCACGGCCGCGGCCTCGCGTCCGACCCGGGTCCACGGGATCTGCACGTGCGAGATGCTCCCCGACAGCGCGAGTCGCGACACGGCGACCATCGCGCGATGCTCGTCGATCGGGCTGCGACCCTCGACTAGGGCCACGTCTCCGCCGGGAAGGGGGATCGGCACGAACTCCGCGAAGCCGCGGGTCTCGGCCTGGATCTCGCGCAGGCGTCGCAGGTGCGCGATGCGCTCCGCGGCGGTCTCGACGTGCCCGTAGAACAGCACGGAGGTCGAACGGAAGCCCGCGCGGTGCGCCGCGGTGATGCCCTCGATCCAGCGATCGATCTCGAGGTCGCCGGGGGCGACGAGGGCGCGCACGCGCTCACTGAGGAGCTTCACGCCCGTGCCGGGCACGGTGTCGACACCCGCATCGCGCATCGCCGCGAGCGCGCCGTCGAGCCCGAGCCCGCCGCGGTCGGCGAGGTCGCGCACGTCGAGCGGTCGGTACGCGTGCACGTGGATGCCGGGAGCCCCGCGCTTCACCGCCCGCACGAGGTCGAGGTAGCCCGAGGGGTCTTCGTCGGGCCGCAGCGCCCCCTGGATGCAGATCTCGGTCGCGCCGAGCGCGGCGGCATCCGCGGCGATCTCGGTGGCGTCGTCGAGGTCGAACTCTCCCGCGCTCCCCCGACCCGTGCGACGGAACCCGGTCGAGGTGAGGTTGCGGTTCTGCACGAGGGTGACGGGCTCGCCGACCGTGTAGCGGCGTGCGTCGTCGGCGGCGGCGGTGAGCTCGTCGAGCTCGGCGCCGGTGGCGCGAAGCAGTCGGACCCAATCGTCGTCGCCGAGGTCGAGAGGGGCGGATGCCGCCCGCTCGGCCAGACGCTTCACGCCGGGGTCGACGGCACGTGCGCCGGGCGTCATCACAGAGGCCGGTACCGCCGCGGGCTTCACGTCGGCCGCGAGTCCCGTGGCATCCGCCAATGCCCGAACAGGAGCGTGCAGAGCGGAGTCGATCCAGCGCTCGGCGCCGCCCACGTACTCGGGGTGCGCGGTCAGGCGTTCGCGCAGGACGTATCCCTGCGCCGCGGTCTGCGCGGCCAGGTCGTCGATCTGCGGCCACGGGCGCTCGGGGTTGACGTGGTCGGCTGTCAGGGGCGAGACGCCGCCCCAGTCGTCGATACCCGCGTCAATCAGCAGGCTCAGCTCGCGCGGGTCGGAGAGGTTCGGCGGCACCTGGATGCGCATGTCGGCGCCGAACACGAGTCGCGCGACGGCGACCGCGGCGAGGTAGTCGTGCATGTCGGCATCCGGAGCGCCCTGCATCGCCGTGCGGGGCTTCGCGCGGAAGTTCTGCACGATGACCTCTTGCACGTGGCCGTGGCGATCGTCGATCTCGCGCAGGGCCACCAGTGATTCGGCGCGGTCGCGCACGGTCTCGCCGATACCGACGAGGATGCCGGTCGTGAACGGGATGCCGGCAGCCCCGGCGTCGTCGATGACCTTCAGTCGGAGTGCGGGGTCTTTGTCGGGCGAGCCGAAGTGCACCTGGCCGGGCTCCTCGTAGAGGCGACGCGAGGTGGTCTCGAGCATCATGCCCATCGACGGGGAGACGGGGCGCAGGGCGGCGAGCTCGTCGGGGTGCATGACGCCGGGGTTGGCGTGCACGAGCATGCCGGTCTCGGCGGTGATGAGCCGGGCGATGCGCGCGACGTAGTCGATGGTCGAGGCGAAGCCGTGCTCGTCGAGCCACGCGCGGGCCTCGGGCCAGCGCTCTTCGGGGCGGTCGCCGAGGGTCAGCAGCGCCTCTTTGCAGCCCATCGCCTGCCCCTGGCGCACGACGGTGAGCACCTGCTCCGGGCTCATGTACGCGGGCTTCCGCAGCAGGGCGAGCTGGCCGGGGGTGTCGACGAACACGCAGTAATGGCAGCGATCGCGGCAGAGGGTCGTGAGCGGCACGAAGACCTTGCGCGAGTACGTGATGACACGGGGCCGGCCGGCGTGCTCGAGCCCTTCGTCGCGCAGCGCCGACGCCACGCGGAAGAGCGCGGGGAGCGGAGCGTGCAGGAGCGCCTCGGTCTCGTCGACGTCGGGGCGGTGCCCCGCCGCGATCGCGGTCAGGAGATCGTCGATCGACGCGCCTCGGGCCGGTGCGACTCGCGGCGCAACGCTGCCCGTGCTCATTGGTCAAGGCTATCCCGCGGCTCCGACATCCGGGCCGTGACGGTGGACGGCTACTGATCGTTGCGGTCCTGTGAGGTGAGAGGCCCGTTCGCCCCGCCCGACGCTGGCAGGATGGAACACATGGTGACCCTGCTGCTCGATTCGACGCAGCTCGAGGTCGTGCTCTCGCCGACCGAGCGTGCGCTGTCCTTCCGCAAGAGCAACATCGTCGTTCCCCGTGAGCACATCGAACGGGTGCAGCTCACCGACGACGCGTGGACGTGGATCCGAGGCGTGCCGAATCCCGGTATCAATCTCCCCGTCGCCCTCGGAGCGGGCACCTGGAAGTCCGCCGGAGGCAACGACTTCGTCATCATCCGCGGTCGCAAGCCGAGCGTCGTGATCGACCTCTCCGGTCACGAGGAGTTCGAGCGCCTGGTGCTGACGACGAAGCACGGGGTCGCCCTGCTCAAGGCGCTGCGCCTCGACGTGGCATCCGAGCCCGAGAACGTCGCCGACATCGTGAGCTGACCAGCGCCGTCTACGACGTGAACTGCACCACGGTGTCCCACGCGAGCTTCACGATCAGGATCGACAGCGTCACGAGGAACACGATCCGCACGAACCCGCTGCCGCGTCGCGTCGCCATGTGAGCGCCGATGAAGCCGCCGGTGATGTTCATGACGGCCATCGCGAGCCCCAGCACGAGAAGGATCTCGCCGTGCACCCCGTACACCGCGAGAGCGGCGAGGTTGGTGGTGAGGTTGGCGATCTTGGCGTTGACGCTCGCCTGCAAGAAGCCGTACCCCAGCACGCTCACGATGAGGATGACGAAGAACGAGCCGGTACCCGGACCCAGGATGCCGTCGTAGAACCCGACCGCGAGACCGATCGCCGCCGCACGCCAGGCGATGGCCGTCGCCTTGTCGTGCCGGGGCTCGTGGTGCAGGCCCATCTGCGGCTTGAACAGCGTGTAGAGCGCGACGGCGATCACCGCGACGAGGACGATCGGGGTCAGCACCTCACGAGGGACGAATCGCGAGAGCGCCGCGCCGACCGTGGAGCCCGCGTACGCCCCCGCCACCAGGGGGATCAGCAGAACGAGCTGCACGCGGATCTTGCGCAGGTACACCCAGCTGGCCGACAGTGTCCCGAAGAACGACGACAACTTGTTGGTGCCGAGGATGAACGGGGTCGCGACGTCCTTCGGGACGGCGATGACCAGCGCGGGGAGCTGGATGAGACCGCCCCCGCCGACGACCGCGTCGACCCAGCCGGCGACCCCCGCGGCGATCAGCAGCAGCAGGAGGGCCGCCACCGAGACGGGGAGCCACTCGGCGATCACCGGTCCATCGAGCACGGTTGATTCTCACCGACCCGGGCGGGGCGACCAAATGCACGGACGCCGCGCGCAGCGGACGCGCTCAGTCGATGTCGCGACGCCAGGTGGTGAAGAGGCCGATGACGAGGAAGACGACGGCGTAGCCGAGCAGCACGAGTCCGCCCGCCCACCACTCGAGCGCACTGTTGTTCCCGGTGCCCATGGTGCCGAAGATCGTCTGCCCCACCAGCGCGTCGCTCGCGGCGCTCGGGAACCACTTGACCACGTCGCCGAACCCCTCGACGAGGCCGCCGATGGTGCGGACGATCGGTTCGATGAACAGCGTGACGGCGAGCACGATGACGATCGCAGCGACCTGGTTGCGGACGACCGTTCCGACGCCGATGCCGACGAGGGCCCACAGGGCGAAGGCGAGCAGCATGCGTCCGATGAGGACCCAGGTGTCGGATTGCCCGAGCTCCGAGTCGATGCCGAAGATGCTCAGCACGCCCGCCCCGGCGGCGACCGCGGCGATCGAGCCCAGGATGCCGTAGAGCAGGCCGACCACGATGCCGACGATGAACTTGCCCACGAGGACGACACCGCGACGGGGAGTCGAGAGAAAGGTCGGCGTCAGCGTCTTATGACGGAACTCGGTGGTGACCATGAGGGTGCCGATGAGCAACGGGAAGACGTAGCCGACCGCCGTGGCGGAGCTGTAGACGAGGGCCGGAACACCCTCGCTCGACATCGCGGGGCCGTTCGCTCCGGTCAGCTCGCCGGAGGCGACGCCGCCGAACACGAACGCGAGGGCGGCGGCGGTGAAGCCGACGTAGGCGACCAGGACGATCGCGAGCACCCACCAGCCGACGGTGGTGAACTGCTTGGTGTACTCCGAGCGCGTGGCGGCGACGAGACTCATCGCGGCACCTCCTGGTCGAGGGGCTGATCGGCGGGTCGGTCCGCGGCCCGGTCGTCGTGGCCGGCGGGCGAGACGATGTCGATCACCCCGGTCGACGCGACGGCGTACGACTGCCGCGGACCCGCCTCGGGGGCCTCCGGCGCGCTGCGCACCGTGCGCGGCGGAGTCATGACCGCGACGAGGGCGGTCGAGGGCCGCGCTTCGTCGGGACCGGGTGCGTCGGAGGAGAGCGCGTCGTGGCTCACCGCGGGGGCCGGTGCGCCGGTGGGAGCAGGGAAGGCGTCGAGGTTCGTGGTGGACGGCGGGGTCTCGGCATCCGGGGCGGGCTCGGACGGGGCGGCCGCACCCGCGCTCTCGTGCACGCGCACCCCGCTGACCAGTTCGAGGAAGATGTCCTCGAGGCTCGCGCCCTTGCTCTGCAGGTTCGACAGGGCGATCCCCGCACCCGCGGCGAGGCCGCCGATCTCGACGGGATCGTGGTGACGGATCGTGAAGCCGTTACGGAGCAGCTGGTACTCGATGCCGCGCTCGTCGAGCACGCGCGACAGACCCGCGCGATCGGGCGAGTCGACCACGGTGGCGTATTCGTCGGGGTCGGCGAGGTCTTCGATGCCGCCTTGGAACACCAGGCGGCCGCGCGAGATGATCAGCAGCGCGTCGACCGTCTGCTGCACCTCGGCGAGGAGGTGCGACGAGATGAGGACGGTGCGACCCTCTTCGGCGAGGTGCCGCAGGAGCGAGCGCATCCACCGGATGCCCTCGGGATCGAGGCCGTTCGAGGGCTCGTCGAGCACGACGACACCCGGGTCGCCGAGGAGCGCCGTGGCGAGTCCGAGACGCTGGCGCATGCCGAGCGAGAAGCCGCCGACCCGTCGACCGGCGACATCGGCGAGCCCGACCAGGCCGAGGACCTCGTCGACGCGGGAGGTCTGCAGGCCCGCCGCGCGCGCGTAGACCTTGAGGTGGTTCGCCGCCGAGCGCCCGGGGTGGAAGCTCGAGGCCTCGAGGGCTGCGCCCACCGTCTGCAGCGGCGAGGTGAGCTCGCTGAAGTGCTTGCCGCCGATCGTCGCTGTGCCCGACGTGGGGCGGACGAGGCCCAGCAGCATGCGCAGCGAGGTGGTCTTGCCGGCGCCGTTGGGACCGAGGAAGCCGGTGACCTGTCCGGGTTCGATCCGGGCCGAGAGATCGTCGACGGCGGAGATCGAGCCGAAGCGTTTGGTGAGCCCGGCGAGCTCCAGCACCTGTCCGTCGGGCATACGGCACCTTTCGTTCTGCGTGCGTTCTTCCCATCTTCCCCGATCCGGGGGCGAAAACACAGTTATCCACAGCCGAGGGCGCGGCGAACCGCCTGTGTAACGTGGCACCGTGCACGCACAGCGAACCGAAGACGTCAGCGCCGGCGACACCGCCGCAGACAGCGTCCTGGTCGGAGGCCGTGGCGGCCTCGGTCATCTGACGCTGAATCGCCCGCGGGCCATCAACGCCCTCGACCTCGAGATGATCCGCGCCCTCCACGTGACGCTCGATCGCTGGGAGCGCGACACCGACGTCGACGTGGTGCTCCTCGACGGGGCGGGGGAGCGCGGTTTCTGCGCCGGTGGCGACGTGCGCGCGCTGCACGAGATGGTCACGGCGGGTCGGGTCGACGAGGTGCACGCCTTCTTCCGCGAGGAGTACGCGCTCGATCACCGCATCGCGATCTCGCGCAAGCCCGTCATCGCGATCGCCGACGGCGTCTGCATGGGCGGAGGGATCGGCTTGGCCGGTCACGCGGCCATCCGCATCGTGACGGAGCGGTCGAAGCTCGCCATGCCCGAGACCCGCATCGGCTTCACCCCCGACGTGGGCGGATCGTGGCTGTTGGGGCGGGCCCCCGGCCGTCTCGGCGAATACCTCGCCCTCACGGGAGGGACGATGGATGCCGCGGACGCGGTGTACGCCGGCTTCGCCGACCACATGGTGCCGACCGCGCACCTCGAGGCGCTGTACGAGGCGCTCGAGAACCGCGCCGACCCGTCGAGTCCCACCGAGCTGGTGCTGCTGTTCGACGAGACCCCGGAGCGGTCGCGACTCGAGGACGCGCGGGAGTGGGTCGATGACGCTTTCGCGGCCGAGGACGTGTCCGGCATCGTGGACCGTCTGCGTGCGAGACCCGAGCCCGAAGCGCGCGACACCGCCGAGCTGCTGGCGTCGTCGGCGCCGACCGCGCTCGCCGTGACGCTCGAGGCGGTGCGTCGCGCTCGCGAGCTGCCCTCGCTGCGCGCCGCTCTCGCCCAGGAATACGGCCTGGTCATGTGGTTCGCGTTCACGCAACCCGACCTGGTCGAGGGGATCCGCGCCCAGGTGGTCGACAAGGACCGGTCGCCGTCGTGGTCGCCTGCGCGCCTCGAGGACCTTCCTGCCGAGCGCGTCGCCGAAGCCTTCGCGTACGCGCCGGAGCCCGCGCTCTGGTGACAGCGCCGTCGCGTCCGCGAGATGTGATCGCGCTCCCACGTCTGCGACCCGACCGTCCGGGCCGCACTCAGCCGCAGCGGGTTAGCCTGAGAGGCGCCGCGTCCTCGCGGCAGAACGGATGAACGCACGTGTTCGACAGTCCCATGTCGTCTTCGGCATACGAGGTGCTCCGGGTCGCGGCCGACATCGATGACGAGGGTCTGCGCCGCGCCTACCGCGTGCGTCTGCGCGAGACCCATCCCGACACCGGAGGCGACGCCGCCCTGTTCGTCCAGGTCCAGCGTGCCTGGGAGCTCGTCGGCACGCCCGAGGCGCGCAGCGCCTACGACCGGGGCCGCGGGACGGCTCCCGGCGAATGGGGCGGTGGGGTGCAGGCATCCGCTCCCTCCCGTCCGGCCGACACGCGACCGCGCGCACGATCGCACGGCCAGCCCGGCGGGTGGCGTCGCGAGCGGTATCTCGGACTCATCCGCGAGTGGGTCGGGCGCGGCGTCGACATCGCCGACCCCTACGACCCCGCTCTCGTGCGGTCGGCCCCGCCCGAGATCCGCCACATCCTCGCCGACGCGCTCGCCGAGGAAGAGACCGCCCGGCTCGTCGCGGAGTTGGGCATGGGCTACACCGTCTGGCACGACGTGTTCGCCGATCGCGACGGACGCGACCCGGAGCAGAAGCTCGACCACCTCGTCCTCGGTCCGAGCGGCCTCTACGCCCTGCTGAGCGAGGACTTCGGCGGCCCCGTGGGGGTGCGCCGTGGCGAGATCACCGGCCCCAACGTGATCGGATCCCCCGTGACCGAGCTCGTGTCGCGCGCTCGCGTGATCGCGCGCGCGGCCGGTGTCCGCTTCAGCGGGGCGATGGTCGTGCTGCCCGACGACGCGGTGCTCGACGCGATCACCGAGCTCGGCAAAGTGCGGGGAACGCCCGTGGCGCTGGTCACGCGCAGTGCGCTCACGACCCTGTTGCGCAGAGGGATCACCGGGGGGCGCGAGGTCGGCGGCACCGAGCTGTTCGACATCCGCACGCGTCTGCAGCAGCGCGTGCGGCACGTCTGACTCGCGACACCCGCCGCGGACATGCCTAGGGTGGAGGCATGAGTACCGACGAGACCGCGGGTGCCTCGGCATCCGACGACATGAAGCGCAAGTTCAAGGAAGCGCTCGAGAAGAAGAACGGTCAGCACCGTTCGGGTCAGGCGCACCTCGACGGCCACTCCGCCGTGCAGGGAACGCACGGAGCGGTCACCAAGCGGGAGTTCCGTCGCAAGAGCGGCTGAGCCTCTCGGCCGACGTCACCTGAGGTGCCGGGGATCACGTCTCGTGCGCGAGACCCCCGGCACCTCACGCGCGTTTCAGGGGCGCGTCGAAGAACGCCAGCTCCAGCGCCATGGATCGGTCGTACGCGGTCGCCATCTCACGGCGGGTGGCGGGGGATGCCGTTCGCGCGGCGGCATCCGCGATTCTCTCGGCCGCGGCCGACGACGCGGCGAACGTCTCGTCGCCATAGGCCGTGAGCCAGTCGGCGTAGGGGTGGGTGGGGCCGAAGGTGCCTCTCCAGCGGGCCCCGATGTCGGTGTAGAGCACGTAGCACGGCAGGATCGCCGCGACCAGGACCGCGTACGACCCGCCGGCTGCGGCGGCGTGCAGGTGGTCGGTGTACGCCCAGGTCGTCGGGGCGGGTTCGAGCCCCGCCGGGTCGACGTGCGACTGATGCAACGTCGCCTCCTCGGCGAGGCAGGCCACCGAGCCCGCGGCCCAGAACCGCTGTTCCTCGGCGGTGGGGGCCAGGGCGGCGACGCGTGCGAGCACGCGGGCGTACTCGCGCAGGTAGAGCAGGTCCTGGCCGAGATACCAGGCGAAGGCGTCACGGTCGAGATCTCCGGATGCCAGACCCCCGACGAACCCGCACGCGTCGACCTCTGCGCGGATGGAGGCGGTGGCATCCCACCGCTCGTTGCTCCACGATCGGCCGAGGTCGATGTGCGGGCGCAGCTCGTGCAGGTGGTCGATCGGGCCGTTGCCGCGACCGACGTGCAGGGCTTCGGCGTGCTCCAGGGCTCCGGTGAGCCAGCGCTTCGCGCGGGTGAGGGCGTCGGGCCAGGGCAGACCGTGCGCGGCGAGGGTCGCCATGGCCGACGACAGCGAGCAGCCGGTGCCGTGGGTGTGCGGGGTATCGACACGGCGGCCCGGAACCTCGTGCACACCGGTGGCGTCGACGATGGCATCCGGGCACTGTCGGCCGTCCAGGTGTCCGCCCTTGAGGAGGACCGCGGTGTCGGCCGTTGCGGCGAGCTGTTCGGCCTGGGCGACCGCGGCCTCCCATGTCGTCGCGACGGGTTCGCGCACCAGTACCGCGAGTTCGGGGAGGTTGGGGGTGACGAGGTCGGCGCGGCGGCAGAGTGCGCGCACGGCGTCTTCAGCGTCCGCCTTGAGAAGGCGGTCACCGCTGGTGGCGACCATGACGGGGTCGAGGACGACGATCGGCGGTCGCGTGGCGGTGAGCCACTGGTCGACGGTGGCGATGACGTCGGTCGAGCCGAGCATGCCGATCTTCACCGCGTCGATGTCGACGTCGTCGCCGACCGCGCGCAGCTGCTCCTCGAGGAAGGCCGTCGGCGGTACGTGGACGCTGCGGACCCCGCGGGTGTTCTGGGCGACCAGGGCGGTGACCGCGGCCATTCCGTAGCCGCCGAACGCGGCGATCGATTTCAGGTCGGCCTGGATGCCCGCCCCGCCGGTCGGATCGGTGCCGGCGATGCTGAGGACGCGGGGGATCATGCTCCGTCCTCCCACGCCGCGCGGAGGTGTCGGACGACCTCGCCCGGGTCGTCGGCCTCGCTCACCAGAGAGACGACGGCGACTCCCGCGGCACCGGCGCGGCGGAGGGCGGTGACGTCGTCGAGGCCGATCCCCCCGATCGCGACGCACGGGAGGGGAGCGGATGCCGCGAGCTCGCCGAACCCGTCGATGCCGAGCGGTCGCGGGTGGTCGGGTTTCGTCGAGGTGGCACGGATGACGCCGACGCCGAGGTAGTCGACCGTGCCCGCGGGCAGCGCCTCCGCCGCGGTGAGGTGCGCCGGGGTGTTCGCCGTCCATCCGATGAGGGCGTCGGGTCCGAGCAGTGCGCGCGCCGCGTCGACGGGCAGGTCGCTCTGGCCGAGATGGACGCCGTCGACGCGAGCGCGGTCTCCGGTGGGACCGACCGTTGTGCCCACGCGTTCGCGCGCGGCGAGGACGATGTCGAGGCGATCGTCGACGACGAACGTGCAGCGTCCCGCGATGACGTCGGCGAGGTCGAGGGTGCGGGCGAACAGTTCTGCGCCGCTCGCGACCTTGTCGCGCAGTTGCACCACGCTCACGCCCGCGGTGACGGCCTCGTCGACGAGGTCGCGCAGGCGCGCGAACGGCACGCGGTGATCGGTGACGAGGTGCAGGGACAGGTCGGCGGTCATCGTGCGACCTCGGTGTCGACGCGGACGCGTCCGTCGAGGTCGGCGGGCTGGATCGCGGCCAGTTCGTCGAGGAACGCCACCGCGAACGACCCCGGCCCTCCTGTTCGGGATGCCGCCCGCTCCGCCGCCACGGCCCAGATCGCGCTGGCGGCGCTCGCCGCATCGAACGCGGGGGCGACGGCGAGGAGGCTCGCCATCGCGGCCCCGAGCGCGCAGCCGCCGCCGGTGACCTTGGTCAGCAGGGCGCTGCCGCCGGTCACGCGCGCCGTGCGGGTGGCATCCACGATGAGGTCGGTCTCTCCCGAGACGGCGACGGTGCCGCCGGTGCGGATCGCGAGGGAGCGTGCGGCGTCGAGGGCGTCTTCGGCGGAGTCGGTGGCGTCGACCCCGCGGCCGCCGGCGCCGGCTCCCGCGAGGGCGAGGATCTCGGACGCGTTCCCGCGGATGATCGCGGGTCGGTGTTCGAGGAGCTCGTGTGCGAGGGCGGTGCGCACGGGCAGGGCGCCGACGGCGACGGGGTCGAGGACCCAGGGGGTTCCCGCGGTGACGGCCTCGCGGGCGGCATCCCTCTGCTCGCTCGTGGGGGTGCCGAGATTGACGAGCACCCCGCCCGAGATTTCGGCGAACATCCCGGCCTCGCCGGGGATGTCGCACATCGCGGGTGCCGCGCCGAGGGCGAGCAGCGCGTTGGCGGTGAAGTTCGTCACCACCGCGTTCGTGACGCACTGCGTCAGCGGGGCGGCCTCGCGCAGAGCGTCGAGGGCTGCTGCGGCGGTGCTGGTTGTGAGGGTGGACGGAGACGACGACGTGCGAACGACCATTCGCGACATCCCTTCGCTAGTACGAACTAGATCAGGTTCGACGGGTGTGTTCTCAGCCCTTGCGGGCACCCCGTGTCACTGTCTGGCACGCTAGCAGGTCGTCGGCATCCGGATGCCGCGCTCCGGATGCCGCGTCTCAGTCGTCGCGCGAGCCCGCGGCGGCGTTCTCGGAACGGGGACCGGTCTCTTCGTCGTCTTCGAGGCGAGGGGCGATGGGGCCGCCGAGGCCGCGTCGCTCGTCGCGGCGATCGGAGCGTGAGCCCGAGCCCGAGCCCATACCTCCGGCGCCCCGGCTGCCGGCGGCGCCGGCCGTGCCGCCGCCCGCCGTGCCGCCCCCGGCTCCACCGGTGGTGGCCGACGTCCCGGCTCCACGGCTTCCGGCCGCGGCGGCGTTCGCGCCGGTTCCGGATGCGCCCGTGCCGCCTGCGCCGCCGCCCAGGGAGCCGGTGCCCGAGCGTCCGCCGAGCCCGGTGCCGGTGGCCGAGGCTCCGCTCTTGCCGAGGAGTCCTCCGCTCCCGCTGATGGGTCGTCCGGCGGCCGCGGTGCTCGAACCCGCCCCCGAGCTCAACCGGCTGAGGGCCGCTGCGCCACCGCCCCCGGCGATCAGTCCGGCCGAGAGGCCCGAGCCGAGGCCCGCCCCGCCCCCGGAGATCCCGCCGGGGAAGGGGCCCCCGATCAAGCCGGGGCCGGAGACATGTCCGGGGAGGGTGCCGATACCCGAGATCGAGCCGTCCGGCGTCGGCGGGGTGTAGTGCGGGGGAACCTGGCCGAGGTCGATGCCGGGGCCACGCGGGGTGTCGGGACGGGGAACCAGGTGTTCCGGCGTGGGCGTGATCTGGACGGGGTCCGCCGGGTCGTATCCGCGGGGAACAAAGGTGGGGGAATCGTTCGTCGATCCCGTCGGCCTAGTGCCGGGACGAGGCCCGCCCCCGGAGGGGTATCCCCCGGTAGTGGTGGGAGTCTCCTCTTCAACGAAGCGTTTCGGCTTGGTCACCTGGAACTCGGCCGGCGGGGGTGAGGGCGGGTTTAAACCCTGCAGCGTGCCGCTGACGGATTCGAAATCCCGCTTCGCCTGAGCCTCGCGCTGCTGACTAAGTTGTCCGTTGAACGCCTGCACAGCCCCTTCACCCGCCAGCAAAGCCAGCGGCCCGAAAATGAGCGTCGTCCCCACAGCAGCGGTTCGAACCAAAGACTCCTGTCCCGAGGTCAGCTCGCCTGCGGGAAGATTGGCAAGCCGTTCACGCGCATCATCTCGAACGCCGTTGGCGGTTTCGAGGGCGGTCTGCAGCGTCTTCTCGAGATAAACGATCTGCTCTCCGATCGTGTTTCTCGCGGCGAGGAACTTCGCGGAGGCTGCGTCAGCAGAATCGCCCTCGATACCCGGCTGCTGCGCGGCCGCGCCGACGACATCACGAAGTTCGACCAGCTTGGCAACCAGGTTTCGCACAATAGGGACGTCGAAGGGGGCACCGCCGTCGGCGATGTTGATGAGACCCTGCTCATAAGGACCGGTCATCGCGCTGCTCCTGTTCGGTTTCTTCTCGTTCTCGTAACCACAACCAGGGTGATGACCGCCCCGGCGAGAACGGCGACAGCGAGAGCGGCGACGGCGATCGGCAGGAGCCAGCTCATGGCGGTCGACGCATTCTGCGGCGAGTCATCCCCGGATCGGGGGGCGGCCGGGCCCTGAGGGGAGTCGGCTTGAACGGCCGGCGGATAGGTGAACCCACGTTGAGCAGCGGCCTCGATATCGGCGTCTGTCGGTTGCGGGTCCCCCCGTGAAAGTAACGGATTCTCTTTCGGGTACTGCGAGGGGCTCTCGCGGAGGAGGTGTGCTGGCCAGGCAAGGCCGTACCCGAATCCGCTCGCAGAATCGTAGATCAGCTCGTGGTCGTCCTTGCCGGTGTTATGGATCGCACTCTGCAAGAGTTGATTGCCCGTGGCGTCTGCGTACTTCTGTTTAGTCAGCGCCATCATGCCCGCGACAATTGGCGCTGCGAATGACGAGCCGGAAGCTGCAACCGATTGAGTCCAGGAACCGCCCACTCTCCCAATCGTGGGGAGATCCACGCCCGGGGCGACGAGTGTCGTCCATGCCAGCGCAAACGGACTTCCATCGGCGGTCTTCTGAAGTGCCCCAGCCTGATCAACCGCGGATATATTCAGCACACCACGGAAGCCGTCGAGACCCTTCCCTTTGGGGGTGGTCGGGTTAGAAGTCGCCGAGATGAGGATGACCCCCTTCGCGATGGCGTTCGCGACGACGTCCGCATCGCCTGAGCGCGGGGAATCGAGCACAGAGGTGGTGACAATCTGAGCGCCCCCATCGACCGCACGTTGGATCGCCAGAGCGCCGGGGCTGAGTGTGTCGGCGTACTCCGATGCGGTACAGGCTTCGCCCTCTTTCGTACCGTAGCTATAGAACGTAACGTCCGCGTCAGGCGCCATCCCCCTGATGGCCCCGGGACCGTCCCCTGTACCGATAATCTGCGCCACGAGAGTCGTCCCGTGAACCGAGTCGCCTGTCACCTCGGTGGTGGTGGGTAGGGGGTACTCGGCGCACAGGGACCGCGCATCCACCGCGAGGCTCCGCCCAAAGAACGAGGGGAGATCCGGATTGATGTTTCCGTCGATCACGGCGATCTTCACGCCTTTTCCGGTCCACCCCTCAGCATGGATGGCGCCGATGCCATAGGCGTCGTACCACCACGAACTGGGCTCATCGGCCGCGGAAGCTGAGGCGCTGCCGCTGGCAACGAGAAGCACCGCCAGGGCCGAGGCGGCGAGCCGGTTCCGAAGCCGCCGAAATCTCATTGGCCGAACCCGGATCGCGACGCTGCAGTATCGGACTCGGTCGGAGTGGTGGCGGCCGGGCTCGAGGGCGAAACCGCCGAGGTTGATGTCGGGGTGCCGACCTCGTCGATCAGAGTCGTCATGCGGCGGGCCTCGTCGGCGCTCATCTGATTTCTTTCCAGCAGCAGCCGGACGGCGTCGGCGAGCGCGTCGGCATTGCGAGCGGTGAAGTCGCGCACCTCCTGGATACGCCCGGCGATCTCGGCGGCGACACCTTCGAGCTTCTTCATGTACGCCTCGGGAGCGTCCTCTTCGCGGTTGCCGTGAACGACGGTGATCACGGCGTCGTCGGGCAGTTCGTCGCTCGCTCGGCGGATGCGCGAGACGTGGTAGTCGCCCACTCCGTCTTCGACGCGGATCATCCCGACCATGTCCAGGTTCCTTTCGCGCGGCACGAACGGGGATCCTGACCGTCGCTGTGAGCGTCGCCCCCCGGTTTCGCTTGCGAGTCAATGATGGCGCATCTGCCGAGTTGAGCAAACCAGTTATCCACAGCAGTCGGCCCTCCTCTCGGGCGCGATCAGTACCGCGCGGAGAACCCACCGTCGGCGTGCAGCAGCTGACCGCTGATCCAGCGGCCCTCGTCGGACAGCAGGAAAGCGGTGATGGCCGCGATGTCGCGGGGTGTCCCGAGCCGAGCCAGGGGATGGTGTGGGGCTAACCCGTCGCGGGTGGTGTCATCCATCCAGCCGGTGTCTATCGGACCCGGATTCACGACGTTGGCGGAGATGCGGCGCGGACCGAGCTCGCGTGCGGCCGAGATGACGATTCGATCGAGAGCCCCCTTCGAGGCGCCGTACGGAAGATTGCCAGTGGTGTGATCGCTTGTGAAGGCGACGATCGCGCCACCCGTGTCAGAGACCTGCCGGGCGAACGCGGCGATCAGCAGGAGGGACGCGCGGGCGTTCACGGCGATATGGCGATCGAAGCTTTCCGCGGTGGTGTCGATGATGCCGGACTTGATGTCGTGTGCGTGGCTCAGGACGAGAGCCTGGATCGGCCCGCGATCGATCGAGACGCGCTCGACGAGCTTGGTGGGGCCCGAGACGTCTGCGAGGTCGCAGGGATAGTCACCATCGGAGAGGTCGCTCGTCACGACCTCCCAGCCGTCACTTCTGAGCCGGGGCACGATGCCCGCCGCGATGCTGTTCGGTCGAGCTGCTCCGGTTACCAAGGCGAGAGGCATGGAGCTGAGCGTAGAGGGCACGGCCGACGCTCTCGTAGACGCCGGTCGGCCGCCCTGTACGCGATCGGATGTTCCCCCAGCTCCGTGCGGGTCGACAAGCGGAGCGGCTCGAGCGCGTGGGCGCCCAGTGACGAGCGTCGCCACACCTGCAGTCCTGCCACGAGAACCCCGCCGAACGAGCCCAGCGTGAAGCGCCCGGGCGCGCACAAAGGCATCCCGGGTAACACGCCACGCGCGTCAGAACGGTGGGGGTGTGCCGTCGTCGTCGGAGTCGGGCGGGGGTGGGTCGTCGGGAAGGAAGCGGACGGCGGGGGAGTAGGGGAGGGGTTCGTCGGTGTAGGTGCGGCCGGTGGGGCTGGTCCATTGGAGGATTCCGCCGGGGAGTTGTTCCACGCTCCAGCGGGTGAACTGCTTCTGGGTGTGGTGGCGTTGGCAGAGGTGGGCGAGGTTCGCGACGTGGGTGGGGCCGCCGAGGGCGTGTTCGCGGGTGTGGTCGACTTCACAGCGGATGGCGGGGACGGTGCACCCGGGCCAACGGCAGCGGCGGTCGCGGGCGCGGAGATAGCGGTCGATGGCGGTGGTGCGGTGGTAGGTGTCGGTGTGAAGGACGGCACCGGTGATGGGGTGGGTGATGACGCGGTCCCAGGGGAGGGTGGTGGCTTCGGCGAGGCCGCGGGCGGTGGCGGCGTCGAGGGGGCCGTGCCCGATGAGTTCGGCGGGGTCGTCATTCTCGGCGGTGGGGTCGAGGATCGTGAGGGCCGGGACGACGACCTGAACGCGGGCGCGGATGGCTCCGAGGGCGCCGGGACCGTCGTCGGTGCGGGTGGGGTCGGCTTCGGGGGCTGCGGTGAGGAGCAGGTCGGTGAGGATGTCGGCGCGGGGCTGCGCGGTGGTGCGTTCGTCGCTCACCGCCTGGGGGTCGTCGAGGCGGGCGTCGATGAGGGCTTTGGCTTGCAGGGTGAGACGGTCGTGGATTCCGACCGCGAGGACGGTGGGGAGGGTGGCGACGAGGTCCGACATTCCGTCGGGGCCGGTCACGATCCTCACGCATCGGGTGTCGCGGCCGCGGCGGTGGCGCTCGGTGAGGGTGGTGGGGTGCAGGCGTTCGGCGAGGGCGGCGAGGCGTGAGCGGAGGCGCCCGGGGCTGAGGCCTTCTGCGGTGCTCACTGCGAGGGCGTCGAACTGTTCCCGCACCTCGACGGGGAGGGGTGAGCCGACATCGAGGATGGTGTTCACGTGGGTGCGGGTCAGGGTCCCGGACTCCCACGCCGACAACGTGTCGGGGTAGTCGTCGACGAGGGTCATCGCCCGGGTCATCTGGGTGTGCACGGTGCGGTCGGAGAGGTTTTCGGCCGCGGCGATCTCGGATGCCACCTCGCGCAGAGCGAGCTCGGCGGCGCGGGAGGACGCGCGCTGTCCCGCCATGACGTCGAGGGCGAGGTGGCCGGCCTCGGCGAGGGCGCGGGTGCGCGCAGCCTCGACTGCAGCGAGAGCGATGCTGGCGCGGCGGACCTCGTCGACGAGCACCGACAGAACGCGGGGTCCGTCGGTGGGGTTCGTCGGGGAGGAGCCATCGTGCATGTGTGCATGCTAGCGGTGACCTCCGACATTGCAGCGGAAAGAAAACTCCAGGTGGGGACAACTAATCGCGGAGCGGGCCTGTGGAGGAATGGGCTTCCGGAGGGACAGGTGCGAGAGGGACCAATGCCGGGTGGGGAGCGGCCGCGACCGACGGGCTCAGCCACCTCGCACGAAAGCCGGCGGCGACTCCGCCCCCACTCACCGGCGAAACGCGGGCGAGCCTCAGTGCTCACCGATCGCGCAGCGCCGCCCGCACGAATTCGACCGCATCGTCCGCGGAGACCCCGAGGCGGCGCACAGCCTCGACGTACGTGCGCGCCGCACCCGCGGCGCGAGCGGAGGCCGCGTCGGCCCCCTTCACGAACGTGCCGGCACGGCCGCGCGTCTCGACGTAGCCCGCCTCCTCGAGTTCCTTGTAGGCGCGTGCCACGGTGTTCGCGGCGAGACCGAGCTCCGTCGCCAGAGTCCGAACGGGCGGCAGACGCGTCCCCGCGACGAGTTCCCCGGTGTCGATCTGCGCGATGACCTGCGTCCGCACCTGCTCGAACGGCGGCACCGACGAGGTGGCATCCACGGAGAGATCCATCGCTCAGTCGTTCAGGCCGAAGAGGTCGAGAGGGTGGGTGAGGCGCCACCACGGGCTCGGCGGGTCGATCTCGCCGGTGAGCTTCACATCCACCGTGTCGGCGTCGACGGGACCGGTCGCGGTCAGCGTCCCGACGGTCGAGCCCGCCGCGGTGGTGTCGCCGAGGCTGAAGGACGTCGAGGTCTGCGCCGCGCCGCCGTTCCACAGCACGACCGTGGCGTCGGACGCGGTCACGAGATCGATGTCGGGACCCCACAGCGTCTCTGCCTTGCCGACCAGCGTCCCGGCGGGCACCGAGGGCTTCGGCTGCAGTTCCTGCTCGATGCGGGCGAAGAGGTCGCGCGCGGCCTGGTTGCGGCTGTCGGGCCCGGGCTGACCGAGCACGGCGGCGTAGGCGCGCACGGTGGCGGTGCCGACGGTGATGTCTTTCGCGGTGAGCAGGTTCCAGGCGTCGAGCGTGCCCGTCTTCACCCCGACCACTCCGGGGTCGGCCAGCAGAGCGTTGCCGTTCTTGAACGTGCCGGCCCCGGGCAGGGTCAGCTCGGGGGTACGCACGATCTCGGCGATCACGGGATTGGCGAGCGCCCGCTCGGCGAGGGCGATGAGGGCGGAGGGAGTCGCGGTGTTGCCGGCTTCGATCCCGGTGGGGTTGACGATCGTGATGCCCTCGATGCCCCGTTCGGCGAGGTACTGGGTCGCGGCGGCCGAGAATTCGGCATCCGTTCCGAAGAGATCCGTCGACAGACGCTGCGCGTAGTTGTTGGCGGAGGCGATGAGCATGCCCTGCAGCATCTGCAGTTGGGTGAGGCTGCCGCCGGCGGGAACGTCGAGCGAGGATTCGCCCCGGGCCCGGTACTGCCAGTAATCGGCGCTGTCGGCCTGCGTGAAGCTGTAGCTCTCGCCCTGTTCTCCCGGGGCGAGGGGCAGCCGGTCGAGAACGACGAGCGCCGTAACGATCTTGGTGATGCTCGCGATCGACTCGGGAGCGCTGGCCGACGACGACAGGGTGTCGGGGACGCCGTCGATCGCGATCGCCGCTTCGCCCTCGGCGGGCCATGCCGGAACGGCCGCCGCGGCGGCGATCGGCTGCACGGCCACGGGGCGGGTCGTCGGCATGACGGCGTTCAACGGCCACAGCAGCGTCGTCGCGGCGTACGCGGCGATGATCAGCACGAAGAGAAGCGTGGGGATGACCGTGCCGGGACGAAGGATCGGCCGACGGGCGCCGGCGAGCAGGTCCGCGGAGCGGGACGTGGCACCCGAGACGACGAAAGCGGGGGCCGGGCGCGGAGCGCTCGCATCGTCGGGATCGATCCACAGCAGCGCGCCGAGCGCGACCGGAAGAGGAGTGGCGGGAACAGATGGCTCGCCCGTCACGGCGGGGGCGTCTCGGGAGGGGGAGTCGGATGCCGCGGGCTCGGTCGCCGCGGCAGGTGCCCCGCCCGTGAGAGAGCCGTTCGCCGCGAGGTCATTCGCCGAGGGAGTGGATGCGCCATGCGCCGCCGGCTCGGAGCGGACAGCCGGGGACGTGGCATCCGGAACCGAGAGGGCCGGGCCCAGGTCGTCCGTCGTCGACAGGGCGGGTCCGAAGTCGCCGGAGGTCGCCGCGCGGGGGGAGGAGTCCTGTGTACGCAGCGCACGCCGTGAGGCCGGGGTCTGCTCGTGCACCCGCCCACGCTACCCCGCCCTATACTCTTCACGACAACCACGGGAGTCCGGTGAGCCGGGCTGAGAGGAAGCGAATCCACGCTTCGACCGTCGAACCTGATCCGGATCATGCCGGCGCAGGGAGGAGAGAAATGCACACGTCCACGTCTGCCCTCGCGAACCGCTCTTCGGTCGCCACCACGGACCGTTTCCGGTGGCGCGTCGTCGACATCGTCGTCGCCGCCGTCCTCGGCGTCGCGATCGGCCTGCTCTTCTGGGGCTGGAACACCGTCGGCGGCCTCTGGTTCACCGCGATGGACGGCCTCACCCCGGGCCTCGGCGGGATCGCCGTCGGCATCTGGCTGATCGGCGGCGTCATCGGCGGCCTCGTCATCCGCAAGCCCGGCGCGGCACTGCTCGTCGAGCTGATCGCGGCGATCGTGTCGGCGCTGATCGGCAACGTGTGGGGCGTCACCACGATCTTCTCGGGGCTGGCCCAGGGCCTCGGCGCGGAGCTGATCTTCCTCGCCTTCCTCTATCTGCGGTTCACGCTGCCCGTCGCGATGCTCGCGGGTGTGGGTGCGGGCGTCGGCGCGTGGGTGCTCGAGCTGTTCCTCACCCCCAACCTCGCCAAGTCCCTCGAGTTCAACCTCATCTACCTCGGCACCCTCGCTGTCTCGGGTGCCCTGCTGGCCGGTCTCGTCGGCTGGCTGCTCGTGCGCGCCCTCGCCGCCACCGGAGCGCTCAGCCGCTTCGCCGCGGGCCGGGAAGCGCGTCGCGACGTCTGATGACGGGCCCCGCACGCGTCGACGTCGAGGGCTGGGGTTGGCGATACGCCGGTCGTAAGCTCCCCGCCACGCGCGAGGTCGACCTCGTCATCGAGCCCGGGGAGCGCGTCCTGCTGCTCGGCGCGTCGGGAGCCGGCAAGTCGACCCTGCTCGCGGGCCTGGCGGGACTGCTCGGCGGGAGCGACGAGGGGGAGACCACCGGCCGCATCCTCGTCGACGGCGCCCCACCCGAGTCGCAGCGGGGCCGTATCGGCCTGGTGCTGCAGGATCCCGAGGCGGGCATCGTGCTGTCGAAGGTCGGCGACGACATCGCCTTCGGGTGCGAGAACCTCGGCGTCCCCGCGGCGCAGATCCCCGCGCGGGTGGCCGAGGCCGTGGCATCCGTGGGTCTCGCCGTTCCCCTCGACCGCCCCGCCAAGGCGCTGTCGGGCGGGCAGAAGCAACGGCTCGCCCTCGCCGGGGTGCTGGCGATGCGACCGGGACTCCTGCTGCTCGACGAACCCACGGCCAACCTCGACCCCGAGGGAGTGGCCGAGGTGCGCGTCGCCGTGGAGGGGGTCGTGGCGCGCGAGGGCACGACCCTCGTGCTCATCGAGCACCGCACGGCGGTGTGGGCCGACCTCATGACCCGGGTCGTCGTACTCGCCCCCGGTGGCGGAGTGCTGGCCGACGGACCGCCCGAGCGCGTGTTCGCCGAGTACGGGGAGGCCCTGGCCGCCGCGGGCGTGTGGGTGCCGGGTCGCCCGGTCGACCTTCCCGTGCTCGCTCCGGTCTCGGCGCTTGATGCCGTGCTGCGCGCGTCCGCCCTGTCGATCGGGCGAGAGAAGGGCGCCGTCGTGGCCTCGGGGCTCGACGTCTCCCTGCCGCGCGCGGCAGGAACGGTGATCACGGGACCGAACGGCGCGGGGAAGTCGACCCTCGCGCTCACGCTCGCGGGACTGCTCCCCGAACTCGCCGGCGAGGTCGTCGCCGCGGAAGAACTCGCCGCGCGCGGGATCCGTCGCCCGGTGCGCTGGCGATCGACCGAGCTGCTCACCCGCATCGGGACGGTCTTCCAAGAGCCCGAGCACCAGTTCCTCGCCGCGACCCTGCGCGACGAACTCGCGGTCGGCCCCCGTGCTCTGCGCATGGCGCCGGCCGAGGTCGACCGCATCGTCGACGAGCTGCTGGAGCGCCTCGATCTGGCATCCCTCGCTCTCGCCAATCCCTTCACGCTGTCGGGGGGACAGAAGAGGCGCCTGTCGGTCGCGACGGTGCTCGCGGCCTCTCCCGAGGTGATCGTGCTCGACGAGCCGACCTTCGGTCAGGACCGCCGCGGGTGGATGGAGCTCGTCGCCCTGCTCCAGCGCGAGATCGCGCGCGGGCGCACGGTGGTCGCCGTCACGCACGACGCCGACGTGGTGCGTCACCTCGGTCAGCACCGCATCCGGATGGGGGATGCCGCGTGAGCGCCGTCACCACCGAGCGTCCGCGCACCGCCTGGCTCGACGGGGTGAACCCCGTCACGAAGGTCGCGATGGTGATCGTGCTGGCGGCCCCCCTGCTCGTCTCGATCGACGCCGTGAGCGCCGCGACGGCGCTGCTGCTCGAACTGCTGTGCGTGCCGCTCACGGGACTGACCTTCGCCGCGGTCCTCACGCGCCTCGTGCCCGTGATCGTCTTCGCCCCCGTCGCCGCGGTGAGCATGCTGCTCTATGCCCGGCCGGGGGGGACCGTGTACGGCACGTTCTTGTTCGCGACGGTGAGCGACGACTCGATCGCCCTCTCGCTCGCCGTGCTGGTGCGCGTGGTCGCCCTGGCCCTGCCGATCATCTTGATCTTCGCCCGCACCGACCCCACCGAGCTCGCCGACGCCCTCGCACAGGTGGCGAAGCTGCCCAGCCGCTTCGTACTGGGCGTTCTGGCCGGAGCCCGGACGGTCGGCCTTTTCGTCGACGACTGGCGCACGATGAGCCTGGCCCGTCGCGCCCGTGGACTGGGCGACCGCGGGGCCCTCCGCCGCTTCTTCTCGATGGCGTTCGTGCTGCTCGTGTTCGCCGTGCGGCGCGGCACGAAGCTCGCCACGGCGATGGAGGCGCGGGGGTTCGGCTCCGACATCGAGCGCACGTGGGCGCGCCCCTCGACTCTCTCGGGTCGGGATGCCGTGGCCCTGGCCGCCGCTCTCGCGCTCATCGCTGTCGCCCTCGGGGCCGCGGTGGTGTCGGGGGCGTTCCGGGTGGTGGGGACGTAGACCTCCGTGGAGGGTCCGCAACGCTCGGCGCGGGTGGGCCCCCGGGCGGCGTGGACCGGAGGCGAGAGCTCGCGCTCGCCTCAGAACACGTACTCGAAGCAGAGCGATCGCGGCATCGTCTCGACGTAGGGCTCGTAGACGGGGATCGGCGTGAATCCCGCGGCGGCGTAGACCCGCAGCGACTCGGGCTGCATGCGACCGCTCTGCAAGATGACCCGGTGCGCACCTCCGGCCCTCGCGAGGTCGACCACGGTCGCGGTGAGCGCCGTGCCGATCCCCCGTCGACGGCCCGCGGGGACGACGATCAACCGCTTCAGCTCCCACTCTTCGCCGAGGCGGCGCAGGATCACGTGTCCGAGCGGCGTGTCGTCCGCATCGAGAGACAGCAGCGTCGCGACGACCTGCTCGGGGTGCACGGCGAGGGCCTCTCCGCGTTTCGCCGCGACCTCGGGGGTGTCGTCGGCGTCGGCGTCGCGGTACCGCTCGTCGAGATCGGCGTCCAGCGCGGCGCGCAGGGCGACCGCGCGGGGATCGTCGACGTCGACCTTCTCGATGCGGAAGTCCGGGAGATGCACCCATCGAGCCTAGGCGCACCGCGCGGCGACCACGGTGCGGGGCGAGGCCGACGCGTGCGGACACGTCCGTAGGGAATGATCGCGGGGGTCGATCGGTTCGGACAGCGGCAGAATGAGCTCGGGGGATGCCATGGGATTGTCGTTCGGAATACTCGCGGTGAGTGTGGCCGTCGCGGGCGCCGTGATGTTCGTCGCCATGCCGCGGATCGGCACTCCCGGAGCCATGACCCTGTTCCTGCGCTTCGCCGCCGTGGCCGGGGTGACGGCCGCGGGCTCCAGTGCGATGTACTTCATCTACGGTGCGGGGGGCGGCATCCTGACCCTCGTCCTGGGCGACGTGGCCATGGTGCTCGCACCGGCCCTGCTCATCGTCGCCTTGAGCGCCCTCGAAGGGCGGCCCGCGCGCAGGACATCGATCGGGATCCTCGTCCTCGCGCTGGCGGTCGCCGTCGTGACCGCCACGGTTCCGCTTCCGGGATCGCTCGCCGTCAAGGCTGTCGCCCTCGCCGCGACCTGCGGCGCGTGCGCGTGGGTCGCGAGCCATTCGCGCGTCGAACCGTTCGGTCCGCTGCGCGTGATCGCGCTGACGAACGCCGTCTTCGCCGTCTATTCGCTCTCGCGGGCGATCGTCGGCGTCGTCGTCGGCTGGGATTCGACGCTGTTCCGCTTCGTCTTCTCGTTCGCCCCGGCGACGGTGCTGGGTGCGGCCGCGGTCCTCGCGATCGGCGCGGCGGTCGTCCGCGTGCGCTTCGGGCCGCGCGTCGCGGCGGAGGTCGCGCAGTGTCCCGCGGGTGCGGCGGTCGTCGTGGGGGACTGGGACCTGGCATCCGCGGCCTACGGCCCCGATCGCATGCGAGGCCTCGTCGCCGACCTGCGCTCCGCGGCACGCGACCTCGACCCCGGCGCCGCTGACGTGCCGCGCGGGACCGAGACCACGGTCCCCGACGCGGTCTCGGCCCTGGGCGCCCATCTGCAGACCGCGTACGGGTGGGAGCCCGAGCAGACGATCCTGCTCGTGGACGGCGCGACGACCGCCGCCGTCCGCACGCAGCCGGGGCGTCGGGCGAAGAAGAGGTGGGGCTCGGCGCGGTCCTGAGTCTCGACTACTGTGGTACTCGGTTTCAGCTTCGAAGGAGAACGCATGGATATCGCAGGAGCATCCGCCCTCGTCACCGGCGGTGCCTCGGGCCTCGGACTCGCCACCGCGCGCCGTCTGGCCGAGGCGGGAGCGCGCGTCACGATCGTCGACCTGCCCACATCGAACGGGGCCGCGATCGCCGAAGAGCTGGGCGGATCGTTCGCCGCCGCCGACGTGACGGATGCCGAGCAGATCGCCGCGGCCGCCGCCCTCGCCGCCGACGCGGGACCGCTTCGCGTCGTCGTCAACTGCGCGGGGATCGCGCCGCCCGCCAAGGTGCTCGACCGCGACGGGAACCCCTCGGCGCTCGCCGACTTCGAACGCGTCATCCGCGTCAACCTCATCGGCACCTACAACGTCATCGCGCAGACCTCCGCCGTCATCGCGAAGACCGACCCCACCGAGGGCGGTGACCGCGGCGTCATCGTGAACACCGCGAGCGTCGCGGCCTTCGACGGACAGATCGGCCAACCCGCGTACTCCGCGAGCAAGGGTGGCGTGCACGCCATGACGCTCCCCATCGCCCGGGAGCTCGCCCGCCACGGCATCCGCGTCGTCACCATCGCCCCCGGGATCATGGAGACGCCGATGCTCAAAGGACTCCCGCAGGCGGCACAGGACTCGCTGGGCCAGCAGGTGCCCTACCCCTCGCGCCTCGGAGCCCCCGACGAATACGCGCGCCTCGTGCTCGCGATCGCCGACAACGGCTACCTCAACGGCGAGACCATCCGCCTCGACGGCGCGATCAGAATGGCACCGAAATGACCGACGGCATCCTGCTCCACATCGAGGACGGGCTCGCGCGCGTCACCTTCGACCGGCCCGCCTCGCTGAACGCAATGGACTTCCCGATGGCCCGCCGCTGGCGCGAGGTCGCCCACGAGGTCACCTCCGACTCCGCAGTGGGAGCGGTGATCCTGGATGCCAACGGCCCCGCGTTCTGCGCGGGCGGCGACGTCGTGGCGATGTCCACTACGGGCGCCGCGGGGAGCGACGTGACCGAAACGGCGCACGCGATCCACGACGGCATCCGCACCTTCGCCGAGGCCCCCCTGCCGATGGTCGCCGCCGTGCAGGGCGCCGTCGCCGGCGGAGGGCTCGGGCTCATGCTCACGGCCGACTACATCGTCGCGAGCGAGAACGCGCGCTTCGTCAGCCGCTACGCCAACATCGGACTCACCCCCGACCTGGGCGTCTCGACACTGCTGCCCGCCGCGATCGGCCAGCGCCGCGCGCTGCAGCTGCTTCTGCAGGACCGCATGCTCACCGCCGCGGAGGCCCTGGACTGGGGTCTGGTGGCCGAGGTCGTGGCATCCGCAGATCTGGTGACGCGCGTCGACGAGATCGCGCGCTTCTGGCTCGAGGGGGCGACCGCCGCGTTCGGGCAGGCCACGCGCCTCGTCCGCGTGGGCGCCGCGCGCACGCTCGCCGAGAACCTCGACGACGAGGCCGCCACGATCGGCGCGGCCTTCGAGACCCCCGAAGCGCGAGCGCGGGTCGCCGCGTTCGCCGCCGCTTCCGCGAAAGGACAACGCTCGTGACGCTTGCCGGGAAGACCATCCTCATGTCGGGCGGAAGTCGCGGCATCGGCCTCGCGATCGCGTTGCGCGCGGCCCGCGACGGCGCGAACATCGCGATGCTCGCGAAGACCGACACCCCGCACCCGAAGCTCCCCGGCACGGTGCACACGGCGGCGGACGAGATCCGCGCGGCCGGCGGGCAGGCGCTGCCGATCGTGGGCGACGTGCGCGACGAGGCCTCGATCACCGAGGCCGTGATGCGCACGGTCGGCGAGTTCGGCGGTATCGACATCGTCGTCAACAACGCCAGCGTCATCGACCTCTCGGGCTCGCTCGAGCTCGCGACCAAGAAGTACGACCTCATGCAGGACGTCAACGTGCGCGGGACGTTCCTGCTCTCGCGCGCTGCGGTGCCCCAGCTGAAGGACGCCGAGAACCCGCACATCCTGTCGCTCTCGCCGCCGCTGAACGTCACGCCGAAGTGGCTCGGGGCTCACACGGGGTACAGCCTCGCGAAGTTCGGCATGACGATGGCCACCCTCGGGCTCGCGGCCGAGTTCGCCGACGCCGGCATCGCGGCCAATACGCTCTGGCCGCGCACGACGATCGCGACCGCTGCCGTGCAGAACGTCATCGGCGGCGACCGGCTCATGGCCGTCTCACGCACGCCCGAGATCTACGCCGACGCGGCCTACGAGGTGCTGATCGCGCCCGCGCGCGAGCGCACCGGGCAGACGCTCATCGTCGAAGACGTGCTGCAGGCCGCCGGGGTCACCGACTTCTCGGGATACGCCGCCGTGCCGGGCACCCCCGACGAGGCGATGTACCCCGATATCTTCCTGGACTGACGCGCGGCGCGGGGGCAGCGGCGACGCCCCTCGCGCCTCGATAAACGCCGATCCTTTCGAGACACGCCGTGCCGCCGCGTGTCTCTGGAGGATCAGCGTTTATCGGACTGAGGCGGGGCTGAGGGGCGGGGCCCGACCTCAGATCAGGCCGAGCTCCGCGAACGCGTTGTGCACGCCGTCGTCGAGGACCGCGGTGGTCACGCGGCCGGCGAGACGCTGCAGCTCCGGCGCGGCGTTGCCCATCGCGACGGGCGTGCCGACGACCTCGAACATCTCGACGTCATTCCAGCTGTCGCCGATGCCGATGGCATCCGTCGCCGACAGGCCCAACTGATCGAGCACCGCCGTGATCGCGGAGCCCTTGGTGACGCCGGCCTGACCGATCTCGCCGTTCGACCCGCCGGGCAGCGGGATCGAGCCCGGGATGACGTGGAAGCCCTCGCCGAGCGCAGCCGCCGCGTGCGCGACGGTGTCGGTCGACGGGCTGACGAACACGGCCTTCGCGACGGCATCGCGGTCGACCTCCGAGACCGGTCGCGGCTCGCGCCAGAGCGGCTGCTCGGGCGGCAAGCCCTCGGCTTCGAGCTCGGCGGCGCGCTTCTCGTGCCGTTCGCGGCGGTACTCGGTCATCACGGGACCCATGCCGGCGCTCGCGTACACGCCCCCGTGGGTCTGGAGGAAGTAGTGGATGCCGTGAGCCTCGAAGTAGCGCTCGAGGGCGTCGACGTCTGCGCGGGGCATCGGCTGCTCGACGAGGAGGGCGTCCTCGTCGGGATCGCCGCCGCGGGTCGCGTACGCGCCCCCGTTGGTGATCGCCCCGTCGAAGCCGATCGCCAGCACCTCGGGGTGGATGTCGCCCGCCGATCGCCCGGTGGAGAGCCACACGAGGTGGCCGTTCTCGCGCGCCTTCCGCACGGCGGTCACCGTCGAGGGGGCGATCACCGAACCGTGCTCGAGGATCGTGCCGTCGACGTCGAGGAAGGCGATGCGGGTCATGTGCACTCCACAGCGATCGGCGCCGAGGCGCGGATCAGGTCGGGGGATCGACGGCGGATGCCGCGTCGAGGGCCATCGATCCCGGTCTCGGGAGAACCGACGACACCGCCACGCTACTCGACCGGCCCGCGCGTTCGACGTCGCGATTCGGCATCCGGGAATCGTCGTGTAGAGTCGCCGACGGACATGTGACTGGTCATGCAGGCAGGATCCGAACGCAGTGCGAGAGCACCGCCTTCGGGTCCTTTTTTGTTGCCCGGGCGACTTCGGAGTCGACGTCGCGACGCGTGTCCTTCGATCCAAGGAAGGACTTCGATGACCACTCAGGACAGCGCCCGCGCGATCCTCGAGCACGTCGGCGGAGCGGCCAATGTGGCCTCGCTCCACCACTGCTCGACCCGCCTCCGCTTCACGCTCGCCGACGACTCGCAGGCCGATGAGGCCGCCCTCAAGGCCACGCCCGGCGTCATCGGCGTGGTGCTGGGCACCCAGACCCAGGTGATCGTGGGCTCGGGCGTCAACGACTACTTCCGCGACATCGAGAAGCTCCGCACCGGGAGCGGCACGCGCGCCGCGGCGCGCGTCGACTCCGCCACGCCGAAGCTGACCCTCAAGCGCGCCGGGTCGGTGTTCATGGACTTCGTCGTCGGCGTCTTCACCCCGATCATCCCCGCCGTCGCCGGTGCGGGAATCTTCAAGTCGTTCCTCATCCTCGCCGTCGCGCTCGGCTGGCTGCAGACGACCGATCAGACCTATCAGGTGCTCACCGCGATCCCCGACGCGGTCTTCTTCTTCCTCCCGCTGCTGGTGACCTACACCGCCGCGAAGAAGCTCGACGTGAACATCCCGCTCGCGCTCGGCATCGTCGGCCTGCTGGTGTTCCCGACCTTCGCGGGTCTTCTCACCCAGGAGGGCGGCGTCGCGCTGTTCGGTCTGACGGTGCCCGCGATCGCGTACAACGCACAGGTGTTCCCCCCGATCCTCGCCGTGCTGCTGCTCGCCGTCGTCGAGCGCTTCGCCCGCCGCATCAGCCCCAGCGTCATCAGCACGTTCCTCGTGCCGTTGATCTGCTTCGTCATCGTGGCGCCCGCCACGATCTTCCTGCTCGGTCCGCTCGGCTTCTTCCTGGGCACCCTGCTGACCGGGGCGATGCTGTGGCTGTACGGCACCCTTGGTTGGATCGCCGTCGCGCTGATGGCCGCCGCCCTGCCGTTCATCGTCTCGGTCGGCATGCACAAGGCGTTCATCCCGCCCACGGTGGCCACGATGGCCTCCGCGGGCAAGGAGAGCTTCTACCTCGTCGCCTCGCTCGCCCACAACCTCGCCGAGGCGGGCTCGAGCCTCGCGATCGCCGTGCGCACGAAGAACAAGACGCTGCGCGGCACCGCGATCTCGTCGGGCATCTCCGCGTTCTTCGGCATCACCGAGCCGGCGCTCTACGGTGTGACGCTGCAGAACCGCCGCGCGATCATCTCGGTCGTCATCGGAGCGTTCGTGGGTGGTTCGTACCTCGGCATCGCGGCGATCTCGGCCTTCGCTCTCGTCAGCCCGGGAGCGGCGTCCATCTCGATGTTCATCGACATGGCCAACCCGTGGAACCTGCTGCACGCGGTCATCGGCGCCCTCGTCGCCATGATCACCTCGTTCATCGTGTCGCTGGTGATCTGGAAGGACTCCGACTCGGCCACCGTGCGTCTGCTCGAGAAGCAGGCGGGCACGTCGACCCCGGTTGCGGCACGCGCCGCAGGCGAGATCGTCGCCCCCATGACGGGTGAGGTCATCGCCCTCGAGAAGGTCGACGACCCGGTGTTCTCGGGAGGCATCCTCGGACCCGGCGTCGCCATCCGCCCCACCGACGGCGAGGTGCGGGCCCCCATCACCGGCACCGTGTCGAGCCTGCTGCCCTCGCGCCACGCGCTCGGCATCCTGGGCGACGACGGCCTCGAGGTGCTCGTGCACGTGGGCCTCGACACCGTGCGCCTCGAGGGCGCGCCCTTCACCGCCCACGTCGCCCAGGGCGACCGCGTCGAGGCGGGTCAGCACGTGCTGACCGCAGACCTCGCGGCGATCGAGGCCGCCGGACTCGACATCACGACGCCCGTCGTCGTGCTCAACGGCGACGCCTACGACGTCGCCCCCCTCGTCACCGGACGCGTCGCCGGGGGCGCCGCTCTGCTGTCGACCGATGCGAAGGAGACTGCGAATGGGATTGCCTGACGGATTCCTCTGGGGCGGCGCACTCGCCGCCAATCAGGCCGAGGGTGCCTGGAACGAAGGGGGCCGCGGTCCCGCGGTCTCGGACGTGTCGAAGTACCGGCCGAACGTCGACCCGCGCGAGTACGCGGTGCACCACCAGCACACGCTGGAGTCCATCGCCGCCGCGATGGCCGATGACGACATCGCCTTCTTCCCCAAGCGCCGCGGCATCGACTTCTACCACCGCTACCGCGAAGACCTGGCATTGTTCGCCGAGATGGGCTTCTCGGTGCTGCGCGTGTCGATCGCCTGGTCGCGGCTGTACCCGACCGGCGAAGAGCTCGAACCGAACGAAGAAGGCATCGCGTTCTACCTCGACCTCTTTACCGAGATGCGCCGTCTCGGCATCCGCCCCCTGGTGACCCTGTCGCACTACGACCCGCCTCTCGCGCTCGCCCTGAAGAACAACGCGTGGGTCGACCGCAGCACGATCGCCCTCTTCGAGCGGTTCTCGCGCACGTGCTTCGAGCGCTTCGGCCACCTCGTCGACCTCTGGCTGTCGTTCAACGAGATCGACGGCATCATCCGTCACCCGTTCACCTCGGGCGGCATCATCGACGAGACCGTCGAGGGGTCGCTGGAACAGGCCTGTTACACGGCGCTGCACCACCAGTTCGTGGCATCCGCGTCGGTGACGAAGATGCTGCACGAGATGTGGCCGGAGTCGGAGATGGGGTGCATGCTCACGATGCTCACCACCTACCCGAACACCTGCCACCCCGACGACGTCGCGGCGACCCAGGCCAAGGAACGACTGCTCTATCTGTGCACCGACGTCCAGGCCGGAGGGGCGTACCCGCGGCTGGCGCTGAAGGCGCTCGAGGCCAAGGGCATCACGATCCCCTTCGCCGAGGGCGACGTCGAGCTGCTGCGCGAGCACCCGGTCGACTACATCTCGTTCTCGTACTACATGACCCTCACCGAATCGGTGCGCCCGGATGCCGAGCGGACCCCCGGCAACACGGTGCTCGGCGTGAAGAACCCGTTCCTGCCGTCCAGCGAGTGGGGGTGGCAGATCGACCCGGTGGGCCTGCGCATCTCTCTCATCGACCTCTACGACCGCTACGGCAAGCCGCTGTTCATCGTGGAGAACGGCCTGGGCATGCGCGACGAGCTGACGGACGACGGCCGTATCCACGACCCGTACCGCATCGACTACTTCCGTTCTCACTTCGCGGAGATGATCCGCGCGGTCGACGAGGGCGTGGAACTGCGCGGCTACACGAGCTGGGCGCCGATCGACATCATCAGCGCCTCGTCGTCGCAGATCTCGAAGAGGTACGGTTTCATCCACGTCGATCAGGACGACCTCGGAAACGGCACCGGCGAACGGCGTCGCAAGGACTCGTTCTTCTGGTACCAGAAGGTCATCGCCTCGAACGGGGCCGACCTGGCGTGACGACCGCACTCGCTGCGCGTCCGCCGGGGTCGACGGAGACACCCATGCAGATCATCAAGAAGGTGCTGAACTCCAGCGTCGTGCTCGTCGAGGACGAGCGCGGCGTGGAGCGCGTGCTGTTGGGCAAGGGCATCGGCTTCGCCGCGCGCCCGGGCGACACCGTCGCCCCCGGATCGACGGATCGGGTGTTCGTCGCGCTCGACGACGCCGATCAACGGAACCTCGTCGAGTTGCTCGCACAGATCCCCGGAGGCTTCGTCGAGCTCACGAGGGCGATCGTGATGGATGCCGAGAAGGCGGGCATCGAACTCGACGCGCACATCTATCTCACGCTCACCGATCACCTGCACTTCGCGGTGGAGCGTCAACGGCGGGGCCTGCAGGTCACCAACCGCCTGGCGTGGGAGGTGCGAACCGTCTACCCGCGCGAATACGAGGTGGGCCTTCGCGCCCTCGGACTGCTCCGCGACCGAACAGGGATGTCACTTCCCGACGAGGAGGCCGCCAACATCGCCTTCCATCTCGTCAACTCCGAGGTGGGACGACCGGCCGTCGACTCGATGCGGGTGGTCGGGCTCGTGTCGGACATCACGACGATCGTCACGCACTCCGGGGGAGTGACCCTGGATGCCGACGACCTCCACACCCGTCGGTTCCTCACCCACCTGCAGTTCTTCGCGGAGCGGTTGTTCAGCGACCGCCTCGCCGGTCAGGACGAAGACCTGCTCTTCGCGACCATGACGGCCAAGCACCCGCGCGCCGTCGCGACGGCCGAACGCATCCGCGCGTTCGTCCTCAAGGAGCACGAGGTGGCCATCTCCGACGAAGAGGTGGGCTACCTCGCCCTGCACATCGCTCGCGCCCAGTCGAGCTGAACACCCCGAAAGGTCCCCATGGCACAGCGCACCGCCGTCTTCGGCTCGTCCTCCGGCCTGCACTCCCGCCCCGCGGCGACTCTCGCCCGCGCGGCCGCGGCGTCGAAGCACACCGTCACCCTCGCCGCCGGTGACACCTCCGTCGACGCCCGCAGCATCCTCGCTCTGCTGCAGCTCGGCGTGAAGACGGGCGACGAGGTGGCCCTCGAGGTCGACGGTCCCGAGGCCGACCGCGTCGCCGACGAACTTCAGGCGCTGCTCGAGCAGGATCTCGACGCCGCCTGACTCGATCGCGTGAGGGGCCGCGCCGGGTGTACCCCCCGACGCCCGGCATCCCGGCCCCTCACGTGCCCTCTGGGGTCCGGCCCTTCTCCGTGGCTCGCGTGAGGGGTCGGAATCTGTCGCCTGCCGCCTCACGAGGCGACACTTCGTGACCCCTCACACGAGCCGGTACCGCGCCCAGCCACGGTGCAGATGCGCCCGGTACCCTGGAAACCATGACTGATCAGCCCCCCGTGCGCACGACGACGCCCCGCTCGGTGCGCCCCGAGGGGGCCCCGGCCGACACCGGCATCCGCCAGGTGCGCCCCAAGACCGAAGGTTGGCAGCAGGCCAAGGACGAGACCGGTCGTCCGCTGCTGCAGTTCGCCAGCCCCAAGCGCGGCAAGCCGCCCGTGCACCTCGCCGACCTCACGCATGACGAGCGCATCGCCAAGCTCAAGGAGGTCGGCCTCCCGGGCTTCCGCGCGAAGCAGCTCGAGAAGCACTACTTCACGCACTACACGTCGGATGCCGCCGACATGACCGACCTCCCGGCATCCGGTCGTGAAGAGCTCGTCGCGGGGATGCTGCCGCCCCTGCTCACCGAGGTGCGCCGGCTCGAGACCGATCGTGGCGACACGATCAAGTTCCTCTGGAAGCTGCACGACGGCGCCCTCGTCGAGTCGGTGCTCATGCGCTATCCCGGCCGCATCACGCTGTGCGTGTCTTCGCAAGCGGGGTGCGGCATGAACTGCCCGTTCTGCGCCACCGGGCAGGCGGGACTGACCCGCAACATGTCGGCCGCCGAGATCATCGAGCAGATCGTGCGCGCCAACGCCCTCATCGCCGCCGGCGGTCTGGGCGGCAAGAAGCGCGACGACCACTCGCTCGACCGCGTGTCGAACATCGTGTTCATGGGCATGGGCGAGCCGCTCGCCAACTACGCGCGCGTCATGCAGGCCGTGCGCGTGATGGTCGACAAGGAGCACGGCCTGGGCATGAGCGCCCGCGGCATCACGGTGTCGACCGTCGGACTCGTCCCCGCGATCAAGAAGCTCGCCGACGAGGACATCCCGGTCACCTTCGCCCTTTCGCTCCACGCCCCCGACGACCACCTGCGCGACGAGCTCATCCCGGTGAACTCCCGCTGGAAGGTCGACGAGGCCCTCGATGCCGCGCGCGCCTACTTCGACAAGACCGGGCGCCGCGTCTCGATCGAATACGCCCTGATCAAGGACATGAACGACCACGCCTGGCGCGCCGACCTGCTGGCCGAGAAGCTCAACGCCCGCGGTCGCGGCTGGGTGCACGTGAACCCGATCCCGCTGAACCCGACGCCCGGCTCGATCTGGACGGCATCCGAGGTGCCCGTGCAGAACGAGTTCGTACGCCGCCTCAACGACGCCGGCATCCCCACGACCCTCCGCGACACCCGCGGCAAAGAGATCGACGGGGCGTGCGGCCAGCTCGTCGCGACCGAAGAAGACGAAGCGGCGGCCGAGGCGACCCCGGTCGGCTGACCCCCCTGCACGAATGCCCCCGGCCCGAGCGGCCGGGGGCATTCGTGCTTACGCGGGCGGACGATGAGGTTCCGCGCGACCCGCCGCATGCATCCGAGGCCGCGATTAGACGGCGACGGCCGTCACGACGAGATTGTCGACGTAGTGGCCGCTGGCCGGGTCCCACGCTCCCGCGCACGTTACGAGCCGCAACTGCGGCGTCGGCGTCGGCGCGTAGACCGACTCGGTCGGGAAGCTGTTCTTCTCAACGGTCTGCAGCCCGGTGACCACGAAGTCGGCGGTCGACCCGTCCGCGCGGCGGACCGACACCGTGTCGCCGGGCGTCAGCCTCGGCAGGTCGTAGAACACCGCCGGCCCCGTGGGTGAATCGACGTGCCCCGCGATGACCGCGGGACCGACTTCTCCGGGCAGGACACCCTTCTCGTACCACCCGACCGCGTCGTAGTCCTGCGGGGACTGGATCCACCCGTCGGCCCCGCGGTCGAGTCCGATGAGGTCCGAGTCCACTCCGATCGCCGGAATCGAGATGTGCACGGGCACGGCGGTATTGCCCGCCGTGGGGGCGACCGGGTTCTGGAATCCGCCCGCGGCGCCGACCCCCGGCGCCGTGGTCCCCGTGTCATCCGCTGCGCCGGCAGGGCCCGCTGTCGTACCGTCGCCGCCGAGAGTCGGGCAGCCGTCGAGCACGTCGTCGGTGAGCATCGCCGTCGCCAGCGCCGTCCAGGCCGCACCGTAATACGTGGGGGTGGATGCCGCGGTGTCGGCCATGCGCTGCAGATCGGCCCGCGCCTCGTCGTCGCGCCCGCTCGCCCCGAGGGCGGCCGCCCGCGCGGCGTACGCGACCGGGTGCCGGTCCGACGTGAGGGCGCCCGCCCCCGCGTCGAGCTCGGCGGGCAGTTCGTCGTCGCCGGGGAGTACCGCCGCCACGCGCGCGGCGAGCGCGCGGTCGTCGTCCCGGCACGACTCGGCGAACCGGATGGTCGTGCGCGCAGCGTCGTACCCGTAGGCCGGCTCGCCCCCGCCGCCCGCGGAACCCGCGAGCGCGACGGCGCCGTCGTCGGCGACCGTGGCCCAGTTGGTCGGCAGGGTGTTGGCATCCATCAGCGCGCTCGTCACCGCTCTGCTGCCCGCGGCCAGTTCTTCCCACCGGGAATCGCCCGATGCGCGCGCGAGCACGTCGAACGCGGCAGGAGACGCGTAGGACGGGTTGTAGGCATGGGGGGATGCCGTCGCCCACGGCCCCGGGAGCAGGATGCGGCCGATCGCGGTCTGGGTCGTCATCTCGTCGAGGACGGCCGCACCCAGGGCCACGCCCTGATCGCGGAGGTCGTCGCGACCGAAGGCGTCGCCCGCGAGCACCAGGGCGCGCGCCGCGTCGAGGTCGGCGTCCGAGGCGGGCTGCTCGTCGACGACCGCGCCGTCCTTCCATTGCCACGCCAGCAGGCCGTCGTCGCGCTGCAAGTGGGTGGTCGTCCACTCCCAGATGCTGTCGAAGCGCGACGGGTCGTCGGCGGCGACAGCGAGGAGCAAGCCGTACGCCTGCCCCTCGCTGACCGTGTCGCCGCCCTGGTCGGTGCGCACCACGCGACCGGCGTCGACGTACGTGTCCAGGAAAGCCTCGGCCGTCGCGGTGGTGCGGTCGGCGGTGTCGGGTTCAGGCTCGGTCGCGGTGCTGCACGCCGCCAACGTCAGGGCGACGACGGCCGCGACGGCGCCGACCGCGGACGCTCGGCGCGCGAACGTCACGCGCCCGCCTCGCCCCGGCGGCGGCGCGCCGCGATCAACGCGACGGCGGCCAGCGCCGCCGCCGCCGCACCGGCGCCCGCCATCGCGGCACCCGTGGGTGCGGTGGTCGCGGTGGAGGTGCCGCCGCCGCCGGTGTGGATGCCGCCGACCGGCATGTCGGCGAGGGTCGCCGAGTCGGTGATGGTCTGCGCCGTCAGCGCGCCCTGGGCGTCATCGAGGACGAAAAGGGTCGAGACCGATCCCGCCGGCAGGTTCACGGCCGAGGTCGCCGAATCGTCCGCCCCCGTCAGCTCGAGGTTCCACGAGCCGGCCGGCACCGCGGCGTAATCGGTTGCCGATCCCGCGGGCACGTCGCGGGCGATCGGACGCCCCTGGGCGGTGTCGACGTTCACCGTCGGCTCGACCGTCGAGGCCTGCACGACGCGCACCCGCGCCTGGCCGGCGGCGGGGGCCGAGAGATCGTCCTGGAAGACCGTGGTCTTCAGGTCGGCGTTTCGGCCGTACGCGGCGACCGTGACGGGCTCGCCCTCGGCGATGTCGATCGACTGCTGCACGACCGGCTGTGTGCCGTCGGTGGCATCCGAGGGCACCATCGACACGACGTACGTGCCGTCGGTGAGGGGGATGTAGGGGCTCACCGCGCCGTAGGCGACGTCGTCGAGCTCGTACACGACGGCCCCGCCGGCGAGCGCCGTCAGCTGCACGTCGACCGACTTGGTGTCGGGGGAGAGGTGCGCCACGCGCGCCCAGCCCCCGGGCGCGGTGGGGGTAGCGGAGGCGGCGGGGGCGGTGGCGACGCCGATCCCGGCGGCGAGCAGGGCGGCGGCGCCGATCGCAGCGAGCCGCGCGGGACGGAGGGAGGGGAGTGCACGGAACATGGCGGTCCTTTCGTTGGGGGGAAGAGAGGATCAGGAGGTGGGGCGGGGGAGCAGGTCGACCGGCTCGTCGGGCGAGAACGTGATGACTACGCCCGCGTCACCGCGTTCGACCGAGACCGGGCGCAGGGGGCCGGTCAGCGACTCGTAGAAGCGCAGCAGGGCGTCGGCCCCGGCGGCATTCCCCCGGGCGTCCTGACCGGCGAACGAGCTGACGACGAGCTGGCGATGGACACCTGAGGGATCGCCCTCGAGCTGCGTAATGTCGGCCACGTCGATCCGGCCCTGCGACGAGAGCTGGCCGAGGGTCAGCAGGATGCGTCCGTCGACGACGCCCGAGGTGAGCAGGTCCTGCTCCTCGCCGGGGACGCCGACGTCGGGGTTCTGCAGCACCTGCTGCCCGGCCACCGATCGGGCGGCGTAGAGGCCGTCGTCGGCGGCCTGCGCGAGCGCCGCCTGCGCGGTGTCGACCAGGCGCACGTCGACCTTCTGCGCGCCCTCGCCGAACGACGCCACGACGGCGCTGTTCTCGATCGCCTGGCGCACGGTCGGGAACTCGGTCGGGAAGGTGCGCATGGAGTCCGTCGTGATCACGTAGTCGTAGTCGCGCCACCCGTCGGGGGCGAGCTGCTGCACGTCGGTGTCGGTGTCGGCCTTGTAGTACCAGACCACGTTCTCGCGCTCGAACCCGGCGCGTACGAGGTCGACCCACATCGCATCGTCCACGAGCATGCGCGAGTCGGCGGGGGCGTTCTGCGACATCCACGCCTCGGCGTCGCGCAGGGGACGATCGAGGTCGGCGAGCAGGAACCCGCGCAGCTGCGCGGCCCACAGCGGACCCGCGGCAAGCACGGCGACGATGAGTCCGACGGCGGTGGCGACGCCGCCGATGCGCCGCAGGGCGCCGTGGGAGCGCAGGGCCTCGACGGCCACCTGACCCATTCCGGCGACGATCACGGCCGCGGACGGCAGCAGCATGATGACGTACGGCACGGGCAGGTACCCCCCGCGGAACATGAACGCCGTCAGGGCCAGCAGGGCGATCGCCCAGGGGCGCAGGCGACGCACGAACAGCGCCGTGACGGCGGCCGCGAGCGCCGTGACGATGAGCACGGCATCGAGCTGCCACCACAATCCGACGGTGCGCGACATGAGGCTCTCGGGGTCGAACAGCGATCCGCTGCCCTCGCGCGAGGACAGCTGGAACGCGAGTCCGTCCCACAGGCTCACGCGCCCGGGGGCGGGAGCGACCTCGCCCTTGACCAGGGCGAAGGCGACGTAGGCGAGGCCGATCAGCCCCAGCACGGCCGCGGCGACCGACAGGGTGTACCGGCGCGTGGTGCGGTCCGCGCCGCGCCACATGAACCACGCCACCAGCGGCAGCGCGAGCAGGTACGTCTCTTTCGTCAGGACGGCGACGCCGAACGCGGCCGCGGCGCCGAGGTAGCCGGCCAGCTGGGCGCGGCGGCTCATCGCCAGCAGCAACGCGGCGAGCAGCCACGCGGTGGCGATGTTGTCGAGGTACACCTGCCGGTGGAACTGCACCGCGAGCGGCGACAGCAGGAACAGGAGGACCGCCGCGGATGCCGTGAACCGGGCGAATCCGATGCGGCGCACGACGAACCACAGCAGAACGGCGGCCGCGGCGGTGGCCGCGAGCATCGCCTCGCGGGCGGCGATCACGGCGATGTCGTAGCGGTTCCAGCCGTCGGTCAGACCGACCCAGGCCGCGATCTGCATCCACCCGAGGGGCGGGTGGTCGTACCAGTACGTGTAGTGCGTGAGCTCGCCTAGGTTGCCGATGCTCCACGCCTGCGCGGTGTACGTGCCCTCATCGTCGATGCGCTGCGGGGAGCCGCCGAGGTTCAGGGCGTTGACCACCAGGCCGAGGACGAGGGGAGGAAGCAGCCACAGCGCGTCGCCGAGCCGGGCGCGCCAGGGCGAGACGCGGCGGCGCAGGCCGGCCGATGCGCGGTCGGAGGGGATGGTCCCGGTGGGGACGCGGTCGATCGTCGAGGTCATCGGGTCACCTCCGAGCCGGCGCCGACGAGGTCGGGTGCGGTGGACGGGGTCACGGCGTCGCGGTGGGCACCGGTGTGCTCGGTCTTCTCCCAGCTGCTGTCGCCGCGCAGCTGACGTACGACGCTGCGCACGGCGGCGGCGGCGAGGAACACCTGGTAGGGCACGAGTCCTAGCACCAGGCGCACGTAGTCGCGCACGCGCACCTTCTTGCCGTAGACGCGCCCGAACTCGGTCAGTCCCGCCGCCTCGGCGACGAGGGTGATGATCGTGGGCACGAGGGGCAGGAAGGTCAGCAGAGCCACCGGGGTCGGCACCTTCACGAGCAGGATGAAAGCCAGCGAGATGGGGATCAGCAGTCCGGTCGCCGCCTGCAGGAACGGCATGTTCAGCAGATAGCGGGCGTACATGCGCTGGCGCAGCGTCGGCAGCGCCTTCCACTCGCCCTTGCCGAGGACCTGCAGGAAGCCCTGGTTCCAGCGCGTGCGCTGCTTGTAGAGCGACTTCAGGGTCGGCGGGGTCTCTTCGCGCGTGACGTACTCGGGGTTGTAGGCGACGACGACCTTCGCGCCGTCGCTCGACAGCCGCACGCCGAGCTCGCAGTCCTCGGCGAGGCACTGGTCGTCCCACCCCTTCGACCACGCGAGGCGATCGCGGGTGACGAACACGGTGTTGCCGCCGAGGGGGATGAACTTGGAGCGGGCGTGGAAGTGCAGGCGCGAGCGGAACCAGAAGTAGTACTCCAGGACGTTGCGCAGCGACCACCAACTGGTCTCGAAGTTCATCAGCTGCACGCCGCCCTGCACGACATCGGCACCGGTCTCCTGGAACTTCGAGTCCACGACCGTCAGCAGGCCAGGGTGCACCTCGTCCTCGGCGTCGAAGACGCCGACGATGTCGCCGGTCGCGATCTGCAGGGCGCGGTTGAGAGCCTTGGGCTTGTTCTTGGGGACGCTGTCGTCCACGACGACCTTGATGAGATCGGGATGCCGTGCGGCGGCCTGACGCACCACCAGCTCGGTGCCGGGGTCGTCGTGGCCGACGATGGCGATGATCTCGAAATCGGGGTGATCCTGTTGCGCGAGGCGGTCGAGCGTCTGGCCCATGACCTCTTCCTCGTGCCGGCCGGGCACGAGCAGCGTGAAGCGGTGCCGCGCGGCGCGGGGCGAGGAGCTGAACTGCGTGGCGCGCAGGTCATCTGCCGAACGCCAGGCGTGGAGCATCCACCACAACGTCGTCGTCGCGACGACGGTCAGGGCGATCGCGAGCACGATGACGCCGCCGTAGCCGAGCCATTCGCCGATCGACCAGTCGGGCAGGAACCCACCCGTGACGGTGGTGCCGGGCTGAACGGGGACGACGGTATCGGTGACGCCGGTCGAGCCCTGCCCGGGATCGGGGGCCACCGGGGTGAGGAGCGGTTCGGGGGTGGGGCCGGGTGCGGCCGCGGTGATCGGGTGCACGTGCGGGAACGACAAAAGACAACCTCCAGCGTCCACGTGGACGGTTCGAGGGCGGTAAGGGGAGATGCGCGACGACCGGGGGTGAAACGTCTCGCACGGGTGATTCGGGGGTGCACGGGGGGAATGGTTTGGATGGCACAGGCGATTGTCAGGGTTCGCTCTCGTCGGCGTCGTGTCGAGGGGCATCCACCGATCGGGGGATGCCGAGTCCCCCGGGTCGTCGTTCCCGTCGGTGTCGCGCACCACCAGACTGAGGGCATGAGCGAGAACGTCGTCGAGGTCCAGGACCTGCGCAAGACCTATCGAGGGGGCCTCGAGGCACTGCGCGGGGTGTCGTTCGACATCCGCCGGGGCGAGACGTTCGCGCTGCTCGGTCCCAACGGCGCGGGCAAGAGCACGGTCATCGAGATCCTCGAGGGCTACCGCGACCGCACGAGCGGCGAGGTGCGCGTGCTCGGCATCGACCCGCACCGCGGCGGCCTCGACTGGAAGGCGCGGCTCGGCATCGTGCTGCAGAACACCGGCGAAGCGCCCACGGCGAGCGTGCGGGAGCTGCTGGCGCACTTCGCCTCGTTCTACCCGCGCCCGCGCGATGTCGACGAGGTCATCGCCTCGGTCGGACTGAGCGAGAAGGCCAAGGTCTCGGTGCGCAAGCTGTCGGGCGGGCAGCGGCGTCGCGTCGATGTCGCTCTCGGCATCGTCGGCCGACCGGAACTGCTGTTCCTCGATGAGCCGACGACCGGCTTCGACCCCGAGGTCAGACGGCAGTTCTGGGACCTCATCCGCGACCTGCAACGCGAGGGCACGACGATCCTGCTGACCACCCACTACCTCGACGAGGCAGCCGAACTCGCGGAACGCGCGGCGATCATCGTCGGCGGAGAAATGGCATCCGTCGGTCGTATCGACGAACTCGGCGGACCGGATGCCCGTGTGCCTCTCGTGCGGTGGCGCGAGGGCGGTGAGACCCGCGAGCAGCGCACGCAGGATCCCGGAGCGGTGGTCGCGCAGCTCTACGCCCGTCTCGGCGAACCCGAGCGGCTCGAGGTCGTGCGCCCGAGCCTCGAAGACGTGTACCTCTCGTTCCTCGGCGACGAAGCGCGCCGCACGACCGCGGCGGGAGGCCCCGCGTGAGCCGCGTGCTGCGGCTGGGTGCCGCCCGTGTCGCGTTCGAGGTGCGCTCGTACTTCCGCCAGGGCGACTCGGTGTTCTTCACGTTCCTGTTCCCCGTGATGATCCTGCTGATCTTCGCCGTCGCCTTCGACGCGCAGACCTTCGGCCCGCCCGGAGACGAGGTGGATGCCGCGCAGTTCTACCTCCCCGCGATGCTCGCCGCGGGCGTGCTGCTGTCGGGTCTGCAGAACATGTCGATCGACATCGCGATGGAGCGCAGCGACGGCACGCTCAAACGCCTCGGCGGAACCCCGCTGAGTCCGGTGTCGTACTTCATCGGCAAGCTCGGGCAGGTGCTGGTGACCGGATTCCTGCAGTCGGCGCTGCTCATCGTGGTGGCCGCGGTGTTCTTCGGCGTACCGCTGCCGACCGACCCGGAGCGCTGGCTGACCTTCGCGTGGGTATTCCTGCTGGGCGTGACCACCTGCGCGATCCTGGGCATCGGCCTGTCGGCTCTGCCCCGCACCGGCCGCAGCGCCACGGGCGTCGTCATTCCGATCGTGCTGCTGCTGCAGTTCATCTCGGGCGTCTACATCAACTTCGCCGCCCTCCCCGAGTGGTTGCAGAACGTCGCGAGCGTCTTCCCGTTGAAGTGGCTCGCGCAGGGCTTCCGCTCGGTGTTCTTGCCCGAGGGCTTCGCGGCGGGCGAGCCGTCGGGCTCGTGGGACCACCCGCTGATCCTGCTGGTGACGGGGCTGTGGCTGGTGCTCGGGCTCGCGCTCGTGCGGCTGACGTTCCGCTGGATTCGGAAGGACGCGTGATGTCGCAACTCACCGCCACCCCGGTCGTCGCCTCGGACGGGGCGGATGTCGGACTCCCCACGACGCGAGGGTGGATCGTCGCCTTCCTCGCGGCGGGAATCCTGGGTGCGGGCATCGCCGTGGCATCCGCGGTCGTCGCCGGCATCCCGTGGGCCTCGGCCGTCGCTGCGCTGACGCTTCTCGGTGCCTACACCGTGTTCATCCTGCTCGTGCTGCCCCGTCTGCTGCGGCGGGAGGCGGGGACGATGGGCGCGCTCGACGTGGTCACCATGGTGGTCACGGTGGTCGTGGTCGCGTTGCTGACCTTTCTCGTGCCGTGGCTCGCGATGCTGCAGTTCTGGGTCTTCCCGCTGCTGTGGACGCTGGCCGCGTCGACCCGCATCGCGGTGGGTGCGTGCTTCGTCTCGGCCGCGTCGATCTTCGCCGCGCTGCTGCCCTGGACCGGTGGAGGATCGTGGGCGGTCATGGCCTTCGTACAGGGCGCGTCGTTCGTCTCCGCCGTCGTGCTGGGGCTCTGGATCAGCGGAATCTCGCGGTACGGCTCCGAACGCGACGTCCTCGTCGCCGAGTTGACGGCAGCGCAGAGCGAACTCGCCTCTCTGCATCACGACGCCGGCGCGATGGCCGAGCGCGAGCGCCTCACCGCCGAGATGCACGACACGATCGCGCAGAGCCTCGCGGGGACGGTCATGCTCGCGCAGCGCGCCCGGCGCGAGCTGGTCGAGGGAGCTCTGTCGCCGTCGACCCTCGAGCTCGTCGAGGAGGCCGCACGGGCAGCGCTCGCCGAGACGCGAGAGCTGGTCGCCGGGGGAGCCCCCGCCTCGGTCGGGGCCGGCGGACTGACCGAAGCGTTGCGCACGGTGGTCGCGCGGGCCGTCCGCGAAACGGGTCTCGACGTCGAGCTCGTGACGTCGGCCGTACCGCCGCTCGATCGTGAGGCCGAGGTGGCGCTCCTGCGGTGCGCGCAGGAGGGCCTGTCGAACGCGAGACGGCACTCCGGCGCCCGTCGCGTCGAGGTGACTCTCGCCGAGCGGCACGGCGTCGTGGAGGTCACCGTGCGCGACGACGGCGTCGGTTTCGACGCCACCGCCCACGCGCACGGCTTCGGCATCGAGGGGTTGCGTGCACGCCTGGGCGCCCTCGGCGGGTCGCTCGAGGTCGACGGCACCCCCGGGGCTGCGACGGTGCGCGCCGGCGTCCCTGTCAGGACGGGACGCTCGTGATCCGCGTCGTCGTCGCGGACGACCACCCCATCGTGCGCGCGGGGCTCGTCGGCTTGTTGGACGCCGCAGACGGGATCGACGTGGTCGGAGCGGCCTCCGACGGGGTGGAGGTCGTGGACCTCGTCGAGAAGGAACGTCCCGATGTGGTGCTGATGGACATGCGGATGCCGCGCCGCGACGGCGACGAGGCGACCGCGATGCTGCGCGAGAGCGTGCCCGCGACGCGTGTCATCGTCTTGACGACCTACGAGAGCGACGACGTCATCATGCGCGCGATCGCCGCGGGGGCGAGCGGGTACCTGTTGAAGGCCGCTCCCGAAGCGGAGCTGATCGCGGGCATCCGCGCGGTCGCAGCCGGCGAGGTGGCTCTCGCGCCGAGCGTCGCCCGGGTGCTGGTGGGGCAGGCGAGGCGGGCGCCCGACGTGCCGACGCTGACCCCTCGAGAGGTCGAGGTGCTCTCGCACGTCGCCGAGGGGCTGAGCAACCGCGAAATCGGCGTCCGTCTTCACCTCGGCGAGGCGACGGTCAAGACGCATCTGCTCAAAGCTTTCACGAAACTCGAGGTGGCGGATCGCACGCGCGCCGTCACGCGGGCGATGGAGCTCGGCATCCTGCGGTCGCCCTCGTGAGAGGTCGGAATCGGTCGCTTCCGGCGCTTCACGCGACACATTCTGACCCCTCACGCGGATATCCGGATGCCGCGGCCCCGGTGTCGGTGGCCGGGTCTAGCGTGGAGGAATGGTCGCTTATCGCTATCTCGGTAACAGTGGATTCAAGATCTCGGAGATCACCCTCGGCAACTGGGTGACCCACGGCTCGCAGGTCGGTGACGACGCGGCGATCGCCACGGTGCACGCCGCGCTCGACGCCGGCATCACGACGTTCGACACCGCAGACGCCTACGCCAACACGGCCGCCGAGACGGTTCTCGGCAAGGCCCTCGAGGGGCAGCGGCGCGAGTCGCTCGAGATCTTCACCAAGGTCTACTTCCCCACCGGCCCCGCGGGCCCCAACGACACCGGCCTCAGCCGCAAGCACATCATGGACTCCATCAACGGGTCGCTCAAGCGCCTGGGCACCGACTACGTCGACCTCTACCAGGCGCACCGCTTCGACTACGAGACCCCGCTCGAAGAGACGTTCCAGGCCTTCGCAGACATCGTGCGCCAGGGCAAGGCGCTCTATATCGGTGTCTCGGAGTGGACGGCAGAGCAGCTGCGCGACGGGCACGCGCTCGCGAAGCAGCTCGGCATCCAGCTCATCTCGAACCAGCCGCAGTACTCCATGCTGTGGCGCGTGATCGAGGGCAAGGTCGTGCCCACCAGCGAAGAGCTCGGCATCTCGCAGATCGTCTGGTCGCCGATGGCCCAGGGCGTGCTGAGCGGCAAGTACCTGCCGGGTCAGCCCGTGCCTGAGGGCTCGCGCGCGACCGACGAGAAGAGCGGTGCCACGTTCATCAAGCGCTTCTTGAACGACGACACCCTCGAAGCCGTTCAGCGCCTCAAGCCCATCGCCGACGAAGCCGGACTCTCGATGCCGCAGCTCGCGATCGCGTGGGTGCTGCAGAACCCGAACATCGCGGCAGCCCTGGTGGGTGCATCGCGACCCGAACAGCTCGCGGACACCGTGAAGGCGTCGGGAGTCACCCTGGATGCCGACACCCTCGCCGCGATCGACTCGGCCCTCGGCGACGCGGTGTACTCCGACCCAGAGAACACCTACGAGGTATCGCCGAAGCAGCGCGTGGCCTGACCCGCGGACGACGGTGGGGCGGGGCTTCGGCTCCGCTCCGCCGCGCTGCGGGGCGCGCTCCGCCGCGCTGCGAGGCGAAGAAGGCCGCTCGGCTGCGCCTCAGGCGCCGCTCAGGAGAGGGCAGGGTGGGCGTCGTACTCTGTGCGAATGTCCTTTTCCGCTCACCGGCCGGGCCGCTTCGGCTCCGATGGCCGCATCGAGTTCACGACGGACGAGGAACGCGAGCAGTATCTCGACGACATCCTCGCCGCGCAGAACGCGGCTCACCGCCCCGCCGAGGCCCAGGACCACACGTCCGAGCCGTGGGGCGCCCCGCCCGCAGACGACGAGCCCGTCGACCCGTTCGTCGTCGACGCGCGCGACGCGGAGCCGGTCGAGACGCCCCGCGACGACGCCCCCGCCGACGACCACGACACCGTGGTGATCGACCGCTCCGAGCGCTCCCGCCCCGACGACGAGACCGCGGTGATCCCCGACGAGGCGCCCGAGCCCGTGGCATCCGAGCCCGCGGCATCCGAGCCGCGCCAGCCCCGCCTGCGCCGTCACGATCCTCGACGACCGCGTCTGTCCCTGATCCGCCGGATGGCGGTGCTCGGCGGCGCCGACAACGACGTCCTCGACGAGGTGCCCGAAGAGGTGCCGCGCTTCGTGCAGATGTTCCTCGTGCTCGCCGGAACCGCTCTGGTCTCGTCGCTGTCGATGATGTTCGCGCTGCTGACGGGAGTGCGCGTGAGCCTGTGGCTCGCCGTGCCGCTCGCGATCGTGTGGGGCCTCATCATCTTCAACCTCGACCGCTTCCTCACCTCGACGATGCGTTCGACGAAGAACATCTTCCGCCTGCTCGGCCTGGCCATGCCCCGCGTGATCATGGCGGCACTGATCGGCATCGTCGTCGCCGAGCCGCTCGTGCTGCAGGTGTTCCAGAACGACATCGTGCGCGAAGTGAACTCCACCAACGTCACACAGGCCCTCACCGACCAGGATGCCGTGACCAGCGGCCCCGAGAAGCAGGCGCTCGACGCCGCGAGCGCGCAGGTGTCGGCGCTCGAGAACCAGGCGGCGACCGGCATCGTGACCGGAACCTCGTCGACCTCGGCCGAATCCGCCGCGGCTCAGCAGAGCGTCGATCAGCTGACGCAGCAGCTCGCCGCGCAGCAGACCGTCATCGACCAGGCGCGCGCGGTGTACCAGTGCGAGCTCACGGGCCAGGGCGCCGGGACGGTTCCGGGCTGTACGGGCGTCGCCGGCAACGGCGCGAGTTCCGATGCGGCGCAGGCGCAGCTCGCTCAGGCGCAGTCGGCCTACGACTCGCTGTCGACCCAGCTCGCGCAGGCGCAGTCGACCCTCGCCGCCGCGAACTCCGCCGGGGCCGAGGCCGCCGCCTCGTCGGCCGACCAGAACAAGCAGCAGGCCGAGGACCAGTTGCCCGCCGCGCGAGCGCAGTACGAGTCGGCGCTCGCCGCGTACAACGCGCGGGCGTCGTCCGTCGCCGACGGCAACGCGGGAGCGGTGGGTCTGCTCAGTCAGATCACGGCCCTCGAACGCCTGTCGGACCGCGAACCGACGCTGCGCTGGGCGCACTACCTGATCGCCGCGCTGTTCTTCATGATCGAGCTGCTGCCCGTGCTCGTGAAGGTGCTCACCGGGTTCGGTGGTCCCTCCCTGTACGAGAAGGCGGAGAAGATGCGCGGTCAGATCGCCCTCGACCGCGTCTCGGCGCGGACGTTCCGCAAGCGCGCCGACATCATCGCCGACGAGGCGAACCGCGTGCCGGCCACCGTCACCTGATGGTCGTGTGGAGCGCGGGACTGCTGCTGTACCGGCTGACGCCGGAGCCGCAGGTGTTCATCGCGCACATGGGCGGACCGTTCTGGGCGAAGAAGGACGCCGGCGCCTGGTCGATCCCGAAGGGCGAGTTCGACCCCGAATCCGAAGGGGCTCTGGATGCCGCGCGCCGCGAGTTCCGCGAAGAGCTCGGCGTCGAGCCGCCCCAGGTCGAGTGGGCGGAGCTCGGCACCTTCGCGTCCTTGAGCGGCAAGAAGGTGGTCGTCTTCGTGGGCGACGGCGCCGGGTTCACGGCATCCGACTTCACGTTCGGCACATTCGAGATGGCGTGGCCGCCCCGCTCCGGGAAGACGGCGTCGTTCCCCGAGGTCGACCGCGCGGAGTGGATGGCTCCGGATGCCGCGCGCGAAGCGCTCGTGAAGGGCCAGCGCCCCGCGATCGACGCGCTCGAAGCCGCGCTGTCGGAGCTGCCCGCGTCCTGACGCGCCCCGGGCAGAACGCAGGAGAAACGGCGACGGCCCCGACGCCGACCCGCGTGATTGCGGGGGCGCCGGGGCCGTCGGCGTGCGGATCTCCGGAGTTCTGCACGCGAAGCGCGGCGGACACCGGGCCCGCGGCGCCGCGCAAGAGCGGCACCGCGGGCCCGGGACGTCACGGACGCAGCAGGATCTTGCCGACGCGGGGCGCGTCGCTCGCGGTGACGGCCTCGACGATGTCGTCGAGACCGAAGGTGGCCGCGACCGGGAGCGTCAGGGTGCCGTCGGCGAGGTAGCGCGACAGCTCGCCGAACAGGGCGCCGCGGGTCTCGGCATCCATCGTCTTGCTGACGACACTGCCCCAGAAGCCCTTCACGGTGGCCTGGCGGAAGATGAGGTCTCCGGCGCCGAGTTCGAGCTTGCCGGCGCCCATCGATCCGAAGATCACGAGCGTGCCGTTCTCGCTCAGCAGCGACAGCACCTGGCCGGCCGCGGGGCCGCCGACCGAGTCGACGCCCGCGACGACCGTGCCGTCGCCGACGAGGGCGAGAGCCTGCTCGCGCCAGTCGTCGGCGTCGGTCGACACGACGTTGTCGATGCCCTGGGCGGCGAGCTCCTCGACGGCGCTCTGGCGGCGCACGAGACCGACGACGTTGACGCCGCGGGCCTTGGCGATCTGCGCGACCATGCGGCCGACGGCACCGTTGGCGGTGTTCTGCACGATCCAGTCGCCGGCCTTCAGGTCGAGCGAGTGCAGCAGGCTGATGGCACTGAACGGCATCGAGACGAGCTGCGAGGCGACCTCGTCGCTCAGGCCCTCGGCGACGGGGATGAGGCCCGCGGCCTTGGTGACGACCTGCTCGGCCCAGACGCCGAAGGTGCCGCCGGTGGCGACGCGCTCGCCGACGGCCAGGTTCTCGACGCCCTCGCCGAGCTCTTCGATGACGCCGACGGCTTCCGTGCCGGCGCGGGCGGGCAGCTCGGGCTTGAAGCCGTAGGTGCCGCGGATGGTCCACAGGTCGTGGTTGTGGATGGGCGACAGCAGCACGCGCAGGCGCACCTCGCCGGGGCCGGGGGTCGGGGTCTCGACCTCTTCGACGCCGAGGACGTCGGCCGGCTCGCCGAACTCGTGGTGGATGACTGCGCGCATGGAATGCCTCCTGTGGTTATTTTGTAACGACTGGTCTAATATAGACCTCGGGCCTGTGAATGCAACCCGGACGACGCTGGACAGCCGAAAGGCGGAGGAAGAACATGGGCCGGATGCCGAGCTTCGATCGCTCCGCCGTCGTCGACGCCGCGCGCGACGTGTTCTGGCGGCGCGGGTACGCCGAGACGGGCATCGCCGAGCTCGAGGACGCCACGGGGCTGACCCGCTCGAGCCTGTACAACGCCTTCGGTAGCAAGCGCGGACTCTTCGACGCTGTCCTCTCGGCCTACCTCGACGATGTGGTCCGCACGCGCCTGCGCCCACTGGGCGGAGGTGACCCCGGCGCCCTCGAGGCCTACGTCGACGACATGCGTTCGGCCATCGAAGCCGACGCCCCGCGCGCTCGCCTGGGATGCCTACTGCTCAACGCCGGCTCCTCGCCCCTCGCGAGCGAGGACGCCGAGGTGCGCACGCTCGTCTCGGACTACGCGGCCGAGATGCGCGCCGCGATCCGCTCGGCGGTCGCCGACCGTCGCCCCGACCTGACCCCGGATGCCGTGGACGCGCTCGCCGCGGTCTGCGCCTCGCTCGTGGTGGCCGGCCTCACCCTCGCCCGCGCGGATCGCGACGCGGCGCTGGGGACGTTGGCATCCATCCCCTCGACCCTGGAGTCGTGGGGGCGGAGCTGATCCCGCCGCGGCGTCCACTCGAAGGTCGGGTCAGCCCAGCTTGACGGCCGTGCCGTAGGCGACGACCTCTTGGAAGTTCTGCGCCACCTCGCTCGTGTCGAAGCGCATCGCGATCACCGCGTCGGCGCCGACGGCCTGGGCCGCCTCGACGAGACGCTGCTTCGCCTCGTCGCGGCTCTCCTGCAGCTGCTGGGTGAGACCCTGCAGCTCGCCGCCGAAGATCGATTTGAGGCCGGCGCCGAACTGCACCCCGATGTTGCGGGCGCGCACGGTGAGGCCGGTCACTTCGCCGTACACTTCGACGATCTGACGGCCGGGGACATCGTTCATGGTCGTGACGAGCATGCGCTCAGTGTGTCAGGTGATCTAGCGGTGCGCGAGGGGGTGCGCGGAACCACTTTGTGTATACCTAAGACGCGTCCATGGTAGCGTTTTCGCCTTTCGGGGCGCGGAATGCATACACTGGAGGGATGACGGCGAGGGGGCAGCATGCGAGCGAGTGAACGCGCGTACGCGACGCTCCTCGACGAGATCCAGACGGGGGTGCTTTCGCCGGGCACCGTGTTGGGCGAGGTCGACCAGTCCACCCGGCTCGGCGTCAGTCGCACCCCGCTTCGCGAGGCGCTGCGCCGGTTGGCATCCGATGGTCTCGTCGCTCAAGCATCGGCCCGCGTGACCGTCGTCGCCGGCATCGACGTCGACGACATCCGCTCCCTCTTCGATCTGCGGCGCGCGCTCGAGACCGAGGCGGCACGCCTGGCGGCCCGGCGCGGTGACCGCGCCGCCTTCCTCGAACTCGCGACCGAGTTCGCCGGCGTCGACACCGCGGACGCCGACGCGTACTACGCCCTCATCGCCCGCTTCGACTCCGCGATCGACGACGCCGTCGACAACGCCTATCTCTCCGCCGCGCTGCGGAGCGTCCGTACTCATCTCGTACGGGTGCGACGCATGGCGCGAGACAACCCCCTTCGCCTCTCGGCATCGACCGGGGAGCATGAACTGATCGCGAGAGCGATCGGCGCCGGCGACCCCGAACTCGCCGCCCACGCCACCCACGTGCACCTGCACAATGCCCTCACCACCATCCTCGAAGCCCTCACGGAGGACCCCTCATGACGATCACCCACCACGTGCGCGTGCACCGCAGCGACGAGAACCTCGCCCGCGAGGGCCAGCTCGCCTGGGCGCTCGCGCGCGTCGCGGTCGACCCGGTGGCCGTCGACGACGACGTGACCGAGATGATCGTCAACCGCCTCATCGACAACGCCGCGGTCGCCGCAGCCTCGCTCACGCGTCAGCCCGTGAGCGCGGCGCGCCAGCAGGCGCTGGATCACGCCGTGTCGATCGGCGGAGCGGGCGCGACGGTGTTCGGCTGCGCGCTCGAGCGGCACTCCAGCCCCGAGTGGGCGGCCTGGGCCAACGGCGTGGCCGTGCGCGAGCTCGACTACCACGACACCTTCCTCGCCGCGGACTACTCGCACCCCGGCGACAACATTCCGCCCGTACTGGCCGTCGCCCAGCACACCGGTCGCGACGGCGCCGCCCTCGTGCGCGCCCTCGCCACGGCCTACGAGATCCAGATCGACCTCGTGCGCGCGATCTCGTTGCACAGGCACAAGATCGACCACGTCGCGCACCTCGGACCCGCCGCCGCAGCCGGCATCGGCACCCTGCTCGACCTGGACCAGGAGACGATCTACCAGGCGATCGGCCAGGCCCTTCACGTCACCACCGCCACGCGCCAGTCGCGCAAGGGAGAGATCTCGACGTGGAAGGCGCATGCCCCCGCCTTCGCCGGCAAGATGGCGATCGAGGCCGTCGACCGCGCGATGCGCGGCGAGACGAGCCCCTCGCCCATCTACGAAGGCGAAGACGGCGTGATCGCCTGGATGCTCGACGGCCCCGACGCCTCGTACGACGTGCCCCTGCCCGCCGAGGGCGAGAGCAAGCGCGGCATCCTCGACTCGTACACGAAGGAGCACTCCGCCGAGTACCAGGCGCAGGCGTGGATCGACCTCGCCCGACGCCTCGGCACCGAGCGCCCGGAACTGCGGGACCCCGCCAACGTGGCATCCGTTGTCCTGCACACGAGCCACCACACGCACTACGTGATCGGTTCGGGGGCGAACGACCCGCAGAAGTACGATCCGACCGCCTCGCGCGAGACGCTCGACCATTCGATCCCGTACATCTTCGCCGTCGCCCTGCAGGACGGCGCGTGGCACCACGTCGACTCGTACACCCCTGAGCGCGCGGGCCGTGCCGACACCGTCGAGCTGTGGCACAAGGTCACCACGGCCGAAGACGCGGAGTGGACGCGCCGCTACCACTCCGAAGACCCCCACGAGAAGGCGTTCGGCGGCCGCGTCGTCATCACGCTGACCGACGGGTCGATCGTGGAGGACGAGATCGCCGTCGCCGACGCCCACCCGCTCGGCGCGCGGCCGTTCGCCCGCGAGGACTACGTGCGCAAGTTCCGCCTGCTCGCCGAGCCCGTGCTGCTGCCCGACGAGATCGAGCGCTTCCTCGAGCTCGTGCAGCGCCTGCCCGAGCTGACCCCGGCCGAGGTCATGCAGCTCTCGATCGTCGCGAAGCCGGGCGTGCTGGCGCTGGCACCCGCGCCGAAGGGGCTGTTCTGATGCGCGTCGGCGGGTGCGCGCCAGAGAAGCCTGAGCCGCCGGTGGAGGCGCGTTCCGCGTCGTGCGAAACTCCTGACTCTCGTGTAGTCAACGGGCCCCGACGCGCACGGTTCCGCGGAAGCCCGCCCGTTGCGGCACGGTTTTTCAGGAGTTTCGCACGGAGTACGGGAGAGAACTGATGCTGTACGCCCAGACCACCGCTCAGCAGAAGCGTCGCGCGCTGCGCGAGAAGCTGGCATCCGGAGAACTCGTCCGGATGCCGGGAGCCTTCAACCCGCTGTCGGCTCGACTCATCGAGCGCAAGGGCTTCGAGGGCGTCTACATCTCGGGCGCTGTCATCTCGGCCGACCTGGGCCTGCCCGACATCGGACTGACCACGCTCACCGAGGTCGCCGGTCGCGGACAGCAGATCGCCCGCATGACGGAGCTGCCCGCGATCATCGACGCCGACACCGGGTTCGGCGAGCCGATGAACGTCGCACGCACGATCCAGACGCTCGAAGACGCGGGGCTCGCGGGCACCCACATCGAAGACCAGGTCAACCCGAAGCGCTGCGGTCACCTCGACGGCAAAAGCGTGGTCGACGCCGACACGGCGATCAAGCGCATCCGCGCGGCGGTCGACGCCCGGCGCGACCCCGACTTCCTCATCATGGCCCGCACCGACGTGCGCGCCGTCGAGGGGCTCGATGCCGCGATCGACCGCGCGAAGGCCCTGGTCGACGCCGGCGCCGACGCGATCTTCCCCGAGGCGATGCGCGACCTCGGCGAGTTCGAGGCGATGCGCTCGGCGCTCGAGGTGCCGATCCTCGCGAACATGACCGAGTTCGGAAAGAGCGAGCTGTTCTCGACGCAGCAGCTGCGCGACGCCGGCGTGAACCTCGTCATCTGGCCGGTCTCGCTGCTGCGCCTCGCGATGGGCGAAGCGGGTCGGGGCCTCGACGCCCTGGCATCCGAGGGTCATCTGCGAGAGCAGCTCGGACAGATGCAGCACCGCGCCGACCTCTACGACCTCATCGACTACGAGGGCTACACCCGCTTCGACGCCGACGTGTTCGACTTCACCGTCGAACGCTGAGGCCCCGCAGGGCCAGTGAGGTGACCATGTCCCGAAATGCGCAAACCATGTCCCAAAAGTGGTCGTCTGGGCAGGGCTCAGACAACCGAAATCGGGACATGAGCCCCCGTACGAACACTGCACACGACTCAAGGGAGAGACGATGACCGACATCAAGAAGGGCCTCGCCGGGGTCACGGTCGACGAGACCGCCGTCAGCAAGGTGAACCCCGAAACGAACAGCCTGCTGTACCGGGGCTACCCCGTGCAGGAGCTCGCGGCCACGCAGTCGTTCGAGGCGGTGGCGTTTCTACTGTGGAACGGAGAGCTTCCGGATGCCGCGCAGCTCGCCGACCTGCGAAAGACCGAGCGAGCGCACCGGGCGTTGACCGACGACGTCCGCGCCGCGATCGACCTGCTGCCCACGAGCGCCCACCCGATGGACGAGGTGCGCACCGCCGTCAGCGTCATCGGTGCTCGCGAGACGGCCGGGATCTCGAACGTGATGGATGCCGTGGGCACCCCCGAAGAGAACCTCGAGCGCAGCATCCGCCTGTGGGCGCAGCTGCCGGCCGTGGTCGCGTACGGCCAGCGCCGCCGCCGCGGCGAAGAGCTCATCGAACCGCGGGACGACCTCGACTACGCGGCGAACTTCCTGTGGATGACGTTCGGCGAGGAGGCGGACGAGGTCGTCGTCGACGCGTTCAACCGCTCGATGACCCTCTACGCCGAGCACTCCTTCAACGCCTCGACCTTCACCGCCCGCGTCATCGCCTCGACGCTCAGCGACCTGTACTCGGCGGTGGTCGGTGCGATCGGAGCGTTGAAGGGCCCGCTGCACGGCGGGGCCAACGAGGCCGTGTTGCACGTGTTCACCGAGATCGGCTCGGCCGAGAACGTCGGACCCTGGCTCGACACCGCCCTCGCCGAGAAGCGCAAGATCATGGGCTTCGGCCACCGCGTCTACAAGCGCGGCGACTCGCGCGTTCCCACGATGAAGGCCGCGCTCGACACCCTGGTGGAGCACTACGACCGCCCCGACGTCGCCGCCCTCTACGACGCCCTCGAGTCGCAGTTCGTCGAGCGCAAGGGCATCTACCCGAACCTCGACTACCCCTCGGGGCCCGCGTACGACCTGATGGGCTTCGACACCCTGACCTTCACCCCGCTGTTCGTCGCGGCGCGCGTGACGGGCTGGACCGCGCACATCCGCGAGCAGCAGGCCTCGAACGCGCTGATCCGGCCGCTGTCGGAGTACGTCGGTGCCGACGAACGGCACATCGAGGGCTACGTTCCGGATGCCGATGACCTCGAGGCCCAGGCACGCCCCGAGGAAGCAGCGGGCTGATGTCGGCGCCGAAGATCGTCCTCGTCTCGGGAGCGCGCACGCCCATCGGGTCGTTCGGCGGCGCCCTGTCGGGCGTCGACGCGTACGAGCTCGGTGCGGTCGCGGTCTCGGAGGCCCTGCGTCGCGCTGGCGTCGCGAAAGACGACGTCGACGAGGTCGTCATGGGTTGCATCGCCCAGAACGGCCCCGACGCCTACAACGCGCGTCGCGTCGCGCTCGCCGCGGGACTGCCCACGCGCGTGCCCGCTTTCACGGTGAACCGCCTCTGCGGCTCGGGCCTGCAAGCCATCTGGTCGGCGGCTCAAGAACTGCGGTGGGGCGGCATCGACGTCGCCGTGGCCGGGGGCGACGAGAGCATGTCGCGCACGCCCTTCCTCGAGTACGGCGCGCGGGGCAACTCCCGCCTCGGCGACCGGACGCTGCTCGACGGCACGCTCGCGATCCTCACCGACCCGTTCAGCGGCCGGCACATGGGGACGACGGCCGAGGTCGTGGCATCCCGATTCTCCGTCTCTCGAGAAGAGCAGGACGCTTTCGCCGTCGAGAGTCAGCGGAGAGCTGCGACGGATGCCGCGCGCGCGGCCTTCTCGGAAGAGATCGTGCCCGTGACCACCGGTGGCCGGAAGCCGATCGAGGTCTCGGTCGACGAGCACCCGCGGCCGGGGACGACCATGGAAGCCTTGGCGGGGCTTCGGCCCGCGTTCGAGAAGGACGGCTCGGTCACGGCGGGCAACTCCTCGGGCATCAACGACGGGGCTGCGGCGACCGTGCTGATGCGCGAGGACGACGTGCGCGAGCGCGGGCTGACGGGCCTCGCGACCCTCGAGGCCGTGACCACCGCGGGCGTCGACCCCGAGATCATGGGCTACGCCCCGATCATCGCCCTGCAGCGGCTGTGGGAGCAGACGGGGCTCACCCCCGCCGACGTCGACGTGATCGAACTGAACGAGGCCTTCGCAGCTCAAGCGGTCGCGGTGATCCGCGACGGCGGCCTCGACCCCGAGAAGGTGAACCCGTACGGCGGGGCGATCGCGCTCGGCCACCCGGTCGGCGCGACGGGCGCGATCCTCACCGTGCGCGCGGCCCTCGACCTGCAGCGCCGCGACCTCGAGTACGCGGTCGTGACGATGTGCATCGGCGGCGGTCAGGCCCTCGCGGCGCTGTTGCGGCGGTACCGACCCGGGGCGGGCGCTCGCGCGCTCGCGCGAGGGGTCAGAAAGTGTCGCCTGGCCGCGCTCCAGGCGACAGGAAACGACCCCTCACGCGGGGTGCGGGTTCGGTCCGACCCCTCACGCGGGAGGCGTGAGGGACAGGAACACGTCGACCTCGTCTTCGGAGTCGAGAGAGAAGCCGGCACGCTCGTAGAGGCGGCGGGCGGGGCTGCCCTGCAGCACGTTCAGGCGCGTCGGGCCGTCGTGCGGTTCGGCCAGCACCTGTGCCAGCACGGCGCCGCCGACGCCGCGACCCTGCAGCGCGGATGCCAGGTAGAAGTGCTCGATCCAGCGGCTCGCTCCGTCGGGCCGGACCGTGATGGAGCCGGCATCCGCCCTGTCGACGACGATGATGCGCGTCCGCTCCGGGTGGAAGCCGTCGCGCAGGCGCTGGCGCACGCGATGTTCGTCGAAGCGGCCGAGGCGTTCGAGGTCGGCGCGCAGCACCTCGGCGCGCAGCTCGACGAGCCACTCGATGTCACCGGCGACGGCCGGGCGCAGGCGAAACTCCACCCCTGAAGCCTAGAACCGCGTGAGTCGCCAGATTCTGTCGCCGGCGGGCCGGTTGAAGCGACACATTCTGGCGACTCACGCGCGGCGCGGCCCCGGGATACTGGTCGTATGAGCGTGTTCCTTCTGGGCGGCGGGCGCGATGTCGCGCGCTGCGGCGAGCTTCTGCGTCCTTTCGTCGCCGAGGCGCGACAGCGAGCCGCGGATCGCGCGCCCGAGATCGCGCTGCTGCTCGTGCTCGAAGCCGACGACGATTCGTCGGTCGCGCGCTTCACGGCGATGCTCGAGAGCGCGGGCGCGGCAGCGGCGGAGATCCGCGTCGAGTCGATCGTCGAGGGTGAGGTCTTCGCGGCCGCGGCGCTCGAGGCCGATGCTCTGATCGTGGGCGGCGGCCTGACTCCGGCGTACCTGGACGCATTCGAAAAGATCCGGGATGCCGTGACCGACCGCGTCCGCGAGGGAGTCCCGTACGCGGGGTTCTCGGCCGGATCGGCGATCGCCGCCGGGCCCGCGCTCGTCGGCGGATACCGCGTGCGCGGAGTCGAGGTCGGCTCGGAGGACGCGGCCGAAGAGCTCGAGGAGGTCGAGGTGCGCCCGGGCCTGGGGCTTCTGGACTTCGCCGTCGACGTGCACGCCGCCCAGTGGGGGACCGTGTCGCGCCTCGTGGCCGCGATCGACGCGGGGCTCGTCGCCGAGGGCGTGGCGATCGACGAGCACACGGCCCTGGTGATGTCGGCGCAGGCGGCCCCGGCCGTCCGGGGCAGTGGGCAGGTCTGGCGCGTCGAGTCCGCGGCATCCGGAGTGCACGTCCAGGTGCTCCGCACAGACGTCTCACCCGCGTGAGGGGTCGATAAGCGTCGCCTCCCGCGCGTCCGGGCGACACTATCTGACCCCTCACGCGAAGGGGAACGGCCCCCACCCCATCGGGTGAGGGCCGTTCCGCTGTCCAGCGTCAGACCGCGCGACGTCGGCGCAGTGCGAAGGCGAGACCGCCCGCGACCACGAGCATGCCGCCCGCGAGGGCGATGCCCCAGGGGCCCTGTGCCCCGGTCGCGGCGAGAGTGCCCGCGCGGGCGACCTGGATCGTGAGCGCGGGGAGCACGGTGCCGTCGGCGCGCGCGATGACGACCGTGTGCGCGCCGGGCTCGAGAGCCGCGGGTACGCCCACCCGGAAGGTCACCGTGCCCGAGGCATCGGCGGCCGGGATGCCGGTGATGACGATCGGCGTGCTGTTCAGCGTGGCCGTCAGCTGCTCGCCCGCGTTCAGCCCCGAGACGGTGACCGTGAACGATCCGCCCTGCTCGACGCGGGTCGCGCTCGCACTCACCGTGACCGAGGTCGACGGCGACGACGTCGGGGTGCCGCCGGGCTGACCCGTGGGGCTCGTCGTCGGGGTCGGGGTCGGGGTCGGCGTCGGCGTGGCAGTTCCCTCGTCGACGGGCTTCGTGCCGGTCAGGTAGGCCCGACCCAGCGGCGACGGGGCGATGCTCTTCTTCGCGGTGAAGAAGTCGACGGTGGCCTGCAGGTCGATCTGACCGGAGTCGGCCTTGCTCGTGCCCTGTGCGAAGGCGGTGAAGTTGTCGCCGCCGGCCGCCAGGAACGAGTTGGTCACGACGCGGTAGGACGCCTTTTCGTCGATCGCCTTTCCGTTCAGCTGGACCGACGTGATGTGTGAGCCGGCGGCGGCGTTCGGGTCGTATTCGAAGGTGAAGCCCTTCGAGACGCCGAGCGCGAGAACCGGTCGCGCGGCACCCGAGGGCTGCCACTGCTGCTCGAGCACCTGCTTCAGCTGGGCCCCCGTGAGCGAGAGCGTCACGAGGGTGTTGCCGAAGGGCTGCACGTTCGCCGCCTCGCGGTACGAGACCGAACCGTTGTCGGAACCGTAAAGCAGGTCGGCGCGCAGGCCGCCGGGGTTCATGAACGCGATCTGTGCGTCCTGTCCGTTGAATGAGGGGTTCTCGCTCGTGGCCCAGAGGTAGACGTCGGCCACGGTGTTGCCGAGGGTGGAGTACGCGCCGCGGTCTTCACCTCCGGAGCCGTTCTTCGCGCGGGTGATGTCGGCGGTGATGGTGCCGACCTCGACCTTGCCCTTCGTCTCGGCGGTGGCCTTGGCCTCGGCCACGATCTTCGCCGTCGCCGCCTGCGGATAGGCGATGTACTGCGTCACCGCGGGGTCGAGCAGCGCGCGCACACCGGGCGTGATCGAGGCGAGCGTGCCGTCGGCATTCAGATCGATGTCGAGCGTGCCGAGGTTCGTGCCGTACGAGCCGGTCTGGATGACCGAGCGACCGCCGATGGTGCACGAGTACTTCTGGTGCGTGTGCGCCGAGACGATCGCGTTCACATCGGCCGAGGCGCCGCGGACGACGGCGCCGAAGTCGGTCGTCTCGGTGGCGATCGTGGTGCAGTCCGTGCTCTCGGAGCCGTCGTGAACCAGGACGATGACGATGTCGGCACCCGCCGCGCGGGCGTTCTTCGCCTCGCGGTTGATGGCCTCGGTCTCGTCACCGAACTCGATCGTGGTGATCTTCGACGGGTCGACCATGCCCGCGGTCTGGGGCGTCACGGTGCCGACGAACGCGACCTTCGTGTTGCCGACCTGCTTGATCGTGTACGGCTTCAGAGCGGGGGTCTTCGTGCCCTTGTTGTAGACGCTGGCCCCGAGGGCGAAGTCGCTGAAGGCATCTGCGTTCGGATCGGCCTCGTACTTCTGGATGACTCGTCCGGTGAGGTCGGCGAAGCCGCGGTCGAACTCGTGGTTGCCCACCGCGCTGACATCGAGCGTCGCGGCCCGGAGGGCTTCGATCGTCGGGGTGTCCTGGTCGATGAACGACTCGAAGGCGCTCGCGCCGATGTTGTCACCCGCCGACACGAACAGCGTGTTCGGGTTCTGCTGGCGGTACTTCTCGACCGCCCCCGCGAGCACGCCTGCGCCCGCGACGCCCCCGGTCTCCTGGAGCAGGCGCCCGTGGAAGTCATTGATCGTGAGGATCTGCAGGTCGGGCGTCTTCGGCTGCGTCGGGCGGACCTCGAACACGGTGGTGGTGCCCGAGACCTCGTTGCCGGTGACCAGCAGCGGCACGCCGGTCGGCGAACGCAGGGCCGACACGAAGGCGATGCCCTCGGGGCCGAGGTCTCCGGCGGCGGCCGTCTTGACGTCGGCTGCGGCGTTGCGGTTGTTGACGTAGGTGACGTACGTCGCCGTGGTCGGGTCGGTGATGTCGTAGACCATCACGCCGCCCGCGCGCTCGAGGCCGATGAAGGCGTAGGTGCGACCGTCGACCACGCCGATCGTGACGTTCTCGGGCTCGGGGCCCTTGTCGTCGCTGCGGTCGTCGACGGTGTTGTTGTCGTTCGAGACGTTGAACAGCTGCGGGGCGACCTCTTTGAGCTTCTGCTCGAACTGGTCGCCCGAGTCGAAGACGAGCGCACCCTTGGTGTCCCAGATCGAGAACGAGCGGCCGCCGTAGGCGTAGAGCTCGCTGTAGCAGCCGTCGGCGGTCTTGCCGAGGTCGGTCACGACCTTCAGCCGACCGAGGTCGGTGTCGGCCGAGCGGCCGGCCAGCGGTGAGGTGGCGCAGACCGCGCCGAGGCCGTTCTTGCCGAGGTCCTTGATGCGGGCCTCGTCGGTGAACGTGCCCCACTCGCGGCCGTCGCCCTCGTTCGCGGTGACGAGGTACGTCGCCGCCTTGCCGTTGGTGGTCGCCGAGTACGACGCGATCCCGTCCGGCATGTACAGGCCCTTCAGGCCCGCGACGGTGCGGATGTTCGCGCCGTCCTTGTCGCTCGGGTCGAGTCCGACGGTGCCCCAGTCCTTGTAGCCGAGGGGCAGGATGCCGGTCACCTCGGCCTTCGTGAGATCCACCGTCGCGACGGCGTTGTTCTCCTGCAGGGTGACGTAGGCCACGGTGCCGTCGGTCGTGATGTACTCCGGCTCGAGGTTGCGCGAGACGCGGTTGGTCGACAGGGGCTCGGCACCCTGGTTCGGGGCGGCGACGTCGGGGCCGAACACGCGAACCTTGGAGTCGAGCGTCTTGCTCCCGCCGGGCTCGAAGGCGCGGAAGCCCGCCGTCTTGACGGCGCTCTGCGCGGGGGCAGAGAGCGCGGACGACAGCGCGATGACGCTGACCGAGCCCTCGGGGTCGACCGAGAAGTTCGCCGCCGGCTCGCCCTCGTTGGCGACGACGGCGTAGGAGCCGTCCTTCGAGAAGGTCACCATGTCGGGAAGAGCGCCGACGGTGACCTCGCCGAGCTTCGCGCTCGCGGCATCCGTCTTGTTGGCGTCGAAGAAGACGAGGTGACCGGGGTCGGTCTTCGTGGTCGCCTCGAAGGCGATGACGCCGAGGCCGTCGTCGCGGACCGCGACCGAGTTGGCGACACCGTTCGAGGAGATGTCGAACAGCTTGACCGGCTTCTTGGGGTCGCTGTTGTCGAGCACCGTCACGGTACCGGCTTGCGCGTTGACGACGAAGAGGCGGTCGCGGTAGGCCTGGACGATCTCGGCCGCGGATTCCTTGTAGACGCCGGTGTCGTAGGAGCCGACCGGAGTGACCGACAGGGCGGCACCGGCGGCGCTGTTCGAGACGGGCTGGGGGACGATCGCGGCGGAGGCCGCGGTGGCGCTCGACAGGGCGAGCGCGCACACCGCCGCGGTCGTCGCGGTGAACGCGGCGGCGCGGCGGAGGAAGGTCGAAGGCATGGCTGTGTCCTCGGGTTCGGGTGGGGGAACGACCCGCGCGGGCGGCGCGATCTTGTGGATTTTGCCTGCAGTTCGTGACGACCCGGTGAACGGGGAGGGAACGCGCCGACGTGGGTCCCCGATGCCTCCGGGCGGTCTTACCCTCGTCGCATGAGTGAGAACGTCTCGGCGGCCGCCCCCGGCGCGCACCCCGATGAGCCCCACCGCCAGGGACTCTCCCAACGACTCAACTGGCTGCGCGCCGGCGTGCTCGGCGCCAACGACGGCATCGTCTCGACCGCCGCGGTCGTTGTCGGTGTCGCGGGCGCCACGAGCGACACCGGTCCGGTGCTCGTCGCGGGTCTCGCCGCCCTCGTCGGTGGCGCCATCTCGATGGCGCTCGGTGAGTACGTCTCCGTGTCGAGCCAGCGCGACAGCGAGCACGCCCTCATTCAGAAAGAGAAGCGCGAGCTCGCCGAAGATCCCGAGGCCGAGCTCGCCGAGCTCGTGGGCATGTACGAGGCGCAGGGTCTGTCTCGCGACACCGCGACGCGCGTGGCGAACGAGCTCACGGCAGCCGACGCCCTCAAGGCCCACCTCTCGGTCGAGTTGAACATCGACGCCGAAGACGTCGTGAGCCCGTGGGCCGCGGCCTTCGCGTCGGCGGTCGCCTTCACCATCGGCGCCCTCTTGCCGCTCGCGACGATCCTGCTCGCGCCGGTCGAGATCCGCGTTCCGCTCACCTTCGTCGCCGTGCTCATCGCGCTCGCGATCACGGGCTACGTCGCCGCCGTGCTCGGTGGGGCGCGGCGCGGGCGGGCGGTGCTGCGCACGGTGATCGGCGGGGCGCTCGCGCTCGCCGCGACCTACGCGGTCGGTGCGTTGTTCGGGGTCTCCGCCTCGTAGTCGGTACCTCTATCAATTAGTAGGACGTCCAGCTAATCTGAGGGGAGCGACGACGCCGTCGCCTTCCGAAGGAGAGCCGCATGGACACCACCCCTGCTCCCGCGCTCGACGCCCCGTCGACCGGCACCCTGAGTTCCGACGAGCGCGACGCCATCCTCGACGCCGTGCGCGACTTCGCCGCGACCGAGTTCGCCCCGCACACCCTCGAATGGGATGCCGAGAAGCACTTCCCCCGCGACGTGCTGCGCCGCGCGGGGGAACTGGGTCTCGGCGGCGTCTACGTCAACGACGACGTGGGCGGCGCCGGGCTGTCGCGTGCCGACGCGGTGGCGATCTTCGAGGAGCTCGCCTACGGCGACCCGACGGTCACGGCCTACATCACGATCCACAACATGGTGGCGTGGATGATCGACACGTACGGCACCGCCGAGCAGCGCGAGCGGTGGCTGCCGTCGCTGGTGGCCATGGAAGACCTCGGCGCCTACTGCCTCACCGAACCGGGTGCCGGGTCGGATGCCGCGGCCATCGCCACCTCGGCCATCCGGCACGGCGAGACCTACGTGCTGACGGGGGTCAAGCAGTTCATCTCGGGCGCCGGCGAGGCGTCGGTCTACGTCGTCATGGCGCGGACCGGGGAGCCCGGAGCACGCGGGATCAGCGCCTTCATCGTTCCCGCCGACGCCAAGGGGCTGTCGTTCGGACCGAACGAGAAGAAGATGGGGTGGAACGCTCAGCCCACCCGCCCCGTGATCCTCGACGAGGTGCGCGTTTCCGCCGAGAATCTGCTCGGCGGTGAGGGGCGCGGCTTCTCGATCGCGATGAACGCCCTCAACGGCGGCCGCCTCAACATCGCCACGTGCTCGATCGGCGGGGCGCGCTGGGCGCTCGACCGTGCGATCTCCTACGTGCACGAGCGCTTCACGTTCGGCGAAGCCCTCGCCGAGAAGCAATCGGTCGTGTTCGCGGTGGCCGACATGGCGACCGAGCTCGAAGCCGCGCGACTGCTCGTGCGCGATGCGGCGACCGCGCTCGATGCGAAGGCTCCGGATGCCGCGACCCGGTGCGCCATGGCGAAGAGGTTCGCGACCGACGTCGGCTTCCGCGTCGCCAACGAATCGCTGCAGCTGCACGGCGGCTACGGCTACCTGCAGGACTACGGCATCGAGAAGGTCGTGCGCGATCTGCGCGTGCACCAGATCCTCGAGGGGACCAACGAGATCATGCGGCTCATCGTCGGCCGCAGCGTCCTCGCCGCGTGAGGTGCGCCGTGTTCGGTTCGGGGCGGATTCCGTCACTCGGGGCGTGAATTCCCTGCCCCGAACGGCAGGATCCGCCCCGAACCCGGCCGACGCCACCGCGGACAGCGCCGACGCCGACGCGCCGCGGCAAGACCCTCGATCGATGTCGGTGGGGCGTGCGAGCATTCGAGGGCGGGCGAAACCGCTGCGACCATCACTCGAGACGACGGGAGTCACCATGACCGAGCCGGATGCCGGATACGAGACGATCCGCGTCGAGCAGCGGGGGCGCGTGGGGTGGATCTTCCTCGACCGGCCCGAGGCGCTGAACGCCCTCAACACGCAGTCGATGCGCGACGTGGTCGCCGCCGCCGAAGCCTTCGACGCCGATGACGGTGTCGGGGCGATCGTGGTGACCGGCAGCGAGAAGGCCTTCGCCGCGGGCGCCGACATCAAAGAGATGGAGCAGAAGTCGGGTCTCGACATGATGCTCACCGACCACTTCGGCGCGTGGTCACGGTTCGCCGCCGTGCGCACTCCGGTGATCGCCGCGGTGTCGGGGTATGCCCTCGGCGGCGGATGCGAGCTCGCCCTCATGTGCGACGTAATCCTGGCCTCGGATCGGGCGAGGTTCGGCCAGCCCGAGGTGCAGTTGGGCGTGATCCCGGGCATGGGCGGCACGCAACGACTCGTGCGCGCCCTGGGGTACTACAAGGCCGCCGAGCTCGTGCTGACCGGCCGCATGATCGACGCCGCCGAGGCCGAACGGGCGGGTCTCGTCTCGCGCATCGTGCCGTCCGCCGACCTGCTCGATGAGGCCGAGAAGGTCGCGCAGACGATCGCCGAGAAGCCGCTGCCCGCGCTGTACGCGGCGAAGGCGGCGCTCGACGTCGCCCTGGAGTCGACCCTCGCCGAGGGCGTGCGGTTCGAGCGCCAGGCCTTCGCGGCCCTGTTCGACACCGCCGATCAGAAAGAGGGGATGGCGGCGTTCCGCGAGAAGCGCGCGCCGTCGTTCACGCACCGATGAGCGGGCGCGGGTGGCGGGAGCGAGTCACGGGTGAGAACGCCCGCGGCGGTGCGCTGTCGTCCGCCCGCCCGCGCGCATCGCGGAGCGCGGCGCCAGGGATCGCGCCGGCTCAGAGCGGATCGGGCACGGGAGCCGGGTCGGCGAAGTCGCCCGCACCCTTGCGGAAGCGCGCGATGATCCGCACGAGCGCCGTCGCGTCGTCGTCGTCGAGGCCGAGGTCGGCGAACACGATGTTGAGCGCGTCCGTGGCCTCATCGACTCGCTTCCGCCCCTCGTCGGTCAGCGCGAGCAGCGCCGCGCGGCCGTCGGTCGGATGCGGCTCGCGCGTCACGTACCCGTCGCGAGCGAGCCGCTCGACCGTGTTCGTGACGCTCGTCGGATGCACCTGCAGGCGCGCGATGGCGCTGGCCATCGGCATCCGCCCCTCTCGCGTGAAGGCGAGCAGCCGCAGCATCTCGAAGCGCGAGAACGACAGGTCGAAGGGCTTGAGCGCGCGGTCGATCGCCGCCATCAACAGCTGGTGCGCGCGGATCACCGAGGTCACCACGGTCATGCCGTCGGCGGCGTCGTGCCAGCCGTGCGCGAGCCACTGGCGCTTCGCCTCGGCGATCGGGTCGACAGGCAGTCGTCGCGTCATCGGTCCTCCTCGCGATTCACGGTACCGCTCGCGCGGCTCGGGTACGCGGCATCCGGTCGCTTCGACGGGCTCGGGGACCTGGCGTTCGCGGCTGGAGCCACCGACCACCACGCGCCCTGAACTCTCCCGTTGCCGCGGGGTCGCGGCATCCGCCCCCTCACCGAAGGAGCCCCGTCGATGAAGATCGTGGTCCTGATCAAAGAAGTGCCCGACACCTGGGGTGAGCGCCGGCTCGACCTCGAGACCGGGCTGACCGACCGCGCGGGCGCTGCCGCCGTGCTCGACGAGATCGACGAGCGGGCCGTCGAGGCCGCCCTCGCCTACGCCGACGCGCACGCCGGCACCGAAGTCGTCGTGCTGACCATGGGGCCCGCCTCGGCGACCGCGTCCGTGCGCAAGGCCCTCGCGATGGGGGCCACCTCGGCGGTGCACGTCGCCGATGACAGCCTGCGCGGCGCCGACCTCGTGCTCACCGCCGAGGTGCTCGCTGCGGCCATCCGGCGCACCGGATTCGATCTGGTCATCGCGGGCAACCTGTCGACCGACGGGGGAGGGGGCGTGCTGCCGGCGATGGTCGCGGAGATGCTGGGCGTGGCGCAGCTCACGGCCCTGTCGAGTCTCGACGTCTCCGACACCGCAGTGTCGGGCGATCGCGTGAGCGACGCCGGCACCATGCGAGTGTCCGCCGAACTTCCGGCCGTCGTGTCGATCACCGAGGCGATGCCCGAGGGGCGGTTCACGACCTTCAAGGGAATCATGGCGGCCAAGAAGAAGCCGTACGAGACCCTGGATGCCGCCGAACTCGGCGTCGAGGTCGAGGATCCCGCGGTCGCGCGGTACATCATGCTCTCCGTCGCCGAGAGGCCGCCGCGCGCGTCCGGCACGAAGATCGTGGACGAGGGAGACGCGGGCGAGAGACTCGCGGCCTTCCTCGTGGCCGAGGGGGTGGCGTGATGGCCACCGCTCTCGTGCTGCTCGAGGTGCTGCCCGGCGGAGCGCTGGCCGCCTCCGCTCCGGGCTTGCTCGCCGCCGCCGCGACCGTCGGAGACCCCGTCGCTCTGGTCGGCTCGACCGCCGACTCCCTCGAGAAGGCGTCGTCCGAGGCGGCCGCGCTCGGCGCGACGCGCGTTCTCACCGCCGTCACCGACGCCGACGCCCTGACCGGTCCGGTCGTCGACGCGCTCGCCGCGGCGGTGGCGAGAGAGAATCCCGATCTGGTGCTCGCCTCGCACGCCGTCGAGTCGCGCGACACGCTCGCGCGCCTGGCCGCGCGCCTGCGCATGCCCCTCGCCACCGACGTCGTCGGCGTCGGCCGCGATGACCTCGGTGTCGTCGCCCATCACGCGGTCTTCGGTGGGGCCTTCACCGTGGACGGGGCTCCCACCTTCGGCCCCCTCGCCGCCACGCTCCGCCCCGGCTCCGTCGAGGCACGTCTCGACGCGCGACCGCTCGTGGTCGAGAGCCTCGAGGTCGCGGCATCCGGAACTCCCCACGCCCGCATCGAAGGGTTCGCCGAGACCGCCGTCGCCTCGTCGCGTCCCGAACTGCGCGGGGCCGCGGCGGTCGTCGCCGGCGGTCGAGGCGTGGGTTCGCGCGAGGACTTCGCGCTCGTCGAGCAGCTCGCCGATGTTCTCGGTGCTGCGGTCGGCGCCTCGCGGGCCGCGGTCGACGCGGGCTACGTGCCCGCCGCCGCCCAGGTCGGGCAGACCGGGGTCACGGTGTCGCCGCGGCTGTACGTCGCGCTCGGCATCTCGGGGGCCATCCAGCACCGCGCGGGCATGCAGACCGCGCGCACGATCGTCGCGATCGACAAGAACCCGGAAGCCCCCATCTTCGAGATCGCCGACTTCGGTATCGTCGGAGATCTGTTCACCGTCGTCCCGCAGCTCATCAGCGCGCTCGACGCCCAGAAGAAGTCCTCCCGAGAGTAGATGGCGTCCACACCCCGCACCCCGCGACGCGGGCTGCCGCGCACCCCCGGCGGGGAGCCCTGGCCGCCCGCGGCCTCGGACGCGCCCGCAGTAGGCGACGGGGCGGAGGGCACGGATGCGGTCGCGAGCGCGACGGATGCGGGTCCGCGCGACGGATCCGCCCCCGAGGCGCCCGTGGGTGCGCATCCGGTGCAGCCGTCCGAAGCCCCTGCTTCTGCGTCGGCCGCTCCTGCCTCGCCCGAGGCCGGGGCGTCGCCCCCTCCCGGGTCGCCGACGGCCGGGGCGCCAACCGCGCCTGCGCCGGCCGCGGCGGATTCTCCGGCGGGGAGTGTGCGGCGCGGGCTGCCGCGCGAGCCCGGCGGGGAGCCGTGGCCCCCGGCATCCACCGTTCCGCCCATCGCGGAGCGTCCCGGTGCCGCATCAGCATCGGGGAATCGCGCCGGGACAGGATCGACCGACCCCGCGCGCCCGATCCCGCGTGGATCGGATTCGAGAGCGGATGCCGGCACCCCGGCGCCCGTGACGGCGAGCGGATCCGCCCCCGAGGCCCGGAATGCCCACGCGTCCGCTCCTGGATCGGATTCCGCGACCCCGGTGGGCGAGGAGTCGACCGGCGTGCGTCGGGGACTCCCGCGCGAGCCCGGCGGAGCGCCCTGGCCGCCGGCATCCGCCATTCCGCCCTCTGCCGCGCAGCCCGCCGCTGCCGAAGAGGAGAATCGCGCCGGAATCGGAGACGTCGAGCCCGCTCGTGCGACGTCGGTGAGCGCACCCGAGTCCGGAGCGGATGCCGAGACGCCGGCGCCCGCGACGGTGAGCGGAACCGACTCCGGCGCGGAAGCCGGGACGGCGGCGCGTTCCGGCGAGACGGTGGCGGCGTCCGCCGCTTCGATCGACGACCACGAGGTGAGCCCCGCCGCGTCGGCGAACGACGCCGTGGCATCCCCGCGCCCGCCCCTCACCGTTCCGCGAACGGTCTGGCCGGGAGCCGCGGCCCGCAACCGCGCGACGCCGCCCGCCCTCGCGCAGAAGCGTCCGACCGCCCCGCTGCGTGCCGGGGCGAAGACGCGGCTCGCCGACTTCTCACCCGTGCAGCTGCTCGGCTCGACCGCGGTGCTCGGTGTCTTCGCGCTGGCTCTCGTCGGCATCGCCGTGCTGATCGCACGCTTCGTTCTCGCGATCGGGCCCGGGCGGGAGTTCCTCGCGGCGTTCCCCGGCGAGTACCACCTGCCCGCGTCGGCGCCCGTGGGTCTTCCGGCCTGGCTGAACTGGTCGCACTTCCTCAACAGCTTCTTCCTGCTGCTGATCATCCGCACCGGGTGGCAGGTGCGGCGCGAGAAGCGACCGGCGGCGTTCTGGTCGCCGCGGAACAACAAGAAGCGGCGGATCAGCCTGGCGCTGTGGTTCCACCAGGCGCTCGACATCCTATGGATCGCCAACGGCGTGGTCTTCGTCGTGCTGCTGTTCGTGACGGGGCAGTGGATGCGGATCGTGCCGACGTCGTGGGAGGTCTTCCCCCACGCGCTGTCGGCCGCCCTGCAGTACGCCTCTCTCGACTGGCCGACCGAGAACGGGTGGGTGAACTACAACAGCCTGCAGCAGTTGTCGTACTTCGCGATCACCTTCGTCGCCGCGCCCCTCGCGATCATCAGCGGCGTGCGCCTGTCGGGGGTGTGGCCCAAGGACGCCGAGCGGCTCAACAAGCTGTACCCAGCCGAGTGGGCGCGCAAGGTGCACTTCCCCACGATGCTTTTCTTCGTCGCGTTCATCGTCGTGCACGTCGCGCTCGTGCTGGCCACCGGGGCGCTGCGCAACCTCAACCACATGTACGCCGCGCGCGGATCGGAAGACCCCGCCGCCTACACGAGCGACCCGACCGGATTGCTGATCTTCGCCGCCTCGCTCGTCGTGATGGCCGCGGCCTGGGTGGCGGCGCGGCCGGCGGTGCTCGTGCCGATCGCGCGCCTGTTCGGCGAGGTCAAGCAGCGCTGAGGCCGTCGCGGGTCGAGACCGCCCCGCCGGCGCGTCAGACGCGTCCGCGCGCCCGCAACCCCGCGGCGATGAGGTCCACCCCCGAGGCGAAATCGTCGTCGGCGAGTCCGCCCGCCGCGCCCGCGCGAGCCCCCGCGCTGTCGTACTGCAGGCGCTGCTGCTCGTGCCACACGAAGCCAAGCACGTAGTGCAGCACCGTGGTCGCGACGCGGCGGGCGGTCTCGTCGTCGAATCCCTCAGCGGTCACGGTCGCCGCGAGTCGGTCGTGCGGCAGCGATGACCCCAGTCCCATGGCCAACGTGCTCGAGACCACTTCTGCGCCGTCGCGGTAGGCCAAGAGGGCCTCGCGCAGGGCGCGGGCCTCTGCCGCGAGGTCGACGGAGGGGCCGGATGCCATGCGCCCGACGATCCGGTCGGACAGTTCCGCGAGCAGGGACTGCTTGTTCGGGAAGTGCCAGTACAGGGCGCTCGCCTGCACGTCGAGGGCGGTCGCGAGACGTCTCATCGTGAGGTCGGGCAGACCGTGGTCGTCGAGGATCTGCAGCGCGGTGCGCGCGACGTCGTCAGCCGTATGCCCTCGGGGTGCCATGCGGATGAGTATAGTGAACGCCGTTCAGTGAACATCGTTCAGGAAGGCCCCCTCATGACTCGCACCCTCGACGCCACCGACCTCGCCCGCGTCGCCGTCTTCGCCGCGCTCATCGCCGTGCTGGGGCTCCCGGGCAGCTTCCCGGTGTTCGGCGGCGTGCCGATCACGGCTCAGACGCTGGGCGTGATGCTCGCGGGGGCCGTGCTCGGGCCGTGGCTCGGCGCGCTCTCGGTCACCGTGCTGCTCGCGCTCGTCGCGGTCGGGCTCCCGCTGCTCGCCGGCGGTCGTGGCGGCATCGCGGTGTTCCTCGGGCCGAGCGCGGGGTACGCACTCGGGTGGATCCTGGGCGCGGCGGTCATCGGCATGCTGGTGCACGCGGGCGGTCGGCGGCCCGTGCTGTGGCGGACGGCTCTCGCGATGGTCGCGGGCGGCGTTGTGGCGATCTACGCGGTCGGAATCCCGGTGCAGAGCCTCGTGACGCGGCTTCCCCTCGGCGAGACCGCCCTGACGAGCCTCGTATTCCTGCCCGGCGACCTGCTGAAGGCTGCGGTGGCGACCGCGATCGTCGTCGCGCTGGTCCGGGCCTATCCGCGGGGCTTCCGCCGCACGTGGAGGCTCGGCGCGCACGCACCGGAGGCCGTCTCCGCGTGATCACCGTCGTCGACGGTGACGCACCCGGGCTTCTCGATCGCATCGCCGAGGTCCGTGCGGCCGGGCGGGCCGTGCTGGTCGCCGATCCCCGATGGAGTGCCGCGCAGCGCCACGACGTCGAGGCGCTGATCCGAGAGGACGAGGTGCCCGCCGACGCGGCCTGGGCGACGCTCACCTCGGGAAGCTGCGGCGCCCCGCGCGTGGTGCTGCGCACGGCCGCATCGTGGAGCTCGTCGTTCGCGACCGTTGCGGCGCTTCTCGACGCGGGGTCGGACGATTCGATCGCGCTGCCCGCTCCGCCGGCGGCATCCCTGACGCTCTTCTCCCTCGCGCACGCGCTCGCCGGCGGTCCCCGCCCCGTTCTGGGGGCCGACGTCGACGCGACGTGCGTTCACGCGACCCCTCAGGGCCTGCGCGCGCTCCTGGATGCCGGTGGGGCTCCGCGACGCGCGCTGGTAGGCGGGTCGCACCTCGACCCGGCTCTGCGCGCGCGAGCCGCGGTCGCGGGTGTGGAGGTCGTGTCGTACTACGGTGCCGCGGAGCTGTCCTTCGTCGCGATCGACTCGGGCGAGGGGCTCCGGGCCTTTCCCGGCGTCGAGCTCGATGTGCGAGGCGGCGAGGTGTGGGTGCGTTCGCCTTTCGTGGCCCTCGGGTATCTGGGCGCGGGCGGACCTCTCGAGCGCGCGGGCGGGTGGGCCACCGTGGGCGACCGCGCCGAGGTGAGGGACGGCGGCCTGCACCTGCGCGGGAGGCGAGACGGGGCGATCCTCAGCGCGTCGGCGACGGTCGTCCCCGACGAGGTCGAGGCGACGCTGCGCGGCATCCCCGGAGTGCGGGATGCCGTCGTGTTCGGCATGCCGCGCCCCGGCGTCGGTGCGCTCATCGCCGCGTTCGTCGAGGTGGAGGGGGCCGGACCCGACGATCTGCGGCGGGAGGCGGCCGCCCGGCTCGTCCCCGCCCACCGGCCGCGGCGGTGGTTCTTCGGCACGATCCCCCGCACGCTCTCGGGCAAGCCCGCGCGCGCCGACGTGGAGCGGATCGCGGCCGGGACGGGACGGGATCGTGGGTGACCCGGTGATCGTCGCTGCACGCCGCACGCCTCTCGCCCTGCGGGGACGTGGGCTCCGCCACCAAGACGTCACCGCACTGAGTGCCGCAGTGGTGTCGGCGGTCGCGGGCGATGCTCGGGACTTTCCGATCGCCGACGTGGTGATGGGCAATTGCGCCGGGCCAGGCGGGAACGTCGGGCGTCTCGCCGCTCTGGCGGCCGGGTTGGGTCCGCACGTGCCCGGCGGCACCGTCGACCGGCAGTGCGGTAGCGGGCTGGCGGCGATCGTGGATGCCGCGAACGCGGTGCGGGTGGACGGGATCGCGCGCCTCGCGGGTGGGGTGGAGAGCGCGTCGACCGCGCCGTTGCGCGCGCTCGCAGGCGTGCCGTACACGCGTGCTCCCTTCGCTCCGGCGGGCTTCGCCGACCCCGACATGGTGCGGGCCGCCGACGACCTGGCGCGGCACGACGGGCTCACTCGCGAGCGTCAGGACGTCTTCGCGGGCCGCAGCCACGCGCGCGCCGCGAACGCCGACAGGGAGGGGAGGTTCCGGGCCGAGATCGTCCCGGTGGGCGGACTGACCCGCGATGAGGGGGCCGGGGTGTCCCCTCGGGTGTTGCGAAGACTCGTCCCTCTCGTGGACGGAGGCACGGTGACGGCCGGATCCTCGACCCGGATCGGAGATGGGGCGGCGGCTGTGATGGTCGCCCCGGCGGGTGCCGGCCCCGGCCTCGCCCTTCGCGCTGCCGTGATGACGGGGAGCAATCCGGCTCTGCCGGGTCTCGGGGCGGCTCCCGCCATCGCCGCCGTGCTCACACGGACGGGCCACGCCGCGGGGGACCTCGCCGCGATCGAGCTCGTCGAGGCGTTCGCCGCGCAGAGCATCGCCGTGCTGTCGCGCGTCGGGCTCCGTGACGACGACCCGCGCGTCTGCGCTGACGGCGGAGCGCTTGCTCTCGGGCACCCGTGGGGCGCGAGCGGGGCCGTCGCGGTGGTGCGACTGTTCGCCCGGCTGGTGCGTGCGGGGGCCGCGGACGGGACGATCGGACTGGCCGCGGCGTCGGTCGGCGGGGGGCTCGGTGTCGCGGCGGTCTTCGAGGTCGTGCGATGACCCTTCGTTGCTCGAACCTGACCGTCAGCCTCGACGGCCGGGCCGTCCTGAACGATGTCACCCTCGATCTCGATGCGCGCACCATCGCCGTGGTGGGCGACAACGGCTCGGGAAAGTCGACCTTCGCCCGGGTCGTCGCGGGTCTCGTGCCGCGTGCCCGGGGCTCGCTCGAGGTGCTCGGCCAGGATCCGATTCGGGATGCCGCGGCCCACCGTCGTCGTGTGGCCCTCGTGCTGAGCAATCCCGACGCCCAGATCGTCATGCCGGTCGTCGCCGACGACGTCGCCTTCTCGCTCCGCCCCGAACGACTCGCGCGGGGCGAGCGAGCGGCGCGCGTGAGCGCCGCTCTGGAACGGTTCGGTCTGGCCGAGCTCGCCGACCGTCCGGCATTCGACCTGTCGGGCGGGCAGAAGCAGCTCCTCGCTCTCTGCGGTGCCTTCGTGCGAAACCCCGCACTGGTCGTCGCCGACGAGCCCACCGCCTTCCTCGACGACCGGAACGCCCGCCGGATCGCCGACCATCTGCTCGGTGACGGTTCGCACCGCGCCCTCGTGGTCACGCACGATCTCGTCCTCGCTCGACGGTGCGACGCGGCCGTGCTGTTCGCCGACGGTCGCGTGGTCGCCGCGGGCGCGGCATCCGGGGTCGTCGACCGGTACGAGCAGTCGCTGGCATGCTGAGCGGCTCCCGACCCGCGACGGGAATCGTGCATCGCCTGCCCGCGGGTCCGAAGATGCTCGCGGTGGCCGCGATCGCTCTCGCCATCGCGATGCTGCCGACCACCCTGTGGGCCGCGGGGGTCGCGGTGGCAGTCGCGCTGGCGTGCGTCGTGGCCTCGGGCGTCGGGGCGCGGGAGTTCTGGCGGCAGGCGTGGGCCCTGCGCTGGGTCGTCGTCGTCACGGCCGCGGGGCAGCTGATCTTCCTCGGCGTCGAACCCGCCGTCGCGAACACGGCGCGTGTGGCGGCGGCTCTTCTCGTTGCGGCATTGCTGCCGCTGACAACGCGGGCGGAGGCGATGCTCGACGCCCTCGAGCGTGGACTCGCTCCGCTGGGGAGGATCGTAGTGGATGCCGAGCGCACGGCGCTGCTGCTCGCGGTGACGATGACGACGATCCCCGTGCTGGCGCGACTGGCCGCAGAGGTGCGCGAGGCGCAGCGGGCGCGGGGTGTGCGACCGTCGCTCCGTGTCGCGGTCCTGCCGTTCCTCGTGCTCGCACTGCGGCATGCCGATCAGCTCGGTGAAGCCCTCGCGGCCCGCGGGGTACGCTGACGGCCCGCTCCGTCTCGCCGGGGCCGCAGGCGCCGCTCGACCGGTCGGTGAGGTGCACCCGAACCGGGGTGATCTCGCTGACGCGACCGCCCCGCGACCGCTGCCCGGCCCGCGCTCAGCCCGCGGCGGCCCGCCCCGCGGCGAAGCCCTCGGCGTACGCCTCGTCGGCGCCCTGGCGGAACATGTCGCGCGCGGGATCGCGCACGATCGAGCGGGCGCCGGGCAGGTCGAGGTCGCCCACGAGGTCGGCGCGTCCGCGCACGATCGCGACCGGTCGGCGCGCGGCCTTGCCTTTGACGAGGTCGGTGGCGGCGGCGATCTCGTCGGCGACGCAGGGCAGGGTCACCACGAGGGGGCGGCCCTCGGCATCCGTCGTCCCGCGGAGGTCTTCGAACACGTGGATGCCGCCGGCTCCGATCGCGTGATCGGTCTGGCCTTCGCGCCACGCGCGCCCGAGGGTGTCGGTGACGATCACGCCCACGTGCGCTCCGGTCGCGGCCCGTAGCCCCGTCGCGAGGGCGCGGGCCGAGGCGTCGGGGTCGACCGGCAGCAGCAGCACGGTGCCCTCGGGGGTGTTGCTCGCGTCGACCCCGGCGGCGGCCGAGACGATGCCGAGCGGGTTTTCGACGATCCGCGTGACGTGCCCGGTGGGGGAGGTGCGGGATGCCACGAGACGCACGGTCTCGCGCGTGATGGCGTCTTCGCGGTCGTCGGCGCGGATGATGCGTCCCTCGGCCTTCGAGACGACCTTGCTGGTGACCACGACGATGTCGCCGTCGCGCAGGGCGCCGTCGTCGTCCGCGCGCGCAGAGACGGCATCGACGATCACCCGGACGAGGTCATCGCCCGGAGTGATCTCGCGGATGCCGTCGAGGGCCCAGATCTGCAGCACGTCAGCGGACGAAGCGCACCTCGGTGAGCTCCTCACCGAGGAAGGGCTCGGTGTGCGAGGCACCATCGAGGGCGAACCCGTTGCGCTGGTAGAACCGGTGGGCGCGCGGGTTGTCGTCGGCGACCCACAGGTACGCGCCCTCGCCGCCGTCGATCGCGGCATCGAACAGCTGCTGGCCGATGCCGGTGCCGTGGTACGCATCGAGCAGGTAGATGAAGTACAGCTCGCGCTCGCGGGGAGCGTCGTCGTCGCGGGCCGGACCCGAGCCGACGAAGCCGACGATCTCGCCGTCGACGAGGGCCGCGTGCATGCGGTAGTCCTCGCCCTGGGCGGCCCAGTGGGTCCAGAGCTCGGCCATGCGGCGCGGCGAGACGGCCTCGAGGGCGGCCTTGCTGATCAGGTGGTCGTAGGTCTCGTGCCAGCAGGTGGCGTGCACGCGACCGAGGGCCTCGGCATCCACATCTCTTACCGGACGGACGACGATGTCGGTTCGGGCTTCCGCAGTCATGGCGCGACTCTACGCGGGGCGTCGGCGCGGGTGAAATCGGGGCGGATCGGCCATCGGATGCGCTATGCGCCGCCGCGCCGGAGTTGTCGATGACGCACAACGACATCGCCGTTCCGTGGTCGAATCGCTACGCTCGCCCCTCGTGAACGTCCTCTGGCGCACCCTGCTGGTGCTCGCTCGTGCCCGCCGTCGCCTTCGTCGCGAAGGCCCCCTCGACCCCAACACCGTCGCGCGGATGTCCATCCGGGTGCTGCCCACCGACATCGACCTGCTGCGGCACATGAACAATGGCCGCTACCTGTCGCTCTTCGACCTCGGGCGTTGGGACCTGCTGACCCGCACGGGACTCCTCGCGGCGATGACGAAGCAGGGCTGGTACGCGGTGGTCGCCGCCGAGACGATCACGTTCCGCCGCTCCCTCGAGCTGGGGCAGCGCTTCGAGCTCGAGACGCGACTGATCGGCCACGACGATCGGGCGGTGTACCTCGAGCACCGCGCGCTGGTGAAGGGCGAGATCTACGCCCGCGCGATGATCCGCGCGCGCATCCTCCGTCGCACGGGCGGCACGGTCCCGCACGACGAGCTGTTCGCCGCGGTCGGGCGTCCCGAGGGCCTGCCCGACATCGAGCCGTGGGTGCACGACTGGGCGGCGGGCTCGGCCCTCCCGTCGACGAAGCGCCCGGCGCCCAGCGTCTGGGAGTGACGCGGACTCGCCATCACATGCCGAAGCGGGCGTCGAGCCAGGCCACCTGCTTCATCCAGTGGCGGTGCCCGCCGCCCTCGTGGCCGTTGTAGGGATACTCCTCGATGGCCGCATCGTCCGACGCGAGGGCGTGGAACGCGGCGAAGACGCCCGACGGCAGCACGACGTCGTCCATGAACGCCACCGAGAAGAACGCGGGCTGGGTGATGCGTCGGGCGAGGATCGCGCCGTCGACGTACGACAGGGTGCGGAGCACGCTCGCCGTGTTGTCGCGATGCACCGCGAGATAGCGCGTGATCTCGGTGAACGGCGCCGAGGGCGTGCGCGTGATGGCGTTGGGGAAGTCGCACAGGAAGGGCACGTCGGGCAGGACCGCCGCGACCGCCTCGCCCGCGAGGGCCGCCGCGGCGATCGAGAGCCCGCCGCCCTGGCTGCCGCCGGTGACGGCGACCCGCGAGGGATCGACCCCGGGGAGCTCGCGCACCACGTCCACCAGGCGCACGGCGTCGGTGAACAGGCGGCGGTAGTAGTAGTCGTGCGGATCCCGGATGCCGCGCGTCATGACGCCGGGGAAAGCGGCCGCGGAGCCGTGGGGGTCGGGGGTGTCGCCGACGCTCCACGTCGACCCCTGGCCGCGGGTGTCCATGATGACGTGCACGTAGCCGGCGGTCGCCCAGTTCAGACGCTCTCCCGGCAGGCCGCGGCCGCCGCCGTAACCGATGTACTCGATGACGGCGGGCAGGAGCGCGTCGCCGTGCGGGCGCACGACCCAGCCGCGGATCTCGTCGCCGTCGAAGCCGGTGAAGGTGAGGTCCGAGACGCTCAGGGCGCGCACGGGGGCGTCGATCGGGGTCAGGGTGGCGGGCCGAGCCGCAGCGCGCGCCTCGGCGATCGTGGTCTCCCAGAACGCCTCGAGATCGGCCGGTGCCTTGAGGGCGGGGCGATAGGCCCGCAGAAGCTCGATCGGCATGTCGGTGAAGGTGACGGCCATGGTTCCTCCTGGTGTCCGGGGCGAACCGACAGTAGCAACGGGTGGCGTCACCGGGGGCGGCGGCCCCCGCTCAGCGCGCGTGGATTCCGCGTCGTCGGAAACAAATGTGAGGCTTCACATTCTTCTCGCTTCTGCGGTCTAACGTTGCAAATCATCCTTGACAGCATTCCCAGCCGCCTCCAATATTGCGGATAGTGAGCGCTCACATTGAGATGCTCACGTCGCGCCGGCCCCCGCCGGACACCCATCGTCGAGGAGGACGAGCATGGTGCTGTCACGACCTGTTTCCGAGGACCGGAGCCGGAGGGGCATCGTGCGACGCGCGGGCTCGCTCGTCGCGGCTGCCGCCGTCGTCCTGAGCGGCCTGGTCCCCGCCGTCGCCGCCTCGGCAGCGCCGCTGCCCACGCCGCTGGCGTCGTACGACTTCGCCGCGACGACCGGAACCACGGTCCCCGACTCCTCGGGGCACGGACGCGACGCGGTCATCCGCGGCACCGGCTCGAGCGTCGACGGAGACGCCCTCTCGCTGCCGGGCGGAGCCTCGGGCTCCTCGGCCGCCTACGTCGAACTGCCCACGGGGCTCTTCGACGGCAAGAGCACCGTCACCGTCTCGGCCTGGCTGCAGGACCGCACCGGAGCGGGCAACCAGGCGGCGATGTTCTTCGGCACCACCGAGAACCTCCCCCAGCAGTACTGGTTGCTGAACCCCGCCAACCCGGCCGGCCAGGTCAAGTCGGTGCTGACGGACGGACCACGGATCGCGCAGCCCTGGACCCTCGAGCGGGGGATCGCGCCGACGGACGGAGCCCGCGGCATCCCGGGTCCCTCCGCCACCTCCGAGTGGGCGCTGTACACCACCGTGATCACCCCCACCTCGATCACCGCCTACCTCGGCGGCACCAAGATCGGCACGGTCGCCACCTCGCGCTCGGTCGCCGAGTTCGGCTCGGGCCTGGTCGCCTACATCGGGCGCTCCTCGTACCCCGACCGCGTGTGGAAGGGCGGCGTCCGCGACGTCGCCGTCTTCGACAGCGCGCTCAGCGACGACGACGTCAAGGCGCTCGTCGCACAGGGCACCCCCACGAACCAGCAGGACGTGGACACCGCCGCGCAGGCCCTCTCGGTCCCGGATGCCGATGACGTGCGCGGCAACGTGACGCTGCCCGCGACCGGGACGAATGGGACGACGGTGTCCTGGTCGTCGTCGAACGCGCAGGTCGTGACCGCCACGGGCGAGGTCACCCGGCCCGCCACGGGATCCGCCGCCGTGACCGTGAAACTGACCGCCACGATCGCGAAGGGATCCAGCCAGACCACTCGCGAGATCGAGCTCATCGTGCAGCCGAAGCCGGCGGCGCAGAAGCTCGAGGGCTACTTCTTCCCCTTCTTCACGGGGGAGAGCACCACCACCGACGAGGAGATCTCGTTCGCCACGAGCCGCGGGGACGACCCGAAGAACTGGCTCACCCTCAACGACGGCACGCCCGTCCTCACCTCGGACCAGGGGGAGAAGGGCATCCGCGACCCGTTCGTCATGCGCTCGCCCGACGGGGACCGCTTCTACATGCTCTCCACCGACCTGAACATGTTCGACCTCTACAACGGCGACTTCGGCCGCGCGCAAGAGGTCGGCAGCCGCAAGCTCAACGTCTGGCAGTCCGACGACCTCACGACGTGGAGCCCCCTGCGCCAGATCACCGTCTCGAGCGAGTTCGCGGGCAACACCTGGGCGCCGGAGGCCACGTGGGACGCCGACCGCGGGGAGTACGTCGTCTACTGGGCCTCGAACCTCTACCCGAGCGCGTCCACCACGGGTCGCAAGGCGGCCGACACGTATAACCGCATGATGATGGTCACCACTCGCGACTTCGTGACCTTCAGCGAGCCGCAGCCCTGGGTCGACGTCAAGCGCGGCGCGGGCAAGGGCACCATCGACGCCACCGTCGTGCGCGACGGCGACACCTACTACCGCTTCATCAAGGACGAGGCGTCGATGACCGTGCGCCAGGAGCGCTCGACCTCGCTCACCGCCACGGTCACCGGATCGCTTCCGACCACGACGTCGAGCCCCGGCTGGCAGCTCGTGAAGGAGCAGATCGGCGTCGGACAGCCCAACCCCTGGGGCGGCACGTTCACCAATGGCGAGGGTCCCACGGTGTTCGCCGACAACGCCGAGCCCGGTCACTGGTACATGCTCATCGACCAGCCGAGCTACCACGGCGGTCAGGGCTACATGATGTTCGAGACCCGCGACATCGCGTCGGGGACCTGGACCTCGGTTCTGGATGCCACCCTCCCGGCGCGCCCGCGCCACGGAACCGTCCTGCCGATCAGCGCCGCCGAGCAGCAGCGACTGCTCGCGGCGTATCCGACCGATGAGACCTCGGACTTCTCGATCACGGCTGACCCGAGCGCGAAGGGCGCCGAGATCGACGACGCGATGTACGGCGTCTTCTTCGAGGACATCAACAACGCGGCCGACGGCGGCCTGTACGCCGAGCTCGTCCGCAACCGTTCGTTCGAATTCCTGCCCGTCGATAACCGGGGCTTCACGGGGATGACCGCGTGGACACCGGTGGCCCTCGGCGGCGGCGCGGGCTCGGCGCAGCCGGTCAACGACGACAAGCGCATGAACGAGCGCAACCGCACGTACCTGCAGCTCGACCTCCGCAACGGGGCCGGGACCTACGGCGTCGAGAATGCCGGCTTCGACACGGGTGTGGCCCTTACGAAAGACGAGACCTACGACGTGTCGTTCTGGGCGCGGACCACGGCGACCGGCGGAACCCCCGTCTCGCTCGTGCTGCGTTCGGCCGACGGCACCGCGCTGTCGAACCCGTTCACGGCGACCGTGGGCGGCGACGGCTGGGTGAAGTACCGCGGCTCCGTGACGGCGACGGCCACGACCGACGCCGCCCGCGTACTCGTCCAGGCCGCCGGCACCGGGACCCTGCGCCTCGACGAGGTCTCGGTCTTCCCGCGCGACACGTTCATGGGGCGGACCAACGGTCTGCGCAAGGACGTCGCTCAGAAGATCGCCGACCTGCACCCGAAGTTCGTCCGCTTCCCGGGCGGGTGCATCGTCAACGTCAACAGCCACGCCGACTACTCGGCCGGCTCCAACTACGAGCGTGCGCGCTCGTACCAGTGGAAGGACAGCGTCGGCCCGGTCGAGACCCGTGCCACCAACGCCAACTTCTGGGGGTACAACCAGTCCCTCGGCCTCGGGTACTACGAGTACTTCCAGTTCGCCGAGGACATCGGCGCCAAACCCGTCCCCGACGTCCCCGCGCTCCTGAACGGGTGCGGGCAGGCGCTGCAGGCGACCGATCCGGCGCAGCTGCAGCGACACATCCAGGACACGCTCGACCTCATCGAGTTCGCCAAGGGCGACGTGACCACGACCTGGGGGAAGCTTCGTGCCGACATGGGGCACCCCGCTCCCTTCGCCCTCGATCGCATCGAGATCGGCAACGAAGAGAACTACCCCGAGGCCTTCATGGCGAACTTCGTGACCTTCCGGGATGCCATCGCCGCCACGTACCCGGACATGATCCTGATCAGCAACTCGGGCCCGGACGACACCGGGGCGGTGTTCGATCAGCACTGGGCGCAGAACCGGGCCCAGAAGGTCGACATGGTCGACGAGCACTACTACAACGACCCGTCGTGGTTCCTCTCGAACAATCACCGCTACGACTCCTACGACCGTCAGGGTCCGAAGGTCTGGATCGGTGAGTACGCCTCGCTCGACAACCGCTTCGCCAACGCGCTGTCGGAGGCGGCGTACATGACCGGCCTGGAGCGCAACGCCGACGTCGTCAAGATGGCCTCGTACGCGCCGCTGCTCGCCGACACCAGCAGCACGCAGTGGCGGCCCGACCTGATCTGGTTCGATCGCGACCAGGTGTGGGGCTCGGCGAACTACGAGGTGCAGAAGCTCTTCATGAGCAACGTCGGCGACCGGGTCGTTCCGACCACGGCGGGCGGGGATCTGGCATCCACCGATCTCGCCGGCGCCGTCGGCCTGTCGACGTGGAGCACTTCGGCCCGGTACGACGACGTGAAGGTGACGACGCCCGACGGGAAGACGCTCTTCTCCGACGACTTCGCCGACAAGAACGACGACGGGTGGTCGAAGCTCGCGGGCGCCGGATCGTGGTCGGCCGCCGACGGCAGCTACGTGCAGTCCTCGACGACGGCGAACAACACGCTCGTCGCCGGTCCCGCACTGACCGCCACCGACTACGACGTCTCGCTCAAGGCCACGAAGCTCGCCGGTGCCGAGGGCTTCCTCGTCGGCTTCGGCGTGAAGGGGTCGGCCGACTACCTGTGGTGGAACCTCGGCGGGTGGGGCAACACCCGTAGCGTCGTCGAGAAGGCCGCGGGTGGGGCGAAGTCGATCGTGGCGGACACGGGCACCCCCCGCGTCGAGACCGGTCGGACCTACGACCTGCGCATCCAGGTGCGCGGCGCCCGGGTGACCCTCTTCGCCGACGGCGTGCAGCAGGGGCAGTTCACCAACACGGCGGTCGAACCGTTCGCGCAGGTCATGACGACGGACGACACGAACGGAGACGTGATCCTCAAGGTCGTCAACGCCCAGGCCAAGGCCGCGGTGACCAAGGTGGATCTCGGTGGGCTCACCGTGCTCCCGACCGCGGACGTGACGACCCTGCAGGCGGCCCCGACGGCGCTGAACACGGCGACCTCGACGCCCGTGGCTCCGAAGACCTCGCAGATGCCGGTCTCGAGCACCTTCACGCACTCGTTCGAGCCGTACTCGGTAACGTTCGTGCGGATGCACACCCGTCCGGCCGACAAGACGGCGCCGACGGTGGCTGTGAAAACGGATCCGGTCTCGCCCGATGGCGCCGAGGGGTGGTACGTGTCGCAGCCGTCGATCACGGCCACGGCGACCGACGACATCGACCAGGCACCGCGCCTCGAGGTCAGCGCCGACGGGGGGAACACCTGGGCGACGTACACCGGCGCGGTGACCCCGGCGGAGGGGACGTCGAACGTGACCTTCAAGGCCACCGACGCCGCGGGGAACGTCTCGCCCTTCGTCACGGCGACGGTGAAGGTCGACCGCACGGCCCCGACGACGACCACGACGGTGGATGCCGCAGCCCGCACGGTCACGCTCGCCGCGAGCGACAGCGGGTCGGGAGTGGCGCGCCTGGAGTACCGCGTCGGCGACGCGGCGACCTGGACGACCGCGTCCGGAGCGCAGGCGGTCGTGAGCGTCGGTGCGGGGGCGACCACCGTGTCGTACCGAGCGGTCGACGTGGCCGGCAACATCAGCGGGACGGGATCGACCGCGGTCGGCGCGAACGCCGGAGACCCGACCCTGTCGGTCTCGGGCAACCTCGTCGCCGGGGGCGTCGTGACGGTGTCGGGAACGGGCTGGCCCGCGAACGCCGACGGGGAGCTCGAACTGCGCTCCACTCCGGTGCAGCTGGGCGCGGTCCGCACCGATGCCGGTGGGGCGTTCCTCGTGAACGTCACCCTCCCCGCGGACACCCCTGCGGGCGCGCACCGGGTGATCGCGCGTATCGGCGGAGTCGAGGCAGCGGTGGGAATCGAGGTCCGGGCCGCCGCGGGTGGCGCCGTCCCCGTCGTTCCCGCGGCTCCGAGTGCGCCGGCCGGTTCGACCCCGTCTCCGCTGGCGGTGACCGGCGGGGTGGTCTCGGGTGCGGCCCTCGCCCTCGGACTGCTCGCGGTGCTGGTCGGTGCGGCCCTGAAGCGCCGCCGCCGGGCGATCGGCTGAGGCCGGGCCGCCCGCAAGAAGGAACGAACGACGCCCCGGTCGCCGAGAGGTGGCCGGGGCGTCGGCGTTCCTCCGACGAGAAGAACGTTGCCCGGCCGCCGCAAGGCGACCGGGCAACCTCGGTCTGGAACAAGCAAGAACGTTGCCCTGCCGCCGTAAGGCGACCGGGCAACCCTGCTCGGAAACAAAAAGAACGTTGCCCGGCCGCCGTGAGGCGACCGGGCAACGGGGTACACCCGGAGGGGGATCAGCTCGTGAGCAGGCGCAGGCCGTAGGTCTGCAGGATCTCGTTCACGGGCTGGAAGTACGTCGTTCCGCCGGTCGAGCAGTTGCCCGAGCCTCCGGAGGTGACGCCCTGGGCCTGGTTGCCCGCGAGGAGCGAGCCGCCCGAGTCGCCCGGCTCCGCGCAGACGTTCGTGCGGATCAGGCCTGAGACCGACCCCTCGGCGTAGCGCACCGTGGAGTTGAAGCCCTGGATCTGGCCGCAGTGCCAGCCGGTCGTGGAGCCCGAGCGGCAGACGGTCGCGCCGACCGCGGCTGCGGTCGAGCCCTTCACGGCGACGCTGCCGCCGGCGTAGTTGGTCACCGATCCGACCGGGGTGTGGGTCGGCGTGCTCACCCAGGCGTAGTCGTTGCCGGGGAACGACGAGCCCTGGAAGGTGCCGTAGGTGGTGCTGTCGCCCGCGACGCCGCAGTGGCCGGCGGTGACGAACCCGCCCTGGACCGCGAAGCCCACGGAGCAGCGGCTCTGGTTGTTGATGTTGTAGGCGACACCGCCCTGGATCGTCGCGAACGTTTCGGGGGCCTCGGCCCCGGTCTCGAGTCGCACGGCACCGGCGGGGGCGTCGAGGGTGGCGACGAAGTCGGTCGCGGCCTGGTCGCCGCCGGCCACCACGTCGACGACGAGGTCGTTCTGTTCGACGTCGATCCACCACGACGGGATGACATCGGGCACGGTGCTCGATTCGATCTTCGCGGCGATCGCTTCGAGATCGTCGAGCGAATGCTCGGCGGCGACGGGCACGGCGCCCGCGTCGGCTGCGGCTTCGCGGGCCGCGTCGGTGGTGGCGGCGGCGTACACGGTGCGGGTCGACTCGTCGAGCCAGGTGCCCGCGAACGCCTCGCCCGCGACGGCGGCGACGTCGTCGGCGGTGTCGGCCGCGTCGGCCTGGAAACGCAGGACGTCCTGCGCGCCGGCGACGTCGGTGCCGAGGTCGGCGGCCATCGCCTCGAGCAGCTGCGCGTCGACTCCGTCGACGGCCGCGTCGGGCGACGACGTGGGGGTCTGCGCCAGCGCGGGGGCAGTGGCGGCGGTGGTCAGGAACAGGCCGAGGGCGGCTGCGCCCACGACGGTTTTCGATATGCGGTTCACGTTGGAGTGACCTTCCATCCAGGGGGATAAATGGCGGGGTACCCACCGCCATACAAACACGAGCCGGACGAAAAGCGAAGGATTTCCTGTGAATATCTGATCGGAGTCCAACAAGATCGCTGGCAGTCGCGGGCGGCCGATCCTCGGGTTGCGCGGCGGGCCGCCGAGGTGCCACGCGCGCGGTGTTTAGGCTGACGGGCATGAGCACGAACGACTCCGGCACCCCCGTTTCCGCGCTCTCCTCGGACCTCCCCGGCCGTGCCGCTCGTATCGCCGGGACTCTCTCGCGCCGGACGCCACCGACCGCCTCGCCCCGTCGTGGCGCGCTGCCCACGGACCCCGCCGCGGCGGACTTCCTGGCCGCCGCGATCGACGGGATCTCGCGCCCGGAGTCCCTCACCTCGGCGGCCTCCGCCCTGCACCGCCTCGTCGACGATCTGCCGACGTCGCTCAACTGGTTCGTCCGCGGCGCTCTGCAGGTGGGCGGCGCCGTCGCCCCCGTCCTGCCCAGTCCCGCCGTGCCGATCGCGCGTCGGGCTCTGCGCGATCTCGTCTCGGTCCTCGTCCTCGACGCGCGGCCCGAGCGTCTCGGGCCGTCGCTCGAGGCTCTCGAATCCCCGGTCGAGGTGCGCCTGGTCGGCCCCGCGGTGGTCGGCGATGCCGGGGCGCGACGCCGGCTCGACGGCATCCGATCGCTGCTCGTTCGAGAGGACGTGGAGCGGATTTCGCTCGCGATCTCCGACGTCGTGGTCGCACCGTCGCCGTGGGCCTTCGACGCCGAGGTCGAGCACGCGGCCGAGCGCCTGCTGCCGGTGTTCCTCGACGCGGTCGCCGCGCGCACGCACGTGACCCTCGTCGCCGAGGGGCGCGATGACCTCGATCTCACCGTCGCCGTGCTCACCCGCGTGCTCGAGGAGCCCCGTCTGACCGGGCTGCGGGCCGGCATCCAGGTGCCGATCGCCGTCGCCGAGACGGCCGCCGCGGTCCGCGAACTGTCGGCGTGGGCGCGCGTTCGCACCTCCGCGGGCGGTGCCCGCCTGACGGTGCGGCTGAGCGACGCCGTCATCGAGACCCCGGATGCCGTTTCGGCGGCGCGCCACGGGTGGCCCGCCCCCTCGGTCACGGCGCGCGACGACGTGGACGCCGCGCTCGTGCGCGGCCTGCGCGAGGCGCTGAGCGCGCGCGGGCAGGAGGGGTTCGCGGTCGAGGTCGCCACCGCCGACCCCGAGCGCGCCGCCCTCGCGCTCGCCCTCGCGGCGGAGGCCGGGGCCGAGATCGTGCTGGCGCTGCCGCACACCACCGCCTGGCTGCCGGGGGACGGGTACGTGCAGACGGCCCCCGCCGCGCATCCCGATGACCTCGACACCGTCGTCGCCCGCCTCGCCGCCGGGTACGCGCGAGCCGTGGCCGGAGCGCCCGACCTTCCCCTCGCTGTGCCCGATCCGCCCGCCGGCGCAGACGAAGTGGACGCCGACCCCCCGGGTGCCGTCGAGGCACCCGAAACCGCGTCGATCGCGGCCCGGGTGCGTCGCGCTCTCGCCGCGGCCGAGCTCCCCGGGCCCGCCGCGCGCGTCGCACGGCGCGGAGTCGAGGGCGATCCGGCGATCCTGCGGGAACGCGTGGGCGACGACGCCGCCGAGCCCGGGCTCACGCAGGCGGTGCTGGGCATCGCGCGAGAGGCCGCGGCATCCGGAGACACCTCCGCCCTGGGACCGGACGTGCAGCAGATGCTCTTCGGCGGCCAGTCGTTCGTCGACACGGCCGTGTTCTCGGCCCGCGAGAGCGCCGAGCTCGCCGGAGGAGCTCCCGGGTTCCGCAACGTCGCCGACACCGATCCGACCGTGCCCGCCGACCGTGCCTGGGCGGTCGCCGTCCTGGGCCGGGTGTCCGACTCGACCGCCGGTGACGCCACCGCCGCCGCCGGGCGCGTCGACGACGAGGCGGGACTCGACGCGGTGATCGACCGCGTGCGCACCGCCGCCGAGTCGTGGGGTGCGCTCGCCGCCGCGGACCGCGCCGCCGTCCTGCAGTCGGCCGCGCGCAGTCTCGAGCAGCGCCGCGCCGAGGTGATCGAAGTGCTCGCCTCGGAGGGAGGGGCGCTGCTCTCCGAAGCCGACGCCGAAGTGAGCCAGGCGGTGGATGCCGCCGCCTACTACGCGGCGACGGCGAAAGAACTCGACCGCGTCCCCGGGGCCGTGTTCGTGCCCGATCGGGTGAGCGTGGTCGCCCCCCGATGGAACGCCCCCGTCGGCCTCTGCGCCGCCGAGACCTTGGCCGCTCTCGTCGCGGGGTCCGGAGTGGTGCTCACACCCTCGCCGCGCGCTCGTCGTGCCGGAGCCGTCGTGGCCGAGGCGCTGTGGGCCGCGGGAGTACCGCGCGACCTGCTCGCCTACGTCGACCTCAACGAAGACGCGTCCGGGCGGGCCCTGATCGCGCACCCCGGCGTCGACCGTGTGCTGCTCGCCGGCGCGCGCACCACCGCCGAACGCTTCGCCGCGTGGCGCCCCGCGCTGCCCGTGCAGGCGTTCACGGCCGGACGGAATGTCGCGATCGTCGCCCCCTCGGCCGACCTCGACGCCGCCGTGACCGACATCGTGAGCGGCGCCTTCGCGCGCGCCGGTCAGGCCGCCACGGCCGTGTCGCTCGTGATCCTCGTGGGCGCCGTCGGGCGGTCCACGCGCTTCACTGAGCAGCTGAAGGATGCCGTCTCGTCGCTGCGAGTGGGACCTTCCGACGACCCGCTGTCCGACATCGGCCCGCTCGTCGAAGAACCCGCGGGAGAGGTGCGGCGCGCCCTGACCGTCCTCGGCGACGGCGAGCGGTGGCTCGTGGAGCCGCGAGAGCTCGACCTCGGGCCCGAGACGGCCGGCCGGTTCTGGTCGCCCGGCGTCCGCACGGGCGTCACCGCCGGCTCCCACCTGACCCGGGCCGCGGTCGCGGCGCCGGTGCTCGGCATCCTGCACGCTCCCACCGTCACCCGCGCGATCGAGTTGCAGAACGCGATCGGATCGGGGTTCGTGGCGGGCCTCCACACGCGCGATGAGGCAGACCTCGACCTCTGGCTCGACAGCGTCGAGGCGGCCGTCCTGCGGGTGAACCGCCCCTCGACCGGAGCGGTGATCCAACGCGAGCCCCTCGGTGGCTGGGGTGAGGCGTCCGCCGGTGACGGCGCCATGTCGGGCGGGCCGAACCGCCTCGTGACCCTCGGCTCGTGGCGCCCCTCGACGGGCGGGGCGTCGTCGTCGACCCTGCACCTGCGCGGCCTCGACTCGCGGATCACGGCGCTCATCGAGGCGGCTCAGCCCACCCTGTCGTACGAGGCGTTCGACTGGCTCCGTCGCGGAGCGCTCGCCGACGCCGTCGCGTGGGACCGCGAGTTCGGTCGCGTGCGAGACGTCTCGCGCCTGGGCGTCGAGCGCAACCTCCGTCGCTACCGGCCGGTCGACGTGGCCGTGCGTGCGACCGCCGACGCCGCGTGGCAGGCGGTCCTGCGCGTCCTCGTCGCCGCCGTCCGGTCGGGTTCGACCTTCAGCCTCAGCACGCCGGTGGGGCTGCCCGCGGCGGTCCGGCACCTGCTGGGCGAGAGCGGTGTCGCCGTGTCGGTCGAGAGCGATGCCGAGTGGCTGCAGCGCCTGGCGGGTGGCATCCCGGATGCCGCCGCCGACGACGCCGACACCCTCGTCGCGGCCCCGCGACCGGGTCGCCTGCGCCTGGTGGGACCGGCCGACACCGTCGCCGCGCTGCGCGCGGCCGTCGCCGAGACGGTCGGCGGGGACGTCTCGCTCACCGTGTACGCGAACGAGGTCACCACCGCGGGTCGCCTCGAGCTGCTGCCGTTCCTGCGGGAGCAGGCGGTGTCGATCGGGGCGTTCCGCTTCGGTGCGGTCGACGCGTGGAGTGCTGCGGTCATCTGAGCGGTGTCCCGTCCTCGGCGCCGGCTGAGCCCCGCCCGTGCGCCGAGGACGCCCTCGTTCGCCGAGGACGCACGTGATTGGCGCCCGTTTCGTGCGGCTTCGCCGAAGGGACGCGTCCTCGGCCGCCCCCACGGGGTTTCGAAAACGTTTAGCGTGAACCCCGCGCCGGGGTAGCGTTCGTCGAAACCTCGAGGAGCACCGATGACCGCTGCCCACCTGACCGTCGACCCCCGCTTCGCGATCGGCCACGTGCGCCGACGCCTGTTCGGCGGATTCGTCGAGCACCTCGGTCGCCACGTCTACGACGGCATCTACGAGCCGGGCCACCCGGCGGCGGACGAGCAGGGGTTCCGCACCGATGTGCTCGAGCTCGTACGCGAGCTGGGCGTGTCGATGATCCGCTACCCCGGGGGCAACTTCGTGTCGGGGTTCCGCTGGGAAGACAGCGTCGGCCCGCGTGAGCAGCGCCCCCGCCGTCTCGACCTCGCGTGGCACTCGACCGAGACGAACGAGGTCGGCCTGCACGAGTTCGCCGACTGGCTCGACAAGGCCGGCTGCGAGCTCATGCTGGCCGTCAACCTCGGCACGCGCGGTGTTCTCGAGGCGCTCGACCTGCTCGAGTACAGCAACGTGCCCGGCGGCACCGCCCTGTCGCAGCGGAGGATCGACAACGGCCGCGCCGAGCCGTTCGACGTGCGCGTGTGGTGCCTCGGCAACGAGATGGACGGATCGTGGCAGCTCGGTCACCGCTCGGCCGACGACTACGGCACGCTCGCGGCGCAGACCGCCCGGGGCATGCGGCAGATGGACCCCTCGATCGAACTGGTCGTGTGCGGGTCGTCGGGGGCCGCGATGCCCACGTTCGGGGAGTGGGAGCGCGAGGTGCTCACCCACACTTACGACGACGTCGACATGGTCTCGTGCCACGCGTATTACCAGGAGCACGACGGCGACGCGGCCTCGTTCCTCGCCTCGGCCGTCGACATGGACCGCTTCATCGAGGCGGTCGTCGCCACCGCCGACCACGTCGGCGCCGCCCGCGGCAGCAGCAAGAAGATCGACATCTCGTTCGACGAGTGGAATGTCTGGTATATCGACCGCGTCGACGCCGTGAAGCCCACCGCGATCGACGACTGGCCCATCGCGCCGCGCCTGCTCGAAGACGTGTATTCGGTCCTGGATGCCGTCGTCTTCGGCAGTCTCCTGATCTCGCTGGTGAAACACGCCGATCGCGTCGCCTCGGCCTCGCTCGCACAGCTCGTGAACGTGATCGCCCCGATCATGACCGAGCCCGGCGGCCCCGCGTGGCGCCAGACGACGTTCTTCCCCTTCGCCCTCACCTCGCGCCTCGCGCGGGGCGAGGCGGTGCGTCTGCGGGTCGAGGCGCCCACGATCGACACGGCGCGGTACGGCACGGTTTCCGCGGTGGATGCCGTGGCCACCGTCGACGACGCAGCGGAAGCCGTCGCGGTGTTCCTCGTCCACCGCGGCCTCGAGCGACCGGTGGACCTCGAGATCGACGTGAGCGCCTTCGGCGAGGTCGGGGTGGTCGAGACGCACCTGCTGCACGACGACGACCCCGGGGCGTCCAACACTCTCGACGACCCCGAACGCGTACGGCCGCGAACGGTGCAGACGCGCCTGGGGAACGGCATCCTGTCCCTGACTCTGCCGCCGGTCGCGTGGGCTGCGGTGTCGCTGCGCCGGGTCGGCTGAGTCGCGCGTCAGCGGTCGTTGCCCTTCGCGGGCGTCTCCGTGAAGGGCGACCCTCTTCGCGGCGGACCGCCGCGCCGAGCCACTCGCTCTCGCGTGCGGGCGCGTGCGAGAATGACACCGGCGTGCCCGGACCGACCTTTCCCCGCACGGCGCCACATCGATCCGATGAGCGCCGCACGGGTTCGAAGGGCCACCGGGCCCCAGGACAGCGTCCGCCGCACCTTTCCTCCGAGGAGCAGAGATGTCCGCTACCCCCACCGCCACCGCCGCCGAGTCCTCGACCGGCGCGCGCGTGCAGCAGCACCGCCGGTACCTCATGTGCCGCCCCGAGCACTTCACGGTGAGCTACAGCATCAACCCGTGGATGGAGCCCTCGCGGCCCACCGACACGAACCTCGCCGTGCAGCAGTGGCAGGCGCTCTACGACACCTACGTCTCGCTCGGGCATGAGATCGAGCTCATCGACCCGCTCGAGGGTCTGCCCGACATGGTCTACACGGCCAACGGCGGCTTCGTGATCGACGGCATCGCGTACGGCCCGAAGTTCCGCTTCCGCGAGCGTGCCGCCGAGGCCCCCGCGTTCATCGACTGGTTCGCGGCGAACGGCTTCGAGGTCGCCGAGCCCGTCGAGGTCAACGAGGGCGAGGGTGACTTCCTCCTCGTGGGAGACACGATCCTCGCCGGCACCGGCTTCCGCTCGACCGGTGACAGCCACCGCGAGGTCGGCGAGGTCTTCTCGCGCGAGGTCGTGTCGCTGACGCTCACCGACCCGCGCTTCTACCACCTCGACACCGCGATCTCGGTGCTCGACCCCGTCGAGGGCCCGGGCGGCGTCGAGAAGGCCAACATCGCCTACCTCCCCACCGCGTTCGACGAGAAGAGCCAGGCGATCCTCCGCGAGCGCTACCCCGACGCCATCCGGGTGGCGGATGCCGATGGCGCGGTCTTCGGCCTCAACTCGGCCAGCGACGGCAAGAACGTGATCATCTCGCCGCGTGCCGTCGGCTTCGAGGCGCAGCTGCGCGAGCGCGGCTACACCCCCGTCATGGTCGACCTCTCCGAGCTGCTGCTCGGCGGCGGCGGCATCAAGTGCTGCACCCTCGAACTGCGAGGCGGATCCCGATGAGCACCACCGTCGACGACCTCGGCGCCCGTCTCATCGCCGAAGAGGGCGCCCACCTCGCCCACAACTACCACCCGCTGCCGGTCGTCGTCTCGCGCGCCGAGGGCGTGTGGGTCACCGACGTCGAGGGCAAGCGCTACCTCGACCTGCTCTCGGCCTACTCCGCGCTGAACTTCGGCCACGGCCACCCGGCGATCCTCGCGGCCGCGCGCGAGCAGCTCGACCGCTTGACGCTCACGAGCCGCGCGTACCACAACGACCGTCTCGGGCCCTTCGCCACGGCGCTCGCGCAGCTCTGCGGCAAAGACACCGTGCTGCCGATGAACACCGGCGCCGAGGCCGTCGAGACCGGCATCAAGGTCGCGCGCGCCTGGGGTTACCGCACCAAGGGCATCGCACCTGATGCCGCGACCATCATCGTCGCGAACGGCAACTTCCACGGCCGCACGACCACGATCGTCGGCTTCAGCGACGACCCCACGGCGCACGACGACTTCGGTCCGTACGCTCCGGGCTTTGTGCACGTGCCGTACGGAGACGCGGATGCCATCGCCGCGGCGATCGACGAGAACACCGCCGCGGTGCTGCTCGAGCCCATCCAGGGCGAGGCCGGCGTCGTCATCCCGCCCGAGGGGTTCCTGCAGCGCGTGCGCGAGATCTGCACGGCGAACAACGTGCTGTTCATCGCCGACGAGATCCAGTCGGGCCTCGGACGCGTCGGTGAGACCTTCGCGTGCGACCGCGAGGGCGTCGTGCCCGACGTGTACCTGCTCGGCAAGGCGCTGGGCGGCGGCATCCTGCCCGTGTCGGCCGTCGTCGCGGACGACGACGTGCTCGGCGTCATCCACGCCGGTGAGCACGGGTCGACCTTCGGGGGAAACCCGCTGGCTGCGGCCGTGGGTCTGCGGGTCGTCGAGATGCTGGCATCCGGAGAATTCCAGACCCGCGCGAAGGCGCTGGGGGCGCACCTCGAGGCGTCTCTGCAGACCCTCGTCGGCCACGGCGTCACCGCCGTGCGCATCGCGGGCCTGTGGGCCGGCGTCGACATCGATCCGGCGTACGGCACCGGCCGCGAGGTCGCCGAGAAGCTCCTCACCCGCGGCGTGCTCGTGAAGGACACGCACGGCCAGACGATCCGCATCGCCCCGCCGCTGACGATCCGCGCGACCGAGCTCGACTGGGCCGTCGAGCAGATCCGGCACGTGCTCGCGGGCTGAGCGCGCTTTCCCCGCGCGAGGGGTCAATTCCTGTCGCCTCCGGACACCCCAGGCGACCGAAGATGACCCCTCACGCGAGGGGGCTCAGACCACCGACACCGTGCGCTGATCCCAGCCCGTCGCGCCGTCGGGCGCGGGAGCGGCCGTGTCGGAGGTCTGGGTCTCGCCGGTGGCCGACACCGCGCGGCAGCGGATGACGTGCGAGCCGCTCTCGGCGTTCCACGGCAGGCTCCACTGCACCCACGTGTCGGCCGAGATCGCCGTCGCGAGCGTCGCCTTCTGCCAGGGCCCGTCGTCGACCTGCACCTCGACACCCGAGACGCCGACGTGGGTCTGCCACGCGACCCCGGCGATGACCGTGTCGCCCGCGGCGAGCTGCGCGCCCGAGCGGGGCACGTCGATGCGCGACTGCAGCTTCACGGGTCCGCGCTCCGACCAGCCGCGCGAGGTCCAGTAGCCCTCGGCGCGGTCGAAACGGGTGACCTCGAGCTCGCTGACCCACTTGGTCGCCGAGACGTAGCCGTACAGACCGGGCACCACCATGCGCACGGGGAAGCCGTGCTCGATCGGCAGCGGTTCGCCGTTCATTCCGATCGCGAAGAGCGCGTCGCGGTCGTCGGTGAGGGCCTCGAGGGGGCTGGATGCCGTGAACCCGTCGACCGAGCGCGAGAGCACCATGTCGGCCTCGGCGGTCGGCTTCGCGCGGGCGAGGATGTCGCGGATGGGCACGCCGAGCCAGCGCGCGGTGCCGATGAGGGAGCCGCCCACCTCGTTCGAGACGCACACGAGGGTCGCGACGGTCTCCTGCTGGGGGAGGGCGACCAGGTCGTCCCACCGCAGCACGACCTCCTGCTCGACGAGACCGTGCACGCGCAGGGTCCAGGTCGAGGGGTCCACCTGGGGCACGACGAGCGCGGTGTCGATGCGGTAGAAGTCCGAGGCGGGCGTGATCACCGACGCGAGCCCGTCGATGCCGAGGTCGGCGGCGGCGGGAACCGTCGTCGTGGTGGCCGGGGTGGGCAGCCGCAGCGCCGCTCGGATCGCGCTCACCGCTCGCGCCCCCCCGCTCAGCGCGAAGGACCCGGCGGTGGCCATCACCCCGGCCAGCACGGCCACGCCCGAAAGGGCGAGCACGCTGCGGCGCGAGACGCCGTCGTCGGCGGGGGTCTGCACGGAACGCCGGCGGAGCCGGGCGACCAACAGCCCGGTCACCAGAGCGGCAGCCGCCCCCGCCACGAGCGAGGGCAGGGGCGACAACGTCCCGGCATCCGCCCGCGTCATCGAGACGATCGCGCCGATCACGCCCAGTGCGACGAGGACGACGCGTCCCCACGGGGCTTTCCGGCGCTCGAGCACGCCGGCGACCCCGGCGACGACCAGCAGCAGCACCGCGATGCCGACGAGCAGGGCGGCCTTGTCACCCGTGCCGAACAGATCGATCGCGAGGTTCTTCGCCCAGGCCGGAGCGAGGTCGATCATGCCGCCGCCGATGACCGCGAAGGGGCTCGCGGTGGGCGACACGATCGCCGCGGCGAGCTCGCCGAGGCCGGCGCCGAACACGGTGGCGGCGATGGACGCGACGATCGCTGCGAGGTCGCGGCGGCGGGAAGATGCGGGGGTCACGAAGGGAGCCTAGAGAGCGCCGGGCGCTCGGGCGCCGGGCGCGCGGTATTCACAGCCAACCGGCATCCGTCGCTCCGGCCAGTACGGGACGGACCCCCGTGTCAAGGTTCTGTCGGTTTCTTCCCGTCGTCCGCATGCTGTCGCGGTGAACCACCGCGGCCACTCGGCATTCCCCCTGCTCCTCCCCGACGACACCCCCGACCTCGATGAGGTCCGTGCGGCTGTGGGGCGGATGGATGCCGACGGTGCCTCCGCCACCGACGTCGCTGCCACACTCGCCTGGGCGACGAGCCTCGTCCCGCCGCGTTCGCTCGGTGCGACCTGGGAGCTGCTCGCGTCGGTCGCCGCGCGCGATGTCGCGATCGCCCGCATGCTGGAGCCGCACCTCGACGCCCTGTCGATCCTCGCCGAAGCCACCCGCGAGGGGATCGACGTCGACCTCGAACCGGGTGGGTCGTGGGGTGTCTTCGCCGCGGAGGGATCGGGCATGCGCCTCGAGGCACGGCACCACGACGGCGTCTGGACGCTGCACGGCTCCAAGCCCTGGTGCTCCCTCGCCGCCGACCTGGACCGCGCTCTCGTGACCGCGTGGGTCGATGACGAACGCCGGCAGCTCTTCGCCCTCGATCTGCGAGACCCGGCCGTGAGGGTGCGGACCGGTCCCTGGCACGCGCGCGGGCTCGAGCGGGTCGTCAGTGCCCCGATCGACGTCGATGGAGCGGTCGCCGTCCCCGTGGGCGAGCCCGGCTGGTATCTCCGTCGACCCGGCTTCGCGCACGGTGGGGTCGGGGTGGCCGCGTGCTGGTGGGGCGGAGCCCTGCCGCTCCGCGACGCGCTGCGCGAGGCCGCCGCGTCCGACCGAGCGGACCAGCTTTCGCGCGTGCACCTCGCTCGCGCCGACACCGCGCTCTGGGCCGCCCGCACCGTGCTGCGCGAGACGGCGGCGGTCTTCGGTGCGGGCGGTTCGGCATCCGAGGGTCTGCGCGCCACCCGCGCCCGCACGGTCGTCGCGGAGGCCGTCGAGACGACCCTCGCCGAAGCCGCGCACGCCCTGGGGCCGCTGCCCCTCGTCGCGGATGAGGCACACGCGCGACGCGTCGCCGATCTGCAGATCTACCTGCGCCAGCACCACGGCGAGCGCGATGCCGCGAGAATCGGCGGCGACATCGCGACGGGAGCGGGCGCGTGGTGAGCTTCGACCATCGCGAACCCGGGACCGACGAGCGCGTCTGGGCGGACGCCCTCCGCCGCGACTCGCCACCTCTCGATCTGGACGTCGACCACCTGATCATTGTCGCCGCGCACCCCGACGACGAGAGCCTGGGAGCGGCGGGGCTGCTCGCGACCGCGGCCGCACGTGGCATCCGGATCGATCTCCTCGTCGTCACCGACGGCGAAGGCTCTCACCCCGAGTCGCCGACGCACAGCCCCGCGACTCTCGCCCTGCTTCGCCGCCGAGAACTCGTCGACGCCGCACGCATCGTGGGGCTGGTCGCCGACCCGGTCTTCCTCGGTCTGCCCGACGGCGGGACGGACGAGCATCGGGATGCCATCACCGAGGCGCTGCGCGAAGCGATCGACGCCGCGGCGGGCCGGCGCGTGCTGGTGGTGTCGCCCTGGCGAGGGGACGGGCACCGCGACCACCGGGTCGTCGGAGAGATCGTCGAGCAGGTCTGCGCCGCGCGCGGCGTGCGATCGCGCGCCTTCCCGATCTGGCTGTGGCACTGGGGCGGCCCCGACGACGTGCCGTGGGATCGCGTCGAGCACCTCGCCCTCGAGCCTCGTGCACGCGACCTTAAGACCCGCGCTCTCGACGCGCATCGCAGTCAGCTCGAGCCGCTGTCAGCCGCTCCGGGGGACGAGCCGATGATCCACGCGCGCATGCACGCCCACTTCGTCCGCGATGCAGAGGTCTTCCTCGTTCCGGAGGCGCCCTCGACCCCGGCGGGAAGCGTCGGCCGCGAGTACTTCGACGACATGTACGCCCGGCACGAGGACCCCTGGGGCTTCGACTCGCGCTGGTACGAGGAGCGCAAGCGCGCCGTCCTCCTCGCCGCTCTCCCGAGGCGCACGTATCGCTCGACGCTCGAGGCCGGGTGCTCCACGGGTGCTCTGACCGCGCAGCTGGCCGACCGCAGCGACCGGGTGCTCGCCGTCGACCTCGCGCCCACCGCCCTCGATCGCGCGCGGGCGCGGCTCGCGGGGCGCGAGAACGTCGAGTTCCGCCTCGCGACGCTGCCCGCGGCGTGGCCCGAGGGCGAGTTCGAGCTGGTGGTGGTGTCGGAGGTGGCGTACTACTGGGCGGGGGCAGACCTGGATCGCGGGCTCACGGCGGCCGTCGCCTCGCTGAGCACCGACGGTCACCTGGTCGCGTGCCATTGGCGGCATCCCGTCGCCGAGTACCCGCACACCGGCGACGAGGTGCACGACGCGCTCGCCGCGCGACCCGACCTGGTGCGCCTCGCGCGGCACGAGGAGCAGGACTTCGTGCTCGAGGTGTACGCGCATCCGGGCGCTCTTTCGGTGGCGGCCGAATCGGGGCTCGTCGCATGAGGGCCCTGGCCGTGGTCATCCCGGCGCACGACGAGGAGGCCCTGATCGGTCGATGCCTGGCATCGGTCACCCGGGCGGTGTCGCTCGCGCGCGAGAGCCAGCCCGACCTCGACATCGCGGTCGTCGTCGTGCTCGACGCGTGCAACGACACCACCGCCACCCAGGTGCGGCGCTGGCCCGTCGAGGCGGTCGAGATCGCGGCACGTCGCGTGGGCACCGCCCGTCGGATCGGCGTCGCGCACGCTGTGACGCGGCTCACCGCCGGCGCCGACGACACGTGGATCGCGATGACGGATGCCGACACCGTCGTGCCCCCGAACTGGATCACGCACCAACTCGACCTCGCCGACGCCGGGGTCGACCTCGTCCTGGGAACGGTCCGCCCCGACTTCGCCGACCTCAGCGCCCGACACGTCGCGTACTGGCGTGCCACCCATCACCGGGGCAGACCTCCCGGAAACGTCCACGGAGCCAATCTGGGCGTGCGGGCGAGCACGTACGCCCGGGCAGGTGGCATCCCGGATCTCGCCGAGCACGAGGACGTGGCCCTCGTCCGCGCGGCACGCACCCTCGGTGCGCGGGAGCGGGCGAGCGACGTGCACGAGGTCGAGACCTCGGGCCGTTTCACCGGCCGCTCGCCCGCGGGATACGCCGCGTTCCTCGCGCGCGTGCACGCCTGGGTCGACGCTCCACCGCTGGCGGCTCCCGGCGCCTGACCCACCGGGTGGGGGTTCGTCAACCACCTCCGCCGCTCCGCACCTTCGCCGCAGACTGGCCATCCCCGGAATGAGAGGCATCACCATGAAGGCACTGACCTGGCAGGGCAAGCGCAACGTGAGCGTCGAGGAGGTTCCCGACCCCGAGATCCTCGAGCCCACCGACGCGATCGTGAAGATCACCTCGACGGCGATCTGCGGCTCCGACCTGCACCTCTACGAACTGTTCGGACCGTTTATCGACAAGGGCGACGTGCTCGGCCACGAGCCGATGGGCGTGGTCGTCGAAGTCGGCTCGGCCGTGACGAACCTCGCCGTCGGCGACCGGATCGTCGTGCCCTTCAACATCTCGTGCGGCCACTGCTTCATGTGCCGCCGCGGACTGCAGTCGCAGTGCGAGACGACGCAGGTGCGCGAGTACGGCAGCGGTGCCGCGCTGTTCGGTTACACCAAGCTCTACGGCCAGGTGCCGGGCGGCCAGGCGGAGTATCTGCGCGTGCCGCTCGCCGACTACAACCACATCCGCGTCGGCGACGACCTGCCCGACGACCGTTACCTCTTCCTCAGCGACATCGTGCCGACCGCCTGGCAGGGCGTGCAATACGCGAACGTGCCCGAGGGCGGGACGCTCGCCGTCATGGGCCTCGGCCCCGTCGGCCAGTTCGCGGCCCGCATCGGCGTGCACCTCGGCTACCGGGTCCTCGCGATCGAGCCCGAGCCCGAGCGCCGCGCGATGGCCGAGCGCCACGGCGTGCTCACCTACGACCTGACCGACACGGTGGTCGACGAACTCGTCGATCTCACCGAGGGGCGCGGGGCGGATGGAGTGGTGGATGCCGTGGGCATGGAGGCCCACGGGAACGGCGGCATCAAGCTGGCCCAGAACGCCGTCGGGCTGCTCCCCGACGCCCTCGCGCAGAAGCTCATGGACAAGGCCGGACTCGACCGCCTCGCCGCGGTCTACGCCTCGATCGACCTCGTGCGCCGAGGCGGAACCGTCTCACTGAGCGGTGTCTACGCGGGTGAGGCCGACGTGCTGCCCATGAAGACGATGTTCGACAAGCAGCTGAACCTGCGCATGGGCCAGTGCAACGTCAAGCGCTGGATCGACGACCTGCTGCCGCTCGTCGAAGACTCCGCCGACCCGCTCGGCGTGATGGACCTGGTCACGCACCACGCCCCCCTCGAAGACGCCCCCGGCCTGTACGAGACCTTCCAGAAGAAAGAAGACGGCTGCATCAAGGTCGTGCTGCGCCCCGGCGCCTGAGCCGCGCCGCACCCGCGTGAGGGGTCGATTCCTGTCGCCTGGAGCAGCGCCAGGCGACAGTTTTCGACCCCTCGCGCGCGCTCGCGGCGCAAGAGCGCGGGTGGGAAACGTGTCCGCAACACGGTGCTGGGTAAAGTCGTCGCATGGGTGACCTGTTCGACGGTTACGGCTCCACGCTGGCGCCGCGCAAGACCGCATCCGGCATCCCGGCGTTCGACGAGATGTTCGGCGTTCCGGCGAGTCCCGGAGAAGCCGCCCCCTCGCGCGAGGCGTACCGGGAGCTGTACCAAACGCTCGCGCAGATGACGCAGGAAGAACTGCGCGGGCGCACCGAGTCGCTCGCGAGTTCGTACCTCGCGCAGGGCGTGACCTTCGACTTCGCGGGGGAGGAACGTCCCTTCCCCCTGGATGCCGTGCCCCGGGTCATCGCGTACGACGAGTGGTCGCGCATCGAGGCCGGCGTGAAGCAGCGGGTCAAGGCGCTCGAGGCGTTCCTCGACGACGCCTACGGCAATCAGCACTGCGTGCGCGACGGCATCCTGCCCGCGGGTCTCATCTCGTCGTCGCAGTACTTCTACCGCCAGGCGGCCGGCATCCGCAGTGCGAACGGCGTGCGCATCCAGGTGTCGGGCATCGACCTGATCCGCGACGAGCACGGCGAGATGCGCGTGCTCGAAGACAACGTGCGCGTGCCCTCGGGCGTCTCGTACGTCATCTCGAACCGCCGCGTCATGGCGCAGACGCTGCCCGAACTGTTCGTGTCGATGCGCGTGCGCCCCGTCGGGGACTACCCGAACAAGCTGCTCGCCGCGCTCAAGGCGTCGGCCCCGCCCGGGATCGACGAGCCCAACATCGTCGTGCTCACCCCCGGCGTCTACAACTCCGCGTACTTCGAGCACACGCTGCTCGCGCGTCTGATGGGCGTCGAGCTCGTCGAGGGGCGCGACCTGTTGTGCATCGGCGGCAAGGTGTTCATGCGCACGACCCGCGGCCCGCAGCGCGTCGACGTGATCTACCGCCGCGTCGACGACGACTTCCTCGACCCGCTGCAGTTCCGCGCCGACTCGATGCTCGGGGCGCCCGGGCTCATGCTCGCCGCACGCCTGGGCAACGTGACCATCGCCAACGCGGTGGGCAACGGCGTCGCCGACGACAAGCTGCTGTACACGTACGTGCCGGACCTCATCCGGTACTACCTCGCCGAAGAGCCGATCCTCAAGAACGTCGACACCTGGCGTCTCGAGGATCCCGGCGCCCTCGAAGAAGTGCTCGACCGCCTGCCCGAGCTCGTGGTGAAGCCGGTCGACGGCTCGGGCGGCAAGGGGCTCGTCGTGGGTCCCGATGCTTCGCCCGCCGAGCTCGACGCGCTGCGCAAGCGGCTCGCGGCCGACCCGCGCGGCTGGATCGCCCAGCCCGTGGTCATGCTCTCGACCATCCCGACGCTCGTCGAAGACGGCATGCGTCCCCGTCACGCCGACCTCCGCCCCTTCGCGGTCAACGACGGCGACGACATCTGGGTGCTGCCCGGTGGCCTGACCCGCGTGGCGCTGCCGGAGGGCCAGCTCGTGGTCAACTCCAGTCAGGGCGGCGGCTCGAAGGACACGTGGATCGTCGGCGGCTCGGCCCCCTCGCACGTCGAGTACGGCCAGGGCAACGGCGTCTCGGGACTCGTCGCCGACCAGGCCGCGGTCACCGAGTCGATCCCGATCATCTACGACGGACAGCCCGCTCCCTCGACCTCGCCGCGCGATCCGCGCCCGGGCGGAGGGCCCTCGGGCAAGGAGCAGCAGGAGCAACAGCAGCAGGATGCCGCCGTGCAGCACGGTCCGCAGGCCGAGCAGCAGCAGCAGGCGCGGGAGGCGGGGTCATGCTGAGCCGCATCGCAGAATCGCTGTTCTGGATCGGCCGCTACATCGAGCGCAGCGACGGCACCGCCCGCATCCTCGACGTGCACCTCCAGCTGCTGCTGGAGGACCCGTGGATCGACGAGGACACCGCGTGCCGCTCCCTGCTCAGCGTAATGGGGTCGGCGTGGCCCGAGAACGTCGACACCGTCCGCCGCGACGACGTGCTCGCTCGCCTCGCGGTCGATCGGATGAACCCGTCGAGCATCGCGTACTCGATCACCGCGGCTCGCGAGAACGCCCGGCGTGCTCGCGAGATCGTGTCGACGGAACTGTGGGAGATCCTCAACACCACGAACGCGCGGATGCCGCGGCGCCTGCAGACCGACAAGGTCCACGAGTTCTTCCAGTGGACGCGCGAGCGGGCGGCGCTGGCCATCGGCATCGTCGATTCGTCGACCAACCGCGACGAGGCCTGGCAGTTCTTCACCCTCGGCCGGAGCATCGAGCGCACGGACATGACCGCGCGACTGCTGGCCACCCGCTCGCTCACCGAGGTGTCGGGCCCGTCGTGGACGACGATCCTGCGTTCGTGCGGCGCGTACGAGGCCTACCTGCGCACCTATCGCGGCATGCCGAGCGCCCGTAACGCGGCGGAGTTCCTGTTGCTCGACCGCCTCTTTCCGCGCTCGATCATCTACTCGATCCAGCGCGCCGAGGACTGCATGAGCGCGATCGACCCCCGCGCCGATCGCGTCGGGCACTCGAACACGGTGCTGCGTGCTCTCGGTCAGATCCGCAACGATCTGGAGTACCGCCCGGTCAGCGACATCCTGGCCGAGTTGCCCGAGCACATGCAGCGGGTGCAGACGGTCACGCGCGAGGCGTCGGAAGCGATCCGCTCGCGCTTCTTCCCCACTCAGGCCGAACCGTCGTGGATCGGAGAGATCTCATGACGGATGCCGCGACCGCCGTCCGTGCGAAGACCTCGGGAGGTCGGCGATGAAACGCCTGCGCATCGAGCACCAGACCGGGTTCGTCTACCCCGGCGACGTCGTCGCCTCGTACAACGAAGCCCGCATGCTGCCGCATTCGACCGACAGCCAGTTCGTGCTGAGCTCGTCGCTCGACATCGAGCCGTCGACCTCGGTCAATCAGTACGTCGACTACTTCGGCACGCGCGTGGCGGCCTTCGACGTGTTGTCGCCGCACGGCGCGCTGACCATCACCGCGCGTTCGCTGGTCGAGGTGCGCCCGCGGCCCATCGAGCACGCCGACATCACCTGGGAGCAGCTCGCGGCGGAGGCGGCGCGGTCGATCTCGACGGTCGAGCAGCTGACTCAGACGCGGCGCACGACCCCGCACGCCGAGGTCGCCGAGCTCGCGCGCTCGATCGCCGCCCAGCACGACCGGCCCGGGCCCGCGGCGCACGCGATCGCCGAGGCCATCGGGAACGCGATCGACTACATGCAGGGGGTGACCGGCGTGCACTCCACGGCGGTCGACGCCTGGGAAGCGCGAAAGGGCGTGTGTCAGGACATCGCGCACATCGCGATCGGGGCCCTGCGCGAGGTCGGCATCCCGGCCCGCTACGTGTCGGGGTACCTGCACCCGAAGCCTTCCGCCGAGGTCGGCGAAGCGGTGACCGGAGAGTCGCACGCCTGGGTGGAGTGGTTCGCCGGTGACTGGCAGGGCTTCGACCCGACGAACAACATCGAGATCGGCGACCGCCACGTGCTGGTCGGTCGCGGCCGCGACTACAACGACGTCCCGCCGCTGCGCGGCGTGTACGCCGGTCCCGGCAAGAGCAACCTCAAGGTGAAGGTCACGATCACGCGCGAGACCTGACCCCGGTCAGCCGGATGCCGCGGCGCCCAGGAGCTTCTGGACGTCGCGGTGCAGGCGCGGAAGGTGAGCGTCTTCGCTGCGGTCGGCGCGGCGTGCCCACTCGTCGAGGGCGGTGCGCATCTCGAGGGCGGCGAGGCCGATCGCGGAGCGCACGTCGAGTTCGCTGAGGCCGATGCGCGTCGCGATCTCGGGGACGAACAGGTCGGATGAGGTCGTCTCACGTCGGATGGCGGCACCGAGCAGCGTGGGCTCGTGACCGATCAGCCGTCGGACGCGGAGGAATCTCGCTCTCGCCTGCGCGTCGGCGTGCAGTCGATCGAGTTCGCGGGCGAACACCGTGCGCAGGGCTCGGGTGAGAGCGGCGATGTCGTCGCCCGCCTCGCCGACCTCGGCCAACGCCGCGACGAAGCGCTCGTCGTCGATGAACACGGCGTCTTCTTTGGTGCCCGCGAGGCGGAAGAACGTCCGGGCCGAGACGCCCGCTCGCGCGGCGATCTCGTCGACCGTGGTCCGGGCGACGCCCTTCTCTTCGAACAGGTCGAGGGCGGCCGCGCAGATCTCGAGGGTCGTCTCGCGGCGTCGCCGATCGCGCAATCCCTCCCCGGAGGGGGCCGGTGCGATCTCCATGTCGGCTACAGTAGTCCATGTCTTATTGGCAGTCACTGCCAGAATGTCATTCACTGCTCGTTAACCGTCCAGAGAGGTCGACCATGGTCGCCACCGGAACCGTTCCCACCGCCGCGCCGCCCGGAAAGGCCGCCGTCCGCCCCGGCGCCGTCATCGCGCTCCTCGTCGTCGCCGCGTTCGTCGTCATCCTGAACGAGACGATCATGGGCGTCGCCCTGCCCGAACTCATGCGCGAGCTCGACATCACCGCCGCGACCGCGCAGTGGTTGACCACCGCGTTCCTGCTCACGATGGCGGTCGTCATCCCGACCACCGGCTTCCTCATTCAGCGCTTCCCGCTGCGGGCCCTCTTCTTCACCGCGATGGGTCTGTTCACCCTGGGTACCGTCGTCGCCGCGGCCGCCCCCGGGTTCGGCGTGCTGCTCCTCGGCCGCATCGTGCAGGCCTCGGGTACCGCGATCATGATCCCGTTGCTGTTCACCACGGTGCTGAACGTCGTGCCCGCGAACCGCCGCGGACGCATGATGGGGCTCATCTCGATCGTCATCTCGGTGGCGCCCGCGGTCGGCCCCACCGTCTCGGGGCTGATCCTGTCGACGTTCCCGTGGCGCGCCATGTTCATCGTGATGATCCCGATCGCCCTCATCGCGGTCGCCCTCGGCGCGCGCTGGGTGCGGAACCTCACCGAGACCCGTCGCGTGAGCCTCGACGTCGTGTCGGTGGTGCTCTCGGCCCTCGCGTTCGGGGGCATCATCTTCGGCCTGTCCAGCATCGGCGAGGCGGCGGGCGGCCACGCGATCGTGCCGGTGTGGATCCCCCTCGTCGTGGGCGCCCTCGCTCTCGCGACCTTCATCGTGCGGCAGGTGCGCCTCGGTTCGACCGACCGCGTGCTGCTCAATCTGGCGGTGTTCCGTCATTCGACCTTCACGCTCGCGGTCATCCTCGTGGTCGTCGCCATGACCACTCTGTTCGGCGTGCTCATCCTGCTGCCGCTGTACCTGCAGAACGTCCTCGGTCTCGGAACCCTCCCGACCGGTCTCATGCTGCTGCCCGGAGGTCTGCTCATGGGCCTCATGGCGCCCATCGTCGGCAACCTCTTCGACCGTTTCGGCGCGCGCCCTCTCGTGCTGCCGGGGGCGATCGTCGCGAGCATCGCGTTGTGGGGCTTCGCGACCCTGTCGGCGAGCACTCCCATCGGTCTCGTCATCGCGGTGCACTGCGTGCTGAGCCTCGGTCTGGCCTTCATGTTCACCCCGCTGATGACCGCAGCCCTCGGGTCGCTGCCGCGCGAGCTCTACCCGCACGGCTCCGCGATCGTCTCGACGGTGCAGCAGCTCGCGGGCGCCGCCGGGACGGCCGTCTTCGTGACGCTCATGACAGTCGGCGCGGCCGCCGCGATGACGAACGGGGGAGCGTCGATGGTGGATGCCACGGCATCCGGCATCCACACGGCGTTCTTCGTGGCGGCGTGCCTGTCGTTGGCGGTCATCGTGCTCGCTGCATTCGTTCGCACGCCGAAGCAGGTCGACGGGGTCGAGGGGACGCCGGCGCACTGACGCTGGTCGTGGGGCCCTCTCGCGCGTACGATGTGGTCTGACCACATTGACGAGAGGGTCCCCATGGTTCAGCGTCAGCTGCCGAAGGTCGGCGAGCTCCTCGAGCTCATGCAGTTCAAGAAGCCCGAGCTCGACGCGCGCAAGCGCCGCCTCGACGCCGCGCTCACGATCGCGGACCTGCGCACGATCGCCAAGCGCCGCACGCCCAAGGCCGCGTTCGATTACACCGACGGCGCCGCCGAGGGCGAACTGTCGCTCGACCGCGCCCGCCGCGCGTTCGAAGACGTCGAGTTCCACCCCGACATCCTGCGCCCCGCCGCCGACGTCGACACCTCGTGCCAGATCCTCGGCGGTCCCTCGGCCCTGCCCTTCGGCATCGCGCCCACGGGCTTCACGCGTCTCATGCAGACCGAGGGTGAAACGGCCGGTGCCTCCGCGGCCGCGGCCGCCGGCATCCCGTTCACGCTCTCGACCCTCGGCACCACCTCGATCGAGGGCGTGAAGGCCGCGAACCCGGTCGGTCGCAATTGGTTCCAGCTCTACGTCATGAAGGACCGCTCGATCTCGTACGGTCTCGTCGAGCGCGCGGCGAAGGCGGGCTTCGACACCCTACAGTTCACCGTGGACACCCCCATCGCCGGCGCGCGCCTGCGCGACAAGCGCAACGGCTTCTCGATCCCGCCGCAGCTGACGGTCGGCACGATCGTCAACGCGATCCCGCGCCCCTGGTGGTGGATCGACTTCCTCACCACCCCCAAGCTCGAGTTCGCCTCGCTCAGCACCACCGGCGGCACCGTCGGCGAGCTGCTGAACGCCGCGATGGACCCCACGATCAGCTACGACGACCTCGACGTGATCCGCGGCATGTGGCCCGGCAAGATCGTCGTCAAGGGCGTGCAGAACGTGACGGATGCCGCACGCTTGGTCGACCGGGGTGTCGACGGCATCGTGCTCTCCAACCACGGCGGGCGCCAGCTCGACCGCGCGCCCATCCCCTTCCACCTGCTGCCGAAGGTCGTGCGCGAGGTCGGCAAGGACGCCACGGTCATGGTCGACACCGGCATCATGAACGGCGCCGACATCGTGGCATCCATCGCCCTCGGCGCGAAGTACACCCTCATCGGCCGTGCCTACCTCTACGGCCTCATGGCCGGCGGGCGGCAGGGCGTCGACCGCACGATCGCGATCCTGCGCAGCGAGATCGAGCGCACGATGACCCTGCTGGGCGTCTCGTCGCTCGACGAGCTCGAGCCCCGCCACGTCACACAGCTCACGCGGCTCGTGCCGGTGGCCGATCAGGCGGTCGACGCGCGGGTGTGACGCCCGCTGCGCACCCTCGGTGATTCGCGCATCCTCAGCCGAAGAGGGCGGGATGCCGCTGAGGTCGTGCGGATCGCTGAAGATCTGCGAGGGCGAGACCCCCCGTCACCGACAGAACGGCCGTCCGAATCCGAACAGCACGCCGCCGACGGCGACGCCCTCGTCCGACCCCGTCGACCACTGTTCGCCCACGTTCGTGCGTACGGTCACCCGATCTGTGCGGAACAGCGAATACGACCCGTCGTCGGGCACCCTCGCGGCCCGGAACCACGGGGGGATGTCGGCGATCACGACGCGTCCGTCGACCAGCAGGTCGAAGCTGCGGGGCTCCCACCCCTCGTACGCCCAGGCCACCACCGCTCCGCGTCGGCGAGCGTCCACGTGATGCGGAACGTCCGCGTCTCGCTCGTGTCTCCGGCCGGACTCCAGGTGGCCGCCCCTGAACCGTACGAGGAGTGCGCGCCGGTGGAGCCCGAGAGACGCCCGTCGAACACCGTGCTCTGCGGGATGAAGCCGTCGCAGGTGCCGAAGCCTGCCCCGGTCCCCTGCTCGACGCGGAGGATCAGGTGGTCGGCCAGGCCCGCGGTGCCCGACACGTCGTCGGCGTACAGGCGCACCTGCGAGGCCAGGCTTCCGGTCGAGGTGACGGCGATGCAGTTCGTCTCGCCGTCGCCGGGCTTGGCGTTGCCCGCGGTGAACAGCGCGCGGCCGGCATCGTCGTCGTCGAGCTGGGCGGTTCCCGCCCGCCAGCTGTTCTGCTGGTTCGACCCGGTGTCGGAGAAGGCGGCGTACGAACTCGTCGACACCAGGACGCCGGCCGCGATGAAGGCGGCGGGTACGGCGATCGCGGGGGCGATGCGAGAGGAACGGCGTGTGAATTTCGGCATGATGAATCTCCCCCCGAGATCAGTAAGCGAATCAGACACCCGCACGATAGGGGAGCGAACCGGTCGCTTCGCGCAGCGGCTTTCGGCTTGACAGGCCCCCCGGAGACATGGCATCCATTCGAGTGAATGGACTAATCGGCTCGCACCTCATTGTCCTCGCGACGACGCGCGGCTGCCCCGAGCGTCAGCGTCGAGGCGAGGCCCAGGGTGAGGAACGCGGCGGCGGTGAAGGCAGCGGCTTTCGTGCCGTCGCTGAACGCCGCGCGGGCGTTGATCGCGAGATCCCGGGTCTCAGGTGACGCATCGAGGCCCGCGATCGCCGCTCCGGCGCTGTCGACCACCTGTGAGACCACCTGATCGCGCTCGGCCGCGGCGATGCCGCGATCGTCGAGAGTGGATGCCAACACCCCCGCCGTGGTCGAGAACAGCACGGTGCCGAGGATGGCGACGCCGAGCGCTGCTCCGAGCTGTCGCGACGTCGACTGAGTGCCGGAGGCCTGGCCGCTCGCGGACGGCGGGACGTCGGCCAGGACCACGCCCGTGAGCTGCGCCGTCGCCAGGCCCACGCCGAGCCCGTACACGAAGAGGAAGGGGATGAGCGGGCCCCAGACGGCATCCGGCCCGATGGTGAAGGCGACGCCGGCGACGCCGATGATCTCGGCGAGAAGCCCGCCGCGCACGATCCAGACCGGAGCGACCTTGCCGCTGAGGGCGCCCGCGACCCCGCTGGCCACGAACGACCCGATCGCCAGCGCGAGCAGCAGCAGGCCCGTCTGCAGGGCGTCGAAGCCCACGACGAACTGCAGCCAGAGGGGGAGGGCGAGGATGATGCCGAACTCACCCAGAGACACGACGGCCGCGGCGATGTTGCCGTTGCGGAACGAGGTGATCCGGAACAGATCGAAGGCCAGGAGCGTCGAGCGACCGTGACGCTGGCGGCGGAGGCCCCACGCGGTGAACGCGACCAGGGCGACCACGGCCACCGCGAAGGCGATCGGCACGGGCGAGATCGGAAGCGGCCAGCTCCCGTCGCCGATCGAGGGGGCGGTCGCGACCGTCCACCATCCGTAGGTGCGCCCCTCGATGAGTCCGAACACGAGCGGGGCCATGGTGAGCACCGAGAGCAGGGATCCGACTCCGTCGATGCGCTCGGCCCGATCGCTGCGCGATTCGGCGACCGTGAGGGCGACGCCGATCACGATGATGACGCCGAGCGGGATGTTGATCCCGAAGGCCCATCGCCACGAGAAGGCTGTGGTCAGCCAGCCGCCGAGCAGGGGGCCGACGGCCGCCATGCCGCCGATCGTCGAGCCCCAGACGGCGAAGGCGATGCCGCGCTCGCGGCCGCGGAAGGTGGCGTTGATGATCGACAGGGTCGTCGGCAGGATCATCGCACCGCCGACTCCCTGGACCAGGCGCGACAGGATCAGCAGCCCTCCGGTGGGGGCCGTGGCCGCGGCGATCGAGGCGCCCGCGAAGATGATCACGCCGAGCAGCATGAGCCGGCGTCGCCCGAATCGGTCGGCGAGGCTGCCGAAGACGAGCAGGAAAGATGCGAAGACGAGGGTGTAGGCCTCTTGGACCCACTGCACCTCGGTCGACGAGATCTCGAGCTCTTCGACGATCGAGGGCACGGCGACGTTGACGATCGTCGAGTCGACGATGATCAGCGACACGGCGATGCTGATGAAGACGAGCCCCGCCCAGCGGCGCCCTGCCTGTGTTCCGTTCATGTCGCTAGCTTATCTAGCTAAATGCGTCGACGCGAGGGGTTGCGCGCGCGACCATGACCGCCTCCGGCGAACGCGGGGCGCGACCTCTCGAATCGGGCGTTCGCCCTCAGTCCCCGTGACGCGGGCGAGGCGTCGCTCGCGGCGAGCGCTCGCCCGGGGGCAACGGGATCGGCGTGGTTCCGGCGATCTCGTCGCTGAAGTCCTCGGGTTCGGGTGCGATCGTGGTGATCGGACGCGTCTCATCGAGCGTGAGGCGGAACCGCTTCGTCTCGTGTCGGTGCAGGCGGCCCGACAGTGCCGTCCAGGTCGCGCCGATGCCGCACGCGATGACCGCCACGACGGCGGCGAGGGCGATCGCCACGCGCGGGCCGAACTCCGCCGCCACCGCGCCCACGATCGGCGCGCCCACGGGCGTCCCTCCGAGGAGGATCGCCATGTACAACGCCAGGACCCGACCGCGCAGGACGGGATCGGTCGTCGTCTGCACGTACCCGTTCGCCGTCGTGAGCGTCGTGACCACGCAGAACCCCGTCAAGACCAGGGTGGCCGCGTACGCCCCGTAACTGGGGGCGAACACGGAGAGAGCGGATGCCACGGCGAAGCCGCCGGACCCGACGATCACGACCCGCATCCGGGCGCGTTCCCGCCGCGCGGCGAGGAGCGCGCCCGCGAGCGAGCCGATGGCGACGAACGAGCTCAGGAGTCCGAAGCCATCCGCACCGCGGCCGAATTCGAGCGCCATCGTCGAGGCGAAGATCGGGAAGTTCATGCCGAAGGCCCCGAGCAGGAACACCATCACGAAGATGACGACGAGGTCGGGTCGCCGGGCGACGTAGCGGAAGCCGTCGGCCAGTCGCGCCGGGCCGCCGCGGCGGTGGCGCGCCACGAGTTCGTGCGGCCGCATCACGAAGAGCGCCGCCAGCATGGCGACGAAGGTGATCGCGTTGACGAGGAACACCCATCCGGTGCCCACGATCACGATCATCACGCCCGCGGCGGCCGGGCCGATCAGGCGGGCCATGTTGAAGGACGCGGCGTTGAGCGCGACGGCATTGGACGCGTTCTCTTGGGACACGAGGTCGGACACGAAGGCCTGGCGCGCCGGGTTGTCGAAGGCGGTGACCACGCCGAGGGCCAGTGCGAACCCGAACATCAGCGGCAGGGTCATCGCTCCGCTGAGCAGCAGGACGCCGAGCGTCACGGCCAACAGCAGCAGGGCACTCTGCGTGCACATGATGAGCTTGCGGCGGTCGAAGCGGTCGGCGACCCACCCGGTGACGCTCACCAGCAGGAGCGGGGGAGCGAACTGCAGGGCCATCGTGACGCCCATGGCCGCGGCGTCGTTGTCGGTCAGCTGGGTGAGGACGACCCAGTTCTGGGCCGTGGACTGCATCCAGGCGCCGACGTTGGAGACGAGGGCTCCGATGAACCAGACGCGGTAGTTGAAGATCGACAGCGACCGGAACATCGACGTGCTCATCTGTCGGCCACCTTCCTCATGATCGTCGTCGCTCGAGCGAGAACCTGTCTTTCTTCGGCGGAGAGCTCGGCGAGAGCCTCTTCGACGAAGGCGTCTCGTCGGCGCACCGTTTCGTCGACGATGCGGCGCCCGAGGTCGGTGAGGTCGATCGTCACGCGCCGGCGATCGATCTCGTCGGGGATGCGCGAGATGTATCCCGCCTCCTCGAGGAGCGACACCGTGCGGTTCATCGAGGGTGCCGTGACGCGCTCCCGGTCGGCCAACTGCCCGAGTGTGTGAGCGCCGTGAACGGTGAGGGCGGCGAGGACGGCGAATTGCCCGTCGCTCATGGTGTCGACGGCGCGCTGGGCCCGGAGGCGGCGCGCGAGCCGGAATGTCGCCATCCGCAGCTCGGACGCCGCCGCACTGTGGTCAGAACTCAGGTCGGTGAGGGGGGATTCGTCGACGCGATCATTCATGTTCCTCTGGACAGGGTAGCTCATTAGCCTTGCTAAGGGAATGGTCGGGCGGGGTCGCCGACGGGGCCGCCGCCCTAGACTCCCCCCATGCCCGAGTTCGACGACGCCTACGGCATCCGCATCGTCTACGACGTGTACGAGGCGGTCGAGCCCCGCGCCGTCGTGCAGCTGCTGCACGGGGTGGGCGAGCACGCCGGCCGCTACGGCGCCCTCATCGAGGCCCTCGTCGGCGCGGGCTACACCGTCTACGCCGACGACCATCGCGGCCACGGCCGCACGGGGCTCGGGCAATGGGGAGGCGATCACGCCAAGCTCGGGCGTCTCGGCCCCGGCGGTCTCGGCGCCGCCCGCGACGCGGTGTGGACCCTCACGCAGCGCATCCGCGAGGAGCACCCCGACCTGCCGCTCGTGCTGCTCGGACACTCGTGGGGCTCGTTCCTCGCGCAGATGCTGCTCGATCGGCATCCGGATGCCTATGACGCGGTCGTGCTGAGCGGCTCGGCCCTGCGCTGGCCCGGGTCGTTGAACGCGGGTGACCTGAACGCGCCATGGAAGCACCTCGGCGGTTCCGGAATGCAGTGGCTCTCGAGCGATGAACAGGTGGGTCGCGACTTCGTCGCTGATCCCCTGACGACGTCGACGCCCCTCGCGCGCCTGTTCGGACCCCTCGAGACGCTCAAGCTCATGGGGCGCCCTCGTCGCGACCTCGGCCGCGACGTGCCGATGCTGCTGATGGTGGGTCGCGATGACACCGTGGGCGGCCCGCGCAGCGTGCACCGCCTGGCCGACGCGTACCGGCGGCGGTCGGGGCTGACGGATGTGACGACCCTGGTGTATCCCGGGGCGCGGCACGAGATCTTCGCCGAGCGCGAGCAGGCCGCGGTGCGCGCCGATCTGCTGGCGTGGCTCGACGAGCGGATCCCGTCGCGCGTCTGACCGCGTGGGGCTGTTCGTCGTCGTGCAGACTCGTTCGAACATGCGAAATAACAAGAACACTCACTAACTCACACGTCGTGATCTAAGCGTTACTCGCGCGAATTGACCTCGTCGCGCTGACCGGCGAAGCTGAAGTCGCCGAAAGCGGGATAAACCGCCTCGATCGGGCCACCTGGTCCCTCATTGCCGAGGAAAGCGCACATCGACGTGACGACTCTAGATACACCAAAAATCACACAAACAAACAAAAGCTCACGTCGGGCCAGTCGGCCCGAGCGGCTCGGAAACGGGATGTTCGCCGTGCTGCTGGTGGTGCCGGGTATGGCGCTCATGGCGGTCGTCGTCGCATACCCCCTTGTCTCTGCGCTGGTCACCGCGTTCTTCACGCAGAGCCTCGTGCTGCCCGGGCGCGAGTTCGTCGGCCTCCAGAACATCGTCGACGTGCTGGAGGACGACTTCTTGCGTCTGCTCGGACAGACGCTCGTCTTCACCCTGGGCACGACCATCGCCCCCTTCGTGATCGGCTTCGCCCTCGCGCTCGCGCTGAACACGCAGATCCGTGGATCGAAGGTGTTCCGCGGCCTGATGCTCATCCCCTGGCTCGTGCCCGGCGTCGTGGTGTCGTTCCTGTGGATGTGGATCTTCAACGCCAACTACGGCGTCATGAACGCGATCCTCGAACCGCTCGGGGTCTCACCGCAGGCCTGGCTCGCGCAGCCCGGAACCGCGATGTTCGCCGTGATCGTCGCGAAGACCTGGCAGTCCTTCCCCTGGATGATGGTCATGCTCCTCGCGGGCCTGCAGACCGTGCCGCGAGAGCTGCACGAAGCCGCCGAGATGGACGGCGCGGGAACGGTCCGCCGCTTCTTCTCGATCACCGTCCCGCAGATCGGCGGGATCATCGGCCTGGTGCTGCTGCTGGAGTTCATCTGGAACTTCCAGCACTTCGACATCATCTACGTGCTCACCGGCGGCGGCCCCGCCGGCTCCACCGAGACCTTCGCCACCTCGGTGTACGAGACCGCCTTTCACGGCTTCGACCTCGGCCGCGCCGGCGCGCTCGGCCTGCTGTGGCTCGTCCTGCTGATGGCGCTCGTCGTCGTCTACGTCCGATTCTCCGAGAGGAGTGAGAAGCGATGACCAGCACCGCCCTCCCCACCGTCGCCCCTGCCCCCGAGGCCCCGCCCGTCGTCGTCGACGCTCCCGCGCGTCGCCGCCGACGCCAGAGCTCAGGCCTGCGCTCCGATCGTCCGGGAGTGCGCCTCGCGTCATGGGCCGCGCTGATCGTGTGCGGCGGGTTCGCCCTGCTGCCGGTCTACTGGCTGCTCGCGACCTCGCTCACCCCTCGCGATCAGGTGTTCTCGTACCCGCCGAAGCTGTTCCCCACCGAGATCACCTTCGACGCCTACATCTCGCTGACCTCCAACCCGCAGCTGTTCACCTACCTGCAGAACAGCGTGATCGTCTCGGTCATCACGGCCCTGCTCTCGGTGATCGTGTCGGCCTACATGGGCTACTCGTTTTCGAAGTTTCGCTACCGCGGTCGCCGGCAGCTGATGTACTTCGTGCTGGCTTCGCAGATGTTCCCGCAGGCCCTGTTGCTGGTCACCCTCTACAGCGTGTTCAGCGCCTACGGCCTGCTCAACACCTACACCGCTCTCGTGCTGTCGTTCACGACGTTCACGCTGCCGCTGTGCGTCTGGATGCTGAAGGGCTTCTTCGACACCATCCCCGATGAGCTCATCGAGGCCGCCCGCGTCGACGGCGCCTCGCGGCTGCGCACCATCCACTCGATCGTGCTGCCGCTGGCGGCCCCGGGGCTCGTCGCCGCCGGACTCTTCGCCTTCGTCCGCGGCTGGAACGACTTCATCTTCGCCCTGACGCTCGCCGGTCCCGACAAGCAGACGCTCCCGCCCGGACTCGTCAACACCTACGTCGGCGAGGCGGCCACCGCCTGGCCTGAACTCATGGCGGCATCGCTCGTGGTGTCGCTCCCCGTGGCCGTGGCGTTCATGCTGCTGCAGCGGTACCTGGTCAGCGGTATGACGGCCGGCGCCGTCAAGGGCTGACCCCGACTTCTCTCTCTGCTCGCCCTGTCAAGGAGGACACCTATGTCTACGTCTCTGCCCAACCCGCTCATCACGCGCCGTCGCGCGCTGCAGTTCTTCGGCATCGGTGCCGCGGCCGCAGCGCTCGCCGGATGCGTCCCCACCGGAAGCAGCGGCCCCGCCGCCGGCGCGGCGGGACTGAACGGCGCCGACCCCACCGATTTCGCGTTCGCTTCCTGGTCCCTCACCGAGGAGTCCGCCAAGCCGGCGCTCGAAGGCACGCTCTCGTCGTACGAGAAGGCCAAGGGCGTCGCGGTCAAGCGCACCGCGTTCCCGTACAACGAGTACATCAACCAGCTCATGCTCCAGGTGACCGGCGGGCAGTTCACCGGCGCCGCGCACGTCGACGTCGCGTGGCTCGGCAGTCTCGCGGCCACCGGAAAGCTGCAGGACGTCTCGGCGTTGGCATCCGGCCGCGGATACACTTCGTCGGCTCTGCAGGCGGCCACGTTCGACGGCGTGCAGTACGCCCTGCCGTGGACCATCGGCGCGATCGGCCTGATCGCCAACTCCGAGACCCTCGGCAAGGCGGGCCTGTCGGCCGACGCGTTCCCGACCACGGTCGACGAGTTCGAGAAGGCCCTCGTCTCACTGAAGGGCCTCGGCGGGGGACTCATCCCCTACGCCGCGTCGACCAAGGCCGCGCAGCTGAAGGACATCCTCATCTGGATGCAGACCTTCGGCAGCCCGCTCGTCGACGGCGACACCATCACGATCGGCGACGACGCCAGCGTCGAGGCCGTCACCTGGTACAAGGGCCTCTACGACCAGGGCCTCATCGCCGCCGACGTCGACCGCTTCGACGCCCGCAGCCTGTTCGCCCAGGGACGTGCCGCGATGTACGACGACGCCCCGGTGGGCCGCGGAGCGGTCACCAAGGAGTCGCCGGATGCGAACCTCGCCACCAAACTCGCGCCGGTGTCGCGTCCCGTGCTGAAGAAGGGCGAGACCCCGCGCGCCCTCGTCTGGGGTGGCGCGATCGCGGTCGTCAACGGCACCGGTGCTGCGACCGCGGGCGACTTCGCCCAGTACGCCACGAGCGACCTCGACGCCATCCTCGCCGACTACGCGATGCGCGGTCTGCCGCCCGCGACGACCGAGGCGCTGTCGTCGTCGGAGGTCGCCTCCGACGCTTTCGGCGCCCAGTTCAGCGAGCGCATCACCGCGACAGCGAGCTCGAACCCGCTGTGGAAGTTCACCGCGTACTCGCAGATCGAGTCGGCGATCGCCGATCGCGTGCAGGCCGTCCTGATCGGGTCCGCCTCGCCGAAGGACGCCATGAAGCAGGCCGGCGAGGCCGCGCAGAAGCTGGTCGGTTGAGATGAGGATCCTCCGCGGGGGGAGCGCGGTCGCGGTTGCGGCGCTCGCCCTCGGGCTCGTCGTCGCGCCCTCGGCGTCGGCGACCGTGAGCTCTGCGACGACCGTCGAAGAGCTCCCCTTCGCCGTCGACTCATCGAACCAGGCGGCATGGTGGAACCCCCTCGACGTGGTCGGCGAGACGACGCTCTTCGCCTTCAACGCCCCGGCCGCCCAGGCTGCTCGACACGAGGTGCACCTCGCCTCTCGCTCTGCGGACGGTGCGTGGACAGAAGGATGCCTCCGTGCTTCGGCGCAGACGGCGTGCGTCACCTTCGTGGACGACAACGGTCATAACCAACCGTCCATCGTCGTCGACGGCGACGGGATCATCCACGCCTTCGTCTCGATGCACAACGAGCAGTGGAACTACTTCCGCTCCGACACCGCGGGCGACGTCCGCACGATGGTCGACCGGACCTCGACCATGCCCGACCTCGACGTCGACATCACCTACCCGGTCACGGCGCGCGGAGCCGACGGCGACGCCTGGGTGCTGGTGCGGACCGGTACGGATGCCGACGGGGCACGGGAGGGCGTGCTGTATCGCTACGACCGCACTGCCGGTGCGTGGGCGCGAGAGACGACGATCGCCGCGGCGAAGGGGTACTCCTTCTACCCCGACGACCTCGAGGTGTCGCCCGACGGTCGGGTGCACGTGCTGTGGGAGTGGGGTCCGTTCCCCGCCGACCCGGCGCGGCATCTCGGCTCGTACGCCGTCTATGACCCCGCGACGGGGTCGCTCACGGACGCCGCGGGCACCACGCTGGTCGCTCCGATCACCCCCGCCACGGCGGGATCGGTCGTCTGGCGCCCCTTCGTGCCCGGCGAAAGCATCCGCAGCTATACCCCCGCGGTGCAGTCGGCCAAGCTCGCCCTCGACGGTTCTGCTCTCGCGGGGGTCGCATATCGCTTCGTCGAGGCGGATCGTTCGGCCTACGACGCGCATTTCGCACGGTGGGACGGCTCGGGATGGGTCGATGAGAAGGTCCTCGACACCGCGGCCCTCGGCGACGGTGTCGCCACCTCGGCAGCGGTCGACGTGACCCGGGCGGGGACGACGACTCGGCTCTACACCGTCGTCACCGCTCAGGTGTGCGGCGAGGTGCGCAGCCGTGCCGTCGTCGCTGAACGCGATGACGCCGCATCGTCGTGGACCTTCGCCGGCATCGGCGAATCGGGCCTCGGGCAGCAGCGTCTGCGCGTCCAGACGCGGTCGACCGACGACGCCGACATCGCGTACCTCTCGGCGCCGGCCGCGGCTCCCGCCCGGCTCGCGCGGGCGGTCGTCCCGCGCGACGCCGCAGTAGGACCCGCCACCTCCCTCTCGACCCTCGTCGCCGACCTCCGCGATGACCCGGGAGGGGTCAACGTGGCTCTCGGTGCCACGGCGACAGCCTCGTCGAGCCTGCGGTCCGACACGGGCCCGTCCCTCGCCGTCGACGGCGTCTGCAGTGACGCCAGCCGATGGATCTCGGCGGCGGGTGACTCCACTCCGTGGATCTCGGTGGACTTCGCTGCGGCGGCGCTCCACGAGGTGCGCGTGCGGAGCGGTTACAGCGCGGACACGGGTTCGGCGGCCGTCCTCCGTTCGTTCGACGTGCAGGTGCACACCGCGGCGGGCTGGACGAGCATCGGCTCCATCGCCGGGAACACGCAACGCCTGGTGAGCATCCCGGCCACGGGAGTCGTCGCGGACGGGGTGCGCCTGTTGATCAGCGACCCCTCGGCGTCAACCACCGACGTCGCGCGGGTCTTCGAGATCGAGGCGATCGCCGTGGACTGAGCCCATCGACCTCCCCTCGCACGACACTCGGACGCCCCCGCGTCCCCAGGAAGGACACCCGCAGTATGCGTTCACACACGGCCGACTACGACGTGGTCGTCGTCGGTGGTGGGCTCTCCGGAGTCGCCGCCGCCATCGCCGCCGCCCGGCTCGACCGACGCGTCGCCCTCATCAACAACCGACCGGTGCTGGGCGGGAACTCCTCGTCGGAGGTCCGGGTCTGGGTGTGCGGGGCGACCGCGCACGGCAATCAACGCTGGGCCCGCGAGAACGGGATCATCGGTGAGCTGTACCTCGAGAACCAGTACCGCAATCCCGACGGGAACCCCATCCACTGGGACGACGTCGTGCTGGATGCCGTGCGCGCCGAGCCGAACATCTCGCTGTACCTCAACACCGATGTCCGCGACGTGGTCGCCACCGGCCCCGAGGGGGCGCGTCGCATCGAGTCGGTGACGGGGTGGACCATGGGAGCCGAGACCGAGACGCGCTTCGTCGCCCCGGTCTTCCTCGACTGCACCGGTGATGGACTCGTCGGTCACCTCGCCGGGGCGCGGGCGCGGCTCGGCAAGGAATCGCGCGGAGAATTCGACGAGGACTGGGCGCCGGAAGAGGCCGAGCGCACTTTTCTCGGCTCGACGCTGCTGTTCTACACGAAGGACGTGGGGCACCCGGTGCGCTTCGTCGCCCCCGCCTCGGCGAAGTCGATCCTCGAGACCCCGATCCCGTCATCGCGCATCATCCGCAGCGGTGACAGCGGTGCGCACTATTGGTGGATCGAGTGGGGCGGTGAGCTCGACATCGTCCACGACAACGAGCGCATCCGCGACGAGCTGCGCTCGGTGATTCTGGGCATCTGGGACCACATCAAGAACTCGGGCGAGTTCGACGCCGAGAACCTCGATCTCGAGTGGATCGGCAATGTGCCCGGCAAGCGCGAGTACCGCCGCCTCGTCGGCGACTACACGCTGCACCAGCGCGACGTGATCGAACAGACGCGATTCGACGACGGCGTGGCCTTCGGCGGCTGGTCGATCGACCTGCACCCGAAGGAGGGCATGTACGCGACGGGTGCGGGCGCCGTCCAACGCTTCTCGAACGGAGTCTTCGAGATTCCGTTCCGCTCGCTCTACTCCGCTGACGTCGAGAACCTCCTGATGGCCGGGCGCGACATCTCCGCCACGCACATCGCCTTCGGGGCCGCGCGCGTGATGGCCACCTGCGCGGCGATGGGCGAGGCGGCCGGGACAGCGGCATCCCTCGGCCTCGCCCGTCGAACGACCCCGCGGGGGCTCTACGAGAACCACCGCGAGGAGCTCCGTCAGCTCCTGCTGCGTCAGGACGCCCCGCTGATCGGCGTCGTCGATGCCGATCCGGCGAACCTCGCCCTCTCCGCCCGTGTCTCGGCTTCGGGCGTGCGGGCGGGACTCGGCCCGAGCGACATCGCGGTCGCCCGTCCGCATCCGCTCACCGAAGATGTCGGAGTCGTCGTTCCCGTTCACCCGTGTCTCGACGGATTCGAGGTGCGTGTCGCCGCCGAGCAGGACGTGGACCTCGCGGTCGAGGTGTGGTCGACGGGGCTCGCCCAGAACGTCGTGCCCGAACGCCTCGAGCATGCCGTCACGGTGGCCGTGGCCGCGGGGGATGCAAGGTGGGTGCACGCTCCGGTGCGCTGGGAACCCGAGACTCCGGCGAACGCCGTCATCGTCGTCCGCGCCCAGACCGGGGTCACGCTCTTCGTGACGGACGAGCTGCCCCCCGGCGTTCTCACACTCGTCCACACCTCGGACGCCGAGGATCAGAACGTGCAGGTGAGCCTCGACGAGCTGCTGGTGCAGTGGCCGACGAAGCCGCTGCGGGGGCGGTCGGTCCAGTTCCGCGTTCCCACCGCATCGGAGGCGTTGGCACCGGAACGCGCGGTCGGTGGATACCAGCGCCCCTTCGGCGGACCGAACCTGTGGGCCTCGGCACCGTTGACCGAGGCAGAGGCGTGGCTGCGGCTCGATTGGGACCGGCCCGTCGTCGCGCGCGAGATCGTGCTGGTCTTCGACGACGACCCCGACATCGAGCTGAACACCCTTCACCATCACCGCGATCCGCACCTCGTGATGCCCTCGCTCGTCGACACGTACCGGGTCGAGATCCAGGTGGCCGGGTCCGAGGAGTGGACCGAGGTCGCGACCGTGGCGGACAACCGTAGCCGCCGGCGCAGCCACCCGCTTCCTCCCGGAATGGGCGCGATCGACGCCGCCCGCGTGGTCGTGACGGCGACCCACGGCGCTCCGGAGGCCCGCATCGTGGCCTTCCGTGTCCAGGAGTGACATGCCGCGCGATACCGTAGCCCCCAGAACAGACCGCTCGGCGGTGCGCGCGAGCGCCGCCCGGTCCTCGACGAGGAGTCCCGCCATGACCGACACGCCTTCGGCCACGCGGCGGATCTCGCCGCTCTCGCGCCGACAGCGCACCCGGATCATCGCGCTCGCCGTGCCCAATCTCGAGGAGCCCTACTTCGCCGAGCTCACGACCCTGCTGGCGCGCGGGGCCGAGGCGCGCGGGTTGTCGATCCTCATCCAGCAGACCGAGGGCGACCATCAGCGGGAGATCGACGTCGCGAACGGGGTGGGGCTCCCCGAGACCGACGGCCTCATCCACATCCCGCGTTCTCTGACGGTCGGGGACCTCACCCGGCGTACGGATCCGGGACCGCTCGTGCTCCTCGGTGAGCACATCGCGGTCAGCCCTTTCACGCACGTCTCGATCGACAACCGCCGCACGGCTGACCTGGCGACCGCGCATCTCGCCGACGCCGGGTGCCGCCGGGTCGCGTTCCTCGGACCTCGCGTGTCACGCCCCTCGGATGCCGCCGACCAGCGTTTCGCCGGGTACCGCGACGCCGTGTCGCGCCTGGGCCTGGCCGACGACCCGGAGCTCATCGTCTCGGTCGATGCGTTCACCTCCGAGGAGGGCGCGGCGGCGCTGGGCCGACTTCACTCCTCGGGCGTCGCATACGACGGCGTGGTGTGCTCCAACGACTCCGTCGCTTTCGGCGTGCTCGCGGCTCTGCACGAGCGCGGGCGGGCGGTGCCGAGCGACGTCGCGGTGATCGGCATCGACAACGTGCACGCCGCGCAGTTCTCGGTCCCTGCGCTCTCGTCGGTGGCGCCCGACGATCACGGGATCGTCGAAGCGGCGTTCACCGAGCTCGAGCGTCAGATGGCGGCTCGGCCCGGCGCGGACGTTCCGGTGCGACACATCGTGGTGGATGCCACGGTGATCGCGCGAGCGAGTACCGCGCGGTGAGCCCGGCTCTCGCCGTCCGTTCCCCGCGCGGGGGCGGGCGGGTCTCAGTCGTCGCCGTGGGCGGCCACCCACAGCTCGGTGACGTGCGCGCGCAGCGTCTCTTCGGCGTCGGGCGCGAGTCCCTCGTCGGTGACCACCAGGTCGACCTCGTGCAGATCCACGATGGTGGTGAGTCCCACGGCTCCCCATTTCGTGTGGTCCGCGAGGACGACCGCTCGGCCCCCCGCCGCGACGAGGGCGCGGTTGGTCTCGGCCTCGAGCAGGTTCGAGGTCGTCAGCCCCGCTGTGAGGTCCAGGCCGCGCACACCGAGGAAGACGATGTCGCAGTGCAGATGCTCGAGGGACGCGACGGCGACCGGACCGACCAGTGCGTCGGCGGGAGTGCGGACGCCGCCGGTGAGCACCACCGTCTGCGTGTAGGGCTCGTCCGCTCTGTCGGGGCGGGCGAACACGTCGGCGACGGGCAGGGAGTTCGTCACGATCGTCAGGTCGTCGATGCCGCGGAGCTCGCGCGCGAGAGCCCACGTCGTGGAGCCTCCGCTCAGTCCCACCGACATGCCCGGCTCGACGAGCTCGGCCGCGCGGCGGGCGATGGCCCTCTTGCCGTCTCCGTTGCGGCGGGACTGCGTGGCGAAGTCACGGGATGCCGCGACTCCGGGCTGCGGCGTGCGAGCGCCCCCGCGCACCTTATCGACGCGGCCATCGGCCGCCAGCACGTCGAGATCGCGCCGAATGGTCATCTCGCTGACCCCGAGGGTCTCGGCCAGATCGGGGACCGCGGCGGCTCCCTGTCGGCGAACCTCGGCCAGGAGGCGGGATCGGCGTTCGGCGGCGAGCACGATCGCTCCTCTCGTTCGGGCCTCCAGTCTTCCACGGCGGCCCGCTCGTGAACGGCGTCATCGCCGATCCCGCGGGGGAGGGCGATTACGGCTTCGAGCTGCCGGCCCTTCGCGCGGTGCCCCCGGTCGCTCCGCCCGTCGGTTTCGCCGAGCGCTGGGAAGCCTGGGCGGCGGCGGCAGCCGAGGTCGACCCCGATCCGAGGATGACACCCCTCGGGCGCGCGGACGGGCGGTCGCTCTTCCTCGTCGACCACACCGTCGCCGACGGTCTGCGCGCTCGCGGGTGGTTCGCGACCGCGGTGGGCGGAATGCCGCCGCGGGTGGGGATCGTCCACGGTCACGGCTACGGCGGGCGCGAGGCGCCCGACTTCGATCGCGTCCCGGACGATGCGGCGGTCTTCTTCCCCGTCGCGAGAGGACAGGGGTCGCTCAACGCCGGGCTCGGCGCACCCACGCCCGCCGACGGGCACGTGCTCCACGGCATCCACTCGATCGACGAGTACGTTCTCGGCCGATGCGCCGTCGATCTCTGGCATGCCGGGTCGGCGCTGAGAGCTTTGGCCGGACCGATCCCGCTGTACTACGTGGGCGAGAGCTTCGGCGGCGGGATCGGGGCGCTCGCTCTTCCCTGGGATGACCGTTTCGTGGGGGCGACGCTGATCGTGCCGAGTTTCGGCCAGTACGATCTGCGCCTGCGCCTGCCCTGCGAAGGCAGTGGCGAGCGTGTGCGGGCTCACGTCGGGGCCCACCCTGCGTCGCGCGAGGTCCTGCGCTTCTTCGATGCGTCCACGGCGGCGACGTTCGTCCGCGTGCCGGTGCGCGTGGAATGCGCTTTACGCGACCGTCACGTTCCCCCGCCCGGGCAGTTCGCCGTCGCCAACGCGATCGACGAGGCGACGGGTGCCGAACTGGAGCTCGACGTGCAGCCCTACGGCCACCGCGAGTACCGCGGACTCGACGCCGTCCGCTCGCGGGCATTCGCCGCGACCCACGCGCACATCGACCGGGTGCTCTCGCGAGCGTCCGCGGAGAAGGAGAACCCGTGACCCAGTTCGACCTGCCGCTCGCCGACCTCGAGGCCTTCCGCCCGCCGCGAGAGGAGCCCGCCGACTTCGACGCCTTCTGGGCCGAGACGCTCGGCGAGGCAAGGGCGGCGTCGTGGACCGCGCGCTTCACCCCGCTCGACACCGACGACACCGGTGTGACCGGCGTCGAGGTCGACGATGTCGTCTTCGCGGGCTTCGGGGGGCACGAGGTGCGCGCGTGGCTCCTGCGCCCGCGCGGAGCTTCGGGGCCTCTGCCGTGCGTCGTGCAGTACATCGGCTACAACTCCGGTCGCGGCCTCGCCCACCAGCACACGCTGCTGCCCTCCGCGGGGTTCGCGGTGATGGTCATGGACACGCGGGGGCAGAGCAGCGGCGCGCTGCCCGGGGCGACCTCCGACCCCGTGGGCGGAGCGCCGCACGTCGCCGGTCGCGTGACCGAAGGGCTCGACGATCCTTCCCGCTCCTACTACCGCCGTGTCTTCTGCGATGCGGTGCTCGCAATCGATGCGGTCCGCTCGCACCCGGCGATCGATGCGACGCGCGTCAGCGTGTGGGGCGGGAGCCAGGGCGGGGGCATCGCGCTCGCCGCAGCGGCGTTGAGCGAGGGACTCCGGTTCGCCGCGATCGACTTCCCGTTCCTCAGTGCGATGCGTCGGGCGGTCGCCATTACCGACGCCGCGCCCTACAGCGAGATCATCGCGTACCTGCAGACTCGGCGCGGCGAGGAAGAGGCGGTGTTCCGCTCTCTCTCGTACCTCGACGGCGTCAACTTCGCCGCGCGAGCGAGGGTTCCCGCCCTCTTCTCGGTGGGACTGCGCGATGCCGTGTGCCCTCCGTCGACCGTCTATGCGGCGTACAACCATTACGTGGGCGAGAAGAGCATTCGCGTCTACCCGTGGAACGGACACGAAGGAGGCGGCCCGGTGCACCAGCTCGAGGTGCTGCGGGCTCTCGCCGCGCGCGGCTGAGCGGGGCGTCCTTCCCTCTCGTCGAGCCGTCGACGAATATTGCTCCTCATTCCGACATCTTTTGGTTGCCTTACCGCAAAAGCCGCACTACTGTCGGAAGGACCAGGACACCTCGACGACGAGTCCCCCACCACCCCGGGTCGCCCTCCATCCCCCTCGGAGCGCCCCTCTCGAACGGCTCCGCCCCCACGGAGTCGTGCCGTCGTGCGTACCCGGTATTCGACGTCCCTCAACGAAGAACGGACCCCCGCGTGAACACTTCGGACACCCGCCGCACCGCCGACGTCGGCGCCTGGTTCATCGGCGCTCGCGGCTCGCTCGCGACCACGGCCACCCTCGGCATCCACGCCCTCGCCCTGGGCGTCGCGACGCCCGTCGGCCTCACGACCGAGACCGACGCGGTGCGCGTCGACGAGTTCCCCGCGATCGCCGACATCGTCGTCGGCGGACACGACATCTCGTCGACCCCGCTCGAGGAACGCGCGCGTCAGCTCGCCGCCGGCGGGATGTTCCCCGTGGCCCTCGTCGACGCGGTGGCCGAGCGCCTGCGCGAGACCGAGCAGAACCTCCGCCCCGTCCCCACGATGACGGCGACCCAGCAGGACGAGATCGACCTGCTCGCGGCCGACATCGCCGACTTCCGCGACCGTCACGACCTGCGCGAGGTCGTCGTCATCGACGTCTCGTCCACCGAGCCCCTTCCCCCGTACCACCCCGGATTCGAAGACGACGCCCTCCTGCACGCGGCCCTGACGACCCCGGGTGTGCGGGTCCTTCCGCCCAGCTCGCGCGCCGCCCTCGCCGCCATCGCGGCCGGAGCCGCCTACGCCGCCTTCACCCCCTCGGCATCCCTCAACCTCCCCGTCCTGCGCGAGCGCGCCGAACGCGCGGGCATCGCGTACGCGGGGCAGGACGGCAAGACCGGCGAGACGCTGCTGCGGACGGTGCTGGCGCCGATGTTCGCCGCCCGCGGGTTCCGGGTGCAGTCCTGGGCCGGCACCAACCTCCTCGGCGGCGGCGACGGCGCGACCCTGGCCGACCCCGAGGCCGTCCGCTCCAAGCTGGTGTCGAAGAACCGCGGTCTGCACGCTCTCGTCGGCGACGACGTCGTCACTCCGCTGCACATCGACAACGTGCCCGACCTCGGCGACGTGAAGACCGCGTGGGACCACGTCAGCGCGACAGGGTTCCTCGGCAGTCGCGTCACGCTGCAGACCACGTGGAGCGCCTACGACTCCGCTCTCGCGGCGCCCCTGGTCATCGACCTCGTCCGAGCGCTGTCTCTCGCGACCCGCGCGGGCCACGCGGGGGTCGTCACCGCCCTCGGCTGCTTCTTCAAGGATCCGTGGGGGAGCGACGTCCACGGCTTCGGCGAGCAGACCGCCCAGTTCGTCTCGTGGGTGCACGAGACCGCAGCCGCCGTCGCGGCAGCCCGGGTCGCCGCACCGTGACGCGGGTCGCGGACTACCTCGACCTCGTCCGCGCCCCCGCCTCGCTCACCGTCCTCGGCGACGCTCTCGTCGGGGCGTTGAGCGCGCGCGGGCCGGGCGGCGACGGTCCCCTGCGCGTCGGCGCGCTCGCGGCCGCGTCCGTCTGCCTGTACAGCGCCGGGATGGCGCTGAACGACTGGGCGGATGCCGACCTCGATGCGCTCGAGCGCCCCGAGCGCCCCATCCCCTCGGGGCGGATCAACCGCGACCGCGCGCTCGCGGTAGGCGTCGGTCTCACCGCCCTCGGGGTGGGCGCGGCGTTCGCCGCCGGCCGCCGCTCGGGTCTGGTGTCGGTCGCTCTCGCCGGAGCGCTGTGGGCCTACGACACCGCGTTCAAGCCGACGGCGGCCGGTCCGGTCGTCATGGCCGTCTGCCGCGGGCTCGACGTGATGATGGGTGCGGCCGGGCCGGGGTGGCGCTCGGCCCTGGTCCCCGCGGGTGCGGTCGCCGCCCACACGGTCGCCGTCACCGCGATCTCGCGGGGCGAGGTCGACGGGTCGACGGCGAGCACCGGTCGCGTCGCCGTGGCCACGAGCGTCGCCGTGGCGGCATCCGGTCTCCTCGGACGCTCGAACCGCTCCGCCGCCGTGCTCGGGGGAGCGCGCTACCTCGCCGCGGTCCTGCCCGGCCAGTTCGCGGTCGCTCGTGATCCCGGGGCGGCTCGGGCACGGGACGCCACCCGGGCGGGCATCCGCGCCGTCGTGCCCCTGCAGTCCGCCCTCGCCGCCCGGGCGGGCTCACCGCTGGCGACCGCGGCCCTGCTGGGCATCGAGATTCTCAGCCGCGTACTCGGCCGCCGCCGTTCGACGGGAGACATCACATGAGCTGGACCTGGGGATACGGCACCAACGGCTTCACCGACCACCCGCTGCCCTCCGCCCTCGACGTGCTGCAGCATCACGGGTACGGCGCCGTCGCCCTGACCCTCGGTCACCCCCACCTCGACCCCTTCGCCCCCGACTGGCGCGAACAGAGCGAGGCGCTCGCTGCGGACCTCCGCCGCCGGGGACTGCGGGTGGTCGTCGAGACGGGCGCACGCTACCTGCTCGACCCCCTGCGCAAGCACCGGCCGACCCTCGTCGACCGCGACGCCGCGTCGCGCATGGCCTTCCTGCGGCGGGCGGTAGAGATCGCCGCGATCCTGGATGCCGAGTGCGTCTCGCTGTGGAGCGGGGTCGTGCCCGACGACGTCTCCACCGATCAGGCGCGCGTGCTCCTCGAGGAACGTCTCGTCGAGCTCGCCGCGTTCGCCGCCGACGCCGGCGTCACCCTCGCTCTCGAGCCCGAGCCGGGGATGCTGGTCGAGACCGTGGCCGACGCCCTCGCGCTCCGCGCCCGGCTCGGCCACCCCGCGAACCTCGGCCTCACGGTCGACCTCGGTCACTGCGTGGTGGTCGAGCCCGACGGGGTGGTGGGTGCTCTGCGAGCGGCGGGCCCCCTGCTGCGCAACGTGCAGGCCGACGACATGCTCCCCACCGCGCACGAGCACCTTCCGTTCGGGGAGGGCGAGCTCGACCTGGATGCCGCCCTCTCGACGCTGCGCGAAATCGACTACCGCGGCGTGATCGCGGTGGAGTTGCCGCGGCACGCGCACGCGGCCCCCGAGCTCGCGGCGTCGAGCATGGCGGCGCTGGTCGCGGCGGGGGAGCGCTCGGTCATCGCCCCGACGCGGAGCGCGGTCGAAACCTCGTCCTCCGGGGACGGTCGGCCCCTCCACCCCTGGACCGCCCTCGCCGTCGAGCAGGTGCGCGCGGATGCCGCCCGCGCCGCGCGCCTGTTCGCCGCGGCGGGTCGCGAGGTGGGGCGGGACCCCCTCTCGGCCGCGCCGTTCGGCCCCACCGCCGACGATGTCGCCCGCGCCGCCCTCATCGCGGCCCTGGCCGACAGCGGAGCCGACCCGGCCCTGGCGGTCGCGCTGTATCGCCGCGGCGACGACGCCGAGCGCCGCGGGGTGCTGCGCGGCCTCGACGCGATCATCGCGCCCACCGCCGCCTGGCGTGAGGCCGGTCTGGAGCTCGTCGCGGACGCCCTCCGCGCCAATGACACGCGACTGGTCGCCGCCGCCCTCGGGCGCTTCGCCGCCGACCACCTCGACGACCACGCGTGGCGTCACGGCGTGCTGAAGTGCGTGTTCCTCGGCATCCCCCTCTCGGTCGTCGTCGCCCTCGACGCCCGCGCCGACGACGAGCTCGCCGCGATGGCGGAGCGCTTCGCCGCCGAGCGTCGTGCCGCCGGCCGTTCCGTGCCCGACGACCTCTCCTTCCTCCGTGCTCGCGAAAGGGCCTGACATGCGCATCTTCGATCCCCACATCCACATGTCCGCCCGCACGACCGACGACTACGAGGCGATGTACGACGCGGGCGTGCGCGCCCTGGTGGAGCCGGCGTTCTGGCTCGGCCAGCCGCGCACGAGCGTGGGGTCGTTCCTCGACTACTTCGACGCGCTGATCGGGTGGGAGAGGTTCCGTGCGGCGCAGTTCGGCATCCGCCACCACTGCACGATCGCGCTCAACCCGAAAGAGGCGAACGACGCGCGCTGCCGCGAGGTCATGGCCGAGCTGCCGACGTACCTCGCCAAGGACGGGGTCGTCGCGGTCGGTGAGACCGGCTACGACTCGATGACCCCCGAAGAAGACGAGATCCTGCGCCAGCACCTCGCGCTCGGCATCGAGTTCGACCTCCCCGTACTCGTCCACACTCCGCATCGCGACAAGACCGTGGGCACCCGGCGCACGCTCGACGTGGTGGCCGAGTCCGGCATCGCGATGGAGCGCGTGCTCGTGGACCACCTCAACGAGACCTGCGTCGACGCGGTCGCCGACAGCGGCGCCTGGATGGGCTTCTCGATCTACCCCGACACCAAGATGGACGAGCAGCGCGTCGTCGCCATCATGCAGCGCATCGGGCTCGACCGCGTCATCGTGAACTCCGCGGCCGACTGGGGCCGCTCCGACCCGCTCAAGACGGCGAAGACGGGTCTGGCGATGCTCGACGCCGGGTTCAGCGACGACGACGTCGACCGGATCCTGTGGCGCAACCCGCGCGACTTCTACGCGCAGAGCGGGCGCGTGAACACCGACCCGATCGACGGCTTCGCTCCCGCGAGCCAGGGGCCCGAGCTGTTCGCCGGCAACTCCGTGCTGCGCGGTATGGCATCGCGCCAGGGGGCGTGAGGGTGGAGCTGTCGTACTGCACGAACGTCCACCCCGCCGAAGACCTGCCCGGCATCGTCCGCCAGCTCGACGAGCACGCGGGCCCCGTCCGGCGGGCGGCGGGCCTCGAGCGGCTCGGCGTCGGACTGTGGATGCCGGTGGGCGTGGCATCCCTCCTCTCCGACGACCCGCGGGCCCGCGGTGTCCTCGCCGACGCCCTCGCGCGAAACGGGCTGGAGCTGCGCACGGTCAACGCCTTCCCGTACCGCGGGTTCCACGACGACGTCGTGAAGCTCGCGGTGTACCGCCCCGACTGGACCACGCGCGAGCGCCTGGAGTACACGCTCGACTGCGCGCGCGCCCTCGCGGCGCTTCTTCCCGCCGGGGCCGAGGGCAGCATCTCGACGCTCCCGCTGGGATGGAGGGAGGGGTGGGATGCCGCGGCCGACCGCGCCGCGGAGGAGCACCTCGCCGGACTCGTCGAGGGCCTCGCCGCGCTCGAGCGCGAGACGGGACGCATCGTCCGCGTGGCGATCGAACCCGAGCCGGGCTGCATCCTCGACGACGTCGCCGACGTGGTGGCCTGGCTCGGCGCCCGCCCGCACCTGACCGCCGGGGGCCGACTCGGGCTGTGTCTGGACACCTGCCACCTCGCCGTGTCGTTCGCCGACCCCGCCGGAGCGGTCGCCGCGGCCGCCGCCGCCGGCATCCGCATCGTGAAAGTGCAGGCCTCGGTCGCCCTCGAGGTGCCCGACCCCGCCGACCCCCGCACGGCGGACGCCCTCCGCCCCTTCGCCGAGGAACGCTACGTCCACCAGGTGCGCGAGGCCGGGGGTCGACGCTCCGCCGATGACCTCCCCGAGGTGCTCTACGCCGCCGCGCCGTGGCCGACCGACCGCGCCTGGCGCGTGCACGTCCACATCCCCCTGCACGCGCGTCCCGCAGCCCCCCTCCGCGCCACGACCGAGGTGCTGCTCGCCGCGGTCGACGCGGTCCTCGAGACCCCCGGTGGCGGTGACGCCCACCTCGACATCGAGACCTACACCTGGTCGGTGCTGCCCGACGAACTGCAGCCCGAAACGCTCGTCGGCGGGATCGCGGCCGAACTGCGCTGGGCGCACGCGCACCTGCCGCGCGCTGTCGCCGGGGTGCCGGCATCCCGAATCGACGAAAGGAGCCTGGTATGAGCAAGGTCCTGCTGCTGGACATCGTGGGGCTCACCCCGCGCGCGCTCGCCGCGATGCCCCGACTCACCGCGCTCGGCCGCGCCGGCGGGCAGCTGGGGCTCGACACGATCCTCCCGGCCGTCACGTGCAGCGTGCAGTCGACCATGCTCACCGGCACGATGCCGCGCGAGCACGGGATCGTCGGCAACGGTTGGCACTTCCGCGGCCTCGGCGACCCTCTCCTGTGGCGCCAGCACAACAAGCTCGTCGCCGGAGAGAAGGTGTGGGAGACCGCGCGGCGCTCGCGCCCCGAGCTGACCACGGCCAACCTCGGCTGGTGGTTCGCGATGGGGGCGACGACCGACATCACCGTGACCCCGCGCCCGATCTACCACGCCGACGGGCGCAAGAGCCCCGACGCGTACGTCCGCCCCGCGGCCCTGCACGACCAGCTGGTCGGGGCGCTGGGCGAGTTCCCCCTGTTCCAGTACTGGGGCCCGACCGCGACGATCCAGAGCAGCGCGTGGCTCGCCGAGGCGACGCGCGGCGTCATCACCGAGCGGTGGGGTCCGGCGCCCGACCTGGCGATGGCGTACCTGCCGCACCTCGACTACGACCTTCAACGCTTCGGCCCGAACGGCCCCGAAGCCGAGCGCGCGGCGCGCGAGCTCGACGACGCGATCGCGCCCCTGCTGACCGATGCGCTCGACCGCGGGTACAGCGTCGTCGCGGTGTCGGAGTACGGCATCGAACAGGCATCGCGCCCCGTCGACGTCAACCGCGCCCTGCGCCGCGAGGGACTGCTCGAGGTGTACGTGCAGGACGGCCGCGAACAACTCGACCCGTGGACCTCGCGCGCGTTCGCCGTGGCCGACCATCAGGTCGCTCACGTGTACGTTCCGGATGCCGCCGACCTCCCCCGCGTGACGGCGCTGCTGCGCGGACTCGAGGGTGTCGACGAGGTTCTCGACCGCGACGCGCAGGCGCGGTACGGCCTGGACCACGAGCGCTCCGGCGAACTGGTGGTGGTGGCCGAGCCCGGCGCCTGGTTCACCTACTACTTCTGGCTCGACGACGAGCGCGCCCCGGAGTACGCCCGGGGCGTCGACATCCACCGCAAGCCCGGATACGACCCCGCCGAGCTGTTCTTCGACCCCGCCGACCGTTTCGCCAAGGCCAAGGCCGGCGCGAACCTCGTGAAGAAGAAGCTGGGCCTGCGCTACGCGATGAGCACGGTGCCGCTCGACCCCTCGTGCGTCCGCGGGACGCACGGCCGCCTGTCGTCGACGCGGCGCGACGGACCGATGCTCGTCTCGAGCGACGCAGGCCTGCTGCCCGACGCCGAGTCGCTGCCCGCCGCGGGCGTCCGCGACCTGGTGCTGCGCGGCCTGGGCGTCTGACCCGGCGGGACACAACGCAGGAGTCTCGGACTCGAGCCCCGTCCCGCGCCCGCCAGAGGCGGTGTCACCGGGGTGGATCTCCTGCGTCGTGGCCGCTGGCCCGCGGTGGAGGACGCTCGGGCCGCCGTAGCTCGGAGCTCGGCCAGGGCGACCCCGCATCGCGGCTGCGGGCACAACGCAGGAGTCTCCGTCCCACATCCGCCCGCCGTGCGGCCAGAACGGTATCGCGCGACCGGATCTCCTGCGTCGTGTCGCGGGGAGCAAGGGCGCTTCGGCGCCCCCTCAGGCCCCGCCCGGGCAGACGGAAGGGCCGGATGCCTCCGCATCCGGCCCTTCTTTCGCTTCCGACCGATCCCCCCGGATCAGCGCTGGCTGAACGCCGCGTCGAACGCCGCCCCGGAGGGCTCGTACGACGACAGCTTCCGCACGAATCCGAGCGCCTCGGGCGCTCCGACCAGGCGGTCCATGCCCGCGTCCTCCCACTCGACCGACAGCGGCCCGTCGTAGCCGATGGCGTTGAGCATGCGGAAGGCGTCCTCCCACGGCACATCGCCGTGCCCGGTCGAGATGAAGTCCCACCCGCGGCGCGGGTCGGCCCACGGCAGGTGCGACGACAGGCGTCCGTTGCGGCCGTTGCCGAGACGCTTCTTCGTGTCCTTGCAGTGCACGTGGAAGATCTTGTCCTGGAAGTCCCATAGGAACGCGACCGGATCGATGTCCTGCCACACCATGTGCGAGGGATCCCAGTTCAACCCGAAGGCCTCGCGGTGCCCGATGGCCTCGAGAGCCCGCTGGGTCGTCCAGTAGTCGTAGGCGATCTCGGAGGGGTGCACCTCGTGGGCGAAACGCACGCCGACCTCGTCGAACACGTCGAGGATCGGGTTCCAGCGGTCCGCGAAGTCCTGGTATCCGGCATCCACCATCTGCTCGGTGGCGGGCGGGAACATCGCGACGTACTTCCAGATGCTCGAGCCGGTGAAGCCCGTGACGGTCTTCACTCCCAGCTTGGATGCCAGGCGGGCGGTGTTCTTGAGCTCTTCGGCGGCGCGCTGACGCACGCCCTCGGGGTCGCCGTCGCCCCACACCCGGTCCGACACGATGTCGCGGTGACGCTGGTCGATGGGGTCGTCGCAGACGACCTGTCCCTTGAGGTGGTTCGAGATGGTCCACACCTTCAGGCCGTTGCGCTCGAGCACGTCGAGCTTGCCCTGCACGTAGGCCTCGTCGTCCCAGCGCCAAGGGTCGAGGTGGTCCCCCCAGCAGGCGATCTCGAGGCCGTCGTAGCCCCACTCGCCGGCGAGACGGGCCACCTCCTCGAAGGGGAGGTCGGCCCACTGGCCGGTGAAGAGGGTGATCGGTCGCGTCATCGCGGCGTCCTTTCGTCGGTGCGGTTCCGGGATCGGATTCAGGATGCCGCGAACGCGCGGCCCCCGGAAGAAGCGGTGGCCAGGTCGGCATCGACGCCGGTCCAGACGCCATCGGCCTCGGAGCTGCGCGCGACGGCGTCGAGCACCTCCTGCACGTGCAGGCCGTCGGCGAACGAGGGGGTCGGGGCGGCTCCGGCGGCGACGGCCTCGACGAAGTCCTTCGCCTGGTGCGAGAAGCCGTGCTCGTAGCCGAGCATGTGACCGGTGGGCCACCACGCGGCGACGTACGGGTGCTCGGGTTCGGTGACGAGGATCCGACGGAAGCCCTGCTCGGCGGCGGGGAGCGTGGCGTCGTAGAACTGCAGTTCGTTCGGGCTCTCGAGGTCGAACGACAGCGAGCCGAGGGATCCGGCGATCTCGATCCGCAGGGCGTTCTTGCGGCCGAGGCGGAAGCGCGAGGCCTCGAACGAGGCGAGGGCGCCGCTCTCGAGGCGACCGGTGAACAGGGCGAGGTCGTCGACCGTGACGGCCCCGCGTTCGGTGCCCGCGGAACCGGAGAGGCCGGTCGAGGAGGCGAGGACGGGACGCTCGTCGACGATCGTCTCGAGGATGCCGGCGACGCGGCTCACGCGCTGCCCGGTGATGAACTCGGTGAGGTCGACGGCGTGGGCGCCGATGTCGCCGAGGGCGCCGGATCCGGCGCGGTCCTTCTGCAGGCGCCACGTGAGCGGGGCCTCGGCGTCGCTCAGCCAGTCCTGGAGGTATTCGGCGCGCACCTGGCGGATGTCGCCGAGGCGGCCCGCGACGACGAGGTCGCGGGCGAAGGTCGTGGCGGGAAGACGCCGGTACGTGAAGCCGACCATCGAGCGGATGCCGTTGTCTGCGGCGGACGAGGCGGCCTCGGCCATGCGCCGGGCCTCGTCGACGGTGTTGGCGAGGGGCTTCTCGCACAGGACGTGCTTGCCGGCGGTGAGGGCGGCGATCGCGATCTCGGCGTGCGAATCGCCGGGGGTGACGATGTCGACGACGTCGATGTCGGAGCGGTGGATGACCTCGCGCCAGTCCGTCGCGCTCTCCTGCCAGCCCCAGGTCTCGGCGGCGGCCTGCGTGCGGGCCGCGTCGCGCCCGACGAGCACGCTCATCTCGGGGGCGAGGGGGAGGTCGAAGAAACGAGGGGCGACGCGCCATCCCTGGGAATGCGCGGCGCCCATGAATCCCGCACCGATCATGGCGATGCGAAGGGGCTGGGTCACGATGACGTCTTTCTGTGGGGGGACGGGGGACGGGGCGCCCGCGACGAACGCGGACGCCCCGGACCGGGTCAGGACTGGAACGAGAGGTCGATGAAGGACGCGACGTTGTCCTTCGTCACCACGGGGGCGTCCAACACGATGCGGTTGGGGACGCTGGGCGTGATGAGGTCACCGGCGGTCTTGCCCTGCGCGATCAGGCGCGCCAGGGCGATGCCGTCGGCGGCCTGCGTCGACGGGTAGATGACCGTGGCCTTCAGGACGCTGTCGTCGGCCTGGATGGACTCCATCGCGTTCCGGCTGCCCGCGCCGCCGACCATGATGAACTCGTCGCGACCGGCTGCCGTGATGGCGGCGAGCACGCCGATGCCCTGGTCGTCGTCGTGGTTCCAGATGGCGTCGATCTTGGGGTTCGCCGACAGCAGCTGCGAGGTCGAGGCCTCGCCGCCCTGGACGGTGAAGTCCGCGGCGACGCGGGGTCCGACCTTCAGGCCGCAGTCCGACAGGGCGTCGGCGAAGCCCGCCGAGCGGTCCTGCGTGAGCGGCAGGGAGTCGATGCCCGCGATCTCGCCGACGACGGCACTGCTGTTGCCCTCGAGCTGCGAGCAGATGTACGTGCCGGCGCTGACGCCCATGCCGTAGTTGTCGCCCAGGATGGTCGAGCGGGCGGCGAAGGGGCTCGAGAACTCGCGGTCGACGTTGATCACGGGGATGCCCGCGTTCATCGCCTTGATCGCGACCTCGGTGAGGGCGGCGCCGTCGCTCGGCAGGAGCACGATGGCGTCGACGCCGTCGTTGATGAAGGTCTCGACGGCCGCGATCTGAGCGTTGACGTCGTTCGTCCCCTCGGCGACCTTGAGGTCGACGTCGGGGAAGCTCTCGGCGGCGGCGAGCGCACCCGAGTTGATGGCGCCGAGCCACCCGTGGTCGGCGGCGGGGCCCGAGAACCCGATGGTGACGGTGTCACCGGCGGCGGCGTTCTCTTCGGTCGTGGTGCCCTGGTCGACGACGTTCTGGCTGTCGCCGCCCGAGCCGGTGCAGCCGGCGAGAAGGCCGACCGAGGCGACGACGGCGATACCGGTCAGGACGAGTCGCGAACGCGACTTCCACTGTGAGCGCATGTTTCCTCCTTGAAATGTGATGCAGCTGGGGTCATCGCGGCCCCGGGTCATTCCGGAAGGAAGGGTCCACTCTGACGTGGCTCACGCTAGCAGAAGTGTCGGTTGATTGAGCATCTTTTGTTTTTCAAGCCGCATAAGTCGGCGCACACGCTGATTCCGACAGGAAAGCGCTCGCGCGCATGCGGGAGGCGGCTTCCCGGCGCGACGCCGAATTCGGGTCGCGCGACGGTGAGGCGGCGTGTTATGTTCGCCGCGTGATCAAAGTTGACCATCAGTCGTCATTACTCACCGTCCGAGGCGTGACCAAGTCCTTCGCCGGCGTCCGCGCCCTGCGCGGTGTCGATCTCGACATCGTCGCCGGTGAGGTGCACTGCGTGCTGGGCCAGAACGGCGCGGGCAAGTCGACTCTCATCAAGACCCTCGCCGGAGTGCACCGCCCCGACGAGGGAGAGATCGTGTGGCTCGGCGAGAACGTCGAGATCGCCGACCCCGATGCGGCCATCGACCTCGGCATCGCGACGATGTACCAGGAGCTCGACGTCGTCGACGGCCTCACGATCGCCGAGAACATCTTCCTCGGGCACGAGCTCGCGCGCGGTGGCTTCACGCAGCGCGCCGAAGCCGCCCGGCAGACCCGCGAGCTGCTGCGCCGTCTCGGACACGCCAACCTCTCTCCGAACACCGAGGTCGGCTCGCTCAGCGCCGCCAACAAGCAGATCGTCAGCATGGCGCGCGCGCTGTCGCACGACATCAAGCTGATCATCATGGACGAGCCCTCGGCCGTCCTCGACACCGAAGAGGTCAAGAACCTCTTCGCCGTCGTGCGCGAGCTCACCGCCGCGGGCATCGCCGTCGTCTACATCACGCACCGCCTCGAAGAGATCCGCGAGATCGGCGACCGCATCACCGTCCTGAAGGACGGGCGGACCACCGCGGTCGGTCTCTCCGCCGCCGACACCCCGAAGGCCGAACTCATCCGGCTCATGACCGGGCGCGAGGTGGCCAACGTCTTCCCCGAGCGTGTGCCCGTGGCATCCGATGCCCCCGTCGTCCTCGACGTGCAGGGACTCGGGCTCGACGGGGTCTTCTCCGACGTGTCGTTCTCGGTGCGCGCCGGTGAGGTGGTGGGGCTCGCCGGACTCGTCGGCTCGGGTCGATCCGAGATCCTCGAGACGGTCTACGGCGCGCGACGCTCGAACGCCGGCTCCGTTCGCGTCCGTGACAAGGTCCTTCCCCGCGGATCGGTCCGCGCCGCCGTCGGCGCGGGCATCGGTCTGTCGCCCGAGGAGCGCAAGAGCCAGGGGCTCGTGCTCGACGAGCCGATCTTCGTCAACATCGCGCTGGCCTCCATGAAGCGCTTCGCCAAGGGCGGGTTCCTCGACGACCGCGCCGCGCGCAAGGTCGCCCGCGAACAGATCGACGCCTTCGAGCTGCGCCCGGCCGATCCCGATCGTCCCGCGCGCACCCTGTCCGGCGGCAACCAGCAGAAGATCCTGCTTGCCCGCTGGCTCGTGCACGGCACCGAGGTGCTGCTGCTCGACGAACCCACCCGCGGCGTCGACGTCGGCGCCCGCGCCGAGATCTACGCCCTCATCCGCGATCTCGCCGCCGCAGGCAACGCGGTCGTCGTCGTCTCGAGCGAGATCGAAGAGGTCCTCGGCCTCGCCGATGTCGTCCTCGTCGTCGCCGACGGTCGCATCCTGAGCACCCTCCCCTCCCACCAGATCGACGAGCACGGCGTGCTCGATCTCGTCATGAAAGGATCCGCCGCGTGAGCGAGCCGACCACCCCGACCCGTGCACGCACGGTCCCCACCGAGACCGGGGCCGTCGCGGCTCCCGCTCCCGAGCCCGCTTGGCGCCGCTTCCTCTCCGGATCGGCCGGCCGCAACATCGGCCTCGTCGTCGCGCTGCTGGTCATCGTCATCGTCGGCGCCATCACCGCGCCCGGGTCGTTCACGAGCGTCGACAACCTGCTCGTCATCCTCCGCCAGGCCTCGATCATCGGCGTCATCAGCATCGGCATGACCCTCGTGATCATCGCGGGCGGCATCGACCTGTCGGTCGGCTCGGTCATGGGCCTCGCCTCGGTGGTCGCGACCCTCGCCGCCGTGCAGGATCTCGCCGACAACCTGCACTGGAGCGTCATGGTCGTCATCGCCCTCGCGGTGGGCGTGGGCGCCGGCCTCATCAATGGCATCGTCATCGCGTACGGCAACGTCGTGGCCTTCATGGCGACCCTCGCCATGCTCGTCGGCGCGCGCGGCCTGGCCGAGATCCTGGCCGAGCGTCGCACGCTCGTCGTGCAGGACCGCGGCTTCATCACCTTCATGAACGCCGACATCCTCGGCGTGGACATCCTCATCTGGATCTTCGCCATCGTGGCGGCCCTCGGCTGGGTGCTGTTGAACCGCACCACCTTCGGGCGTCGCACCGTGGCCGTCGGCGGCAACCGCGAGGCCGCGCGCCTGGCCGGCATCGACGTGCGTCGGCACACGATGTGGCTGTACGCGATCACGGGTCTGTGCGCCGGTATCGCAGCTGTCATGATCCTCGGCCGCACGACGGCGGGCACCTCGACCCACGGTCAGCTGTACGAGTTGGACGCCATCGCCGCGGTCGTGGTGGGCGGCACGCTCCTCGTCGGCGGCCGGGGCACGATCACCGGTACGGTGTTCGGCGTCCTCATCTTCGCGACGTTGTCGAACGTGTTCATCCAGAACAATCTCTCGTCTTCCGTACAGGCGGTGGCGAAAGGTGTCATCATCGTGGTCGCGGTGCTCCTGCAGCAGCGCTTCTCCCGTCCTCCGGGACGGGGCTGACGACCCCTTATGCCGACGGCGGCTGCGTGATTCGCGTAGTCGCCGTCGGTATGTGGATGGAATGCATTACTACTAATGGTGTACTGAGGGCGTGAAGAGGATGACGACAGATTCCGTGCAGTCGGTCAACGGCGTGAGCCAGTTGTTCCAGCTGCTGCGAGACGGCGTACCGCGTACGCGAGCGGAGCTGGCCAAGTCGACCGGCCTCGCCCGATCGACGGTCGCCGTGCGCGTCGACGAGCTCATGCGCATGGGCCTCATCACCCCCGTCGCCGACGCGGTGTCCACCGGCGGACGGCCGCCGTCGCAGTTCGCGATCAACCCCGCGGCCAAGGTCGTCGTCGCCGTCGACCTCGGTGCCTCGCACGCGACGGTCGCGATCGCCGACCTCACCGGCAAGGTGCTCAGCGAACGCACCGGCGACATCGACATCGCCACGGGTCCCGAGCCCGTGCTCACCTGGCTCGTCGAGACGGCGACGGCGCTGCTCTCGGAGTCGGGCCGCTCCACCTCCGACGTGGCCGCGATGGGCATCGGCGTCCCCGGCCCCGTCGAGCACTCCACCGGACAGCCGGTGAACCCCCCGATCATGCCCGGCTGGGATCGCTTCGACATCCCCGGCTGGATCTACCAGCACATGCCGGTTCCCGTCCTCGTCGACAACGACGTCAACATCATGGCGCTGGGCGAGCGCAGCATCGCCTGGCCCGCCGTCGACCACTTCATGTTCGTGAAGGTCGCCACCGGCATCGGCACCGGCATCATCTCCGACGGTCACCTGCAGCGCGGAGCCCAGGGCATCGCCGGCGACATCGGTCACGTCCAGGTCGCGCGCGGCGCCGACATCCCGTGCCAGTGCGGCAATCGCGGATGCCTCGAGGCCTTGGCATCCGGTCCCGCGATCGCGCGCGCGCTGCGCGCGCAGGGCATCGACGCGCACACCGGCTCTGACGTGGTCGACCTCGTCAAGCGCGGCAACATCGACGCGATCCAGGCCGTGCGCCAGGCGGGTCGCGACATCGGCGAGGTGCTCACGACGTGCGTGAGCCTGATGAACCCGTCGGTGATCGCGATCGGCGGGTCCATGGCGCGCGTGGGCGAGCATCTCATCGCGGGCGTGCGCGAGGTCGTGTACACGCGCTCCACGCCGCTGGCCACCGAGTACCTCTCGATCGTCCAGTCGGTCGCCGCCGAGAAGGCCGCCGTGATCGGCGCGAGCATGCTTGCGGTCGAGCACGCCCTCGCCCCCGAGTCGCTGAACGCCGCGTTCCTCCGCGCCTGACCCGCGACGGGTCGCTGCCGCCGCACGACTCCTGCAGATCGGACGGCTCCGCGCCGTCGGTGGGCCGCGGGCGCGCGATATGCAGGAGTCGTGCGCTCGTGCCGGGGTCCCCGGTTGGGCAGGCCGGCGGGGCCGCTGCGCCGTGCCGGGGCGGTGGCGCGTGCACAACTCCTGCAGATGGGCGGGTTTCGCGGCCCCGGGGGCCACGGTCGCGCGATGCGCAGGAGTTGTGCAGCCGAGCCGGGGTTGTCGGTCCGCCGGGTGGGTGGTGAGCCGGTCCGGCGCGTACGGCGGCGGACCGTTTCCCCGACAGGCCAATTCCGGATGCCGGGACTTCGGCGTGTCGCGGATTTCCCCGCGGTCGTGCCCGGTGCGGGGCCCGTCCCTCCCGTGGCATGACGCAGGACATCCGGGGGCGGCGGGCCATCGGGCCGGGGGGAGACGCCCCGACCGGGTCGGTGTTCCTGCGTTGTGGCCGCGGCGGGGCGGGGCGGGCGGGAGGCGGGCCGAGCCAGCGCACGAGGAACGCCCGTCGTGCATGAGCACGGCGGGCGGCGTCGATCGCTCGCGGCGCGGAGTGTCCCTCTCCACGCCGCGAGCGGGTCTCAGGGCGACCGGCGCGAGGCGCGGGTCGGGGCGGGGGAGGGAGCCTCGGGGACTCCCTCCGTGTCGGCCACGCCGCCGGCGGGCACCGGCTCGCGCTCGGCGGCCGCACCCGTCGCGGCACCGGGTACAGCGGCATCCGTTCCGTCCGCATCCGCTCGCGCGGCAGCCACGGCGGCGGCGATCTCCCGGGCGTGGGCCGCTCGACGGCGCCGGGCGGCGATGACGCGCCAGGCCACGAGCAGGGCGACCACGGCGAGGATCGCGAGCGCCGTCCATGGCACCGCGGCCGTGGCGGCCGCGCCCTGCGACACGAGGGGGTCGAGGGTCGACGGCTCCGCGCCGGCCAGCGTGCGCGACACGACCTGCGAGGTGGCGGTGACGTCGGCCGAGAGCAACACGAGGGGGACGACCCCGGCGACCTCGACGGTGCGCTTCAGCGAGCTGCCGGGCAGCAGCTCAGGGGCGTCGTCGGCGGCGGTCACGCGCGCCCAGCCGAACGGCCCGCCGAGGGCGACCTCGACGTTCGGGTCGAGACGCGTGTTGCCGGTGTTGGTCAGGGTGTAGCCCACGGTCGCGGATCCCGTCTCGGCGGGGTTCGCGGTGCCGTGGTAATCGACGACGACGTCGCCGACCGCGAGCGAGGGGACGAGGTCGCCCTGCACGCGGAGGTGTAGACGCGAGCCCAGGCGACGTTCGGTGACGGTGCCGTTGTCGGCGGTCACGAGCATGGATGCCACGATGCCGGCCGCGTAATCGCCCGGGGCGGCGTCGGCGGGCACGGTGACGGTGAAGGGGACCTCGGCGCTCGCGCCGCTGTCGAGGGTGAGCTCGGGTGATGCGATCGAGACCCAGCTGCCGAGGTCAGTGGATTCCGCGTCCCCGGCGAGGATGTCGAGGGCTCCGTCGTCGGTGAGGAAGCCGTCGGCGGCGTACACGCGCAGGGTGATCGGCTGAGGGCTGCGGTTCGCGACGTACAGGGCGTCGCCGACCGTTCCACCGGGCATCAGGTCGTAGGCGTAGTTGGGCCGGTCGCGCCCTTGCGCGGTGTCGGCGGGTTTGACACTCCACGTGACCGTGGTGTCGGGGGAGGGGGCGGTCGCCGCGGAGGCGGCGAGCGGGCTGGCCAGCAGCAGCGCGAGGCCGGTGAGGAACGACAGGAGCAATCGGAGCGGACGGGAAGTGGTCTTCGCCTGGGACATGGGCGTGGCTTTCGTGTGGAAGGGATCCCGTCGGGGCCGCGCCCTCGAGGGGCGCGACCCCGACGGGGAGGGGGTCAGCTGAGGGCGGTCAGCGTCACGGTCGCGGTGTAGGTGCCGCGGGGGGTCTCGAGCGGGAGCTTGAGATCCAGGTCGGCGCCCACGAGCGAGCTGCCTCGCTCATGGCCGTCGTTCGCCTGCGCGAGGGTGCGGGCGACCGAGAGGCCCTGGCCGCTGTCGAAGCCCGAGGGCACGGGGGCCCCGGCGACGGCGCCGCCCTGCGTCTCGAGCACCTCGGGCGTCCAGCCGAGGTACTTGCTCGACACCTCCTGGCCGTCGGCGGCGAAGTTCGACACCTGCGCGGTCAGGGACCAGCCGGGGTTGCCGGCCCGGGTGTCCTGGACGCGGATCGGGACGATCTCGCCCGCCGCTGCGTAGTGGTCGAGGTTCTCGGTCGCCACTCCGAGGTCGACGAGGCGCGAGGTGCCCTCGATCGACCAGGTGAGCTCGCCCGAGCCCTGGCCGGGGACGGTCACCGCGATCGACTGGTCGCCCGCGGGAGGGGCGGTCGGAGCCTCACCCGTGTAGTCACCGGTGGTCGAGCCGGCGCGCACGCCCGCGCCGAACGCCGCCGCCGGGGTGTTCCCGTCGAGGGCGAGAGCCCCGTACACGGTGGTGTTCGCCACGCGCAGGTTCGCGGTGTTCCCGGTGAGCGAGAGGCCCCCGCCGATCGAGTTGGCGAAGGCGTCGGAGCCGCCGTCGGCCGTCGCGCCGATCAGCACGTCGCGCGAGCTGCCGCTCACGGTGACGTCGCCCTTGACGACGGCGCCGGTCATCGACACGCCCCAGTCCGAACCGTCGATCGAGACGTCCGCACCGACTGACGTGCGCACGACGTCGACGTAGGTGGCCTGCTGCGTGAGCAGCGAGCCCGAGATCGCGCTGTCGACGACCTCGACGTCGATGCCGCCGGCTTCCACCGAGCCCCCGACCTTCAGGTCGTTGACGTAGAGGAAGCCCACGGTGGTGTCGGCGGAGTAGGCGCTGACGTCGCCGGCGACACTCGTGCCGTCGAGCGAGACGCCGTACGCGTCGGTGGCGACGACGTCTCCGGTGACCGTGACCGAGGTGGCATCCAGCCATCCCCCGGCCTCGACGACGATGTCGCCCTCGACGGTCGCGCCGCCGAGGACGCAGTCCGCTCCTCCCGGGACGATGAGGTTGCCCGAGACGGTCTGGCTGCCCAGGTCGTCGGTGCAGGTGAGGTCGGCCGCGTACGCGGGGACCGCGACCACGCTGCCCCCGATGACGAGGAGTCCGACGGTGGTCAGTTTCGTGATTCTGTTCATCAGTTCTTCCTCGTCGCTCAGCCGCGCAGGGCTGCGATGTTGTCGTAGCTGCGGTCGGCGTTCGCGAGCGAGTTCCCGGGGTTCACCGGCACCGAGGAGGCGTTGTCCTGCTCGAACATGCCGAAGCGCTGACCGCGGTCGCGCAGCTGCGACAGGAACGCCGTGTAATCGATGTTCCCGGCGCCGAACTCGACGATGTCGTAGCCGTTGGCGCTGTTCGGGTTGAGCTTGCCGTCCTTGAGGTGGAGGATCGGGAACCGCCGGGGGTCGCGCTTGATGTAGTCGATCGGCTCGAACCCGGGGTAGAGGAACTTTCCGACGTGCGCCCAATAGACGTCCATCTCGAAGAACACCGTCTCGGGGTTGAGGTTCTCCCAGTACAGGTCGTACACGCGCTCGTTGGTGTCGGTGGTGAAGCCCCACTCCTGCGCGTGGTTGTGCAGGTAGAGCTTGATGCCCGCGGCGCGACCCTTCTCGCCCATCTGGTTCCACGTGCCGATGGCCTGCATCCACGGGTCCTTGGCGAGGGGACCGCCGTAGCCTCCGGCGATGGGTCCGCCCTGGCCCAGGTGCGGCATGCCGAGCACGTGGGCGATCTCGAGCTGCTGGTCGATGTTGGCCGGGGTGAGGTTGACGTGCGCACCGGTCGCGCGCAGGCCGTTGTCGTCGAGCAGCTGGCGGATCTCCTGCGGCGTGATCGCGCCGACGTTGCCCTGGGTGTAGCCCGCGAACTCGATCTCGGAGTAACCGATGCGGGCCAGCTCCTCGAATACCGCACGGAAGCCCAGCGAGCTGACCTTGTCGCGGACGGTGAAGAGCTGGATACCGATGCGGTTGACGGGGACGAGACGCTTCCCGGCGCTGACCGGGGGAGCGGCCGCCGCGGCGCGGGCGCCGACGGCGGTGGAGGCGGAGGCTGCGGCGGGCATGGCGGCGGCGCCGATGCCGACGGCGACGGATGACGCCGCCAGGGCCTTGAGCAGCGTGCGCCGGCTCATGGGCCGATCCGGCACCGTGGGGTGCGCGTGGTCGTGGTGGTGACTCATGACTCTCCTTCGAGGTGGGTCCGCCCCGGGGCCGGGGACGACCGTGAGGGTGGTGGGGGCCGCAGTACGCGACCCCCACCGGGGTGTTACTTCTTGACGGTCAGGTTCGCGCTGCCGCTGCTCTTCGCGATCCCGGTCGAACCGGTGTACGACGCCTGCACCTGGTAGGCGCCCTCCGCGCTGAGCTTGGGCAGGGTCACCTGGACGGTGCCGTCGGCGCCGAGCGTGCCGGTGAGGGTGGCGACGACCGCGTTGTTGCGACGGATGGTCACCGTGGCATCACCGGTCGGGACGATGCCCGTCGACGAGGCCACCTGGACCGTGGCGGTGGCCGCCACGGCGGGCTTGACCGGCGTCGGCGAGACGGCGACCGAGGTCGTCGACTTCGCCTGCGAGACCGTGAGACGACCGATGCCGGCCGACCCCTTGAAGGTCTCGTCGGCTCCGTAAGTGGCCCGCAGGGTGTGCGTGCCGACCGGGAGGTCCGCCGGGAGGGCGACGACGGCGTTGCCGTCGGCGTCCAGGGTCGCGCGACCGAGCTCGGTGTCGCCGACCGTGAGCACGACCTCGCCCGTGGGGGCGCCGCCCTCTCCGCGCACCGACACCGTCACGTCGCCCGGGGCGCCGTAGGTGACTCGCGGGGAGCCGAGCGAGACGAGCGTGCGGGTGTCGACCGTCGGCTCGTTGGGAGCGTCGAGGTCGATCGTGAACGACACCGAACCGAGCTCCGACACGTTGCCACCGGTGTCGGTGGCGCGGTAGCGGATGTCGTAGGCGCCGTCCTGATCGAACGTCACCCCGTACTGCTGGTTCGCCGCGAGGTTCACCCAGGTCGCGCCGTTGTCGCGCGAGTACTGGACGCTCGCGAGCGTGCCGTTGTCGGCGGCCTGCACCGAGAAGCGGACCGGCTCGTTGAACACGCCGCCGACACCCGTCGGGGTGGCGGGGGCCAGCGTGTGCGCGACGGTGGGGGGCGTGACGTCTCCAACGCCGTCGCCGACCATGGTCAGCGCGTCGACGGCCAGCTCGTCGGCCGAGGTGACGTAGAGCGCTCCGGTGCCCTCGGGGGCCTCGAAGGCGATCTCGACGTCCTGCCAGCCGGTGCCCGCGGGGACGACAGCGGTCGCGAAGGGCTCGGCGTCGGCCGCTCCCCAGCGCAGCTGGACCTCGCCCGCGCCGCTGGCACGGACCACGGCCCCGTCGATCCCGGCGAAGTTCACCGGGTCGAAGGCGAGGTAGTCGCCCGCTCCCAGGCCGCGGATGGCGTTGCCGCCCGAGGCGTCGGTGTCGGCGTAGGTGGTGACGCCCTCGCGACGGATCGCGTGCTCGGCCTGCTGCAGCTTCGGGTTCAGGCGAACGGTCGCCTCACCCGTGGCCGCCGGCAGTCCGTTGGCGCCGGCGTCGGTGTACGTGACCACGACCGCGCCGTAGAGCAGGGCACCGGGGCCGTGCTCGGGCGAGTTCGGGTCGGTGCGGAAGACGCCCGTGCAGCCCGTGCCCGAGACCTCGGGGTGGGCGTGCTCGTCGTGGCCGAGACCGTAGGTCCACGTCACGCGCGAGCATTCCGTGGCGTCGCCGTCCTCGGCATCCGTCGTCGTGACCTGGAACGGGATCGCCTGACCCCAGTCGAAGAACGCGCCGTTGCCGGGAAAGGCCACGGTCACCTCGGGCGCCTGGTTGCCGACCGAGATCGTGCGCGAGGTCAGACCGAAGCGTCCGCCCGGGTCGGACACGCGCAGTCGGGCGCTGTAGTTGCCCAGTTCGGTGTAGGTGTACGACGTGGTCGCGCCGGTCGCATCGTAGGTGCCGTCACCATCGAAGTCCCACTCGTAGGTGAGGGCGTCTCCGTCGGGGTCGGTCGAGGTCGACGCGTCGAACTCGACGGTCAGGGGAGCCTGCGACGACGAGGTGGGCGTCGCGGTGAAACGCGCCTGGGGCGACTTGTTGCCGGCGACGTAGTCGATGCGGTACAGACCGGCATCGGGGTTCGCGCGGAAGAAGCCGTCGCCGTAGTCGAGCACGTACATCGAGCCGTCGGGCCCGATCTCCATGTCCATGGGGTTGTCGTGCGGCGGCTGGCCCAGGGTGCTGAGCGCCGCGTTCGGAAGGAAGTCCTCGATGTCGCTGACCTCGAAGGTGTCCCAGTCGAGCGTGAACGCGGCGATGTAGTCCTGCGAGAACTCGCCGATGAACGCCTTGCGGTCCCAGTGCTGCGGGAGCTTCGTGGGCGAGGGGTTGGTCTCGTCGTAGTGGTAGACGGGTCCGCCCATAGGGCCCTGGCCGGTACCGGCACCGAAATTCACCAGCTCGTCCCACGGCTGGTCGCCGGGGTTGTCGCCGTACCAGAGGGTCGCGGGCTGCGCGGGGGGAAGGTCGGTGAGACCGGTGTTCCACCGCGACTCGTTCTTGAGGTTCTGCGGGTCGAAGAACGCACCCGGCGTCGCCGTGGCGAAGTCCCAGTCGTTGTAGGCCTGGTTGTCGGCGTGGACGTAGGGCCACCCGGCGTTCTGGGGCTCGTCGAGGCTGATGGCGTTCCACTCCACCAGTCCCATGGGCCCGCGGCCGGCGGTCTGGGCCACGGCCTTCGTGGCGTCGGGGCCGTAGTCGCCCCACGACAGCGAGTTGGTCTCGATGTCGACCTCGATGCGGAACGGGTTGCGCACGCCCATCACGAAGATCTCGGGGCGGGTGAGTTCGGTTCCGGGGGCGAAGAGGTTGCCCTCGGGGATCGTGTACGAGCCGTCGTCCTCGACGTGGATGCGCAGGATCTTGCCGCGCAGGTCGTTGGTGTTGCCGGCGCCGCGGCGCGAGTCGAATCCGGGGTTGTAGCCGGGGGCGTCGTTGTTGGGCGCGAAGCCGTTCGCTCCCGGAGTGGATGCCGGGGTGTTGTCGCCCGTGCTCAGGTACAGGTTGCCGTCGGCGTTGAATCCGATGTCGGCGCCGACGTGGCAGCACTGCCCGCGCTGGACCTCGACGTCGAGGACGACCTGCTCGCTCGCGAGGTCGAGGGAGTCCCCGTTCCACTGGAAGCGGGCGAGGCGGTTCACGCCGACCCACTGGTCCCAGTAGGACTCGTCGGCCCCCGCGGGGAGGGTGTTGGGGGAGTTGCCCGCCGGGGTGTCGGCGACGCCGTCACCGTCGGCGTCGCGCGGGGAGTAGACGAGGTACACCCAGTTGTTCTCGGCGAAGTCCGGGTCGAGGGCGACCGTCTGCAGGCCGTCCTCGGAGTTGGCGTAGACGTCGAGGGTGTTGGTGACGCGGGTGACGCCGGTCGCGGGATCGGTCAGGCGCACGTCGCCGTTGCGGGCGGTGTGCAGGACGCGCTTGTCGGGGAGGACGGCGAGGTCGATGGGCTCGCCCACGTCCTTCGTGAGCAGGACGCGCTCGTAGTTGCTCCAGTCGAGGGCGCCGCCGTCTTCGCCGGTGTCGCCGGGGTCGGGGGTACCGGGGTCGGTGGGGTCGCCGTGGTCGCCCCCGGGGTCTGTCGTGCCGTGGTCGTGCCCGTCGTGCGCGAAGGCCGGGACGGGTGCGGCGGCGATGGCGCCCAGGCCCAGTGCGGTGGCCGCGAGGACCGCCGTCAACCGGGACCGGACGACCGGATGCCGAGAAGTAGAGTTCATCGTGAAACAGCTCCTGTGAATGCGTTCGAGTTGTTTTCACCGGGTCGCCACACAGTCGGTCTCAACGACTGATCGTGGCGGCCCGGGCTCTTCGTGCGGTGGCGGTCGGCCACGCGCGGTGTCTGCTCCTTACTCTTCGTCGAGTGGGAGGGGTCGCCGATCACCGCCTCTCAAGGCGGTTCGTGGGGCGAGCCTCGGGGGGATGAGGTGTCCGATTGTGGGGGACGTCGCTCGTCGTCATCCTGACGGATGTTTTTCCATAGGTCAATCAAAAGTTGCGTAATGCGCACACAACAAAAGTGCGCTTGACGCGAGCCTTGTGGTTTCCGTTCGTCGCGGGCTAGCATCGCCGCACGGTGCGTCTCGCGCCGATCCCCCACCCGTCGGCGAAGGCGCCGACACGGCCGAGGAGGCCTCATGCTCCATGGACTGACCGGATGGCACCTGCTGATCGTCCTGGCGGTGATCGTCCTCCTGTTCGGGGCCGCGAAGCTGCCGGCTCTGGCGCAGAGCGTGGGCAAGTCGGCCCGCCTCTTCAAGGGCGAGCTGAAAGCGATGAAGGACGACGACGCGACGCCCCTCGCCGAATCGGCCGCGCCCGCGGCTCCCGAAGCCCGTGCCTCGGCGGTCGTCGCCGACCCGCCCCCGACCCGCTGACCCGCCGCGTTCCGATGGTCGGCCCCCGCCGCCCCCGAGCAGGGGAGTAGCCCGTGTTCTTCGGTCTCACCATCGAGAAGATGATCCTCATCGGCGTCATCGCGGCGCTCATCATCGGTCCCGAGCGGCTTCCCGCCGCGACGGAGTCCCTGCGACGCGCGCTCATCCGTGCGCGCGGCTTCGCGAAGACCGCCCAGGAGCGGGTGCGCGACGAGCTCGGCTCCGAGGTGGCCGACGTCGACTGGCAGCGACTCGACCCCCGCCAGTACGACCCGCGCCGCATCATCCGAGAAGCTCTGCTCGCCGATCCGGAGCCGACCGTCGCGCCGCGCGCCGCTTCGACGGACGCCGACGACCCGACCCCCGTCGCCGCTCGTCAGACGGAGTCGGGGCCCGGGGACGCGTCCGCTGCCCGCGCCGATACCGACCGCAACGCCGACAGCACGCGCCGCACGGCCGCGTAGGCCAGGGCGTCGGGGCGGGCGAGCGCGTCCACGTGACGCACCAGGGCGAGATCGGCGAGGGGGCGCAGCACGAGCCCGTCGACAGCGAGCGGGGTCGTCGTCGTCCGGGGCATGACGGCGACCGCCGCGCCCGCGCGGACGATCTCGGCCGTCACAGAGAACTCGTTGATGCGGTGGGCGACCTCGAGAGGGCGTCCGACGTGTGCAGACAGGTGATCGAGGACCCCGGCGAGCGGGAAGCCGGCGTGCACCGAGACCCATCGCTCGTCGACGAGGTCGGACGCACGCAGCTCGGAGCGTCGAGCGAGCGGGTGGTTCGCGGGGAGTGCGATGTCGAGGGGCTCCTCGAGCAGTGGCACCGTCACCACGCGGTCCGCGGGCCACGGCTCGTCGTGAGCGAGGCGGTGGGCGATGACGAGGTCGTGGTCTGCGGTCAGTCCGGGGAAGTCGCGGTGCGCGACGTCGGCGTCGGCGAAGTGAAGGGGCGGAGAGTTGTCGAGTTCGCGCAGGAGGGGCCCGAAGAGCGTGAGGGCGGCGCTGTGGAAGGCCGAGACGCGCACCGGGCGATCGCTCGCGTCGAGAAAGGCGCCGACGGCCTCGCGTGCACCCACGAGGGCCTCGTCGACCCGCGTTCCCGCTGCGGCGAGGGCTTCGCCGGCCGGGGTGAGCGCGAGGGCGCGCCCGACGCGCCGGGTGAGGGGAACGGGAACGTGGGCCTGCAGTACGGCCAGCTGCTGCGAGACCGCGGAGGCCGACACGTGCTGCGCCGCCGCGACGGCGGCGACGCTTCCCCGGTCACGGAGTTCGCGCAGCACGCGCAGGTGAGCCACATCCATAAGTCAGAACTTACGCCACGGTGAAGAACATGCTGCTTGATCTTCCGTGTGGTCGCGGGGGATCGTGAGGGAGTGACCCGCCGCGCTCCCGAGATCCTCGTCGACGTCCTCCTCATCGCCGTCGCCGCGGTGTGGGGGGCGAGCTTCCTCGCCGCGAAAGAACTGGTCGCCGAGACGGGGGTCGCCTCGGGCGTCGCCCTGCGCTTCGTCGTCGCGGCGAGTGCTCTCGGCATCCTGTGTCTTCTTCGTCGGGAGCGGATGCCGCGCGGGCGAGGTCTCGTGATCGCCGCGCTCCTTGGCTGCTCGCAGGCGGCGGTGATCGGGCTCGAGACCGCGGGCGTGCACCTGACCTCGGCGACCAACGCGGGCCTGCTCATCAGTCTGGCCCTCGTCTTCACCCCGGTGCTGGAAAGCATCGCGGCGCGCTCGTGGCTCCCGCGGTCGTACTTCGTCGCGGCTGTGGCCGCGGTCGCCGGGGTCGCCCTGCTCGTCTCGGGAGGGGGCCTGCGGGCCCCCAACCCGGGGGATGCGCTCGTCATCGCGGCGGCGGTCGTCCGCGCCGTGCACGTCACCGCGAGCGGGCACCTCACCCGTGGGCGAGAGGACAGCACCCTCGCTGTCGTGTTCGTGCAGCTCGTCGTGTGCGCTCTCGCCTCGACGGCCGTGGCCGGGGCCGATCTTGCGCCCGCGGTGGCGGGGCTCTCGGCGGCCGGCTGGGCCGACGTGATCTTCCTCGGCCTGCTGTGCTCGGTGTTCGCCTTCGTGGTTCAGCTCTGGGCGGTGCGGCGCACCTCGGCGACCCGCGCGAGCATCCTGATGGGCACGGAGCCGGTCTGGGCGCTCGCCGTGGGCGTGGCGATCGGGGGCGAAGCCGTCGGTCTTCCCGGACTCGCCGGCGCCGCGCTCATCATCGCCGCGTCGTACGCGGGACAGGCGATCGAGCGTCGGCACCGCCGCTCGCGCGCGGAGGCGAGCGGCGGCGCCGACGGCGAAGCGGTCAGCTCCGGTCGGCGGTCGGTCGCCGCCACCGGCCCCAGATCGTCGCCGTGAGCCCCGCCGCCACCAACGCGACGGCGAGGAGGACCGAGGCGATCTCGCCTCCGGTGACCGGCAGTCCGCCCCCGGGGGATCCGGGGCCGGCGCCGGGCGGCGGCGAGCAGTCGACGGTGCAGGTGGCGGTCGGGAGGGGAGTGATCTCGACGGTGACGCCCACGCCGTCGTCGGCGACGGCCGTGGGGACGAAGAGCAGGTCGCTCATGAGACCTCCACCGCCTCGCGCCGACCCTCTTCGCGAGCGCGGGCCACGAGATCGTCGAGGCGCTGGCGGGATCGACGACGACCCGACGCGACGGCCGCGACGATGAGGGCGACGCCGACCGCGGCGGCGAGGTGCACCCACGGAACCGCCCACACCGTCACGCTGCGCGTCACGGGAGCTGCGGCGAGCGTCGAGTCGGGCACCGCGGCATCCACCGTCACGTCCTTCGTCAGCACGAACAGCGGCCACGCGGGCTGGGGCTCGGAGCGCACGTCCCGGGACTCGCCGGGCAGCAGCACTCCGCGCTCCGTCGTCGTCGCCTCGGCCGCGTCGCTCACGGCGAGGGCGGTGTTCCCGGTGTTCTCCGCCGTGTAGGCGTAGGTGATCGACCCCGGCGCGAAGAGGTTCCACGACGGCGTGTATTCCGCGCGGACCTCGCCGACGCCCACCGACGGGGCCAGCTGCCCGGTCACGCGGGTCGACACGCGGAAGCCGACGCGACTGTCGACACCGACCCTCGTCCCGTCCGCTCCCGCGGAGGTGGATCGGACGGATGCCGAGACCCCGGCCGCGTGGTCTCCGGGGGTGGCGTTCTGCGGCACGGCGATCTCGAACGACACGACCCGCGTCTCGTTGGGCGCGAGCGTGACCGTCGGTTCGACCGTGATCCACGTGCCGGCGTCGGTCGAGGTGCGGTCGGCGGGGAGCATCGTGAAGCGCCCCGTCTCGGTGTAGTAGCCGTCCGCGGCGCTCAGGGCGAAGGTCGCCTCGCGCTCGCTGAAGTTCTTCACGGCGAGGTGCTCGGTGACGCGTTGACCCGGGTCGAGTTCGACCTGCATCACGCGGCGGCCGTCCGGCCCCGCGGCCGAGGCCGGGGTGACCGACCAGGTGACCGCGGAGTCGGCGGCGTCGTCGGCCAGGGCGGGCGGGGCCGCCGCGAGGGCGATCGCGGCCACGAAGACACCCGCCATGCCGGCGGATGCTCCGCGCGCGAGCGCGACCCTCATCTCGGTGCTCACCCCTCGAGCAGGGTCAGGGTGATGGTGGCCGAGTACGCCCCGGGTGCCACGGTGGCCGGCGTCTTCAGCAGCAGGCCGGCGGTGGCGGAGTACGAACCGCCGGCGGCGTCCGCTGCGCTGTCGACGTTGGCGAGGAGCTCGGCGTCGACGAAGCCACCCGTGCCGGGGTCGACGTCGTCTCCGGGGGCGACCACCTGCGACCCGCCCGCGGGGTTGCCCGAGACGATGTCGGGGTACCAGCCGAAGCTGTCCGCCGACGAGATCGCGGGCTGGCCGGCGCTGCCGGTGAAGTCGCTGATCGCTCCCATGACGTACCAGAACGATTCCGGGTCGATGTTCTCGGCGAGACGGGTGTCGGTGACGGTGACCGTGGGCAGGGTGCCCGCGAAGGTGCGGTCGGTGCCGGACGCCTCGCCTTCGGTCAGCGTGGTCGCATCGTCCGCGACGGTGAGGGCGAGGACGCCGGGCTCCGCCGCGGGGGCGATCTCGACCTGCACGTCGATGCTGTCCTCGTCGGCGGCGAAGGCGCTGCCACCGCCCGCGGCGGCGAGGATGCCGACCCCGAGGGCGGCGACTCCGATGCGGGCCGACAGGCCGCGACGGGAGGTGAAGGACATGAGTGCTCCGTTCTTCCACCGGGGTCGGTGGAGTCGTCGGCGGGCGCCGGCGGGTGGTCGGGACGAGCGGCGAGGCGCCGATCGGCGAACGAGGGATGCCGTCGTTTCGGGCGGGCGCGGCGGACTCGGGGGAGCCTCGTGGCGGCGCTGTCACGGGTCGGTTCTGCGGGTTCGTTGCGACAGTAGTGCGGCTTCGGTGAGTCGTCAAGCAAAAGATGACTGATCGTCGGAATGGCGAGAGTCGGCGATTTTTCCGCGCTTTACCGGGATATTCGGCCGCAGTGGCCCAGGCGAAGGTTCTCGAAGGCGCCTCTGACTCGTTCCTGCGAGCATTTCGTAACGCAAATTAGTCAAGTTTTGTAGACGTATCGACAAAAGACTCCTACAGTGACCACGGTCGAGGGCGACCTGTGCGATCCGAGCGGTCGACGCCGCCCCCGCCGCTGATCCGAAGGAGCAATGATGCCCGTACCCGCTGTCTTGTCCGGCCCCCGCCGGCGCAGCACCCGTGTCGCGAGGACCCTCGCGGCCGGTCTCCTGGGCGGAGCACTCGTGGCCACAGGAGCGATCCTGCCCGCCGGTGCCGCCGTCGCCCCCGCCGTCAACACCCCGGCGGACCTGCCCAAGCAAGAACCGGGTGTGACGCTTCGCACCTACTCCACCCCGCCCCTCACCGAGCTCTGCACGCTGAAGTCGGGCCAGACCCCGAACGTCGACAAGCTCATGTCGACGATCGACTGGCGCACCGACGAGCAGTTCGGCGCGGGCGACAACTTCATCACGCACGCCCTGGCCAACCTCACCGTCAGCACGCCCGGTCAGTACGCCTTCCGCCTGACGAGCGACGACGGCTCGCGCCTCACCCTCGACGGCACGCAGCTGATCGACAACGACGGACTGCACGGAGCGGAATCCGTCGAGGGCACCGTCACGCTCGACGTGGGAGTCCACGACCTGTTCGTCGAGATGTTCGAGGCCACCAACGGCCAGCAGCTCACCGTCGAATGGAAGGTCCCGGGCTCCTCGAGCTTCACCGTCATCCCCAACAGCGTGCTCAGCACCGAGGCGGGTGTCGTGCGCGTCACCGCCCCCGGGACGAAGTACTGCGAGGGCAGCACCGACTCCGCCGGCGACGGTCTGCGCCTGGATGCCGTGAACCCCAACTACACGCTCGTGAACCTGCGCCCCGAGGGCTTCAACCCCAAGGTGTCGGGCCTGGCCTTCCTCGGCAACGGCGATCTCGCCGTGCTGACCACCGGCTCGGTCAACTCCGGGGGATGGGACACCTCGACCCCCGGCAAGGTCTTCGTGCTGAAGGGCGCCCAGGCGGCCGACGGACCCGAGGACGTCACCGTCGTCGAGGCGGCCGGCGGTCTGCTGAACCCGATGGGCATCGACGTCATCGACGACAAGATCTACGTCTCGGAGCGCTACCAGCTCACCGAGCTCAGCGACACGAACGGCGACGGCTCGTACGAGACGAAGCGCAAGGTCGCCGAGTACCCCTCGGGCAACAACTTCCACGAGTTCGCCTTCGGCCTGATCCACGACGAGAAGAACTTCTACGTCAACCTCTCGGTCGCGATCGACAACGGCGGGGCGACCACCAACCCGCAGCCGGCGAAGAACCGCGGCACCTCGGTCAAGATCGACCGCGCCACCGGGGCGATCAGCTACGTCGCCGGCGGTCTGCGGACCCCCAACGGCGTGGCCTTCGGTCCCGAGAACGAACTCTTCGCGATGGACAACCAGGGTGCCTGGCTGCCCGCGAACAAGCTCGTCAACGTCAAGCAGGATCGCTTCTTCAACCACTACACGAACCCCGCGGGCCCGTTCGATCAGAACCCCGTCACGCCTCCCGTCGTGTGGATCCCGCAGAACGAGATCGGCAACTCCCCGAGCACGCCCATCATGCTGAAGGACGGTCCCTTCGCGGGACAGATGATGTTCGGCGACGTCACCTACGGCGGCCTTCAGCGCGCCTTCCTCGAGAAGGTGGACGGTGAGTTCCAGGGCGCGGTCTTCCGCCACTCCGCGGGCTTCGAGGTCGGCGTCAACCGCGTCATCGAGGGCCCCGACACGTCGCTGTACATCGGCGGCACCGGAGAAGGCGGCAACTGGGGTGAGGCGGGCAAGCTCACCTACGGCCTGCAGAAGCTCGTCCCGAACACCACGCAGAACGCCTTCGACATGAAATCCATGAAGGTCGTCGAGGGCGGATTCGAGATCGAGTACACCCAGCCCCTCTCCGACGAGACGCTGGCGAACCTCGCCTCGGCGTACCGGGCCGAGCAGTGGCGCTACCTGCCCACCTCCACCTACGGCGGACCGAAGGTCGACGAGGAGATCCTCTCGCTCACCGGCGCGACGGCATCCGCCGACCGCAAGACGGTCACGGTCTCATTCGACGGTCTGAAGCAAGGCCGCGTCGTGCACCTGCGCTCGCCGCAGCCCTTCGCCGCAGCCAGTGGCGACACGCTGTGGAGCACCGAGGCCTGGTACACGCTCAACTCGCTGCCGGGCTACGTCTCGCCGGCCGACCAGGGCTGGTACGAGGCCGAGGAGGCCCGCCTGATCGGCGGCGCCAAGTTCGACGCCGAGCACAGCGGTTACTCGGGAGCCGGCTTCGCCGGCGGCATGTGGCAGGCCGGATCCGCGTTCGAGTTCACGGTGAACGCCGAGACCGCGGGCACCGTCCCCGTCTCGGTGCGCTATTCCAACGGCCCGAACCCCGCGCCCGGCTCCAAGGACGTCAACCTCTACGTCAACGGTCAGAACCTCGGGAAGTGGGACTTCGCCTCCACGGGCGACTGGAAGACCTGGGCCACGATCACGCGGGACATGCCGCTGGTCGCCGGGACGAACACCATCGCGCTGAAGTACGAGACGGGCAACAAGGGCAACATCAACGTCGACGTCCTGTCGATCGGCACCGCCGACATCTGCGCCCCGTCGCAGGTCGAGGACGGCTACCGCCCGCTCTTCGACGGCACGCTCGAGAGCCTGAACGCCGGGTGGCGCATGGCCGGCCCCGGCGGCTTCGGTCGACAGAACGACTGCAGCATCCGCGGCGAAGGCGGCATGGGCCTGCTCTGGCACAAGGCGCAGGAGCTGAACGAGTACAGCCTCAAGCTGGACTGGAAGCTCATCGCCGATCACAACGGCGGCGTCTTCGTCGGGTTCCCCGACCCGAAGAACGACCCGTGGATCGCGGTCAACCAGGGCTACGAGATCCAGATCGACGCGTCCGACGCCGCCGATCGCACCACCGGTGCGATCTACACCTTCCAGGGTGCGGATGCCGACGCGGTGAAGGCCTCGCTCAAGCCCGTCGGTCAGTGGAACGCGTACGAGATCGTCGTGAAGGGGCAGACCATCAAGATCTTCCTCAACGGCACGCTGGTGAACGACTTCACCAGCACCGATCCCGCTCGCGACCTCTCGCAGGGCTTCATCGGCCTGCAGAACCACGGCGGTGGGGAGGCGGTGTCGTACCGCAACGTCCGCGTCAAGGACATCGACGAGCCGGCCCCCCTCGCGGTGACCGCCTCGGCCGAGGTCAAGTGCCTGGCCAAGAAGGCGTCGGTGACGGCCCGCGCGACCAACACCGACACGGTGCCGGTCGACGTGACGCTCACGACGGCGTGGGGCGAGCGGGTCATCCCCGCCGTGCAGCCCGGGGCGACGGTGTTCCACACCTTCACCACCCGCGCCGCGTCCGTCCCCGCGGGCGAGGCGACGGTGACCGCGACCGGCGACGGTCGCACCGGCGGGGCCACGGCCTCGTACGCAGCCAAGAGCTGCGGCTGATCCCCCCAGCGCCCCCGGCGGCGGACTCGCGTCCGTCGCCGGGGGCGCTCCCTCATGTCCCAGAGGTCCCCATGCTCTCCTCCCTCGGCCGCCGCATGAGCCGGCACCGCCTTCTCGTCCTCCTCGCCTGGTCCGTGCTCGTCGTCGTCGGCGGGGCCCTCGCCGGCGACGCCTTCGACCGCACCGTCTCGGTCGCCGACGCCCCGGCCGGCAGTGAGTCCTTACGCGCCACCGAACGCCTCGACGCCCTCGATCCCGAGGGGGAGATCATCACCGCCGTCGTCCGCGGCGAGGACTTCTTCTCGCCGACGCTGCGCGACAGCGCGACCGCCGTCATGGCCTCGGTCCGCGCCGTCCCCGGGGTCGCCGAGGTGACCGACGCCTACACCGCGGGTGGAGCCATCGGTGACGACGGCCGCTCGTCCCTGGTCGTCGTCGAACTCGCGCTCGGTCTCACCGGCGACGAGGCCGTCGCCACGGCATCCGCCGTCTCCGACCTTCTCCACGAGATCGACGCGCCCGAGGTCCTCGTCGGCGGCCCCCTCCTGGCCGAAGAGGCCTTCGTCGATCGGGCGACCAGCGACGCGGCGATCGGCGAGGGCGTCGCGATCCTCGTCCTCGTCGTGCTGCTCACCCTCGCACTCGGCTCGCTCCGCATCGCCCTCGTTCCCGTCGTCGCCGCGCTCGCCGCGATCGCCCCGACGCTCGCGATCCTGGGTCTGCTCGCCCGCGTCGTCGACGTCAACGAGTTCGCGGTGAACGTCGTCACGATCCTGGGCCTCGGCCTCGCCGTCGACTACAGCCTTCTCGTGGTGCTGCGCCTCCGCGAGGAACGCACCGCCGATCCCACCGCGCCCCTCGACGAGCTCGTCGCCCGTGCCGTCTCGGGGGCCGGCCGCGCGGTTCTCGTGTCGGGTCTCGCCGTGGCCGTGGCCCTGCTCGGCATCCTGATCCTCGGCGACCCCCTGCTCTCGGGGATGGCCCTCGGCGGTGCGGTCGTCGTCGCGGTCGCCACCCTCGCGGGCCTGACGCTCGTGCCGGCCGCGCTGTCGTTCCTGCATCGCGCGCTCCCGTCCGCCGGGGCGCGCACGTGGGCGCGCCCGTGGGCGGGACGGGCGTCGCGCGAGGGACTGCTGGCCCGCTCGACCCGTCTGGCCCAGCGCCGACCGGGGATCGTCGCCGTCTCGACCGCGGCGGTGATGCTGCTGCTCGCCGCTCCCGTGGCATCCCTCGCGCTCGACGACTCCGACATCCGCTCCCTTCCCGCGGCGGCCGAGGAACGACGCGCGTACGAGGCGACGACGACGGGCTTCACCGGGATCGGGATCGAGCCCGTCACGGTCGTGCTCGACGGATCGATCCAGGATGCCGCCGTCACCGGCGTCCTCGACCGGATCGCGGCCCTGCCCGACGTCGCCGACGCCGACGTGGTGCAGGGGCTGCCGCCCGAGATCACCGCTGTCGCCTTCACCCCCGTCGGCGACAGCGCCACGGGAGACGCGGCGCAGCGGCTCGTGACCGCGGTGCGCGGTCTCTCGACGCCCGTCCCCGTCGAGGTCACGGGCCCCGCCGCCTCGCTCATCGACACGCGCGATCACCTGGCCGCGCGCCTGCCGTGGGCCCTGGTCATCGTCGCCGCGGCGAGCTTCGCCCTGCTCTTCGCGCTCACCCGCTCGCTCGTGGTCCCGCTGAAGGCGCTCCTGCTCGCCGCCCTCACGGTGGCCTCGACCCTGGGCGTGCTCTCCGCCGTCTTCGGGTGGGGCTGGGGCGCCCCTCTGCTCGGGTTCGAGCCCCGCGGCACGCTCGATGTGACCACCCCCCTGCTGATCGGGCTGCTCGCCTTCGGGCTCACGATGGACTACGAGGTGTTCCTGTTGTCGCGCATCACCGAGGGCTGGCGCGCGCGAGGGCGCTCCGCCGACCCGCGCACGGCGAACGCCGAGGCCGTGCGCCACGGCATCACCCGCACCGGCCCCGTCGTGACGCTGGCCGCGGCGGCGATCTGCGTCGTCTTCGTCGGCTTCGCGTTCGGCGAGCTGGTCGCAATGAAGGAGATCGGGGTCGGCATGGTGATCGCGGTGGTCCTCGATGTCACCGTCGTCCGCGGACTCCTCCTCCCCGCGCTCATGACGCTCCTCGGTCGCGCGAACTGGTGGCCGAACGCGCGTCGCCCGATCCCGGTGCCCGCCGAACCGACGCCCGCCGTCGATCGCCGCGTGCCCGTGCGGTCGTAGGCTGGAGACATGCACGGCGAGTACAAGGTCCCCGGCGGGAAGCTGGTCGTCGTCGACCTCGAAGAGCGCGAGGGCCGCATCCACGGCTTCCACCTCGCGGGCGACTTCTTCCTCGAGCCCGACGACGCCCTCGACGACATCGACGCGGCCGTCAACGGCCTCGCGGTGGAGTCCGACGTCCCCACGATCGCCGCGGCCATCCGCGCGGCCCTCCCCGAGGGGGCCCAGCTGCTCGGTTTCACGCCTGAATCGGTGGCGACCGCGATCCGCCGCGCCCTGGTCACCGCGCCGGGATGGGCCGACTTCGAGTGGGAGGTCGTCCACGACGGCCCCGTCTCGCCGCGCATGAATCTCGCGCTCGACGAGGTCCTCACCACCCGCGTGGGCGCGGGGCTGCGCAAACCCACGTTGCGCCTGTGGGAGTGGGACGAGAGCGCCGTCGTCATCGGCTCGTTCCAGTCGCTGCGCAACGAGGTCGACCCCGCGGGGGCGGCGAAGCACGGATTCGACGTCGTGCGCCGCATCTCGGGCGGGGGCGCCATGATGATGGCCGCGAACTCGATCGTGACGTACTCGCTGTACGTGCCGGCATCCCTCGTCGCCGGTATGACGTTCGCCGACTCGTACGCGTTCCTCGACGACTGGGTGCTGCAGGCGCTGCGCTCGCTCGGCATCGACGCGGTGTACCAGCCGCTCAACGACATCGCGGGTCCCCACGGCAAGATCGGCGGGGCCGCCCAGAAGCGCCTCGCCAACGGGGGCGTGCTGCACCACGCCACCCTCAGCTACGACATGGACGGTCAGGTGCTCACCGAGGTGCTCCGCATCGGCCGCGAGAAGCTCAGCGACAAGGGGACCGTGTCGGCCGCCAAGCGCGTCGACCCCCTGCGCAGCCAGACCGGTCTGCCTCGCGCCGAGGTCATCGAACGGTTCATCCAGACCTTCACCACGCTCTACGGGGCGACGCCCGGGCGCATCAGCGACGAGGAGTACGCCGAGGCCCAGGCCCTGGTCGACTCGAAGTTCGCCACCGACGCGTGGCTGCAGCGCGTCCCGTGAGCGCCGAGAACCTCGCCGACGCTCCCGCACCGGGTGGCGTCGAGATCCACCACGCCGACAATCTCACCGTCACGCCGCGCTACCCCGACGGCTCCTTCGCTCTCGTCTACCTCGACCCGCCCTTCAACACGGGACGCACCCGCTCGAAGGCCGTGGAGTCCGCGACGCGCAAGGCGCCGGTGGACGAGACTCCGGATGCCGCCGCGCCCGATGCCGCGGCATCCGTCGACGATCCGAACATGCTCGACTTCCCCGAAGAGGAGCCGCCCCCGCCTCCCGTGGTGCAGCGCGGCTTCCACGGCCGGGAGTACGCGCGCCTGCGCGGCGACCTGCGCACCTACGACGACCGGTTCGACGACTACTGGGGCTTCCTCGAGCCGCGGCTCGTCGAGGCCTGGCGCCTGCTCGCCGACGACGGCACGCTCTACCTGCACCTCGACTACCGCGAGGTTCACTACGCCAAGGTCATGTGCGACGCGCTCTTCGGTCGCGACCACTTCTTGAACGAGCTGATCTGGGCCTACGACTACGGCGCCAAGACCAAGCGCCGCTGGCCCACCAAGCACGAGACGATCCTCGTGTACGTCAAGAACCCGTCGGCGTACTTCTTCGACTCCGATGCCGTGGACCGCGAGCCCTACATGGCCCCGGGGCTCGTCACGGCCGAGAAGGCCGCGCGCGGCAAGATGCCCACCGACGTCTGGTGGCACACGATCGTGCCGACCACGGGCCGCGAGAAGACCGGCTATCCGACGCAGAAGCCCGAGGGGGTGCTGCGCCGCATGGTGCAGGCGTCCTCGCGCCCCGGCGATCGGGTGCTCGACATGTTCGCCGGCAGTGGCACGCTCGGCGCCGTCGCCGCCCCTCTGGGACGGAACTCGGTGCTCATCGACGACAACGCCGACGCGGTGGCCGTGATGCACAAGCGCCTCGAGCCGTACGCGGACTGAGCGCGACGCGGCTGGCGCGTTCGCGGGGGTGGGGCGGTGTTTTCCCGCCCCGAGCGCAAAATCCCGCCCCCAAACCCCCGGCCCGCATCCGGCTCCGTGAGAAGCCCGCCCAGATGTCGGCGGTCGCACCTAGGGTGAAGCCATGGACTTCGGCATCTTCGTTCCGCAGGGCTGGCGCTTCGACCTCGTGGGGATCGACCCCGCGGAGCACTGGCGGGTGATGAACTCCCTCGCCCAGAGCGCCGACGACGGCCCGTGGACGTCGCTGTGGGTGTACGACCACTTCCACACCACCCCCGTCCCGAGCACCGAGGCCACGCACGAGGCGTGGACGCTCATGGCCGCCTTCGCCGCCGCGACCGACCGCGTGCGCCTCGGCCAGATGTGCACGTGCATGGGCTACCGCAACCCCGCCTACCTCGCGAAGGTCGCGGCCACGGTCGACGCGATTTCGGGCGGTCGCGCCGAGATGGGCATCGGCGGCGGCTGGTACGAGCACGAGTGGAAGGCCTACGGCTACGGCTTCCCGCCCATCGCCGAGCGCCTCGGGCGCCTGCGCGAGGGTGTCGAGATCATGCACCAGGCCTGGACCACGGGCGAGGCGACCCTGTCGGGGAAGTACTACGAGGTCGACGGCGCGATCGTGCAGCCGAAGCCCCTGCAGCCCGGCGGCATCCCGCTCTGGATCGCCGGCGGCGGCGAGAAGGTCACGCTCAAGATCGCGGCGAAGTACGCCTCGTACACGAACTTCGGCGGCTCGCTCGAGGAGTTCGACCACAAGTCCGAGGTGCTGCGCGGGCACTGCGAGTCCCTCGGCCGCGACGCGTCCGAGATCACCCGCTCGACGAACTTCAACACGATCGTCGCCGAGACCGAGGCCGAGGCCTCCGACCGCTTGGCCGCGGTGGTCGCGCGCCTGCGTCCGCACGTCGGAGATGAGCGGGCGGATGCCATCGAGGCCGACTACCGCTCGTCCGACGCCTTCGGCACCCCCGAGCAGATCGTCGAGCGCCTGCGAGAGCGCGCCGACCACGGCCTCGGCTACGCGATCCACTACTTCCCCGAGGCCGCCTACGACACCTCGGGAATCTCCCTCTTCGAGCGCGAGGTCATCCCGCACCTCTGATCATCGTCCCCTTTCGCGTGAGGGGTCGCTTTCTGTCGCCGCGCAGACGTCTGAGCGACAAGAAGTGACTCCTCACGCCGGAGGGCGCGGGTCAGACCAGAGGCGCGACGTCGGCGTAGGCGTCGGTCTCGACGGCGGGGACGGATGCCGAGGCGCCGAATACCCGCGCGCGCCGGGTCGTGGCATCCCACGTCGGCCATCCCGGGTCCCCGTCGCGCGCGAATCTCACCGCTGCGCCGTGCATCTCGGCGGCCAGAGCGGGCGGGGGAGTCTCGCCCGCGATGCGATCGACCCCCTCGGCGTCGAGGTGGTCGAACCAGAACGGCACGTCGAGGCAGTGGCAGGCGACGCCGATCGAGGGCACGGGCGATGCCCACGCGAAACGGTAGAGCCAGGTCGAGGCGTCGCCGCGCGCCCGGGCGGTCCTGCGCACCGTCGCGCGGATGACCCGATCGGTCACGTATCCGCCGAGCAGGGCTGCGGCCCCGCGCCGTCGCGTGCGCTCGAGATACGCGCGTCGCCGCGATCGCCGCAGACCGAGCACGGCGATGGCGAGAGGGACCGGCACCACCCGGAGGGCGCCCGCGAACCGGGCGGTCAGGCCCGTGAACTCGTCGTCCGTCGACCCGATGACGAGGGGGATGTCGGCCCCGGCACCGTCGGCGAGAGCCTCGAGCGGATGCCGGGGCAGCACGTCCGTGTCGATCACCGGCCCCAGCGGCAAGCCGTCGTCGAGCAGCGTCGCGAGCGACGACAGCGCCCGGACCAGGGGCGGCGTGAGGGTGCTCTTCTGCGCCGCGAGAATCCGCTCCTCGGGCACCGAGGCGAAGCCGTTGCGGTCGGCGCGGACCCCGACGCGCGCGGCGACCCGGTCGGCGAAACGCCTGGCCGCCTCGAGTGGCACCGCGCCGATCGCGGGCGAGATCGCCATCGCGGCGTGGAAGAGTCCGGATGCGGCGGGGCTCGACAACAGCGCGAGCACCGACCCTCCGCCCGCCGACTGCCCGGCCACCGTCACTCGGGTCGGGTCGCCGCCGAACGCGCGGATCTCGTCGCGCACCCACTCCAACGCCGCGATCTGGTCGCGCAGACCCCGGTTGGCGGGAGCTCCGTCGATGAGACCGAAGCCGTCGAAGCCGATCCGGTACGAGATCACCACGGTGATCACCCCGTCCCGCGCGAACGCATCGCCGTCGTACCAGCGGCTCGCGGGCGAGCCCGAGGTGAAACCACCCCCGTGGATCCACACGAGCACCGGCAGAGCGGCATCCGGACCGCTGTCCACCGGGGCGAACACGTTGACGTTCAGCGTGGCGTCTCCCGGCACGCTCGGCTCGGGGATGAGGGTGATCCCCGCGTCGCCCCGCTGCGCGGTCGCGCCGTGCGCGGTGGCATCCCGCTCGCCTTCCCACGCCTCCACCGGCACGGGAGCGGCGAAGCGCAGCGCCCCGACCGGAGCCTGAGCGAACGGGATGCCGAGGAACACTGCGGCGGCACCCCGCCGGAATCCGCGGACGGCCCCCTTCGAGGTCACGGCGAGGGGAGTGGCATCCATCCCCTCATCCTGCCGCGCCACCCGCGCGAGGGGTCGAAAAGTGTCGCCTCGGCGTGCCCGGAGGCGACAGATCTCGACCCCTCACACGCGCACGCGTGCTCCGTCCTCACGGCGCAGCACGGGCAGCTCGGTGCAGCAGGCGTTCATCGGGGAGGGCGGGTTACGCGTCGCGGCGCGCGCCCTCCGAGGGGGTCACCGTGAAGATGTTCGGGGCGCGGAAATCGGATGCCGCGAACGCGGCGCGCACGGCCGCCGTCGCCGCCGGGACGAGTCCGGTGGGGATCAGCGCGATGGCCGCTCCGCCGAAACCGCCGCCCGTCATGCGGGCACCGAGGGCGCCGTTCGCGAGCGTCGTCTCGACGGCGAGGTCGAGCTCGGGCACCGAGATCTCGAAGTCGTCGCGCATCGACGCGTGCGAGGCGACCAGAAGGTCGCCGATCGCGGAGGGGCCGTCGGCGTCGAGGGCGGCCACGGTGTCGAGCACGCGCTGGTTCTCGGTGATGACGTGGCGGACGCGGCGGAAGGTCACGTCGTCGAGGATCTCCTCGGCGCGCGGCAGGTCGTCGACGGTCAGATCGCGCAGCGATCCGACGCCGAACGCCGCCGCTCCCCGCTCGCAGGCCTCGCGACGCTCGCGATAGCCACCGGTGGAGTGGGCGTGCTCGACGAGGGTGTCGGTCACGAGGATCGAGAGCCCCGCGTCGGCGAAGCCGAGGGCGACGGCGCGCGTCTCGAGGGTGCGGCAGTCGAGGAAGGTCGCGGCATCCGCCACGCCCAGCATCGACGCCATCTGGTCCATGATCCCGGTGGGAGCGCCCACGGCGTCGTTCTCGGCGACGCGGCCGACCCGCGCGAGGGCGACCTTGTCGAGGCCGGCGGCCCACACGTCGTTCAGGGCGGAGGCCACGGCCCCCTCGATCGCGGCGGACGACGACAGGCCGGCACCCACCGGCACGTCGGAGGCCAGGGCGATGTCGACGCCCCGGGTCACGGCATCCGGAGCCGCCCGACGCAGCGCCCACGCCACGCCCAGGGGATAGCCCGCCCAGTCGAGGCCGCCGGCGGCGATCCGCGCATCGAGCTGCGAGAGCGGGACCTCGACCGCCGCGTCGGCGAACGTCGAGCGCACGCGGATCACGTCGTCGTCGCGCAGGGCAACGGCCGCCGCGGTGCGCTGGGCGATCGCGAAGGGGAAGACGAAGCCCTCGTTGTAGTCGGTGTGCTCGCCGATGAGGTTGGCGCGGCCGGGGGCCGACCAGACTCCGACCTCGGGGGCGTCGGTGAGGGTGGCGAGAAGGGCGCGGGCGTCGTCGACGGCGGTCATGCCGTCACCTCCGGAACGGTGTCGAGGGCGGCGCGCAGGCGTTCGGCCTGCGACTCGGGGGTCACGTCGCCGATCCAGGCGCCCATGGCGGCCTCGGATCCGGCGAGGTATTTCAGTTTGTCGGCGGCGCGACGCGGAGAGGTGATCTGCAGGTTGAGGCGCACGGCATCGCGGCCTCGTCCGACCGGCGCCTGGTGCCAGGCGGCGATGTAGGGCGTGGGGGTGTCGTACAGGGCGTCGATCCCCCGCAGCAGGCGCAGGTAGAACGGGGCGAGCTCGTCGCGCTCGGCGTCGGTCGTCTCGGCGAGGTCGGCGACGTGACGGTGCGGCAGCACGTGCACCTCGACGGGCCAGCGGGCGGCGAACGGGACGAACGCCGTCCAGTGCTCGCCCCGCAGGACGACGCGCTCGCCGGCCTGTTCGAACTCGAGGATGCGCTGGAACAGGTCGTTCGAGCTGCGCGCGATCGTGTCGAGCAGGCGGTGCGTGCGCGGGGTCACGTACGGGTAGGCGTAGATCTGCCCGTGCGGGTGGGGCAGGGTGACGCCGATCTCCTGCCCCCGGTTCTCGAAGGGGAACACCTGGCGGATGCCGGGAAGAGCCGACAGCGCCGCGGTGCGATCGGCCCAGGCCTCGATGACGGTGCGGGCGCGCGTGCGCGAGAGCGAACCGAACGACCCCTCGTGCTGGGGGCTGAAGCACACGACCTCGCAGCGGCCCACCGAGGTGCGGGTGCGGCCGAGGCCGAGGTGCTCGAGGTCGTCGTCGCTGCGGGGCGGGTCGACGGCGGCCGGGGCGTCGCCGATCGCCGCGTCGAGGGCGGGCCCGAACGAGGGCGACTTGTTTTCGAAGACCGCCACGTCGTAGAGCGAGGGGATCTCGGACGGGTTCGTCGGCGTCTGCGGCGAGAGCGGGTCGAGGTGCGCCGGGGGCAGGAACGCGCGGTTCTGACGATTGGATGCCACGGTGATCCAGTCGCCGGTCAGCACGTCCTGACGCATGGTGGCGGTGGCGGGACGCGGGTCGAGCGTGCGGGCGTCGATCGCGCGCTCGGCGCCGAGCGTGGTGCCGGGGTCGTCGAAGTACATCAGTTCGCGGCCGTCGGCCAGGTGCGTCGTCCGCTTGACGACGCCGGCGCCGAGGGGCACGACGGAGGAGCTGTCCGTGTTCACGATAACACGTTACATCCGGGGCGTGATATCGTCAACACGGAGGGGGCGTGATGCGCGTATCCATGGCCGATGTGGCCGAGAAGGCCGGCGTTTCGGCGCAGACGGTGTCGCGCGTCGCCAACGGCAGCCCCCGCGTCGACCCCGCCACCCGGGCGCGCGTCGAGAAGGCCATGGCCGACCTCGGCTACCGCATGCACCGGGCCGCCCGGGCCCTGCGCACCGGGCAGACGTCCACGATCGGCCTGGTCGTGTCGACCCTCGCCTCGGTCGGCAACTCCCGCATGCTGCAGGCGATCTCCGAGGCCGCCGCCGCCCGCGACTACGCGCTCGCCGTGGTGACCGTCGGAGAACGCGGCATCCGCGACGCCTTCGCCCGGCTCCGCTCGCAGGGCGTCGACGGCGCCGTCGTGCTGAACGAGGCGACCGAGCTCGCGCGCGACGCGGCGCCTCCCACCGATCTGCACCTCGTCGTGGTGGACTCTCCGCCGGACGAGCGCTTCTCGATCGTGCAGACCGACCACGCCGGGGGAGCGCGCGCCGCGACGGAGTATCTCCTCTCCCTCGGGCACTCGACGGTGCATCACATCGCCGGGCCCGCGCGCTCCTTCGCGGCGACCGAGCGCGAACGCGGTTGGCGCGAGGCCCTCGCCCACGCCGGAGCCGTGGCGCCCGAGCCGGTCCGGGGGGATTGGACCTCGGCATCCGGTCACTCGGCCGTCAGTGGTCTCGGCGGCGCCCGCGCGATCTTCGTGGCGAACGACCAGATGGCGCTCGGCGCCCTGCGCGCCCTCGCCGACGCGGGTCGGCGGGTGCCTGAAGACGTCGCCGTCGTCGGCTTCGACGACATCGTGGATGCCGCGGAGTTCCGCCCGCCGTTGACCACCGTGCGCCAGGACTTCGACGCGCTCGGCCGTCGCGCTGTGGCCGCCCTCGTCGCGGCGATCGAGGGTGGGGAGCCGATCGTCGAGTCGGTCCCCGCGGCGCTGGTGGTGCGCGCGAGCAGCGCCGCGCTCTGACCGGCAGGGTGGTATACCGAAGTCCTCGCTCGGGCTCGCCGTCGACTGACCACTCCGTCGGTCTCCTCCGCCCTCGCTGCCCGCGGCTCCGGCGCGGTTCGGCGCACCGTCCAAGACGTCCTCGCGCCGTCGCGCCTGGCGTCGACATCACGTGGTTTGGGGCGAATTCCGGCATTCGGGGCGGGAAACACACGCCCCGAACGACATAGTGCGCCCCAAACCGCGCCCTCGCCCCGCCTCCGAACCGCCCGCCGCCCCGCGGCATCCGGAAACGAAGAACGCCCGCGGATGCCGGAGCATCCGCGGGCGCCTCTCGTGGGGAGAGTCTGTTACTTCTTCACGGGGATCGACTGCGACTCGAGGGCGCCGATCGTGGCGTCCTGACCCTTCTGGAGGGCGTCGGCGAGGGTGCCGCTACCGCTCACCGCGGCCTTGAAACCGTCCGAGACGTCGGCGTAGGTCTTGGTCATGGTCGGACCCCAGGTGAAGTCAGGGGTGACCTCGGTGGCCGCCTTCGCGAAGACGTCGTAGATCTTCTGGCCGCCGTAGAAATCGACGCCCTTCGCGAGCGAGGGGAGCTTGAGACCCTCGGTCGTGGCCGGGTAGATGTTGGCCTCTTCGTTCAGGGCGGTGAGCGCCTCCTGCGACGTGTTCAGCCACAGCGCGAACTTCGTGGCCTCGTAGGCGTGCGTGCTGCCCTTGAGGACGGCGATCGACGAGCCGCCCCAGTTGCCCGAGACCGCGTCCCCGGCCTTCCACTGCGGGAGGTCGGCGACGGCCCAGCCGCCGGCGGTGTCGGGAGCGCCGCTCGAGATCGAGTTGGCACCCCAGACGGCGGAGTTCCACGTCCACACCTTGCTGGAGTTGTAGGCGTTGTTCCACTCGTCGGTCCACGCCGGGTACGTCGAGACGAGGTCCTGGTCGATGAGCGACTGCCAGTAGTCGGCGACCTTCTTCGAAGCGGGGTCGGTCAGCGAGACCGTCCAGCCGTCGGAGTCGTTGCCGAACCACTGTCCACCGGCCTGCCAGACGAAGCCGGCGAACTGGTTGATGTCGGACTGCGAGAAGTTCGTGATGTACCCGCCGAGTGCGCGGACCTTCTTGGCCGCCTCGGTGTACTCGTCCCACGTGGTGGGGATCGCGATCCCGTTCTTCTCGAACAGGTCCTTGCGGTAGAACAGCGCCATCGGGCCGATGTCCTGCGGGATGCCGTAGACGGCGTTGTCCTGGCCGAGGGTGGCCTGGTTCCACGCCCACCCGACGAACTGGTCCTTCGCGGCCATCACGTCGGCGCAGCCCGCGATGTTCTCGACGCAGTCCTGCACGAGGAAGTTGGGGAGGGCGTCGTACTCGATCTGGCCGAGGTCGGGCGCGTTGCCGGCCGCGATCTGGTTGAAGAAGTTCTGGTAGGTGCCGTTGTTGCCGTTGGGGCCGGTCTGCACCTTCACCTGGATGTCGGGGTTCGCCGAGTTCCACATGTCGACGACCTTCTCGATGCCCGGGATCCACGAGGTGAACTCGAGCGTGACGGGTCCGTCCGAGGGGGCGCAGTCGGCCGCGGCCGCGGCGCCCGAGCCGGCGCTGTCGCCGTTTCCGCCGCCGGCGCAACCGGCCAGCAGGAGAGCCGACAGGGCGACGCCCGCGGTCGCCGTGAGGATTCTGTTCTTCATGGAATGCCTTTCTCTGGGTGCCCGGGTGGGCCATTCCGCCCGGGGTGAGGGGCGGCCGGAGCCGCCGAGGGTTTACTTCAGGGCGCCGGTCCCGAGACCGTTGCGCCAGAAGCGCTGGAGGAGCAGGAAGATGACGATGAGGGGGATGACCGACAGCAGGGCGCCGATCAGCACGAGACCGCGGAGCTCCGGGATCTGGTTCAGCTGGTTGTTCCAGCCGTAGAGGCCGAACACCACCGGGAAGAGCTCTTCGCTGCGCAGCATGATCAGCGGCAGGAAGAAGTTGTTCCAGATCGCGACGAACTGGAAGAGGAACATCGTCACCAGGGCGGGGCTCATGAGGCGCAGGCTTACGGTGAAGAAGGTGCGGATCTCGCCCGCGCCGTCGAGACGACTGGCCTCGAGCAACTCGTCGGGCACCGACGAGGCGGCGAAGATGCGCGCCAGGTACACCCCGAACGGGCTGACCAACGACGGCAGGAACACGGCCCAGAAGGTGTTGGTGAGCTGCACCTGGCTGAAGATGAGGAACAGCGGCAGGGCCAGGGCGGTCGCGGGGACGAGCACGCCGCCGAGGACGACGTCGAAGATGATCTCGCGGCCCGGGAAGCGGTACTTCGCCAGCGCGTATCCGGCCATCGCCGCCAGCAGCGTCGCGACCGCGCCGCCGAGACCGGCGTAGAGCAGCGAGTTGCCGAGCCAGCGCAGGAAGATCCCGTCACGGTAGGCGAACAGGTCGCCGATGTTCGAGAACAGCCGCATGTCGGCGAACCACAGCGGGTTCGTGGTGAGGATGTCGCCGGTGCTCTTGCTCGAGGCCACCAGCAGCCACCACAGCGGCAGCAGGAAGTAGACCGTGAACACGGCCATGATGAGCATCGCCGAGGTGCGCGAGACCAGTGGCTCGCGGATGGCGCGCGAGCGCGGGGAGTCCGAGCGCGGAGCGCCGGAACGGCCGACGCGGGGGCGGGAGGTGGTGACGGCGCTCATGCGTTGCCCTTCTTCTGCATCCACTTCATGAACCCGAACGACAGCACGAAGGTGGTGACGGCGAGCACCACCGAGAAGGCCGCGGCGAGGTTGGAGTTGGGGATGGATGCCGTGGCGTAGACGGTCATGTTCGGGGTGAAGGTGCTGGTGACGGCCGAGCTGAACGAGCGGAACACCTGGGGTTCGGCGAGCAGCTGCAGGGTGCCGATGATCGAGAAGATCGCGGTCATGACGATCGCGGGCCGTACGAGGGGGATCTTGATGGACCACGCGATGCGGAACTGCCCCGCGCCGTCGAGGCGGGCCGCCTCGTAGATCTCGCTGGGGATCGACAGCAGCGACGAGTAGATGATCAGCATGTTGTAGCCGACGTAGACCCACGTCACGACGTTCGCGATCGACCACAGCACGAGGTCGGCACCGAGGAAGTCGACCTTCTCGGTGAGGGCGGTGAAGGGCGACAGGTTGGGCGAGAACAGCGAGCCCCACATGATCGCGGCGATGACGCCCGGAACGGCGTACGGGACGAAGAAGGCCAGCCGGAAGAAGCGCTTGCCCTTCAGCAGCGGCGAGTCCAGAAGCAGGGCGAACAACAGAGCGAGTCCGAGCATGATCGGCACCTGCACGACGCCGAATTCGAGCATGCGCAGCATCGAGGCCCAGAACGCCTCGTTCTGGAACACGAGCGCGTACTGCGAGAGCCCGCCGAAGACGAGCTCGGCTTTGCCGAATGTGCCTTCGCGCCGCACCACGAGCAGCGACTGCCCGATGGCGAAGATGATCGGCAGCACGTAGAAGAGAGCGAACAGGATGCCGAAGGGGGCGAGCAGGATCGCGATGGAGCCCTTGTGCAGCACGCGCGGGCGGCGGCGGGGGCGCGCGGCCCCGGTCGCGCTCGCGCGCTTCGTGCCCGTCGGGGCGGGGGCGGTGGTGGTCACGAGGCCTCCTCGATGATGCGGACGGCACCGCCGGCGACGGCGACCGAGCCGTCGATGGCTTCGCCGCTGATCGCGTCGCGGCCGTGCGCTGCGATCTCGACGGTGTCGGTGGTGTGGTTGATGACGAACAGGAACGCGCGCTCGGCGTCGGCGCGGCGGATCACCTCGACCCCGGGGCGGGTGTCGACGGTGCGGATGCCGGCGGCCTCGGCCGCACGGGCGAGCAGTGCGCGGTAGGCCGACGGTTCGGGGAGGGTCGCGAGGTACCAGGCCTCGCCGTCGCCCACCGCGCGGCGGGTGCGGGCGGGGAGTCCCGCGGCCGGGCCGTCGCCGAAGCGGGCGTCGACCTCGGCGTCGACGGTGCGCAGGCGCTCCGACCACACGGTGCCGGTCGAGCCGTCGTCGAGGGTGACCGACTGCGCCGGGCCGAGGGGCGAGAACTCCTCCGACACGATGCCGAGCAGGTCGCGGAACGCGCCGGGGTACCCGCCGAGACGGACGCGGTCGTCCTGGTCGACGATGCCGCTGGCGAAGGTGATCACGGCGGTGCCGCCGTCCTCGACGAAGCGCGCGATCGCGGCGGCGTCGGCGTCGCGCACGAGGTGCAGCGCGGGCACGATGACGAGGCGGTAGTCCGAGAGGTCGGCGGAGGCCGAGACGACGTCGGTGGAGATGCCGGCCGCGACCAGGGCGGCGTGCGCGGCGTGCACCTGGTCGAGGTAGCGCAGGTCTTCGCTGGGGCGCCCCTCGTTCTCGAGCGACCACCAGCTCTCCCAGTCGAACAGGACGGCGGCGTCCGACGCCACGCGCGTTCCGGCGACCGGCTGCAACGAACGCAGCGTCCGCCCGACCTCGAGCACGCTCCGCCACTGGGCGGTGTCGGTGCCCGCGTGGGGGAGCAGCGCCGAGTGGAACTTCTCGGCGCCCTGTGCCGACGCGCGCCACTGGAAGAAGCAGATGCCGTCGGCTCCGCGCGCCACGTGCGAGACGACGTTGCGCAGCAGCTCGCCCTCGCCCTTGGCGAGATTGTGCGGCTGCCAGTTGACCGCGCCCGTCGAGGTTTCCATGAGCAGCCAGGGTGTGCCGCTCGCCAGGCCGCGGGTGAGGTCGGCCGCGAACGACAGCTCGGCGAGCGGGTCGGGGAGGCGGCGGTCGAGGTAGTGGTCGTTGGCGATGACGTCCATCTCGCCGGCCCATGAGAAGTAGTCGAGAGCGCGGATGTGCGCCGTCACCATGAAGTTGGTGGTGACAGGGGCGGTGCTGCGCTCGCGGATCACGCGCGCCTCGGCGCGGTACAGCTCGAGCTGCTGGTCGGACGAGAAGCGCTGGAAGTCGAGCAGCTGTGCGGGGTTGCGCAGCGACAGTGCGGCCATCGGCGGGAGGATCTGGTCCCACGCGCTGTAGCGCTGGCTCCAGAACGAGGTGCCCCAGGCCGTGTTGAGGGCGGCCACCGTGCCGTAGCGGGCCTCGAGCCACTCGCGGAACGCGACCGCGCTGGCGTCGCAGTAGCAGAGGGCGTTGTGGCATCCGAGTTCGTTCGAGACGTGCCACATGGCCAGGGCGGGGTGATCGGCGTAGCGCTCGACCACGCGGCGGCTGAGCTCCGCGGCGTACCCGCGAAAGACGGGGGAGCTGGGGCAGTAGGCCTGTCGACCGCCTGGGAAGCGGCGTGTGCCGTCCTCGGCCACGGGGAGGATCTCGGGATGCCGCGTGGTCACCCAGGGCGCGGGGGAGGCGGTCGCGGTTCCCAGGTTGACCCGGATGCCGTGCGCGTGGGCGAGGTCCATGACCTCGTCGAGCTCGTCGAAGGTCCAGACGCCGGGGGCGGGGTTGATCCACGACCACCCGAAGATGTTGACGGCGACGAGTCCGACGCCCGCCTCGACCATGAGCCGCATGTCGTCGTCCCACACGGCGCGGTCCCACTGCTCGGGGTTGTAGTCGCAGCCGAAGACGAGACCTTCGCGGGTCAGGGCCGACAGAGCGTCGCCCGTGCGGGTCAGATCGGCCGGACGATCGCTTTCGCGATTGATCGGGGCCAGATGGTCGACGGCAAGCATCCGGGAGGCGCTCCTTTGCGGGATTCTGTGAACGTGCACACATTTGTCCGCCGGTTCTTCCCGACAGAATGTGTGAACGTGCACATAGTGACACGGCGTCGCGCGATCGTCAACTTCCGCGGCCCGATAGGGTGAGGAGCATGACGCCTCCTCCGCCCGGGCGCCGGCGTAGCACCGTGCACGACGTCGCCAAGGTCGCGGGGGTCTCGCGGGGTACCGTGAGCCGCGTCCTCAACGGCGGCTACGTGTCGGACCACGCCCGCGAGGCCATCCAGGCGGCCATTCGCGAGGTGGGCTACGTGCCCAACAACGCCGCACGAAACCTCGTGCGTCAGCGCACGCAGGCGGTCGGATTCATCGTGCACGAGCCGCACTCGCTGTTCCTCGAAGACCCCAACATCGGCGGAATCATGCTCGGGGCCAACACCGCCCTGTCGAACGCCGACTACCAGATGGTGTGCGTCGTGGTCGATACGGACCGCGACACCGAAAGGGTCGCGCGCTACCTCAGCGGTGGCTTCGTCGACGGGGCGGTCATCGTCTCGGCGAGACACCACGACCCGATCACCGATGTCGTCGAACGACTCGGGCTCCCCGTCGCCTACGTGGGCCACCCTCCCGGCATCCGTCGCCCCTGGGTCGGCATCGACAACCTCGGCGCCGCCCGGGCCATCACCGAACGCGTGCGCGCATCGGGACGCCGTCGCATCGGCATGATCGCCGCGGCTCTCGACCGCGACTCCGGCAGCGACCGGCTCGCGGGCTTCCGCGAGGCGCTCGGCGAGGACTTCGACGAGTCGCTGGTCGAGCCCGTGCCGCTCTACGCCTTCGCCGACGGCGAGGCGGGGATGCGACGCCTGCTCGAGCGCGCTCCCGACATCGACGCGGTGTTCGGAGCTTCGGATGCCGTGGCCGCCGGCGCCGTGCAGGCCCTTCGCGCGGCCGGTCGCCGTGTGCCCGACGACGTCGGCGTGGTCGGCTTCGACGACAGCGCGTGGGCGGTGCGCACCGACCCGCCGCTCACCACGATCGACCAGCCCGCAGAGGGGCTGGGTGCCGCGGCCGCCGAGGCCGTGCTGCTGCAGCTCTCGGGCGGGGTCGCCGATGCCGGCGGCATCCTGCTCGACGCCCCGATCGTCTGGCGCGCCTCGGTCTAGAGGCGCTCACCGTCGCCGCCGGTCGCGGTCGTCGGGTTCGGGGCGTGATCGTCCGTTTGGGGCGCGGAATTCCCCGCCCCAAACGCAAGAACCCGCCCCAAACCGCCCTCCGGGCCGGCGTCAGCGCTCCTCGCGCCATCCCTCGTCGAGGATCCGGAAGCCCGCCTCGATCGTGGCCTCGGAGTCGTCGTTCTCGAAGGCGAGGATCTGCAGTTGCAGCACCATCCGCGCGTACACGCGCACCGCGGCATCCGGTGTCTCACGCCCCGTGGTCTCGGCGATGGCCTGCGCGAGGGCGTCTTCGTGGCGGACCCACATGCGCGCGGCGTACTCGCGAAGCGCGGGGGTGTCGGAGATGAGTGCCATGAACCGCCGCCGGTTGTCGCCGGTCGGGTCGAAGGCCAGGCCGAAGAGTTCGCGGCGATAGAGGTCTCTCAGCGCCTGCGACACCGTGGTTCCGGGGGTGCGGTCGCGTACCGCGCCGACGAGCAGGTCGCGCTGGGCGTCGTCCTCGTCGAAGACGAGAGCTTCTTTCTGCGGGAAGTGCGCGAACACCGTGGTCGGTGACACGTCGGCGGCCTCGGCGACCTCGCGGATGCTGACCTCGTCGAAGCCACGCTCCACGAACAGGATCGTCGCCGCGTCCGAGATGGCCTTGCGGGTCGCCGCCTTCTTGCGCTCGCGGCGGCCGATCGTCTCGTTCATGACCGCCACGATACCGGATCGACTCAAAAACCGTCTTGACACCAAAACGGGTACGGGTACAGTTACGGCGTGACTTCACCTTCGCTTCCCCCTCAGTCGGGCCGACGCGCCTGGATCATGCTCGTCGTCATCACGACGCTCACCACCGCCGGCATGACCGTCGTGCTGCCCGTCCTGCCCTTCGTCGTGCTCCGTTACGTGTCGAACCCGGCCGACCTCGCCGTCTGGGTCGGCATCCTCGAGACCGTCAACGCGCTGTGCGCGTTCCTCGTCGCCCCCTTCCTCGGCCGCATCTCCGACCGCTTCGGTCGTCGACCGGTGATCATCGTCGCCGGATTCGGCGCCGCCCTCGGCTTTCTGCTCTTCGGTATCGGCGGGGCGATCTGGGTGCTGCTGCTCGGCCGCATCGTTCAGGGCGTCACCGCCGGCGACCTTCCCGCCCTCTTCGCCTACCTCGCCGACATCACCCCGCCCGACAAGCGCGCGCGTCGCTTCGGCGTGCTCGGCGCGACCGCCGGCATCGGCACGATGGTCGGCCCGGCCCTGGGCGGCACCCTCGCCGCGATCGACGTCGACCTCCCCGTCTTCGTCACCGCGGGCCTCGCGTTGACGGTCGCGATCCTCAGCATCTTCCTCCTGCCCGAGAGCCTCGCGCCCAGCAAGCGCATCACCTCGCTCGACCTGCGGGCCGTGCACCCGTTCGCGGTGTTCCGCGGGGTCTTCCGTCGGCCCGAGCTGCGCGGGATCATGATCGGCCTGGTCCTCGTGGGGCTGCCGTTCGGGTTCTTCGTCAACAACTTCAGCGTCCTCGCTCTCGACGCCATCTCGTGGACTCCCACCGCGATCGGCCTGCTCACCGCGTGCGTCGGCATCATCGACATCGCGATCCAGGGCGTTCTGCTCGGCTTCCTGCTGCCGCGTATCGGCGAGCGCGGCGTCGTGGTCAGCGGCATCGTCACCCAAGCGATCGGGCTCGTCGCCCTCGCCGGGGTCGCGTCGCTCCTCGCGCAGCCGTGGCTGTTCATCGTGGGCGCCCTGACGCTCGCGGCGGGCCAGGGCGCGGCTCAGGCGACCATGGACGGTCTGCTCTCCAACGCCGTCGGAGACGACGAGCAGGGCTGGATCGCCGGGGCCGCGCAATCCCTGAACGCCGGGGTCGGAACGGTCGCCCCGCTGGTTGCGGGCCTGCTCTACGCCCACGTCGCCCACGCAGCGCCCTACGTGCTGGGCGCTGCGCTCATGATCGCCGCCGCCGTGGTCATCGGCCGGACGCGCTTCTCCAGCCCCTCCCTGCGGACGAAGGCTCCGGATGCTGCGGAGCCCGTGCTCGCGCCGGAGTGACGCTTCCGAGCGGGGATGATTCCGGATGCCGTGAGCCGCGGCATCCGGAATCATCTACGCCGAAGGGCCCCAGGGCATCGGACGCTCGGGGTCACGCGAGCTGTCGTCGGGGATGTGGGGGAGCGCCTCGCCGCCCGCGCGGATGCAGAGCCAGCGCAGTTCGCGGTCGCTGTCGGGGAGAGCGCGCCAGGTGCGCCACACGTTCTGCCCGACGCGCACGACGCTGCCGGGGCCGACGTCGACGACGTCGTCGTCGAGGCCCATCTGACCGCGCCCCTCGAGGAACACGTACAGCTCCTCGACGCGGGTGTGCGTGTGCCAGTACCCGGCCTCCTCACCGGGGGCGAGGGCGTTCGCGGTCATGCCGATGAACTGCATCGTCAGCTCGTGGTCGACCACGCGGCGCCCGTCGCGCGAGCGGGCGGGGGCGAAGCCGCCGAAGTGGTCGCCCCAGGCGTCGAGCCCGCCGATTTGGGTGATCTCGTAGTCGCTCATCGGGTCTCGCTCTCGGGGTCGGTCAGTTGCCAGCCGTCGTCGGTGCGGCGGTAGATCGTGCGCAGGTGCCTGCGGTCGGGGGAGCCCTGCCAGAACTCCACGCGGTCGGCGACCAGGCGCCACAGCCCCCACTCGCCCGGGCCGATGCCGTCGCGAGCGGCGGCCGAGCGCGCGGCGAGATCCGCCGCCGACTCCTCAGCCGAGGCCTCCACCACGCGCCCGCGCACGCGAACGCTGCGCAGCACCGCCGGCCACCAGAAGGTCAGCGCCGCGGCGGGATGCGCGGCCAGCTGCGCCGCTTTCGCGGAGGCGCGTGGCCCGGCGAAAGCCCACCCGTCGGGCCCGAGGTCTTTGAGGATCAGCGTGCGGGCGTCCGGGACGCCGTGGGCATCGACCGTCGAGAGCGTGGCACCGTGCGCCTCGGCCACGCCGGCGTCGACGGCCTGCCGGATCCACCGTTCGAAGAGCTCCTCCGGCTGGTCGGGAAGGGGCTCGGCATCCGGGGTCGGTGGGGTGCCGGTGAGAGAGGGGAGCGAGCGGAGCCACGTGGCCATCGTCATGCCCCCATCCTGCTCCTCGTCGGGCGTGCTGCGCGCCGGCGGTGCCACGAGAACAGGACGCCGCAACGAGAACAGGCCGATCCGCGCGGGACCGGCCTGTTCTCGGCGCACGCGCCTGTTCTCGTGACGCGTTACTCCTCGAGCTGACCGAGCGACGGCTCCGCGACGAAGCGCGCGACCGGATCGACGGCGTGCTCCAGCTCGAGGACGACGATCTCGTTCGCCCCGGCACGCGTTGCGGGACCGGGCACGTACAGCGTGTTCTGAGGGACGTTGTTCCAGTAGCGGCCGAGGAAGAAGCCGTTGACGAAGGCGTATCCCTTGCCCCACGACGTGGTGTCGAGGAACAGGTCGACGGGGGCGTCGAGCTCGAACGACCCGCGCAGCAGAGCGCGCCCGACCGTGCCCGTGCCGCTTCCCACGGCGGTTTCGAGGGCGACGGGGGTCGCGGTCCACCCGGTGAGCGCCTCGCCGTTGAGCGTCACGGAGCCGACGAGACCCTTCGCCTCGCCGAGGCGGTCGGCGTAGTTCACCCGGCCCTGGTCCTCGACGAGGACGGTGAGCCGTGCGCCCGCGGGGATCGTGAGTGCGCGCTCGTGCAGAGCCCGCGACAGTCGACCCACCGGGGTGCCGTCCACGTGCACCCACGCGAGGTCGCGGATCTCGTCGAAGACGAGGGCCGCGGGCGCGGCGAACGCGGGGAGGTCGACGTCGTAGCGGACGAGGGGACCGAGGTGGGCGATCTGCTCGAAGCTCGGCGGGTCGTCGGCGATGGCGGCCGCGTTGAGGGGCGGCATCCAATCGCCCTCGCCCGAGAGGGCGACCTCGAGAGCGGGAGCCTCGGGCCGGGGGCCGGGAACCTGCTCGGGGACGGGGGCGTACTTGGCGATGACCTCGCGGAAGGCGTGGAACTTCGCCGTGGGGTGTCCCGATTCGTCGATCGGGGCGTCGTAGTCGTACGAGGTGACGATGGGGTCGTAGCGGCCCTTGTCGTTCGCGCCGTTCGTCGTGCCGAAGTTCGTCCCGCCGTGCACCATGTAGATGTTCACCGAGGCCCCGGCGGCGAGCAGCACGTCGAGGTCGTGGGCGGATGCCGCGGGGTCGGTCGTGTGGTGGATGCTGCCCCACCAGTCGAACCAGCCGTCCCAGAACTCGCTGCACATCAGCGGTCCGGTGGGCTGGTGCTCGCGGAGGGTCGCGAGCCGTTCCTCGGAGCGCGAACCGAACGAGCCGGTGAGGTGCAGCCCGGGAAGGCTGCCGGCCTCGAGCATCCACGGCATCGGCTGGTCGACGGTGGTCAGCGGCACCGTGATGCCGGCCTCCTCGGTCACGCGGACGAGCTCGCGCAGGTAGGTCTTGTCGGAGCCGTACGCGCCGTACTCGTTCTCGATCTGCACGAGCACGACGTTGCCGCCGCGGTCGATCTGGCGCGGGGCCACGATCTCGTACACGCGGCGGAGGTACTCCGACACCGCCTCGACGAACTGGGGTTCTGAGCGGCGGATGCCGATGCCCGGCGTCGAGGTCAGCCACACCGGCAGTCCGCCGTTGTGCCACTCCGCGCAGATGTAGGGGCCGGGTCGCACGATCGCGTGCAGGCCCTCGGCGGCGATGAGGTCGAGGAAGCGGCCCAGGTCGTTCCAGCCCGTGGCATCCCACTCACCGCGCACCGGCTCGTGCGCGTTCCACGCGACGTAGGTCTCGATGGTGTTGAGGCCCATCGCCTTCGCCGTGCGGATGCGGTCGGCCCAGTGCTCGGGGTGGATGCGGAAGTAGTGCAGGGTGCCGGAGATGACCTGGTGGGGCTTCCCATCGAGCAGGAAGTCGGTCTCGCCGATGGAGAAAGTCGTCACGATGTCTTTCGGTATCAGTCGTTGAGGCGCGCGGTCAGGCGCACCCACGCGAGGGCGGGGAGGGTGAAGCGCAGGATGCCGTCGGAGCCGGCCTCGACCGCGAGGGCAGCCGGTGCGACGGGCTCGCCGTCGGCGGAGTTCGTGGTGTGTCGATCTCCGCCCTCGGGGACGGTGACGATCACGGCCTCGACGTCGGAGACGCGGCCGAGGTCCAGCTCGACCGGGGTCGCCGACTCGAGGTCGCGGTGGGCGAGGAACACCGAGACGATGTCGCCGTCCACGGTCGCGACCGTGTCGACGGCGTCGACGCGCCCGTGGCGAGCGGTGTCGATCGTGGCACCCTCGACGCGGGGGACGACGACGCGACCGGATGCCGCCTTCGCGGTGAGGGCGAAGGGGTGGAAGGTGGTCTGGCGCCAGGCGACCCCGCCACCGGGCTCGGTGCGGATGGGGGCGATGACGTTCACCAGCTGGGCGAGGTTGGCCATCGACACGCGGTCGGAGCGGCGGATGAGAGTGATGAGGAGGGATCCGACGACGACCGCGTCCGTGACGGTGTAGTCGTCCTCGATCAGGCGCGGCGCGATGGGCCAGTCGCCCGTGAAGACGCGCGGCTTGTCGACCTCGTTCCACCGCGTCTGGTTCCAGACGTTCCACTCGTCGACGCTGATGCCGACCGGACGTCCGTCCGGGGTTGTCGCCCCGACCTCGTCGATGATGTCGGCGACCTCGCCGATGTAGCGATCGAGGGCCGCGCCGCTGGCGAGGAAGCTCGCGGGGTCGGCGGGGTCCTCCTCGTAGTACGCGTGCACGGAGATGTGGTCGATCAGGCCGGCGGTGTGACGGAGCACCGTGCGCTCCCACGCGCCGAAGGTCGGCATCTCGTGGTTCGAGCTGCCCGCGGCCACGAGCTCGACCGTCGGGTCGATGAAGCGCATCATGCGCGCCGTTTCGGCCGAGAGGCGACCGTACTCGTCGGCGGTCTTGTGGCCGATCTGCCAGGGACCGTCCATCTCGTTGCCCAGGCACCACAGGCGGATGCCGAAGGGGTCTTCCCGGCCGTTCTCACGCCGGCGATCGCTCAGGGCGGTGCCCGAGGGGTGGTTCGCGTACTCGAGCAGGTCGGCCGCCTCGGCGACGCCGCGCGTGCCGAGGTTCACAGCCTCCATGACCTCGAGGCCCGCGGCATCCGCCCATTCGGCGAACTCGTGCAGACCCACCTGATTGGTCTCGGTGCTGTGCCAGGCGGCATCCAGCCGGACCGGACGCTGCGAGCGAGCGCCCACGCCGTCCTCCCAGCGGTAGCCCGACACGAAGTTGCCGCCGGGATAGCGCACGACGGTGGCGCCCAGTTCGCGAACGAGCTCGAGCACGTCGGCGCGGAAACCCTCGGTGTCCGCGGTGTCGTGGCCGGGAGAGTGGATGCCGTCGTACACGCAACGGCCCATGTGCTCGACGAACGAGCCGAACAGGCGGCGGGGGACGGCGGCTCCGACCGCGGTGCGGTCGACGACGATGCGGGTGGGGGAGGTCATTCGGGTCTCTCCTGGCGAGGGAATGGAAGGGGCGGGCCGCATGCGTGCACGCGACCCGCCCCGGGAACTTCTTACTTGTTGACCGAGAAGCCCTGGTCGTTGCCGTACTGGACGAGCTGGTCCTGCCACGCGGTCAGGCCCGCGTTGAGGTCGCTCTTCTTCGAGTAGGCCTGGCCCACGGTGTCGCCGTAGATGCTGTTGGCGTACACCTGGAACGGCAGGTAGCTCCAGCCCTCGCGGACCTCGCTCGAGGCCTGCGTGAGGACCTGGTTGATCTGCTGGCCGCCGAAGTAGTCCGACTTCTTGTCGACGAAGGCGGGGTCGCTCAGCTGAGCGGTGGTGGAGGGGAATCCACCCGACTCGGCGAAGATCTTCAGGCTCTCGTCATCGTTGTTGAGCCACTTGAGGAAGCCGGCCGCGAGGGCGGGGTTCTTGCTCTGCTTGGTCACGGCCTGGCCACCGCCGCCGTTCTCGGCCGTCACGGCCTTGCCGTCGTAGGTGGGGATGGGGGCCACGGCCCACTTGCCCGAGCCGTCCTTCACCGAGGACTCCAGCACGCCGGGCATCCAGGCGCCGATGACGAGCGAGGCGATCGAGCCGTCACCGAGGCCCTTGAACCACTCGTCGCTCCAGCTGGGGGTGTCCGAGAGCAGGCCGCCCTCGATGAGACGGTTCCAGTTGTCGGCGAACTTCTTCGAACCGCTGTCCTGCAGGTCGATGGTGACGTCGGTGCCCGAGGTCTTGAACGGGGTGCCGCCGGCCTGCCAGATCATGCTGGTGGTGAAGCCGGAGTCGCCGGTGTCGGCGGTGATGTACTTGGTCGGGTCGGCGGCGTGCAGCTTCTCGGCCGCGGCGACGTACTCGTCCCACGTGGTCGGAACGGCGATGCCGAACTGGTCGAAGACCGACTTGTTGTAGAACAGGGCCATGGGGCCCGAGTCCTGCGGCAGGCCGTAGAGCTTGCCGTCGAAGTTGACCGAGCCCCAGGGGCCGGTCGCGTAGTCGCCCTTGAGATCGGCGAACCCGTACGACGACAGGTCGAGCAGCGAGTCCGAGAGGGCGAACTGCGGGAAGGCGTAGTACTCGATCTGGACGACGTCGGGGGCACCCGAGCCCGCCTTGATGGCGTTCTGGAGCTTGGTGTACTCCTCGGTGTTGGTGCCGGCGTTGACGTAGTTGACCTTGACCTTGGGGTACTTGGCCTCGAACGCCTTGACCTGGGCCTCGGCCGAGGGGGTCCAGGACCAGTACGTGATCTCGCCGCCGGCCTCGAGGGCCTTCTCGATGTCGTCGGCCGATCCGCCGGCGGCGCCGCCGGCGTTACCGCCCGAGCACGCGGTCAGGGCGCCCACCGTCAGGGCGGTGGCGGCGACGGCGAAGACGGCCCGCCGAGCGGCGGTGCTCTTGCGCATGAATGTCATCGGTTCCTTCACTTCGTTGTTGTGGAGTCGGGGCGGGAGCCCCGGGGTGTTGTGGTTTCCGGGGCAGGACGCTCCGGTTGTGCGGTGTTGCGGGTTTCCGGGGCGATGCCCCGGTCAGGGGGAGCTCGGGTGGATCACTCCTTGACGCTGCCGGCGGTCAGACCCGACTGCCAGAAGCGCTGGAGCAGCAGGAACGCGGCGACGATCGGGATGATCGAGAGCAGCGATCCGGTGATCACGAGGTTGTAGATGGGCTGCGCGGCGACACCGGTCGCCTGCGCGTTCCACTGGTTGAGGCCGACGGTGAGCGGGTACCACGCGGGGTCGCTCAGCATGATCAGCGGGAGGAAGTAGTTGTTCCAGGTCGCCACCACCGCGAACAGCAGCACCGTGACGATGCCGGGCGTGAGCAGGCGGATCGAGATGGTGAAGAAGGTGCGGAATTCTCCGGCCCCGTCCATGCGGGCGGCCTCGAGCAGCTCGGTGGGGATGGCGTCGGTCGCGTAGACCCAGATCAGGTAGAGGCCGAACGGGCTGATGAGCGACGGGATGATGATCGCCCAGGGGGTGTTGGTGATCCCGAGCTGGCTGAACAGCAGGAAGGTCGGCACGGCGAGGGCGGTACCGGGGACGGCGATCGCACCGAGCACGACGGCGAACACCGCCTTGCGGCCGCGGAAGTTGTACTTCGCCAGGCCGTAGCCCGCGAGCGTGGCGAGGAGCGTCGCTCCGCCGGCGCCGACGACGACGTAGAGCAGCGTGTTGCCGAGCCAGCGCAGGAAGATCCCGTCGCGGTAGGTCAGGGTCTGCGCGATGTTGTCGAACAGCGCGAAGCTGTTGCCCGGCCCGAGGCCGAAGGTGCTGAACAGGTCGGGCTGGGTCTTGGTGGCGTTGATGACCAGCCACGCGAGGGGCACGAGCGTGTACAGCAGGTACAGCGCCATCACGATGGTGAGGACGACCGATTTCTTGCTGTGCGTGGGCGAGGTGCGCGCGAAGCGGCGGCGGGCGCCCTGTCGTTCGGTGGTCACGGCGACGGTGTCGGTACGGGGTGCGGTCGCGGTGGTCATCGCGCCTCCTGACGGGAGCCGCGCAGCTGCACGACGTAAGCGATGACGGCGGTGATGACGCCCATGATGATGGCGATCGTGGCCGCGTAGTTGTACTGCTGGCCGGCGAACGAGAGGTTGTACGCGTACATGTTCGGCGTGAAGAACGTCGAGATCACGTTGGGCGCGAGCGGCTTGAGGATGTTCGGCTCGTTGAAGAGCTGGAAGCTGCCGATGATCGAGAAGATGGTCGCGATGACGACCGCGCCGCGCACGGCCGGGATCTTGATCGAGAAGATCGTGCGCCAGGCGCCCGCTCCGTCGATGGATGCCGCTTCGTACAGCTCGTTGGGGATGGTCTTCAACGAGGAGTAGAAGATCAGCATGTTGTAGCCCACGAACTGCCACGTGACGATGTTGCCGATCGACAGCAGCATCCATTCGGGCAGGAAGGGCTGCACGAACTGTCCGCCCAACAGGTCGTTGAGGTTGCGCGTCAGGCCGAACTGGTCGCCGTAGATGTAGCCCCACATCAGCACGGCCACGACGGCGGGCACCGCGTAGGGGAGGAAGATCACCATGCGGTAGAAACCGGCCGCGTGAAGCCGTGCGCTGTCGATCGCGAGGGCGGCGCCGAGGGCCAGCAGCAACATGATCGGCACCTGCACGACGAGGAAGATCAGGACGCGCCCGAAGCCGTCCCAGAACTTCGCGTCGCCGAAGGCCGCGATGTAGTTGTCGAGACCGACGAAGGCGTTGCCGCCGATGAGCTGGTCGCGGAACAGGCTCAGGTAGACCGAGTACGCCAGCGGCGCCAGGAACACGAGGGCGAAGACGAGGGCGAACGGGGCGACGAACAGCCAGCCGCGGTCTTCGATTCGGGAGCGCCGCTTGCGCTGGGGGGTGCGCAGGGCGGGCGGGGGTGCCGCAGTGGTCGTCATCGTCCGGTGCCTCTTCGTTGGTGCGCATTTCGGTCGGGTTGGCCGAGATGTTGACGTAAACATAACTCGACCCCGCTAGTGTGTCAACGTCAACATCCCAAGGGGGCATGCATGAGCGAGACGACGACGACGTCGACCGCGATTCCGACGCGCGAGCGTCGACGCGAGGTGTCGATGGCCGACGTGGCCGCGGCCGCGGGGGTGTCGGGACAGACCGTCTCGCGCGTCGCCAATGGTCGCACGAACGTCGACCCCGACACTCGCCAGCGGGTGCTCGACGCGATGTCCACGCTGGGGTACCGCCCGAACAGTGCCGCGCGGGCGCTGCGGTCGGGGCGCTTCCGCAGCATCGGCGTCATCATGTTCTCGCTGAGCTCGTACGGCAACACGCGCACCCTCGATGCGCTCGCGTCGGTGGCCGCGGCATCCGGATACTCCATCACCCTCATCACCGTGCAGTCGGCCTCTCAGTCCGACGTGTCGGGCGCGTTCCTGCGCCTTCACGAGCACGCGGTCGACGGGATCGTCATCCTCATCGAGACGCATCGACTCGGCGAGAACGAACTCTCTCTGCCGACGGGGCTGCCGGTCGTCGTCGTGGACTCGAGTGCCGACTACCCCTACGCCGTCGTCGACAACGACCAGGCCCAGGGGGCGCGTCTGGCCACCGAGCACCTCCTCGACCTCGGCCACGAGACCGTGTGGCACCTGTCGGGTCCGCCCGAGTCATTCGCCGCGGAGCGGCGGCGCGACGCGTGGCGCTCGGCGCTCGAGGACCGCGGATGCCGTGTGCCCGAGGTGCAGATCGGCGACTGGACCGCCGACTCCGGGCACCGGATCGGTCAGGCGCTCGCCCAGGATCCGGCCGTGACCGCGGTCTTCGCCGCGAACGACCAGATGGCCCTCGGGGTGATCCGCGCGCTGCACGAGGCGGGTCGCGTCGTGCCCCGCGACGTCAGTGTCGTGGGCTTCGACGACATGCCCGAGGCGGCGAACTTCTGGCCGCCGCTCACCACCGTGCGCCAGCGCTTCGAGCGCGTCGGCGAAGAGGCGATGAGCGCCCTGATCGCCGACATCGAGGGCGAGGGCGGCGAGCACGCCCGCACCCTCGTTCCGACCTCCCTCGTCGTTCGCGCCAGCTCTGCGCCGCGCCTCTGAGTCGCGCGCGGGCGCGCGCCGCGCGGGCGGCGAGCCCGCACCCTCGTGCCGTGCGTCGCAGTCGTCGGTGCCGGCTCCGCGTCGCGCACCGCCGTCGTTCGCACCGGCTCTGAGTCGCGCGCCGCGTGAGCGGCGTCACATTCTGGGGAAACGTTGCGGCAATCCATAGTGCTCCCTTAGGCTCGGTGTTGACGTCAACATGTTGACGTCAACATCCCCACCTGAGGTCGCACCGCTGCGGCCGGATCGGAATGACGATGAAGTCAGCTCGACTGTTGTCGATGACCTGCGCCGTGGCCCTCGCCGCCGGCGCGATCACCGCCACGGCCGCCGTGGCCCCCGCGCCCGCCGAGGCGGCGACCGCCGCCCCCGTGCGCATCACCCCCAACCCCGCCACCGCCTCCGAGAAGCCGTTCGAGGGGTGGGGCACGAGCCTCGTCTGGTTCGCCAACGCGACCGGGAACTACCCCGCCGACGTCCGACAGAAGCTGTTCGACGCCGTGTTCGGCGAAGACGGGCTCAACCTCAACATCGCGCGGTACAACATCGGCGGAGGCAACGCCTCCGACGTGCCGTCGTACCTGCGCCCCGGCGGAGCGGTCCCCGGCTTCTGGAACCCCGATCTCCCGGCGACGGACGCCAACGGCGCGATCACCTCGAACTACGCCGACCGCGCGCGCTACAAGGCGGCCTGGAATCCCGACGACCCGAACGCGTACGACTTCTCGAAGGACTCCGCCCAGCGCTGGTGGCTCGACGCCCTCAAGGACAAGGTCACCCACTGGGAGGCCTTCAGCAACTCCCCGCCCTACTTCCTCACCCAGAGCGGGTACGCCTCCGGAGGCATCAACAACGCTACGAGCGAGCAGCTCGCGCCAGCCGACATGGACAAGTTCGCCGGCTACCTCGTGAACGTCGTCGACGAGCTCGAGAAGAAGCACGGCATCACCTTCGACACGATCGACCCGTTCAACGAGCCGAACACGAACTACTGGCAGACCCAGATCCCCAACGGCGCGACTTGGCCGACGGGCGGTCGCCAGGAGGGCGCTCACATCGGGCCCCAGGCGCAGGATGCCATGGTCAAGGCGCTCGCCGCCCGCCTCGCGCAGCCGAGCACCACCACCGACGCCGTCATCTCGGCGATGGATGAGACCAACCCCGGCATCTTTGCCACCAACTGGAACGCGTGGTCGGCTCAGTCCAAGAGCCTGGTCGACCAGCTGAACGTCCACACCTACGGCACCGACGGCCGGCAGGTCGTGCGCGACATCGCCAAGGCCGCGGACAAGCCGCTGTGGATGAGCGAGGTCGAGGGCAACTGGACCGCCCAGAACAAGGGCTTCGTCACCGACGACATCGAGAACGGCATCGGCATGGCCCAGCACATCGTGGGCGACCTGCGCGAGCTCGAACCCGACGCGTGGGTGTTCTGGCAGCCGGTCGAAGACCTCTACAACATGGAGAAGGTCGAGAAGCTCAACTGGGGCAGCGTCTTCATCGACTTCGACTGCAACGCCCAGGGGATGTCCGAGCGGCGCCTGAAGGACGGCGACGCCGACCCCTCGTGCCAGGTGCTGACGAACGAGAAGTTCAACACGGTGCGCAACTTCACCCACTACATCGCGCCCGGCGACCACCTCATGGCGACCGACAATGCCCAGTCGACCGCGGCGATCGACGAAGACGGTCAGGGCGCGACGATCGTGCACGTCAACTCCGAGGCCTCGGCCCGCACCGTGCAGATCGACCTGCGCGACTTCGGTACCGTCGCACCCGGGGCGACCGTGACCCCGATCGTCACGACCCAGTCGACGGCCGACGCGCCGACGCTCAACGCGCTCGCGAAGGGGCAGCCGGTCGCGGTGGACGCGGCATCCCGAACCGCGACGCTCACCATCCCCGCCAAATCCGTCGTGACGTTCGAGATCGACGGTGTGTCGGGAGTGTCCCCCGACGCGGCGGCCTTCCGGGACGGACAGACCGTTCAGCTCTCCGGCCTGCAGAGCGGACTCGCGCTCGACGGCGCCTCGACGCTCGCCGTGCGCACCGCCGCGACGACCACCGACGCGGCTCGCGCCCAGTCGTGGACCGTTCGCACGATCGACGGGGCAGGCACGAACCGCCACCGCTTCACGCTTCAGAACGGGTCGGGGAAGTTCCTCGCCTCGAACGGCACCAACACCGCCCTGGTGGATGCCGACCCGGCCGCGGCCGCGACGAATCCGGCGTTGCAATGGATGGCCTCGACGACCGACGGCACCTACTACTCCCTGTTGAACGTCGCGAGCGAACGCGTGCTCGACGTCAACGGGGCGAGCACCACCCCCGGTGCGTCCGTGGGCCTGTGGACCTCCAACGGCGGGGGGAACCAGCAGTGGCGCATCGCCGGCACCGCGGTCATCGGCGCCGAGCCGGTCTCGGCGGCGACCGCCGTGGGCGTGAGCCCCACCCTGCCCGGCACCGTCACCCTGCGTTACGCCGGACGGACGCTCCGCAGCGCCGCGGTGACCTGGCAGACGGACGGCGTGGACTTCTCGCGCCTGGGCACCGTCCAGGTGCGCGGCACCGGTACCGACCTGTTCGGGGCGCCCTTCGAGGCGACCGCGACGGTCGAGGTGGGTCCGTACACGGCCACGCGCCCGGCATCCGTCACCGTTCCCGCCGGGAGCGCGCTCGACGTGGTGAAGAGCCAAGCCGACGGCAGCGTCCAGGCCGAGCTCAGCCCCTCGGGCTCCGGATTCTGGGTGCCCGTGCAGTGGGCCTGGGACGGACTGACCGATGCGGCGTTCGCCGCGACGGGAACCGTCACCGTCACGGGCGTCGCGACGGGACCGAGTGGGGAGAAGCTCGACGCGCGACTGACGGTCATCGTCACCGCGGCGTCGGAGCGCAACGTTGCCCCGCAGAGCCAGCCGTCGGCGACCTTCACCGAGAGTTCGCAGTACGGCGTCGCCAACACGATCAACGGCAGCTCCACCGACAAGGGCTGGTCGAACTGGCGGTCGGGGACGAAGAACGACCAGGACACCCTGAGCTACGTGCTGAAGCAGCGCGAGACGCTGACGCACGTCGCGGTGCAGTTCTACCGTGACGGCAACACGCTGAGCTGGCCCACGACGATGCGCGTGGACCGTCGGGTCAGCGGCGGCTCGTGGATCGAGGGCGACCTGGTTCCGGTCCCCACGCCCTCGAGCGGTGCGCCCCGGGTCGACGTCCCGGTCGTCGGTGCCGCCGACGAGGTCCGCGTGGTCATGAACGCCCGGTCGCAGACCCACATGATCGTGTCGGAGGTCGAGATCTTCGCCGCAGCCCCGGCTCCGGCCGGCATCGCCGACCTCGCCCGCTTGACGGTGGGCGATGAGCCGGTCGCAGGGTTCGCCGCGGACACGCTCGACTACACCGTCAGCTCGACCGGCGCGGCGTGGCCGACGCTGCACGCTCTGGCGGTCGACGAGGACGCGAGCGTCGTCGTGACCCAGCCCGGCGCCTCCGCGGGCGCCGCCACCGCCCGTGCGGCAGCCGTCGCCGCGGCGGACAACGTCGGGACCGTGCAGGTCACGGCCCCCGACGGCACCTCGCGCACCTACTCGGTGACCGTGGATCGCGTCGTCGGCGTGACCTCTGTCGCTCTGACGGGTGAGGCCCGCGTGGGCTCCACCCTGCGGGCGGCCGCCGTGACCGACCCGGCCGATGCCGGAACGGCGTTCGTGTGGATGCGCGACGGGGTCGCCATCGACGGCGCCACCGCCGACGGGTACGCGCTGACCGCGGCCGACGAGGGTCGACAGATCACCGTCCAGGTGACGGCGACGGCGGCCGGCTTCACTGAGGGTCGTGCCGTGTCGTCGGCGGTCGTTCCCACGGCTGCCGTCACGGACCCCGGCTCCGGCGGTGGCTCGGGCACTCCGGGCGCGGGAGCGGGCTCCGGATCGGGAGGATCGGGTGCCGGAGGCGGCGCCGGGTCACCGGCGGGCTCCGCGAACAACGCCGCAGGGTCCTCGACGGCGAACGGTCGCGACCTGGCGACCACCGGTCAGAACACCGAGGGGGTGGCCGGGCTGGCCGTCGGTGCCCTCCTGCTGCTCCTGCTCGGTGCGGGTGCGGTCGTGCTGCGCCGCCGCTCTCGCGCGTGACCCTCTGAACCCGAAGGCCGTGACGGCCGCCTCCCCGCGACCGTCACGGCCTTCGGCATTCCCGGGTGGCGGGGTGGCGGCATCCCTCCCCCTCGGCGCACATCCGTGCAACCCCGACCTTCTTGACCCGCGGGCGAGAGAAGATTGACCGTCCGCAACGATCCCCACTGAGGAGACCCATGCACGTCAACGCCTACGCGGCGTCGTCCGCGACCTCACCCCTCGAACCCACGACCATCGAGCGCCGCGACGTCGGCCCGAAGGACGTCCTGATCGACATCGCCTACGCCGGCATCTGCCACTCCGACATCCACACCATCCGCGGCGAGTGGGGCGACGTGCCCTACCCCCTGACCGTCGGCCACGAGATCGTCGGTACGGTCGCCGAGGTCGGTTCCGAGGTCACCAGCCACAAGGTCGGCGACCGCGTCGGCGTCGGCTGCATGGTCAACTCGTGCCGCGAGTGCGAGAACTGCCTCGCGGGCGAGGAGCAGTACTGCGAGAAGGGCAACATCGGCACGTACGGCGCCAAGGACGTCGACGGCACGATCACCCAGGGCGGCTACAGCGAGAAGATTGTCGTCGACGAGCACTTCGTGCTGCGCGTTCCCGAGTCGATCCCCTACGAGAAGGCCGCGCCGCTGCTGTGCGCCGGCATCACGACGTACTCGCCGTTGAGCCACTGGAACGCCGGCCCCGGCAAGAAGGTCGCCGTCGTCGGCCTCGGAGGACTCGGCCACATGGCCGTCAAGATCGCCCACGCCATGGGCGCCGAGGTCACCGTGCTCTCGCAGACGCTCAGCAAGAAGGACGACGGCCTGAAGATGGGCGCCGACCACTACTACGCGACGAAGGATGACGAGACCCTCGAGAAGCTCAAGAAGAACTTCGACCTCATCATCAACACCGTCAGCGCTCCGCTCGACCTCAAGCAGTACCTGGGCCTTCTCGCCCTGAACGGCACGATGGTCAACGTCGGCGCCCCGCCGGAGCCCCTGCCCATCCAGGTCTTCACTCTGTTCACCAACCGTCGTTCCTTCGCGGGTTCGTCGATCGGCGGCATTCGCGAGACCCAGGAGATGCTCGACTTCTGCGCCGAGAACGGCATCGCGCCCGAGACCGAGCTCATCTCGGCCGACCAGATCAACGAGGCCTACGAGCGCGTGCTGAAGAGCGACGTGCGCTACCGCTTCGTGATCGACGCGAAGACCTTCGCCCCCGCCTGATCCCGGCTTCGGCCCCGGATGCCACGGCCCCGACGTTCCACGGAGCGTCGGGGCCGCGGCGTTCCCGGCTCTCCTCCCGCCCCGACGTTCCGCCGAGCGTTCGGGGTCGCCACATCCTCCGCCCTTCCCCCTCCCCTGCCCCGATAAACGCTATTCCTCCGCGTAAACGCGGTGTCGCAGCGTGTCTCGTGAGGAACCGCGTTTATCGGCATGGGTGGGGCCGTGGCCACCGCCGCGGCGCCCCGCACCGCCGCGGCGCCTCCGCTTCGCCGCGGCGCCCCGCTCTGCCGGACCCGTGCGCTGCGCAAACCCCGGACACGCGAAAGCGGCGCCGCCCCGAGGGACGACGCCGCTGACGAACCGTGCGGATCAGGCCTGGCCGAGCGCCGCCGAGACGACCGCCCGCGCCTCTTCCTGCACCTCGCGCAGGTGGTCCTCGCCGCGGAGCGACTCGGCGTACAGCTTGTAGACGTCCTCCGTGCCCGAGGGGCGTGCGGCGAACCACGCCGACTCCGTCTGCACCTTCAGCCCGCCGATCGCGGCGCCGTTGCCCGGCGCGTGCGAGAGCTTCGCGGTGATGGACTCACCGGCGAGCTCGGTAGCCGACACGGCATCCGGAGACAGCTTCGACAGCGCCGACTTCTGCGCGGGCGACGCGGGCGCATCGACCCGCTGGTACGCGGACGATCCGAACTGCTGCTCGAGCTCGGCGTAGCGCTGCGAGGGGGTCTTGCCGGTGACGGCGAGGATCTCGGCGGCCAGCAGGCAGAGCAGGATGCCGTCCTTGTCGGTCGTCCACACCGTGCCGTCCTTGCGCAGGAACGACGCACCCGCCGACTCCTCGCCGCCGAACGCGACGGAGCCGTCGAGCAGGCCGGGGACGAACCACTTGAACCCGACGGGCACTTCGAGCAGCGTCTTGCCGAGGGCGTCGGCCACGCGGTCGATGATCATCGACGACACGAGCGTCTTGCCCACGGCGGCGTCGGCCGGCCAGTTCGGGCGGTGCGAGAACAGGTAGTCGATGGCGACCGCGAGGTAGTGGTTCGGGTTCATCAGGCCCGCGTCGGGGGTGACGATGCCGTGGCGGTCGGCATCGGCGTCGTTGCCGGTGAGGATGTCGTACTCGTCGCGCGCGGCGACGAGCGACGCCATGGCCGAGGGCGAGGAGGGGTCCATGCGGATCTTCTCGTCCCAGTCGAGCGTCATGAACTTCCACGTCGGGTCGACCTCGGGGTTCACGACGGTGAGGTCGAGGCCGTAGACCTCGGCGATGAGCGCCCAGTACTCCACCGATGCCCCGCCCAACGGGTCGGCGCCGATGCGGACGCCGGCGCTCTTGATGGCGTCGACGTCGATGATGGATGCCAGATCCCTGACGTACGCGTCGCGGAAGTCGTACTGGCCCAGGCCGTCGAGGTCGATGTCGGCGTGCCGCGTGCGATGCACGCCCTCGAGCTCCGCGGCGATGAGCTCGTTCGCGCGGTCGGCGATCCAGCCCGTCGCGTCGGTGTCGGCGGGTCCGCCGTGCGGGGGGTTGTACTTGAAGCCGCCGTCGCGCGGCGGGTTGTGCGAGGGCGTGACGACGATCCCGTCGGCGCGGCCGGGGTCGGAGGCCGCGAGGTCGCGGTTGTACGTGAGGATCGCGTGGCTGAGCGCGGGGGTCGGCACCCACGCGTCGCGGGAGTCGACGCGCACGTCGACGCCGTTGGCGACCAGCACCTCGATCGCGCTGCGTTCGGCCGGCAGCGACAGCCCGTGGGTGTCGCGACCGAGGAACAGCGGACCGGTGATCCCCTGCGCTGCGCGGTAGTCGACGATCGCCTGGGTCGTGGCGAGGATGTGGTCTTCGTTGAAGCTGGTGCTCAGCGACGAACCGCGGTGACCGCTGGTGCCGAAGGCGACGCGCTGCTCGGGCACCGCGGCATCCGGCTTGCGGTCGTAATACGCCGCGATCAGTTCGTCGATGTCGATGAGATCGGATGCCTCTGCGGGCTGCCCTGCGCGACTGCTCATGCGCCCAGTCTGCCCGCTCCCTCCGACATGCGCACACGCTGTGACGCATTCTGAGAGAATCCGTGGTCGCGTCGCGGGCGGTCGCCGGTCGATGCGGTCCGCAACGGTGGCGCGGGCCCGCTGTCGCGGCATCCGGAATCTTCCCCCAGGTCTAGGCTGGACGCCGTGCTGCCCGACACAGAGACCGTGCCCGCCCGCCGTACCTATAGCTACCTGGGCCCGGCCGGCACGTTCACCGAGGCGGCCTTGGCGCAGGTGCCTGAGGCGCGCGATCAGATCTGGCGTCCCGTGCGCAATGTCGGCGAAGCGCTCGCCGACGTCGTCGAGGGGCGGTCGGATGCCGCGATGATCGCCATCGAGAACTCCGTCGACGGCGGCGTCTCGACCGCGCAGGATGCCCTGGCGACCGTGCCGGGCCTGCGCATCGTGGGCGAATACCTCGTGCCGGTGAACTTCGTGCTCGTCGGTCGCCCCGGAGCCACCCTCGCCGACGTCTCGCTCGTCGCCGCCCACCCGGTCGCCTACGGGCAGTGCCTTGGATGGCTCAGCAAGAACCTCCCCGCCCACGCGCACCTCCCCGCCGAGAGCAACGTCGCGAGCGCGCTGGGCGTGCTCGACGGGACGAGTGCGGCGGATGCCGCGGTGGCGGCCCCCGGCATCGTCGCCCACCACGACGTCTCGGTGCTGGCCGAGAACATCGGCGACAACCCCAACGCGGTGACGCGTTTCGTTCTCGTCAGCCGCACGGTCGCTCCGGCTCCGCCCACCGGTGCCGACAAGACCTCGCTCATCGTCGAGCTGCCCGAGGACCACCCGGGTGCCCTGCTCGAACTACTCGAGCAGTTCGCCACGCGCGGGATCAACCTGAGCCTGTTGGCATCCCGCCCCATCGGCGACGCCCTCGGCCGGTACCGCTTCGTGATCGACGCCGACGGTCACGTGCTCGACGAGCGCATGGCCGACGCCCTGCTGGGGCTCCGCCGGTTCAGCCCGAAGGTCATCTTCTTGGGGTCGTACGCCCGCGCCGATCGCGCGATCGTGCGCTACCCGCAGCGCTACAGTGACGACGTGTTCGTCGAGGCGCGCGACTGGCTGCGCGGCCTGCTGAGTGGTGAGCCCGAGGCCTGACCCGTCGCCAGGCCCCTGTGTTCGTCGACGGGCCTAGAGCCCGCGTCGGTGACCGGGGGCCCCGAGAGGCCTCGCCGCCCCGCGCGCCCTAGGTCCCCGAGCTCGTCGACGGGACCAAGACCCGCGTCGGTGACCGGCGAACTCGACAGGCTCAGCCGCACCGACAGCCGCGGCGACGCCGCCGAGCGTCAGGCCGCGACGGTCGCCGGAGCCGCAATCAGCTCGAGGGTCTGCACGCGGCCTTCGGAGGTCTCGCCGTCGTAGGCTCCCGCCACCGGCGACACCATGATCTCGTCGACGCCGTGCTGTGCGGCGAACGCGCTCAACTGCGCGCGCACGTCGTCGCCGGTGCCCACGAACCACTTCTGCCGGGTCGAGGCCATGATCGATTCGGCCATCGCGTCGAACGGCTCGGCCTTCGCCTGCTCGACCGTCTCGAGCGGCACCATGGGGCGGTTCGTGCGCAGGCGCGCCATCATGCGCAGCTGCGGCAGCGCGCGGTCCTCGGCCTCTTCGGCGGTCGGCGCGGCGACGACGTTGGCGGTGACGAACGTGCGCGGGCCCTCACCCGACTCGTTGGGAACGAACTGGTCGCGGTACACCCCGAGTGCGTGGGTGAGCCCCTCGCCCGAGAAGTGGTTCGCGAAGACGTAGGGCAGGCCGAAGCTGGCCGCGAGCTGCGCCGAGTAGTCGCTCGAGCCGAGAAGCCAGACCTGGGGCATCCCGGATGCCGCGGGCGTCGCCTTCACCTGGTACTCGGTGCCCGAGGTGAAGCGCACCGTCGCCCCATCGGGCGAGGTGAGCGCCATGATGTCGGTCACGTGATCGGGGAAGCGGGAGACGTCGCTCGTGGTGCCCGAGCGGTTCAGCAGCTGGGTGATGACCGGGTCGCTGCCGGGGGCACGGCCGATGCCGAGGTCGATGCGGCCGGGGGCCAGGGCCTCGAGGGCGGCGAACTGCTCGGCCACGATGAGGGGGGAGTGGTTGGGCAGCATCACGCCGCCCGATCCGACGCGGATGCGCGAGGTGCGGGCAGCCGCGGCGGCGATCAGCACGGGGGGCGTGGTCGACGCGACCGAGGGCATGTTGTGGTGCTCGGCGAACCAGTACCGGCGATACCCGAGGCGGTCGGCGCGCTCGACCAGGTCGAGGGCGGCGCTCACCGCCTGTGCGCTGTTCTGTCCGCTGCGGACGGGGACGAGATCGAGAACAGAGAGGGAGGGCATGGCGTCGTTCACCCCGAGAAGAACGCCCGATCGATCCCCGCTATTCCTCTCCGGGCGTCGCGGCGGACCGCGAGGGGTGCAGGGCGAAGCGGCATCCATCATCAGCGTTCTCTCAGGAAAACGGCGTGACGAATGCGCCGCCCACCGCGTCTCACCTTTGACATCGCGGGACACACGGTCCCGGAACGACGGAAGGAAGCGAACATGGCCGAGAACACCACCACCGCCACGACCACCCCCGCCACGAAGGACGGCGGCTCGACCGTCATCGTCGACGCCGTCGTCGCCAAGGTCGCCGGCATCGCCGCGGCCGAGGTTCCCGGTGTCCACGCCCTCGGCGGCGGAGCAGCCCGCGTCATCGGCAACATCCGCCAGGCCGTGGGAGCCAAGGACCACGCGCAGGGCGTGAGCGTTGAGGTCGGCGAGACCGAGGTCGCCGCCGACATCTGGATCCAGGTCGACTACCCCGAGCAGCTGCAGCGGGTGGCGTCGAACGTCCGCGCGGCCGTGCACCAGGCCATCACCGAGCTCGTGGGCATGAAGGTCGCCGAGATCAACGTGACTGTGGTCGACGTCTTCATCCCGGGTGACGACGAGGACGACGCCGACGAGCAGCGCGTCAACTGACAACCGGCTCGAGAGGGGCGCCGCCGCGAGGTGGCGCCCCTCTCGCATACCCGGATGCCGACCCCTCCGGTAATCCGTGGAAACCGGTGCCGCGTCTACCTAGGCTGACGAGCAGGGGGGATCACATGGCATGGATCAATCCGACCTCGGTCGGCGCACTGGCACTCATCGGGGTCGCGGTGATGGGATTCGTCCCGACGTCGGCGGGCGTGAGCAACGGCGTCGACCTGCCGTGCCGGGCGGTTTTCGCGCCCGTCGCAGGCGTGGACCTGACGGACGGTCTCACCGCCGACCAGCGCACGGCGGTCGACTCATGGCTCGCGTCGCGCTCGTCCGACTCCGTGACGACCGATGAGGTGGTTCAGGCGGGGGCTCAGGTGTCGGCCGTGTGCGGCGAAGCTCAGCGCACGCGGTCGGTGTGGATGATCCTCACCGCGGTTTTCGGCGTCGCCATCGCCTTCGGGCTGCGCGGGTGGGGACCCTCCGATGACGAGCAACCCGACGCGACCGGCGAAGGCGCGCACGGGACAGAGCCCCCGACGGGGTGACCTTCAGCCCCCGTGGCGCACGTGGGAGTACGCGTCGAGCGCGCGCTTGCGCGTCTCGCCGAGGTCGACCATCGGCTCGGGCGGGTTCTCGCCGAGGTACTCGGGCGCCCACTCCTTGATGTAGGCGTCGTGCGGGTCGAACTTCTTGCGCTGCGTGTCGGGGTTGAACACGCGGAAGTAGGGAGCGGCATCCGCGCCGCTTCCCGCGACCCACTGCCAGTTGAAGGGGTTGCTCGCGGCATCCGCGTCGACGAGGCAGTCCCAGAACCACTGCTCGCCGTGGCGCCAGTCGATGAGCAGGTTCTTGATGAGGAACGATGCTGTGACCATGCGCACGCGGTTGTGCATGACGCCGGTGTGCCAGAGCTGGCGCATGCCGGCGTCGACCACGGCCACGCCCGTCTTGCCCTGCTGCCAGGTCTCGAGGTGCGATCGGTTCAGCTTCGGCCAGGGGAAGGCGTCGAAGGTGCGACGCCAGTTCACCGTCGCGATGTCGGGGGAGTGGTAGGTCACGTGCCAGGCGAACTCGCGCCACACGATCTCCGAGAGGAACCCGCTCGCGCTCTGCGCGTGCTGGCCCGATCCCCGGTGCTCGAGGGTGTCGTGCCACACCTGATAGGGGCTGAGCTCGCCCCAGCGCAGGCGCGGCGACAGGTTGGAGGTGGCACCGCCCGCGAACTCGTCGCGGTACTTCGAGTAGTCGCCCAGGTCGTCGTCGAGGAACTCCTTCAAACGTGCCTTCGCGGCGGGCTCTCCGGGCTCCCACGTCTCGCGCAGGCCTCCGGCCCAGTCGGGCTTCGTGGGCAACAGGCCCCACGAGCCGAGGTCGTCACCGTCGACACTGCCGTCGAAGCCGGGGATCTTCCGTGCTTCCGGCATCGGCGGGCGCGGGGCCGGGAGCTTCTGCACGGCCCGGGCGAAGGGGCTGTACACGCCGTACGGCTTGTCGCTCTGCGTGCGCACCGTCCACGGTTCGTAGAGCAGGTTGGCGGCGAACGATGCGACGGTCACGCCGTCGTCACGCAGCTTCTCCTTGATGCCGGCGTCGATCTCGCGCTCCGCACCGCCGTAGCGCCGGTTCCAGAACACCGCTCCGGCGCCCACCTCCGCGACCACCGAGGGAATGACGTCGGCCGCTCGGCCCCGCCGGAGCACGAGTCGGCCGCCCCGCTCCTCGAGGCGTTCACCGAGGGAGGCCAGCGACCCGTGCAACCACCACCGGGCCGCCCCGCCGATCGAGCGGACGCCTTCCGACTCCTCATCGAGGAGGTACAGCGCCACGATCGGCTCCTCGCGGTCGAGCGCCGCGCGCAGCGCCGGGTTGTCGGTGAGTCGAAGGTCGTCGCGAAACCACACGACGGAGGGCGATGGCATCCCTCGACGCTATCCACCTCGGCATCCGTGATTCCGGGCTTGACACCCGGTGCGCGCCCGGCCTGGCCGCGCTCGGCGAAACCGCACGTGTTTGCCGAGACCGCATTCGTTCGGCGCCGGACGCCTGCGTCCTCGACGAAAGGATGCGTTCTCGATGGACGGCGGCCGGTGCCGACGCCGTCAGAGAGACGAGGTGTCGTGCCCCTTCGGCAGCGCAACCGAGAGCCCGCCGGGGACGATGCGCGTGTACACGCGCGTCGCTTCGCCGAATTCGTCGCCGTCCAGCTCGATCGGCTGCGCGGGCGCGGTCGCCAACTCGATGCCCGTACCCCGCAGGTAGCGCACCGACGAGTCCTTACGGCGCTCGAGCACGCGTCGACCGGCGCGGAACTTCCGCAGCACCGAGTTGTCCCACACGATCTTGCGCCAGACGCCCAACCAGCCGAGCACGCCGCTGGGCTGCAGCACGGCCACGTCGAGGCTGCCGTCGGCGATGGAGGCGTCGGGGATCAGCGCGACGCCGCCCTGCAGGGCGCCGCAGTTCGCGAACAGCACGCTGTGCACCTTCGCCGAGTGCAGGCGGTGCCCGTCCAGCTGGTACATGACGCGGAAGGGTTTGGCCGAGACGAGCGAGCGCGCCGCTCCGTCGACATAAGCGACCCAACCGACCTGCTTCTTCAGGTCGTCACGGGTGTTCTGGATCATCGCGGCATCCAGACCGATGCCCGCCATGACCGAGAACCCGTGCTCTTCGATCTCGCCGCTGGCGCGGCGGATGCGTGCAATCCCGGTGTCGATGGAGAGCACGTCGCCCTCGAAGGTCGAGCGGATCATCGCGTCGCTGTCGGTGAGGGGCAGATTCAGGTTGCGGGCGAGCAAGTTGCCCGTCCCGCTCGGGATGATCGTCAGGGGCACACCCGTCGAGGTCAGAGCCTCGGCGACGGCACGGACGGTGCCGTCGCCGCCCGCCACGAGCACGGCGTCGACCTTCTCGTCGAGGGCTGCGCGGGTGGCGTCGTCGCCCAGGTCGTCGACCGTCGTCTCGTAGAACAACGGCTCGGCCCAGTCGGCTGCGGCCGAGAGCTCCGCCACGCGGGCGCGCAGCGTGTCGGGGTCGACCTTGACGGGGTTGTAGACGAGGGCGGCCCGCTTCTTCTCGGTCGTCTCGGCGTCGATCGGCGCTTCTTCGCCCTCGGCGTCGACGCGCTGCGTCTTGCCGGGCATCTCCGCCGACGAGTCCGGCTCGACGTCCTCCGGCTGGCGAATGGTGTCGTCGGGTTCTGCGGCGTCCTTCGGGTGAGGGACGTCCTTGCGCGGGCGGTCACCGACGTCCTCGCCCAGCCGCGCCGCGTGGAAGTGGTCGTCAGAGCCCCCGGCCGCGGCGGCATCCGCCCTCACCTCGGCGGGAGCATCGGCGGGGACGGTTTCGGGAGCGTCCGCGTCGTCACGCGGCTCGTCAGGGGCGGCCATGGCATCCACCATAGGACCGCGGTCGATCCCGTCACTCGTCTTCGAGGCGGGCTTGACGGAGGGATGCCGAAGCCGCATTCGCCGCGAGCGGAGCCCGTCCTTCCGCCTTCCGGCGCACGCCGCGCGTGCTCGCGACAGCGCAGGACACGTGCCGCCTCGACCGTAGGATGGACGCGTGATCGACCTGACTCTGCTGCGTGAAGATCCCGAGCTCGTGAAGCGCTCCCAGATCGCCCGCGGGGAGTCGCCGGATTCGGTGGACGACGCCCTCGCCGCCGACCGCGACCGCCGCGCGGCCATCACCGCCTTCGAAGAGCTCCGTGCCGCGCAGAACGCGCACGGTAAGCGCGTCGCGCAGGCGCTGAAAGAAGAGAAGGCCGCTCTCGTCGCCGAGGCGAAGCAGCTCAGCGAGCAGGTCAAGGCCGCGCAGCACGCCGCGACCGAGGCCGAGGCGGTAGCCGAGGCGGCCCTGGCGAAGATCGAGAACATCGTCATCGACGGTGTCCCGTCGGGGGGCGAAGAGAACTTCGTCACGCTGCGCACCCACGGCGACGTCCCGACCTACGACTTCACCCCGCGCGACCACCTCGAGATCGGCGAGCTGCTCGGGGCGATCGACATGGAACGCGGCACGAAGGTCTCGGGCAGCCGCTTCTACTTCCTCACCGGCATCGGCGCGCGCCTCGAGCTCGCGCTCATGACCCTGGCCCTCGACCGCGCGCTGCAGGCGGGCTTCACCCCGATGATCCCGCCGACGCTCGTGCGTCCCGAGGTCATGCGCGGCACCGGCTTCCTCGGCCAGCACGCCGACGAGGTCTACCACTTGCCGAAAGAAGACCTCTACCTGGTCGGCACGAGCGAGGTGCCCCTCGCCGGCTACCACATGGACGAGATCCTCGACTTCGAGCGCGGCGCCAAGCGCTACGCCGGGTGGTCCACCTGCTACCGCAGCGAGGCGGGCTCCTACGGCAAGGACACCCGCGGCATCATCCGCGTGCACCAGTTCAACAAGCTCGAGATGTTCGTCTACACCGACCCGGCCGACGCCGAGGCCGAGCACGACCGTCTCGTCGCGATGCAGGAGCAGATGCTGCAGGACCTCGGCCTCGCCTACCGCGTGATCGACGTGGCCGCCGGCGACCTGGGGTCCAGCGCCGCACGCAAGTTCGACATCGAGGCCTGGGTGCCCACGCAGGATGCCTACCGCGAGCTGACCAGCACCTCGAACTGCACGACGTACCAGGCGCGCCGCCTCGAGACCCGCTTCCGTCCCGCCGACGGCGGCAAGACCCAGCCGGTCGCGACCCTCAACGGCACACTCGCCACCACCCGGTGGATCGTGGCGCTTCTCGAGACGCACCAGCGCGCCGACGGTTCGGTCACGGTCCCCGAGGTCTTGCGGCCGTACCTGGGCGGGCTCGAGGTCATGGAGCCCATCGCGTGAGCGACGAGGCCGCCCTCCCCGACACCGGTGCCGTTGAGAGCGCGCCGAAGCAGGAGGCGGCCGATCTGGTCGCCGATCTCGCCGACGCTCCTCAGCTCGGGCGCCTGCTCATCGCCCTCGACATCGACGGGACGGTGCTCCTCGAGGACGACACCTTGAGCCCCGGGGTCGTCGAGGCGATCGCGCACGCGCACCGCGCGGGTCACGAGGTCATGCTCGCCACCGGTCGCAGCTGGGACAGCACCCACACGATCATGGACCGCCTCGGCATCCGTCCCGAGTACGCCGTCTGCTCGAACGGCGCCATCGTGATGCGCCGGGTGGGGGGAGCGGATGCCACCGAGTACGAGCGCGCGCACGTCGAGACGTTCGACCCCAGTGAGGTGCTGACGCTGTTGGGCGAGCACCTGTCGGGTGCGCACTTCCTGGTGGAGCTGCCCGACGGTACGCGCAAGTTCACCGACTACCTCGACGACTGGAACCTCGAGAAGGCGCATAAGGTGACCTTCGCCGAGCTGTCCGCCGAGCCGGTGTGCCGTGTGGTGGTCGTCGCGCCCGAGCAGACCGATCAGGACTTCCTCGAACTCGTCGAGCGGATCGGGCTGACCCAGGTGTCGTACGCCATCGGGTGGACGGCGTGGCTCGACATCGCGCCGCAGGGCGTCGACAAGTCGACCGCGCTCGAGCTCGTGCGCGGGTGGCTGGGCATCGCCCCCGAGCGCGTCCTGGTCATGGGTGACGGTCGCAACGACATCGAGATGATGCAGTGGGCCGTCCGCAACGGCGGGCGGGCGATCGCGATGCACCAGGGTCCTCCCGAGGTGCATGTCGCCGCGGGCGAGGTCGGCCTTTCGGTGACCGAAGGCGGCGTGGCCGCGATCCTGCGCGCGCTCTGACCCGCTGCAGGATCGGCGGCCCGAGAGGATCGGCGGCCCGAGGCGTCAGACCCGCGCGGACCCGCCCGCCACGTGCGCGGCGCGGTCGGCGAGGTACGCGGTGCGAGCCACGACGGTCATCGGGCGACGGGCGGCGCGGCTATCGGCCAGGCGGGCCGCTTCCCACGCGAGGAGTCCGACCGGCGGCAACAGGAGCAGCGCGGCGACCCACGTCGCCTTGAGGCCGGGGGACGCCTGGGGGTCGCGGACGGCGACGATCGTGGCGAAGACGGATGCCGCGTAGACGAGCGCGAAGACGGCGAGAACGATCTGCGCTGACAGTGTGGTGACGAGCATGGTGACCTCCTCAACTCGGACGCCCCGACGGGTCGTGGGTGCGATGTTCTCGGTCTACGCCGGGCGCGAGCGCGCGGCAATCCCTCCGCCGAGGAGCGCAGGAAGTCCATAGCTGGGGCGTGGCCGACGCTCAGACCCTTTCGCGCGCCCAGGCCTGCCGCACGGCCGCACGCAGGGTGCGCGTGTCGGAGCGATCGAGCTCCCGACGGCTCCTCGGCATCCCGGTGGCGTTGAAGGACAACTACAACACCGCCGACATGCCCACCACCGCCGGCTGCGGCTGCTGGAGCGGCAACCAGACCTCGAGCGACGCGACGATGGTCACGGGGCTCCGCGCCGACGGAGCCGTCATCGTGGCGAAGGCCTCGATGGACGAGTTCGCGATCAACCTGTCGTCGCAGTGGTCGGCGTTCCAGCCCGACGGCACCGCGCTGACCGTGTCGAGCCCGTACGACACGACCCAGACCTCGGGCGGATCGAGCGGCGGCACGGGAGCCGCGATCGCGGCGAACCTCGCCGGCATCGGCTTCGGCACCGACACCGGCGGGTCGATCCGCATCCCCTCGACCTACAACCAGCTCGTGGGCGTACGCCCGACGGTCGGTCTCGCCAGTCGCGACGGCATCGTGCCCCTCGCCCTCTCGCAGGACACCGGTGGTCCGATCGCCCGTTCGGTCCAGGATGCCGCGATCGCCCTCGACGCGGTCGTCGGCGAAGACGCGGGTGACCCGGTCACCGCACGCCAGGCCGGAAAGGTCCCCGAGACGTACACGTCGTACCTCGACGGGGAGTCGTTGAAGGGTAAGAAGATCGGCTACATCGCGTCGATGCTCGGAACGAACCCCACCACCCAGCGTCTCTTCGCCCAGGCGAAGGCGGCCATGGAGGCACGGGGTGCGACCGTGGTCGCCGTCACCGCACCCGACGGGTTCTCGGCGATCGTGGGCGAGGGGAGCGGCAGTGGTCCCGAGTTCAACCACGACCTGCAGAACTACATCACCGCCTACCTCGACCCGACGGTGAGCGCGCGCAGTCTGCTCGCCATTTCGCAGTCGCCGAACATCGTGCCGGGCCGCGCGAGCAACCCGTACGGTCAGCGCGCCGCCGTCACCGAGTCGACCTATCAGGCATGGGCCGGTCCGCAGGGCTCGCACACCCTGCAGCTCGCGAAGGGCAAGCAGATCATGACCGCGTTCATGGACGACCAGAAGCTGGATGCCGTCGTCTACCCGACCGGCAACCCTTACGGCACCATCGGCACGAACATGCGTCTGAGCCCGAACACGGGTCTGCCCGCCGTCACGGTGCCGATGGGCCAGGGGCTCTCGACCGAGGCGTCGACCGGGGGAGTGAACCTCGAGTTCCTCGGCCGCGACTTCGCCGAGGGTCCCCTTCTGGGCCTCGCCTACGGCTTCGAGCAGGCGACCCACGCCCGCACGACGCCCGCGGCCTACGGCCCGCTGGGCTGAGCGATGAGGCGGTCCCGGGCGCTCGCTCGCCCGGGGCCGCCTCGCGCGGGTCCTGTCGTGCGACCTCGAGTTCGCGGCTCGGTAGACTCGGGTCGTTCGGGAGGGTTGTCCGAGCGGCCGATGGACCTGGTCTTGAAAACCAGTGGGCAGCAATGTCCCGTGGGTTCGAATCCCACACCCTCCGCAACGACGAAGCGGGCCCCGCAGGGGTCCGCTTCGTCGTTATCACCGGCTGAGCGGGATGAGAACGTCGTTGGGCCCACGCCGCGCGACTCGTCGACCCGGGTCGTCTCGATCACGCACCGTCGGGACGCCTCCCGCACCTGACCCGCGCCGAAACGCCCGATCTTCACGGGATTCACAGATCCTGATCCCTAGTATTACTGCGACCTCCGGCCGTGCCGCGGGTCGACGTGCTGCCGGGCCGGTGGCATCCGTCTCGAAAGGACCCGAGTGAGCAAGACCTCCACCCCGCGCGGTCAGCGGACCGTCGCGCGCCACGGGCGACTCACCTCGCCGGGCCCCCTCGCGCAGCTGTTCCGCGGCGTGGCGATCGCCCTCGCCGTCCTCCTCGTGTCGGGTGGTGCGGTCCTCGCGTACGCCGCGGTCGACCTCACTCAGAGCTTCACCGCGGACGCGGTCGAGCTCAAGGGTCAGCCGGCGGTCCCGCCGGACCTCGGCGAGCTCAAGGGCGGCGTCAACATGCTCCTCGTCGGCACCGACGAGTGCGAGCCCAGCTTCGCCCAGCTCTTCGGCGATCGCTGCACCGGTGCCGACTCCGAGGGCAGCCTCAACGACGTCAACATGCTGGTCCACATCTCCGACGCGCCCCGCCGGGTCACGGTCATCTCGTTCCCGCGCGACCTGATGGTGCCGATCCCCTCGTGCACCGACAAGGACGGCAACGAGACCTCGGCGATGAGCAAGCAGCAGATCAACTCCGCGTTCTCGTACGGTGGCCTCTCGTGCGTCGTGCAGACGGTCTCGGAGCTCAGCGGCCTCGAGATTCCCTTCGCCGCCAAGGTCAGCTTCGGCGGGGTGATCAACATCACCGACGCGATCGGCGGTGTCGATGTCTGCATCGCGAACGGGATCAAGGACCGCTACACCGGCATCGACTGGCCCGCCGGCATGCGCACGGTGCAGGGTCTCGACGCCCTGCAGTTCCTCCGCACCCGTCACGGCGTCGGCGACGGCGGCGACCTGGGGCGCATCTCGAACCAGCAGCAGTACATGTCGCGTCTGGCCAACAAGCTGAAGAGCCAGGACGTGCTGTCGAACCCCGCGACGCTCTACAAGCTCGCCTCCACCGCTCTGCGCAACGTCGACCCGTCGACCTCGCTGACGAACCCGCTGACGCTGGTGCAGATCGCCTCCGCGGTCAAGGACGTGCCGTTCAACGAGATCGTGTTCATCCAGTACCCGACGTACACCGATCCCTCGAACCCCAACCGCGTCGTGCCCGACCGTACCGACGCCGACACGCTGTGGGCGGCCCTCGCCGCGAACCAGCCGCTGGAGCTCTCTGGCAACCTCAGCGACGGCAACGGCGTGGTCGCCGACCAGAACGCCACCCCGGCGCCCACGCAGGCTCCCGCGCCGGTCGACACCGCCAGCCCCGCGCCCACCCAGACGGCCCAGGCCTCCCCGGCCCCGACGTCGGACGCGATCCAGCTGCCGAGCGGCATCGCCGGGCAGACCGCCGCACAGGCGACCTGTTCGAACGGAAACGTCCGCGGTTGACCCTCGCCGCCCGGCATCTCGGACGTGGTTCGAATGCCGGGCGGCATCCGGTTAGTATGGACCGGTGTGTTCGCGCCGCAGGGCGTCGATCACCTGGAGACGTCGCATAGTCAGGCCTAGTGCACCACCCTGCTAAGGTGGAGTCCCCGTAAGGGGACCGAGGGTTCAAATCCCTCCGTCTCCGCAGAAAAAGCCCCGGTTCGCCGGGGCTTTTCTGGTTCCTGCCGACGGCGCCCGCGGGGTGCCGCGAGCGCCGTCGGGTGGCGGTCAGGAGCGGATGAACGCCAGGATGTCCGGGTTGATCACGTCGGCGTGCGTGGTGAGCATGCCGTGGGGGTAGCCCTCGTAGATCTTCAACGTCGCGTTCGACAGCAGCTCGGCCTGCTTGAGGGCGGCGGCCTGGTAGGGCACGACCTGGTCGTCGTCCCCCTGCAGTACGAGCACGGGCACCGAGATCGCTTTCAGATCCTCGGTCTGGTCGGTCTCGGAGAACGCCTTGATGCCGGCGTAGTGGGCGAGGGCGCTGCCGGTCATGCCCTGGCGCCACCAGTTGTCGATCACCCGCTGTTGCACCTCGACGCCCTCGCGGTTGAACCCGTAGAAGGGTCCGGATGCCACATCCTCGAAGAACTGCGCGCGGTTGGCGGCGAGGGCGTCGCGGAACCCGTCGAACACCGACATCGGGAGACCCTCGGGGTTTTCGTCAGTCTGCAGCATCAGGGGCGGAACGGCCGCGACGAGCACGGCTTTGGCGACCCGGCCCTGGGGCTCGCCGTACTTCGCGACGTAGCGGGCGACCTGTCCGCCACCGGTGGAGTGGCCGACGTGGACGGCGTTGCGCAGGTCGAGGTGCTCGACGACAGCGTTCACGTCGCTCGCGTAATGATCCATGTCGTGACCGGTGCCGATCTGCGACGAGCGACCGTGGCCGCGTCGGTCGGTCGCGATCACGCGATAGCCCTCGTTGAGGAAGTAGAGCAGTTGCGCGTCCCAGTCGTCGGATGACAGGGGCCACCCGTGATGGAACACGATGGGCTGAGCGTCGTGATCGCCCCAGTCCTTGAAGAAGATCTCCGCGCCGTCGTCCGTCGTGACGTACCCCATGAGTGAACCTTTCATGTTCTGCTGCTCGGCGGTAAGTGGAGCGAGCACATCTGGGAGCGCTCACACAACAGCATGAAACCCTCCTCGTCGCCCCGTGTCCAGCACGAGTGCGAAGTGTTCAGCCGAGATGCACCTCGAAGGCACGCGAGTCGTGAACGGATCATCGGTCACGGCGCCGCGGGATCGTCGTCACCGGCCGGGTGGTCAGCCCTGCCGCTCGAACACCATCGTGGCCTGAATCCGGTCGCCGCCGCCGAAGCCGGTGCTCCCCGATGAGGCGGTCGTGATCGTGTGCAGGCGGTAACCGAGCGCGGCTTGGCGGTTGATGACATTCTCGAGTTCGGTCAGGTTGCCTGAGCCCGTGCCGAAGAACTTCTCCCTCAGCACCACCTGGAGCACGACGTAACTGAACCCGTCCTGGGCGGGACGCGGCTGCGCGCCCGAGACGGCGTCGGCCTGCGCCCGTTCGATGAAGCCCGCGACGCCCGGTTGCGGGGCGGCCGGCTCCTGGAACTGCTCGGTCCACCGCTGCCCGTCCCACCAGCGCATGCGCCCGGAACCGTCGTCGTACCACCCTGCCCGCGCGTCGCTCATCGACCGCCCCCTGTTCGTCGCTCCGGACCCCACGGCCGGGTGCCGCTGCGCTCGAGTATCTCGGAGCCCGATGCTCCGCTGCAACGCGCGGGTCAGGCGCGGTGCATCTCCACCGCACTCACGCCCGAGAGCCCCAACCAGGAGCGGCCGTCGGGACCGTCGACCACGGTGAGGAGCACGGCCTCGCACCCGCGGCACCGCGCGACGGCCCCCATCGCCGAGGCGTAGACGGCCGCCGTCGCGAGCAGTCCCGTCAGCCCGCAGTGGGTGCATCGAACTCCGGATGCCGTGGCGTCCCAGCCGAGCAGATCGTCGAGGCGACCGGCGAGGGCATTGCCGTCGAAAAGCGTCATCAGGAGCCTCCGAATCGCTCGGTGCGGATGCGGGTGGATGAGTGACCCGCCTCGATGAGCCAGCCGGCGACCGCCTCGACGAACGGGGTCGGTCCGCAGACGAAGACGCGCGGCTGCTGATCGGCGGGGATGACCGCGGCGCGCAGGCCCTCGGCGGTCAGTCGTGCGGGTGCCCGATCCGCGTCGGCCGGAGCTCGGCGCGTGTAGACGAGGTCGAGGGTGAAGCGGTCGTCGACGAGGGTGGCGAGCTCGTCGGCGAAGAACACGTCGTCTGGCGAGCGGACGGAGTACAGCAGTCGGAAGGGGGTCTCGTCGGCGCTCGCCGCGCGCGCGGAGGCCATGGCGAAGAGCGGGACGACCCCGGAGCCACCCGCGATCAGCTGCACCGGAGCGGGGTCGTCGGACGGCGTCCACACGAAGAACGCCCCGAGCGGCCCGTGCACCTCGATCCGGTCGCCCTCGCGCAGATCGTGGACGAGGAACGGCGAGACCTCCCCGTCGGGCACCTCGTCGACGGCGAGCACGATGCGCGTGCCCGGGCCCGCCGATGCGATCGAGTACGACCGGCTCGCCTGGTAGCCGTCGGGTGCGGTGAGGCGCACGTCGAGGTGCGAACCCGCCTCGTTGCCCGGCCACGTGGGCACATCGAGCTCGATGCGTCGGGCGGTCGCGGTCTCGGGGCGCGAGGCGACGACCGTCGCGGTGTGCCAGGCCGCGGTGCGCGCGGTCACCCGTACCGTTCCTCGCGCCAGGGGTCGCCGTGCAGGTGGTAACCGTTCTGCTCCCAGAAGCCCGGCTTGTCGGCGGGCATCGTGATGAGCCCCTGCACCCACTTCGCGCTCTTCCAGAAGTACAGGTGCGGCACCAGTAGGCGGGCAGGTCCCCCGTGCTCGGGCGTCAAAGGCGCCCCGTCGGCCTCGAAGGCGATCCAGCTCTTGCCCCCGAGCAGATCGTCGACGGCGATGTTGGTCGTGTACCCGCCGAACGAGTGCACCATCGCGAAGCGGTGAGAGGTGTCGACCTCGGCGAAGAGACGATCGAGAGAGACGCCGCGCCACGGCATGTCGAGCTTCGTCCAGTGCGTGACGCAGTGGATGTCGACGGTGACGTCCTCGACCCCGAGGGCCTCGAGCTCTGCCCGCGTCCAGCGGTGCACGCCGTTCTCGGTGCCGATCGCGAACTCCCAGCCGTCGTCGTCGACGCGGGGTGTCGGGCCGGCCGACAGCACGGGCCAGTCCCCGACGAGCGTCTGACCGGGAGGGAGCCGGGGGTCGCGCTCGCGTCGTCGTCCCGAGAATCCGCGTGTGATGAACGACATGGGTCTCCTCTGCGGTGGCGGTGGCTTCACCCTAGCCACGGTCGCGTGGCGGCGACAGGGCGCCGAGTGCCGGGGTCTGCCGACGCAGGACGACGCGTGCGCGATGCGACCTCTCGTCGCCGGAACACCTCCCATGGCCATCCGGCCCGGCGCCACCCCGTCGGCCACAGCCCCGCGCCCCGATAGGGTCGTGCCTGCGGTGCGCACCTCGCGCGCCCTCGCACCCCGGGAGAATCGCATGTCCGTCGGACTCCTCGCCGTCGTCGATGACATCCTCAGCGCCGCGATGCGCGCGAGTGCCAAGACGGCCGGAGTCGTCATCGACGACGCCGCCGTCACTCCGCAGTACGTGCAGGGGCTGACGCCCGCGCGCGAGCTGCCCGTGGTCTGGAAGATCGCGCTGGGCAGCATCATCAACAAGTACGTGATCATCATCCCGATCGCGTTGCTGCTCACGACGTTCGCCCCGTGGGTGCTTCCCTACCTGCTCATCATCGGCGGCGGGTTCCTGTGCTTCGAGGGGGCCGAGAAGGTGCTCGAGTGGTTTGGCGTGCACCACGAAGACGCCGAGTCCGACGAGCCGCGCGACGAGAAGAAGCTCGTGCTGGGGGCCGTGCGCACCGACCTCATCCTCAGCACCGAGATCATGCTCATCGCCCTCTCGAGCCTCGACCCGAACTTCGGAATCTGGATGACGCTGGGGGCGCTGCTCATCATCGGTCTGGCCATGACGGTGGTCGTCTACGGCGCGGTCGCGCTCCTGGTCAAAATCGACGACATCGGCCTGCGCTTCATGAAGAGCGAGTCGCGGGGCGTCCGCCGCTTCGGGGCCCGGGTCGTGGCATCCATGCCCGCCGTCTTCCGCGTGATCAGCGTGATCGGCACGGTCGCCATGCTGTGGGTCGGGGGGCACCTGGTGCTGCAGAACCTCGCCGACACCCTCTGGTCGGGGCCGTTCGACCTCGTGCACGTCGTGACCCACGCGATCGAGGCCGCGGGACCGGTCGTCGAGTGGATCGTCGAGACGGCCATGTCGGCGGTGTTCGGGCTGATCCTGGGGCTGATCATCGTGGGCGTGGTGACGGGTATCTCGCGACTGACGCGCCGCGGCGCGGCCGCGCACTGACGCTTAGGCGTGGGCGCTCGAGAAGCGCTCGCGCAGCTCGGCTTTGATCACCTTGCCCGACGCCGTGCGGGGGAGGGCACCGACGATCACGACGTCCTTCGGCAGCTTGTAGCGGGCCACCTGGCCGTCGAGGTGGGCGCGGACGGCGGCGGTGTCGACCTGCGCCCCGGGGGCGATGGTGACCACCGCGAGGGGCACCTCTCCCCAGCGATCGTCCGGGATGCCGATGACCGCGACCCCCGTGATGCCTGGGAGGTCCGCGATGAGCGACTCGACCTCGGCGGGGTAGATGTTCTCGCCACCCGAGATGATCATGTCCTTCGACCGACCGCACACGTACAGGTAACCGTCGGCGTCGAGGTAGCCGAGGTCGCCGGAGCGGAACCAGCCGTCGTCGGTCGTGGCAGCGCGGGTGGCGTCGTCGAGCCCGTGGTACCCGGCGAACACGTTCGGCCCACTGATCTGGATCTCGCCGACCTCTCCGGACGGGACCGGCAGCCCCTGCTCGTCGACCACGCGCACCTCGGTGAAGAAGTGCGGCAGCCCGACGCTGCCCTGCTTCGACCTCGTCATGTGCGAGCCCAGAGAGGTGGCGCCGGGGGAGGTCTCGGTCATGCCGTATCCCTGCGAGAACGACAATCCGCGGGCCTCCCACGCGCTCAGGATGCGGTCGGGAACGGCGGAGCCGCCGCAGGTGAGGGTGCGCAGACTCGAGACGTCCGACTCGCTCCACGCGGGATGGTCGGCCATCAGCTGGAAGGTCGTGGGGACGCCCGAGATCATCGTCACCCGGTGGCGTTCGACGAGGTCGAGAGCGCGCCCCGCTTCGAAGCCCTTCTCGAGCACGAGGGTCGCGCCTTTCAAGACCACCGGGAGGGCTCCCATCCCCAGGGACGCCACGTGGAACAGGGGCGAGATCATCAGCGCGACGTCGTCGGAGACCACGTCGTAGTCGATGACGGTGTTGACCGCGACCGAGGTGAGGTTGTCGTGCGTCAGCACGGCACCCTTCGGCCGCCCGGTGGTCCCCGAGGTGTAGACGATCGCAGCCGGGGTGGCGGGGTCGGCGACCGCGAGCGCGGGCGCCGGGCCCGCGGCATCCAGGAGGCGGGACAGGCCCGGCTCTCCGTTCCGACCGGACGCGCCGGTGCGGATGCGCGGCGGCGTCTGCTCGGGCGACGGCAACGCGTCGAGGCGATCGTCGAACGCGGGATCGTGCACGAGGGCGCGCGCGCCGCTGTCACGGAGGACGTGAGCGATCTCAGGACCCGCGAGTCGGGTATTGACCGGCACGAAGACCGCGCCGATCCGCGTCGCGCCGAACAGCGCGATCAAGAAGTCGGGGCTGTTCTCGCCCAGGTACGCGACGGCGTCTCCGGCGCCGATCCCCCGCGAGGCGAGGACGGCCGAGAACGCCTCCGCGGCATCCGCGAGCTGGGCGTAGGTCAGGTGCTGGTTCTCGCCGTAGACGACGGCGGCCTTGTCGGGGGAGCGGAGACGCCGGCGGGGGAGCCAGGCTCCGAGACCTTGGGTTCTCATGCGCGATCTCTTCGTCGAGGGTGCGGGATGGAGAAGGGAGGGGTCGGGCCCCTCCCCTTCAGGCGTAGAAGCGGTAGAGGCCGCGCGCGACCACGGCGGGCTTGCCGCCGCCGTCGACCTGGATCGTCTGGTCGACGGTGAGCTGGTAGCCGCCGGCGATCTCGGTGACCTCGGCGATGACGGCGTTCATGCGCACGCGGGCTCCGACCTTCACCGGTGAGATGAACCGCACCTTGTCGAGGCCGTAATTGACCTTCGTGGTCACGCCGGTGACGTCGAGCAGCTCGGTCCAGAACGTCACCGCGAGCGAAAGACTCAAGAATCCGTGGGCGATGGCGCCGCCGAAGGGGCCGTCCTTCGCGCGCTCGGGATCGGTGTGAATCCACTGGTGGTCGTCGGTGGCGTCGGCGAAGAGGTTCACGCGGTCCTGCGTGACCTCGAGCCACTCCGACCAGCCGAGATCGGTGCCGGCGAGGCCGGCGATGTCGTCGTACGAGACGGTGGTGCTCATGAGTGCTCCTTGGAGGGGGTGGTCAGGCCGAGCAGCCGCGCGGCGTTGTCGCGGACAATGCCGGGCATGACCTCGGGCTTGAGGGTGGTCTGCTCGACGTCGCGCAGCCAGCGGTCGGGCGTGAGCAGCGGGAAGTCGGATCCGAAGAGGACGCGGTCCCGCAGGAACGAGTTCGCGGCGCGAACGAGCTGCGCGGGGAAGTACTTCGGGCTCCAGCCCGACAGGTCGATCCAGGTGTTGTGCTTGTGCGTGGCCACCGAGATCGCTTCGTCTTGCCACGGCACCGAGGGGTGGGCCATGATGATCTGCAGGTCACCGAAGTCGGCTGCGACGCCGTCGAGCAGCATGGGGTTCGACAGTCCCAGGCGCAGACCTCGGCCGCCCTTCATTCCCGCGCCGATGCCCGTCTGTCCCGTGTGGAACAGGGCGACGACCCCCGCCGTCTGCAGCGTCTCGTACAGCGGGTAGTGCCGCTCGTCGCTCGGGTCGAATCTCTGCACGGTGGGGTGGAACTTGAACCCCCGCACGCCGGACTCCTCGATGAGGCGCTGAGCGCGCTCCACGGCATCCGCGCGGTTCGGGTCGACGGAGCCGAACGGGATGAGCACGTCGTTGTGGCGAGCCGCGCCCGCGGCGATGTCGGCGCTCGAGAGGGGCGGGTGGTCGAGGTTGCCCTCGGCATCGACCGTGAAGACCACCGCGGCCATCGAGCGCTCGCGGTAGTACGCCGCGATGCTGTCGAGGTCGGGTCGCGCGGCGTCTGTCGCGAAGTAGCGACTCGCGGCCGCGGCGAGATCATCGGGAAGCGAGGAGTGCCCGTGCCCGTCGACCTCGACGTGCACGTGCACGTCGATCGCCGTCAGTGCCCCGACGTCGATGGCGGGTTCGTAGTGGGCCACGGTCGTCACGCGGTGGCAACGGGGCGCTGGAGCTCGACGGGGAGGGCCGGGAAGCGCTCGCCTACGCTCTGCAGGTCGCCGACGGCCTCGGCGAAGCCCGCGGCGAGGGCTTCGGCGGTCCAGCCGCCGTCGCGATAGACGGTGGCGACGGGCTCGGGGTGCGACCACAGCTGCAGGCGGTCACCGCCGATGCCGATCGCCTGGCCGCTCACCCCGGCTGCCGCGTCGGAGGCGAGGAAGGCGATGAGCCCCGCGACATCGTCCGAGGTGCCGAAACCCAGGTCGCGTCGGAAGAAGGCGGGCATGGGCTCTCCCGCTGCCTCCGCCTCGACGGCCGCGGCGAAGTAGGGCACCGTCGCGGTCATGGCGGTGGCGGCGACGGGGATGACCGCGTTGACGGCGATCCCGGCCTTCTTGAGTTCGAGGGCCCAGGTGCGCACCATGCCGACGATTCCGGCCTTGGCCGCCGCGTAGTTCGTCTGGCCGAAGTTGCCGCGCTGACCGGTGGGCGAGCCGATGCAGATGATCCGCCCGGCGATCTCGTTCTGCCGCATGTAGGTCGCCGCGGCGCGCACCGTGGTGAAGGTCCCTCGCAGGTGCACGCCGATCACCGTGTCGAAGTCGTCGTCGCTCATCTTCCACAGCACGGTGTCGCGCAGGACGCCGGCGTTGGTGACGAGGATGTCGAGTCGGCCGTAGGCGTCGACGGCGGCGGCGACGAGGGCGTCGGCGGTCTCGGTGGGTCCGACCGGCGCGACCACTGCGACCGCCTGGCCGCCCGCATCGACGATGGTCTTCACCGCGGCGTCGGCGGTGGCGGCGTCCACGTCGTTGATGACGACGGCCGCCCCCTGGCGGGCGAGCTCCTGGGCGTAGGCGAGGCCTAGGCCGCGGCCCGAACCGGTGACGATGGCGACTTTGCCGGTGAGCGTCATGGTGACTCCTTCGATCGGTGACATCGTGGCATCCAATCGTTGAAAATGTCAATGATTGTTCATCGCTACACTTGCGGCATGACCTCCGTGGCCCCCGACGATCCCTCGGGCTCGTCGCGCCTGGAGCACTCGCCCCTCGCCGACGACCTCGGCTTCCTCCTCGCGCGGGCCTCGGCCGTATCGCAGGCGGCGGCCAACGAGGCCCTCGCCGCGCACGAGCTCAAGGTGCGCTCCTACTCCGTCCTCGCGCTCGCGGTGACCGGCGGTCGGCCCTCGCAGCGTGAGCTCGCCGCCTTCCTGCGCCTGGATCCGAGTCAGGTGGTCGCCCTCATCGACGATCTCGAGCGTCGCGGTCTCGTCACGCGCGAGCCCGACCCGCGGGATCGGCGGGCCAACGTCGTGGCCGCCACGCTCGCCGGGCGTTCGCTCTACCGGCGCGCGCAGGCCGACGTCGAGGCGGGCGAACGTCGCGCTCACGCGGGGCTCTCGAGCGCCGACCGCGCCGAGTTGGCGCGCCTGCTGCGGGTGGTCGCCTTCCCCGGCGGGGAGTGACGACGCCACTTGCGACGCATCCGAGCCGCCCCGCGCCCCGGGGCGACGCCATGCCCGACGCTCAGTCGCGCGGGTGCAGACGGTCGAGCAGGTCGAGGCCGTGGCGCGCCCAGGCGATCTCGCCCTCGGCGCGGTCGAGGAATCCCTCGTAGGTGAACACCTTGAACGCCACCACCGCGTCGGGGTCGTGGCGGGTGTCGGTTTCGAGCCGGCGCGCGAGGATCGGGTGGGAGCGCCTCCGGATGGCATCCAGCTGGGACTGCCATTGTGCGCGGCGCAGCTCGTACTGGGCGATGTGCTCGTGCAGGTGTCGGCGGGCGACGTCGGGATCGGCCCACTCGAAGTACGCGGCGCGCAGGTGCGCGGGGTCGCGTTCCCGCGCGTATTCGATGGGTTCCTCCATCCACGCCCGAAAGGCGTCGACCCCCTCGTCGGTGACGGTGTACTGCGTCTTCGTGGAGCTCGCCCCCCACGGGACCGCCTCGTCGCGCAGCAGCCCGTCGGCGACCATGCGCTTGAGCTCGGGGTAGATCTGCGAGTCGGGCGCGTGCCAGACGTGCCCGACCGACACGTGGAAGGCCTTGGCCAGGTCGTAACCGGTCATGGGGTGCGCGGTCAAGACGGCCAGCAGGGCGTACCGCAGGCTCATCGGCGACTCCTCGGGGTGCTTGCGGATGCTCGGCATCCACCGTATCTTCTCGGCTATAACTATCCCTATAGTGAGTGGACGAGGGAGTTCCGATGCAACAGACCGTGGCCGCCAAGCTGCTCGACCACCCGCGCAACGCCTGGTACGTCGCCGCGTGGGATCACGAGGTCGGACGCAAGAAGATCCTTTCGCGCACGGTCGCGGGCCGGCCCTTGGCGCTCTATCGGACCGAGGACGGTCGAGCCGTCGCCCTCGCCGACGCGTGCTGGCATCGCCTCGCACCGCTGTCGCAGGGCGCTCTGGTCGGCCCCGAAGACATCCGCTGCCCGTACCACGGCATCACCTACGACGCCCGGGGCCGCTGCACCTCGATGCCCGCGCAGGAGACGATCAACCCGAGCGCCATCGTCCCCTCGTTCCCGGTCGTCGACCGATATCGCTACGTGTGGGTGTGGGTGGGCGACCCGGCGCTGGCCGACCCCGACCTCATCCCCGACATGCACCAGATGACGGATGCCGCCTGGACCGGCGACGGCCTGACGATCCACGCCCCGTGCAACTACCAGCTCGTCCTCGACAACCTGATGGACCTCACCCACGAGGAGTTCGTGCACTCGAGCAGCATCGGCCAGAAGGAGCTCAGCGAGAGCGAGTTCGTCACCAGCCACACCGACACCACGGTGACGGTCGAGCGCTGGATGCACGACATCGAGGCCCCGCCTTTCTGGCTGAAGAACATGAGAGACAAGTTCCCCGGCTTCGAGGGGCGCGTCGACCGCTGGCAGATCATCCACTTCGAGGCGCCGTCCACCATCTGCATCGACGTCGGCGTCGCCAAGGCCGGCACGGGTGCGCCCGAGGGCGACCGGTCGCAGGGGGTCAACGGCTACGTGATGAACACCATCACGCCCGAGACCGCGCGTTCGAGCCACTACTTCTGGTCGTTCCAGCGCAACTACCGCCTCGACAGCCAGCTCATCACGACGCAACTGCGCGACGGCGTGCACGGGGTGTTCGGAGAAGACGAGGCGATGCTCGCCGCGCAGCGGGCCGCGATCGACGCCAATCCCGATTACGAGTTCTACAGCCTGAACATCGACGCGGGCGGCATGTGGGTGCGCCGGATCCTCGAGCGGATGCTGCTCGCCGAGGGTCGCGATCACGCCCCGGCACCGCGTGCGGGCGCGCAGGTGGTGCACTGAGGTGGCGGTCTCGCGCACCGAGGTCTGGCAGTACGGCACCGTCGCGGCATCCCGTGCCCTCACGCCCGAGATCCGCCGCATCGAGATCGACGTCGACCAGCCCGCGCCGGTGAGTCCCGGCGCACACGTCGACGTGCGTCTGACCATCGCGGGTGAGCGCGACCGCCGGTCGTACTCGATCGTGGATGCCACGGACGGCGGCCGCCGCATCGCCCTGAGCGTTTACACGTCGCCGGTGAGCCGCGGGGGCGCGGCGGTGATGAACGCCCTCACGCCGGGGGACCGGCTGGAGCTGACCCAGCCGCTGAACGACTTCCCGCTCCGGCCCGGCGCCGACCGCTACGTGCTGATCGCCGGCGGCGTGGGCATCACCGCGATGGTGGGCATGGCCGCGCGTCTGCGCGACCGGCGGGCCGACTACCGGCTGCTCTACGCCGGTCGTAGTCGACCGCTGATGGCCTACGTCGACGACCTGCGCGAGGCGCACGGCGAGCGACTGCGGTTGCACGTGCGCGACGAGGGCACGTCGCTGTCGATCCCCGACCTCGTCGACGGCATCGCGGTGGGGACGGAGGTGTACGTCTGCGGGCCGATCCGCCTGATGGATGCCATCCGGCGGGAGTGGATGACGCAGGGGCGCCCCATCGCGGATCTTCGCATGGAGACCTTCGGCAACAGCGGCTGGTTCGAGGCGCAGGAGTTCGTCGTCCGCGTGCCGGCGAGCGGCATCGAGGCGCGCGTCCGTCCGAATCAGTCGATGCTCGAGGCTCTCGAAGGCGCCGGCGCCGACATGATGTGGGACTGCCGCAAGGGGGAGTGCGGTCTCTGCGAGGTCCGCGTCGTCGGCCTCGCGGGCGACATCGACCACCGGGACGTGTTCTACAGCGAGCGCCAGAAGGACGCCCGCTCGAAGATGTGCTGCTGCGTCTCGCGCGTCGTCGCACGGGACGGCGGCTCCGCCGTGGTGGAGATCGTCACGAGCTGAGGGCCGTGTGGCGCGCCGTCGAGATGGCGGGCGCTGCGCGAGACGACGACGAATCGTGGATCGCCCCGCGCCTCGCGGGTGATCTGGGCGCGTGACCCCGTGCGTCAGTCGTCGAGGCGCGAGTGCTCGCCGAGGCGGTGCCAGGCGCGGTTGTGGTACACCAGCGCGGCTCCGGATTCGCCGGGCTCGAGGTCGCGTTCGACGTCGACCTGCAGGGCTTGAGCGGCGATGACCGTGGAGCCGCCGGCATCCATTCTGCTGACGACCTTGCACCGGAGCCACGCGCGCACGCCGTGGTAGACCGGCTCGCCGGTGGGCAGGCGCGACCACGTCGAGGTGTCGGCGAAGCGATCGAGGCCGCTGGTGGCCCCCGCCCGAGCGAGCGAGATGTCCTCCGCGTCGAGCAGGTGCACCACGATCGTGTCCGCCGCGATGATCGTGGGCGTCGCCGACGACAGCGCGGAGACCGAGAAGATCAGCAGCGGCGGGTCGGCGCTCACCGACGACACCGACGAGGCGGTGAGGGCGACGGGGCCGTTCTCGCCGAACGCGGTGATCACGGCGATGCCGCCGGGGTGGCCGCGGAAGGCCCTCTTGAAGTCGTCCGCCGAGACGGAGGTGCCGATGGCGGGGGTGCTCTCGGGGGCGCCGTGCGGAAGCGAAGTCATGAATACGACGGTAGGCGCTCGCGCGGTGCGAAGGCTCTGCTGGCGCAACACGGCGAAACGCTCTGAGCGATCACGTCCGTGGTGATCTCCTCCGTGTGAGGCTTCACATTTATCAATCCGTGATCATTCGAGCGCCCGAATTACTTGACACGACGCGTTCTGTGAGCGCTAACATTCACACACGGCTCACCCGAGGGGCTGCATCACATGACCGGCATCGGAGCCGGCGAAACGAGGAGGTTTCATCATGAAGGCGAACAAGATCATCGCGGGCATCGCGCTCGTCGGCGCGATCGCGTTCACGGCCACCGGCTGCGCCGGAGCGGGCGGCGGCGGAAACGCCGGCGGCGGCAGCGGCGACAAGATCACGGTCGGCTTCGCCCAGACCGGTTCCGAGAGCGGATGGCGCAGCGCCAACACCGAGTCGATGAAGGAGGCGTTCAGCGAGGCCAACGGCTTCAACCTCGTCTTCAACGCGGCCGACAACAAGCCCGAGGCGCAGATCGCCGCCGTCCGCAGCTTCATCAACCAGGGCGTGGACGCGATCGTCCTCGCACCCATCGTGAGCGACGGCTGGGACGACGTCCTCAAGGAAGCCAAGGACGCCAACATCCCCGTCATCCTCGAGGACCGCACGGTCTCTGCATCCGAGGACCTCTACGCCAGCTGGATCGGCCTCGACTTCAAGAAGGAGGGCGAGACCGCCGGCAAGTGGGTCGCCGACAACTTCGGCACGACGCCCACCAACATGGTCGTCCTCGAGGGCACCACCGGTTCGTCCGCCGCCACCGACCGCGCCACCGGCTTCAACGACGCGATCAAGGGCACCGACATCAAGGTCCTCGACTCGCAGACCGGCAACTTCACCCGCGCCGACGGCAAGACGGTCATGGAGGGCTTCCTCCAGAAGTACGGCTCGCAGATCAACCTGCTCTTCGCCCACAACGACGACATGGGCCTCGGCGCCCTCGAGGCGATCAAGGCCGCCGGCCTTAAGCCCGGCACCGACATCAAGATCGTCACGATCGACGCGGTGAAGGACGGCATGACCGCCCTCTCGAACGGCGAGTTCAACTACATCGTCGAGTGCAACCCGCTCCTCGGTGAGAAGACCGCCGAGGTCGTCAAGAAGGTCGTCGCCGGCGAGTCCGTCGACAAGAGCTACATCGTCGAGGACCAGGCGTTCGACCAGGAGCAGGCCAAGAAGGTCCTGGACAGCCGCCCCTACTGATCCGCAGGGATCCGTCGCCGACTCCCCTCGGCGACACCCCGTCCGATCGCCTCGGCATCGACGGAACATCCTCCCCGGCGTGCGGGGTCGGTATCCACCGGCCCCGCACGCTCCCGATCCGAGAAAGCGATCGACAATGACATCCGAACGGGCCGCCGCGACGACCTCCGAACGGGCAGCCGTGGTGGAGATGCGCGGCATCAGCATCCAGTTCCCCGGCGTGAAGGCGCTCGACGGCGTCGACTTCACCCTCTACGCCGGCGAAGTCCACTCCCTCATGGGAGAGAACGGCGCCGGAAAGTCCACTCTCATCAAGGCCCTGACCGGCGTCTACGGGATCGACGACGGCGTCATCCGCGTCGAAGGGACCGAGCGACAGTTCCGGGCCACCGCCGATGCCCAGGCCGCGGGAATCGCCACCGTCTATCAAGAGGTCAACCTCTGCCAGAACCTCACCGTCGGTGAGAACGTCATGCTCGGCAACGAGATCCGACGCGCCGGCATGGTCGACTGGAAGGCCACGCACGCCGCGGCCGCCACCTACCTCGCCGAGCTGGGCGTGCACATCGACACCCGATCGATCCTCGCCAGCCACTCGATCGCCGTGCAGCAGCTGGTCGCGATCAGCCGTGCCATGGTGGTCGACACGAAGGTGCTCGTGCTCGACGAACCCACCTCGAGCCTCGACCGCGGCGAGGTCGAGCAGCTGTTCGGCGTGGTCCGCGATCTGCGCGACCGCGGCGTGGCCATCCTCTTCGTCTCGCACTTCCTGGACCAGATCTACGAGATCTCCGACCGCCTCACGGTGCTGCGCAACGGCACCCTGGTGGGGGAGTACCCCGTGGCGGAACTGGGTCGCGAACAGCTCGTGGCGAAGATGATCGGCCGCGAGCTCGGAGAGCTGGATGCCATCTCGGCCAGCGCCGAACGCCCGATCGACCGCACCGGAACGCCGGTGCTGCGCACCCTCTCGCTCGGGCGGAAGAACGCCCTCGAGCCCGTGGACCTCGACGTCTACCCGGGCGAGGTCGTGGGGTTGGCCGGGCTCCTGGGTTCCGGCCGCACCGAGCTCGCCCGCCTCATCGCCGGTGCGGATCGTCCCGACGACGGCACCGTCCAGGTGTCGGGCTCCGGGGCGCGCACAGGGTCGCCGCGGCACGCTCTCGACCGCGGCATCGCGTTCTCGTCGGAGGACCGTCGCGCCGAGGGCATCGTGGGCGACCTGACCGTCGCCGAGAACATCGTGCTCGGCATCCAGGCGCGCCGCGGCGCCCTGCGCAAGATCAGCGCCGCCGAGAAGCAGGCCGTCGTCGAGGAGTACATCACGGCCCTCGGCGTGCGCCCCGCCGACCCCAACGCCCTCATCCGCAACCTCTCGGGCGGCAATCAGCAGAAGGTGCTCCTGGCGCGCTGGCTGGCGACCGCTCCCGAGCTGCTCATCCTCGACGAGCCCACGCGCGGCATCGACGTCGGCGCGAAGGCCGACATCCAGCGCAAGGTCGCCGAGCTCGCCGAGAAGGGCCTCGCGGTCATCTTCATCTCGTCCGAGCTCGAAGAAGTGCTGCGCCTCGCGCAGCGCGTGGCCGTTCTGCGCGACCGTCGTAAGATCGGCGAACTGGCCACCCGCGACGTCGACCTCGACGCGCTCGTGGCCTACATCGCCGAGGGGCAGCCCGAATCGGCCGCAGCCGCGTCACACACCGCACCCGAGACACTGTCGTCCGATCGGGAGAAGATCGCATGAAGAAATTCCTCACCCACCGCCTCGTGTGGCCGATCGCGGCTCTGCTCGCGCTCATCGCCATCAACACGATCTCGCGGCCGTCCTTCCTCAGCATCACCATGCAGAACGGTCAGTTCTACGGGTCGCTGATCGACATCCTGCGCAACAGCGCGCCGCTCATGCTCGTCGCCCTCGGCATGACCCTGGTCATCGCCACCCGGGGCATCGACCTCTCGGTCGGCGCGATCATGGCCGTCTCGGGTGCCGTCGCCCTCACGGTCATCGAGGCCTCGCCCGACCCCGGCAACCTCGGCGTCGTGTTCACGGCGATCGCCGCGGCCGTCGGCGTGGCCCTGCTCCTCGGAGTCTGGAACGGTTTCCTCGTGTCGGTGCTCGGCATCCAACCGATCATCGCCACGCTCGTGCTGATGCTCGCCGGTCGCGGCGTGGCCCTCCTCATCACGGGCGGCTTCATCACCACCATCAACAGCGATCCCTACAAGTTCATCGCCGGCGGATACGTCCTGGGGCTCCCCTTCGCGTTCTTCGTCGCGATCTTCGCGGTGATCGTGGTCGGCGTGCTCGAGCGTCGAACGGCCCTCGGCATGCTGACCGAGGCGGTGGGCATCAATCCCGAGGCCAGCCGACTCGCGGGAGTCCGTTCGCGCGGCATCATCTGGGGCGCCTACATCGCGAGCGGCGCTCTCGCCGGGATCGCGGGCATCCTCTACAGCTCGAACATCATGGCCGCCGACGCGAACGCGGCGGGTCTGTACATCGAACTGGATGCCATCCTCGCGGTCGTTCTGGGCGGAACCTCCCTCGCGGGCGGCAAGTTCAGTCTCGCCGGCACGGTCGTGGGCGTCTTCACGATCCAGACGCTGAAAAGCACCATCACGTTCCTCGGCGTCCCCCCGGCGGTCAGCCCCGTGTTCATGGCCGCGGCCGTGCTCATCGTCGTGCTGCTGCAGTCGCGTCGCTTCCGCGCGTACTTCCACACGGCGGGGCGCAGTGCTCTCCGTCCGATCACCCGACGTCCTGACGCAAAGGTGCTGTCCTGATGGCCACTCTCACCGAAGAACGACGCTCGACGTCGTCGTCCGCGGTCTCGTACCGCCGCTTCCTCAGCCGTCACATCTCGTGGGTGCCGGTGTTCGCCGCGGTGATCATCCTGGTCGTGATGATCGCGGGAGCCATGTGGTACTTCCCGAACTTCCAGCTGAACCGCATCATGTCGTCGATCCTGCTCGACAACGCGTACCTGCTCGTCCTCGCGGTGGGAATGACGTTCGTCATCCTCACCGGCGGCATCGACCTCTCGGTCGGGGCGGTCATGGCCTTCACCGGCATCCTCTGCGCGAAGATGCTCGGCGACGGCGTGCCGGTCGCGGTGGCGATCCCCGCGATGGTGCTCATCGGCGCGGCGATCGGTCTGCTCATCGGCATCCTGGTGCAGTTCTTCGACGTGCAGCCGTTCATCGCCTCGCTGATCGGCATGTTCCTCGCTCGCGGTCTCGCCTTCGTCGTCAGCCTCGAATCGATCAAGGTCGACAACGAGGGTCTGCTGTGGCTGCAGTCGACGCGCTTCTCGTTCGCGGGGTGGTACATCACCCCCACCGGGATCATCGCGTTGCTGACCGTCGCTCTCGCCGCGTTCGTGCTGCGCTACACGCGCTTCGGCCGAACGGTCTACGCCGTCGGCGGCAACGAGCAGTCGGCTCGCCTCATGGGACTCCCCGTCGTCCGCGCGAAGCTGTCGGTCTACGTCATCAGCGGGGTGTGCGCGGGTCTGGCCGGGATCGTCCTGACCGCGTACTCCGGCGCCGGCTACCCGCTGAACGGTGTGGGCACCGAGCTCGACACGATCGCCGCGGTGGTCATCGGCGGCACCCTCCTGACGGGCGGCAGCGGGTTCGTCATCGGGTCGATGGTCGGCGTCTTCGTGTACGGCCTCATCCGCACGATCATCTCGTTCTCGGGTGCGGAGCAGTCGTGGACGCGCATCACCGTCGGCGCCCTGCTGCTGCTGTTCGTGGTCGTGCAGCGGGTGATCGTCTCGCGCTCCGCCCTCAGCAGGTGAGGCCTTCACCCGCGGCGGCGCGAAACATGCTCCGCGGCGGTGTTAGCGCTCTCGCTCCGTCGCGGGCATGATGGACCCCATGCCCGCCGCCGTCGCCCCGCCCCTCCTCGAGGTGCGCGGGGCGTCGGTGCGTTTCGGGGTCGAGGCGGCCTTGTCCGGAGTCGACTTCCGTCTGCGAGCCGGCGAGGTCCACTCGCTGATGGGCGAGAACGGGGCCGGCAAGTCGACGCTGATCAAGGCGATCACCGGGGCGTTGCGTCTCGACGACGGCGACATCCTCATCGAGGGACGACCGGTGCGGCTGTCGTCTCCGGCCGAAGCCCAGGCCGCCGGCATCTCGACGGTCTACCAAGAGATCGATCTGCTGCCCAACCTCACGGTGGCCGAGAACATCTCCCTCGGACGTGAGCCACGCCGGTGGGGGATGATCGACCACGCCGAGATGCGCCGCCGAGCCTCGTCGGCCCTGGCGGCTCTCGGCGTCGACGTCGACCCGGCGTCGGTCCTGTCGTCCCACCCGCTCGCGGTGCAGCAGCTCGTCGCGATCGCCCGCGCCGTGTCGGTCGAGGTGAAGGTGCTCGTCCTCGACGAGCCGACCTCGAGTCTCGACGCCGACGAGGTCGCCGAGCTCTTCCGCGTCGTCCGCGAGCTCAAGGACACCGGTATCGCGGTGGTGTTCGTCTCGCACTTCCTCGATCAGGTCTACGAGATCTGCGATCGCGTCACCGTGCTGCGCGGCGGCCATCTGGTCGGCGAGTACGCCACGCGCGAGCTCCTGCGGATCGATCTCGTCGAGAAGATGCTGGGCGCCGCCGCGGGGGTCCTCGCCCCGCTCGGGCAGCGCACCGTCGACGACAGCGAGGGGCCGGCGATCGTCAGCGCACGCGGGCTCACCGCCGGACCGCGGCTACGTGAGGCCGACCTCGACCTCGCCGAGGGTGAGGTCATCGGGGTCGCGGGCCTGCTCGGATCGGGTCGCAGCGAACTCGCACGGGCGTTGACCGGGGTCGACCGCCCGGGATCGGGCGAGGTGTTCGTCGACGGTGCTCCCGTGCGCTTCGGCTCGCCGCGCGAGGCGATGAGCCGTCGCATCGCCTACTCGTCCGAGAACCGGCGCACCGAGGGGGTCATCGGCGACCTCAGCGTGCTCGACAACATCAGCCTCGCCCTCCAGGCGCAACGCGGCGTCCTGCGCCGGATGAGCACCGCGCGACGCCGTGAGTTGGCAACCAGCTGGGTCGAGGCTCTGCACATCCGCCCCGCGGACATCGATCGCCCCGTCTCGACGCTGTCCGGAGGCAATCAGCAGAAGGTGCTCCTCGCGCGGCTTCTCGCGCTCTCTCCCCGCGTGATCGTGCTCGACGAACCCACGCGCGGCATCGACGTCGGTGCCAAGGCCGAGATCCAGCGCCTCGTGGGGGAGCTGTCCGACAACGGTCTCTCGATCATCTACATCTCGGCCGAGCTCGACGAGGTGCTCCGCGTCGCCCACCTGGTGGCCGTCATGCGTGACGGCGTCTTGGCGCAGATCGTCCCCGCCGCCGATCTCACCCCCGATGCGCTCCTGGCTCTCGTGGCCAAGCCCGAGAGTCCCGGTGAGGCGGCGAATGGCTGACGACAAAGCGGCGCGCACGGCGAACATCTTCGATGTGGCCCGGCTGGCGGGCGTCTCGCACCAGACGGTCTCGCGCGTGCTCAACAACATGCCGAACGTGCGTCCCGCCACCCGAGCGCGCGTCGAGCAGGCCATCGCCCAGCTGAGGTACAGCCCCTCGCCGGCGGCGCGCGCCCTCGTGACGCGACGCACCCGCACGATCGGTCTCGTCACCCCGGGCAACGTCGACTACGGTCCCTCGTCGATCGCCATGAATTTCAACTTCGCCGCGCGCGCGGCGCGGTACAACGTGGATGCCATCAGCTCCCCGCAGAGCGACGCGGTCGCTGTGCGTGCTGCGATCGACGGTCTTCTCAAACAGCGCGTGGATGCCATCGTGCTCATCGTCGTCGACACCGAGGTGCTGGCATCCGTCCAGGCCCTCGACCTGGACATCCCCATCGTCGCCTCGGCCACGACCAGTCGTCCGCACCCGCGGCTCGTCGCGATCGATCAGTATCGCGCGGGCCGCAGCGCCGTGCGGCACCTGCGCGAGGCGGGGTACGGTCCGATCCGTCATATCGCCGGTCCCGCTCGCAACCCCGACGCGGTGGAGCGCATCCGCGGATGGCGCGAGGAGCTCGCGTCCTCGCGCAGCGAATCGACCGCCCTCGTCCACGGCGACTGGTCGGCCGAGAGCGGTTACCGCATCGCGAGCGAGGCCGACATCGCCCCCGGCGAGGGGATCTTCGTCGCCAACGACCACATGGCGATCGGTGTTCTCTCGGCCCTCCGCGAACGCGGACTGCGGGTGCCCGAAGACGTCGGGGTCGTCGGAATCGACGACGTCCCCGAGGCGGCGTTCCTCTACCCGTCGCTGACGACCGTGCGGCAGGACTTCGCCGCCCTGGGCGAGATCCTCATGCAGAAGGTGCTGCTGGCGGTCGAAGAACCCGACACGGTGAGCGAGAGCACGCCCCTGCCCACGCGCCTCATCGTGCGCGATTCGGCGCCGGTCGAACGGCCTGTCGGCTCACGCCGACCCCGCTGACCTCGAGCTCGCCGCCGGCGTGTCGGGGCGATCGAGGCGGCCCCGAGACCCCACCGCCCGCGCGCCGAGAACGTCAGCGGAGTGGGATGCCGCGCTGGCCGGGAAACGCGATGTGATGACATGCCATCGGGTAACCGGGCCCACGGCTGTTGACGTAACCATGCTGGTGGACTGGGCGTGTGAGCGCTAACATGCGAGGACCGTCGAAGACGACGGTTCCTGCAATGACGCACCCACGAGAGGACCCCACCCCCGTGACCCCTTACGATCGCTCGGCGCCGCCACGACGCCGTTCTCGCTGGACGCTCGCCGTCCCGGTCATCGCCGCCCTCGTCGCGGCACCCCTCACCGCCCCCGTGATCGCCGGCGCTGTCGCCGCCGACGCGGGCCTCGTCGTCTCCTACCCCCTCGACGAGACCTCCGGAACAGTCGCGCACGACACCTCCGGCAACGGCCGCAACGCCACATTCGAAGGCGGCCCGACCCTCACCGGCGCCGACGGCGCCCGTCTCGACGGAAACGACGACGACGTCAAGCTGCCCAACGACATCCTCAAGGGCCTGGACTCCATCACCGTCAGCACCGACGTCATCGTGCGCCCCGAGCAGAGCGGCAACTACTTCATCTGGGGCCTCGGCAACACCACGGACTGGTACGGCAACGGCTACCTGTTCGCAACCGGTAACCCGGCGCGCACCGGCATCGCCCTCGGCAACTGGACCACCGAGCAGAAGGCCGAGAGCACCACCGCCCTCGAGCGCGGGGTCTGGAAAAAACTGACCTACACGCTCGATGCGGCGTCGAAGACCTCGCGCATGTACATCGACGGCGTCCAGATCGCCGAGAACACCAACACGACCTCCCTGCCGAGCATGATCGGCGGCGGAACCACGACGGCGAACTACCTCGGCCGGTCCAACTACACCCCCGACAAGCGCCTGGCCGGAAGCCTCCGTGACTTCCGCATCTACGACCGTGCGCTCACCGCGACCGAGGTGAAGGGCCTGGTCAAGACCCCCGAGGACAGCGCCGCGGTGCAGTCCGCGCTCAGCGCACTGGCGGTCACGAACATCGATGACGTCCGCGGCAACCTCACGCTGCCGGGCTCCTCGCAGGGGCTCCCGGTCACCTGGACGACCTCGAACGCCTCGGTGGTCACCGCCGACGGCGTCGTCACGCGACAGACCGCGGATGCGACGGTGACGCTCACGGCATCCATCACGAAGAACGCCGTCACCTCGACGCGGGCGTTCACCGGGACCGTCCGAAAGGCCGCGCAGATCGGGCCCTTCGAGGGGTACACGTTCGCCTACTTCACGGGCAATTCCGTCGCGGGTGAGAACATCTACTTCGCGGCGAGCAACGGCAACAACGCCCTGTCGTGGACGGAGCTCAACAGCGGGCAGCCGACGCTCACCTCGACCTTCGGCGAGAAGGGCCTTCGCGACCCGTTCCTCATCCGCTCTCCCGAGGGCGACACGTTCTACCTCATCGCCACGGATCTCTCGATCGGTCGCGACGGCAACTGGGACCGGGCGCAGCGCACGGGATCCAAGTACCTCGAGGTGTGGGAGTCGCACGACCTCGTCACCTGGAGCGCTCAGCGCCACGTCAAGGTGTCGCCGGACACGGCGGGCAACACCTGGGCCCCCGAGGCCTACTGGGACGAGTCGCTCGGCCAGTACGTCGTCTTCTGGGCCTCGAAGCTCTACCCCGAGAACGACCCCAACCACACCTCGAACGTCGCCAACAGCATGCTGTACGCCACCACGCGCGACTTCGTGACCTTCAGTGACACGAAGGTCTGGCAGGGCGGCATGTCGCGCATCGACTCCACCGTCATCAAGGCGAACGGCGTCTACCAGCGCTTCACCAAGGACGAGGGCGCCGGCACCACCGGATGCAGCGACATCATCCAGGAGAGCTCGGCCGTGCTGACGGCACCGCTCGACCAATGGAAGCTCGTCACCTCGTGCATCGGCAAGAAGGCCGGCACGCAGGCTGTCGAGGGCCCGAGCATCTTCAAGTCGAACCCCGGCGACGTCAACGGAGACAAGTACTACCTGTTCGTCGACGAGTACGGCGGACGCGGATACATCCCTCTCGCGACCACCGACCTCGCCAACCCGGACTGGAAGGTCCCGGCCTCGTACCGCCTCCCCGGCAGCCCGCGGCACGGAACCGTCATGCCCGTCACCCAGGCCGAACTCACCGCCCTGCGCGCGAACCTTCCGCAGCCGCTCGCGGCCAACGAGAAGGGTGAGCTCCTGCGGTACGACTTCACCGACGGGTCCGGGTCGACCCTGCACGATCGCTCCGGTGCGGGGCGCGATGCGCAGATCAAGGGCAACGCCGTGTGGAACGCCGACGCCCTCACCTTCGACGGCACCGACGACTACGTCGACCTGCCCGACAACGTGCTCGCGGGCACGACCGACATCACGGTCCAGGCCGAGATGCGTGTGGACGCGGCGCAGAAGAACCCGTACTTCCTGTACGCGTTCGGAAACACCGCGCAGGATGGCACCGGCAACGGCTACCTCTTCGCGACGGGGAACAACCAGTTGCGCGGGGCGCTCACCACGGGCAACTGGTCGGGGGAGCAGAACGCGCAGTCCTCGGCCGCCCTTCCGCGCGACCGGTGGGTGAACGTCACGTACACGCTCAGCGGGTCGACGGCACGCCTGTACCTCGACGGGCAGCAGGTGGCGGAGAACACCAACGTCACGGTGCGCCCCGGCGACATCGGCGGCGGTCGCACCCTCGCCAACTACATCGGCAAGTCGGTCTACAACGCCGACAACCTGCTCCGTGGACAGGTTCGCGAGTTCGCGCTCTACAACCGGGCCCTGAGCGCGGACGAGGTCGCCTCCGCGAACCCCGGCGTGCTGTCGAAGGTCAGCCTGCAGGACCCCAGCGTCCTGAAGGTCGCGCCGATCATCGACTCGGCGACGCGAACGATCACGTTCCCGGTGACGCCGGGCACCGACCTGACGAAGCTCCGTCCGACCTTCACCACCGCGTCGGGGACGACGGCGACCCCGGCCTCGGGGACGCTGCGCAACCTGAGCTCCCCGGTGACGGTCACGCTCAAGACGGCGGGGCAGGATGACACGGTCTGGACGCTGACGGCAGTCGAGATGAAGAGCCCGGTCCTGCCGGGGCTGTACGCCGATCCGAACATCGCGGTGTTCGGCGACACGTACTACATCTACGCCACGACCGACGGCACCCCGGGCTGGGGCGGCAACACCTTCTACGTCTGGAAGTCCAAGAACCTCGTGGACTGGACGCGGTCGGACAAGCCGTTCCTCACGCTCGACGGCGCCAAGGGCAACGTCCCCTGGGCCACCGGCAACGCGTGGGCTCCGACGATCATCGAGAAGGGCGGGAAGTACTACTTCTATTTCAGCGGCCACGAGCCGAACGCCAACCGCAAGATGATCGGTGTGGCCGTCGCAAACAGCCCTGAGGGCCCGTTCACCGCCGAGGCGCAGCCGATGATCACCAACGGCGAGAGCGTCAACAGCGGGCAGGCGATCGATCCGGCCGCGTTCCGTGATCCTCAGACCGGCAAGTACTACCTGTTCTGGGGCAACGGCAAGCCCGTCTACGGCGAGCTGTCCGACGACATGAAGAGCATCAAGGCGGGCACGATCAAGCCGATCACCGGTCTGCCGGACTTCCGGGAGGGGCTCTTCATGAACTTCCGAGACGGGACGTACCACCTGACGTACTCGATCGACGACACCGGATCCCCCGACTACCGCGTCGGCTACGCCACGTCGACGAGCATCGACGGACCGTGGACCTACCGCGGCATCCTGCTGCAGAAGGATCCGTCGCAGGGCATCCTCGGACCGGCGCACAGCTCGATCATCAACGTGCCGGGCACCGATGAGTGGTACATCGCGTACCACCGCTTCGCGATCCCGGGCGGTGGTGGGACCAACCGCGAGACGACGATCGACCGGATCCAGATCGGCTCCGATGGGCTCTTCCAGACCGTGAAGCCGACGCTCACCAGCGTCGCTCCGCGCGAGGTCCCCACGGAGACGAACCCGGAGCCGAGCCCGTCGCCGTCGCCCAGCGGTTCCTCGACCGGCAGCCCGTCGCCCTCGCCGAGCGACGCGCCCACCGGGACGCCGTCGCCGACCGTCGCCCCGACGGGGCAGCCCACGGCGCAGCCGACGGCGTCTCCGGCGGGCCCCTCGGCCTCGGTGTCGACGTCGACCGTCGAGCGCGGCGGCACGGTGCGGGTGACCGTGACGGGCCTGAAGGCCGGTGAGCAGGTCACCGCCGAACTGCGCAGCACGCCGATCCGCATCGCCGGCATCCCTGTCGCCGACGCGGCAGGTCGGGTCGTCTTCGACGTCCGCATCCCCGCGGACCTCGAAGCGGGCGCGCACACGATCGTCGTCTTCGCGGCGGATGGCTCGATCATCCAGCGCCTGCCGATCACGGTCGTGCCGAAGGGTCAGCTCGCCGCCACCGGTGCGCAGGGCCCGCTCGGGGGAGCGCTGCTGGCGACGTTCCTGCTGGTCGCGGGAGCGGCGGTCTGGGCGACGCGTCGACCGCGAGGCGCCCGGGTGTAAGTCTCGGATCCTGAAACGAGAAGGACCCCGGATGCCATGGCATCCGGGGTCCTTCTCGTTCGGTGTCAGCCCAGCAGCGGCACCGCGCCCACGAGCACGCCCACCGCGAGCATGACGAGCGAGACGACCGTCGCGCGCCACAGCACCTTCTTGTGGTGGTCGCCGAGGTTGACCCCGGCGAGCGAGACGAGCAGCAGGATCGCGGGGACCAGCGGGCTCTGCAGGTGCACCGGCTGGCCGGTGATCGAGGCGCGGGCCATCTCGACGGGGGCGATGCCGTAGTTCGCCGCGCTCTCGGCGAGCACCGGGAGGATGCCGAAGTAGAACGCGTCGTTCGACATGAAGAACGTGAACGGGATCGACAGCACACCGGTGATGACGGCGAGGAACGGCCCCATCGACGAGGGGATGACCTGGGTGATCCAGTCGGCCATGGCGGTGACCATGCCCGTACCGTTGAGCACGCCGACCAGCACACCGGCCGCGAGCACCATCGACACGACCCCGACGATGCTGGGCGCGTGGGCGACGATCTCGTCGGCCTGCGAGCGCAGCTTCGGGAAGTTGACCACGAGCGCGATCGCGGCGCCGACCATGAAGACGAAGGCCAGCGGGAAGAGGTCCATCACCAGCAGCACCATGACCGCGGCCGTGAGCGCGAGGTTGAACCAGATCAGCTTGGGGCGCAGCGTCGCGCGGTTGGGGTCGAGCATCGTGTCGGCCATCGCGGTGTCGGCGGTGTCGACCAGTTGCGCGGCGGCCACGGCGTCGCGTCCGCCGCGGACGGTGACGATGTTGCCGGTGCGCAGCGACGCCACCGCGCCGGGCTTCGGCTCAGCGCCGCGGAAGATCTTGGGGGCGCCGAGCCGACCGAAGCCTCCGGTGCCGTCGATCTTGGCGGTGTCGACGGATCCGGCCAGACGCTTGCGCTCGGACAGCCCGAGGAACCAGGCGAAGGCGAGAGAGACGACCAGGCCCGCGAGGAGCGAGGGGATCATCGGCACGAACACGTCGGTGGGCTGAAGGCCCAGGGCGGTCGCGGCGCGAACGGTTGGGCCACCCCACGGGACGATGTTCATCGTGCCGTTCATGAGGCCCGCGACGCAGGTGAGCACGACGGGGCTCATGCCCAGGCGCAGGTAGAGGGGGAGCATCGCTGAGGTCGTGATGATGAAGGTGGTCGAGCCGTCACCGTCGAGCGAGACCGCGCCCGCGAGGATCGCCGTGCCGAGCACGATCTTGGCCGGGTCGTTCCCGAGGACACGCGTGATCACGCGGATCAGCGGGTCGAACAGGCCGACGTCGATCATGATGCCGAAGTACATGATCGCGAACATCAGCAGCGCCGCCGTCGGCGCCATCTTGCTGATCGCGTCAATCACCATGTCCCCGAGACCGAGGCCCGCGCCGGCGATGAGGCCGAACACGGTGGGGACGACGATCAGGGCGACCATCGGGGTCAAGCGCCGCGTCATGATGAGGGCCATGAACGACAGGACCATGAGGAAGCCGAGGGCCACGAGCACCCCGTCGGCGGGCGTGTAGGCCACCGGGTACTCGGCCGCTTCGGCCGCAAGGATCAGGGGGGTCATCGCGACTCCTTCGTCGTGGATGCCGGCACGGGGCGCGCCGTCGATTCGGTGACACTACGGATGCGGGGTGCTCGGCCGCGCGCTTGCTCGCATTGCGGGGCGTTATGCGCGTACCGTGTGTTCTGCGCATTTCGCGCACGATGATGTCGCGGAGCGGAGGAGGTGCACATGAGGTTCGCCACGCGCATGCTTCTCGTGCAGATCGCCACCCAGCTCGTGGTCGTGGCCGTCTGCACCGCCGTCTTCGCGTGGCTCGGCGTGCAGCAGCTCAAGGCCGAGGCGGATTCCTCGGCCCTCAACATCGCCCGCTCCGTGGCCGAGGCGCCCGAGGTGCGCGGGCGCGTGGCGCAATATTCGGCCGATCCCGGCACTCCGGATGCCGCGGGCCTCCGCGGCGGTGAGCTTCAGCAGTACGCGGCCGACGTGACCGCCCGCACGCAGGGCTTGTTCGTCGTGATCACCGACGACCACGGCATCCGTCTCGCGCACCCCGATCCGGACCGGTTGGGCGAGGTGGTCAGCACGAGCTTCGCCGACGCGCTCGCCGGGCGCGAGGTCGTGACGTGGGAGACGGGGACGCTCGGCGAATCGGCCCGCGCCAAAGTGCCGGTGTATCCGCCCGGCGGGGGAGCGCCCGTGGGCGAGGTGAGCGTGGGCTTCGAGCGCGCGAGCGTGTTCGACGACCTCCCGGCCCTCATCGGTGGGATCGCGGTCGCCGTGGCGCTCGCCGCGGCGATCGGGGCCGTGGTCGCCCTGCTGATGCGCCGCCGACTCGAGCGACTGACCCTCGGCGTCCAGCCCGAAGAGCTGGTGTCGCTCGTGCAGACGCAGACCGCCGTTCTCGAGAGCGCCGACGAGGGAGTGCTCGCCCTCGACGACGCCGACGTCGTGCGCGTGTGCACGCCCTCCGCCGAGCGGCTCCTCGGGATCACGGATGCCGTGGGCCACCGCCTCGACGAGCTGGGCCTCCCGACGGCCGTCGTCGACGCTCTGTCGGGATCGGGTTCGTCGAGCGGCCTCCCGTTGGGTGATCGCGTGGTCTTCCTCGACGTGCGTCCGGTGCGCCGCGGAACGCGCACGCTCGGCCGGGTGGCGACGCTGCGCGACCGCACCGACGTCATCGCCCTGTCGGGCCGTCTCGACAGCGTCCGCGCCATGGGCGATGCCCTGCGGGTGCAGCGCCACGAGAACGCCAACCGCCTGCACGCCGCGGTGGGTCTTCTCGACGCCGGCCGCACCGACGAAGCGCGAGCGTTTCTCGCCGACCTCGTCGACCGCGGGTCGGTGGACTGGGCCGTGCCCGGCATCGAACTCGTCGGCGACCCCATGCTGCAGTCGTTCCTCGGTGCCAAGGCGCTGTCGGCGCGCGAGCGCGGCGTCGCCCTGCGCGTGGCCGACGACACGTTCTCGACCGCCTCGATCGACGACGTCGAAGACGTGGTCGCCGTGCTCGGCAACCTCATCGACAATGCCGTGACGGCCGCGGCGTCCGCTCCCGAACCCCGCGGGGTCGAGGTGAGCGTGCTCGACGACGCCGACGCGGTCGTGCTGACGGTGGCCGACACGGGTCCCGGCATCGCCGACGTCGAGGCGATCTTCGCGCCGCGCGAGCGCGGAGATGATCCGGATGCCGTGCACGGACTCGGCATCGGACTCCCGCTCTCGCGCGAGTTCGCGCGGCGCCGGGGCGGCGAGGTGTGGGTGGTCGACGCGGGCGGCGGCGACCACGGCGCGGTGGTGGCGGCTCGGCTGCCGGGCGTGGGAGGCGGGACGAGCGAGCGAGAGGGAACGAGCGAGTGAACGGCATCCGGGTTCTGGTCGTCGACGACGACTTCCGCGTGGCGGGACTGCACCGCGACGCGGTGGCGGCGCGGCCGGGCTTCGTCGCGCTCGAGCCCGCGCGCACCGTGGGTGAGGCGCGCGCCGCGGTCGCCGCGCACGCGCCCGACCTCGTGCTGGCCGACGTGTACCTGCCCGACGGTGACGGCATCGAGCTCGTGCGCTCGCTCGACGTCGACGCGTTCGTGCTGTCGGCGGCGACGGATGCCGCGACCGTGCGCCGCGCGTTCTCGGCCGGTGCGCTGGCCTATCTCGTCAAGCCGTTCGATACGCGGGTGCTCGCCGAGCGCCTCGACCGCTTCGCCCGATACCGCAATCTGCTGTCGAGTTCGCGTCCGCTCTCGCAGGACGACATCGACCGAGCGGCCGCCGCGATGCGGGGCGAGCGCGACGGACCCTCGCTCGCGCGCTCGGCGACCGAGCAGACCGTCCTGGCCGCCCTCGGCGCCCACGAGGCGTCGGCGTCCGAGGTGGCCGAGCGGATCGGGGTCTCGCGTGCGACCGCGCAGCGCCACCTCACCGCTCTCGCCGAGCGCGGGCTCGTGCAGGTGAGCCTGCGGTACGGGTCGACCGGCCGCCCCGAGCACCGCTTCCGCGCCGGCGCCTGAGGCTCAGCCCTCCAGCACCGCCCACCCGCGCGGGCCGAGCTCGACCCGCCCGTCGGCGAGGGTGCCGTCACCGGTGACGATCGTGCGCGCGTCGGCGGCCGGCACCGACACCGGCTCGTCGCCGATGTTCAGCGCGACCACCACCGCGTCGTCTCCCACGGCGGTACGCAGCACGATCGCGGCGTTGGCCACCTCGACCACGTCGGTGTGCGCCCGCCACAGCCACGGCTTGCGGCGGCGCAGCGCAATGAGCGCCCGGTGCGCCTCGAGGATCCGCTCGTCGACGTCTCCGACCTCCGCGGCGGATGCCGGGAACTCCGGCCGCACCGCGTCGTCGCCGCCCTCGCGCTCTTCCTTCACCCCGGTCCACCCGAACTCGTCGCCGGCGTAGACCGACGGGGTCCCCGCGACGGTGAAGAGCACGGCGAGGGCGTGCGGCACAAGATCGGCCCCGATGGCCGAGGCGATGCGGGTGACGTCGTGGTTGCCGACGAAGGTCTGCGGGGCGAAGGTCGCGAGCAGTTCGTCGTGCCGCTCGATCGCGTGGCTCAGCTCGAAGAGGTTGCCGTCGGCGATGCCGTGCCAGATGCCCTGCCACAGCTCGTACTGCGTCAGCGAGTCCATCGTCGAGGCGCGCACGATCGCGGGTCCGTCCCCGTGGATGACCTCGCCGACGAACCACGCCTCCGGGAATCTCTCGCGCACGCGCGGCAGCACCTCGGCCCAGAACTCGGTCGGCATCGCGTACGCGGCATCCAGTCGCCACCCGTCTATCCCGCGCTCGAGCCAGTGGCACATGACGTCGACCACGAGGTCGGCGACCGCCGGCGACGAGTGGTCGAGGGCGACGAGCGCGCCGTGCCCCTCGAACACCTCGGCCTCGAGCGTTCCGTCGACCCAGCGCCCGCGGAACAGCTGCGGTCCGTCCTCCGACGCGTCACGGAAGGCGGGGTGCGCCCGCCCGACGTGGTTGAACACCCCGTCGAGCAGCACCCGGATGCCGCGCTCCCGCGCCCCCGCGAGGAGGCGATCGAAATCTCCGTCGTCGCCGAGGCGCGGGTCGATGCGCAGGTGGTCGACGGTGTCGTAGCCGTGGGTCTCCGACGCGAACACCGGTCCGAGCAGCAGCCCGTTCAGGCCGAGCCCGATGACGTGGTCCAGCCACGGCTCGAGCCTGTCCAGGCGGTGTTCGATCTCGGCATCCGGCCCCTCGCCGTCGCGGATCGGTGCGCCGACGAAGCCGAGCGGGTAGACGTGCCACCACATGACGTGTTCGGGCCACCCAGCCATGGGGTCTCCACCTGTCCGGGGATCGGACCGGACCCCTCGACGCTATCCGTCCGCGCGATTCGCGCCGCGGGGGTTGTCCTGTCGCTCCGGATGCCGTGCTCGAGCGCGCTCATCGGCGCCCACAGCTCCGTCGAGCGTGCCCCGCTGGCTCCGTCGTGCGTGTTGCCCCTCGACAGGCCTCAGCGCACCCGCACCCAGCCGTCGCCGCGCCGCTCGATCGCCCCGGCCGCCGCGAACGCGTCGAGCCACCCGCCCATCGGCCACGACCCCCACCGTTCGTGGAAGGTCGCCCCGTTGCGCAGGATGTCGTCGAGGTGCTGCCAGGGCGGAGAAGACACCGGATGCCACTGGTGAAAGGCGTCCGCACCCCCCACCCACCGCATCTCGACGTCGGCTTCGCGCGCGGTCCAGGCGAGGTCGGTGTCTTCGGCGCCGTATCCCTCGTAGCCGGGGTGGAAGCCGCCGATGCGGTTCCAGGTCGAGGCGGTGACCGCGAACGACAGCGACCAGAACAGGTCGTATTCGTCGCGTGACGCGGCGCGGGTCCCACCCGCGGGAAGGGCGGGGCGGGCGCGGTGCGGTCGGACGAGGAAGGGCAGATCGGATGCCGTTTCCGGGCGCTGCACGCTCGAGAGGTACGTCACCGCTCCGCAGAGCACGGCGTCGGGGTGCGCCAGCGCGGCTGCCCGGTAGGCGGGGAGCAGCCCCGCGCCGGGAAGGCAGTCGACGTCGAGGAAGACCAGCAGTTCCGCTCCCGCTCCGAGGGCGGCGGCAGCGGCGCGGTTCCGCCCCTCGCCCACGCGCAGACCGTGCGGCCCCGGCGGCACATGGAGCGTGAGGGTTTCGGCATCCGGGGCGTCCTCCGGGGGCGTCTCGTCGAGCCACGCCTCGACGCGCACGATCTCGCCGGCGACCTCCGCGAGGGTGCGTCGCTGCCGCTCGAGGTGCTCTCGGCGTGCGGCCGAGGCGACCGTGATGACGGCGGTCCTCACGGGAGGACCGCCTCGACCGCCGCAGCCATGCGGCGCGCGCCGCCTGCGACTTGCCATCGCGACCAGTCCGGCGCGTCGCGGGCGGCTCGTTCGACGAGGTCGACGAGGTCGGCGGGGGCGATTCCCGCCGCCGCCCGCCGAGCGAGACCCCAGCGTTCGAGGGCCTCGGCCGTGTGGTGCTGCTCGTCGAAGGGGCGCTCCTGCGAGATCACGACGGTGCGGGCGCCGGATGCCGCGAGATCGGCGACGCTGTTCTGCCCCGCGGCGCTGACCACGACCGTGCTGCGGGTCAGGAGCGGCCACGGATCGTCGATGCGCGACGCGGCGTCGTGACCGACGGTGGTGACCTCCCATCCGCGATCGCGCAGGAGCGAGACGACCTCGTGACGGGCGTCGTCGTCGAGCATCCGGCCGAGCAGCAGCACGCTCCGCTCGTCGCGCGGGCCGTCGACGTCGCGCCCGTCGAAGCGCGAGATCCCGCCCGTCCACATGACGCGGTCGGAGTGCTCCGACAGTGCCGGGGTCGCCACGGCCCCGTGCGCCCACGGAGCGACGATGCGATCGGCGAGGGAGTAGGCGAGGGCGTGCGGGGCATCGGTGCGCGCGCCCGGCTGGGTCACGGCGATCGTGCGCAGCCCCAGGAGGCGCGCGAACGCGACCACCTCGGCGCTCACATCGATGACGAACGCCCGCAGGTCCCGCGCGGCGGCAGTGGTGGCGATGGCCGCCAGGCGGGCGCGGTGCCCGGGGTGGTCGTGCGGGGCCCAGTGCAGGGCGCCCCGCGCGGTCGGCTCGGCGTCACGCGGGTCGACGGTGGTGCCGTCCGCGGATTCGAAGGGATCGGCGTCCGGGGGCAGATCGATCCATTCGATGTCGGCGGGCAGCCCCGCGGGCCGCGGCATCGACGAGAACGCCACGACCGGCTCCCGCAGGTGCGGCGCCACGGCGAGGAACCGCGAGAGGTGGCCGAATCCGTGGTGGTGGATGTACCAGCCGATCACCACGACACCGCCGGCATCCGGCGGGCGGGAACCGGCTGCGCGCTGTGGGCGAGAACGCGTTCGACCTCGCGGTATCGCTGAACGAGCGAGTGCTGGCGGATGGTCGCGCGCCGCGTCCACACGCGGGTGAGGGGTTCGCGCGCACCGGTCTCGGCCAGCTGCGTGGCGGCCTTGGCGAGAGCGACGACGTCTCCGGGCATGACCGTGGTGGTTCCCGGGATCCCGGCCACCACCTCGGATACCCCGCCGATGTCGAACGCGGCGACGGGCGTTCCGGTGGCGAGGGCCTCGACGATGACGAGGCCGAACGGCTCCTCCCACATCGGGGTGACGAGAGCAACCGCCGACGATCCCACGAGGCGGCACAGGTCGGGCTGTCGCAGAGGGCCGACGTACCGCGCGTGCGCGCCGAGGCGCGGCACGATCTCCTGCTCGAAATAGTCCACGTCGCCGATACGGCCCGCCAGAACGATGTGCGCGCCCGCCTCGCGGGCGGCCTCGATGGCGAGGTGCGGGGCCTTCTCGGGCACGACGCGCCCCGACCACACCCACGATCGTCCGCCGTCGCCGCGGGTCCACTGTTCGGTGTCGACGCCGTTGGGGAAGACGAACGCGTCGACGCCCTCGACTGACCAGGCACGGGCGGTGGCCTGGCTCACCGCGACGAAGCGGTGGGAGCTGTCGCGCACCTCCGCGGCCGCTTCGAGCAGCGGCTCGAGCGGAGGGGTGTGGAGGGTCGTGACGACGGGGATGTCGGCCTCGACGCTCCACCGGATGGGGGCCGGGTGGAGGCTGTGGTTGTCGACGACGTCGAAGAGGTGGCGGTCGGCGACCAAGCGGTCGCGCGCGGCGTCGAAGGCGGCGTCAACGGCGGCGGCGTACCCCGTTGGGTAGTCGGTGTCCGAGGCATCCTCGGGGCGGGTCCACTCGGGCGTCGGCAGGCGGAACTCGTCCGTGTCGCCGAGGAAGTCCGAGCCGTCGGCGGCGCACAGGGTCACATCGTGACCGCGGGCCCGCAGCCAGCGCACGCGGTCCCAGACGGCCGCTTCGAGGCCGCCGGCGTGCGGCTGGCGAAGCGCGTAGCGCGAGGGGGCCACGACGAGCACGCGCAGGGGGCGTTGGTCGCGCATCATGCCGCGAGCTCCCGTGCGAGGACTCTGCGGTAGACCTCGACGTGCGCGTGGCGCACGTGTTCGAGCTCGCGGAGGCGTTCGGTTCGTCGGCGCTCGATCTCGGCCGTGCGTCGGCGCGAGCCGGGCACCGACCAGGCGGGACTTGTGGCGTCGATGACGGCGCGCTCGAGCGAAAGCGGTTCGCCGAGGTCGAAGGTGTGGAAGTCGGTCGGATGCTGAGCCGCCATGTGCCCCACACGGGTCCCGACCACCGGCACGGCCAGGTCGTAGCAGAGTTCGGCCCAGCCCGACTGGGTGCCGTGGCGATAGGGGAGCAGGCACGCGTCGAGATCCGCGAGCCAGGCGGCGAGTTCGTCGTCGTCCTGCCGGGGCCCTCTCTCGATGCGTACGCCGTCGCATCCCTCGGCGAGGAGGACGATGGATGCCGCGGCCTCCTCGTCGCGGACGCGCTCGTTCATGCGGACGACGCCTTCGATCCGCGCGCCCTGCGCCCGCAGGTCCGCGATCGCGCGCACGAGTGTCGCCGTGGTCGCGACGCCGTCGATGTTGGGCCGGAGGTCTCGCAGATGGACGCCGACGCGCACGGTGTCGTGGGCGGTGCCCGCCGGTCGCTCCGCCTCCCCCAGCAGTGTGGGGTGGGCGACCACGGTGGCTGTGCGCCCGGTGATCGCGGCCACCTCGTCGGCAGCGGAAGCCGTCAAGGTGATCAGCTCGTCGGCGGCGTGCGCCAGCACCGCGAGACCGGCCCGGTGGGCGTCCTGCGACGACAGCTGCGGGTTCTCGAGGTCGTGCACCGTGTAGACCAGCGGCTTGCCCAGACGCTCGAGTGCGGCGACGGTGAGCGCGAGCTCGTCCGCGGTGTAGGACTCGATTCCGAAGTGGACGTGCACGAGGTCGAACTCCGCTGCGTGGGCTTCGAGCCATTCGGGGAGCAGGACCTGGGGCGGCCACCACTGACCGGCGGGCACGCCGGGCGGGGGCGGGTCGGCGAGGAGCCTGACGCCGGCGGGGTCCGCGACGGCGGTGACGTACGGATGGGCCGAGGGAACGGCGGCGACCCGGACCAGGGGGACGGTGGTGGCGACGATCTTCTCCTCCTCGGAGCGTTGCGTGCGTAGGGATGCGCGTACCGCATCACCAGGCACATCGCAATGCAACGGGGCGGTTGTGACGACAATGGCACCGACGGATACGTTCCTCATCATGGGCGGCGAGACGGCGGGGCTGGGAAGCCTTGCGGACCACGGGGACGCGGTGATAGCGCGCCGAGCGCACTACGCCGCCTTCTTCGGCGATGAGGCGCCGCCCGCGGGCTACGGCATCGTCGTCGGCAACTGCCAGGCCGAGTCGCTGCGCCTCGTCATCTCGTCCGACGCGCTGCCCGCCATCCGGGTGCCTGCCGTGCACGAGCTCGACGCCGCCGACACCGCTCGACTGCACGCGCTGCTCTCGAAGGCGGCGTTCCTGGTCGCCCAGCCCATTCGCGACGACTACCGTGGCCTGCCCCTGGGCACCGCGCAGTTGCGCGGGTCGCTTCCCGTCGGCGCGCGGTCGGTGACCGTCCCCGCCATCCGGTACGCGGGACTGCATCCCTTCCACGCCGTCCTGCGCCTTCCCGCGTTCCCCGAGGACCCGCCGCTGGTCGCCTATCACGACGTGCGCACCGTCGCCGAGGCGTCGGGGCTCTCGGTCCCCGCGATGCTTCCCCCGGCCGCCGTCCGCTCGATCGCCGACGCCTCCGTCGCCGAGTTGCGGCGCCGCGAGGGGAGGGGGCTCGACATCGTGGCATCCGACCTCTTCGTCCCGGTCGTCGCCGACCTGATACGGACCGTCAACCATCCGGGCAACGCCGTCTTCCTGCCGCTCGGGGAGCGCATCGCCGCGGCTCTGGGAAACCCGGGCGGCGCCGTGGATCCCGGACGCCCCATCCTCGCCTCGGTGCGTGCGCCGCTCGAATCCTGGGTCGTCGACGCGTGGGCGCTCGATGAGGCCCCCCGGGAGGACTGGATCGTGGCCGGCGAAACCCTCGCCGCGGCTGTCGTGCAAGAGGCGCACCTCGCCTACTACCGCGAACGGCCCGCCCTTCTCGCCGCCGTCGTCGAGCGCATGACACCGCTCCTGCGCACCTGGGCGGCCGCGGCGTGACCGCCTCGACACCGGGGATGGATGCCACCCCCGTGCTCCTCGCCCAGCCAGGGCCGCACGGGGTCGCCGTCTACGCCCGCGAGATCGCGGTCGAGGTGCAGCGCGAGAGCCCCGGGACCCGCGTCGTGACCCCCGACGCGATCGCCGAGCTCGTCCCCGGAACCCCCGTGCACGCTCACGTCACGGATCGTTTGTGGGGTGCCTCTCCCGAGGAGGCCACCGAGCGCGTCCGAGAGCTGGCGCGGCGCCACCCGCTCACCGTCACCCTCCACGACGTGCCCCAGTCCTCCGACGGACCGCGCAACCTCCCGCGTCGCCGGGCGTTCTACCGCGCGGTGACGGAGGCGGCCGTGGGCGTCGCCGTGAACAGCGCCCACGAGCGCAGCCTTCTCCGCGAAGAAGGAGTCTGGACCGGCCCGGTCGAGGTCGTTCCCCTGCCGGTGGAGTCCTCGCCGGTCGGAGAGCGCCCCGTTCCCGACGAGTCCGTCGGCGTGCTCGGCTACTTCTACCCCGGCAAGGGGCACGACGAGGCGCTCGCTGCCGCTGCAGAAGCGGGCCTGAAGAGGCTGACCGTGCTCGGTCGAGCCTCGGACGGGCATGCCGACGACCTCTCCGCCTTCGTCGGGCGGGCCGCGGCAGCCGGGGTCGCCGTCGAGGTCACCGGTTGGCTCGACGAGGCCGACATGGCTTCCCGCGTCCGGCGCATCGCCGTCCCCGTGATCGCGCACCGCCATGTTTCCGCTTCCGGCTCTCTCGCCTCGTGGATCGGCTGGGGACGTCGCCCCCTCGCCGTGCGCAACCGGTACGTGGACGAGATGGCCGCTCTCCGCCCCGGCACGGTGAGCACGGTCGACGAGGCGGGCCTCGCCGACGCCATCGCGTTCGCGCGCGCCACCGGCGACAGCACGTGGCACGGCATCCATCCCGTGCCCTTCGGGCGAACCGACGCCGCTCGCGCCTATCTGGAGTGGTGGGGAGCCGTCACCGCATGAGCGACACCTGGAACGACCGGATGCCGTGGGTCCCCGGCAATCGCTGGGACCTGCTCGCCCACTGCGAGCCCGAGCCTCCGCGCGTGAGCGTGATCGTCACGCACTACGCCCAGCCGACCGAGCTGCAGCGCACTCTCACCGCGCTCGCTCGGCAGGACCACCCGGCTGACCGTCTCGAGGTCATCGTGGCCGACGACGGTTCGCCCGAGACACCGGTCGTGCCCGCGGGGGTGCGTCTGGTCCGTCAGGAAGACCGCGGCTTCCGGGCCGCCGCGGCGCGGAACCTCGGAGCAACGGCGGCATCCGGTGACGTGCTGTGTTTCCTCGATGCCGACACGACGCCGGAGCCCGATTACGTTCGCCGGCTCACGCGCCTGCCCGCGTTGCTCCTCGAGGCGGTGACCGTGGGGCGACGGCGTCACGCCGACCTGGCGGGAGCGAGCGTCGACGCGCCGATCGCCGCGCTCGGCCCGGTTCGCGAGTTGACCGAGCCGGCCTGGCTCCGCGACGCCTACGCCGCGAGTCGAAATCTGCTCGACGCCGACGACCGGTCGTACCGTCACGTCATCAGCGCGGTACTCGCGTGTTCCCGGGCCTTCTTCGACGAGGTAGGCGGGTTCGACGAGACGTTCTCGACCTACGGCGGAGAAGACTGGGAGTGGGCGCACCGTGCGTGGCAGGCGGGGGGAGTGCTCGCTCATGTTCCGGATGCCGTGGCCTGGCACGACGGTCCCGATTGGGCCGGCCGCTCCGAAGAGCACGCCGCGCAGGGCAACAGGCAGACCCTCAGCCTGGCCGAGAAGATCCCGATCGAAGGGTCGCGGCCCCGTGGATTGCTGTCACGAGCCATCGACGTGGAAGTACATCTCCCCACGGGGATCCCCGCCGATGCCGCCTTCCTCTCCGTGGACTCCCTGCTCGCGGCCCTTCCTCATCTGCGCGTCGTGACGGATGCCGCCGACCACCCCCTGCTCGCGGCCGACCCGCGGGTGACCCCCGCGGGGGGCGTCGATCCCCGGGTGACGATCGAGCTCGAGCAGCCGATCGTTGTCCTGGATGCCGCTCCTCTCGCGAGGGCTCTCGCCCTGCTATCGAGTGCCGAGGTCGGAGGGGTCGTGTTCGTCACCGGCGAGGGTGAGACCGTGGGCCGTGCGGCGAACCGACGGGCGCGTCGTCGCGCGAAGCGCTGGGGGACGGATGACGCGCTCGATACCGTGACGGTGCACGTGGATGGCGCACACATCGTCGGCGCGCGGCCGCACCTCGAAGCCTGGGTCGGCGGGTGGGGAGGGCCGGACAGGTATCTCTGACCCGCGTCGTGCCCTCGCGAACGAGCGCGACACGCCCGGGACGTGCCTGGATTCGACGGGTCGGTCGTTCCCGCGTAACTTAGTACTTGTTCGCCCCACAGGGGAGAGCGGAGCGGCCGAAAGGCCCCGCGTCCTCTCAAGCGGCGAACCGTCCCCAACACCAGCACTTGAGAGTTTCGACTCTTTAGTCTACAGTTGGGATCCTGCCAATCGGCACACACCCTCACTGCAGCGAAACCCTTTCTGGGGCGTCGCGAGATGTGATTGGCGTGTTGCCATGGTGGACATATAGAAGTGAACTGCCTCACGGGTAGGTCGAGAGATCGTTTCTGTGGGTGCGTCCGTTCCTTGAGAACTCAACAGCGTGCACTTGTCAAATGCCAATTTATTCCTCGTCGGTCTGACTTTTGTTGGATTGCGAGAAATTCCTTTGGATCAAAGTCCAACCCTTCCGGGGGTTGGCGTGAAATTCGTCAGTAATGATGTTTTTCTTTGGTCAGTTTCAAACTCGCTGCGGCCCCGTTTTCCCGGTGGTTGTATGCATTTCTTTTTTACGGAGAGTTTGATCCTGGCTCAGGATGAACGCTGGCGGCGTGCTTAACACATGCAAGTCGAACGGTGAAGCCAAGCTTGCTTGGTGGATCAGTGGCGAACGGGTGAGTAACACGTGAGCAACCTGCCCTGGACTCTGGGATAAGCGCTGGAAACGGCGTCTAATACTGGATATGAGACGTGATCGCATGGTCGTGTTTGGAAAGATTTTTCGGTCTGGGATGGGCTCGCGGCC
>NZ_FNJN01000004.1:0-631 GCF_900104345.1 Microbacterium testaceum StLB037
TTGATAGGCCGGATGTGGAAGCGTAGTAATACGTGAAGCTGACCGGTACTAATAAGCCGATGACTTGATAACACACCTGTTTTTGGTGCTTGCGTCCACTGAGTGGTTCTCGATGTACGGTCGGGAACTCAACAATGATCATGTCGTTGTTGGTTTTTGAAACATCAATAGTGTTTCGGCGGCCATAGCGAGAGGGAAACGCCCGGTTACATTCCGAACCCGGAAGCTAAGCCTCTCAGCGCCGATGGTACTGCAGGGGGGACCCTGTGGGAGAGTAGGACACCGCCGGACTTCTTTTAGTCGAAATGGCCACCCAAAGTTGGGTGGCCATTTCGCATTTACGGGCACATTTCCCCGGAAGGACAGTCATGTCGGCGGATGACGCGAACGATCGCAAGAGCAACGAAGGGCGCTCGGGCGACCGCGCATCCGGGCGCGGACAGTCTTCTCGAGGCGATGATTCATCGCCTCGCAGTGATCGTCCCTATCGCCGCGACGGGCAGACCGGCGGACAGCGGCGTGACGGTGACCGTCCCGTTCGTCGTGATGGTGACCGTCCGGTTCGTCGTGATGGTGATCGTCCGTTCCGTCAGGATGGTGACCGTCCGTTCCGTCGTGATGGTGACCGTCC
>NZ_FNJN01000004.1:801-496646 GCF_900104345.1 Microbacterium testaceum StLB037
GTTCGTCGTGATGGTGAGCGTCCGGTTCGTCGTGATGGTGAGCGTCCGTTCCGTCAGGACGGCGACCGTCCGTTCCGTCGTGACGGCGAACGCCCCGCCCAGCGCGATGGTGATCGTCCGTTCCGTCGTGAGGGGGATCGTCCTGCTCGTCGTGATGGTGACCGTCCTGTTCGTCGTGACGGTGACCGTCCCTTCCGCCGGGATGCTGATCGTCCTGTTCAGCGTGATGGTGATCGTCCGTTCCGTCGCGACGGGGATCGTCCTGTTCGTCGCGAGGGGGATCGTCCGTTCCGCCGTGACGGTGATCGTCCCGTTCAGCGCGAGGGGGAGCGTCCGTTCCGTCGTGACGGGGACCGTCCCGTTCGTCGTGACGGGGACCGTCCCGTTCGTCGTGACGGGGACCGTCCCGTTCGTCGCGACGGCGATCGTCCGGTTCGCCGTGACGGTGACCGTCCGTTCCGTCGGGACGGGGACCGCCCCGTGCGCCGAGACGGTGATTCCCGCGGCTTCGGGGGCGGTGACCGACGTCCGAGTGGCGACCGCCGGCCGGGCGCGGGAGCGCCGCGTCGATTCGATCGCGAGGACTCTCGTGCCACGCGCCCGCCGCAGGATCGTCGCGAGCGTGGCCCGGAGATCCCCGAGGACGTCACTGCCTTCGACCTTCCTGGCGCAGCCCGCAACGAGTTGAAGACGCTCAGCAAGGACAACGCCGACAACGTCGCCCGTCACCTTGCGATGGCTGCTCGCATGATCGACGAAGACCCCCAGCTGGCGCACGAACACGCGCTGGCGGCGTCCCGGAGCGCCGGCCGTGTCGGGGTCGTCCGCGAGACCGTCGCCATCACGGCATACGCCGTCGGCGACTTCGCCCTGGCCCTCCGCGAACTCCGGACGCACCGCCGGATCACCGGGTCCGACGAGCAGCTTCCGCTCATCGTCGACAGTGAGCGCGGGGTCGGACGTCCCGATCGCGCCCTCGAGGAGGGGCGCGCGGTCGACCGCTCGAGCCTGTCCGTTCCGGTACGTGTACAGCTGGCGATCGCCATGTCGGGAGCGCGCCTCGACCTGGGGCAGACGGACCGTGCTCTGCAGGAGCTCGAGATCCCCGAGGCCGACCCGGACCGCGCGTTCGAATGGAGCCCGGCCCTCTTCTCCGCGCGCGCAGCGGTTCTCGAAGAACTCGGACGGTCCGATGAAGCCGCCGAGTGGGAGCGTCGAGCCGAGATCGCGGCCGACGCCCTGGACGCCGCCGCAGGCGTCGCCGATCGCGAGGTCATCGTCGTCGAAGAGATCGAACTCATCGATGACGAGGGTGGTGTGGACGTGGCATCCGGAGTCATCCCCCTCGAAGGAAACGACGTGGCGGTCGAGTCGGCTGACGACGCTGCGAGCGAACCGCACGACGAAGACGTGACCGAGGGTGACGTGGACGATCGTGCCGACGGCATCGAGCCCGCCGAGACGGTTGTCGAAGCGGACGTCGAGGAAGACGGGCGATGATTTTCGGCCGGAGCACTCCGCCGCCGACACCGCTCGACGGCGTCGACGTCGTCCTGGCGGACCTCGACGGGGTGGTCTATGCCGGCCCCGGTGCTCTGCCGCACGCGGTCGACAGCCTGAACCGCGCCCAGCAGGAGGGGCGTCGTCTCGGGTACATCACGAACAACGCGTCGCGGACCGACGCGTCGGTCGCCGAGCACCTCACCTCCCTCGGGCTGCGTGTGGCGGCGGACGACGTCACCACCAGTCCGCAAGCGGCGATGCGTCTGATGCGCGACCTGGTGCCCGCGGGTTCCACCCTGCTGGTCATCGGCGGCGAGGGTCTCGTCGTCGAGGTCGAGAAGGCCGGCTTCGTCGTCACGCGCAGCGCCGATGACAACCCGGCGGCCGTCGTCCAGGGCTTCGCTCCCGAGGTCGGGTGGGTCCACCTCGCCGAGGCCGCGTACGCACTCGCGACGCCTGTGGAGGAGGGGGGGATCCCCTGGGTCGCCACCAACTCCGACTGGACGATCCCGCAGGCCCGCGGCATCGCTCCGGGTAACGGCACGCTCGTGTCGGCCGTGCACACGGCCGTGGGGCGGTTGGCCACCATCGCAGGCAAGCCCGAACGGCCCATCTTCGATGTCGCCGTCGCCCGCACCGGCGCGCAGTCGCCGCTGTTCATCGGTGATCGCCTCGACACCGACATCCAGGGTGCGCGCACGGCCGAGATGCGCTCCCTGCTGGTGCTCACCGGCATCGACCGACCGAAGCAAGTGCTCGCGGCACCGCCCTCGCAGCGCCCCGACTACATCGTCGAAGACCTCCGTCAGCTCTTCGAGCCGTACCCCACGACGGTCGTCAAGGGCGACCGCACCCGTGTGGGTGATGCGATCGTCGAGATCGACGGCGTCGATCTCCGGATCGTCAACGACGGAGGGCGGCAGATCGACCTTCTGCGTGCCGGCTCGGCGGCCATCTGGAACAGTGGTCGTGCCATCTTCGGCTTCCGGGTTCCGGAGCAGCTCTACGCGGACCCGTTCCGCGTGCGCTGACGTCGGTAGCATGGCATCCATGTCCGACAGCTCCGCCCCGGACGCCGGGCTCATCGATCGGCTGCGTCTCATCGAGGAGCAGCCCCTCGACACCCGCGCGGACGCTTACGCCGCCGTGCACGAGGAGTTGGCTCGACGACTCGAGTCGGCGCCGATCGATCCGACCGCAGCGTCGTGAGCCCGCGCCTCGATGCCGAGCTCGCCGCCCGCGGGCTGGCGCGTTCCCGCTCGCACGCGGCTCAACTGATCTCCGGCGGGCTCGTGACGGTCGACGGCCGCCCCGTCGTCAAAGCGTCGACGCCCGTGGAGACGGACAACGTGCTCGACGTCGCGGGGGCCGACCACTACGTCAGCCGCGGCGCGCACAAGCTGCTGGCCGCGCTCGATGCCTTCGGGGTCGACGTGAGCGATCGGGTCGCCCTCGATCTCGGAGCGTCCACCGGCGGCTTCACACAGGTCCTTCGCGAGCGCGGCGCGCGCCCAGTCATGGCCGTCGACGTGGGGCACGGTCAGTTATCCACCGTCGTGGGGGCGGACCCCGACGTGGTGTCGGTCGAGGGGTATAACGTGCGGTTCATGACCGCCGACTCCCTCGCGGGCGCCACGGGTATCGCCGAGCGTCCCACCGTGGTGACCGGAGACCTGTCGTTCATCTCGCTGGAGCACGTGTTGCCCGCCGTCGTGGCCACGGCGGCCCCCGAGGCGGATGTCATCCTCCTCATCAAGCCGCAGTTCGAGGTCGGCCGCACAGCGGTGAAGGGCGGGCTGGTCACCGACCCCGCCCTGCGATCCGACGCCGTGCACGGCGTGCTCTGGGCAGCGTGGGACGCGGGTCTCAGGACCTCCGGGCTCATCGCGTCGCCCATCGTCGGAACGCACGGGAACCAGGAGTACGTCGCGTGGTTCTCGGCCACTCGGGGCAGCGACCCCTCAGAATGGGAGAGCACCGTGACCCGACTGACCGGAAGCCGATGACCCCCAGCGATCGCCGAATCCTCCTCGTCGTGCACGCGCGCCGAGATGACACCGTCCACGCCGCCGAGCGCATCCTGACCGCCGTGCGGTCGGCCGGTGCCACCCCGGTGGTGTCCGCGGAGGACCGGCCCGAGCTCGCGGAGCGTCTGTCGCTCGAGGGCGTCCAGACCCTCGGGGTCGACGTCGGCATCGACGACATCGAGCTCGCCATCGTGCTCGGCGGCGACGGCACCATCCTGCGCGCGGCCGAAGTCGTGCGGGGTGGGACCGTCCCGATCCTCGGGATCAACATGGGCCACGTCGGATTCCTCGCCGAGATCGAACGCGACGACATGGACGACGCCGTGCGTCGGGTCATCGACCGCGACTACGTCGTCGAGGAGCGACTCGCCCTCGCGGTGCGCGTGTTGAACGCCGACGATGAGGTCATCTTCGAGACCTGGGCACTGAACGAGGCCACCGTCGAGAAGGCGAGCCGCGAGCGGATGCTCGAAGTGGTGATGGAGGTCGACGGCCGTCCGCTGTCATCGTTCGGCTGCGACGGGATCGTCGTGGCGTCTCCGACCGGTTCGACGGCCTACAACTTCTCCGCCGGAGGGCCGGTGATCTGGCCGACGGTCGAGGCCATCGCCGTCGTCCCCCTCTCGGCGCACGCCCTTTTCGCACGTCCGCTGGTGGTGAGTCCCGAGGCGATGGTCGCCGTCGAGGTACTCGAGCGCACGAGCGGCAGCGGCATCCTGTGGTGCGACGGCCGACGCTCGCACGAGCTGCCCCCGGGCGCTCGCGTGATGGTGCGTCGTTCGTCGCGGCCCGTCCGCCTCGCCCGCCTGCACCCTGCCGCGTTCACCGACCGGCTCGTTCGGAAGTTCCGCCTCCCGGTCACGGGATGGCGTGGGATGCCGGGAGGTGCGGCGTGATCGAAGAGATGCGGCTGCGCGACCTCGGCGTGATCGCGGACGCGACCCTGCCGATCGGGCGCGGTTTCACGGCCATCACCGGCGAGACCGGGGCGGGCAAGACCATGGTCGTGACCGGGCTCGGGCTGCTGCTCGGTCAGCGCGCCGACTCCGGCGCGGTGCGCAAGGGCGCGACCCAGGCTGCCGTCGAGGGCGTGTGGCTCGTCCCCGAAGAGGGGGTCGTCTCCGCGCGAGTGCGGGAGGCCGGAGGCGATGTCGAGCCCGTCGGGGACGGTTCGGCCGAGCTCTATCTCGGACGCACCGTCTCGAGCGAAGGACGCGGGCGCGCCACCGTGGGCGGACGCACCGCTCCGGCGGGTGTCCTGGCTGATCTCGCCGACGACCTCGTCGTCGTGCACGGACAGTCCGACCAACTCCGCCTCAAGTCGTCGGGAGCGCAGCGCGATGCCCTCGATCGCTTCGGCGGGGAGCCGGTCGTCGCTGCCCGCACCGCCTATCGCGCGGCGTGGGACGCCTGGCGTGCTCTGGATGCCGAACTGACCACCCTGACCGCTGATCGTGACGACCGCGCCCGCGAGGCCGAGCAGCTGCGCGCCGCTATCGCCGAGATCGAGGCCGCAGCGCCGATCGTCGGCGAGGAAGAGGAGCTGGCGCGCCGCGCCGAGCGTCTCGCCAACGCCGAGGATCTGCGAGTCGCCGCCGTGACGGCCCACGCCGCCCTGTCGAACGAAGACGGCTCACCCGATGTCGTGACGCTGCTGGCCGAAGCCCGCCGGGCCCTCGAGCGGATCTCGGGCAGCGACGAGGCACTCGCCGCCATCGGCGAGGTGATCGCCGACCTCGGGTATCGCGCGACCGACGCCTCCGTCGCGCTGTCGGGCTACCTCGCAGACCTCGACGAATCCGGCCCGCACGAGCTGGCCGCGGTCGATGAACGCCGCGGAGTGCTCGCCGGACTCGCCCGCACGCACGGAACGGTCGAGGCGGCGATCTCGTTGCTCGAGACGGGCTCGGCTCGTCTCGTCGAATTGGATGACGACGGCGACCGCCTCGAGCGACTCGAGGCGCAGCGCGACGCCGCGGCCTCCGAGCTGGATGCGGCCGCGGAAGCGCTCACCGCTGCGCGACGCGAGGCCGCCGAGAGACTGGGCGCCGCGGTCACCGAGGAGCTCCATGCGCTCGCCCTTCCCGACGCCCGGTTGAGCGTCGACGTGGCCCCCGCCTCGCCCGCCGGTCACGGACGCGATGAGGTCTCGATCCTGCTCGCCCCGCACCCGGGCGCCGATCCCCGCCCCGTGTCGCGCGGGGCGTCCGGGGGCGAGCTGAGTCGCGTCATGCTCGCCATCGAGGTCGTCATCGCCGGCGTCGACCCGGTGCCCACCTTCGTGTTCGACGAAGTCGACGCCGGAATCGGGGGAGCCGCGGCGATCGAGGTCGGTCGTCGGCTCGCTCGTCTCGCGGAATCGTCCCAGGTGATCGCCGTCACGCACCTCGCGCAGGTGGCGGCCTTCGCGGGAAACCACCTGACGGTCGTCAAGGGCAACGACGGTGCGGTCACGGCATCCAGTGTCCGCCGTCTCGACGGGGCCGAGCGCGAAGCCGAGATGGCCCGCTTGCTGTCGGGACTCACCGACTCGGAAGCGGCGTTGACGCACGCCCGTGAACTGCTGGAGACCGGCCGATCCCGATGACCGACGACTCCGACGACGAGCTCTCAGCGCCGCCGGAAGCGACGCTGATCGACCCCCCGCGGCACACGCCGCTGTGGGCGTTCCTCTCCCGGCTGCTGCTGCGTCTCGAGGCGTGGCTGCGGTCGCACGGGGGGACACGTCTGCGTGCCGGCATCCGCGTGTTCTGGGCGGCGGTCGCCGCCGTCGGCGTGGTGCTCCTCGTCGGCCCGGTGATCAACGCGCCCCTCACCTTCGACGACATCACCTCATCGGCGAAGGAGGCCACGAGCACCTGGATCGCGAAGGACTTCTCGGCGGAGTACGACCTGCAGCGTCACGACGACGGGCGACTCGTCGTCGCGGTGACGGAGAGGTTCATCGCGGTCTTTCCGGACGACGTCGACGAGAACTCGATCGAACGCGTCCTCGCGTCGCAGTACGAGGGACACGATCTCGCTCCCGCGCTGCGCGAGGCGCGGCTCGACGATCGCCCCGTCGACGCACGGGTGGAGACGACGCCGACCCGCACGACCTACGTCATCGGGGGAGTGGACAGACTCACCGGGTCGCATCTCGTCGAAGTGCGCTACGACCTGCGCGACCTCGCTTACGACGACCGCGACACCTCGTCGGACCAGGTGCCCCAGGTGCTGCAGTGGGACGTCTTCGGGCCCGAGTGGCCGCACGGGGTCTCGTCGAGTTCGTTGCGCGTCGTCGTGCCCCGCGACCTCGAGGGGGCTTTCGCGCGCCAGCCCTCGGCGGGACTGTCGTGGCTTCTCGTGGGCGGTTCCACCACGATGGAGCCCGAGGACGCGGCATCCGATCCGCTCGTGTATGAGATCACGAACGACCAGAACATCCCTCCCCACGGATCGTTCTGGTTCGCGTTCCGGTTCGATCCGGGTACGTTCGCGATGCCGGGGCCGTCTCCGTTGTTCTTCATCCAGGCGTACGGGCCCTTCGTGCCGCTGTTGCTCTTGGCGGCCGGCGTGCTCTTCGCCTTCGCCGCGCGGGCGGTGGCCTGGGCCGACGCGCGGGGGCGCGCGTGGTTCGTGCCGGAGTCGCAGCCGCGTCGCGGCAGCTCGGTGGCGCTGGACGCACGCCTGTGGGGAGCGCGCCGCACGGCGGTACTCGCCGAGGCCCTCGACGCGTGGCGTCGAGATCCGAAGGACCCCCGGCTGACTCGTCGTCTCGCGCGCGCCGCCCATCGAGCGGGGCGGTGGGGGGATCTGCTCCCGGCTCTGCGGTCGTTTCGATTCTCGCCCGCGTGGAGGGCGCAGTTCGAACGTGGTCTCCGCACGGTGCCGCGCGGGTTCGTCCGGGACGCCTTCCTCGGCGGAGCGTTCGCGCTCGCCGTCCTCCAGCTCGGCCTGACGCGACAACTCTCGCATCAGCGCGCGCTGACGATCGAGTGGTGGCCCGTGGCTGCCGCGGCGGCCTCCGTCGCCCTCGCCGGCGTGATCCTCGCGGTGGCGCTGAGCGCACGCCCACTGACGCGCGAGGGAGCCCTCGCGCGTGAGCACCTGCTCGGTCAGCGGCAGTATCTCGAGCTGACGAGCGCCGCCGAGCGCACGCCGCTGCGATCGGCGGATCTGCCCTACGTCGTGATCTTCTCGCACCCGCGCGCGGCAGGTCGTCTGCTCCGAGGCCTGACCGAGCGCGAAGGGATCGATCGACGGGTGGGTGCCGATCCGACGTTCCTGGGGGGCGGACGACTCGCCGTCCGTGCGTGCGCGCTGGGTCTCGTCGCCGGCGCCATCGCCCTTGCGTTCCTCACGACGGCGTCCACCACCGCCGCTCCCGACCAGGCCGCGGTTCTCGACGGGATCGAGGGCAGCAGCGGTCTCGCCGTGACGGACGCCGACATCGCCGCCACCCTCCGTCGCGATGGCGACGGAGCGGGCCGGGTGGAGGTCGTCGAGACCTTGAAGACCGAGGTCGAGGCGAATCGCCGGGTGATCCCCCAGGTCACGCGCGTGTGGCGGGACGTCGTCGACGGGCACGATCAGGGGCTGACCGTCGAGTCGATCACCGTCGACGGCAAGACGGCTCCGTTCGTGCAGACCCGGCGTCTCGATCACGCCGTCGTCCAGACGCGCCTGACCGATGACTGGACCGGGGCACACGTCGTCGAGATCCGGTACGAGATGGCGCACCCGATCGCCCGGGACGCATCGGGGGAGCGGATGGCCTGGACCGCCCTCATGCCGGGGTGGTCGTGGTCGTGGCGGACCGTCGACGCGGAGACGGAGCACGTGCGGATCGCGTTGACCCTCGCGGACGGACGGGGAGAAGACCTCGAAGAGGGGTCCGGATGGATGGATGCCACCCCCTCCCGCCCGGACGCGGCGCCCGAGCCACTGGGCGACGACGCCGTGCAGAGCGGGTCCGAGACCGTCATCGCGTTCGACGCCAGGGCGAGCGACGAGTATTCGCCGGACAGCCGGTGGCCGTCCTCGTCGAAGTACGCGGGGCTCGACCTGCGATTCGCCTCGGGGACGTTCTCATCGGCGACGCCTCCGAGCATCGGGCACACCCTGTGGGCGGCGCTTCCCTGGGTCATCGGGCCGATCCTCGGAGCGGGGGCCGTCGTCCTGGGCCTGGTGGGCATGAGCGCGCGCGACCGGGTCGGTGTGCGGCGCGACCTCGCGCGGTGGTTGCCGCCGAGCCTGGTCATCGCCCAGGTCGTGCTCGTCGGCTGGGCGGCCGGCGACGCGGCGATCGAGGACGCGATCCTTCCCGTCGTGCTGATCCCCGTGGTGCTCTCGGTGGTCGTCGCGGTGGTCGCCTTCGTCCGCACCCGAAGACTCGCCATCGTCACGCGAACGTGACGCGGATGTCGGAGGGGGGTGCCAGACTCGGAGGCGAACCCCCACACGCGACTGATAGGATCGAAGCCCGTGATGCAGACTTCGGACGCGGGACATTCAGACGGCACGACTTTCACGACGAAGCACATCTTCGTCACCGGAGGCGTGGTCTCCTCACTGGGGAAGGGCCTGACGGCGGCTAGCCTCGGCAACCTCCTCACGGCTCGCGGACTTCGCGTCGTCATGCAGAAGCTCGACCCGTACCTGAACGTCGACCCCGGGACGATGAACCCGTTCCAGCACGGCGAGGTCTTCGTGACCGACGACGGAGCCGAGACCGATCTCGACATCGGCCACTACGAGCGATTCCTCGACATCGAGCTCAGCCAGGCGGCCAACGTCACCACGGGCCAGATCTACTCGCAGGTCATCGCGCGCGAGCGCCGCGGCGAATACCTCGGCGACACGGTGCAGGTCATCCCGCACATCACCGACGAGATCAAGCGCCGCATGCGCCTGCAGGCCAGCGAGCAGCCGCAGCCCGACGTCATCATCACCGAGATCGGCGGAACCGTCGGCGACATCGAGTCGCAGCCCTTCATCGAGTCGGCGCGTCAGATCCGCCACGAGCTCGGCCGCAAGAACGTCTTCTTCGTGCACGTCTCGCTCGTGCCCTTCATGGGCGCTTCGGGCGAGCAGAAGACCAAGCCCACGCAGCACTCCGTTGCCACGCTGCGCTCGATCGGCATCCAGCCCGACGCCCTCGTTCTGCGCAGCGACCGCCCCGTCACCGAGTCGAACAAGCGCAAGATCGCGCTGATGTGCGATGTCGACGAAGACGCGGTCGTCAACGCGATCGACGTGCCGAGCATCTACGACATCCCCTCGATGCTGAACGACCAGGGTCTCGACGGCTACATCGTCGACGCCCTCGACCTCGACAAGGCGAGCGACGTCGACTGGTCGCGGTGGCAGCGCGTGCTCCAGGCCGTGCACAACCCCAAGCACGAGGTCACGATCGGACTCGTCGGCAAGTACATCGACCTGCCCGACGCGTACCTCTCGGTCACCGAGGCCATCAAGGCCGGCGGCTTCGGCCAAGAGACGCACGTCAAGATCACGTGGATCCCCTCCGACCTGTGCGAGACGCCCGAAGGCGCGGCGAAGGCCCTCGGCGCGGTCGATGGCATCATCGTCCCCGGTGGTTTCGGCATCCGCGGCATCGAGGGCAAGCTCGGTGCGCTGCGGTTCGCACGCGAGCAGGGCATCCCCACGCTCGGCATCTGCCTCGGCCTGCAGTGCATGGTCATCGAGTACGCGCGCACCGTCGCCGGCCTCGAGGGCGCGTCGTCGAGCGAGTTCGACCCCGACACCGCGCACCCGGTCGTGGCGACGATGGCCGAGCAGGTCGACATCCTCGAAAGCGGCGACCTCGGCGGCACGATGCGCCTGGGCCTGTACCCCGCCGCGCTCGCGGAGGGCTCGCTCGCGGCCGACCTGTACGGCTCGAACAGCATCTCGGAGCGCCACCGTCACCGCTACGAGGTCAACAACGCCTACCGTCAGCAGCTGAGCGACGCGGGCCTGGTGTTCTCGGGGCTGAACCCCGACCTCGACCTCGTCGAGTTCGTCGAGTTGCCGCGCGACGTGCACCCGTACTACATCGCCACGCAGGCGCACCCCGAGCTGCGCTCGCGCCCGACCGAGCCGCACCCGCTGTTCCGCGGTCTTGTCGGCGCGGCCCTCGAGCGTCACCGCTCGAGCGAGCTCTTCGACGTCGAGGAGGACTGACGTGGAGGAGCTGCGCGACGAGAAGGTCGACCTCGAGATCGTCTCGACCGACCTGGTCTACGAGGGCGCGGTCTGGGACGTGCGCTCCGACACCGTGCGCTACGGCGACGGCGAGATGACCCGCCAGTACGTCGAGCACCCGGGAGCCGCGGCGGTCGTCGCGATCGACGACGACGAGCGCGTCGTGCTCATCCAGCAGTACCGCCACCCCATCAAGGAGCGCGACTGGGAGATCCCCGCCGGGCTGCTCGACGTCGCGGGGGAGCCGCCGATCGAGACCGCCAAGCGCGAGCTGACCGAAGAAGCCGATCTCGCCGCCGACCGCTGGCAGCACCTGGTGTCGATGCACACGACCCCCGGCGGCAACGACGAGGTCGTGCACCTCTTCCTCGCGCGCGGTCTGCGCGCGGTCGAGACCGACTTCGAGCGCGAGCACGAGGAGTCCGACATGCGCCTCGAGCGCGTGCCGCTGGCCGAGGTCATCGACGGCGTGCTCGCGGGACGCCTGCGCAACGGCATCCTCGCCACCGGCGCCCTGGCGGCGGCCGAGGTGCTGCGCCGCGAGGCCTCCTCCCGCTGACGTGGAGCTCGAGCGCGCGGTCGAGACCTACCTCCGGCACGTTGCGCTCGAGCGCGGGCTCTCGGACCACACCGTCGCCGCGTATCGCCGCGACCTGTCCGTCTACACGGACTGGTTGGGCGAGCGTGGCATCGGCGAGGTCGAAGCGGTGACACCCGCTCTGATCGCGGACTTCGCGGCCGAGCGGGCCTCGGCCGAGCCACCGCCCGCCTCGTCGTCGCTGGCGCGGCTGCAGTCGTCGGTGCGGGGGCTGCACCGCTTCCTCGTGCGGGAGGGACGCGTGGATGCCGACCCCAGCGGCCGACTGCGCCCGCCCAAGGCTCCGCGCCGCCTGCCGAAGGCCCTCACGATCGCTCAGGTCGATCAGCTGCTGGATGCCGCGGGTCCCGCGCCCGGTTTGGCCGACGCCTCCGCCGCGGAGCCGGCGGCCGTGCGCGACCGCGCTCTGCTCGAGCTGCTGTACGCCACGGGTGCCCGCGTGTCGGAGATCGTGCAGCTCGACGTCGACGACACCGCCCACGGCGACCTGCTGCGCGTGCGCGGCAAAGGCGACAAGGAGCGGATCGTGCCCGTCGGTTCCTACGCCCGCGCGGCCGTCGAGGCCTACCTCACGCGCGTGCGACCCGCGCTCGCCGCGAAGGGGCGGGCGACACCGCGGCTCTTCCTCGGCGTGCGCGGGGCGCCGCTGTCGCGCCAGAGCGCCTGGTTGATCATCCAGGCCGCCGCCGTCAAGGCGGGGCTCACCGCCCACGTCTCACCGCACACGCTGCGGCACTCGTTCGCGACCCACCTGCTGCAGGGCGGAGCGGACGTGCGCGTCGTCCAGGAACTGCTCGGACACGCCTCGGTGTCGACGACGCAGATCTACACCCACGTGTCGGTCGACGCGCTGCGCGACGTGTACGCGACCTCGCACCCGCGGGCGCGGTGACGCGACGGCATCCGGTGCCTTCGGCGGGCTCAGGGACCCGGGCGGCGCGGGCCGGCGTCCGGTCTCGTCGACGGGCTCGGGGACCTGCATGGGCGGGCGCCTGAGGGAGTGGCATCCGGGGTCTTCGAGGCGTCGAAGGCGGAGGCGTGAACAGCGCGGCGGCCCTGAGACACTAGAGGGATGACCGCCACCCTCGTCGCGCAGGGCCTCGCCGGGGGCCACGGACACCGCACGCTCTTCGACGGCGTCGACCTCACCGTCGCGCCGGGAGACGTGATCGGCGTGGTCGGGGCGAACGGAGCGGGCAAGTCCACGCTGCTGCGTCTGCTCGCCGGCGTCGACGAGCCGCAGGGTGGATCGATCAGCCTCGCGCCCAGCGACGCCTTCGTCGGCTGGCTCCCGCAGGAGCACGAGCGCGTCGCGGGAGAGACCGTCGCGCAGTACATCGCCCGCCGCACCGGGTGCGCGGAGGCGACGCGGGAGATGGATGCCACGGCGGCGGCGCTCGGCGATGCGTCGGTCATGGGGGCGGACGACGCCTACGCCACGGCCCTCGAGCGGTGGCTCGCCAGCGGCGCCGCCGACCTCGACGAGCGGATGCCGATCGTGCTCGCCGACCTGGGTCTGGAGGTGGGACCGGATGCCGAGATGACGGGTCTCTCCGGAGGCCAGGCGGCGCGCGTGGGGTTGGCGGCCCTGCTGCTGTCGCGCTTCGACATCGCGCTTCTCGACGAGCCGACCAACGACCTCGACCTCGACGGGCTCGAGCGACTCGAGACCTTCGTGAAAGGGCTCCGCGGCGGTGTCGTGCTGGTCAGCCACGACCGGGAGTTCCTCGCCCGCTCGGTGACCCGCGTGCTCGAGCTCGACCTCGCGCAGAACTCCCACCGTGTCTACGGCGGTGGGTACGACGCCTACCTCGAGGAGCGCGCGACCCTGCGCCGCCAGGCGCGTGAGAAGTACGAGGAATACGCCGACACGAAGGCCGACCTGGTCTCGCGTGCTCGGACGCAGCGCGAGTGGTCGAGCCAGGGCGTGCGCAACGCCATGAAGAAGTCGCCCGACAACGACAAGATCCGCCGCAAGGCCGCGACGGAATCGAGCGAGAAGCAGGCGCAGAAGGTGCGTCAGATGGAGAGCCGCATCGCCCGCCTCGACGAGGTCGAGGAGCCGCGCAAGGAGTGGCAACTCGAATTCACGATCGGATCGGCGCCGCGCTCGAGCTCGGTCGTGTCGACGCTGTCGGGGGCGGTCTTCCGCCAGGGCGACTTCACCCTCGGGCCGGTGTCGCTGCAGGTCAACGCGGGCGAGCGCGTCGGCATCACCGGGCCGAACGGCGCCGGCAAGTCGACCCTGCTGCGCGGCATCCTCGGCCGTCAGAGCCCTGACGAGGGATCGGCATCGCTGGGCTCGAGCGTCGCGATCGGCGAGATCGACCAGGCGCGGTCCCTGCTGGTCGGCGAGCGCCCGCTGGCCGAGACGTTCGAGGGCTTCGTGCCGGAGATGAACGCCGGTGAGGTGCGGACGCTGCTGGCGAAGTTCGGACTCAAGGCCGATCACGTCACCCGCCCGGTCGATGAGCTCTCGCCGGGCGAGCGCACGCGCGCGGGACTCGCCCTGCTGCAGGCGCGGGGCGTCAACGTCCTCGTGCTCGACGAGCCGACGAACCACCTCGACCTGCCGGCGATCGAGCAGCTCGAGCAAGCGCTCGAGTCGTACACCGGCACGCTGCTGCTCGTCACGCACGACCGGCGGATGCTCGCCGCGGTGCATACGGACCGCCGCTGGCGCGTGGAAGCCGGGGTCGTGACCGAGCTCTAGGCGAGCGGCGCGGGGCGCACCCGTCGCTCGATAAACGCGGATTCTGTCGAGACACGCTGTGTCGCAGAGAGTCTCGCCACTATCAGCGTTTATCGCGTGTGGGGGCGGCGGGGAACGGTGGGGTCAGCGGCCCTGGCGCTTCTTGTAGGGCTTCGGCTCGCCCTTCACGATCGGGGCGCGGCCCTTGCCCTTGTTGGCTTTCGCCTTGCCGCCGCCGGGGGCCTTCTGCCGCGGCGCGGCGGGAGGCGCATCCGCGATGCGGAGGTGGGCTTCTTCGAGCAGCAGGCGGCCGGCCGGGGTGAGCTGCGTCGGCGGGGTGCGCGAGATGAGCGGCTGCCCCACCTGATCCTCGAGCTTGTCGACGGTCGTGTACAGCGAGGCGAGGGGGATGCGCAGCTTCTCGGCCGCGCGCGGGAAGTGCAGCTCCTCAGCGAGGGCGGCGAACCGGACGAGGTGCTCGAGCTTCATGGCATCCATTCTCCCGTGTTCGACGCGCGGAGCGGACCGGGCCGCTCAGCATGCGGACACGGGTGCCGCTCCTGAGTCGTCTGGAGCGCGGACCGGGGGACCTGGACGCACGTCACCGTCCCGCCGCACCTGCGCGCGGCGGGACGGACGACGAGGGTCAGGCGGCGGTGGAGGCGAGGAAGCGGTCCGCGGTGCGTAGCGAGAGGGCCATGATCGTCAGCGCGGGGTTGGCGGCGATCGCCGAGGGGAAGACCGAGTTGTCGCAGATCCAGAGGTTCGGGATCTCGTGCGAACGGCCGTCGGCATCGACCACGCCGTCGGAGGGATCGGTCGACATGCGGCACGTGCCGATCGTGTGCGCGGTGCGGGCGAGGACCATGGTCTCGCGTGCCCCGGCGGCTTCCATGACGCGCAGCATGAACGCGGTCGCGTGCTTGTCGATCGCCTTCTCGTTGTCGCCGGCGGTGAACGTCACCCGAGCGCGCGGGATGCCGAACTCGTCGAGCTCGTCGACCAGCTCGAGGCGGTTGTCGTCGGACGGGAGGCAGTCGGCGTTGATGCCGATGCCGGCCATGAACCGCGCCTGATCGAGTCGCTGCAGGAGCTCGGGGCCCCACAGGCCGCCGCCGCGCACGAGGGTGGTCGAGAACGTCAACGGCATGACCCCGAGGCTCTGCACGAGGTATCCGCCGGCGAAGTCGGCGTCGGCCGGGCGCATCATGTCTTCGCTGATGAGCGACGAGGGGTACCCGCGGTGCCCGCGCACCGGCTCGTCGAACCGGCCCCACACCTGCGTCGCGCCGTGCGCGAGGAAGTTGCGGCCCACCTGGCCGTTGTCGTTGGCCAAGCCCGTGTGCAGCAGCAGGCGCGGCGTTTCGACACCGCCGCCGGCGAGCACGAGGGCGCGGCAGCGCTGACGACGGTCGACGCCGTCCGTGCGGTAGACGACGGCCTCGACGTGGCCGCGGGCGTCGAGCTCGATGCCGTGCACCATCGCCTCGCTGCGGATCTCGGCACCGGCTGCCACGGCCGCGGGCAGGTACGTGTTGGCGGTGGACGCCTTGGCATCCACCCGGCATCCCTGATGGCACTCGCCGCAGTTGACGCACGCCCCGCGCTCGCCGTGGTGGTCCTGCAGGCGGGCGCGGGTGAGAACGGCGGCCGGTGCGTCGGCCCAGCGCACGCCGAGTGCGTCGCAGCCCTTGGCCACGAGGTTCGCGGGAGCATTGCGCTTCGCCGGCGCGTAGGCGTAGGTACGGCTGGGATCCCACGGATAGGGGGACGGACCCGAGACGCCGATGTCGCCCTCGACGCGCTCGACGTACGACAGCAACTCGTCAGGATCGATCGGCCAGTCGCGGCCGACGCCCGATTCGGTCTTCAGCGCGAGGTCGCGTCGATCGGGGCGCGGGGTGAACGCCCCCCAGTGCAGCATCGAGCCGCCGACGCCGCGCCCGCTGTTGTTCGGGCCGAACGCGGTCGGGTCGTCACCGCCGCTGAGGCGCTCCGACATCCAGTTGATTTCGACGGCCTCGGTCTCATCGGGCGTGAGGTCGTCGAGCGAGAAGTGCCGCCCGGCCTCGAGAGCGACCACCGTGAGACCCTTCCGCGCGAGTTCGGCGGTCAGGGGTGCGCCGCCGGCGCCGGTTCCGATCACCACCACGTCGACGATCTCGTCGTCGGTGAAGGTGCGCATCGCTTCGAGGTTCATGCCGCGTCTCCCGTCGCGATCGTGCCGCCGACGTTCGCCGGCTCCCAGTCTTCGCGGCGCCCCAGGCGCAACTCAACGAATCCGCGGATGGGGCGGCCGCCGGTGGCGAACCCGTCGTAGCCGACGCGCGCCATGCTCGCGGGGTGGGCGAGCCACTGACGGACGAGGTCGTTGCGCACGTCCTCGAGCCACGCCTTCAGCTGGGCGGCGTCGAAGGGGCCCTCGGCATCCGCCTCTCCCTCGACGGCGGCGCGGAAGGTCTCGGCACGCTCCACCGGGTCGGTGGGCCACGTGGCGGCCATCTGATCGAGACCGGTGCGATACGCCTCGGCGTCGATGGGCAGGTCGGCGTGACGCCAACCGTCACCCTCGCCGCGCGCGAGCTGAGCGTCGACGCGTCCGGCGATGTCGATCGCCGGTCCGTCCTGGGGGACCACGAGGTCGGCGATCTCGCGGAGCAGCGTCAGCTGCGCCAGGTCCAGCACCGCGGGGGCGTAGCCGCGGTCGTCGGGCAGGGATCGTCGAGCCAGGATGCCGCGCACCCGGGAATCGACACGATCGCCGGCGATCAGCCGGGCCCAGTCGTCCGGCACCACCGGACCGACCCGCACCTCGTCGGCGATGAAGCGGGAGATCGCCGCAGCGGCCTCGGCGGGACGTTCGAGGGGGATCATGTGCCCGGTGTCGGGGAAGGTCGTGAAACGCGCGCGGGGGTAGACCGAGGTGAGCAGCTCCGGCTGGGCGGCGGCCCCGAGGTCCGCGTCGTCGGTCCCGGCGAGCACGAGCACGGGGATATCGAGGGTCTGCACCTCGGCGGTGGCGTCGACGCGACTTCCCGTCTCGAGCCAGGCGCGCCACGCGGTAGGCGACGTGCGACGAAGGTCCGCGAGGGCGAGGGAATGCGCCCCGGCATCGAGGGGCTCCGCGGTGTTCTGATCGATGAAGGTCTCGGCATCCTGCTCCGAGATCGCCCCGCCGTCGACCCACGAGAGCATCCGCTCACGGCGCTCCTCGTCCATGGGTTCGGGACGCGGCGGCGAGGGAGCCATGAGCACCATGCCGCGGAGTCCGAACAGCGGAGCGTCTCCGCGCAGGACGCGCGCGGCCACGAGCGCGGCGATCTTGCCGCCCATGCTGTGGCCGCCGAGCATCCACGGACCGTTCGCGTGGCCGGCGAGGTGGCGGAGGACGTGCTCGACGGTCTCGTCGAGGGTGGCGTCGGGGGCGCTCGCGGCGGAGCCGAACCCGGGGAGGTCGATGCCCTGCACCCGCACGTCGTCATCGAGCTTCTCAGCGAGGCGGTCGAAGGAGCCGGAGCTCGCTCCCAGCGCGTGGAGGAGGTACAGGGTGAGGGGCGCCCCGCTGGCCGCGGAGGCGTTGTCGGTGGGCATGTACTCACGCTCGCGTACGGAAGGCCCCGGAACGGGTCGGTTGCGGAACGGGACGTTTTGCGCAAGCGTGCGCTGTGGCCCGTCCCTGGGACGACGATCGCCCCGGCCGTGCGCGACGGACCGGGGCGATGCGCGTGGTCGGCTTACGGAGTGACCATGCCGCCGTTGACGTTGAGGGTCTCTCCCGAGACGTAGCTCGACTCCGCGGAGGCGAGGAAGACGAAGGCCGGCGCGATCTCGGCCGGCTGGCCCGCCCGCTGGTAGGTGCTCTCGTCGTCGAAGTGCTCCATCTGGTCGTCGGAGACGCCCTGACTCACCTGCAGCGCCGACCAGGTGGGTCCCGGTGCGACGACGTTGACCCGGATGCCGCGTGACGCGAGCTGCTGCGCCAGGCCCTTCGAGAGGTTGTTGATCGCGGCCTTGGTCGCGGCGTAATCGAGGCGGTCGGGCGCCGGCACGTACGCCTCGAGGGACGCGGTGTTGATGATCGTGCCACCTTCCGGCAGATGGGCGAGGGCCGCCTTGGTGATCCAGAACGGCGCGAACACGTTGGTGCGGAACGTCTGCTCGAACTGTTCGTCCGAGAGGTCGTCGACCTTCTCGACCATCACCTGCTTGCCGGCGTTGTTCACGACGATGTCGAGGCCGTCGAGCGCCTCGGCGGCGCGGGCGACGAGCTCGCGGCACGCGCCGGGATCGGTGATGTCGGTCGCGATCGAGACGCCGGTACGGCCGGCATCCCGGATCTGCTCGAGGATGTGGTCGGCATCGCGCTGCTCGTCGGGCAGGTGCACGATGGCGACGTCGGCACCCTCGCGCGCGAAGGCGATCGCCACGGCCCCGCCGATCCCGGAGTCGCCCCCGGTGATGAGCGCCTTGCGGCCGACCAGGCGGCCGAGCCCGCGGTAGGTCTTCTCACCCAGATCGGGCACCGGAGTCATATCGGCTTGAACGCCGGGCTCGGGCTGGTGCTGCAGGGGCGGCTCGACGCGGGCATAACGGGTGACGGGATTGTCGAAGGTGAACTGATCGCGATCGGAGGTCATGCCTCGACGGTAAGCAGGGGCCGCCGCGCGGGGCGCGGCCTTGACGGGAGCGGGGCAGCCACGCTCGGACCGCGCGAGCCGGCGCGGAGACGGGAGCGTCCGATGGTCAGGACACTCCGCCCCGGTCGACGAGGCGCGTCGGAACGAGGTGCGTGTGGGAGCCCGTCGCGGGGTCGGCGCCCCTCGCCAGCAGCGTCTCTGCCGCGCGCGTGCCGAGCTCGGTGACGTCGTAGTCGACGATGCGGATGCGACGAGGCAGGAGCCGCGAGAGCTCGAAGTCGTCGAAGCCCGCGATCGCGATCTCCGCTCCGCGGGGCAGGATCGCCTCGAGGGCACCGATCGTGACGCGGTTGTTGGCGCAGAAGACCGCCGTCGGCGGGTCGGCGGAGTCGAGCAGCCGATGCACGGCGTCGCGCGCGACGGCGGGGGTGTGGAGGCCGTCCACGACCAGCGCGGGATCGAGGGACGTTCCGGCCGCGGCGAAGGCCTCACGTGCTCCGGCGAGGCGCTCGACCATGGTGAAGATCGCGGGGGAGTCGAGCAGCACGGCGATACGACGGTGTCCGGCCGCGAGGAGCTCAGCGACGGCGTCGCGAGCGCCTCCCCGGTTGTCGAGAAGGATGGCGTCGGCCGGTACCCCGCTGCCGGGGCGGTCGAGGAAGACGACGGGCGTCCCGAGCTCGACCTCGCGGGACAGGTAGGAGTGATCGGTGGCGGTGGGGACGACGATGAGGCCGCCGATCTGGCGCTGGCAGAGATCGAGGGCGAGGGTGCGTTCCAGGTCGGCATCCTCTTCGCTGGATGCGATGACCAGGTGCATGCGCTCTCGCGTGGCGATCGTCGAGACGGCGGCGGCGACGGCCATGTAGAAGGTGTTCGAGAGGTCGGCGGCGACGAAGCCGATCGTGTCGCGGTTGCCCGAGCGCAGGCTCGCGGCGAGGGAGTTGCGGTGGTACCCGAGCCGCGCGACCGCGGCGCGCACTCGCTCGATCATGGCCGGGTCGACGCCCGACTCCCCGTTCACGACCCGGGAGACGGTCTTCAGGCTGACTCCGGCGTCGGCGGCGACGTCGATCATCGTGGGCCGACCGGTCTTGCGCATGCGTCTCCTCGTGCTGCCGTGAAGCGACGGCATCCTCCGAGCATAGGGAGTGCGCCCGCCTCGAACCGGCGACGCGGGGCCCGGTGGCGCGTCCGGGCCCCGCATCGCGCGATCAGGCCTCGGGGGCGACCAGCGCGCCCGTCTCGTGGGAGGCGATCGCGGCCGCGAACAAACGGTGGGTGAGCGCCGCCTCTTCGGGGCGCACGCAGCCGAATCCGTCTGCCAGCTCGCCCAGGTATTCGGCGAGGAAGGCCGCCCACATCTGCAGGATGGCGTCGGAGAAGCCCGACTCGAAGTTGGGGCCGGTCACCGTCGGCCAGACGGACTGGCTCCCGGCATCCACGCTCTGCCAGCTCTGCTCGCGGCCGACACCGGGCACGTCGACGAAGGCGAACACCTCGACCTGCTTGGGGTTCTTGGTGCTGAAGCGCACGCCGCCCGACATGCCGATGGCCTCGAACTCCCACGTGTTCTTCTGCCCCGGCGCGATGCGCTTGGTCTCGGTCGTGAGGGGGAAGGGGGCGCCGTCGTGGCGCGACCACGAGTGGATCACGGCGTTGTCCCACGTGTCGCACGGCTGCGGCGACCCGTCGGGACCGGGGCGCTCGGTGACGATGTCCTGCAGGATGCCGACGACCTTCTCGGGCGCCCACCCCAGCCGCAGCGGCACGTGCCACGTGTGCATGCCGAGGTCGTTGAGCACTCCCGCATCGCCGCAGAACTGCTTCTGCCGCTTCCAGTTGAGGGGCTTGTTCACGTCGATGTCGCTGGAGTGCAGGAAGGTGCATTTCGCCTCGACGATGCGGCCGAGACCGCCCGCGCGTACGTAGTCGACCGCCCACTGAGCACCGGGGAAGAACGGCATCTCGCTCGAGACGCGCACGAACGACTGAGGGTTCTCCTCGATCGCGGCCACGACAGCGTCGGCGGCGGCGCGGTCGATGCCGAACGGCTTCTCGGCCAGCAGTGCCTTGCCCGCGCGCACGGTGTCGACGTAGAGACGCTCGTGCAGGTCGTGGCGGACCGCGATGTAGACGACGTCGACGCGGGGGTCGGCGAGCAGCTCGTGGTGGTCGGTCGTGGTCAGCTGCACCGTGTCAATGCGCTCGAAGAACTCCAGCGCCGCGGGGTTGATGTCGCAGACGGCGACGAGCTCGGGCTCGGCCGGGTGGTCGATGAGGGCGGGCCAGCGTCGCAGCGCCGCCGCGATCTCGCGGCCCATGAGGCCGCCGCCGATGATGCCGACGCCGATCTTCTTGCCGGTCATGCGCGGTCTCCTTCCGCGGGGGCGCCGATGAGGGCGAGAGCCTCGTCGACCGAGGCGTCGTCGTGCACGACGGCCATGAGGGCGGCCGTGATGCCGGCGGGGTCGTGGTGCTGGATGACGTTGCGTCCGTAGACGATGCCGCGCGCGCCCTGCTCGAGGACGGCCTGGGTACGCTCGAGCAGCGTGCGGTCGTCGACGCGCCCGCCGCCGCGGACCAGCAGCGGGGTGTCGCCGGCGGCCTGGATGACCCGGTGGTACTCGGTGATGTCGTCGGTGGGATCGGCCTTGATGAGGTCGGCGCCGAGCTCGCGCGCCTGGCGGACGAGCGTGATCACCTTGGCGGTGTCGCCGTCGACCCCGTATCCGCCCGAGCCGGGCTTGGTCTGCATGACGAGGGGCTCGATCATGAGCGGCATCCCGTACTTCTCGGCGTCTGTGCGGAGGGCCAGGATCGAGCGGATGCACTGCTCGCGCACCTGCGGCTCGCCGGGGAGGTCGAGGAGGTTGACGCACACGGCCACGGCGTCGAGACGCACGGCGACCTCGATGGCATCCGGAACGTGGATGCTGTGCAGCGGGGTTTCGAGGGGATCGCCGTAGACGTTGGCGATGTCGGTGCGCAGCACGAGTCCGGGCTTCTGCTTGCCGGGGAACGCCTGCAGCAGCGGGGCCTGGCCGAGGGTGAGCTGCACGGCGTCGGGGCCGGCGTCGACGAGCGTCGCGACGGTCTTCGCCATGTCTTCGATGCCGGTGAGGAAGGTGTACTCGTGGAACGCGCCGTGGTCGACGGCGACGTCGAACGCGCGACCGGATCGGGCGTTGAAGAGGCGATTGAGGCGGGGTTTCGACATGGGGTGTGGGTCTCCGAAGCGTCGTATCGGGGCGCGGCTCTGCGCTCGACGGTCAGTATGCGGTTCGCAAGACAACGTTGTCAAACATTGGTAGCGTGAGCGTCGCAACGGCGAGGAAGGCGGGGCTCATGGGCGAGCTGTACGGACGATCGATCGACGAGGCGCTGCGGCGCTCGGGCTCCGCGGCGCAGGTCGCCGCGGTCGAGGCATCGATGCGCAGCGATGGACCGGATGCCGGAACCCGGCGACTCCGCGTGATCGCGGGCGACCTCGACATCGAGTTGCTGCCCGACCGCGGACTCGACCTCGGGCAGGTGCGGCACCGCGGCGTGCCCCTGGCCTGGGTGTCGCCGACGGGATGGCCGCGCCCCGGCGCCGCGGGGTTCGGGGCGTCGTTCGGCGGGGGACTCGTGACCACCTGCGGCCTGCTGTCGTTCGGCCCGCCGTCGGTCGACGCCGAGGGGGAGCATCCCCAGCACGGGCGGTTCAGCGGGCTGTCGGCATCCGTCACCCGGGCGGAGGCGCGGGCGGATGCCGTGGTGGTCGAGGCCACCGTCGTCGAGGCGACGGTGCTCGGCGCCCACGTGGAGCTGCGACGGCGCCTGCGCGTGCCGCTGGGCGCGGGGCGGATCGAGCTGCGCGACGAGATCGTCAATCGCGGGTCGCGGGTGGTGGAGCCGATGGTGCTCTACCACGTCAACCTCGGCTGGCCGCTGGTCGACGCGGGCACCGTGCTGCGCTCGCCCGCGGACCGCGTCGAACCCCGCGACGCGGCGGCCGAGGCGGGGCTCGACGGGTGGGCGGAGTTCCCCGAACAGGTCGCGGACTACCCCGAACAGGTGTTCCGCCACGAGCTGCCGAGCGATCGACGGGTGAGTGCCGAGGTGATCGCGGCGTCGGGGCTCGGCATCCGGATCTCGTTCGACACCACGGTGCTGCCGGCGATGTTCCAGTGGCGCGTGGCACAGGACGACGGTCTCGTGCTGGGCGTCGAGCCGGCGACGGCGCCGACGATCCGCGGCCGTGCCGCCGCGCGGGAAGCGGGGCTGCTGCGCGCGCTCGCCCCCGGTGCGTCGTGGGAGCTCGGTCTCGACATCGATGTCATCCGTAATCGATCTGAGACTTGACAACGTTGTCCGGCTGACCGCAGGATGACTCCATCGGAGCCCGCCCGAGGGATCCGATCCGAAATGACAACGATGTCGAGGATGCGATGACGCACGATGAATGGGTGGCCGCCGCCGCGGTCGCCGAGGCCGCGCCGGCCCGCCCGCGCGCTCGCCTCATCGACGTCGCGATGGCTGCGGGCGTGAGCCCCAAGACCGTGTCCCGGGTCATCAACGACGAGACGGGGGTGCTCCCCGTCACCCGCGACAAGGTCATGCAGACCGTGCGCGACCTCGGCTTCGTGCCCGACCGCAGCGCCCGGGAGCTCAAGCGTCGCGAGGCCGACACGATCGGCATCCTGATCGACGCGATCAGCGACCCCTTCTTCGCCGCCTTCGTCAGCGTGGTCGAGGAGCTCGCGATCGCCGAGGGCCTGAGTGTGATCTTCGCCAGCACCGGCTACGACGCCGCGCGCGAGACGGCCCAGCTCGACCGCCTGACCGGACGCCGCCTCGCCGGTCTCGTTGTCGCCCCCGTCGCCGTACCCGCCGCGGTCCTCGCGGGGCTCCGCAACAGGTGCCCCGTGGTGACAGTCGACCGCGTGCGCTCGGGGATCGACGCGGTCGTCATCGACGATTTCGGGGCGGCGGCCGAAGCGACGGCCGCCCTCCTATCGCACGGCCACCGCCGGATCGCCTTCATGGGCGAGGACGTTCCCTACCCCACCGTCAGCGATCGCCTGGCCGGATACCGCGCGGCGCTCGAAGCGGCCGGCGTGGCCTTCGACCCCTCACTCGTGATCTCGCACGAGCGCTTCCGCGCGGGGGAGGCGGCCGAAGCCTCGCCCCTGCTCGAACGCGTGGACGCCCCCACCGCCCTGCTGTGCGCGACGAGCCTCGCGGCCATCGCGACCGTGCGCGCGATCCGCGCGCGGGGGCTCCGGATGCCCGCGCTCATCTCGTTCGGGGACTTCACCCTCGCCGAGGTGCTCGAACCCGGGATCTCCTATGTCGATCACGATCCCCGTCTGCTCGGCGCGGCGGCCTTCCACCGCCTCCGGCACCTGGCCCAGCACCCGGACGACGCTCCGAGCCGAACGGTCGTGCCCACGCGTCTCGTGCCCCGCGGCTCGGGCGAGATCGCCCCCGCCCTTCCCCTCGACCCGATCGGAGCGACGCGATGAAGCCCGTCCTGCTGCCCCCCAATCCCGTGCAGCACTTCTACCGCGGAGGCGACCGCATCGCCGCCCTCCGCGGCATCGTGCCCGAGACCGACCGTCAGCCCGAGGAGTGGCTCGGCTCGACCGTCTCGCGCTTCGGCTCCGACGAGATCGGTCTCGCCGTCACCGACAGCGGGGTGTTCCTGCGCGACCTCGTGACCGCGGATCGCGCCGCGTGGGTGGGAGCGCGCAGCGGACGGGATGCCGCCGACCTCGGCATCCTGGTCAAGCTCCTCGACGCCCGGCAGCGCCTCCCCGTCCACGTGCACCCGGACCGCGGGTTCGCGAACGCCCACCTCGACTGCCCGTACGGCAAGACCGAGGCCTGGTACGTGCTCGAGACCGAGGACGACTGCGCCGTCCACGTCGGCTGGAACGAGAGCGTCGACCGCGACGAACTCGACCGCCGCCGCGACGCGCAGGACAGCGAGTGGATGCTCGCCCACATGAACCGCGTCGTCGTGCGCCCGGGCATGGGGGTGCTCGTGCCCGCCGGCACCGTGCACGCGATCGACGGCGGCATCTTCGTCGCCGAGGTGCAGGAACCCACCGACTTCTCGATCCTGCTGGAGTGGTCGGTCACGACCTCGACGCGCGAGGAGTCGCACCTCGACCTGGGCTTCGATGCCGTCATGCCCGCGGTGTCGACCGAGAAGCTCGACGCCGCGGCCCTCGACGCCCTGGTCAGTACCTCCGGCACGATCCCGGCCGGACCCGCTTTCCGCTCCCTGTTGCCGGATGCCGCGGACCCCTACTTCCGCCTCTTCGACGCCGCGGGAGACACGGTGGCGCACGCGGCCGGCTTCTCGGTCGTCCTGGTGCGCGAGGGTGCGGGCGCCCTGGTGTCGGATGCCGGCCGGGTCGACGTCGAGCGCGGACAGGTCTACGCCGTGCCGCACGCCTTCGGTGCTTGGCGCCTCACGGGCGGAGCCGAGATCCTCGTCGCCGCCCCCGGCGCCGGCTGGCCCGGAACCCTCCGCGGCGGTGACGTGCGATGAGCGATTACGTCGTCGGCGTCGACATGGGCTCGACGAGCACCAAGCTGCTCGTCGCCACCCCCGAGGGACGCCAGGTGCTCGTCGTGAGCCGCCGGTCGCCGTGGACCAACCTCGACCACGGTCAGGCCGAGATGACCGCTTCGGAGGCCGTCGCCGTCGTGCGCGACCTCGCCGCCGAGGCCGATGCGCGCCTCGACGAGGGCTACCGCATCGTCGCGCTCGGGGTCTCGGGCATGGCCGAAGCGGGCGTCCTGCTCGACGAGCGAGGCGCGGCCCTCGCGCCGATCATGGCGTGGTTCGACCCCCGCGGGGCGGCGCAGATCATGGCGACGCCCGATTCCTTCCGCGCCGAGTTCCCCGGCCGCACCGGACTGCCGGTCGGACCCCTGGCATCCATCGCCAAGCTGCTGCACCTGCGCGACGAGGGCATCGCGCTCGCGGGAACCACGTTCCTCAACGTCCCCGAATTCGTCGTGCACGCGCTCGGCGGCCCTCGTGTCGCGGAGTACTCGCTCGTGTCGCGCACCGGCCTCATCGACCAGGACGACAGCACCCCCTGGCAGGCCGCCCTCGACGTGCTCGGCGTCGACGAGTCGATCCTCGGCACCCTCGTCAGCGCGGGGGAGCCGGTCGGCACCCTCACCGACCCCGACATGCCCGCGGGTTTCCGCGGCGCGGCCCTCACCGTCGCCGGCCACGACCACCTCGTCTCGGCGGTCGCCGTCGGCGCCACGCACACCGGTCAGCTCTACGACTCGATGGGCACCGCAGAGGCGCTCGTGCGGGTGCTCGACGACACCCTTCCCTTCGATGCGCGCGAGCGTCTGGCCCACGCCGGCATCAACTGCGTGCGCCACGTCATCCCCGGCAAGTACGTCCTGCTGGCGGGCACGAAGTCGGGCCTGCTCATGCGGCGCGTGCTGCAGCTGCTCGGCATCACGGATGCCGTGGGGCGGGCCCGCATCGACGACGAGGCTCTCGCTCTTCCCGTCGACGGGACTCTTGCCGACGGAGGCCTGGAGGTCTCGGGCGCGCGCAACGACGACGGCGTGCTGAACATCGTCGCGCAGAGCGACGGGCTCAGCCCCGCCGAGCTGTTCGCGGCGAGCCTGCGCCACGGCAACGACATGCTCGCCGAGTGCATGTCTGCGATGGACCGCGAAGTGACCCCTCCCACCTCGACGGTGCTCACCGGTGGCTGGTCGACCATGGCGTCCGTCGTGCGTTCGCGCTCCGCGCTGCTACCCGAGGTCACCGTCTCGACCCACGACGAGGGCACGGCCTACGGCGCCGCGCTCTTCGCCGCCTTCGCCGCGCGGTCGGTCGAGGGCACGGCATCCGGAACCTTCGCGGACGTCGCGGACACCTTCCTCTCGTCATCGCTCGACCCGGCGGAGCGCCGTTCCGCCGTGCTCGCCCCTCTCACCCCCACCCCTGAAAGGAGCTGACGATGTCGTCAGTCAGCACGACCGTCCCGGTGCTGCAGGCCCGCGGCCTGTCACGTCAGTTCGGATCCGTCCGCGCCCTCAACAACGTCGACTTCGAGGTCTACCCCGGAGAAGTGACGGCCCTGATCGGCGACAACGGCGCCGGCAAGTCGACGCTCGTCAAAGCCCTCTCGGGCAACCTCGCGGTCGACGAGGGCGAGATCCTCTTCGACGGCACGCCCATCGAGATGTCGAACCCGCAGGTGGCGTCGTCGCTCGGGATCGAGACGGTCTACCAGGACCTCGCCCTGGCGCCCCACCTCGACCCGGTGCAGAACATGTACCTGGGCCGCGAGATCCGGCGCCCCGGCCTCGCCGGCGCGCTGGGTTTCATGAAGACCAAGGACATGGCCGTCGCCTCGCGGGCCGCGTTCGACGAACTCGGTGCGACGGTGCGATCGCTGTCGTCGCCGGTGGGCGAGATGTCGGGCGGTCAGCGCCAGGCCATCGCGATCGCCCGGGCCGTGCACTGGGCCGGTCGCCTCGTCTTCCTCGACGAGCCGACCGCCGCCCTCGGTGTGCGCCAGACGAAGAACGTGCTCGAGACGATCCGCCGCGTGCGTGACAAGGGCATCGCCGTCGTGCTGATCTCGCACTCCATGCCGCACGTGATGGAGGTCTGCGACCGCATCCAGGTGCTGCGCCTGGGCACCCGCGTCGCCAACGTCGACGCGAAGAACACCTCCATGGAAGAGCTCGTCGGACTCATGACCGGCGCCGTCACGAAGGACGACCAGAAGTGAGCACCACGACCCCTCCCACCGAGACCGTCGCCATCGGCACCTTCGACGACTCGCGGCCCAACTTCTTCAAGGGACTGCTGAAGGCGCAGGCCTTCCAGATCCTCATCATCCTCATCGTCATCGTGCTGATCTTCAGCGCGTTGGCTCCCGACTCGTTCGCGCAGTGGTCGAACTTCCGCCTGATCATCCAGAACGCCTCGATCCTCGCCGTCCTCGGCGTCGGCATGACGTACATCATCATCACCTCGGGCATCGACCTCTCCATCGGATCGGTGCTGGTGTTCTCGGGCGTCGTGTCGGCGCTGACGATGAGGGCCCTCGGCGGCGAAGGCTGGGGAGTGGCGACCATCGGCATCCTGGTCTCGATCCTCAGCGGCGTGTGCTGGGGCCTTTTCAACGGCTTCCTCATCGCGAAGGCGAAGATCCCGCCGCTCATCGTCACCCTCGGCTCGCTGGGCATGGCCCTGGGTCTCGCGCAGATCCTCACCGGTGGCGTCGACATCCGCGACGTGCCCACCGTGCTGACCGTCTCGATCGGCTACGGCAACGTGTTCGGGTCGCTGCCGATCATCAGCGTGATCGCGCTCGTCGTGGTCGTCATCGGCGCGATCGTGCTGCACTTCACCAAGTTCGGCCTGTACACCTACGCCGTCGGCTCGAGCGAGCTCGCCGCCCGCCGCGTCGGCGTCAAGGTCGACCGCCACCTCATCTCGGTCTACACGCTGTCGGGAGCGCTCGCCGGCCTCGCCGGCATCCTGGCCCTCTCGCAGTTCTCGACCACGGCGATCGCGGGACAGTCGCAGACCAACCTGAACGTGATCGCGGCCGTCGTCATCGGTGGCACCTCGCTCTTCGGCGGGGTCGGCACGATCTTCGGAACCGTGGTCGGCCTCTTCATCCCGGCCGTCCTGCAGAACGGCTTCGTCATCACCGGCGTGCAGCCCTTCTGGCAGCAGGTCGCGGTGGGCGCGGTGCTGATCACCGCCGTCTACGTCGACCAGGTGCGCCGCACCGCCGCGACCCGCGGCACCACCCAGAGCCTCTGGCGGAAGTTCGTCAGCGGAGGACGCCGCGGCTGAGGCCCGGCATCCGACACCCACCAAGAGAGAACAGGCAATCACAATGCAGTGGAACAAGAAGGTTCTCGCGTTCGCCACCCTCGGCGCCGCAGCCACCCTCGTCCTCGCCGGGTGCTCCGGCGGCTCCTCGTCCGGCGGCGCGTCGGGCGGGTCGGACGGCGGGTACAAGATCGCGTTCGTGCAGGGTGTCGCGGGAGATGAGTTCTACATCTCCATGCAGTGCGGCATCCAGGCCGAGGCCGAGAAGGAGGGGGCGACCGTCACCACCCAGGGCCCCGAGAAGTTCGACCCGACCCTCCAGAAGCCCATCGTCGACGCCGTCGTCGCATCCAAGCCCGACGCGCTGCTGATCGCCCCCACCGACGTCTCGGCCATGCAGGCGCCGATCGCGGCTGCTGAGGCCGCCGGCATCAAGGTGGTGCTGGTCGACACGACGCTGGAAGACCCGTCGGGTGCGGTCTCGCAGATCTCGTCCGACAACGAAGGCGGCGGGGCCGCGGCGTTCGAGGCGATCCAGAAGGCCAACCCCAACGGCGGCAAGGTCCTCGTCGTCTCCACCGACCCGGGTGTCTCCACCACCGACGCCCGCGCGAAGGGCTTCGAAGACGCCGTCGCCAAGGACAGCAAGTTCAGCTCCGTGGGCGTGCAGTACTCCCACAACGAGCCCTCCACCGCCGCCGAGATCGTCACCGCGGCCCTGCAGAAGGACCCCGACATCGTCGGCATCTTCGCCGCCAACCTGTTCGCCGCCGAAGGCTCCGCCACCGGCGTCCAGCAGGCCGGCAAGCAGGGCCAGGTCACCATCGTCGGCTTCGACGCCGGTCCCGCGCAGGTCAAGGCCCTACAGGCGGGAACGGTTCAGGCGCTCGTCGCCCAGGAGCCCGCCACCATCGGCGAAGACGGCGTCAAGCAGGCCATCGCCGCGCTGAAGGGCGAGAGCACCGAAGCCAAGATCCAGACCGGCTTCACCATCCTCACCAAGGACAACATCACCACCGACGGCAAGGACGCGGTCTACAAGTCCTCCTGCTAACCCCCACCCCGGATGCCGGGACCCCCGCACACGCCAAGGTCCCGGCATCCACCCCCGCCCCTTCCCGGTTTGGGGCGGATTCCTCACCTCGGGGCGCAGACTCACGCCCCAAACGACGAAACACGCCCCAAACCCCGGGATGCCGTGACGCCCACCGCCCCGGGACCCCGGGGCCGGGACCCCGGGCCGGGACCGGCGGCTGGGGCTCAGGCGCCAGGCCAGGCCTCGCTTCCACCTCCCGCACGGGTTTGGGGCGGATTCCTCGCCTTGGGGCGCGAGATTCTCGCCCCGAATGACGAAACACGCCCCAAACCCCGGGGCACACCCGCACCGGGAAACCAGCCGTCGCGCTTCTGGGCAGACACCCCCCTCCCGGTTGGGGCGGATTTCGCACCTCGGGGCGCGAAATACACGCCCCGAACGACGAAACACGCCCCAAACCCGGACGCGCGCCGCGCCCCGGAACGACAGACACGGCCCCACCCCGGGGATGCGCCCGCGTGGCGTGCACGTCACGGGGCCGTACCCGATCGAGAGAGACACCGCCGTGCCGCTGGCCGATATGCCCACGCTCCTCGCCGCGCACCGCGCGGTCGGGGCCTTCAACTTCATCACCCTTGAGGTCGCCGAGGCGATCGTCGCCGGGGCCGAGGCCGCCGAGGCCGGCGTGATCCTCCAGCTCTCGCAGAACGCGATCGCGTTCCACGGCGGGGTCGCGCCCGCCGCCACCGCCGCCCTGCGCCTCGCCGAGGCGGCGCGGATCGACGTCGTCGTCCACCTCGACCACGCCACCGATGAGCCGCTGGTCGACGAGGCCCTGGCCGTCGGCATCCGCTCCGTCATGTTCGACGCCGCCCATCTGACGGATGCCGAGAACCTCGAGCGCACCGCGGCCGTCGCCGCCCGGGTGCACGCGGCCGGAGCGTGGATCGAAGCCGAGCTCGGCGAGATCGGCGGCAAGGGAGCCCACGCCCCGGGCGTGCGCACCGACGTCGCCGAGGCTGTGCACTTCGTCGCGGACACCGGGGTCGACGCCCTGGCCGTGGCCGTCGGCAGTGAGCACGCGATGCGCGAGCGCAGCGCGACCCTCGACGAGGACCTCATCGCTCGGCTCGCCGCAGAACTCCCGGTCCCCCTCGTGCTGCACGGCTCGAGCGGCGTCGCCGACGTCGGGATCGACGGCGCCGTCCGCGCCGGCATGCGCAAGATCAACATCGGCACGCACCTGAACACCGTGCTGACCGCGGCCGTCCGTAGCGAGCTGGAACGGGATCCGGATGCCATCGACCCCCGCCGCTGGCTCGCCCCGGGCCGCGCGGCGGTCGCGAGCGAAGTGCACCGCCTGCTCGACGTCATCACCGGACGGGTCGTCGCGGAGGTCCGCGCGTGACCCGCATCGTCACCCTCACCGCCGCCGGGGCGATCGACGCGACCTACCGCGTCGACGCCGTGCGCCCGGGAGCCTTTGCCCGCGCCGAGAGCTACACGCGCGAGGTCAGCGGCAAGGGCGTCAACGTCTCCGCGGCCCTCGCCGCCGGCGGGGCCGACACCGCCGCAGTCGTGGTGCTGGGCGCCGACGACGTGCGGTTCGCCCGCTGCGGGTTGACCGCGCCGCTGCTGCGCATCGTCGAGGTGCCCGGGGCGACGCGGGTCAACACGTCGATCATCGACGCGGCCGGGTCGACGACGAAGGTCAACGCCCCTACTCCGCCGCTGTCTGCCGACGCGTGGGATGCCACGGTCTCGGCGCTGCGCGAGGAGCTGTCGACCCGCGGCGACACGTGGCTCGTCATCTCGGGGAGCCTGCCCGAACTCGCCGGGGCGGGTGCGCTCGTCGACCTCGGGCCCGTGCGGACGCTCGCCCGCGAGCTCGGTGCCCGGATCGCCGTCGACACGAGCGGTGCAGCCCTCGACGCGCTTCTGGCCGATCCGGCCGGCATCGACCTGCTCACCCCCAACGTCGACGAGCTCGCCGCGGCCGTCGGTCGTTCGCTGGAGACCCTCGGCGATGTCGTCGTCGCGGCGCGCGAGATCGTCGCCCGCGGGGTGACGACGGTGCTCGCGAGCATGGGCGCCGACGGGCTGCTCGCCGTGAGCGCGGATCGCGCGGTGTTCGCGCGCGCCGACGCCCCCTTTGTCGCCAACACCGCCGGCGCCGGCGATGCGGCTCTCGCGGGCTTCCTGCTGGGTCTCACCCGGGCGCCGGGCGCATCCGTCGCGGGAGCCGACCCGCTCACGGTCGCCGCCGCGAGCGCCGCGGAATGGGGAGCGCACGCCGTCGCGCACGCCTCGACCGTCGTGTCGAGGCCACCGCTCGGCATTCGGACCCGCGTCGACACCGCGCCGGACCTCGCGCGGGTGCTCACCCCGGAGGGCGAGGCTCCCCCGATAACCCCCCTTGTGGAGGAGACCGCATGAGCACCGTCGCCCCCGAGATCACGGCGGCCGTCGGCGACGTCTCGCGCCTGCGCACCCGCGCGATCGATCGCGTCGCGTACGCCAACGACGCCTCGCACTACCTCCTGACCCCGGAGGCCGTGGTCGTCGCCGCCGATGCGATCGAGGTCGGAGCGATCCTGCGCGGAGCCACGGCATCCCGAACCCCGGTGACGTTCCGCTCGGGCGGCACGAGCCTGTCGGGGCAGTCGTCGGGCGCCGGGCTGCTCGTCGACGTGCGGCAGGGATTCGGACGCATCGACGTGCTCGACGGCGGCCGGCGCGTGCGCTCGCAGCCCGGTGCGACGGTGCGGCAGGTCAACGCCCGGCTGCTCCGGCACGGGCACCGGCTCGGACCCGACCCCGCGAGCGAGGCCGCCTGCACGATCGGCGGCGTCGTCGCGAACAACTCCAGCGGCATGGCGTGCGGGACGGTGGAGAACTCGTACCGGACGCTCGAGGGGCTCGTGCTCGTCCTGGCATCCGGGACCGTCGTCGACACGGCGGCTCCCGACGCCGACGCGCTGCTTCGTGATCGCGAGCCGGCGCTCGTCGAGGGGCTGATGCGGTTGCGCGACCGCGTGGTGGGCGACGCCGCGAGCGTCGCGCTCATCGAGCGGCAGTTCGCGATGAAGAACACCATGGGCTACGCCCTCAACGCGTTCCTCGACTTCGACACCCCGGCGGCGCTGCTCGCTCACCTCGTCGTCGGGTCGGAGGGAACTCTCGCCTTCGTCGCCGAGGCGACCTTCCGCACCGTGCCGATCCGTCCCGCGATCGCGACGACGCTCGCGGTGTTCCCGACGCTCGACGCCGCCACCCGGTCGCTGCCGGCGCTGGTGGCGACGGGCGCGGCGACGCTGGAGCTGATGGATGCCACCTCGCTCCGCGTCGGACAGCGCCTGGAGGGCACTCCCGCCGCGATCCATGGCTTCGAGGCGACGACCCAGGCGGCTCTTCTCGTGGAGTATCACGCGGACGACCCCGAGGCCCTGCGCGCGCTCGCCGAGGCCGGCTCGCGCGTGCTGGGGGAGCAGGACCTGCGCGACCCCGCGCTGTTCTCGAGCGACGCCGCCGACCGCGCGGCCGCGTGGAAATTCCGCAAGGGCCTCTACGCCTCGGTGGCCGGCGCCCGACCGAGCGGCACCACGGCCCTGCTCGAGGACGTCGTCGTGCCCGTCGACCGCCTCGCCAACACCTGCGGGGGGCTCCAGGAGCTGTTCGCGCGCTACGGCTACGCCGACAGCGTGATCTTCGGTCACGCCAAGGACGGCAACATCCACTTCATGCTCACCGATCGGTTCGAGGGCGCGAAGGCCCTCGGGCGCTTCGAGGGCTTCACCGACGCGATGGTCGACCTCGTGCTCGACGCGGGCGGCAACCTCAAGGCCGAGCACGGCACGGGTCGCGCGATGGCGCCTTACGTGTGCCGCCAGTACGGCGACGAGCTGTACGACGTGATGGTTCGGCTCAAGCGCCTGCTCGACCCCAGCGGCATCCTGAACCCGGGTGTCATCATCGACGACGACCCGACCGCGCACATGCGGAACCTCAAGACGCCCGTGTCGATCGAGTCCGAGGCCGACCGGTGCGTGGAATGCGGATACTGCGAGCCGGTGTGCCCGAGTCGCTCGCTCACGCTCACCCCGCGCCAGCGCATCGTCGTGCGGCGCGCCTCGACCGCCGCCCGCGAGCGCGGCGACGGGGCGCTCGTCGCGGAGCTCGAGAAGGACTACGACTACGACGGCGTGCAGACCTGCGCGGTCGACGGCATGTGCCAGACGGCGTGCCCCGTGCTCATCAACACGGGCTCGCTCATGAAGCGCTTCCGCCGTGAGGACGCGAACCCCGCGCTCGCCGCCGGCTGGTCGGCCGCGGCGACGGGGTGGGGCGCGGTGACGCGCGCCGGATCCGCGGCCCTCTCGGTCGCGTCGGTACTGCCGACGCCGGCGGTGCGGGCGGTGACGGATGCCGCGCGCGCGGTGCTCGGGACCGACACGGTGCCCCGCTACGCGGCCGAGCTGCCGGGCGGCGGAGCGTCGCGCAAGGCCCTGGGCCGGGTCGTCGGGGCCGCGGGCGTCGAGCCGAGCGCGGTGTTCCTGCCCGCGTGCGTGGGCAGCATGTTCGGACCGGCTTCCTCCGACGGCATCGGCGCGACCGGAGCGTTCGTGCGGCTGCTCGAGCGAGCGGGGGTCTCGGCGATCGTCCCCGAGGGGATCGATGCTCTCTGCTGCGGCACGCCCTGGTCGTCGAAGGGGTACGCGAAGGGGCACGCGACGATGTCGGCTCGCGTCCGCGCGGCGGTGTCCGCGGCGTCGCGCGGGGGAGAGCTCCCGGTCGTCTGCGATGCGTCCAGCTGCACCGAGGGCTTCTCGGCGACCTTGCGCGACGAGGGAGTGAGAGTGGTGGATGCCGTGGCCTTCGTGGCATCCGCTCTGCTTCCGCTCCTCTCGCCCACACCGGTGGCCGAGCTGCTGGCCCTGCACCCCACGTGCTCGTCGACGCAGTTGGGCATCGACCCGGCGCTGCGGGCGGTGGGCGAGGCCGTCGCCGCGGAGGTGCGCGTGCCCGACGCGTGGGGCTGCTGCGCCTACGCGGGGGACCGGGGCATGCTGCACCCCGAACTCACCGAGGCCGCGACCGCTCCCGAAGCGGCCGAGGTCGCCGGGCTCGGCGCCGACGCCTTCGCGTCGTGCAACCGCACGTGCGAGCTGGGCATGACGAAGGCGACGGGAGAGACCTACGTGCACGTGCTGGAGCTGCTGGAGCGCGCGACGCGGTAGCGGTGCAGCGGGTGAGAAGAATGGTCACCCCCTCTCCGTGTGAGAGGGGGTGACCACCTGAAGGGGTGTTGCGCCGGTCAGGCGGCCATCACGCCGTAGCGCTTGTGGCCCTTCACGTCGTAGCGGTCCAGCATCATGACCTTCGACCACACCTGGGCGAAGTCGCGGACGAACCTCTCCTGTCCGTCGGTGCCGGCGTAGGCATCGGCGATCGAGCGGAGCTGCGCGTTCGAGCCGAACACGAGGTCGTTCCTCGATGCCCGCCAGCGCGCCTCGCCGGTCGCCTGGACGCGGCCGGTGAAGGTCGACGCGGTGTCGTCGTCTTTCGTCCAGACCAGATCGGTGTCGGTCAGGTTGACGAAGAAGTCCGTCGTCAGGACGCCGACGCGTTCCGTGAAGACACCTGTATCGGACCCGTCCCAGTTCGCGCCGAGGACGCGCAGGCCCGCGGTGAGGACGGTCCACTCGGGCGCGGTGAGCGTGAAGAGGTTCGCCTTGTCGAGGAACGCCGCCTCGGGGGCGACTCCGGGCGCGAACTGGTCGAATCGCTCCGACACGTAGTTGCGGAAGCCATCCGCGACGGGCCGGAGCCACTCGAACATCTCGATGTCGGTGAGCTCCTGCGTCGTGTCGACGCGACCCGGGGTGAACGGGACGTCGACGTCGGAGCCCGCCGCCCGCGCCGCCCGCTCCACGGCGGCCGTGCCGGCGAGCACGATCAGGTCGGCGAGCGACACCTGCCGCCCGCCCGACGACGCGGCGAACTCCGCTTGCACGGAGCGCAGCGCGTCGACCACCGGGATGGTGCGGCGGTTGATCGCCCAGTCCTTCTGGGGCGACAACGCGAGACGGCCACCGTTCGCGCCGCCGCGCTTGTCGCTGTCGCGATAGGTGGACGCGGCGGAGTAAGCCGTGTAGACGAGGTCGGACACGGACAGCCCCGTCGCGATGACGGCCTCTTTGAGGGTGGCCACATCCGCCTCGTCGAGGGCGGTTCCCTCCGCATCGGGCAGGGGGTCCTGCCAGAGCAGGTCGTCGGCGATGGTGACCTCGGGTCCGAGGTAGCGGTGCTTCGGACCCATGTCGCGATGCGTGAGCTTGTACCAGGCCTTCGAGAACGCCAGCGTGAAGAGGTCGAAGTCGGCCAGGAAGCGCTCGCACACGGCCCGGTACTCCGGGTCGACCTTCAGGGCGATGTCCGAGGTCATCATCATCAGCGGGTTCATCTGCCCGGGCACGTGCGCGTCGGGGGTCTTCGGCGCGTCCGGGTCGGTGGGAGTCCACTGCAGGGCGCCGGCCGGGCTCTTCGTCTGCTCCCAGTCGAACGCGAACAGGTTCTCGAGATACGTGTTGTCCCACTGGATCGGGTTCGGGGTCCAGCTGCCCTCGATACCGTTGGTCGAGGTGTTCTCGGCGTTGCCGCTGCCGACGGGGTTGTGCCATCCGAGCCCCATCGACTCGATCGGTGCCAACTCGGGCGAGGGGCCGATCTTCGAGGCGGGTACCTGGCCGTGGCTCTTGCCGAAGGCGTGGCCACCGGCGATCAGGGCGACGGTCTCCTCATCGTTCATCGCCATGCGGGTGAAGGTGATGCGGATGTCGCGCGCCGAGCCCATCGGGTCGCCGTTGGCGTACGGTCCCTCGGGATTGACGTAGATCAGGGCCTGGTGTGATGCAGCCAGGGGGCTCTGCAGGTCGTAGTCCGCGTCGCCGTTCTCGCCGTGCCAGCGTTCGTCACGACTGACCATCTCGTCGGGGCTCTGGACGTTGTGCGGGTTCCAAACCTCGGGGCCCCACCAGGTGCCGTCGTCGGGCTCCCACGCGTCGAGTCGTCCCCCGGCGAAGCCGTACGTCGGCAGTCCCATCAGCTCCAGCGAGCAGTTGCCGGTCAGCACCATCAGGTCGGCCCACGACAGCGCGTTGCCGTACTTGTGCTTGATCGGCTGCAGCAGGCGTCGGGACTTGTCGGTGTTGCCGTTGTCCCACCAGCTGCCGATCGGCGCGAATCGCTGCATCGCGGTTCCCGCTCCGCCGCGTCCGTCGGCGATGCGGTACGTGCCGGCGGCGTGCCACGCCATGCGGATCATCTGCGGGCCGTAGTTGCCGTAATCCGCCGGCCACCAGTCGACCGAGGTGGTGAGCAGTTCTTTGATGTCGGCCTTGAGCGCGTCGAGATCGATCGTCGCGAACGCCGCCGCGTAGTCGAAGTCGGCACCGAGCGGGTCGGCGGCGACGCCGTTGCGATGCAGCAGCTCGACCTTCAACCGCTGTGGGTACCACCCGTCGAGGCTCGGCGCCTGGCCGAAGGTGCCGCCGAGGTGGTCGCCGCCGGCCGGGAGATCACCGGCCATGTGGTAGCTGCAGGTATCGGTCTTGTCATCCGAGCTCATGGGTGCTCTTTTCGTTCTCGAGGGGGAGAGCACCTTCGTCGAGTTCGGGTGCGACACGAGGCGGCGGCCGCTCACTCTGTCCGATCAAGAGCCTGAAGATGCGCGATTGAGCCCAGAGTAAGCAGCGACCGGTTGGCGCGCCACGGGCGGGAGTGAACACCCAGCCGATGCGTCGATGGTCCTAAACTGTGCGGCTGGCGTCCCTTCGAGCCCGGATCGGGCCTCGTCGTGGCGGTCGCGTGATCAGGCCGGGAACAGCCGGAGCGTCCCGGATGCCGTGACCTCGAGCCGCACGGCATCCAGCCCGTCGACGACGAGGTCGGCGGTCAACTCCTCTTCGGCGGTCGTGCCGGTGAGGGCGATCACGGCGCAGCCGGCGGCGCGGGCGGCGGCGATGCCGGCGGGGGCGTCTTCGACGACGAGGCAGCGTGACGGATCGACGCCGAGACGTTCGGCCGCCAGCAGGAACGGCTCGGGGTCCGGCTTTCCGTTGACGACGTCGTCGACGGTGACGAACACCGCGGGTCGCTCGTAACCGGCGGCCGCCAGACGCGCGGTCGCGATCGGAACGGACCCCGACGTGACGATGGCCCGATGCTCCACCGGGACGGATGCGAAGAAGTCCGCGGCTCCGCGGATGGGGGACAGGCCCACGGCATCCGCCACCTCGAGAGCGGTGACGTGCGCGATGGCCTCGGCCCCGCGCTCGGCGGGCAGGAGCAGGCTGACGAGGGTGCGCGCGGGTTGCCCGTGGTTGGCGTGCAGTGCCTCCATCGACACGTCGAAGTGCTCCGCGAAGCGCCGCCACGACCGGACGACGGACGCGGTGGAGTCCACGAGCGTCCCGTCGAGGTCGAAGAGCACCGCGTCGAACTCGCGTCGGAAGATGTCGGCGTCCGCGTCGATCGCCCGGCGAATCCCCAGCGCGGGAAGAACCCGGGCGAGTTGTTGCGCGGTCGAGAGTTCGGCGTCGACGGCGATCACCGGGATCGCCGGCGCCGCGGGAGCGACGTCGGGGCGGTGCGCGTCGCGGGATGCTCCCCTCGCCGCGCGGCGGGATGCCAGGACGGCGGGGTCTCCGTCGACGTGCACGACGTGCGGCTCGGCGGGGGCGAGCGCGGCGACCAGCGCCTGCCACTCCTCGCCGCCGGAGAGCTCGGAGGTGAAGGGGGCGACGATCACCGCCCGGCCCGCTGTCGCGAGGGCATCTGCGGCGGTCGCGAGCAGGGCCGCGTAACGCCCGGCGCGGATCGCCGGGGCGTGGGGGGAGGTGAGCCAGTGGCCGCCGCCGAAAGCGTCCGCGGGCAGGGCGTCGAGCAGGGGAGTCGTGACGCTGTCGAGGTCGACGAGGGGCGCGCGAAGGGTCTCGGCGATCGCGCGGCCGAGCGTGCTCTTGCCGCTCCCGGCCGTTCCGGCGACGACGACGGCGAGCGGATCGGGTATTTGACACGACGACGGCATACCCCCACCATAGACGTAGCAAGTCACCGGTGTCATGCTTGAAATTCCGGGACTCGACGAAGTTTTGGAAAGGACGGCCGCTCATGCGAGACACCGGTGACATGGTTTCCAGACCCGTGCGCCTGCACGGCGGGCTCGACCTCGGCAGCACCGCGATCAAAATGCTCGTCATCGACGACGAGGGCGCCGAGATCGCCGGTGCGCAGGTGCCGACGCCCTGGCGCGTCGGCGAGGGCGGAACGACCGACATCGACGCCGACGATCTGCTGCGCGCCATCCGCTCGCTCATCGAACTCATCGACGAGCAGCTGATGCCGATCACCGCCGCTTCGCTGACCTCTCTCGCCGTGGCCGGCATGGGAGAGACCGGAATCCTCGTCGATGCCGAGGGGACCGCTGCCGCGCCCGGCTTCGCGTGGTTCGACCCGCGCGGGCTCGAGCAGATCGCCGCCTTCCCGAGCGTGGTGCGCGAGGAGTTCGCCGGCCGCACGGGTCTCCCGCTCGGCGCGCAGGTGAGCGTCGCGAAGCTCGCGTGGTTGCGCGACCAGGGCACCTCGCTCGCGGGCCTGCGCTGGCTCGACCTGCCCGAGTTCGTGGTCGCCTCGCTCGGTGGCGACATCGCCCTCGAGCTCTCGCTCGCGTCGCGCACCGGCCTCATCGACCAGGACTCCGGTGCCGCCTGGCCCGCGATGCTCGACGCTCTCGGCGTCGACGCCGACCTGCTTCCGCCGCTGCGGGGAGGGGGACTGCCCTGGGGGACGGCATCCGGGGCCTTCGGCTCTCGCGTCGCGGGCGCCGCACTCACCGTCGCCGGTCACGACCACCTCGTCGCCGCCCAAGCGAACGGGACCCTGGACGCGGACGGATACCACGTGTCGCTCGGCACCGCCGAGGTGCTGCTGCGCGTGCTCGATGAGCCGCTCGGCTTCGCGGCTCGACAGCGGTTGGCTGACGCGCTCATCAACGAGGTGCGCCACGTCGTGCCCGGCAAGCACGTGCTGGTCGCCGGGGTGAAGACCGGGCTGCTGCTGCGTCGCGCTCTTCACGCCGCCGGCATCAGCGATCGCGCCGGGCGGGACGCCCTCGACGAAGCGGTCATGGCCCTCCCCGTCGAGGGTGAGTTGCCCGCCGGGGCCATCGAGGTCACCGGCGCACGCAACGACGACGGCGTGCTGCGCCTCACCCTGCACACCGAGGCGTCGCCCGCCGAGATCTTCGGCGCCGTGCTGCGGCACAGCAACGACGAGGTCGCCGCCCTCATCGCGGCGATGGACCGCGAGGTCCCCCCGGCCACCCGCTCCACCCTCACCGGCGGCTGGGCGGGAATGGCGAGCGTCCGCCGCGCCCGCGCCGAAGTGCTCCCCGAGCCGTCCCTGTCCACCCGCGAGCAGGACGTCGCGTGGGGAGCCGCCGACATGGCGCGGCGCCTCGTCTCGGCATCCGTCCCGTCCTGAAGATCCCCGCGCCGACCGCGTGCCAACAGATCACCCGCGCCGACCGGCGCGAGAAGACCCCAGAGAAGAGAGATCATGAACGCACTCACCACGATCGAGCGCCGCGCGCTCCAGTCGATCAGCACCCCCGACGGCCACATGCTCATCGTCGCCGCCGACCAGCGCAACGGCATGAAGGCCGCCATCAAGGACGCCCCGAACGGCTCCGACGCGATCTCGCGCGACGAGCTCGCCCAGGTGAAGGCCGACCTCGTGCGCCACCTCGCCAACCACGCGCCGGCGATCCTGCTCGACCCGGAGGTCGCGCTGCCGCAGATCGTCGACGACGGTGTGCTCGCTCGTGACACCGCCCTCGTCGTCGGCCTCGATGCCTCGGGTGCCGAGACCGTCGACGGCCTCAAGTACACGCGTTTCGTTCCCGGAGCCACCCCGCACTCGATCCGCGAGCAGGGTGCCGACGTCGCCAAGATGCTCTGGTACACCCGCCCCGACAAGCAGGATGCCGACTCCCGCGTCGCCCACGAGATCCGCGACCTCGTGCAGGCGTGCGAGGCCGAGGGGCTGCTGCTGATCGTCGAGCTGCTGACCTACCAGCTCGACGACGAGAGCGACGAGGAGTACACGGCGACCTTCGCCGACCTCGTCGTCGACGGAGCCGCCCTCGCCGTCGCCTGCGGCGCCAAGATCCTGAAGCTGCAGTACCCCGGCTCCGCCGAGGCGAGCGCCCGGGTGACCGAGGCCGCCCAGGGCGTGCCGTGGGCCGTGCTGTCGGCCGGTGTCGACCACGAGACCTTCATCGAGCAGGTGCGCACCGCCGTCGCGAACGGTGCGTCCGGTGCGATGGCTGGCCGGTCGCTGTGGAAGGACAGCCTCTCGATCGACGCCGACCGCCGCGAGGAGCTGCTCTCGGGCCGCGCCCTGCCGCGCCTGCGCGAGCTCGCCGACGCCGTCGACGGTCACTGAGATGACCACGCCCGCCCGGGTCGGGGCGCGCTCACCGCGGGTGCTCGTGGGGGAGCGTCGCTGCGGCCCCGGGCGGGCGGGTCCGACCCGTCGCCGGATAGGGTGGCCTGTCGGAGCAGCCCCCCGCCCGATCCCCTACCTCGGAGGTGCCTCGTGACCACCATGCGCGATGTCGCCCTGCGCGCCGGGGTGAGCACCAAGACCGTGTCGCGCGTCTTCAACGACGACCCGCACGTGCTGCCCGACACCCGCGCCCTCGTCGAGGCCGCGATGCGCGAACTCAACTACGTGCCCAACGCCCTGGCGACGACCTTCCGCGCCGGTCGCGCCTCGGTCATCGGGGTCGCCGTTCCCGACGTCGTCGACCCGTTCTTCGCCGCGATCGCACGGTCGGTCGAAGACGCCGCCCGACGGCGCGGGCTCTCCACCCTCGTCACCAGCCTCGGCGAGGATCCGGCCGACGAACGTCCCGCTCTGGAGTCTCTCCTGGGGCGTCAACTCACCGGCCTGGTGATCGCCCCCGTCGGGACCGACCACTCGTGGCTCGAGCGCTGGCGCGGCCACACCCCGGTCGTCTTCGTGGACCGCGCCCCGGTGGGTCTGCTCACCGACACGTTCACCGAGAACGACGAAGCGGGCGCCCATCTCGCGACCGCCCATCTTCTCTCGCACGGTCACCGTCGCATCGCCTACGTGGGCGACATGGTGCACCTGTCGACCGAGACGAAGCGCGTCGAGGGCTGGCGACGAGCGCTCCGCGAAGCCGGGGTCGACGTCGACGAACAGCTGATCGCCTCGCAGGTGTCGGACCGCGAGTCCGCGGCATCCGCCGTCGAACGCCTGCGCGCGCTCGCCGACCCGCCCACCGCCGTCTTCTCGGCCAACGCACGCTCGTCGATGGCTCTCGCCCACGTGCTGCGCGGGCAGTCGCTGCCGTTCGTCGGATTCGGCGACTTCCCGATGGCCGACACCCTGACCCCCTCGGTCACGGTCGTCGACCAGGATCCGCGCCGCATCGGAACGCTCGCGGCTGAGCGCGTCTTCGCGCGCCTGCAGCCCGACGCCGGTCTCGGCCTCGACGAGCTGACGGTCATCGACGTGTCGCTCGTCGAGCGGGAGTCCTGCGGCCTCTGATCGGCGCTTCGGGGTCCGGGAGGCCCGCGTGATCGATCCGCCGAAGCGACGGGCACGGCACCCCCCAATGGTGCCGTGCCCGTCCCCGACGGACCGGGAAGCCTCTCCCGGTCGCTCGCGCGCGGGGTTTCCCCCACGGACGCCCGCACGCGGTCGTCATCCATACAAGCACAGCGTCTCGTAAATAGCACCCACGCTTGGATCGTAAATACGATCATCCCTGCGTCGTCGTGGGCGTCTACGATCGGAATGTGGGTCGCGGCGCTGTCGGACCGCCCTCGCGGTACTCCCGCCGAGTGGTGGCGAATGTGGACCGCCTGCGTCGGTCGAAAGGCCTGACGGTGGGCGAGCTGCTCAGCCGCGCCGGAATGACGAAGAGCTATTACCAGTCGCGCGCGGGCTTCTCTCTGCCGTACAACACGAACGACATCGAGGCGCTCGCCGCCGCCCTCGGAGTGGCCCCCGAAGAAGTCGCGAACCCCGACTCCGCGCCCCGGGTCGAGATGCGCGTCCCCGCGGCCCCCCTCGCCGCTCGCGTCCGTCGACTCGTCCACAGCCAGGGGGCGACGGAGAACGACCTCGTCGATCACCTCGATGAGATCGACCCCGCCGCCGCCGAGAGCGCGCGTGCCCTCCTCGCCGCCGCGACCAACACCGTCGTGCTCGACGAAGAGGTCCTGCGCCTGATCACGCACTGGGCCGACGTGCCGACCGAGTACCTCACCGACTACACCGACGACGCGGTGACCGACCGGACCGACGCCGAGCTCGAACTGCGCGACGCGATGCGCGAGGCGGGAGCGAGCAGCATCCAATTCCGCGCCCTCGGCGAGATGTCGCCCGACGCCCTCCGCGCCATCGCGCACTCCCTGCGAAGCAGGCCGCCCGCGACATGATCAGCCGTGAGGGGGGACGGTGGTGACGGAAGCGGACGAGATGCTCGCCCGTGTGCAGGCGCGCGCCGACCGCGCGATCCAGCGCGCCGGCCTCGCCGCCGGCATGACCTTCGACCAGGTCGTCCACGCGGTCGAGCAGGCGCTCGAGATCCGCTTGCGCATCGTCCCCGAGACCGACACGGCGGGGTGGGGCACGTTGACCGGTTTCCTCACCTATTTCGCCGATCGACGCGAGGGCAGCATCCACGTCCGAGCCTCGGATGCCGCGATCTACAGCCAGTTCGCCGCCTCCCACGAACTGGGGCACCTCCTCGACGACGCCCACTGCTCCGGCGCTCTGCACGAGCGTTCCTCGGTCTCACCCCATGACAACCCCCTGTTGACCACGCCGGAGTACGAGGCGGAACTCGTCGCCGAGCACATCGCGCACCGGATCGCGCGCCTGCTGTACACCTCGCCGAGGGTGGCCGAGTCGTCGTGGTGACCGTCCTTCTGATCGACGCGGCACTGGCGGGGCTGCTTCTCGTCGTCGTGCTCCGGGCCCGCGTCGCCTGGCGCCAGCCGCGGGCGCGCATCGCGTGGCTCGCCGCTCTCATCGGCTGCATCGCCCTGCTCACGCAGGGCACCGTCATCCCCCTCGAGATCCTCGACGGGTTCCTCGGCGGAACGAACGTCCTCAAGCTCGTGCAGAACGTGCTCACCATGGTGGCGCTGTGGCTCGGCATCCAGGCGGGTACCGCTCCGGTGAGCGCGCGTATCCGCACCCTGCGGTGGTGGTTCCCCGGCCTGCTCGGCGCGCTGTTCGCGGTGGTCTTCTTCGTCGCCCTCCCCGAGCGGGGGACGTCGTCGTTCCGGTTCCTCGAGGATGCGGCGATGACCTCGACCGGCGCATGGGCGTACGGCGTGCTGCACATGGCGGGTATCGCGCTCGTCGGCCTGCTGCTGTTCCGCTCGGCCCGCGGATCGCTGCCGAAAACGCGCGTCTTCTTCCGCGTCGGGGCAGTGGGGATCGTTCTCGGGTGCCTCAGTGAGATCCTCGACCTGACGCTGTCGCGGTTCTTCGAGCCGGACGCGCTGGTCAGTGCGCTGTTCGATCCGCTCTTCTACCTCGGGGTCGTCTCCTTCGTGATCGGGATCTTCGTGGCATCCCGCACGACGACGCGCATCCGCCGCCGCGGCGATGAGCTACTGGCGCGGCTCGAGCCGGTCGCCCGGGAGCGCGGAGTGGACTCGTTCCCCGGGCTCCCGGCCGATGCCGTCGCCGACACGCGCCTTCACGCCCTGCGGGTCGCGGTCGAAGACGACGCGATCGCCACCTCGACGCCGCTCAGCCCTCCTCAGCGCGCTCTGCTCGACGACATCGACGCCCACCTGACCCGACGAACCACCGGAGTCCACCCATGATCCGATCCCTCGCCGTCGGCACCGGAGTCGCCGCCGCGACTCTCGCCCTCGCTCACACGGCCGTCGCCGGCTACGTCGCCCGCCGTCTCATCGCGCCGCGCGCTCCGAAGGTGTACGCCCCGATCACTGTCGCGGGCGACACCGTCTCGGTGCCGGCCACGCTGGAGAGCCGCGAGCCGGGTACGTACGGCCTGTGGCTCGACGACGGTCGGCACCTGGTCGTCGGCGAGCCGCTGCGCATCGGGAAGGACCGGGTCGTGCGCGCGCTGGCGGCGCGACCGGAGGGCCTCGAAGACGGGGATGCCGTGGCCACCTGGACCTCGCAGAGCATCGGCGCCCCCGAGGAGGTCGGGCCCACTCGACACGTCTCGGTGCCGCTTCGACGCGGCGGAGTCGCGGAGGCCTGGGAGATCGGCGATCGCGACACCGCGGACGGACGCTGGACGATCCACGTCCACGGCCTGCGCTCCAGCCGCAACGGCGCCCTGCGCTCCACCCCGGCCGCCGCCGACGCGGGGTGGATGTCGCTCGTCGTCTCGTACGCGGGCGACGAGGAGTGCGCCCCCGCCGATTCCCTCCCCTCGACGCTCGGGACCCGCGAGTGGAGAGACGTCGACGACGCGATCTCGTACGCCGTCGACCAGGGGGCGCGCGAGATCGTGCTCGTGGCCTGGTCGATGGGGGGAACGATCGCGATGCTCGCCCTCGAGCAATCGGCGCACCGCGACCGCGTCACGGCCCTCGTGCTCGTCGCGCCGGCCCTCGACTGGACGCGCGTGGTCGAGAACGCCGTCGCGGGCGCCCACCTTCCGCGCTCGGTGGCGGGGGCATCGATGCGCATCCTGGGCAGCGCCCTCGGCGCGCTAGCACTCGGACTCATCGAGGGCGTGGACGCCCCGGCGCTCAACTGGGTCGACGGTCCCCGGCCCGCGCCTCGCGTCCCCACCCTGATCGTGCACAGCCTGCGCGACCCCGTGGTGCCGGTGAGCGGGTCGCTCGCGTACGTGAAACGGCATCCCGAGGCCGAGCTCGTCGCGTTCGACGCGACCGGTCACTGCAACGAGGCGAACCAGGACCCGGCGCGGTTCCACGACGCCATCGCGGGGTTCCTGCGGAACCGACCGCGCACCTGATCCGCCCGGGCCGTCAGTCGGCGAGGGCGGCGATCGCTCCGCGCGCCCCGCGCTCGGCCAGCGACGCCCGCGCCGCGAGATAGGCCTCGCGCAGGCGCGGGTTCTGCCCGAGGTCGCCGAAGACGGGTGCGTAGTCGAGGAGCGACGCAGGGTCGTCGGCGACGATCGCCCGCAGTTCGTCGAGACGGCTGTCGACCGCGGGCGTCTCTTCGCCCGACTCGGTGCGCCCCTCGAGGAAGACGCTCCACCCCGCGAGCACGAGCGCGGCGTGGTCGATGCGGCCGCCCGAGGCGAGCTGCTCACGCACGACCGGCAGCAGGAACTTCGGCAGGCGGTCCGAGCCGTCGACGACCTGGCGCGCAAGGGTGTCGCGGATCGCCTCACTGCCGAAACGGGCGATGAGCTGGTCGCAGTAGGCGTCGAGGTCGATCCCCGGGACCGCGCGGAGCGTCGGGATCGCCTCCTCGTGCATGTATCCCTGCAGGAAGTCGACGAACAGCGGGTCGGTGCACACCTCGTGCACGTAGTGCGCGCCCGAGAGGATGCCGAGGTAGCTCATGGCCTGATGCGAGGCGTTGAGCAGGCGCAGCTTCATCAGCTCGTAGGGCTCGACATCGTCGACCAGCTGAACGCCGACCTCGTCGAACGGCGGGCGCCCGGCCGGGAAGGCGTCTTCGAGCACCCACTGCTCGAACGACTCGCTGCGCACCGGCCAGCGGTCGCGGATGCCGAACTCCGAGGCGATCGCGTCGCGCGTCTCGTCGGTGGTCACGGGCGTGATGCGGTCGACCATCGAGTTCGGGAACGACACGTTCTCGGCGATCCAGCTCGACAGCTCGGCGTCGCGCCGCTCGGCGAACCCGAGCAGGGCGGCACGGGCGACGTGTCCGTTGCCCTGGATGTTGTCGCACGACATGACGGTGAAGGCCGGGATGCCGGCATCCCGGCGTCGGCGAAGAGCTTCGGTGAGCAGACCCATGACGCTGTGCGGCGGGGTCGCACCGTCGAGGTCGGCGAGCGTCGCCTCGTCGCGCGGGGCGTAGGCGCCGGTGGCGTCGTCGATGCCGTACCCGCCCTCGGTGATGGTGAGCGAGACGATCGCGGTGTCGGGGGCGGCGAGCTTCGCGACCACGGCCTCGGGGTCATCGGGCACGAAGAGGTACTCGACGATGGAGCCGACGACGCGGGCGGTGGAGGTCCCGTCGGGCGCGGTCGTGACGAGCGTGTAGAGGTCGTCTTGAGCGGCGAGGGCGTCGCGCATGGCCGCGTCGAACGACAGGACCCCGACTCCGCACAGGCCCCACTCGGTGTGGCCGGCTTCGAGCAGGCGGTCGAGGTACATGGCCTCGTGCGCCCGGTGGAAGCCGCCCACACCGAAGTGCACGATGCGCGCGCGCACGGCCGACCTGTCGTACGTCGGAACGGAGACGTTCGCCGCGAGGGAGGGGAGGGCGGCGGCGGTGAGGTCGGTCATGCGGGGCTCCGTGGTTCGTGGAGGAGGGGCGGGTGGGGCGGGATCAGAGGGGCGGATGCCGGGACCCGGGCAGTCGCTCCGGGTCCCGGCATCCGGGATTCATCTCGCGTGAGGGGTCACTCGGTGTCGCTTCGGAGCGGCCCAGGCGACCTTTTGTGACCCCTCACGCGAGAGGGGGTGTGTCAGCAGGACGACTTGTAGACCGCGTCCTTGCCGTCGGTGGTGATGTTGTCCTTCGTCAGGATGGTGAAGCCGGTCTGGATCTTCGCTTCGGTGCTCTCGCCCTTCAGCGCGGCGATGGCCTGCTTGACGCCGTCTTCGCCGATGGTGGCGGGCTCCTGCGCGACGAGGGCCTGCACGGTGCCGGCCTCGAGGGCCTTCACCTGGGCGGGACCGGCGTCGAAGCCGACGATGGTGACCTGGCCCTGCTTGCCCGCCTGCTGGACGCCGGTGGCGGAGCCCTCGGCGGCGAACAGGTTGGCGGCGAAGATGCCGACGATGTCGGGGTCCTTCTGCAGGGCCGCGGTGACGATTTCAGCGGCGGTGGAGGGCTCGTTGTGCGAGTACTGCACGCCCACGGAGCTGAACTTGCTGTCCTTGGCGACGGCGTCTTCGAAGCCCTGGGCACGCGCGTCGGTCGTCGACACACCCGGGTCGGTCGAGACGACGAGCACCTTGCCGCCGTTGGGGTTGGCCTTCTGGATCGCCTCGAAGGCCGCGGCGCCACCGCCGTTGTTGTCGGAGGAGATCTGCGAGACCGCGCCGGAGGGGTCTTCCAGCGTCGTGTCGACCAGCACCACCTTGATGCCGGCCGCCTCGGCGGCCGCGATCGGCGCCTGCATGGCCGAGACGTCGGTCGGTGCGATCAGCAGCGCGTCGGGCTTGGAGGCCACGACGGCGTCGACGATCGGCTTCTGCAGCGTCGGGTCGAACTTCTCGGGGCCCTGGGTGGTGACCGTGGCGCCTTCCTTGGCGGCCTCGGCCTGGATGCCGCACTGCATGGAGATGTAGAACTCATCTCCCGCGACGCCCTGCACGAACGCGATCTTGTACCCGCCGTCGGCGCCGCCGGACGCGCCGCCCGAGGAGGCACCTCCCGAGCACCCCGCGAGGGTCAGCGTCGCCGCCATGCCGAAGACCGTCAGGGCGGTCGCCTTCTTGTTCCACTTCATTGTGATCACCGTTCTTTTCTGGAGTACTGCTATCGGGTTGGTAAGGGGTGGAGAGGGAGGGGATGCCGCCGCGGATCAGCCGCGCCGACCTCCGCTGAGGAACTTGCGCCAGAGGCCCTGCGAGGTGCCGCGCGTCGCGGCGGTGCGGCGCACCTGGTCGACGTAGACCGCCGCGATCAGCACCGCGCCCACGGCGACCTGCTGCCAGAAAGGCTGCACGCCGGTGATGACGAAGCCGTTCTGCAGCACCGCGGGGATGAACAGGCCCACGACGGTGCCCATGATCGTGCCGACCCCGCCGAAGAGCGAGGTGCCGCCGATCACGACAGCGGCGATGACGTTCAGGTTGGTCTGGGACTGGCCGGCGATGGCGGTCGTGGAGAACTGGGAGAGAGACAGGATGCCGCCGAGCCCGGCCAGGGCGCCGGAGATCGTGTAGATCTTGATCAGCTGCGCGTCGACCTTGACGCCGACGCGGCGGGCGGCGATCTCGCTCGAGCCCACGGCCAACGTGTAGAGGCCGAAGCGCGTGAAGTGCAGGACGACAGCGCCGATCAGCACCACGACGAGCGCGATGACGCTGATGATCGGAACGGATCCGAACACGTTGCCGTACCCGATCGAGACGGTGAGCACGGTGGGGACGTCGCGGATGTCGACGCCGCCGGTGAGGATCTGCGCGAGACCGAGGGCCATGCCCAGCGAGCCGAGGGTGACGATGAGCGGCGGAATCTTCGCCTTTGCGATGAGGAAGCCGTTGAACAGCCCCCAGCACACGCCGCTCAGGACCGCGACGATGATGCCGACCGTGGCGACGCCCCACCCCTCGCCGCCCATCGCTCGCATGACGAGGGCCGACACGACCCCCGAGAAGACGAGGACGGACCCGACCGACAGGTCGATGCCGGCGGTGATGATGACGTAGGTCATGCCGACGGCGAGCACCGCGAGGATCGAGGCGTTCTGGATGATGAGGCGGAAGTTCGACCACTGGGCGAACGAGTCGGGCGCGATGATGCTGAAGACGATGATGATCGCCAGCAGAACCAGGAGGATCTGGAACGCCTGCGTGCGCAGGACCGCGGCGACCGGGTTGGTCTTCTTGTTGTCGTCGAACGTGCCGATCGCGACGGTCTCGGTCGGGGGAGTCTTGAGGCTCACTTCTGGTCGTCCTTCGTGACGGCGCCGGTCATGAGTCCGACGAGCTCTTCCATGGAGGTGTCCTTGGCGGTGATGTTGGCGACGCGGGTTCCGAGGCGCAGGACCTGGATGCGGTCGCTGACGTCGATGACGTGCGGCATCGAGTGCGAGATGAAGACCACGGCGATGCCCTTGTCACGCACGCGCCGGATGGTCTCGAGCACGTTCTTGGTCTGACGCACACCGAGGGCGGCGGTCGGCTCGTCCAGGAACACGACTCGCGAGGCCCAGTGCACGGCGCGGGCGATCGCGATGGCCTGACGCTGACCGCCCGACATCTCGCCGACGGGCGAGGTGAGCGAGCGGACGGTGGCGCCGAGTTCGTCGAATGCGTCGCGGGAGGCCTTCGCCATGTCCTTGGTCTTCATGAAGCCGAGCGCTCCCGCGAGGCCGGGGCGGCGGATCTCGCGGCCCAGGTACATGTTCTGCACCGGGTCGAGGTGGGGGGCGAGAGCGAGGTCCTGGTAGACGGTCTCGATGCCGAGGCCGGAGGCGATCTGCGGGTTCGACATGTCGATGGGCTTTCCGTCGAAGAGGATCTCGCCCTCGTCGACCGCGAGGTTGCCCGACAGGGCTTTGACGAGCGTCGACTTGCCGGCGCCGTTGTCGCCGATCAGGGCGGTGACCTCACCCGGGTAGACCTCGAAGTCCACGTTGTTGAGGGCGCGGACGGATCCGAACTGGCGCGACAGGCCGCGCGCCTGCAGCACGGGCGTAGCCGTGGTGGTGCTCATGAGGAAGCTCCTTCGTGGAGACCGACGGGGGCATCGGAGACGGTGACGACGAGGTCGGCGCGGTCGCGCCCGCGCTCGACGACGAGGGCATTGCGCTCGTCGACCTCGCGGACCCAGGCGACGGCTTCGTCGTAGGGGTGGTCGTGGGAGAGGCGCCGCGCGACGAGACGCTCGCGGCGCGCGGGGGAGTCGATGTCGAGGAACCACACCTCGTCGAGGCGCGAGGCGACGGCATCCCACCCGAACTCGTCGTGCAGCAGGTAGTTGCCCTCGGTGATGACGAGTGGAACACGGGCGGGCACGAGCACCGCCGAGCCGATCGACTCCTCGAGGCCGCGGTCGAAGCGCGGGGCGTAGACCTCGTGCCCGGCGCGGATGCGATCGAGCAGGGCGATGTAGCCCTCGACGTCGAAGGTGTCGGGGGCGCCCTTGCGGTCGCGCCGGCCGAGGCGCACGAGCTCTTCATTGGCGAGGTGGAAGCCGTCCATGCCGACGAGCACCGCGTCGTCGCCGAGGGCGGCGAGCAGGGCGTCGCTGACGGTCGACTTGCCCGCGCCGGGGGTGCCGGCCACGCCCAGGATGCGCCGCTCGCCCGACGCCGCGAGCTGCCGGGCACGGGCGACGAGGTCGTCGAGGTGCACGGTCGCGGTGGCGGTCGTCGCGTCGTTCTCCGAGGTGTGGGTCACAGCGGTGTGGTCCTTCCGGGCGACGCACCACGGCGGAGTGCTGCGTCGATGAAGCGGGTCCGGCGGGGGGTGTCCACCGGTCGAACTCCGGTTACGGTAAGCCCACCGTGACACCGGTGTCAACACCCGTGATCAATTCGTCATGACACCGAAGTCATCCGCGTGATTCTGTGGTTATCATGGGCCGTGACGACACTGCCGTCGTCCTCGACTCCCGGACCCGCGAAAGAGCCCACCCATGACCGAACTCACCGACCGCACCATCCTCGTCACCGGAGCCGGTGGCGGCATCGGAGGCGCGACCGTGCGCCACCTCGTGGCCGCCGGCGCGACGGTCCTCGCCGCGGGTCGCGACGCCGACAGCGTCGCCGCGATCAGCGCCGAGACCGGCGCCGAGCCCGTGGTGTTCGACCTCGAATCCGAAGACGAGATCCGCGCGGCCATCGAGGGCCGCGACATCTACGGCGTCGTCAACTGCGGCGGCTGGGGTGGCGAGATCGCGACCCCGATGGACACCGACATCGACGTCTTCGACAAGGTCATGCGCATCAACGCGCGCGGCTCGCTGCTGGTCACCAAGTACGCCTCGCGCGAGATGATCCGCGTCGGCAAGGGCGGCGCGATCGTGAACGTCTCCAGCCAGGCGAGCCTCGTCGCCCTCACCGGTCACATCTCGTACGGATCGTCGAAGGCTGCCCTCGACAACATCACGCGGGTCTCGGCCCTCGAGCTCGGTGGCTACGGCATCCGCGTCAACAGCGTGAACCCCACGGTCGTCATGACCCCGATGTCGGCCTGGTACTGGGGTCGTCCCGACATCGAGGGTCCCTTCCTCGAGGCCATGCCGCTGCACAAGTGGGCCACCGAAGACGACATCGCGGCGCCGATCGTGTTCCTCCTCGGCGACGGCGCCGGCATGATCTCGGGCGTCTCGCTCCCCATCGACGGCGGCTACTCCAGCCGCTGATCCCGGATGCCGTGAGGCGGCGTCGCGGTGGGCGGCGCCGTCTCGTGGTGACGCGTGCGTTGGTACCGGTCCTTCGACAGGCTCAGGGACCTGGATCGGGCTGATCAGCCCCCGAAAACGCGGTGCAGGAACGCGTTGCGGAAGACACCGCGCGGGTCCGCCTCGCGCGCGACCGCATCGAAGTCGTGGGCACGCGGCAGGGTCGCCAGGATCCGCTCACCGGGCACGGTGAACGCCTTGCCCCAGTGCGGTCGCGCATCGAACGGCGCGAGAGCGGCCTCGATGTGCGGCAGCGCTGAGAGCACTCCCTCGGTGTCGTTGCGCCAGGTGAAGTGGATGGCGAGCACGTCGCGCACGTACGCGGGGCTCAGCCACAGCCGATCGGCGGCGACCGTGCGCAACTCGGTCACCAGCAGGTGCTCCGCGAAGGCCGGGGCGATCTCGCGCACGGCCGCAAGGGCCTCGGCCGCCGAGGCCAGGGGCACGAAGTACTCCGACTGGATCTCGTCGCCGTCGCTGGGCAGCGCGTCGGCGCGGAAGTGCGGAAGGCGCGTGTGCCACGGCCCTGAGGTGCCCCGCGGCGTCGTGTTGTCGACGGTGCGGATGCGGCCGAGATGGATGTCGTCGCCGACGGCGATCCCGCCGAGTTCTTCGACCCACGACGGCGAGCCCGTGTCGCTCTTGGCCCAGACCAGGTCGTGCGCGGGGTCTCCCCAGGTCGTGAAGATGCTGACGCTGCGCGAGCCACCGAGTACCGCGATCGGATCCGCCACGATGTCGTCCCACGCGACTCCGGTGTACGCCTGCTGCGTGACGGCGTAGGTCGGTTCGGTGCGCAGCTCGACCGCGGTGACCACACCCAGGGCGCCGATGCTGAGGGCCGCCGCGCCGAACCACGGGTGGTCCTCGTCGATGCGGTGCGTGCGGCCGTCGGCATCCATCAGCTCGACGCCCGTCACGGCACTCGAGAGATTGCCGTTGCGCACGCCCGAGCCGTGCGTGCCGGTCGCCGTCGCACCCGCCACCGAGATGTGGGGGAGCGAACCGAGGTTGTGCAGCGCTCGGCCCTCGGCCTCGAGCACGGGCGCCAGCTGGGCGAAGGTCACGAGCCCTTCGACGCGCACCCTGCTGCCTGCGATGTCGATGCGCGTAGGCATCTTCTCGAGCGAGACGAGTGCGCCCTCGCTGTCGGCGACGTCGTTGAAGGTGTGGCGGGTCGCCTGCACGCGCAGATGATCCGCGGATGCCACGACCTCGGCCAGTTCGTCGGGCCCGGTGGGCAGCAGCACCTCGGTGGCGCGGTACCGGTGGTTGCCCGACCAGGTGGCTCCGGCGGAACGTGTCTCGATCATGGTTCTCCTCGCGTCGTCGCTCACCCATCCTGCCCCGGACCGCCGACATCGGGGTCGGGCGCGAGGTTTCGAGGAGAGTTTCGCGCTCAGCGCGCGGGGAAGAGCGCGGCCTCGAACACGGCCTCGGCCGCGCCGACGAGCAGGCGGTTCTCGCCGAGCTCGGCGGCGGCCAGGCGCAGCCCCTCCGCGCACGCGGGGATCGTCTGCGCGCGCACCGCGGCGTCGAGACCGGCCAGGTCGAGCTCGCCGAGGATCGCGAGGAACCCGCCGAGCACGATCACCGCGGGATTCATCACGTTCGCGGCGTTGGCGAGGGCCGTGGCGAGAATGCGGCGTTGCCGATCGGTCTCCGCCCGCACCGTCGGGTCGGTGCTGCGGGTGAGCGCCGCCGCGAGGGCCGCGTCGTCGGCGGCGTCGATGTCGAGCGCGCGCAGCAGAAGCGATCGGCTGACCTCGTCTTCGAGCACGCCCTCGGGTGCGCGCCGATCGTCGGGGTCGGCGATGCCGGGTCTGTTCTGCCCGAACTCCCCGGCGTAGCCGCCTGCCCCGCCCAGCGGTATCCCGCCGACGATGACCGCCCCGCCGATACCGCTCGCGCCGCCGTTGAGGTAGACGACGTCGTGCACGCCGCGCGCGGCACCGAACAGGTGCTCGGCCACGGCTCCCAGCGCCGCGTCGTTGGCGACATGGGTCGTGAGCCCCGTGGCATCCGTCATCAGACCGGCGAGGGCGGCGTCGGTCCAACCGAGGTGCGGAGCCTCGCGCACGAGACCGTCGGACGCGCGCACCGGACCGGGGACGGCGACGCCCACGCCGGTGAGGCGGGAGTCGGCGAGCGGCCCGCGGCGCCAGACATCGAGACGGATGCCGACGAGCTCTGCGGTGCGCTCGGGGGTGAGCAGCGCCGACTGCTCGAGGCGCTCGCGCGCGACGATCGACCCGTCGAGGGCGACCGCTGCGATGTCGAGGGCGTCGACCTCGGGGTTCACGGCGACGGCGACGACCCGCGGGTCGGGCTCGACGATGGGGGAGGGGCGGCCGACGCGCCCCTGTGCGTCCGACGCCCGCTCGACCACGAGTCCCGCGCGCTGCAGTTCTCCCACGAGGTCGGCGATGGTCGAGCGGTTCAGGCCCGTCGCCTCGGTCAGCGCGGCGCGCGAGCGCGGTCCTTCACGGTGCACGGTGCGCAGCACGAGGGCCAGATTGGCGCGGCGCATGCCGTCGCCCCGGCTTCCCGCGGTGACCATCCGACCACTGTGCCACGGGCGGGGCCGATTCCCACCCCGACCACAACAACGCGGTGCCAGGATCGGAACATGGACCTTTCCGGCATCCCCATCACGACCATCCGCGGCGAGCAGACGACCTTCGGCGAGCTGACCGACGGCAAGGCGGCCCTCGTGGTGAACGTCGCGTCGCGGTGCGGGCTCGCGCCGCAGTACGAGGCACTCGAGGCGCTGCACAAGAAGTACGCCGACCGCGGCTTCACGGTGATCGGCTTCCCCAGCAACCAGTTCCTGCAGGAGCTCAGCGACGAGGACAAGATCGCCGAGTACTGCTCCGCGACGTGGGGCGTGACCTTCCCGATGTCCGAGAAGGTCAAGATCAACGGGCGCAGCGCGCACCCCCTGTACAAGGAGCTCACGACGACTCCGGATGCCGAGGGCAAGACCGGCCGCATCTCGTGGAACTTCGAGAAGTTCGTCGTCGCCCCCGACGGCCGGGTGACCCGCTTCAGCCCCCGGACGCTGCCCGACGCCCCCGAGGTCGTCGCCGCGATCGAGGACGCGCTCCCGGCCTGATCCCTCCTGAGCCATGCGCGCGGGCGTCCCCCGCGTATCGGAGGCGTGCCCTAATCTGAGCGCATCCGACCCTGAGGAGTTGCCGTGGCCGACGCCGTCGTTCTCGTCTCCGGCGGCGCCGCCGTCACCCCGTTCACCGACACCGACCGGGGTGCCGGGTCGGGGCTCGCGGCGGGCAACACCCTCACCGCCCTCCGCGAGCACTACCGTGCGGCCGGGCGGCAGGTCTTCACCGCTCCCGCCCGCATCGGCGCGGGGACGGTCGAGGCGGATGCCGGGTGGCAGGGCTTCGGCGAGGTCCCGGTCGTGCTGCCTGCCGAGCTGACGATCAACGCCGTCGGCGCGGTCGACGACGCCGGCGTCGCGCTCGCCGCCTTCCTGCGGTGGCTCGCCGCCGAGTACGCCGTTTCGAATGTCGATCTCGTCGCGCACTCCATGGGCGGCCTGTTCTCTCGCGCGGCGATCCGCGAGCTGGCCGGAGCGGGCCCGCGGGTGGATCGCCTCGTCACCCTCGGAACACCGTGGGACGGCGCGGTGCTCGGCGACGCCGTCGCGGGCGACATCACGGATGCCGACGCGCACGGCGACCCGGCCACCACGACGATCCTCGACCAGGCGCGGGCCTACGCCGCGGCGAACTCCCAGGGAGCGGCCGAGCAGGTGTCGCGGCGGTTCCTCCGCACCTGGAACGACGCGCAGGCGGGCGTGCTCGACGACGTCGTGGTCACGGCGATCGGGGCGGGATTCTTCGCAGCCTCCACCGAGCCGGTACAGCTCTGGCCGCACGACGGGCTCGTGTCGCTGCGCAGCGGTCGCGCCGACGACGTGCCGGCGGCGGTCGTTCCCCGCATCGATCGGCACTCGTTCCCCGACCACGTCCACAGCATCTTCTTCGCCGACGCGTTCGGCCTGCCGTGGGAGCGCGCTCTGACGTGGGACCCACGGGTCTTCGAGGTGGTCGACGCCGCCCGGGGAATCTGACGCGAACGCTGGACGTCGCGGCATCCGGGATATATGTTGTGAGCACCAACAAACCCGCTGCGCGCCACCGCGCGCTCGTGCGTCCATGCGAAGGAGCAGGAATGCCCACCCCCACCCGCGACGACAAGTTCTCGTTCGGTCTCTGGACCGTCGGCTACAACGGCACCGACCCCTTCGGCGGCCCCACGCGTGAGCCCCTCGACGTCGTGCACGTCGTCGAGAAGCTCGCCGAGCTCGGCGCCTACGGCCTGACCTTCCACGACGACGACCTCTTCGCGTTCGGCTCCACCGACGCCGAGCGTCAGAAGCAGATCGACCGCCTCAAGGGCGCGATGAGCGACACCGGCATCGTCACGCCGATGGTGACCACCAACCTCTTCTCGGCCCCCGTCTTCAAGGACGGCGGATTCACCTCGAACGACCGCCAGGTGCGTCGTTTCGCGCTGCGCAAGGTGCTGCGCAACCTCGACCTCGCCGCCGAGCTCGGCGCGAAGACCTTCGTCATGTGGGGCGGCCGCGAGGGCGCCGAGTACGATTCCGCGAAGGACATCCGCCAGGCGCTCGAGCGCTACCGCGAGGCCGTCAACCTGCTCGGCGACTACGTCACCGACAAGGGCTACGACATCCGTTTCGCCATCGAGCCCAAGCCCAACGAGCCCCGCGGTGACATCCTGCTGCCGACCCTCGGACACGCGATCGCGTTCATCGACTCGCTCGAGCGCCCCGAACTCGTGGGCCTGAACCCCGAGGTCGGCCACGAGCAGATGGCGGGACTGAACTTCGCCGCCGGCATCGCCCAGGCGCTGTACCACGGCAAGCTCTTCCACATCGACCTCAACGGTCAGCGCGGCATCAAGTACGACCAGGACCTCGTGTTCGGCCACGGCGACCTGCACAACGCGTTCGCCCTCGTGGACCTGCTCGAGAACGGCGGCCCCGGCGGCGTGCCCGCGTACGGCGGCCCCCGTCACTTCGACTACAAGCCCTCGCGCACCGAGGACGAGACCGGTGTCTGGGACTCCGTGTCGGCCAACATGAACACCTACCTGCTGCTCAAGGAGCGCGCCGCGGCCTTCCGCGCCGACCCCGAGGTGCAGGCAGCTCTCGAGGCCGCCAAGGTCGCCGAGCTCGCCCAGCCGACGCTGAACGAGGGCGAGACCTACGACGACTTCCTCGCCGACCGCTCGGCCTACGAGGACTTCGACACCGACGCGTACCTCGGCGGCAAGGGCTTCGGCTTCGTCCGCCTGCAGCAGCTCGCCACCGAGCACCTGCTCGGCGCGCGCTGAGTCGGATGGGGTCCGGATGCCACGGCATCCGGGCCCTCTTTCCGTCGAGTGTCCAGGACGTGCCGCATCGCGCTCGTGCGAGACGGCGTGTCGTGGACACTGAACGGGATGCCGCACTGTTGCGGCGAGGACAAGAGGAGTGAGCATGGCGCTCGTCATGGGAGTCGACTCGTCGACGCAGTCGTGCAAGGTCGTCGTCGTCGACGCCGAGACCGGGAAGGTCGTGCGAGGGGGGCGAGCGTCGCACCCCGCCGGTACGTCGGTCGCCCCCGAGGCCTGGTGGAAGGCGCTGCAGGATGCCATTGCCCAGGCCGGCGGTCTCGACGATGTCGCTGCGGTGTCGATCGCGGGTCAGCAGCACGGCATGGTCGTGCTCGACGCCGAGGGTGCCGTCATCCGCGACGCTCTGCTGTGGAACGACACCCGGTCGGCGCAGGCCGCGCGCGACCTCATCGACGAGGTGGGCGCCGAGGCGTTCGCCGAGCGCACGGGAGCCGTGCCGGTCGCCTCGTTCACGGGCACCAAGCTCCGCTGGTTGCGAGACGCCGAGCCCGACAACGCCGCGCGCGTCGCCGCCGTGGCCCTGCCGCACGACTGGCTGACCTGGCGTCTGCGCGGGTTCGGCCCGGGCAACGTTGTTCTCGAGGAGCTCGTCACCGACCGGTCCGACGCCTCGGGCACCGCCTACTGGGGCGCCGATGGCTACGACCTCGACCTGTTCCGCCGTGCCCTGGGACGCGACGCCGTGCTGCCGCGCGTGCTCGGCCCGTGGGAGAGCGCCGGAACGCTGCCAGGGGGCGCGCTCGTCGGCCCCGGCGCGGGAGACAATGCCGGCGCAGCACTCGGTCTCGGCGCGGGCGTGGGCGACGTGGTCGTCTCGCTCGGCACCTCGGGCACCGTGTTCGCCGTCACCGACGCCCCGGCCCGCGACGCGACGGGCGCGGTGGCCGGCTTCGCCGACGCCACGGGGCGCTTCCTGCCGCTCGTGGCCACCCTCAACGCCGCCCGGGTGCTCGACGCCTTCGCGGGACTCCTCGGCGTGTCCCACGACGAGCTCGGTGCCCTGGCCCTCGAGGCCGAGCCCGGTGCCGGCGGCGTGGTGCTCGTGCCGTGGTTCGAAGGTGAGCGCACGCCCAACCTGCCGCACGCGCAGGCCTCGCTGACCGGCCTGACCCTGGCATCCACGAACCGCCCGAATTTCGCGCGCGCGGCCATCGAGGGCATGCTGAGCGGTCTCGCCGTCGGGCTCGAGGCGATCCAGGCGCAGGGTGTCGAGGTGCACCGCGTGCTGCTCATCGGCGGCGCAGCGGCGAACGAGGGAGTGGCCCGCATCGCCGCGCAGGTGTTCGACGCCGAGATCGTCGTCCCCGCCGCGGGGGAGTACGTCGCGCTCGGTGCGGCCCGCCAGGCGGCGGGGGTGCTCGCGGGCGGGCCCGTCGACTGGACGGTCGCGATGACCCGCACGGTCGAACCCGACCACCGACCCGAGATCCGCGAGCGCTACGACGTGATCGCCGCACTCCGCGCCTCGGAACAGTAGATTTCTCGCCCGCGAGCGGGCCAGAGTAGGACCGGGTCCGTCGACGTCTTGTAAGGGGGGCGTCGGCGGACTCTCGTCTGCGGGAGCGCTCCCGCGCGGTCAACGGTCTGGCGCTCGAACCTGCTGCGGCTTAGCGTGCGCGCATGACTCGCATCCACCTGCACGCGCCCACCTTCTCGCGCGACATCGAGATCGACGCGGTCGACGATCTCATCGAGGCCGAGGGGCTGACCTGGCTGCGCGAGGGGGAGGTCGACGGGGTGCCGAGATACGTCCCGGCCGCGGCCGGCTGAGGGGGCTCCGACCGCCGCGTGGCTCCGAGGTCGAGGTCTGTGCCGACGCAGGGGGATCGAGCGATCTCGCCGCTCAGCGTGGCATCCTCACCTCCGGGTGCGCCGGCTGCACGCGAGCGTAGGACGGCTGCCGCGCGGCCCGCACCCAGGCGTAGGCGTGAGAGCCGGGCAACGGATGCCGGACCGCATCGAACCGCAACCCGGTGTCGTCCTGATCATCGTCGAGACGCAGGTCGACGACGGCGAAAGGATGCCACGCCCCGAGCGCCGTGGCATGCCCCAGGGTGAGCGACCACGTGCGTTCGTCCGCGGCTCTGAGCTCTCGCGGGTCGGTCGCCGCCGGACGTCCCCTCCGTGTCCGCGCGCCCACCAGGACGGGCCCGCGCGTTCCGCGGTAGGGGAAGAGCGTGCCGAAGCGCGCGCGCTCGACGCGGCGATGCGCGCGCAGAGCGAACCGCGCCGGAACCGTCCACCCGGTCGAGGCGAGTTCGATGTCGGCGGGCTCCCCGTCCGCCTCGACGCGAAGCGCGAGCCCCACGATGTCGGGCAGCGGCGCGGGCAGGCCGATCGACCGGGACACACGAGCGACCACCGGCACCGGCCCATCGGGGGTGCGATCGATCCACGCGATGCCCGAGGGCTCGGCATCCGGAATCCATCGCACGTGCCCGCTCAACACCGCCCCGCGCGGATGGATCGGGCGGGGGTGGCGCAGTCGCCGTCCGACCGCGAACGCTCCGCTCAGAACCGCGCCGAACGCTCGCGCCACGGGAGTCGACGAGAGACGGGGGATGCCGGTGCCCGGGGTCATCGCGCCATCGCACCCCACCCGGGCGCGGTCGGCCGAGGGGGTTGCGCGCCGCTACTGTGAGGGACCATGAGCGGCGAGGTCGGGGGCAAGCGCATCGGCGTGCGCGAGGTGGCCGCCGCCGCGGGGGTCTCGACGCAGACCGTCTCGCGCGTGCTCAACGGCTACGCGGGCATCCGCGACAGCACGCGCGAGCGCGTGCTCGCCGCGGTCGCCGACCTCGACTACCGCGTCAACAACGCCGCGCGAGCGCTGGGCACGAGCTTGACGCGCACGGTGGGGGTCGTGGCATCCGATGCGGTGCTCCACGGGCCCTCGGCCGGCATCGCCGCTCTGGAGCGGGCGGCCCGGACCCGCGGGCGGTGGATCTCGACGGCGTACACCGACTCCGACGACCCCGCCGACATCGACGCCGCGGTGCGGCACCTGCTCGATCAGGGCGTCGACGGGATCGTGCTGGTCGCGGCGCACGGGGCCACTCCGCTCGAGGGATACGACGTGCCCATCGTGCCGCTGTACGGCGAGTCCGGGGCCCGCCAGCGCGACGCGGCCGCCCTCGCCGTGACCCATCTCGCCGAGCTCGGGCACCGCCGGGTGGTCGAGGTCGCCGGCCCCTCCGACTGGCGCGAAGCCCTCGCCCGAACGGCGGGGGTGGCGGACGCCGTGGCGCGCCTCGACCTCGCCCTCGTCGGTCGCGCGGAGGGGGATTGGAGCGCGGCGTCCGGCTTCGCCCTCGCCGGGGCTGTCGCCGACCTCGTGCGAGACGGGGCCACGGCCGTCGCCGTCGCGAACGACCAGATGGCCCTCGGGCTCATCGCGGGGCTCACCGCCCGAGGGCTCGCGGTGCCAGCCGATGTGTCGATCGCGGGATTCGACGACAATCCGGATGCCGCGTTCTACACCCCCGCGCTCACGACCGTCCGCCTCGACGTCGAGGGCGAGGCCGCGCACGCGGTCGCCGCCGTGCTCGGCGACGCCTCGGCGTCTCCGGCCGCACCGGTGCTGGTCGTGCGCGACTCGACGGCCCCGCCGCGCTGAGGGTCTCCCCGTCGAGGTGACCGTCTGTCGTCGAGATGACCGGCCTTTCGCCCCCATCGTGGGTCATCTCGGCGATTGCGCGTGATCTCGGCGCGGGTCAGCCCGGCCACCGGCATCCGCCCCTCGCGAAGACGCGATGTTACCGGTAACATCGAACCGGCCCCACCCGAACCCGTCGAAGGAGACACGCGTGTCCGATGCCGCCACGTTCGCGCCCGAGGTGCAGGAGGCGATCGACGCCGTCCGCGCCGACGTCGCGAAACTGCACGCCGAGCTCGTGCGCTACAACCTCATCGTCTGGACCGGCGGCAACGTCTCGGGTCGCGTGCCCGGCGCCGACCTGTTCGTCATCAAGCCCTCCGGCGTCTCGTACGACGACCTGGCTGCCGAGAACATGATCCTCTGCGACCTCGACGGCAACGCGATCCCCGGCACGCCCGGCTCCGAGCGCAGCCCCTCGAGCGACACGGCGGCGCACGCCTACGTGTACCGGAACATGCCCGAGGTCGGCGGGGTCGTGCACACGCACTCCACCTACGGCGTCGCCTGGGCCGCCCGCGGCGAGGAGATCCCCTGCGTCATCACCGCGATGGCCGACGAGTTCGGCGGACCCATCCCGGTCGGCCCGTTCGCGATCATCGGCGACGACTCGATCGGCCGTGGCATCGTCGAGACCCTGCGCGGACACCGCTCGCGCGGCGTGATCATGCAGAACCACGGTCCCTTCACGATCGGCACGAACGCGAAGGACGCCGTCAAGGCCGCCGTCATGCTCGAAGACGTCGCCCGCACCGTGCACATCGCGCGTGAGGCGGGCCCGCTCATCCCGATCCCGCAGGACAAGATCGACGCCCTCTACAACCGCTACCAGAACGTCTACGGACAGAGCACGGACGACCGCCGATGACCGCCCACACCACCGCACTGCTCGAAGAGGGCCGCGCCAGCCTCGGCATCGAGCTCGGCTCCACCCGCATCAAGGCGTGCCTGATCGGCCCCGACGCCGAGGTGCTCGCCACCGGCTCCCACGAGTGGGAGAACGTCTACGCCGACAAGCTCTGGACGTATTCGCTGGATGCCGTGTGGTCGGGCCTCCAGGCCGCCTACGCCGAGCTCGTCGCCGACGTGCGGAAGCAGTACGGCGTCACCCCCGAGCGCTACGCCGCGATGGGTGTGTCGGCCATGATGCACGGCTACCTCGCGTTCGACGCCGACGGCGAGCTGCTCGCGCCCTTCCGCACGTGGCGTAACACCAACACCGGTGTCGCGGCGACCGAGCTCACCGAGCTGCTGGGCGTGAACATCCCGCTCCGCTGGTCGATCGCGCACCTGCACCAGGCCGTCGTCGACGCCGAGCCGCACGTGCCCGAGATCCGCTTCCTCACCACCCTCGCCGGGTACGTGCACTGGAAGCTCACCGGTGAGAAGGTGCTCGGCGTGGGCGATGCCTCGGGCATGTTCCCCATCGATTCCTCCACCCGCGACTACGACGCCGAGCTCGTCGCGCGCTACGACGCGCGCGCCGCGGGCCGGGTGCCCGCGCTGAACGACCTGCTGCCGCGCGTGCTCGTGGCGGGCACCGCCGCCGGCGCGCTGACCGATGCCGGTGCGACGCTGCTCGACCCGAGCGGAACCCTGCGCCCCGGCATCCCGTTCGCTCCTCCCGAGGGCGACGCGGGCACCGGCATGGTCGCGACCTGCGCCGTGGCTCCCCGCACCGGAAACGTCAGCGCCGGCACGAGCATCTTCGCGATGGTCGTGCTCGAACGCCCGCTCACCGAGGTGCACCACGAGCTCGACCTGGTCACGACGCCCGTGGGAGATGCGGTCGCGATGGTGCACTGCAACAACGGCGCGAGCGAGCTGGCCGCGTGGGCGAACATGTTCACCGCGTTCGCCGCCGCCGCCGGCACCCCGGTGACCCCGGATGCCACCTACGCGGCGCTCTTCGAGGCGGCGCTGAACGGCGAGGCCGACGCCGGCGGGCTGCTCGCCTACAACCACCTCGCGGGCGAGCCCATCGCGGGTCTCGACGAGGGCCGACCGCTGGTCGTGCGCACCCCCGACAGCCGTCTGACGCTGCCGAACTTCATGCGCGCGCAGCTGTACGGCGTGTTCGGAACCCTCGCACTCGGCATGGACGTGCTCCACGGCGAGGGTGTGCAGCTCGACAAGATGTACGCGCACGGCGGCATGTTCCGCACGGCGGGCGTCGCCCAGCGCTTCCTCGCCGCCGCCCTCGACGCACCCGTCGCGGTCGCCGAGACGGCGTCCGAGGGTGGGGCGTGGGGCATGGCCGTACTGGCCGCCTACGTCGCCGATGACTCCGGCCGCGACCTCGACCAGTGGCTGCGCGAAACGGTGTTCGCCACCGCCCCGATCGTCACCGCCGATCCCGAGCCCGCCGACGTGGCCGGCTTCTCGTCCTACCTCGACCGTTACCGCGCAGGCCTCGCCGTCGAGGCCGCCGCCGTGGCATCCCTCTGAAAACGACAGGAACAAACATGACGCGCACGAAGCTCAAGAACGACCTCGACGGCTACGAGGTCTGGTTCGTCACCGGCAGCCAGAACCTTTACGGCGAAGAGACGCTCAAGCAGGTCGCCGAGCAGTCGCAGGCGGTCGTCGAGGGCCTCGCCGGCCTGCCGGTGAAGGTCGTCTGGAAGCCCGTGCTGAAGGACTCCGACAGCATCCGCCGCATGGCGCTCGAGATCAACGGCCGCGACGACGTCATCGGCGTCATCGCCTGGATGCACACCTTCAGCCCCGCGAAGATGTGGATCGCCGGCCTCGACGCCCTGCAGAAGCCGCTGCTGCACCTGCACACGCAGGCCAACGTGGAGCTGCCGTGGAACGACATCGACTTCGACTTCATGAACCTCAACCAGGCCGCCCACGGCGACCGCGAGTTCGGGTACATCCAGACGCGCCTCGGCGTCTCGCGCAAGACGGTCGTCGGCCACGTGTCGAACCCGGCCGTACGCCAGCAGATCGAGGACTGGGAGCGCGCCGCCGCCGGCTGGACCGCCGCCCGCACCCTCAAGCTCGCGCGCTTCGGCGACAACATGCGCTACGTCGCCGTCACCGAGGGCGACAAGACCGAGGCCGAGCTGCGCTTCGGCGTGCAGGTCAACACGTGGGGCGTCAACGAGCTCGTCGAGGCTGTGGAGAAGGCATCGGATGCCGACATCGACGCCCTCGTGCAGGAGTACGTCGACAGCTACGACGTCGTCGACGAACTGCTCCCCGGCGGCGCGCGTCACCAGTCGCTGCGCGACGGTGCGGCGATCGAGTTGGGCCTGCGTTCGTTCCTCGAGGAGGGCGGCTTCGGTGCCTTCACCACCTCGTTCGAAGACCTCGGCGCGCTGAAGCAGTTGCCCGGTCTCGCGGTGCAGCGCCTCATGGCCGAGGGCTACGGCTTCGGCGCCGAAGGCGACTGGAAGACGGCGATCCTCGTGCGCGTCGCGAACGTCATGGGTGCGGGCCTCCCCGGTGGGGCCTCGCTCATGGAGGACTACACCTACGACCTCGTCCCCGGCTCCGAGCGCATCCTCGGAGCGCACATGCTCGAGGTCTCGCCCTCGCTGACCACGAAGAAGCCCCGCCTCGAGATCCACGAGCTGGGCATCGGCGGCAAGGACGACCCGGTGCGCCTGGTCTTCACCGCCGACGCGGGCCCCGCGCTGGTCGTCGCGATGAGCGACATGCGCGACCGCTTCCGTCTGGTGGCGAACGTCGTCGAGAACGTCGACGCGCCCGACCTGCCGAAGCTCCCTGTGGGCCGCGCGGTGTGGAAGCCCGCCCCCGACTTCGCGACCTCGGCCGGCTGCTGGCTCGCCGCCGGCGCCGCCCACCACACCGTCATGACGACGGCCGTGGGCATCGAGGTGTTCCGCGACTTCGCCGAGATCGCCAAGACCGAGCTCGTCGTGATCGACGACGACACCACGGTCCGCGGTTTCCAGAGCGAGCTGCGCTGGAACCAGGCGTACTACCGCCTGGCCCAGGGCCTGTAAGACCCGTCACCCCGGGTGCCGCACTGCCCCGGGGTGACGCGGCGCGTGCGCCTCCCGTTCGCTCGGGACGCGCCCCGCTCGCCGAGGTGCCCCTTACCGCCTCGGCGAGCGGACCGTGCCCCGGATCCGTGGTGGCGGTGGGCCGCCCCGGATCCGGGGCACTTTTTGGTGTGGCCGGCTCAGTCTGCATTTGTCGGGACATGGATGCCGCGGCATCCGGTGCTGAGGGGCATGTCCCCATTTCGGTGGGGGGGTGTCCCAGATTGTGCGGCTGGCGGGCTGTCCTGCCAGCGATTTTTGGGACATGGATGCCGCGGCATCCGGTGCTCAGCGGCGTGTCCCCATTTCGGTGGGGGGTGTCCCAGGTTGTGCGGCTGGCGGGGTGTCCAGCCAGCGTTTTTCGGGGCATGGACGCCGTGGCATCCGGGGCACGGAGGAACCTGTGGTCGGCGCCGGGCCGGAACCCGGCCGAGGAATACCGTTCGACCTTGCACGGTTTCCGTTCGTTCACCTCGACCGATGGGAACCCCGTTTTGACTGACTCCGCACATGCCCTCGTGGTCGGCGCCACCGGTATCGCCGGCGGCGCGCTGATCGACCGACTCTCCGACGAGGGATGGGCGGTGACCGGCCTTTCCCGTCGGCCCGGTGCGGAGCGTCCGGGTGTCGGATGGCGGTCGGCCGACCTGCGCTCGCCCGAGTCGTTGCACGCAGCGCTGGGCGACCTGCCCGTCACCCACGTCTTCTTCACCGCATGGTCGCGGCAGGACACGGAGGCCGAGAACATCGCCGTCAACGGCGGTATGGTCCGTGACCTGCTCGCGGCGCTCTCCGACGCTCCGGTGCGTCATGTCGCCCTGATGACCGGGCTCAAGCACTACCTCGGGCCGTTCGAGGCGTACGGCCAGGGCGAGATGCCCGACACCCCGTTCCACGAGGACGAGCCGCGACTCGACGTCGACAACTTCTACTACGCGCAGGAGGACGAGCTGTTCGCCGCCGCCCGCCGTCAGGGCTTCACGTGGTCGGTCCACCGTTCGCACACGGTTCTCGGCCATGCCGTCGGCAACGCGATGAACATGGGGCTCACGATCGCCGTCGCCGCCGCGATCAGCCGGCACACGGGCCGGCCGCTCGTCTTCCCCGGCAGCGAGACCCAGTGGAACGGCCTCACGGATGTGACCGACGCCGACCTGCTCGCGAGCCAGATGGTCTGGGCGGCGACGCACCCCGAGGGCGCTGACGAGGCGTTCAACACCGCGAACGGCGACGTCTTCCGGTGGCGCTGGATGTGGCCGCGCATCGCGGCAGACCTCGGCGTCGAGGCGGAGGGCTTCGACACGGCCCCGCGCCCGTTCGAACAGCAGATGGCCGATGCGGCGCCGGTGTGGGCCGAGATCGTCGAGCAGCACGGACTCGTCGAACCCGACATCACGCGCGTCGCCTCGTGGTGGCACACCGATGCCGATCTCGGGCGCGACATCGAGGTGATGACCGATATGTCGAAGAGCCGCCTCTCGGGGTTCACCGAGCACCACCGCACGCGCGACTCGTTCACGAAGCTCTTCGAGCGGTACCGCGCGGCGCGGCTCATCCCCTGAGGAGGAGCGACGGGGCGACCCATCCGTCGGCGGTGACACGGGGTCGCGCCCTATGGTTCCTGATGCCACGGCATCCGGAACCGTAGGGCCCTCACTCCGCAACGAAAGATGCCAATGCCGTCCGGTACGTCCTCGATTCTTCGCGGATCTCGGCCGTGACCAACAGGGCGTTCGGCCCCAGCGTCCGCACGTACGGACCGCGGCAGGCGAGGACGACGATGCGCTCGAGTCCACGTCGCCAGGCGGGGACCAGAGCCTCGAGATCGCGGCGCTCCGGATGCTCGTCGAGCGGTCTCGGAGCGGCCGATCGGGCAGCTTCGAACGAGCGTTCCTGCCACTCGCGGTACGAGGGGTCCTCGAACACGTCCTCGCCGAACTCGCTGCGCCACGACGGGCCCACGACTTGCGAGAGCAGAGTCTCCCGCTGCTCGGTGGGGAGGTCCCGGTCCATGAGCCGCTCCATCGCGGCATGATCGGTCGGCCGCCCCGCGTGCTCGATGATGCGCCGCCATAGCGAGGGCCAGACGGCCGCCCATCGGGAGCGTTCCGCCTCGGTCAGCTCACGGGCCGCCGGTGCGGGAGTGTCCGTCAGCAGCGGCGGGACATCTCCCTCGACGTCGAGGCCGTACGCCTCTCGCACCCAGAGCATCTCGTCGGCCGCGTGCGGGCGGTCTTCGATGGAGATCACCATGTCGTGAGGCCACGGGTTACCGGGATCGGGGTGTGTCGACCACATCTCCTCATGGTGACAAGGGACCCGGCGGCGCTCAACCCTCCGGACGCCACGCGAAGGTGCCGTTTAGCGGTTTGGGGCGCATCTTTCCGTTCGGGGCCTAAATTTCCCGCCCCGAACGGACGAACGCGCCCCGAACCGGCCTACAGCCGCTGCCCCAGCGCCCACAGACGGTCGGCGCGACCCGAGATCGCCTCCGACAGGGCGAACGCCTGCGAATCGGTGAGGGATGCCACGTAGTCCACGATTCCGCGGGATCGCGCGAGCTTCTCGGCCTCGGCGTCCGAGGGGCGACGCTCGACGGGAAGGGACGCGTACTGCTCGCGGGCCAGGGCGATGAGCTCGCGCAGCCGCCGAGGGGTGCGGGCGCGGTCGAGGTCGTCGTCGAGCCACTCGCCGAGCGCGCGCACCGACCGGGCCAGGATGCGGCTCATGCCGCGCTGCTGGATGGCGAGGTCGGGGCGGCTGAGCACGAACCTCTTGTGCACGAACTTCAACACCTCGACGTGGTGCCACGCCCAGGGCGACAGCACGACGGGCCCCGCGCGCGGGGTGTCGAGGGGACGGAGGTCCGCCGACTCCTGGAACCGGCGGATCCAGCGATCGGTGAAGGCGGCGAGGCGACGCTCCGCCGTCAGCGACCCGTCGAACGGGCGCGCCAGCAGGTCGGTCACCATCTCGGCATCCACGTCGCTGACGGCGGCGAGGAAGGCCTCGTCGTCGGCGATCCAGGGGTCGTCGCGGCGCATCTTGCGGCGCAGGCGCTCGAGGCCGGCGCCGGGCATGAGCTCGGCACGGACCTCGGCGTCATCGCGATCGCGCCACACGAGGACGTCGTCCAGCCACCCGCGGAACTCGGCGGCGATGGGGGCGTGGTCGAGGATCCCCGCGCGGTAGAAATCGTCCACGTCGTGCACCGAGTAGGCGATGTCGTCGGCGAGGTCCATCACCGCGCCTTCGACGCTCTGGCGGAGGGGCTCGGCATCCACTCCCTGCCGGGCTTCGACGAGATCGGCGAGGTCGAGGTCGTAGGCCGAGTACTTGTGTACGCGGTACGCGCCGTCGGGGGAGCGACGGATGCCGCGGGGCGGGCCGATCCGTTCGACGTCGGCGGGGTCGACCGACGGTGCCCACGGGTACTTCGCCGAGGCCGCGCGGACGGCCGCGGTGAGATTGAGCCCGCGCGGGGCGTTCTCGACCACGTCGAGGGCGGTGAGGATGCGATAGGTCTGGGCGTTGCCCTCGAAGCCGTCGGGGAGGCCGAGTTCTTCTCGCGCGAGACGGTCGAGGGTGGACTCGCCGAGGTGGCCGAAGGGCGGGTGGCCGAGGTCGTGCGCGTAGGCGGCCGCCTCGACGACGGTGGCGTTGCAGACGTCGCCCTCACCGGCCCGCCGGGAGCGGGTGTTCAGCTGTAGGGCGACGACGCGGGCGATCGCGCTGACCTTGAGCGTGTGGGTGAGGCGGTTGTGCACGGGGGCCCCGCCGATCGAGGGCGACACGACCTGCGTCACGGCGGACAGGCGCGAGAAGTACGGCGAGAACTGGATGCGCTCCAGATCGATCGACCACGGGTCGGTTCGGGCGTCGTCGCCGTCGGGGTAGACGCGCGAGGCGAGGTTGCCGACGGCGCGGTCGTGGCGCGAGCCGGCGTCGGGCCCACCGGACGCAGGGTGCGCGAGCGCAGCGGCTTCGGGGGGCGTGGTCTCGTCGTGCAGCGTCATCCGGTCCTCTCGCGGCGTCGATGGCGTGGGTCAACGCTAACGCGGCGCCGGGTCGTCGGCAGTGCCGGAGACGACCGCGATCGCCGGTGTTACATTCGACTCGCCCGCACTGTCGCACTCGAAGATCTCCTCGACGCCGGAACCATCGTGGCCATCGGTTCCGACTGGCCCATCGGGCCCTTCGACCCGCGGGAGATCATCGCGATCGCTGAGATGCGACGGCGGGTGGGCGCGGTCGACATGGGCGCGGTGGGGCCGTCGCAGCGGCTGACACGGGCAGAGGCCCTCACGGCGTACACGCTCTCTGCGGCGCAGACTGCCGGGGTGGACGAGGGGGCGATCGCCCCCGGGCGCAGCGCAAGCTTCACCGTGTTCCAGGGCGACCTTTTCGCCCCGCCCCCGACGACCTGCCTGCCGTGGCCATACGGGGCACGATCATCGAGGACGTGGTCGGTTTCGCCGCCGCCGTCGACGTCCTGAGCGGTCCCGCCGGCTGAGGTCGCCGCCCCGCCCGGGGCCGGCCCAGAGTCCAGAACACCCGGAGGGCCCGAGAATCCGTCCGGGTGTTCTGGACGTTCGAGCGGTGGTTCTCCGCTGCGCCGAGAGTCAATCTCGCCGCACCTCGACGTCGACCACGCGCTGTGCGCCGGCCGTGACGCGAGCATGATCGAGCGCATCTCGGAGCTTCATCGGCTCGCGCACTCCCCGCTTATACGCCTCCGTGCCGACCGCCGCAATCATCCGGGCCGCCGTGTACTCGAGAAGGCGCCCGGCTTAACGTTGCGAGTGTGACGCTGAACCATATTCGACGAGGGACGGGCAGCCCGCTGCTGCTGGTGCACGGCTTGGGCGCGGGCTGGCGATCCTGGGCCCCGGTCCTCGACGACCTGGCCCGGCACCGTGAGGTCATCGCCGTCGATCTGCCGGGGTTCGGTCAGACACCGCCGCTGTCCGGTGACGTTTCCATCGCCACGTTGACCGACTCCGTCGCGGACTTCATCCGCGAGCAGGGGCTGGATGCGGTCTCCACCGTCGGGCAGTCGATGGGCGGCCGAATCGTGCTCGAGCTCGCGCGGAGGGGAGTCGGCGCAGACACCGTGGCGTTGGACCCCGGCGGCTTCTGGAGTCCCCGTGAGCGTGCCGTCTTCGCCGCCACGCTGCGGCCGTCGATCGCGCTGGTCCGAGCATTGCGCGGCACGCTGCCGGCCCTGCTCGGCAACCCCGTCGGGCGGACGCTGCTCCTGGCGCAGCTGTCAACGCGACCCTGGGCTCTTTCGCGGGAAACCGTGCTGGCGGACGTGCGCGGACTGGCCGATTCCCCCTCGGTCGGAGACGCCATGGACGCCCTCACGAAAGGCCCGCTGCAACAGGGCGCCCCCGCAGGCACGGCACCCGGCCGGGTCACCATCGGGTGGGGTCGGCGCGATCTCGTGACGGTGCCGAAACAGGCCGATCGCGCCACGCGACTGTTCCCCGACGCCTCGCTCCACTGGTTCGAACGGTGCGGCCATTTCCCGCAATGGGACGCCCCCCGCGAAGCGACGCAACTCATCCTCGACCGCACCAGCTGATACAGAGGACTGCGCGACCGTCACCGGCAGCCGGGTTTCCGGGTTCGGCGCGAAACGTCGTGCTCGGTTTCGCGCCGAACCCGGCCTCACCCCCTCCGCACGTCCACCTCGACGATCCGCGCGTCATCGATGCCCACCTCGTACGCCGGCCCGGTGATCCGCAGCGTCACCGACTCGTCGACCGCCGCGCACGACGGCCCGAGCCGTAGCTCCACCTCGCCCGCCTCAACCACACGTCGCAGCGCACGATCGCTGTAGGCAAGACGCGATGCGGGCACGGTGAAGCGCACGTCGGCGCTCTCGCCGGGATCGAGTTCCACACGCGCGTACGCCACGAGCTGCGCGACGGGGCGCGTGACGGTCGCAACAGCACGATGCGCGTAGATCTGCACGACGTCGGCGCCGCACACGGCTCCGGTGTTCGTTACGCGAGCCGAGACGGTGAGCGCATCGCCGGCGCGCGCCTCGGCGGAGATTCCGGATGCCGGCACACCGGCGTCGCGGCGCGCGTGGGTCGCCGTGACTCCGTCCACCCGTAGCTCCCCCCTCTCGAACGTCGTGTACGACAACCCGAATCCGAACGGGCGCACGGGGGTGGGGTCGGTGCTCGTGACGCCTGACGGCCCGCCCAGCAGGGGGTGGAGGTAGGAGTAGGGCTGCGCACCGGCGGAGCGGGGGAGCGAGACGGGCAGACGCCCCGAGGGGGTGGCGTCTCCGGCGAGCAGCGCGGCCAGCGCGGGCCCGCCCTCCTCGCCGGGGAAGAACGCCTGCAGCACCGCTGCCGGTCCCGCGGCGACATCGAGCGCCCAGCCCAGGGCGTAGGGTCGACCGGTCAGCAGCACGAGCACGACGGGCGTGCCGGTCGCGACGACGGCCTCGACGAGCTGTCGCTGCACGCCCGGCAGTTCCAGCGAGTCGGCGTCGTTGCCCTCGCCGACCGTTCCGCGTCCGAAGAGCCCGGACCGGTCGCCGACGACAACGATCGCGACCTCGGCGTCGCGGGCGGCGGACACCGCGGCCTCCAGACCCGAGAGCTCCGTCCCCTCGACCTCGCATCCGCGGGTGTAGGAGACCTCGCCGAACAGCTCGACGAGTGCCTCGCGGACCGTCGGGATCTCGAAGCCCATCGGGGTTCCGGGGTGGTGCGCGAGCACGTGGTTGGCGAACGAATAGCAGCCCATCAGCGCCTCGGCGCTGTCGCCGTTCGGTCCGATGACGGCGATCCGCGTTCCGGCTGCGAGGGGAAGGACGCCGTCGTTGCGCAGCAGCACGGCCGATTCCTCGGCGAGTCGACGCGCGAGGGCGCGATGCTCGGCGTCGTCGAGGTCGACCGTGGTCGGGGCCTCGGAGAAGTCGGCATCCAGCAGCCCGAGGTCTTCCTTCTCGGCGAGCACGCGCGCGACCGCCCGGTCGACCACGGACTCGGGAAGGGCGCCGGATGCCACCCGCTCGGCCAGATACGGGTAGGCGTCGGGCCCCGGAAGCTCGACGTCGATCCCGGCCTCGAGGGCAAGCTGTGCGGCCTCGCCGCGGTCGGCGGCGATCCCGTGCATCGAGCGGAGGAACTCCACGGCGAAGTAGTCCGACACGACCGTGCCGTCGAACCCCCACCGGCGGCGGAGGAGGTCGGTCAGCAGCTCGGGGCTCGATGCGACGGGCACCCCGTCGATCTCGGTGTAGGAGTTCATGACGCTGCGCACGCCGCCGTCGCGCACGGCCATCTCGAACGGGGGGAGGAAGACGTCCTGCAGTTCGCGCTGCCCGGCCGACACGGGGGCGTGATTGCGCCCGGCGCGCGAGGCGGAGTATCCGACGAAGTGCTTCAGTGTCGCGTGCACGCCCGCCTCCTGGAGCCCGCGGACGTACGCCGTGCCGATCGTGCCGACCACGTACGGGTCTTCGGCGATGCACTCGTCGACGCGTCCCCACCGGGCGTCGCGCACCACGTCGAGCACCGGAGCGAGCCCCTGATGCACACCGACCTCGCGCATCGAGCGACCGATCGCGGATGCCATGAGCTCGACGGCATCCGGATCGAAAGACGCCCCCCAGGCCAGGGGTGTGGGGAAGGTCGCCGCCTTCCACGCCGCGAATCCGGTGAGGCATTCTTCGTGCACGAGCGCGGGGATGCCGAGGCGCGTCTCGGTCTGCAGGCGACGCTGTTCGCCCCACAGCCACTGGGCGCGCTCGACCGGGTCGACCGGTCGCGTGCCGTAGACACGGGTCAGGTGGCCGAGGCCGTGCACCGTGGCATCGGCGTAGGCGGTGGTGGTGACCTTCTCGCCCGAGAGGGGGGCGACGACCTCGTCGCCCTGGTCGACCCAGTACCCGACGAGCTGCGCGAGCTTCTCGTCGAGGGTCATCTCGGCCACGAGCGCTCGCACGCGGGGGGACGTTCCGGATACCCGGGCAGCACCGACGTCGGTGTTCTGGATGGTCATGGTGGGGTCAGCCCTTCACGGCGCCGGTGAGGCCGCCGACGATCCGACGCTCGAAGACACTGAAGAACAGCAGAGCGGGGATCATCGACAGCGAAGTGAATGCCAGGACCCGCGCGGTGTCGACGGAGTACTGCGAGGCGAAGGCCTGTGTGCCGAGAGGCAGCGTGAAGGCGGCCTCGTTGTTGAGGATGAACAGCGGCAGCATGTACGAGTTCCAGCTGTTGACGAAGGCCAGGATGCCGACGGTCACGACCGCGGGGACGGCGAGGGGCAGCACCATGCGCCAGAAGAAGCCGAGCCGCCCGAGCCCGTCAATCGAGGCGGCCTCCTGTAGCTCGCTCGGGATCGCCGCGAGGAACGGCGACAGGATGATGATCGTCAGCGGCAGGGCGAACGCGATCTGCGGAACGATGACGCCCGCGAGCGAGTTCATCAGGCCGAGGTTGCGAACGAGGATGTACAGCGGCGTGATGGCCACGGTCATCGGGAACATCAGGCCCGCGGTGAACAGCGCGAACACCGCGCCGCGACCGCGGAAACGGTAGCGCGCCAGGGCGTAGGCCGCCATCAGACCCAACGCGACGACGAAGACCGTCGTGGCGATCGCCGCGATGGCGGAGTTGCCGACCTGGCCCCAGAAGATGGGGCTGCCGAGCACGTCGGCGTAGTTCTGCCAGTTCCAGGTGGTCGGGAAGCCCGCCGGGTCGACGGTGATCTCGGCGTTCGAGCGGAAGCCGCCGAGGATGATGTAGACCACGGGGGCCAGCATCATGCCGATCAGCAGCAGGGCGACGAAGCCGACGAGCACCGAGGTGGAGCGCTTCGCCCCGGCGGGGGAGCGCAGCGACGAGCGCGGGGCCTTGGGGGCCACGAGCGTGGCGGTAGCGGTCATTTGGTGCCTCCGGTGAGGGCGCCGGCGGTGTCGCGCCGCAGCACGAAGCGCTGGTAGACGAGGGCGACGGCGAGCGAGATGAGGAACATGACCACGGCCACGGCGCTGCCGTAGCCGAAGCTGCCCGCGTTGCGGCCGTTGGCGACCATGTAGGTGGCCATGGTCGAGGTGCCGGCGGTCGACGCGACGTACTGGCCCCAGATGATCCAGACGAGGTCGAACAGTTGCAGCGAGCCGATGATCGACAGGAACGCCCAGATGCGGATGGTCGGACCCATCAGCGGCAGCACGATGTGGCGCTGGATCTGCCAGTACGAGGCGCCGTCGATGGCCGCGGCCTCGCTGAGCTCTTCGGGAATGCCCTGGAGCCCGGCGAGGAACAGGATCACCGCGAAGCCGATGTATTTCCACGTGATGATGATCAGCAGCGTCCAGATGGCGAGCGCCGGGTCGGAGATCCAGTCGGCGCGGAGGGCGCCGAGCCCGATCTTCTCGAGAGCCCCGTTCAGCGCTCCGCCCGACTGCAGCATGAGGCCCCAGCCGAGACCGACCACGACCTCCGAGATGACGTAGGGCACGAAGATCAGCACGCGGATGAGCGACTGCGCCCGCATCTTGCGGTTCAGCAGCAGCGCGAGTCCGAGGGCGAGGGGCCCCTGCAGGACGAGAGAGCCGCCCACGATGAACGCGTTGTGGCCGAGGGCCTCGTGGAACGCGGGGTCGGTGAGGATCGTGACGTAGTTGCGGATGCCGACGAAGTCGACCGGAGTGCCGAAGCCAGACCACTTGTAGAAGCCGTAGTACGCGGCCAGGGCGACGGGGAGGATGACGAACGACACGAAGACCACCAGGGCGGGCCCCAGGAGGATCGCGAGTTCGCCGCGGATGCGCCAGTTCTCGAGCCGTCGCCGCGCGGGCGGCCGCCCGGCTGAGGGGGTGCGCTGCGCACCCTCCCCGGCCGGGCGGCGAGACCCGGCGGCGTCGGTCGCCGAGGCGGCGAGCTGCGTCGTCATGAGCGGTGTCCTCAGCGGGAGGCGGCGGCGTTGACGGCGTCGACGATGCCCTGCGGCGAACCCTTGCCGGCGAACATGTCGACGACGGCGACGTTCAGCGCGTTGCCGACGTTCTGGCCGTAGAGGGTGTCGAGCCACACCGAGACGTAGGGAGCCTTCGAGTAGGCCTCGAGCACCGACTTCAGCGCGGGCGTCGTCACCGCTCCCTCGGCCTCGCTCGAGGCGGGGAGGGTCTGGAACGCCTTCGCGTAGGCCTCCTGGTTCTCCTTGTTCACGAGGAAGTTCAAGAAGTCGGTGCACTGCGCGGGAGCGTTGACCCAGCACGAGTAGCCGTCGACGCCGCCCATCATGGCGCCCGGCTCGCCGTCTCCGCCCGAGACCTCGGGGAAGGGGAACCAGCCGAGGTCGGCCAGGGGCTGCTCGTCGGGGGTCAGCGAGGCGATCACGCCCGGGTCCCACGCGCCCATGAGCTCCATGGCGGCCTGATGGTTGGCCAGCAGGCCCGCCGACGAACCGGCGCCCTGCTGGGCGGCGGTGGTGAGGAAGCCGTCGTTGAAGGGCTGGGTGGCGAGGAAGGACTGCAGGTCTTCGCCGGCCTTCAGCCAGCACGGGTCGTCGAAGCTGCGGCTCGCGGCGGCGGAGTCGAGCACGTCCTTCGAGCAGGCGCGCAGTGCGAAGTTGTAGTACCAGTGGGCGGCGGGCCAGGCGTCCTTCGCGCCGACGGCGATCGGGGCCACACCGGTCGCCTTGATCTTGGCGTTGGCCGCCTCGAGCTCGTCGATGGTCTTCGGCGCCGCGGTGACGCCGGCGGCGGTGAGCAGGTCTTGAGAGGTGAAGATGCCCGAGGGGAGCACAGCGACGGGCATGCCGTAATTCTTGCCGTCGATCTCGAACGCCGACAGCGAGGAGCCCAGCGCGGTCTTGGCGTCGGCCGAGATCTTGTCGGTCAGGTCCATCGCCTGGCCGGCGGTGACGATGTCGGCGAGCTTGCCGCCGCCGCGGGCCATGAACAGGTCGGGGGCGTCGCCCGAGTTGAGGGCGGTCTGGAGCTTGCCGTCCATCTCCTCGTTCTGCACGGCCTGGATCTCGATGGTGACGCCCGGATTCGCCGCTTCGAAGGCGGCGGCGGTGTCTTCCCAGTACTTCTTGCCGTCGCCGGTGGTGGAGTTGTGCCAGAGCGTCAGGGTGACGCTGCCGTCGGCGTTCTGGCCGCTGCCGCCGCCTGCGGCGCACCCGCCGAGAGCGAGGGTGCCGGCCACGGCGAGGGCCGCTCCGGCGAGGATCTTGCGCGTGTTCATGTGATTCCCGTTTCTCTTCGTCGAGGTGCGCCGTGGGACGCGTCGGTGTTCGGCTGCTCCGCCGTTCATGCGCTTCTCGGGGTCTGCTGCTCCCGAGGTGTCAGCAGTGTCGCCCGCGGGCGGAGGGGTCGTCAAACGTTTTCGAAAATGATTTCCACGCTAGGGTCGGATGCCATGACGAGGCGCCCGACCATTCACGACGTCGCCGCGGCGGCCGGGGTCTCGGTGGCCACGGTGTCGAAAGCGGTGAACGGTCGCTACGGCGTCTCGCCCGAGACGGTGAGCCGCGTGCTCGACGCGGTGAAGACCCTCGGCTACGAATCCAGCCTCGTCGCGAGCAGCATGCGCTCGCGCCGCACCGGCGTGATCGGCGTACTCGTGGCCGACATCGAGCCGTTCTCGGCCGAGATCCTCAAGGGCGTCGGGGGAGCCCTGTCCGACACCGGGTACGACCTGCTCGCGTACACCGGTGCCCGTCGCGACGGCGAAGGGTGGGAGCGTCGCTCGCTCAGCCGCCTGAGCGGAACGCTCATCGATGCGGCGATCATCGTCACCCCCACGGTCGTCAACGTCTCGGGCGAGGTGCCGATCGTCGCGATCGACCCGCACACGGGCCGAGGTGATGTGCCGACCGTCGAGTCCGACAGCTACACCGGTGCGCAGCAGGCGGTGCACTACCTGGCGCAGCTCGGTCACCGCCGCATCGGGTTCATCGCGGGGCGTCCCGACCTGCGCTCGGCGGGCGCCCGCGCCTCGGGGTACCGCGCGGGACTCGCGGCCGCCGGCATCGCCTTCGACCCCGCTCTCGTCGGCGTCGGCCGCTACGCCCAGGACGTCGCCCGCGAGGCCGCCGAGGCCATGCTCTCGCTCGACGATCCGCCTACGGCGGTGTTCGCGGCGAACGACCTGTCGGCGTTGTCCATCATCGAGGTCGCCGGCGCGCGCGGACTGACCGTGCCCGACGACCTGTCGGTGGTCGGTTTCGACGACGTCCCCGAGGCCGCGCGCGCCCAACCGGCCCTGACCACCGTCCGCCAGCCGATGAAGCGCCTCGGCGCCGAGGCCGTGCGGATGGTGCTGACGCTCCTCGCCGGTGACACTTTGCCCGAGACGCACATCGAACTGCGGACCCGCCTCGTCGCGCGCGGGACGACGGCGCCCCCGCGCGTGCGCTGAAGCAGGCGGGGCGGGGGACGCCGGCATCCGGCGTCTTTTCCGCAACGTGCGGACACGTCTCGAACCGTCCGGACCCACCGACGCTCGACGCTCGTTCGCCGCGTCCGCACCGCCCGTCGCGCGCCGCGACACCCCCCGGCTCCGGTACCGTCGAAGAATGCCTACCGCGAGCAGTAAAGACGACGAGGTCGACCTCCTCATCGACGCCTGGTCGCAGCTGCTGCCCGAGGTCGACCTGACACCCCTCGACGTGATGTCGCGCCTGCGTCGCGCGGCCTTCCACCTGTCGAAGCTCCGCGCGAAAGCCTTCGCGAGTGCCGACATCGCCGTGTGGGAGTTCGACGTGCTCGCGGTGCTCCGGCGCGCGGGCACCGAGCTCAGCGCCACGCGCCTGATCACCGCCACCATGATCGGCAGCGCAGCGATGACCAACCGCCTCGACAAGCTCGCCGAGCGCGGCCTCGTGAACCGACGCCCCAACCCCTCCGACGGTCGTGCGATCCTCGTCGCGATCACCGCCGAGGGCATCGAGCGGGTGGATGCCGCGATGACCGAGCTCGTCCGCCTCGAGGCCGACGCCCTGCGCGATGTCAGCCGACAGGACCAGGCCCTCCTCGCGAGTGCCCTGCGCGTCCTCGCCGCCGGCGAGACGCACGAGGCGTGATCGACCTCGCCACCGCTCTGACCGAGCGCCCCGTCATCCTCGATGGCGGCCTCGGCACGCTGCTCGAGGCGCGCGGAAACGACGTCACGAGCGATCTCTGGTCGGCGCGAGTGCTGCGTGACGACCCCGACGAGGTGCGCGCCGCCCACGCCGAGTTCGTCGCCGCGGGCGCCGAGGTCGTGATCACCGCGTCGTACCAGATCGGTTTCGCCGGACGGATTCCGGATGCCGAGGTCGAGGCGCTGCTGCACCGTGCGGTGGCCGTGGCGCGAGAGGCCGGCGCGGCGGTGGTCGCGGCATCCGTCGGCCCGGTCGGAGCGCTCCGCGCCGACGGCAGCGAGTACACCGGCGCGTACGGGCTCTCGCTCGCCGAGCTGCGCGAGGCTCACCGCCGACGCCTGCACGTGCTCGCGGATGCCGGAGCCGACGTCCTCGCGATCGAGACCATTCCCTCGCCGCTAGAGGTGGAGGCCCTCGCGCTCGAGCTCGCCGCGCTCGACATGCCCGCTTTCGTCAGCCTCTCGGCCGACAGCACCGGTTTCGCGGGGAGCGGGGCGCTCGCCGCGGCACTGCGCGAAGCGGCATCCGCCCCCGGTGTCGTCGCCGTGGGCGTCAACTGCTGCGCTCCCGGCTCGGTACTGCCCGCGCTCGAAGACGCCCCGGGCCTGCCGCTGGTGGTCTACCCGAACACGGGCGAGACCTGGGATGCCGCAAGCCGCACCTGGCACGGCGGCGCCGCCCCGCTCGCCGACGACGCGCCCGCGTGGGTCGCCGCCGGCGCGCGTCTGGTCGGCGGTTGCTGCCGGTCGACGCCCGCCGACATCGCCGCGATCGCGGCCGCGGTGCGCTGAGATCCGCTCGCGCCGCCCGTTCCCGACGTCGCGTCAGTGACTGTCGATGATTCGGTCGAGCCATTCGGCGAGCAGAGCGCGCTCGGGGACTGAGAGGGCGGTGAGGTCGTCGGTGACTGCGCGCAGGGTGATGGCGGCGGCGCGATGCGCGGCGGGCATCTCCTCTGCCGCGGACTCTTCCTGCTCGATGAGAATTCGATCGAGGACGGCGTCGAGCAGAGTGGTCGCCAGTTCGGGGTCGCGCTCGCCGATCGGCTGTTCGAGGAGCGACAGAATGGCGCCCGTGCCGGCGGCGTGGATCAGCGCGACGGCGCGAGCCTCGGCGACGCGTAAGAGCCCCGCCGCGGCCACGCGGCGCACTCGCTCCTCGAGCGCGCGGACGCCGTTCGCGAGGGCGGGGGAATCCCGGCCGCGGCGCGGGTCGCTGAGGATGACGTAGAGGTCGGCGTTGTCGAGGCCGAACCGCACCGTCTCGCCCCACGCTTCGCGGAGTTCGCCCACCGGATCCGTCGAGGCGGGGGCAGACGTCAGGGCGGAGGTCTTCGACGCGCTGAAGAGGGCCATCGCGTGCTCGGCGACCGCGTCGAGCAGGCCGTCCTTGTCGCCGAACAGGCGGTAAATCGTCGGAGCCTGAACGCCCGCGCGTTCGGCTACCGCCCGCGTCGTGACGCCCGCCGACCCTTCGGTGCGGAGGATCTCCGCCGCGGCTCCCACGATCCGCTCACGCACGTCGTCTCGGGGCGCCGGAGGAGTCATGGTTCGACGATAACAAACACTTGTTATCAGCGGTAATCGCTGTTAGCTTCCCACTGTTTCCGTCGATAACAAAAGGAGCATGACGATGATCACCATCACCGGCGCAACGGGCGCCCTGAACGGCCGGACGGTCGACCACCTGCTGCAGACCGTCGGCCCCGCGGACCTCACTCTCGTCGTCCGCGATCCCTCTCGCGCCGGGCGATTCGCCGAGCGCGGAGTGGCGGTTCGTCGCGGCGACTACGCGGACCCGACGAGTCTCCCGTCGGCGTTCGAAGGTGCCGATCGGTTGCTCCTCGTCTCGTCGAACGATCGGGGCGCCGACGCCGTCGCCCTGCACGCCGCGGCCGTCGACGCCGCGCGGATCGCCGAGGTCGGTCACGTGCTGTACACGAGCCACCAGGGTGCCCACGCGGCCTCCCCCTTCGGTCCCGCGCGCGACCACGCGGCGACCGAGGCGCTGCTCGCCGACTCGGGCCTGCGGTGGACGGCGCTGCGCAACGGGTTCTACGCGCACTCGCTCGAGTGGATGCTCGGGCCGTGGCGCGAGTCGGGCGTCGTGGCGGTGCCCGCCGACGGGCCGGTGTCATGGACCTCGCGCGAAGACGCAGCCGAGGCTGCTGCGGTTCTCCTCCTGAGCGACGAACTGCCTCAGGGGCCCGTGACGCTCACGGCGGCCGACGCACCCCGTTTCGCCGACCTCGCGCGCTGGGCGGGAGAGGCGGCCCACCGCGACGTGGGCTTCGAGGTGGTCGACGAGGGCGAGTGGGCGCGCAGGGCGATCGCAGCCGGCCAACCCGAGGCTGCGGTCCCGTTCACTCTGGGGTTCTTCCGCGCGGTGTCCGGTGGCTTCTTCGGCGGAACCGCCCCGACGCTCCCGGACCTCCTCGGGCGTGAGCCCGTCACGGCGAGGAGCGTCGTGGAGTCGTTCGTAGGCTCGCCGTCCGCGTGAGGGGTCAGACGTTGTCGCCTGGGGCGCCTCGAAGCGACGATTCCTGACCCCTCACGCGGGGGTGTGGTCAGTCGAAATCCGCCGCGAGGGCGTTGCGGTGGTACTCGAAGATGATGCTCGTGCGCGTCGAGGCGACGCTGTGTCGGGCCGAGAGGTGGTCGACGACGAAGCGGCGCACGGCCGACGAATCGTCGACGGCGATGTGCACGAGGAAGTCGTCGGCGCCCCCGAGGAAGAACAGCTGGATCACGTCGGGGTGGCGGCGGATCTCGTGCGCGAACGCGCGGATGCTCTCCTGTCGCTGCCCCGGGCGCAGGGTCACCCCGACGATCGCCTGCAGTCCGCGGCCGAGGCGACTCTGGTCGACGGCGGCGTGGAACCCGGTGATGAGCCCGCGGTCGACGAGGCCCCGCAGGCGGGCATGGGCGGTGGATGCCGCGACCCCGAGCTCCTCGGCGAGGGCGGCGTTCGTCATCCGCGCGTCGGCCGACAGCAGCTCGATGGTGCGCGCGTCGAGGGGGTGCAGGTCGTCGTCGGCCACCGTAGATCCTTCGCGTCGTCGAGCACAGTGGGGGTCATTTAGCCGATGATATCGCCAGGCAAGCCGCAAGAACCGAAGAATCTGCGGAGAAACACCACAGAAACACTCTTTTCTGCGATCCTCTCGGCAACGCTCATCCGCTCGAGGAGGAACCCATGCGCGTGTCCGTGCCGACCGAGATCAAGAACAACGAGAACCGCGTCGCCATGACGCCCGCGGGGGTCGATTCGCTCGTCCATCGTGGTCACGAGGTCTTCGTGCAGGCGGGTGCGGGTGAGGGCAGCGGCTTCTCCGATGAGCAGTACCGCGCGGCCGGGGCCGAGATCGTCGACACCGCCGAAGAGACCTGGGCGCGCGCCGAACTGCTGGTGAAGGTCAAAGAGCCCATCGCATCCGAGTACGGATTCCTGCGCCGCGACCTCACGCTCTTCACGTACCTGCACCTCGCGGCCGACCGGCCGCTGACCGACGCCCTCATGGCCGCCGGTACCACGGCCGTGGCTTACGAGACGGTGCAGACCGCCGACCGCGCGCTGCCGCTCCTGGCGCCGATGAGCGAGGTCGCCGGTCGGCTGTCGATCATCGAGGGCGCGCACCACCTGCTGCGCGCCTCGGGCGGGCGCGGGCTGCTCCCCGGCGGCGTCCCCGGCACCCCGAGGGCGAAGGTCGTCGTGATCGGCGGCGGCGTCGCGGGCGAGCACGCCGCGGCCAACGCCCTCGGACTCGGTGCCCGCGTCACGGTGATCGACATCTCGCTGCCCAAGCTCCGTCAGCTCGAGGAGCGCTTCGGCGGCGCGGTCGAGACCCGCGCCTCGACTCGCCTCGAGATCGCCGAGCAGCTCGCCGACGCCGACCTCGTGATCGGCTCGGTGCTCATCCCCGGCGCCGCCGCCCCCAAACTCGTCACCGACGACATGGTGGCCGCGATGAAGCCGGGCTCGGTGCTCGTCGACATCGCGATCGACCAGGGCGGCTGCTTCGAGGGCTCGCGTCCGACCACGCACGACGCGCCCACCTTCCGCGTGCACGAGGCGCTGTACTACTGCGTGGCGAACATGCCGGGCGCGGTGCCGCACACCTCGACGCGGGCGCTGTCGAACGCCACCCTGCCGTACATCACGCGCATCGCCGAGCAGGGCTGGGAGGCCGCGGCATCCGCCGATCCCGCCCTCGCCAAGGGCCTGAACGTGCGCGCCGGCGTGGTCGTGAACGAGGGCGTCCGCGCCGCCTTCGACCTCTGAGCCGGTGGGCGTGCGGACGCCCGGCCGTCAGCCGCGCACCCAGGCGTAGGTGATCTCGGGGCGGCCCTGTCCGCCGTAGCGCGGCACACGGCGGACGCGACCCACGTCGGCGAGGTGCTCGAGATACCGGCGCGCGGTCACGCGCGACATGCCCTCGCTCTCACCGACCTCGGTCGACGACACCGCGCCCGCGGCGGTGCGCACCCTCTCGGCGACGGCCTGCAGCGTCTCGTCGCTGAGGCCCTTCGGCAGCCCCGGTGCGGTCACGGTGCGCAGCGACCCGAGCAGGGCGTCGACCTCCGACTGAGTTGCGTCGCCCGCCGCGCGGTCCAGTCCCTCGACGTAGGAACGGTACGCTTCCAGCCGCTCCCGGAACGCCGCGAACGCGAACGGCTTGATCAGGTACTGCACGACCCCGATCGACACGGCCGCCCTCACGGTCGCGGCGTCGCGCACGGCTGTCACGGCGATGATGTCGACGCGCGATCCGGTGGCGCGCAGCCGGCGTGCCACGTCGAGACCCGAGCCGTCGGGCATCGTCATGTCGAGCAGGACGAGATCGATCCGCCGGTCGGGATCGGCCAGCGCGGTGACAGCGGCGCGCGCCCCCGCGGCCTGCCCCACGACCTCGAAGCCCGGTAATCGCTCGACGTACGCGCTGTGGAGTTCGAGGGCGAGGGCGTCGTCGTCCACGACCAGCACGCGGATCACGAGACCACCGCCTCGGCGACGGCGGGAAGGAAGACGCGGACGGTGGTGGGGTCCGCCACGACCTGCAGGGTTCCACCGTGGGCGGCGACGATATCGCGCACGAGGGCGAGGCCCACGCCCCGGCCACCGGGGGCGTGCGCAGGCTTGGTCGACGCCCCGAAGGCGAACGGGTCGGGCAGCGACGGGTCGAAACCGGCCCCGCTGTCCGAGACGTCGAGCACCACGTCGCCACCGCCTTCGCGGAGGGTCGCGCGCACCCATCGGGGTTCGGCGCCTGCCGCTGCGGCATCCAGGGCGTTGTCGACAAGGTTGCCCACCACGGTGACCGCCTCGGCCGCGGCGAGGGGGAGTGCGGGCGTGGGCTCGGCGACGTCGAGGTCGAGGCGCACTCCGCGTTCGGACGCCTCGTCGAGCTTGCCGAGCAGGAGGGCGACGACCACGGCGTCGTCATCGTCCGAGACGAGGCGATCGGCGAGCTCTTGCCGTTCGCCGGTCGAGGCCACGATCAATCGGCGGGCCTCGTCGATGCGTCCGAGTTCGAGCAGCGCCAGCAGGGCATGCAGCCGGTTGCCGTGCTCGTGGGTCTGGGAACGGAGGGTGTCGCTGAGGGTCCGGACCCCCTCGAGCTCACCGAGCAGTGCCTGCAGCTCCGAGCGGTCGCGCAGCGTCATGACTCGGCCGCGCTCGGGCGCGCGACGCCCCGCGAGATCACGTGCTTCCTCCTGGTTGACCAGCAGCACCCGCTCTCCGTTCACGACGGTCTCCTCGACCATGCGCCGACCGCTCGCGATGGCCTCGGCGAGGCCGGCATCCATGTCGACCGCGCGCGGATCGAGTGAGACCTGCCCGCTGGAGGCGGGAGGAAGGCCCAGAAGGTCAGCGGCTTCGTCGTTGTAGAGCACGATGCGTCCGGAGCGATCGGTGACCACGAGACCCTCGCGGAGGGAGTGCAGCACCGTCTCGTAGCTCTCGACGAGGCGCGACAGTTCGGCGGGCGTGTACGAACCGGTCACGCGTCGGGCACTGCGGCGGACGTAGAGGGCGCCGAGAACCCCCATCCCGACGATGGCGGCGGATGCCAGCACGATCAGTGGTGCGCGAGCGGCGAGGTCCTGCTGCACGGCGCCGAGCGTGACCCCGACGGCGACGAGGCCCACGATGTCGCCGTTCTCGTCGCCGCCGTCGCGGATGGGGACGATGGTGCGCACCGAGGGACCGAGAGTGCCCTCGTAGACCTCGGTGAACGTCTGGCCGGCGAGGGCTTCGGTTCGCGAGCCGATGTACTGCTGGCCGATCTCGGACCGGTTGCGGTGGGTGAGGCGGATGCCGTCGGGGGTCATGATCGTGACGAACGACAGGTCGGCGTCGGGGAGGATCTGCTCGACCATCGGCTGCAGCGCAGCGGAGTCGCGCTGCACCACGAGAGCCGCCACGTCGGGCTCGTGCGCCAGCGTCTCGGCCACCGAACGCGTGACCTTCTCGGCCTCGCGCTGTCCGGAATCGCTCAGCTGCACCGACAACAACGCCGCCAGGACGCCGGCGACCAGGATCACGACGCCGAGGGACACCAATGCCAGGCGTCCACCCACGCTCAGTCTCATCACCCCGCCCTTCGTCGCGCTTGCCGTGAACAATACGACCACAAATCGCCCGCACGTCCCGCGTCGATCAAAGTCATGACATCGACCGGCGCCCCCGCCGGACTCAACGAAGGCGTTAGAAAAGGGGAAGTCGCTCATGGCACTCTCACTCCGCACCACACGCGACGGTCGGCCTCGCAAGAAGATCGACCGCAATCACTGGCTCTACATCTCCGTCATCGTCGCGGTCGTCGCCGGTGTCATCGTGGGCCTCGTCGCCCCGCAGTTCGCCACGGCCCTCGAGCCGGTCGGGAAGGGCTTCGTCAGCCTCATCAAGATGATGATCGCCCCGGTCATCTTCTGCACGATCGTCGTGGGCATCGGCTCGATCGCGAAGGCCTCCACGGTCGGCAAGATCGGTGGCCTGGCGATGGTCTACTTCCTGGTCATGTCGTCGTTCGCCCTGATCATCGGCCTCGTCGTCGGCAACATCATCCACCCGGGCGAGGGCCTGAACATCGCCGGCGCTCAGTACGACGCACCCGCCGCCGAGGCGACCTCGACCCAGGAGTTCATCCTGGGCATCATCCCCACGACGTTCTTCTCGGCGTTCACCGGCGGCAGCATCCTCCAGGTGCTGTTCATCGCCCTTCTCGTCGGCTTCGCCCTGCAGGGCATGGGCGAGCGCGGGGCGCGTATGGTCGAGGGCATTCGCAACTTCCAGGTGCTCGTCTTCCGCATCCTCGGCATGATCCTCTGGCTCGCGCCGATCGGAGCCTTCGGCGCCATCGCCGCGGTCGTCGGCAAGACCGGTTTCCAGGCCGTGATCAGCCTCGGCATCCTGATGGGCGCCTTCTACCTCACGTGCTTCCTCTTCATCGCGGTGGTGCTGGGCACGCTCCTGTACGTCGTGACGCGCGTCAACATCTTCACGCTGATGAAGTACCTGGGCCGCGAGTACCTGCTGATCGTCGGCACCTCGTCGTCCGAGGCCGCTCTTCCCCGCCTCATCGCCAAGATGGAGCACCTGGGTGTCTCGAAGCCGGTCGTCGGCATCACGGTCCCGACGGGCTACTCGTTCAACCTCGACGGCACCGCGATCTACCTGACGATGGCCTCGCTCTTCATCGCCACCGCGATGGGTTCGCCCATGTCGATCGGTGAGCAGATCGGCCTCATGATCTTCATGATCATCGCGTCGAAGGGCGCCGCCGGTGTCACCGGTGCCGGCCTCGCCACCCTCGCCGGTGGTCTGTCGGCCTACCGCCCCGACCTGGTCGACGGTGTCGGTGTCATCGTCGGCATCGACCGCTTCATGTCCGAGGCCCGCGCCGTCACCAACTTCACGGGCAACGCGGTGGCCACGATGCTCATCGGCGTCTGGACGAAGGAGTACGACGGACAGCGCGTCCGCGAGGTGCTCGCCGGCAACATCCCGTTCGACGAGACGATCCTCACCGGACACGACCACTCGGCCACTCCCGCGGCGGATGCCAAGGAGCAGGCGTCCGCCCAGGTCGGCGCGGGCCCCGCGGCCACCGTCGACACGCAGTCGCTCGACGCCTTCCGCGCTCAGGCCGAGGCGGAGGCCGCGGCACGGGGTCGCTCGTGACTCTGACGCACCACACCTCGGCGGGGGCGGCTTCGGCCGCCCCCGCCCCGGCGCGTGTCGACCTCGCGCGCACCTGGATGCTGCGCTCGCCGCTGGCGGGCGGGCTCGAGACCGCGGCCGACGTGCTCGTGCTCGACCTCGAGGACGGGCTCCCCGCCGGCCGGAAGGACGAGGGCCGCGAGCGGGTGCGCCGCGCGGCAGCCGAGGCGCCGGTCTGGATGCGTATCAGTGCCGCGGGAACCCGCGACGGAGAGGCCGACCTCGCCCTCGGCCGAGAGCTCGACGATCGCCTCGCCGGTGTCGTGCTGGCCATGTGCGCCGGGCCCGACGACGTGGCGCATATCGCGGCATCCCTCCCCTCCGGCACCTCGATCGTCGCGATGGTCGAGTCGGCCGCGGCGCTCCTGGCCGCTCCCGCCATCGCCGCCCACCCCGCGACTCGTCGCCTGGCCTTCGGGACCGGCGACTTCCGGCGCGACACGGGCATGGCGGCCGACCGCATCGCGTTGTCGTGGCCGCGGGCGCAACTCGTGGTGGCGTCGGCCGCGGCGGGGATCGCCGGGCCGATCGACGGCCCGTGCGGGCCGATCGAGCAGGCGAAGGATGCCGCGGTGCACGCGGTCGCGATGGGTTTCACCGGCACGCTCGCTCTTCGGGATGCCGCCGTCCCCGGCGCTCACGCGGGTTTCACCCCCGCTCCCGCCGACGTCGACGCCGCTCGGGCGCTGCTCTCCACGACGCCCGAGGGGCCGGTCGACGGGTCGTACGCCCCCACGTTGGCGCGGGCGCGGGCGCTCATCGAGCGCGCCGAGGCGCTCGCGGCTCTCTGACGGACGTACGGGACGCTCCCGCGGTCAGCCCCGCCGGAACCACCGCCGACGCCGCGCCGGCGCGGCCACCGCGGCCGCTTCCAGACGTGCCCTCCGCCGCTCGATCCACGCCTCCACCTGGGCATCCACGTCGACCGTCGGGGTCACGACGGGCGGGCCGCCCTGGAGCTGCCGCCGCGCTTCGATCACGCGGCGGTTGAAGTCTTCGACCGCCTCGCGCACCTCGGGTTCGTGTGCGATGGCATCCAGCCGCTCGGCCATCTCGGCGTGCTCGACCCGCAGGGTCAGAGCGGGTGGGCCCAGGCCGGTCAGCTGTTCGGTCTCGATCTTGCGACGGATCCACCAGTCCGGGTCGTGGGAGCCGCCCAGATCGGGGAGAGGCTTGCCCGCGCCCGGAAGGTTGTCGAACTCGCCGCGTCGGATGGCCTGCTGGATCGAGGTCTCGACGAAAGCGGCGCGCTCCGCGGCGGTCGAGCCCCGCGCGGGACCCTCGTGCTCGGCGGGTTCCGGCTCGAGGCCGGCGTCGCGGAGCTGTCGGTCCAGGCGGTAGCGCTCGGCGGCCTGACGGGCGTCGTCGCTCACGCCGCCTCCCGCCCCTCACGCTTCAACCGCGCCAGTCGCTGCCGCGCCATGTCCTGGGCGCGGGGGCCGGATCCGAGAGCCCGTTCGGTGACGCGCAAGATGACGCGCGTGAGCGTCAGGACAGGGAGGGGCCAGCGCCGCACCCCGAGCATCTTCCGATACCGGCGGGGGATGGTCGCCACCGCCGCGGCGAACAGCACGCGGTACGACAGGCCCATGAGGCCGCGGAACGGCGGCTTGCGCAGAAAGCGCACGACGTCGGCGACGCGCTCGTCGCCGCGCAACTCGCCACGGTCGGCGAAGCCGTCGATCTCGGCGCGCAGGGCGGCACGGGTCAGGGGCGGGTCCACGACCCGCATGAGGCGGCCGGCCGTCGCCCAGTCGGCGACGTACGCGTCGGGCCCGCCGGGGATGGGCAAGCGCGACACCTCGTGACCCGCCAGGAACGCGTCGGTGAAGGCGAGGTGCACCCATCGCACCAGATCCGCCGCCTCAGCGGTGTAGGCGCGTTCCGAACCGTCGCCGGCCCGGTATTCGCCCTTCACGCGTCGGTGGAATCGGCCGACGCGCGCGGTTTCGGCATCCGCCTGGGTCTTCGATCCGTACGTCAGGGTGATGACCCACCGGACGGTTCCGGTGAGACGGCCGATCGGATCCTCGCGATACCGCGACCAGTCGTGCACGCCCGCCAGGGCGCCGGGGTGCAGTGCCTGCAGGAGCAGGGCCCGGATGCCGGCGACCAGGGTCCCCATTCCGGCGTGCACGGTCCACGCGGGGCCGTTCTCGACGAAGTATCCGGTGTCGTCGCCGTCGGCGATGGCGCGCACGTAGGGCGCCATGCCGGTGGGGTCTCCCGCCAGGGCGACGAGGATCTTCCCGCGCAGCGACTGGATCCAGCCGGGCACGGGTCTCGAAGCGTCGATCGTCACCCTTCCAGCGTGCCACCGTCTGAGCGGGCGGGCTCCGCTGGCGGGGTCAGTGTCCCTCGTGCGAGATGACGGGGACCGTTCCGTCGTCGCGGAGGAGGACGGCGTTCTGCGTCGCCCCCAGAGCGGGGGTGACGACGACGGCGATGACGGCGGCCGCCACCAGTAGGCCGACGACGCTCATCGGTTGAGCGGTGCGCGGCGCACTCGAATCCCGGGCGGTGCGGCGCAGGTGCAGGGCCGCCGAGGCGCCCACGACGACGAGCAGGAGGGATGCCGCGGCGACGCCGACGATGCTCGTGTGAGCGGGCGCGGCGAACATCAGGGCTGCCGTGAGGGCGAGGGCGCCGAGCGCTCCCGCCAGAGCCGTCCGCGGAACGACGAGTCGTCCCGTGGACAGGGTGGCCGCGCCCCACGCGAGTGAGGCGAGACCGAGGATCACCATCCCGATCCCGAGGCCGCTCGCGACGGCCCCGGAATTGGGACGGATGATCGCACCCGCGCCGAGGGCGGCGGTGGTGAGGCCGGCCCCCCAGGCGGATACGGAGGGCCACGACCGCACGAAGGTCGCGGCGGTCATCGTCAGACCGCCGCGGTGCGGGGGACGTTGCGCTCGGTGCCGAGACCGACACCCAGCAGCACGACGGCGCTGGCGAGGTGCAGGAAGTGGTCGGGCGTGTTGAGCGCGAGGATGTTGGCCCCCGTGCCGACGAGGAAGAAGCCCACGATGCCGAGGAGCAGGTAGACGGCTCCGACGGTCGTGTTGACGCCCTTGGCGGCACGCGCGTTGGCGAGACCCGAGACGAGCAGCGCGGCACCGATCAGGAGGTGCGCGATGTTGTGGAGCGGGTTGACCTCGAAGATGCCGAGGAGCAGACCGCCCTGCGTGGCGATGAAACCGACGCCGCCGGTGACGGCGAAGCCGAGCAGACCGACCAGAAGGTAGACAGCGCCGAAGACGGTGGCCACGAGACGGTTGGGTGACGAGCTCATGATGAACCTCCCAGATTGTTGGCAGCGACCGTCCGGTCGCTTCACCCCATCTTCGGAGACAATGCTCGATTCGGATTGGCCTTTGCGCGCACGGGCCGTTCTCCGGTATGCATCCGGAAACGACAGAAGGCCCCCGAGTACTCTCCGAGGCCCTCCGCAACAGATTCGACCATAAGGATCGGCGTCGACCGGATCGAGGGGATTGCATTTCCCGTGCTGTTCACCTATCCCCGCATCTGCCACACTCTGGCCATGCGTTTCGAAACGACCCTGTCGCAGATGGGCAACAACACCGGGATCGAGGTCCCCGCCGAGGTGCTCGACGCCCTCGGGGGCGGAAAGCGCGCCGCGGTGGTCGTCGAGGTGAACGGCTTCACGTACCGCAGCACGGTCGGCTCGATGGGCGGTAAGTCGCTGATCCCCTTCTCGTCCGACAAACGGGCGAGCACCGGTCTGTCCGGAGGGGATCCCATATCCGTCGATCTCACCCTCGACACCGAGCCCCGCTCGGTCGAGGTGCCCGAGGACCTTGCCGCAGCGCTCGCTGCGGCCGGTGCGCGCGACGCCTTCGACGCGCTTTCGCCGAGCGCGCGGAAGGCGCACGTGACCAATGTCGAGGCGGCGAAGGCGGCCGACACCCGCTCGCGCCGTATCGACGCGATCGTCGCGAAGCTGTCCTGAGCGATTGACGCTTCCCGGGCGATAGCCTGGACGGGGAGGTCACGTGGGGCGCACGAAAGAGGCCATCGCCGAGGGACTGTCGATCGCGACAGCCGCGGCTCGGCTCGCCGTGCGCAACCGCATCCTCGTCGACACGATCGCCCGCGGTGGTCAGTTCGATGGCGAGGTCTTCGCCGAGCTGGCGCGCGAGACGCTGCGCTCCCTCGCCGACGAGCAGGACCAGGCCGCCGAGCGCGTGACCCACCAGCGTAAACGCGCGTGGGGGCGGTTCTCGGATTCGTCCGGCACCCACGACTACCGTGACCGCGACACGCGCAACCTCCGCCGTCGCGCGAAGCAGTCCCGCGGCGTCGCGAAGGAACTGCGCGCGCTCGCCGACGACCCCGAACGGGTCAAGGTGCTGGTCGGCGATGCGCGGATCGCCGCGTGGGGCGATGTCGAGGCGAACCTCAGCCAACGACTCGACGTCGAGGGAATGACGGCGGATGCCGATCCCGAGTACGCCCAGATGCGCAAGGCGCGGATGGACGCCCTGCGCATGGTCGATCTGGCCCGCCTCGCCTCACAGGCGAAGCGGCGGGCGAAGGAACGGGACGCCGCCGACGAAGCGGAGGCGCCGAGCGACGCACCGGACGCGGGCAAGAGCGGCAAGAAAAAAAAGTCCGCCGCGCGCTGACCCGTCGCCGTCGCGTGGGCCGTGCGTTCCCGAGCCAGTTGCCGCAGAGGCCACCGGCATCCGGGCAGAGAAAAAGCCCCGGCGGAGTTTCCTCACGCCGGGGCTCTTCTTACTGTCTCAACACAGTGTGCGCCCGAAGGGACTCGAACCCCTAACCTTCTGATCTGTAGTCGCGCCGACCCGGCCACGGCCCGCGGGAACCGGCTCATAGCCAGCTCCGGGCAACAGATCGGTCACGGCGACCTCGAAGAATGCCGCGACGGCTAGCAGTTCGTCCAGCATCCAGGACCGGTCACCCGAGAGCTTCCGGCTTACCGACTTCTGCGTCGAGGCGAGCACGGATGCCAACGCCTCCTGCGAGATTCGGCGTTCGCGCATGATGTCACGGACCTTCTGTCCGGTGATGGCGTCGGCGTTCATGCGCGCCACACTACTCCAATTTGGCGACACGCCGTGTGCAATCAATCCCGGCGTGTTACTCCGATTCGGCCTAGCTTCGTGCTCGTGACTAGACCGAATCGGAGTGAAGCGTGAGCCTCGAAGCGTACATATGGGCGGCAAACCTGCCGCTCAGCCGCTGCAACGGTACGCCCTTCCGTGTCCTCCTCCAGCTCGCCGACCGCACGGACGGCCTCGGATACGGCGCTTACCCTCACGTCTCGACCATCGCCGATGTCCTCGAATGCTCCGAGCGCACCGTCCAGCGAGCCCTTCGCGAACTCCTCGCCGCCGACCTCATTCGCGAGGGTGATCAGCGCTACGTCCAACACCTCGACTCGCGCTACCGCCCGACCGTCTACGACGTGCTCACGACGGCCCTCGTCTACACCGAATCCAGGGGTGACAACTCAGTCACCCCTAGCCGATTCAGGGGTGACAAAAACCGGCGCCCAGGGGTGACAACTGGTGTCGCACTAAGAACCGCCCAAGAACCTACTTACCAAGACTCTCCTAGGGCTCTCACCTTGGTAACCGCGCAAGAGGTCGAGGAAGACCGATGAGCGCACACGTCCACGATTTCGACCCCGTAAGCGGGTGGTGCTCGGGATGCACCGTCCGCGACGACGGTCGCCACCTCTGGCACGGCGGAGACGTGACCAGGCCTCGACCCACAGAACAGGGAGACGACCAATGAAGCTCTACAAGCTCAACTCGCACAGCACCGCCTCGCACCCGACGCAGTACGTCTTGGTGCTGGCGGAGAGCATGCGCGAAGCCATCGCCGCAGCCCACCGTGAGCACCAAGACGTGATGTGGGGAACGAGCATCCCGATGCGCGATGCACGCGCCGACGAGACGTTGATCGAAGCATGAGCACCACGATTGCCGCCGCGCGCGCCTTGTCCGACCTGGTGGCCACTGCTCGGGAACGAGGTCTGAACGCGCGCGAACTCGGCATCCAGCGCCCCGCGTACGGACTGCTGAACATCGCCATCGACCTCGACAGCGCTCGAACGCGCCTGATCCAGGAAGGCGACGACTATCTCGACGCCGCGTGGGCGTTCATCGACGCGGGTCGGAGGATGATCGCCGACCACTCGGAAACGATCGAGCGAGAGGTTGACCGCCGTGCTCGCGCCTGATTCCATCCCGGCCATCCCGGGTCTCATCGTCGGTCTCCTGCTCGCCGTGCTCGTCATCCGCAAGGGCTGGTGGCGAGCATGATCCGGGTTGCGCCCAGCGGTGAGTGGTGGGAGCAGATCAGGGAGTTCACCGGCCCGGGTCGCTACGTCGTAGCGGTCGTCCAGTGCAAGAGCAACGGGCACATCCGCAACGTCGCTCAGTCCACGTTCGACACCTGGCCCGAGGCGACGGCATGACCGGCAAGCACTCCGACCCCGAGTACCTGGCCAACGCCAAGCTCGTCCGCGCTCAGGTCCGGCAGGCCTGGCGCTTCGGAACCGAGGTGCGGTGCTGGCGTCGAGGGTGCCCCATCGAACCGGGCCAGCCCTTCGATGTGGGCCACCTCGACCCGGACGGCGGGCACGGACGCGACAACCTCGCGCCCGAGTGCCGACCGTGCAACCGCAGCGAGGGCGGGCGCCGAGGTGCCGCCATCACCAACGCCCGACGCCGCGACAGACAGCCCCGACCGACGCGCCAACCCCGCCGTGACCTCCGCTCGACGCCGACGCGGAGCGGGCTCGCGCCGTGGTGACGACCGACTTTTTTGGCCGGCGCGCGCACCCCCGCCTACGGCTCCAACTCCGATTCCTCCCCCTGACCTGAGAGGCCAGACCGACCACCATGACCACCCTCATCACCGGGGCTCCCCCCCTGCTCGCCGACCTGTGGTCCGAGGCGAACTGGCTCGAATGGCGCTCCCGCCTCGACGGCCTCCACCTGATCAGCAACCCCCAGCTCGTCACCACCGAGCAGACCCGCGGCGAGTTCATCGAAGGCGCGCGACTGCTCCGCCTTGACCACCGAGAGCGAGCGGGCGACGGCGGCAAGGGGCCGTCGCCGATGCAGCTCATGGTGGCCGATCTCCTCGCCGCGGGCGTGTTCATGAACGCCATTGACGAGTCCCGCCGATCCACCAAGACGACCGCAGTGCAAGCCATCATGCTCGGGCGTTGCTACCACCGCGAGGACTACCAGGTCGGCTGGACGATGTTCACGACCGGCGCCAAAGCGGGCGAGCGGTTCCGCAAGGACATCGTGGCGCATCTCCGCCGCCTGTACCCCGACGAGCGGGTCAGCCCCATCAAGATCAACGTCGGGAAGGGCACCGAGCACCTGGAGTTCCGCGACACCGGCTCGTTCCTCAACGTCTACACGCCCAACGGTGAGGGCTTCCGCTCCGGTGGCTTTGACTTCGCATTCGGTGACGAGGGCGCCGAGGCCGACCTCGACCAGGGCCAGGACGTCGAGCGCGCCGTTATCCCCACCATGGACACCAAGGTCGGCGCCCAGTTCGTCATCGCCGGGACCGGCGCCAAGTGGCGCACCGGCAATCTCCTCTGGCGAGCCCTCCACGACCCCGACGCCAACGTGCTCTGGCACGGCATCCCCGAGAGCACCGACCGCGAGCAGCTCGCCTCCTGGGAGCCCGAGCTGCCGCACCCGCTCACCGGAGCCACCGGAGGTCGCATGCGCGAATGGATCGAGCGCACGCACCCCGGCGTGTCCTTCACCACCCCCATCGGCGCCGTCAAACGATCGTTCGACAAGGTGAGCCTGGACGACTTCCTGATTGAGTACGGCGGACAGTTCGGCTTCGAGGGTGCCGCTGACGCCATGATCCCGCCCGCCCTCTGGAAGCCGACCACCGAGCCGTTCCCCGCCGAGCTGCCCGCCCGCTGCTCCGTCGCGCTGAAGGTCCACCACCTCGGGCACGCGGCATCCCTCGCCATCGCGTGGGAGTACGAGGAGCTGAACGACCTCGTGGGCGAGGCGTTCGAACTCGAAGGCGTGCGCGAGAAACCCAAGCGCCGCGCCCTCGCGCTGTGGCACTGGCAACAGGGCACGCACGGCCTCGCGCGCGAGGTCATCGAACGCCTTCGCAGGCGCCCCGGCTTGACCCTCGGCTACGACAAGCGCGGCTACACCGAGGACATCGTGGAGAAGGAAATCGCCCTGGCTCAGCCCACACCGATCCTCCGCCCCAGCATCACGAACGACATTCCCCGATCCGCCGTCGCCCTCATGAAAGGACTCGAGAACGGGTCCCTCGTGATCTTCGGACACGACCAGCTCAACGCCGCCGCCTCCCGCGCCACCCGCCAGGCCTTCGGCAACTACGGCACCTGGCGATTCGGGGCGCCGAAAGATGATCCCGATTTCGACGTGACGCCCCTGGAGGCCGCAGCGCTGGCCCTCCACTGGCTCGAAGACACCACGCCCATCGCCTCCGCCGACGACTCGTTCTAAGGACCTCGCATCGTGAACACCAGCCCCATCAAACTCGACTGCTCGCCCGTATCCATCGTCGTGTCTTGCGAGGACCACCCGTGGTGGCGGTCCTTCCGATTTCACAAGGACGATGCCTGGGACAGTGCATGCGCGCACGAGGAGCGGGAGCACGGCGACGACCGCCGTCAACGCCACGCCCGCGACGTGCGTCGCGCTCGCGCCCGGGAGGTCGCCATTAGTGAGATGTGACTAAACGTCCGCATGGTTTGAAACGTGGGAATCTTCGGGCGGAACATCGACAAGACGTACGGGTCACGGGCGGCGCTGCCGCTCGTGACCCCGTTCGCTCCCCAGGACAACCTAGTGGAGGTCGTCGCCCGAGACCTGTGGCCCGAGCACGAGGCGCCGAAGACCGTCACTCGCGACACCGCCCTCCGCATCCCCGCCGTCAAGCGGGCACACGACATTCACTGCTCCGTCCTCTCCCGCCTCCCGTGGCGGCAGTACGACAAAGACACCGAGGTCGCCGTACAGCCCGAGTGGCTCGTCAACTCCCGCACCGGTACCGGCCCCCGCCAGCTCCGCTGGGGCGTCACCTCCGACCTGTTTATCCACGGCTGGGCCGCAATCGGCTTCACCATGGACAGCCCCGGCAAGCCCACCGACGCGCTGCACGTCCCCTTCGGCGCGTGGTCTGTCAACGAAGCCGGACGCATCGACGTAGACGAGCAGCTCGTGCCCGCCCAGTACCGCGAACTGGTCATCGCCATTCCGCTCGGCTACGGCTCCCGCGGCATGCTCACCGACGCCCGCGACTCGCTCATCGCCGCGCGGTTCATTGAAGCCGCCTACCTCGACCGCGTGGAGAACCCGATCCCGGCCACGGACATCGAGCTGTCCAAGGAGTACTGGAACGCCTGGGGCAAGGAGGAGCGCGAGTCGTTCCGTCAGACCTACATCAAGAACCGCCAGGCCAAGAACGGCGCCGTGTCCATGCGTCCCGAGTACGCCAAGCCGAACTACTCCGGTGCCGTCGAGGTCGGCCTGTTCGAGTCGGCTCGCAACGGCGTACGCCTCGACATCGCCAACCACGCGGGCATCCCCGCGTCAATGCTCGAAGGCTCCCGCCAGGGCGGCGGAACTGACATCAAGTACTCCGGCGTCAACAATGGCGCCGACCGCAACGAACTCTGGGACTTCGGCCTCGACAAGTACGCCTCCGCCATCGACGACCGGCTCTCCCTGGACGACGTGTGCCCCTCTGGCGAATCGATCCGCGTGGACGCATCCCGCTACCTCACCGCTCCCAATCCGACCACACCCCAGACAAGCGAGGACTGACCCATGGCAAACACCAGCAAGCCCGCCGACTCCACCGAGACTGAAACCCCGCCTGTCGCGGTTCCGCAGCTTCCGCCCGAGCTGGCCTCCCGGTTCCTCACCGAGACCGAGCCGGTGACAGGCGACCAGGCCGCAGTCATCCGAGCCAACGCGTATGCCCTCGCCCTGGCCGCGGAGCAGATCGTGATGCTCCCGAACAGCCGCGAACGCTCTCTCGCGCTCACCGCGCTCGAAGAGGCGCTCATGTGGGCCAACAAGGCGGTGTTCGCGTAATGGAACCTGTCATCATCGACGCGGGCACGCTGACATTCTCGGATGCCGACATGACCGCAACCGGACTGCTCATCCCGTACGGCGTGCAGTGCCGCTCCAACCTCGGCATGTTCACCTTCGCCAAGGGCGACGTGACCATTCCCACCGACTTCACCGGCATGTCCCTCAACATCGAGCACCGCCGCGAGAGCGTTGTCGGCGGCTTCGTCAACGCCTGGGAGCAGGACGAGGGAACTTTCGGCACGTTCAAGTACGCCGACACCCCCGCGGGACGCCAGGCCTACGCGGACGGTAAAAGCGGTAAGCGCAAGAACCTCTCCGCAGAGGTCGCCAACGTCCGCATCCAGGGCGGCAAGGCCCTGCCCGGCGCGAACCTCTTCGCCGCCGCCCAGGTCGAACGCCCCGCCTTTGAGGGCGCGACCCTTCTCGCCGCGGAGGACACCCCCTCCTCGGACTCGTACACCGCACCGGACGCCGCCAGCTCCAGCCGGTACGTCACGCAGTTCACCGACGACCAGGGCGTCAAGTGGTCCCGCGTCGAGGAAACCACCAGTACCACCACGGTCACCAAACTCTCCGACGCTGACGAGGCAGACGAGCCCAACCCCGACGACAAGCCCGCAGAAAAGGAGACGACGTTGAACGCCAGCGCCATCGAATCGCCCCTCATCACCGTCCCGGCCACCTTCCTCGGCTCCGCACCGCGCGGCTCCAATGGCCTCGTGAAGGCCGCAGACATCGACCTCGGGACCGTGTTCGCCGCCATCCACGCCATCAAGGCCAAGGTCCCCGGCGCGGTCCAGGACGCCGAGACCCTCCTCGCCGCCCTGGCCGACATCAAGTACGACACCGCGGGCGGGCTCACCACCGCGGGCTCCGGCATCCTCCAGCCTGCCTGGGTTGGCAAGCTCTGGCAGGGCCGCCGCTACCAGCAGAAGTACATCGACCTCGGCACCCACACCTTCGGCGGCATCCAGCTCGGCGGACGCAAGGGCTACACCATGAACGCCGGAGCCGAACTCGTCCAGTCCTGGGCGGGCAACAAGGCCGACATCCCGTCCGGCTCCGCCACCACCGCCACCCGCGCCAGCACCCTCCGCAAGTACGGCTGGGGAGCCGACATCGCCCGAGAGTGGTTCGACCTCGAAGGCGGAGCCGATGTCATCGAAGAGCTGATCAAGCTCGTAATCGACAGCTACGCCCGCGTCACCGACCGCGACGCACTGTCCGACATCTTCAAGATCGCCTCCCAGGGCGACGGCGTTGCGCTCTCGCGCACCATCGCACCCAACGCCCTGCCCGCCGGCACTCCCGCAAACAGCGCGTACTACCCCGCCGCGGTGCAGCTCATCCAGGCCATCGAAGCCGTCACCGACGCTGACGACACCCCCACCTTCGCCGTCGTCAACCCCGTCGCCTGGGCGCAGCTCATCTACACCCCGAAGGACCTCCTGCCCGAGTTCGTTCAGCTCTCGGTCAGCGTCGGTAACGGCGAGGCGGGCGTGGACGCGGCCAGCGGCAAGGTCGTCGTCAAGAAGGCTCCCCAGGCCTACTTCCCCGGCACGAAGACCACCGACCCGCAGGTGGTCGCCGGAGCCAAGGGCGGCATCGAGTTCAAGGAGCAGGGCACCACGCCCATCAGCCTCGAAGCGCTCGACATCGCCCGCGGCGGCGTGGACCGCGCCAACGTCGGATACCTGGAGACGTTCAACGTCCGCCCGGAATCCTTCGCCTTCGTCGGCACCAAAGCCGCCTGAGCGTCGGGAGCGTAGGACATGGCCAACGCCAAGTGGTACACCACGGAAACCGACGCGGAGCGTACGCGCCTCCGCGCCGCGTGGGGGGACGCACCGATCGAGAACCTTGACGTTCTCGAACAGCTCCTCGACACCGCCAAGGAACAGGTCATCGCCTACGCTCCCACCGCTCTCCTGGACCCCGAGACCGGCCAGCCCGTCTACCCGGCGCGGTACGCGCTCGCGCAGCTCATGCAGGCCACCAACCTGTGGAACGCCGGACGGGTCACCAGCGCCGGGGACATCGGGGACGGTTCGTACGTCTTCACCCCTCGCCCCATGGATAAGACCATCCGCGGCATCATCCGCCCCGAGGACGGGAAGCCCGACATTGGGTAACGCACGCACACGCCTCGCCGCGCTCATCACGCCCATGCTCCCCGCCGACTTCCGGGCAAACGTCAAGCCCTACACCGTCCGCGCCATCGGCACGCTCTCGGCACCCACCGTCTTCATCGACTACACGCGCATCACCCACGACGGCATGCCCCAAGGGGCCATGCTCGACGGCTTCGACATCGCGCTCGTGTCGCCCCTCACGGACTTCGCGAAAGCGGAGGACTACCTGGACCCCGCCGTCCGCGAGTTCGTCCGCGCCATCGACCCCGCCCCCGACCTCGCATGGTCGGAGACCAACAAACGCGAGCTGTCCGAATACCTCGCGTGGGTCGTCACCGTCTCCTTCCCGACCGCCTCACACCAGGAGTAAGCACCATGCCCAAGATCACCAACACCGGTTACTACCCGGCTGGAACACTCAGCATCGGCACCGACGAGTACACCCTCGCCATCGACTCCGCCGTGCTCACCCCCACCACGCCCACCACCGTCATCAACGACATCGGCGGGGGCGTCCAGCAGATCGCCGGAATCCCCGTGTGGGCGCTCGCCCTGAGCATCGTGCAGGACCTCGCCACCGCGTCGTCCTTCTCGCAGTACCTCATCGCCAACGCCGGTCAGATCAAGTCGGCGACGTACAAGCCCCAGGCCGGGGCCACCTCGAAGACGTTCACGCTCAACCTTCTCATCATCCCGGCGTCCATCGGCGGCGCGGGCGGCTCCGTCGCCAAGAGCACCGTGACGCTCCCCGTCAGCGGACAGCCCACCATCGCCTGACACATGCGAATCTCGCTCCTCATCGACGGGTCCCCGCTGGCCGTGCTCGCCACGGTCATGCGGGGCCTCCCGACCGACGTGAAGCGAGAGATCGGCACCCGCACCAAGGGACCCGCCGTGGACATGTGGCGCGAGGAGCTGAACGACAACGCCGAGGACCGCCGACAATTCGCCCTCGCCAAGTCCGGCACGGTCGGCGTCACCCAATCCAACGTCACGCTCCGAGCCGGTGGAGTTGGCCGCCTGTCCTCCGGGACGCCCGTTTCAGCCATCGCCAAGGCCACCGAGTTCGGTGCCAACGCCGACCAAAAAATCCTCACCCGCAGCCGCGCGGGCAAGCCGTACAAGCGCCGCCTCGGCCCCACCTTCGGGCCTCCCCGCCGCGGGGGCAAGGTCGCCTACCCCGCCGCCGCCAAGGTCATCGCCCGTGTGGCATCCCTGTGGATTCAGACCGCTTACCGAACCGTCTACGAGAAGATCGAGAGGCTTTGACGTGGCCCGCAACCCCATCGAAATTCCGATTGCGTCGGAGACCGGGGCCTTCGAAAAGGGCATCAAGTCCGGCGTCATCGAGCCGGTGAAGGACGCTGAGAAGGCGCTAAAAAACCTCGCCGAGGTTCGCGGACCCGACCAGCTCGAGAACGACCTTCGGGACGCGCAGCGCCAGACTGCCAAGCTCGCCGACGAGACCGACCGCACCGCTAAGGCCATCGAGAAGGACTTCAAGCGCGCCTACCGCGAGGCCAAGGAAGGCGCCGATTCCGTGGGCGACTCCGGGCGCGCCGGATTCGGCAAGGTCCGCGAGGGCGCGCAAGAGGTCACCCAGGAAATCGGGTCGAACCTCGGCGAGGCAGTCTCTAGCATCCGCGGCGACATGAGCGACCTCGGCCAGGTCGGCCAGGACACCCTCGGCGGGCTCGCTGCCACCCTCGCGAGCGCCGGTCCCGCGGGCATCGCCGGTGCCGCAGCTCTCGCCGCGGGAGCCGTGGGCCTCGGCCTCGTCACTTCCGAGCTGGAGAAACAGGGCGAACAGGCCGACCGGCTCCGCGACCGGCTCGCCGGTGCCTACCAGGAGGCCGCCCAGGAGGGTCGCCGCTACCTCGACGTTTCTCAGTACATCGCCGAGGCGCAGGACCTCATGTTCAACACCGAGCGCGCCGACGAGTGGAAGCAAATCCAGGAGGACGCCAACACCCTCGGCATGGACGTGGGCGACGTGATCCGCGCCAACGCGGGCGACCTCGAACAGCAGCAGCGCGTCCAGGAGCGCATCAACGCGCTACTCGATGAGGCTCAGTCCAAGAGCGGCGCGGGCGACGGACTCGCCAACATCCTCCGCAACGCCGCCGACTCCGAACTTGCCGTGAAGGGCCTGGAGAAGGTGAGCGATCGGTGGGGCGACATCAACGCCGTCACCGAGGAGAACGCCCGCAAGACCGAAATCGCGAACGACGTGGTGAGCGGCTACTACCAGGAGGCCATCCGCAAAGCGGGCCTCGCCGAGACCGCCACCGATCAGTTCGGCAACAAGCTCTACGAGCTGCCGGACGGAAAGCAGGTTGTCATCGACGCCGACACCGGGCGAGCAACCGACGACGTGTCCCGGTTCAAGGGCGACATCAACGCCGCCACCCAAGCCCGCACCGCCATGGTGCGCGTCAACATCGACGACTCCGCCTGGCGCAACTGGAAGCCCGGCGACAAGATCGGCAACGTCCGCACGGCTGTAGCGCCCGGTGGCGCAGGCGGGACCACGTGGTACTAATGCCCGCAACCATCGCCAGCTCCGTCGCCACGCTCACCCCCGCGGCCCTCTCGAACTACACCGCCGACCAAGACGGCGGGTCGATCCTTCACGACATCCTCGGACGCACCGAAGACGACATCACATTGCGCCCGGCAGGAATGCGCAAGGGCACCATGACACTCGACTTCGCCACCGACGCCCTCGCCAACGCCGCCCGCGTGAGTCTCGGCGCCGCCGCCGTGTGGACCCTCACCCACACCGAGCGAACCACCGTGAACATGCGATTCGTCGTCCGCCGCCACGGACGCGAGGTCGCCGGCGACGGTCGCTACGCCGTGCGCGTGGACTTCGAGGAGGTCCCGTGACCGTCTCCACCCACACCTACACCGCCGTCGTCGTCGGAACTCCCAACCGAGACCTGTCGATCCGCGGTGGAGGAGTGACCCTCGACACCTCGCGCGCGCCGTTCGTCACTGGAACCATTCAGGTCGCCATGCCGGGAACCGTCACGCTCGCCGCGCTCGACGTCCGTACCTCCCCGCCGCCGCGCATCCTCATCACGGCCACCAGCGTCATCGACGGCGTGACGCAAACTCGCGTGTTCAACCTCACGCTCCGGGACCGTGTGATCGCGTTCCGCGACGGGACCATTGGGCTCCCCGTCTCGTCAGACGAAGCTCTCGTGCTCGACCACGCACCGCTCGCCGACGATGAGGCACTGTTCACCCGCCAGGGCTCCCTTCGCTCGATAGTCGCCTACGTCTTGGGAAAGGCCATCCCCGGCGCGACACTCGCCGCAGGGCCCGACCAGGCCGTCTCCGTCTACGCCGACGCCACGAACGAGATGATCAACCCCGCCGCCGCGGTTGACCTCACCGGATGGAATGCAACCAACCTCAACACCTTCACCCGCGCCACTGTCCAGGCCTGGGCCGCGAACAGTAACCAGACCGCATTCAACCTCCGTGGCACGGCCAACACCGACTCCTACATCGACACCGCCTTCGCGGCCCCCGGCATGGCCGGACGGAACTACCTCCTGCGCGCCCGCCAGCGCACCACCGGCATCGCCCTGCCGTCTGCTAACGCGGGACGCCTCCGCGTGTTCTACAGCACCAACGGCGGCGTCACCTACTGGCCCCTCGCCGACGCCTACGGAACCTCCGCCGCGAACACCACCGCCGACGTGTCGATGCGCGTCGGGTTCCCCATCGGAACCACGCACATCATCGTCCGCGCCTACCACGGCTTCAACAACGACCAGTCCGTCCTCTGGTCTGACTTCCGACTCAGCGAGTACACCGGCGATCCCACCGACCTTGCCTACTTCGACGGCAACACACCAGGCACCACCGGCTACCTCTACACCTGGAACGGCGCCGCTGGGCTGAGCATCACCCGCCGCCGCGCGCTCATCAGCCGCGACCCCGAAGCCCTCCTGTGGAAAGCCGGACAGTCCGGGCTCCGCCTCCTGGCCTCGCTCGTGCAAGCCCTCGGTCTGCGCCTCGTGTGCGACGAGACCCGCACATGGTCGCTTCGAGCGGAGGGATACGCCGCCCCCGGCGCCCTCGCCATCCGCCACGGCGTCAACCTCATCGACGCCGACGACAGCATTTCCCGCGACGGGGAATCCTGGTTCGACGCCGCCGTCACCGTCTACCGGTGGACCGATCGAAACGGCGACCGGCAAGAACGCCGCGACACCTACGCCATGGCGGGCTACAGCCGCCTCCGCACCTTCGAACGGGAGATGCCCTACCCCGGCCCCGGATTCAGCCAATACGCCGTCAGGCGGGCGCAAGGCCGCGGGCGCGAGGTCACCGCCGCCGCCGTCGCCGACTGGCGAGCGCAAGCCGAACAGGCCATCACCGTCGTCCTCGAAGGCGCCCCCATCCAAACCGGCCAGACCAGCCGCGTCGATTTCAGCTTCGACCGCGACGAAATGACCGTGACCACCCGCACCACCGACACCCCCGCCGCCGCATGGGTCCTCATCCCCTCCGGTAGCAAATGGACCGACCAGCCCACGGGCGGGTCCTGGACAGGAGAGGCAATCTAATGGCCACCGGAGACGACGCCCTCGCGGCAGGAATGGACGTGGTGCCCGGCACCGCAGACCGCCGCCTCGGGTACGAAGAGATCAACAAGACCCGCGACTACATCGCCCAGCGGACGGCCACCGTCACGCCCGTCAGCAAGGGCGGAACCGGCGCGACCACCGCCGCGCAGGCGCGCGCCAACCTCGACGTGGCACCTGCCAGCGAGGTCGGAAAGCGAGCATCCATCAACGCCCTGGCGCAGCCGTTCGCCGTCGCACAGATTGAAACCAACCCCGCGCACCAACTCGGCATGTACTACAGCGACGGCGCCGCCCGCCCCGTCGTTCGCGTGGACCAGACGGACATCACCCTGGCATCCAAGGGCGACACGGACGCCGCCCTGACCGCCGCCAGCAACGCGAGCAGCAACGCGGACGGACGTGTGGCCAAGGGCGGGGACACGATGACAGGGAACCTGTTCCTCCCGAACTCCACCGCAGCCACCGCGAGCTGGCAGGTCGCCTACATCAACGGTGACGGGCGACTCTGCCGAGGTTCGTCCTCGCAGCGCTACAAGAAGTACATCAGCGCCTTCGAGCCCGAAGCTCTCGGCGACATCTGGCCCGCTCTCCAGCGCTACCAGATGCGCTCCGACGGCATCATGCCCGGCGACGGCAAGTGGCACTACGGCTACATCGCCGAGCAGATGTCACAGCACCCCGACCAAGACCGTTTCGTCGTCTACCGCGACGTGGACGACACGGGGGAGCAGGTGCCCGACTCCATCGACTTCATCGGTCTCCTGCTCGCCCAGACGGCACAGCTTCACGAGCAGCTCGCCAACGCCCTCGTTGGCCTCGACCTGGCCCACCAACGCATCGCACAACTGGAGCAGGGCGCATGACCCTCGCATTCGAGGACGCCGTAGACATCGGCTACGGACGCGGACGCCTCGCCCCCGACGCCGCAGCATCCCTCCGCCGCGTGGATGCCGCGTTCGGGCGACCCGCTGACGTGAACGAGGCCTGGCGCTCGCCCGAGCAAGCTAATGCCAACTACGCCCGATACCTCCGCTACCTCAACGGCACCGGACCATGGGCGCCCATCGCACTCCCCGCGGATCAGTCCGTCCACTGCGAGGGCAACGCCGTCGATACCGACGACACCCGACCCGACCAGATGCCGACCTGGAACGACCACGGCTGGTACTGGACCGTCTACCGCGGCGGCGAGCTGAAAGAGCGCTGGCACCTCGAGCGATTCCCCAGCCGTGACAACCACCGAAACACCCCCGCGACCGCGGGAACCGAACCCCTCACACCGAAGGACTGGTACGACATGTTGGACCCCACCGAACTGCAGAAGCTCATGACCGCCGCCTTCCTCGACGCGCTCCGCCAGAACGCCCGCGAAGAGGCCAACAAGACCGTGACCTACAGCGTCCCGGACGGTGCCGGCGGGCAGGTCTACTGGGCCGTCGACTTCGACAACAACACCAAGGCCCGCCTGTGGAACGGCGAACAGCTCGACATTCGCCGAGCCCTCGGATTCCGCGAGCTCATCAACCAGCCCCCGCAGTCCCTCGACGGCTTCACCGATATCTCGGTTCAGCCGTGAGCCTCACCACTCGCCGATCCCGGCGCGACCGAAAGGACGTCATGACCGATCCCACCCCCAAGCCCGCAGAGCCCGTGCTGTCCAAGAACCTCGCGTTCGGCGCCATCGCCCTCATTGTCGTCCTCGGCGTGGTCGGCGTGGTGCTCCTGCACCTGTTCCGGCCCGACGCCTCGGCCACTTTCATTCAGACCATCGTGACCTTCGCTGGCATCCTGACTGTGGCAATTACCACGATCTACGGACTCGGCAAGCTCGGTGATCGGGTCGAGGTCGTCCAGCGGCAGACCAACGGCAACCTGGCCATGCGGGACCGCATCATCGCGGAGAAGGACGCGCAGATCGCGGCGCTCCACGTCGAGAAGGTCGAACTGGCCAAGCAGCTCCCGCCCACCGCGTGACGCAAGAAAGGGTGTCAGGCTATCCCTGACACCCTTTCGTCGTCCTCGGTGCTACGCCGAGAGCTTGCCGTTGCGGCGGTTCGCCTCCTTGATCGCCGCATCCACCGTGCCATCCGCGACGGCGACGGCGTGTGCTCGCATGCCGCTCACGATGGCCGCGCGAACGATCCAGTAGAGAGCGGCAAGCGACACTGCTACGCCGATCAGCCACACGACGATTGCCCCTAGGTAGTCCTCATTGCTCATGCGCGCATCCTTTCATGTCACCGGGGCCAGGCGTGCGCCGACTCTCGACGCGCCCTCCACGATGGCTCGCTTGCGATCGTTCGGCAGATAGACGTACACCTTCACCATGTTGATATTCGCCCAGCCCATTAGGTCGGCGACCACGTAGGCGTCACCCTCGGCAGCGACCCAGAACCGCGTAGCGGCACGGTGGCGCAGCTTATGCATGGTCCACGGGTCGCCGAGTAGCCTCGCGACGCGCTTGCCAACCCACTGCGGGGACACGTGGCCGTCGTCCTCGCCGCGGAACAGGTAGCCCTTACCCTGCTCCTCGGCGCGCGCCAGCAGCGCCTCCGCCATGGCCCGAGTCAGCGGCACCTCGCGCACCTTGCCTCCCTTGCTGTGGACGATCAGGTCATGCCCGAGCAACGTCGGCACGATGTCGCGGGACCCGATCACGGCCACCTCGGCGCGGCGTAGGCCGTGCTCCGCTGCCAGGTCGATCCATAGCCGCTCGTCCTCGTCGGCGCGCGCGAGCGCCGCCAGGTAGATCGAATCCGGCACCGGCCTCGGGCGAGGGTCGGACGGCTTCACGCGCGCAATGTGATCGACCGGACTCGACGGCGTGCGACCCGTGGCGACCGCCCAGGCGTAGAACGCCTCGAACGTGTTCCGACGACCGCGGCGCGTCTCTTGAGCCCAGTTCATCGACGCCATGTATCCGGCGACATCGTCCGTCGTGACGGCCCACGGGCCGGTGTAGACGTTCTTCGCCAGGTGCCCCAGGTGTTGCGCCCACGACTTTCGCGACGACGCCGCCTTGCCCGCTGCAACCTGCCCCAAGAGAAACGCTTCGATAGCGTCCCCCCACTCCTCAGTGACTCGCACCGGTCCCCCTGTAATTCCTGTGTCTGACATTGGCGAGTCAGGAAAGTAGAACATGTGTTCGATTGCGTGCGGCTTCGTCTGCATCACGGTCGAATAACGGCACGCTGGCGACGGCACGCTCCAGATAGGCTCCAGGCGTGGAGGAATGGTGGGGAAGTTTGGCCTCCGACATCGTCGGTCAGGTCATCCTGCTGTTGGTGACCTCGTCGGTGACTTGGTACTTCGCGCGGCGAAACCGCGCGGTGTGGGTACTGGAGCATGTGCGTGACGAGGACTGGACCCTTACCTACCGCGGGTGGCGAACCGCGTGGGATGTTCAGATCAGCCAATTCGTCTCGCCGAGGGTTTCTGCGCGGATCGCCGACGGTAAAGAATTCAGACCCGTGCGCTCTGACTGGCAGCGCGATGACCGCACTATGGTGAACGGCTTTCAGCGGGGTGAAGAGCTGACCCTCATGTGGTACGACCGCAGGCGGCGCGTGGCGTCCATCCAAACTCGAGAGAGCGAGAGCCGCTATGAGGTGTCTGCGGCCGACGTGCGGCGAGGGCTTCTGAACCACCTCGTCAATCGCGGGGCTTGAACTGCTCAAGCTATGACCTTCTCTCGTACGGCGTAGCGCTCCTGGGCTGTCTGTCGCTTGATCCCGAGCGCCATGCCGATGTAGGCCCACGAACCGCGGCGCGCGTGCTGGCCTCGCACGGCAGTCACGATGGCCGCTTCGAGCGTGTCGCGCATGGCCACGAGTTGCCGCAGCTCGATCTCATCGGCTTCGGCGGTTCGGACGCCTGCGCGTCGGATCATCCGGTTGACGGCTTCGAGAAATTCGTCTGTCTCGCGCTCAACGCGCTTGCGACGGGTCACCGTGCCACCTCGCACGGGAACGAGAAAAGGGTGTCAGGGAAACCCTGACACCCCATGATGTCCTCAAAGAGGTCATCGACTGTCTCAACACAGTACGTGCGCCCGAAGGGACTCGAACCCCTAACCTTCTGATCCGTAGTCAGATGCTCTATCCATTGAGCTACGGGCGCAGGGCCTCCGCGCGAAACGGCGCGCAGGCCGTGGTCCAGCATAGCCGGGACGATGGGAGACGTCTAATCGGCTCCGAACGGCGTGCATCCCGGGCGTGGCGCGTCGGTGACGGGAGGGTGTCGAGTCGGGGTGGGGACGTACGCTGGCGGGATGAGCGCATACACCTCCGCGTTCGAGCTGTTCTCCATCGGGATCGGACCCTCGAGCTCCCACACCGTCGGCCCCATGAAGGCCGCCCTCCAGTTCGTCGCGCGAGTCGAGGACGACGGTGTCCTCGAGCGGGTGGCATCCGTTTCGTGCGCCCTGTACGGCTCCCTCGGAGCGACCGGCATCGGTCACGGCACCCCCGACGCGGTCGTGGCGGGCCTGCAGGGCCTCGACCCCGAGACCGTGGATCCGGATGCCGTGCGGCGGGCGTGGTCCGACTGGCCCGAGGGGCGGAGCCTCGCTCTCGCGGGTCGACACGAGATCCCGTTCGCGAAGGCCGACATCGCGCTCGAGCCGCGCACGCGCCTGCCCGGCCACCCGAACGCGATGACGCTCGTCGCGCGCGACGGCGAGGGGTCCGTGATCGCGGAGGACACGTTCTATTCGATCGGCGGGGGATTCATCCGGCGAGAAGGAGAGCCCGCGCGCGTGGCGGCGGCGCCGGTTCCTCTCGACTTCGATGACGCGGCGACCCTGATCGAGCTGTGCGACGAGCGCGGCATCACGATCGCCGAGGCCGCACGGCTGAACGAGGCGGCCCTGCGCTCCGACGAAGAGATCGCGGCGGGCTTGGATCGCATCTGGGATGCCATGGCGGCGTGCGTGAACGCCGGACTCGAGAACGACGGCGTGCTGCCCGGCATCCTGAAGGTGAAGCGACGGGCCGCGGTCATCCGAGGGCAGCTGGACGCCATCGAAGCCGAGGGGCACCGCGAGCTCCCGGGGGAGTGGCTCGGGGCGTTCGCGCTCGCCGTCAACGAGGAGAATGCCGCCGGCGGTCGTGTCGTCACCGCCCCCACGAACGGTGCCGCGGGGATCCTCCCCGCGGTCGCCATGTACTGGTGGCGCTTCCTGGCTGACTCGGGTCTCGGAGCCGGCAACGCCGTCACGCCCTACGGCGAGCTCGTCGGAAGCGCCCTGCTCGGCTACGACGGTCACGCGGTGACGCGCGGCGAGGTCGCGGAGTGGGACGACGGCGACGTGGCCGAGGCGAACCGTCGACGCGGCATCCGCCGGTTCCTCCTCACCGCGACGGCTCTCGGCTCGCTCTTCAAAGCGAATGCGTCGATATCCGGCGCCGAGGGCGGCTGCCAGGCAGAGGTCGGGTCCGCGTGCGCGATGGCGGCGGGCGGCCTGACCGCGGTCATGGGCGGGACCAATCGGCAGATCGAGAACGCCGCCGAGATCGCCATGGAACATCACCTCGGTCTCACGTGCGACCCCGTCGGTGGGCTCGTGCAGATCCCCTGCATCGAGCGGAACGCGATCGCGGCATCGACCGCGGTGACGGCTGCCCGACTCGCTCTGCGCGGCGACGGTTCCCACTACGTCTCGTTGGATGCCGTCGTCGAGACGATGCGTCAGACGGGGATCGACATGTCGACGAAGTACAAGGAGACCAGCGAGGGCGGTCTCGCGGTGAACGTCATCGAGTGCTGAGGGCACCCGACGATCAGTCCTGCGCGCGCAGCTTCGCGGTGAGGGAGTGCAGCTGAGCGAGTTCGTCGTCGTCGAGCCGGGCCATGCGCTCGGCGATCGACCGGCCGTGCGCCGCGGCGATACGGCGGAACGTCACGGCGCCGTTCTCGGTGGCCGTGACGAGGGAGCCGCGGCCGTCTTCGGGGTCGGCGCATTTGGTCAGCAGGCCCCGTGACACCATGCGCTCGACCAGGCGCGACACGCTCGGCTGGCTGATGAGCATGTTGCCCGTGACATCGCGCAGGCGTGCCGTCATGCGCGGGGCGCGCGTGACGGTGAGCAGCACGTCGTACTCCGCCTGGGTCAGCTCGGTGCTGTCGAAATCCGACCGGATGTCCTCGAAGACCTCGTGCTGGGCGCGGAAAAGGCTCTCCCAGGCCTGCACGGCGAGACGGCGATCGGTCATAGGTTCAGCGTAGGGCCGACAGCGTCCCTCGCGCCCCGCGCGCGGGTAGCACACGCGGGTGGACGGACGAGTCACCTGCCGGTCATCTTCGTTCCCGTCGCCGTTCATGTGAGCGGACGGTGAGCTTCCTATGGTCGGAGTGTCCCCCCAGACGAAGGTGGCTCCGCCATGCGTTCTCCGCGTACCCGTTTCCTTTCCGCAACGCTGTCGACGATGCTCGTCGCCGGCACGGTCCCGATCCTCGCCGTCCCGGCCGCGCACGCCGCGCCCGGACCGGCCGAGATCGTGGTCACCGAGATCCTCGCCGACAACACCGGTGCCGATGACTTCGAATACGTCGAGATCCACAACGTCTCGAACGCGCCCGTCGACCTGGCGGCATCCGGGATCTCCTTCGCGTATTCGTACGCCGATTCGGCCGACCGCTCGCGCGACGTCGCCCTCACCGCCGAGCCGCTCACACTCGCGAAGGGTGAGACGGCGTTGCTGTGGGTGAGCTACACCTCGGGCGCGGTCGACACCTCAGCCCGGACGGTCGAAGAGTTCCGCGCGCGCCACGGCGTCGACGAGGGCGTGCAGGTGGCCCGCCTCACCGGTCAGGCCGGGCTCGCGAACGGGGGCAACCGCGGGATCCGCGTCCTCGACCACGGCGAGCTCTCGTCATGGTCGCACGCCCCGACCGGGGCGTTCGGCGTTGACCTCGCCGCGCACTTCCGGCTGCCGTCGGACCCCGCCGCGCAGCGGATGGACGTGCTCGCGGTGAACGCGGCTCCCTCGCCCGGGACCGTGCTGCCCGAGGCCGTCACGCGCCCGGGGGGTGATCCGTCGCCCGAGCCGAGCCCCGAGCCGACCTCGCCCGGCGAGACGCTGCCCGCGGGGGCGCCCCTGCAGGTGACCGAGTTGCTTCCGGACTCCGCGAACGTGGGCGGGTCCGATGGCTACGAGTTCATCGAGGTCTTCAACGCCACCGACGCCCCCATCGACTTCTCCGACTACGCGATCGACTACCTCTACCCGGTCGAGGGCACGGTCAGCCGGTGGCCGGCCGTTCCCTCCGACGTCGTCATCCCGGGGCGCGGGTCCCTCGTGTTCTGGATCAAGAACGGCGCGAACGACGCCTTGACCGCGGCCGACTTCAACCGCCAGTTCGGCACCGACCTGGTCGCCGGGCGGTCCTTGGTCGAGATCTCGTCGGCGGGAATGGCGAACAGCAGTCCTCGCGGCATCCAGGTGTCCACCAACACCGGCCACCCGGTCAGCGCCGCCTTCTACAACCTCGACGGGCGCGACGACACCCAGGCCGACAAGGGGATCCGCTACGCGGCGACCGAAGACGCGACCCGGCAGCGCCTCGTCGATCTGGCCCCCGCCACCCCCGGTACCGTCCAGCCCGACCAGGTGGGTTCGGCCCCCGTCGCCACCCCCGTCGACACGACGGCGCCCACGATCACCGATCGAACGGCGGCGCAGATCGCCCCCGGCGACGACTTCGTCATCGACCTCGCCATCAGCGACGACCACGAGGTCCGCACGGCGACGCTCGAACTGCGCAACGACGTCGACACCACCGCGTTGCGGGTCAACCTCACCGACGCGGGCGACGGAGTCTTCCGGCACACGGTGAAGGCCGTCGACCTCACCGGAAAGCACTGGTACGCCTACACGGTCACGGCGACCGACGGCACGAACGTTCAGACTTCGACGGAGCGCCGCGTCGACGTCGCCGGCACCTCCGACGACCCCGTGCGTCTCAACGTGGACGACGGTCGTTTCGTCAACGGTACGACCGAGATCGTGGCATCCGGGAACGCGTATCCGAGTCCGCTGAGTCTGAGCATCGACGGGGCGGCGGTCGCGACGGCACCCAGCCTCGAGGGGCGACCCACCTTCGTCTTCGAGGCGACGAACGTCAACTACTACTTCAAGAACGGCGTGCGCATCGCGGACGACGTGCTGACGATCTTCGACAAGGGCACCGAAGGGTGGGAGACCATCTCGACCCCCGTGCCGCTGAGCTACCTGTCGGAGGTCGACGACCTCACCGTGAGTGTCTGGGCCGGAACGAAGAAGGCCCCCGAGATCGACCCCGACGAGAACAACGACGACTTCGAGATCCGGGGGCTGCGTCTCGTGCTCCCCGACGGTCGCACCCTGACCCCGGCGGGTTACGACGACCCGGCCGCGGTGCTCAGGATGGGCGACAGCGCCGGGAAGCTCGACTTCTTCGACGCACGCTTCGCGATCCCCGACGACGCGTACTCGGCGGTGTCGCACACCTGGGACACCACCTCCCGCGCTGACGGCGACGCGGTCGTCTCGGCCACCGACGGCGACGAGACGGTCACGCGCACAGTACGCGTCGACAACACCGCGCCCGTGGTGACCTCGCGCATCGTCGACGGCACCGCTTACCGCGGCCCGATCGACATCGACGCGCAGATCGTCGACGCCGGGTCGGGGGTCGCCTCGACCGTCGCTCGACTCGACGGCCGCGAGATCACCCTTCCCCTGAAGACGTCGTCGCTCGACCTCGAGGCCGGCGACCACCGGCTCGAGATCGTCGCGACCGACGGGGTCGGCAACACCACCACCTGGTCGGCCGTCTTCGAAACCTACGCGGAGCAGCCGGCCGCGGGGCTGCTCACCCCCGCCGACGGCGCCGAGGTCGCGGCCGGCGAGGTCACCCTGCAGGCGAAGGTCGAGGACCCGCAGGGGGACGCGCTCGACGTCGCCTTCCTCGAAGGTCGCCGACTCGATCTGGCCGACGGCGATGTGGCGGTGCGATCGGGCACGGTGGCCGACGCCGCCTCGGTCGATCGCTCGGAGCCGCAGACGCTGTCGCGCGCTCAGGTCGAGACCTTCGCCGCCGTCGACGGTCTGAGCGACGACGTCTCGAGCACCGAGGCGTTCCCGTACCAGCTCTTCGAGGTGGGCGTGGATGCCGCGGACGCGGGCGCCGACGTGCGATCGACGTGGTCGGGACGAGCGAACGCCGGGGCGACGGTCGTGCTGTCGGTGCAGCGTCGCGACGGTTCGGGCTGGGATGAAGTCGACCGACACGTCACCCGGAACGCCGACGAGGCCTTCGAGCTCGACGGAGTCGTTCCGGTCGACGAGTACGCGGTCGACGGTGTCGTGCGCATGCTCGTCCAGCACTCCGAGGGTTTCGCGGCACCCGATCAGAGCACGCGCGACACCGCGGTGACCCCGCACAATGCCTCCGACGTGCCGCGTTCGGACTACGACTTCACCCTCGGGTGGGAGTCTGACACGCAGTACTACAACGAGAACGAGATGGCGGGGAACCCCTACAGGCACCAGGAGGCCATCCACTCCTACTTCCTCGACCGTCGAGAAGAACTGAACCTGCAGTACGTGTTCCACACCGGCGACATCGTGGACGACTACGACGTCATCCCGCAGTGGGACCGGGCGGCGGTGCAGTACGACCGCCTCGACGCGGCGGGTCTGCCGTACGGGGTGCTCGCCGGCAATCACGACGTCGGCCATGACGTGGGCGACTACACGAACTACGGCCGGTACTTCGGAGAGGACCGTTTCGCCGCCAGCCCCTGGTACGGCGGCAGTTACGAGAACAATCGCGGCCACTACGACCTCGTGTCGGCGGGCGGCATCGACTTCCTCATGCTGTACACCGGGTGGCTACCGGACGATGCGTCGATCGCGTGGATGAACGACGTCTTGAAGCGCTACCCCGATCGCGTGGCGATCGTGGCTCAGCACGAGTTCATCCTCACCACGGGAGGGCTGGGGGCCATCCCGCAGCGGGTGCTCGACGAGGTGGTGGCTCCCAATCCGAATGTGCGGATGGTGATGTCGGGGCATTATCACGACGCCTTCCTCCGGACGGATGCCTTCGACGACGATGGAGACGGCGTCGACGACCGCACCGTGTATTCGATGCTGTTCGACTACCAGGGCCTGCCCGAGGGAGGCCTCGGGTTCTTGCGCCTGATGCACTTCGACAACCAGGGCGAGCGCAGGATGGTGCGCACTTATTCGCCGTCGCTCGACCAGTACAACTCCGACGAGCCGAGCCTGCTCGGTCCGGCCGACGACCCGTACGCGCAGCAGGAGTTCGAGCTGACGTACGACCAGCTCGGTATCGAGCCGCGTGAGCGCACGCTCGGCACGGACGCGTTCTCGGCCGAGGTGCTCGGCACGAACGAGATCGCCTCGTTCTCGGACGTCGACAGCGGAAGCGTGCTGTCGGCGACCTGGACGCTGACCGAGGAGGGGGAGCGGGGATGGTACGTGCGATCGACGGATCCGTTCGGCGCCGTGGACTCCTCGCGCGTCGCGCTCTTCACCGTGCGCGCGGTCTCCGTCGGGCCGGGGGATCCGGGTGCGCCGGGTGCCCCGGGGCCGGGTTCGCCCGGACAGCCGGGTGCGGGTTCGCCGGACCGCCCGGGTGCGGGAACCGGTGACGGTTCGACCGCGGACGGCGCAGAGGGAGGGAATCGACCGGGGCGCGCGCCTCTCGCGGTGACGGGGGCGGACGTCGGCGTGCTGGTGCCGTGGGCGGTGGGAGCGGCGCTGCTGCTCGCGGTCGGCGCGACCCTGCTCGCTATCCGACGACGACCGCGCCGGAGCTGACCACCACGACGGCGCCTGCCCCTCGGGGTGGGCGCCGTCGTCGATGGTGGCGGCGGATGCGCGCGGGCGTCGGGTGCCGGCATCCGTTCGAGGGAGAAGGGGCCCGATCGAGGGCGAGAGTAAGGGCCGGTCGGAGAGGCTTCCGACCGGCCCTTGTCCCTGCACCAAGAGTGTCCTGCAATCACATGTCGGTAGCTGCCACAGCAAAACAACTACCGTGCGAGCACTCTATAACGGTGAGGTAACGGAGGGGAAGAGCTCGCCGTTATATTTTCGTGATCGATTTTCCGGGGGGTCTCCGCGTCACCTCAGCGTGATCTGGGGCTGCGCGGATCCCCCTCCGGAGGGCCGTTCCCCTCACTCGGAGGCGCGGCATCGCCCTACGATCGTCTGGTGGACACACCGCGGGTGGCGACCTCGCCGCCTCGCTGGTGCGAATGAGGGGTGGGGCAGGTGAACCGACGTCAGCAGGGCATGGCCGAGGCGCGGCGCGCGATCATCGAGGCGGCCGGCGAGCAGTTCGCGATCCGCGGCTACGAGGGCGCGTCGTTCGCGCGCGTGGCCGAGGCGATGGGCCGCCCCAAGTCCGCCATCGGGTACCACCAGTTCGCCTCCAAGACGGCGCTGGCCGTCGCGGTGATCGAGTCGCAGCAGGTGCGGTGGCGCGAGATCGAGGGGCGATTGCCGCAGCCCCACGGGCTCGAGCGTCTCGCTGGGCTGCTGTTGGCGGCGTCGTTGGACGCCCGTTCGTGCCCGGTCGCGGCCGGCGCCACGCGGCTCCTCCATGAACTGCGCAAACAGGGGGTCGAGGTGCCCGACGGCTTCGATTGGTACGGCATCATCGCCGCCGAACTCGACGCCGCCGCCCGCGCGCACGGGGTCGCCGAGGTCCCCTCGTTCGCCCCCGAGCTGCTCCTGGGGGCGACCTTCGGCGTCTACGAGACCGGGGACGTCGACGACGCCGCGCTGGCGTCGCGTCTTACATCGCTCTGGGTGCCCCTGCTGCGCTCGTTCGGATTCCTCGACGCCGAGGACGAGGTGCAACGAGCCGCCGCGCAGGAGTTCGTGCCTCTTCCGCACTGATTCCGCATCACGTCGTCGCGCGATGAGCGAGGGATGGGGCGGCTCAGCGTCCGCGCACGTGATTCCACTGCGTGATGACTTCGGAGCCGTGCTCGAAGCCGAGCTCGCTGACGGCCGAAGTGCCCAGGACGAAGTATCGCCCGCCCGCCGCCGTGAGACCGAGCCAGGTGCCCGCGAGAGCGCGGAGGAAGTGGGAGTGCGAGAAGAGCAGAACCTGCTGACCGGCGCGCACGCGGGGCCGGAGCTCGGCGAGCAGGGACTGTGCGCGCTCGGTGACCTGCTCGACGGTCTCTCCGGGGGTGGCCCCCGCGGGGGCTCCAGCCTGCCAGATCGTCCACGGGCGGCCGAGTTGCTCGATGATCTCGGGGGTCGTCAGGCCCTCGTAGGCGCCGTAGTCCCACTCGACCAGGCGCGGCTCGTGCTGCGCGTCGCCGTAGCCCGCGCGCTCGGCGGTTTCGATCGCCCGCTGGAGGGGGCTGGTGAGCACGAGGTCGTATCGACGCGTGGCGAGAAGAGTCCCGGCGAGCTCGGCCTTGTACGCACCGGTCTCGGTCAGGGGGATGTCGGTGAGCCCGGTGTGCTTGCCGGTCCGACTCCATTCGGTCTCGCCGTGCCTCACGAGCACGATGCGCCCGTCGGGTTCGGTCAACACTTCGTCTTTCACCGTCTCATCCTCCCGCGTCGCCGTAGTTTCGCATTCCGAAACGGACGAAGGGCCGGTCGGGAAATCCCGACCGGCCCTTTCCTGCACCAGAGTGTCCTGCAATCACATGTCGGTAGCTGCCACAGCAAAACAACTACCGTGCTTGCACTCTATAACGGCGAGATAACGGAGTGGAAGAGGGGTCGGGGCGTTCTTTTCTCTTTCATAGGTTCCGAGTGGCGAAGGGGGCTTCTCTCCACTCTCTGGGTTTCACGATCCCTCCCCCGTGGCCCGCCCGACGACCCGTGAATGTCGGAGGTCGTCGCTAGCATGCACACATGTCCTCGCCGACGCCCTCTGCCGCTGACTCCGCGGGGTCGAGCGTGCGCGAGGCGCTGGTGGCCGAGGCCCTCGCCGCCGATGCCGCGCTCGCCGCGGCCGAGGCCCGGCGCACGCGGGCCTACGCCGCTCTCGGCCAGTACGGCCTGACGCGCGCCACCGAGCACAGGTCGTCCGTGCGCGCGTCCGATATGGCGATGCGAGAGATCGCGTCCGAGGTGGCCGCGGTGGCGCGCCTCTCCGACCGCACCGTGCAGACGCACATCGGTCGGGCGCTGCAACTCGTCGACGACTACCCCGCTGTCGTCGACGCCTGGGAGGCGGGCGCTCTCACTCGAGCCCACGTGCGGATCGTGCTGGATGCCGGGGCCGCCCTGCCCGAGGAACGGCGTCCGGAGTTCGACACCCTCGCCGTGGGGCTGGCCGCCCAGCTCAGCCCGGGGCGGCTGCGTTCGCGGTTGGCCGCGCTCGCCGAGAAGCTGAACCCGACGACGCTGACCGAGAGGCACCAGCGGGGCCGCGAGACGCGGTGCGTCCGGGTCGTGCCGGGCGTGGACGGCATGTCCGACCTCATCGCGACTCTTCCCACCGTGCTCGCGGTGGGCATCTACGACCGGCTGACGCTGCAGAGCCGCGCGGTGATCGACGCGCGGACGGTCGGCGGCCCGGACCCGCAGGTGGACCGCACGACCGCCGAACCTGTTCAGGGCCAGGGAGCGACGGCATCCGCCGTCGACGAACGCACGACCGACCAGTTGCGCGCCGACATCCTGGCCGACCTTCTTCTGGCGGCGGCTCCCGTCGCCGATCCGACCCGCTCCGGGGACGGTCCCGGCGTGCTCGGGGAGATCCGTGCTCGCGTGCAGGTCGTCGTGCCCGCACTGACGATGCTGCGGCCCGGCGACGAGAACCTCGACCCTGCGGAACTCGTCGGGCACGGTCCCATCGACGCCGAGACCGCTCGTGGCATCGCGGAATCCACGACCATCCCCTGGGATCGCGTGGTCACCCATCCCGTCACGGGGGCCGTGCTGTTCACCGACACGTATCAGCGGTCCTCCGCCATCGACCGGCACCTCCGCGCCCGCGACCGGCGTTGCCGGTGGCCCGGGTGCGCTGTCCCCGCCGTCCGGTGCGAGGTCGATCACACGGTCGACTGGGCCTTGGGTGGAACGACTCGCGTCGACAATCTCGCCCACCTGTGCCAGCGGCACCACTCGCAGAAGCAGTTCACCCGGTGGAAGGTGAGGCAGAGAGCCGGCGGCATCCTGGAATGGACGTCTCCGTCCGGTCGTGTCTACGCGGACGAGCCGCTGCCCTACGCTCCCGCCGTGCGCTTCCTGCCTGATGATCCGTCGCCACCCGACGACGAGGCGGCCCCGTTCTGAGTGTCTGCGAACCCGGGCCTCACGCCTGAGTCACATTGGGGCTGTGCGCTCGCCCGTGTCCTCCCGGGTCAGCGCGCGCGTCCACGCAATTTCGCGGGAGAGCTGTCCCGTTCGTCGGAACAACTGCACCTGGTACGTGTCCGGGAGGGCAGCGGCCAGCTCGTCCCGATCGGCGGGGGCGAACCCCAGGCCCTGCCAGAACGGACCAGAGCGGCGGCTGAACAACCACGCGCGCGAAGCGCCTTCGTCGGCTGCGCGCGCAAGAGCGAAGCGAGCCAGAGCGCCGCCGAGGCCCCGCGAGCGCGTCTCGGGACGGACGGCCACGCTGCGGATGAGAGCGTGTCGCCCGTCGCCGCTCAGCTCGTACCCGGTGCTGCCGATCACCGCTCCCGCCTGATCGCGTTCGACCCACAACCGCACTTCCGGGGCGTCGAGGCCGCTCAGGGTGAGATCGACCGCCTCGAGGAACGCCGTCAGCGCTCCGATATCGCGGGGACGACAGGGTTCGAGGTCCATGTGCCGAGTCAACCAGTCATTTCAGCGGTTCCCCGCTGGCCCACCGATTCGCGAGCCGCCGCCCGCCTGGGAGGATGGAGTCGTGCCCCACGACATCCGCCTCATCGCCGTCGACATGGACGGCACCCTCCTCGACGGCGAGGGCAACATCCCCGACCCGCTCTGGAGCCTTCTGCCCCGGCTGGCGGAGCGCGGAGTGGCCTTCGTCCCCGCCTCGGGTCGGCAGCTCGCCACGCTGCAGCGATCGTTCGGCGAAGCCGCGGGCGAGATGACCTTCATCGCCGAGAACGGCGCGTACGTCGTCCGCGCGGGCGTCGAGGTCTCGTCCGACGCGATCGATCGCGAGGTCGTCGAGCGGGTCGTCCGTCACCTCCGCGATCTCGGTGAGCGGGGATACGACCTGGGGGTCGTGCTGTGCGGAAAGCGTTCGGCCTACATCGAGCGCACCGACGACGCCTTCCGCGCCGAGGCCGACACGTACTACGCGGCGCTCGAGGCGGTCGACGACATCCTCGAGGTCGACGACGACGTCCTGAAGATCGCGATCTACGACTTCGCCGTCGCCGAGCACAGCGTCGGTCGCGCGCTCGACGAGATCGCCGAAACACACCGTGTCGTGGTGTCGGGGCGTCACTGGGTCGACATCATGAACCTTCACGTCGACAAGGGCGCGGCCCTCGCGCGGCTGCAAGAGGCGCTCGACGTCGTGCCCGCGCAGACGGCAGCCTTCGGCGACTACCTCAACGACCTCGAGATGCTGGATGCCGCCGACTGGTCGTACGCGATGCGCGAGGCCCACCCCGAGGTCGTCGCTCGCGCGCGCTACCGCGCCCCCTCGAATCTCGACCACGGCGTCGTCACGACGATCCGCGAACTGTTCCCCGAGTCGTAGGGCGAGCTCAGACGCCCGACGCGTCCAGCGCCGCCGCGAGATCGGCGACCAGGTCGTCGGGATCCTCCAGACCCACCGACAACCGCAGGTGCCCGTAGCGTCGGAACTCTTCCGGATACGTCACCGTCCGCGGTCCGTCCGCGGCGGTGTGCACGATGAGGCTGTCGTCGTGACCGAGAGAGAACCCCGAGGTGACGAGGCGGAGCTGACCGACCATGCGGTTCTGCGCGTCGGGTCCGCCGTCGACGGCGAACGCCATCATGCCGCCGTATCCGCGCCCGCCGAATTGGCGCCGCGCGGTCTCATGGCCCGGGTGCGAGGGCAGGCCCGGGTAGGCGACGAACGCCACCCGGGGGTCGGCCTCGAGGAACGCGGCGATCCGCTCCGCCGATGACAGGTGCTGGCGCAGGCGCAGGGGCAGCGTCACGGATCCACGTTCGATCATCCAGGCGTTGAAGGGCGAGATGACGCCGCCGACGTCGACCATCGCGTCGGCCTTGATCGGCTCGATCAGCTCCGACCGCCCGATCACCGCCCCGCCCATCGCATCGCCGTGACCGTTGATGTACTTCGTCAGCGAGTGCACGACCAGATCGGCACCGTCGGCGAGCGGTCGGTAGAACGGAGGCGGGGTGAAGGTGGAGTCCACCATCAGCAGCGCGCCGGCCGCGTGCGCGATGTCCGCGATCGCGGCGACGTCCGTGACCTTGGTGGTCGGGTTCGCGATCGCCTCGACGCACACGAGCTTCGTCTCGGGCCGCATCGCCGCGCGGACGGCATCCGGATCCGAGATGTCGACGAAGGTGGCATGGATGCCGTAGCGGCGGGGGAGCAGCTCGCTCCACAGCCGCCAGGTGGCCTCGTAGACGACGTCGCTCACCACGACGTGGTCGCCCGCGCGCACGTGCGTGAAGAACACCGCGTGGAGGGCGGCGACCCCGGAGGCGAGGGCGACGGCCTCTTCTCCGCCCTCGAGGGCGGCGAGCTTGCGCTCGAGGGCGAGCTGGTTGACGCCGGTGTTGCGGGTGTAGAGCCCGGGCGCGGTGGCCGACCAGCTGATCTCGCTCGGGTCTTCGGGGAGCTCGTAGGAGTTCGACATGACCAGCGGCGTGCGCAGAGCGCGAGTGCTGTCGAGCTGCTTGCCGCCGTGGACGGCGAGACTCGCCTCGGCGAGCGTGTCGCTGTCGGTGCGGTCGGGGCGCTCTGCCATCTCGCCGTCCTTCCTCCGGCACCGACTGGACTCGGTGCGCTCCATTCAGCGTAGCCAGCGGTCATCAACTACTCTGACGTGCGGTCGCCCGAACGCGCGGCCCTCGAGGACGAATGCGAGAACCCTCATGAACCGACCCTCGGGTCCCGCCGTCGACCGCGCCGAGTCGGGCGAGCCGAAGAGGCAGCTCCGCCGCGCGATGGACGCGCGCCACCTCGTGATGATCGCCCTCGGCGGCGTCATCGGGTCGGGTCTCTTCCTGAGCTCGGGCTACACGATCGCCCAGGCGGGTCCGCTCGGAGCCGTGCTCGCGTACCTGCTCGGCGCTTTCGTCGTGTGGCTCGTGATGGTGTGCCTCGGCGAGCTCGCGGTGACCTACCCCGTCTCGGGCTCGATCCACATCTACGCCGCGCGCACCATGGGGCCGGCGACGGGCTTCGCCACGGCGTGGCTGTACTGGCTGTGCTGGGTCGTCGCGCTGGGGTCGGAGTTCACGGCATCCGGGATCCTCATGCAAAGGTGGTTCCCGAACGTCGACGTGTGGGTGTGGTGCGTGGTCTTCGCCGCGGTGCTGTTCACCCTCAACGCCATCTCGGCGCGCGTGTTCGGTGAGACCGAGTTCTGGTTCGCCCTCATCAAGGTGCTCGCGATCGTCGCCCTGATCGTGCTGGGCGGCATGGCGATCTTCGGCTTCACCCCGCTCTCGTCCGAGCCGCACGAGGCGGTGCTGCTGAGCAACTTCGTCACGCCCGAGGGGCTTCTGCCCGCGGGTCTCGGCGGAGTGCTCATCACCTCGCTCGCCGTGTTCTACGCCTTCAGTGGGGCGGAGATCGTCGGGGTCGCCGCGGGCGAGACCAAGGACCCGGCCCGCAACATCCCCCGCGCGCTGCGCTCGACGGTGCTGCGCCTGCTCGTGCTCTTCGTCGGCTCGATCGTCGTGATCGCGGCGCTCCTGCCGTACGACAAGGCCGGCGTCAGCGAGAGCCCCTTCGTCGAGGTCTTCGACATCGTCGGGGTGCCCTACGCCGCCGACATCATGAACTTCGTCGTCATCACGGCCCTGCTCTCGGTGGGCAACAGCGGGCTGTACTCCTGCGCGCGCATGCTCTTCTCCCTCGCTGAAGAGGGGTACGCGCCGCGCGCTTTCACGAAGCTCACGCGCCGCGGCATCCCGATGGTGGCGTTGCTGGTGAGCCTCGCGATCGGCCTCGTCTCACTGATCACCAGCGTCGTCGCCGCCGAGACGGTGTACATCGTGCTCGTGTCGATCGCCGGCTTCGCGGCGGTGGCGGTGTGGATGGCGATCGTCGCTGCGCAGTTCTTCCACCGGCGCCAGTTCTTGCGCGAGGGAGGAGACCTCTCGACCCTCGCCTACCGCACGCCGATGTACCCGCTCGTGCCGATCCTCGCCTTCGTGCTGTTGACCGCGTCGATCGTGGCGATCGCGTTCGACCCGAACCAGGTCGCCGCCCTGTACTTCGGCATCCCGTTCGTGGGGCTCTGCTACCTGTTCTTCTGGCTGCGCTACGGCCGTAAGGGTACGGTTCCCGAGCGCCGCGATGAAGAGGCGCCGGTCGCCTGAACCGTGCGGTGTGTACACCGCGTCCAGCCCGCCGCCGCTCGCACGCCACAGTGGCGGATGCCGAGAGCTCGCCGCCCGCAGTAGCGTCGCCGGAACATCGAGCACGCGGGAGGGCCCATGGAAACCGTCGACACTCTGGTCGTCGGGGCGGGGATCTCGGGGCTCGCCGCCGCTCGTCTCCTCGTGCGGGGCGGGCACCGGGTCGTCGTGCTCGAGGCGCGGGACCGGGTGGGTGGGCGCGTGTTCACCGATCGCTCCGGCGGCCACGTCACCGATCGCGGCGCATCGTGGATCCACGGCATCACCGACAGCCCCGTCGCGGACGCGGCGCGAGCCTTCGGCATGCCGATGGTGGAGTTCACCGTCGGCGGGTATCAGCCCGACTCCCGCCCGTTGGCGTACTTCGACGCCCGGGGTCGGCGCCTCGACGTCGACGCGGTGGCGGGATACGCCGCAGACATCCGCGCGCTCAACGCGACGCTCACGCGCGTCATCGGCGACGCCGAGCCGGACGCGACCTACGCGGACGTCGTCGAGCGTGCTCTCGCTCTACAGGACTGGGATGCCGAGCGTAGGGAGCGTGTGCGGGAGTACAACGACCGCCGCGCTCAGGAGCAGTACGGCATCGGCATGGCCGAGCTCGGTGCCCACGGTCTCGACGATGACACCGTCGACGGCGACGAGGTCGTCTTCCCCCGGGGCTACGACGAGCTCGCGACGAACCTCGCGGTGGGTCTCGACGTCCGTCTCGGTCACGTCGTCTCGCGCGTCGAGCGTTCGGCCGCCGGCGTCGTGGTCGACACGGACCGCGGGACGTTCGTGGCGAGGGAGGCCGTGGTCACGGTCCCCGTCGGCGTCTTGCACGCCGGAGGCCTGGTGATCGAGCCCCCTCTCCCGCAGCCGCATCGCCGGGCGCTCGGGCTGCTCCGGATGAACGCCTTCGAGAAGGTGGTGCTGCGCTTCGCTGAGCGATTCTGGGATGCCGGGGTCTACGGCATCCGTCAGCTCGGCGACGAGGGGGAGTGGTGGCACTCCTGGTACGACCTCGGTCGGCTTCACGACGAGCCCGCCCTGCTCACGTTCGCCGCGGGTCCCGCTGCGGTGGCGACGCGCGAGTGGAGCGACGAGCGGATCATCGCGTCGACCATGGTCCAGCTGCGCCGCCTCTACGGCGACGGTGTGCCCGATCCGACGAGCGCGATCGTCACGCGTTGGCAGGACGACCCGTTCTCACGGGGGTCGTACGCGTACATGCTCCCCGGTTCGGTCGGCGCCGACCACGACGAACTCGCCACCCCGGTCGACGGGGTGCTGCATCTCGCCGGAGAAGCGACGTGGGGTGACGACCCCGCCACCGTCCCCGGTGCACTGCTCTCGGGGCACCGGGCGGCGCAGAACGTTCTCGCTCGCGAGATCCCCGTCAGCGACCTCTGGGCGTGACTCCGCGGACGGTCCCTGGATCTCTGGAGGGGACCGGGCCTCAGCGCGGCTCCGGCCCCGTCGCCACGGGCAGCTCGGGGTGGTTCGACCACTGGCTCCACGACCCGGCGAAGACCCGCGGCTCGAAGCCCGCGAGCGTCAGGGCGACCGCCTGGTGCGCCGCCGTCACGCCCGACCCGCAGTAGACGCCGACGCTCATGCCGTCTTCGGCCCCCAGCATCCGGAATCGCGAACGCAGGTCGTCGGGGGAGCGGAAGCGGCCGTCGCCGCCGACGTTCTCGGTGGTCGGGGCGCTCACCGCCCCGGGCACGTGTCCCGCGCGCGGGTCGATGGGTTCCACCTCGCCGCGATAGCGCTCGCCTGCCCGCGCGTCGAGCAGCAGACCCTCGTCGGCGAACGCGGCCACCTCGTCGAGTGCGAGGGTGGGCATCGCGCCGTAGGCCAGCGAGATCGAGCCGGGGGCGGGAGCCGCGGCATCCCCCTCCTCGAGCGCGAAGCCGGCCTCGGTCCACGCCGTCAGCGCCCCGTCTAGCAGGCGCACGTCGGCGACCCCGGCCGCGCGCAGCAGCCACCAGGCGCGGGCGCTCGACATGTTCTTCAGGTCGTCGTAGACGACGACGGTGTCGCCCTCGTCGATACCCCACCGACGGGCGGTCTGCTCGAACGACTCGAGGGAGGGGAGCGGATGCCGGCCCTCGGTCGGTGCGCCGTGAGTGGCCAGGTCGTGGTCGAGGTCGACGTACTGCGCGCCCGGGATGTGTCCGGCGCGGTAGTCGGGCCGCCCGTCGGGGCGGTCCAGTCGCCAGCGCACGTCGAGCACCCGGACGGGACCGCCGTCGGCGTAGCGGCCCGCGGACAGGGCGTCGTGCAGTTCTTCGGCGGTGGTGAGGATCGAGGCCATGCCCTCAGTCTGTCGCTCCGGCGGGCGCGGCGGCACCACCCGTGCGACCGTCGGCCACGCGTGCCCGTGCCCGGTCGTGTCGCGAGGCGACGGGCACGATCTCGGTCGCCCGCGGCAGACCCATCGGCGGGGTTGCGACGTAAATGGTCTCGGCGCGCTCGACCACGTGCGTCTCGTGCCAGATGCCGACCGCGCCGGGGGTCTTCCGCGCCCGCTGGTTGAAACGCGTCCAGGCGGGCCGGTGCTCCTGGGTCGGCGCCGAGGCGTAGGCGTAGAGCTTGTCGAGCGACGACCAGTACTGCACGAGGTAGGGACCCCGGGAGCCGAGCAGCATCGTGAAACCGAGGAGCCCGGAGTCGGGGTCGGTGCTCAGCTCGCGCAGCATCCTGGGCATGTCGCCCATCAGCGGCATCCACTGGTCGGGTCGCCACCACTTGTTGACCGTCATGCCGATGTGGAAGACGACGAGCTCGCCGTCGTAGCGGTGGGTCGTTCGTCCCGGATTGATGGATGCCATGGCTCGTCCTCACTCGATAGTGTCACTATCCAGTGTTGGATAGTCTTGCTATCGAGTCAAGGGGCGAGCGGTGCGGATCTCGGAACTGTCGGCGACCAGCGGAGTACCCGTCGCCACCATCAAGTACTACCTGCGCGAGCGACTGCTGCCCGAGGGCGAGCGCACCTCGCCGACGCAGGCGAGCTACGCAGCCTCGCACGTCCAGCGCCTCGGCGTCATCCGCGCGCTCGTCGACGCGGGCGTCGGGATCGCGGGGGTGCGCAAGGTGATCGGCGTGCTCGAAGAGCCGCCCGAGAACCCCTACGACCTGCTCGGCGCCGCCAATGCCGCCGTGACCCCGGTGGTCGACGGCGACCTCGACGTGACCGCGGCGACCGCGCTGCTCGAGCGCATGGGCGGATCGCCCGTCGACTGTTTTCCCGACCAGCTCCGTGCCGTCGCCCAGGCCCTCGCGACACTCGATCGCGCCGGGTTCACCGTGCCGCCGTCGGTGATGGACAGCTACGTCACGCATCTCGCCGCGATCGGCGAGGCGGAGCTCGCCGCGACACCCGAGACGTCGATGGACGACGCTGTGCGCTACGTCGTGCTCGGCACCGCACTCGTCGAGCCGCTCATTCTGGCCCTGCGGCGGGTCGGCGAGCAGATCGCGGCGTCGAGACGCTTCTCGGCGGAAGGCTAGGGGTTCGGATTCGACGCCGCGCCGTCGAGCCAGAGGGTGTCGCTCTTGTCGCCGTGCGGCCCGCTGCGGCCGACGTGCGTGTCGCCGATCTGCGGGCCCTTCGTGATCACGTGCACGAGGGCCATGCCGTGGCCGCGCCCGAGGTCGTAGTCGTCCTTCAACCATTCGAGAATCGGGGTCGCCTTCGTGCCCGGACCGAAACCGCGCTCGGCGGCGAGGGCGACGAACTGCCGCGGGGTGAGACCCGTCTTGGTCTCGATGTTGTCGAGATACGCCTGGAAAGACATGGCCGCAGGCTACCGCGCACCTCCGACAGGGGTCCAGGCGAGAGCGCGGATCGGCCTCGCCGGCCGTTGTACGGTCGAGGGATGGCCGTCACCGTGCATCGTTCCGCTGTCGCCGACATCGCCCCGCTCACGCTGTACCGCATCCTCTGGATGCGAGTGGCCGTGTTCGTGGTCGAGCAGGAGGCCGCTTACCCCGAGATCGACGGCCGCGACATCGAGCCCGGCGCCGAACTGTTCTGGGCCGCCGATGGCGACGAGATCCGCGCGACGCTCCGCGTTCTCCGGGAGGCGGGGAACACGCGCATCGGCCGGGTCGCCACCGCTCCCGCGGCTCGAGGGCGCGGCATCGCCGCCGACCTCATGCGGGCGGCGATCGATCTTCTGGATGCCGAGGCTCCCGGCATCCCGATCCTGCTCGACGCTCAGGCGCACCTCGCCTCCTGGTACGGACGGTTCGGCTTCGTCGTGTCGGGGGCCCCTTTCGCCGAGGACGGCATTCCCCACGTGCCGATGCGGCGCACCCACCTCGCCGGCGAGCGCTGACCTAGAGCTGGATGCCGTTGTCCTCGTCGTTCACCCCGACGTTGCGTCCGCGGCTCGACTCGTAAGCGAGGAGCCACCCGACCGACACGGCGGCGGCGATGACGATGCCGAGCCACACGTTCTGCCACACGAGGCCGAACAGCACCCCCAGGCCGAGCAGGAGCACGCTCCCGAGAACCCAGTACGTCCGTCCGCGTGGCCAGCCCGTTCCCGTCTGCGTCATGGGCTCAGCCTAGGGGTCACCGATCGCGGTGATCCTCGGGGTGCAGGCGCGGGCCGCGGCGCGGTTCGAGCGCAGAGCCGGCATAGATCAGACGGATGACGCGCTGACGGTGCCCGGCGAACGGCTCGAGCAGCTCGAGCATGCCGTCGTCGTCGGTGCGATGCCCGGTGAGGGCGAAACCCACCTGATGGGAGAGATGGTAGTCGCCGACGCTCACGGCATCCGGATCGCCGAAAGCACGGATCCGCGTCTCGGCGCTCGTCCAGATGCCCACCCCGCGGAGGCTGATGAAGACGCGATCGCGGGCCTCGCCGTCGACGGCCGCCTCGGCGGCACGGACGATGGAGGCCCCCCGGCGCGACGTCTCGACGATGGTGCGCGACTGCGGCGGCTCGAGACCCGCGCGATGCCACGCCCACGAGGGGACGAGGCGCCATCCGTCGACGTCGGGAGGAGCGAACATCGGCCGAGGGGTCGGACCGGGAGCGCGCTCGCCGTACCAGGTGACGATGCTCCGCCAGGCGGAGAAGGCCTGCATGCTCGTGACCTTCTGCTCCATGATGGCGCTGACCAGCGCATCGAAGACGAGGTCGGTGCGGCCGATACGGAGGTCGGGGTGCCGGCGATGCCACTCGGCGACGGACGGATGCCGCGACGCGTCGAAACCGTCGGGATCGTCGTCGCGACCGCACAGCGCGGGCAGTTGGTCGAGAGCCCACTCGGCTCCCGGCCCCCACGCCGCGGCCTTGACCGCACCGCCGACGCGCATGCGCAAGGCGAGGGTGGCGACCCCGAGAGGGGTGCGACTCACCCGCCAGACGACGCCCCCGGCCGGGAGCGGCTGCGAGGCGAAGTACGTGGGGTCGTTCGCACCGTGACGCTGTGCCGCGACGGCACGGCCGATGTCGACCGGACGGGCGGGGCGGTACTCCGACTCGATCGGGTCGCCCGCGGGAGCGGCCGATTCACGCGGCGCGTGATGCGCGCGGACTCCGATCGACCTCATGCCGACACCCTACGTCCGAGCGCCGACATCGCGGCATCCGCTCCCGCAGAGCGGGAAGAGGCGTCAGAACCGGTCGGGCGAGGGGGTGCCGTGTCCGTAGCGGATCGACACGTCGGCGTGGCGGTCGAAGCGGTACCCGACGCCGCGCACGGTGCGCACGATGTCCTCGTACACGCCGAGCTTCGCGCGCAGGCGCCGCACGTGCACGTCGATGGTGCGCTCGCCCGGGGCGTCATCGTCGGTCGAGCCCTCCCAGAGGGATGCCACCAGCTCGGTGCGCTCGATCGTGCGGCCTTCGCGCAGAACGAGGTACTGCAGCAGCTCGAACTCCTTGAACGTGAACGCAGCGGACTCGCCGTCGATGAGCACGCGCTTGCGCGAGATGTCGACCACGACGCCTCCCGGCGCGCGGTCCTCTTCGGCGGGCTCGTCCTTGGTGCGTGCGATCGCCGACGGCTCGTGCAGGGCGAGACGCACCACGTCCACGTCGCGGCCACCGGACCCGACCGGGGCGAGGGCGACCGTCGCGTAGGTCTCGGCGGCGGGGGCCAGCTCGCCGAGCGTACGGCGGAGGGCTTCGACGAGAGTACCGAGGCTGACGCCGGCGGCGGCGGCCTTCGCCTCGTCGATGCCGACGTAGAGAGCGAAGCCCCGCGGGGCGGTGGTGGCGGGGGCGGCGGGGCGAGCCGCAGGGGCCGACGCTGCGGTCGCGTGGGGAGCGGCGTCGCGGGCGGCGGGACGGGCGGCGGCGGTGGAGGGGCGGTCGAGAACGGCGGAGATCGACATGAGGAGAGAATCCTTGGGTGTGTGAACCCGGGCGTCAACGAGAGCGGGGTTCGACGGGAGGGAGAGGCCGGAGGGCCGGAGTGCGGTGCCGGGGTACGCGTGATCGACGCGGACGTCAGGCGGCCGAGGGACGACGTCGGTGTTCAGAAACCGAGGTGGTCCGAGCGAGGGTCGCTGTTAGCGGCACATTCGACAACACAGCGCAACGCGGCCGGGCATCATCATGCCGGCAGTCCTGTTCGCCTCCCGGGCGGACAGAGAACGCGCGTTGAGAGTCATGGGGGGATTATGACGCAGCGTGTCCGACCTCGTCAAATCGGCATGGATGCCGTCAGGGGCGCGCATCATGCTCAGTTTCGCGGCCTCCCGGGCCGTCGCACCGTGCACTCTGCCGCGACGGAGCCCGTCCATCGAGGGCGGCGTAGCCTCTCCGTCATGGCTGACCTGCTTTTCGCCGACGACAAGACCGCGTCCCGCTACACGTTGCACGATGGAGACGACCTCGTCTCGGTCCTCGATTATCGCGACGACGGGCGCACGGTCGCCCTGACTCGCGCCTTCACCATCCCCACCTTCCGCGGACACGGCTACGCCGCCGTGATCACCGAGCGCGCGGTGGACGCGATCGAGGCGGCGGGCGACCGCGAGATCCTGCCCGTGTGCTGGTACGTGGGGGAGTGGTTCGAAGCCCACCCCGAGCGGGCGGCCATCCTGCACCAGCGACCCGCCTCCTGAACCGAGCGCCTACGCAGACCGCGTCCGGCCGTCAACCCCTGCCGGGTCCTCCGCCCGCCCGACGAAGCTGGTCGGGTCGAAAGGGGAAGTCATGACAGACGACCGCGACCTGCCCGAGGGTGTCATCAACGCCGACCCTCCCGGTGGGTGGGAGAGCGGCGCCGTCGCCGACGGTGAGACCGCAGAGCAGAACGAGCACGCGAAGGGCTCGCCGCGCCTCAACGACGCGGAGCCCTCGGACCCCATCGAGGGGGATGCCGCCAGCCAGGGCATCGACCCCGACCTGAGCACGGAGGACTGACATGACGGATGAGACTCGGGCGCCCCAGCCCACCAGCGGTCCCGACGGGGGAGCAGACGCCGCGGACTCGGTCGGCGGCGCTGTGCACCGCGATCGCAAGATCTCGCGACCCGACGAGCAGTCCGAACCGGCCATGGACACCCACCCGACCGACGACGAGGCCCGCATCGCCGGCGTCGTCGTGCAGACGCGCGCCGACGTCGGCGACAAGAGCGAGGAGCGCATCGCCGACGTGCTGCGTCAGCGTTTCCGCGACATCGGCCTCGACCTGGGCGACGACCGCATCCGCGCCCTGGCCGCGGAGGTCTCGGGCTCCTGATCCCTCGAGAACGCCCCGCCCCGGAAAGACCCGGCGGCGGGGCTTTTCCGTGGGACGAACCCGTCGGGTCGGGCGTTTGCTGCGAGCCGATGTCGGAGGTGCGACGTACCGTGTCTGCATGCGGATCCTGCACACCTCCGACTGGCACATCGGGCGCTCCTTCCACGGGCACTCGACCCTCGATGCGCTGAGCGGCGTCCTCGACGCCCTCGTCGCGCAGGTGCGCGAGAACTCCGTCGACGTGGTGATCGTCGCGGGCGACGTCTTCGATTCCGCGGCCCCCTCGGCGGCCTGTTATCCGGTCTTGACGTCGACCCTGGCGTCGCTGGCGGCCGCCGGAGCGCGTGTCATCGTCACGAGCGGCAACCACGACTCGGCTGCCCGTCTCGGCTTCCAGTCCGCTCTGTTGCGCGACGAGATCACGGTCGTCACCGCCCCCCACGCCGTGGGTACCCCGGTGACCATCGACGACGAGCACGGCTCCGTGCACTTCTACGGCATCCCGTACCTCGAGCCCGCCATCGTGCGCCACCTCTGGGAGGGCGTCGAACTGCGCAGCCAGGCACAGACCATGCAGCACGCCCTCGACCTCGTCCGCGCCGACCTCGCCGAGCGCGGTGGGCGTTCGGTGGTGGCGGCTCATTGCTTCGCCGCAGGCGTCGACGCGACGCCGGGGGTGGAGCGCGAGATCCGCCAGGGGGGTCTCGACGTGGTTCCGCTTTCCGCCTTCGACGGGCCCGATTACGTCGCCCTCGGACACATCCACGGCCGCCAGCAGATCTCCACCCGCGTCCGATACGCCGGAGCGCCGGTGCACTACAGCTTCGGTGAGGCGGGCAAACCGCGCGGATCCTGGTTGGTGGATCTCGACGCCGACGGGCTCGCGAACGTGACCTGGCTCGACCTGCCCGTTCTCCGCCCGCTCGTCACCCTCCGTGCCCCCCTCGACGACCTCCTGACCGACGATCGCTTCGCCGACTTCCACGAGCACTGGGTGCGCGCCGAGTACACCGACTCCACTCCACAGCCCGATCCCATGCGCCGGCTGCAGGCGCGCTTCCCGTGGTGCGCCACGGTCGTCCACCTCCCCGCTCAGACCCTGCCCGACGACGGGTCGGGGTACGCCCGACGGGTGCGGTCCGCGCGCGACGACGGCGAGGTCATCGACACCTTCCTCGCCCACGTCCGCGAGGGAGAAGGGGCCTCCGAGGCCGAGCGCGCCCTCATCCGCGAGGTGCTCGACGGCCGGTCCGTCGCGGAGGCCACGGCGTGAAGCTCCACAGCCTCGTCCTCGAGGGGTTCGGGCCGTTCCTCGAGGCGCAGACCGTCGACTTCGACGTGTTCACCGCTGACGGCATCTTCCTCATCACGGGACGCACCGGAGCCGGTAAGTCGAGCGTGCTCGACGGGGTCTGCTACGCCCTGTACGGGGGCGTTCCGCGGTACGACGGTGCGGAGCGCCGCCTGCGCAGCGACCATTGCGAGCCCGACGACCCGACCCGCGTGACACTGGAGTTCAGCGCCGAGGGCGAGCGCTGGCGCATCACTCGGTCTCCGGAGTTCGAGCGGCCGAAGCGACGCGGGGGAGGGACGACGAAAGAGCCTCATCGGGCGCTGCTCGAGGTCCTCGCTCCCGAAGGGTGGACGGGCGTGGCCGCGCGTCCGGTCGATGTCGCCGCTCGTCTCGACGAGATCCTCGGTCTGACCCAGCAGCAGTTCCTCCAGGTCATCCTGTTGGCGCAGAACCGCTTCGCGCGCTTCCTCCTCGCCAAGAACGACGAACGACTGAGCCTGCTTCGAACGTTGTTCGGTACCCGGTCCTTCGAGCAGTACGCGACCGATCTCGACGAACGCCGCAAGCGCGCGTCCGAGCGTCTCGCCACCGAGGGCGTCGAGGTCGCGACCCTCCTCGACGAAGCCGAGCGTCTCGCCCTCGAGCTCGACGCCGAGGCCTCGACGGTCGGCGCGGTCGAAGGTGAATCGGACGCGGGTGCAGCGCTCGGAGTCGGCGAACGTGTCGCCCGCGTCGTGCGAGCGGTGGAACGCGCCGACTACCGCGTCGAGTCGGCTGCGCGCGAACGCGACGACAGCAACGCGCGTCTCGATCGGGCGTTGATCGCCGAGCGCGAAGCGACCGCCCTCACCGAGCGGCAACACGATCGCGCACGTCTTCGCGCTCGCCTGACGGCCCTCGAGGCGGACGACGCCCGGATGTCCGACGCGCGCGATGAGTCTTCCGCCGCGGCCGAGGCCGAGACCCTCCGCGGCGCGATCGAGGCGGCCGAGTCGGCGCGCAGGGGGCTCGCCTCCGCCCGGGACCGCTCCCGCGCCGCGATCGAGAAGGCCCGTCGGCTCGGCGAGCCGGTCGGCTCCGCGTCGTCCCTCGAGGTCGGCGTCGACCGGGCAGAGCTCGTCGCCCGCGACGACGAGATCACCGCCCTGCTCGCCCGGGGCGAGTCGGCACTCGCCGCCGAGGTCGAACTTGACGAGCTCGTCGCCGAAGCCGACCGGTTCACCGCGCTCCTCGCCCGCACCACCGCGGATCGGGACGCGTTGATCGACGGGCGACTCGAGGTTCCGGAGCTTCTGCGCGGCCTCGATGAGCGACTCATGCGACTGGCCGGAGCGGAGACCCGGAAGTCGACCGCGGCGACCGCGCGAGACGACGTGATTCGCCGGCTCGAGGCCGCGCGCCGCGCCGCGGCCCTGCTCGAGGAACGCGAACGGGCGGATCTGGCGGCTCTCGTCCGTGCCGACGAGGTGCAGCGTGCCGTCGACGCCTGGACCGCCCTTCTCCGCCGTCGTCTCGCGGGTGCCGCCGTCGAGCTGGCCCACGATCTGGTCGACGGCGAACCGTGCGCCGTGTGCGGAGCGCGCGAGCATCCGCACCCCGCGCGCGGTGACGATGCTCCCGTGTCCGACGACGAGATCAACGCCGCCGAAGATCGCAAGAACGTCGCCGTCGAGCAGGACCGACTCGCCTCCGACGCCGCGCGCGTCGCGCGTGACGCGCACACGCTGGCCGCAGCTCTCGCGGGCGGAGAGAGCGTCGAGGTCCTCGAGGAGCGTCTGGCCCAGACGGAAGAGGCCCTCACCTCGGCTGAGGCCGAGGTCGACGAGCACGAGCGCGTGCAGGAGGAACGGGCGCGGGTGGCAGAACTCGATGCGTCGATCGCCGAGCGTATCGACGGCCTCTCGGAGAAGCTCGCGAACACCCGCCAGTCCCTCGCGCTCACCGAGCAGCGGATCGAGATCCTGCGCGTCGAGGTCGCCGCGGCGCGCGGAGATTCCGACAGCGTGGCCGAGCGGCAGCGCGACCTTCGCTCCCGACGAGAAGTGGTGCGCGAGCTCGTCGCCGCGCAGGATCTGCTCGAGACCGCGATCGCGCATGAGAGCGAGACCGCAGCGATCGTCGCGGGCCTCGTGGCCGACAGCCCGTTCGCAGACGTCGAGGCCGTGACCCGGGCTCTCCGGCCGGCGTCGGAGCGGCACCGCCTCGACACGGCGATCGCGGAGCACGACGCGGCGGTCGCCTCCGTCCGCCAGCGATTGCTGGATCTCGAGTTGCTCCTCGTCGACGCCCCCGACGAGCCCGTCGACCTGGCTCCGTTCGCGCTCGCCGTCGCCGAGGCGCGTGAGGCCGTCCAGCGTTCGTCCGCGGCGCACGCCTCGGCTCGCGCGCTGGCCGACCGTCTGAGGGGCCTCTCGCAGCGCGCCGACGCCGGGCACACGGCGGTGGCGGCGCTCTCCGACGAGCACGCCGTGATCGCCCGCCTCGCCGACACCGTGGCCGGGCGCGCTCCGAACACGCGTCGGATGACGCTCGAGACCTTCGTGCTCGCGGCCGAGCTCGAAGAGATCGTGGCCGCGGCCAATCTGCGGCTCGACCACATGTCGTCCGGCCGGTACCGCTTGCAGCACAGCGACGCCCTGGCCGCCCGAGGTGCCGCGAGCGGGTTGGGCCTCGAGGTGGTCGACGCCTTCACCGGGCAGAGTCGCCCCCCGCAGTCGCTGTCGGGCGGCGAGACGTTCCTCACGTCGCTCGCGCTGGCTCTCGGCTTGGCCGAGGTGGTCACGGCGAGAGCGGGCGGCATCCGGCTCGACACGCTCTTCATCGACGAGGGATTCGGATCGCTCGACGACGACACCCTCGACCTCGCCATGAGAACGCTCGACGAACTGCGGCAGGGAGGCCGAACAGTCGGAGTCATCAGTCATGTCGCGGCCATGAAGGACCAGCTGCCCGCTCAGCTGCACGTCACCGCGACGACCCGAGGCCCGAGTGTGATCCGACAGGGGGTGGGTGCGACTGTCGGCTGAGAGCACGGCCGGCAGCCCCGGTCCCCGGTTCTAGGCTGGACGCATGCGCAAAAGCACCCTCTGGACCATCCTCGGCGTCGTCGTCGCCGTGATCATCGCGTGGGTGCTCGTGAACATCCTGTTCTCGCTCATCGCCTTCGCCTTCCGCCTCCTCGCCGTCGCGGTCGTCGCCGTGATCGTGTTCTTCGTGTTGCGCGCGGTCTTCGCCCGCCGCGACGTCGACTGACCCCCGCGTCCGCAGAGGACGAGATGCCCCCGCGCGCAAGCCCGGGTCCGGTGTCCGACCCCCGGAGTACCGTCGGCGTCGATGACTCCTCCCTCTGCGCCCACGGATTCCGCCCATCCCCCCACGCGTGACATCGTGCTGTCGCCGCGGCATCGGTGGCGTGCCTACTGGGTCGCGGTCGCGGTCGCGGCGCTGACGATCCTCGACCTCACGAAGGTCAACGTCGCACTCCCCTCGATCGAGGCGGCACTGAACGCCGGCCCGACCGAGTTGCAGCTCGTGGTCTCGGGCTACATCCTGACCTTCGGCCTCGTACTCGTGCCGGCCGGACGCCTGGGCGACCTCCGCTCTCGGCGGATGCTCTTCCTCGTCGGCCTGTCACTGTTCCTCGTGACGAGCCTGGCCTGCGCGCTCGCGCCGAACACCACCGTGCTTCTGGCCGCTCGCCTTCTGCAGGGCGTCGCGGCCGGCATCCAGATGCCCCAGGTGCTCGGGCTCGTCCAGCAGTTGTTCCAGGGCAAAGAGCGAGGCCGCGCGTTCGGGCTCTTCGGTGCCACGATCGGCATCGCGACCGCCTTCGGTCCGACCCTGGGCGGTCTGCTCATCGCCATCGGCGGCGACACCGACGGCTGGCGGCTCATCTTCTGGATCAACGTCCCGCTCGTCGCGATCGTCATCGCCCTGGCGGCGTGGCTGCTTCCCGACACGCGCACCAAATCGCACCGCAAGCTCGATCTCGACCCGGTCGGCGTCGTACTGTTCGCGTTGACGATCCTGTCGTTGATGTGGCCGTTCCTGTTCACGACGGGCAGCCCCGACGACAACCCGCACCGCTGGTGGTTCCTCGTGGCGTCTGTCGTGTTCGCCGCGGGTTTCGTCTTCTGGGAACGGCGATATGCGGAGCGCGGCCGGATGCCGCTCATGCCGTTCTCGATCTTCTCCCTCTCGTCCTACCGCAACGGCGTGCTCATCTCGACCGCCTACTTCTCGGCCGTTCCCGCGATGTTCCTTCTCGGCACCCTGTTCCTCCAGGGAGGACTCGGCCTCGAACCCGTGTTCGCGGGAATGGTCACGATCGGCTTCGCCGTGGCATCCGCGGGGAGCTCGTGGATCGGCGGCAACCTCGTCACTCGACTGGGGCGCCCCCTTGTCGTCTGGGGGATCCTGGGCATGGTCGCCACCGCCGGTGGGCTCGTCCTGGTCGCCCTCTTCACCGACCCCGGGTGGACCCCCTGGGCGATGGCGGCGGTCATGACGTTCGGCGGTTTCGCCGGTGGACTCGTCATCTCGCCGAACCAGACGCTCACCCTCGCCGACATCCCGGTCAAGAGCGGCGGCGTCGCCGGATCCGTCGGCCAGCTGGGGCAGCGCATCGGCACGGCCGTGGGCACGGCCATCGCCCTCGCCCTGTTCTACGCGACGGTCTATCGCGAGCAGGGCAGCATAGACGACATGGCCGTGCTGTACCACGACGCCTACGCGTCGGGCATGATCACGGTCGGCGTCTTCCTGGCGCTCGCGCTCGTCGTAGGGGTCACCGACCTCGCGGGTCGAGCGCGTTCGGGCTCGCAGACGCCCTGAGCGCAGGCGGCGTCGCGGTCGCGCTCAGACGCCGTAGCGGGTGCGGATCTCAGCGCGGAGCTCGTGACTGCACCGTTCCACGACATCGTCCCAGAGTTCGGTCGCGCCGTCCTGTGCGCGGTCCGACACGGCACGGAGGATGCGAATGGGCACACCGAACTGCTGCGCTACCCAGATGAGCGCGTAGGACTCCATGTCGACGAGACTCCCGCCGAGGCCACGGATGAGTCGCACGGTCTCGGCATCGTCGACGAAATGGTCTCCTGTGGCGATGACCATGCCCTCGTGACCGGTCTCGACGCGAGCGGGGAGCGAAACGTGCTCGCCGAAGGCGCCGTCGAGGCCCTTCACGTCGTGCTGGATCGCCGCGGCGATGTCGTAGATGCCGCCCTGGACGTCGTCGTCGATCGCTCCGGCGGTTCCGACGACGACGATCTCGTCGTAATCGCCCGCGCACAGGGCCCGCGTCAATGCGTAGGCGGCCGGGATCTTGCCCACTCCGGTGAGCAGGCGCTCGAACCCGGTGATCTCCGCCTCGAAGGCGATGAGTTCGGACGCATGGGCGGCGACGAGGAGCTTCACCCCACCATTGTCGCCGACGCCGCCGCGCGTTCGCGCCGCCTGCCTGCGCGACCTGCCCGCGCGACGAAACGCCCGCCGCACCGGAACACGCACCGTGGGTGCGCTCCGCGTGCGGCGGGCGTTCAGTCGAGGGAGAGAGTCGTCACTCAGCCCTGTGCGGGCTCGGATGCGGCCGACAGGTGCGCGAGCTCGTCGCTCGTCAACTCGAGCGATGCGCTGGCGAGCAGGTCGGCGACCTGCTCCACCTTGGAGGCGCTCGCGATGGGGGCGGCCACGGTGGGCTGCAGGCGCAGCCAGGCCAGCGCCGTCGCCGCGATGGAGGAACCGTGCGCGTCACCGACCTCTTCAAGGGCGTCGATCAGCTTGAGCCCTGCGGGAGTGGCGAGTTTCGCCGCACCCTCCGCGCGAGGCGAATCGCCCGTGGCATCCGCCGAGCGGTACTTGCCGGTGAGGAACCCGCTGGCGAGGGCGTAGTACGGCACGAGCGACATGCCGTACTGCTCGGCGACGGGCACGATGTCGCTCTCGACCTCGGTGCGGTGCACGAGGTTGTAGTGCGGCTGGATCGCGACCGGCAGGTCGGCGCCGGCGGCCTCGGCGAGCGAGATCCACTCGCGGATACGGGCCGCGGTGTAGTTCGACACCGCGACGTAGCGCACGAGCCCGTCCGTCACGAGATCGGCGAAACCGGCCACGGTCTCTTCGAGCGGGGTGTCGGCGTCGTCGAAGTGCGCGTAGTACAGGTCGATCGTGTCGACGCCGAGACGCGCCAGCGACGCCTCCGCAGCGGCACGGATGTTCTTCGCGCTCAGCCCGCGGAACTGAGGGTGCTGGCTGACCTTCGTCGCCACGACGACGTTCTCGGGCTTGCGCGAGGCGAGCCACTCGCCGATGAGGGTCTCGCTCTCACCGCCCGAGTTGCCGGGCACCCAGGCGCTGTAGGCGTCGGCGGTGTCGATGAAGTCGCCCCCACCGGAGTGGAACGCGTCGAGAACGGCGAACGAGGTGTCGCGGTCCGCGGTCCAGCCGAAGACGTTGCCGCCCAGGGAGAGGGGGAGGATGTCGAGGTCGCTGCGTCCGATACGCGTCATGATGCCCTTCCTGTCGAAATCGGTGACGTGGAGGTCAACGATCACCGTCGGAGGGCATTCCCGCGACGCGCCGGTTCAGCTGCCTCCGGACAGGATGCCGATCAGGCCGCTGATGAGCAGCCACAGGCCGATGCCCGCGCCGGCGATCCAGATGACGACGGTGCCCGCCGGGTACTTCTTCTTCCCGTCGGAGCCGCCGGGGGTCTCGGGGGCGCTCACGAGCGCACCATCATGACGATCGAGACGATGAGCACGGCGAGTCCTCCGATGACGGCGATGGCGGCGATGATGGGTCCTCCGCCGGTCAGGTAGGCGGCGACACCCAGGGCGAGGAAGAGCACGGCCAGCACGATGCCGACGATCTGGTAGACGCGATATCGCCGGCCGTCGTGCGTGGTCTTCTGTTCGCTCACGGTGCCCCCTCGGTCACCAGGCTACCGAAAAGCTGTGCGCCTCCTGAGCCGGTATGCGGGGAATCGCCCGAGTATGCGGATCGCGGCGTACCGTGGGCGCATGGCGCGTCCCGTACCCGACCCCGTTCGTCCCGGCCAGGAATCCGTGTGGGACTACCCCCGCCCACCGCGCGTGGAGCGCGTCCGCAAGCGCGTGCAGATCGACTTCGGCGGCGTGCGGATCGCCGATACCGATGACGTCGTCCGTGTGGTCGAGACCAGCCATCCGCCGGTGTACTACGTGCCCATCGTGGCGTTCGGCGATGCGCTGACCCTCGGTGAGGGCGCGTCGTTCTGCGAGTTCAAGGGGGGAGCCCGGTACTTCGATGTCCACGGGGGTGGGGGAGCGGTCGCCGCTCGCGCCGCCTGGAACTATCCGCACCCCATGCCCGGGTACGAGATCCTCGAAGACCGGGTCGCCGTGTACGCGGGCCCGATGGATCGCGTCGTGCTGGGCGGCGAGACGGTCGAACCGCAGCCGGGCGGCTTCTACGGCGGGTGGGTGACGAGCGACCTCGCGGGCCCGTTCAAGGGCGTTCCGGGGTCGATGGGCTGGTAGGGCCCGTCAGCGGGTGGGGTCGCGCGCGGACCGCGGGCTCACTCGCTCCGGAACGCCTCCGGCACGGCCGCGTGCAGGTCGGCCAGCCACACGCGGGCGTTGCCGTCGGAGGGTGCACGCCAGTCGCCGCGCGGCGACAGCGAGCCCGCGGGCGACACCTTGGGTCCGTTCGGAATCGCGGTGCGCTTGAACTGCGCGAAGCCGAAGAACCGCTTCAGGAACACCTCGAGCCACTTCGCCACGGTGACGAGGTCGTACACCGGTCGCCCTGCCTCGGGGTAGCCGGGGGGCCAGGCGCCGGCATCCCGATCGCTCCAGGCGTGAGCCGCGAGGAAGGCGATCTTGGACGGTCGGAAGCCGAAGCGCAGCACGTGGTAAAGCGTGAAATCGTGCAGGTTGTACGGGCCGATACGGTCCTCGGTGGACTGCATCCGGCCGTCCTGGCCGGCGGGCACCAGCTCGGGACTGATCTCGGTGTCGAGCACGGACTGGAGCACGTCGACGGTCTCATCGCTGAGCTCGCCTGAGGAGATCACCCAGCGGATGAGGTGCTGGATGAGCGTCTTGGGGACGCCGGGGTTCACCGAGTAGTGGCTCATCTGGTCGCCCACGCCGTACGTGGACCACCCGAGGGCGATCTCGGACAGGTCGCCGGTGCCGACGACGATCCCGTTGTTCTGGTTCGCCAGACGGAACAGGTAGTCGGTGCGGAGCCCCGCCTGGACGTTCTCGAACGTGACGTCGTGGACGGGCTGCCCCGCCGCGAAGGGGTGTCCCATGCGCGAGAGCATCTCGGTCGCCGCCGGGCGGATGTCGATCTCTTCGATCGAGGCGCCGACGGCTTCGGCGAGGGCGATCGCGTTGCGCTTGGTCTTCTCGCTCGTGGCGAACCCGGGCAGCGTATAGGTGAGGATGTCGCTGCGCGGACGCCCCATCCGGTCCATGGCGCGGGCGATCACGAGCAGCGCGTGCGTGGAGTCGAGTCCGCCGCTCACACCGAGAACCGGACGCGGGTCGCCGATGGCCCGGAGCCGCTGCACGAGGCCCGACACCTGGATGTTGAACGCCTCGTAGCAGTCCTGTGCGAGGCGAGCCGGATCGTCGGGGACGAAGGGGAAGCGATCGACCGCGCGGCGCAGACCGAGGTCGGTCGCGGGCGGGGCGAGCTCGAACGACACCGTCCGGAACGCGGGGCCGGTCGTGCGGCGGTTGTCGTCGAATGTGCCCTGCCGCAGGCGATCCTGTCGCAGACGGTCCAGGTCGACGTCGGCGACGCTGCGCCGTGGTCCGTCGGGGAAGCGCTCGGTCGTGGCGAGCAGGTGCCCGCCCTCGTAGATCATGGTCTGGCCGTCCCATGAGACGTCGTTGGTCGATTCGCCCTGACCCGCGGCCGCGTAGACGTAGGCCGCGAGGCACCGCATGGACTGCGACTGCGACAGCAGGTTCCGATCGTCGGCACGCCCGATCGTGATGGGACTGCCCGATAGGTTGGCGAGCACCGTCGCCCCTGCGAGCGCCGCCCCCGAGGACGGCGGGATCGGCACCCAGACGTCTTCGCACACCTCGGCGTGCAGGGTGAGACCGGGTACGTCGGCCGCCTCGAACAGCAGGTCGGGTCCGAACGGCACCGTCTCGCCGGCGACGCGGATGTGCTGACCGACCTGGTCGTCTCCGCGCGCGTACCAGCGGTGCTCGTAGAACTCGCGATAGGTGGGCAGGTACGCCTTGGGAGCCACGCCGAGCACCCGACCGCGGTGGATCACGACCGCGCAGTTGAACAGGCGGTTGCCGTGGCGCAGCGGCGCGCCGACGAGGAGCACCGGAAGAAGATCGGCGGATGCCAGCACCAGGCGCTCGAGAGCGGTTTCAACGGCATCGAGGAGGGGATCCTGCATGACGAGGTCGTCGATCGCGTAGCCGGTGAGGCACAGCTCGGGGAAGACGGCGACGGCGACGCCCTCAGCGTCGCACGCGCGCGCGGAGTCGAGCACGGCGTCGGCATTGGCGGCGGGGTCGGCGACCGCGACGGGAATCGTGCACGCCGCGACGCGCGCGAACCCGTGCCGGTACACGTTCTCGAACGGCAGGTCGGTGATCACCCCCTCAGTCTGTCAGCACGGTCCGACACCGGGCGGTCGGATTGCGAGAGGAGGCCGGCCTGTGGATGGCGGAACCCGATGTCGGTGGCCCCGATTAGCGTTGAGGACCATGCGGTACATCGAGCAGGAGGCGCGGATCGTCTGGAGCGCCAGCGACCTCAAGGCGGCGGCGGAGTGCGAGTTCGCGTGGCTGCGCGCCATCGACGCGAAGATCGGTCGCGTCGCGCCCGTCGACGACCCCGAGGACGCCACCCTCGAACGCGCGGCCCGCCTGGGCACGGCGCACGAGCTGCGGGTGCTCGACGATGACCGCGCCCGCTTCGGCGCGGCGGTGCGCGAGATCCCGGCGGCCCGATCGTCCGACGCCCAGGCCCTCGCCGAAGCCGTGCGCCTCACCGACGAGGCTCTGGCCGACCCGTCCGTCGAGGTGGTGTACCAGGCCGCTTTCGCCACCGATGAGTTCGTGGGGTTCGCCGACTTCCTCGTCCGCGAGTCCGACGCGTCGCCCGAGGGAACGCGTCGGTGGATCGTGCAGGACACGAAGCTCGCGCGTCGGGCCCGGGTGACCGCACTCATGCAGCTCGCCGCCTACGTGGATCAGCTCGATCGTCTCGGCGTCCCGCGCGCGGACGAGGTGCAGTTGCTGCTCGGCGACGGCTCGACGAGCACGCACCGCGTCGACGACCTCCTCCCGGTCTTCGGTCTGCGCCGGGAGCGCCTGCGCGCGCTGATCGCCGACCGGAGGGTCGAGCTCGGCGTCGCCGGGCCGGCGATCGCCTGGGGCGATGCGCGGGGCGATCTCGGGGTCATCGCATGCGGCCGGTGCGCGACGTGCGAGCTCGAGGTCGTCGCGCACCGCGACCTGCTTCTGGTCGCCGGCATGCGCCCCGTCCAGCGCGATCGGCTCCGTGCCGGCGGCATCGAGACCATCGACCAGCTGGCGTCTGCTCCGACCGCTCCCGCCGCGATGAGTGCCGACACCTTCGCGTCACTCCGCACGCAGGCGCGTCTGCAGCTCGAGAGTCCGGCGGGGGTCCCGGGCGGCGATGCCCCCGCCTCCGCCGTGCCGACGTTCGAGGTCGTCGCGCCGAAGTCGCTCGGGGTGCTTCCCCGGCCCGACCACGGCGACCTGTTCTTCGACTTCGAGGGCGACCCGCTCTACACCGAGGGGGTCGGTGAGCACTGGGGCATCGACTACCTCTTCGGCTGGGTCGACTCTCGCGAAACCTACGGGGCCCTGTGGGCGCACACCTTCGACGAGGAGCGAGCGGCCCTCGAGCGCTTCCTCGACATGGTGGCGCTACGCCGTCAGCAGTACCCGGGCATGCACATCTACCACTACGCCCCCTACGAACCGACCCATCTGCTCACGATGGCGGCTCGCTACGGAGTTCGAGAGGCGGACGTCGATCGGCTCCTGCGCGACGGCGTCTTCGTCGACCTGTACCCGGTCGTCCGGCGAGCCCTGCGGGTCGGCTCGCGCTCGTATTCGATCAAGAAGCTCGAGCCCCTCTACATGGGCGATGAGGTGCGCACCAGCGACGTCCAGCGCGGAGACGACTCCATCGTGAAGTACGTCGAGGCCCGCGCGCTCGCCGCCGACGGCGACACGACCGCCGCGCAACGCGTGCTCGACGATCTCGCCGACTACAACCGCTACGACTGCGTGTCGACCCGGCGACTACGCGATTGGCTGGTCGAGCGTGCCCGCGAGTCGGGCGCCGTCCCGGCGCGAGGCGCCGAGCCCGACGAACAGGCGTATGAGCCTTCGCCGCGCGCCACAGCCCTGCAGAGGTGGGCGGCCGACGCCGCCGAGCCCGATGCGACGGCGCTCCGTCTCGCCGCTGCCGCCATCGACTACTACCCGCGCGAAGAGAAGACCTATTGGGCCACGCACTTCCTGCGCCTGCGCGAGCCGCTGTCGGTGTGGGAGGACACGCGTGACGTCGTGGTGATCGATGCGGCACGTTCGCGGGTGGTCGCCGACTGGCATGTCCCCGAGTCGGGCCGGGGCTCGCAGCGCCGACTCGTCGAGCTTCGCGGTGAGGTCGCCCCCGGGACGCGCCTGAGCGCGGACGCCGAACCTTTCGCGGTCTACGATCTGCCCGCTCCGTTCCCGCTCGAGACACGGCCGCGGTGGATCCACGGTGCGCGCCGTACGACCGTTCGCGAGGTCCTCGACGACGGGGCGATCGTCGAGGAGATCGCCGCCGACGGAGTGACCTGGGACGACCTGCCACTCGCCCTCACCCCACCCGCGCCGCCCCGCGCCGGCAATCAGCAGAAGGCGATCGACGCGTGGGCCGACGCCGTCCTCGCGGCGGCCCCGGCGATCCCGCAGGGAGCCGCGGCCGACATCCTCCGCCGGGTCCCACCGCGGACGCTCTCGGGCGCTCTCGCCCCGGTCACCAGCATCGACGGCCGAGGCGGCGACGACGACGTGGCGGCGATCGCTCGGAGCGTGGCCGACCTGGACCACAGCTACCTGGCCGTGCAGGGCCCTCCCGGCACGGGCAAGACCTACGTCGGCTCCCACGTCATCGCCCGCCTCGTCGCCGATCGCGGGTACCGCGTCGGGGTCGTGGCGCAGTCGCACGCGACCGTCGAGCACATGCTCGACCAGGTCATCGCGGCGGGGGTGCCGGCATCCCGAGTCGGGAAAGCGCCGAAGGACCCGGGCGTCTCGCACTCCTTCACCGTTCTGCCGAAGAACGGGATCGCGGCGTTCACCGGCGAGAACGCAGCGACCGGTTTCGTCGTCGGCGGGACCGCGTGGGACTTCAGCCACGAGACCCGGATCCCCCGCGGAAGTCTCGATCTGCTGGTGATCGACGAAGCGGGGCAGTTCTCGCTCGCGTCCACGATCGCGGTGTCGCTCGCGGCGCGGCGCCTTCTTCTGCTGGGCGACCCCCAGCAGCTGCCGCAGGTCAGTCAGGGCACGCACCCCGAGCCCGTCGACACCTCGGCGCTCGGGTGGATCATCGACGGAGCCGAGGTGGTGCCCGAGGAGTTCGGCTACTTCCTCGCCCGCACGCGCCGCATGCACCCCGCCGTCGCCGAGCCGGTGTCACGCCTGTCGTACGAGGGTCGCCTCGCCGCGCACCCCTCCACCGCTCTGCGCCGCCTCGACGGCGTCGAACCGGGGGTGCACGTGGTCCCGGTGCGCCACAGCGGAAATGCGACGTTCTCGAGCGAAGAGGCCGCCGAGGTCGCCCGATTGGTCGCCGAGCTCGTCGGACGTGAATGGACCGGAGCCGAGGGAGGGGCGGGCGATTCCGCCACCGTGCACGAACCTCGTGCGCTCCGGTCCGACGACATCATCGTCATCACCCCGTACAACGCCCAGCAGGTCGCCGTCGAGGAGGCGCTGGCCGCGGCCGGCTTCGCCGACGTCCCGGTCGGCACGGTCGATCGGTTCCAGGGGAAGGAGGCGGTCGTGGCGATCCTGACGCTCGCCGCCTCATCGGGGCGGGAGGCCCCCCGCGGGCTCGAGTTCCTCCTGCTGCGCAACCGCATCAACGTCGCGATCTCGCGAGCGATGCAGGCCGCCTACGTGGTGTACTCACCCGCTTTGCTCGACGACCTTCCGCGGACCCCCGAGGGGGTCGCGCGGCTCAGCGGCTTCGCACGGTTGGTGGGCGCTCAGGCCGTGCCGTAAAGGCGGTCGCCCGCGTCGCCGAGGCCGGGCACGATGTAGCCCTTCTCGTTGAGGCGCTCGTCGACGGCGCCGAGCACGAGGGTCACGTCGTGCCCCTCGACCTGCTTCTCGATCGCCGCGACACCCTCGGGGGCGCCGAGCAGGCAAATCGCGGTGACGTCCTGCGCGCCGCGCGCGAAGAGGAAGTTGATGGCCGCGCCGAGCGAGCCGCCGGTGGCGAGCATCGGGTCGAGCACGAAGCACTGGCGGTCGCTGAGGTCGTCGGGAAGGCGCTCGGCGTAGGTCGTCGGCTCGAAGGTCTCTTCGTCGCGCACCATGCCGAGGAAGCCGACCTCGGCGGTGGGGAGAAGCTTCACCATGCCCTCGAGCATGCCGAGCCCGGCGCGAAGAATCGGGACGACGATCGGACGGGGCTCGCTGATCTTGACGCCCATGGTCGTGGTGACCGGAGTCTGGATCTCGATCGGGTCGACGCGCACGTTGCGGGTCGCCTCGTAGGCGAGGAGCGTCACGAGCTCCTCGGTGAGCTGGCGGAACACCGGCGACGACGTCTGCACGTCACGCAGCACCGTGAGCTTGTGGGTGATGAGCGGGTGGTCGGCGACGTGGACACGCATAGGCTCAAGGCTAACCGCTCCACCCGCAGACCACCGCCCGTCTTTCACCGGAGACCCCGTGACGCCCACCGCCCGCGACCTCACCGCGATGCGGCGCGCCCTCGCCCTCGCCGATGCCGCGGCGGCCGACGGCGACGTCCCGGTGGGCGCCGTGGTCGTGGATGCCGCGGGCGAGGTCATCGGCGAAGGCCGCAACTTGCGCGAGGTCACGGGGGACCCGACGGCTCACGCCGAGGTCGTCGCCCTGCGCGAAGCCGCCCGCCGCCTGGGCACGTGGCACTTGGCCGACTGCACCCTGGTCGTCACCCTCGAGCCGTGCGTCATGTGCGCCGGTGCGATCCTCCAGGCGCGCATCGAGCGGGTCGTCTTCGGATCGTGGGATGCCAAGGCCGGAGCCGCCGGCTCCCTGTACGACGTTCTGCGCGACCGGCGGCTTCCGCATCGCGTCGAGGTCGTCGGCGGGGTCGAGGAGGAAGGGGCCTCGGACCGGCTGCGCGCGTTCTTCGAGGGCCGCCGCTGACGACTCAGCGGGGGAGGAGCGGAAGCACATCCGTGCCGATCTGGTCGGCGTGATCGAGGTCGCGGAGGTCCATCAGCTGGAAGTAGACCCGTTCGGCGCCCAGCCCGCGAAGCCGCTCGACCTTCTCGGCGACCTGTGAGGGAGTGCCGACGATGTTCGCCCCGTCGTCGAACTGGTCGCGGGTGCGGCCGATCGCGTCGAGGCGGCGGTCGATCTCGGCGTCGTCCGCCCCGACGACGGTCGGAAGCGCCACCGAGAGCTTCAGCGTGCCCGGGTCCCGCCCGATCGCTTCGCACGCGGCGCGCACGACGGCGAACTTCTCGGCCACGACGTCCTCCGAGACGAACCCGATGTTGAACTCGGTGGCGTACCTCGCGGCCAGTGCGGGGGTGCGCTTCGGGCCGCCCCCGCCCACGATCACCGGAACCGGGGATTGCACCGGTTTCGGGAGCGCCGGCGCCTCGTCGAGGTCGTAGTGCTCGCCGTGGAACGTGAAGGTGTCGGCATCCGGGGTCGACCAGAGACCCGTCACGACCTGGAGCTGCTCTTCGAGCAGATCGAAGCGCTTGGGCGGGAACGGGATGCCGTAGGCGCGGTGCTCGCGCTCGAACCACCCCGTTCCGAGCCCCAGCTCGACGCGGCCACCCGACATCGCGTCGACCTGGGCGACCTGGATCGCGAGGATCGCCGGGACCCGGTAGGTCACGGACGACACGAGGGTGCCCAGGCGGATCCGCGAGGTCTCGCGGGCGAGGCCGGCGAGCGTCGTCCACGCGTCGGTGGGGCCGGGGCGCGCATCTCCCTCGCCCATGCGCAGGTAGTGGTCCGACCGGAAGAACCCGTCGAGACCGTGCTCTTCGGCGGAGCGCGCGAAAGCGAGCTGGTCATCGTAGGAGAAGCCCTGCTGGGGCTCGGTGAACAGGCAGTACTCCACGGGGACCTCCGGGGCGGGTCGGGGATGGGTCAGTCGGCCGAGCGCAGGATGATCGCCTCGGTCGGGGGTGCCGGGTCGGCGGGGCGACCGACGTAGCCGATGTGGGTCAGCAGAGCCTGACGGAACACCGCGGGGCGTTCGAGGTGCACGGAGTGTCCGGCGCCCTCGACGGGCACCTCGGCGACCTCGCCGCCCTTCTCCGCATAGGTCGAGAGCACATCGCGCGTCTGCGAGACCATCGGCTGCGCGGGCGCGACATCGACGCCGGGCCAGTCGGGGACCACGCCGAGCGCGCCGAGGTGGTTGACGTCCGAGAACGAGGTGTCCGAGACGATCGCATCGGCGGTGCCGTAGATCCACAGGATCGGCGGCTTCGCGGCGAGGTCCACGATGCCCGAAACGTCGAAGTACTTCGGCGCGAGGGCGTTCAGCACTCCCGTCGTCCCGGGGGCGAAGCCCGGCCAGGTCGAGGTGGTGACCGAGTCGCCCGGGTAGTTGCCGGTGGCCGTGGACGTCGACAGCATCGCTTCGACCCAGACGTCCTCGTGCTCGCTCCGGTAGCCGTCGGCGACGTAGCTGCTGCGGAACACGGAGCGGGGAGAGGTGGGGGCCCCGTCGGTGGTGTCGTGGTCGATGAGGCGTTGAATGAAGTCGGGGTTCGCCGCGCCCGCGCCCGCGCCCGCGTCTTCGTCGCTCAGACGGGAGCCGTCGCGACGTGTGCCGCCGAACCCGTACGGCGAGATCGGCGACTGCAGGGTCAGTGACAGGACGGGGTGATCGAGCGCGTACTGCAGCACGACGGCTCCGCCCATCGACCAGCCGACGAGGTGGGCGGTGGAGATGCCGAGAGCCTCGAGCGTCGCGTGCAGGTCGTCGCTGAAATCGCGGACGCCGCGCGTGGCATCGATCGGGCTGTGCTCGGTACGACCGAAGCCGCGCAGGTCGACCGCGATCACCCGCAGCTCGCTCGGCAGGTCCTGCATGATCTCCTGCCAGAACAGCGAGGAGGCGACGTTGCCGTGCACGAAGACCACCGTGTGCTCGGGGGAGGTGGAGGGGTCGTCACCGACGCGCTCGAGCACGTTCACACCCAGCCGGTCGGTCTCGACCAGGCGCGCGGTGATGCCGTCGAAGAGAGTCATCGCTAGTCCTCCGTGTCGCTCGCCGGTGCTCCGGCACACCGTTTTCCGACTCTAACGCGCGCCCCTATCGGTCGCACTCAGGCTTGCCCCCGCCATCGGCGACGGATTCGTAAACTGTGCCGTATGACGGATGCCACGACCTCGCTGCCCCCGATCGCGATCCTCGGAGCCGGTTCCATGGGAGGAGCGATCCTCCGCGGCCTCGTCGCCGCGGGCCTGACCGAGGGCGGGGTGACGGCCACCAACCGCTCCGTCGCCAAAGCGGCCGAGCTCGCCGAGCTCGACGGGGTGACCAGTGTCGCGCTCGAGGTCAATCCCGCGGGCAACACCGACGCCGCGTCCGCCGCCGACATCGTGCTGGTGGGCGTGAAGCCCGCGATGGTGCCCGACCTGCTCGACGAGATCGCCCCGCACCTGCGACCCGGCGCGATCGTGGTGAGTCTGGCGGCGGGAGTCACCCTCGACACGTTCGCCGCTCACCTCGGCGAGGGCGTCTCCACCCTGCGCTCGATGCCGAACACCCCCTCCCTCGTCGGCCAGGGCGTGACGGGGCTCGCCGCCGGGTCCGCGGCGTCCGCCGACGACGTCGCGGTGGTCCGAGCCCTCTTCGAGACCGTGGGTTCGGTGCTCGAAGTCCCCGAGTCGCAGATCGACGCCCTCTCGACCATCTCGGGCTCCGGTCCCGCCTATGTCTTCCTGCTCGTCGAGGAGTTCACCAAGGCCGCCGTGCGGATGGGGTTCGACGACGATCAGGCGCGTCTGCTCGCGGAGCAGACCTTCATCGGAGCGACCGCGCTCATGGCATCCGCAGAGGTGGATCCCGCCGAGCTCCGCCGCCGCGTGACCAGCCCGAAGGGCACCACCGAGCGCGCCGTCACCGTCTTGCAGGACGCTCGTCTCGACGACACCTTCACCACCGCCGCCGAAGCGGCCCTCGCCCGGGCGAAAGAACTGGCCGCGGGCAACTGATCATGCGCCTGCGGTTCACCGGGACGATCTGGTACTGGCGCGGCCCCGCGCCGTTCCATTTCGTCTCGGTGCCCCCGGCGGAGGCGGCGATGATCGCCGAGGTCGCCCCGGTCGTCACCTACGGGTGGGGGATGATCCCCGCATCCGTCACGATCGGCCGCACCACCGTGACCACCTCGCTCTGGCCGAAGGACGGCGGGTACGTGGTGCCGGTGAAGAAAGCACTGCAGGATGCCGAGGGCCTCGGCGTCGACGACGAGGTCGAGCTGACCCTGGACATCGACGCCTGAGCGCGTCGACTCAGCGGTCGAGCGAGGCGAAGCGCTCGATGTCGGAGTTCGTGCCCGACACGATGATGAGGTCGTGGTTGGTGACGACGGTGTTCGCCTCGGCGTAGCGGAACGGACGGCCCGGGCTCTTCACCCCGACCACCGTGACGTTGTACTTCGAGCGGACGCCCGACTCGTTCAGCCCCACCCCGCGGACGAGCTTGGGCGGGTACATCTTGGCCAGGACGAAGTCGTCGTCGAAGCGGATGAAGTCGAGCATGCGGCCGCTCACGAGGTGGGCGACGCGTTCTCCGGCTTCGGCTTCGGGGTAGATCACGTGGTTCGCACCGACGCGGGCGAGGATCTTGCCGTGCGACTGCGACACGGCCTTCGCCCAGATCTGCGGCACCTTGAGGTCGACGAGGTTGGCCGTGATGAGCACCGACGCCTCGATGAGCGAGCCGACCGCGACGACGGCGACCTGGAAGTCCTGGGCGCCGATCTGGCGCAGGGCGTCGATGTTACGGGCGTCGGCCTGCACGGCGTGCGTGACGCGCTCCGACCACTTCTGGACGAGCTCGAGGTTGCCGTCGACGGCGAGCACCTCGCGGTCGAGGCGGTCCAGTTCACCCGCGCACGCGGCGCCGAAGCGCCCGAGGCCGATCACCAGGACGGGGGCGTCACTGCGGATGCGTTCAACCAACGATGGGCCTTTCCACGGGGAGCGCGTACAGCTGCGACCGGGAGGACGCAGCCACTGCCGCAGCGAGTGTCACTGTACCAATGCGCCCCATGAACATCGTGGCGGCCATGACGTACTTGGCGGCCTCGGGAAGCTCGGCGGTGAGCCCCGTCGACAGGCCCACCGTGGCGAAGGCCGAGACGACGTCGAAGAGCACGTGTTCGATCGGAGCGTCGGTGATCCGGCTGATGGTCACGGTCGAGATCGCGACGATCGTGGCCCCCCACGCGACGACGGAGAGCGCGACGCGCTGCACGTCGCTCGGGATGCGGCGGCCGAACGCCTGCACCGACGGGCGCCCCTTCGCCTCCGAGAACACGGCGAGGGCGAGGACCGCCAGCGTCGTGACCTTGATACCGCCCGCGGTGGAGGCCGAACCGCCGCCGACGAACATGAGCATCGAACCGACGATGAGGGTGGCGCCGTTCAGATCGCCGATATTGATGACGCTGAATCCGCCCGACCGTGTCATCGCCGAGAGGAAGAAGGCCTGGAACGTGGTGTCCCACGCATCCATGCTGCCGAATGTGAGGGGGTTGTCGTATTCCAACAGCAGAATGACGCCGGCACCGGCGAAGAACAGCACGACCGTGGTGATGATCGTGAGCTTCGCGTGCAGCGACCACAGGCGGAACCGCCAATAGTGGCGCCACAGCGTGAAGATGACCGGGAATCCGATCGAGCCGAGGAAGACCCCGGCCATCAGCACGGTGAGCAGGTAGTAGTCCTGCGCGAAGGGCGTGAGGCCGTCGGCGTTGGGGACGAAGCCGGTGTTCGTGAACGCCATCGCCGCGTAGTACGGCGCCTCCCACAGGGCCACGAGCGGATTGATCCCGCCGATGATGAGCGAGGGGTAGATGAGGACGGTCAAGCCCGCCTCGATGACCAGGGTGGACAGGGCCACCGTCCGCAGCAGCTGGCCGACCTCGCCGAGCCGGACGGTCTGGCCCTCGTTCACCGGCCCGCCGTGGACCCGCAGGGGGTTGCTGTCGCCCGCGGCGATCAGCTTGGCGCGCAGCCCGAGGCGTTTCGAGATGACCAGGCCGAGGATCGAGGCGAGGGTCAGGACACCCAGGGCGCCGACGTTGACGCCGATGTAGGTGATGACGCGCCCCAGGGGCGAGAAGTCGGAGTACATGTTCAGCGTCGACAGGCCCGTCACGCAGATCGTGGACACCGCGGTGAACAGAGCGTCGGCGAAGGCGATCCGTTCGCCCGTCGCAGACGCCGCGGGCAGCGAGAAGAGCGCGGTGAACAGCGCGATGAGCGTGACGAACACGAGCACCGCGAATCGCGCGGGTGAGGCGGTCGTCAGGTTGCGCAGACGATCCCATGCCTCGTAGGCGATGCGACGCAGTCGCACGGCCAGTCGAGCCTCGTTCGGCGTCGCCGCCATGCGCCGCTCCCTTCGGTGCCCGAACCCGAATCATGGTACTCGGGCCGGGGCGCCGCTAATCTGATGCCATGGCGGACATCTTCGACGTGATCGCTGACGGAACGCGTCGCGACATCCTTCAGCTGCTCCTCGACCGGGCGACCGGTGGCGAACGCGGAACGAGCGTGTCGCAGATCGTCGCGGCACTCGGGGTGAGTCAACCCACCGTGTCCAAGCACCTCAAGGTGCTGCGCGAGGCCGAGCTCGTCTCGGTCCGCGAAGAGGGCCAGCACCGCTACTACAGCCTCGCGGTCGCGCCCCTCGACGAGGTCGACGATTGGCTCGTGCCCTTCTTCTCGATCGACGACGACAACGAACCCGCGCTCCCCGAATCCGCGATGCACGCCGCCGAGGTGGTGGGGCGCGCCGCCGCATCGGTGAAGCACTCCTTCTCGACCGCGTTCCGCAAGCTCCCGGGGCGATGACGACGATGGATGCCGCGGATTTCCGGCATCCATGAATCACATTCGTCACAGTGGGCCCATAGGTTTACAGCCGTCCCGGCCAGACCCTAGAGTGTGCACAGCATCAGGAGGGTGAGTTCACCCGGAACGAGGGGTGAGCGATGGCCGAGCTGCCGGACGTGCGGTTTCTGACGGTCGCCGAGGTCGCAGAGCTCATGCGCGTGTCGAAGATGACGGTCTACCGTCTCGTGCACGCGGGAGAACTGCCGGCGGTGCGCTTCGGACGCAGCTACCGGGTGCCGGAATCGGCGGTCGCCGAAGCCGTGCAACGACCGGTGTCCGACGTCGGCTAGACTGATCCGAGGCTTTTTTCCAACGCCTGCTGTTCCCGGGGGCCGAAATCGGCACCCAGACCCCGACTTAGTGAGGTTTTCCGTGGGTTCTGTCATCAAGAAGCGCCGTAAGCGCATGGCGAAGAAGAAGCACCGCAAGCTGCTTCGCAAGACTCGTCACCAGCGCCGCAACAAGAAGTAAGCGGCCACCACACCGAGCGCCTGTCCGATTCGTGACGGGCGCTTCGTGTATCCGGCGCGACGATCTCGCGCCGCCGAACCGTCTCGACCGTCTTCCTCGGAGGAAAGCATGCAGTCCATCTCGGTCCACGATCTGCACGCGGGGCGCCAGCGTCCCCTGATCGACGTGCGCGAGGAGCACGAGTTCGCCGCGGGACACGTTCCCGGCGCGGTGAACCTGCCGATGTCCACGATCGGCGAGCACCTCGACGAGCTTCCGGGCGAGCCCTTCGACGTCATCTGCCAGGCCGGCGGCCGCTCGGCGAGGGTCGTCGAGGCACTGTCGGCGCGCGGCCACGACGCCACGAACGTCGAGGGCGGCACGGGCGACTGGATCGCCGCGGGATACGACGTCGAGTCCTGATCGGTCCGCGGACACACGCGGCGCACGCCGCGGCCCGTCGTTCCCCCGCCTCCTAGGATGGGGAGGGTGACGACCCTCACGCTGATCGGTAAGCCCGACTGCCACCTCTGCGACGTGGCGGAGCAGATCGTGGAGACCGTCGTCGCCGAGCTCCCCGAGGGTGCCGCTGACCGCGTCACCATCGAACAGGCCTCGATCGCCGACGACGCCGCCCTCTACGAGAAGTGGTGGGAGAAGATCCCGGTCGTCCTCATCGACGGCGAATTGCACGCCCACTGGCGCGTGTCCGCCGACCGACTTCGCGCCGCTCTCCTCGCGGCAGACACCCAAGGAGCCTCCGCGTGAGCATCCGTCACATCGTCCTGTGGAAGCTGTCTGCTGACGACGCCGACACGCGTGCCCTGCACGCCGAGCAGATCGCCGAGCGCCTGCTCGCCCTCGCTCCCGTGATCGACGACATCCAGCACATCGAGGTGGGGCGCAACATCGTCAACCCGCAGTCGAACTGGGACGTCGCTCTGGTCAGCGAGTTCGCCGACGTCGATGCGCTCGAGCGTTACCAGGTGCACCCCGCTCACCAGGAGGCTGCGGCGTTCGTCCGCTCCGTCGTGGCGGAGCGCTCTTCGGTCGACTACCCGTTCTGAGTCGGCTGAGCTCCCCGAGCAGTTTTTCGTCGCCCGTTTGTGATAACGATTCTCATTATCGATAAGCTCTCGATCGGTTCACCTGAGCCCCCGACCGAGAAAGCTGTCCATGCCCGCACGCCTCCGTCGTCGACAGACGACTTCCCTGGCCGCCCTGTTGATCGCGGCGGCAACCCTCTCCACCGCCTGCAGCGCCCCGCCCGCAGCGCCGGCCGGCCCCACCGACGGGCGACGAACCCTCGCCGCCACTGCTCCCGGATGGGCATCAGCCGCCCCCGAGGTCGCCCTCGATGCACGTCTGTCGGCCACCGTCCTCCTCGCCGACTCGGCAACCCCCGCGGAGGTGAGCGCGGCGCGCTCGTGGCTCCAGGCCGTCGGGATCGATGTCGTCCGCGACCGCGAGAGCATCCGCGCGCTCTCGGTGACCGGGTCGGCATCGGCGTTCGCGTCGGCGTTCGACACCGCGTTCGGTCAGACGACCGTGGACGGGCGCGCGGCCGTCGCGCCCACCCGTGATCTGTCCGTCCCCCGCGAGGGAAGCGCCATCGAGTCCGTCGCCGGCCTCGTCGACACCGATGCCATGAACCCCAGCGTGGACCCCGCGCCCGTGCGAAGCGACGACTGCGCCGCGTACTGGGGGCAGACGCTCTCGTCGTCATGGCCCTCGTCGGTTCAGGTCGAGCATCGCTCCAACGCGCTGTGCGGGTACGGGCCCACGCAGCTCCGAGCCGTTCACCGACTCCCCGCCGACGCACGCGGCGCAGGCGCGACGGTGGCGATCGTCGGAGTCTTCGACGACGATACGGTCGCCGCCAACACCGACACGTATTTCGCCCGGGAAGGCCTGTCGACGCTGCGCGACGGCCAGTACACCCACCATGCGCCCGCGAATCCGAACGTCACCCGGTGCGGGGGTCCGTCGGCATGGACCGTCGAGCAACACCTCGACGTGCAGGCGGTGCGCGCGATGGCGCCGGACGCCGACATCGTCTACTGGGGTGCCGATGACTGCCTCGCAGCGACGCTCTATCTGCGCGTCCTCGACGCGGTCGAAGCCCCCACCACCCCGAGTGTGGTGTCACTGTCGTTCGGCGGCCCGGAGGAGCTCGACACCGACGCCGACCGCACTCTCCTGAATCGCGTCCTCGTCGAAGCCGCGTCCCGGGGAGTGTCGGTATTCGCCTCGAGCGGCAACGACGGCGATTACTCCCTCGCCGGCGACCACCACGACGAGACCGACGTGGCGACCCCGGCCTCGAGCCCGTACGTCACCGCGGTGGGCGGAGCCAGCATCGGCCTCGACGCCGACAACGGCATCGCCGTCGAGTCCGGATGGGAGGTGCAGACCCGCTTCGCGCAGAACGGGGGCATCATCCCGCCGGGCTTCCTCTACGGGGCCGGGGGCGGAGAGTCGGCCTTCTACCCGCGCCCCAGCTGGCAGAGCGACCGCATCGCCCACTCCGGATCGGGGCGTCTCGTCCCCGACGTCGCGTCGCTGGCCGACCCCAACACGGGCTTCACCGTGGCCGTTCCGCGCGACGGGGCGGTGTCGTACGAAGCTCACGGGGGGACGAGCCTGGCCACGCCGATGGTCGCGAGCATGGTGGCCATCGCGAAGGCGCGCACGGGGGTGAGAGTCGGCCTCGCCGCGCCCTTCCTCTACCGGCTGTCCGGCTCGAGCGCGATCCGTGACATCGTGCCCGCGTCCGCCGGTACCTGGTACCGCCGCGACAAGGGCACCGGTCAGCTCTGGCTCGAGACCCTCTACCTGTGGGATACGCGTCCGCAGTCCCTCCAATCGGCCACCGGGTGGGACCCGGTGACCGGCGTCGGCATCCCGAACGGCGCAGACTTCCTCGACCGATTCGGAGCAGACCAGTGATCTCGCGTCCGCTTACCCGATTCGTCGCCCTCCTCGCCGGCGCGGTCGTGACGGCCGCCGTCGTCGCCGGGGCCGTCCCCGCGAGCGCTGCGGCGACGATCCCCTCGACCTCGGCCTCCGGCATCCAGATGCTCGATGCCGACGGCGGCGAGCTCCAGCAGCCCGCCCCGCTGAGCGAATGGACAAGGGGAGCCACGGTCGAGGACTCTCTCGCTCAGACCGGCGATGTGCTCAAGCTCAACACCACCCGTTCAACGGGTCTGACCGCCCGAGCAGCTTCCGACGGCGCGCAGGCGACGATCGAGAGCGGACTGTTTCAGCTGCGTGATCGCGTCCCGATCGCCTTCACCGGGCTCCGCGCCAGCTGCGGGACGGATGGAAGCACGTCGGTGACGTTCGACACCCTGACCGTCGACGGCAAGAACGTCCTGAACGCGGCGAAGCTCTCGGCGGGGTACACCGTCGCTTTACCCACCTCAGACACGTGGGGGTCGACGCGACTCATCGTGGGGGAGCGCGCCGTCGACCGCGGTCGCGCCCAGGTGACGGCCCTGCGGATCGAGGCGGAAGCGGGCTGGTCCGAGATCTGGCGTGTACGTCTCGGCGTCGTCGCCTGTGCTCCGACGGTTCCGGCGTCGCCCGCCCTGGTCTCGGGGGTCACCGTCACGTCGCCGAGCGGTGCTGCCCTCATCCCGGGAGCCCCGCACCTGGATGCCGAGGGGTCGGTCTCCACGCAGACGGTGAGCGGAACCGCTCCCGCGTCGACGGGCTCGGATGTGTCCGTCGCGCATGCGGCGGACGGATCGAGCGCGGTCTCGGTGGGATCGTTCCGTCAGGTGCCGGACACCTCGTCGGTGGGCGAGTACATGTGGTCGGCCCTGCGTGTCTACGGCCTGCGTCTCACCGTGGACGCCGACGGCTCATCACGCGTGACCTTCGCCGACACCGGATCCGCGGTCTTTGTCAACGGCATCTGGATCAACACGGGAACCGACCTCTACACGGGCGTGGATGCCACGGGCGCACCGCGCGTGCGCGTGCACCTGAACGAGCGCGTCGCGCAGAGCGACGGCAGCGTGGTGATCACCGCGCTGCGCTACGAAGACCTCACCGGGGCATACCCCGCGGTCAGCCTCGGGGTCGTGCGGTGGTCTGCCTCGGCGGGTGGATCCACCCCTACGCCCGAGCCGACGAAGACCACCGCGCCGCCGCTGCCCGCGCGGTACGCCTTCGCGGTCGACGCCACCGGTCCCTCGGCGATCGCCCCGGCTTTCGTCGCGGCGCCCGGGGAGACGAAGATCGCGCACGTCGCATCCGGCGGCGCCGACGAGCAGACGGTGACCGACGGGTACGCCGGGCAGATCTCCGTCCGCGGCGTCGCGACCGCCAGCTCCGATGCGGCGGCCTCGGTCGGAGTGGACGACCTCGTCCTCTATCCCGGAACGGCGATGGAGGTGTCGCTGCGAAACGTGCGCCTCAAGGTCACGTCGGTCGGGACGACGCTGACCACCGGGGGTGGAACAGTGGCCGGGCAGGCGGTTCCGGCGGGGGCGGTGGCGGCCGGAACCCGCTTCGCCGTCGCGGGGCGCGCGGCGGTGATCACGTTGAACACGCAATCGGTCGACGGGCAGGCGCAGACCGCCGTCGCCCTCGAGGTGGATGACCGTCGCGGCCTCGGCGCGTTCGTGCGGGTCGGCGTCGTCACGGCCGACGCTCCGCAGCAGTCGCCGGATCCGGGAGGCGGCACGTCGCCCGCCCCGCAGCCGCAGCCGTCGGGGGGCTCGTCTTCGGAACAGTTCTCCCCCGGTCCGATCGGCAGGGACGACGTGCGCGTCGCCGGCGGGGGCGCAGCATCGACGTCCGGTCCTCTGGCGAGAACCGGCGCAAATGTGTCGGCGCTCCCCGGGCTGATCGGCGCGGGTCTGTTCGCGGCGGTCGGCGGTGCCGTCCTGATCGTCTTCACCCGACGCCGTCGCACACGGCGCGAGTGAAGGGAGGGGCTCCGGGTGCGTCCCGGAGCCCCTGCCCACTCAGTGAATCGGGCGAACCGCGGCCGGCACGATCGCGAGAGCGAGACGCACGGGGTCACGGTCGCCGAGACGCTGCTCGGGCGCATGCTCGACGACGACGCGACTGCCGTCGCTCGTGAGCACCGTCGAACGACGGACGCTGCCGAGGAAGGTCGACTCCTCGACCACTCCGTCGACGCCGGGGGAGTCGGGTCCGACGAGGAGGACGTTCTCGGGGCGCACGACGACCTCGCAGTGACCGTCGTGCGCGGACTCCGCGAGCGGGAGTTCCTGACCCCACACCTCGACGGTGAGGCCCTCGACGATCCCGGGAACGGCGCTCACCGGTCCGAGGACCTCGGCGACGGCGGTGTCCGCAATCCGGGAGTACACCTCGTCCGGGCAGCCCGCGGCGACGATGCGACCCTGGTCCATGACGACGAGGTGATCGGCGACCGCCGCGGCCTCGGCCGTGTCGCGCGTCGCCCAGAGTGTCGTGACGCCGCGCTCGCGGAGCTCCCGGACGAGTCGGTCTCGCGTCTCGGAGCGAGCCGTCGTGTGAAGGGCCGCGAGGGCGTCGTCGAGGACGAGAGCCCGCGGGTGAGAGGCGAGCGCGCGAGCGAGAGCCCACCGTTGCCGATCGCCGTGCGACAGCCGGTGCACGCTCTTGTCCGCGGTGCCGAGTCCCACGAGGTCCAGCAGTCGATCGGTCTCGCCGTCGGGGTCGACGTCGCCGGCGTGCCGCGAGGCCGCGACGATCGCCGCCCGGACGCGTCCGAACCGCGCCACAGGGGTGCGGTCGCGGACCTCCGGAATGCGGGGTGCCGCGGCGCCCGAGCGTCCTTCGACGAGGACGGTGCCGGCATCCGGTCGTTCCGAACCGCTCACCACGCGCAGCAGGGTCGACGCTCCGCAGCCCGACGGGCCGACGAGGGCGACGATGGTGCCCGGAGCCACCTCGAGATCGATGTCGCGGAGGATCGGCACCCCGGCGCGCTCGCGCGTGACGTCGTGGAGGGTGATGGACCAGCCCGCGCGCGGTCGCTCCCCGGCGGGTGGGGGATCCACGGGGATGACGGCGACCATTCGCCCACGGTAGGAAGGACGCATGACGCACGAACGCCCGGGGGGTGAACCCCGGGCGTCGCTCACTCGAACCTTTTACGGGGCGAGGCGGGTGGGACCGCGGAAGAGGAACGTAACCTCGCGGATCGACGACTCGCCGAGCATCAGCATCAGGATGCGCGCGAGCCCCATACCGAAGCCGCCGTGCGGCGGAGCGCCGAAGCGGAAGAAGTCGAGGTAGAAGTCGAGGTGCTCGGGGTCGAGACCCTTCTCTTTGGCCTGTTCGATCAGCACGTCCACGCGGTGCTCGCGCTGCGCACCCGTGGTGATCTCGACGCCGTTGAAGAGCAGGTCGTACGACTTGGTGAGCCCGGTCTCTTCGTCGCGCATGTGGTAGAAAGCGCGGATCTCGGGGTGGTAGTCCGTGATGAAGACGAAGGGGTGGCCGAAGGTCTCGCGCACGTGCGCGGCGATCTGACGCTCGCCCTCGGGGTCGAGGTCGCCGTCGGTACGGGGGATGTCGTACCCGCGGGCGGCGACGATCTCGCGGGCCTCGGCCAGCGGAATGCGCGGGAACGGAATCGCGGGCACCTCGACCTCGACGCCGAAGAGCTCGCGGATCTCGTCGCCGTGCTTGTCGGCGACCGCCTGGAACGCGGTGTGCAGCAGCTCCTCCTGCATGCGCGCCACGTCTTCGTGCGAATCGATCCAGCTGATCTCGGCGTCGATCGAGGTGAACTCGGTGGCGTGACGACTGGTGAAGGAGGGGTCGGCGCGGAAGGCCGGGGCGATCTCGAAGATCTTGCCGAAGCCGGCGACCTGAGCCATCTGCTTGAAGAACTGCGGGCTCTGCGCGAGGTAGGCCGTCTTGTCCTCGAAGTAGGGCACCTCGAACAGCTCCGCGTTGGACTCCGAGGGGGATGCCATCAGCTTCGGGGAGTGCACCTCGATGTAGTCGCGCTCGACCCAGTAGGTGCGCATGGCGTGCTCGAGCGTGGTCTGCACGCGGAAGATGAGGTTGTTTCGACGCTGGCGAAGGTCGATGAAGCGCCAGTCCATGCGCTTGTCGGGGCTGCTGTCGGCGGCGATGGGGGTCTCGGGGTTGGCCGCGGCCGCGATCTCGAGCTCGCCGACCTTGATCTCGACCCCGCCGAGCTTCACACGCTCATCGTGCTTGAGCTCGCCGCGCACGGTGAGGAACGTGCCGGTCGCGAGGGCGCCGATCGTCTCGGTGAGGGCGAGGGCGGCGGCATCCTGCTCCGTTTCTTCGGAGGGGCGGGTCGCCGGGTTCACGAGCTGAACGGCGCCGGTCTCGTCGCGGAGGACGACGAACTGCACCTTCTTCTGGTCGCGCACGGTTTCGACCCATCCCGACACCTCGACGGGGCCGGCGGGCAGGGACTTCAGCTGGTTGACCAGGACGCGTTCGCTCACGATCGACCAGTCTACGTGCGTGGTCCGCACCGAACCGGGCGCGAACCTACGATGGGGGCGTGACCTTCTCGATGCCGCCCGAGTCGTTCCGGACCCTGCGGCCGGAACCGACGGCGCGCAGGGCCCGCGGATGGGATGTCGCCCTCACCATCGTGCTGCTGGTCCTGCTCCCCCTGCTGGCGCTCGCCGCGTCCTACGCCGGGGTGTTCCTCGTATACGCCGCGGACGCGTGCGGGTCGGTCACCTGCGACACGGGACTGATGAACATCGGCTTCTGGACCGCGGTCGTCTCGCCCTGGGTCGTGCTGATCATCGGTGTCGTCATCTCCATCGTGCGTCTCGTTCGTCACCGCCTCGCCTTCTGGGTTCCGCTCGTGACCGTCGTGACGATCGCCGCCGTGTGGTTCGTCGCGGCCGCGCTCGTCGGCGCGGGGGTCTCGGCATCCTGATCCGCTCGGGGGCAACCCCCAGGTAGGGCGCGGGTTCGCAACCTACCCTGAGAGCGGGCGTCCGCACCGGGCGGCCGATCACCGAGCGCGAAGGCACCCGATGACCGACACCACCCTCTCTCTCGCCCCGTTGCGGTCGACCTCCGGCTCCGGGGAGGGACAGTCCTGGCTGACGTCGCTCGCGGACTGGACCGTTTCGCTCATGGAGATCATCGGGCCCGTCGGGGCCGGTGTCGCGATCGCCCTCGAGAACCTCTTCCCCCCGCTTCCCAGCGAGGTCGTTCTGCCGATGGCCGGGCTCACCGCCAGTCGCGGCTCCTTCACGTTGTTCGAGGCGCTGCTGTGGACGACGATCGGCTCCGTCGTCGGCGCTTTCATGCTCTATGGTCTCGGCCGCTGGCTCGGAGCGGCGCGGCTGCGCTCGTTCGCCGCGAAGATGCCGCTGCTGCACCCCGAAGACGTCGACCGGACGGTTGCGTGGTTCGAGCGCCACGGCGGCAAGGCCGTGTTCTTCGGGCGGATGATCCCCATCTTCCGCAGTCTCATCTCGATCCCCGCGGGGGTGTCGAAGATGCCGATGTGGCGCTTCGGTCTGCTCACCGGTGCGGGAAGCCTCATCTGGAACACGATCTTCGTGCTGTCGGGCTTCCTGCTGGGCGAGAACTGGCACATCGTCGAGGAGTACGCGTCGATCCTGCAGTACGTGGTCATCGCCGCGGTCGCGATCGGCCTCGCGTGGTTCCTGTACTCGCGCGTCCGATCGCTGCTCGCCTCCAAGCGCGCCGGCGATCGCGACGACGCTCCCGCCGCTCAGCACGACGCCTGAGCGTCGCTCGGTCGGTTATCTCCACGTCGAGGCAACCGGCATCCGGACTCAGTCAGACCACAGAACCCGCCCGTAGACTGGCGTCGTGCCCGCCGACCGCCTTCATCTCGTGCGCCACGGAGAGGTCCACAACCCCCGTCGCGTGCTCTACGGTCGGCTCCCCGGATTCGGCCTGAGCGTCGACGGTCGCCGCATGGCGCGTCAGGCGGCCGAGCACGTGAAGGGTCTCGATCGTCCGGTCTCGGCCCTGGTGGTCTCGCCGCTGCAGCGCACGCGCGAATCGGCGGAGCCGTTCGTGGAGATGTTCGGCGCCGAGCCGTTCATCGACGACCGCGTCATCGAGCCGACCAACGTCTTCGAGGGGCGGCGCATGAAGCAGGCTCTGGCGAACCCGCTCAACTGGCGTCACCTGAGCCGGCCGGCCGTTCCCAGCTGGGGCGAGCCCTACGAGCGGATCGTCGCCCGCATGACGGCCGCGATGACCGATGCCTGGGACCGCGTCCCCTCGGGCGACGTGGTTGTCGTCTCGCACCAACTCCCCATCTGGGTGACTCACCTCGCCCTGTCCCAGCAACCCACCCGCCACGACCCCCGCAAGCGCCGTTGCGCGCTGTCGAGCGTGACGAGCTTCGAACGGCGAGACGGCGCCGACGGCTCGGCGCGCTGGGTCGAGGTGGCGTACGCCGAGCCGGCGAGCACCGCCGGAGCCGTCGATGTAGGAGCCGTCTGATGCGCAGAATCCTCACCGCCGCGGGGTCGATCCTCGCCGCGGCGACCTTGGTCGCCGGGCTGTCGGCCTGCACCGCCGACCCCCTCGCCGACCAGTACCGGGCCGGCGACAACAAGGGCTACATCGCCGCCAACGGATTCCAGACCGACGAGATCGCCCCCGAGAACCGCAAGGAGCCCGTCGACTTCGCGGGCACCCTCGACAACGGCTCCCCGGTGTCGAGCGCCGACTTCGCGGGCAAGGTGCTGGTCGTGAACTTCTGGTACGCCACGTGCGGCCCGTGCATCATCGAGGCCCCGCGCCTCGAGCAGGCCTACCAGACCTTCCAGGGGCAGGACGTGGCCTTCCTCGGCATCAACACGTACGACCAGCCGGCCACGGCCCTGTCGTTCGCGCGCGACCACGGGGTGTCGTACTCCAGCGCCATGGCGGTCGGGGACGCCCAGCTCAAGCTCGCGTTCACCGATGCGGCGCCCTTGAACGCGACCCCCACGACCCTCGTGCTCGACAAGCAGGGGCGCGTCGCCGCTCGCATCGTCGGTGAGCTTCCCGAGGCGTCGATCCTCGAGTCGATCGTGCGCACGCTGGTCGCGGAGAACGCGTGAACCCGGGCGCCCTCGTCTTCGACGGGGCGCTGTGGATCGCCGTTCCCATCGCCCTGGCCGCCGGCCTCATCTCGTTCCTGTCGCCGTGCGTGCTTCCGCTCGTGCCGGGGTACCTCGGCTACATCGGCGGTGCCGTGGCGCCGCGCGGGGGTTCGGCATCCGCCTCCGGCAAGGGCCGCCTGCTCGGCGGGACCCTGTTGTTCATCGCCGGGTTCACCCTCGTGTTCATGGCGATCAACGTCCTCGGAGGAGCGCTCGGCCGTTTCTTCATCGAGTACGCCGACCTCATCACCCGCGTCATGGGCGTCGTCATCATCATCATGGGACTGGTCTTCATCGGTCTCTTCGGTCTCGCTCAGCGTTCGGTGCGGATGCAGTCGCGGGGCAACCTCGGCCTCATCGGGGCCCCGCTGCTGGGCATCGCCCTCGGCATCGGGTGGACGCCGTGCATCGGCCCCACGCTGACCGCGATCATCTCGGTGTCCTACAACCTGGGCGACCCGGGCCGGGCCGCGCTCCTGGGCCTGGCGTACTCGCTGGGTCTCGGCATCCCGTTCCTGCTCCTCGCCCTCGGCTTCGGGTGGGCGACCAAGTCCGTCGCGTTCGTGCGCACGCACATCCGCGTCGTGAACCTCATCGGCGGAGCGCTTCTGATCGTGCTCGGCCTGCTGATGGTGACCGGGTTCTGGGGCCAGTGGATGTCGACCCTGCAGGGGGTGATCGGCAATGTCCAGCTCCCGCTCTGATCGTTCCGACCGAGGTAACACCGTGACCGACCCGCTGCGCCCCTCCGACCACGCCGACTCCACGGCGGACGACATCACGCAGCCGCGCCTCGGGGTGGTCGGCTGGTTGCGATGGGGCTGGCGGCAGCTGACCAGCATGCGCACCGCGCTGGTGCTCCTGCTGCTCCTCGCGATCGCCGCCGTCCCCGGCTCGCTCGTGCCCCAGCGCACCGCCGACCCCAACGGCGTCACGCAGTACTTCACCGACAACCCCGACCTCGCGCCGGTCCTCGACAAGCTCAGCCTGTTCGACGTCTACAGCTCGCCGTGGTTCTCGGCCATCTACCTCCTGCTGTTCATCTCGCTCATCGGGTGCGTCCTCCCGCGGACCAAGCACCACTGGAAGGCCCTGCGCTCGCAGCCCCCGCGCACGCCCGCCCGACTGTCGCGGCTGGACGACCACCGCACCCGCACCATCGAGGTGGACGGCGATGCGGATGCCGTGGCCGCCGCGGCCGTCGAGAGCGCCGCCGCCCAACTGCGCAAGAGCGGTTACCGCGTCGCGCGCTACGACTCGCGCGGCGCCTTCTCGGTCTCGGCGGAGCGCGGCTACCTCCGCGAGACCGGCAACCTGCTCTTCCACGGGGCGCTCGTCGGCGTTCTGATCGCCGTCGGCGTCGGTGGCGGCTTCACCTACACCGGCCAGCGGGTCCTCGTCGAAGGACAGGCCTTCAGCAACAGCCTGCTCGACTACTCGTCGTTCAACCCCGGCCGCTTCGTGGGCGGCGACACCCTCACGCCGTACTCGATGACCCTCGACACCTTCGACGTCACGTACGTGCCGCCGGGACAACCCGGCTCGGGGCAGGCCGGCAACTTCGTCGCGCACGTGACCACCCAGGCCCCGGGCGCCGACCCGCAGGACGGCGAGGTGCGGGTGAACCACCCCCTCGACGTCCAGGGCGACCGCGTCTACCTTCTCGGCAACGGATACGCCCCGACCGTGACGATCCGCGATGCCCAGGGCAACGAGGTGTTCCACGACTCGGTCGCCTTCCTGCCGCAGGATGCCAACATGACCTCGCTCGGCGTCATCAAGGTCGCCGACGGGCTGCCGCAGCAGCTCGGGCTCCTCGGCTTCTTCTACCCGACGATGGACGTGCTCGACTCGGGCGCCCTCACCTCCACCTACGGCGCTCTCGAGTACCCCACGCTCACCCTTCGCGTGTACGAGGGAGACCTCGGCATCGATGACGGAACCCCGCGCTCGGTGTACACGCTCGATCCCTCGGGGATGACCCAGATCGCCGGCGGCGACAGCGGCACCCCGGCTCTGCAGTTGATGCCCGGTCAGACCGAGAACCTGCCGAACGGGCTGGGGACGATCACCTTCGAGAACGAGGCCCCGGCCGGTGCCGTCGGCTACGAGCAGTCCGTCAAGCGTTTCGCCTCGCTGTCGATCCACCGCGACCTCGCCGGCCCCTGGGTGCTGGGCTTCGCCCTCCTCGCCCTGTTCGGTCTGCTCGCCGCGCTCTTCGTCCCCCGTCGCCGCATGTGGGTCAAGGCGACGCCGCGGACCGGCGCCGTCGAGATCGAGTACGCAGGCCTCGCCCGAGGCGAGGATCCGACCCTCGCGGCGGCCGTCGACCAGCTCGTCGACAAGCACAGCGCGACCCTTCCCACCCAGAGCCACCCCGACACCGGAAAAGTAGACTGACACCATGCCCGGAACCGACCCGCTTCTCCTCGACGAGATCTCCCTCCTCCTGGTGTGGACGGCGGTCGCCATCTACGTGCTGGCGTTCTTCGCCTACGCCATCGACCTCGCGCGACGCTCCGACCTCGCCCTGAAGGCGAAAGACGAGGTCGTCGCGCGCGAGCTCGTCACCGCGGGCGGCGGGGGAGTGATCGGCGGATCCGCAGGGTCGTCGGCATCCGGAACCGCTTCCGCCCAGCCGCGTTACCTCTGGGCCCGCCTCGGCACGGTGCTCACCGCGCTGGGCTTCGTGTTCCACCTGGTCGCCACGGTCCTGCGCGGCGTCGCCGCGGGGCGCGTGCCCTGGTCGAACATGTACGAGTTCGCGCTGACCGGTCTGCTGCTGATCATCGCGGTCTACCTCGTCGTGCTGACGCGTTTCGATCTGCGCTTCCTCGGCTCTCTGATGACCGGCCTGGCCGTGCTGCTGCTCGGCGGGGCCACGCTCGCCTTCCACGTCGAGGTCGTGCCGCTCGCCGACCCGCTGAAGTCGGTGTGGCTGGTCGTGCACGTGTTCGTCGCGAGCCTGGCGACGGCCTTGTTCGCTCTGGCCTTCGGGTTGTCGGTCGTTCAGCTCATCCAGACGCGCCGCGAGCGCAAGCTCGCCGAGGCTCCCGCGGACGCCGCGACCACGCGGAGCTTCCTCCGTACGGTGCCGAACGCCGACGCGCTCGAGTCGCTCGCCTACCGCTTCGCGATCGTCGGGTTCATCTTCTGGACCTTCACCCTCATCGCCGGTTCCATCTGGGCGAACGACGCGTGGGGCCGCTTCTGGGGCTTCGACACCAAGGAAGTCTGGACCTTCGTCATCTGGGTGCTCTACGCCGGATACATCCACGCCCGCGCGACCCGCGGCTGGCGCGGCACCCGCTCGGCATGGTTGTCGATCATCGGCTTCACCGCGGTGCTGTTCAACTTCACGATCGTCAACGTCTTCTTCAAGGGGCTGCACGCCTACAGCGGCTTGACCACCTGACAGAGGCCGCAGAGGAGGGTCCGTTCGGCGTGAGCCGGGCGGGCCCTTTCCTGTTGGGGGGTCGGGATGCCGGGGCGTGGGCGGCGGGTGACCGGCGTCGTGGGGTCGCCGCGGGGCGTGGGCTTCGGTGCTCGATGTCGAGGAGGCGCCGTCGGGCGCGGGCTTCGGTGCTCGGTGGCGAGCGGACGCCGCGGGGCGCGGGCGGATACGTCATGCGCGCGGGGTCGTTGCGGGGTGGGACGTGCGCTACGGCGGGGCGCTTCGCGAAACGCCGGGTGCTGCGGTCGTGCTCGTGGCGTGTCGCCAAAAGCGCCCGCCGTTGTGCGCGGGTGGGAGGAGGGCGACGGGATGCCGCGTGCTCGGGGCCCGAGGAGACGTCACGGACCGGCGCGCCTCCGTTCCCTGACACGGGACGTGGACGTTCGCGACCGGGCTCGGGCGGGCGAGAGCGCCCGGGCGCGAAGGCCGCCGCGCGGCTCCGCGCCCGGGCGCGGGAGTCAGGCGGCGATCGCCGCGGCGCGGGCCGAGACGGTCCGGCGACGCACCACGACCAGCGTCGTCACGAGGATCGACAGCACCGCCCACACCACGAGGCCCGCGGCTCCCGCACCCACTCCGCCGGCCGCGGACAGAGCGCCGAGCATCGCCGAATAGGCGGGCGAGGTCGGAAGCAGCGACGCGAAGGCCGCGAGGACCGGCGGCACCGTCGAGACGATGCTCGTCGCGAGCGCGAGGGCCCCGATGATCGCGGAGACCCATCGTCCGGCGCCCCCAAGGAGCGCGACGAGCGCCTGGTTCACGGCGGCGAAGGCGACCCCGGCGAGAAGGCAGATCATCGCGAACACGGCCCAGTCGCCCCAGGCGTAGTCGGATGCCACCTGCACCACGCTCGCGACCAGCAGTCCCTGCACGGCGCCGACGATCGCCGCCGGCGCGAAGCCGCGCAGGGCGACGAGGCCCGAGGGACGGCGGCTGGTCAGCGAGCGGGCCGACACGGCCTGGAACACGACGAACGAGGCGAGGGCGCCGAACCACAGCACCGCCATGGCCAGCAGCGGGACCGCGGCGCCGCCGAAGAGCGAGTCGGTGCCGCCCGTCGCCGAGACGGGGTCTGCGACGACGTCGGCGAGGTTCGTGGCCTGGGCATCGGTGTAGGTGGGGAGCTTCGACACCGCGGTGTCCAGGCCATCGGCGAGGGAGGTGGTGCCGGTCGCGACCTGGCTGACGCCGTCCGCGAGCTGGCCGGCTCCGGTCTCGGCGCCGGAAGCTCCGGATGCCACCTGCTCGGCGCCCGAGGCGAGAGCCGAGGCGCCCGTGCCGAACTGCCGCGCGCCGTCGGCGAGCTTCGTGGCTCCGCCGGCGATGCCGTCCATGCCGCCGGCGATGGTGGTGATGCCCTTCGCCGCGTCGTACCCGCCGTCGGCGAGCTTCTGGTTCGCCTCGGCGATGGCACTGACCCCCGCGGGAAGCTTGGTGGCCTCGGCCGAGAGGCCGCCGATCTGCGTCACGGTCTCTTTCGCCTTCGGCAGGGCCGCGTCGGCGTTGTCGGATGCCGTGCGCAGAGCGGCGCACTGCTCGGGCGTGCCCGTGCACTCGTCGGCCGCTTTCTGCAGGGCGGCTGCAGCGTCGGTCAGTGCGGTGTTGATCTGCGGTGCCGCGTCGGACAGCTGTTGTGCGTCCTGGGCGAAGTTCGGCGGGATCTGCGCGGCGAGGGCGTTGATCTGCTTCGCCAGTTCGGCGTTGCCGTCGGCGAGCTTGGTGACGCCGGCCGCCGCCGAGCGGGTTCCGCCGGCGAGTGCTCCCGCGCCACTCGAAAGCTGGTCGGCGCCGCTGGCGAGCGGACCGGCGCCGGCGGCGAGCTTCGACGCGCCGTCGGCCAGGGCCGTGGCTCCGGACGAGAGCTGCCCGAGGCCGTCGCGCAGCCCGGCCGCTCCGGTGGACGCCTGCGATGCCCCGTCGGCGAGCTGGTGAGCCCCGCTCGCGGCGCTGCCGAGCTGGTCGCTCAGGGTCGTGAAACCGAGGAAGACGTTCTTCAGGTACTGCGACGACAGGGTGCTGCCGTAGACCTGGGAGGCGGTGGATGCCAGTGCCCCGGTGATCGCGCCGTCGACGACGCGGGCGTTGGGCGCCGTCTGCACACCGATCGTCGCCTTCTCGGGAGTCTCGCCCGGTCGGGTCGAGAGCGAGGCTGCGGTGAAGTTCTCGGGGATCGTCACGACCGCGGTGTAGGTGCCGTCCTTGAGACCGGCGGCGGCGTCCTCGTCGTTGGAGATGACCCAGTCGATGTTGCTCGGCTGGTCGTCGGCGCCTTTCACGAGGCCGCCGGTGAGCTGTCGCCCGAGGGGGACGAGCTGGCCGTTGAGCTCCACGGCCTTGTCGTCGTTCACGATCGCGGCGGTGATGTTCTCGAGTCGATCGGTGGGCTTGTAGAGCGCACCGACCAGGATGCCGCCGATCACCGCCGGGAGCAGGAGGACGCCGACGAGCGTGAGCCAGGTGACGGGGCGGCGCGAGCGGGAGCGCTCGACGGGGAGAGTCATGCGAACACCTCGGAGAGATCGGCGAAGGTTTCGGGTTCGGGACGATGCCGGCGCGGGGTCGGCAGCGAGAGGGACGACACGTCCGGACGTTGAGCGTCGGCCAGAAGGGCCAGCGCGCGGCGTTCGTCGCGGGCGGACACGATCAGGGTGAACGGCGACGAGTCATCGTCGCTGCGCTCGCGCGCCTCGGTGGCGGCCCGGCGGAGCACCTGGGCCACGTCGTCGCTGGTGTCGTCGTCGAGGCGGTCGATGTCCGACACGAACACGACCCGGGTGCCGCGCGATGCGGCGCGGGCGACGTCGGCGGCGGCCTCGGCAGGGTCGTCGAGGAGCGCGACGCCGACACGGGCGCGCACCGCTCCGGCGCGCTCGGGGACGAGCAGCCCGTCCACGCGCAGGCGCCCCTCGATCTGCGACAGGCGGCCCGACAGGGCGAGCAGCAGGGTGCGCGTCGTGCGGGTCTCGCCGGTCACGAGCAGCGTCCCCCCGTACCCGAGGCGCAGCGACACCTCCGAGAACACGGGCTCCTCGGCATCCGTTGCTCCCACCGTGCGCAGATCGTCGGCGGCGATCGCGATCCCGGGCTCGGTCGGCCAGTCGGCGAGGCGCACCTCACGTTCGACGGCCTCGCCCTCGACGTCGAGCTTGGGGAGGATCCGGTCGAGCCAGCGCGGCATCCACCAGGCCTTCGCGCCCAGCAGCGCGAGGATCGCGGGCACCAGGGTCATGCGCACGAGGAACGCGTCGACCGCGACGCCGACGGCCAGTCCCAGCGCGATGGGCTTGAGGCTCGAGTCGCCCTCGGGCACGAACGCGACGAAGACCGCGAACATGATGACCGCGGCGGCGACGACAACGCGGGCGGATGCCGAGAAGCCGCTGCGGACGGCGCCGAGCGCCACCTCGCGGGGCGTGCGACCCTCGCGTTCGGCGTGCACGAAGTCTTCGCGCATGCGCGAGACGAGGAACACCTGGTAGTCCATGGCGAGGCCGAAGAGCACGCCCATCACGACGATGGGCATGAAGCTGATGATGGGGCCGACCTTGGCCACGTGCAGGGCGTCGGCGAACCAGCCCCACTCGAACACCGCGGCGACGACGCCGAACGAGGCCGCGACCGACAGCAGGTACCCGCCGGCGGCGGTCAGCGGCACCCAGATCGAGCGGAACACGATCATCAGCAGCACGAGCGAGAGGCCCACGACGAACAGGCCGAACGGCAGCAGGGCGGCGCCGAGCTGGTCGGAGATGTCGATCGTGACGGCGGTGTAGCCGGTGACGAGCAGGTGCACGCCGAACTGGTCGTAGAGGCGCGGCTCGGCCGCGCGGAGCTCGCGCACGAGGTCGGCGGTGCGCGGGTCGTCGGGCGCGGTCTCGGGCACGATCTGCACGATGCCGGTGTCGGCGGTGGCGTTCGGCGTCGCGAGGGCGACCTTCGCGACCCCCGGGATCTTCGCGATCTCGTCGCCGATGCTCGTCATGAGGTTCAGCGGGTCGTTCGAGGTGACGATCGTGCCCGTCATGATGAGGGGACCGTTGGCGCCGGGGCCGAAGTACTCGTCGGTCAGCTCGTAGGCGACGCGCGCCTCGTCGCCCGGGGGGAGTTGCCCGGCGTTCGGAAGGGTGAGCGCGAGGGACGCGGCCGGGATCGCGGTTACCCCCAGCAGGCCGATCACGGCGACGGAGGTGACCACTGGATGCCGGGTGACCAGGCCGACCCAGCGCTTGGCGGGCCCGTTGCGCTGGGCGCGGACGGCCGCGGTGGAGGCGCGGCGCACGCTTTCGGCGGCGGCCTCTTCGGCGGCCGCCGCGTCGTCTTCGGCGGTGGCCGTGCGGGAGCGCTTCTTCTGCTTCTTGTATCCCCAGCCGACGACGCGGTGCCTCGCGAATCCCAGGAACGCCGGAGTGAGCGTGAGTCCCACGCAGACCGCGATCGCCACGGCGACGGAGGCGGCGATGCCCATGGTCGTCAGGAACGGGATGCCGGCGAAGCTCAGGCCGATGAGGGCGATGAGCACCGTGATGCCGGCGAACACGACCGCGGATCCGGCGGTACCGACGGCGCGGGCGGTCGATTCCTCGGGGTCCATTCCCGCGCGCGTCTGGTCTTGATGTCGCGACACGATGAAGAGGGCGTAGTCGATGCCCACCGCCAGCCCCAGCATCACCGCCAGCAGGGGAGTGGTCGACGACACGGTCGCGAAGCCCGTCGCGATGAAGATGAGCCCGATCGAGAGGGCGACGCCGAGGATCGCGGTGGCCAGCGGCATCCCGGCCACGAGGAACGAACGGAACGTCACCATGAGCACGAGCGCGGCGATGAGGACGCCGAGCGCCTCGGTGAGCGAGGCGCCGGGGATCTCGGTGGCGAAGAGCTGTCCGCCCAGGATCGCCTGGGATCCGGAGGGCAGGGCGGTGCTGAGTGCCGTGGTGGCGTCGCGGAGGGCGTCCTTGGTGTCGGCGGGCACCGCCGTCGACTCTCCGGCGAACTGGATGCGCACGATCGCCGCGCGCCCGTCGTCGGAGATGCCGCCGGACACGCGGGTGTCGTAGGGGTCGGTGACGGCCTCGACGAAGTCGAGCGTGCCGATGTCGCCGGTCGTCTTCTGGATGGCGTCCTGGTAGCTCTGGTCGCGAACGCTCGACCCGTCCGCGGAGACGACGATGATCTCGGCGCTCGCTCCACTCACCTGGGGGAAGGTGCGCCCGAGCATCTCGAGGCCGGCCTGCGACTCGGTGCCCGGGATCGAGAAGGTGTTGTCCGTCCCCTTCGCGAACACCGCGACTCCGCCGCCGGCGATCACGAGGATGAGGAGCCAGCCGGTCAGAACGCGCCAGGGGTGGCGGAACGACCAGCGACCCAGGGTGTAGAGGAATGTCGACACGGCTGCTCCCACGATCGGTGAACGAGTCGATACATCACCGTATCGGATACATCAATGTATCGTAGACCTCGAGGGTGCGACCGAAGCTGGACGTCCGCCCAGAACAGGAGACGCGGATGACCGACACCGCACCCGCCCCCTCACGGCGGCGCGAGAACACCCGGACGCGCCTCATGGACGCCGCCGCGGAGATGTTCGCCGAGGTCGGCATCGACGCGGCCTCGGTCGAGGCGATCTGCGACCGCGCCGGGTTCACGCGCGGCGCGTTCTACTCGAACTTCGGCTCGAAGGAAGAACTCTTCCTCGCCCTCTGCGCCCGCTCCGCCGAGACCACGATCGCCGCTGTCCGCGACCGGGTCACCTCGATCGAGGACCGCGGACTGGATGCCACGGGCGAAGTCCTCCATCTCGTCCAAGAAGTACTCGAGGTCGCGGGCGAGGACCGCCTCGACGTCCTCCTCGGCGCCGAGACCCGCGTGCAGGCCCTGCGCAACCCCGAGTTCGCGGCGGCCTACCTCTCATCGAACGGCGCCCTGTGCGACAGCGTCACGCAGCTCGTGCGCGACATCGCCGACGCGCGGGGGCTGACTCTGCGACTGCCCGCGGACGCCGCGACGGAGCTTCTGCTGTCCGCCTGGATCTCGGCATCCGAGACCGCCGTCATGACGGGAACGTCACCCTCCGACGCGCGCGGTCAGCTGGGCGAGCGGCTCGCTCAGATCGTGCGACTCATCCTCGAGTGATCTCGAGAGCGGCGTAGCACCGCCGCAGCCGGTCCAGCCACCACTCCCGTCGATCGTCCGTCGCCGCCACCCGATCGAGGTCGGACACCGAGGGGCGGGGGCGCTCGAGCGGCAGCATTCCGCCGCGGGCCACGAGGGGGGATCCCACGACATCGACCGTGAACAGCGAGGCGGTGCCGAGTCCGCAGTCGTAGTCGAGGTCGGGCAGCGCCGCCGCCAGCGCCACCCCCATCGACAGGCCGATCGAGGTGTCCAGGGCGCTGGAGACGACGGCGGGCAGTCCCGCCTGCGCGACGATCTCTCGCGCCGCGTGGACGCCGCCGAGGGGCTGAGCCTTGATGACGAGCAGATCGGCGGCACCGGCACGCGCCACACGCAGGGGGTCGGCGGCCTTGCGGACGCTCTCGTCGGCCGCGATCGGGATGTCGAGATAGTCGATCCGCTCGCGCAGCTCGGCGAGCTCGTCGATCTCGGCGCAGGGCTGCTCGACGTACTCGAGGTCGAACTCGGCGAGGGCGTGGACCGCTCGCTCGGCCTCGTCGACGTTCCACGCACCGTTCGCGTCGACGCGCACCCGTCCCTCGGGCCCCATCGCCTCGCGGACCGCTCGGACGCGCGCCACGTCCGCGGCGAGCGTCTGGCCCGCCTCGGCGACCTTGACCTTGACCGTGCGGCATCCGTCATACCGGGCGAGGATCCTCGGCACTTCGGATGCCGCGACCGCGGGCACCGTGGCATTGACGGCGACGCGGTCGCGCACGGCCGGCGGTGACGGACGCCACCCGAAGTCGATGGCCCCGGCGAGCCAGGTCGCGGCTTCCGCATCGGCGTACTCGACGAACGGCGAGAACTCCGTCCACCCCTCGGGGCCCTCGAACACGAGCGCCTCTCGTGTCTCGATCCCCCGGAAGCGGGCGGCGAGCGGGAGGGAGACGACGCGCGCCGAGTCGAGGATCTCGGCGAGCGAGGGGAGGGCGACGGTGCTCATGCCCTCATCCTGCCGCTCAGCGCGGCCCGCCGCCGCCGAACCCGCCGAGCCAGAACGTCTGACGTTCGACGGTGTAGGAGGAGAGGTCGGGGGTGGACTCGAGCGACTCCTTCGCCGCCTCGGACTGCTCGTGGGTGCGTCGCGGGCCGAACAGGTAATCGCGCAGTCGCGCGAGCTTCGACATCTTCTTCGTCATGCTGACTCCGATCGTCGGGGCCTTCCCACGCTACGCGGCACCGAGCGGAGAATCCACCCGCCCGGGTGTCGGAGGGCGGGCATAGGCTGACGCCATGCTCTTCGATACCCCCGTCCGGCTCGGCGTGCAGATCCAGCCGCAGCACGTGCAGTACTCCGACATCCGCGACGCCGTCCTCCGTCTCGAAGAGATGGGCGTCGACGTCCTGTTCAACTGGGACCACTTCTATCCCCTCTACGGTGACGCCGAGGGTGAGCACTTCGAGTCGTGGACCATGCTCTCCGCCTGGGCCGAGCAGACCGAGCGCGTCGAGTTCGGCGCCCTCGTCAACTGCAACAGCTACCGCAATCCCGACCTGCAGGCGGACATGGCCCGCACCGTCGACCACATCAGCAAGAAGGGCGGCGACGCGGGTCGCTTCATCTTCGGCACGGGATCGGGATGGTTCCAGCGCGATTACGACGAGTACGGCTACGACTTCGGCACCGCCGGTTCGCGGCTCAACGCTCTGGCGACCGATCTCGACCGGGTCGTCGCGCGCTGGGGCAAGCTCAACCCGGCGCCCACCCGCAAGATCCCCGTCATGATCGGCGGTAAGGGGGAGCAGAAGACCCTGCGCATCGTCGCTCGTCACGCCGACATCTGGCACAGCTTCGTCACCCCCGACGAACTGCCGCACAAGTTTGGTGTGATCGAGAAGTGGGCCGAGGCAGAGCAGCGCGACCTGTCGGGCCTCGTCGTCTCGAACGAGCTCAAGGACCGAGACGAAGACGTGGCCGACGCCCTGTTCGACGCCGGAACCCGCCTTTTCACGCTCGGCTTCTCAGGTCCCGAGTGGGACTACTCGCTCGTCGAGCGCTGGCTGCGGTGGCGCGACAGCAAGAACGCGTGAACGGTGCGGCGCCCCGAGGATCTCGGGGCGCCGCCCGCTGTCACGGCTTGAACTGCGCGCCGCCGGACGTGCCCGTCCAGGTCTTCGCGGCCTCGCCGTTGTGGAACGCGGTCTCGCTCTGGTGGTTCATCGACCGCCGCGCGTCCTCGGACTGGTCGTGTGCGGGCGCCCCGAGAAAGTACTCGCGGATGCGGCCCAGGATCGACACTTTCTTCGTCATGCTGACTCCGATCGTCGGGGTCGTCCAGGCTACGGGGCATGGCGGCGGTCGTCCACCGCCTTCATGCCTGCTCTCGCGGCGACCCCCGCGCGTAGGCTGAACGGGTGACCGTCTCCGAGCTCTTCGACCCCGCGGAATGGACCCTGGCGCCCGGCGCCGAGGACTACACCGACATCACCGCCCACGTCACGCACGACGGTCGGGTCGCGCGTATCGCCTTCGATCGTCCCGAGGTGCGAAACGCGTTCCGCCCGCACACGGTCGACGAGCTGTACCGCGCCCTCGACATCGCGCGCCAGGATCATCGCATCGGCGTCGTCCTGCTCACCGGCAACGGCCCGAGCCCCAAGGACGGCGGCTGGGCGTTCTGCTCCGGTGGTGACCAGCGCATCCGCGGCCGCGACGGCTACAAGTACTCCGAAGACGAGACGACCGTGCACGACCCCGGTCGCGCGGGTCGCCTGCACATCCTCGAGGTGCAGCGGCTCATCCGGTTCATGCCGAAGGTCGTCATCGCGGTCGTCCCGGGGTGGGCGGCGGGTGGCGGGCACTCGCTCAACGTCGTGTGCGATCTCTCCATCGCGAGCGCCGAACACGGTCGTTTCAAGCAGACGGATGCCGACGTGGGCTCGTTCGACGCCGGGTACGGTTCCGCGTACTTCGCGCGCCAGATCGGCCAGAAGTTCGCGCGCGAGATCTTCTTCCTCGCCGAGGAGTACTCCGCCGAGCGCGCGTACGAGATGGGCGCGGTCAACCGCGTCGTGCCGCACGCCGAGCTCGAGCGCGAGGCCCTCTCGATGGCGCGCACGATCCTGACGAAATCGCCGACCGCGATCCGCATGCTCAAGTACGCCTTCAACGCCGTCGACGACGGTCTCGTCGGCCAGCAGTTGTTCGCCGGCGAGGCGACGCGCCTCGCCTACGGCACCGACGAAGCGGCCGAGGGGCGCGACTCGTTCCTCGAGAAGCGCGACCCCGACTGGTCCGACGTCCCGTGGCACTACTGACCGCCGGAGTCCCCTCGTGAGGCTCGAGCCGGCGGCATCCGACGATCCGCGCGACGTGCTGCGCGCTCTGCGGGCGGCCGTCCTCGGCGCTGGTCCCGCCGTGGCACTCGGCGGCTCGGACCTCGCCGGTGAGGTCCCCCCGGGGACGGCGGCGGTGGTCACGACCTCGGGGTCGACGGGTGTGCCCAAGTCGGTCGTGATCAGCCGCAACGCCCTCATCGCGAGTGCGTACGCCACGGCGGCGCGCATCGGCGAGGGCGCGTGGCTGCTCGCGGTCCCCGCCACCTACGTCGCCGGGGTGCAGGTGATCGTGCGGGCACTGCTGGCCGATCGAGAGCCCGCCGTCGTCGCGGGTCCGTTCCGCGCCGAGCCGTTCGCCGCGGCGGCCCTCGGTATGGCGTCGCACGTCGGCGGTGCCCGCGTCCCGAGCTACACCTCGCTCGTCCCCGCGCAGCTGCAGAGACTTCTGGATGCCGCCGAGCACGACGCCACCGTGGCGCAGGCCCTGCGTTCGTTCGAAGCCATCCTGATCGGAGGGCAAGCTCTGGCGCCGGCGGTGCGAGAGCGAGCGGAGGCGGCGGGAGCACGGATCGTGCGCACCTACGGCTCGAGCGAGACCAGCGGCGGGTGCGTCTACGACGGCGTCCCGCTCGACGGCGTGGGCGTCGCGATCGTCGACGGCGAGGTGCGCCTGTCGGGACCGACACTCGCCGAGGGCTACCTCGGCGACCCCGAGCGCACGGCATCCGTCTTCCCCTCCGATGCGGCCGGCACTCGGTGGTACCGCACGGGTGACGGGGGAGAGATCGTCGGCGGCGTGCTCAACGTCACCGGTCGCCTCGACAACGTCATCGTCTCGGGAGGGGTGAACGTCTCGCTCGACCGGGTCGAAGCGGCCGTGCGCGGCATCCCGGGCTTGGAATCCGCCGTCGTCGTGCCGATCCCGGACACGGACTGGGGCCAGGGGTCCGCCGTGGTGGTGCCCGGAATCGATCCGTCCCGAGAGCGCGAGGTGCTCGCCGCGGTGCGCGAGGTCGTCGGTGCGGCGGTCGGGGCCCCGGCACGACCGGCCCGCGTGATCGCGATCGCCGAGGTGCCCACCCTGCGCTCGGGCAAACCCGATCGGGCGACGCTGCGTCGACTCGTCGGCGAGGGCTCGCCGGACCCGCGGGATTAGACTGACCCCTCGTGGCAGCACAGTTTCGCAAGCGTCCGAACACCGCCAAGAAGCGTCATCCGGGCGGCAACCCGCAGAAGGCGAAGAGCGGTGCGCCGCAGGCGGTCACGCCCGCCACCGCGCGGGACTGGATCGCCGCCGCGCGCCTGCGCACGCTGCCGCTCGCCATCACCCCCGTGCTCATCGGTACGGGGGCTGCGACCCTCGTCGACGACCAGTTGCACGGGGTGATCGCCCTCGCGTGTCTCGCCGTCGCCTTCGCGCTGCAGATCGGCGTCAACTACGCCAACGACTACTCCGACGGCATCCGCGGCACCGATGACGTGCGTGTCGGCCCGGGGCGCCTCACCGGCGGCAAGAAGGCGAAGCCGCGGACCGTGCTGATCGTCGCGCTGTCGTTCTTCGCTCTCGCCGCGGTGATCGGGCTCGCCCTGGTGATCCGCACGGGGCAGTGGTGGCTTCTCCTCGTCGGCGCCGTGTGCATCGTCGCGGCCTGGTTCTACACCGGCGGCAAGCGTCCCTACGGCTACAACGCGATGGGCGAGATCTTCGTCTTCGTGTTCTTCGGCCTGGTCGCCACCCTCGGCACGACCTGGCTGCAGGTGCTGTCTCTGCCGCAAGAGGCGTGGTTCGGGGCGGTCGCCGCGGGGCTCCTCGCCTGCGCGGTGCTGCTGGCGAACAACCTGCGCGACATCGACCAGGACCGTCTCGCGGGAAAGCGCACCCTCTCGGTTCTCATCGGCCGTCGCGCGACCCAGGTGCTGTTCACGGTCTTCGTGCTCGCACCCTTCGCGATCGCCGCGTTCCTCGCCCTGGTCTACCCGCTGGCCTGGCTCGAGGGGATCCCGCTGCTCGGCGGGCTCGCCGCGATCCTCATCGTGTGGACCTACCGCGCCCCGCGCGAGCTGATCACCGCGCTCCAGGTGACGAGCTTCACCTCGGTGGCGTACGGCGCGGTCCTCTTCGCGGCGTTCGCGGTCTGACTCGCGCACGATCGGCGCCCGGGCTCAGGCGCGCGGAGCCTCGGGCGTCGCGTCCGGACCGTCGGTGCGCGTGGCATCCACCACCGCATCCTCGGCGTCGGCGTCGGTCTCGGCGCCCGTCCGGCGACCGGTCGTCGCGCGCTGCGCACGACGCTCGGCGAGACCGCCGGTGACCTTGGCGAGCGGGCGGCGCAGGAACAGCGTCGACAGGCTCAGCCCGATGAGGGCGGCGAAGATCGCTGCGAGCCACGGCAGCTCCTGGAAAACCGGGAACAGCAGCAGGATGCCGAGGGGCACGAGGAAGGCGAGCAGACGCAGCACCGTGTAGACGAGGGCCGAACGTGCACGCATGCCCCCAGTCTACGGCGGGCACCCACGGCCCCGATCCGGGTCGTTCGACGGCGGAAGACCGTGCGCCCACTCCGGGCCGCTGTCCAGCCGACGCACGTAGAATCAGGTCATGGCACGGTTGCTTCTCATCCTGGCGCTCGTGGCGACCGTCTTCTGGGTCTACACGATCGTGGACTGCGCCGTGCAGAGCCCCTCTCGTCACCGCGGCGTCAACAAGCCCGCGTGGATGGCGATCGTGATCCTTCTGCCCGTGCTCGGCGGCATCCTGTGGTTCGCCATCGGCCGCGGGCGCGCCACGCAGACGGTCGTTCGACGGGCTCCCGACGACGACCCTGAGTTCCTCGGCCGCATGACCGCCTCGGCGCGCGCCGACCAGGACGAGCGGATCCGTCGCCTCGAAGAAGAGCTGGCGCAGCTCGACTCCGAGGCCGAAGATCCCCAGCTTCCTCAGAAGACGACCGATCCGGGCGACACCCCCGGCAAGGGCGACGACGACACCCGCGACCAGCGCGGCGCTGTCGGCTGACCCGTGGTCGACACCGCGCGTACCGCCGCGCCCGCCACCGACGCGGCCGCGGCCCTGCTGGCCGGGCTCGTCTCCCGCGGCGTGCGGCACATCGTCGTCAGCCCGGGATCACGCTCCCAGGCGCTGGCCCTCGTCGCCGCCGAGCTCGAACGGGCGGGGCTCATTCATCTGCACGTGCGCATAGACGAGCGCGTCGCGGGCTTCACGGCCCTCGGGATCGGACGCGAGACCGGGATGCCGGCGGCCGTCGTCTGCACGTCGGGCACCGCCGTCGCGAACCTGGTGCCGGCCGCCCTCGAGGCGCATCACGCGGGTGTTCCCCTTCTGCTGCTCACCGCCGATCGCCCCCCGGAGCTGCGCGGGGTAGGCGCCAACCAGACCACCCGACAGCCGGGACTGTTCCGTTCCGCCGTCCGGCTCGAAGCCGACCTCGCGGTTCCGGAGGCGACCGACGACGGCGCCACCGGCGAGCAGACCGCGGAGCTCGATGCGGTGGCCGCCGCAGCGCTCGAGGCCGCCCTCGGCGAGGGTGCCCGCGCGGCAGGGCCCGTGCACCTGAACGTACCGTTCCGGGAGCCGCTCGCCGGCGCCGCGCCGGCGTGGCTCGCGGAGCGGGCGGCATCCGGTGCCGTTCCCGCTGAAGAGAACAGCGACGGCTCCGGGGCGCTCTACCAGGGCGGCGGGGGCATCGGCGAGGCCGACGTGGCACCTGTCGCCGAGGCGGCGCACGTGGTCGACCCCGGTCCGCGGACGGTGGTCGTCGCGGGCGCGGACGCCGGGGACGCGGCGGAGCAGTTCGCCCACGACGGCGGCTTCCCCCTCGTGGCGGAGATCGTCAGCGGCGCGCGCTTCGGGCGCCAGATCGTGCACGGCTACCGCGCCCTGCTGAGTGACCCCGAGCTCGGCGGCCGCGTCGAGCGCGTCGTCGTGTTCGGCCGTCCGACGCTCAGCCGCGAGGTCACGCGCCTGCTCATGCGCGACGACGTTGAAGTCCTCGCCGTGCGCGGGCCGGGCGAGCCCGTGAACCTGAACGGCTCGACGCTGGCGGTCGACGCGGTGCGAGTCGGCTCGGGAGCCGCTGACCGCGCGTGGCTCGGAGACTGGATGCGCGCCTCGCGCGCCGCCGCCGTCGACCTCTCGCCCCCGGCCCCCGACGCAGACGGACTCGCCTCCGCCGTGCCGCACGAACGGCTCGGCGCGATCAACGCCGAGGTCGAGGTCATGCGTGCACCCCTGGATCGCGCCGCCCTCGTCGACGCGCTGTGGCGCGCGAGCTGGCCCCACGATCGGCTCGTCTTCGGGTCCTCGCGCATCGTGCGCGTCGCCGACGAACTTCTGGGCGGCAAGAAGGTCGCCGTGCACTCGAACCGCGGCCTTGCGGGCATCGACGGAACCATCGCCACGGCCACGGGTGTCGCACTCGCCAGCCAGGTCGACGAACGCCCCGGCGTGACGCGTCTGCTCCTCGGCGATCTCGCGTTCCTGCACGACATGGGTGCGTTGCTCCTTCCCCCCGGCGAGATCGAGCCCCGCTTGCAGGTCGTGGTCGGAAACGACGGTGGGGGCACGATCTTCGACGGTCTCGAGGTCGCCACGGTCGCCGGTGACGACGCGATGTCGCGCGTGCAGTACACCCCGCAGACGGCCCGGCTCGAGCAGCTCGCTCTCGCGTTCGGGTGGGAGTACCACCGGTGCACCACGCGTGTCGCCCTCGACCAGGTGCTCACCGCTCCCACCGGCGGTCGGCAGCTGATCGAAGTGCCCCTTCCGCGCTGACCGAGCGGCATCCGTTCCCGCGGCTCGGCATCGTCGTCAACGGGTGGCGGAGATTCCGGATGCCACGGCACGATGTCGGGATGAGCACGAGCAGCAGATGGTCCACGCCCGCCGCCGACGCCCTGCGCGTGGAGCCCGGATTCCGCCTCGCCGACATCGATCCGCGATCCACGCCCGGCTACGACGGCGACAAGGCCGACGGTCGCGCCGACCTCGACGCGGGCCGAGCGCCGTTGGAGGGGCTGCAGGAACGCCTCTTCGCGCAGAGCGTCGCGGGCACGGCCACGGGCTCGGTACTGCTCGTGCTGCAGGCGATGGACACCGCGGGCAAGGGCGGGATCGTCCGGCACGTCGTGGGTGCCGTCGACCCCCAGGGCGTCGAACTCGCCTCGTTCAAGAAACCCACCGCCGAGGAACTCGAGCACGACTTCCTCTGGCGCATCGAGAAGCGTCTGCCCGACGCGGGGCGCCTCGGCGTCTTCGATCGCTCGCACTACGAGGACGTCCTCATCGGTCGGGTGCGCGAGCTCGCGCCGCACGATGAGATCGAGCGCCGCTACGGCGCGATCGTCTCGTTCGAGGCGCAGGCCGCCGAGATGGGCATCCGCGTGGTGAAGGTCATGCTGCACATCTCGAAGGACGAGCAGCGGGAGCGCCTCGGCGAGCGGCTCGAACGACCCGACAAGCACTGGAAGTACAACCCCTCCGACGTGGACGAGCGCGAGCTCTGGGACGCCTACATGGACGCGTACCAGGTCGCGATCGAGCGCACCTCGACGCCCGTCGCGCCGTGGCACGTCGTCCCGGCCGACCGCAAGTGGTACGCGCGCCTCGCCGTGCAGCAGCTGCTCATCGACGCCCTCGAAGACATCGATCCGCGGTGGCCCGCGGCCGACTACGACGTCGAGGTCGAGAAGGGCCGGCTCGCGAACTCCTGAGTCAGGCCAGCGCCTCGACGATCGGGCGGAACTTCACGCGCGTCTCGAGCAGCTCGGACTCCGGCACGCTGTCGGCGACGATGCCCGCGCCGGCGTAAGCGGTGATCGGCGCGGTCGGCGACGAGGGGGCGGCGCGGTCGATCTGCGCGCACCGCAGGGCGATGGCCCACTCGCCGTCGCCCGAGGCGGCCGTCCACCCGACCGCGCCGGCGTACCGGCCGCGGTCGAAGGGTTCGAGGCGACGGATGACGTCCATCGCCGCGGCGGTGGGGGTCCCCGCGACCGCGGCCGTCGGATGCAGCACCGAGATCAGGTCGAGTGAGGACGCGTCCTCGCTCAGCTCGCCCTCGACGTCGGTGGCCAGGTGCCAGACGTTCGGCAGCTTCAGGGTGAAGGGCTCATCCGCGGCGGCGAGCGCCGAGGTGTGGGGCCCGAGGGCCTTGAGCACGCTCTGCACGGCGAACCGGTGTTCGTCCTGGTCCTTCGTGCTCCGGGTGAGACCGATGGATGCCGCGACATCGGCGTCGGCGTCACCGCCGCGCGCGACGGTACCGGCGAGGACGCGAGCGGTCACCGTTCCGCCGGAGACGGTGACGAGGGTCTCGGGGCTCGCGCCGATGAGTCCGTCGACCGCGAAGACCCAGCAGTCGGGGTACCCCTCGAGCAGGGACCGGACGAGGCGCCGCAGGTCGGACCCGGCGGGGACGGTGCCCGTGATGTCGCGGGCGAGGACGACCTTGCCCACCTCGCGGCGGCCGATGGCCTCGATGGCCTGGCGGACGGCATCCTGATACTTCTCCGCCGTCTGCCGACCGGGGCCGAGCGTCGCGGACCAGTGCGGACCGAAGGGGGAGCGGGGTGGGAGCTCGGGTTCGGGCCCGTCGGGGGTGTCGTCGAAGGCGAGGCGGGTGACCCACGCACGGCCGCTGTGGCGACCGACGATCATGCCGGGCACGCGCAGGACGTTCTCGCGCTCCGAGTGCGGATCGAACACGAACGACCCGAATGCCACGAGGCCCGTGCCCGGCAGCTGCACGGGGTCGTCGATCTCGGCGGCGGCGGCGATCGCGCGCCACCGCTCCGAGATGGTGGCGTCGCCCGGCTGCTCTCCGGCGTACCGCAGCGTCAGCAGGTCGCCGAAGGCCGCGAGCGACTCTCCGCGGCGGCTCCAGAACAGGGGGTCGTACGGGGTCGTGTAGGCGAGGACATCGTCCATCGGGGGCAGCTCGCGCGTGACCACGCGCAGGCGCGGCACGACGTCTTCCGCGGGTTCGAGCACGTCTTTCAGCGTAGACCCGCGGGCGGCAGCGCGGCGGGACGGGTGACCGGGATGCTTCGGCGTCGAGCGAGACGGGGGTGGCCGAGCACGTTTTAGACTCCGAACATGGATCCTCGACCCGCCCCCGGCACCCGGCTGATGTTCGAGTGGCGCAAATGGGACGGCTCCCCGCACTGGGTGCAGGACAGCGTCTACCTCGGATCCGACGAGTGGGGCGAGTGGTTCGGCCAGCAGGTGGGGTGGCGCAGCGCGAGACCGGGCGCCGAGTTCGTCTGCCGGCAGCCGAACGTGACGCTCGTGCCGGCGACGGGGGACTGGGCATTCACCCACAACGCCGATCCGCACCCGGTCGCGGTGTACATCGACCTGGCGTGGGACGTCCGCTGGCACGATGACGGCGTGCCACGCGGCATCGACATGGACCTCGACGTCGTGCGGCGCACCGACGAGCGCGGCACCTGGGTCGACGATCGCGACGAGTGGGACGAGCACCGCGTGCAGTACGGCTACCCGGCCGAGATCGTCGAGCACCTCGAGGCCACGGCCCTCGACCTCGAGCGGCGGGTGCTCGCGCGGGAGGAGCCGTTCTCGGACGAGGTGACCGGCCCCTGGCTCGAACGCCTCGCGTCGATGGCAACCCCCGACGACCGCCCCGCGGCACGCGCCTAGACTCGACGGGTGAGCAGCGACCCCAACCGCGCCGATCTCGGCAAAGACCCGAAGCGCGTCAGCGGAATGTTCGACCAGGTCGCCGCGGCCTACGACCGCACGAACTCCGTGCTCAGTCTCGGAAACGACCGCTTCTGGCGCGTCGCGACGCTGCGCGCGGTCGCTCCGCAGCGCGGGGAGCGCATCCTCGACCTGGCCGCCGGCACCGGCACCTCGTCGATGGCGTTCGTGCCGAGCGGGGCCCACGTGGTCGCCGCCGACTTCTCGCGCGGCATGATCGAGGAGGGACGCCGCCGTCACGGCGACGTGCCGAACCTCGAGTTCGTGCAGGCCGACGCCACCGACCTGCCTTTCGCCGACGGCGAGTTCGACGCCGTGACGATGTCGTTCGGTCTGCGCAACGTCATCGACCCGCGTCGGGCCCTCCGCGAACTCCGCCGCGTGACCCGCCCCGGCGGGCGCATCGTGGTGTGCGAGTTCTCGCACCCGCCGTCCCGCGCGTTCAACGGTCTCTACCGCTTCTACAACGACCGGGTCCTCCCGATCGTCGCGAAGGCCGTCAGCTCGAACGCCGAGGCCTACGACTACCTCAACGAGTCGATCCGCGACTGGCCCGACCAGCCCACTCTCGCCGGATGGATGAGGGATGCCGGATGGGATGACGTGGCCTACCGCAACCTCACATTCGGCATCGTCGCGCTGCACCGCGGCATCCGTCCCGCTTCTTAACCCCTGTCAACCGTCGAGATACCGTCGGCGGGCCCTCAGCGCGCCAGGATAGGCTGAAACCGTGACCCCGAGACCGCCCGCGGCCGGCACCCGCCTGTCGGGCAAGCTGGGCCTGAGTGACCGCATCTTCGCAGGCCTGCGTTCGCGCACCCTCCTCTCCACCGTCGAGGCGGGCCTCGCGCGCGTCGAGACCGAGCTCGAGGGCGAGGTGCGCAGCGCCGACAAGCTCGCCGACGTCACCGCCCGCTACCTCTACGAGGCCGGCGGCAAGCGTGTGCGACCCATGCTCGCCATCCTCACCGCGCAGCTCGGTCAGGGCACCACGAAAGAGGTCGTCGAGGTCGCCACGGCGCTCGAGCTGACCCATCTCGGCTCGCTGTACCACGACGACGTCATGGACGGCGCCGACAAGCGCCGCGGCGTCCCGAGCGCGCAGACGGTGTGGGGCAACAACATCGCCATCCTCACCGGCGACCTGCTCTTCGCCCGCGCGAGCCAGCTCATGGCCCGCCGCGGTGAGCGCGCGATCCAGCTGCAGGCCGACACCTTCGAGCGCCTCGTGCTCGGGCAGATGCACGAGACCGTGGGCCCGCAGGAGGGCGACGAGCCCGTCCACTTCTACCTCAAAGTGCTCGCCGACAAGACCGGTTCGCTCATCGCCGCGGCCGCGCAGTCGGGTGTCATCTACTCGGGTGCACCCGAGGAGTTCGAGCAGCCCATGGTCGTGTTCGGAGAGAAGGCCGGAGTCGCCTTCCAGTTGCTCGACGACGTGATCGACCTGTCGCCGGATCCCTCCGAGACCGGCAAGGTCCCCGGAACCGACCTGCGCGCCGGTGTCCCGACTATGCCGTACCTGCTGCTCGGGCACCGCTCCGACGCGGCATCCGCCGATCTCCGCGCCCGCATCGACGAAGGTCAGCAGCGCATCGCCGCCGGCGCCGACTCGTCGGTGCTCGACGGACCGCTCGCCGAACTGCGCGAGCACGACACCACGCACGAGACCCTGCGCCTCGCGCACCAGTGGTCGCAAGAGGCGATCGACGCCCTCGCGCCGCTGCCCGACGGCGCCGTGCGCGAAGCGTTGACGCGCTTCGCCCGCGCCGTGGCCGACCGCTCGGCCTGACCCTTTCCCCACCCCCCCCGATCGCGATCGAGAGGAACCCATGACGAAGCTGCGCCTCGCCATCGTCGGAGCCGGCCCCGCCGGCATCTACGCCGCCGACATCCTGCTGAAGTCCGAGCGTCAGTTCGACGTCTCCATCGACCTGTTCGAGCAGCTCCCGGCGCCCTACGGCCTGGTCCGCTACGGCGTCGCCCCCGACCACCCGCGCATCAAGGGCGTCGTCACGGCGCTGCGCGAAGTGCTCGACCGCGGCGACATCCGCATCTTCGGCAACGTGCGCTTCGGCGAGGACATCACCCTCGACGACCTGAAGAAGCACTACAACGCCGTCATCTTCTCGACCGGCGCGATCCGCGACGCCGACCTCGACATCCCCGGAATCGACGCGAAGGGCTCCTACGGCGCCGCCGACTTCGTCAGCTGGTTCGACGGCCACCCCGACGTGCCGCGCGAGTGGCCGCTCGAGGCCGAGTCGGTCGCCGTGATCGGCAACGGCAACGTCGCCCTCGACGTGACCCGCATGCTGGCCAAGCACGCCGACGACCTGCTGCCCACCGAGGTGCCCGACAACGTGTACCAGGGGCTCAAGGCCTCTCCGGTCACCGACGTCCACGTCTTCGGTCGTCGAGGTCCCGCCCAGGTGAAGTTCACCCCGCTGGAGCTCCGCGAGCTCGGCGAGCTGCGCGACGTCGACATGGTCGTCTACGACGAGGACTTCGACTACGACGAGGCCTCGAAGACCGCCATCGAGACCAACAAGCAGGTCAAGGTCATCGACCGCGTGCTGCAGCAGTGGCGCACCCGCCCGGGCGTGAACAACGCCGGGGGCGAGGCGTCGCGCCGCCTGCACCTCCACTTCTGGGCGAAGCCCGTCGAGGTCGTCACCGACGACGAGGGCCGGGTGGCCGCCTTCCGCTACGAGCGCACGAAGCCCGACGCCGAGGGCGGAGTCGTCGGCACCGGCGAGATCCGCGAGGTCCCCATCCAGGCGCTGTACCGCGCGGTCGGCTACTTCGGCTCGCCCCTGAAGGACGTCCCCTTCGACGAGCAGCACGGCGTCATCCCCAACCACGAGGGTCAGGTGCTCTCGGCCGACTCGAACTCCCGACTGCCCGGCGTCTACGCCACCGGCTGGATCAAGCGCGGTCCCGTCGGCCTCATCGGACACACCAAGTCGGATGCCATGGAGACGGTGCGCCACGTCATCAATGACCAGGCGGAGTGGTGGCGGCCCGAGCACCCCGAGGAAGAGGCCATCCCGGCTCTGCTCGAGGAGCGTGGCGTGCGCTGGACCGACCTCGACGGCTGGCACCGCCTCGACGAGCACGAGGTCGCGCTCGGCGCTCCGCACGAGCGCGCGCGCATCAAGGTCGTGCCCCGCGACGAGATGATCAAGATCTCGCGCGGCGAGTAGCCCTCCCCGCTGAAGAGCCGCCCCGTCATCGCGACGCGGGCGGCTCTTCGCGAAAACGCCCGTCGTAGGCTGGGGCGATGGGGGAGTGGCGACCGGACGTCCTCGGCGACGGGTTCGAGCAGCAGACGCTGCCTCTCGGCGACGACGCCGAGGGCGAGGTCGTCGCGACGCTGGTCCGCTCCCGACCGCACCCCGGCGCGCGCCTCTTCGGCGACCTGCGCGACACCGACGTCCTCTACGTGCACGGCTGGTCGGACTACTTCTTCCAGACCGACCTCGCGCGCTTCTTCACCGACCGCGGGGCGCGCTTCTACGCCCTCGACCTGCGCAAGTACGGCCGGAGTCTGCGGCCCGGGCAGGCTCCGGGATACATCGCAGCCCTCGACGTCTACGACGCCGACATCGGGGCGGCCCTCGACGCCATGGCCACGAAACGAGAGAACCGACGCCTGCTTCTGCTCGGCCACAGCACGGGGGGACTCACCCTCACGCTCTGGGCCGCGCGGCATCCCGGCGTCGCCGACGCCCTCGTGCTGAACAGCCCGTGGCTCGAACTGCAGCTCGGTCCGCTCGGACGTCAGGCCCTGGCGCCGATCGTCAACGCGCGCGCCCGCTTCGACCCCCTCGGCACGCATCCGGTGGTCGACCTCGGCTTCTACACGCGGGCGCAACGCGATCTGGGCACTCTGCCCGACAGCCCCGAGGGCTGGCGACCGCCGCAGGGTTTTCCCACCCACCCCGGCTGGCTCGCGGCGATCATCGCGGGGCACGCGCGGGTGGCATCCGGAGTCGACGTGGGCTGCCCGGCGCTCGTGCTGCTGTCGGCGAGGTCCACGCCGGCACTCACCTGGAACGACGCGATGCGCGAGACCGACTCGGTGCTCGTGGTCGACGACATCGCCCGTTCGGCGACCCGCATCGCGAGAACCGTCACCATCGCCCGGATCGATGGGGCGCTGCACGACGTGTTCTTATCCGCCCCGGATGCCAGGGCTCGGGCTTTCGACGCACTCGCGGCCTGGACGAGAGGTCTAGCGTAGAACGCGTTCGAAGGAGCTCCATGACACCCACCGCCGCGACCGAGCGCTACCGCGCCGCCCGTGACCACCTTCTCGCCGTCCGCACCGATCCCGCCGCCGCCGCGGACTTCGTCTGGCCGAGCTTCGAGGGGGCGTTCAACTGGGCGATCGACTGGTTCGACCCGATGGCCCGCGGCAACGACGGCACGGCGCTGATCGTCGTCGACGATGACGGAACGCACCACGAGCGCACGTTCGACGAGCTCGCGCGGCGCTCCGACCAGGTCGCCGCGTGGCTCGAGACGCGGGGCGTCCGCCGCGGCGAGACCGTGCTGCTCATGCTCGACAACCAGGTGGAGCTGTGGGAAGCCATGCTCGGCATCATGAAGCTCGGCGGCGTCATCGCCCCGACAACCACGGCGCTCGGCTCGGTCGACCTCGCCGACCGCATCGAGCGCGCCGAGATCCGCCACGTCGTCGTCGGAGCGGCGGATGCCGCCAAGTTCGACGACCTGCCCGAGGGTCTCGGTCGCATCGTCGTCGGTGGCGAGCACACGGGGTGGGCGACCTACTCGGACGCCTTCGCCGTCGAGGCGGAGCCCGCTCGGCATCCGGGGACCACTGCCGACGAGCGCCTGCTGCTGTACTTCACCTCGGGGACGACCTCGAAGCCCAAGCTCGTCGAGCACACGCACTCGTCGTACCCGGTCGGTCACCTCAGCACGATGTACTGGCTGGGGCTGCAGCCCGGCGACGTGCACCTCGCGATCAGCTCGCCCGGGTGGGCCAAGCACGCGTGGAGCCTGTTCTTCGCGCCGTGGATCGCCGGGGCGACAGTGCTCGCCCTGAACTATTCGCGCTTCTCGGCGGAGCACCTGCTCACCGAGCTCGAGAACGACCGCGTGACGACCTTCTGCGCGCCGCCGACGGTGTGGCGCATGCTCATCCAGGCCGATCTGACCGGGCGCCGCGGGTCGCTGCGCGAGGTCGTGTCGGCGGGTGAGCCGCTCAATCCCGAGGTCATCGCCTCGGTGCAGCGCGCGTGGGGCCTCGACATCCGCGACGGGTACGGGCAGACCGAGATGACCGCGGTCGTCGCCAACACCCCGGGCGCCGACCTCGTTCCGGGCTCGATGGGGCGGCCCCTGCCCGGGTGCCCGGTCGTGCTCGTCGACCCGGTGACGGGCGAGCGCGCCGACGAGGGCGAGATCTGCATCGACCTCACCGAGCGGCCCGTCAACCTCACGACGGGGTACGTGGGCGACCCCGAGCGCAACGCCGAGGCGTTCGCCGACGGGCTCTTCCACACCGGCGATGTGGCGCGGCGCGATGAGACGGGCAGCATCACCTATATCGGCCGTACCGACGACGTCTTCAAGGCCTCGGACTACAAGATCAGCCCGTTCGAGCTCGAGAGCGTGCTGATCGAGCATCCGGCGGTCATGGAGGCCGCGGTCGTTCCCGCGCCCGACGAGCTGCGCCTCGCGGTGCCGAAGGCCTACATCGTGCTCGCCGGCGGACACGAGGCGGGCGAGGAGGTCGCGCTCGACATCCTGCGCTTCGCGCGCGAGCGGCTCGCCCCGTTCCAGCGGGTGCGCCGCGTCGAGTTCTTCGAGCTGCCCAAGACGATCTCGGGCAAGATCCGCCGCGTCGAGCTGCGCCAGCGCGAAGAGGCGGTGTTCCGCGGAGAGATCGACTGCGTCGAGTGGACGGATGCCGCACTGCGGGGCGATCGCTGACGCGCAAGCCCCTCGCGGCCACCGTCGTCGCGTGTGAGCATCGATGCATGGAAAAGGATCAGAAGCAGCCGTTCGAGAACCCTTCCGTCGATGACGACAGCGACATGCCCTCGCTGATGGAGGAGCGCAACATCGGTCGCGAGACCGAGCGCGAGATCACCCAGATGATCAACGGCATCGAGGGCTGACCGAGCCCCCGCGACTCAGATCGGCTCGGTCGTGCGGATCAGCCCGCAGTTCACGCACGACCACGCGACGAGGAACCGCTCGTCGTCGAGGATCTCGAACCGCAGGGGATCGCCGCACGTGGGGCACGTGAGGGGGCTGAGGGGCTGCTCCACCGGGCTCTCCGCGCTCACCGCGCGAAGGTGACGTGCACGACACCGGACTCGGCGACCTCCGAGGTGACGGTGTAGTCCTCGTCGAGGCCCCGCAGGTCGTCCCAGAGGCGGCCGCCGCGGCCGAGGATCACGGGGCGGACGGCCACGTGCAGACGGTCGACGAGACCCGCGGCCAGCGCGGACCGCACCGTCGACAGGCCACCGCCGACCCTCACGTCGGCGCCGTTCGCCAGATCGGTGGCCCGGGCCACGGCATCCGCGATGCTCTCCGACGAGAACTCGAACCGGGTGCCGTTGGCGAAGGAGAGGGGTTCGCGCTCGCGGTGCGTGAGCACGATCACCGGCACCTCGAACGGTGGTTCGTCACCCCACCAGCCGCGCCAGTCTGGATCGTCGGGAAAAGAGTGCAGGCCGAACATCGCCGCGCCCATCACCTCGGCGCCGATGCCCTCGAAGTACGCGGCCGCGTACCGGTCGTCCACGCCGGTCGTGCCCGCCCCCGACGTGTCGCGGAAGACGCGCTCGCGGAAGGTCTTCGTCGCCATGTAGTCGGCGACGAGCCGGCCCCAGTCCTCGCCCATGGGATTCTCGGGCGTGGGGTCGGCCGGCATCGCCACGCCATCGAGGGAGATGTTCAGATCGACGCGGACGGCCATGGGAGCAGTCTCTCGCAGGCTGCCCCTCAGAGGAAAGGCGCGATGATGTAGCTGAGCACAACCGCGACGGACGCCCCAAGTGCTACACCGGCCGCGGCCCGCGCGAGTGCTCGACGGTGTCGTTTAGCCGTGACACGGGAGGAGTAGCCCAGAGTCAGAGCCGCACCGACGATTCCCGCCGCCGCGCACAGCACCCCGACCATCCACGCGCTGACCGCGGGCAACCCTTCGATCTGCGGCTGGGACGCGAACTGCGCTCCGACCCAGAGGCCCACCGCACCGAACATTGCCCCAGCAAGCGACAACCCGGCCCCCCACAGCATACGCCGCAAGCAGATGGGGGAGCGTTGAGGCGGAGAGACGACCACCCGAGGATCAGCGGTAGTTGGTGAACTGCAGGTCGACGTCGAGGTCGGCCGCCTTGAGCAGGCGCTGCACTTCCTGCAGGTCGTCGCGCGACTTCGACTGCACGCGCAGTTCGTCGCCCTGGATCTGCGACTTGACGCCCTTGGGGCCCTCGTCGCGGATGATCTTGTTCACCTTCTTGGCGTTCTCCTGCGAGATGCCCTCTTTGAGAGTGGAGGTGATGCGGTATTCCTTGCCGCTCTGCACGGGCTCACCCGTCTCGAGGCTCTTCAGCGAGATGCCGCGCTTGATCAGCTTGGTCTGGAACACGTCGAGGACGGCGTTGGCGCGCTCCTCGGAGTTCGCCTTGATGACGATCGAGTCGCCGCTCCACGCGATGGAGGCGTCGGTGCCCTTGAAGTCGTAGCGCTGCTCGACCTCTTTGTGCGCCTGGTTGAGCGCGTTGTCGGCTTCCTGCCGGTCGATCTTGGAGACGATGTCGAACGAAGAATCAGCCATGACTCGATTGTATTCGCGCCCCCCTTGTACACACCCCCTCGACATCGCCCGGCCCACGCGGGTAGAGGCGCTCGTAGACTCGGATGCCATGCGAGCACTCACCGATGAAGAGGTGCGGGCGGCGTTCGTGAACGCCGCCCCCGAGGAGCTGCGAGTGGTCGAGCTCCCGCACGATTTCCTGCTGACCGACTGGGACCACCTCGACTTCTTGGCGTGGCGTGACCCGCGCACCCGCGGCCGCGGCTACATCGTCACCGAGCGGGACGGCGAGCCCACCGCGATCGTGCTGCGCGCGGCCGAGGGGCAGTCCCGCGCGCGGTCGGCGATGTGCAACCTCTGCCACACGATGCAGCCGGGCGATCAGGTGTCGTTGTTCACCGCCCGCAAAGCGGGCACCGCGGGCGAGCACGGCGACACCGTGGGCACTTACATCTGCGCCGACATGTCGTGTCACGAGACGGTGCGCCTGGCCGCCCCGCTCGCTCCGAGCGAGATCCGCGCGAGCGTCGACCGCAAGATCGACGGCACCAAGCGCCGCACCGAAGACTTCGTCTCCCGCGTGCTCGACGCCGCCGAGGTGTCGCGGTGACCGGTCGGGTCGTCGTCATCGGCGACGCGCTGATCGACGAGATCCGCGACGAGGCCGGTGTCCGCGAGTTCGTCGGAGGAGCGGGACTGAATGTGGCCGTGGGTCTCTCTCGGCTGGGGGTGCCGGCATCCCTCATCGCCATGGTCGGAGACGACGACGCGGGGGAGCAGATCCGCGCCTTCCTCGACGAGCACGACGTCGACCTGCTCGCCAGCCCCGCGGAGCACGGGTCGTCGCGCGCCGTGAGCACGCGCTCGCCGCAGGGTGAGCCCGTCTATGTCTTCAACGAGGCCGCCCAGAACCGTCGCGTCGCCTACGGTGACGCCGAGCGTGCGGCGATCGCCGACGCCCCCATGGTCGTGGTCAGCTGCTTCCCCTTCGACGACGCTCAGCAGACCGACATGCTCATCGAGGCCACGGCATCCGCCTCGACCCCGCTCGCGATCGACCCGAACCCGCGCAGCGGAATGCTCCGCGATCGGGCCGAGTTCGTGCGCGGGTTCGAGAAAGCGGCGTCCGGCGCCCTGCTCGTGAAGGTCGGTGAGGACGACGCGCAGCTGCTCTACGGGACGCCGCTCGACGAGCTCCGCACGAAGCTCGGGGGCCTCGGCGTGGGGGCCGTGCTCGCGACCTACGGCGCCGGCGGGGCAGCGATCGACGCGGGGGAGACGACCGTCTCGCGAGGGATCTCCGATCTTCCCGGGCGCATCGTCGACACGATGGGCGGCGGCGACGCCGTGCTCGCCACCACCGCCGCGCTCGTCCGAGACCGACTCCCCGCGGACGCGGAGGAGTGGGATGCCGTGCTCTCGCGCGCCATGGATGTCGCTGCCGCGACCTGTCGCCACGAGGGTGCTCTGCTGCGTACGCCCGAGTGAGGGCGTCGATGGTTTCGAGCATCCCCCGGGGGATAGTAGAGTGGTCTATCGCGCCTCCGGTCGACTGAACAAGCCGGACGGGTGCGCACCTGGCGAGTTACCCAAGCGGCCAAAGGGATCTGACTGTAAATCAGACTGCATTGCATTCGGGGGTTCGAATCCCTCACTCGCCACCACGAAGAAAGGGCACCCGGATCGGGTGCCCTTTTCTCCTTCCCGGCGCGGGCCGGACTCAGCTCTTCGCCAGGAGCGCCTTCGACTTCGTCTCGAGGAAGGCGACGAGCGCGCCCAGCACGTTGACCTCGTTGCCGAGGTTCACCAAGGCGACCGCGCCGAGCTCGATGGTGGCGTCGCGCGCCTCCATCGTCGCCTTCCAGCTGCCGTCGCCGCCCGTGATGGGCTGGAGGTAGGTGATGGTCTTGGCCTCGCTGAGGTCGACGACGATGAGCCCGGCGTCGGGGTCGGCGTCATCCTCTTGGTCGAGGACGCGGATGTCGCTGCCGGTGAGGTAGCCGAGCTCGCGGAATTCGGTCAACCATGCTTCGAGCAATGACTTGTCGAGCAGCGTTCGTACCGGCACGGGCCTCTCCGATCCATCCGCGCGAATGTGACGCGCCCCCACAGTATGACGGGTGCGGAGAGAGGCTGGACCGATCCGGTCGAAAGTGATATCAGGCGGCGCGGACGGGGCGACCGGCGGTGCGGGTCGTGCGGGCCGCGGCGGCGTGGCTCGCCCCTTCGGCGGCCTCCCACGTGCGGGTGTCGATGACCAGGCCCGACGCGGCGTTCGCCTGATCGGCGAGCGCGCGCAGGTAGTCGCCCGCGAGCTGCTCGGGCTCGACCGCGTCGAAGACGAATCGCAGGGGAATGGACGGCTGCAGCCAGATGGTGGAACGGCCGGCCTCGTCGGCGGTTCCCGTCCAGGTCAGCGTGAAGGATTCTCCGCGCCGCAGTTTGGTCGAGGTGATGACTTTGATGTACCCCATCAGGCGATCGGGCAGAACAATGGGGTCCGTGTCGGATCCGTAGAACAACGTGGCCATGGCGATCTCCTTCGCTTGGGGTCGACGGGCTGATCACTAAGGTAGCACGTATTTCACGAAATTAATTAATTTCGCAAAATATTTGAGATGTTCACTATGGTGGAGATGTGGCCGGCCGGGCCGCGAGGAGGAGGTGGCGGAAATGACACAGTCCTCTGCGTTGACCCTGGCGCTGGACGAGTACGTCGGAGCGCGTGACGAGATGGCAGCGAAGGCGCGATCCGATCTCGGCGTCAGCGAGCTCGAAGCGGCCGCTCTGTGCTGCATTTGCGACGAGCCCGGCATTCGACCCTCGCATCTGCGCTCGCGCCTCGGTGTGACCCCCGCAGGGGTCACGACCCTCGTCGACCGGCTCATCGGTCGTGGGCTGCTGCGCCGCGAACTCGACGCCGCGGATCGCCGCGTCAACCACATCTACCTCGAGGTCGACCTCGACACCGAGCCCTGGAGCGCGCTGCGCCGGTTCCCGACCGACGTCGAGGCGGCGGTGGGCCTGGAGTCGCGCGAGGTGGCGGAGGCCGCCGCGGCGCTGCTGCGCCGGATCACCGAACGCGTTCGCTCGCGGGCCTGAGGCGACCGGCCTCGATGCGGATCACGTGGTCCGCCTCGTCGATCAACCGCTCGTCGTGACTGACGCACACCACGGCTGCCCCGCGTGAGATCTCGCTGCTGATCGCGGCGCGATTGAGCTCCGCGCTCGCCGCGTCGAGACCCGTGGTCGGTTCGTCGAGCAGAAGGATGTCCGCTGCACGGGCGAGTCCCTGCGCGAGGAGCGCACGCTGCCGTTGCCCGCCCGAGAGGGACGAGAACGGATGCCGCGCGAGGGGTGCCACGTCGAGTCTTCGCATTGCGTGATCCACGGACTCCCGGTACGCGCGCGTGAGGCGCCGAAACGCGCCGAGGCGGCCCCAGACTCCGACGGTGACGACGTCGCGGACGGTGAGGGGGAGGTGTTCCGCGACGGCGGCACGCTGCGGCACGAAGGCGCGCGATCGACCATCGACCTCGAGTGAGCCGGATGCCGGCGGGCGGGCGCCGGCGAGCGTCTCGAGCAGCGTCGACTTCCCCGCGCCGTTGGGGCCGACGATCACGGTGAGGGCCGCGTCGGGGATGTCGAGGTCGACGTCGTCGAGCGCGACGACCCCGGGGAATTCGAGGCGGAGACCGCGAGCGCGCAGGGCACATGTCGTCATGGCATCCATCATATGAGTTTGATAACCGTTCTCAGTTAACGCTACGGTCGGACATCGTGTCCTGGCTCCTCGATCCCTTCTCGCTCGTCTTCGTGCAGCGCGCCCTTCTGGGCGGCGTGCTCGTCGCCGTGCTGTGCGCGGTGGCCGGCACGTGGGTGATCGTGCGGGGGATGGCCTTCCTGGGCGAGGCGCTGGCCCACGGCATGCTCCCCGGCGTGGCACTGGCCACGGTGCTGGGGCTCCCCGTGCTGGCGGGTGCGGCGGTCAGCGCCGTCGTGATGAGCCTCGGCATCGGCGTTCTGCAGCGCCGCGCGAAGGTGTCGTACGACACGAGCATCGGGTTGCTCTTCGTCGGCATGCTCGCACTCGGGGTGATCGTCATCTCGCACGCGGGGAGCTTCGCGACGGATGCCACGGCCATCCTGTTCGGCGACATCCTGGCGGTCACCGCCGCCGACCTCATCGTGCTCGCCGTCGCGGTCGCCCTGGGGATCGCCGCCGCAGCCCTGGCGCACCGCTGCCTCATCGCCCTCGCGATCGACGAGCGTGTCGCGCGCGTCCTCGGCCTCCGTCCGCGCGTGGCGCAGACGGTGCTCGTGGGCCTCGTGACCCTCGCGGTCGTCGCGTCGTACCAGGCCGTCGGTTCGCTGCTCGTCGTGGGCCTGCTCGTCGCCCCCGCCGTGGCCGCGCGGCAATGGACCGAGCGCATCCCCTCGACCATGGTGCTCGCCGCCGCCATCGGCGCTCTCGCCGTCGCCGTCGGTCTCGTCGTGTCGTGGCACGCGGCGACGGCAGCCGGGGCGACGATCGCCGCCACCGCGATCGCGGCCGCCGGCGTCTCGTGGCTCCTGCGCCGGGCGACGAACGAGGTGCGCAGCCGCGCCTTCGCGGCCCCGCCCGCGCCCGCCTGACTCCCTGTCCCGCTCCACCTGGAAAGCCCCCATGTCTCATTCCTCCCGCCGCCTCGCGCCCGTCGGCGTTCTCCTCCTGCTCGCTCTGGCCGGCTGCGCCGCCCCGCCAGCGCCGTCCGCCTCGACAGCCGCCCCCGAATCCGACGCGCACGGTCGGATCGACGGCGCCGCGGAAGTGGCGGAGCCCGCGCTCGGTCTGACCTCCATCGACGCAGGCGGCCGCGTCTCGCACCTCGACCTGCTCGACGAGACCACGGCCGAGCTGGGGGTCGTCCGCGCGCCCGCCGCGGTGCACTCCGACGGTCGCTACCTCTTCTCGGCCGACGACGACGGTGTCTCGATCGTCGACAGCGGGGTGTGGACCTGGGACCACGTCGACCACTTCCACTACTACCGGGCGCCCGCGCGCGTGCTCGACGAGGTCGCGGGGGAGGGCGTCGCCACGATCGCGACATCCAACTCGTCGACCTCGGGGGGTACGGGCGTGTTCTTCCCGGGCTCCGGCGAGGCGGTTCTGCTCGATACCGAAGCGCTGTCGAAGGGCGAGGTCGTCGAGAAGTTCCGCATGACGACGACAGCGGGTGCGGGTCTCGTCGCCCCGGTCGGTTCCTTCGCGGCGGTCGCCGCCGGGGGAGAGGTGTCGCTGCGCGCGGCCGACGGCGCCCCGCTCGGCCCGACGACGCCGTGCATCGACCCGGCGGGTACGATCACGACCCGCGTCGGAGCGGTGATCGGATGCCGCGACGGCGCCGTCCTCGCGAGCGTCGAGGGCGATCAGCCGGTCGTCGAGGTCGTCCCGTACCCGCCGGGCACCACCGCGCCGCGGGCGACGGCTTTCCACAACCGCGAGGGGCGACCCCGCGTCGCAGCTCTCGCCGGAGACGTCGGGATCTGGATCCTGGACACTCGCGCGCGCACGTGGACCCTTCTTCCCGCGCCCGAGCCGCTCGTTCAGGTCACCGCCGTCGACGACAAGACCGCGAACGTCCTGGCGCTGAGCGCCGGTGGCCGGGCGCTCACGCTGGACGGCGACAGCGGCGCGGTGCGCGCGGCATCCGTCCCCCTCGTCTCGGAGAGTCTCGCCGCGGGGCTTCCTGTGACACTCGTCGCCGACCAACAGCGCGCGTACCTCAACGGGCCCGCCGAGGGCCGGTTGTGGGAGATCGACTTTGTCGACGGCGCGCGCATCGCGCGCGAGTTCACCCCCGAGCGCTCGCCGCTCTTCTTCGCAGAGACGGGACGCTGACATGCGCCGTACCCTCGCCGCCCTCGCCGCGGCAGCCCTGCTGTGCCTGACCGGGTGCGCCGGCAGCGCGGCATCCGACCGCCCTCTGGTCGTGGTGACCACGAACATCCTGGGCGACGTGGTGTCGAATCTCGTCGGCGATGACGTCGACGTGATGACTCTGATGCGCCCGGGCACCGACCCGCACTCGTTCGAGATCTCGGCCGCGGAGGCCGCGCGTATGCGCTCGGCGGACCTGCTGGTCGCGAACGGTCTGGGCCTCGAAGAGGGCCTGCAGCACCACCTCGACGCCGCGGCCGCCGACGGCGTGAGCACGATGGTCGCCGGTGACGCCGTCACCGTGCTGCCGTACACCTCGGCCGACGCCGACGGGGCGGACGATCCGCACTTCTGGACCGACCCCGCGCAGATGATCGCCGTCGTCGACCGCCTCACCCCGGAGCTCGAGAAGCTCGGCGGGGCCGCGGTCGCCGAGCGATCGGCCGCCTACCGCGCGCAGCTCGAGCAGCTCGACGCCGACATGACCGCGGCCTTCGCCGCAATTCCCGCCGAACGCCGGGCGCTGGTCACCAACCACCACGTGTTCGGCTATCTCGCCGCTCGCTTCGAGTTCCGCCTCATCGGGGCCGTGATCCCCGGCGGCACCACCCTCGCCGCCCCCAGCACGAGCGACCTCGCCGATCTCGTCTCGGCCATCGACGAGGCGAAGGTGCCGACGATCTTCGCCGAGTCGTCGTCTCCCGACCGCCTCGTCCGCGCCCTCGCCGACGAGGCCGACCGCCACGTCGAGGTGACCGAGCTGTTCACCGAATCGCTGACCGACGCGAGCGGTGACGCCCCCGACTACCTGACCATGATGCGCGTGAACACGCAGCGCATCGCCACCGGGCTCTCACCCTGACGAGACCCACCCCACCCCAGAAAGAGACACGAATGCGCAGCTTCTCCCTCCCCCGCGCGGGCCTGGTCGCCCTCGCGATCGGCGCCACCGTCACCCTGTCGGCGTGCGCCGGCGGAACCGGCCCCGGGTCGGCGGCCCCGGCGTCGAGCCCCGCGACCGACACCGCCACCCGCGTCGCCCTGTCGTACCCCGGCGGCATCCTGGTGCTCGACGGTCAGAGCCTCGAGACCCTGGGCGATCTCTCGTCCGAGGTATTCACTCGCCTGAACTCGGCCGGCGACGGTCGCCACATCATGGTGACCACGAGCAAGGGATTCCAGGTTCTGGATGCCGGGACCCCGGCCGCCGACCCCGAGCTCACCGACCTCGTGTTCCCGGCGTCCAAGCCCGGTCACGTGGTCACGCACGGTGGGACGACGGTTCTCTACGCCGACGGCACGAGCGACTCGACGATCTTCGACACCGATGCCCTCTTGGCATCCACCGACTCCCTTCCCGAGGTTCGGACGGTTCCGGGCGTCGAGGCGCACCACGGCGTCTCGATCGTGCTCGAGGACGGCACCTTCCTCACCACGGTCGGCAACGCCGACGGCCGCAACGGCGTGGTGGCGAAGGACGCCTCCGGTGCCACCCTCGCCGAGAGCACCGACTGCCCCGGCGTGCACGGCGAAGGCACGGCGAAGGACGAGGTCGTCGTCTTCGGCTGCGAGAACGGCGCTCTGGTCTACGACGAAGGCACCTTCACCAAGCTGACCGCCCCCGACCAGCCGTACGGCCGCATGGGCAACGCGTACGTGAGCGAGAACAGCGCGCTCATCGTGGGCGACTACAAGGACGACCGCGATGCCGAGGGCTACCTGCTCCACCGCCTCGCGCTGATCGACACCGCGGCGAAGACCCAGCGCGTGGTCGACATGCCCGAAGGGGCCGAGTACACCTTCCGCGACGTGGCCCGGGGTCCGGGCGACCTCGCCTACGTTCTGGCATCCGATGGCGCGATCCACGTGCTCGACCCCGCGACCGGGCAGTTCACCGACGCGTTCCCCGTGATCGACGCGTGGGAGGGGCCGGCCGAATGGCAGGACGCCCACCCCGCCATCAAGGTCTCGGGTGACCTCGCCTACGTGACCGAGCCGGCGAAGAACGCCGTGCACGCGGTCGACCTCACCACCGGCCAGGTCGTGAAGAGCGTGACACTCGAGCAGACCCCGAACGAGATCGCGCTGACGAAGTAAGCGCCGCCCCTACCGACCGCCCCGGTCGTACGCCACCTGCAGTGCCGCGCGCACGGCGCGTACACCGGGGCGGTCGGCCGTTCCGCGGCGCACCGCCGTGAACACCTCGCGCCGCGGGTGGTCAGGAAGGCCGACGAGTCGCACGGGCGGGGTCTCGCCCGCGAAGACGAGGTCGGGGATCATCCCCACGGCATGACCGGATGCCACGAGCCGGGCCTGCGCGGTGAGGTCGGCCATCTCGAACCTCACGTCGGGCTCGAACCCGGCGGCCCGACACTGTTGGGTGGCCCACTGGCGGGCGGCCGTGCCCACCGGTTCCATCACCCACGCGCGCTCGCGGAGGTCTTCGAGGTGCTGAGCGGGATCGTCGCGCGAGACGGCGAGACGGATGGCGTCGCGCCCCAGGAGACCGCGCTCGAGGCCCTCGCGGTGCTCGCGCGTGTGACCGGGGTACTGCTCGGCCACAGCGAGGTCGAAGCCGCGCGCGGCGACCTCGAACAGCCCCTCCTCGGGAGCGAGCTCGGCGACCTCGACGCGCAGCTGCGGCTCGCTCTCAGCGAGGGCGTCGAGGGCGCGGGGGAGCAGGCCGTGCGCGGCGGACTGCATCACGGCCAGACGCACCGGGGCGAGGGAGGGCCGCATGCGCTCGAGCTCCGCGCGCGCGGCCTCGTCGGCGGCGAGCATGCGGGCCGCGTGGGCGGCGAGCGCAGCGCCCTGCGCGGTGAGGCGCACGCGGCGGCCGTCCGGTTCCAGCAGGGGCACTCCCGCCTCCTTCTCGAGCAGCGCGAGCTGCTGCGAGATGGTCGACGGACTGTACGCGAGCGCCTCGGCGACGGCGGCGAGGGTGCCCCGCACCGACAGCTCGTGCAGCAGGCGCAGACGGCGCAGATCGAACATGGCATCCCTTCGGGTCTATCGAAGAGTATGCGTCAGGAATCATCGCTTTTCTCGAACGTATGCGAGCCCCATGCTGAGAGCATCCGAGGAAGGATCGCCATGTCGCTCACCGATGTCCCCGACACCACGTCCGGCACCACCCCCGCCGCACTCGTCTCTCCCCACGAGCTCGCCGACGAGGCGATCGCCCTCGTGCGCCGCTGGCTCGCCGAGAGCCGCGGCGAGCCCGTCGACGCCGCCGCCCAGCGCCTTGCCGGGGTGCTCCGCGACCCGCACGGCCTCGACTTCACCGTCGGCTTCGTCGACGGCGTCGTGCGTCCCGAAGACGTGCGCGTCGCCGCGCGCAACCTCGCCGCGCTCACCCCGCTCATCCCGGGCTTCCTTCCACTGCACCTGAAGGCCGCGATCCGCCTCGGCGCCTTCGCTGCGCCGATCCTCCCGCAGATCGTCGTGCCCGCCGCCCGCACGGCGCTGCGCTCGATGGTGCGCCACCTCATCGTCGACGCCACCGACCGCAAGCTCGGCGAGGCGATCACCTCGATCCGGGGTCGGGGAGACGGCATCCGCCTCAACGTGAACCTGCTCGGCGAGGCGATCCTCGGCAAGAAAGAGGCGGCGCGGCGCCTGGCCGGCACCCGCAAGCTGCTCTCGCGCGACGACGTCGACTACGTCTCGATCAAGGTGTCGTCCACCGTCGCCCCGCACACGCCGTGGGCCTTCGATGCCGCCGTCGCCGACGCGGTCGCCGCCCTTCGCCCCCTGTACCGGGTGGCCAAGGAGACGGGCACGTTCCTGAACCTCGACATGGAGGAGTTCAAGGACCTCGACCTCACCCTCGCCGTCTTCGAGACGCTGTTGGGCGAGCCCGAGTTCCACGGCGTCGAGGCCGGCATCGTGCTGCAGGCCTACCTGCCCGATGCGCTGGCCGCGATGATCCGCCTGCAGGAATGGACCGCCGCGCGGGTGGCATCCGGGGGAGCCCACATCAAGGTGCGCGTGGTCAAGGGCGCGAACCTGCCGATGGAGCGGGTGGATGCCGATGTGCACGACTGGCCGCTCGCCACCTGGCCCTCGAAGCAGGCGACCGACGCCTCGTACAAGGCCGTACTCGACTACGCGCTGCGCCCCGAGCACACCGCGAACGTGCGCATCGGCGTCGCCGGACACAACCTCTTCGACGTCGCCCTCGCGTGGCTGCTCGCCGAGCGGCGCGGCGTCACCGGCGGCATCGACGTCGAGATGCTCCTCGGCATGGCGACCGCGCAGCAGGCCGTCGTGCGTCGCACGGTCGGCTCGATCCTGCTGTACACCCCCGTGGTGCACCCGCAGGAGTTCGACGTCGCGATCGCCTACCTGATCCGCCGCCTCGAAGAGGGCGCGTCGAGCGAGAACTTCATGTCGGCGGTGTTCGACCTCGACACCCACGAGGCGCTGTTCTCGCGCGAGCGCGACCGCTTCCTCGCCTCGCTCGCCGACATGCCCTCGGGCGTGCCAGCGTCCAACCGCGTGCAGGACCGCACCGCTCCCGCGGCGCCCGCGCCGACCCACGGTTTCCGCAACACCCCCGACTCCGACCCGGCGATCGCGGCCAACCGCGACTGGTCGCGGGCGATCGTCGCGCGCATGGAGGAGTCGACCCTCGGCGCGCAGACCATCGCCGACCACACGGTCACCGACGAGACCGCGCTGAACGCGGTGATCCAGGATGCCGCGGACGCCGCCGCGTCGTGGCGCGCGCTCGGGGCCGCCGGTCGCGCCGAGATCCTGCACCGCGCGGGCGACGCCCTCGAGAAGCGCCGCGCCGACCTGCTCGAGGTCATGGGCGCCGAGTGCGGCAAGGTCATCGAGCAGAGCGACCCCGAAGTGTCGGAGGCGATCGACTTCGCCCACTACTACGCCGAGCAGGCGCGCACGCTCGAGACCGTCGACGGCGCGACCTTCACCCCGGTCGGTGTGACCGTGGTCACCCCGCCGTGGAACTTCCCCGTCGCGATCCCCGCGGGCTCCACTCTCGCCGCGCTCGCCGCGGGCTCAGCCGTGGTCATCAAGCCCGCGGGCCTCGCCGAGCGCTCGGGCGCCGTCATGGTCGAGGCGCTGTGGGAGGCCGGCGTTCCGCGCGAGGTGCTGAAGCTCGTGCAGGTGTCGGAGAACGACCTCGGTCGGCAGCTGCTCACCCACCCCGCCGTCGAGCGGGTCGTGCTCACCGGCGCGTACGAGACGGCCGAGCTGTTCCGCTCGTTCCGCCCCGACCTGCCGCTGCTGGCCGAGACGAGCGGCAAGAACGCCGTGATCGTGACCCCCAGTGCGGACCTCGACCTCGCGGCCAAGGACGTCGCGATGTCGGCCTTCGGCCACGCGGGACAGAAGTGCTCCGCGGCATCCCTCGTCGTGCTCGTCGGATCGGTCGCGCGCTCGCGTCGCTTCCGCGACCAGCTCGTCGACGCCGTCACCTCTCTCGAGGTCGGCTTGCCGTGGGACGAGGCTTCGCGCGTCGGACCCCTCATCGAGCCCGCCAACGGCAAGCTGTTGAAGGCCCTGACGAGCCTCGAGCCCGGCCAGCGCTGGGTGGTCGAGCCGAAGCGCCTCGACGACGAGGGATCGCTCTGGCGTCCCGGCATCCGCGAGGGCGTGCAGCCCGGCAGCGAGTTCCACCGCACCGAGTACTTCGGCCCCGTGCTCGGCATCATGACCGCCGAGACCCTCGACGAGGCGATCGAGATCGTCAACGCCATCGAGTACGGCCTCACCTCGGGCCTGCACGCGCTCGACGAGGCCGAGATCCAGCAGTGGCTCTCGCGCATCGAGGCCGGAAACGTCTACGTCAACCGCGGCACCACCGGCGCGATCGTGCAGCGCCAGCCGTTCGGAGGGTGGAAGAAGTCGGCCGTCGGCGCGGGCACCAAGGCCGGCGGACCGCACTACCTGTTCGGGTTCGGAGAGTGGGCGGATGCCGAGACCTCGGCGCCCCGCACGCCCGACGCCCTCGCCGCCCCGGCGCTGGCCGCCGTGCCCGCCGCCGACCGCGAGTGGGTGGCATCCGCCCTCTCGAGCGACGCCGCCGCGTGGGCCGAGGAGTTCGCGCTGGCCCGCGACGTGACCGGCCTGGAGTCGGAGCAGAACGTGCTGCGCTACGCCTCGGTGCCCGTGACCGTGCGCCTCGAAGACGCCTCCGAGGCCGCGCTGGTGCGCGTGGTCGCGGCGGGCGTCCGCGCCCGCTCGACGGTGACGGTCAGCACGGCGCGCGAGCTCTCGCCCGCCGTGCGCGCCTGGCTCGAGGGCGTGGGAGTTCGGGCATCGGTCGAAGACGGCGCGGACTGGGGTCGCCGCGCGGCGCGCCTCGCCCGCACCGGCGGCCGCATTCGCCTGCTCAGCGGGTCGCCCGTTGCGGTGGCCGAGGCGACGAACGGTTCGCCCTCGGTGGCCGTGTACGCGGGCGAGGTCACCCGTGCCGGGCACGTCGAACTGCTACCGTTCCTGCGCGAGCAGGCCGTCTCGATCACGGCGCATCGCTTCGGCACCCCGCGACGGTACGAGGTGCCGCCGCTGGTCGGCTGAGAACGGAGAAGGGCGGGGCCGTCGTGTGACGGCCCCGCCCTTCGTCGTCCCGCCGATGTGCGGGAGTCACGGCACCCCGCTGACCACACCTCCCGCGGGAACGCGGATCGGGGCGCGTCGCGGAGCCTCGCGGGACGCAACGCAGGAGTTCTGCCGCGAGCCGGTGGGTCTTCCCGCGGGAGCGGCGGGTCTGCACGCTCGCGGGTGCGCACAACTCCTGCACAAGGGCGCGGGTGAGGCGCTCGTTCCGGCAGGCGGGGCGGATTGCAGGAGCCGTGTCGGGTTTCAGGCCGTGCCCGAGGCCTCGACGCGGCGCGCGGCCCGGCGAACCGACTCCGGCACCGGCGTTCCCGCCATCGTCTGCGGCGAGGTGACGGGGTCGCCGGCGACGACCCGCAACGGCAGCATCCCGGCCCAGACGGAGCGGTCCTCCCCGTCGTCGTCGACCTCGACGAGAGAGCCGGCGTTGTCCTTCACGCTCGCCTGGGCCAGCGGGATGCGCAGCACCATGGTCGCCGCGATCTCGCGCGCGGTCATGGGTCGCACGTCTTCGCTGCGCCCCGGCATGAGGTGCTCCGACAGGGTGAGTAGAGCCGCTTCCTTCTCTTCGGGAGGGACGACGGATGCCACCGCGTGCACGACCGCGCAGCGGTAGCGCATCGAGCTGTCGAAGAGCGAACGAGCGTACTTCAGGCCCATCAGGTGCGTGATCGTCAGGCTCACCGGAGCTCCGGCGGCGATGCGGCGGAAGAAATCGCTGCCGGTCGAGCCGTGCACGAGGAGGTCGTCGCCGTCGCGACCGATGCCCACCGGAAGGGCGACCGGGCGGCCGTCGCGGACGATCGCGAGGGTGGCGTACAGGGCCGTGTCGATCACGTCGTACAGGGCCGCGCGGTCGGTGCGCTGATGGTGGGCGCCGCGGCGGACGCGCGTCAGAGTGGTCAGGGGCAGGTCGGTCATGGGTTCAGTCCACGCGAGTTCGTGGTCCAGGTCATAGTCCGCTTTTCCCGCATTCTCGTGGACCAGTGACAGAATCCGAGACATGATCTCCGCCGGCATCCTGGATCGCGAATCGTCGGTGCCCCTGCACGAGCAACTCGCGCACAACCTGCGCGCGGCGATCCTGTCCGGACGCACCGGTGGGGGAGAGCCGGTCCCCTCGACGCGCGTGCTCGCCGCGGATCTCGGGATCGCGCGGGGGACGGCGGTGGCCGCCTACGAGATCCTCGCGGGGGAGGGCTACCTGGTGACGCGCGCCGGGAGCGTGACCGTCGTCGCCGAGGTCGTCGGCTCGTCGACCGGCCCGGTCCAGAGGGGCTCCCGGCCCTCGCCGGCGACGACTCCCACCCTCGTCGACCTGCGCCCCGGGCGTCCGCACACCGCGGGCATCGCCGACGCCGCCTGGCGCTCGGCGTGGCGGCGGGCGGGAGGCGTCGATCCGGCATCCGATGTCGACGACGTGCGGGGCGATCCGCTTCTGCGCGACCAGATCGCCCGGCATCTCGGACGCACCCGCGGGCTCGACGTGGTTCCCGACGAGGTCATCGTGACCGCGGGGACGAGCGATGCGGTGCTGCTGACGCTGCTCGCGCTCACGCCCCGGAACGTCGGTCGCCCCCTCCGCGTGGGCATCGAGAACCCGGGATACCCGCGCGTTCGTCGGGTCCTGCACCGGCTGGGGGTCGAGGCGGTGCCGTTCCCGGTGCGCCTCGACGACGGTCTCGATCTCGACGCCGTCGAGGCCCGCGCCGATCTGGACGCCCTCGTCGTCACTCCTCACCATCACTACCCCCTCGGAACACGGTTGGATGCCGCTGCCCGCGCGCGACTGCTCGCCTGGGCCGCGCGCACCGGCGCGGTGATCGTCGAAGACGACTACGACAGCGAGTTCCCCCACGGGCGGGCACCGTTGCCCCCGCTTCACCTGCTCGATCCCGCGCGGGTCGTCATGATCGGCACCCTGTCGAAGGTCCTCAGCCCGGCGTTGCGGAGCGGGTGGATCGTCGCCACCGGGGAGCTGCGCGATCGCCTCGTCGCGGCTCGGGCCGACCTCGACCCGCCGGTGTCGCAGGTGCAGCAGCGCGCGCTTGCCCTGTACCTCGGCGAGGGCGCGCTCGCACGGCACACCGCCCGTCGCCGTCGCGACTATCGCCACCGCCGCCGCCTGCTGCTCGAAGCGTTCGCCGAGATCGAGGGGGTGGAGCTCACCGCGACCGACGGTGGGCTGCACGCCGTGGTCCTGCTCCCCGCGGCCGGGGCCGGGACCGAGCAGGACGTGGTCGACCGGCTCGCGGAGGCGGACGTCCGCGTGGCCCCTCTGACCTCGTACGGGGTGCCCGGCGCCTTGACTCACCTCCCCGCGGGCATCGTCTTCGGCTACGCGGGTCCGTCGACGGTCGTCCTGATGGATGCCGTGCAGACCATGATCCGCCTGCTGACGCGTCGCGACGATCCTTGCGATTGACGCCCGCTACCGCCCGAGGATCTCCAGCGCCGCCATCGCCGCGTTCTGGCCGCCGATGCCGCTGACCGCCCCGCCGCGCTGGGCGCTCGAGCCGCACAGCAGCACGCGCGCGTGCGGGGTCGCCACGCCCCAGCGGTCGGCGGGGGAGTCGGCCGGTGCCGAGAGCCAGGGCCACGACAGCGCGCCGTGGAAGATGTCGCCGCCGATCATGTTCAGCGATTCCTCGAGATCGCGTGTCGTCCGGGCCTCGATGCACAAGCGACCGTCGGGTGCCCGCAGGATGCAGTCGCGCAGGGGCTCGGCGAGGACGGAATCGAGCGAGGCCTGCGCGGCCGCGAGCAGGCGGGCACCGGCGGCCACGGCATCCGTGTCGTCGATCAGGCGATGCGGAACCTGCAGGCCGAACATCGTGAGCGTCTGCGCGCCCGATGCCCGCAGTTCGTCGCCGAGGATCGACGGATCGGTGAGCGAGTGACAGGAGATCTCGACCGGGAGCGGCTCGGGGATGAGCCCTCCGGATGCCGCCGCGTGGGCGGCATCCAACTGGGTCATCGTCTGGTTGACGTGGAACGTGCCCGAGAACGCGGCCTGGGGGGTCACCGACTCGTCCCGCAGACGGGGCAGACGCGAGAGCAGCATGTTGACCTTGACCTGCGCCCCCTCGGGCTCGTCGGCGCCGGTCGTCGCGGCTCCGCCCGCGGCGAGTAGCCGTTCGAGTACGGCGCGGCCGACACCGCTGAGCACGAGGTCCCCGTGGAAGACCTCGGAGCGGTCGGTCAGGGTGTGCACGTCGCCGTCGGGTGAGATCGAGACGACCTCGACCCCCGTGACGATCTCGGCCCCGGCTTCGCGGGCCGCGCGCTCGAGCTCGGCCGTGACGGCGCCCATGCCGCCCACCGGGACGTCCCAGTCCCCGGTTCCGCCGCCGATCACGTGGTAGAGGAAGCAGCGGTTCTGCGCGAGGGAGGGGTCGTCGGACGACGCGAACGTGCCGATGAGGCCGTCGGTGAGCGCGATGCCCCGCACCAGGTCGCTGTCGAACGAGGAGCGCAGCAGATCCCCCAGGGGGCGCGTCGTCAGGGCATCCCACAGCTCGTCGTCGCCCACGCGCTCGCGCACCTCGTCAGCGGTGGGCAACGGCTCGGTCATCGTGGGGAAGACGGCCCTCGCCACCGGGGCGAGCCGGTCGCCGAACGCCGCGAAGCGTTCGGCCTCAGCGGCGTCGCCGGTCGTGCGCGCGAACGAGGCGGCGGTCGCCTCGGCATCGTGGGTGTCCACCAGGATGCCGCGGGTGGGATCGGTCGGGTCGGGCGTGTAGGAGGAATAGCGTCGACGACGCAGCTCGAGGCGGAGCCCCAGATCGTCGATGATCTGCTGCGGCAGCAGGCTCACGAGGTACGAGTAGCGCGACAGTCGAGCATCGACCCCCGCCCACGGGCGCTCCGACACGGCGGAGCCGCCCACGGCATCCGATCTCTCGATCACCACCACGCGTCGCCCTGCCCGGGCGAGATAGGCCGCGGAGACGAGGGCGTTGTGCCCGCCCCCCACGATGACGACGTCGTACCGGCGAGAATCCGAAGCGGTCATGGCCCCACGCTAACCACGGGGACGAATTCGTCGCAGGGGGTGGCGCACGTAGCCTGGATGCCATGACTTCCGCAGCCGACCTGCTCGAGATCGCCACGCGTATCGCTCGCGAAGCCGGGGAACTGGCCCACCGTCGGCGCCGGGAGGGGGTGACCGTCGCCGCCACCAAGTCGGCCGCCGCCGACATCGTCACCGCCGCCGACCGGGAGGTCGAGGCCTTCATCCGCGCCGAGCTCGCGCGCGAGCGGCCCGACGACGGCTTCTTCGGCGAGGAGTCCGGGGCCGAAGAGGGAACGAGCGGCATCACGTGGGTCGTCGACCCGATCGACGGCACCGTCAACTACGCGTACGGGATCCCGGCGTGGGCCGTGAGCATCGCCGCCGTCGAGGGGACTGCCGAGACCGCGGCGTGGACCGCGCTCGCCGGGGCCGTGTTCAACCCCGTGACCGGCGAGCTCTTCCGGGCCTCGCGCGGCGGGGGAGCCTGGCTCGGCGACCAGCGCCTCGCGGTCAGCGAGGTGGGGCCCGCCGGAGGCCTCGTCGCGACCGGTTTCGGGTACAACCCCGAGACGCACGGCCCGGCTCTTGCGCAGCTCGCCCGCGTCATGCCGATCGCCCGGGATGTGCGCCGTATCGGCGCGGCCTCCCTCGACCTGGCCTCTGTGGCCGCCGGACGCGTCGACGCGTACTACGAGCGCGGGACGCAGCCGTGGGATCACGCCGCCGGCGCGCTGCTGGTGGCGGAGGCGGGCGGCGCCGTCGGAGGCGCCCCCGGAGGCCGGCCCGGAAACGGCATGGTCATCGCCGCGGGACCGGACTTCTACAGCCGTCTCGAGCCGCTGCTGGACTACGAGCGCTGACAGAGCGTCTGCTCATGGCATTCCCAGACCAGCCGAGGTAGGGTGTTTACCAGTTCGTTATCTTCCGCAACCCGAACCTGCGGAGATGGCCAAGCCCCCCAGCCCGAAGCCGTCGCTTTTCGCGACACGACACGAGAGCCCTTCCGCGTTGCCGTCAGAAGCCTCTGAGACTGAGCCCGCCGCCACCCGGCGGTCTCGTCGCCCCCTCCCCACGCCCGCTCCCGAGACGACCCCCCGGCTGACCCGAGCCGAGATGCGCCGTCGCTCCGCGAGCGAGACCCCCGTCGCCACGCTCGACGCCCCCGCGTCGGCACCCAAGGCCGCCGACCCCGCCCCGGTCGACGCCGAGGCCGCCTCTCAGCCCGAGCTGATCGAGAGCGTCGCCGCCGCGGTCGTCGAGACCGTCATCGCCGCGACCATCGAGCCGACCCTGCCGTCGCGCGACACCGCCGCGATTCCCGCCGAGCAGACCCCGGATGCCGCGTCCTCCGACGCCCTCGAGGTCACCGTCGTCGATGAGCAGCGTCGTTCCGACGACGTCGCCGTGATTCTGCAGAGCGCGGACGGCGCCGTCGCGACCACCCCGGTGTCGCTGCCGACCTCGCCCATCACCCTTCCCGCCAGCCGCCGCGCGCGTCGTCGCCCCCAGGCGTCGGTCATCCTCGACTCCACGGTCGACGAGACCCCCGTCGTGTCCGAGCCGGTCGCTGAGCCGGTGTCCGAGCCCGTCGCGCGCCAGATGACGAAGACCGTCGTCGAGCAGCCCGCCATCGAGCGGCCGGACACCGCCGACGAGACGGCCGCGGACGAGTTCGCGACCGCCGCGCGCCTGTTCTCCTTCACCGGCGAGACGCCCACGCAGCAGGCGGCGCCGGTCACCCCGGCTCCTGAGCCCGTCTCGGAGGGCCTGCCCGCAGCAGCCGCTCCCCGCACTCGCCGCAACGTCCGCCGCATCGCGGCGACGTCCTTCTCGGTCGGCGTCATGGGCGTCGTCGGACTCCTCACGGTCGGCATGACAATGCCCGTGAGCGCGATCGCCTCGGCGAGCGGCACCGACAGCATCACCGCCCCCGCGGCCGACACCGCGACGACCCGTCTCGCGGTCGGCGGGGACGTCGCCTCGGCCGACGGAGCGATCCAGGCCTACGTCGCGCCCGCTCAGTCGCAGGCCGCGGTCGTCGACCGCGCCGACGGCTACAGCGCCACCACGTACTCCAAGATGGCCGTCGACTCGGGCATCAAGTACCCCACGAACTTCTACGTCAACGACCCGACTGCGCCCATCCAGTGGCCCTTCGCGGTCGGCGTGTCGATCTCGTACGGCTTCGGCATGCGCGACGGCGGCTTCCACGAGGGTGCGGACTTCGTCCCCGGTGAGGGCGCACCCGTCCAGGCGATCGCCGACGGCACCGTCCGCATCGCGACCGAGCAGGGCGGCGCCTTCGGTGTGACCGTGCTGATCGACCACGTGATCGACGGCCAGCTCGTCTCGAGCCGCTACGGACACATGCAGTACGGCTCGCTCCAGGTCACCCCGGGCGAGAAGGTCCACGTCGGACAGTTCCTCGGACGCACCGGCAACACCGGTCGCTCGTTCGGCGCGCACACGCACGTCGAGATCCTGCAGAACGGCACGACCCCGATCGACCCGATCGCGTGGCTGCGCCAGCACGCCGGCGGCTGACCCTCGATTCGTAAGAGAGTGTCGAGGTCTGATATTCTCTTCTAGTTGCCCGGAGCGATCCGGGTACGCCCCGATAGCTCAGTGGCAGAGCACTTCCATGGTAAGGAAGGGGTCGTCAGTTCAATCCTGACTCGGGGCTCAAGGCATCCTCATCTGAATCCTGGATGCCGTGCGGCGGGGTAGCTCAGTTGGTGAGAGCGCACGACTCATAATCGTGAGGTCGCGGGTTCAAGCCCCGCTCCCGCTACAGATTCTTCGCGAAGCCGTCCTCCGGGACGGCTTTCGTTTTGTCGCCGCGAGGGGCGCGCGGCGGACTCCTCGCGCCCCGATAGGGTGAGCCGCGTGAGTGATTCGGGAGAGTTCGTCCAATCCCTCGCTCGCGGTCTCGAGGTGATCCGGGCATTCGACGCCGAGAACCCTGCGTTGACGCTCAGCGACGTCGCCCGTCGCGCCGATCTGACCCGTGCCGCCGCCCGCCGCTTCCTCCAAACGCTCGAGACTCTCGGCTACGTGCGTGCCGACGGTCGGGTCTTCTCGCTCACGCCGCGCGTCCTCGAGCTCGGTTTCAGCTATCTCTCCGCGCTGTCGCTGCCGGCGCTGGCTCAGCCGCACCTCGAGCGCCTGTCGCGCGAGGTGGGGGAGAGCGTCTCGTCGGCCGTGCTCGACGGTGCCGACATCGTCTACGTCGCCCGCGTTCCCACGCGACGGATCATGAGCGTCGGGATCACGATCGGTACGCGCTTTCCCGCGTACGCCACCAGCATGGGGCGAGTGCTGCTCGCGGCCCTCGCCGAAGCGGACGCGCGACAGATCGTGGCAGCTTCGCACCTCGCGTCCCTTACCCCGCGCACGCGCACGGACGTCGATGCGATCGTCGCGGAGCTCGAGGCGGTGCGTGCTCAGGGGTGGGCTCTTGTGGACGGCGAGCTCGAAGAGGGGCTGCGGTCTCTCGCGGCGCCCCTTCACGATCGCTCGGGGGCGGTGGTCGCGGCGGTGAACATCTCGGCCAGCTCTCGCGGTGACGCGGACGAATGGCGCGAGCAGTGCCTGCCGGCGTTGCGGGCCGCCGCGGCCGAGATCGACGCGGACCTCCGCCTGGTCTGAATCGTCGAGAAGCCCCGCTCGTGCGGCGGGCGGGGCCTTGCCGTGCCCGCGGTGATCGGCGTATCCTGTTCGCATAACGTACGTGTGTACGCACAGCGAACAAGCGAGGATGCTCCGCATGATCGACAAGACCGTCCCCGACCTCGCGTCGGCCGTCGCAGGGATCGCCGACGGGGCGACCGTGATGATCGGCGGTTTCGGCCGCGCGGGTCAGCCCGTCGAGCTGATCGACGCGCTCATCGCGCACGGCGCCGGCGATCTCACCATCGTCAACAACAACGCCGGCAACGGCGACACCGGGCTCGCGGCCCTCCTGGCCGCAGGTCAGGTGAGCAAGATGATCTGCTCGTTCCCGCGCCAGAGCGACTCGTGGGTGTTCGACGGGCTCTTCCGCGACGGCAAGGTCGAGCTCGAGCTCGTGCCGCAGGGGAACCTCGCCGAGCGCATCCGCGCCGCGGGTGCCGGCATCGGTGGGTTCTTCACCCCCACCGGCTTCGGGACGCAGCTCGCCGAGGGCAAGGAGACGCGGCGCATCGACGACCGCGACTACGTGCTCGAATACCCCATCCACGCGGATGCCGCGCTGATCAGCGCCCGCGCCGCCGACCGCTGGGGCAACCTCGTCTACCGCGAGACGGCGCGCAACTTCGGACCCATCATGGCCGCCGCCGCGGCGACCACCATCGTCCAGGTCGACGAGGTCGTCGAACTCGGATCCCTCGACCCCGAGTCCGTCGTGACGCCGGGGATCTACGTCGATCGCGTCGTCGCCGTGGGGGAGCGACGGTGGCTGCGCGACGGCGTCTTCGTCGGCGGCGTCGACATCGAGGGCCGGGCCCTGGCATCCGAGGAGGAGAAATGACCACTCGCATCTCGCGGCGCGATCTCGCCGCTCGCGTGGCATCCGACATCCCCGAGGGAGCCGTCGTGAACCTCGGCATCGGCGCGCCGACCCTGGTCGCCGACTACCTGCCCGCCGGGCTCGAGATCGTGCTGCACACCGAGAACGGCATGCTCGGCATGGGCCCGGCCCCCGAGCGCGGCCGGGTCGACCCCGATCTCATCAACGCGGGAAAGCAGCCCGTCACCGCGCTCGCCGGAGCCGCGTACTTCCACCACGCCGACTCGTTCGCCATGATGCGCGGCGGCCACCTCGACGTGTGCGTGCTGGGCGCGTTCCAGGTGTCGGCCGGCGGTGACCTCGCCAACTGGTCGACCGGCGAGCCCGGCGCGATCCCGGCCGTGGGTGGGGCGATGGACCTCGCCATCGGCGCGAAGGACGTCTACGTCATGACCGACCTGCTCACCAAGGGCGGCGAGCCCAAGCTCGTCGCGGCCTGCAGCTACCCGCTGACCGGGGTCGGCTGCGTCTCGCGGGTCTACACCGATCACGGCGTCTTCGACGTCACCCCCGACGGCTTTCGCGTGCGCGAGCTGTTCGGCGACAACACCCACGCCGAGATCGAGGCGCTTCTCGGTCTGACCCTTCTCGACCAGGAGAGCTGACCATGCCCGCTTCGTTCGTCTACGACGCCGTCCGCACCCCCTTCGCCCGCCACGCCAAGGCCTTCGCCGACGTGCGCCCCGACGACCTGGCCGCCACGGTCATGGCATCCGTCGTCGAACGCACCGGGATCGACCCCGCGCGCATCGAAGACGTGATCTTCGGCGACGCGAACCAGGCCGGCGAAGACAACCGCAACGTCGCGCGCTTCGGTGCGCTACTCGCGGGCTTCCCCTCGTCGGTGCCCGGAACGACCATCAACCGCCTGTGCGGATCGTCGCTGGATGCCGTGATCCAGGGCTCGCGCGCGATCGAAGCCGGAGATGCCGACGTAATCCTCGCGGGCGGCGTCGAATCGATGACGCGGGCCCCGTTCGTGGTCGAGAAGAGTCCGCGGCCCTTCCCCGCCGCCACCCAGACGATGTGGAACACCTCGATCGGCTGGCGCATGACAAACCCGCGGCTGCGGAAGGACTGGACGATCTCGAACGGCGAGAGCGCCGAGAAGCTGGCCGAGATCTACGGCATCTCGCGCGAGGAGCAGGACGCCTTCGCCGCCCGCAGCCACCGCCTCGCCGCAGCGGCGTGGGCCGAGGGACGCTTCGACGACGAGATCGTGCAGGTCGAGGGTCACGCGCTCGCGCGCGACGAAGGCATCCGCGACGACTCCACCGCCGAGGTGCTCGCGGGTCTGCGCCCGGCCTTCCGTCAGGGCGGATCGGTCACCGCGGGCAACTCCTCGCCCATCAACGATGGCGCCTCGGCCGTGCTGTTGGGCGCGGAAGGGGCGATGGATGCCGAGCCCCTGGCCCGCATCGCCGGCCGGGCCGCGTTCGGCAACGACCCCGACGTGTTCGGTGTGGCCCCCGTCGAGGCGGCGAACCGCGCCCTCGCGCGCGCCGGGAAGACGTGGGCCGACGTGACCTTCGTCGAGCTCAACGAGGCGTTCGCGTCGCAGACGCTCGCGTGCGCGAAGCTGTGGACCGAGCTCGACCCCGCCCGCCTCAACGAGAACGGCGGGGCGATCGCGATCGGCCACCCCCTCGGCGCCTCGGGCGGACGCATCATCGCGCGCGCGGCCCACGAGCTGAAACGCCGCGGCGGCGGCGTCGCGGTCGCGGCGATCTGCATCGGCGTGGGTCAGGGCCTCGCGGTGGTGCTCGAGCGCTGAGCCCGCCGCCGCAGCATCCGTGTCACGAGAACAGGCGATGCGCGGGGAACAGGACGATCCGCGCGGAGTCGACCTGTTCTCGTCGCCCACCCTGTTCTGGTGACCGGCCGCGTCGCTCGGCTAGGACTCCTCGGCCCAGCGGTCGCGAGGCCGATCGTCGTCTTCGTCGCGGACATGCCCCGGGGTGGACCACTCCAGCTGGAACCCGCACTCGCGGCACTCGTCGGCGCCGCCGCCCTGTTCGAGCAGCGGGTGCATCGTCACACCGCACGAGGGGCAGATCGGTTGCGCGCCGTCGTCGTAAGGGTCTCTGTAGGTCATGGCCGTCCCGCTCGTCATCCGTCCCCGGGGTCAACCCGCATCCCGTCCGACGTGTTCCCCCGCGTCAGCGGCCCCGGCCCTCCACCGCAGGCATAGGCTCGGCCCATGCCGATCTCCCGTGCCGCTGCGGACCCCGGTCCGACAGTGGGCACCGCATGACGGCATCCGCCCCCGCTCCCGACCCGCGCCGCTGGCGCGCTCTCTCGGTGATGCTGATGGGGCAGTTCGCCGCCCTCCTCGACGTCAGCGTGACGAACGTGGCGCTGCCGTCGATCGGGCGCTCCACCGGAGCGGGCGCGAGCGAGCTGCAGTGGATCGTGACGGGGTACGTGCTGGCCTTCGCGCTCGTCCCGGTCATCGGTGGGAGATTGGGCGATCAGCGTGGGCGGCGGCGCATCTTCACGATCGCCGTCCTCGGGTTCGTCATCGCGAGTGCGGCCGTGGGCCTCGCCCCGAACGCGGGCCTTCTGATCGCGGCGCGGGTCGTCCAAGGGCTCTTCGGCGGAATGATGGGGCCGCAGGTCTCGGGCTTCATCCAGAACGCGTTCCCCGCGTGGGAACGGGGGCGCGCCTTCGGCCGGCTGGGGCTGACGGTCGGTGCGGGAACCGCCCTCGGCCCGGTCATCGCGGGTCTCCTGATCGCGGCGGGAGGGCCCGAGATCGGATGGCGTCTGGTGTTCTTCATCAACGTGCCGGTCGGGATCGCCGCGGTTCTGCTCGCTCGGCGCTGGGTCCCGGCCGACGAGCCGTCCTCCACGGCATCCGGTCGGCGCGTCGACGTGCTCGGCGCGATACTTCTCGGTGCGGGCGTGCTGTGCCTGCTGTTCCCGATCGTCGAGACGGGGCAGAGCGGCGGCCCGCTCACGCTTCTCCTGCTCCTTCCCGCCGCGGGCTTCCTCTTCGCGCTCGTGCGTCACGAGGCGCGTTTGACGAAGGCGGATGCCGGGCCCCTTCTCGATCTGCGCCTGTTCCGCGTCCGGTCCTTCGTCACGGGTGTCGTCTTCGCGGTCGTCTTCTTCTGCAGCAACACCGGAATCCCGCTGGTGCTCGCGCTCTACTACCAGAACGGTCTCGGCTTCACCGCGCTGCAGTCCGGCCTCGGCGTCACGGCGTACGCGATCGGCTCCGTCGTCGGGGCTCCGGTCGCGGGGCGTTTCGTCTCACGGGTGGGGCGACCGCTTCTGGTCGGTGCCGTCGCGGTTTTCACGAGCGTCACGATCGTCCTCGGACTGCTGGTTCAGGTCGGGGCCGAGGCGACGGACCCGGCGGGGGTCATCCTGCGCCTGTGCGTTCCCCTGTTCGTCCTCGGCATCGCGGGCGGCGCGATCGTCACGCCGAACCAGACGTTGACCCTGGCCGACGTCGATCCCCGGCGGGGCGGCGTCGCCGGCGGAGTGGTCCAGACGGCTCAGCGGGTGGGGTCCTCGATCGGTCAGACCGTCCTCGGCACGGCCTTCGTGCTGGCGGTCGCGGGTGCGGCGGGCTCCGCGGGAGCGGGCTCCCCGGCGAAAGATCCGGCGACGTTCGCCGACGCTCTCACCCTTGCGCTCGCGGTGTCGGTGGTCTTCTCGGGCTCGGCCATCCTGCTGAGTGCGATCGAGGTGCGTCGGCACCGGAACGGCTGACGCGCCCCGCACGCGGGGACGCTAGCGTCGAGGGATGCACGCCACCTCCGCCCGGCTGGGTCTGGGCCTCGCCGCCGTCGGCCGCCCCGCCTACATCACGACCGCGCGAGACAGCGACCTGGGCGACCCCGCCGAGCGCTCGGTCGAGGCCCTGCGCGAGCGCGCGCACGAGCTGTTCGACGAGGCCTGGGCACTCGGCATCCGGTACGTCGATGCCGCCCGCTCCTACGGCCGGGCCGAGGAGTTCCTCGGGTCGTGGCTCGACGTACACCCCGAGCGCCGCGCCGAGTTGACGATCGGGTCGAAGTGGGGCTACGAGTACGTCGGCGGATGGAGGATGGATGCCGCCGTGCACGAGCGCAAAGAGCACTCGGCGGCCATGTTCGACAGGCAGTGGCCCGAGACGCTCGCGGCGCTCGGCTCCGCTCCGGACTACTACCTGGTCCACTCCGTGACCCCGGAGAGTTCCGCCCTCGGCGAAGAGGAGTTACTGGGCAGACTCCGCCGTCTGCGCGCGGACGGGGTGCGGGTCGGACTGTCCACGAGTGGACCGCACCAGGCGGCCGTCATCCGGGCCGCCCTCGCTCTTGCGGATTCGCCGTTCTCGGTCGTGCAGTCCACCTGGAATCTGCTCGAGCCCTCCGTGGCTCCGGCGGTGCAGACCGCCCACGACGCCGGTTGGACGGTCGTGGTCAAAGAAGTCCTCGCCAACGGCGAGCTCGCCCACGCCGAACCCGGGAGTCGCCTCGAGGGATCGGCATCCGGCCTGCCCGTGGACGTCTTCTCGCTCGGCGCCGCGCTGGCGCAGCCGTGGGCCGACGTCGTGCTCAGCGGCGCCACCACGACCACGCACCTGCGCCGCGGCGCGAGCGCGCACCCGGTCGCCGCCCCGGCGGACCTCGCCACGGACCCCGTCGACTACTGGCGTCGGCGCTCGGAACGTCCCTGGCGCTGAGCCGGGCTCAGGGGACGCAGTTCAGCGTGGCGACCGTGCCCGAGACGTTCGCCCACGACGTGGCGATCGCGGTGGCGAGGACCGATCCCGACGAGGACCGGGCCTGTACGTACCCCGCGGATCGCGCGTTGGCGATCGAGCGCACGGTGATGCCGGGCGAGTAGGTGCCGCAGTACGAGAACGACACCCGCGTCCCCGAGAGGCTCGATCCGCTGAAGGCGCAGACGTTGCCGTCGGCGCAGCTTCCGACCGCCCGCTCGTGCTCGGACGGGACGTCCATGGTCATGCCGAGCTCGGGCCACTCCGCGTGATGCGAGTCGATGACCACCCCGCCGGGGATCTCGGCGAGAGCCGCGGCGATGTCGGGGTGCAGATCGTCGGTCGTGGTCATTCGGAGTCCGCCTTTCTGTCGGAGACGTCCCAGAGGGTGTAGTCGGTGATCGAACCGGCCGGGAGTTTGAGGTTCGGATTGTCGGCGAGCAGTTCGGACTCGAAGCCGACGATGCGCCCGGTGTCGGCCGAGAGCAGCAGCGTCGCCTCGGAGGTGGTCAGCCCGGACGGCACCGCGGCGAGACCGACCACCGGACGACCCAGCCGATCGAACGCCGACCCGACGACCCGCAGACCCGGGGCCTGGGCGACCACCTCGAGCAGGGCCGCCTGCTGCGGACCGGTGAGCGTCCACTCGCCCAGAAGCGCCCGGGCGCCGAGCATCGCGTCGCCCGCCGTCAGCTGGTCCCCGGCGCCGGTCGAGGTGAGCACGAGAGCCCGCATCGCCTCGACGGTGGACTCGGGGGCGGTGGGGGAGAGCGGCGAGAACTGGTTCTGCACGAAGTGGAGGTCGCCGACCACGGTCCCCGGCGTCGGCTCGCCCGCGGGCACCGTGTCGCCCGCCGCGTTGGTGGCCTCGGCGGCGGTGGTCACGACCGAACCGGAGAGGTTCTCGTTCCACTGCACGTCGATCCACTCACGGCGGAACACCGTCGCCTCGGCCTCGTCGGGCGAGCCGCTGAAGTACCAGCCGAGCGACAACGATCGCCGCTCGGGGGAGGAGGGACCGCAGCCGTCCGTCAACCGTTGCTGCGCCTGCGCGATCACCTCCGACGCGTCCTCGGAGATCGAGGTGAACGCGAGCGGTTGGGGAGTGAGAGCGGATGCCGGGGAACTCGGCATCCAGAGGACTCCGGTGACGATCGCGAGGACCAGGACGACGACCGCGGCGGCCGAGCCCCAGGCGGCGTAGACGGGTCGACGGCGCGCTCGCGGAGCCGTTCTCGCGAAATCGCGAGCCCGTCGCTCGGCGGCGAGGGGGATCGGTGCGTCGAGGGTCGTCTGCGCGGGATCCAGCCGGCGCAACGCGCGCGCGAGGTCATCGTCGTTCATCGAGCACCTCCTCGGCGGACAGGGGCCCGTCGGACAGGAGCGGGCGGAGCTTGGCTCGGACGCGATTCAGGCGCGTCCACACGGTCCCCGCGCTCGCCCCGACGACGACACCCACCTCGGCGGCCGAGAGGTCTTCCCAGTAGGTGAGCCAGAGGATCTCGCGCTCCTTCTCTGATAGTGCGCGGATCGCGTCGACGAGTCGATCGATCATCTCGCCCTCCGACGCGTTCGAGAGGGTGCGCACCTGGTCCTCGATGTGCGTCCACAGTGCCCCCTCTCGGTCTCGTCGTCGGTATTCGTTCGCGATGAGGTTCCGCGCCGTGCGGTACAGCCACGGCAAACCGAACGGCTCTCGCGGATCGCGCTTGCGCCACGCGATCTCGAAGCATTCCATCGTGAGGTCGTCCGCGGCCTCGCGGTCCGACACGCGCCGTTCGATGAATCGCCGAACGGCGTTGTAGTGCTCACGGAAGAGCGCCACGAAATCCGCGTCGTCCGTCACCGCTGTCTTTCCTCGTGCGTGTACCGGGGCTGTGTCGGGGCGGTCGTGGACCTTACAGAGGAAGGCGAGAAAAGAATTTTCGGACGGTGTGTAAGGAAAGGTGCTCGGCGGACACGACATATGCGGGGGTGGGTGCCGACTCCGGCTTCGAGAAGGCACCCATACGCCCGTCGTCCGATGTTCGGGTCTGACGACGACGGGCGAGGGGTTGCGCCGCTTGGGGGCGGCGCAACCCCTCGGATCTTCGTCATGCGATCCAGAATGGCAGAGACGGGCAGTGCCCCGAGACGACGCCGGGGTGCTCAGTCGGGGGCGACCAGCAGATTCGTGATCCGCGCCGTCGCGACGAGGCGGTCCTGGTCGTCGACCACGCGGACGTCGTACGTGGCCAGCCGGCGACCGCGATGAGCGGGTGTGGCTGTGGCGTGGATGCGGCCCCCGGTCGCCCCGCGATGGTGCGTGATGTTCAGGTCGACGCCGACGCACACCATGCCGAGGGTCGACGCGTGGATCATGGCCGCCCACGAGCCGACGGCCTCGGAGAGCGCGGCCGTCGCGCCACCGTGCAGGCGGCCGAGGGACTGCGTATTGCCCTCGACGGGCATCCACGCGCAGACCCGGTCGGCCGACTGTTCCGTCACGGTGATGCCCAGCCGGTCGTCGAGGGCTCCGGGAACGATGGTCCAGGGCGTCATGGGTTCTCCTTCGGGCTCCCTCTTGTCGGGGGCGTGTCCCTCTGACACTATTACTGAACGCTCGGTCGGTAACAGATTCTGGTCGAGTCCTCACACCCTGCCCCACAGAACGACGGAGTTCTCATGGCCTCGCTGACCTCGGCATCCGCCCCTGCCACCGGGATGAAACGAGAGGAACGGCGCGTTCTCGCCGGCACCCTCGTAGGCACCTCGATCGAGTGGTACGACTTCTTCATCTACGCCCAGGCGGCGGGGCTCGTGCTCGCGCCGCTGTTCCTCGCGCCCCTCGCCCAGACCGACCCCGCCATCGCGCAGGTGCTGTCGTTCGCGACGATCGGCATCTCGTTCCTCTTCCGCCCGCTCGGCGCTGTCGTGGCCGGCTGGCTCGGCGACCGCCTCGGCCGTAAGAAGATGCTCGTGCTCACCCTCATCATGATGGGTGTCTCGACGGCCCTCATCGGCGTGCTGCCCACGTACGCCGCGATCGGGGTGGCAGCCCCCGTCCTCCTCATCCTCCTGCGCGTGCTGCAGGGCTTCTCGGCCGGTGGCGAGTGGGGCGGCGCGGCGCTGCTCTCGGTCGAGCACGCCCCGGTGAACCGCCGCGGCTATTTCGGTGCGTACCCGCAGATCGGTGTGCCCGTGGGCATGATCCTCGCCACCGCGACCCTGTGGATCCTCACCTCGTCGATGTCGGCCGAGGCCTTCCTCGCGTGGGGCTGGCGCGTGCCGTTCCTGTTCTCGATCGTGCTCATCGTGGTCGGATACGTCATCCGCCGCGCGGTGGAGGAGAGCCCCGTGTTCGAAGACCTCGTGCGCCGCCGCAAGGAGTCGTCGGCTCCGCTCGGCCAGCTGTTCCGCAAGAACTGGCGCCAGGTCGCCTTGACGGCATTCGTCTTCATCGGCAACAACGCCGCGGGATACCTGCTGATCGCGTTCTTCGCGACCTACTCCGTCTCGGCGCTGGGCATGGATCGCCCGACCGTGCTGCTGGCCACGACCCTGGCATCCTTCGGCTGGCTCGGCTTCACCCTGTGGGGCGGCCGACTCTCGGACCGTCTCGGCCGCGTGCGGACCTTCCAGCTCGGCTACCTGCTGCTGGCCGTGTGGGCCGTGCCGATGTGGTTCCTCATCGACACCGCGAACATCGTCTGGTACTTCGTCGCGCTGTTCGTGATGACGCTCGGCCTCGGCCTGTCGTACGGACCGCAGGCGGCGCTGTACGCCGAGATGTTCCCCGCGAACGTGCGGTACTCGGGCGTCTCGATCGGCTACGCGCTCGGCGCGATCATGGGCGGAGCTTTCGCCCCGATGATCGCCGAGGCGCTGCTGCGCTCGACCGGCGCCTCGTGGACCATCGGTCTGTACATCGCCGTCGCCGCGCTCATCTCGCTCGGCGCCGTCTCGCTCATCAAAGAGACGAAGGGCGTCGACCTGAGGGCGTGATCCCGGATGCCGAGAGGCGGCCCTGCGCGTGGCGCGGGGCCGCCTCTTCGCGCGACGACCGTCAGGCGGTGCGCAGGCCGTCGAGGGCGATGCGCACGATGTCGGCGCCGAGACGATCGCCGTCGACGCCGCCGCCGGGACGGTACCACTCGACGACGGAGTTGATCATGCCGAACAGCAGGCGGGCGGCGACCGCGGCATCGACGTCGTCGCGCACGCTCCCCTCGGCCTGGGCTTCGGCGACGAGGCTCGTCACGCGATGGTCGAAGACGCGGCGACGCTCGAGCGCGGCCTGCTCGACGGCGCCGTTGCCCCGCACCCGCAGCAGGAGGGTCACCGCGGGGAGCTGCGCGACGAGCACGTCGGTCGCCCCCGTGAGCACGAAGCGCAGGCGATCGGACGCCGCGCCCTCGCGCGCGCCGGGCTCGTCGAGGACGGCCTCGAGACCGCCGAGTGCGGCCTCGAGGGCGACCGCCAGCAGCTCCTCCTTCGAAGAGAAGTGGTGGTAGAGCGCCGACTTGGTCAGCCCGAGGCGTTTGGCGAGGTCGGCGACGCTGGTGGCGTCGTACCCCTGCTCGTTGAACAACTGCACGGCCACGGCGAGCAGTCCCTCGCGGTCGTAACCCGGGCGACCCCGACGCGCGGGCGCGTCTTCCGTCGCACCCGGGGCGTCGGCGGTCTGCGGGGTCGTCACGGGATCGGCGGGCACGGATTCAGTGTGTCACTCCAGCAGGGCGGGGGAGTCCGCGTGCAGCAGAGCGCGCGCCGCGTTGCCGATGACCGCACTGTAGGTGGGGTACGCGAAACGCACTCCCGCGAGCGTCGACACGTCGATGCCGGCCGCCATCGCCGTGGTCACCGACTGGATGACCTCGACGGCGTTCTCGCCCACCGCGTGCGCCCCCAGCACCAACTCGCGGCGACGGTCGGCGATGAGCATGAGGAAACCGCGCTCGCGGTCGTCGATCACCGCGCGGTCGAGGTCGGCGAAGCGGACGGTCGCCACGACGCACGAGGGGTCGCGGTCTCGCGCCTGCTCTTCGGTCAAGCCGACGCCCGCGTAGTCGGGGTCGGTGAACCCGCCCGCGGGCAGCAGGTGGTGCGGGGTGCGCCGGTTGGCGCCCAGAACGGCGTTCTCGGCCGCCGCTTCGCCCTCGAACTGCGCCGCCTGGACGAGCATGTCGCGGCCGTTCGCGTCGCCGACGGCGAGGATGTGCGGAACGATCGTCCGGAAGTAGCGATCGACCGGGATGGCCGAGCGCTCCACCTCGACGCCGACGTTCTCGAGGCCGAGGTCCTCGACGTCAGCGGGCCACCCGGTCGCCATGATGACGACGTCGACGTCGACGCTCCGAGAAGAGCCCTCCTCGCGCCAGACCAGGGTGAGCGATCCGTCGGCGGCGCGATCGATGCGCTCGACCGTCTCGATCCCGGTCCGCACGTCGACGCCGTGCTCCGAGAGGGAGTCGGCGATCACCCGGGAGATGGCGGCGTCGGATGCCATGAGCACGCGCGGTGCGACATCGAGCAGGGTGACCTCGGAGCCGAAGGAGCGGAACACCGTCACCAGCTGAGCGCCCGTGTTGCCGGCGCCGATGACGGCGACGCGGCGGGGCAGCTCGGTCAGGGTGAGCACGTCCTCGGGGACGGTGGCGAGCTCGGCTCCGGGGATCGGCAGGCGACGGGAGTGCCCGCCCACGCAGACCAGGATCGACTCCGCACGGATGCGGCGGCCGCTGTCGAGCACGAGCGTGTGGTCGTCGGCGAAGCGCGCCCGACCCTCGTGCACCAGAGCCACCCCGGCGTGCGCGAAGCGCTCGGCCTCGCGCTTGATCGAGCGCACGGCATCCACTCGCTCGTGCACCCTCGACACCACCGCCGACCAGTCGACGCGGGGCTCGTCCACGACGATGCCGTAGTCGTCCGCGGAGCGCGTCTCGCGCATGAGGCGCGCGGCCTTCGCGAGCACCCGCGTGGGAACGCAACCCGTGTTGACGCAGGTCCCGCCCACGCGGCCGGCTTCGAGGACGACCACGGAGGCACCGAGTTCCGCCGCTCGCAAGGCGGCGGCTGTGCCCGCGGGGCCCGCTCCGATCACGGCGATGTCGTAGCTGTCGGCGTCGTGGCTCACGGCGGTCCTCCCGGGGATCGAGGACCTCAGTCAATCCCGTCGCGAAGGTCGAGCCGTGGGGCTTGCGTCGCCGCTCAGAACCCCTCGTAGATCTGGGTCGCCGTCAGGCCCGTTCCCCCGAGTGCGTGGACGCCGGGGGCGGGGTGCAGCTCGAAGCTCTCTCCGTCGTGGAGGAGGACGGCGGTGTAGTCGCCCCGCGTGTCGAGCTTGAGCTCGAATCGCCCCGTGTCGATGAGGCGGAGGGTGACCACCGCCCCGCTGCGCGCCACGAAACTGACCTCTTTCTCGCGCGCGTTCGGGAGGGGGATGACCGGCTCGTCCGCCGCGGGCGTCGGCGAAGCGGGGGGAGTCTGTGCGTCGGCGTCCATCCGGCGAGTCTGTCATGCGCAGGGACCCGGGTGCCGTCGCACCCGGATCCCGGGTGTCAGCGCGCGTCGCGCCAGGAGTGCTGCGGGTCGAATCCGAGCAGGCGGCGGGCCTTGTCGATCGACAGCAGCGTGGTGTTCTCACCCAGGTCGCCGTGCGTGGCGACCCCGGGGAACACCTCGGCGACCAGCTCGGCGTTGGGGCGCGTCATGACCGTGTCGGCCGCCGCAATGATGAAGGTGTCGAAGCCCGCGGGCGCTGTCTCGAGGGCGCGTTCCACGGCCTGCGCACCATCACGCGCATCGATGTAGCCCCACAGGTTCCACTTGCGGGTGCGGGCGTCGTCGTCGAAGGGGAACTCCGCGTAGTCCTCGGGGACCATCACGTTCGAGAACCGCAGCGCGGTGATCGACAGCTCGGGGTTCCAGCGCACGAGCTCCACCGCCAGGCGCTCTTCGAGCGTCTTCACGAGCGAGTAGACCGACTCGGGTCGCGGTGCGTACTCCTCGTCGACCGGGATGTACGGGGGCGGCACGTCGAAAGGAAGACCGAGGACGGTCTCGCTCGACGCGTAGACGATCTTCTGGATGCCGAGACGTGTCGCCGCCCAGAAGACGTTGAAGGTGCTCGCCATGTTGTTGTGGAAGGTCGCGATGTCGGAGCGGATGCCGGGTGCCGGGATCGCCGCGAGATGCACGAGGGCCTCGAAACCGTCGTGCTGGTCGTTCACGGCGGTGAGGGCGTCGATGACCTGGCCGTAGTCGGTGAGGTCGACCTGGACGAAGCCCGGGCCGCGTTCTCCGCGGACGTCGAGCCCGATGACGTCGTGGCCGGCGGCACGCAGCTCGCGGGCGACGACCGAGCCGAGCTTTCCGGACGAACCGGTGAGGGCGATGCGCATGAGTGTCCTTCTGGATCGGGGATGAGCCGACAATAGCGGCGGCCTCCGACATCCATCGAGCGGGTTGACGACCCGCGACGACGACGAAGGCCCGCGGGAGCATGTCCCGCGGGCCGGGGCGACGTCAGTGGACGCGCGCCTCTTCGTCGTCGTCGTCATCGCCCGGGATGAAGACGTCGACGACGGTCACGTTGATCTCGACGGCCTTCATGCCGACGATCTCGGTGATGGCCTTCTCCACGGCCGAGCGCACGTTCGCCGCGACCTTCTGGATCCGCTCGGGGTACTCCACCTGGATCGCGATGTCGGCGGCGACCTCGGTCTCGCCGACCTCGACGCTCACGCCCTGCGCGTAGTCCTTCGCCCCGACGGCCTGGCGGATGTTGCCGATGACGCGGGCTGCTCCGCCGCCGAGGGCGTGGACACCGGGAACCTCGGCCGCGGCGATGCCGGCGACCTTGGCCACGACGGCGTCGACGATGACGGTCTTGCCGGCGTCGGTACGGGTCGCGGTGGGGAGGGAGGAGTTCTGTGCCATGAGGAAGGTCCTTTCGTCAAGATCCCGGAGCGTTCCGACCCCGAGGTGTTTCGCTATGTGGACGAGCCCGGTTCGTGAAACGTCACGATTCGAGCCTGAGTGATTGCTGACAGGAACCTCGATGCCCTCTTTGACCTCCGCCACCGACGCTTTCCTCGCGTCGCGCGCGGCCGACGGCGACCAGCTCGCCTTCGGGGTGCTGGTGCGTCGGCATGCGCCGTTCCTCGTCGCGTTCGCGACCAGGCTCACGGGCTCGCGCGCCGACGCCGACGATTGCGTGCAGGAGGCCCTCATCACGGCGTGGCGGCGTCTTCCGGATCTCACCGATCCCGAGAAGGTGCGAAGCTGGCTGACGACCATCGTGTCGCGCAAGGCCACCGACCGCTTGCGTTCGCGCAAGATCTCCGAAGAGATCGACGAGGAGATGGTCTCGGGTCGCGATGACCCGGAGCGCGCGGTTGTGGCATCTTCTCAGATGGACGCGCTCAAGAAGATCCTGGGCGAGTTGCCCGAGGACCTCCGAGTGGTGTGGGTGCTGCGCGAGGTCGGTGGGCACAGCTACGACGAGATCGCCGTCGAAGTGGGCGAGTCCGCCGCCACCGTGCGCGGGCGCCTCGCGCGAGCGAGGAAAACGGTTCTGGAACGCATGGAGGAGTGGAGGTGACCCCAATGAGCGAGACCAACGACGACATCGGCGGGTCGGGATACTCCCTCGAAGACCTCTCCGCGTACCTCGATCGCGGACGCATCCCCCGTATCCCGGCGATCGAGCGCAGCGCCGAGTGTCAGGCGATTCTGGCGTCGATGGAGCGGATGGGACGGCTCTCCCGCGAGATCGTGGAGGAGCAGGCGGCCGAGCCGATCTCGGAGTCCTGGTACGACAACATCATGCGCGAGGTCATGCGCGAGTTCCGAGCCGGCCGCGACATCCCCCTCGCGCGCACCGACGACGGGACCGAGCTGGTCGTCACCGAGGGCGCGCTGTACGAGCTGATCCGCACGGTCGGGGACGGCATCGAGGGGCTGATGGTGGGGCGAGTGCGCCTCGACCAGCCCGAACCCGATGCTCCCCTCGATGTGCGGGTCACCGTCAGCGTGCGATTCGGACGCGCGATGAACACGGCGGTCGACGAGATGCGCGACGGCATCCGCTCGGCCATCGAACGACACGGCGACCTTCGGGTCGGACGAGTGGACGTCACCGTCGGTGACGTGCACCTCGACGAGGGGGAAGACCGATGACGACCATCTCCGCAGCGGAGCTCGCCCCGCGCATCGATCTCGCCGTGACCGCCGTCGAGGGCGTGCGGGAATGCTATTCGGCCCGCCCCGTCGTGGCCCGTGCGATCGAGCACGTGGCCGACGTTGAGGGCTCACTCGCCGAGGTCGAAGAGGCCGGCGGCGCGCGCGCCATCACCGTCTGCATCGGCGTGTCCGCCGACGACGATGCGGCCCTCGTGGCCGCCGCCGTCGCGACGGCGGCGCGGGGCGCGGGTGACGACGAGGTCCCGTCCTCGGTCCGCGTCCGCGTGGCGCGACTGGTCGCACCCCGCTCCTGAGGCGTCTCTCGGCCGAGGGGGCGGCGAACCGGCTTACGCTGGAAGCACCGCCCACTCGTCCCCGGAGGCCGAATGTCCACGCCGCCCGTCATCGCCGTCACCGGATCCACCGGAGCTGTGGGGGGTCGGGTCGCACGAGACCTCGCCGCCCGTGGCATCCCGCAGCGTCTCGTCGTGCGCGACGCGTCCCGTGCGCCGTCGCTCGAGGGAGCCGAGGTGCACGTCGCGCGCTATTCCGACGCGGATGCCGCCCGCACGGCCCTGCGGGGAGTCGACACGTTGTTCATGGTGTCGGCGTCGGAGACCGCCGATCGCGTCGAGCACCACCGCACCTTCGTCGAGGCCGCCGCGGAGGCGGGCGTGCGCTCGATCGTCTACACCTCGTTCTTCGCCGCCGCCCCGGACGCGGTCTTCACCCTGGGGCGCGACCACGCCGCCACCGAGGAGATCATCCGCGGATCGGGAATGCGCTGGACGTTCCTGCGCGACAACTTCTACATGGACATGATGGAGCTCTTCGCCGGTGACGACGGCGTGATCCGTGGTCCCGCGGGCGACGGGCGCTGCTCGCTCGTCTCACGCGCCGATGTCGCCGCCACAGCCGTCGCGGTTCTGCTCGATCCGGCCGCGCACGCCGACGTGACGTACGACCTGACGGGGCCCGAGGCGTTGACCATGACCGAGGTCGCCGAGAAGATCTCGGCGGTCCGCGGCCACCGGGTGCGCTTCGTCGACGAGACGGTCGACGAGGCGTACGCCTCGCGGGCCGCTTACGGCGCCCCGCGCTGGCAGGTCGACGCGTGGGTGAGCACCTACACGTCGATCGCGAGCGGCGACCAAGCCGCCGTCTCGGGCGATGTCGAACGCGTCACCGGCCGCCCCGCCCAGAGTTTCGAGGAGTTTCTCGGCGCCGTGTCGTGACGCCAGCTCCTCGGGTATGCTGACGGCGTGCTGACCTGTCGCTGTTGTCGCTGAACGCCCCCGCGTTCTCTTTCGACGACCCCGTCAGCCGCGCCCGCCCCGGGCGCACCAACCTCCAGGACTTCATCGTGCGTTACGCCCAGAGCGTCGCCGACCTCGTCGGCAACACCCCCCTCGTCCGTCTCTCCCGCGTCACCGACGGCATCGCCGCCACGGTTGTCGCGAAGATCGAGTACTTCAACCCCGGCGGCTCGGCCAAAGACCGCATCGCTGCGAACATCGTCGACGCCGCCGAGCGTGACGGCCTGCTGCAGCCCGGGGGCGTGATCGTCGAGCCCACCAGCGGCAACACCGGCGTCGGCCTCGCCCTCATCGCGCAGCAGCGCGGGTACCGCTGCGTCTTCGTCGTGCCCGACAAGGTCGCCGAGGACAAGAGGGCGGTGCTGCGGGCGTACGGTGCGGAGGTCGTCGTGACACCGACGAACGTCGAGCCCCACGATCCGAACTCGTACTACAGCGTGTCGGACCGGCTCGTTCGCGAGATCCCCGGCGCCTTCAAACCCAACCAGTACGCCAACCCGAACGGCCCGCGCAGCCACTACGAGACCACCGGTCCCGAGATCTGGCGCGACACCGAGGGGAAGGTGACCCACTTCGTCGCCGGCGTCGGCACGGGCGGCACGATCACCGGCACCGGCCGGTACCTCCGCGAGGTCGCCGGGTCGGCGGTGCGCATCGTCGGGGTCGACCCCGAGGGCTCGATCTACTCGGGCGACGACATCCACGGCTACGACGTCGAGGGCGTCGGTGAGGACTTCTGGCCCGCGGCCTTCGACCCGACCCTCGTCGACGGCTACGAGCGCGTCTCCGACGCCGAGTCGTTCGCGATGACCCGCCGCCTCGCTCGCGAAGAGGGGCTGCTCGTCGGCGGCTCCAGCGGCATGGCGGTCGTCGGTGCCCTGCGTGTCGCGCGGGAGCTGCCGGCCGATGCCGTGGTCGTCGTGGTCCTGCCCGACCACGGTCGCGGCTACCTCAGCAAGATCTTCGACGACGACTGGATGATCGAGCGCGGCTACGACGTTGCACCCGTGGCATCCCTTCTTCCGACCCCTTCCGAGGAGCACCCCGCATGAGCACCCACGACGCCGCCCGCGGCTTCGACAGCCTCGCCGTCCACGCCGGTCAAGAGCCCGACGAGAGCACGGGGGCGGTCATCCCGCCGATTCACGTCTCGACGACGTACGCGCAGGACGGCATCGGCGGGCTCCGCGGCGGCTACGAGTACGGCCGCAGCGGCAATCCCACGCGGACCGCGCTCGAGACGCAGATCGCCGCCCTCGAGGGCGGGGCGCGCGCGCTGTCGTTCGCCTCGGGCCTGGCCGGTGAGGACGCGCTGCTGCGCGCCGCGCTCCAGCCCGGTGACGAGGTTCTGCTCGGCAACGATGTGTACGGCGGCACCTATCGTCTGCTGGCCCGCGTCCTGGGCCCGTGGGGTGTGAAGCTGCGCGTGGTCGACATGAGCGATCTGGATGCCGTGGCATCCGCGATCGAAGAGCGTGCGCCGCGCATGGTCTGGGTCGAGACGCCCAGCAACCCGATGCTGCGCATCACCGACATCGCCGGCCTCGCCGCCCTCGGCCACGCCGCGGGTGCCGTCGTCGTGGTGGACAACACCTTCGCCTCGCCGGCTCTGCAGCGTCCGCTGTCCCTCGGCGCCGACGTCGTCGTGCACTCGGCGACGAAGTACCTGGGCGGCCACAGCGACGTCGTCGGGGGAGCGCTCGCGTTCGCCGACGCCGACCTCGCCGAGAAGGTGAAGTTCCTGCAGTTCGCCGCGGGCGCGGTGTCGGGTCCCTTCGACGCCTACCTCACCACGCGCGGCATCAAGACGCTCGCGGTGCGCATGCAGCGGCACAGCTCGAACGCGCAGGCGGTGGCCGAGCACCTGCTCGCCCACGACCGCGTGGCGAAGGTCTACTACCCGGGTCTGCCCTCGCACCCCGGTCACGAGCTGGCGGCGCGGCAGATGAGCGGGTTCGGCGGCATCGTGTCGCTCCAGCTCGCCGACGGCGCGGCCGCCCGCCGCTTCGCGGAGTCGACGCGCCTGTTCACCCTCGCCGAGTCGCTGGGAGGGGTGGAGTCGCTCGTGAACTACCCGGATGCCATGACCCACGCCTCCGTCCGCGGCACCGAACTCGCGGTGCCCGAGACCATCGTCCGCCTGTCGGTCGGCATCGAATCGGTCGACGACCTGGTCGCCGACGTGGACCAGGCGCTCGCGGCTGTCTGAACCGCGCGGACGCGACGAACCCGGCCTCCCGCACATCGCGGGGGCCGGGTTCTTTCTCTTTGTGAGGGGCCAATTTTCGTCGCTTGCGGGTGCCCCGAAGCGACAGAAATTGGCCCCTCACGCGGGATGGGTGCGGGTCAGCGCTCGGCGCGAGCCAGGTTCTGCTCGAGCTCTTCGCGGTTCTGCCGCACCACGTACGCGGGCTGGTCGCGCTCGACGCGCCAGCTCTCGCTGAGGGGTCCGACGTTGACGGTGTCGAAGCCGAACTCGTCGTAGATGCGCGTCACCAGGGCGACGGCCTCGTCGGAGTCGCTCGAGGTCGCCAGAGCCCGACGGTTCTCGGTACCGGCGGGGGCGCCGTCGGTGAGGATGTCCGCGGCGGGGATGTGATTGAACGCCTTCACGACGACCGACTCGGGAAGGTGCTCCTGAAGCATCTGCGAGGTGGTCGTCTTCTTCTCGTCGAGCTCGGCGATCTGTCCGTCGCGCTCGAAGTAGTAGTTGTTCGTGTCGAGAACGGTCTTGCCCACGAGGGGGGCCACGGGCACGGCGTCGATCGCCTTCAGCGGCACCGTCACCACGACGATGTCTCCGGCCTCGGCGGCCTCCTGAGCCGTCGCCGCGCGCGCCTTGTCGCCCACCTCGGCGACGAGGTCGCTCAGCGTCTCGGGGCCTCGCGAGTTGGCGATGACCACGTCGTAACCGTGATCCGCGAAGCCCTTCGCCAGGGCCGAACCGATGTTGCCTGCTCCGATGATTCCTACAGTCGTCATGGAGGGGAGAACCGCGGCATCCGGTGGCTCATTCCCGGGAGCGGTACCAAACCTTCAGCGGCCTAAATATTTAGCATTCCTAGTAATCGGTGTCAACCGGTCGGGTTCGTGGACGGCGTCCGTTTATCGTCATTCCTGTCGCACCCTCACGCGAGTGGTCGCAGTCCGGTGTTCGGGTCACCGTCCTGCTTGACCTGTGAGGGCGACGGCCCCCGGTGGACGCGGCTTCGGACCACCGGGGGCCGCTTTCGTTTCCGGGCGAGTCACCTCGTCGGGGGCGTCGCGCGGACGGTGGAAGACTGGATGCCGTGACCCCCGAGACCCGCCCCGCGCGCTCCGCCCGCTTCTTCTTCGTCTGCATCGGTGTCGGTCTTCTCGCCGGTCTCATGTCGGGCCTGTTTGGCGTCGGGGGCGGAACCGTCATCGTGCCGCTGCTGGTGCTGCTGCTCGGCTTCGACCAGCGTCTCGGGGCGGGTACCTCGCTCGCGGCGATCGTGCCCACGGCATCCGTCGGCGTCATCACCTACGCCATCGACGGGCACGTCGCGTGGCTCCCCGCGTTGATCCTGGCCGCCTTCGCGGTGGTCGGCGCCCAGATCGGCACGTGGCTGCTCCCGAAGCTGTCGCAGACCGCGCTGCGCTGGGCGTTCGTGGCGTTCCTCATCGTGGTGATGGTGAGTCTGTTCTTCGTCATCCCCTCGCGCGACGCCGAACTCGAGCTCACCTGGATCACCGGACCGGGGCTTGCGCTGCTGGGGGTGATCACCGGAACCCTGGCGGGTCTGCTCGGCGTGGGCGGCGGCATCATCGTCGTCCCCGCCCTGCTGCTGCTGTTCGGCACGAGCGACCTCATCGCCAAGGGCACCTCGCTGCTCATGATGATCCCCACGGCGATCTCGGGGACCGTCGGAAACCTGCGCCGCTCGAACGTCGACATCCGTGCCGCCCTGTGCATCGGGATCGCCGCGTGCCTCACCACCCCGGTGGGCGCCCTCATCGCGAAGTTCGTCGATCCGTTCGTGGGCAACGTGCTGTTCGCGATCTTCCTCGTCTTCATCGCCTCGCAGATGGCGGTCAAGGCGGTTCGCGGGCGTCACCAGCGCTGATCCACGGCGGTGGCGCGAACCCGCTCGATAGACTGGACGGGTGCCCGTGAACCCCGAACTCGTCGGTCGTGCCTTCGCGCCGACCGCTCCCTACCTGGTCGGCCGCGAGAAGGTGCGCGAGTTCGCCCGCGCCGTCTTCGCCGACGCCCCGCAGCACACCGACCCCGAGGCCGCGCGCGCCCTGGGGTACGCCGACGTGGTGGCCCCGCCGACCTTCGCGATGGTCGTCCAAGACCTGACGCTCCAGCAGCTGCTCGGCGACCCCGACTCCGGCATCGAGCTGTCGCGCCTCGTGCACGCCGAGCAGCGGTTCCGCTACACGCGGCCCATCGTCGCGGGCGACGAGCTCGTCGCGACGCTTTCGGTCACCGGCATCCGGACCCTGGGCGGTAACGCGATGATCACGAGCGAAGCCGAGATCGTGGATGCCGACGGCGCCCACGTCGTGACGACGACGAGCGTTTTGCTCGCAGGGGAGGCCGGCGCATGAGCCCGTTCACCGTCGGCGAGGTCATCGCCGAACGCTCCGTCCACCTCACGCGTGAGTCTCTCGTCCGCTACGCCGGCGCGTCGGGCGACTTCAACCCCATCCACTACCGCGACGACGTCGCCGCCGCCGTGGGTCTGCCGGGCGTCCTCGCGCACGGCATGCTCACCATGGGCATCGCCGTCGGCACGCTGGCCGACGCGCTGGGCGACACCGGACGCATCGCCGAATACGGCGTGCGCTTCACCCGACCGGTCGTCGTCGACCCGGAGGCCGGAGCCGACCTGCACGTCAGCGCGAAGGTCGGAGCCGTCGACGACGAGACCGCCCGCATCGACCTGACCGTCACGTTCGCCGAGACGACGGTGCTCGGCAAGGCGCAGGTGCGGGTGCGGTTGTCCTGATGCCCGAGGTCGCCCCCGTCCCCCTCTCGCAGTTGACCACCCTGCGCACGGGGGGAGAACCCTCCCGTCTCATCGACGCCTCGACGCTCGACGAGGCGGTCGCCGCGCTCCGCGAGGTGTGGGCCGAGGGCGAGCCGTGGTTCGTGCTCGGCGGCGGCTCGAATTTGTTCGTCGGCGACGAGCCGTTCGAGGGCACGGTCGTGCGGCTCCGCACGTCGGGGATCGAAGAGCTGCCGGGCTCGCGCGAGGGCACGGTACGCCTGCGCGTGCAGGCCGGACACGACTGGGACGCCCTCGTCGCCGAGACGGTCGCGCGCGGCTTCGCCGGCATCGAGGCGATGTCGGGAATCCCCGGCACGGTCGGTGCCGCGCCCGTGCAGAACGTCGGGGCCTACGGCCAGGAGATCGTGCAGACCCTCGTCGAGGTCGAGCTGATCGACGAGTCGACCGGTGAGGTCTCGACCGTCTCCGCCGAAGAACTGGGCCTGGGCTTTCGCACGTCGGTGCTGAAGCGCCACTACGGTTCGGTGCCCGAGCGCTCCGCGGTCATCCTCTCGGTGACGCTTGAGCTCGAACGCGTGGGCGCGGAGGAGCGGCCCATCGCGGGCGAGCAGCTGCGCGGCGCCCTCGGTCTCGAACCGGGCCAGACCGTCTCGCTCCGGTGGATCCGCGACCACGTCCTCACCACCCGCGCCCGCAAGGGTATGGTCCTCGACGCCGAAGACCCCGACACCTGGAGCGCGGGGTCGTTCTTCCAGAACGCGATCGTCTCGGAGGCCTTCGCCCGCACCCTCCCGGCCGAGTGCCCCCAGTGGCCCCTCACGCCGGTGCTCGATCCGGTGACGGTCATTCCGCTCGCCGCCTTCGACGGCATCCTGCCCCCGCCCCCCGTGGTGTCGCGGCAGGTCAAGGTGAGCGCAGCCTGGCTCATCGAGAACGCCGGTCTCCGCCGGGGGTTCCGCTTCCCGCGCTCGCGCGCCGGGCTCTCGACCAAGCACACGCTCGCCCTGACGAACCGCGGAGAAGCGACCGCGGCCGAGATCGCCGAGCTCGCCCGCTTCGTGCAGAACCGGGTGGCGTCGGAGTTCGGCCTCGTGCTGCAGCCGGAACCGGTCCTGGTCAACGTCGAGCTGTAGCACCGGTCCTTCGTCGAGTGAGGGGTCGTTTTGTGTCGCCTGCGCGCACGCCAGGCGACAGTTCTTGACCCCTCACGCGGCTGGTTGCGTGAGGGGTCAGTCGGTGTCGCCTGGGCGGCTGGGAGGCGACAGTTCTTGACCCCTCACGCGTGGTTGGCGGGCCGGGCGAGGAAGCGTCGGACCCGAGCGAGCAGGGCTGACGGGTCGTCGAAGTCGCGCGCGGTCACGCTCGTGTACCGGTACCCGAGGGATTCGAGCTCCGCGCGTCGGCGCTGATCCCGGCTCCACTGCTGCGGGTCGCGGTGATGATCGCCGTGGTACTCGAGGACGGTCCGCTTGTCCCGGTAGAGCAGATCGACCCGCGCCACGAATCGAGGCCCGTCGTAGATCTCGACGTTGCACTCCGGCTCGGGAAGGCCCGCCATCACGAGAAGCACCCGCAGCTCGGACTCACGGGGCGACTCCGATTTCTCGTTTGCAAGATCGATCGCGAGGGGTCTCGCCTTCGACCCTCGACCGCCGAGGAACCGTCGGTGCGTCTGCTCCAGCTGGCCACGCGTCGCCAGCGTCATCCGGTGCGCGATGAGGAAGTCCGACACCGCTGTCAGATGCGGAACCGGCAGCGTTTCCGCCAGCTCCGCCCACGTACGCAGAAGGGACGTGCATCGGATGCCGTCGACCTCGACGACATCGTTCACCTCGACGATCAGCCGTCGGCCGATGACGCCCGATCGGCGGATCCGCACGTGATCGTGCGGGACACCGATGACCGGCATCCGTCGGGCACTCTCCGCGATGCGCAGAGGGAGCGGGAGCCCATGCAGGAGAGCGGCCGTCGCGCCGCAGAAGAACGCGGCATCGGGGCAGGCGCGAAGGAGCGCGGCCAGCCGTGCGCGGTCATCGTGCTCGGGGGCTACCCGCGTTCCACGGTGGGGCGCCCGCCAGGCAGCCGAGCGCAATGTCGTCGTCGAGAGCCCGGCGCGCCGCCCCTCGGCCACCGTGAATGCGGAAGAGGGAGCGAGCGACGCGGGGGAGCGGGGAGTCGGCATCTGCCATTTTGTTCATCCGGCCCGCCGGCCCGCTCACGCTATCCACAGCCCGGCCGCGCGTGAGGGGTCATTTCGTGTCGCCGAGCGAGGCTGTGGGCGACAAGAACTGACCCCTCACGCGGAAAGATGCGGGGGTTGGGGAGGAGCGCCCGAGGCGACCGCGGGGCGGCCACCGGGATCCCGGCGACCGCCCCGACGGACGTGGATGCTCAGGCGAACAGGCGCTGGAGGCGCTGGATGCCCTCGAGCAGCTGGTCGTCGCCCAGGGCGTACGACAGGCGCAGGTATCCGCTCGGGCCGAAGGCCTCGCCGGGCACCACCGCGACCTCGGCCTGCTCGAGGATGAGGTCGGCGAGCTCGAGCGAGGTGGCGGGCGTGACGCCGCCCCACGTGCGGTTCAGCAGGCCCTGCACGTCGGGGTAGACGTAGAACGCGCCCAGCGGGTTGGGCACCTCGACGCCGTCGATCTTCGACAGCTCCGACACGATCAGCTGACGACGACGGTCGAAGGCGAGGCGGAACTGCTCGGCCTCGTCCTGGGGTCCGTTGAGCGCCGCGGCGGCGGCGAGCTGCGCGACGTTGTTGACGTTGCTCGACAGGTGCGACTGCAGGTTGCCGGCGAGCTTCATGGCATCCGCCGGTCCGACCATCCAGCCCACGCGCCATCCGGTCATGGCGTAGGTCTTGGCCACGCCGTTGACCAGGATGGTCTGCCCCGCGAGCTCGGGCACGGCCTCGACGATCGAGACGGCCTTGACGCCCTCGTAGGTGAGGTTCTGGTAGATCTCGTCGGTGATGACCCAGATGCCGTGCTCGAGGGCCCAGCGACCGATCTCGGCGGTCTCTTCGGGCGTGTAGACCGAGCCGGTGGGGTTCGAGGGCGAGACGAACACGAGCACCGTGGTCTTGTCGGTGCGCGCGGCCTCGAGCTGGGCGACGGTGACCTTGTAGTCCTGGTCGGCGCCGGCGAACACCTCGACGGGCGTGCCGTCGGCCAGGGCGATCGCCTCGGGGTAGGTGGTCCAGTACGGGGCGGGCAGCAGCACCTCGTCGCCGGGGTTCACCACCGTCTGGAACGCCTGGTACACCGACTGCTTGCCGCCGTTGGTCACGATGACCTGCGAGGGCGCGACCTCGAGGCCGGAGTCGCGGAGGGTCTTCGCGGCGATCGCCTCGCGCAGCACGGGGAGGCCCGCGGCGGGGGTGTAGCGGTAGTTCTTCGGGTCCTGCAGCGCCTTCGCTGCGGCATCGACGATGAACGAGGGTGTGGCGAAGTCGGGCTCGCCGGCCGCGTACGAGATGACCGGTCGACCGGCGGCCTGGAGGGCCTTGGCCTTGGCGTCGACCTTGAGGGTCGCGGACTCGGCGATGGCGGACAGCTTGCGGGAGAGCGGGGCGCGGGAAGTCACGGTTCCGAGCCTACTGTTCGCGCCCGCCCCAGCCGAGGGTCGTGACGACTTACGAAACACAGCTCCATTAGCGTGTCGGGGTGACCGCTGAGACACCCACCCTGCTGCCCTCCCGTCGTCGAGGGCTGGGCACGCTCGTTCGTCTGGGACTCGCGACCCTCATCGTCGGGGTGGCGACCGGTCTCGCGGTCCTGCTGTTGGTGTTCATCGTCCACAGCCTCGAGCACCTCGTGTGGGGCCACGAGGAGGGGCCGTTCCTCGACGGCCTGGCGTACCCCGCGATGTGGTGGCTGCCGATCGCGACGGTCGGCGGTGCGGGTGTCGTGGCCGCCGTCGGCTGGTATCTCCTGCGCCGTTTCGGGCGGAAGCTCGCCACGGTCGAGCAGGGCGTCGACGGGGCCCGGATGCCGTGGTGGGAAACCCTCGCCGACACCGTCATCCAGGTGGGGTCGGTCGCCATGGGCGCCTCGATCGGCAAAGAGGTCGCCCCGCGCGAGCTGTCGGCCATGGCGGGCTCGAAGATCGTCCGTTGGTTCCGCCTCGACGCGCGCTGGCGCCGCATCCTCATCGCCTCGGCCGCGGGTGCGGGTCTCGCCGCGGTCTACAACGTGCCCCTGGCCGGCGCGCTGTTCGCCGTCGAGATCCTGCTCGCGCAGTTCAGCGTGGGCGCGGCCGTGGTCGCCCTCACCGTGAGCGCGATCGCGACGCTGGTCGCGCGCCCGCTCGTCGGGGACGGGTCGCTGTATTCGGTGGGATCGCTCGAGGTGAACGCCTCGCTGATCGTCGCGGCCGTGCTCATCGGCCCCCTCATGGGATGGGGCGCGGCGAGCTTCGCGACCATCACGAAGAAGCTGTCGCGCTTCCGCCCCCACGGCTGGAAGCTGCTGGTGGTCCTGCCCCTCACCTTCACCGCGGTGGGAGCGCTCGGCGCCGCGTTCCCCCTCATCCTCGGCAACGGTCGGGCGCTCGCCACCGCCGGCTTCGACCTCTCGCAGCCGGCCCTGCTGCTCCTCGCGCTCGCCGTGCTGAAGTACGTCGCGACGACCGTGTCGCTCGGTTCGGGGGCGATCGGCGGAACGCTGCAGCCGTCGGTCGCGATCGGTGCGGCGCTCGGTGCGGCCGCTGCGGCGGGCTGGGCGTTCGTCTGGCCCGGCGCCGACGGCACGGCGCTCGCGATCGTCGCGGCATCCGCGTTTCTCGCTTCGAACATGCGCGCCCCCTTCACGGCCATCGCACTGATCATCGAGTTCACGAACACCGGATTCACGCTGCTGCTGCCGATCTTCCTCGCCGTTGCCGGGTCGCTCGTGGCCTCCAAGCTCACCTCGCGCGAGAGCCTGCGCCCGTTCGCGCCGATGGACCCGGCCCGACCGTAGAACCCGCCTAGGCTCGACGGGTGATCGACTGGATTCTCGCCGAGTGGATGCAGATCCTCGGTTTCGTCACGGGGGCGGCGTGCGTGCTGCTGGCTGCCCGGCGGAACGTGTGGACCTATCCCATCGGCATCGCCAACAACCTCGTCTTCCTCTCGGTGTTCGTGCCGGCCGGGATCTACGCCAGCGCGGGACTGCAGGTGGTGTACCTGGTGCTCGGGGTGCACGGCTGGTTCCGGTGGACGCGTCGTATCGAACACGATCGCGAGTACGTGGCCCGCACGCCTCGACGGGCGGTGCCGTGGCTCATCGTCGTCGCGGTGGTGGGGACCCTCGTCTTGACCTGGCTTCTCGACACGTACACCGACTCGCAGGTGGCGCTCGCCGATGCCGCGACGACCTCGGCCAGCCTCGTCGCCCAGTACATGCTCAACCGCAAGTGGATCGAGAGCTGGTGGGTGTGGATCGGCGTCGATGTGGTGTTCGTCGCGCTGTCGATCGCCACCGGACTGTGGATCATCGCCGCCCTCTACGCCCTCTTCATCGTCCTGTGCGTCGGCGGACTGCGGTCGTGGAGTCGGCTGCGGAACGAGACGACGGATGCCGATGACCTCAGCGCCGCGCGTGCCTGAGCGCCGTTATCGGCACGGCGTGGTGGTGGGGAAGTTCTACCCCCTCCACGTCGGTCACGCGCACCTCATCCGCTCGGCGGCCCGGGCGTGCGAGCGGGTCACGGTCGAGGTGATCGCGGCATCCGTCGAATCGATCCCCCTCGAGCGACGGGCCGCATGGGTGCGCGAGGACCACCCGACGGTGCGCGTGGTCGACCTCCTCGACGACACTCCGGTCGACTTCGCCTCCGAGACCGCGTGGGACGCGCACACCGCGACGATCGCGGGCCTGCTCGACGAGCCGGTCGATGTGGTCTTCACCTCCGATGAGTACGGGGCCGAGCTCGCGCGCCGTCTCGGTGCCGACTGGGTGCAGGTGGACCCGGGACGCCGGCTCAACCCCGTGTCGGGAACGGCGATCCGTGCCGATCTCGACGGTCACTGGCACGAGCTGTCGCCCGCGGTGCGGGCCGATCTGGCCGCGCGCGTCGTCGTCCTCGGTGCCGAGTCGACGGGCTCCACGACCCTCGCCGAAGCCCTCGCCGCCGAGCTCGGCACGATCTGGGTGCCCGAGTACGGCCGCGAGCTCAGCGAGACGCGCGAGGGCGGACTCGACGCCCCGTGGCGCAGCGACGAATTCGATCTCGTCGTCGATCGCCAGATCGGGTGGGAACAGGATGCCGTGCGGCGGGCTCCCCGCTCGGTCCTCGTCTGCGACACCGACGTCCTCGCCACGGCGCTCTGGCACGAGAGGTACGTGGGCACCCCGGCACCGCGCATCCTGGCGCGGGCCGCGGAGCACCGCCCGGCGCTGTACATCCTCACGGGCGATGAGATCCCCTTCGTGCAGGACGGCATGCGCGACGGCGAGCACATCCGCACCGATATGCAGGAGCGCTTCCGCGAGGTGCTCGCCGCGCAGCCCGTTCCCTGGCTCGAGGTGCGCGGGTCGGTCGCCGCGCGGCTCGCTCAGGCGTTGCCCGCCGTGCGCGACGCCGTGGCGCGGGCGACGTCGTTCACCCCGCCGATGGAGGGGCGGTCGCTCGCCGAGCAAGAGGAGCTGCGGCGACGGGCCGGACGTTAGGCTGGCGCGATGGCCGACCGCTGGCACAAGCTCTCCGAGTCACCCACGACGTCGAACGCCGCCGACGGGGTCGCCCCGCTCGCCGCGGCCGACCTCTTCCGTGAGGCACCCGCCCCGGCCGCGCCGCCTCTCGACGAGAAGCTGCGGCAGACGTACTACTGGATCGTCAATCGCGCGGTCATCTCGCCCTACTACGACGTGGAGTTCTCGTCGGGGCGCCCGCTCACGTTCGAGCTGGGCGACGCCGGCGCCGAGCTCACCCTGCCGAACGAGCCCTCGTACTCCTCGAACGTGCTGCTACCGCTGCTGAGCTTCGCGGTGGGTGGCAAGTGCCTGCTGATCGGCGGCCCGGGCCGCGGCAAGACCACCGTCGCGGTGCTCATGGGAGTGCTCGCCGGGTCGACGCCCGAGGAGGTGCGGCGCGGCGTGCAGCAGGGGCAGCCGCAGCTGTCGATCAGCGACCTCGTCGGCATCCCTCTGCCGCGCGATCTGATGAACGCGTCGAGCCTGGCCGAGATCGGCATCGCGTGGCGCGAGTGGCTGACGCGGCCCGTCAAGATCGTCGACGAGTACAACCGCATCCCCACCAAGACGCAGTCGGCCCTGCTGACGATGGTGGCCGAGGGCTACGTCGAGAGCCACGACCAGATGCGTCGCACGGCCCCCGCTTCGGGCGTGGAGAGCTGGTTCTTCACCGCCAACGACGACGCGGGCGGTGGGACCTTCCCCGTCATCCAGGCGCTGCGCGACCGCATGGACGTGACCGTGCCCGCAGCGGGGTTCAACAGCCGCTTCCTCGACGAGCTCGTCGCCCGCGTCGAAGCCGGCGAGAAGCCCGAGGAGCACGTGCCCGCCGAGCTCGTGTTCGCTCCCGACGAGCAGTCGGCGATGCGCGCGGCGATCCGCGCGGTGCCGGTGCCGGCCGAGGTGCGTCGGCGGCTGGAGTTCTTCCTCAGTCACTTCGAGTTCGTGCAGGGCGGCGGGCGCCGGTTCGAGTACCGCACGAAAGACACGGTGACCACTGCCGGAGGCCGGGTCGCCGAGGCGATCGAGGCGAATTCCGGTGCCGACCTCATGACCGATCCCGGCGCGCAGACCCTCAACGGCCTGTCGGTGCGGGCGCTGCAGACCCTCATCGTCTACGCCAAGGCCGTCGCCTGGTTCCGTGGTCGCGACGCGGTATCGGTCGCCGACGTGGGCGCGATGCTGCCGTTCGTGCTGCGGGGCAAGCTGCTGCCCAATCCCACCCATCCTCGGTTCGATGTGGGGGCCGAGCGCGAGCTCAGCACCGATGTGATGAGCTGGCTCGCCGACCTGTTCGCGGAGTCGGGCCGACAGTTCGACGCCCTCGGCCGCGGGGGCGACGACCCGGTCGGCGCGCTGCTCGCGCAGCTCGAGGCGGGCCTCGACGGCGTCGGGGCGGTCGAGGCCGGTCGGCGCCTCACCGAGATCGAGGCACGGCTGCGCACCGTCGCGGGCACCGGCAAGCTCTACGGCCGCGACTTCGACGACCTCATGGCGCTGAAGTACCTGCACCAGCGCTACACGGCCTACCTGCGCTGGCTCGAGGGGCGTTCGTGATCCGACGCCCCGGCCACCTCGCCGATCGCACTCCGCCGGTGGGCACCCCGGTGCCGGTCGAGGGGCTCGACCTGGCGCTGGCGGGACGCAACGTCGAAGCGGCGGGCGGCTCGGCCGAGCGGTTCGCCGTGTCGTTCGCGGCCGGGCGCGCGGCCGGCGAGGGGTTCGACCCGATCGCCCTCGCCGGCATCGCGGGCTGGCGAGCCGGCGCGCTCGGCCTGCGCGACGACGCTCTGGGCAGCATCGAGCGGGCGTGGTCGTCCGGCGAAGGCGCAGCCGCGGCGGCCGCCCTGGGGATGGATGCCGCCCACCTCGGCGTCTTCGTCGAGCGCCAGAGAACCGACCGGTACTGGTGGCCCGGCCGCCGCGAGGCCAACGGCTACGTCTGCGCGGTCGGAGGGTTCCGCGGTCTCGGCGGCGCGTGGACGGCGCCTCCGGCCGACGGTCGACCGCTCGGTGTCGACGGCGCGTTCGCCGTGCGCACCGGGGCGCGGTGGTGGCGCATCGACGCCGACGCCTGGGGGTCGCGCCTGAGCCCGCTCGACGATGAGCCCGATCCGGGCGCCGCGGGCGCGGCATCCGTCATCACCTTCGCCGACTCGTACCTGGTGTGGATCCACGTCGCGGAGCCGGCGTGAGCACGACGATGTCGCCGATCGGAGGCGAGCTGCTGGCGTGGGAGGCGGCGCAGCGACTGTGGGGCGTGCGGCTGCAGGAGGCGCGCATGGCTCCCGGCGCAGGCGACGAGCACGGCGCTCCCGCGTGGTTCACCTTTCCGCCGGTCGTCACGGTCGACCCGGTCATGGTCGCGCAGCTCGGGGGAGCAGGCGAGATGGAGAGCGTGTTCGCGCACGAACTCGGGCACCACGTGCTCGCCCCGAGCACGCGCTTGGACGCGCTGAAGATCCGCCATCAGATGGCCCGCGCCCTGCAGGCCGCGGGGGCACCCACCCTGCGCGACGAGGATCTCGCGCTGATGTCGAACCTGTGGACCGACCTGCTCGTCAACGCCCGTGTCGCCGTCCTGCAGCGACGGCGCGACGGGGTGGGCGAGCCCGGCATCGTGCGGTTGTCGCGAGAGCTGTACCGCGCCTCGCGCTCGTCGCCGAGCCCGCTGTGGTGGGTGTACCTGCGCACGTACGAGCTGCTGTGGAACCTGCCCCGCGGAACCCTCTGCGACCCCGAGCCGCCGGAGCCCGCCCGACGCCCGCCGAAGCAGAAGCAGGAACTGCCCTGGACGCGCATCGCCGCGGAGCACCGCGCGGCCGAGAAGGCGCTGCGGCAGGCGCGCAGGGCCGCCGAGCGCGTGTCCGACGAACTCGCCGAAGCGACGGTCACGCGTCCCGCCCTCGACGCCGACGTGCTCGCCTCGCTCGTGCGCACCTTCGCGGGCGACGCCGTGGCCGGGGCCCTGCGCTTCGGCGTCGTGGTGGCGCCCTACCTCATCGATCCGCGCACCGACGGCGCGGCCTCGCTCCCCGGAGGCACCTGCGCCGCCGATGACGCCGCCGCGACCCCCTCGGAGCTCGGCCGGGTGCTGTCGGATCGGCGGCTGAGCGGCGCGGTGCCTTCCTCCGCGGGGGCCGCTGCTGCGCCGGCGGCGAAGGGCTCGGCCACGGGGCAGGCCCTCGGGATCGCGCAGACCCTCGAGCTGTACGCCGACGCGGACCCGGCTGCCGTGATCGCGGCCTGGTACCGAGCCGAGGCGACGCGCTGGGTGCGTCCGTTCACGCAGCGGTTGCCGCGTGCGGTCTCGGCCGACCTCCCGGGACCCTTCGAGAGCTGGGAGACCGGTGACGACCTCGCCGATCTCGACTGGCCCGCGACATTGCAGGCGGGCGGGGCGGTCGTGCCCGGGGTGACGACGCTGCGGCGCTCTTACCTGCCCGATGATCCGCCGCCGGTGTCGTCGAGCATCGATCTCGACCTCTACATCGACAGCTCGGGCTCGATGCCGCAGCCGCAGACGGGCTCGCCCGCCGTGCTCGCGGGCACCATCCTCGCCCTGTCGGTGCTGCGGGGAGGCGGACGTGTGCGCGTCACGAGCTTCTCGGGACCCGGCCAGGTCGCCGGCCGCGAGGAGTACTCTCGCGACCCCGCCCGGGTCATCGCCGACCTCGCCCATTTCTTCGCCGGCGGCACGACCTTCCCCCTCGACCTGCTCGACAAGAGGTACGCCGGACGGGGGATTCCGGATGCCGCGCACCGGCGTCACCTCGTGGTTCTCTCCGACGACGGGCTGACCTCGCTCTTCGGCGACGGCGATCCCGCTCGCGCCGATGTCGCGCCCCGGGTGCGCGAGACACTCAGCACGGCGACCCTCGTCGTGCTCGATCGACAGCACCGGGTCGCCGAGCCGGCGCTGCGGGCGGGATACGAGGTGATGTACATCGAACGGATGGACGACGCACCCGCGGTGTGCGCGCGATTGGCGGAGGTGCTCGGTGGCTGAGGCGGACGATCTGCTGAGCGTGTGGTCGGCGATCGCGCCGCCCGAAGACACGGCGTGGGCGAGCGCCCGGCCCGGCCCCGGGGTCGACGAGATCGCGGCGCGCCTGTCGAGCGTGCCGCGGCCGTTCCTCGACGACGACGTCTCGCTGCGCGCGCTCGCCGGCGACGTGTTGGGCAGACCCCTGGCATCCATCGATCACGCCGACGACGAGCGGGTGCGCACGGGCGCGGCCATCGGTTTGTGGGTGGTGGCGAGCGAGGACCTCGTGCAACCGTTCGTCCCGTCACTCGCCGGCGGCGACGTGGCGCGCGCGATCGACGCCCTGGCCCTGCGCCTCGCGCCCGTGGTGGATCCGCGCGACTGGCTCGCCGACGCCGAGCGGCGAGAAGAGGCGGCGCGCACCTTCGTGCTGTGGGCGGGCTTCCTGCCGGCCGGCGAAGACCGCGAGACCGCGCGCGCCCTCCTCGACGCGCGCGACTCGCTCCGCCGCAACGCCGCGCTCGCCGAGGCGTACGCCGCGTACCGTCACCGCGAAGAGATCGCCCGCCGCCTCGCCGAGGCGCGCGCCCGGGAAGCCGCCGCGAGGTACTCGAGTGAGTGACGACGACCCGCTCGCCCTCGGCGAGTACCGGCCGGGATCGGCGGCGGTGCTGACGGATGCCGAGCGCTGGCCGACCCTCGACACCGGCGGCGCCGCGCGCCTGCAGCGGTGGCGCACGCACCCGGCGGCCCCCGCGTGGGTGCATGCCACGGGGGACCGACTCACCGCCGAGGCCGTCGACCGCGCTCGCACGCCGCTGCCGCTCGACGGGTGGCTCGACGCGCACCTCGACACCGCGCGGCGACTTCCGTTCTATCGAGGCATGACGGGGCTGCGGACCCTCGACGACTTCCCCACGATCGAGCGGCGCGATCTCGTCGCCGACGTCTCGGCATTCGTCCCCCTCGACGCCGACCTCGACCGCATGCTGCACGGCACGAGCTCGGGGTCGACGGGGGCGGCGCTGGTCATCCCCGACGACGTCGAGGAGGTGGCGCGCGGCTTCCACCTGCTCGTCCGCCTCGTGCGCGAAGCGGGTGTGAAGTGGGAGCCGGATGCCGAGCGGCTCGCGATCATGTGGGTGCTGCAGCAGCGCCAGGCCTTCACGTACGTGTCGATCGTCAGCGGCTTCGCCCAGCGCGCCATGGCGCGGGTCAATCTGAACGAGGGCGCCTGGCGGGCGGCATCCGATCGCTCGATCTTCCTCAGAGACGCGGATCCGCAGGTGATCTCGGGCAACCCCACCAGCTTGTCCGAGTTGCTGACCCCCGAACTGCGGGCCGTCGTGCACCCGCTCGCCCTGTTCTCGGGCGCGATGGCCCTGTCGGCGCCGCTGCGCGCTGAGCTCGAGGCCGCGTTCTCGTGCCCCGTGTTCGACGTGTACGGCCTGCACGAGACCCGGCCGATCGCGGTGCGCACCGACGACGGACCGTTCCGCGTGCTCGACCGGCGGGTGCACGTCGAAGTGCTCGATGCTGCGGGCGAGCCGGTCGCCGACGGAGCGATGGGCGAGATCACGGTGACCGCGGGCGAGAACCCCCTGCTGCCGCTCGTGCGGTACCGCACCGGCGACGTCGGTCGGCTCGTCGACCTCCCCGGCGGCGGCGTCGGCATCGCCGACCTCGAGGGGCGCGAGCACACCGACTTCGTCAGTGCCGCGGGGACGCGCGTGCCGTCGGTCGACCTCACGCAGCAGCTGCAGAGCCACGGCGCGCACGGCTGGACGGTGGAGCAGCGAGCGGACGGCGGGCTCGAGGTGAGGATCGCCGGCGGCGACGGCACGGCGATCACCACCGCGCTGCGCGCCTTGCTCGGTCAGCCCGTTCGGCTCGAGCGCGTCGAGCGTCTCGCCGACCTCGGTGAGGGCAAGCCCCGACGCTTCCGGTCCGCCGCGCGCTGACTCCCGCCGCACGAAAGGGCCGGGGCTCGTGGCCCCGGCCCCTCGGCATCCGGTGAATCAGTTCAGGTATTTCGCGTACGCCGGCAGGGTGAGGAACGCGGGGAACTCCTCGCGCAGCGCCACCTCGCGGAACACCGCGGCGGCGTCGTCGAAGCGGTCGCCCTCGGAGCGCCGCACCTCGGCGAGCACGTCCGTCACGAGAGCCTCGACGAAGTCGCGGGTGATGGCGGTGCCCTCGGCCGTGGAGTGGTCCTGGTGGATCCACTGCCAGATCTGCGAGCGCGAGATCTCGGCGGTCGCGGCGTCTTCCATGAGGTCGTCGATCGCGACGGCGCCCAGGCCCCGCAGCCAGGCCTCGATGTAGCGGATCGCCACCGAGACGTTGCCCCGCACACCCGCCGTCGTCACCGGCAGACCGATGCGCACGTCGAGCAGGTCGGCGGGGTCGACCGCCACCTCGTCGCGGGTGCGCCCGAGCTGGTTCGGCTCGTCGCCGAGCACCGCGTCGAACTCGGCGCGGGCCACCGGGATGAGGTCGGGGTGGGCCACCCACGTGCCGTCGAAGCCGTCGCCGGCCTCGCGCCGCTTGTCGGCGGCCACCTTCTCGAACGCGGCCTCGGTGACCTCGGGTCGCCGGCGGTTCGGAATGAACGCGCTCATGCCGCCGATCGCGTAGGCGTCGCGCTTGTGGCACGTCTGCACGAGCAGCTCGGTGTAGGCCCGCATGAACGGCACGGTCATCGTGACCTCGCTGCGGTCGGGGAGCACGAAGCGGGCGCCCCGGCCCCGGTAGGTCTTGATGATCGAGAAGATGTAGTCCCACCGCCCGGCGTTGAGCCCGGCGCAGTGGTCGCGCAGGGCGAAGAGGATCTCCTCCATCTCGAACGCCGCCGGCAGCGTCTCGATCAGCACGGTCGCGCGGATCGTGCCGTGGTCGAGGCCCAGGCGCTCCTCGGTGAACGAGAACACGTCGTCCCAGAGCCGTGCCTCTTCGGCCGACTCGATCTTCGGCAGGTAGAAGTACGGTCCCCGGCCCGCCGCGATCAGCGCGTGCGCGTTGTGGAAGACGTACAGCCCGTAGTCGATGAGAGATCCGGATGCCGGGAGCTCCCGCCCCGCGCGATCGATGAAGCTCACGTGCTTCTCGGGCAGGTGCCAGCCGCGCGGGCGCATCACGATCGTGGGGGTGCGCTCGGCGGTGACCTCGTAGCGCTTGCCCTCGGGGCTCGTGAACGACAGCTGTCCGCGGATCGCGTCGAACAGCGACAGCTGGCCACCGATGACGTTGCTCCAGGTCGGGCTCGTGGCGTCCTCCTGATCGGCGAGCCACACCCGCGCGCCGGAGTTCAGCGCGTTGATCGTCATCTTCGGGTCGGTGGGCCCGGTGATCTCGACGCGGCGGTCCTCCAGGCCCGGGCCGGCGCCCGCCACGCGCCACGACGGGTCGTCGCGGATGTGCGCAGTGTCGGCGCGGAAGTGCGGGTCGTCGCCCGTGCCGATCTCGAAGCGGCGGCGCAGGCGTGCGGCGAGCCGGTCGTGCCGGCGCCGGGCGAAGCGGTCGTGCAGCTCGGTGACGAAGGCGAGCGCCGCGGGCGTGAGGATCTCGCCGTCGCGCCCGTGCACGGGCCGCTCGAGGCGCAGGTGCGGGGCGGATGCCGGGGTGCTCGGCATCCGGGATTCTTCGGTGGTCGGCGGGGGAGAGGTGTCGATGAGGGTCATGGTCGTGGCTTTCTGTGGCGCGTCCGCTTCTCGGACCATGTCCCGAAAATGGCGGCCTGGGGGTGGCCCAGGCAGCCGAAAATGGGACATGCACTGCGAGAAGGGGGACGAGGGGTGGGCGAGAGCGGGTGAGGGCTCAGTGGAACTGGGCGGTCTCGGTGGAGCCGACCAGGGCGAGCGTCGCACTGTCGGGGTTGAGCGCGGTCGAGACCACGTCGAAGTAGCCGGTGCCCGCTTCGCGCTGGTGGCGCGTGGCGGTGTAGCCGTTCGCTTCGGCGGCGAACTCGGCCTCTTGCAGCTCGACGTACGCGCTCATGGCGCGCTCGGCGTAACCGCGGGCGAGGGCGAACATCGAGTGGTTGACGGCGTGGAAGCCGGCCAGCGTGATGAACTGGAAGGCGTAGCCGAGGGCGGCCAGGTCGGCCTGGAACGTGGCGATCTGCTCGTCATCGAGGTGGCGCTTCCAGTTGAAGCTCGGCGAGCAGTTGTAGGCGAGCTTCTTGCCCGGGTAGCGGGCGTGGATCGCCTCGGCGAAGCGGCGCGCGAGCTCGATGTCGGGCTCGCCCGTCTCGACCCAGATGAGGTCGGCGTACGGCGCGAAGGCGAGTCCGCGGGCGATGACCGCGTCGAGGCCCGGGCGCACGCGGTAGAAGCCTTCGCTGGTGCGCTCGCCGGTGAGGAACTCCGCGTCGCGCGGGTCGACGTCGCTGGTGAGCAGGTCGGCGGCCAGGGCGTCCGTGCGGGCGATGATCACGGTCGGCACCCCGGCGACGTCGGCGGCCAGGCGCGCGGCGTTCAGGGTGCGGATGTGCTGCTGGATCGGCACCAGCACCTTGCCGCCGAGGTGGCCGCACTTCTTCTCGCTCGCGAGCTGGTCTTCCCAGTGGATGCCGGCGGCGCCGGCCGAAATGAGCGACTGGGCCAGTTCGTAGGCGTTGAGCGGACCGCCGAACCCGGCCTCGGCGTCGGCGACGATCGGGGCGAGCCAGTCCTGGGTGATCTCTCCCTCGGCGCGCTCGATCTGGTCCTGCCGCAGCAGCGCGTTGTTGATGCGGCGCACGACCGCGGGCACGCTGTTGGCGGGGTAGAGGCTCTGGTCGGGGTAGGTCTGTCCGGCGAGGTTGCCGTCGGCGGCGACCTGCCAGCCGCTCAGGTAGATGGCCTTGAGACCCGCGCGCACCTGCTGCACGGCCTGTCCGCCGGTGTAGGCGCCGAGGGCGCGGACGTACTCCTCGGTGTGGATGAGGTTCCACAGGTTCTCGGCTCCGCGGCGGGCGAGGGTGGACTCCTCGCGGACGCTGCCGCGGAGGCGCACGACGTCTTCCGCCGAGTACGTGCGCTCGATGCCGTCCCAGCGGGGGTCGTTCTCCCACGCGGCGCGGATCTCGTCGGCGGTCACGGTCTGGTCGCCGGGGCGCAGGGGCTGCTGGGCGGGGGTGGCCTGGATCGTCATGAGCGTTCTCCTTCGGATGTCGGGGCTGCGGTGCCCCGTGGAGACCACTGTCGGCGAAGAACAGCCCCCTCGAAGTGCATTTGTCGTGTGAAGATCGCGCGATCTTCTGTTCCGGTGAGAACATGACGTATGGACACCGGCGTCTCCGCTTCTTCGGCATCCCTCCCGTTCGACGATGACGAGGTGGACACCCTCACCATCGGCCGACGCATCCGTCAGCTGCGCACCGCGCGCGGCTTCACGCTCGACGAGCTCGCCGCGGCGGTCGGTCGCGCCCCGAGCCAGATGTCGATGATCGAGAACGGCCGTCGCGAGCCCAAGCTCACGCTGCTTCAGGCGATCGCGCGGGCGCTCGAGTGCAAGCTCGAGCAGATCCTCGACGCCGAGCCCCTCGACGAGCGCGCGGCGCTCGAGATCTCGGTCGAGCGCGCGATGCGCGGGCAGACGTTCCAGGCGCTCGGCATCGAGCCGTTCCGCGTCGGTCGGTCGGTGCCCGACGAGGTGCTGTCGGCGATGCTCGCGCTGCAGGGCGAGATCGAGCGCCTCCGCGAGGAGCGCTCAGCGACCCCCGAAGAGGCGCGGCGGGCCAACGTGGCGTTGCGCCGCCTCATGCGCACGCAGGACAACCACTTTCCCGACCTCGAGCGCACGGCATCCGGGATCCTGACCGCGATCGAGCACCCTGGCGGTCCCCTCACCCAACGCGGGGCGAGCGACATCGCCGCCCACCTCGGCTTCACGCTGCACTACGTGCCCGACCTGCCCTCGTCGACGCGGAGCATCGCCGACGTGAAGAACGGCCGGCTGTACCTGTCCACGAAGGTCGCGAAAGGCGACCCGCGCGCGTCGGTGCTGCAGGCGCTGTCGAGCCGCATGCTCGGCCACGGCGAGCCGACGAGCTACGACGAGTTCCTCCGGCAGCGGGTCGAGACGAACTACCTCACCGGCGCCCTGCTCATGCCCGAGGCGCATGTCATGCCGGCGCTCCGTGAGGCGAAGGAGCGGCGCACGATCAGCATCGAGGACCTGCGCGACGCCTACTCGGTGTCGTACGAGACCGCCGCGCACCGCTTCACGAACCTGGCGACCGTGCACCTCGGCATCCCGGTGCACTTCCTGAAGGTGCACGAGTCGGGCACCATCACGAAGGCCTACGAGAACGACGACGTGAACTTCCCCACCGATCGCCTCGGCTCGATCGAGGGGCAGATGTGCTGTCGGCGCTGGACGAGCCGCGTGGTCTTCGACGAAGACGACCTCTTCAACCCGTATTACCAGTACACCGACACCGGCAACGGAACCTACTGGTGCACCGCGCGCGTGGAGCAGTCGAGCGAGGGTGCGCACTCGGTGAGCGTGGGCGTGCGCTTCGACGACACGAAGTGGTTCCGTGGTCGCGACACCTCCAACCGTGCGATCTCGCGTCACGCGGTCGAGGCGTGCTGCCGTCGGGCGCCCGCTTCGCTCGAGAACGCGTGGCGCGGTCGGGCGTGGCCCAACGTCCGCACGCCGCGCACCCTGCTGGCGACCCTGCCGACCGGAGCGTTCCCGGGCGTGGACACGACCGAGATGTACGAGTTCCTCGAGGCGCACGCGCCGCGCGAGTGATCGAAATGTGCAAGCTGCACAGCTCGGATGCAATGTGAGGCGACATGCCCATGTCTCGCCCGCGGGGACGGCAATAGCGTGTGCAGCACCCGCACCGTCCCTCCCCGCAAAGGACACCCCATGGCACGTATGGCACACGCCGACGATTTCGCCCTCAGCCGCGTGACACCCGACGCCCAGAAGCACTGGTTCGGCATCGCCGTGCAGCGCTTCGGCCAGGTGTCGGCCCTGTCGCAGTTCCTGCTCGGCGCCACCCTCGGTTACGCGATGACCTTCAGCGACGCCTTCCTCGCGCTCCTGCTCGGCTCGATCATCCTCGAAGTCATCATGTGCATCGTGGGGATCATCGGGCAGAAGGAGGGTCTCAACACCGCGCTCCTCGCCCGCTGGACCGGCTTCGGAGACATCGGGGCATCGCTGGTCGGCCTCGCGATCGGCATCAGCCTCATCGGCTGGTTCGGCATCCAATCCGCCATCTCGGCCGAGTCGCTCGACTCCCTGCTCCCCGGGCTTATGCCGACGTGGGCGTGGAGTCTGCTGTTCGGTCTGGCCGTGACCGCGATCGTCGCGGTCGGTTTCGTCGGCATGCAGTGGCTCGCCAACATCACGGTGCCCCTGTTCCTCGTGCTCGTGGGGTGGTCGATCATCTCCGAGCTCAGCAACCACTCGTTCGGGGATCTGCTCACCTCGCCCGCCCCCGGCCCGACGATGTCGGTTTGGCAGGGAACGGCGATCGTCGCCGGTGGCCTCATCGTCGGCGCCATCATCACCGCCGACATGACGCGCTTCAACCGGTCGAAGGCCGACGTCGTCAAGCAGACGGTCCTCGGCGTCACCCTCGGAGAGTTCGTCATCGGTCTCTCGGGCGTACTGCTCGCCCACGCCGCCCAGTCGGGCAACATCGTCGCGATCGTGACCTCATCGGTGGGCCTCGTCGGTCTGATCATCGTGATCACCGGCACGCTCAAGATCAACGACTGGAACCTGTACTCCTCGACCCTCGGTCTGGTGAACTTCATCTCCACGGCCTTCGGCAAGAACCTCCATCGAGTCACCACGACCATCGTGCTCGGTGTCGTCGGTTCGGTCCTGGCGGCCGCGGGCATCCTGTCGCAGTTCACCGAGTTCCTCATCATCCTCGGCGTCGCCTTCCCGCCCATCGCCGGCATCATGGTCGCCGAATACTTCCTCGTTCGCCGGTGGCGCGGAGAGCTCGACGCCTCACGTGCCGAGGGACGGCTCCCGCAGACCTCCCCGCGCATCGTGCCGGTCACCCTCGTGATCTGGGTGATCTCGGCCCTCGTCGGGTACTTCTTCACCTGGGGCATCCCGGCGATCTCCTCGCTCGTGCTGTCGATCGTCCTCTACACCGTCGCCGGCAAGCTCGGCTGGGTGCGCGGCATCGGTCAGGCCACGACCGCGCAGTCCCCGGCAGCGAGCGCCGCGCCCGTGGCATCCTGATCCGCTCTCCTCGAACGAAAGAAGCTCCACCCATGCACATCGGCATCGACGTCGGCGGCACCAACACCGACGCAGTGCTCATGGACGGCAAGGACACCCTCGCCGGCGTGAAGAAGTCCACCAGCCCCGACGTCACCTCCGGCATCGTCGACGCCATCGCGGCGCTGCGCGCCGAGCACGACTTCTCCGGCTCCGACGTCGACGCCGTCATGATCGGGACGACCCACTTCATCAACGCGCTCGTCCAAGCCCAGCGCCTGGCCCCCACGGCCGCGCTGCGCCTGGGCCTTCCCGCGACGAAGGCTCTGCCGCCGCTCGTGGACTGGCCCGACGTGCTGACCGAGGCGATCCAGGCGCGCAGCTATCTCGCCCACGGCGGGTACGAGTTCGACGGGCGTCCCATCTCACCGCTCGACGAGGACGAGCTGCGCGGCATCGCCGCCGACATGGCGGAGCACGGGGTGCGATCGGTGGCGATCTCATCGGTCTTCTCGCCGGTCAACCACGACCTCGAGGTGCGCGCGGCCGAGATCCTCGCCGAGGTGCTCGGACCGGACGTCGCGATCTCGCTCTCTCACGAGATCGGCCGGATCGGCCTGCTCGAGCGCGAGAACGCCACGATCATCAACGCGGCTCTGCGCGAACTCGCCTCCGAGATCGTCGACGGACTCACCTCCGCGGTGCGCGCGCAGGGGATCGAGGCGCCCATCTTCCTGAGCCAGAACGACGGCACGCTCATGGACGAGGACTACGTGCGCCTATACCCGGTCGCGACCTTCGCCTCAGGACCGACCAACTCCATGCGCGGCGCCGCGCTCACCAGCGGACTGCAGACGTGCGCGGTCGTCGACATCGGTGGGACGACCGCCGACATCGGCCTGCTCAACGCCGGGTTCCCCCGGGAGACGGCGAACGAAGTGAAGGTCGCCGGCATCCGGACGAACTTCCGGATGCCGGACGTGCTGTCGATCGGCATCGGCGGTGGCTCGATCGTCGACGAGGAGACGGCCGAGGTCGGCCCCGCGTCCGTCGGGTACCGGTTGACCGAGGAGGCCCTCGTGTTCGGCGGCTCCACCCTGACGGCGACCGACATCGCCGTGGCGGCGGGCCGCGCACAGGTGGGGGACCCCTCCCGTGTCGCGCACCTCGACCCGGCGTTCGTGGACCGGGTGCTCGCCCGCATCGCCGAGCGTGTGGCCGAGGCCGTCGACCGCATGCGCACGTCGCCGGAGCCGATCCCCGTCGTCGCGGTCGGGGGTGGCAGCATCCTCCTCCCCGACGACCTCCCGCTGTTCGGCGCCGTCCACCGGCCCCGCAACTATGCCGTCGCCAACGCCATCGGCGCCTCGATCGCCCAGGTGGGCGGCGAGATCGACAAGGTCTACGCGATCGAGGCGGGCCGCCGCGACGAGGGTATCGCCGCGATCCGCGCCGAAGCCGTCGACAAGGCGATCGCCGCCGGCGCGCGCCCGTCGTCGGTGTCGATCGTCGACTTCGACGAGGTGCCGATTCCCTACCTCCCCGGCAACGCCACGCGCGTCCGGGTGAAAGCGGTCGGCGACCTCGACATGGGCGTGCGCGCGTGAGCTGGGAGCTGTCCGCTTCGCAGGTGACCGACCTCGCCCGTGGCGCGGCGGTGCTCGGCACCGGCGGAGGCGGAGACCCGTACATCGGAGCCCTCCTCGCTCGCCGGGCACTCGCCGAGCACGGTCCGGTGACGGTCGTGAGCCTCGACGAGCTGCCCGACGACGCTCTCGTGCTGACGGTCGCGATGATGGGCGCCCCCACCGTCATGGTCGAGAAGCTCCCGAGCCTCGACGAGGTGGTCGCCCCCGTGCACGCGCTCGCCGCATCGCTCGGGCGTCCCGTCACGCACATCGCCTGCGCCGAAGCCGGGGGAGTGAACTCCACCATCCCCGTCGCCGCCGCCGCGGCCCTGGGGCTGCCGCTCCTGGACGCGGATGGAATGGGTCGTGCGTTCCCCGAACTGCAGATGGTGCTGCCGACCCTGTACGGGGTCACCGCCTCACCGCTGGCTTTCGCCGACGAGAAGGGCAACACGGCGGTCCTCTCGACCGTCGACAACACCTGGACGGAACGCATCGCCCGCGTCGCGTGCGTCGAGATGGGCTGCTCCGTCATGATCGCCGGATTCGCGATGTCGGGGACCACGGCCCGCGAGGCGCTCGTACCGGCGTCGCTCTCGGCGTGCGTGTCGATCGGTCGCGGCATCGTCGAGGCACGCGAGGCCAAGACCGACCCCGTCGCGGCGGTCGTCGCCGCGCTGCGTGGACGCGAGGTCTTCGCCGGCAAGGTCGTCGACGTCGAGCGCGGAACGACGGCGGGCTTCGCTCGCGGCAACGCCCGCGTCGACGGTACCGACGACACGCTCACCCTGTCGTTCCAGAACGAGCACCTCATCGCCCGTACCGGTGCCGGCGTGCTCGTGACCACGCCCGACCTCATCATCGTCCTGGACGCCGAATCCGCCGAACCCATCACCACCGAGGGGCTCCGCTACGGCCAGCGCGTCCGTGTCATCGCCGCTCCGAGCGACGAACGCTGGCACGCCCCCGAGGCGCTCGCGATGGTCGGCCCGGGGTACTTCGGCTACGAGATGCCCGCGCACCGCTTCGACGGAACCATCGAGACCCGGGAGGCCGCCGCATGAGCTGGACCCTGACCGCCGCGGACCTGCCCGACCTCGCGCGCGGCGCGACCCTGCTCGGCACGGGCGGGGGAGGCGATCCCTACATCGGGCAGAAGCTCGTCGAGCGCGTCCTGGGGGAAGGGAGCATCACGGTGCTCGACCCCGATGAGATCGATGACGACATGTTCGTCATCCCGACCGCGCAGATGGGGGCGCCGACCGTCATGGTCGAGAAGATCCCCGCCGGCACCGAGCCCACGCTTGCCCTTCGCACTCTCGAGAAGCACCTCGGCCGCACCGCCGACGCCACCATGCCGATCGAGTGCGGGGGTATCAATTCGATGATCCCCCTCATCGTCGCCGCCGAAACCGGCCTTCCGGTGGTGGATGCCGACGGCATGGGCCGTGCGTTCCCGGAACTGTCCATGGAGACCTTCGCCGTCTACGGCGTGCACGGTTCGCCTCTCGCCCTCGCGGGGGAGCGCGGTGAGACCGCCGTCATCGACACCGGCGACGACGACCGCCAGATGGAGTGGCTGGCCCGCGGGGTCACGATCCGTCTCGGCGGGGTCGCCCACATCGCCGAGTACGCGATGACGGGAGCGGACGTCCGTCGCACCGCGATCCCGCGGACGCTGTCGATGGCGCTGGCCCTGGGACGTGGCATCCGTGAGGCTCGCGAACAGCACCGTTCCCCGTTCGAGGCCATCGCCGAGACCCTGTCGACGACGCTGTATCCACACGTGCGCGAACTGTTCGTGGGGAAGGTCACCGACGTCGAGCGACGCACCACCGACGGATTCGCGAAGGGACGGGCGACCATCACGGCGCTCGGCCCCGACGACGACTCGACCCTCGAGGTGGCCTTCCAGAACGAGAACCTCGTCGCACGCCGCGACGGGGTCCTCGCGGCGATCGTCCCCGATCTGATCTGCATCACCGACATCGAATCAGCCGAACCGGTCACGACGGAAGGGCTCCGGTACGGCCAGCGCGTCCGAGTTCTCGGTATCTCGACGCCCGAGCTCATGCGCACCCCGGGCGCGCTCGCCGCGTTCGGTCCCTCGGCCTTCGGACTCACCGACGCGTTCACGCCGGTCGAGCAGTTGCAGATCGCCGAGGCTCGGGCGCTCATTACCCTGTGAGCATGAGAACCCTCGGGCCCGATCGCCTTCCCGCGCTCGCCCGGGGGTTCGCCCTGCTCGGCTCGGGCGGCGGCGGGACCACCACCCTGCTCGAACTGATGGCGTCGCGGGTGCTCGAAGAATCCGTCGACCTCCACGACGTCCACGAGATCGATCCCCGAACGCAGTGTGTCGCGGTGGGGTTCGCGGGCTCCACGTATCTGCTCGGCGAACGCGTGCCCGCGGACGACGCGTTCGGGCCGCTGCTCGAGGCCGCGGAGCGCTGGACCGGTGTCGTAGCGGCTGCGGTGTGCGCGATGGAGGGCGCGGGACTGAACGGCCTGACCCCCTTCCTCCTCGCCCGTGACCGGATGCTCGTCGACGCCGACCTCATGGGCCGCGCCCTGCCGGGGATCGATCAACTCTCGTTGCTCGTCGACGCCGTCCCGGGCGTGATCGTCGTAGCGGACACGGGCGGTGGCGTCATGCTCGTGGACTCGTCCCGCGCCGCAGACGCCGAGAGTCTCGTGCGGGCGAGCGTGATCCGCGCGGGCGGGGCGGGCGCGGTCCTGGTCGCGGGTTTCACCGTCGGGGACCTCGCCGTCCGCGGCGTCCCGGGAACCTCCGCCCGTGCCCTGGCGCTCGGCGACGCCGACATGTCCTTCGACGATTCGGACGAGGCGCGCCTGCTCGGGAGCGGGAGGGTGAACGCCGTCCATGCCGTGCCCGACGATGCCTTCGCCCGATCGGTCGAGATCGCCGGCGACGACGGCGCTCTCCTTCGGCTCGTGGCGCGTTCGGAGTTCCTCGCCGTCACCCGCGACGGCCGCACGGTCGCCGCGTCCCCGGAGATCCTCGTCGCCATCGACTCCGTGTCGGGAGACGTGCTGCAGGTCGACGCCCTCACCCTCGCCCGACACGTCCGCGTGGTCGCGCTCGACGCCCCGTCGTGGTGGCTCGCCTCCGAGCGGCGGCTCTCCCGGGTCGTGCCCGCGACCTACGGTCTGCGCGATCTGGAGGTCGGTCGGTGACTCCACTCGAACTCGGCGCACTGCTCGCGCACCCGGCCAATGGCGGCCTGCGCGTCGTGGTCGAAGCCGTCGGGGCGTTCAGCGGCGTCGTGATCGCGGCGCGCGAGGCGACGCTGCCCGACCAGGGGACGGGGGAGCTCGCCGCGCTCACCGAGCCGCTGCCGACGGCCGTGTGGCAGCAGGATGCGCTGGTGCGCCGTGTCCGCGACCGCGGGTTTCGCGGACTGGCCCTGTCGGGTGCGGAGGAGCTCGGAGCCGGCACCCGAGGTCTCGCTGCGCGCCTGGGCGTGACCGTCCTGACGGTCGACGACCCCCTCGCACTCGCCCGCGCCGGCTGGGAGCTCGTCCAGGGGCGCGACGCGCTGACGCTCGGCTACGTGCGTCGCGTGGCGCAGTCGATCGAGTACTCCGCCGCGCACCTCGCCGACCTGCTCCGCCACCTCTCGTCCAGTGTGGGGCACGGCGTCGCGCTCATCGATGCCGAGGGGGTGCTGCTCCAGGCCGGCGGTGAGCTTCCCGCGTCGGTGCGCTCCGCCATCGACTTCGGCCTGTGGCAGGACGCGGTGTCCGTCGACGAGGGCGCCGCCGCTTCCGTCCGCGTGGACAGTCCGAGCCGCGCGGGGCTCCGCCTGGCCATGTTCGGCGTCGGGCTGAGTGCGGCGCAGTTGTCCGCCCTCGCCGTCGCGGCGGAGGTCGCGATGCCGGCGGTCGCCGCACGGATCCTCATCGACGAGGTCGCCGACGTGAGCGACGCCGCCGTGGCATCCGGTCTGCTCCGAGAGTTCCTCGAAGCCCGTGAGGCGCGCGACCCCGATGTCGAGCAGCGCATGAGCGAGCGCGGATGGCGCACGGGTGGATACCATCTCGCGTTCCGCATCGCGGGCCGCCGTCGCCTGGACACCCTGGAACTGCTGCGGTTCGTCCGTCGCGGGTTGGCGACCCTGCCGCTCGACTCGCAGGCCGTGACGAGCGGCCGCGGAGTGACGGGGTGGCTGAGCTTCGCCGAGCCGCCGTCGGCCGCGCTCCTCGACCGGCACGTCGCGTCGGTGCGGGCGTTGCACGACGGAGCGCGCCGCTCATTCGACGTCGCGACGGGGGTCGGATCGCTCGACAGCGGTGCAGGCGGACTGCTCTCGAGCATCGACGGTGCCGTCGACGGGGCCCGCATCGCCGCGGGTCGCGCCGCGATGGGGTGGTTCGTGCGGGTGGATGCGCTGGGGATCGAGCAGGTGCTGCTCTCGTGGGCGGGATCGGACACCTTCGTGCCCGCCGCCGAGTCGCTGCTCGCGCCACTCGCGTCTCAGGGGCCCGAGCTGCTCGAGACCCTCACCGTGTACCTCGACCACGAATCCGGCGTCTCGGCCACCGCGATCGCGCTGGGGGTGCACCGCAACACGGTCGCGATGCGCATCGCGCGGGCACAGGAGCTGCTGGGAGTCGACCTGGCGGACACCGACGCCCGGTTGGCGCTGCATCTGGCCTGCCGCGCTTTGCGCTGACGTCGGGGTCGGCATCTCCCTGGCGCGTGATCGCCTCCGATGCTCTTGTCCGGGATGCCGTGAAGCGGGGTCGCGCCCGCGTTCCCGTCGTGGTCGTGAGGGCGCGAAGGGGTTGCGATAAAACCTGACACGTGTATGGTTTTAGCTCACGAGCTCCATCCCCCCGGAGCGCTTTCGATGAGGAGAGCAGCCATGAAGCACACCCTCGCGGCATCCACCGCGATCGTCGGACTCGTCCTGGGCGGCCTCGCCGCGGCATCCCCCGCCTTCGCCGCGCCACCGGGACAGCCCGGCCCGCCGCCGCACGCCGGGCCCCCGCCGCACGCGGGTCCCCCCGCGCACGCGGGTCCCGGGGCACGTGACCTCCAGCGCTACGCCACGGACACCTGGAAGTCGATGGCCGCGATGGCCCACGAGAACACCGGTCTTCCCGACGACAACATCGGCGGCGCGCTCGATCCGGACACGGCATCCGGATACACCTCGCCGACGAACATCGGCGGCTACCTCTGGTCGACGGTGACCGCCCGGGACCTCGGGATCATCAGCGCCGACGAAGCGCGCGAACGCCTGACCGCGACCGTGTCGACGCTCGAGACCATGGAGCGAAACGACGGCAGTGGCATGTACTACAACTGGTACGCGCCGGACACGGGGGCGAAGCTCGAGATCTTCCCCACCTCGGGCGAGGTCATCCACCCCTTCCTCAGCACGGTGGACAACGGGTGGCTCGCCGCGGGTCTGCGGATCGTCCGCGAGGCCGAGCCGGCGCTCGCCGACCGCGCCGACGCGCTGTATCGCTCGATGGACTTCTCGGCGTTCTTCGACTCCGCCGGAGCCGCGAACCTCCCCGCGGGCACCAACCGCGGCGGCTTCTGGGAGGCCCCTCCCGGAGACGGCTGCGCCGTCGAGGTCCCGATGTACAACGGCAGCGGCGAGCAGGCGTTCTACACCTGCCACCACTACGACACGACCGTCAGCGAGAGCCGCATCGCGACCTACCTCGGCATCTCCGAGGGCTCGATCCCGGCATCCGGTCTCTACGGCACCCATCGCACCATGCCCGCGGGCTGCGACTGGGCGTGGCAGGAGCAACTGCCCACCGGCGAGACGCGCACCTACGACGGCGTCGACGTCTACGAGGGCGTCTACTCGTACGACGGAATGTCGTTCGTGCCGAGCTGGGGCGGCAGCATGTTCGAAGCCCTCATGCCCGACCTGCTCATCCCCGAGACCGAGTGGGGCCCGACGTCGTGGGCCGTGAACCACCCGATCACGGTCGAGATCCAGAAGCGTCACGGTCTCGACGAGGCGGGCTACGGCTCGTGGGGCTTCTCGCCCGCGAGCAACCCGTTCGGCGGATACGCGGAGTACGGCGTCGACATCGCCGGCATGCGCTCCGACGGATACACCTCCGATGCCGAGAAGACCGACGTCGACGTCGACCGGCCCGGTTGCAGCGAGGGCACGAACCCCGACCCGACCTTCGGCGACGGCGTCGTCACCCCGCACGCATCGTTCTTGGCGCTGCCCTATGACCGCCCGGGCGTGCTGAAGAACCTGCGCGGCCTCGAGAAGATGGGCGCCTACGGTCCCGGCGGCTTCTACGACGCGGTGGCGGTGGGGAGCGGAACGGTCGCCGAGCGATACCTGTCGCTCGACCAGTCGATGATCATGGCGGCCGTCGGCAACGCTCTGACCGGCGACAGCCTCAAGGACTACATGGTCGATGACAGGATGGAGCAGAACCTCCGGCCCGCCATCGAACAGCAGGTCTTCGGCTCCTCGTGGGGCGATCGACGTCCCTGACGACGAGCGCGACCGCTACCCGGTGCCTCACGGAGGTGCCGGGCAGCGGTGCGTCCGGACAGGGGAGGGATGCCGATGACCGACGCAACAGGGGCGCGCGCGCGTCGCGGCAGCTATCCGAAAGGCCAGCAGACCCGCCAGCGCATCGTCGACGAGGCCGTCGTCGTATTCGGGCGTTCCGGCGTCACCGCGGGATCGTTGCGCGAGGTCGCGACGCGCGTGGGCGTGACACCCGCGGGGCTCATGCACCACTTCGCGTCGAAGGAGGAACTGTTCGCCGAGGTGCTGCGCCAGCGCGACGAGCGCGTTCGCGCCGCCGCCGGCGATCCGCGTGAGCACACCCTCGTCGAACAGATGCAGAAGGTGGTGGCGCACAACGCCACGACCCGCGGGCTCACGTCGCTGTACACGCTGGTCGTCGCCGAGGCGGGCGACCCCGCGCATCCCTCTCATCAGGCGTTCGCCGAGCGGTATCGCCGCAGCGCCGAGACCGCGGCCGACCTGTTGCGTGCGGGTCAGGCCGTCGGCGAGGTGCGGTCCGACATCGACCCCGCGTGCGCGGCGCGGCTGCTGAGCGCCGTGATGGACGGGTTGCAGCAGCAGTGGCTCCTCGACGACTCCGTCGACATGTCGGCTTTGTTCGCCGAGTTCGTGCGCGGGTATCTCCGACCGCTCGACTGAGGGCCGGCATCCGGTGTCGATCCGCGCCGGCGGGTGTCCGCAGTGGCGCCGTCCTGCGGAGTCGAGCGTCGTGGCACCGGTGTCGGGGGTCGGCGGGAGGGTCGCGTGCAGGTCAACTCCGCAGGACGGGAGCCGGCCGGGTCCTCTGGCGCGGGTGTCCGTCCACGGAGCGGTCAGCGGAGGTGGAGCTGGCGCTGGACGTGGGCATGGATCGCCCGCTCGACCGTCTCCCAGTCGTGAGCGACCAGCGCGTCGTCGAACCGGAGGGTGATGCAGCCCCGGGCAGCCGCACGTGCGTCACGAAGCAGATCGCGGTGCCGGTGCTCCGCGCTGCCGTGGTTCTCGACCCCGTCGACCTCGACGATCAGGCGGTCGCCTATGACGAGGTCGACGCGACCGACGGTGTCGATCCGCACCTGGGTGCGCACGGTCAGACCCAGATGCCGCAACCGCCAGCGCACGAGCGACTCCAGTCCGCTCTCGGCGTCGCGCCCGGCGAGCGCGATCGCCTCGCGCGCCACCGCCGACGTGTTCTTCGTGAGCCAGTCCAGACCCGCTCGACCGATCTTGCGCGCGTGGAGGGCTGACTCGAGCGCGACGAAGAACTCCTCCGCGCCGCGGCAGAGGAAGATCTGCCTCAGGATGCCGTGGAGGGGAGGGGGACGGAACCTGTCGTTCTCGTCGTGATCCCCGTGCTCGATACAGGTGCAGTCGTCGTGCGGGTGTCCATGGCCGTGCGGTCGAAGGGCGACGTGCAACGGATCATCCGGTGACAGAACCCACAGCCCGAGGTGTGTCGCCGCGCTCACGCACGCGAGGGTTCCACCGTGCTGCGCCGCGCGTCGCCGCGGCTCGCAGGTCCCGGCATCCGCGTACACCCCTCGCCGGAGGCGGACGAGGGATCCGAGGCCGATCGCGCGGTCGATGTCGTGGCGGCTGAGCCCGGCATCGAGGAGGTCGAGACGTCGATGGATTCGGTCGGCCGGCGTGCACACGCCCCCATGGTCGTCGTCCTCGACCGGCGCTTCGCCGCGAACGGTCGGATGAGTGGATGCCGGCGGCATCCGGTGGTCTGGGGAGGAAGGGCGCCTCCACCCGCAGGTCGCCGTCGTGCGACGTTCGCGGAGCGGGCCCGGGCGGACCGTTCTCCGTCCTGCGGAGTTCTGGGGTGGATCACCGGACCTTCCCCCGGGATCCAGGAAAAGACACGGGTCGACTCCGCAGGACGGCGGCTCCTCGCAGCACGGGACGGGCGTCGACTCCGCGGGGCGGCGGGTCGGTGCGGCGCGTGAACCTCGCGCTTGCGACAGCGAGGTTATGCGCTTAAACTAATGCGCAGACGTTCACACGAGCATCCGACGGCGGATGCCTGGTTCGAGGAGGAACACGATGAAGAAGTCCCGATGGAGCGCCGTGGCCGTGGTGGCCGCCGCCGCGATCGTCCTCACCGGTTGCGGGCGCACCTCCGACACCGGTTCCGGCGCCGCCGAAGCCTCGACGATCGGCGACGCCAAGGCCCAGGGCACGCTCACGATGTGGGCGATGGGCGCCGAGGGCGAGGCGCTCCCCGCGTTCGTGAAGCAGTTCGAAGACGCCAACCCGGGCGTGACCGTCGAGGTCACCCCCGTGCCCTGGGACGCCGCCTACAGCAAGTTCCAGACCGCCATCGCCGGCGGAAACACCCCCGACCTCGCGATGGTCGGATCGACCTGGATGGCCGACTTCGGCGACGCCCTGCAGACGGTACCCACCGACCTGTCGACCGACGGCATCTTCCCCGGGGCGATCGACTCGACGATGATCGACGATCGCGCGACCGGTGTTCCCTGGTACGTCGACACGCGCGTGCTCTACTACCGCACCGACATCGCCGCCCAGGCCGGCTGGACCACGCCCCCTGCCACCTGGGACGACCTGAAGAAGATGGCCGCCGACATGCAGTCGAAGGGAGGTGCCGACTACGGCATCCGCTTCCCCGCGGGGAACGACTCCTTCCAGGGCAACCTCTGGATGCCGTGGTCGAACGGCGCCGAGCTCGAAGACGGCGCGAAGTGGACCCTCGACACCCCCGAGACCGCCGAGGCCCTCGACTACTACCAGAGCTTCTACACCGACGGCATCGCCAACCCGGCCGCCGACCGCTCGGCGGGGGCGCAGGAGGCGGACTTCGTCTCGGGCAAGACGCCGATGCTCATCGACGGACCCTTCCTCATCGGCCAGCTCGAAGAGCTCGGCGGGGCGGGGTTCAGCGACAAGTTCTCCACCGCCGTCCTGCCGAAGGAGGAGTCGTCGACTTCGTTCAGCGGCGGGGCCAACCTCGCCGTGTTCGACAACTCCGACAACGCCGCCAGCGCGTGGAAGCTCGTCCAGTGGTTGACCGAGCCCGAGACGCAGGCCGCCTGGTACGACGCGACCGGCGACCTCCCCGCCGTCCAGGACGCGTGGAAGGCCGATGCCCTCGCCTCGTCCGCGACGCTCGCCGCCTTCGGGACGCAGCTCGAGACCGCCAAGTCGGTCCCGGCCGTGACCACCTGGGTCCAGGTCGCCGCCGCCGGCGACGCCATGCTCGAGAAGATCCGTCTCGGCCAGCAGACGCCGGCCGACGGCCTCAAGGAGCTTCAGGCGACCGCCGATCAGCTGGGCCTGGGCTGAGATCATGACGCAGGCAGTCGTGGGTGCGACCGGGCGGGCCCCGGCTCCCGGTCGCGCCCGCGCCGGTGGGGCGTCGAGCCGCCGCCGGCGCCAGGGATGGGTCGCGTGGGGCTTCGCCCTGCCGTTCGTCGCGGTCTTCGCGGTGTTCATGGTCGTGCCGATCGTGGGCTCGTTCGCCATGTCGTTCACCGACTTCACGGCGCGCGACATCCGCTCTCCGTTCGCGGTGAACTTCGTGGGACTCGAGCAGTACGCGGGCGTCCTCTCGGACCCCGTCTTCCTCACGTCGCTGGGGGTGACCGCGACGTTCGTCCTCGTCGGCATCCCGGTGACCATGGCGGTCGCGCTCGCTCTCGCCCTCGCATTGAATGCGAGCACGGGTCGCTTCGTCTCGGTGCTCCGCGTCGGCTTCTACGCGCCGGTCGTGACGAGCATCGTGGCCGTGGCCGTGGTCTGGCGCTACATCCTGCAGCCCGAGGGGCTGCTCAACTCCGCGCTCGCGATCATCGGCATCCAGGGCCCCGACTGGCTCAACGACACACGCACCGCCCTTCCCTCGCTCATCGCGATGGCGGTCTGGCGCAATGTGGGCACGCTCATGGTGATCTTCCTCGCGGGGCTCCAGGCCATCCCCACCGACGTCAAGGAGGCCGCCCTCATGGACGGCGCCTCGTCGTGGCGGCGTCTGACCTCGGTGACGCTTCCGCTGCTGCGCCCGACCCTGCTCCTGGGGGCGGTGCTCATCTCGGTCGGGTTCCTGCAGTTCTTCGAGGAGGCCTTCGTGATGACGCAGGGCGGCCCGCTCAATTCCACCCTCTCGGTGGCCTATTACACGTTCAAGCAGTTCGGTTTCGGACAGTACGGCACGGCCTCGGCCGCGAGCTACCTGCTGTTCCTCGCGATCGCCCTGCTCAGCCTGGTGCAGTTCCGCGTTCTGCGCGCCAAGGATTGAGGGAGGATGCCATGACACTCACGTCTCCCGCGGCTCCGGCCGCCGTCGTCGAAGCACCCGAGCCGCCGAGGCGCCGCCGCGCTGAGAGGCGCGTCACCCCCGGGCGCGCGCTCACCTACACGGTGCTGCTCGTCGGCCTGCTCGTCTGGATCCTGCCCTTCGCGTGGATGCTGCTGGGTTCGGTCAAGACGCAGCGCGAGATCCTGCAGCGACCGCCGACGTGGTGGCCCGAGCAGTTCACCTGGGACAACTTCGCGACCTGGTTCGGGCAGCTGAACTTCGGGCAGTTCTTCGGCAACAGCGTCCTCGTGGCGCTGGTCACCGTGGCCGGCAACCTCGTGTTCTGCTCGATGGTCGGCTACGCACTGGCGAAGATGGACTTCCCGGGCAAGAAGGCGTTGTTCCTCGTGGTCATGGTGACCCTGATGGTCCCGGGCGTCGTCACCTTCGTGCCCTTGTTCGTGATGGTGTCGTCTCTCGGCCTCGTCGACAGCTACGCGGCGCTGATCCTGCCCTTCGTCACCACCCCGCTGGGCGTCTTCCTCATGCGGCAGTTCATGCTCGGCATCCCGGATCCCTTGCTCGAGGCCGCGCGCATCGACGGCGCGGGCGAGCTGCGGATCTTCGCCCGTATCGTCATGCCCCTGTGCGGGCCGCCGCTGGCCACCCTCGGGATCCTGACCTTCCTCGCCTCGTGGAACAACTTCCTCTGGCCGCTGGTGGCGGCCCAGACCGAGGCGAAGTACACCCTCCCTGTCGCGCTGTCGCTGTACTCGACGGGTCAGAACGCCACCGATTACGGCCTGCTGCTGGCGGGGTCGGTGCTGGTCATCGCGCCGATCATCCTGCTGTTCGTCTTCCTGCAGCGCTACTTCATCCAGGGCATCGCCTCGACCGGTCTCAAGTGATCCGGGGCCGCGCGCCCCTCCCGTGAGACCCGAGCCCTCGAAAGGACCCCATGACCTCCCCCCGTTTCCTCACCGCGCCCGACGGAACGCGTTTCCGCGACCTCAACCACAACGGCGTGATGGACCCCTACGAGAATCCGCGGCTCGGCGTCGAGGAACGCGTCGACGACCTGCTCGGTCGCCTCAGCCTCGAGGAGAAGGCGGGGCTGATGTTCCAGACCGTCATCGAGGTCGGCGACGACGGCGAAGTGCTTGAGACGCCCGGCAAGATCTCGAAGTCCCCGACGACCACGGTGGTCGTGCACAAGATGATGAACCACTTCAACGTGCACGCGATCCGCACCGCCCGACAGGCGGCGATCTGGAACAACAACCTCCAGGCGCTCGCCGAGACGACGCCCCACGGCATCCCGGTCACCATCAGTACCGACCCGCGACACGCTTTCGTCGAGAACACGGGCGTGGCCTTCTCGGCCGGTCCCTTCTCGCAGTGGCCCGAGGGGCTGGGGCTCGCTGCTCTCGACGACGTCGACACCGTGCGCGAGTTCGCCGAGGTCGCGCGCCGGGAGTACGTCGCCGTGGGCATCCGCGCCGCGCTGCATCCGCAGATCGATCTCGCCACAGAGCCGCGATGGGGTCGTCAGGCTCAGACCCTGGGGCAGGATGCCGAGCGGGTCACGGCCTTCACCGCGGCGTACCTGCAGGGCTTCCAGGGGGACGAGCTCGGGCGCGACAGTGTCGCCTGCACGACGAAGCACTTCCCGGGCGGCGGTCCGCAGCTCGGTGGTGAGGATGCGCACTTCCCGTACGGCCGCGAGCAGGTGTACCCGGGCGGGATGTTCGACTACCACCTCGAACCGTTCCGCGAGGCCATCCGCCGGGGGACCGCCGCGATGATGCCGTACTACGGCATGCCGGTCGGACTCGACGTCGACGGCGAGCGGATCGAAGAGGTCGGCTTCGGCTACAACCGTCAGATCGTCACGGGCCTGCTGCGCGAGAAGCTCGGCTATGACGGCGTCGTGGTCACCGACTGGGAGCTCGTCAACGACAACCACGTGGGCGATCAGGTGTTGCCCGCCCGCGCGTGGGGTGTCGAGCACCTGACCGCGATCGAGCGCATGGAGAAGATCCTCGATGCCGGGAGCGACCAGTTCGGCGGAGAGGAATGCGTCGATATGCTGCTCGATCTCGTGCGCTCAGGCCGAGTGAGCGAGGAGCGCATCGACGAGTCGGTGCGGCGCCTGCTGCGGGTGAAGTTCCAGCTCGGGCTGTTCGACGACCCGTACGTCGACGTCGACGAGGCCGAACGCATCGTCGGAAACGCCGAGTTCCGAGCCCTCGGTGAGCGGGCGCAGGCCCGGTCGCTGACCGTGCTCGTGAACGAGGAGCGTGACGGCCGCCCCGTCCTTCCGCTCGAGCCCGTGGGCACCGTGTACGTGGAGGGCTTCCGCCCCGACGAGGTCACCGAACTGGGTCGCACGGTCACCGACCCCGCTGAGGCCGATCTCGCCCTGGTGCGCATCGGCGCCCCGTTCGACCCGCGCGACGACCTCTTCCTCGAGGCGTGGTTTCACCAGGGCTCTCTCGAGTTCGCGCCCGGACTGGTGTACCGCCTGAACCAGATCGCGGCGTCCTGCCCCCTGGTGATCGTCGTCAACCTCGACCGGCCCGCGATCCTCACACCGTTCGTGGGTCATGCCGCGGCCATCGTCGCCGATTACGGCAGCTCGTCGACGGCTGTGCTCGACGCGCTCACCGGTCGTGTGGCTCCCCGCGGTCGCCTGCCGATCGAGATCCCCCGGTCGATGGATGCCGTGCGTTCCTCCCGCGAGGATGTACCGTCGGACACCGGCGATCCCGTCTTCCCCGTTCACCACGGGCTCGACCTGGCGGGCGCGATGGCGACGGTGTCGCAGAGGGGCTAGGGCCGATCCGATGGCGGAGGAGCAGGCGACGCGGCGGCCGACGGTGTACGACGTCGCTCAAGAGGCGAACGTCTCGATCGCGTCGGTGTCGTTCGCGTTCCGGCGCCCCGACAAGCTCAGCGAGGCCACGCGCCAGCGCGTGCTCGACGCGGCGCGGCGATTGGGATACGCACCCAGCGGTGCCGCGCGCGGTCTCGCGCGCGGGCGCACCGGCATCCTCGGCCTGCACGCCTTCGACCTCCTTCTCGAGCGCGCGGACCCGCTCGCGCAGCCACTGAGCGGCATGCAGTCGCCGGCGCTCGACACCGGGGGAGTGATCCCCTGGGACCAGACCGACGACGACGTGTTGTCGGACCCGCGGGCGTTCCCGCTCTACGTCGACGAGGTGCAGCGCGGTTTCGAGCTGGAGTGCTGGGCTCTCGGCCGACCGGTGATGCTCAGCAGCGGATCGGATGCCGATGTCTCGGTGGCCGACACCGTCGGCCGCGTCGACGGGTTGGCGATCTTCCCCTCGCCGCAAACCGCGCCGACTCTCGCGCGGCACACGCCGAGCATCCCGATCGTGCTCTTCAGTGCCGCCCCGGCCGACGACCGTCACCACCGGGTGCGCGTCGACAACTCCCTCGGCATGCGTTCGCTCGTCGCTCACCTGGTCGAGGAGCACGCGGCGACGGACCTGGCCTTCGTGGGGCGCCTCGAGGCGGAGGACGCCGTCGAGCGACGCGACGCGATGAGCGCGGAGCTGGAGGCCCGCGGCATCCGTCCCCGCCCCGATTCCGTCGATGCCACCGTGCGCGGCGAGGATGAGCTCGTCCCGCAAGTGCGGGCGCTCTTGGCGGAGGGCCGGATGCCGCAGGCGTTCGTCTGTGCGACCGACCAGAACGCCTTCACCCTGCTCGACGTGCTCGCCGCCGAGGGGGTGCGTGTGCCGCACGACGTGATCGTCACCGGCTTCGACGGCACGCTGGGCTCCCGCCTGACCACGCCTGCGCTGACGACCGTCCGCCAGCCGATGGAGGCGATGGGTCGCGCCGCCGCGCGCATCCTGGCGGGCTCCGCCGGTTCGCCGCCGGCGGGCGGGGCCTTCGACGTGGTGTTCGAGCCCCGCGTGCTCGTGCGGGCGAGCTGCGGCTGCTGACCGGTCTCTCGGACACCCGGCCCCGCACGGCAGGGGTCAGGCCGCGTTCCACCGCAGCCGCGGCGCCCCGAGTCCTGACCGCAGGACGGCCGCATCGGCCACCGGGAACGTCGTGACGATGAGCCCGTCGACCGCGTAGGCGAGAGCGGTGGTGCCGTCGGGGAGCGCGTCGCCGAGGGCGATGCGGGTCGAGCGGCCCTCGACGACCTCGTCGATCGCGTCGGGGCGGGAGAGGAGGAATTCCGCGGCCGCGGTGACCCGAGAGAGCAGGGTGTCCGGCCCGGCCCAGGGCGAGAACGCCCCGCGGGAGAGACCGCAGGCGAGGGCGAGGTCGTCGGTGAGCCACCGCTCGCGCTTGAGACCGTACGGGGTCGGTGTGGTCGACAGCAGGTAGCCGTAGACGTGCAGCAGGCCGGCGTTGCCCACCGGCCAGGCGGCCTCGAGCCCGGCCCGCGCGTGCAGCTCGTCGAACAGTGCCCGGGGGAGCACCGCCGCTCCGACGTTCTCGTCGACGATCGTCGAGCGGCCCCACGCGGCGAATCGGCCGGCGGCGGCGTCGTCGGCGAGCGACGCCGCGAGCCAGGGGAGTGAGGCGATCGCCGCCGAGGGGTGCTCGGCCGCGAGGACGGCGGCGACGTCGAGGGCGGCGGTGGAGGTCACGGTTCCCACGCTAAGCGGGCTCCGGGGGCGCACAGCCGCCGTTCATCCAGCGTTTACACGACGTGGACATCCCGTCCACATTTGGCGTGCACCATGGACGCAACGTCCACGACAGGAGTTCCCCCGTGCCCCGCCCCGTCCTCATCTTCGACTTCGACGGTACCGTCGCCGTCGGCGACGGCCCACTGCTGGCCTACGCCCGCGCGGTCGCCGCCCACACGGCATCCGCCGACGCCTTCGTCTCTGCCGTCTCGGCCCACCTCGCCGCGCCGACCGCCGACGTCATCGACGGGTACGACGCCGTTCGCCGCCTCGCCCTCGACGCCGGGGTCGACGACGACGCCCTGGCCGCGGCGTACACCCTCAGCCGCACGCAGCTCGGTAGCGCAGACGCGCCGGTGTCGACCGCGGCGGGGCTGGCGGAGTTCCTGGCGCAGGTGGATGCCGAGCGACTCCTCGTCACGAACGCTCCCGCCACCCGTCTCGACGCCGCCCTGTCCGGAATCGGACTGGCCGGCCTGTTCGACCGCGTGATCACCGACGCCGCCAAGCCCGCCGGACTCGACGCCCTGCTCGACAGCCTCGGCGAGGGCGTGCCGGTGCTCACGGTCGGCGATGTCTGGCGCAACGACCTCGCCCCCGCCCACGCCCGTGGTCTCGACACGGCGCTCGTCGGCGGCTACGTCGATGCCGCCGCCACCCCCACCTTCCGTGCCGACACCCTCGACGAGCTGCTGCCCGCGCTCGCCGCGTGGGTCGACGCCGCCCACGTCGACGCTCCCCCCGCCGCACACCTCCCGTCCCACGCCTGAATCCCACCCGAACCGCAGAGGAATCATGAACACTCGTCGCTCCCGTCTCGTCGCGGCCTTCGCCACCGCCGCTCTCGCCTCGATCGCCCTGGCCGGCTGCTCCGGTGCCGCCGGCGCCGACTCGGCCGCCCCCGCCGCCGACCCGAGCTCCCTCGTGCTCGCGCTGGTTCCTTCGCAGGACCAGGCCAACCTCGTCGACACCGCGAAGCCCCTCACCGACATGCTCACCGAGAAGCTCGGCATCCCGGTCACGGGCGTCGTGTCGAAGGACTACCAGGCCGCCGTCGAGGCGATGGGCGCGGGCCAGGCGCAGATCGGCTTCCTGCCTTCGCTGCAGCTGTGGCAGGCGAACGACCGCTACGGCGCCTCGGTCCTGCTGCAGACCGAGCGCAACGGCAACATCACCTACCCGGGCCAGTTCATGACGAACGACCCCGACAAGTACTGCGGCACCCCCGTCGTCGAGCGCGACGGCATGTCGTTCTGCAACGGCGCCGACGCGCTGCAGGGCCCCGCGGGTCTCGACAGCATCACCAAGATCGCCGGTGCCAAGGTCGCCGTGCTCGGACCCGGCTCGCCCGCGGGGTACATCTACCCGATGCTCGCGCTGAAGGAGGCCGGCGTCGACATCGACAGCGGCTTCCAGAAGGTACCGGTCACGGCCAACGACGCGTCCGTCCTGGCGGTCTACAACGGCGACGCCGAGGTCGGCTTCAGCTTCTGGGACGCCCGCACGCTCGTGAAGAAGGACAAGCCCGACGTGGGCCAGAAGGTCGTCGTGTTCGGCCTGACCAACGAGATCCCCAACGACGGTGTGGCCGTCTCGAAGGATCTGTCGCCCGAGCTGCAGAAGAAGATCTCGACGGCGCTCGCCGACTACTCCGCGACCGACGAGGGCTCCGCCGCCCTGAAGGCCGTCTACTCGATCACCAAGCTCGCCCCGGCCGACCCGTCGTCGCTCGACGTCGTCGCGCGCGCCGCCCAGCAGCTCGGACTCCAGTGACGACCGGATCGCTCACCCCGGGCGTCGAGGCTCTCGCCTCGGCGCCCTGGGGCATCCGTCTCGCCGGGGTCTCGGTGCGCTACCCCAACGGCACGGTGGGACTGAAGAACGTCACCCTCGACATCGCGCCCGGCGAGCTCGTCGCCGTGGTGGGACTGTCGGGCTCGGGCAAGTCGACCCTCATCCGCACCATCAACGGCCTGGTGCCCGCGACCTCCGGTGTCGTCGAGGTCGGCGGCCGACGCGTCGACAACGCCTCGGGGCGTCGCCTGCGCGAACTCCGCGGCCACATCGGCATGGTGTTCCAGAGCTTCAACCTCGCCGGCCGCACCACAGTGCTCAACAACGTGCTGGTCGGTCGCCTCGCGCACACCCCGCTCTGGCGCACGCTGTTCGGTGCGTACCGTGACGCGGATCGCCGGCTCGCCTTCGAGGCTCTCGACCGGGTCGGGCTGCTGCCGAAGGTCTGGGACCGCGCATCGGCGCTCTCGGGAGGCCAGCAGCAGCGCGTCGCGATCGCCCGCGCGCTCACTCAGCAACCGCGTATCGTCCTCGCCGACGAGCCGGTCGCGAGCCTCGACCCGCCGACCGCCCGCGGGGTGATGGACGACCTGCGCCGCATCAACGTCGACCTCGGCATCACCGTGCTGGTCAACCTGCACCTGCTGGATCTCGCCCGCGAGTACGGCACGCGCATGATCGGCATGCGCGCCGGAGAGGTCGTCTACGACGGCCCCGCGGCATCCGCCACCGATGCCGATTTCGCGCAGATCTACGGACGCTCGGTGACCGCGGCCGACAGGCTCGAGCGATGACCGTGCTCACCGTTCCGCCTCGTCCGAAGGGGCGATGGATGCCGTGGACCGCCGCGGGCGTCGTCGTCGCGGTGACCGTGTTCATGTGCCTGCCGGTGGTCGGGGTGGGCCTCGACGTCGGTGCGATCGCGCGCAACTGGCAGCAGGGTGCGCTGCGGGTGGGCGAACTGCTCACCCCGGACTGGTCGTTCTTCCCGCGCACGGTCGGTCCGATCCTCGAGACGCTGCAAATGGCGGTCATCGGCACCGCGGTCGGGGCGGCGATCTCTCTGCCGGTGAGCTTCTGGGCGGCCCGGCCGACGAACCCGTTCACTCCGACGCGGGCGCTGGTGCGCGGCATCCTGAACGTGATCCGCGCCGTGCCCGAGCTCGTCTACGCGGCGGTCCTCGTCGCGATGGTCGGGGTGGGCGCCCTCCCGGGCATCCTGGCGCTCGTGCTGTTCAACGTCGGCATCATCGTCAAGCTCGTGTCGGAGTCGATCGACGCCACCGACGCCGGCCCCCTCGAGGCCGGTCGTGCCGCCGGGGCGACCCAGACGCAGATCAACCGCGCGATCGCTCTGCCCGACACCTGGCCCGCGTTCGTCTCGCAGACGCTCTACGTCTTCGAGCTCAACGTCCGCGCCTCGACCGTGCTCGGCCTCGTGGGGGCCGGCGGCATCGGGCTGCTGATCGATGCCGTGCGCACCTTCTACCGCTACGACCAGCTGTCGCTCGTCATCGTCGAGATCCTCGTGATCGTCGTCGTGCTCGACACCGTCAGCGACGCGATCCGCCGGAGGCTCGTATGACCACCCTCGCCCCCTCGCGGCCCGTGAGCCTCGCGCTGCCGCCGCGCCGTCGGAAGCCCCTGCGCACCCTGTCGTGGGTCGTCGTCACGGTCGTCGTCATCGCCGCCTTCTGGTCGGCCGACATCACCTGGTCGCGGCTCGGGGAGCTCCCCGCCGAGATCGTGCGTTACCTCGGCCTGATGTTCCTCTCGCCCGCGTGGGAGAAGCTGCCCGAGGCGCTCTGGCAGACCTGGCGCAGCGTCGAGATGGCGTGGATCGGCACCGTGCTCGGCATCCTGATCGCGACCCCGCTCTCGCTCGTCGCCGCGCGCGGCTTCGGCCCGGCGCCCGTGCGCGTCGTCCTGCGCTTCGTCTTCTCGCTGGTGCGGGCCGTGCCCGAGCTGGTCTTCGCGATCATCATCCTCTCGGTCACCGGTCTGACCCCGCTGACCGGGGCGCTCGCTCTCGCGATCGGGGGGATCGGCACCCTCGGCAAGTGGGGCTACGAGGCGGTCGAGAACGTCGCCCCCGGCCCCATCGAGGCCGCGCGGGCGGCGGGCGGCTCGACCGCCCAGGTGCTGCGCTGGGGAGTGTGGCCCCAGGCCTCGCCGACGTTCCTGTCGTTCTGGCTGTACCGCTTCGAGATCAACGTGCGCGCCTCGGCCGTGCTCGGCCTGATCGGCGTCGGCGGGATCGGCGACATGCTCACCTCGTACACCCAGTACCGTGAGTGGTCGACGGTCGGCATGCTGTTGATCGTCGTGGTCGTCGTCACCGTCGCGATCGACGCGGTCTCGGGCCGCATCCGCCGCCGCATCATGGAGGGCCAGCGTGTCCGCTGAGATTCCCGTGACCGCCCGCATCGCCGCCGTGCGCAACTCGCTGCAGCCGAGCGAGCGTCGGGTCGCCGACCTCATCGTCGATGATCCGGATGCCGTGATCGAGCTCACCGCGCAGCAGATCGCCGACCGCGTGGGGGTGGGTCGCTCCTCCGTCGTGCGCGCCTGCCAGACCTTCGGCTACCGCGGGTACCCGCAGCTGCGGGTGGCGCTCGCGGCGGAGCGCGGACGCCGCGTGGTGCCCCCGGTCGCCCAGGACGGCGTGCTCGGCGGCATCCGCTCCGCCATCGACCGCATCGCCGACGATCTTCGCGCGGCCACCAGCCTGCTGGACGCCGACGGGGTCGATGCCGCCGTCGACGCGGTCGTGGGGGCCCGTCGCCTGCTGGTGGTGGCGAGTGGGTTGTCGGCTCCGGTCGCAACGGATCTCGCGATGCGCCTGACGGCGGTGGGGCGCCCGGCCGAGACCCTGGGCGATCCGATCGGCCAGCAGATCGCCGCGCGCCACCTCTCGCCCGATGACGTCTGCGTCGTGGTCAGCGGTTCGGGGGCGAACGAGGCGAGCCTGCGCGCGGCCACCGCTGCACGCGCGGCCGGGGCGCGAGTGATCGCCCTGACCTCGTTCGTCGCCTCGCCGCTCACCGAGCGCGCCGACCTGTCGCTGGTCCTCGCGTCGGGCGGGACGTTCCGCGACGAGCTGGAGCACACCTCGCGCATCGCGCACGCGGTCTTCGCGGAGGCGTTCGTCGACGCCGTGGCCCGCGCCCGCGCGGGCGATGCCGACCTCGCCCGCGAGCGCGTGCTCGAGATCCTCTCCGACAACCTCGGCGACGCCGGCTGACACCCGCTTCCGCGTCACGGCGGTGCGGTCGCCCCGTCGTGCGGATCGGGCGGGCGACGCGCGGGCCCGGGGGTGCCGGCATCCGGCGTATCGGGCGTCAGCTCCGTACGACGGAGCCCGCGCTACTCGGCCAGCCGCAGCGCCGCCCACAGCTCGGCGCGCGCGGAGAACGACGACAGGTCGCGATCGAGCACGCGCTCGGCCTGGGCGACCCGGGCGCGCACGGTGTGGCGATGGATGCCGAGGGCCTGCGCGGTCGCCTCGTGCGAGCAGTCGTGGGCGAGCCAGGCGTCCAACGTCTCGAGCAACGCGGACCCCTGCGCCTCGTCGTAGGTCCGCAGCGGAACCAGGGCACCCGCGGCGACGGTGCGCGCCGCCTCGGATCCGAGGGCGGCCAGAAGACCCGCGCGCGCGGTGTCGGCGAAGTCGGCGACGCCGGGAGTGGCGAGCCGGTCGCGCGCGGTGCGCGCCTGGGTCAGGGCGGCCGAGAAGGCGTCGTAGCCGGTGGGCGCCGAGCACCCGACGACGATCTCGAACCGGTCGGCGACCTCGGCCAGCGCGTCGCGGGCTGCGGCGGGAACGACGATGACGAGCCCGTCGTCACCGCGACCGAAGAACATCTCGCCGCGACGCTCCTGCGCGCGCAGCTCGAGCCACTCGGTGAGGGCGGTGGAACGAGTGGATGCCGCGGGCGTCACCGCCACCACGACGGGGGCGGTCGGCAGCGGGCCGAACAGATCGCGGCCCGCGCGTCGGGCCAGCGCGGGATCGTCGGTCGCGAGCGAGTGCACGAGACCGGCGCGGAAGGTGCCGATGGCCCGGCCGAGCCCGTCCTGCTGCTCGAGGGCGAGGGCGGCCATCGCGACCACGGCGGTCACGACGCTGCGCGCCTCGTGGTCGAGGTCGTCGGCCGCGAGCGCGAGCACGCCGCGGAGGTGCCCGCCGCGGCCCAGGGTCTGCAGGCTCACCGAGGTGTCGTTCGGGCGCACGGTGGATGCCGCGCGCGTGCCGCGGCGGAGCATCGTCGTGACCTCGGCGGCGACGACGTCGAGGGCGGGCGCGCCGAGTCCACCCGCCGGGTGCTCGGTGCTCAGGGTGCCGGCCGCGTCGAAGAGGCCGACCCAGCAGTCCAGCTGTCGAGACAGTTCGGCGAGCGTCGCCGAGAGGCCGTCGGGGCGCAGGGCTGCGAGCGAGACCGCGCGCTGCGCCGCGAGAGACCAACTGCGCCGAGCGTAGGACTCCGCGGCGATCGCCTCGGCACCGGCGCGGGCCACGGCGATGAAGGGGGTGCGGTAGGGAACTTCGAACAACGGCACGCCCGCGGCGAGGCAGGCCGCGGCGAGGCCCACCGGGATGCCGTCGCGTACGACCTCGGTGCCGAAACCCAGGGCTCGAACGCCCCGGGCGAGCAGCCGCGACACGTACGCGGTGTAGTCGTCCGTGTCGGCGAACTGCGTCCCCGTCGTCAGCAGGACGAGCCCCTCGCTGAGGAACGGGGTGGGGTCGACGAGGTCGCTGGAGTGCACCCACCGAACGGGGCGATCGATGCTCCCGGCCGGGAGTTCGTCCTCGCCGGCGACGAGGCGCAGTCGCAGGTCACGGCGCGCGAGGAGGGCGCGCAGACTCGGCGGCGCGACGGCAGTGTCGACCATGTCAGCTCCTGTACGACTCGTATATGACAGTGCCTGCGACTGTACAGGGGGGAGAGTGCGCGGCGCGTCGCGGCGTCCGTAGCATCGCCGGCATGAGCCTCGACACCCTTCCCCTCGTCGGCGGTCCGACCCTTCCGCAGGAGCGCCGCCTCGTCACCGCCATCCCCGGCCCGCGCTCGCAGGAGCTGCTCGAGCGCAAGGCCGCCGCCGTGGCATCCGGAGTCGGCCACACCGTGCCGATCCAGGCCGTCGCCGCCGGTGGGGGAGTCGTCGTCGACGCCGACGGTAACTCGCTCATCGACCTCGGCTCGGGCATCGCCGTGACCAGCGTCGGCAACGCCCACCCCGCGGTCGTGAAGGCCGTGCAGGATCAGGTGGCGGCGTTCACCCACACCTGCTTCATGATCTCGCCGTACGACTCGTACGTCTCCGTCGCCGAGGCGCTCAACCGCCTCACCCCCGGCGACCACGCCAAGAAGAGCGCGCTGTTCAACTCCGGCGCCGAGGCGGTCGAGAACGCCGTCAAGATCGCCCGCAAGTTCACCGGTCGTCAGGCCGTCGTCGCGTTCGACCACGCCTATCACGGCCGCACCAACCTCACGATGGCGCTGACGGCCAAGAACATGCCGTACAAGAGCGGCTTCGGCCCCTTCGCCGCCGAGGTCTACCGCGCTCCGCTGTCGTACCCGTTCCGTGACGGACTCTCGGGACCGGATGCCGCGGCCAAGGCCATCTCGCTGATCGAGAAGCAGGTCGGCGCCGAGAACCTCGCCGCTGTCATCATCGAGCCCATTCAGGGTGAGGGCGGTTTCATCGTCCCCGCCGACGGCTTCCTCAACGCGATCGTCGACTGGTGCCGTGACAACGGCGTCGTCTTCATCGCCGACGAGGTGCAGTCGGGCTTCGCCCGCACCGGCGCGATGTTCGCCAGCGAGCACTTCGGCATTGTGCCCGACCTGGTCACCACGGCCAAGGGCATCGCCGGCGGTCTGCCGCTCGCGGCGGTCACGGGCCGCGCCGAGATCATGGACGCCACGCACACCGGCGGCCTCGGCGGCACCTACGGCGGAAACCCGATCGCCTGCGCCGCCGCCCTGGCCTCGATCGACGCCTTCGAGAACGAAGGGTTCGTCGAGCGCGCCCGCGAGATCGGCGAGCTGCTGCTCGGCCGCCTGCGCGAGATGCAGCAGAGCGACCCGCGCATCGGCGACGTCCGCGGCCACGGCGCGATGATCGCCGCCGAATTCGTCGACCCCGCGACCGGTGCGCCGGACGCGGCCCTCACCTCCGCGGTGGCCAAGGCCGCCATCGGCGAGGGCGTGATCGTGCTCACCTGCGGCACCTACGGCAACGTCATCCGGTTCCTGCCGCCGCTGTCGATCGGCGACGACCTGCTGACCGAGGGTCTCGACGTCGTCGCCGCGGCCCTGGCCCACAGCTGACAGCCGTCCCGACGGCGGCGGAAGACCCGAGAGCCCGCCGCCGTCGGGGCCACTCCGAGTTCGCACAGACGCACGACAAGTAAGGACGCTTTCATGGACGAGATCACCCGCGACGTGGTCGTCATCGGAGCCGGCGCCGCCGGCCTCACCGCCGCAAACGACCTGCGCAAGGCCGGCCTCTCGGTCGTCGTGCTCGAGGCTCGCGACCGCGTCGGCGGTCGCCTCTGGACCGACGTCATCGACGGCGCCATGCTCGAGCTCGGCGGCCAGTGGGTCTCGCCCGACCAGCAGGCCCTCATCGACACCGCCGCCGACCTCGGCCTGCCCCTGTACAGCCGCTACCGCGAGGGCGACAGCGTGTACGTCGGTCCCGACGGTGAGGCGAAGCGGTTCACGGGCGAGATGTTCCCGGTCGCGCCCGAGACCGAGAAGGTCATCGACGAGGTCACCGCGCGCCTCGACGCCATGGTCGCCGAGATCGACCCCGACCGGCCGTGGGCGCACCCCCGAGCCGCGGAGTGGGATGCGATCTCGTGGGACGCGTGGCTCCGCCAGCAGACCGACGACGACGAGGCGATCCGCAACCTCGCGTTCGCCACGGGCTCGGCGATGCTCACCAAGCCCACGCACACGTTCTCGCTGCTGCAGTCGCTGCACATGGCGGCATCCGCGGGCTCGTACTCGAACCTCGTCGACGCCGACTTCATCCTCGACAAGCGCGTGGTCGGCGGTCTCCAGCAGGTGCCCGAGATGCTCGCCGAGCGTCTGGGCGACGACGTCATCGTCAACCAGCCGGTGCGCCGCATCGTCTGGGGTGCCGAGGCGCCGACGCCCGCTCGCTCCGCCGACAGCGCGACGGGGCAGCGGGTCGACGACCTGCGCGCCCTGACCGCGCGCGTCGACGCGGCGAAGTCCTCGACCGACGGCGTCACCGTGATCGCCGACGGCGCGACGGTCCGCGCGCGCTTCGCGATCCTCGCCCTCGCGCCGGTGCTGTACTCGCGCATCTCGTTCGAGCCCCCGCTGCCGCGCCTGCAGCACCAGATGCACCAGCACATCTCCATGGGCTTCGTCATCAAGGTGCACGCCGTCTACGAGACGCCGTTCTGGCGCGAGAAGGGCCTGTCGGGCACCGCCTTCAGCCCCTACGAGCTCGCCCACGAGGCCTACGACAACACCAACCACGGCGACGAGCGCGGAACCCTCGTGGGCTTCGTCTCGGACCACAACGCCGACGACCTGTTCCGGCTCAGCGCCGAGGAGCGCCGCGAGCGCATCCTCGAGTCGCTGTCGCACTACTACGGCCCCGAAGCGAAGAACCCCGTCGTCTACTACGAGAGCGACTGGGGCACCGAGGAGTGGACCCGCGGGGCGTACGCCGCGAGCTTCGACATGGGCGGTCTGCACCGCTACGGTGCCGACCTCCGCGAGCCCGTCGGCGCGATCCACCTCGCGTGCAGCGACATGGCCGGTGCCGGGTTCCAGCACGTCGACGGCGCCATCCGTCAGGGCCGCCGCGCCGCCGCCGAGATCCTCGAGCGGACGCGCGGATGACCGCGCGCCGCGTGGTCGTCGGATACACCGCGACCGACGCCGGTGCCGACGCGCTCGCGCTCGGGGCGCGTCTGGGCGCGGCCCTCGACGCCCCCGTGCACGCAGTGGTCGTGCTTCCCTCCGCCGAGAACAACGTCTCGATCCCGACCGATGCCGGCTACGAGCGGCTCGTGCAGGACACCGCCCGCGGCTGGTTGCGCGAGGCCGTGGCACCGTACCCCGGCATTCGCGGTCACGTCCGCTTCGCGCAGGCGGTGTCGGACGGTCTCGTCGCCGCCGCCGAGGAGTTCGACGCCGGCGTGATTGTCGTCGGTACCGGCGGGGGAGGGCCGCGCGGTCGACACCGCCTCGGCACCACCGCCGAAGAGCTCGTGCATTCAGCGCCCGTCCCGGTCGCCCTCGCCCCCGAGGGCGCGCGCGACGTCGACCCGGGTGTGGGGCTCCCGCGCATCACCGCCGCGATCGGCACGCGCCCCGGGGCGGACGTCCTGCTCGAGACGGCGGCATCCGTCTCCCGCCGGGCGAAGGCACTGCTGCGACTCCTCTCGCTCGCGGGCGTCGATCTTCCGGGGCGCGTCGACGCGTCGCTGACCCGGCTGACCGGTCAGGCCCACGCCGAGAGCGTGCTGGAGTCGGTCCGCGCCGCCCTCCCCGCCGAGATCGAGGCCGAGGCCCTGGTCGGAGCCGGATCCGACATCGAGGACGCGGTCTCTCGCATCGACTGGATGCCGGGCGAAGTCGCCCTGGTCGGCTCGAGCCGTCTCGCGCAACCGCGTCGCCTCTTCCTCGGTTCCACCGCCGGGCGCATCCTGCGCGCCCTTCCCGTCCCCATGATCGTGGTGCCCCGCACCTCGGAGGCTTCCTCATGACCACCCCTCGCAACGACGCGAGCCCCGCACCCGACAGCGCCGTCACCACCGGCATCTCCAACAAGGGACTCCGCGTCGGCTCGATCGGCATGATCGGCGCCGTCGTCATCGGCGTCTCGACCATCGCGCCCGCCTACACGCTCACCGGAGCGCTCGGCCCGACCGTCTCGGCGGTCGGCTTCCAGGTGCCGGCGATCATCCTCGTCGGGTTCATCCCGATGCTGCTGGTGGCCCTCGGCTATCGAGAACTGAATTCGCGGATGCCGGATGCCGGCACCTCCTTCACCTGGGCGGCTCGAGCCTTCGGCCCCTGGGTCGGGTGGATGGCCGGGTGGGGCCTGATCGCCGCCACGGTCATCGTGCTGTCGAACCTGGCCGGCATCGCCGTCGACTTCCTGTTCCTGCTGATCGCACAGGTCACGGGCAACCCCGAGATCGCCGAGCTCACGCGGGTCGTCCCGATCAACATCGCGGTGTGCCTGCTGTTCATGCTGCTGGCGACGATCGTGTCGTACCGCGACCTGCAGACCACGCAGCGTCTGCAGTACGGTCTCGTCGGCTTCCAGATCGTCGTGCTGCTCGTCTTCGCCGGCGCCGCGGTCGTCGAGATGATGAACGGCAACGCGTTCGATGCGAGCCCGGTGCAGCTGTCGTGGTTCAACCCCTTCGAGGTCGACTCGTTCAGCGCGTTCGCCGCCGGGCTCTCGCTGTCGATCTTCATCTTCTGGGGATGGGACGTCATCCTCACCATGAACGAAGAGACGAAGGACCCCGACAAGACGCCCGGTCGGGCCGCCACCGTGACGGTGTTCCTCATCGTGGCGCTGTACCTGCTGATCGCCGTCGCGCTGCTGATGTTCGCCGGCAACGGCACGGGGGAGCTGGGCCTGGGCAACGAGGACATCCAGGAGAACGTCTTCTTCCACCTGTCGGGGCCGATTCTCGGGCCGCTCGCGTTCCTCGTCTCGCTCGCGGTGCTCACCAGCTCGGCATCCTCGCTGCAGGCGACCTTCGTGGGCCCGGCGCGCACGCTTCTGGCCATGGCGCACTACGACGCTCTTCCCAAAAAGTTCGCCAAGGTCAGCCCGCGCTTCTTCACCCCCGGCTACGCCACCATCGTCTCGGCGATCGTCGCCTCGGTGTTCTACGCGGTCATGCGCGTGCTCAGCGAGAACGTGCTGACCGACACGATCACGGCCCTCGGCGCGATGATCTGCTTCTACTACGGGCTCACCGCGTTCGCGTGCGTCTGGTACTTCCGCAAGCAGTGGTTCGACTCGGTGCGCAACGTCCTCCTGACGCTGCTCGCGCCCCTCGTGGGCGGCGTGATCCTCGCGGTGCTGTTCGTGACCACCCTCATCGACAGTGCCAGCCCCGACTACGGCTCGGGCTCGGAGATCGGCGGTGTGGGTCTCGTGTTCGTGATCACGGTCGTCATCATCGTCGCGGGCCTCGTCCTCATGGTCGCGCAGCGCATCGCCAGCCCCGGCTTCTTCCGGGGTGAGACCCTGGGTCGCGAAGCGCCCGCCAGCGCCCGCCGCCGCCGCATCACGTCCTGACAACGAAACGAAAAGGAGCACCATGAGCGACTACGCCGTCGTCAATCCCGCCACCGGTGAGACCCTCGCCGAGTACGACACGCTGAGCGATTCCGGGGTCGAAGAGGCCATCGCCTCCGCCCACGACGGATACCGCGTCTGGTCGCGCACCGCCCCGGCCGAGCGCGCCGAGGCCCTGCGCCGCGTCGCTCAGTTGCACCGTGATCGGCGTGACGATCTCGCCGCGATCATCGTGCGCGAGATGGGCAAGCCGCTCGAGGCCGCCCTCGGCGAGGTCGACTTCGCCGCCGACATCACCGAGTACTACGCCGACAACATCGACAAGATCACGGGCGACAGCCCTCTCGAGATCCTGGGCGCGGGCACCGCGGTCATCCGCCGGTCGCCGCTGGGCGTGCTGCTCGGCATCATGCCGTGGAACTTCCCGTACTACCAGGTTGCCCGGTTCGCCGCCCCGAACCTCGCGGTCGGCAACACCATCCTCCTCAAGCACGCGCCGCAGTGCCCGGAGTCGGCCGAGGCGCTCCAGGCGATCTACCGCGACGCCGGGCTCCCCGAGGGCGCGTACGTGAACATCCGCGCGACCAACGACCAGGCGGCGACCATCATCGCCGACCGTCGCGTCCAGGGCGTCTCGGTCACCGGTTCCGAGCGCGCGGGTGCGGCGGTCGCCGAGATCGCGGGCCGCAACCTCAAGAAGGTCGCGCTCGAGCTCGGCGGGTCCGACCCCTTCATCCTGCTGTCGACGGATGATCTGGATGCCGCTGTGCAGTCGGCCGTCGACGCGCGCCTCGACAACAACGGGCAGTCGTGCAACGGCGCCAAGCGGTTCCTCGTGATCGACGAGCTCTACGACGCCTTCCTCGAGAAGTTCACGGCGGCGCTGGGCGAGGCGAAGGTCGGCGACCCCTTCGCCGACGACACCGTGCTCGGCCCTCTGTCGTCTCTCGCGGCGGCTGAGCGCCTCGACGAGCAGGTGCAGCGCGCGGTGGCCCAGGGGGCGACCGTGGAGGTCGGCGGAACCCGCGACGGCGCCTTCTTCCCTGGGACCGTCCTCACCGGCGTCACGAGCGAGATGGACGCGTACGGCGAAGAGTTCTTCGGGCCCGTCGGTACCGTCTACCGCGTCTCGAGCGAGGACGAGGCGGTCGATCTCGCTAACGACACCGGATACGGCCTCGGCTCGTACGTCTTCACGACGGATGCCGAGCAGGCTCAGCGCATCGCGGATCGCATCGAGGCCGGCATGGTCTACGTCAACGTGGTCCTCGCCGACTCGCCCGAGCTGCCGTTCGGCGGGGTCAAGCGCAGCGGCACCTCGCGCGAGATGGGTCTGCTGGCGGCCGACGAGTTCGTCAACAAGAAGCTCATCCGCACGGCGTGATTCCCGGGCGTCTCCCGACACGGTCCTTCGTGTCGGGAGACGCCGACTCTCCTACGCGCGGTGTCCCTCGAGTGGCCTCGGTTCGCCAGCCCGGAGGACATGACATAGACTGGGGAGTGCAGTCGAAATCTGCATTCTTTCGCCGTGCCCCCGGGCACGTGGCATTCCTCCCCGAGGGATTCCAGGCGGAAAGAGGGCCGGTTTCGAATCCTGGATCCCTCGGGATCTTAGGGCGGTAGCTCAATTGGCAGAGCAGCGGTCTCCAAAACCGCAGGTTGCAGGTTCGATTCCTGTCCGCCCTGCGCACAGCGCACGCTGGCACAGACACAGACCTAGGTGGTTCGATGACGCAGGACGAGGCGAAGGGCGAGATCGTCGCTGAGCGCGGCGCGCCCCGCGAGAAGAAGCTCAACTTCTTCGCGCGGATCGCCCTCTTCATTCGTCAGGTCTTCGCGGAACTGCGCAAGGTCGTCACGCCGACGCGGCAGGAGCTGATCAAGTTCACCGCCGTCGTCCTCGGGTTCGTCGTCGTCATGATGGCGATCGTCTACGGCCTCGACGTGTTGTTCGTGTGGATCACCACCGCCGTCTTCGGCGTCCCCGGTACCGCCGGCGCCTGACCGGCGTCTGGGCGGACGCGCGGCGCCAGGAGCGGCCGCCACTGAACGGAAGAGATCACAGTGTCTGAAAGATATGTCGACGACGCCGACTGGGCGACGGCCGCTGAGCAGTCCAGCGAGGACGACGAAGCCCAAGAGGGCAACGTGCTCGAGTCCCAGGAGCGCGCCTCCGACTCGGCCGAGCACACGGCCGTCCACATCGTCGACGACGAGACCGACACCGACGACGCCGACCTCGGCGACATCGACATCACCGACCCGGAGGCGGACGCGATCGTGAACGACGCTCTCGAGATCGACGAGACCAGCGAGGCCGAGGCCGCCGCCGAGGTCCTCACCGACGCCCTCGCCGAGGAGCAGGCCGAAGAGGCCGCCGAGGCTGCCGACGAGGTCACCCCCTACGACGGCCCCGACGTCAACGGCGAGCCCGACGCTCCCGTGCTCGACGAGGACTTCGTCGACGAGGTCTCCGCCGCGGCATCCGTCGTCGACGAGGCCGAGGCAGCCGAGTCGCCGGCCGACGCCGCGACCGATGTCGACGCCGACGACACCGACGAAGACGCCGACCCGTACGAGGCGTTCCGCGCCGAGCTGCGCTCGCTCCCCGGCAAGTGGTTCGTCATCCACTCCTACGCCGGTTTCGAGCGCAAGGTGAAGGCCAACATCGAGCAGCGCAAGTCGACGCTCGAGGTCGAGGACGACATCTACCAGGTCGAGGTCCCCATGGAGGACGTCGTCGAGATCAAGAACGGCCAGCGCAAGATGGTCAACCGCGTGCGCATCCCCGGCTACGTGCTGGTGCGCATGGACCTCAACGAAGACACCTGGTCGGTCGTCCGTCACACCCCCGGTGTCACCGGCTTCGTGGGCAACGCCCACAACCCGACGCCGCTGCGTTTCGAAGAGGCCTTCAACATGCTGAAGAGCCTCGTCGAGGTCAAGGAGTCCGCTCCCGTCAAGGGCGCCGCGGCCAAGGGCTCGGCCACCACGGCTCGCGTCATCCCCGCCGAGGTCGACTTCGAGACCGGCGAGACCATCACGATCAAGGAAGGCTCGTTCGCGGGCCTGCCCGGCACGATCAGCGAGATCAAGCCCGAGAGCGGCAAGCTCACGGTGTTGGTGTCGCTCTTCGAGCGCGAGACTCCGGTCGAGCTGTCGTTCGACCAGGTCACCAAGATGATCTGACGCCACCCGCGTCTCTCACGAACGCCCCGCACGGCTCCGGCCGGCGGGGCGTTCGTCGCTCCCGCGCTCCCGCCCCGCCGTCGCTCCCGCGCCCTCACGATGGTGGGAGTGGGATGGCGGTGGGGGAGCGCGGCGGGCGCGCGAGCGGGGGAGAGAGGGAGCGAGGGATGCCGAAACGCCGGGCGTCGCGTACAATGGCAAGGTTGCGTGCGTCAGTGCGCAACGACCGCTGTCCGGAACCGCCGGATGTGCGGGAGAGAGGGAGCCGCGAGGCCCCCGCTCGAGAGAGGAAAAGGATATGGCACCCAAGAAAAAGGTGACCGGCCTGATCAAGCTCCAGATCAAGGCAGGCGCGGCCAACCCCGCGCCGCCGATCGGTCCGGCGCTCGGTCAGCACGGCGTCAACATCATGGAGTTCTGCAAGGCCTACAACGCGGCGACCGAAGCCCAGCGCGGCAACGTCATCCCCGTTGAGATCACGGTCTACGAAGACCGCAGCTTCACCTTCATCCTGAAGACCCCGCCGGCGGCGGAGCTCATCAAGAAGGCAGCCGGACTGGCCAAGGGCTCGTCCACGCCGCACACGGTCAAGGTGGGCAAGCTCACCAAGGACCAGGTTCGCGAGATCGCCACCACGAAGCAGCCCGACCTGAACGCGAACGACATCGAGGCCGCCTCGAAGATCATCGCCGGCACCGCCCGTTCCATGGGCATCACGGTCGAGGACTGAGGGAGATAACAATGGCTACCAAGTCCAAGGCATTCCGCGCCGCAGCTGAGAAGATCGCGGCCGACACGTTCTACACCCCGACCGAGGCGGTCGCCCTCGCGAAGGAGACCGGCTCGAAGAAGTTCGACTCGACCGTCGAGGTCGCGCTGAAGCTCTCGGTCGACCCCCGTAAGGCCGACCAGATGGTCCGCGGCACGGTCATCCTCCCCCACGGCACGGGTAAGACCGCGCGCGTCATCGTCTTCGCCAATGGCCCCGCGGCCGAGGCGGCTCTCGCCGCCGGCGCCGACGAGGTCGGTGGAGCCGAGCTCATCGAGAAGGTCGCGGCCGGCTACACGTCGTTCGACGCCGCCGTCTCGACCCCCGAGCTCATGGGCCAGGTCGGTCGCCTCGGTAAGGTCCTCGGACCCCGCGGCCTCATGCCGAACCCCAAGACCGGCACCGTGACCCCCAACCCGGCCAAGGCCGTCGAGGAGATCAAGGGCGGAAAGATCGAGTTCCGCGTCGACAAGCACGCCAACGTGCACTTCGTCGTCGGCAAGGCGTCGTTCACCGCCGAGCAGCTCGACGAGAACCTCGCCGCCGCCCTCGAGGAGATCGTCCGCCTCAAGCCCTCGAGCTCGAAGGGTCGTTACATCCAGAAGGGCGCCGTGTCGACCACGTTCGGCCCCGGCATCCCGCTGGACGTCAACGTCATCGTCTGACATCCGTCACCGAACACCCCGCCGTGCCCTGTGCCGGCGGGGTTTTCGCGTGTCCGAGGGGCGCCGCGCCTGCACGATCGTGCAACACGGCGTCATGCGGGAAGGTCCGTGCGCCCGATCGTGTTGTGCTGGAGGGCGCGCTTCGCGCCGACACTCCCGCGCCCGCACCGCGCGGTCCCCACATCACACACGTCTGGAACAGCCATGCCCCGTCGCCGTCTGACCGTCCTCGCCGCCACCCTGGGTCTGAGCGCCCTCGCTCTGACCGCCTGCAGTGGCGGCTCCACCGCAGCGAACCCCGACGCGGGAGCAGACCTCGGCCTCGTCTCGGGCGGCACGCTGACCGTGGCCACCGAGGGGACCTACCGTCCCTTCTCGTACCACGAGGGCGCGGGGGAGCTGACGGGCTTCGACGTCGAGATCGCGAAGGCGGTCGCCGACAAGCTCGGCCTGCAGGTGAAGTTCCAGGAGACCCAGTGGGACGCGATCTTCGCGGGCCTGGACGCCGGTCGCTTCGACGTCATCGCCAACCAGGTCTCGATCAACCCCGAGCGCCAGGAGAAGTACACCTTCAGCTCGCCGTACACCGTCTCGCGGGGTGTCATCGTGACCACCGATAGCGACAGCGCCATCTCGAGCTTCGCCGATCTGTCGGGCAAGACCACCGCCCAGTCGCTCACGAGCAACTGGTACGAACTCGCCACCTCGAGCGGAGCCCAGGTCGAGGCCGTCGAGGGCTGGGCCCAGGCGGTCGCCCTGCTCAAGCAGGGTCGCGTGGACGCCACGGTCAACGACCAGCTGACCTACCTCGACTACGAGAAGACGAACAGCCCCACGGGCCTGAAGATCGCGGCGACCACGGAGGACTCCTCCGAGAGCGCCTTCGCGTTCAAGAAGGGTCAGGACAAGCTGGCGGATGCCGTCGACGGTGCGCTCGACGAACTCCGCGCCGACGGCACCCTCGCGTCGATCAGCGACAAGTACTTCGGGGCCGACGTCACGAAGTAACCCCTCGGAGTAAACCCCCGCGGATCATCCGCCCTCCCGCCGTAGCGTGGGAGGCGGATGATCCGCTCGCGCGTGAGGAAGGAGGCCCATGAACGACATCTGGACCCTGCTCGTCGACTCGTTCTGGCCGATGGTTCTGGCCGGGATCACGGGCACGATCCCGCTGTCCCTGGCCTCGTTCGCGATCGGTCTCGTGATCGCGTTGGCCATGGCGCTGCTGCGGCTGTCGCGGAACGCGGTGCTGTCGGGCGTCGCCCGGTTCTACATCTCGATCATCCGCGGCACGCCCCTGCTGGTGCAGCTGTTCGTGATCTTCTACGGTCTTCCCTCGCTCGGCCTCACGATCGATCCCTTCCCCGCAGCCGTCATCGCCTTCTCGTTGAACGTCGGCGGATACGCGGCCGAGGTGATCCGCGCGGCGATCCTGTCGGTCCCGCGCGGGCAGTGGGAGGCGGCGCACACGGTGGGGCTCTCGCCGCGCAAGACGCTGACGCGCATCATCCTCCCGCAGGCCGCTCGCGTGTCGGTGCCGCCCCTGTCGAACACGTTCATCTCGCTCGTGAAGGACAGCTCGTTGGCATCCCTCATCCTCGTCACCGAGCTCTTCCGCCAGGCGCAGGCCATCGCGGCCTTCTCGTACGAGTTCATGGCGGTGTACCTCGAAGCCGCGCTGATCTACTGGTTGTTCTGCCTGGTGTTGTCGTTCGGGCAGAACGCCCTGGAAAAGAGGCTGGACCGCCATGTCGCCCACTGACACCGCCCCGCTGCTCGCCGTCTCGGGCCTGCAGAAGAGCTTCGGCATGAACCGCGTGCTCGACGGCGTCGAGCTCGAGGTCCGCCGCGGCGACGTGCTCGTCCTGATCGGCCCCTCGGGCTCGGGAAAGACCACGGTCTTGCGCTGCCTGAACGGCCTCGAGACCCCGGATGCCGGTGTGGTGGCGTTCGACGGGGGACCGGTCGTGGACTTCTCGCGCAAGGTGTCCAAGAGCGACCGCACCGCCCTGCGCGATCGATCGGCGATGGTCTTCCAGCACCACAACCTCTTTCCCCATCTGACGGTCATCCAGAACGTCATCGAGGGCCCGATTCAGGCGCACGGCGTGCCCCGGGCCGAGGCGATCGCCCGCGCCGAGACGCTGCTGGCGCGCGTGGGTCTGTCGGAGAAGCGCGACGCGTATCCGTCGGAGCTGTCCGGTGGCCAGCAGCAGCGCGTGGGCATCGTGCGCGCTCTGGCCCTGCAGCCCTCTCTGCTGCTGTTCGACGAGCCGACGAGCGCCCTCGACCCCGAGCTCGTGGGCGAGGTCCTCACCGTCCTGCGCGAACTCGCGAACGAGGGGTGGACGATGGTCATCGTCACCCACGAACTCGGCTTCGCCCGCGAGGTCGCCGACGAGGTCCTGTTCTTCGACGAGGGGGTCATCGTCGAGCGCGGTGCTCCGTCGGAGCTCCTGCGCCAGCCGAAGAAGGAGCGCACGCAGCGCTTCCTCAACCGGCTGCTGCGTCCCCTCGACGGGCCCGACCCCTCGGACGCCGATCGCGCGTGACCTCCTGTCGGGCGGAGTAGCGTCGAGGCATGAGCCGCCTCGAGACCCTGCTCGGCATCGATCTCCCTCTCGTCCTCGGTCCCTTCGGCGGGCTGTCGTCGATCGCGCTGACCGCCGCGGTGAGCGACGGGGGAGGGCTCGGCTCGTACGGCCTCTACGGGTACGCGCCCGGTCGCATCCACGAGACCGTGGCGCAGCTGCGGGCGGCCACGCCGCGCCCCGTCGCGGTCAACCTGTGGCTCCCGCGCGGTGACGAGGTGGGTCCCGCCGACCTGGACGTGCGGCCGTTCCTCGACGCCGCGGCGCCCCTGTTCGCCGCAGCCGGGGTCGAGGTGCCGGAACCCCCGGCATCCTTCCTCCCGCCGATCGCCGCGCAGCTCGACGCGGTCCTCGAGGCGCGTCCGGACGTGCTCAGCGTCGTCTTCGGGATCCCGGATGCCGGCACCCTCGACGCCGCGAGGGAGCGCGGGATCCGCGTGATCGGCACCGCGACCACGGTCGCCGAGGCCGTCGCCCTCGAGGCGGCGGGTGTCGATGCCGTCGTCGCGACGGGTTCGGAGGCGGGAGGACACCGGGTGTCGTTCCTGCGGGAGGCGTCGTCGTCGCTCGTCGGCACGTTCGCTCTCGTGCCGCAGGTCGTCGATGCCGTGGACATCCCCGTGATCGCGGCCGGGGGGATCGCCGATCGTCGCGGGGTGGCAGCGGCCTTCGCGCTCGGGGCGGAGGGCGTGCAGGTCGGGACCGCGTTCCTGCGGACCAGCCAGTCGGCGGCCACCGCGGCGCACCGCGAGGCGATCTCGGCGGCGGCCGACACCGACACGGTGCTCACGCGAGCCATGAGCGGGCGGCTGGCGCGTGGCATCCCGAACCGTGCCATGCGCGAGATCGAGGCCTCGGGCCTGATCGCCCCCTTCCCGGCGCAGAACTGGCTCACCGGGGTGTTCCGCGCCGCGGCGACGGCGCGCGGTGACGGCGATCTCGTGTCGCTGTGGGCGGGGCAGTCGGCGGGTCTGTCCCGCCTGGACGACGCCGAGGACGTCATCGACGAACTGCGGGCGGGGCTGCCCGGCTGACTCAGGCCGTGGGGCGGATCTCGAATCCGGATGCCGACTCCCCGGTGCCCTCGATCACGTCGACGTCGTCGACGCGGGCTCCGGCCGGTCCGTCGTGCGCCCAGGCGATCACCGCCTCGACGGCGTCGGGGTCTCCGGCGAGGAACGCCTCGACCGAGCCGTCGCGGCGATTGCGCACCCACCCGCCGACACCGAGCCGCTCGGCCTCTGCCCGAAGGGAGTACCGGAAGCCGACACCCTGGACGCGGCCGCTCACCGTCATCGTCGCCGTTCGCATCGGCCCATTCTCCCCGAGCGGCGGCCGATCCGCCGAGCGAGCGGTCTCAGCGGTCTCAGTGGGGGAGCACGAGCGAGACGGCGATCGCGCACATCACCACGGCGATGATGCCGTCGAGGACGCGCCACGCGCGGGGAGTGTCGAGCCAGCGGCCGAGGTACCGGGCCCCGTAGCCGAGCGCCGAGAACCACACGAGGCTCGCCGCGCACGCACCCGCCGCGAAGGCCCAGCGTCCGTCACCGTGCGTCGAGGCGACCGATCCGAGCAGGAACACCGTGTCGAGGTAGACGTGCGGATTGAGCCAGGTCAGGGCGAGGCAAGTGAGCACGGCGGTGGCGAGGGTCGTTCGCGCCGGGCGCGTGCGTACTGTCGTGTTCCCGGCATCCCGAGCCGGAGGGGATGCCGGGGCGCCGGCGTCGAGGTGCAGTGTCGCGCCGCTGGGGCGCAGGGCGCGCCGGGCGGCGAGGAGGCCGTACCCGAGAAGGAACGCCGCCCCCGCCCATCGCACGACGACGATGAGCCACGGCACGGCGTTCAGCACCAGGCCGATGCCCGAAACCCCCAGCAGGATCAGAACCGCGTCCGAGACCGCGCAGACGGCGACGACGGCGAGCAGATGCTCGCGGCGGATGCCCTGTCGGAGGACGAAGAGGTTCTGCGCGCCGATGGCGATGATGAGCGAGAAGCCGAGGCCGAGGCCGGCGAGCAGAGGAGTGAGCACGTCTCGACGCTAGGGGGCTGATGTGCCGTAGGCCAGCTCAGGATTCTTCAGGAGCATTAGCATTCCTTCATGTCGATTCCCCTCGATCTCGCCCGCACCCTCGCCGTCGTGATTGAAGAGGGGACCCTGGATGCCGCAGCCCGACGCCTGCACGTCACCCCCTCGGCCGTGAGCCAACGCGTGCGGGCTCTCGAGGACCAGCTCGGGCGGGTGGTCCTCGTGCGCAGCAAGCCCGTGCGCACCACCGAGGCCGGCGACGCGGTCGTGCGCCTGGCCCGACAGCTCGCCCTGCTCGAGCACGATGCCCTCGCCGCGATCGGCGCCGAGGGTGGGGCGGTGGCATCCGTGCCCCTCGCCGTCAACGCCGACTCGCTCGCGACCTGGTTCCTCCCGCCGCTGGCGCGCGTGGCGGAGCGGCGCGCCGTCGTCTTCGACCTCCACCGCGACGATCAGGACTTCACGGCGGGGCTGCTCGAGTCGGGGACGGTGATGGCCGCGGTGACCTCGCGCGAGGCCCCCGTCGCCGGGTGCCGTGTGCGTCCGCTCGGGGTGCTGAGGTACGAGGCGGTGGCCACCACCTCGTTCGCCGCGAGATGGTTCGCATCCGGCGTCGACGTCACGGCCCTGAGTGCCGCCCCCGTGGTCGACTTCGACCGGCGCGACGACCTGCAGACGCAGTGGCTCGCGCGCCGCGGGGTCCCCGCGGCGGCTCCGCCCCGGCACCGGGTCCCGGCATCCCAAGATTTCGCGACGGCCGTCCAGCTGGGACTCGGGTGGGGACTGCTTCCGGGGTTCCAGTCCGACGCGGCGCTGAGCGCGGGCGAGCTCGTGCGACTCGGCGACGACCCGATCGACGTCCCGCTCTACTGGCAGCAGTGGAACCTCACCTCGCCTCTGCTCGACGAGGTGGCCGACGAGGTGGTCGACGAGGGGCGCCGGATGCTCGCGGGCTGAGGTCAGTCGTCGCTGACGCTGAGCACGATCTTGCCGCGGGTGTGCCCGCGTTCGAGCTCGGTGTGCGCCGCGGCGGCGTCGTCGAGTTCGAAGACGTGCTCGACGTACACGCGCACCGCACCGGAATCGAGGAGGCGGGTGATCGTGGCGAGAGCCCCGCCGTCGGGGATCGTCTTGTAATCGGTGGAGCGGATGCCGCGCTCCGCGGCCGCCTCGCGGAAGCCGGGCCAGGCTCCGGTGGGCACCTCGATGAGGAGTCCGCCCGGGCGCACCACCTCGAGGGACCGCGTCCCCGTGTCGTCGGAGACGTTGCCGATCAGGTCGATCACGACGTCGACGTCGTCGACGACCTCTTCGAACCGTACGGAGGTGTAATCGATCACCTCGGCGGCCCCGAGCTCTCGAAGCCAGTCCAGGTTGCGCGGGGAACCCGTCGCGATCACGTGAGCCCCGAAATAGGCGGCGAACTGCACCGCGAAGTGGCCGACACCGCCGCTTCCCGCGTGCACGAGGATGCGCTGGCCCTGGTGCGCGAGGGCCGTCTCGACGACGATGCCCCACGCGGTGAGCGCGGCCACCGGAACCCCGGCGGCCTCGACGTGCGAGAGCGACGCCGGTTTGCGCGCGAGCGAGAGGGTGGGCACCACGACGTACTCGGCGTACGACCCGCTCGTGCGCGGCACGGTGGCCATGCCGTAGACCTCGGTGCCGACGGGGAAGGGGTGCGCGTCGAACGGTGCCCGCACGACCACCCCGCTCACGTCGAGACCCAGGACGGCGGGCCACGACGAGATCGCCCCGGACAGACCGCGCCCGGCGCGGGTCTTCGCGTCGATGGGATTGATCCCGGCGGCGACCACTCGGACCAGCACCTCGCTGAGCACCGGAACGGGCACGGCGACCTCGGCGACGCGGAGGGCGTCGGCCGCGCCCGGGGCGTCGAGGACCACCGCACGCATCGTCTCGGGCACCGGGGGGACGGGCTGGAGGGCGGTCTCGGGACGCGTCGATCGGAATCTCATCGGGCGCTCTCTCTCGCTGCGGTCGCTCCGCGGCGACCTCGCCGCGGTCCCCACAGTCAACCCCGGGATTGTCTCGGCGGTGTTACGCCTCGGTCACCGTGTCGCGAAGCCCGAGTCCGCGGCATCCATCCCCGTCGTCCCGTGCGTAACGGTGAAGCCGCGGGCGCGGTCAGTCGCGGACGGGAACTTCGCCGACGGCGAGAGCGTGCAGCAGCGTGGAGAGGTGGCGGATGTCGTCGATCGTCCAGTCGGCGATCGCGTCGAACAAGCGACTCTCGTGAGGGGCGCGAGCTTCCGCGAGGCGCGCGTGGCCGACCTCGGTGACGGCGATGAGCCGCGAGCGGCGATCGGTGGGGTCCGGCGTGCGGGTGACGAGGCCGAGGTCTTCGAGCTCGGTGATCGAGCGGCTGAGGAACCCCTTGTCGGCGGCCAGGCGCTCGGCCAGGGCAGAGAGGGTGAGCGGACCGAAGCGGCTGACGACCGAGAGGGCCTTGAACGTCGCCGGCAGCATTCCCGGGCTCACACGTTCCGCCGCCTCGGAGACGAAGCGGCGGAACACGGTCATGAGCTCCGAGAACGACGATTCCAGGGCCTGTACGGCCTCGCGGCGCTCGTCGTCCCTATCGCTCGTCACGTCAGCCATCCTCTCCCATCTCGGCCTCACGGCGTGCACGGCGCGGGGAGCCGGCATCCTGTGTCGGGATGGTGCCGGTGGCGGAGAGCGTCGCCATGGCCTCGGGGACGGACACGGTGGCGAAGTCGGCCTCGCTCGCGGCGACGCGCTCGGTGGTCGTCATGCGGGTCAGGGGGCGGTTCGGCAGGAACAGGATCGCGATGAGGCTCACCACCGCGACGGGCACCGCGATGAGGAACGAGTGCGCGATCGACTGGGCGTAGATGTCCTCGACGATGACGCGCACCCCCTCGGGGAGAGCCGAGACCTGCGGGATGGCTCCCGACTGCAGGCTCTGCGCGACCGCGGCTCCGTCGGCGCCGAGGGCCACGATGGCGGCCTTCAGGTCGGCGGCGCGGTCGGTGAACAGGCTCGTCGCCATGCTCGCCAGGGCCGCACCCATCACCGAGACGCCGATCGTGCCGCCGAGGCTGCGGAAGAACGTCACGCCCGAGCTCGCGGCACCCATCTGCGACGGGTTGGCGGTGTTCTGCACGATGAGCACGAGGTTCTGCATCGTCATGCCGACGCCGGCGCCCAGCAGGGCCATGTAGAGCGACACGAGGGCGAAGTTGGTGTCGTAGTGGACGGTCGACAGCAGGAACGTGCCGGCGATCAGCAGCACGCCGCCGGCGATGAGGAACGGCTTCCAGTGGCCGAAGCGCGAGATGAGCGCACCGACGACGATCGACGAGACGAGCAGGCCGCCGATCATGGGGATGGTCATCACGCCGGCCTCGGTGGGCGTGGCGCCACGTGCCATCTGCATGTACTGGCTGAGGAACACCGAGGTGCCGAACATCGCCAGGCCCGTCGCGATCGACGCGATCGTGGCGAGCGTGAAGGTGGCGTCGCGGAACAGCGTCAGCGGCACGAGGGGCTCGGAGGAGCGCAGCTCGACGACCACGAAGAGGATCGCGGCCACGACGGCCCCGCCGACCATGAGGACGGTCTCGGTGCTGGCCCACTCGAAGGTACTGCCGGCGTTGGTGACCCAGATGAGCAGCAGCGACACGGCGGCCGAGAGCAGCACGATGCCGAGGTAGTCGATCTTGACCTTGCGGGCGGCACGGGCGGGCAGGTGCAGCGTGCGCTGCTGGATCAGCAGGGCGGCGACGGCGAAGGGGAGGGCGACGAAGAAGTTCCAGCGCCATCCGAAGGCGTCGGTGATGACACCGCCGAGCAGGGGGCCACCCACCGTGGCGACGGCCATCACCGCGCCGAAGAGGCCCATGTACCGGCCGCGCTCGCGCGGGCTGATGATGTCGGCCATGATCACCTGGCTCAGGGCGGCGAGGCCGCCGGCGCCGAGACCCTGCACCGCGCGGAACCCGATCAGCATGTCGGTGTTCTGCGAGAACCCGGCGGCCGCGGTGGCGAGCACGAAGATCGCGATGGCGATCTGGATGAGCACCTTGCGGTTGAACAGGTCGGCGAGCTTGCCCCAGATCGGGGTCGAGATCGCGGTGGTGAGCAGGGTCGCGGTGATGACCCAGGTGTACGCGTTCTGGTCGCCCGACAGGTCGTGCACGATGACCGGCAGCGATGTCGAGACGACGGTCGAGGCGAGCATCGACACGAAGGTGCCGAGCAGCAGGCCGAGGAGGGCCGGGAGGACGCGCCGCTGGGCGGGCGCCTCGAGAGAAGAGGTTGTCATGCGGGAGCTCCACGAAAGGGGGACGGATGCCGCGACGACGATGGCGCGATTAGTTGACTGATGTCAACGATACGCCTATTGATTGACTTGCGTCAACCATTAATCGAGGAGAGCGAGAGCGCGATACCTCTCCGTGGGCTCCGGACGGACCGGTTCGGGGCGCGGCTGGCGCGCCTCCATCGTGCGGCGGTAGAGCTCGTCGATGAGCGAGGTCGCGAGGCCCACGAGCTTGGCGATCTCGCGGTCGTCGCGATCGATCCACTGGCACCGCGGTTCGTCGTGCAGGGGGACGAAGCCGTCGTGCTGCTCCCAGGCGACGAGGGTGCGCTCGGCGCCCAGCACGTGCTGCTGCCACCAGATCTGACGCATGTAGGTCTTCGGGATCGAGCGCCACGCTTTGTTCGTCGTCTTGATCTCGGCGAGCACGATGCGGCCCTCGCCGTCGACGACGACACCGTCGGGGGTCGCGAGATGACGCTTCTCGACGACCGCGTGATACAGGGCGGAGGAGGGGCGGATGCCGTGGGTCGCCGCCACCCATGCGGCGATCTCGGGCTCGCGACGCCGACCGTGAGCCGTGAAGGCGTTGCCCGAGAAGTTCGAGCCCATGAGCTTGGCATCCGCCGCCCGTGCGATGGCGTTGGGGCTGGTCAGCGTGGCGACGTCGGTCGCGGTGATGCCCCGGCTGCGCGCGCGGATCCAGGCGACGCGATCGCGCGAGTCCGCGACGATGCGAGCGTCGAGGTCGGCGCTACGCGATGCGACGAGCTCGGGGGACATGCGTTCGACCCTAACCCCGCTCGCCCGTGGAGCGCATGCGAGGCGCGGCGCGTCGGCATCCGGGGTCTTGTGCGACAGGTAAGGGTGACCTAAGTTGTCTGCATGGGTTCGGAATCGTCCTCTCTGCGCCGCCCCGACGGGGGACTCTGGCGCGACCTGGAGGGGGCCGTCCTGCTCGGCGGCGACGCCCGGAACGTCGCCGAGATGCGTCGGATCGCCGCGGCGCTGTCGCCCCATGTGCACGCGACAGTGCTGGTCGAGGTGTGCGGCACGGCGGAGATCGAACCGTTCGACACCGGGGCCGGCCGGGTGAGCTGGCTGGACCGGACGCTCGGCGGCGAACTGCGCCCGCGCGGCGAGCGGCTGGCACAGGCGATCCACGCGTGGTGCGCCGAGTGGGCCTGCGGAGACGCCCCCCTCTGCACGGTGTGGCTCGGCGCCCGCACGCCCTCGCGCATCGTGCGCATGACCCGCGCCCTGCTGCCCGAGCCCCGCGTCTCCTGACCCGGCGCCCCGCTGGGGTGTCGTCGCCGTCGCCGGGGTGCCGCCGCCGCCGGCATGCGGTCGCCGAAGACGCATTCGTCTGCCGACGACGTACCGCTTCGTCGCCCAACGGGTGCGTCCTGGGTAATCGAATGCGTCTTCGGTGGCGTGCGCCGCTCCTGCACAGGGACGGGCCTGTGGAGAGCGCGCCCGGAGGGATCGTCGAGGAGGGCAGGGTGGGCGGATGCCTGTGGAGCCGAAGGTCGTCGTCGCGCGACGGTCGCTGTTCACGCGCGCCGAACTGCGCGATCGTGGAGTGTCGGAAGCGGAACTGAAGACGGGCGGCGACCGGGCGGCGTGGACGCGCATTCAACCCGGCGTGTACGTCGCGCGCGACGAGTGGGCATCTGCGCGGCCCGTCGACCGCCATCGCCTCGCCGTGCTGGCGGCGCTCGACAGGGCACGCGGTGCGGAGGGCGTCGTCTCCCACCTTTCCGCTGCGGTGCTCCATGGTCTTCCGCTGTACCGATTCCGGGAGCAGCGCGTGCAGATGGTGGTCCCCCGCTCTGCGCACCCGCCCAGCGGGTCATACGTCCGCCGGCACACGGATGCTCTGAGCGAGGACGACGTCGTCGAGGTCGACGGCATCCGGTGCACCTCGATCCAGCGGACGGTGTTCGACGTCTCTCGGACCGAGACGCGTGAGATGGCCCTGTCGTGTGTCGACAGGGCTCTTCGTCGCTTCGCGGTGGAACGCCGGCGGTTTCGTGCCGATGTGCAGGACGACTGGCGTGAGCGCCTGCGGGAGCGGGTCGCCCGTGCGCGGGGGCAGCGAGGGGTGCGTGACGCGAGCTGGGTCGTCGAGTTCGCCGACGGTCGTGCGGAGCTGCCCGGAGAGAGCGTGAGTCGTCTCCAGTTGTACCGGCTCGGCTTCCGTGACCTCGATCTGCAGGTGGCCGTCGCCGGGCCGCGAGGTTCGGACTACTTCGTCGATATCGGGCTGCGTCAGGTCCGCACCTTCTGGGAGTTCGACGGCGAGGTGAAGTACCGCGACGTCGCGATGAGGCAGGGGCGCTCGATCGAGGACGTGGTGCTCGACGAGAAGCGGCGCGAAGACTGGATCCGGGGCGTCACGCAATGGCGGCTGTGCCGCGGGGGCTTCGCGGACATCGCGACACCGGAGACGCTTGCTGCGCGCCTGTCCGCTTTCGGTGTGCATCCGCCGCGCTGACTCCCCGGCGGTTGGCGACGCCGCCGTCAGGACGCACTCGTCTGACGAAGGTGCATTCGTTTGCGGGCAAACGGGTGCGGCCTTGACGATCGGGTGCGGTCTCGACGCTCGGGTGCCGTCACGGGCGGGCGGCGAGGGGCGCGGAGTGGCGAGGGCGTGGGGGATCGGGTACAGTAGGGGCCAAGCCAAAGACCGTCGGTCATCGTCGTGCTCGCACGTCGATCGAAGCGTCTGCTGAAAAGCAGAGGACCTACGCAGGTAAACGAATCTCTTCCGAGCTCCGTGCGCCTGCGCCGGAGCTCTTCTTTTTGTCCAGACCCCGGTGTCTTCGGCTGGCGCTTCGTCATCGCGGAGCGCCTCGTACCCATCAAGGAGTGACCATGGCGCAGAAGGATGCATCGGTCGCCGAGCTCACGAAGAACTTCGAGAACTCGAACGCCGTCCTGCTGACCGAGTACCGCGGTCTGACGGTTGCTCAGCTCAAGCAGCTGCGCAACAACATCCGTCAGGACGCGGACTACGCCGTGGTGAAGAACACGCTGACCAAGATCGCCGCGAACAACGCGGGGATCACGGCGCTCGACGACGACCTCAAGGGTCCGTCGGCCGTGGCGTTCGTGCACGGTGACTTCGTCGCCACCGCTAAGGCTTTGCGTGACTTCGCCAAGGCGAACCCGCTTCTCGTGATCAAGGGCGGCGTCTTCGAGGGCAACGCCCTCAGCGCCGCCGAGGTCGACAAGTACGCCTCCCTGGAGAGCCGCGAGGTTCTGCTGGCAAAGGCCGCGGGCATGATGAAGGCGACGATGGGCAAGGCTGCGGCCACCATCGACGCCCTCCGCGAGAAGCTGGAGACCGCCGAGGCTGCCTGAGCCCCGCACGGTCTTCACCCCACAAACCCCACCTATTAGGAGAAACATCATGGCGAAGCTCACCACTGACGAGCTGCTCGACCAGTTCGCTGGTCTGACCCTTGTCGAGCTCAGCGAGTTCGTGAAGGCGTTCGAGGAGAAGTTCGACGTCACCGCTGCCGCTCCGGTCGCCGTTGCCGGCGCTGCCGGTGGCGCGGGCGCCGCAGAGGCCGAGGAAGAGAAGGACTCGTTCGACGTCATCCTCGAGGCTGCCGGCGACAAGAAGATCCAGGTCATCAAGACGGTCCGCGAGCTCACCTCGCTCGGCCTCGGCGAGGCCAAGGCCGTCGTCGATGGTGCTCCCAAGGCCGTGCTCGAGGGCGCGAACAAGGAAGCCGCCGAGAAGGCCAAGGAGGCCCTCGAGGCTGCCGGCGCCACGGTGACCCTGAAGTAATCTCGCTTCAAGCGGTCGCTTCAACGCGATAAGCGAAGGCCCGGATGCCATGGCATCCGGGCCTTCGTCGTTTCTCGTGAGCGTCGAGAGCGGTCGGCCGATCGGGGGCCCGGCGACCGGACGGGTGTGAGACCCGGTTTCATGCGACGAGACACCGATGTTCACCTGATCGAAATAAAGAAGTCTGGGAAAAGGGTATGGGGATCGTTTACGGTCGTTGAGACCCCCCGTCGATTCCCCCACCGCCGACGTCGCCTTGCGCGCGCCGGTACTTGGAGACCCATGCCTTCCGATGCTTCGCGCGTGTCCGCACGCCGTTTCACCACCGCACTGAGCGCCGCCCTCGGCGTCGCCCTCTTCGGCTCAGCGATCGTGCCGCTCCCGGCTTCGGCCGCCGTCGGCTCGAAGGTGGTGATCAACGAGGCCTACCTGAAGGGCGGGAGCGCCGGCGCCTTCTTCAACCAGAAGTTCGTCGAGCTGTACAACGCGGGCGACACCGCGCAGGACCTGAGCGGGTGGTCGCTCCAGTACCGCTCCGAGTCGAGCTCCTCCGTTCCCACCGCAGCGAATACGCAGCGGCTCAGCGGCTCGATCGATGCCGGCGGCTACTACCTGATCGGCTTGCCGGGCAACGGAACGCCCCCAGCCGGCGCGGCTCTTCCCGCCACCGACCTGACGAGCACGCTCAACCCGGGGGGCACCTCCGGTCAGCTCTTCCTCGCCAACGTGCCCGAACCCCTAGCCGTTCCGTCGGGCTCCGTCGCGGACGCTCGAGTCGTCGACTTCCTCGGATATGGCAACGGCATCTCGTTCGAGACGGCTCCCGCGATCGTCGACGGGGCCAACAGCAAGCCCAACGCTCTCGTCCGCACCGATTTCGTCGACACCAACGACAACTCGAAGGACTTCACCAACACCACGACGGTCACACCGCAAGGCTCCGGCCGGACCACGCCCACCCCCGACCCGTCGGGCTCGGCATCGCCGTCGCCCTCGCCGTCCGCCTCGGTGACACAGGCGCCCCCGGTCACGCCGGGCGCGGTCGTCCCGATCAGCGAGATCCAGGGCACCGGAGCCACCACGCCGCTCGCCGGCCAGACCGTCACCACGCGCGGCATCGTGACCGCCGCGTACCCGACCGGCGGCTACAACGGCTTCTTCATCCAGACCCCGGGTACCGGTGGCGAGATCGATCCGAAGACGCACACGGCATCCGACGCGATCTTCGTCTACGGCTCGGCCGCGACCGCCACGGTCGCGATCGGTCAGCACGTCGAGGTGACGGGAACCGCTAACGAGTTCTCCGGTCAGACGCAGATCTCCGCCGAGGCAGCGGGGGTGAGCGTGCTCACCGAGCAAGCCGCCGCCGTGCAGCCCGCCAAGATCTCGTGGCCGAAGACCGATGAGGAGCGCGAGCGCTTCGAGGGCATGCTCCTCGCGCCGCAGGGGGATTTCACCGTCACGAACTCGTACTCGACCAACCAGTACGCCGAGGTCGGCCTCGCTGCCGGCACCACGCCGCTGCGCACCCCCACCGACGTCGCGCGGCCGGGCACCCTCGACTACGACGAAGCCGTCGCCGACAACGGCGCCCGCGGTGTCGTCCTCGACGACGGTGCGTCGGTCAACTTCCTGAACGACGCCAACAAGGGCATCCCCCTGCCGTATGTGTCGCTGACGAAGCCCGTGCGCGTGGGCGCCCCGACGACGTTCACGAAGCCGGTCATCCTCGACTACCGCAACAACACTTGGAAGTTCCAGCCGACACAGCAGCTCACGGTGGACAACGCGAAGGACGTGCAGCCGGCGACTTTCGCGAACACCCGCACCTCGGCACCCGCGCCGGTCGGCGGCGATCTGAAGATCTCGAGCTTCAACGTCCTCAACTACTTCACCACCACCGCCGCGAGCGTCAACTGCACTTCGGTCTACAAGGACCGCGCGGGCAACCCGATCACCGCGAACACGTGCCCCGCTCCCGGCCCCCGCGGCGCCGCGAACGACGAGAACCTCACGCGCCAGCAGGACAAGATCGTCGCCGCCATCAACGGTCTCGGTGCCGACGTCGTCTCGCTCGAAGAGATCGAGAACTCCGCCAAGTTCGGGAAGAGCCGCGACGCGGCGCTGTCCACCCTGGTCGGTGCCCTGAACGCCGCGCTCGGTTCGGAGCAGTGGGCCTTCGTCCCCTCGCCCGCGGCCCTGCCCGCGACCGAGGACGTGATCCGCACGGCCTTCATCTACAAGAAGGCCGTGGCCGCTCCCGTCGGCGACAGCGTCATCCTCGACGACGCCGCCTTCCGCAACGCACGCCAACCGCTCGCGCAGGCGTTCGCCCCGGTCGCGTTCCCGGATGCCAAGATCCTGGCGATCGTGAACCACTTCAAGTCGAAGGGCGACAGCGACCCCAAGGCGACGGGCGACAACGCCAACGGCATCCAGGGTGCGTTCAACGGCGATCGGGTGCGTCAGGCGGAGGCCCTCGGGAACTTCGCGAAGACCCGCTCGGCCGCGGTCGGCACCGACGACGTCTTCTTGCTCGGCGACTTCAACTCGTACTCGCAGGAAGACCCGATCCAGAAGCTGCGCGACTTCGGCTTCGAGCCGCTCGAGGCGGGCACCGGAAAGTACTCGTACTCGTTCAGCGGTCAGTCGGGTTCGCTCGATCACGTGCTGGCCTCGCCCTCTGCGCGCGAGCTGGTGACCGGCGCCGACATCTGGAACATCAACGCCGTCGAGGCCCTCGCCCTGGAGTACAGCCGCTACAACTACAACGCGCTGAACTTCTACGACACGACGCCGTACCGCTCCAGCGATCACGACCCGGTCATCGTGGGTCTCGACCTGTCTCCGACGACCCAGGTGAACCTGGTCGGCATCAACGACTTCCACGGTCGGATCGACGCCAACACCGTCCGGTTCGCCGGGACCGTCGAGCAGGTTCGCGCGCAGTACGGCGAGAAGAACTCGCTGTTCATCTCCAACGGCGACAACATCGGCGCCTCGGTGTTCGCCTCGTCGTACTTCGGTGACAAGCCGACCATCGACGTGCTGAACGCACTCGACCTCAAGGCCTCGGCCGCGGGGAACCACGAGTTCGACAAGGGCGCGAACGACCTCACCGGTCGCGTCGACGGCCTCGCCGACTTCCCGTACCTGGCCGCGAACGTCTTCAAGGACGGCAAGCCTCTGCTGCAGGAGTACGCGATCTTCGAGGTCGACGGTGTGCGCGTCGGCGTCATCGGAGCCATCACGGAGTCGACCCCGACGCTGGTCACGCCCAGCGGCATCCAGGGGATCGAATTCCGCGAGCCCGTCGCCGAGGTGAACCGCGTCGTCGCCGAGATCGACGACCAGGTCGACGTGATCGTCGCCCAGTACCACGAGGGCTCCGGTGCCGGTCAGGCCACGACGACTCTCGAGCAGGCCGTCGCCGCCGGGGGACCGTTCGCGAAGATCGTGAACGAGACCTCTCCCGAGGTGGATGCCATCTTCACCGGCCACACGCACCAGCTGTACGCGTGGGACGCGCCGATCCCGGGCCGTGAGGGCACGCGCCCGATTGTCCAGACGGGCAACTACGGCGAGAACGTCGGTCAGATCGTGCTCGACGTCGATGCGCAGGGCGACGTGGTCAATCACACCGCGCGGAACGTCGCGCGCCTCGGAGGCAAGGACGCGGCCGTCAACGCGGCTCTCGACGCGGAACTCGTCCGCACCTACCCTCGCGTCGCGAAAGTGGACGGGATCGTGAAGGCGGCCCGTGCCGAAGCCGACGTGGTCGGACAGCAGCAGGTGGGTTCGGTCAGCGCCGACATCACCACGGCCTTCAGCGGCGGCGCGTACGTCGACGGCGTCTACGCCGGTGGTACGCGCGGCGATCGGACGAAGCAGTCGGCTCTCGGCGGGCTCGTGGCCGACGCGCTGCTCGACTCGCTGGACGACGCCGATCGAGGCGGTGCCGAGATCTCGTTCGTCAACGCGGGCGGCCTGCGCGATGAGCTGCTCTACGGGGCGGATGGCGGTGTGATCACGCTCGCCGAGGCGAACGCGGTCCTGCCCTTCCTCAACAACCTCTGGACCACGACCCTCACCGGGGACCAGGTGCGTCAGGTCCTCGAGCAGCAGTGGGGCGACTTCTCGAAGCGCGCCGACAACGCGAACCTGTCGCTCGGTGTCTCGGAGAACCTCCGCTACACCTACGACGCGGCGCTCCCCGCGGGGCAGCGCATCACCGGAGTCTGGATCGACGGCGTGCCCGTCGACCCGGCGAAGGGGTACCGCGTGGGTTCGTTCAACTTCCTGCTCGGCGGAGGAGACAGCTTCTCGGTCTTCGCGAAGGGAACCGACACCCGCGACTCCGGTCTCATCGACCGCGACGCGTGGATCCAGTACCTGAGCGAGAACCCGGGACTGACCCCCGACTTCACCGCGCGCGGCGTGCAGGTGTCGGGTGCCCGCGCCGCGGCACCGGGGACCGATCTCACGGTGACCGTGTCGAACCTCGACCTCACCTCGCTCGGCGCCCCGGCGAACACGACGCTCGACGCCTCGTTCGGCGCCGAGACGGTGTCGCCCCGCGCGACGGCCCGGACGATGGCCCTCGCCGCCCCGTCGGCGCGGATCGCGGCGCTCGCCGCGCCCGCGGCGACCAGCGTCGCGGTGGTCGACGGCTCGGCGACCGTGACCGTGGGCGTGCCCGCGGACGCCGTCGGGACCCTGCAGCTGCGCCTGACCGCGCAGCCCACCGGGACCGCCGTGGTGGTGCCCGTGCAGGTAACCGCAGCCGGTGACGGTGCGGGCACCCCCGGTGGGGGCGCGGGCCAGGGACAGAACGGGTCCGGTCAGGGCTCGGCGTCCGGCTCGCTGCCGACGACGGGCGCCGACACGACGTGGATGGGTGCGGGCGTGCTCGCCGCGCTCGCGCTGCTGGGGCTCGGCCTCGTAGCCCGCCGACGGGCCACGCGTCGCGCTGACTGATCAGTGAGAGAAACGGGACCCCGGATGCCACGGCATCCGGGGTCCCGTCTTCTCAGGACACGCGCGGGGGAGCGGTGGAGGCGCGGACGACGAGCCGGGTCTCGGCCTCGGTCCGCCAGGCCGGTTCGCCGGTCCCCTCAATCATCGACAGGAGCAGGCGGGTCGCCTCGACACCCTGCGCCTGCGGGAACTGCTCGATCGTGGTGAGGGAGAACATCTCGGCGTAGTCGTGACCGTCGATCCCGACGACGCTGAGCTCGGTGGGGACCGAGATTCCCATCCGCCGCGCGGCGATGATCACGCCGATCGCGACCTCGTCGCAGGCGGCGACCACGCCGGTGGGACGCGAGGCCGCGTCGGCCAGGAACGAGGCGGCGGCCGCGTACGCGTCGGTGATCGTGAGGGTGGAGGGCACGCTGCGGATGCGGACGGCCAGATCGTGGTCGTTCATCGCGTTCCGGTACCCGATCGAGCGCTCGTCGACGTCCTTGGCGGGAGCGTCGCTGCGGGGGGTACTGCCGACGAAGGCGATGTCAGTGTGTCCGAGTGCGATGAGGTGCTGCGTGATGATGCGCGTGATCGCGATGTTGTCGAGACCGAGGGTGGGCACACCGCTGAGGGCGTTGCCGATGCTCACCACCGGCTTGCCGATGTTCGCGAGGCGTTCGAGGTCGGCGTCGTCCGGCTCGAGGGCGACGGCGATGATGCCGTCGAACCGCTTGCGGGCCAGGTACGTGGAGTACAGGCTCTCGCGGTCGTTGGATCCCGGCTCCGCCACGTAGAGGGTGACGTCGTAGCCGAGGGGGATGAGGGTGCGTTCGACCCCTTCGACGATGGACCCGAAGTACCAGCGGTTCACCTTCGGCACGATCAGGGCGATCGTGCGGGTGCGCCCCGTCGCGAGGCTCACCGCGCTCGTGGAGGGGACGTAGCCGAGGGATGCCGCGGCGTCGGTGACGCGTTGACGAGTGAGGTCGGAGACATAGCCGCCGCCCGTGAGAGCGCGGCTTGCCGTCGACTTGGACACGCCGGCCAGGCGTGCCACATCGGCGATTCCGCTCATGCCGTGATCTTCCTCGTGATGTGTCGACGTCCGTGTCGACGTCGAAAAGAGTATCCGAGAATCATCCAAAGTGGAACCGGTCCCGGCCCGGTATACCGGTGAGTTTCCGCGTCTTTCCGCTAGTTATCCGTTCGTGACCTGCGGCCGGTTGCAAGTCTTGTGGATTGGCTCTACGGTTGCCTGGAATCGGTTCCCGACGGGATCCGGTGCACCAAGACACTCAAAGAGGAGAGACCACATGGGTATGTCACAGCGGTATCGCCTGCTGGCGCCCGTCGGGCTGTTGGCGGTCGGTGCGATCGCTCTCGCAGGCTGCGCCGAAGGCGACAGCGGCGGCACGAGCGGTTCCGGAGGCGAGACGACCGTCCGCATCTCCGGCGGCATCACCGGTAGCGAGGCCGACCTGCTGAACCAGTCGTTCGACCAGTTCACCAAGGACACCGGCATCAAGGTCGTCTACACCGGCGACAAGAGCTTCGAGGGCAACATCGTCACCAAGGTGACCGGTGGCGACGCCCCCGACATCGCGATCGTCCCCCAGCCGGGTCTGCTCAAGACCCTCATCGGCACGGGCGACGTGAAGAAGGCGTCCGACACCGTGTCGTCGAACGTCGACCAGTACTGGGGCGAGGACTGGAAGTCCTACGGCAGCGAAGACGGAACGTTCTACGCCGCACCCATGCTCGCCAACCTCAAGGGCTACGTCTGGTACTCGCCGGCGAAGTTCAAGGAGTGGGGCGTCGAGGTTCCCAAGACGCTCGACCAGCTGATGACCCTCACGGCGACCATCCAGCAGAAGACCGGCGCCGCTCCGTGGTGCGCGGGCTTCGCCTCGGGTGACGCCTCGGGCTGGCCCGGCACCGACTGGATCGAGGACATGGTCCTGCGTCAGTCCGGCCCCGACGTCTACGACCAGTGGGTCGCCAACGAGGTCAAGTTCACCGACGCACCGATCAAGGAGGCCTTCGAGGCCACCGGCAAGATCCTCCTGAACCCGTCGTACGTCAACGCCGGCTTCGGTGACGTCAAGAGCATCAACTCGGTCGCCTTCGCCGACGTGGCCGCCAAGGTCGCCGACGGCAGCTGCCCGATGACCCACCAGGCGTCGTTCCTGTCGTCCAACTTCCTCACGGTCAAGAACGCCTCGGGCGGCGACGTCAAGGTCGCACCCGACGGTGACGTCTACGCCTTCCTGCTCCCCGGCGTGACCGAGGGCAAGCTGGCGGTCGAGGGTGGCGGCGAGTTCGTCACCACGTTCTCGGACGACGCGAACGTCCAGAAGGTCGCCGAGTTCATGTCGACCCCCGACTTCGCCAACGCCCGCGTCAAGCTCGGCGGCGTGATCTCGGCCAACAAGGGCGCCGACCCCTCGCTCGCCTCGAGCGAGTTCCTGCAGGAGGCCATGAAGGTCGTCCAGGACCCGAACACCACGCTGCGTTTCGACGCGTCGGACCTCATGCCGGCGACCGTCGGCTCGGGCTCGTTCTGGAAGGGCATGGTCAGCTGGATCGACGGTACGCCGACCGACCAGGTGCTGAGCGACATCCAGACCGGTTATAACAACTAACCGCCCGCTGCACCACCGATGGGCCGCCCGCCACGCGGGCGGCCCATCCGGGTCCATACTTCTAATCCGCCCGCACGCACCACACGGGCACTCAACGATGAGCACGAAGGCGTGTTCGGGAGGGACGTCATGACCGATATCAAGAACGCGGAGAAGGCGCCGACGGCGTCACCTCCGCCGGGCGGACGAGCCGAGCGGCAGACGCGCGGCTCCGGCGCACGCAATCGGACCACCATGCTCGTGGTCCTCGTAGGGCTCATCCTCGCGGTGGCGCTCTTCCTCTTCATGGTGACGCGGGCCCCCGCCGACACCAAGCCGACCACCATCGGCTTCAGCCTCAACAGCTTCTTCATCTGGCTCGGTGGCCTCAGCCCCCTCGTCCAGATCCCGCTCGTCGTGGTCGCGTTCGGCGCGGTCGTCGGGCTCCTGCTGCTGCTCATCGAGTACGCGCCCCGCTCCGGCAAGGGCTACTTCTGGCTGCGGCTCATCGCCTGCTTCGGCATCCCGGTGCTCGCGTTCATGCTGCTGCGCCCGTACCAGAACGCCGTCATCTACGTCCTCGGCATCGCGATCCTCCTCGGGGCGATCCTCTTCTACGCCGACTACCGCTCGCGCCAGGGCGCGGGCTACCTGTTCCAGCTGATCCTGTTCGCGGCCCCCGCCTCGATCCTGCTGCTGCTCGGCCTGGTCTACCCGGCGATCACCACCTTCTTCCAGTCGTTCTTCGACAAGACCGGTGACAACTTCGTCGGTCTCGAGAACTACATCTGGACCTTCACGAACCCCGAGGGCTTCTGGTCTGTCATCAACACCCTCATCTGGGTGCTGCTGGCTCCCACCATCGCCACCGCGATCGGACTGGCCTACGCGGTTTTCATCGACCGCGCGGCGGGCGAGAAGTACCTGAAGGTGCTCATCTTCATGCCCTTCGCGATCTCGTTCGTCGGGGCCGGCATCATCTGGAAGTTCGTCTACGACTTCCGCCAGGGCGACCAGATCGGTGTCTTGAACGCGATCGTCACGGCCTTCGGCGGTCAGCCGGTCTCGTGGCTGGCCGCGTCGCCCCTGATCAACACCCTCCTGCTCGTCGTCGTCTTCATCTGGAGCCAGACGGGCCTGGCGATGGTCATCCTCTCGGCCGCCATCAAGGCGGTTCCGCCGGAGCAGAACGAAGCCGCCGAACTCGACGGGGCGAGCGCCTGGGAGCGTTTCATCAACGTCACCGTCCCCGGCATCCGGTCCTCGCTGATCGTCGTGCTGACCACCATCGCCATCGGCGCCCTGAAGATCTACGACATCGTCGCCGTCATGACCGGTGGGCGTAACGACTCGACCGTCCTCGCCTTCGAGATGGTCAATCAGCAGCAGCGTTTCCAGAGCTACGGGCACTCCGCGGCGCTGGCCGTGGTGCTGTTCATCTTCGTGCTGCCGCTGATCATCTTCAACGTGCGCCAGATCCGGAAGCAGAGGGAAGTGCGATGACCACCTCGACCGTGGTGATCGAACCCACCACCGACACCCGCTCCGCCCGCCAGGTGGCACGCGACACGCGCAAGCACGAGGCGATGGCGCGCAAGCGCCTCACCTCGAAGGGCGCGACGATCGCGGCCGTCGTGATCGCCTTCTTCTGGACGATCCCGACCTTCGGCCTCTTCGTCACCTCGTTCCGCCCGGGTTCCGACACCCAGTCGTCGGGGTGGTGGACGGTCTTCACCGACCCGTCGTTCACCCTGGAGAACTACCGCCTCGCCCTGACGTCGGGAGGGACCGCGCTCACGCTCGCGCAGTCGTTCCTGAACTCGTTGGCGATCACGATCCCGGTGGTGCTGTTCGCCCTCGCGGTCGCGTCGCTCATCGCGTACGCGTTCGCGTGGATCGATTTCAAGGGCCGCAACTTCTTCTTCATCTTCATCTTCGCGCTGCAGATCGTGCCGCTGCAGATGGCCCTCGTGCCCCTGCTGAGCCTGTTCTCGCGCGGTCTGACGATCAACGAAGTCACGATCTTCCCGGGCTTCGACCTGCGCGGCGTGGAGCACAGCTTCGCGACCGTGTGGATCGCGCACGTGATCTTCGCGATGCCGCTGGCCATCTTCCTGCTGCACAACTTCATCGCCGAGATCCCGGCCGAGGTGATCGAGGCCGCTCGTGTCGACGGAGCCGGCCACGGGCAGATCTTCTTCCGCCTCATCCTGCCGCTCGCGGCTCCCGCGCTCGCCTCGTTCGCGGTGCTCGAGTTCATCTGGGTGTGGAACGACCTGCTGGTGGCGACGATCTTCGCGCCATCGTCATCGTTGCCCCTCACCCAATCGCTCAACTCGCTGTCGGGTACCTGGGGCGACCAGTGGTTCCTCCAGTCGGCGGGAACGTTCATCTCGATCCTGGTTCCGCTGATCGTGTTCTTCCTCCTGCAGCGCTTCTTCGTGCGCGGCCTGCTGGCGGGTGCCACGAAGGGCTGAGCCCGTCACGACCCGAGGGGCGCGGCATCCGGAAGGGTGCCGCGCCCCTCGGCGTTCCCGGCGGGGCGCGGCGCCCGCCGCCGCTCAGGTTCCGGGGCGCTGTGCGCCGACACGGACCCCGCGGCCCACAGAGCGAGCCCGCGGATGAAAGCGATCCGCGCGTATGACGGGTTCTTCGTCGCGGGTGCCGTTATGCGTGGGGGCCAGAGGGGGCGGATGCCGTGTGGCGGGGGAGCGTTCGCGTCAGGCGCTGCAGGAGAGGCGCGACTGGATGTCGCGCATGGCGTCGAGCTCGGCCGACTGGCCGGTCACGATCGCGCCGGCGACCTCTTTCACACGCGCGTCGGAGCCGAGCTCGATGACGGCCTGAGCCATGGGGATGGCGCCCTGGTGGTGGCGGATCATCAGCTCGAGGAACAGGCAGTCCGCGGGGCGCCCCTGATCGCTGCGCAGCTCGTCGAGCTGGGCGTCGGTGGCCATGCCCATCTCGGAGAGCAGCTGCTCCTGCGTGAGCGCCGCGGTGTCGCCGTGGCTGTGCTCGCCGGACTTCTCCATCCACGTCATGAGCGGCTGGCTCGAGGACTGGGGGAGGCCCCACTGCACGAGCCATCCGTACATCTCGCCGCGCTGGCCGGATTGGGCGGTGGCGATGTCGTACGAGAGCGTGCGGAGCTCGTCGTCGTCGGTCTTGCGGTAGATCTCCATCGCCATGAGCACGGCCTGCGTGTGGTGCACCTGCATGTCGCGGGCGAAGCCGGCTTCGGCCGAGTTCTCGCCCGGGTGCGCGGGCGCCGCCGTCGCGCCGAACGCCGTGAAGCGTCCGACCGCGAAGGCGACGGCGATCACGGCGACCGCGACGAGGGCGACGACGACCCAGCGGACCGCGGGACGCGCGACCGGGGCGTCGTCGCTCATCAGGCCTTGCCCGGACCGTCGATGGCGCCCGAGCACGCGGCGTTCGGCTCGGGGGCGTTCTGGCTGCGCCAGTACTCCGTGAAGAACTCCGTGATGCGCGGGTCGTTCGGGTCGTCGAGTTTGAGCTGGTGGTTCCACGCGCTGACCGCGATGGGGGTGTCCATGTCGGGGTAGGGCGAGAGCAAGGCGTAGCTCGAGGGCATGACCGCCTTGAGGGCGTCGATGCCGGCCTGGTCGACCCGCGCGGGGTCGTAGGTGATCCACACGGCGCCGTGTTCCATCGAGTGCACCGCGTTCTCGTTCTGCTGGGGCTGCGTGTAGACGCCGCAGTTGAGCCAGATCGGGTTGTGCGGTCCGCCGGCGGGCGGGTTCTGCTCGTACGTCACCGCGCCCTGCACGTGGTCGGAGCGGTTCTGGAACGTCTCGACGCCGCTGATCTCGCGGCCCGTGCTGTTGCCGGCCTGGTAGCTGGTCGGGGGAGCGGGGGCGAAGGCGAACGAGGCGATGACGAGGCCGATCACCGCGACGGCGGCCGTAGAACCCACGACCCACCACACGAGCTTGCCGCGCTTACGCTTCGCGACCTGCTTCTGGTACTCGGCCAGCTTCTCCTGGCGCTTCTGCTCACGCTGCTGCTTGACCGTGAGGTCGATCTGGGCCTGCTTGGCCGGGTTGCCGCTGGCTCGTTTGTCGGAGGGGGAGGTCATGCGCTGTGTTCTGTCTCTCTTCGGGGCGGGACACATCGGCATCCGCCGACGCCCCCAGCCTATGCGGGTGAATGGGCCGATGGCCTGGGAGGAACCCGCGAGCCCGGGATGGTGGGGTGCGGGTGGTCACGGTAGTATGACGATGTCGAATCGATTCGAGGTTCGACGATCCCCCTCTTTTCTCAGCCCGATTTCGTCGGGCTGTCCGTGTTGCGAAACGAAACCAGACGCGTGCTCGATACTGCCTCCCACCCCGTCATCCCCTCGTCGTCCCGCCCCCCGCAGACGAACACCGGCGCGATCCGCGCGATCGGCAAGAACCCCGCCACGGCGCCGATCGTGCTGCACCCGGGCGACGCCATCCCGGCATCGCGGCGCTTCCTGTACATCCTCGTGCTCGGCGCGCTCACCGCCCTGGGCCCGTTCACGATCGACCTGTACCTGCCCGCGTTCCCCGTGCTCGAGGCCGACTTCCAGACGACGGCGGCCGCGATCCAGCTCACGCTGACCGGCACGATGATCGGCTTCGCGCTGGGGCAGCTCATCGTGGGACCGCTCAGCGACAAGGTCGGCCGCCGCCTGCCGTTGCTCTCGGTCACGGCGCTGCACGTGGCCGCGAGCATCTTCGCGGCCTCGGCGCCCACTCTCGAGACCCTCTCGATCGCCCGCGTGCTGATGGGCGCGGGCGCGGCCGCCGGTGGAGTCGTGGCCGCCGCGATCATCCGCGACCTGTTCGGTGGCCGCCGCCTCGTGGTCATGCTGTCGCGCATGGCGATGGTGTCGGGGGTGGCGCCCGTGCTCGCACCACTCGCCGGCTCGGCCCTCCTGCTCGTGATGAACTGGCGCGGCATCTTCGTGGTGCTGGCCGTGTACGGCGCCGTCATGCTCGTCTCGGCGATTCTGTTCGTGCCCGAGACGCTCCCTCCCGCCCGCCGCGGGGGTCCCGGCGCCACCACCGTCTGGCAGCGCTACGCGAGCGTCTTCCGCGACCGCGTCTTCATCGGCGTGCTCATCATCGGGGCGATGACCTTCAGCGGGCTGTTCTCGTACCTGTCGGCATCCTCGTTCCTCTTCCAGGTGACCTATCAGTTCAGCGCGCAGGGATACGGCGTGCTGTTCGCGGCCAACTCGATCGGCGTCGTCGTGGGTGTGCAGGTGGCTTCGCGCCTCGCCGCCCGCTTCGGGCCGCAGTGGGTTCTCGCCGTGTCGACGGCGGTCCTCGTGCTCGCCGGCGGCGCGATCGTGCTGACCGACCAGCTCGGCCTCGGGCTGTGGGGAACCATCGTGCCCCTGTTCTTCTTCATGACCGCGTGCGGTTTCACCTTTCCGTGCGCTCAGGTGCTCGCGCTCGATCGCCACGGCAAGGCCGCGGGGACCGCGCAGTCGATCATCGGCGCGGCGAACTTCGGTGTGGCCGGCATCATCTCTCCGCTGGTGGGCCTGCTCGCCACCGGTTCGGGCATCACGGCCACGACCATGGCCTCGGTGATGCTGGGCTGCGCCCTCATCGGCGTGCTGTCGCTGTGGATCCTGGTGCGTCCGCGCACGGTCGAGCGTCTCGCGCCCTGATCGCCGCGGCGGCCGGGTCCTCGGCCCGGCCAGCGCGAGCAGCGAGCCGGGAGGGATCGCGATCGCCGCAGAGCGGGATGGCGCCGACGCGGTGGCCGTTGCCGGGCTCGCGCGGCGCACACAGTAGCAGAGCCATCCCCGGGGGACGCGCGCGATGCCCACCCATTCCGTCGTCGTCGCGGGGGCGGCATCATGAGGCGATGGACGCCTCCGCGATCGACGACGTGCTCGACACGCGCCCGCAGCGCTTCCGCGCGACGGTGGGCGTGGTGCTCATCGCCCTCGCGTGCGCGCTGGGCGCGTGGGTGTTCTTCCGCGGGCCCAGTCCCTTCGCGATCGACGTGTGGTGGAACCAGCTCTTCGCGTCCACCCCGTCTCAGCCCCTGCTGGTCTTCGCGATCGCGATGGACGCCGTCGGAGGCCACCTCACCGCGGTGCTGATCGTGCCCATCCTCGGTGCGCTGGCGCTGTACCTGTCGCGCCGACGCTGGTCGGCGCTGTACTTCCTGACCGCTTCGGTGGGAAGCGCTCTGCTCGTGCAGGTGGTCAAGCACACCTTCGGCCGCGCGCGGCCGGAGGACATCCTCATCGTCAGCGATTACGGATCATTCCCCTCGGGGCATACGGCGAACGCGGCGACGATCGCGGTCGTCGCGGCCGTGCTCTTCCCGCACCTCTGGGTGCGGATCGTCGGTGTCGCCTGGGTCGTGCTCATGGCCTTCAGCCGCACGTACCTGCACGCGCACTGGCTCTCGGACACCGCGGGCGGCGCGCTGATCGGCGCGGGTGCGGCGCTGATCCTGGCGGCGGCGTTCTCGCGACTTCGGGCGCGGGACGAAGACCGTCTCGCGATGCGGCGGGCGCGCAAGGCGGATGCCAGGGCGGCGGCCGCGTCGTAGGCTGTCGCGCATGAGCGAGCCCGGCGACGTGCCCTCCGTACCCTCCGACGAGCCCACGACGGCCGACGCTGAGGTCGCGCGGCTGCGCGCCGAGGCGGAGGCGGCCGAGGCCGAACTGCGACTCGCGCGGGCGCGAGCCGACCTCGCGGCGGCGGAGGCCACCGCGGCGGCGGCGCGGGCTCGAGCGGCCGGGGGAGCGGCGCCCGGCCCCGCGCCGGTCGTGCCGCCGGAGGAGCGCGATGCCCCAGCCCCAGCCCCGGCCCCAGCCCCGGCCCCGGCCGCGCCCGCATCGGCACCCGTGAGCGCCGCCGAGCCCCCGGCCCCGGCCCCGACCGAAGCCCCGGCCCCCACCGAAGCCCCGACCCCCGCAGCCCCCGTCGAGGGCCCGCTCTCCGCCGCCCAGGTCGACAAGATCGCCGCGGGGTACGTCGCCACCGGAGCCGCTCTCGACCTGGGCGTGCTCGTGAACGGCGGGCCGGTGGCATCCGTCCCCGTCCGCATCCCCCTCGCGATGACCAATCGGCACGGGCTCGTCGCCGGGGCGACGGGCACCGGCAAGACACGCACGCTGCAACTGCTCGCCGAGCAGCTGTCCGAGAACGGGGTCCCGGTGTTCGCCGCCGACATCAAGGGCGACCTGTCGGGTCTCGCGGCCGAGGGCACCTCGAGCGAGAAGCTCCTCGCGCGTACCTCCGCGCTCGGTCAGGACTGGTCGGCGCGGTCGTTCCCGACCGAGTTCTTCGCCCTCGGCGACGACGTCGGTTCGGGGATCCCGGTGCGGGCGACCGTGTCGGGGTTCGGTCCGCTGCTGCTCAGCCGCGTGCTCGGGCTGAACGCGACGCAGGAGTCCAGCCTGGGCCTCGTCTTCCATTACGCCGACGAGAAGGGGCTGGCGCTCGTCGACCTCTCGGACCTGCGCGCGGTGCTCACCTACCTCACGAGCGACGAGGGCAAGGCCGAGCTCAAGGGAATCGGCGGGCTGTCGGCGGCGACCGCGGGTGTGATCCTGCGCGAGCTGGTCGCGTTCGCGGCCGTGGGCGCTGACAGCTTCTTCGGTGAGCCCGAACTCGACGTCTCGGTGTTCCTGCGGACGGATGCCGCGGGGGCGGGCATCGTGAGCCTGCTCGAGGTGCCGAACGTGGCGGCGCGGCCCGAGCTGTACTCGACCTTCCTCATGTACCTGCTCGCGGAGCTCTACGAGGCGCTGCCGGAGGTCGGCGACGTCGACAAGCCCAAGCTCGTGTTCTTCTTCGACGAGGCGCACCTGCTGTTCCGCGACGCGTCGAAGGCGTTCCTCGAGGCGATCACGCAGACCGTGCGGTTGATCCGGTCGAAGGGCGTGGGCGTGTTCTTCGTCACGCAGACGCCCAAGGACGTGCCCGGAGACGTGCTCGCCCAGCTCGGCTCGCGCGTGCAGCACGCCCTGCGCGCGTTCACCCCCGACGACGCCACCGCGCTGCGCGCGTCCGTCCGCACGTACCCGGATTCGGGATACGACCTCGAGCGCGTGCTGCAGGAGCTCGGGACCGGCGAGGCGATCATCACGGTCATGAGCGAACGGGGAGCCCCCACGCCCGTGGCGTGGACGCGCATCTTCGCCCCGCGCGCCTCGATGTCGCCCATCCCCGCCGAGGCCATGGCGGCGGCGGTGTCGGCATCCCCCCTCTTCTCCACCTACGGCACCCCGATCGACCGTGAGTCGGCGCGCGAGATCCTCGGCGCCCGCATGCAGGCGGCGGCCGAGGCCGAGGCTGCCGCTGAACGCGCGAAGAAAGAGGCCGCCGACGCCGCCGAGTACGCGAAGCAGAAGGCCGCGATCGACAAGGCGAACGCCGAGGCGCAGAAGAAGGCGCAACGCGAGTACGACCGCATCCTGAGGTCGACCGCCGCCCCGCGCAGCCGAACGAGCGCCCCCACCGCGGGCCTCGACGGTCTGCTCGGACGCGGGGCGACCAAGAGCATCGTGAACGGCGTCATCCGCGGACTGTTCGGCAACGGCCGACGCCGCTGAATCCCGGAGGACAAAAACGGGACGGGATGCCGATCACCCGGCATCCCGTCCCGTTCTCGTCGTCGGCGGTTACGGCCGGTTCAGCTCGAGGGGCATGGTGGACGTGTCGATCAGCGGATCGTCGTCCTGACGGGCGACGAGCGCCTTCGCCTCGGCCGGGGTCTCAACCGTGGGCACGGAACCGAGCAGGGGGCGCTTGGCCGTCTCGGGCATGGCCAGGAGCGCGACCAGCCCCATCGCGGCGAAGAACATGATGTAGAACGCCGGCATGAGCGTGTTGCCCGTCCAGTCGATCAGCGCCTGGCTGAACAACGGGGTCGTGCCGCCGAACAACGACACCGACACGTTGTACGCGATCGCCATCGCCCCGAAGCGCGAGGCGGTGGGGAAGAGCGCGGGCAGAGTGGATGCCGCGATGCTCGCGTAGAAGGCCACCGGCACCGCCGCGAGCACCAGGGCGATCATGACGGCCCACAGCTCGCCGATCTGCATGATCAGGAAGGCCGGAATCAGCAGGACCAGAGCGGACCCGGCGGCCGCGACGTAGATGGGTTTGCGGCCCACCCGGTCGCTGAGCCGGCCGAAGATCGGCAGCATGGCCGACATCAGCAGAAGGACGGGGATGGTCGCGACGGCCGAGCCCACGTTCGAGATGCCGACTTCTTTCTCGAGGTAGACCGGCATGTAGCTGGTGAGGGCGTATCCCGCGGTGTTGGTCGCCGCGACGAGGGCGATCGCGATGAGCAGGGACTTCCAGTGGTGCCGCACGATCCCGGCGAGGCCCTGGCGGGACATCGGGTCGTCCTTGTCGATCTCGTTCTCGGCCTCGGCCGCGTGCGTCTGCTCGAAGGAGGGCGTCTCGGGGATCTTCAGGCGGAACCAGATCGCGACGATGCCGAGGGGGATGGCGAGCAGGAACGGGATGCGCCATCCGTACTCGGTCATCGCGTCGGGGCCCGAGACGTTCGTGACGATGGCCGTGGTGATGGCCACCGCTCCGGCACCGGCGGCGAACCCGACGTAGGAGCCCACGTCGAGCCACGACGACCAGAAGCCGCGCCGCTTGTCGGGGGAGAACTCCGACACGTAGGTGGTCGCTCCGGCGTACTCCCCACCGGTGGAGAAGCCCTGGACCATCTTCAGCAGATAGAGGGGGATGATCGCCCAGAGCCCGATCTGCGCCGAGGTGGGCAGGATGCCGATGAGCGCGGTGGCCGAGGCCATCATCGCCATCGTGAGGAAGAGCACCTTCTGCCGACCGATGCGGTCTCCTAGGGGGCCGAGGACGAAACCGCCGAAGGGGCGGACGAGGAAGGAGATCGCGAAGCCGAGCAGCGTGACGAGCAGGCCCCACGGGTCGGGCAGGTCGGAGGCGAAGACGGCGGTGAGCGTGACGGCGAGGTAGCCGTAGATGCCGAAGTCGAACCATTCCATGAAGTTGCCGACGACGGTGCCGCCGATGGCGGTGCGCACGCGCTTCTTGTCGACGACGATGACGTCGTCGACTTCGAGCCGGGGGGCTTCGGATGCCGAGGGGGATTTCTCGTTCATCCTTCTAGCGTTACCCGATCCGCGTTTCGTTTCCAGTCCGAGGCATGCGCGGGGCGGTCGTGCTAACAAGGCGTGTCGGGCGGTCGTCAAGCCCCCGGCGATGTCGGACGTCCGGCGTACGGTGTCGGGCATGACCGAGCTCTCCGCCCCCACCGGCCGCGAACCCGCGCTCGTCGCCCAGCCCCGCTCCGACGGGACGGCTCCGAGGGCCCTGGTGCTCGGCGCCACCGGCTATCTGGGCGGCAGGCTCGTTCCCCGCCTGCTGTCGGCGGGCTACCGGGTGCGCGTGCTCGCCCGCGATCCGCGACGGGTCGAGGCCTTCCCCTGGGGCGACGACGTCGAGACCGCCGCGGGGGATGCGACCGACGCCGAGGCCGTCCGTGCGGCGGTCGAGGGCGTCGACGTGCTCTACTACCTCATCCACTCCATGGGCAGCGCCCGCGACTTCGAGGCCACCGACCGCGTGGCCGCCCAGACCGTCGCCGACGCGGCGTCCGCGGCATCCGTCTCTCGCATCGTGTACCTCGGGGGCCTGCACCCCGATGACGCCACGCTCTCGGCGCACCTGCGATCGCGCGTCGAAGTGGGACAGATCCTCCTGCACAGCGGTGTGCCGACCCTCGTGCTGCAGGCGGGCGTCGTCATCGGGTCGGGCTCGGCGTCCTTCGAGATGGTGCGCCACCTCACCGACGTGCTGCCGTACATGCCCGCACCCAAGTGGGTGCGCAACCACATCCAGCCGATCGCCGTGCGTGACGTGCTGCACTACCTGCTTGGCGCCGCGCGCGTGGCCCCCAACGTCAACCGGGCGGTCGACATCGGCGGGCCCGACGTGCTGCGCTACGGCCAGATGATGAACGGCTACGCGATGGAGGCCGGATTGCCCCAGCGCGCGATCGCCTCGCTGCCGGTGCTCACGCCCCGCCTCGCCTCGCACTGGGTCAACCTGGTCACCCCGATCCCCAAGTCCATCGCTCGGCCGCTCGTGGAGTCCCTGCAGAACGACTGCGTGGTCAAAGACCGCGCGATCGACGACCTCGTGCCCCGCCCCGAGGGCGGGCTCATGCCGTACCGCGAGGCCGTGCGCCGAGCGCTGGGGCGCGTGAACGACGACGCGATCGAGACCAGTTGGCAAGACGCCGAGGTGTCGGGTGCCCCGAGCGATCCGCTGCCCAGCGACCCCGAGTGGGCCGGTCGACTCGTCTACACCGACATCCGCACCATGACGACGAAAGCGAGCGCCGCCCAACTGTGGTCGGTGATCGAGGGGATCGGCGGAGAGAACGGCTGGTACTCCTCGCCGCTGCTCTGGGCGATCCGCGGCTGGATGGACCGTCTGGTCGGCGGGGTGGGCCTCGCCCGTGGCCGCCGCAGCCGGTCGGTGGTCACCGTGGGCGACGCCCTGGACTTCTGGCGCGTCGAGGCGATCGAACCGGGTCACCTGCTGCGCCTGCGCGCCGAGATGAAGGTGCCGGGAGGCGCGTGGCTCGAGCTGCGGGCCACGCCCGAGGGCGACGGTGCGCGGTTCGACCAGCGGGCCCTCTTCTTCCCGACCGGGCTCGCCGGGCGGCTCTACTGGTTGTCGGTGCTGCCCTTCCACGGGCTGATCTTCAGCGGCATGGCCCGGCGCATCACCGCCGCCGCCGAACACGTGCAGCGCGACGACCTCGCCCCGAAGGCGAAGGCCGGACGCATCGCCCCCGAGATCGCCGAGGTCGAGACGACCGCGGCTCCCTCGGCCTAGGCCGATCGCGTCCCGAGACCGGGCCCACGCCATCGATCGCGCCCGTAGGCTGAGCCGCGTGCCCCATCACGCTCGCGTCCTGACCGTGTCCGATCGCTCGGCAGCGGGCCTCCGCGAAGACCGCGGGGGACCCTTGGCCGTGTCGTTGCTGCGCGAGGCGGGATTCGACTGCGCCGACGCGGTCGTGGTCGCCGACGGGGTCGACAGTGTCGCGACCGCCCTGCGTGCGTTGATCGCGGAGGGGACGGGGCTCATCGTCACGACCGGCGGCACGGGCATCGCCCCCACCGACCGCACGCCCGAGGGCACAGCACGCGTGCTCGACCGCGAGATCCCCGGCATCGCCGAAGAGCTGCGGCGCCGCGGGCTCGCCGACACGCCGATGGCCGTCATCTCGCGCGGCCTCGCGGGCATCGTCGACCCGGGCACCCTGATCGTCAACCTTCCCGGGTCGACCCGTGCCGTGGCATCCGGGATCGCCGTCATCGCCGAGCTCGCGCCCCACGTGCTCGACCAGCTCGCCGGAGGAGACCACTCATGAGCGCCGTCCGCATCGCCCGCCTGTCCGAGACGCCCCTCGACCTCGACGCCCACCTCGACGCCGTCGAGGACTCGTCGTCGGGAGCGGTCACCACCTTCGTCGGGCGCGTGCGCGACATCGACCCCGACGCTTCGGGCGCCGTCGTGGCGCTCGAGTACAGCGCGCACCCCGATGCCGAGCAGACCCTGCACCGCATCGCCGAAAGTGCGGCCGCCGGCACCGACGCGATCGTCGCCGTCAGCCACCGCGTGGGCCGGCTGGGCGTGGGCGAGGCGGCGGTCGTGATCGCCGTGGCATCCGGTCACCGCGCCGAGGCGTTCGAGGTGTGCCGCATGGTGATCGAGACGATCAAGACCGACCTGCTCGTCTGGAAGCGCCAGGTCGAGGCCGACGGCACGACGGAGTGGAAGGGCCTGGGCGGCTAAGAGCCGCGGGCGACGCGGCCGGGGTCGGGCAGGGCTCAGCCTCCGGCGAAGGGCGGGAGTACGTCGACGTGCGTGACACCCGCGAGCGGGGCATCGTCGTCGTGGCGCGTGCCGTCGACGAGCACGGCGCAGCGACCCAGGATCTCGCCCAGAGCCGGGTGGTCGGCGACGACGGCCTCGCGTAGCGCCGTCAGAGACGGTTCGGCCCGGTCCTCGGCATCCGTTCCCGCCGCCTCCGCCGCGGCGGCGAAGTAGCGTACGCGGACGCTCATGCGTCTTCTCCGGGACGCACCCAGTCGCCCGACTTACCGCCGGTCTTCGACACGATGCGCACGTTCTCGATGACCGTGCCCTTGTCCATGCCCTTCACCATGTCGACGATCGCCAGCGCCGCGACCGAGACGCTCGTGAGGGCCTCCATCTCGACGCCCGTGCGGTCGGCGGTGCCGACGGTGGCTTCGATCTCGACGCCCTCGTCGGTGATCTCGAGGTCGACCGAGGCGCGGTGCACTCCGATCACGTGCGCGAGCGGGAGGAGGGCGGGAGTGGACTTCGCGGCCTGGATGCCGGCGATCCGGGCAACCGCGAGCACGTCTCCCTTGGGGGCCGTGCCATCGCGGAGGGCGGCGACCACCTCGGGGGCGCAGCGCACGAAGCCGCGCGCCGAGGCGGTGCGGACGGTGGGCTGCTTGAGGGTGACGTCGACCATGCGGGCGTGGCCCGCGGCATCCAGGTGGGTGAAGGTCATGGAATCAGCATGACATCGAGCGGGTCGCCCACCGACACGGTGGACACCTCGGCGGGGACGATCGCGAAGGCCTCGGCGCGCGCGAGGGAGGCGGCGAGGTGCGAGCCCGATCCGCCCGCGGTGGCGGGGCGCACGGTGCCGGCGACGAGGTCAATCGCCGCCGGGAGGTACTGGCGACGGCCGGGCGGGGTGTTCCAGGTCTCGGATGCCGTGAGCCGGGCAATCCGCCGGTCGATCACGGTGCGGCCCTGCAGGGCGAGGAGGACGGGGCGCACGAACACCTCGAACGACACCGCGACGCTCACGGGGTTGCCGGGCAGGCCGAAGACGAGGCGGCCGTCATCGAGCGCTCCGAAGGCCTGGGGCTTGCCGGGCTGCATCGCGACCTTCTCGAACGCGATGCGCCCCTCGAGAGCCTGGCGCACGGGCTCGTAGGCCCCGGCGCTCACGCCCCCGCTGAAGACGATGACGTCGACGTCGGCCGCGTGATCGAGCAGGGCGTGGATGGCGTTCGCGTCGTCCTGCAGGCTCGACGTCACCGTGACCTCCGCGCCCGTCTCCGCGACGAGGGCCGCCAGCAGCGTCGAGTTGGAGTCGGGGGTCTGACCGCGCCCTGGGACGACCCCGGGGACGACCAGTTCGCTGCCGGTCGACACGACGGCGACCCGCGGGCGGCGGTGTACCTCGAGCTCGGCGACGCCTGCCGCGGCGGCCGCGGCCAGCGCGAACGGTCCCAGGCGCTCCCCGGCCGACAGGACGACCTCGCCTGCGCGGGTGTCGCCGCCGCGGCGGCGGATGAAGGCTCCGGATGCCGCGGGCGCGCGCCGCACCTCGACGGTGCCCAGCGAATCGGCGAGGCCTCCCGCGGTGTCTTCGAACGGCACGATCGCGTCGGCGTCGGTGGGCACGGGCGCACCCGTCATGATGCGCACCGCCTCGCCGGCACCGAACGACGGGTCGTCGGACGACCCGGCCGGCAGATCGGCGACGACGCGCAGGGTCACCGGGTTCTCGGCATCCGCCCCCTCGACGTCGGCGACGTGAACCGCGAAGCCGTCCATCGAGGAGTTGTCGAAGCCGGGCAGGTCGTGAGCAGTGCGCACGGGGGCGGCGAGCGTGCGGGCGGCCGCATCGGCGAGGCGCACGGTCTCGACGGGCAGGAGGGTGACGGCGTCGAGCACGCGGGCGCGGTGGTCCTCGACGGTGAGCAGCGGGGTCATCGGGGCCTCCGGGGTCAGGACGAAACGGCGGGGCGGGCGGCGGGCGAGAGTGGGATCACGTCGTGACGGGCGCGCAGGGCGTCGATCACGACGAGCCGGCCGAGCAAAGGCTCTCCCGCGCCGGTGACGAGCTTGATCGCCTCGGTCGCCAGCATCCCCCCGACCTGCACGCACAGCGATCCGAGCACGCCGACCTGGGCGCACGTGGGCGGCTCTCCGGCGGAACCGGTGGGGAAGAGGTCGCCGAGCACGACGGGCGCGTGCCCCTCGGGCGGAGTCGACCAGAACACGGTCACCTGGGCGGCCCACTCCTGCACGGCTCCCCAGACGAGGGGGATGCCGAGATCCTCGGTCGCGGCGGCGACGGCCTCTCGCGTGTCGAAGGTGTCGCTCCCGTCGATGACGAGGTGCGCCCCTGCGAAGAGCTCGGCAGCATTGTCGGAGGTCAGTCGTACCGTTCGTTCATGGACGACGGTGAGGGGCGACAGGTCGCGCACGGCACGAGCGGCGGATGCCGTCTTGGCGGTGCCGATGTCGGTGATGCGGTGCGCGAGCTGGCGCTGCAGGTTGGTGCGCTCGACGGTGTCGTCGTCGATGACGACGAGCTCGCCGACCCCGGCCGCGGCCAGCGCGAGCAGCACGGGCGAGCCGAGGCCGCCGGCTCCGACGAGCGCGATGCGCGCTGCGGCCAGGCGGCGCTGGCCCTCCTCGCCGATCGCGGCGAGCACGGCGTGACGAGCGGTGCGGATGAGTTCTTCGGGGGCGAGCGACGCCACCGGTTCGACGAGCGGCTTCATCCGCCGATCGCGCTCATCGTGCGCTCGGGCTGCACGAAGTCGGGGCGCGCGAGCCCTACGCGGTCGGAGCCGTGGGCGCGGGGCTTCGCCCACATGGCCTCGCGCCAGACCTGCGCGATACCGGCGTCGTCGGCTCCCGCACGCAGGGTCGAGAGAAGGTCGGTCTCTTCGTGCGAGAACAGGCACGAGCGCACCTTGCCGTCGGCCGTCACCCGGGTACGTGTGCAGGCGGCGCAGAAGGGTTCGGTGACCGAGGAGATGATGCCGATGTGTCCGGCGACGGCGGTCTCTCCGGGGCGGCGGACCTCCCACCGCTCGGCGGGGGCGGCGCCGCGTCCGCGCGGATCGGGGGTGAGAGAGAACGCCGTCTCGATCTCGGCGCGGATGTCGCGCGCGGCGATGACGTTCGTCGCCATCCACGATCGGTCTCCGTCGAGGGGCATGTCCTCGATGAAGCGCATCTCGAACCCGTTGGTCACGGCCCAATCGACGAGCGAGACGATCTCGGTGTCGTTGATGCCGCGCAGCAGGACCGCGTTGATCTTGATGGGCCCGAGGCCCGCGGCGCGCGCGGCCTGGAGGCCCGCGAGCACCTTGTCGAGGTGCGGGCGGCGGGTGAGCTCGGCGAAAGTCTCGGGGTGCAGGGTGTCGAGCGAGACGTTGAGGCGGGTGAGGCCCGCGTCCTTCAGCGCCTGGGCGCGGCGATCGAGACCCACGGCGTTCGTGGTCATCGAGATGGGCAGGTCGGGGTTGTCCTCGCGGATGCCGGCGATGATGAACTCGAGGTCTTTGCGCACGAGGGGCTCGCCGCCGGTGATCCGCAGCTCCTCCGCACCGAGGGACTGCACGGCGACGCGGACGATGCGGCGGATCTCGTCGGTCGACATCAACTGCGTCTGCGGGAGCCAGGGCATCCCGTCGGCCGGCATGCAGTACGTGCAACGCAGGTTGCACTTGTCGATGACCGAGACGCGTAGGTCGGTCGCGACGCGGCCGAAGCGGTCGAGCAGTCCGCCGGACTGCGGGGCGCCGGTCGCGGCGAGGGCCGTCGCGCCGGATGCCGGAGAGGGGGCGCCGGTCGCCGGGAGGGCGGTCGCGCCCGATGCCGGAGAGGCGGCGCCGGTCGCGGGGAGCGCGGTGGCCCCCGATGACGTCACGGTCGCGCCGAGGGCCACGGCCACCGGCCGTCGCGTTGGGCTCGCGTGCTCGGCATCCATGGGTCGAGCCTAGGTCAGCGCGGGGAGGGGGAGGGCGACGGGCCCGAGTCTCACGGGAGGGGTACGGTCGGGGGATGCCGAACACCTTCCGGATCGCGCAGGCTGCGCGTCTGCTCGGAGTCAGCGACGACACCGTTCGCCGGTGGATCGACCAGGGTGCGCTGCCGACGACCGGGGCGTCGCCGACGGAGATCCCCGGGGCGGCGCTGGCCGCGCGGGCGGTGGCGCTCGCGGCCGAGCCCGATGACCCGACCGCGATCGCCTCGAGCGCCCGCAACCGCTTCGTGGGGATCGTCACCCGCGTGCAGATCGACGGGGTCATGGCCCAGGTCGACCTGCAGTGCGGACCCCACCGGGTGGTGTCGCTCATGTCGGCCGAGGCCGCCGAAGAGCTTGCTCTCGAGCCGGGGTCGCTGGCCGTCGCGTCGGTGAAGGCGACGGTCGTCACCGTGGAGGCCCCGCGCGGCTGACACGCCGGATCGCCTCGCGGGCGGCTCACCCGTCGAAGCGCGGGCCGATCGCGTCGACGGTGAGCTCCCACAGGCGGCGGGCATCGCCCGCGTCGCGGAACGGCGTCCACAGGTCCGCGGGCCGCGCCGGGCCGCCGATGAGCCGCGACGGACCGAAGAAGAGGCCGTCCGCGGACGGCGTGGTCGCTGCGAGAACGGCCGGTTCGGCGGCGGATGCCACGGAGCCGGTGATGTGCAGACGCGAGAGCACGCGGATGACTCGACGGACGCCGAGTTCGCGCTCACGGCCCGCGCCGGGCTGCGCCGCCAGCAGGTTGGTGGGCGAGACGCCGGGGTGCGCGAGGGCGCTGGAGAGATTCCACCCCTCGGTGCGACTGCGTCGCTGCAGCTCTTCGGCGAAGAGGCCGATGGCGATCTTGGACTGCACGTACGACGCCATCGCGTTATAGGTCGGAGCGTCGATGGCGGCCTCGTCGAATCTGCCGCGACGGGCGGCGATGCTCGTCTGGTGCACGACGCGCGCTCGGCCTTCCCGCAGGAGCGGCAGCAAGCCCAGCGTGAGGGCCGCATGGCCGAGGTGGTTCGTCCCCCACTGCAGCTCGAAGCCGTCCGCGGTCTCCTTGCGCTGCGGCGGGGTCATCACGCCGGCGTTGTTGACCAGGAGGTGCACGGGCCGGCCCTCGGAGCGGAGCCCGTCGACGAGGGCGTGAACGGAGTCCAGGCTCGCCAGATCCAGGGCGCGGGTGGATGCCACGGCATCCGGAACCTCCCGGCGGAGGGTCTCGAGCGCGCGGCGTCCCTTCTCGGAAGAGCGGACGGGGAGGACGAGGTCGGCGCCGAGGGCGGCGAGACGGGTGGCGATCACGGTGCCGATGCCGTCGCTGGCGCCGGTGACGACCGCGAGGCGGCCGCGGAGGGGGGAGGGGGTGGGGGACATGGTCGGTCCTTTCACGTCGGTGGTCCGATGCTCCCGCGCCCTCATCGACCGGACCAGTGCCCGCTCAGCCGCTGATCGGCGATCCACCCCTCAGCGCGGGGTGACCGAGGAAGAACCGATGACGGCGAGCAGGCGCAGCTTCTCGGCGCTCTCGCTCCCGGGTTGAGCGGTGTAGACGAGCAGACGGTGCGAGTGGTCGGGGTCGAGCAGGGTCTGGCACGAGAGATCCAGGTGCCCCACCTCGGGGTGGTGGAACCTCTTCACGTCCGGCGGGCGGGCGCCGACCTCGTGGGCGTCCCACAGGGAGGCGAACTCGGTGCTGCGCACCCGCAGATCGTCGGCGAGCTCCGCCGCGCGCGAGTGCGGACCGCGAGCGGCGACGAGCTCGCGCAGGCCCGCCGCGTAGAGCCGCGAGAGGGACGCGATCTCGGCCGGCGGGTAGGCGGCGCGCGCGGCCGCATCGGTGAACCAGCGGTAGCCGACGCTCCGCGCCGGCCCCGAGCGCAGCGACGCGTCGCCGAGCAGGGCGATGCCGAGGCGGCTCTGGCGCAGCGTTTCACCCAGCTCCGTGACGATCTCGGCGGGGGTGTCGTCGAGACGGTCGAGCACGCGTAGCATTCCGGGGCTGACGTGCTCGGCCCCCGAATGTCGCGACGGCGGTTGGTGCCCCGCGAGCCGGAAGAGGTGGTCGCGCTCGGCGAGGCTCAGGTGCAGGCCCTGCGCGAGCGAGGTCAGCATCTGCTCGGAGGGCGTCGGGCCGGTGCCCCGTTCGAGGCGTGCGTAGTAGTCCGTCGACATGTGGCTGAGCAGGGCTACCTCCTCGCGTCGGAGCCCCGCCGTCCGCCGCCTCACGCCGCGCGCGAGCCCGACGTCCTCGGGTTGAAGGGCCTCGCGGCGGCGCTGAAGGAAATCGCCGAGGCTCGGCAGATCGCTCACGGTGTTCCTCGCATCTCCCGTTCCTATCGCGTCGACGGCCGTGATGCCAGGACTCGCCGGTCCACCTCTGAGCGGTGCTCGCGGTGCGAGCCGTGCGAGAGAGCATGTCGCTGACGCGTAAGTGTCATTGCGCGGTGGAGATGTCAGCGCGATGACTTTTTCGCGAGTTTCGCGGATGATATGACATTCGCAATCCGCAGATGCGGAATACTGAAGCAACAGCGAGCCGCCGGCGTCGCCGAAAGGACCGTCATGAGCCGCCCCCTCCGTCTTGCCGTCGTCGCCGCCGCGGCGGCTCTGCTCGCCGGCTGCGCGAGCTCCGCGCCCGCGCCCGCGGCATCCGAGGACTCCCTCTCGGGAACGGTGGAGGTGTACGCCGCCGCCTCGCTGCAGCGGTCGTTCGACGAGATCGCCACAGCGTTCGAGGCCGCCCATCCCGGGGTCACGGTGAGCGCGGTGTACGACGGATCGAGCACCCTCGCGACGCAGATCGGCGAGGGCGCGCCGGCCGACGTGTTCGCCTCGGCCGATGAGAAGAACATGGCGAAGGTGAAGGAGCAGGCACCCGACCCCCAGCTGTTTGCCGGCAACACCCTCGTGATCGCCGTGCCGAAGGGCAATCCCGGCGCCGTGGCCACCCTCGCGGACCTGGCCCGGGTCACGACGGTGCTGTGCGCCCCCGAGGTCCCGTGCGGCGCGGCGTCGCAGACCCTCCTGTCGAACGCCGGCGTCGCCGTCACGCCCGCCAGCTCCGAGCAGAACGTCACCGCCGTGCTCACCAAGGTCGCCGCCTCCGAGGCCGACGCGGGTCTCGTCTACGCCACCGACGTCAACGGTCGCGACGACGTCGAGACCATCGTGCCGGCCGGTGCCGGCGCCGTCGTCAACCGGTACCCGATCGCCGCCCTGACCGGTGCCCCGAACCCCGAGGCCGCGGCCGCGTTCGTGGCGTTCGTGCTCGGGCAGGACGGGCAACGCGTGCTCGCCGACGCGGGCTTCCGCGCGCCGTGAGAGCGGCCGGATACATCCCCCGCTGGCTGATCGTGCCGGCGGTGCTCGGCCTGCTGTTCCTGCTGGTTCCGCTCACCGCCCTCATCGCGCGGGTGGAGTGGGCGACGCTCTGGAGCGACGTGACATCGGAGGCCGCCCTCTCGGCCCTGGCGTTGTCGCTGGGAACGGGGGCCGCGGCCACCGCTGTGTGCGCGGTGGTCGGCATCCCTCTCGCCCTTCTCATCGCCCGCAGTCCCGCGCGGACGGCGGCTCTGCTGCGCGCGGTCGTCACCGTGCCGCTCGTGCTGCCCCCGATGGTCGGCGGCGTCGCCCTGCTGTATCTGTTCGGGCGCAACGGCTGGTTCGGCTTCCTCGCCCTGCCGTTCACCACCACCGCTGTCGTGCTGGCCCAGGTGTTCGTCGCCCTTCCGTTCCTCGTCCTCGCGGTCGAGGGGGCGCTGCGCAGCACGGGGGTCGAATTCGAACGCGCCGCCGCCTCGCTCGGGGCGTCGCGCGCGACGATCCTCCGGCGCGTCACCCTGCCGTTGGCCGCTCCCGGCATCGTCGCCGGAGTGGTGCTGTGCTTCGCTCGAGCGATCGGGGAGTTCGGGGCGACCGCGCTGTTCGCGGGCAACCGCCCCGGTGTCACGCAGACGATGCCGCTGGCGATCTACACCGCGTTCAACGGAGCGGGAGTGTCCCAGGGCACCGCGGTCGCTCTGTCGCTGCTGCTGCTGATCACCGCCGTCGCCGTGCTGCTGCTCGTGCGCGGGTGGCGACCGGGGGTGGGCAGATGACGATTCCGGATGCCGCTGAGCTCCGCGCCCGCATCCGCGTGCGTCGCCGTGACTTCGTCGTCGACGCCACGCTCGACGTCGCCCCGGGCGAGACCGTCGCCGTGATGGGCCGGAGCGGCGCGGGAAAATCGACGCTGCTCGGCGCGCTCGCCGGGCTCACGCCGCTCGACGAGGGGGAGATCTCGGTCGACGGGCGGGTCCTCGACCGCCCGCCGCGCACGCGGACCGCCCCGATGCACCGGGGGATCGTGCTGCTCGGGCAGGAGGCGCGCCTCTTTCCGCACCTCCCCGTGCGCGAGAACGTCGCCTTCGGTCCGCGTGCGGCCGGGGTGCCGGCATCCGTCGCCCGCGACGCCGCCGAGGAGTGGCTGGTCCGCGTCGGATTGCCGGGCACGGGCGATCGGCGCCCCGCACAGTTGTCGGGCGGCGAGCAGCAACGCGTCGCGGTTGCCCGGGCTCTGGCGGCCGAGCCGCGGGTCGTCCTGCTCGACGAACCCCTCGTCGCGCTCGATGCGCTCACGGCCTCGGAGATCCGCGCGATGCTGCGGGAGCGGCTCGCGGGCGTGACGACCGTCGCCGTCACCCACGACGCGATCGACGCGGCCGCCCTGGCCGACCGCCTCGTGATCGTGGAGCGCGGGCGGGTGACGCAGGAGGGGCCCGTTCGCGAGGTGCTATCGGCACCGCTCACCGACGTCGCGGCGCGGATCGCCGGTCTGGAGCGGCTCGTCGGCGAGGCCCGCGGCGGGGCGTTCGTGCGGGGCGCGCTCCGGCTCGCGTCGGCGGATCCGGCGTCTCGTGCGCTCGCCGCGACCGACGGTGCCGCTCTCGCGGCGGTCTACCGTGCGACGGACGCGCGACTCGGAGAGGGGACTCCGGTCCGCGTGGTCTCCGTGGAGCCCACGCCGACGGGCGTGCGCGTCGTCACCGACGAGGGTTCCGCCGAGGTGGCGCCGATCGAGGCGGCATCCATCCGGCCCGGCGACACGGTGTTGTGGAGCGTGCCGCCGGAGCGCGTCCGCTTCGTCGCGTCACGCTGACTCAGGCCGCCGCCACGCGCCCGTTCTCGAGCCGCACCTCGCGGTCGACCAGCCCCTCCGGCACATCGACGTGCGAGACCAGCACGACGGCCCGGTCCCGTCCGATCGCACCGAGCAGGTCGACGAGCAGAGCGTCGGATGCCGCGGGATCGACGCCCGCGGTGGGCTCGTCGAGCACGAGCACCGGGAAGTCGCGCAGCACCGCCCGCGCGAGCGCGAGACGCTGAGCCTGCCCGCCGGACACCAGCCCACCCCGGTCGCCGACTCGGGCGTCGAGGCCGCCGCGCTCGCGGACCCAGGGATCGAGGCCGACGCGCTCGAGCACCGTCCACAGTTCGTCGTCGGTGGCGCCCTCGCGCGCGAAGAGGAGGTTCTGGCGCACGGACTCGTCGAACAGGTACGGCGACTGCTCGATGATCCCGACGGTGCGGCGCAGATCGTCGCCCGAGATGTCGCGGGCTTCGATGCCGCCGACCCGGTACGAGCCGTCGTAGTCGAGGAAGCGCGTGAGCACGTGCGCCAGCGTGGTCTTGCCCGCTCCGCTCGGACCCGTGACGAGGACGCGCTCGCCCGGCCCCAAGCGCAGGGCGATGTCGTCGAGGCGGCCGGCGTCGGCGTCGAGGTCGTTGCGTGCCGGCCAGTGCGCGCGGACGCCGGTCAGTTCGAGGCCCGCGCCGAGGATCGGTGCCGCACCGGTTGCGGCGTGCTCGTCGCGGGGGAGTCCGTCGGGGACGGCTTCGGGCACGGCGTCGGCGATACGTTCCGCCGCGGAGCGCACCTGGCGCCAGGAGGCCAGGGCGAGGGGCACCGGCCCGAACACCTCGAACACGGCCATCGGCACGAGCACGACGACGGCGAGCCCCGGGCCCGACAGGGATCCACCGGCGAGCGACGGGGCGGCGACGAGCAGGGCGGCGAGCGAGGCGACCCCGGCGAGCACCGAGACGGCCCCCGAGGTGAGCCCTTGGGCTCCGCCGCGTCGGACGACGGCTCGGCGCAGAGCGGCATCGGCACGGCGGACGCGCTCGGTCGCGGCATCCAGCGCTCCGTACGCCGTCAGCACGTCGAGGTTCGCGAGCAGGTCGTGCACCGCGTCGGCGACGGCGGCGCGGAGGGGGGCGATCGAGCGCTCAGCGCGCGCGCCGGTGGCCCCGCCCACGACGACCGCGACGGCGAACGCGACCGCCAGGCAGACGAACAGCACGACGGCCGCGGGCCACGAGACGATCGCGGTGAACACCACGGCGGCGAGCGAGGTGAGGACGGCGACCGCGAGGGGGAGCATCACGCGCAGGGGGAGGTTCTGCAGTTCGTCGACGTCGTCGACGACGCTCGAGAGCAGCCCCCCGCGCCGCGAGCGCGCGAGTCCGTCGGGAGCGAGGGGGACGAGGTCGCGCACGAGATCGGCGCGAACTCCCGCGAGCTGTTCCAGGGCCGCGTCGTGTCCGGTGAGGCGCTCGAGGTAGCGGAACACTCCCCGCGACAGGGCGAACGCGCGGACCCCGACCACCGCCATCGACAGGTACATCACGAGGGGCTGTTCGGCGGCCCGCGCGATGAGCCACGCGCTCGCCGCGAGGAGTGCGATCGAGCTCGCCGCGGTGCCGAAACCCGACAGCACCGCGGGCGCGAAGCGTCGCCGCGAGGGCATCGCCGAGCGCAGGATGCCGCGGACACGCGCGTTCACGACCGCACCTGCCGTCCGCGTGCGCGCGAGGGGTCAGAATCTGTCGCCTGGGACCCCGTTGAAGCGACAGATTCCGACCCCTCACGCGAAAGGGACGGGGGCGTGAGCTCGACCACCTCGTCGGCGATCGCGCGGGCGGAGCGTCGGTGCGAGACGAGGAGCACGCCGCGGCCGGCGTCGGCCTCGCGGCGGAGGGTCTTCCACAGGTGGGCCTCGGTGTCGGCATCCAGGGCGCTGGAGGGCTCGTCGAGCACGAGCACCGGCACCGCGCCGATTCGCGCGCGGTACAGGGCCCGCGCGACGGCGACGCGTTGCGCCTGGCCGCCCGAGAGGCCCGCTCCTCCCGCACCGAGCACGATCCCGGGGCCGATGTCGGATGCGCCCGCGTCGGCCAGGGCGGCGGAGATGCACCCGGAGTCGAGGGGTGACCCGAGCGACACGTTCTCGGCGACCGTGCCCGATGCCAGCCCCGGCCGCTGGCCCGCCCAGGCGACCGCGTCGCGGGCGTGCGAGACGGAGACGCCGTCGACGCGCACCTGGCCGTCGTACGCGACGTACCCGAGGAGAGCGGCGATCAGCGACGACTTCCCGACGCCGCTCGGGCCGGTCACGAGCACCACCCTTCCGGGCCCTACCGACAGCGATACGCGGGGCAGCGCGTGTCCCTCGCGGTGCACCCGGACCCCCTCGAGCGTCACCGTCGATCCGAGCGTCGAGGTCATGGCATCCGGACCCCGCTCTTCTCGAGCGGAGCGCGCGGCGTCGAGCGTGTCGAAGATCTCGTCGGTCGCCGCGACCCCCTCGGACGCGGCGTGGAACTGCACGCCCACCTGGCGCAGGGGCAGGTACGCCTCGGGGGCGAGCAGCAGCACGAACAGACCGACGAGCAGGCTCAGATCGCCCGAGAGCAGGCGGAAGCCGATGGTGACCGCCACGATCGCGACCGAGATCGAGGCCAGGAACTCCAGTGCGAACCCCGACAGGAACGACACGCGCAGCACCGTCATCGTCTCGCGCTTGTAGTCGCGCGTGATCGTCTCGATCGAGTCCGCCGCGCGATGCTGCCGACCGAAGGCCTTGAGGGTGCCGAGGCCTTCGACGGTGTCGGCGAAGCGCGCGGCCAGGCGGCCGAGGGTGCGGTACTGCTTCTGCTGCACGCCGCGGGTCGCCCAGCCGATCAGCACCATGAACAGGGGGATCAGGGGGATCGTGAGCACAACGATCAGGCCCGACAGCGGGTCGGCGAGCGTGATCGCCCCGATGAGGATCGGCATCGTGATGGCGGTGGCGACCAGCTGCGGCAGGTACCGGCCGAAGTAGGCGTCGAGCGCCTCGAGACCGTGGCCCGCCGTGACCGCGAGCGAGGCGGCATTGCGGCGAGCGAGCCAGGCGGGGCCGAGGCGTCCGACCGCGCCGATCACGGCCGCCCGCAGCTGCAGCGACGCCGCGGCCGCCCCCCGGGCCGACACGCGCTCCGAGGCCGCCCCGAGGAGCCCGCGGAGCAGGACGAGGGATGCCGCGACCCCGACGAACCCCCACAGCTCGCCGACCGGTCGGCCCGCGATGACGCCGACCAGGGCGCTGGTGAGCGCCCAGGCGAATCCGATGATCGTGCCCGTCTGGGCGAGGACGATCGCCGCGGTCACCGCGAAGAAGCCGCGGGAGGCGGTGGCGTAACGGAGCAGCCGGGGGTCGACGGGTTTCATGACGGTCTCAGTGGGCGACGAGCGCGGCCTTCTCGATGCGGGCGCGGGTGACGCGCTTGCGGAACACCCAGTACGTCCAGCCCTGGTACGCCAGGATCAGCGGCAGGAAGATCAGCGCCGCCCAGCTCATGATCGTGAGCGTGTAGTCGGTGCTCGAGGCGTTGTCGATCGTGAGGCTCGAGCCCGCGGCGAGCGTCGAGGGCATGACGTTCGGGAAGAGGGCGAAGAACAGGGCGGCGACGGCGGCGACGATCGTCACGGCGCCGAGGGTGAAGGCGGTGCCTTCGCGATCACGGAGGTTCGCGATCCACGACCCGATGAGGGTCAGGGCGGCGACACCGGCCAGGGCGACGACACCGAGTAGCAGGGGCGCCTCCGCATTCGCGGCGTTCACGATCGTCCAGCCGAGGAACAGGGCGGCCAGCGCGATGGCCAGCACTCCCGCCTTCTTCGCGAGCGAGCGGGCGTCGGCGCGCACCTGGCCGTCGGTCTTGAGGGCCACGAAGTACACCCCGTGCACGAAGAACAGGGTGAGGGTCGTGAGCCCGCCCAGGATGCCGTAGGGGTTGAGCAGCGTCAGCACGGTGCCGACGTACTCGTGGCCGGCGTCGAGGGGGACCCCCTGCACGATGTTGGCGAAGGCGACGCCCCACAGGAACGCCGGGGCGGCCGAGCCGAAGAAGATCATGCGGTCGAACGCGCGCTTCCATTTCAGCGAGTCGCGCTGGTGGCGGTACTCGAACGAGACGCCGCGGGCGATCAGGGCGATGAGGATCGCGAGCAGCGGCAGGTAGAACCCGCTGAACAGGGTCGCGTACCACTCGGGGAACGAGGCGAACAGGGCGGCGCCGGCGACGATCACCCAGGTCTCGTTGAGGTCCCAGACGGGGCCGATGGTGTTGATGATCTGCCGGCGGGCGATGTCGTCCTTGCCGAGGAACGGGATCGACATGCCGACGCCGAAGTCGAAGCCGTCGAGCACGAAGTAGCCCACGAAGAGGAAGGCGACGATCCAGAACCAGAGGTATGCGAGGTCCATGAGGGGCTCCTAGTAGACCGTGGTCGGGGTGTTCTCGACCGAGTCGTCGTGTTCGGCATCGGGGTCGGGCAGCGGCTCGGGGCCCTTCTGCGCGAACTTCACGATGAGACCGAACTCGACGATTGCGAGGGTGAGGTAGACGAGGGTGAAGGCGACGAGCGAGATCAGCACGCTCCAGCCGGGCACGCTCGGCGAGACGCCGTCCTGCGTGAGCATCAGGCCGAACACGATCCAGGGCTGACGGCCCATCTCGGTGAACACCCACCCGACGAGGCTCGCGAGCATCGGCAGGGGAGCGGCCCAGATCGCGACGCGCCACATCCAGCCGGCGACGGGGCGCTTGGCCTTCTTGCGGGTGACCCACAGGCCGACGACGCTGACGAGCGCCGCGATGCCGCCGAGGGCGATCATCCAGCGGAACGCCCAGTAGGTGACCCACAGCACGGGGGCGAAGTTGCCGTCGACCTGGTCGGCGAACTGGGGGAACATCTGCTGGCTGTAGAGGGTGTTGAGGTCGTTGATGCCCTCGACGCAACCGTCGAGCGAGTGCGTCGACAGGATGCTGAGCAGGAACGGCACGCGGATGCTGAACAGTTCGCTCGTTCCGTCCGGCGTGCCGAGCGTGAAGATCGAGAACGAGGCATCCTGCCCGCAGACGGTGTTGAAGGTCGCTTCGGCCGCCGCCATCTTCATCGGCTGGGTCGCGACCATCACGAGGCTCAGCTGGTCGCCGACGATAGCGACGAGGACGAACGACACCACCGTCGACCACAGTCCGAAGCGGAGCGTCTTGCGCATCATCTCGGTGTTGCGCCCGCGTGCCATGTGCCAGGCCGAGACCGCGACGATGACCATGGCCGCGAACATCCAGCCCGCGAAGATCGTGTGGGGGAAGGCCGCGAGGGCGACGGGGTTGGTGAGCATCGCCCAGAAGTCGACGAGCTCGGCGCGGTGGCCGTCCGCCGACATCTGGTACCCGACCGGGTTCTGCATGAAGGCGTTGGCGGCGATGATGAAGTACGCCGACAGGGTGGCGCCGATCGACGCCATCCAGATGCTCGCGAGGTGGGCGAGGCGGGGGAGCTTGTCCCACCCGAAGATCCAGAGGCCGATGAAGGTCGCCTCGAGGAAGAAGGCGAGCAGGCCCTCGAAGGCGAGCGGGGCGCCGAAGACGTCGCCGACGAAGCGGGAATAGGCCGACCAGTTCATGCCGAACTGGAACTCCTGGACGATGCCGGTGACCACGCCCATCGCGAAGTTGATCAGGAAGATCTTCCCGAAGAAGCGCGTGATGTGCAGCCACCGCACGTCTCCCGTGCGGTACCAGACCGTCTGGAAGATCGCCACGGCGAGCGACATTCCCAGGGTCAGGGGCACGAAGAGGAAGTGGTACAGCGTCGTCAACCCGAACTGCCAGCGGGCGAGGGCGAGGGGGTCGAGCCACTCCATCAGGAGCCTCCGATCGAACCGGATTGTGTGGTCAGACCACATGCTACGCCGGGGCTCCGCGGCGCGTCGGGGGATCCCTCGGCGTCGAACGATATACTCGGCAAGTCATTTCAGACCCGCCAGGAGGCGTCGTGTCCGTTCGTCTGAGCCTGCTCGCGATCCTCGATCGCGGCGCCTGTTACGGCTCGCAGCTGCGCGCCGAGTACGAACGGCGCACGGGGGCACGGGTCAACGTCGGGCAGGTGTACACCACCCTCGAACGCCTCGAGCGCGACGGCCTCGTCCAGGGCGCCGGCATCGACGACGAGGCGCGCGTGCTCTGGGACCTGACGGACGACGGCCGCGCCGAGGCGCGAGCCTGGTTGTCCGGTGCCTCGCTGGTCGAGGGTCGCGACGACGTCGCCCTCAAGCTCGCGCTGGCGGTGACGCTCCCCGGGGCCGACGTCCCCGGCATCCTGTCGGTGCAACGCGACGCGACCCGCGCGGCGCTCGCCGAGGTCGACGAGGAGCTGCCGGATGCCGTGCCCGCGGCGATCGTGCGCGCGGCGCGCCGCGAGAGGCTCGAGGCGGACCTGCGCTGGCTCGACGAGGTCGAGGAGCTCGCCGCCGGAGCGGAGTCCTTCGACCTGTCCGAGGACCGTCCGCGCCGCGGGCGACCCGCGCGTAGCGCCGTCTGACCCGGCGTATCGCCGTTTCGCCATTACGTCAAGGGCGGCGCGGATCAGGGGGCGACAGCGCACTGTGAGAACACCCCGGTACGACTCAAGGAGTTCTCGCATGGTCATGGAAGCACCCCTCAGTCGACCGGGATCGTCGAAGGGCGCCCGTGCGGCGGCGAAAGCCGGGGCGACACCGCTCGCGGCCCCTCCCGCTCTCACCGAGATCCCGTGGACGCGCATCGACCTCGACCTGTACGAGGTCGCCCGCGAGGGGTACATCGTCGGGTACGTCGAGGTCGTCGGTGCCGTCTTCGTGGCGCTCGGCGGCCCGCGCTACGACCGCGCCGTCGAGGTGTCGCAGCACATGACCTTCCACGCGGCGGTCGACGCCCTGGTGCGTCGCGTCCTCTGAGCCCGCCTGCGTGGTGACGCCGGTCGTCGGTGCGTCCTCGGTCAGCGGACCAGCGTGTAGCCCGCTTCGTCGATCGCGGCGCTCAGGGCGGCCTGGTCGGCCGCGCCCGTCGAGGTGATGCGTACGAGCGACGCGTCATCCGCGCGCAGGTCGATGTCGACGACCTCCACGCCGTCGAGGGCATTGAGCTCTTCGGTCACCGCGCGCACGCAGTGGTCGCAGGTCATCCCCTCGACGCGGAGGACCGTCGAGGCCCCCGCGTCCGCGCGGGAGGGGGAGGCGGGGGATGCCGCGGCCCCGTGGCCGCACCCGCATCCGTCGCCGCAGCCGCCGCCGGAGGAGCGGGGCGAGGTGAGGCCGAGGTCGATGCGCTGTTCGGTCATGGGTTCTCCTTACGAGCGGACCAGCCGGGCGATGGCCTGGTTGGCTTCTTTGAGCTTCTCTTCCGCGACGGGGCCGCCCTGCGCGGCGGCTTCGGCGACGCAGTGGGACAGGTGATCGTCGAGCAGGGAGAGGGCGACGTTCTCGAGCGCCTTCGTCACCGCCGAGACCTGGGTGAGGATGTCGATGCAGTACTGGTCGTCGTCGACCATGCGCGCGATGCCGCGCACCTGGCCCTCGGCCCGTCGCAGGCGCTTGAGGAGGTCGTCCTTGTGGCCCTCGTATCCGTGCATACCCCGATGATACCCCCGTGGGGTATGCATAGCACCGTCCCCGGTCCTGTCAACCCCCTCGGAATCCTCGGCTCGCGGGCGGATGGTCGAACCATCAGGAGGTCGACATGTTCTCTCGTCGCACCGGTGGTGGTCAGCGATGACCGCCGATCCCTTCCCCACCGGCCCCCATCGCCCCGTGCGCATCCCGCACCTGCCCCCGCTGCGCTCGCAACGGCGAGAATCGAAGGATGACGCGAACACTGGCAGCGCTTCCGGGCGCCGCCCGGAGGCTGTGCCTCAGCCGAAGAAACGGCGAGATCTGCACCCGTGAGGACGGCCACCGCGGCCTTCACCACCGCACCGGCGGACGCCTGCTGTGGAACGACCTGCAGGCGGACCCGCCGGAGTGCGCCGCGGCCGGGACCCCCGCCGAACCCGCCCCGGTCCTCGACGACGGGTTCCCCGGCGGCCGCGCGCTGTGCCCCGTCTGTTGGGCGTTCGTGAGCCGCGACGGCGAGGGCCTCCTGGAGCCACACGATTCGTGGCGCGGCGACGAATCGCGCTCCGAAGCCGATCGCCGTCGCGAGTGGTTCAACGCGTACGGCTGGTGACGAGGGCCGCCCGCCCGTCGACGACCTCGACCATCTCGTCGAGGGCATGGGCGTGTACCAGATCGTGCGTCACCAGAAGGGTCGCCGTCTCGCGCTCGCGCGTCAGCCGCGACAGCAACGCCATGATCTCGGTGCCCCGGGCGCTGTCGAGGGCGCTCGTCGGCTCGTCCACCAGCAGCACCCGCGGCTCGTGCGCGAGGGCGCGGGCGATCGCCACGCGTTGGCGCTGACCACCTGACAGATGTGCGGGACGACGGTCCGCGACGGCGCCGAGCCCGACCGCGTCCAGCAGCTCGTCGACCCGCGAGCGCACCATAGAGCGTCGCTCGCGCCGACCGGAGCCCCCGAGCTCCGCCATCACCCGCACCTGCTCACGGGCGGTGAGGGCGGGAAGCAGCTGGGGCTGCTGGAACACGATCCCGATGCGATCGCGTCGCAGCGCCGTCGCTCCCGAGGCGCTGAGCCGGGTGGCATCCGTTCCCGCGACGATCACCCGTCCGGAGTCGGGACGGATCAGGGTGGCGGCGAGGGCCAACAGGCTGGACTTGCCCGATCCCGAGGGACCGGTGATGCCGGTGACGATCCCCGGCCGTCCCTCCAGCGTGACGCGGTCGACGGCGGTGACGCGGGCGTCTCCGTCGGGGTAGGTGAGGGTGACGTCGTCGAGAAGGATCATCGGGTGCTCCCGAGGGCGGTGAGAGGGTCGGACGAGGTGACGGTGCGCAGAGAGACGGCCGCGCCGAGAAGGCCGAGCGCGATCATGACCGCCGCGGGCGCGAGGGTCGTCAGCGGACTCAGGACGAAGGGCAGGGTGCCGCCGGCGACGGCCCCGAGCAGGGCGGTCAGACCGATCCCGACACCGACCCCGAGGATGAGGACCACCGACGCCTGGCCGAGGGCGTCGCGCACGAGGGCGGGGGTGCTCGCCCCGAGGGCCTTGAGGACGGCGATGTCGGCCGAGCGCTGCATCGTCCAGACGGTGAAGAAGGCTCCGACCACGAGGGCCGAGACGCCGAAGAGCATCGCGATCATCAGCGCGAGCGAACCGATCTCGGACCGGAACGTCGACAGAGCCGTGAGACTCGCCAGAGGAGTGGATGCCGTGGTGCCGGTGTCGGCGGCCACGGAATCCCACGCGGGGGAGCCGGTGACGGCGAGCACCGTCGGCTGCCCCGTCCCACCCACACGCTGGGCGAGGGTCGTCCAGGCCGCCGTGCTGAGCGCGACGACGGGCGTGTGGCTGTACCACTCGTCACCTCCGATCGCGGCCACGCGGTACGACGAGCCCGCGATCGACACGTCGTCGCCGACCGCCGCCCCGAGCGCCTTCGCGGCGCCCGCCGACAGGTCGACCTCGTCGTCGCGGCGCGGGGCGGCGAAGGCCGTACCCGCGTCGAGCCCGAAGAGGGCGACAGCGGTCGAGGCGCCGGGACCCTCGGCCCGCGTCTGCGTGATGCCGACGGGGGTGACCGTGTCGACTCCGGGCGCCGCGCGCCAGGCGGCGACGGTGTCGGCCTCGATGGTCGAGTCCGCGAAGGTCGCGCTCGCGCCGTCGACCGGGTGCAGCACCAGCCGGTCCCCGGGGAGGGCGAGCACGCCGGAGACGTTCTGAGCGGCGAGGCCGCCCGTCAGCCCCGAGAGGAAGCCGACGAGCAGGGTGATGAGGGCGACGACCGCCCCGATGAGGGCGAATCGCCCGCGGGCGAACCGCAGATCGCGCCATGCGACGTACACGTCGTCTCCTTCCGCCGACGACTCTCGCCGGCACCGTTCCAGCCTCGCCAGGGGCGCGCTCGCGGGCATCGGCGGGGTGGGCGAACTCTCTCTCCACCTTTCGGATGATCCGCCGGGGTCCGGGCATCCGTAGCCTGGAGCGTGACATGAGCCATCGACCCCTCGCCCCCGTCTTCACGGGGCTGCGCGTGGGCCTGCACGCCCTCTTCGGGGGCCTGCTCGCCCTCGTCGTCGCGCGCGTCCTGCTGACGAACGGATCGCTGCTCGCCCTCGTGCTCGCCGGCGTGCTGGGGGTCGTGTACCTCGCGGGGCTCTGGGTCGCGCGTTCGGGGCGCTCGCGGCGCAGCGTCGTGTGGGTGGTGGCGCTCACGGTGGTGTGGGCGGCGCTGGTGTGGCTCGTGCCCGAAGCGGCGTACCTCGTGTTCCCCCTGTTCTTCCTGTACCTGCACGTCCTGCCGGGGGCGGCCGGACCGCTCGCCGTCGTCGGCACCACGGCCCTCACGATCGCCGCTTTCGCCGTGCACGGGGGGCTCACCGTCGGCGGGGTCGTCGGTCCGGTCGTCGGGGCGGGGGTGGCGCTGTTGATCGGCCTGGGCTACGGGGCTCTGGAGAGGCGGGCCGCGGAGCGCGAGGCGCTCATGTCCGAACTGATCGCCACGCGCGGTCGGCTCGCCGCCGCCGAGCGCGAGCAGGGGACGCTCGCCGAACGCGCGCGACTCGCCCGCGAACTGCACGACACCGTCGCCCAGGGGCTGTCGAGCATCCAGATGCTGTTGCACGCGGCGGAGCGGGCCGACGCCGACGGCCCCGGGATCGCGCACGTGCGTCTCGCGCGCCAGACGGCCGCCGACGGTCTCGCCGAGACGCGTCGGTTCATTCGCGAGCTCGCTCCGCCGAGCCTCGATCGCGGCCTGGGCTCGGCCCTCGAGCGTCTCGCCGCCGGGTGGGGCGCCCGCGAGGGCGTCGACGTGGAGGTGGAAGTGGATGCCGCGGTCTCGCTGCCCATGGACGCGCAGACCGCTCTGCTCCGCATCGCCCAGGGGGCCCTCGCGAACATCGCCCAGCACGCGCGGGCGCGGAGCGTGCGCATCCGACTCGTCCCGCAGGCGGGGGGTGCGCGGTTGACCGTGACCGACGACGGCATCGGGTTCGACGCGAGCGGCGCCGAGCAGGCGGCATTCGGAACGGACTCCTTCGGGCTGCGCGCCATGCGCGAGCGCGTCGATCAGCTCGACGGCGTGCTCGACGTGGACAGCGCGCCCGACGCGGGATCGACCATCACCGTCGTCCTTCCGGGAGGGGCGGCATGATCCGCGTCGTGATCGCCGACGACCACCCGGTGGTGCGGGCGGGTGTGCGCGCCCTGCTCGATGCCGAAGCCGACATCGAGGTGGTGGGCGAGGCGGCCACCCCCGACGAGGCCGTCGCCCTCGCCGCGTCGCTCGCGCCGGAGCTCGTGCTGATGGACCTGCAGTTCGGCGAACGGGCGGCGGGAGCCGAGGCCACCCGACGGGTGCGCGCGCTCGCCGCGCCACCGTACGTGCTCGTGCTGACGAACTACGACACCGACGGCGACATCCTCGGCGCCGTCGAGGCGGGAGCCAGCGGGTACCTGCTCAAGGACGCCCCGCCGCACGAGCTCCTCGCCGGCGTCCGTGCCGCTGCGGCCGGGCAGAGCGCTCTGGCCCCGGCGATCGCGGGGCGCCTCCTCGCCCGTCTGCGCGAGCCGCGGGTGACCCTGTCGGTGCGCGAGATCGAGGTGGTGCGTCTCGTCGCGCGAGGCGCCTCGAACGCCGAGGTGGCCGCGCGCCTGCACATCACCGACGCGACGGTGAAGTCGCACCTCGCGCACGTGTTCTCGAAACTCGGCGTCTCTTCTCGCACCGCCGCCGTCTCGGCGGCTCGAGCCCTCGGCATCCTGCGCTGATCCTCCACGCGGGTGCGCGGGCCTTTACGATGGCCCCATGATCAGGGTGCGCGTCGTCGGGGTCGCCCTCGACCCCGCCCAGCAGCACGTCATCCTGCTCAAACCGATCGACGCGGCTCGAGGACGCGATCGCGTGCTGCCCGTGTGGATCGGACCGCAAGAGGCGATGTCAATCCTCGTGGCGATCGAGGGCACGGGATCGCCGCGCCCCCTCGCGCACGATCTCATGACCGCGATGCTCGGCGAGCTGTCCGCGTCGGTCGACCGGGTGGAGATCACCCACCTCGACGAGGGGACCTTCCACGCGCGGGTGGTGCTGAACACCCCGGTCGGGCCCCGCACCTTCGACTCCCGCCCCTCGGATGCCATCGCCCTCGCCGCCCGCGCCGATGCGCCGATCCTCGTGGCCGACGCCGTCTTCGACGAGGCCGGAGTACCCGACGACGCCGTCGAGCTCGACGGGGACGGGGCCGACGAGGATCGCGTGGAGGAATTCCGGAGGTTCCTCGACCACGTCGATCCCGACGATTTCCAGGGCTAGCACCGATCCCGGGTGCCCCCGCACGCTCCTAGACTCGCGGAAGGGCCGCGTGCCGCGGTCCGTGATCCACGACGAACGGGGAACCAATGCAACTCGCCATGGTCGGACTCGGACGAATGGGCGCCAACATCGTCCGCAGACTCATGAGAGACGGTCACGACTGCGTCGTGTTCGACGTGAACCAGGATGCCGTGGCCTCCCTGGTCGCGGAGGGGGCGACCGGGGCGACGAGCATCGCGGACCTCGCATCGAAGCTGCAGAAGCCCCGCGCCGTCTGGCTCATGATCCCCGCCGGTCTCACCGGAAAGGTCGTCGACGAGGTCGCCGAGGTGCTCGAGCCGGGCGACATCATCATCGACGGCGGCAACTCGAATTACCGCGACGACGTGCGCCGGGCGAAGAAGCTCGACGACAGCGGCATCCACTACGTCGATGTGGGCACCAGCGGTGGCGTGTTCGGTCTCGAGCGCGGGTACTGCCTGATGGTCGGCGGCCACGACGAGGCCGTCGCGCACCTCGAGCCCGTCCTGCGCACGATCGCGCCCGGACCGGGAGAGGTCGAGCGCACGCCCGGGCGCACCGGCGACTACACGACCGAGGAGCGCGGCTACCTGCACTGCGGCCCCTCCGGCAGCGGTCACTTCGTGAAGATGGTCCACAACGGCATCGAGTACGGCATCATGGCCGCCCTCGCCGAGGGCCTCAACGTGCTGAACAACGCCGACGCGGGGCTGCACCAGGGCGAGCACTCCGCCGAGGTCGCGCCGCTCGAAGAGCCGGAGTTCTACCAGTTCGACATCGACACCGCCCGGGTCACGGAGCTCTGGCGCCGCGGCTCGGTCATCTCGTCGTGGCTGCTCGACCTCACCGCCGCCGCCCTCGCGCAGAACCCGACGCTCGACGGCCTCGCCGGTCGCGTGTCGGACTCGGGTGAGGGGCGTTGGACGGTCAAGGCCGCCGTCGACACGGGCGTGCCCGTGCCCGTGCTGGCGGCGTCGTTGTTCGAGCGCTTCGCCTCGCGCGGCGAGGACCACTTCGCAAACCAGGTGCTCTCGGCGATGCGTCTGCAGTTCGGCGGGCACCAGGAATTGCCCGCGGGTGACGTGCTCGAGGCCGGTCAGAAGAAGGCCGAGAGCGGCCGCAACTGACGTCGTCGACCCCGCCCTCGCCGCCGGTGATTCGCACCGTCGGCGGGGGCGTCGTCGTTCGCGTGCAGCGCTCCGGGGGAGACTAGAGGGATGAGCAGTACCGAATCGCCCGCGTCCTCCGACCGCTACGTCGTCGCCACAGACGGCGCGTGCAAGGGCAACCCCGGCCCCGCCGGCTGGGCCTGGGTCGGCGAAGACGGACACTGGGCGGCCGGGTCGATCCCCGAGGGCACCAACAACATCGGCGAGCTGCTCGGCCTGTTGTACGCCATCACAGATCACGCCGACGTGCGCGAGCTCGTCGTGCAGGCCGACTCGAAGTACGCGATCGACACGTACTCGACGTGGATGGACGGCCACCGCCGTCGCGGCTGGGTCACGAGCGCGAAGAAGCCGGTCGCCAACCAGGGGATCCTCGAAGCGCTGATCGCGGCGCGCGACGCTCGGCGGGCCGCCGGGCTCCCCGACGTCGTGCTCGAGCACGTGCGCGGGCACTCGGGCCACGTGCTCAACTCGTGGGCCGACGAGCGTGCGGTGCGGGCTTCGCAGCACGCCGCCAAGGGTGAGGAGCTCATCTGGACCTCGCTGCGCGGCCTCGACAAGCTCGAGGTTTCGTCGGCGCCTCCCCGTTCCGCAGCCGACCGCAACGGCCGCTAGGCGCTGAGGACCTCCGCCTCTTCGGCGGGGGTGAGTCCCGCTCGGCGGGGGCGGTCCAGTCCGCGTTCGCGCTCGTCGTCGAGCGTGCGGCCCATCGTCTCGGCGAGAGAGCGGCGACGCCCTCCGGATGCCACGAAAGCGGCGTCACTGCGGCGCGCGAAGCCTCCCGCACTCTCGGGTAGCCACAGGGGCAGCGAACGCGGCCCGGCCCAGAAGGCGACGCCCCGCGCGGTGAGGGTGTCGTCGTCGAGGGTGACGGTCTCGGTCGCCGTTTCGGGTGCGTCGTGAGCGGCCGCGTCGCGGGCCGCCGCGAGCACCGCGGAGAGGGGGAGCTCCTCGCCGACCGCGTTGACCGGACCCGTGATGCCCGTCCAGCCGGCGAGGTCGATCCACGCGGCGAGGTCGTCCACGTCGATCGCCTGGACGTGGCGACCGGTCGCCTCGGGCGCGAGGACCCGCCCGCCGCGGGCGTAGCGGGCGGGCCAGTAGCCGAAGCGATCGGTGGGGTCGCCCGGCCCCACGATGAGCCCGGCCCGCGCCAGGAGCGCCTGGTCGCCGCGCCGGGCCGAGGTGATCCGTTCGGCGTGCACCTTGGCATCCGCGTACTGTCCGAGATCGGTCGGCTCCACGAGTTCCGCCGTCTCGTCGGCGAACGGCATGTCGGAGCGGGAATACACCGAGACGCTCGAGACGAGCGTCCAGTGCGCCGCCCGGTCGGCGAGGGCATCGAGGGCGGATGCCACGAGCCCCGGGTCCCACGAGAGCTCGACGACCTGGTCCCACTCGTGTCGGACTTCGTCGTAGGCGCCGGGCGCTGCCCGGTCGGCGCGGATCAGCCGGGCGCCGTGCGCCGCGTCGCCGGATTCGCCGCGGGCGAGGCGCGTGACCTCGGCGCCCTGCGCCACGGCGTGCGTCGCGATGGCGCGTCCGAGCCACGCGGTCCCGCCGAGGATGAGGATGCGTCTCATGCGGGTCAGCCAATCACCCGAAGCGGGGGCGGGGCGAGGGTGTTCGCGCTCGGCGGAGGGAGACCGCGGTCGCCCAGCCGGAGACGGCGCGTGCCCACGACGGCGCGTGCCCATGACGGCGCGTGCCCACGACGGCGCGTGCTCACGACGGCGCGTGCCGGGTGGCGGGATCCGCGCGGCACAGGCAGGACGGCCACCGCCGAAGGGTGGGATCGCCGCGGCGGGGCAATCGGTCGCGGCTCAGAACGGCGGGGGGTCGGGGTCGGAACCGGGGCTGGGCGCGAACGCGACCCGAGGTTCGGGTGGGTCGGTGGTGCGGCGCCCGAGCGGGCTCGTCCACACGATGCTGCCGTCGGACTGCTGGGCGGCCGTCCAGGGTGTCTCGGTCTTGAGGACGTGGTGGCGCTTGCACAGGCACGCGAGGTTGCACAGCGTCGTCCGTCCGCCCCTCGCGTGGTCGAGGTTGTGGTCGATCTCGCAGCGACGGGCGGGCTGACGGCACCCGGGAAAGCGGCAGTGCACGTCGCGAAGGCGCACGAACCGACGCATCGCCGGAGTCGGACGGTAACGGTCGACCCCGAGGACCACGCCCGTGACCGGGTCGGTGAGCAGGCGCTCCCACCCCGGTGCTTCGGCGAGGAGGTGGCGCGCCGTATCGGCGTCGACGGGGGTGCACCCGTCGAGCATCGCGCCGCGCTCGCTCGCGCCGACGGCGGTCAACACCGGAATGACGACCGAGACCTCCGCCCGGATCGCTCCCAGCCCTCCCGGGAGGTGATCGTGCGTCGGGTCGATGACCGGTCGACCGCCGAGCACGAGGTCGCACAGCAGGTCGGCGCGGGTCTGATTGATTGACCGGGCGTCGGTGACGCCGATCTCTCCGCCGCCCGCATCGGCGACCCGGCGCACAGCGCGCGCCTGTCGCGTGAGTCGATCGAACATCGCCCGGATCTTCGTCGCGCTGTCTATCACGCCGAGTTGCGCCATCCCGTCGATGTCGTCGTCGACCCAGACGCGGCGTCGGTCCACCGCGTCGCTATGACGCTCCGTGATCGAGCGAGGCTCGAGTTCGTCGGCGACCGCCCGGGCGAAGGCGCGAGTGCCGGCGACCGTGTCGCGCTCGGCGCGGGTCAGGACGCGGCGCTCGAACTCCTGGCGGCTCTCCGATTCGAGCAGGGGTGCCCCGACCTCGCGGATCACCTCGGCGTGCCGCGCCGTGATCTTCGCCTCCTCCAGCGCGGTCACCGTCGCGGGGAAGTCCTCGACCAGCGCGCCGGCCTCGGTAAGGCGTCGTTGCGCCGTGCGATCGTGCCACCGCAGCGCGAGGCCCACCTCGGCCGCGATCGAGCGCAGGGCGACCTCGCGCTCCTGCACGGTGCGGGGCCGGTGAGCGCTTCGCCCCACAGCGACGGCGTGCGCGCGCGCCAGCTGTCGGAACCGCTCCGCCTCGAGCGCGGAGATCGTCGCCTCGATCCGTACGAGAGAGGCGACCACATCGTCGAGCACCGCGTCGTCCGCCTCGTGCGGAGAAGCTGCGGGGTGGCTCATGTAGACATGCTTCCACCAACCTCCGACATTGCCGTCGGCGTCGGTGACGGCGTGAAAAGAAGCTGCGGCCGAGGTATCGCCGACCGCAGCTCGCTCGGTAGAAAGGAGGTGTGACCCACTCCCCGACCCCGTCCCTCATCCGGCGGCGCATGGACTGACGCGGAGGGAGGATCATGCCGTTCATTTACGCATTCGTTCGCGGGTTCAAACGCTTATAGCTAAAACGCCGCTGGTTCGTCCCAGCTGAATGTCCCTCACCGATACCGTGGAGCGACACAGCGTTGGAGCTAGGGGGCCTCAGTGGCGGGAAACGGTAGTCGGAGCGGTCCGAAGGTTCGCGAGCGCACGATCAATTTTTACGAGATCGTGAAATACGTGAACTTCTCGACGAACGAGCGGATGATCCACGCGGATTGGCAAGAAATCCTCGAAGCGCTTGCTAGCGTGCCGCTGCGCGAACGAGTTTGGGAGGGACCCGAAAAGACGCTCATTGGAGAGGTCATGAGGGTCGACGGGCAGAACCACCTGAAACTAATGCTGGTGCGGGACCAAGATTCTTGGCTCGATGTATACAACAGTCAGAAGGACACCGTTGGTGAGCTGCAGCTTGAGGACTCCGCCCAGTTGCTTGAGACGTCGATCGTTGCGTTCCTTCCGTACGGCAATGTCATCGGCCTGATTCAGGGCTCCACGACGGCGCCCACGCCGGGTGGGTTTGCACAGTGGCTAAACGGCCTCAAAATCCTGGCTGATGGATTCACGGTCGACACCGAGCCGATGGTCTCGCGGGAGATCCAAAACCTCATCAACCAGTCGGCGGAGCTCGACCGGATCTCCGTCAAGGTGCACACGAACCGAGCGGATGCCCTCGAGAAGCGAGGTTCGAAGCTTTCCTCCGTGCTGCGAGCAGTCAAGGAGGAGTACGGCTCGATGGTCGTGACTGTCATCTTGCAGCCGGGCAGAGCCAAGGACATGGCAGCGGGGCGCGCAGCGGTGCGTGAGGAAGCTAAGGTCATCGCCGAAGCCTCCGACAATAACGAAGTGCGCAGTGCGACGGGCCGGCTTGTGTACATCGAGGCGGACGACAAGCGGCACGGCGTGGACGTAGACTTCGCGAAACAGAAGATCACCGCAAAGCGGCATATCTCTACGACATCCGAGGACGGCAGTCCGATTCGCAACGAGTCGGCCGTGCGGGCCATCGTTGAGGTCGCGCTCGAGCACGAAGCCGAGCTGCGAAAGATTGTCGAGGCATAGCAGTGTCGGGGGTTCCTGTCACTATCGGAGCAACGTCCGGCAGAAGGAGGTCAAGTCATGATTCGCAGGCTCACGAGCGCCGCTCGCGATCTGTGGCTTGACCGCATCTGGGTCGACTATCCCCTCTCCGTCGCGGTGGTCGCCGTGCACCTCGCCGTTGTAGGCCTATGGCCGTGGCTTGACGTCCTTGGCACCGCGAGCGCGCCTGATCGTCGAGCCGTGTACTCGGCCGCCGCGATTGTGGTTTCCCTGCTCGGTTCGTTCAGCGCCGTCGCGATCGGACAAATGAGTTCAGCCAAAGGTGCCCGGGCCGATGCGTTGCGCGAGGCGGGTGGCCCCGATCTCGCTAAAAACTGGCGCAGCATTTTTAGGACCGCTCTGCTGTGCGCACTCGTAGCGTTGACGGCGTTGTTGCTAGACCCGTCTGTACCGCCGGTGACCAACGAGCCTCCTCTGACACCCGTGATAGTCCGGTGGGTGTTCGAGTTGGCGCTCGTGCTAGCTGTGGTTCGTTTTCTTCGCCTGAGCGCTCTCTTCGTCGAAGTGATGCAAGTTGCGTCGATGGGCGACGCGAGCGGGACCGCGGGGCCAGTCGACGCGCCACGCCCTAATCCGGAATGGGCGCGACGACACCGAGCCTGAGAGCCCGTCTGACGTGGAGAAGACTGCGTAGGTTAAGCACTTCTGCGGCATGCCGACCTCGAATTCGCTGACATCGCGCATGCATCGAGCGAGCGTCACGTGTCAAGCTGGCTGCTCATCCGAACCAGATCGTCCACCTCGTCGGGATCGCTGGGGACTCCACCTGGCAGTGGCTCGGGGTCATCGTCTTCGTCGTGTTCGCGGGGGTGGCCGTGCTGTCGATCGTGCGGACGCTCCGTGCGGTCCGCGCCTTCGAGAAGGAGAACGGAAAGGATGCCGGACGGCAGAAGCCTGTCAATCGGCGCTGACGAAGCCCGGTCTCACTCCACAGATCCCCCCGCATGGCGTTTTCGGCATAAAACTTCCGCTAGCTTCTCGGCCACGGCATATGTCCCCGTCAGGGGACCCGACGAAGGGGTGGGAAAGATGACGGATATCCACACGCAGCAGATGCTCGGTCGCCCGACCGGAGCGTTCGTGGGGGCCTCATGGGTGGCGCTGGGGCTGGGGGCCTCGGTGTACTTCATCGGCCTGTACAACGCGCACATGACGCTCGCCGAGAAGGGCTTCTACCTCTCGGTGTTCCTTCTCGGGCTGTTCGCCGCCATCTCGGTGCAGAAGGCGGTGCGCGACCGCGCCGAAGACATCCCGGTCACCGGCGCCTACCTCGGCGTCGCGTGGGGAATGCTGATTGTCGCCCTCGCCCTCATGTCCGTCGGCCTCTGGAACGCCGAACTCCTCCTGTCGGAGAAGGGGTTTTACGGCATTGGTTTCGCCATGAGCCTGTTCGCCGTCGTGGCGGTGCAGAAGAACGTCCGCGACCTCGCGGCGTTCCGCAACGTCCACCCCGACACCGCGCCCGTCGAGCACACCGGCTACCCGACCATGGGGTGAGGCGTCAGCCGACCGGCGTCCCCTGGTGGAACAGGCACCGCGGTGCGGGGTCGCACCGCCAGAGGGACGACCGGCGGCTGACGCGGTCCTCGAACCTCAGCAGATAGGTGAGCAGGACGGTGGTGGGTCCGAGCACCCGTGCGGCTCGCTCTGCGATGGCGGGCGAAGGGTCGGCCCCCGGTTCTTCTCGAAGTGCGGCGATGATCTCGTCCCGCGTCCATCGGCGACCGGACTGACCGATCTCCACGAAGTCGGGATCGAGAAGCCGCTCGAGCTCTCCCGCATGCGCGCGCACGGCCGGGTGAAGGAGTATCTCTTCGGCGGCCCAGGCCGCGGCGATGAGGGCGTCGGCATCCAGAGCCCTCCCGCGGATGACGGAGGAGCGCTGGATCCCCGCGGTCTCGCGTCCCCACGTGCTCGACGCGACACGGCACTGGTGGGCGTCGAACGCAGCCTCGTCGAGGAAGCGCTCCGACACCCGCCAGACGCCGTCGGTCTCGGTCGGGGTGACGTCGAACGAGAGGCACCCCGGCTCGGCCCGGGTGAGGGCGAGGTGCTCGTCCAGGTGAGCGCGCACGCGGTCCGCCTGATCGTCGTCAGCGCACCGCAGCTCTCCGGCGAGGGTCACCTCGGGGCCGCGCGGTACCGGCGTTGTGATCCCGCTCGCCCAGTCGCGACGCAGGACGCTGTAGGCGACGGATGCCACGGGCTCACCGCCCTCGACGGGCCAGCCGTCGCGGTAGTACGCCTCGAACACCCATCCGCAGCGTTCGAAGACCCGCCGCATCGCGACGTTGTCCTCGCGGGTCTGGCCCTCGAGGCGGATGACCGCGGGGTGCCGGGAGAAGACGAGGTCGGTGGCGATCCGGAGCGCGGCGGAACCGTGCCCGCGACCCCGGGCAGCATCGGCGAGGCGCAGATCGACCATCGCCGTGGCGTCGTCGAGATCGTCGAGACGGAGCACGCCGACGCGACCGTCCTTCTCGTCGTCTATCCAGAAGGTCTGGATGTCGTCGCCCTCCCATGCACCCGCCCGGATGGCCTCACCGACCTGCTCCGCGGTCGGACGCGTGCGCATGTGGAACGGGAACGTGTTCGCGGTGAGGAATGCCGTCAGCGCGGCCCGGTCGTCCGGCTCGGACAGGGCGGCGCGCGTCAGAGAGATACCCACCCGCCCACCGTAGACACGAACGCCCGGCGGAGTCATATCGCGGCGTGGGTACGCTGGAAACGCCGATCTCGTCCGCCTTCGCTGACGGCGTCGGGTCCCTCCGCGCTTTCCGCCCCTTTGAAGGAGCATCCCATCGCCGCTTCGCCCTCCCCGACGAGGATCCGCGCCCTCCGCACCGCTTCGCTCACGACCGCCGGTGTCGGCGCCGCGATCACCATGGGCGCCCTGGGGCCGTGGTTCACCCCCGTCATCCTCCTCGTCGCGACGGCGGGAGCGTTGCTGGTGATCTGGCGTACCTCCGCGGGTGTCATCGGCGCCCGCGCGATCGTGCCGGTGCTGGCTGTCGTCGTCGTGCTGACGATCGCGGCGCTGCTCGGGCTCATCGGCATCCTGCCCTCCGCGTGGGTGTGGGCTGCTCTCGGCGCGTACGCGGTGGCGTGGGGCGAGTACCTCGTGTCGCAGACGATCGCCCGCTCGCAGGGGCTGACGGGCTACCGGTGATCCCGGTCGCGCGCGTCACGGTCACCGACACCGCGCGCTGACGAGCCCGGCCTGGGAGTGCCGGTGCGGTTCACCTCATCGCAGCTCGAGGCACACGAGCCCCGGTCGCTCATCCCACGGCGGGACGATCCCGAAGCCCGCGGTGCGGTACATCCGCAGGGCGGGCTCGCGCCACTCCCACACCGAGAGGTGCACCGGCCGCGTCGCTCCGCGTAGCGCGGCCGTGAGCAGCGCCGACCCGACCCCGTGTCCGCGGGCGCCGGGGGGCACCCAGAACCGGGAGATCTCGGTCACGCCTCCGGAGGATCCGACCGCCAGCACTCCGCAGTCGACACCGTCGACCGCGGCGACCAGCACGCGGCGGTCGGCGAAGACGGTAGCGGGGTCGTCGATCTCACGGATGTAACGGGCGGGCATCGCGGCGCGCGGATCGACGAGTCCGTGCTCCGCCTTCTCGGCCTCGGTCCGTCGCAGATAGTCGCCGACGAGCGCGGAGACCGATCCTGCGTCGTGGGGGAAGCTTGCGGTGCGGATGACGACGCTCACCCGCCTACCGTACGAGCCGCCGGCGGTGTCCCACGCGCGACGACGACGGTCGCGTCTCCCCGAAACGCCGAACGGACCCGGATGCCGAGGTGATCGGCATCCGGGTCCGTTCGAGGTTCGCTCAGACCGTCGCGAGCGTCGACTGCCAGCCGAGGGCGGGAGCGACGTGCTTCGCGAAGTTCTCGACCAGGCGCAGGTTGAACTCCACACCCATCTGCGAGGGGATCGTGAGCATGAGCGTGTCGGCACTCATCACCGCGGCGTCGTTCTGCAGCTGCTCGACGAGCTTGTCGGGGGTGGCCGCGTACGTTTTGCCGAAGGTCGAGCGCATGCCGTCGATCACGCCGATCTGGTCGCTGCCGGCTGAGCCGCCGAAGTACATCTCGTCCTCGGCCGTCACGATCGGGAAGATGCTGCGGCTCACCGAGGTGCGCGGTTCGCCCTCGTGACCCGCCTCGCGCCACGCGGCGCGGAAGGCGTCGAGCTGCTGGGCCTGCAGGAGGTCGAACGGCGTTCCGTCGGCCTCGGTGAGCAGGGTCGATGACATGAGGTTCACGCCGAGGCGTCCGGCCCATTCGGCAGTCGCCGTGGTGCCGGCGCCCCACCAGATGCGCGTGCGCAGGCCCGGGGAGTGCGGCTCGATGCGCTGAAGACCGGTGCCTCCACCGAAGGGGCTCAGGGGGTCGCGCTCGGCGAGCCCCTCGCCGTCGATCGCGCGCAGGAACAGGTCGAAGTGCTCGCGGGCGATGTCGCCGCCGCGCGGGTCTTCGGAGCCGGTGTATCCGAACGCCTCGTAGCCACGGACAACCGTTTCGGGTGAGCCACGGCTCACGCCGAGGGCGAGTCGGTTACCGCTGATGAGGTCGACGGATGCCGCCTCTTCGGCGAGCATGAGCGGGTTCTCGTACCGCATGTCGATGACGCCGGTGCCGACCTCGATGCGCGAGGTGCGGGCGGCGATGGCGGCGAGCAGAGGCATGGGGGCGGCCTGCTGGCGGGCGAAGTGGTGCACGCGGAATGAGACGCCGTTGACCCCGAGGTCGTCCATGCCCTGGGCGAGGTCGATCGCCTGGAGCATCGAGTCGCCGGCGGTGAGCTGGCGGCCGCCGCCGAGGGGGCCGTAGTGGCCGAAGGAGAGTGTGCCGAAGGAGCGCATACCGGGTGCAACGCGACAGAGCGCGATCTATTCCCACGCATACACCGCGCACGACCCCGGACGCCGTGCAGGTGTGGAACCATTCAGGACATGGACGATGACGTGCGCGAGGAGCTGCGACTGCTCCGCGCGAGAGCGTACGGTCCCCACGCCGACATCGCCGACGACGCGACCGCCGTCGCGCGGCTGCGCGAGCTCGAGGATCTCGAACGGCAGGATCGCCTGCCACCCGCGCCGCGCGTGCCGTTGACCTCCGCGGCCGCCGCCGCCGGCTCACGGGCCGCTCTCGTCGCCCCCGACGACGATGAGGACGGCGACGACTACGAAGACGGCGACGACGGCGATCGCGACCGCCCCGCCCTCGTGGGATCGAAACGGCGGCTCTGGATCTGGGCGGCCTCTCTCGCGGTGGTCGCCGCCCTCGCCAGCGCGGCGACGGCGGCGAGCCTCACGGTCGTCCCCGTGACCGCCGCGGCGGGCGCTCCGCAGGTCGACACCCTCGTGCCCGCTCCCGACGCCGCGGTCCCCCCGGTCTTCGGCCAGCGCACCGGCGCGGAGCGCGCTTACGAGAACTACTACGGCGTCGCCGCCTTCACGGGCCGGGCTCCCACCGACGCGACCGACAACCGCAACCCCTGCCTCTACCTGCTCGACGCCGACGAGGTGGGTGCGGACGACACCCGCGGATTCCGCGGCAACTTCGTCTACGGAGGGTGCGGAGCCGGCGTCTTCCCGGCGACTGTGCAGTTCGTCGTCGCCGACGGCATGCCCGACGCGTTCGTGCAGCGGTTCCCGATCGGCACGAGCATGCAGTTCGTGTTCGACGGCGAGAACGTCGGCGTCTTCAGCGACCGCGGCTGACGCGCCCCCGGCTGACGCGCCCCGACGACGACGCCCGCCTCGCCGGCGGGAGGTTCGGCCCCGTCCGCGGGTTCGGGGGCTCCCCGCGGATGAGAGGCTGGGGGAGTGACCCCCCTCCTCGAGCACGTTCCCGTCGGCGCTGATCCGGATGCCGCGTACCTGGGCTTCGTCGAGTGGGCGAACTCCCGCGGCCTCACGCTCTACCCCGCGCAGGACGAGGCGGTCATCGAGATCGTCTCGGGTGCGAACGTAATCCTGTCGACCCCGACCGGCACGGGCAAGTCGCTCGTCGCGGTGGCCGCGCACGCGGCATCCCTCTCCCGGGGTGGACGCACGTACTACACCGCACCGATCAAGGCGCTGGTAAGCGAGAAGTTCTTCGCCCTCGTCGACATCTTCGGCGCCGAGAACGTCGGTATGGTCACGGGCGATTCGTCGGTCAACTCCGACGCCCCGATCATCTGCTGCACCGCCGAGATCCTCGCGAACCTCGCCCTGCGGCAAGGCGCCGACGCGAACGTGGACCAGGTCGTCATGGACGAGTTCCATTACTACGGCGAGGCCGACCGCGGCTGGGCCTGGCAGGTGCCGCTGCTGCTGCTCACGCGCGCGCAGTTCATCCTCATGTCGGCGACCCTGGGGGATGTCACCGACATCGCCGACGACCTCTCGCGTCGCACCGGTCGGCCCACCGCGCGGGTGACCGGCGTCGAGCGCCCCGTGCCGCTGCACTTCGAGTACGCGCGCACCCCCGTGCACGAGACGGTGCAGGAGCTGCTCGATACGAAACAGGCGCCTGTCTACGTCGTGCATTTCTCGCAGGCAGCGGCCATGGAGCGGGCGCAGGCTCTGTCGTCGATCCGGATCATCGGCCGCGAGCAGCGCGACGAGATCGCCGAGGCGATCGGCGGCTTCCGCTTCACGACCGGCTTCGGCAAGACGCTGTCGCGCTACGTGCGTGCGGGCATCGGCGTGCACCACGCCGGCATGTTGCCGAGGTATCGCAGGCTCGTGGAGACCCTTGCACAGCGGGGGCTGCTGCGTGTCATCTGCGGCACCGACACCCTCGGCGTCGGCATCAACGTGCCCATCCGCACGGTGCTCATGACCGCGCTGACCAAGTACGATGGCACCCGCATGCGCCAGCTCTCGGCGCGCGAGTTCCATCAGATCGCGGGGCGCGCGGGCCGGGCCGGCTACGACACCGCCGGAACCGTCGTCGTCATGGCACCCGACCACGAGATCGAGAACGCCGCGCAGATCCTCAAGGCCGGCGACGACCTCAAGAAGCAGAAGAAGATCGTGCGCAAAAAGGCGCCGCAGGGCTTCGTCAACTGGACCGAGCAGAGCTACGACCGCCTCGTCGCGGCCGAGCCCGAACCGCTGCAGCCGCAGATGAAGCTGAGCGCCGCGATGCTCATCAACGTCATCGCCCGCGGGGGCGACGTGTTCGGCAACATCCGCTCGCTCGTCTTCGACAACCACGAACCGCGCGCCCGCCAGTACGAGCTCGCGCGGCGGGCGATCGCGATCTTCCGCACCCTGGTTCAGGCCAGCGTGGTCGAGGTCGTCCCGCCCTCGCGTGAGGGGTCAGGAAGTGTCGCTTCGGATGGGGCTCGGGCGACAGATCGTGACCCCTCACGCATTCGGCTCACCGTCGACCTGCAGCCGAACTTCGCGCTCAATCAGCCGCTGTCGCCGTTCGCGCTCGCCGCGATCGAGATGCTCGACCCCGAGGTCGAGCTCGGGAGGGGGCCGGATGCCGTGCCCCCGGCGTCCTCGGTCGGCACCGGGCACTACGCGCTCGACGTCGTCAGCGTCATCGAGTCGACCCTCGACGACCCGCGCCCGATCCTGTCGCAGCAGCAGTTCCGCGCGCGCGGCGAAGCCGTCGCGGCGATGAAGCGCGACGGCATCGAGTACGACGAGCGCATGGAGCTGCTCGAAGAGATCACCTGGCCGAAGCCCCTCGACGAGCTGCTCGCGCAGGCGTACGAGGTGTTCGCCTCGAGCCAGCCGTGGATCCGCGACTTCGAGCTGTCGCCGAAGTCGGTCGTGCGCGACATGTACGAGCGCGCCTGCTCGTTCGGCGAGTACGTCTCGCTGTACCAGCTCGCGCGCAGCGAGGGCCTCGTGCTGCGCTACCTCAGCGACGCGTTCCGCGCGATCCGCCAGACCGTGCCGGTCGACGCGCAGACCCCCGACCTGCTCGATCTGATCGCGTGGCTCGGCGAGGTCGTGCGGCAGGTCGACTCGAGCCTCGTCGACGAGTGGGAGCAGCTCATCAACCCCGCGGACGACCCCACGGCCCCCGTGGTGCCTCCCGCTCCGCCGTCGATCCTCACCAACCGGCGCGCGTTCGGCGTGCTCGTGCGCAACGAGATGTTCCGCCGCGTGCAGCTCGCCGCCCTGCAGCGCGACGACGAGCTCGTCGAGCTCGACCCCGACGTCGACTGGCCGAGCGCCCTCGACAGCTACTTCGACGAGCACGACGAGATCGGCACCGGGGGAGCGGCGCGATCCTCCGCTCTCGTCGTCATCGACGAGTCGTCGGCCTCTGACGGCGTCTGGCGCGTCGAGCAGATCATCGACGACCCCGCCGGCGACCACGACTGGCGCATCCGCGCCGAGGTCGACCTCGCCGCCTCCGAGGAGCAGGGCACGGCGATCGTGCGCGTCACCGAGGTGCTGCGGCTCTGACGCCCTGGCCGCCCCTGTCGGAACCGGGGGCCCGCGAACGACGGATGCCGAGGCCCTGAGGCCCCGGCATCCGGTGTCTTCGTCGCGTCGTCGTCAGGACTTGCGGGCGACGCGGTTCTCCGCGCTGACCATCCACGACAGCTGCTCGAGGCGCTCGAGCACGCCGTGCAGGATGTCGGCGCTCGTGGGGTCTTCGTCGTCGACGTCGTCGTGCACGTCGCGCACCGTGCCGACGGTGACGTCGAGGCGCTCGGTGATGAGGTCGATGACCTCGGCGGTGTCGACCTCGCCCTGGGGGAACTCGGGCAGTGTCGTGGTCTCGGCGACGGTGTCGCTGCGGCCGTCGGGCAGAGCGTGCAGGGCACGCATGCGCTCGGCGATCTCGTCGCCGAATTCACGGGCGGCGTCGATGATCTCGTCGAGCTGCAGGTGGGTGTCGCGGAAGTTCTTGCCGACGACGTTCCAGTGGGCCTGCTTGCCCTGGATCGACAGCTCGATGAGGTCGACCAGCACGGCCTGGAGCGCGTCGGTCAGCTTCTCCGACGCCTGGAAGCCCTGTTCGGCGTTCTGCTCGTCGGTGGTCTCGGGACCGCTGCCTCCGCGCGCGGGGCGGCGACGGTTCTTGGTGGGGGCGTCCTTGGTGGTGGTGGACATGCGCGTTCCTTTCGCTGGCGGTCGATAGAGACGTTAGGCGCGGCATCAGAGGGGCGTCGGGGGGTTGCGAGGTCTGCGGAGGCGCGGTAACCGGGTGAATCACCGTCACCGAAAGTGGGTGATTCGCCGTTCTGGCGGGTGTTCGTTGGGCGGGGCCATCAGGTTCGGAGAGGGAACGTTCAGTTGCGTTCCGTCGAGAGGATCCGATGCGCTCCGTTACTCCTTTTCGTTCGCTGTCCGCCGTGACCGCTCTGCTGGTCGCCTTGGCTGTGGGGCCGGTGGTGGCGACGGCGATGCCGTCGCCGGCTCACGCGTCCGCGTCGGCGGATGCTGATCGCGACACCATCCCCGACGCTGTCGAGCGTGTGGTGTGCGGGTCGGCGACATGCGCCACGGGGGTGGAGGATCGCGATGGTGACGGGATCCCGGATGCCACTGAGGTTCCGGCCTGCGGTGACACCACGTGCGCCTCGCCGACTTCCGACAGAGACGACGACGGCATCCCCGACTACGCGGAGCGGCTCGTCTGCGGCTCCGACACCTGCTCGAACGCCAGGGAGGACGCCGACGGCGATCGGATCGGGGACTGGGTCGAGTTCGTCATCTGTGGCACGCGCACGTGCGCTGACGGGACGGAGGATTACGACGCCAACGGTGTCTCGGATGCCGCAGAGCTGGCCGCCTGTGTGAAGAGCGTGAACGATCTCGCCGTGACGGGCGGCGTCGTGGCGCTGTGGGTCGCCGTCGCCGCGGCGATTGCTCTGGCCGTGGGGGTCGCGCTGCGCACGCGTCGCCGCCGGGCGGGCACGGGGACGAGCGCGTGATCCGTCGCGCTGTAGCGGCCGTCGTCACGGCTGCGGTGGTCTTCGGTGGCGGCGCTGTCGCGGAGCCGCCCGCCACCGCGGCGGAGCTCGCGGCCGTGGCCCGGGCTGAGGTGCTGGAGCGCGTGCGTCAGGCGGCGTCGCCCGACGAAGCATCGACGGCGAACGTGAAGAAGCCGCGTTCGGAGACGCCGGCGCCGGCGGGTTCGGCCACTCTGGACCCCGGCGCCGCGTCCACCCTCCGTGCCGACCAGCTCGGTGTGAGCGCGGTCTTCTCCGGCCACGACGTCGACCGCCGCGTCACGCTCGAAGCCCGCCAACCCGCCGACGAGGCGATGGCGTTGCGCACCGCGGCGGCTGAGACGGCCGGCGCCGTCGTGTCGGATGTGGTCGAGATCACGGCGACGGATGCCGCCGGCGAGCGGCTCACCTCGTTCCCTGCGGAGTTGCGCGAGGTCCCTGACGATGAGTCCGCAGACGGACCCCCGGTGTACGACGTCACCCCGGGTATCTCGCTGACGCTCGCGGTCGATGCGGCCCGGGTCGCCGAGGCGGGGGTTGATCCCGCGACGCTGCAGATCTACACCCGTTCCGACCCGGGTGAGCCGTGGTCGCTGTTGCCGTCGTACTTCGACGCCGAGACGGGCACGGTGCGGGGCGAGTCGGATCACCTGTCGCAGTTCGTGGTGATCGGCATCCCGTTCGTTCCTGTCCCTGGTCCGCGGATCGTGCTGGACCCCGACAACGACGAGGGGTCGGTGCAGACGCCCGCGCCGGCGTCGGAGTTCCCGTACAACTGGGATCTCGTCGACCGCCTGCGCGGGATGCTCGAGGACCGGTGCCTCGCTCGGGTGACCGTGACGCGACCCGCGGGCGTGCGTTATGTCTCGCGCGACACCCGGGCACGGGTGGCCGAGGCGGCGAAGCCCGATGCGACCGTGGGCGTCGGTTTCAACACGTTCCGCGGCTTCGCGTGGGGCACCGAGCGGGAGGGCGGGACGCTGGCGTTCTCGCGGGGACGCGGCGGCGACAACGCTCTGGCGCAGTCGTTCGTCGACCAGATGCCGGCGTACACCGGGCGTCCGGCCAAGCGGGCGGCATCCACCAGGAACTTCCCTTTCGCGGAGTACGCGAACCTGCCGGGCGCGTACGCGCACGTCGAGGCGCTGTACCTCGACCACAACTTCGACCGGCCGGTGATCGATCACGGGTTCGGCAGCATCGTGGACGGGGCGTTCCGCTCTCTCGGTGGTTACCTCGAAACGCAGGGGTTCGACTGCTCCGACCCGGCGACCGGGGGGTGGCCTTCTCCTCCCTCGCAGGCGGAGCTCGCCCGCTGGCGGAACCTCGGCTACCAGAACCACCAGATCTACGGCGCCGACCCGGTGTCGTTTTCGACCGGCAACCTGGTGGAATCGTTCCCGTTGTTCGCGCTCAGCGGGCCGGGTGCGCAGGCGATCGAGGCGACCCTCGTCTACAACGCGCAGGACGGTCGCCTCTCACGGGTGGGGGCGGGGTGGTCGTTCAGCCTCGGCGCACGGGCGCAGCGCTTCTCCGACGGGTCCGTGCTGACCGTGCGCGGCGACGGCGCGTCGGACGTCTTCACCCCGGACGGGGCGGGCGGTTACACCTCGGCCGATGATCCCGACCTGACCCTCGTCGAGGCGGGGGCGGGGCGTCTGCGCCTCGCCGACCGTGAGGGCGCGTCGTGGGTGTTCGATGCGGCCGATATCGAGGGCATCGGAGAGCTCGTCAGCCACACCGACCCCTCGGGCGACACGACCACTCTCACCTACGGCGCCGCCGACCCGAACGTGCACCAGTTCGTGCCCCTGACCTCGGTGACCGATGCCGCGGGGCAGACGGTGACGCTGGAGAGCGATGGCGTCGGCCGCGTCACGGCGTTCCGCCTCCCCGACGGGCGCACGTGGCGCCTCGCGTACGACGGCGCAGGAAACCTCGCCTCGATCACCGACGCGACCGGCGGCACCCGCTCGTTCACGTACGACGCGGCGCATCGCATGCTCACCGCGACCGACGCTTCCGGTTCGACCTACCTCGTCAACGTCTACGACGACCAGGGCCGAGTGGTCTCTCAGCGCGACGCGGAGGGCACCGAGCGGCGCTTCGTCTACGAGGCGGGCCGCACCGTCTACACCGACAACGAGGGCCGGCAGAGCGTCTTCGGCTTCGACGACCGGTACCGCATCACCAGCGTCGAGAACCCGGCCGGGCAGGTCGCGCGGTGGGAGTTCGACGCGCGTGGCGACGTCACCTCGCACACCGACGAGGCGGGACGCACCACGCGGTACGTCTACGACGCGGCGGGCAATCTGGCGAGCGAGACGGATGCCGCGGGCCACGACACCCGGTACACCTCGACCCCCTCGGGTCAGGTGGCATCCCGAACCGACGCGCTCGGACGCACCTGGGCGTACACCTACGACGCGCGTGGCCTCGTCACGGGCGAGGACCGGCCCGATGGGACGACGACGCGGTACGAGTACACCCCCGGCGGCGACCTCTCGGCGGCGATCGCGCCGTCGGGGGCGAGGACCCGGTACGAGTACGACGCCCGCGGCAACCTCACCACGCTCATCGATCCGCTGGGGCATCGCACGACCTACGGGTACGACGCGAGCAACAGGCTGACAGCCGTGACCGATCCGCTCGGCGCTGTCACCACGTGGGAGTGGGATGCGGGCGACCGGATCGTCGCGACCGTCGACCCGACGGGCGCGCGCACCACGTTCACCTACGACCGGAACGACAACCTGACCTCGGCGACGGATGCCACCGGTGCCGTGACCCGGTACGAGTGGGACGCCCTGCTGCGCATGGTGAAAACCATCGCGGCGGACGGCGGCGAGACCCGGTACGCGTACGACCGCGAGGACAACCTCGTCTCGTCGACCGACCCCGAGGGCGCAACGACACAACTGCTGCTGGATGCCGCGTACCGCGAGACCGGCGTCGTCGACCCGAACGGCGGCCGCTGGGAGCAGGAGGTCGATGCCACCGGCATCCCGACCGCCGTCACCGATGCCGCTGGGGCGGTGACCTCTCTTGCCCTCGATGAGCTCGGACGAACCGTGAAGACCACCGATCCGACCGGTGTCTCGACGAGTGTGACGTACGACGAGGTCGGACGGGTGGCGACCGAGACCGACGCCGCCGGCGGGGTGACGGCCTACGCCTACGACGCACTGGATCGGGTGACGAAGGTCACCGATCCCGCCGGGTTCACCAGCGAGTTCGTCTACGACGTCGACGGCAACCTCGTCGGCACGATCGACCGCCTCGGCAACCCGACGCTGTTCGAAGTCGACGCGGCGGGCCAGGTGGTGGCGATGACGGATGCCACCGGCGCCGTCGAACACTACGAATACGACGCCGCCGGACAGATCACGGCGATCATCGACGCCGACGGCGGCCGAACGACGTTCACGTACGACGCCGCCGGTCGCACGACGAGCGTCACCGATCCGCTCGGTGCCGTGACCCGCACCACTTACGACGCGGTGGGTCGGGTCGTCGTCGAGACCGATCCGCTGGGGGCCGAGGCCCGCGTCGAATACGACTCCGTCGGTCGGGTGGTGCGCACCGTCGATGCGCTCGGTGCTGAGCAGCGGTTCGCCTACGACCGCGCCGGCCGCCGCACGAGCGCGACGAACGCGAACGGCGTCACGACCACGTACGCGTACGACGCGGTCGGCAACCTGACGACCGTGACCGAAGCCGCGGATGCCGCAGCTCCCGCCGACAGCGACACCAATGTCACCACGACATACACCTACAGCGCGACCGGCCTCTTGACCGGGATGACGGGACCGACCGGCGCCACGACGGGGTGGGAGTACGACGCGGCCGGTCGCCCCGTCGTCGAGAGGGGGCCCGCGGGCGAGAGGACCGAAACGGCGTACGACGCCGCCGGGCGGGTGCAGCGGGAGTCGAACGGGGTCGGTCTGATCGCCGCGTACCGCTACGACGCGCGCGGCGATATCGTCACTCTCACCCGCACTGACGGGGATGCCACGTTCGAATACGACGCTGAGCAGCGGCGCATCGCGATGACCGACCCCACCGGGGTGACCGGGTGGATCTACGACGAGGTCGGCCGCATGCGCGAGCAGCTCGACTCCAACGGGCAGAAGCTCACGCACGAGTACACCGCCACCGGTCTTACCGCGGCCACGACCCTGCCCGACGGCACGGTCACGCGGTTCGCGTACGACGCTGCGGGGCGCGCGACGACGCAGACCACTCCTTACGGTGAGGTCCACTACTCCTACGACGCGGTCGGCCGGCGTACGGGAATCGAGCGGCCGAACGGCGTCTCGACGTCGGTCGCGTACGACGCGGTCGGGCAGGTCACGCGGGTGTCGCATGCGACACCTCCAGCGGCCGATGGGTCTGCGCCCGCTTCGGCGACGACGGTTCCGGCGCTGAAGACGCAAGTCGATGGATGCCGCGGCGTCGGGGACTACCTCGACAAGCGGACGGTCCCCGCAGCGGGTTCCGCGAAGAAGTGCGTCAAGACCGCGGCCTACCTGGACCGGCGGACCCTGCCGTCTCCCGAGACGGCCGCGCCCGCTGGTGCGTCGCTGACGTACGACTACGCGTGGAACGCCGACGGGTCCGTCGCCACCGAAGCACGCACGATCACCGCCCCCGATGGGGCGATGGATGCCTCGGCCCAGTCCTACGACTATGACGACCTTGCGCGGCTGATCGAGTCGGCGACGGCCAGTGGCGAGACGTCGCGTTACGGGTATGACGCCGCCGGCAACCGGACGAGCTGGGCGACCGGCGACCGCGCTGTCACGGCGACGCTGGATGCCGCGGGTCGGGTGACCTCGACCTCGGAGGGCGCGAGCTACGCGTACGACGCGGCGGGGTCGAGGTCGTCGGCGGTGGTGGATGGGCGCTGGACGACGTTCGCGCACGACGCTGCCGGCCGGTTGACCGGTACTTCGACGCAGGACCGCTCGATCGCGTACGGCTACGACGGCCTGAACCGCCGCGTCGCGTCGAGCGACACGGAGGCGTTCGGCGCAGATGAGTCGACGCGGGCGTGGGACGGGCTGCTGCCGGTGGCGGGGGTGAGTTCTCGTCACGGGGCGTCGAGCCTCCTGCGGGACGCTGCCGGCGATGCGTTGGTGCAGTCGGGTGCGTCAGGGGTGTCGTGGCTGCTCGGCGACGCTCGCGACGTCACGGCGACGGCGTCGAGCGGGGGAGTGCTCGACGGCCTGGTGTCGTACGGCGACTTCGGTGGTGCGACTTTCGCAACGTCGGGGTGGGATGCCGCCGTCGGCTACGACGGTCAGCCCGGTGACGTTAGCCTCGGCCTCGACGAGTACTTCGCGCGCTCGTACGACCCGGGGGTGGGGTCGTGGTTGGAGGCGGATTCGTGGCGCGGCGAGCTCGGTGACCCGCAGTCGCTGAACCGGTACGCGTACGTGACGAACTCGCCGGTGTCGTATGCGGATGCGTTCGGGTTTGCGCGGACGCGTGTGGGTGGCGGTTCGGGTTCGCGGCAGACGGCGTATCGGAGTGAGGCGCGGAACGAGGAGATCCGGTTCCGCAATCGCGTCAACGCCCACCGAACCACGATCGGACAGCCCCCGGTCCAGACCCTGGGGACGTCGAACGGGCGGTTCGGCGGCCCGGTACCCAAGGGCACGGTGCATCAGCCGCGGTCACGATCCGGCGGACTGCAATCGCTGCGGCACATCCAGACCGTCCGCGGTTGCGGGCCGGTGGACTGGAGCTGTCGCGGCAGCCAACGCGATCGGGCTGCCATCGCGTCGAGTAGAGGAGGATCGACCGGCTCCAAGGCGCCCGCACTGAACGCGGTTCTTCGCCTCTTCGGAGCGGTGGGCGGCGCACAGATATTACCGTTCTCAGTGAACGCTACGGACTTGATGCAAAAGATTCCTGAACTACGGCAAGTTGCAAACCTGCCAATGAGCGGGATAGGTGTGCTGGTTGCCTCTGCTCACGGAGTGCGGTCATGTGCGTATGCGCCAAACGGCCTACTGATCTGTCAAGCTTCGAGCAATCCCGGGGGTGGAGGCACGACGTTCGGGGACGTTTTTGTGACCACGAAGCGAATACAAGATGTAATAGCCGACAAGGACCTGCTCGATCACGAAGTGCGTCATTCCGAACAATGGGCCGGGTGGGGTGCGGTTCGTTTTGGGGTCTATTACATAGGATCTGCGGGAGTTTCGCAGGCTCTCACCGGGAACACCGGATGTCTGAACTATTTCGAACTCGAAGCTGGATTGAAGGAGGGGAACTATGACCAAATTTGTCGAAAGAAATGAAATGCTTCGTAATGGGATGCGCGTGTTGGCGTCGCTCGTTGCAATTGCCAGTCTGGGAAGTACCCTAACCTCTTGTCTATGGAGCTCGAACAATTCTTTCCCAATTTTTGCGACAGAGGGTAGAGGCGGGCTGGAGTTCGTGTGGTGCGGGTCTGAAATAGGGCCTTACAGATATATTTCAGTCCACCATCGCAGCAGTTTGTCGGAGGACGGGGAAGATGAGATCGTGTCCGCTTACGGAAGTTTTTCTCTGCACAATCGTGAAGCCTTTTCCCTTCGAACGGGTCCAAGTGGGCTGGATTTTCAAGGCAAAGAATTCGAGATAGGCGACGGCAGTCTGATCTTTATCTACTTCGGAGATTCCGCAAGCGAGTTGACGGGGCCGAATCCGCAGTTCACAGTGTCATCCAAGGCGCAGATATCGAACGGAAACTGGCTGTCTCCCACTGGTGTTGTGACACAGGCACCATGCTCGTGACCTTGAGCGGACCCTTTGCGCCCCTCAAGGAGACTTTGGTGTGGGAGGAGATGGCTCGGTGATCTGTCGCACTGGTCCGAGTGACGCGCGAGATGGCGACCGCGCAGTAACCGCGACGCTGGACGCGGCGGGTCGGGTGACCGCCACGTCGGACGGCGCAATCTACGCGTACGACGCCGCGGGCTCGAGGTCGTCGGCGACGGTGGACGGGCGGCGGACCACGTTCGCGCACGACGCCGCCGGCCGGCTGACCGGCACCTCGACGCCGGGCCGCTCCACCACCTATGCCTACGACGGCCTGAACCGCCGCGTCGGGTCGAGCGACACCGAGGCGTTCGTCGGGGGGGGGGGGGGGGGGCGGGGGGGGGGGGGGGGGGGGGGGGGGGGGGGGGGGGGGGGGGGGGGGGGGGGGGGGGCATCAAGTCTTCTGCGGGATGCCGCTGGAGTGCTGACTTTATTCCAAAATCAGGACCGCGAATAACAATCAGATTGCCAGGAGAGTGACCATGCAAGGTCTAGCAAGGTTCGCCGAAAATCAGGATGAATTTGACTTGGTGCGTGCCAAAATTGCAAAGCTTTGTGTTTCGAGTCCGAGCTTGCCGACGTGGCCATTCCGGGATAGCGGAAACGCCTATACTTACGACTTTCTAACAGCCCTATCCCCAGAGTTTGGCGCGGTGCTGCAATCTATTGCATCGGAGGCGGGGGATGAAAATATCGCGATACTCGGATGGGGACGCGATGAAGCAATTCAATATTTCGGTGTCTACCCAGCGTTCTCTATTAGCGTCGAAGGTTTAGAGGATGCGTACAAAGTGGCCATGCGCCTCAATCGAAAAAATAGCGCGGGACAGTACAACGTACCGGACGTTATGTTTGAGGGGATCGCGATTGTTGGCGACTCGGAGTCCTGGTGCCTCTATGGCGACCGCGATTGGGACGTAGTGCTCATCTGGTCGAGGTTCCCGCTTGACCTCGAATCTCAGGCCGTCACGCCAATGACTTTTGAGGACTTTCTCAGCCCGCTTCGCCCGAGCGGCCCTGGCAACGATCATTCAATCTGGCGGCAACTGTATGCTAACGTGCGCGCGAACTCCTGGAACGCTTGAGGTGGAATTCACATGGGGCGAACGGGAACTCGACGGCGGGCGAGACGAGCTGACACGTGTTCGAGTAGGCGATTGCATGCCCATGTAGGCCGCCATCAGCAGAAATGACCTGCAATTAAGGCGGACAGGAGTGGACAAATATGTTGGTGAGATGCACCAGCACTTCTCGAGTGTTACTTCCGACTTGGCGTGAACTCGCACCGTATGACCAAACCACTTTCCCGATAACCGAGGGTCGATCCTACTCGGTGCTTGGAATGCAGTTCACCACGGACTCTGTAGAGTACCTCATCCACACGGACACCTTTTACCCCAGCTTTGTTCCAGCAGTTCAGTTTTCGGTAGAGAACCCCCGAATACCTGAGTGGTGGGTATATCGATTCCTGGGCTACCCCTCGGAAAATTTGTACTGGATGCCCATCGCGGAGTGGGGCTATCCAGAAATGGTATTGGAGGACGGGCACTGTGAAGCTGTAATTGACCGAGATCCTCGAGCGCTCGCGATTTACACAAATTATCTCAACGCGTCTCGAAGGTTCGATGGCGAGGGCCTCGCGAGGGGAGAGTGATCCGACTTGCCCGAGGTTGACCACAGAATTCCGAAATCGCGTGGAGAGTGTTACGAGTATGACGACCTCGCGCGGCTGACCGATTCGGCGACGGCCGGTGGCGAGACGTCTCGCTACGGGTACGACGCCGCGGGTAATCGCACGGGGTGGGCGCCCGGTGACCGCGCCGTGACGGCAACGCTGGATACGGCGGGGCGGGTGACCTCCACCTCGGATGGCGCGCGCTACACGTACGATGCTGCGGGGTCGATGTGGTCGGCGGTCGTGGACGGGCAGCGGACGACCTTCGCGCATGACGCCGACGGTCGGCTGACCGGGACCTCGACGCAGGACCGCGTCAACGCGTACGCCTATGACGGGTTGGCCCGCCGCGTCGGGTCGAGCGACACCGAGGCATTCGGGACGGACGAGTGGACGTGGGCGTGGGATGGGCTGCTACCTATTGCGGGTTCGAGCTCTCGCCACGGGGCATCAAGTCTTCTGCGGGACGCTGCCGGTGACGCGTTGGTGCAGTCGGGTGCGTCAGGGGTGTCGTGGCTGCTCGGCGACGCTCGCGACGTCACGGCGACGGCGTCGAGTGTCGGATGGCGAAAAACGGTCTCATTGTGTGCGTCTCGGATACGAACCCGGCTGGAGGCGGGACTGCTTTCGGAGACGTATTTGTGACGGACAGAAGTTTTTCCAGAGTTTTAGCGGATGATGACCTGCTTTCGCACGAGATGCGACATTCCGAGCAGTGGGCAGGATGGGGCAATGTCGGGTTTCTTGCCGCCTACGGTTCTTCTCTCGCAACATCAACGCTATTTTCGGGAAGTTACGCCTGTCTGAACTATTTCGAGATTGATGCCGGGCTGGAGGAAGGGGGGTAAGGACGTGTATGCAAATCGTAGATTTCGTGCCGGAGCGCGCGGGATAGCCACTGCTCTGCTGCTAACAAGTCTGGCGGCGGTGGTTGGTTGTGTTCCCAGTAGGCCGAACGACCTCCCGCTTCAACTGAGTATCCAATCCGGCGAAGTCGTATTCCGCTGGTGCGGTGACGCAATATCAGACGTTGAGAGGATCGAGATCGACTATGCGACCTTCCGCCCTCGGCGTGTGGATAACACCGCGGCAACGGTGGAGGGCCTTTTTGTGCTCTCCCCGGGAGTGCAATTCTCCTTCAGTCAACCTCCAGCCGGGGCTATCTCTCATGAATTGCACCCAGTTCCATTAGACGGTGGCCGTATCCTGATATTTGTATTCATCAGCGTTTCTGACCCTTCGGTGTACGTGCCAAGCGCGTCCTACGATATCGCGGACCCTGGACTGTCTCCTGGGACCTGGATTTGGCCAGACGGTAGCGCGGCCTCACCCCGGTGTTGATAAGAATTATTTTCCCACTGGGGCGTTTCGGGACGGACGAGTCGACGCGGGCGTGGGATGGGCTGCGACCGGCTGCGGGTTCGAGCTCTCGTCAGGGGGCATCAAGTCTTCTGCGGGACGCTGCTGGTGGCGCGTTGGTGCAGTCGGGTGCGTCGGGGGTGTCGTGGCTGCTCGGCGACGCGCGCGATGTGACGGCGACGGCGACGAGCGGGAGAGTGCTCGCCGACCTGGTGTCGTACGGCGACTTCGGCGGTGCGACATTCGCCACGTCAGGGTGGGATGCCGCGGTCGGCTACGACGGACAGCCGGGCCATGCCACCCTCGGTGTGGACGAGTACTTCGCGCGCTCCTACGACCCGGGGGTGGGGTCGTGGTCGGAGGCGGATTCATGGCGCGGTGACCTCGATGACCCGCAGTCGCTGAACCGGTACGCGTACGTGAAGAACTCGCCGGTGTCGTACGCGGATGCGTTCGGGTTTGCGCTGACGCGTGTGGGTGGCGGTTCGGGTTCGCGGCAGACGGCGTATCGGAGTGAGGCGCGGAACGAGGAGGTTCGGTTCCGCAACCGGGCGAATGCCGGGCGTTCGACGCTCGGGCAGCTTCCGGCACACACCTTGGGGATGTCGAGCGGGCGGTCCGGGGGGCCTTCGTCAAAGCGGACCGTGAGTCCGCCGCGCTCGCGTTCCGGTAAACGACTCGCGAGCCGCTCTTCGCGGAGATTGAAGTTCCCCGTCCGTGCAAGAGATTAGAGGTGGATACAAAGCGGGTGATCCGGTGCCTTGGAATACCAATCTGTGGCGGGATGCAAAGACATTGTTGTTGTACCCGGTGTCGTCTTCCGAGGAGAGGACGCTGCTCGTAGTTGGTACCTACACGCTACGCCCGACGGGGGTGCGCCAAGTCGGGGAGGGAAAGGTGCAAGTGACCTGGGTAGCCGAGAACTACTTGACTTTGGGCTCACCATTTAGGGGGATTGGCGACTTGGAATGGTGGAACGGCCTCGTGGAAGAAACAGGCCCATTCTCGCAGGCCGAGCAGGAATTTACGTGGACCGAGGGAATGAAATGGTTGGAGTCTCGCGGCTTGCTGTCAGATCCGTCGCGTGGGTAATCGTCTCGGTAATGGGGATCCTGATTCTTTGGGCACTGGCCGTCCCCTGGAGTCAGGTGGTGCCGGTGGAGCGTGATGTCGACGGCTTGTGGCGCTACCTTGACTCCTCTGGCCACAAGGTGAACATGCAACTGCAGGCCAACTCAACTGCCGAATTATCTGGATGGCCGGATAGTGTTGGGTGCGGCGGTCCACTTCAGGCACCGGAACGTCTACTCGAAGATGTCGATTGGCGGGCTACTTCCGTGTTCCGGGGCGAGTGGATGTTGAGGTCCGACTTCGAAGGGCTTTCGCTCCACATGGTCTCATCGTCACCTGAAACCTGCCGCATTGACATCCCTTTGCGCATGCAGCGAAACATTTTCACCGGCGAGGAGCGAATGCTCTTTTTTGCTTCTGGGTACGACGAACCATTCCTCGATCGCGTATTCACCTTTGATCGTCTGGGCGATGGAGATTGAGCAGTGGCTCGGTCGCCCGAATTTCGACGACCAAGTCGATGTCTGAACTATTTCGAACTCGAAGCTGGATTGAGGGAGGGGAACTATGACCAAATTTATCGAAAGAAATGAAATGCGGAAAGAACGGGTCTGAACGCGTACACCGCCTGCCGTCCCTGCAACGGGTCCAAGGGTGAGCGAGATTTTCCGGTAAGTCTGCCTCCTGAATACTGTGATTGATGGCCACCGATTCATTGGAGGGACTAGCTTAAAATATTTGACCCAGTTGTTTCCCATTGTCGTGTGTTGGATTTTTCGGGGAGACGAGGTGAAGACCACGCCTCATCATCATGGGAGGCCAGATCGAGTGGAACGCGATTGGATTCTTTGCCGTGGACTTAGCTACACGTGAGCAAGCGTTGTGTGCGTGGGGTCTACTCGAGCAAGACGAGAAGCGAAATGAGATAAGTCATGAGGTTTGCTGCTACCCCTACAACGACATGTAACGGGGAGGCGAAATCGACGAGGGTCAACGGTTGCAAGCCGTCGCTTCGGACTGCGTGTGCTCGACACCGCGGCCTCCGGTTCTGACGGTCGCTCCACCCTCCGCACATACGACGGAGAAAGGTCAGAGGTGAAAGACGCATCACGATCGGCAGCAGGTCCATCAGCGGCGGCACTCAGAGCTCAACTACGCTCCGGCTTTCCCTCCGAGCTCGGAGAAGAAGTCGAAGCGACGGCGCGGAGGATGACCGTCAGCATGAGCTATGGCATCCATGTCGACAACAGGCCCGGCCCAGTGCTCATCGCCGGTGAGAAACTTCTGCTGCCCAAAAGACACGGCTTCATTCCGCGGCGTCGGTTTCTCGGCCTCAGTGCGAGGGGAGCGCGGGCAGAGACCCGCTCGACGATCTGCGCCGCCATCGCTTCTCACTCTACGAACGGTTTCGTGAGGCAGGCGTCCGTGGGGCCGCTCGCGAAGTCCGGCGCGCTCTGGACGATTCCGTACATCGTCGACCTGGCGTCCGACTACGTCATCGAGATTCTCGCGGAGCTGGACGCGAGTATGCACCTCGTCGACCGCGACAACCTCCGTCGCTACGTCGCCGACAATCCCGCTCATCTCGCCTTGACGGAGGCGCGGATCCGCAGTTACTGGAACGAGTACTACCGCACGACATCACGGGAGCGCGCACTGGACTCGTATCCCGAGTTTCGGATCCTGCGGGCCCTCTCCGATCTCTGAAGGGGAACCGAACCACGCTCCGGACCCCGGCGCGGCGCCGACGGCGAGGCGGCGCGTTGCTCCCCTAGCCGCTCGGCATCCAATCAACAACCCCGGGGGAGCCCTGCCACGTCATTCCTAGCGTGAAGACGTGCCTCTCACTCCTCCCGCCCCGTCCCGTCCCCTGCGCGACTACGCCGCGATCGGCGACGGACGCACCGTGGCCCTCATCGGGCTCGACGGGGGAGTGGACTGGCTTCCGCTGCCGAACATCCACTCGCGGCCGGTGTTCGCGCGTCTCGTCGACGAGTCCGCGGGGGGCTGTATCCAGCTGGCTCCGGTCGAGGAGTACGAGGTCACCCGCCGGTACATCCCGCGCACGAACGTCCTCGAGACCACCTTCACCACGGCCTCCGGGGTCGCGACGTTGACGGACGCCATGGTGACCGGGATCGCCGGCCGACTGCCCTGGGCAGAGCTCGCCCGCCGCGTCGACGGCGTGAAGGGCGAGGTCGAGTTCGCGTGGTGCGTGCAGCCCGGCACCATGCTGCGCTCCGCCGCCCCCTGGACAGAGCGCATCGACGGCTTCTCGATCATGCGCATCGGCCACGTGTCGCTGGCAGTGACGGGTCACGAGCACGGTCTTCACGGTGATCCGGATGCCGAGAACGAGAGCATCGACGGCGGTTTCACGACCGAGAAGGGGTCGCGGCACCTCCTCGTGATCGCGGCCACCGAGGGGGAGCCCCTGCGCATCCCCGACGCGAAGAACGTCGACCGCGGCATCGATCGCACCATCGGCGGCTGGAAGATGTGGTCGGACGAATTCTCGTACGACGGACCCTGGGCCGACGACGTCCAACGCAGCGCCCTCGCCCTGAAGCTCCTGCTGTTCAGCCCGACCGGTGCGATCGCGGCCGCGGCGACGACGTCGCTGCCCGAGAACCCGCGCGGCGGCAAGAACTGGGACTACCGCTACGCCTGGGTGCGCGACCTCGCCTACACCGCGCACGCCTGGGTCGGTTTCGGCCTGCGCGAAGAGACGCACGCCGCGATCTCGTGGCTGCTGCGCACGATCCGCAAGAACGGTCCCGAGGTGCAGGTCATGTACACCCTCGACGGCGATGCCGAGATCGGGCTCGAGAAGCACCAGGTGCCGGGGTGGAACGGCAACCAGCCGGTCGTCACCGGCAACCCCGCCCAGGGCCAGCTGCAGCTCGGCGTCTACGGCGATCTCATCGCCCTCTGCCGCACCTACGTCGAGGCCGGCAACCGCCTCGACATCCAGACCGGGCGACTGCTCGCCGACGTCGCCGACCGCACGTGCGACCTGTGGCGCCGCGAGGACTCGGGGATGTGGGAGCTGCCGGAACTGCGGCACTACACCTCGTCGAAGATGGGCTGCTGGAAGGCCCTCGACGATGCGCAGTGGCTCGCCGAGGGCGGGCACATCCCCGACAACGGCGACCGCTGGCGTGCCGAGCGTGACCGCATCCATCACTGGGTCGACGAGCACTGCTGGTCGGAGGAGCTCCAGGCGTACACCCTCGCCCCGGGCAGCGAAGACCTCGACGCATCCGTCCTCTTGCACGCTCCCACCGGCTTCGACCGGGGTCAGCGGATGTCGAAAACGGTGGATGCCATCACCGAGCGTCTCACCACGGAGAACCACCTCGTCTACCGCTACACCGGCATGGACCAGGAGGAGCAGACCTTCGTCGCGTGCGCCTTCTGGCGGGCGACCGCCCTGGCCTGCGTCGGCCGTCACGCCGAGGCCATCGAGGCGATGGACACCCTCGTCGCCCAGGGCAACGACGTCGGGATCTACTCCGAGATGATCGCCGAGGCCGACGGTGCGTTCTGGGGCAACCTTCCGCAGGCCCTGAGTCACCTCGCCCTCATCAACGCCGCGCTCGTCATCCGCGAGGTCGTCGACGACGCCGAACTCGGCGACCGCTGAACCTCCGCCGGGGCCCCTCGCTCCGGCATCCATCCCCCACGAAAGGACTCGCCATGAGCACGCAGTACACGTTCACCGACCCGTCGAAGCTGTACGCCGACATCGACCCGCAGTCGCAGGACCAGAAGGAGCCCGGCCTCGACGCCGAGCTGACGCCCAAGGCCGAGTTGGGTGAGGACACCTACGTCGGCACCGAGCGCCTCAAGGGCCGCAAGGCCCTGATCACGGGCGCCGACTCGGGCATCGGTGCCGCCACCGCGATCGCCTTCGCCCGTGAGGGCGCCTCGGTCGCCATGTCGTACCTGCCGCAGGAGAAGGAGGATGCCGATCGCATCGCCGGGATCCTCCGCGAGGCGGGCGCCACCGTCGTGCAGATCCCCGGCGACCTGCGCGAGCGCGACTACGCGCGCACGCTGGTGAAGGAAGCGGTCGAGGGCCTCGGCGGCCTCGACATCGTCGTGAACAACGGCGGCAAGCAGATCTTCAACGAGGACGTCACGACCCTGACCGACGAGCAGTTCGACGACACGTTCAAGACCAACGTCTACGCGATGTTCTGGATCTGCAAAGAGGCCGTACCGTACCTGCAGCCCGGCTCGACGATCATCAACACGACCTCGATCCAGGCGTACTCGCCGGCGCCGATCCTCGTGGACTACGCCTCGACGAAGGCGACGATCAACACCTTCACCAAGGCGCTCGGCCAGCAGCTCGCGCCGAAGGGCATCCGCGTGAACGCGGTGGCGCCCGGCCCCATCTGGACGCCGCTGCAGGTCACCGACGGCCAGCCCGACGAGAAGGTCGACGAGTTCGGCGAAGAGACGCCTCTCGGCCGCATGGGTCAGCCCGCCGAACTCGCCCCGGCGTACGTGTACCTCGCCTCGGCCGAATCCAGCTACGTCATCGGCGAGACGCTCAACGTCAACGGCGGCATGCCCACGCCGTAAGCCTCACGCCGCGAAGGCCGTCGTCCCGATCGGGGCGGCGGCCTTCGCGGCATCCGGAATCTCCGTCAGTCACTGAGCGGCTTGCGATAGAAGATCTCGCCGTCGGCGGTCTCTTCGGAGCGGTGGTAGCCCTCGCGCTCGTACAGGCGCTGGTTGGCCTCGCTCAGGCCGCCGGTGAACAGCTCCGCCTCGGTGGCTCCGGCCTCACGCCCCCGCTCCTCGACGGCGGCGAGCAGCAGGGTCCCGAGGCCCTCGCCCTGCTGATCCGGGGCGATGGCCAGGCGGCCGATGAGCAACAGCTCACCGTCGCGGCGCGCGCGCACCGCTCCGACGATGCGGTGGTCCGTGACGGCGACGCACCCCAGGTTCTCCACCAGCTCGGCGCGCAGCTCCTCGAGGGTCTGCGTGAGCGGGGGCATGTCGGGATCGCCATAGATGAGGGCTTCGCTCGCAAAGGCGGCACGCTGGATCGTCAGCACCTCGCCGGCGTCGTCGGTGTCGATGGGGCGGATGGTGGGCGAGTCGGCCATCGGGATCCTTTCGGGGTTTCTCGGAGGGTGAGGTTAACTATCATGGGCAGTGCTGCCGTGTCTTTCGGGCGTTCGGCCGCCCCGCACATGAACGACTTCTTCAACGAGCGCGTCCACACCGACGACATCGCCGCCACCGACGCCTGGCTGCGTTCGCAGTACGGTCACGTCGATCTGCAGGCCGACGATGCGGCGTACTCCGAGCACTCGGTCGGCGACGGGTCCTTCGCCCTGCGGCGCCTCGAATGGCGCGCTCGGGTCGACGTCGCCCACGAGTCCGACCGGTTCTACATCTGCTCGTCCACGCCGGGGTACGCGTGGCGGATCGGGCAGGAGCAGGGGGAGTACAGCATCGAACCCGGCATCCTGCAGCCGGGTGACGACCTGATCGCCCGAGCCGACCACACCCGCGTGGACGTCGTGGCCTTCGACGCCGAGTGGCTCACCCGGACGGCGCGAACCGTCTACGGCGATGAGACGCTGCGCGTCCGCTTCGCCGCGGCCGGTCCCGTCTCGCGGCGACTGCGCGACTACTGGCTGGCGACGCAGCAGTGGGCCCTCACGCAGATTCCCGTGATGTCGGAGCCCCTCGTGCGCGCCCACCTCGGCCGAACGCTCGCGGTGGCCGCGCTGGAGGCGTTCGCGCTCGTGGGCGACCCGCGCGAGAGACGCGCGTCGGCCCTCGAGCAGGCGTCGATCTACTCGAGTGCCGCGGCGTGGATCGACGATCACGCCTCGCTCCCGGTCACGATCGACGACGCCGCGCGGGCGGCGGGGACGTCGGTGTCGGGACTGAGACGCGCCTTCGCCGCCAACGGCCAGATCTCGGCGACCCCCGAGGGCTACCTCGGGCTCGCGCGCCTCAGCGCCGCGCACGCCGACCTCGTCGAGGCCGACCCCGCGACGACCACTGTCGAGGCGACGGCCGCGCGATGGGGTTTCGCCGACGCCGCGTCGTTCGTCGCCGCGTACCGGGCGGTGTACCGCACGGACCCCGAGACGACGCTCCGCCGCTGAGGGCTCAGCGATCGCGGTCGGTGTACTCGCCGGGGTCGTCGAGGTTCTCGCGCGACTCGTGCCCGCCGGACTGCTCGACGTCGGTGTAGGCGCCGGCGTCGTCGGTGCGGGGCCGTGATTCGCTGCCATCGGCGTTCTCGCGGTCGACGTATTCGCCGGGGAGGTCGGCGCTCCCGCGATCGGCGGTGCCGTCCGGCAGCTGCACATCCGTGTACTCGCCCTCACCGGGACCGGTGCCGTGTCCTGAGTCGTGTCCGTTGACGTCGCGCTCGGTCATTGCCGCCTCCTGAGATCGTTGATGACCCCGACGCTAGACCTCGCATGCCGAGCCCGCCGCGGTCTTGACACGCGGCATCCCGTCATCCGCTCTCCGTGTCAAGGAGGCTGAGCGTTCGCCCGGTCACGCGGACAATGGGTCCATGCCAGCTCTCGCCATCATCCTCGTCATCGTGGGCCTCGTGCTCCTGTTCTTCGGCATCTTCGTCGAGGCCGTGAAATTCCTGCTCTGGATCGGCCTCATCATCCTGATCGTGGGAATCATCGCGGCCGTCCTGCGCTTCGTCCGGCGGAAGGTTTGACCACCGCCGGCGCGCGACCCGACGACCGACGCCCCTGACCGACGATCGCATTGGGCAGGGGCGTCGTGCGTACGCGCGTCAGGCCGCGAAGAGGTCGCGCGCCCGGGCGGGGCGCACCGCGGCGACGGCGTCGAGAGCCGGGCCTATCTCGGGGTACCCGAACGCGAATCCCGCCTCCGTCAGCTTGCGGGGAACCGCCCACCGGCTCTTGAGGACGAGTTCGGGCTCGTTCCGCAGGACGGCCATCGCCGGATCGAGCATCCACCGGAAGGCGGGGAGTCCGAAGGGCGCCCGGGCGACGCGGCGAAGCTCGCGCATGAGGGTGCGGTTGTCGGTGACGCCGGGGGCGGAGAGGTTGACGGGCCCGTCGAGGTCGTCTCGATCGCGGATGAAGCGGACGGATGCCACGACATCGTCGATGTGGATCCAGCTGAAGCGCTGACGGCCCGAGGTCCGGTACCACCCCGACAGGACGGGGCCGGTCGGGTGAGCGCCGATGCCGCGGTAGCGGCGGTGCGGGAACCACCAGCTGTCGATCTGCGTCCCGCCGAGTCCGAGCCGTGGCAGGGCCAACAGCACCCGCGTCGCGGGCCCGTCGCCGAACACGATGGCCATGCGCAGAGCCACACGGCGTGTGCGGGGGAGCTCTCCCGTGAAGAGCGCGCGCTCCCACGCGGTAGCCACGTCGACCGAGAAGCCGTCGCCGACGACGCCGTCGATCTCGTCGTTGCCGTGCGCCATCTCGTGGCGGTAGATCGTCGCGGTCGACGCGTTCATCCAGACGCGGGGAGGGTGCTGCGCCCCGGCGACGGCGTCGTGCAGCTCTCGGGTGGTGTCGACCCGGGAGCGGAGGATCTCGTCGCGGTTCGCGTCGGTGTACCGGCAGGACACGATCTTTCCGGCGAGGTTGATCAGCACGTCGGCGCCATCGACCAGCCGGGCGATCCCCGGGGCATCGCCCCAGACCGCGTCCCCGGAGCGTCCGACCGTGGCGACCTCGTAGCCGTCGGCGCGGAAGGCGCCCGTGAGAGCGTGACCGACGAAGCCGCTCGCGCCGGCGATCACGACACGGGGTGGGGTCACGGCATCCTCCTGGGCACGGTGGGTTCAGCCTAGGGGTCGTCGCGGTGCCCCGATGCGCCGGGCAGGATGGGTCCGTGACCGCCGATGCCCACTGGATCCCCGTGCCGACGAACGTGGCGTACGACGCCCTGAACCCCGGTGCGCCGGGGACCCTGGCGTTCGCGGCCGCGAACGGCTGGCAGCACCACCCGCTCGTCACCGTGCAGCCCCTGCCCGGGGTGGTGTTCCGGGATGCCGCGGGGCGGTCGCGCTTCACCCAGCGCGCGGGAGACGTCGTGCGCCTCCCCGGCTCTGCGGGGCTCGAGGTCGGCAACAGCGCGTACACGTACTCGGTGCAGATGAACCAGATGAGCGCGGAGTGGGGCTACGCGGCCGTGCGTCTGCCGCGAGCGACCCCCGGTCTCGTCGTCGAGACGCGCAGCGCGCGGGCGGTCCGGCCCCTTCCCGCGTTGCCCGGCCTCGCCCCGCGGTCCGTCTCGGCCCAACCCGAACGGGCCGCCCTGCACGTCGCGCCCGAGAACGCGGAGTGGGCGCAGGCGGTCGTCACCGCAGGAATCGTCGACCTCCTCGATCAGGACGGACTGCCGCTCGATCTCGAGATCGCCGAGGGGTGGTTGTTCCTCTACCGCCCCGGGCGTCTGTCGGTGCCCGACCCGTTGGTGTGGCGGCGGGTGTTCGGGATCCTCGATGCGCTGGACGTCTCGCTGAGCGCTGCGGCCGGGAGCCTCCCGGGGCCGGGGCCGTTTGCGGCGCTCCCGATGCGGGAGCAGGTGGCCCAGACCACTCGGCACGCGACGGCGACCTACTTCGCGGTCGTCGGTGGTCTCTTCGTCGTCCTGGCCGGCGGGGCGTATCTCGTGTTCGGGCGGTGACGCCTCAGCACCCGTCCGACGCGCGAGCGCTCGCCTGACATGATGAATCCCATGCGACGACAGGCCAGGGCGACACGCGTCCGTCGCGGCGGTGCTGCGGCATCCGTCGCCACGTTCGTCGCCCTGCTCTCGCACGTCAGCGGCGGGGGAGAGGTCCCCGGTGTGTTCGGCGTCGTCGTCCCGCTCGCCCTGTCGTTCGTGGTGTGCACGGCGCTGGCCGGCCGCCGCCTCTCGACGTGGCGCCTCGCGGTGGCCGTCGCGGTCAGTCAGGTGCTCTTCCACTCGCTCTTCGTCCTCGGCAGCTACGACCTCGCCGCGGCGGCGCACGTCCACGGTTCGGCCCTGCCGGTTCTGACGGGCGGGTCGGCCCTGCCGGCGATGACCCCGGATGCCGCGATGTGGCTGGGCCATGCCGTGGCAGCCCTCGCCACGACGGTCGCCCTCCACCGGGGCGAGCGGACCCTCGTGGCCCTGCGCGTGCTCGCGGAGCGAAGCGTCGCCTGGCTCCGCGCCCGGGTCCGGGTCCTGGCAGGTCTGCCAACGGCACCGTCGGTGCGCCGCACGGCGGCCGTCGTGGTCGCCGCGGTGCGGCCCACCTCGGCTCTGGTCGTCTCGGCCGCGCAGCGGCGCGGTCCGCCTCTCGCGGCATCCTGAGTCCCGCTCCGCCCGTCGCCGAGATGGCGGAGCGGTCGACCGCCGCGTCGGGCCTCGCCTCGACGGCGGCGCGATCGTCGGCGTGCCCTGCCGCGCCCGCCCCCCTCTTCTCCGCCCGCACACCGACCCTCGCCTCGAGGGGGCGATGCCGGGCGATCACCCACGAGCGCGTTCGCGCTCGGAAAGCGATTCCCGATGTTCCCCTGTCCTCTCCACCCCGTCGCCGCCCCCGCGTCGGCGCGGATTTCCACCCCGACGCCCACGCTGAGCGCCGCATGACCGCCGCCGGTTCCGGCCCGGCCGTGGCATCCCCTCCCGAGCCCTCCCCGAGGGCCGCTTCTCGGGGGTGGTTCACCGCCCTCCTCCGACGCCTGCACTTCTTCGCGGGGCTGCTCGTGGGGCCGTTCCTGCTCGTCGCAGCCCTGAGCGGCGCGCTGTACGCGATCACCCCCACCCTCGAGAACGTCCTGTACCCGCACGAGCTCACCGCGGAATCGACCGCGCCCGCCGTTCCGCTGGCCGATCAGGTGCGAGCGGCCGAGAGCTACGTCGGGAGCGGGGCGACCCCCGTCGCCGTCCGACCGGCTCCCGAGCCGGGGGCCACCACGCGCGTGATGTTCGCCGACGACACCCTGCCCGAGAGCACGACGCGAGCGATCTTCGTCGATCCCGCCACCACGGCGATCCGCGGCGACCTCCCCGCGTACGGGACGAGCGGGGCCCTCCCGCTCCGGCACTGGATCAGCGATCTGCACCGCTCGCTGCATCTCGGCGATGTCGGACGCTGGTACAGCGAGCTCGCGGCATCCTGGCTCGGGATCGTCGCTCTCGCGGGGCTCGGACTGTGGATCGGGCGCTTCGTGCGCAGCCGTCGCGGGCGTCGCGATCTGCTGCGACCGAATCGCCGGCACACGGGGTACCGGCGCCTGTCGGGCTGGCACTCCGCGGTCGGGATCTGGGTCGTCGTCGGGGCCCTGTTCTTCTCGGCGACCGGCATCACGTGGTCGACGTTCGCGGGCGCCCACGTCTCCGACCTGCGGACCCTCGTCGGCGAGGGGACGCCCGCCCTCACGACCACCATCGACGGGGCGGCTCCGACCGGGGGCGAGCACTCGCACCACGGAGGACACTCGGCGACCGGGCCGGCCTCCGACCCGGCGACCTTCGACGCGGTCTGGGCCGTGGCGCGCGGGGTGAACGTGAACTCGGGCGACCTCGAGATCCGCCCGCCCGCGACCGAGGGGAAGGCCTGGGTGGTGCAGGAGATCCATCGCAGTTTCCCGACCGAGGTGGATGCCGTGGCGATCGACGCCTCGACCATGCGGGTGACCGACCGGGTCGACTTCGCCGACTTCCCGCTCCTGGCGAAGCTCTCGCGCTGGGGCGTCGACCTGCACATGGGGACGATGTTCGGCCTGGCGAACCAGCTCGTGCTGTTCCTGCTCGCGGTCGGCATCGCCGCGCTCGTCGTGCTCGGCTACGCGATGTGGTGGAAGCGCCGCCCGACCGGGGGTACCGCCGCGGCGCCGGCCCGCGGAGTGCTGCGTCACGCGCCCTGGTGGGGGACCGGGGCGGTCGTCGTCGCGGCGGTCGCGATCGGTCTCGTTCTGCCGCTGGTCGGCTACACCCTCGCGGTGTTCGTGGTGATCGACGCGGTCCTCGGGTGGCGGGGACGAAGATCCGCCGCACGAGGGAGGTGACGAGGGGGCGGCGTGCGTAGCGTGGGAATCCCCCCCCGGAAGGATTCACCGTGACACTCGCCCGTCGCCTCGCCGCCGCCCTCTCATTCGTCGCCGTCGCGGCGCTCACCGCCTGCGCGAGCGCCGCGCCGGAGACGCGCTCGAGCCCCGCGGCATCCGTCGACATCCCCCATACCCCGGTCGGGGAGCGGGTGACGTGGATCATCGACATCCTGGAGCGCGAGGCCGACACCACGGCGGGGGAGTGGTCGCGCGTGCTGCACGAGAACTTCCTCGCTCAGGTCCCGGCGGAGCAGGTCGCCGAGCTCGTCAATCGGCAACTGCGTCCCGCCGCCCCCTTCACCGTGACGGCGTACCAGGGCACCGAGACGCAGGCCGTGGCCACGCTCGCCGGCGCGCTGGGCGACCCCTTCGACCTGTCGCTCACGATCGACGGGGCGAGCCGCATCACGGGGATGGTGTTCGGCCCGGTGGCGAAGCCGTGGACGCCGTCGACCTCTCTCGGCGAGGTGGAACAGCGTCTGGCCGCGCTCCCAGGTCAGGTCAGCGCCCTCGTGCTCCGCGGAGACGAAGAAGCCCTCGCCCTCGACCCCGATCGGTCGGCGCCGCTGGCCTCGGTCTTCAAGCTCTACGTCCTTCTCGCGGTATCGGATGCCGTCGCCTCGGGCGACCTGACGTGGGACGAGACCCTCGTGCTCCGCGACGTCGACCGCAGCCTGCCGTCCGGTGAGCTGCAGGACGCCCCCACCGGGACGGAGGTGTCGGTGCGCGACGCGGCCTCGGCGATGATCCGCATCAGCGACAACACCGCCACCGACCTGCTCATCACGCGCCTCGGTCGCGAGCGGGTGGAGGCGGCGGTCGTGCGATCGGGGCACAACGACCCAGCGTCGCTGTCGCCGTTCCTCTCGACGAAGGAGCTGTTCACGCTCGGCTGGGGCGACCCCGCGGTGCGCGCCGAGTGGGCGGGGGCCGACGAGGCCGGACGACGCGCCCTGCTCGACCGGATCGCCGCGGCGCCCCTGGCGGTCGACGGGGCCGCGGTCACGACGGCGCAGTGGCAGGACGGGTTCGACTGGTTCGCCGCCGCACGGGACGTCGCCGCCGTGCATCGCTCGCTGCAGCAGACGCAGGATGCCGAGGTGCTCGGCATCCTGAGCGAGAACCCCGGGCAGGGCCTCGACGTGGGGTCGTGGCCGTACGTCGCCTTCAAGGGCGGGTCGAGCCGCGGCGTGCTGAGCGGCAGCTGGTTCGTGCGTGACGACGCGACGGAGGCGACGGTGGTGCTGCTGATGGCGGACGAGGACCCGCAGGCCGTCGCCGGCGCGATGAGCGACTTCTTCCACCTCGCCGAGGACGCTCTGCGTCTCGCCCACTGACCGCGTGGCCGCCCTCCGCCCCGACACGGGACCGAGGGCGGCGACGCTCCCGGTCAGGCGTCGTCGGGATCGGGCAGGTTCTGCGCGATCTTGCTGGAGGCGGCGGAGTCGCGGCCGACACCGGGCTGGAACGCCGCGATGGGGTCGTCGTCGTCGACGTGCGGCTCACCGCCGTCGGCGGCCGGGGCCGGGGAGGCGGGGGTGCGGCTCGTGCCGTCGTCAGGCTCGCGGTCGGAGCGACCGGTGTCCTCGGTGTGGCGCGACGTCGAGCCGCCCTCGCCGCGGGCGTCGTCGGTTCCGCGCTCGGTCAGGCCGTCAGCGGCGCGCGTGCCGACACCGGGGAGGTCGTTCTGGCTGGAGATGCCCTGGAGGCGTGCTTCGTCGTCCGGATCGATGCGGGCGGCGTCCACGGCACCCGAGTCCGCGCCGGCGGCGCCGGCGGGCACGTCGGCGGCGAGGCCGTCGGATTCGGGGACGAGGTTCTCTTCGTCGGCTCCGGGGAGTCGGTCGGCGGGAGTGTCCATGGTGTTCCTTCCGTGGGTGTGCCGCCACGCTAGGTGCGTCCGGGTCGCGAGGGGCCGGGGTTGCGCTCGCGCGGATGGCGGTGACTCGGTGGACGCATGCCGGCCCGGGCGTCGGAGGGGCTGGCTAGGCTCGAACCACGCTTCGAAAGGAAACCGCAATGCAGCAGCGCCCTCTCTCCCGTACCGGCCGTCAGGTCTCGGCGATCGGTCTCGGAACCTGGCAGCTCGGCGCCGATTGGGGCGACGTGTCCGAAGACGACGCGCGCGCCGTCCTGGCCGCCTCGGCCGACGCCGGCGTCACTCTCTTCGACACGGCCGACGTCTACGGCGACGGCCGGTCGGAGCAGATCATCGGAAAGTTCCTGAAGGGACGGGATGCCGATGACATCACCGTCGCGACCAAGATGGGGCGCCGCGAAGACCAGGTGCCCGAGAACTACGTCATGGAGAACTTCCGCGTCTGGCTCGATCGCTCGCGGCGCCTGCTCGACACCGAGACGCTCGACCTGGTGCAGCTGCACTGTCCGCCGTCGGCGGTCATCGACGACGACGCGACGTGGGACGCCCTCGACCAGCTGGTGTCGGAGGGCGTGATCGCCGCCTACGGCGCCTCGGTCGAGACGATGGACCAGGCCCTGTCGGCGCTTCGACGCCCGAACCTGACGAACCTGCAGATCATCTTCAACCCGTTCCGGCTCAAGCCCCTCGACGAGGTTCTCCCGCTCGCGGCCGAGAAGAACGTCGCGGTCTTCGCCCGCGTACCGCTCGCCAGCGGCCTGCTGTCGGGCAAATACACGCGCTCCACGACGTTCGATGAGAACGACCACCGCACCTACAACCGCAACGGCGAGGCCTTCGACAAGGGCGAGACGTTCTCGGGCGTCCCCTTCGACGAGGGAGTGGCCGCGGTCGACGAGCTCAAGGCGTCGCTGCCCGAGGGGGTGACGCTTCCGGCCGCCACGCTGGCGTGGATCGCGTCGCGCGAGGGGATCACCTCGGTGATCCCGGGTGCCCGTTCCACCGATCAGGCGGCTTCGAACGCTCGCGCGGCGGACCTCCTCGACGGCGGGTTCGACGTCGAGGCCTTCGACGCGCTCGTGCGCGAGGTGTACGACCGACGACTGCGGGCGGAGATCCACCCCCAGTGGTGAGCCGCTCATGACGAAAGCCGGGCCCGTCCTCACGGACGGGCCCGGCTTCTCTCATCGGTCGACGTCAGCTGACGTCGCCGCGCCAGGCGCCGGACTCGGCACCGCGCGACTCGATGTACTTCTTGAAGTTCTCGAGGTCCTTCTTCACGGAGTGATCGTCGGCGCCGAAGGCGGCACCGAGCTTCTCGAGAACGCCGGAGGGCGCCCAGTCGATCTGGACCGTGACGCGCGTCTCGTCGTCGGACAGGCGGTGGAAGGTGACGACGCCGGCGTGGTTCTCGTCGCCGCCCACGCTGTTCCACGCGACGCGCTCGTCGGGGTGCTGCTCGGTGATCTCGGCGTCGAACTCGCGCTCGGCACCGGCGATCTTGACCTTCCAGTGCGTGAGGGTCTCGTTCTTCTGCGTGATCGACTCCACGAAGCTCATGAAGTGGGGGAACTCCTCGAACTGCGTCCACTGGTTGTACGCGACGCGGACGGGAACGTTGACGTCGACGGTTTCGATGACCTGTGCCATGGTGTCCTCTTTTCGTGTGGTTTCCGGGGCTGCCCCCAGTCTTCGTTCGCCGCCGGTCTCGAGGCCCGGGGGTTGAGGGATCGCGCCTCGTGGCCTATACGCGGGAGGGCGGCGGTCAGGCGCGGCCGCGCAGGATGAGGTGCCAGTAGACCCACGGTAGGATGCGTCGATCCGCGAGCCACGACAGTCGCCGCTCGCGGTAGAGCGAGCGCCAGAACGGCACCGTCGGCTGCAGTCGGCCCCTCCGGTCGAATTCTGCGAACACGACGGTGCCGCGCGAGACGGTGAAGGGGACGACGCTGTAACCGTTGTATTTCGCGGAGGGCGTACGCCCCGCCATCGCGGCCTTCATGTTCTTCACGAGCGCCTTCGCCTGCTGTCTGATCGCCCCTCCCGAGCGTCGGGTCGCGACGGTCGCTGCGTCGCCCACGGCCCAGATCTGCGGGTGGCGCACGTGCTGGAAGGTCTCGGGATCCACATCGACGAAGCCATGCGGATCGTCGGATGCCGCCAGCCCGCTGCCCGCGATCCACTCCGGCGCCCGCTGCGGGGGGACCGCGTGCAGGACGTCGTACGCCATCGTCTCCTCGGTGTCGCCCCGGCCGATGACGAGCGTGCGGGAGTCGGCATCCACCCGTCGAAGATCCTGGCTGTACCGCACCTCGATGCCGTACTCGTCGAGCTTGCGGCGAAGCTCGTCGTCGATCGCCGGGACCCCGAAGGGGACGGGGTCGGGGCAGACGAACACGACGCGGATGTCGTCGCGCACCCCGATCGCCCGCCACCAGTCGCACGCGAGGTACATGGGCTTCTGCGCGGCCGCTCCGCAGGAGGCGGGTTCGGGTGGCTGCGTGAAGACGACCGTCCCGGAGCGCAGGTCGCGCAGCACGGGGGAGGCCTTCGCGGCGAGCCGGTAGTCGTAGTTCGAGATTCCGGTGGGGGCGGTCATGGCCTCGGGGAGACCGGGGATCTGTTCCCAGGCCATGCGCATTCCCGCACAGACGACGAGCTGGTCGTAGTCGATCCGCCCGCCCGAGACGAGGTGCACGCGCCGGGCGTCGGCATCCACCGTGAAGGCCTCATCGCGCAGCCACCGCACCCCCGGAGGGATGACGTCGGCCTGCGGCCGCGCGGCTTCGGACGCGCGCGCGGCGCCTCCGGCGATGTGCGATTGGAGAGGGGCGAAGACGTGGGTCGTGCGCGGCTCGATCACGGTGATCTCGCCGAGGCGCGCGCGGTGCAGGCGCCCGGCGACGGACAGGCCGGCGTTTCCGCCGCCGATCACGACGATGCGCGGGGAGTCGGTCATGGGGGATCCTCTCGTCTCCCTCACGGTGGGGCCTCGAGCGGCTTACGGCCAGCGCCTTGACACCCGCGGTCCGCGGCCGATGTGTCAGGCGAAGGACTCCGGTGGGGCGGCGTCTTCGGCGGGCTCGGGCACGACGTAGAGCCCGGTGGGCGAGTTCGCCGTCGACATGAGGGCCTCGAGCCACGCGCGGTTCAGGGTCGGCGGGCGTCCTCCGTTGAACTTGAAGACCAGGTTCGAGCGCGGGTGGACCCACACCGAGGTGCGGCCGCCTCCCGTGCTGATGTCGTCCTTCCACACGAAGTAGAACGGTTCGCCCCGTCGCAGCTTGTTGCCGACGACGACCTGCAGGTGTGCGAGGAGACGGTCTTCGAATTCGTTGCGAACGCCGCTCTCGTAGATGAACTTGCCCAACGTGGTCCTCTCGCGGGCACCGTGCCCGCTCCGCTTTTCACTGTGCATTCGCTGTGTGCGATCGGGCACGGCCCGGCACGCCGCGCGCAACGACGAGACCGAAGGCGTTACGGCGTCAGAACATGCGCGCGACCTGCGCGGGGTTCTGCCCGTAGTGCTCGCGGTGATAGCGCGCGAAGCGCGAGGCGCTCGAGAAGCCCCAGCGCCGGGCCACCTCGGCGACCGATACCGGGACGCCCGCGCGCAACTCCTCGTGCGCGCCGACGACGCGGACCAGGCGCAGATACTCCATCGGCGTCGTGTCGAGCGCGCGGCGGAACGCGTGCTGGAGTCCGCGGGAGGAGATCCCGGATGCCACGGCGATGTCCTCGAGCGTGAGGGGTTCCTTCGCGTGCGCCTCGATGTGGGCGATCGCGCGGCGCACGGTGCGCGGGGCGGCCCTGCGCTGGTGCGAGCGTTGCAGGGCGTCGACGTAGGGGGTGTGGAACGTCGACAGGGTCGTCAGGAGCGCGTGACGCTGCAACTCGGCCGAGAGGATCGGGTCGTCGTGCGCGGCCTCGAGCGAGGCGGAGACGTGAGCGAAGCTGCGCTCCCACTGCGTCGCGGCGGCGCGGTCGCGTGCGGCCGGGTTGAGGCGCCGCAACACGAGGCGGTCGTCGCCCGAGACGATGCGAGCGAGGCGCTCGGCGTCGCTGCGATCGAACACCAGAGCGCGCACGCGGGCGGCTCCGCTCCAGTGCGCTACCGCGCCTCCGTCGGCCGCCAGCCACGGGCGGCGCGGATCGAGCGAGCGCCCCTCGGCCTCGACGCGGATGTCGTCGCCGATCATCCGGCACGCCATGATCTGCTCGTCCATCCGGACGGAAGAGTGGACAGAGGCAGCCAGCTCGTAGGCCACGACCGAGAACCCGGGGAGTTCGACGGAGTTCCACGAGAACGACACCCGCTGCGGGTCCACGCGCTCCAGTCGTGCGCTCGGCACGAAGCGCTGCCAGACGCGCTCCACGTCGTCGATCCCGTGCGAGCGGACCGTCAGCCTGTCAGCCATGGTGTTCCTTCCGCCGCGGCGAGGGGCGGCATCCCGTCTCTTCCCCGTACGAAGGCGGGGACGTGCGTGTCAAGGGGCGGGGTCGCGGGCGGTGCGCCCCGTTTGATGAGGGGACCGCTGATCCCGGCGGTGACGTGCGTCCCACGAAAGGACCCCCCATGAGCGACGCTTCGATCGACCCGACCCCCGACGCGACGACCCCGGCCGCCGACGTGGGTATCGCGGGCGTGCAGCCCCTGCGCGACGGCGACACCTCCATCGAGCCCGACCCGACGCTCGACCCCGCGCAGGCGGAGTGGGACGCCACGACGGCCCTCGACGAGGGCGCCGACCCCGACGACATCAACCCGGCGACCGCGACGGGCGCCGACCCGGCGGAGATCCCCGCCGATGACAGCGACATCCCGCTCGAGGACATCCACCCCGAGTCCACCGGCACCGACTCCCAGGGCATGGACCCGGGCGTGGTCGAACTCGGCGAAGAAGGCCAGGGCGATCTCGCTCCCGAAGACCTCTGACCCACCTTCGAATGCCCCGGGCCCGTTCGCGACGCCCGGGGCTTCGCTGTGTCCCTCGCGCACGCGGCGACGGACGGGCGGGGCACTGCGGCACTCTCCGATCGCGCGGGCGCAAAGGCCAGACCCTTGACAAGCGACGTCGTCATCGCGCCCAGGCGCGCGAAAGGGGCGGCCCCGCAGGACCGCCCCTCGAGGTCGCGCCGTTACTGCTCGATCAGCTGAGGCGTGCTCTCGTGCGCCTCGATGACGCCGTCGCGCTCGTCGGTCGAGACGGCGATGCGGCGGGGCTTCGCCTTCTCGCTGACGGGGATCGTCACGCTCAGCACGCCGTTGCGGTACGACGCGCTGATGCCGTCGGTGTCGATGCCCTGGCCGAGGTTGAGCTGGCGGACGAACGACGCCGTCTCGCGCTCACGCGTGATCCACTTGACGCCCTCACCCGAGCCGAGGGTGCGCTCGGCGCGAATGGTGAGCAGCTGGCCGTCGACGTCGATGTCGACCGAGCCGGGGTCGACACCGGGCAGGTCTGCGGCCAGCACGTAGTGGTCGCCGTCGCGGTAGAGATCCATCGGCATCCGTCGCGGACCACCGCCGCGGCGGGCGTCGAGGAGCGTCGACGCGAGGCGGTCGAGGTCGCGGAAGGGGTCGTAGGTGGCCATGGTCGTTCTCCTTTTCGATCGGTCGGGACTCGGCATCCCGGATGTTCTGTGAAGTTGAGTCAATACGGCTCAACTGCATTCAGATTAGCACTCACCCCATGAGAGTGCCAAGACTCGGGCGCGCCATTGTGGCCCACGCCGCGGCGCCCCACAACCCCCGCGCGTGAAGGGCGGAAACAGACGTTTCGTAGCCCTCACGCGCCACCGGTCACCCGGCCATCCCCCCGGCGCCGTGAGGAGAGACATGTACTTCCACCGGCAAGAACTGCAGCACTCCGCCACCCCCGACAAGCCCGACGCGGTCTACGCCCGCAAACTCCAGGAGGTGCTCGGCGGGCAGTACGGCGAGATCTCCGTCGCGATGCAGTACCAGTTCCAGGCCTGGAACATGCACATGCCCGGCAAGTACCGCGACCTGGTGTTCGGCATCGGCGCGGAGGAGATGGGCCACGTCGAGATGCTCGCGATCATGATCGCCCAGCTGCTTGAGAAGTCGCCGCTCGGCATCACCGAGGAGGCCGTGCAAGACGACCCGACCGTGGCGGCCGTGATCGGCGGCACCGACATCCAGCACGGGATCGTCGCGGGCGCCGGCGCGCGCCCCGTCGATTCCAACGGCAACCCGTGGCAGGGGAGCTTCATCACCGCGAGCGGCAATCTGCTCGCCGACTTCACCGCGAACGCGAACGCCGAGATGCAGGGCCGTGTGCAGGTCGCGCGGCTCTATCACCAGACCGACGACCACGGCGTGAAGGATCTGCTCGCGTTCCTGCTGGCGCGCGACACGATGCACCAGAACCAGTGGGCAGCGGCCGCCGCCGAGTTGCAGGCCGAGGGCTACGAGAAGCTCCCCGTGCCCAGCAACTTCCCTCTCGACAAGGAGGACCGCGACGTGGCGTACCAGTACATCAACTTCAGCGACGGTGCCCAGGCCGGCGACGGCACGTGGGCCTCGGGCCCGACCCCCGACGGCAAGGGCGAGTTCACCTACCTGCCCGAGCCCCCCGCTGGCGTGCCCATGCCCCCGCCCACCAAGCCCGACGTGCGGTTCTACGGGACGACCGAGCTGCCGAACACGGTCGAGAAGCTCGCCGGGCGCGCGCAGGACGCGCTGCACAAGGAATGAGCGGGACGGATGCCGCGACGCCGGGGCCCTCGACGGTCTCGGCGCCGCGGAGCGGGGCGAGCTTCCCCGCGATGCGAGCGGCCAAGGTGCCCCGGGCGATCGTGGCGGGGCCGTACGGGCACCCGTTCCACCCGGTGGCGGTGACCATCCCTATCGGGGCCTGGTCGTCGAGCCTGGTGTTCGATCTGCTCGGCCTGGCCGCCGACGATCCGCGTGGATTCGCGCAGGGCTCGCGCTGGCTCATCGCCATCGGGCTCGGGGGAGCCGTGGGCGCCTCGGTGCTCGGGCTGCTCGACATGTCGCGCATCCCGAAGGGCACCCCCGCTCACCGCACGGCGCTCGCGCATCTCGTGCTGAACGTCACGGCGATGGTCCTGTTCTCGATCGGGCTGGTCGTGCGACTGCTCGACCTCGGGCGCGTGCCGGTGGTGGCGTTCCTGCTCAGCGCGATCGCCGCGGCGGGCCTGAGCGTCTCGGGCTGGCTCGGCGGCAAGCTCGCGTACCGCTGGGGCGTCCGCGTCGCCGACGAGAACACGCAGCGAGAGGGCTTCGAGACCGCAGCCTGAAGCTGTCCACGGGACCCCGGATGCCACATGGCCTCCGGGGTCCTTCCCGGTCTGGTCAGCGCGGGCGGCGAAGCGGGATGCGCGACCAGCCCCCGCTCACCGCGCCGGGGTCGTGCTGCGGGGTGAGCACCGCTCCGGTGGTCGCTGCGGCGGGGCGACGGCGCAGCCCCAGGGCATGCTGCAGCGCACGGATGAAGCGGTCGTACGCGCGCGGAGCGAAGAACTGCAGGGGGCGGGTCACGAACTGCGCGGCTCCCACCCCGACCTCGTGTCGGGGTCCGCGCGCCACCCGCACGATGGCCCGGGCGACGCGGTCGGCCGACACCACCGGCGGGAGCGGGAAGGGCGTGCGCCCCGTCGAGTTGGCGGCGCGCTGGTAGATGGGCGTGTCGATGCTCGCCGGGAGCACGATCTTCACCCGGATGCCGCGATGCGCGAGCATCTCCTGCCGCAGCGACCGCGTGAACCCGAGCAGTCCGTGCTTGGCGGCGACGTAGGACGAGACGTACGGGCCCGCCACCTGCGCGTACAGGGAGCCGACGAAGACGATCGTGCCTCGGCCCGCCGCGCGGAAATGGGGGATGACCGCGCGGGCCGCGCGCATGTGCCCGGTGAGGTTCGTCTCGATGACGCGGTCGCGCACCTCGTCGGGGGTGTCCTCGACCGAGCCGTACGAGAAGACGGAGGCGGAGGCGACCCACACGTCGATCCGCCCGAACCGCATCAGAGCGAGGTCCACAGCGCGCCGGGGGCCATCGGCGCGGGCGAGGTCGATCGACGCCGTCTGCACCTCGGCGCCGCGGGCTCGGCACTCCGCCGCGGCCGACGCGAGCGCCTCATCGTCTCGGGCCACCAGCACGAGACGCGCCCCCGCTCGGGCGAAGCGCAATGCGGTGGCGCGGCCGATCCCGCGGGATCCTCCGGTGATGACGACGACCTGGGGCATCGGGGCTCCTCGAGGCTTGTGCGGAACGCTGCTGCCCCGGCTCTCGCGACGGTAGGCGGCGACGGGTCGGATGCCGCGGGGGTTGACGGACGGCGGCAGCCACCGGCGCGTGCACGACGGCGGGCCGCGCGGTCGACACGCCGTCCCCGGATGCCGGTCCGCGGCGCGTCGTGAAAGATCTCCGCCGCTATGCACGACGGAGGCCGGCGAACCGCCGCCGCGCGGTAGCGTCGGACGCGTGACGGATAGCGTGACCCCGAGGTCGCCCCTGCGGGCCCTGTGGGGCGCGACCCACCCCGGGCCCACGCTCGTCGTGACCGTCCTGTCGCTCGCCCTCGGCATCGCGGCGGGCGTCGAGCCGTGGCGCCTCGCGGTGCTGGTCGCCGCGGTCTTCGCCGGTCAGGTCTCGGTCGGTCTCTCGAACGACGCGATCGACGGTGCCCGCGACGCCGCGGTCGGACGCACCGACAAGCCCATCGCCGGGGGAGCGGTCACCCCGGAGCGCGCGCTCGCGGTGGCCGTGGCATCCGCGATCCTCGCCGTCGTGCTGTCGCTGCCGCTCGGACCAGGCCTCGTCGCTGCTCACGCCGTCGCTCTCGCCTCGGCCTGGGCCTATAACGCGGGGCTCAAGTCGACGCCCGTCTCGATTGCGCCCTTCGTGCTGAGCTTCGGACTCTTCCCCTCGTTCGCGACCCTGTCCCTTTCGCCGCCGATGCTCGCGGCGTGGTGGGCGTCGCTGGCGGGGGCGGCCCTCGGTGCCGCCGTCCACCTGACCAACGTCGTCCGCGATCTCGACGACGACCGCCGCACGGGGGTGCGGGGCCTGCCGCACCGACTGGGCGCGCGCCGTTCCGTGGTGCTCGCGGCGGTGGGGATCGCCGCCGGGGCGCTCGCCGTCTTCTTCGGGACGGATGCCACGGCCCTCAGCGTCGCCTTCTTCGTCGCCGTTCTCGCGCTCGCCGTCGGCGCCGCGGTGCTGGTGTTCGTGCGCCCTCCCGGGCGCGCGGTGTTCCAACTCACGATGCTCGCCGCCCTGGTGCTGGCCGCCCAGCTCGTGGCCGCCTGAGAGTCGGCCGATCGACGTCGCGGATGAGGCCGGTTGATCGTCGGCCGCGCCCAACGGCGGGCGCCGACCCCGGCACGCCGCGGCAACGGCGTCTTCGGCGGCGTGCCGCGCACGGCATCCGCCGCTGTGCACGTCTTCCCCCGGCCATGTCTTCCCCGCCCGGCGGCTCAGGTCCCGGGTGCCGCCCTGTCGAACCGCATCGCGTACGCCCGGGTGAACAGCGCCCCGCCCGGTCCACGCAGGCCCGCGCGCAGCGCCGCGGTACGCACCGCGTGCGCGACGGGGGCGGCGGCCCGACCGAGCAGGGTGTTGAGGAACGCCAGGCGCGCGGCGTGGCGGGCGGACGCGAGCCGGTCGCGCTCCCAACGGTCCAGGCCCGCCTCGTCGCCCGCGCGGACCCACGGGGCAAGCAGCGGCGCGAGGGTCAGCGCGTCGAGCAGTCCGAGGTTCATGCCCTGTCCGCCGATCGGGCTCACCTCGTGCGCGGCGTCGCCGACGACGATCACCCGGCCCCGACGCAGTGCGGGAGCCACCGCCCGCCGGACGGCGAAGGTCGAGGCGCCCGCGGTGTCGATCTCGAGCCCCGTGCGTCGAGCCACGGCGTCGTGGAGGAAGCCCGCGGCATCCGGAACCTCTTCCCGACCCGCCCAGGCGACGAGCCGTCGGCGCCCGCCGGGGAGGGGGAACGATTCGACCACGCCGTCGCGCTCGAGGTGCACGCGCGCGACCGGTCCGCCCGGCGCGGTGACGTCGGCCATGACGTAGCGGTCGGGGTAGTGGTGGGTGCGCACGGCCCCGTCGCGGTACACCAGCGAGCGTCCCGCCCATCCGGAGGCCACGACCACGACCTTCGCGCGCAGCTCGCCGCCGCTCGCGACCCCGACCTGCACGCCGTCGTCGTCCTGTCGCAGGGACTCCACGGTCACGCCGCGCCGCACCGGCGGGGCCAGGGCCGTCAGCACCTCGATCGTGTCGGATTGCGGCAGCGCCGCGACGTACGGATGCCGCGCCCGCAGGCGGTCGAAGCGGATCGCGGCGAGCAAGCGTCCGCCGGCCCGCGCCTCTCCGCGGGCGATCCGCTCCGCGCGGTCGAGGATCCCGTCCGTGGCGCCCGAGGCCTCGAGCAGGGCGAGGGCGGGGGAGTGGATGCCGATCGCCCGCGTTCCCGCGCCGACCTCGGTACGGCGCTCGACGAGGGCGACGTCGACGCCGCGCGCACGCAGGTCGGCGGCCAACGCCAGTCCCACGGGGCCGGCGCCGACGACGAGGACCTCAGTCATTCCCGGCCTCCCCGGGGGCGACCGCGAGCACCCGGAACGGCGCCGGGGTCTCCACGCGCCAGGGCGAGCCGAGAGCCGCGGCGAGTTCGGGCGCGCGATAGCTGCGGCGGATCGAACGGAGGCCGTCGACGCGCAGGAACGTGCCCGCCGACAGCGGCGCGATGCCGACGGTGTACAGGGCGTACGCCAGACGCCCGCGGGCGATGTCGGCGTGCAGGACGGTGCCGGTCGACAGGGCGAGCGAGTCACCGGTGAAGCTCGCCAGCGCCGCCGCGTCGAGGTGGTGCAGCACGTGGTTCGAGATGACGAGATCGAAACGCTCCCCGGCGGCGAGCAGGGCCGTCGAGTCCTGCGCGACGAAGCGCACCCCGGGGCGGCCGCGGTCGCGAGCGGCTGAGATCGCGCGGGGGTCCGGGTCGGCTCCGACGCACTCGACCGTGAAGCCGTCGCGCGCGGCCAAACCCGCCAGCCGCACGAGCACGTCCCCTCCACCGCACCCCAGGTCGAGGATGCGCGCGGGGCGACCGAGCGCGCGCAGCTCGGGGCGCACCCGCGTGCGGTAGACGTGCCCCCAGGCCGAGACCAGGCGGTTCACGAGGTCGAATCGGCGGTAGGTGGCCGCGAGCGCCCGGGGATCGCAGTCGGGGTCGTCCATCAGCTCGGTCAGCGCGACTTCGCGCTGAGACAACCCCGTCACGCCGCCGGGCGGCGCAGCGTCAGACGTGCCGCCTCCACCGTGAGCCCCGGGCCGAACGCGAGAGCCGCGACGCGGTCTCCGTCGCCGCGCGCGGAGTCCGCGAGTAGGTCGCGCAGGATGAACAGCAGCGTCGCGCTCGACATGTTGCCGTGCTGACGCAGCACCTCCCGCGAGGGGGCCAGGGCCGTGGCATCCAGCGACAGGGCGTTCTCCACCCGGTCGAGGATGCTGCGCCCGCCGGGATGCACCGCCCACGCGTCGACCTCGTCGAGGTCGCCGATCACGTCGGCGGCGATCGCCGAGATCTCGCGGCCGATGATGCGCGGAACCTCAGGTGTCAGCGTCATCTCGAACCCCGAGTCGCCGACGGTCCACGCCATGTCCTTCTCGCCCTCGTCGGTCACGTGCGTCGCGAAACCGTCGAAGTCGAAGCCCGCCCGGGAGGGGTCTCCGGATGCCACGACCGCGGCCCCCGCCCCGTCGGCGAACACCGAGGCGGCGACGATCTGGTCGGGGTGGGACGAGGTCTGCCAGTGCAGCGAGCACAGTTCGGTGCACGAGACGAGGACGACCGCGTCGGGGTCGTCGCCGACGATGCGCGCCGCGAGGCGCAGGGCCGGGATCGCCGCCGCGCAGCCGATGAAGCCGAGGTGGTAGCGCTCGACGGTGGGGGAGAGGCCGAGATCACGGACCAGGTGATAGTCGGGTCCGGGCGCGAACATCCCGGTGCACGAGACGGTCACGACGTGTGTGATGGCATCCGGAGTCCGCCCCGACCCGGCGATCGCGGCCCGTGAGGCTTCCGCGGACAGGGGCGGAGCGGTGCGGCGGTACTCGTCGTTGCGCGCTCCGGTCGGGGGCATGAGCAGGGTGTCGCCGTCGAGGACCCCGAGCGCTCCGCCCTCACCGCCCGCGAGCTGCGGGAGCACCACGTGGCGGGTGTCGATGGCCGCCGCATCGAACGCGGCGCCCACCAGACGCTGGGCCTTGCGGTCGAATCCGGGCTGAGCGGCGAACAGGTCACGCAGGGTCGACTGGTCGACACGAGTGTCGGGCAGGGCCGTGCCGATCGAGAGGATGCGGGCGGTCATGACTCACTGTAGACACGGTTCTTCCGCTCCTCGGCGGGGATGGCGTCGTGTCGACCCGCCGTCTACAGTGGCGGGTCTCAGGCCGCGAGCATGCGCGAGACGAGCAGGCCCTCGACGGTCGTCCGGTAGTCGGCGATCATGCGTCCCCGGTCCATCCGCCCCCGGGCCGCGAGAGCGGCTGCCCGCAACGCCGGGCCGAGGGCGAGGGCGTCTCCCCACGCCTCGACGATCGCGTCGACCTCGCGCGCGGTCACGAGCCCGAACCCCTCCACCAGGCGCGCCGCGTCTCCGACGTCCGTGGTCACCGGGACGGCTCCGGATGCCGCTCCCTCGACGAGGCACAGCGGAGACGCCTCACCGAAGGCGCTGGTCAGCGCGACGACGTCGGCGATCCGGTACAGCTCCGGCATGTCCTCGCGAAGCCCGAGGGCGTGCAGGGCCACCCCGTCGTCGACACCGCTGTCGGCCAGCAGCGAGACGAACGCGGGGTTGGTGCGGGTCATACCCGACCCGCACACCACGTAGTGCGTGCTCGGCGCGGTCCGCGCGTGAGCCGCGACGGCGCGGAGGAACAGCCCCGGGTCCTTCATGGCGTCGAAGCGCGCGGCCAGCAGGACGACGGGGGCGGAGTCCGGGATGCCGAGACCCCCGCGGATCCGTCGGCGCTCGGCGCGCGTGCCGGGGCGGAAGCGACGGGTGTCGATGCCGTTGTCGATGACCCACGCCTCACCGGCGGAGACGCCGGCGCGCGCGTAGGCGCGGGAGGTGGATTCGGCGCACGAGATCGTCGCACTCACCGCGCCCGAACCCGCGGCCTCGACCAGCCACCCCAGCGCGGGGCCGGAATGGGTGGGGTCGGAGCGGTGGAGGCAGGCCGCGACGGGTCGGTCGGGCAGCAGTCCGGCGCGCTCGAGCGCGACCACGAGGCTCAACGGCTGTTCCTTGAGCGAGAGGATGACGTCGGCCTCGTCGAACAGTCGAGCGGCGTGCTCCAGTTCGACCCGCGAGAACTCCTCGGGAGTCAGCGGTCGATCGCCCGCGACACGATCGAAGGTGTCGATCCGAACACCGCGGTCCTGCAGGCGGCGGAATCGGGTGTCGTCGCGGGCGAACTGGAGAGAAGCATCGCGGCGTGCGGCCGAGGTGAGCGACAGCACGCGATGCTCTTGCGATCCGTCGGAGGCGAGGCCCGCCACGACGTCGGAATGCAGGATCCTCGCCCCTCCAGCGAAGAAGCCTTCGTAGAGCGAGAGCACGCGCACGGGTCGGGTCATCGGGGTCGCTTTCCAGCCGGGATCCACCACCGCGGATGCGGTCGTCCCATGCTGAGGCCTCGACCCCGTGCGGTGGGTTACACGGCAGAGACCATCGTGTGAACGCCCGGACACGAGCCGACGCGCCGACTTCCGGGGGAAGAAGCCGACGCGCCGGGTGAAGGGGTGGGTGATTAGGTGCGGGGCGCGACGACCATCGGTTCGCCGGCCGGGGCCGTGCGCGACCAGGGCCACCGCTTCGCCGAGCGCGGCGCGGGTGTCTCCTCGATCGAGCGCGGGCCGATGCCGTTGCCCATGGCGGCCGTCATGGCGATGCTCCACACCGAGCCCGTCTGTCGTTCGCTCTGCTGTCCGTAGATCATGGTGTTCTCCTCATTCCCGTCTCCCGACGGGGTCCGGCCGTCTCCCGACGGCTCTTCCTCCGTCATAGACCGCGGTGGCGGGGGCCGAGACCGGCTTGACAGGCGTCACCGGGTGCGCTTGGCCCCCGGTTCACCCCGGTGGGGGCCCGTGGAACACGCGGGGGCGCTCCGTGCAAGCTACGCGCGCGCTGGGGCGGAGTGGGTACGATCATGCGTCGTGCACTCGTCCCCCGATACTTCGCTTCCCCCCTCGCCGGGGTCGGAGCTCGGTCGCGCCCTTCTCTCTTATGGAGAAGCGCGTCGCGTCGCCGCCGCGGAGGCCCGTCGTGAGCTGTCTCTGAACGAGCTCGACGCGCGCGCCCTGCTTTTCGTCGCGGAGAACCCCGGAGCCCGGCCCACGCACGTCCGCGACCATCTCGGCATCACGTCGGCCGGCGTGACCACGCTCATCGACCGGCTCGTGCAGCGCGGAGCCGTGCGCCGCGACCTCGACGCCGAGGACCGTCGCGTCAACCACATCACCGCGATCGTCGATCTCGACACTCCGCCGTGGTCGCAGCTGCGCGCGTTCGACGCGGCCGTCGAAGAGGCGATCTCCGAACTCGATCCCGAAGAGGCTCGACGCGTCGCGCGGTTGCTCACGCACATCACGGCGCACGCCGGCAGCTGAGACCCCGAGGCGGTACCGGCCGCGGCGTGAAGAGCGCTCAGATGTTCGCGAGGAACGCTTCCGAACGAGCCTGCAAGAACGAGCAGAGGGCCGAGAGCGTCGCCAGCTCGCCGGCGAGCGCCATCACACGGCCGGCGGGAAGCGGCGCGGCGTCTTCGCGGGGCTCGAAGGTGACGGCCCATTCCGTGGAGTGGGCCTCGGGGCCGGGGGCGACGAAGAACGTCGTCGACACGCTCTTCAGCTGGGCGGCGATGAGTCCGGCATCCGCGCCGTCCTCGCTGTCCTGAGGGATGACGCGCAGAATGCCGGCATCGTCGTAGCCGAGGGCCCGGAAGTCGTCGACCCACTCCTGCAGCGTGCTCATCGTCCGAAACGGCATGGGCGGGGTCCCTTCGACAGCCGGACGCCGGATGGCGGCCCCTCCCATTATGGGGCGCTGACCCGAGCCTCGGAGCGGGGTCACGAGCTCCGCCCCGAGGCGCCGGACGACCACCCGCCGGGGAACGAGGAGCGGTCGGTGCACGGCACGCGTGCCGCGGGGGAATGCTCGCCCGCGTCCGTGATCGCGGTCAATGTGGACGCCGTCCATTTTTCGTATTGAGGATGTCGATTCGCGCCTCGGGGCCGAATGCGCCGAATTGCGCATTGTTTTTCCTATGAGCGATAGCGTGGAATGCGGATGGGGGGCATCCACGACGCCGCAGTCTCCGGAAGCTGTACTGCGTGAGAGCGTTCCCATAGTGGCCCCCGCCACTGGGCGCAATGGTCTTGCCGCACATCCTCGGACTATTTAGGAAACAAGGCGTGGAGCACACCAACATCGAAACCCGCGACGCCGAGACGGTGGAGCACCTCTGGCAGACCGTGGTTCCCGGAGCGCGCATTTCGCGCGCCGAGGTGATCCAGCCGGCGCTCGCCTGGCACGCGGCATCCGAGCCCGGTTTCGCTTTCTGCGACTACACGATCGGGTCGACGATGCTCGTCGAGTCCGACCCGCTCGATCAGGTCGTGGTGGGGCGCATCGCCGGCCCGCGGGTGTCGGGCACGTACCGCCGCGAACGGATCGACACGGCCGTGCCGTTCATGGTGGTGGATCGCCCTCTCGAGATCGCGTTCACGGGTCGTATCGCGGGCACGGCCGTCTCGTTCGCGCGGACCGAGTTCGACGAGGCCGCGCGCCGCATGTCCGGCGATGACACCCTGAGGGTCCGGCCCACCGGTTACGCGCCGGTGAGCGAGCAGCGTCTGCGGTACTGGTCGCGCACCTGGGAGTACGCGCGCGACATCCTGCTGCGCTCGCCCGAGCGCACCCCGATCATCGAGCAGCAGGCGCGCACCCTGCTTCTGGAGGCGTCCCTGCTGGCGTTCCCCACGACCTTCACCGAGGCGCTGGCCGCGGGCCGCCCGTCGCGCCCCCTGCCCGCGCCGGTGCGCCGGGCCAAGGCGTACGTCGAGGCCCACGCGGCCGAGCCGGTCGTGCTGTCGGACATCGCCCAGGCGGCGCGCTTGTCTCCGCGTGGTCTGCAGTACGCCTTCCGCGCGGCCACCGGCCGTACGCCGATGCAGTACCTGCGCCGCGTCCGGCTCGATGCCGCGCGTGCTGAGCTGCGCAGCGCGGATCCCTCCGTCGAGACGGTGGCAGCGATCGCCGCGCGCTGGGGGTTCTCGAACCTGGGACGCTTCGCCGCGATGTACCGCGGAGAGTTCGGCGAGACGCCGTCGACCACGCTGAGGTCGTAGAGCCGAGAGCCCGGGCTGCTCCCACGTCAGTGCCCGGCGCCGAGCCCTCCGCTCAGGCGCGCGTGCAACCGGGCGGCGGTGGCGTTCATGCCCGCGATCTCGACCGTCGTGCCGAGGTGGGCGTACTTCGTCTGCACCGCGTCGAGAGCGGCGACCGTCGAGGCATCCCACACGTGCGAGCGCGAGAGGTCGATGACCACGTGTCGCGGGTCGTCGTGGTACGCGAACTTCGTCGTCAGGTCGTTGCTCGAGGCGAAGAACAGCTCGCCCTCCACGGTGTAGCGGGCGGTGTCGCCCTCCACCTCGCGCGTCACGGAGGTGACGCTGGCGACCCGGCGGGCGAACAGGACGGCGGCGGCGACCACGCCCACTCCCACGCCGATCGCGAGGTTGTGCGTCCACACCGTGATCGCGACCGTGAGGATCATCACGATCGTCTCGCTCAGCGGCATCCGACGAAGAGTCGAGGGGCGGATGCTGTGCCAGTCGAAGGTCGCGATCGACACCACGATCATCACGGCCACCAGCACCGCCATCGGGATGACGGCGACGACATCGCCGAAGGCGAGCACGAGCACGAGCAGGAAGACGCCGGCCAGGAAGGTCGAGATACGGGTGCGCGCCCCCGACGCCTTCACGTTGATCATCGTCTGGCCGATCATCGCGCAGCCGCCCATTCCACCGAACAGACCCGACAGCACGTTCGCGGCGCCCTGTCCGAGCGACTCGCGCGTCTTCGACGAGGGGGTGTCGGTGATGTCGTCCACGAGGGCGGCGGTCATGAGCGATTCGAGCAGGCCGACGATCGCCATGGCGACGGCGAAGGGCAGGATGATGGCGAGCGTCTCGCCGGTCAGCGGGACATTCGGCATCAGAAGGGCGGGCAGGCTCTCGGGCAGCGCGCCCTGGTCGCCGACCGTGGGGACCGAGATGCCGAAGACGACCGCGGCGCCGGTCAGCAGCACGATCGCCACGAGCGGGGCGGGAACGACTTTGGTGACGCGCGGCAGGAGGTACATGATCGCGAGGCCCGCCGCGGCGATCGGGTAGACGGCCCACGGCACGCCGATCAGCTGCGGCACCTGCGCCGTGAAGATGAGGATCGCGAGCGCGTTGACGAAGCCCACCATGACGCTGCGCGGAATGAAGCGCATGAGCTTGGCCACCCCGAGCAGGCCGAGGATCACCTGCAGGATGCCGCCGAGGATCACCGTCGCGAGCAGGTAGTCGACCCCGTGCTCGCGGGCGACGGGGGCGATGACGAGAGCGATCGCGCCGGTCGCGGCCGAGATCATCGCGGGGCGTCCGCCGAGGAACGCGATGGCGACCGCCATGACGAAGGACGAGAACAGGCCGAGGCGTGGGTCGACGCCGGCGATGATCGAGAACGCGATCGCCTCGGGGATGAGGGCGATGGCGACGACGAGGCCGGCGAGCACCTCGCGGGTCAGCAGGCGGGGGGAGCGAAGGGCCTGCAGGACGGTGGGCTCGGTGCGCGGGCGCGCGATGGCAGAGGTCATGGAGAGTCTCCAGGAGGTAGGGGAGGGGACCCGCGTCGGCGCGGGGAAGAATAGGGGGGTCGCGATCGCGACGAAGGAGACTCTACCGTAACGAGAGGGTTGCGGGATCGGGGATGCGATGACCGAGGTGCGACCGATGCAGATCGGCGAGCTCGCCGAGCGGACGGGGCTGTCGATCCGCACGCTCCGTCACTACGACGAGATCGGTCTGCTGCGTCCCTCGGCTCGAACCGAAGGCGGCTTCCGTCTCTACACGGCCGACGACGAGTCGCGACTGCTCCTCATCCGGCGCATGAAGCCGCTCGGCTACTCCCTCGAGCAGATGGGTGAGCTGCTGGCCGTGGTCGACGGTCTCGAGGCCGACCCCTCCGACGACGCACTCCGCGCGCAGCTCGCCGACATCCGCGACGAAGCGCACCGGCGGCGAGAAGACCTCCGCCGCAAGGTCGCCGCGGCCGACGAGTTCATCGCCCAGTTGGAGGCACGGTGACCGCGCGCGAGATCACGCTCGAGGGTCACGGCATCCGGATGTCTCCTGCTCGAGCCGCCGACGCGGCCGAGGCCTGGCCGCTGACCGACGCCGAGCTGTGGAGTCGCATGACCACGCCCTGGGCGGACTCGGTCGAGGCCTACGCCGCGCGCGTCGAGCAGCACAACGCGACCCCGGGTCTGTACGCCTTCACGGTGCGGGATGCCGAGACCGGCCAGGTCCGCGGCGCCACGACGTTCTACGAGTACGTGCCCGCGCAGGGGCGGGTCGAGATCGGCACGACCTGGTATGGCCGGTCTTTCCAGGGCGGTCGCACCAACCCCGCCGCGAAGCTGCTGCTGCTCGCGCACGCGTTCGAGGGGTGGGGGGTCAATCGCGTGGCGCTGCGCTGCGACGCGCGCAACGAGCGCAGTGCTCGCGCCATCGAGCGCCTCGGCGCGACGCGCGAGGGGCGCCTGCGACAGCACCGCATCGCCCCCGACGGGAGCGTCTCGGACACGCTGTACTTCTCGATCCTGCGCGACGAATGGCCCGCCGTGCGCGCGGGTCTCGAGGAGCGCCTGCGCGGCTGAGGCTCAGCCGGTCGCGGCCTCGGCCGCACGGCGGCGGGCGAACTCCCGCGCCTCGGTGAACAGCTCGAGGTCGATTTGCACGTGTCGGCGGGCGAGCTCGGCGGCCTCGTCGGGGGTGGCCTGCACGATCGCGTCGACGATCGCGTCATGCTCGCGCGCGGCGCGGGTCTCCATGCGGCGGTGGCTTCCGCGATCGCCCCACGGGTGGGCCGGGGCCGAGAGCGAGAGGTGCCGCTCGTGCTCGAGGAGGATGTCGCGAAGTGCGGTGTTGTGCGCGGCGTCGATGATGGCGAGGTGCAGCAGGCTGTCGGCGCGCTGCTTCGGGTCGCCCGACTCCGCGGCGTGGAAGTCGTCGAGGCGGCCCCGCATCGCGGTGATGTCGGCGTCGGTGCGCCGCTCGGCGGCCAGGCGCGCGAGCGAGGAGTGCAGCATCGAGCTCGCGGTGCACGCGTCGACGAGGTCGCTCCAGCGCTCCTCGAACCACCGGTCGACACCGACCACGATCGAGGCGGGCCAGTCCTGGGCGACGAAGGTGCCCCCGCCCCGGCCGCGACGGCGCTCGATCAGGCCCCGGGTCGACAGGTCGTCGAGGGCCGCGCGCACCGTCGTCCGCCCGACGCCCAGGAGGGGCGAGAGGTCGCGCTCGGCGGGAAGACGGGTGCCCGGGAGGAACTCTCCCACCGCCACGGCGGTGATCAGTCGCTCGGTCACGCGCTCCACCAGGGAGGCGTCGTCGGTGTCGGCCATGGGCTCCCGTCGTTTCTCCCATGTTAATTCCGCAGAAAAGGTTTGCCAACGCACCTTTAAGGGGTCCACGATGACTCCATGCAACGCGAGATCACCGTCCCCTTCCGCGACGGCTACACCTGGGCCCGTCTGACCGAACCGTCCGAGCCCACCGGCGCAGCGCCCCTGTTCGTGCTGCACGGCGGCCCGGGGATGGCGCACAACTACGTCTCGAACCTCGACGCCCTCGCCGATCTGACCGGGCGCACCGTCGTGCACTACGACCAGATCGGGTGCGGCAAGAGCTCGCACCACCCCGACGCCCCGGCCTCGCAGTGGGTGCCGCAGCTCTTCGTCGACGAGTTCCACAACCTGCGCGAGGCCCTCGGCTTCGACGAGTACCACGTGCTCGGTCAGTCGTGGGGTGGCATGCTCGGCGCCGAGATCGCCGTGCGTCAGCCCGCGGGGCTGCGGAGCCTCGAGATCTGCAACTCCCCGGCATCCATGGCCCTCTGGCTCGCGGGAGCGGCGCGACTGCGCGCCGAACTCCCCGATGAGGCCCGCGAGGCCCTCGACCGGCACGAGACCGCCGGCACCCTCGACGACCCCGAGTACGCCGAGGCCACGCGCGTCTTCTACGAGCGTCACGTGTGCCGCGTCACGCCGATGCCGCAGGACTTCGTCGACAGCGAGCAGCAGATGCTCGCCGACCCCACGGTCTACTTCACGATGAACGGCCCGAACGAGTTCCACGTCGTCGGGACGGGCCGTGACTGGACGATCATCGACCGCCTGCCCCAGGTCGCCGTGCCCACCCTGGTGGTCGCGGGCGAGTTCGACGAGGCCACCCCCGAGACGTGGGAGCCCTTCGTCGCGCACATCCCCGGCGCCCGTTCGCACGTGTTCGCCGGAGCGAGCCACTGCACCCACCTCGAGATGCCCGACGCTTTCCGCGCGGTCATCGCCGACTTCCTCGCGCCCCTTCCCTGACACCCGCCCCCACCCCACCCGAACCAGGAGACCCGATGTCGCACCCCGCCCCCGAGGCCCAGCAGTCGCTGGAGTCGTTCGGCTACAAGCAGGAGCTCAAGCGCTCCATGTCCACCTTCGACCTCGTGGTCTACGGTCTCGTCTTCATGGTGCCCATCGCCCCGTGGGCGATCTTCGGCGTCGTGTTCAACGCCGCGAGCGGCATGGTTCCGCTGGTGTACCTCACCGGCGTGATCGCGATGATCTTCACCGCCCTCGCCTACGCGCAGATGTCGAAGGCGTTCCCGATCGCCGGCTCCGTGTTCTCGTACGTCGGTCGCGGCCTGCACCCCACGGTCGGCTTCTTCGCCGGCTGGGCGATCCTGCTCGACTACCTGCTCGTCCCCACGTTGCTCTACGTCTTCGCCGCCTCGTCGATGGCGGGCATCTTCCCCGACGTGCCGCAGTGGATCTGGGCCGTGGCTTTCGTCGTCATCAACACCGTCATCAACGTGCTCGGCATCGGCTCGATCAAAATCGCCAACCGCGTCATGCTCGCCATCCAGCTCGCCTTCGTGGTGATCTTCGTCGTGATCGCCATGGTCGCCCTGTCGTCCGGCACGATCCCGGGCGCCGAGTTCACGATGGCTCCGCTGTGGGATGCCGAGAAGGTCAACCCCGCGCTCATCGCCACCGCCCTCTCGATCGCAGTGCTGAGCTTCCTCGGCTTCGACGGCATCTCCACGATGGCCGAGGAGTCCACCGGTGACCGGAAGTCGGGCGGTCGCGCCATGATCATCGCCCTGCTCGTGGTCGCGGTGCTCTTCATCGCCCAGACCTGGTTCGCCAGCGCTCTCGCGAACGGCACGATCGCCTTCGGTGACGACGAGGTCAACAACGCGTTCTTCGTGCTCGTGGCCAAGGCCGCCGGCAGCGGGTGGGCGACAGCCTTCCTCGCGGTCAACGTCATCGCGGTGGGTATCGCCAACGCGGTCGCGGCCCAGGCGGCGACCTCGCGCCTGCTCTACTCGATGAGCCGCGACCGGCGCCTGCCCGCCTTCCTCTCGAAGGTCACCTCGCGCCAGGTGCCGATGGCGGCGATCCTGCTGGTGAGCGCGATCTCGCTCGTGCTGGTGCTGTTCTTCGTCGGCCAGATCGCCGTCATCTCGTCGCTGGTGAACTTCGGCGCCCTGCTCGGCTTCATGCTGCTGCACGTGTCGGTCGCGGCGTACTACCTCGGCAAGAAGAAGTCGAAGAACTACCTGCTGCACCTCGTGGTGCCCCTGGTCGGATTCCTGATCATCGGATACGTGCTGCTCAACGCCGACATGACCGCCAAGATCGGCGGCATCCTGTGGCTGGTCGTCGGTGGGATCGTCTACCTGATCTTCGCCCGCACGAACGGCGGGGCCCCCGGCCCGGTGCCCGAGCACGCGACGGCGACCGCCGGCGAGGGCGGCGGAGAGGTGGCCTCCCGATGACCGAGGAGCACTGGCTCGGCAAGGAGCACGGTCGCCCGGGTTACGACGCGTCTGTGCCCCCGGCGCTGCGCATTCGGCCCGGCACCGGCGAGAGGATCGCGTTCGAGACCGACGACGCGGTGTACGCCGAGCTGCACGAGCACGGCGACCTCGGGGCGCTGAAGGCCCCCATCAACCCGGTGACGGGTCCCGTGTACGTCGAGGGGGCGAAGCCCGGCGACGCCCTCACGGTGCACGTGCACGAGATCCGCCTGGGGGACTACGGGTGGTCGCAGAGCCTCCCCGGCGCCGGGGCGCTGCAGCACCGCATGCCGGATCACGTCGTCAGCCGGCGCATCCCGATCGACGCCGAGGGCGTGCACCTCACCGACCGGCACGTGGTGCCCGCCCGCCCGATGATCGGGTGCATCGGCACAGCGCCCGTCACCGGGGCGAACTCGACGGTCATGCCGACGACCGCTCTCGGCGGCAACATGGACCTCACCGACGTCGCCCCGGGTGCCACCGTCTACCTGCCCGTCGAGGTCGAGGGAGCCCTCCTCTCGATCGGCGACATCCACGCCGTGATGGCCCGAGGCGAGTCGTCGTTCGTCGCGATCGAAGCGGCGGGGGTCGCCGTGGTCTCGATCGATCTGATCCCGGATGCCGCTTTGCGCGCGCCCCGCGTCGAGACCGACGAGGAGTGGGTCTTCGTCGGCCTGGGCGACCCGGTGCAGGAGAGCGTCCGGCGCGGCTACGAGGACGTCTTCGACGAGCTCGTCGAGGTGCGCGGATGGGATCGGATGGACGCGTACGCGGTCATGAGCGCCCTCGTGCACAGCGAACTGGGCGGACCGACGGGCTCGGAGGTGCCCGACCCGCTGCATCCGTTCCGCGCCGTGGGAGCGGTGACGCTTCACCGCCTGCCGAAGAGCGTGCTCTGACCCGGGCCGAATCCCGCTGAGACAGCACCTCGCTGGCGAAACGTGCGCAGCCTGCAACCGGCTTGTCGGCGAGATGCAGTCTCGCGGTACCTGCGGGGATGCGGAGACCCGGCACCGATTCGAGCGGGGCCGGAGCGCCGTGTAGGATCGTCCCTTGGAAGTGTGTCCGAGCGGCCTAAGGAGCATGGCTGGAATCCATGTAGGCGGGGTAACTCGCCTCGCAGGTTCAAATCCTGTCACTTCCGCCACACGAAGAGCGTCACTCGAGAGGGTGGCGCTCTTCGCCTTTCACGCGGCGACTACCGCGACACGCTCTCGCGCTCGACCGCGCCGACGGCGCCGGGCCGCACGACGAGCGAGCGAGGGTACGCACGCGCGAGCGCCCGCCGCAGCGGCGTCGCTCTCGCGTCGAGAGCCGCGCGCACGCCCGCGACGGCGGAGACGAGGGCGGGTCCCCGAGCGGGGTCGAGGCTGTCGCCCGCGTAGCTCACCCGTTCGACCGCGTCACGCAGGAGATCGACGTCGTCGGCCGGCGCGCCCTGCTCCTCGACGAGCCGTGCCGCGAAGGCGCGCGGAGACAGAGCGGACGAGACCGGGATGCCGAGATCCACCGCGTCCTCCAGCATCGCCGTCCACGCCGCCACCGGGTCGCCCCTGCGCGCGGCGGCGAGGCGTCGACGACGCAGCACCATCCGGGCCGCGGCCGGGATCCCGGCGAGCAGCAGCAGCGCGAGGACCCCGAGGACCGGGGCGACCCACGCCGTGCTCTGACGCGCGGTCACCGAGACGCCGCCGGTGGTCTGCGCCCCGGGGTCGTTCTCAGCCGCCGTCGAGGGGGCCGTCGAGGGCTGGTCGGCCGGGGTCTCGGCATCCTGGCTCGGGGCGTTCGGGGCCGTGTTGTTACCGCCCGTCGAGCCCGAGGCGAAGTTCGTCGGAACGCCGAGGCTGTTCGTCGGCTCGAACGGCACCCACCCGATGCCCTCGAAGTACACCTCGGGCCACGAGTGCAGCTGGCTCGAGGTGACCGTGTACTCCGTGCCGCCCTGCTGGGGAAGGCTCGAGGCGGTGCCGGGGAGATATCCGATGACGATGCGCGCCGGGATGCCGAGGGTTCGCGCCATGACCGCGAAGGCCGACGCGTAGTGCACGCAGTATCCGGCGCGCACCTGCAGGAACTGCGCCACCGCGTCGAGGCCCGCCCCGTCGAATCCGGCGTCGACCGGGGCATCGAGGGAGTAGCGGAACTGACTGCTGCGGAACCAGTTCTGCAGCGTCACGAGCTTGTCGTACGGCGTCTGAGCGTTGGCGGTCACCTCGCGGGCGGTGTCGCCGATGACGGCCGGCACGTCGGCGGGAAGAGCGGTCAGAGCGGGATCGAGATCCGTGTCGCCCACCGTCTTGGAACGGATCTGCTCGAGGGTGGGGCGCGGAACGTTTGCCTGCACCTCGTAGACCTGCTCTCGCGTCGACCCCGCGCGCGTGACGACCGTGCGGTTCTGCGGCATGCCGAGCCAGTCGCCGTTGAGGCCCGTGACCGTCGAGGCCGGATAGGGCACCGGCAGCCACGGGCTGTCGAGCTGATCGACGGTGACGGTGGTCGTCCAGTCGGCGAGGGTGATGTCGCCGTCGACGCCGACCCGGTCGAACACGGCGCCGCTCGGGGGGACCGCGACGGTGTCGAAGCTGTCGGGCTGCCACACCGCGCCGTCGAAGCGCGAGAGCGTGACCGCGCGCAGGTACGGGGCCGTCGGACCCGTGGTGCGGACCGTGAGCACCTCGACGTCGCGGGGCTGGCGCAGATCGTTTCCGAGTTCGAGGTTGGGGTTGATGGTGGTTCCCAGCCCGCCCGTGCCGCCGCTGGCGAACCGCAGGCCCGGTTGGGGCAGCAGGGGAGTGGCCACCACGGCGACGATCACGGCCACCGCCGCAACCCCCAGGGCCGTCGCCGACACCCCGAACAGGCGGCGGGGCGACGGATCGGGCGAGCGTCCGTCGCGTCGGGGCGGGGCCGCGGTTCGCGCGCGCGTGTCGATCCGCAGCAGGAACAACAGCGCCGCTGCGAGCAGCACGAAGCTCGCGATGTCGACGTCGGAGGGGATCGCGATCGTCGGGATGAGCGAGACGGCGACCAGTCCGACTCCGGCGAGCAACGGCATCCGGGCCGTCAGGACGACGTGGTCGAGCACGATCGCGAGCGCGCCGATCGCCGCGACCAGCAGGAACGCCAGGCCCTCGTCCGGGGGCACGGGGGCGACGCCGTCGCGGATCTCGGCCGAGGCCTGAGCGATCAGACCCGGAACGGAGGCGAAGGTCGAGGGAGTGGGGATCACCAGCAGGATCGCCGTCGTCCGCCCGAAGATCGCGGTGAGCAGAACGATCCAGACGACGAGCTCGGCCACGCTGGCGAGCACCGCCGGCAGGCGCGAGAGCCGCACGATCAGCCCCGCGCCGAGAGCGCCTCCGGCCACGAGGACGGCTCCCGCGACCCACGCGCCCGGGGCGATGACCGAGAAGACCGGCAGCATCGCCGCGGCGATCGCGGCGAACAGGCCGACGGTCAGCAGGGTGGCGTCGCGGCGCCGACGGGGGGAGCGCAGCACGGTGAAGTCAGCGGCCGACACGGGCGTACCCCTGTTCCATCGCGTCGTCCCACGCCAGGGCCACGTCCCCGGCCGGGAGCAGGTGCGTCGCACGCCAGCCGGCGACCTGGAGGGCGTCGAGGTCCGCGTGCTCGGCCACGACGATCAGGACGGGAAGCGCCGAGTGCAGGCCCGCCGCGCCCAGCGTCGCGCGGTCCTCGGGCGACAGGCTTCCGGTGATCACCACGACCGGACCGAGCAGGGCGGACACGGTCGCCGGCACGACGCGGTGGGAGGGGTCGTCGGCGCGGGCGCGCAGGCTCGCGAACCCGGCGGCGGCCGCTCGCGCCTCGACGTCGTCCCCGCCCTCGACGGGATCGGTGAGGAGCGTGCCGTCGCTGTCGACGACGTCGACCGTGTAGCCCTCGTGCACGAGATGGGCGATGGCCGACACGCACGCGGTCACCGCCGTCTCGAACGCGGGGTCGCTCCCGGGGGCGTGCGCGGCCTGCGACGACCACCGCGAGAGCGCACGGTCGATGACGACCGTGGCGGCGGGAGAGGATTCCTGCTCCTCCTGACGCACCATCAGGGTGTCCCGATGCGCGGTCGCCCGCCAGTGGATGCGCCGCATCGAATCGCCCGGAGCGTAGGGGCGCGCGACCAGGTTGTCGGCGCCCTGACCGAGCTGCAGCGCCGCGGTCTGTCGCGTGCCGCCGGCCTCACCCGAGGCGGAGGGCAGGGGCGCGAGATCCACGATCGCCGGGGCCACCGTCACCGCGGTCGTGCGGCCGAGGGCGAGTCGCCGACGCACCAGACCGAACGGGTCGGTCGTGGTCACCTCGAGCGGGCCGATCGAATGGATGCCGCGCGACGCACCGACCACGTCGTAGCGCACCTCGACCGTGCCGGCACCGCCGGCCAACGTGGAGGCGAGGGGAGCCGAAGCCCCCTCGGCGCGTCCGGTCAGACCCGCGGGAAGAGTGTCGCTCCACCGGCCCGGACCGGTGGGGAGGGCGCTCGAGAGGCCCGCGCGGACCACGACCGCCGCCGAGCCCCCGACCTCGGGGGTCTCGGGAGTCACGACGCGCGACACCGATCCCGTCCCGCGCGTCAGCAGCAGAGCGATCGCGGATGCCGCCAGCAGGGCGACGAGCAGGGTCGCGAAGTACAGCAACTCCGGGATGCCGGCGCGTTGCGCGATGACGAACCCCGCGACGGCGAGGAGGACCGCCCCCGTGCCCCGGAGGGTGAAGGGCCACAGGCGCTTCACGCCGGCGCTCACGGCCGCGGGGCGAGGGGGACGCGCACGCTCGTCGCGATCCGGTCCAGGGCGTCGGCGACGACCGCGGCTCCGGCGCGGCCGCCCGCGGCGGACCGGTTGGCGATCAGGCGGTGGGCGAACACCGGCGACAGCAGAGCGGTGATGTCGTCGGGGATCACGTAGGCGCGGCCGTCGAGAGCGGCGCGGACCTTCGCAGCGCGAACGAGCTGCAGGGTCGCTCGAGGGCTCGCGCCCAGGCGGATGTCGGGATGGCTGCGCGTCGCCTGCGCGAGGGCGACGACGTACTCCTCGAGCGCGGGGGCCACGTGGACCCCCCGGGCCCAGGCGATCATCGCGGTCACCTGGCGCGCGGTGACGACCGGCGTCAACCCGTCGAGGGGGTTCACCGCGTCGCGCTGACGGAGCATGAGGGCCTCGGCCGCGGCATCCGGGTATCCCATCGAGATCCGCAGGAGGAAGCGGTCGCGCTGCGCCTCGGGGAGAACGTACGTGCCCTCCATCTCGAACGGGTTCTGCGTGGCCACCACGAGGAACGGCGAGGGCAGGACGTGCGTGCGCCCGTCGACGGTGACCTGGCGTTCCTCCATGGCCTCGAGCAGCGACGACTGCGTCTTGGGGGAGGAGCGGTTGATCTCGTCGGCGATGACGATGTGGGCGAACACCGCGCCGGGGGTGAACTCGAACTGCCGCTGCACCGGATTGAACACCGACACGCCGGTGATGTCGCCGGGCAGAAGATCGGGGGTGAACTGGATGCGACGGACGTCGGCGTCGACCGTGGCGGCGAGCGCCCGGGCGAGCATCGTCTTGCCGACGCCCGGGACGTCTTCGATGAGCAGGTGCCCCTCGGCCAGCAACGCGATCAGGGCGCTGCGGACGGCCTCGGGCTTACCGTCGATCACCTTCGAGACGGATGCCAGGATCTCCCCGGTCAGGCGGGCGAAAGTCTCTGCGTCGAGAGCGGTGTCGACCCCGGGGCGGGCGGGGCCGCCGGCGGTGTCGGCGCGGCGCAGCCGCGTAGTCGCCTCGGGCGTGACCGTCTCGTCCATGGCATCCCTTGTGTCGCGGAGGCGGAGGCGCGTCGTCGCCGCCGTGACCCGATCGTAACCCGCGTCGCGGCGGCGGGGGTCGGAATACCGCGGGTGCACAGGCGGCACTCGGCGAGAGTGGAGCGCCCCTAGGATCGGGGAGCGTTGGTCCACCCGAGGAGCCCGCGCATGTCGCACACCACCCCGTCCCTGCCCGCCGACCCCCACGTGCTCGCCGTCGACATCGGCGGAACGAAGGTCGACGCGGCCCTGGTCTCGGCCTCGGGCGAGGTGGTCCGCGCGAGCGTCACCCGACGCCCCACCGGTCGCGAGAACGACCGCGACACGATCGCCCGCCACGTGCGCGAGGCCGCCGCCGCGGCGCTGGCCGCCGTGCCCGGGGCCACGGTGACCGCGATCGGCGTCGGCAGCGCGGGCCCGGTCGACCTGCCCTCGCGGTCGGTGTCGCCCCTCAACCTGCCCCTCGCGGCGGGTCTGCCCATCGACGAGGTGCTCTCGGGACTCGTCGACGGCCCGATCCACCTCGCCCTCGACGGCACGTGCATCGCCCTCGCCGAGCACTGGCGCGGTGCCCTGGTCGGCTGCGACGACGCGATGGCGATCGTCGTGTCGACGGGAGTGGGCGGCGGCCTCGTGCTGGGCGGTCGCCCCGTCAGCGGCGCCAGCGGCAACGCGGGTCATCTGGGACAGACCTTCGTCCGCACCATCGAGGGCGACGAGGTCGTCGCGGCCACCCTCGAAGCCGTGGCCGCGGGGCCGGGCACCGTCGCCTGGGCGAAGACGCAGGGTTGGCAGGGCGAGACCGGTCTCGATCTCGCCGCCTCCCACGCGGAGGGGGACGCCGTCGCGATCGCCGCCGTGACCCGGTCGGCGACCGCGGTGGGGCAGGCCATCGCCGCGGCGGCCACCCTGTGCGATCTCGAGGCCGTCGCCATCGCCGGGGGCTTCTCGCAGGTCGCGCCCGACTACGTCGACCAGGTGCGTGCGGCCGCCCAGGCCGCCTCGCTGCACGCGTACGCGCGGCGCTGCCGCATCGTCGGCTCGGGCCTCGACGGAGACGGTCCGCTGCTCGGGGCGGCGGCGTTGGCGCTGCAGTCCTGACGGTTCCGCAGAGGGTGGCGCGCTGATGGGCGGGCGTAATCTGGACGAGAGGGCCCGCGCCGCGGACCGGCGAACGAGGGCAGGGGTCATGCGTACGGGATCCAACCTGCCCGCCGTCGGGGAGTACAACCAGGCTCTCGTGCTGGATCACATCCGCCGCTCGCCCGAGGGGCTCAGCCGGGTCGAACTGTCGGCGCGCACGGGTCTCAGCGCCCAGACGCTCAGCAACGTGACCCGTCGCCTGGCCGACGAAGGGCTGATCGTCGAGGCCGGCAAGGTCATCTCGGGTCCCGGCAAGCCCCGCACGCTGCTCAAGCTCGAGCCGCGCTCGCGGTTCGCGGTCGGGGTGCACCTCGACCCGGTGGTCGACACGGTCGTGGTGGTCGACATGGCGGGTGAGGTCATCGCGCACGACGAGATCGCCCGCCCGGCGGTGTCGACTCCCGCCGGACTGGTGGATGCCGTGGGTGCCGCTGTCGACGCGATCGTCGAGCGCGCCGGCATCCCCCGCGAGCTCGTCCTCGGGGTCGGTGTGGCCGCCCCGGGTCCCTTCGACGCGCGCGGCGGACGCCTTCTCGATCCGCCCCTGCTGCCGGAGTGGCACAACGTGAACGTGCGCGAAGACCTCGGCGCCGTCACGGGCCTGCCGGTGATCGTGGAGAAGGACGTGACGGCCGCGATGGTGGGGGAGATGTGGTTCGACCGCTCCGATGCCCTCGGGGACGCGATGTTCCTGTACTACGGCGCGGGTGTCGGTGTGGGGCTCGCGATCGCGGGTGCGCCGGTGCGCGGACGCACCGGCAACGCCGGCGGCATCGCCCACGTGATCGTCGATCCCGATGGCCCGCCCTGCGCGTGCGGCGCTCGCGGGTGCCTCGGGGTGTCGATCGAGCCGCGTGTGCTGCTGGCCGAGGCCGGGTACGCTCCCGCGGCGGCCGGCGACACGCGCCCCGACCTGGACCGGCTCGTGCGCGACGCCCGTGAGGGCGAGGAGGTGCCGGCCGCGGTGCTGCGGCGGGCGGGGGAGCGGATCGCGCGCGCGCTGGTCGTGACCAACAACCTGATCGACGTCGACGAGGTCGTCCTCGGCGGCCCCGTGTGGGAGCGCCTGGCGGGGGTGCTGGGCGATGTCGTCGCCGAGCGCGTCGCCGTCGACACGGCCTCGACCGCGACGCGCGAGATCGTCGTGCGTCGCTCGAGGGTCGGAACCGACGTCGCGGCCGTCGGGGCCGCCTGCCTCATGCTCGACGGCGCCTTCGCGGCCCGGCCGACGCGCATGATGATCGCCCTCTGAGCCCGACCCCTGGCGCGCGGAGCCGCGTGTTTCCCGATCGTTACATGGGCTGCGCCGTTCGGACTTGCCGAGTTAGTCCATTTGATTTATAAAAGGTTCTGGCGACGTGGTGTCTCCACCCGAGCAAGGGAGCTTTCATGAAGAAACTGACGATGGTGACCGGTCTTCTGACCGCCGCCGCCCTGACCGCGGCCCTGGCCGGTTGTTCCGCGGGCAGCGGAGACGCCGGCGACGCGAAGACCATCCGCGTCGCGTACCAGACCACGGCGACCTTCAACCAGATGCAGACGCTGATGGAGACCGCGAAGTCGCAGTACGAGGCCGCGCACCCCGGCATGACCGTCGAGCTCGTGCCGATCCAGGCCGAGGGCGCCGACTACTACACGAAGCTCGCGCTGATGAACAAGTCGGCCAGCACCGCCCCCGACGTCCAGTACGAAGACACCTTCAAGATCCAGTCCGACGCCGCGGCGGGGTACCTGCTGCCCCTCGACGACTACCTCGCGAAGTGGAGCGACTGGTCGCAGTTCGCCGACGGCGCCAAGCAGGCCGGCCTCGGCCCCGACGGCAAGACCTACGGCGTCTCGCTCGGAACCGACACCCGCGGCCTCTGGTACAACAAGGAGATCTTCGCCAAGGCGGGCATCTCCGTCCCGTGGCAGCCCAAGACCTGGGCCGACGTGCTCTCGGCGGCCGAGAAGGTCAAGGCGGCCGATCCCGACGTCATCCCGATGAACGTGTACTCGGGCAAGACGGCCGGTGAAGCGGCATCCATGCAGGGGCTCGAGATGCTCCTCTACGGCACCGAGGACACCCTCTACGACATCTCCTCGAAGAAGTGGGTCGTCGGCAGCCAGGGCTTCAAGGACTCGCTGAAGTTCGTCTCCGACGTCTACCAGGGCGGACTCGGGCCCTCGCTCCAGCAGGCGCTCGACCCCAACATCTTCACCAGTGTGACCGCCGACTGGCTGCCGAAGGGCAAGCTCGCGATCGCCCTCGACGGCTCGTGGCAGTCGGCCGCGTGGGTCGACGGCGGCACCGCCCCGTGGCCCGCGTGGAGCGACACGCTCGGCATCGCCGCGATGCCCACCCAGAACGGTCAGGCGCCCGGCACCACGAGCATGTCGGGCGGGTGGACGCTCGCCATCGGCAAGAACACCAAGAACGCGGACGCCGCCTGGGACTTCCTCTCCACCGCGGTGAACAAGGACAACGCCACGTCTTACGACATCAACAACAGCCAGATCGCCGTGCGCGCCGACGTCGCCCAGTCCAGCGAGTACCTCGACGCCAACCCGAGCTTCGAGACCTTCTCGAGCTTCGTCGACACCACCCACTTCCGCCCGGCGACCGAGGACTACGACAAGATCTCGAACCAGATCCAGGTCGCGATGGAAGCCGTCATGACCGGGCAGTCCAGCGTCGACGACGCCGCCGCAGCCTACGACCAGGCCGTCATCGGCATCGTCGGTCAAGACAACACCCAGCAGGGCTGATCGTGACCGCCCTGGCTCAGACCGGGGCGACCGGAACCGACCGGAGGTCGCGCGCCACCACGCGCGGCCTCCGGTCCTCGGCCCGGGCGCTCCCGCTCCTTCCCGCAGCGCTGCTGCTCGCGGTGTTCCTGCTCGGACCGATCCTCGTGTCGCTGTGGGGCTCGCTCACCAATGCGACCCTGTCGGGCTCGACCGCCGTCGCGAGCCAGTTCATCGGCCTCGACAACTACACCCAGCTCTTCAAGGCCCCCGACTTCCCCGTGGCGGTCGTCAACACGATCGTGTTCGTGTTCTTCTCGGCCGTGATCGGTCAGAACATCCTGGGGCTCGCCCTGGCCCTCATGATGCGCTCGGGCAATCGCGTCGTCACCGCGGTGGTCGGCACGATCGTCGTCACCGCGTGGGTCCTGCCCGAGATCGTCGCGGCCTTCGCCGCGTACGCGTTCTTCCGCGACAACGGAACCCTGAACGTGATCCTCGGCTTCTTCGGTCTCGACCCCGTCAGCTGGCTCTTCACGATGCCGGTGCTCATGGTCATCTTCGCCAACATCTGGCGCGGGACGGCGTTCTCGATGATGGTCTACTCGGCGGCCCTCGCCGACGTGCCGCCCGAGATCACCGAGGCGGCCGAGGTCGACGGGGCGAGCGGCATCAAGCGCCTCTTCCTCATCACGATCCCCATGATCCGCTCGACCATCGGCACGAACTCGATGATCGTGACGCTGCAGACCCTGTCGGTCTTCACGCTGATCTTCGTCATGACCGGCGGTGGCCCCGGCACCAAGAGCACGACGCTGCCGATCCTCGCCTACCAGCAGGGTCTGAAGTTCGGCGAGCTCGGCTACGGCACCGCGATCGCCACGATCATGCTGCTCATCGGCGCGATCTTCTCGTTCTTCTACGTCCGCGCTCTGCGCGAGGAGGTCTCGTCATGACCACCGCCACCCTCCCCGAGGTGACCGGAGCGCGCGTCCGCTCGGCCCGCCGCGCCCCCGCGCGCAAGAAGGCGTCGCTGTCGTCGCCGCGCACGCGCGCCCTCCGCGTCGTCGCCAACACGCTCCTGATCGTGGTCGGCATCCTGTTCGTGGTCCCGCTCGTGTGGCTCGTCACGGCCTCGCTCGACGCGCAGCCCACGCTGGCGATCAAGATGCCCGAGGTCGTCACCCTCGACAACTTCGCGGCCGTGATGAAGCCCGACCTGCTCTTCCAGCCCCTGTGGAACAGCGTGCTTCTGGCCGGGGGCACCTCGATCGCCACGGTCGTGCTCGCCTCGCTGGCGGCCTACCCGCTCTCGCGGTACAAGATGCGCGTCGGCAAGCCCTTCCTCTACGCGGTGCTGTTCGGCACGTGCCTTCCGATCACGGCGATCATGGTGCCCGTCTACAGCCTGTTCGTCCAGCTCAACCTGATCGACTCGATCGGCGGCACGATCCTCTTCCTCACCGCGAGCGCCCTGCCGATCGCGATCTGGATGATGAAGAACTTCATGGACGGGGTTCCCGTCGAGCTCGAGCACGCGGCCTGGATGGACGGCGCGGGGTCGATGCGCACGCTCGTGCAGATCGTGCTGCCCCTCATGCGCCCGGGCATCGCGGTGGTGTTCATCTTCACCTTCATCCAGGCGTGGGGGAACTTCTTCGTCCCCTTCGTGCTGCTGCTCAGCCCCGACTACCAGCCGGCCGCCGTCAGCATCTTCAACTTCTTCGGGTCGTTCGGAGCCGTGGCCTACGGCCAGCTCGCGGCCTACTCGATCGTCTACTCCCTTCCGGTGCTCGGCCTGTACGTCCTCGTGCAGCGCGGACTCGGCGGCCCGTCGGCTCTCGCCGGCGCGGTCAAGGGCTGACCCGTCCCCCCAGACAAGGAACCCACTTCATGCACGACCGCACCGCGCTCATCGAGATGCGTATCGAACGCTTCGTCCGCGAGCGTCTCGCCCCCGCCGTCTACCGCGACCGTCAGCCCCTCGAGATCTCGGCGTGGGAGGCCCCCGGCGAGCCGGTCACCTTCGACGAGGCTCGGGATGCCGAATACCGCCCCTTCGCGATCGGAACGCCGTGGGGCCGGGCGTGGGGGACGACCTGGTTCGCCGTGTCGGGAGAGACCCCCGCCGCGTGGCGCGACGACTCGGGGGTCCTTCCCGCGGGCACCGTCGCCGAATTCGTCGTCGACCTCGGGTTCACGGCCGGGCAGAGCGGTTTCCAGTGCGAGGCGCTGATCTGGAACCGCGACGGGGCCCCGATCAAGGGCATCTCGCCGTTCAACAACGCCACCGCCGCCGCGGTCGACGCCGACGGCCGGATCGACGTCCTCGTCGAGGCCGCGTCGAACCCCGACGTGGGGAGCCTCTTCACCTTCGAGCCGACCCCGGTCGGCGACCCCGTGACGGCGGGCGACGCCCCCCTCTACGTCTTGCGCGAGATGTCGATCGGACTCCGCGACGTCGCGGTGTGGGAACTCCTGCAGGACTTCCGCCTGCTCCACGGTCTGCTGGCCGAGCTCGACGCGACCTCGGCGCGCCGCGCGGCCCTCCTCGAGGGGATGGATGCCGCGATCGACGCGGTCGATCCCCACGACGTCGCCGGGACCGCGCAGGCCGGTCGCGACGTGCTCGCTCCGCTGCTCGCCGCGCCCGCGGCATCCAGCGCCCATGTCCTTCACGCGGTGGGCCACGCCCACATCGACTCGGCGTGGCTCTGGCCGGTGCGCGAGACCGCCCGCAAGGTGTCGCGCACCTTCAGCAACGTGCTCTCGCTGATGGACGAAGACCCCGAGTTCGTCTTCGCCAGTTCGTCGGCGCAGCAGTTCGCCTGGATGAAGGAGCACTACCCGGCGCTGTGGGAGCGCCTCAAGGCGCGCGTCGCCGAGGGACGCTTCGTGCCGGTGGGCGGGATGTGGGTCGAGTCCGACACCAACATGGTCGGCGGCGAGGCGATGGCCCGCCAGTTCGTCGAGGGCAAGTCGTTCTTCCTCGAGGAGTTCGGCATCGACACCGAAGAGGTGTGGCTACCCGACTCGTTCGGTTACAGCGGCGCTCTGCCGCAGATCATGAAGGCGGCGGGAGCCCGCTGGTTCCTCACGCAGAAGATCTCGTGGAACGAGACGAACCGCATCCCGCACCACACCTTCCGGTGGGAGGGCATCGACGGCTCGCGCATCTTCACCCACTTCCCGCCCGTGGACAAGTACAACTCCGAGGTCACAGCGGCCGACCTCGCGCACGCCGAGCGCAATTTCGCCGACAAGGGCCGGGCGCGCACCTCGCTCCTTCCCTACGGCTTCGGCGACGGCGGCGGCGGCCCCACCCGCGAGATGACCGCGACGATCGCGCGCACGGGCTCGCTCGAGGGCGCCCCGATCGTGAAGCACTCGACCCCGCGGGAGTTCTTCGAGACGGCCGAGGCCGAGTACGCCGACCCGGCCGTGTGGGCGGGGGAGCTGTACCTCGAGTTCCACCGCGGCACCTACACCAGCCAGCTGCGCACCAAGCAGGGCAACCGCCGCAGTGAGCACCTGCTGCGCGAGGCGGAGCTGTGGTCGGCGACCGCCGCGGTGCGGGTGGGCGCGACGTACCCGGCCGAGGCGTTGCGGCGCCTCTGGCGCCTCGTGCTGCTGCAGCAGTTTCACGACATCCTGCCCGGCACCTCGATCGCCTGGGTCCACCGCGATGCCGAGCGCAACTACGAAGCGATCGCGACCGAGCTCGAGCAGATCATCACCGACAGCCTGCGCGCGCTCGTCGGCACCGGCGACCACGCGGTCGTGGCCAACGCGGCCCCGCACCGCCGCGCCGGCGCTCCCGCCCTCGCGATCGCTTCCGCGGCACCCGCGGGGGACGTCGCCCCGCGGGCGGACGGCGAGGGCTTCGTCCTCGACAACGGCATCGTGCGCGCGGTCATCGACGGACGCGGTCTGCTCACCTCGCTGGTCGAGGTGGCCAGCGGCCGCGAGGTCGTGCCGGCGGATCGCGCGGCGGGGCTGTTCGAGGTGTTCCGCGATACGCCCACCCAGTGGGACGCATGGGACATCGACGAGACCTACCGGCGCCACGTCACCCCCCTCGACTCCGCCGACGCCGTGCGCCTGGACGGCCACGCTGTCGTCATCGAGCGCAGCACGGGCGCGTCCACGATCGTCACGCGCATCGCCCTGGCGAACGGCTCCCGCACCGTGCGTCTGTCGCTCGACGTCGACTGGCATGAGCAGCAGAAGCTGCTCAAGCTCGGTGTCCCCGTCGACGTCCACACCGATCGCGCGGCTTCGGAGATCCAGTTCGGGCACATCGTCCGCCCCACCCACACGAACACCTCGTGGGATGCGGCACGCTTCGAGACGGCCGCGCACCGCTGGGTGCGGGTCGCCGAGCCGGGCTTCGGCGTTGCCGTCACCAACGACTCCACCTACGGCCACGACATCACACGCCACGAGCGCGCCGCCGGTGGGACCTCGTCGCTCGTGCGCCTCTCGATCATCCGCGCGGCGACCTTCCCCGACCCCGGTCAGGACCAGGGCGCTCATCACCTCGAGGTGGGCATCGTCGTGGGGGCCGACGTGATCGACGCCGTCACGGAGGGGTACCGCACGAACCTGCCCGAGCGGACGATTCCGGATGCCGCCGAGACGGCGGTCGCCCCGCTCGTCGCGATCGACCGGCCCGGTGTCGTCGTCGAGGCGGTCAAGCTCGCTCAGGACGGCTCGGGGGATGTGCTCGTGCGCCTCTACGAGGCTCTGGGGGAGCGCACGCGCGCGCACCTCGAGGCCGGGTTCGCTCTCGCCGGTGTCGTCGAGACGGACCTGCTCGAGCGCGAGGTCGAGGCAACGGCGGTGGCGAGGACGACGGACGGAGTGGTCGAGCTCGACCTGCGTCCGTTCCAGCTGGTGACGCTGCGTCTGAAGCGCTGACGCGGCGGATGAGGGGCGGCCGGGGCGCTGATGCCCCGGCCGTTCCGTCGTCCTCGGAGGCGGCGACCACGAGCGCCCGTTCGCGTCGGGTAGGCTGTACTCGGCTCTCCGCGTGGCGGTATCCCGGCCAACTCCCCCAGGACGGAAACGTAGCAAGGGTAACCAGGCTCTACCGGGTGCGCGGAGGGTCTTTTCTTTGCCCGGAAACCGGAGCCCGGAGCCCGATTTCGGATGCCGTGCCTCAGCGCCGGGCGAAGGGCCCGTCGAGCACCGCCCACTGCAGCAGCATGATGGTCTTGGCATCCTGGATCGATCCGTCGCGGATCTTCGCCAGCGCGACGTCGATGTCGTACTCGACGATCTCGATCTCTTCGTCCTCCTCGGCAAGGCCCCCGCGGTCGCCCTCGCGCTCGGCGCCGTCGTAGGCCGCGGCGAAGAAGTGCAGCCGCTCGGTGACCGATCCCGGACTCATGTAGACGTCGAACACGTGCTGCACCTCGTCGACCCGCACCCGCGTCTCCTCGTCGGCCTCGCGGCGGATCGCGGTCATCGGATCGTCGTCGTCGAGCAGGCCCGCGGCGGTCTCGATGAGCATGCCGTCGGGGTGGTCGTTGACATAGGCGGGGTAGCGGAACTGCCGGGTGAGCAGAACGGTGCGCCGGTCGGGGTCGTAGAGCAGGATCGTCGCCCCGTTGCCCCGGTCGTAGGTCTCGCGCGTGAGGGTCGTCCACTCGCCGTCGTCTCCGCGGTAGCGGAACGTCGTCGCCCGCAGCACGTGCCAGCCGGCCGCGAGGAGGTCGACGTCGGTGACCTCCACCCGCGGGTTGCGGTCGAGGGCGAGACCCGTGAGGTGCAGCCCGCTGCGACCGCGGTGATCGGGGACGGTGGTGCCGGGGCGAGCGCTATCCATGATCCGGAACGATAGTGCAGAAACGTGCAACAATGTGAACCATGCTCGCCGCCGCCCGCAAAGACGCCCTTCTCGACCGGCTCCGGCGCGACGGGCGTCTCGTCGTGAAGGACATCGCCGTCGAGTGGGGACTCTCCGAAGACAGCATCCGCCGAGATCTTCGAGAATTGGATGCCGCGGGCCTCGCGGTCCGCGTCTACGGCGGGGCTCTCCCGGTGTCGCCGGCCGTCGCCGACTACTCCGCCCGTCGCGAGGTCGCTCGGGGGAGTAAAGAGCGCGTGGCCGCCGCCGCGGTCGCCCTCATCGAGCCCGACTCCACCGTCCTGCTCGACGGGGGCACGACGACCCTGGCGATGGTCGACCTGCTGCCACGCTCTTTCGGCGGCGCGATCATCACGCACTCGCCGACGATCGCCGCCGCGCTCCTCGATCACGACGCCGAGGTCATCGTGCTCGGTGGGCGCCTCTTCAAGCATTCGGCGGTCGCCTGCGGAGCCGCGGCGATGGAAGCAGCGCAGAGCGTCAGCGCCGACCTCTTCTTCCTGGGTGTGACGGGGGTTCACCCCGAAACGGGACTGACGACGGGGGATGCCGAGGAGGCGGCCATGAAGCGCGCGCTCGCGGCCCGCGCGGCCGAGACGTTCGTCCTCGCGAGTGAGGAGAAGCTCGGGACGGCGTCGCGCTTCGGCATCCTCCCGCTCGACGGGGTTTCCGGGATCATCGCCGACCTCGACCCCGACGCGGCGCTCGCCGGGGACCTCCGCTCGGCCGGTGCGCGCATCCTGTCCGCGCACCGCTCCTGATCACTCGACGCCGAAGCAACCCCGCGGCGGTGTCGGAGGCCCGCAATAGGCTGGCTCCGTGACGCAGAGCATCTACATCACGTCGGCCGAAGGTCATTCGGGCAAGTCCTCCGTGGCTCTGGGCGTGCTCGACGCCCTGAGCCGCGTGACCCCGCGCGCGGGGGTGTTCCGGCCCATCGCGCGCTCCACCGCCGAGCGCGACTACGTGCTCGAGATGCTGCTCGATCACGACAGCGTCGACCTCGCCTACGACGACTGCGTGGGCGTGACCTACGACGACGTGCGCGACGACGCCGATGCCGCGCTGGCCCGCATCGTCGAGCGCTACAAGGCCGTCGAGGCCCAGTGCGACGCGGTCGTCATCATCGGTAGCGACTACACCGACGTCGGCAGCCCCGCAGAGCTCGCCTACAATGCCCGCATCGCGGCGAACCTCGGCGCCCCCGTGCTGCTCGTGCTCGGCGGTCGCGCGCAGCAGGGTCACAGCGAGACGCTGGGCATGTCGGTCGCGCGCACCCCGAACGAGGTCGGGCAGATCGCCTCGCTCGCCGTCTCCGAGCTGCAGCACGAGCGGGCCGCGCTCTTCGCCGTGATCGCCAACCGCGCCGATCCCGACCACCTCGACGAGATCACGGCATCCGTGCGTCAGGTCGTCGACGCGGTTCCGGTCGGGGCTCCGGCCGAGCGTCGCAGCGTGCCCGTCTGGGCCCTCCCCGAAGACCGCTTCCTCATCGCCCCTTCGGTGCGCGGCGTGCTGCGCTCGGTCGAGGGCGAGCTCATCAAGGGCGACCCGGCTCTGTTGACCCGCGAGGTCCTCGACGTCGTCGTCGCCGGCATGTCGATGGTCAACGTGCTGCCGCGACTCAAGGAGTCGGCGGTCGTCGTCATCCCGGCCGACCGCAGCGAGGTGCTCATCGCCGCCCTGCTGGCCAACGCCTCGGGCACGTTCCCCTCGCTCGCGGGCATCGTGCTGAACGGCGGGTTCGAGCTGCCCGACGCGATCGTGCGCCTGATCGACGGCCTCGGCTCGCCCCTGCCGATCATCGCGACCGACCTCGGCACCTACGACACCGCGGTGCGCATCATGAACACGCGCGGTCGCCTCGCCGCCGACTCGCAGCACCGGTACGACACCGCGCTCGCGCTCTTCGAGCGCCACGTCGACACCGAGCTGCTCACGCGCGAGTTGGGCGTCGCCCGCCCGAGCGTGGTCACCCCGCTCATGTTCGAGTACGGCCTCGTCGACCGCGCCCGCAGCGACAAGCGCCGCATCGTGCTGCCCGAGGGCAACGACGACCGCGTCCTGCGCGCCGCCGCCACCGTGCTTTCGCGCGGCATCGCCGACCTCACGATCCTCGGCGAACCGATCGAGGTGCGCGGGCGCGCGATCGAGCTCGGCATCGACATCCGCGACGCCGAGGTGCTCAGCCCCTTCGACGCCGTGCACGTCGACAAGTTCGCAACCGAGTACACGCGGCTCCGCGCCCATAAGGGCGTCACCTATGCCCAGGCCGCCGACACCGTGACCGACGTGTCGTACTTCGGCACGCTGATGGTGCACCTGGGCCTGGCCGACGGCATGGTCTCCGGAGCCGCCCACACCACGGCGCACACGATCCGCCCGGCGTTCGAGATCATCAAGACCGCCCCCGGCGTCTCGGTCGTCTCGAGCGTGTTCCTCATGGCCCTCGCCGATCGCGTGCTCGTGTACGGCGACTGCGCCGTCATCCCCGACCCCACGAGCGAGCAGCTTGCCGACATCGCGGTGTCTTCTGCCGCGACCGCCGAGCAGTTCGGCATCGCGCCGCGCGTGGCCATGCTGTCGTACTCGACGGGGGAGTCGGGCACGGGAGCAGACGTCGAGAAGGTCCGCACCGCGACCGCCCTGGTGCGCGAGCGCGCGCCCGAGCTGCTCGTCGAGGGGCCGATCCAGTACGACGCCGCGGCAGACGCCGCCGTCGCGCGGGCCAAGATGCCCGACTCCGAGGTCGCCGGTCGGGCGACGGTGTTCGTCTTCCCCGACCTCAACACGGGCAACAACACCTACAAGGCCGTGCAGCGCTCGGCCGGCGCGGTGGCCATCGGCCCCGTGCTGCAGGGCCTGAACAAACCCATCAACGACCTCTCGCGCGGCGCCCTCGTCGACGACATCGTCAACACCATCGCCATCACCGCGATCCAGGCCCAGGGGGGCACCCAGTGAGCGTCGTCCTCGTCGTCAACAGCGGTTCGTCGTCGTTCAAGTACCAGTTGCTCGACATGGCGCACGAGCGCGTGCTGGCATCCGGTCTCGTCGAGCGCATCGGCGAGGGCACGGGCGTTACGACCCACACGGTCACGGCGGCCGCCCTCGCCGCCCCCGACGCTCCGGCACCCACGGTGACGGATGCCACGTACACGATCGAGCGCGAGATCCCCGACCACACCGCGGGCTTCGCGGTCATGCTCGACGCCTTCGCCGCGCACGGGCCTTCGCTCGACGAGTACGCCCCGGTCGCGGTCGGTCACCGCGTCGTGCACGGAGGTGCGCGGTTCTTCGCGCCCACCGTGGTGACCCCCCTCGTCGAGATCAACATCGACGAGCTGTCGGTGCTGGCGCCGCTTCACAACCCCGCGAACCTCGCCGGGATCGTCGCGGCGAAGAAGGCGTTCCCCGACGTCCCGCACGTGGCCGTGTTCGACACCGCCTTCCACCAATCGCTCGCCCCCGAGGCGTACACCTACGCGATCGACCGCGAGGTCGCCGAGGCTCACCGCATCCGCCGGTACGGTTTCCACGGCACCAGCCACAAGTTCGTCAGCGAGGCCGCGGCCGCCTTCGTGGGGCGCCCGCTCGCCGAGCTGAAGCAGATCGTGTTCCACCTCGGCAACGGCGCCTCGGTCGCCGCGATCGAGGGCGGCCGCTCGGTCGACACGTCGATGGGTCTCACTCCGCTCGAGGGGCTCGTCATGGGCACACGCTCGGGCGACCTCGACCCGGCGGTGCTGCTGCAGCTCGCGCGGCGCGCCGACATGTCGACCGCCGACCTCGACACGCTCCTCAACAAGCGCTCGGGCCTGCTCGGCATCGCGGGGGTGTCCGACATGCGCGACATCCAGCAGCGACGCGAGGCGGGAGACCCTGCGGCGCGCCTCGCCTTCGACGTCTACATCCACCGCCTGCGCGCGTACGCGGGCGCTTACCTCGCCCAATTGAACGGGGTCGACGTGATTTCGTTCACCGCGGGAGTGGGCGAGAACGCCGCCGCCGTGCGCGCCGAAGCCATGGCGACGCTCGGATTCGCCGGGGTCGAGATCGACGCCGAGCGCAATGCGACGCGCGGTCGCGGCATCCGGCGCATCTCCGCCGACTCCTCGCGCGTCGAGGTGCTCGTCGTACCCACCGATGAGGAGCTCGAGATCGCTCGGCAGACGCTGTCCGTCGCAAGCTGACCCCCATCGACCCTCTACCGGGTTGAATGAACCGACGCCACGACCCGCCCCGGTGGGGCCCGCCCGCTACCCTGAGAGCGCCGCGGCCCCGCCGCCCACGCACCGCATCCCGACCTGGAGCCCGCCGTGACCGACAGCCCCGACCTGCCTGACCTCACCGCATTCGAGGGTGTGCTCTTCGATCTCGACGGCGTGCTCACACCCACGGCCGAGGTGCACATGAGGGCCTGGAAGACCATGTTCGACGAGCTCTTCGCGGCGTGGAAGATCGAGCCGGCCTACACCGATCGCGACTACTTCGAGTACGTCGACGGCAAGAAGCGGTACGACGGGGTCGCGAGTCTGTTGCGCAGCCGCGACGTCGAGGTGCCGTGGGGCGACCCCTCCGACGATCCGTCCGAAGACACCGTGTGCGGGGTCGGCAACCGAAAGAATGTCGTCTTCTCCGAGATCCTCCGTCGCGAGGGGATTGCCCCCTACCCGGGGTCGGTCGCGCTCCTCGACGTGCTCCAGGCGGCGGGGACCCCCATCGCAGTGGTCTCGAGCTCGAAGAACGCCGTCGAGGTCCTCGAAGCCGCGGGCATCCGCGATCGCTTCCCCGTCGTGATGGACGGTGTCATCGCCGAGCGCGATCACCTCTCGTCGAAGCCCGCCCCCGATGTCTTCGCCGAAGCGGCTCGGCTGCTCGGCGTCGACCCCGCGCGGTCCGTAGCCGTCGAAGACGCGCTGAGCGGCGTGCAATCCGCCGTCGCCGCCGGCTACAGCGTCGTCGTGGGGGTCGACCGGGGCGTCGGAGCCGACGACCTCCGCTCCGCCGGGGCCACCGTGGTCGTCGACGACCTCGCCGCGTTCGTAGACTGAGCCGTCACCACCCGCGACACCCCCGCGCCGTCCCGCACGGCGACACCGCGCACCACCCGCGCGAGCGGCCCCCCGCCGTCTCGCGTCGACGTTCGACCCTGCCACCGGAAGGCACGCCCCCGATGATCGATCGCGATCGCTTCCCCGTCGACGAATGGCGCCTCGTCGAGACCGAGTACTCGATCGACGACGTGGGGGTCACCGAGACCCTCTTCGCCGTCGGCAACGGCTACCTCGGCCTGCGCGGCAACTCGATCGAGGGGCGGTTCGCCCTCGAGCAAGGCACGTTCATCAACGGCTTCCACGAGACGTTCCCCATCCGTCACGCCGAGCAGGCCTACGGCTTCGCCGAGGTCGGGCAGACGATCATCAACGCTCCGGATGCCAAGGTCATGCGCGTCTACGTCGACGACGAGCCGCTCTCGCTCGATGTCGCCGACGTCCGCGAGTACGAGCGCGTGCTCGATATGCGCCAGGGGATCCTGCGCCGCAACATCCTGTGGGTCACCCCCTCGGGCAAGCGCGTCCGCATCGAGGACGAACGCTTCGTGTCCTTCGACGAGAAGCACCTCGCGGTGCTCCGCTTGACCGTCACGGTGCTCGACGCCGACGCTCCCGTCACCGTCAGCAGCCAGCTGTTGAACCGGCAGGACGGTGAGGGCATCTACGGCGGCTCGCCGATGGCATCCAAGCAGTCCGGTTTCGACCCGCGGAAGACCGAGAAGCTCAGCGACCGCGTGCTGCAGCCGCGCGAGTACTGGCAGGACGGCAACCGCTCGGCGCTCAGCTACGAGGTCAGCGAGTCGAACATGACCCTGGCGGTCATCGCCGACCACCTCGTCGAGACCGAGAACGAGTACACCTCGCGACAGCTCATCGAGCCCGACATCGCCAAGAACGTCTATCGCGTCCATGCCCGGGCCGGCGTCCCGACCACGATCACCAAGCTCGTGAGCTACCACACCTCACGGGGTGTCCCCACGGGTGAGCTTCTCGACCGCTGCCGTCGCACGCTCGACCGCGCTGTCGAGACGGGCATCGACAAGCTCGTCGAGAAGCAGATCGCCTGGTACGCCGACTTCTGGGACCGCTCCGACGTGCGCATCGGCGGTCACGGCGACCTGCAGCAGGCCACCCGCTGGTGTCTGTTCCAGCTCGCGCAGGCCGCGGCCCGCGCCGACGGACAGGGCGTTCCCGCCAAGGGCGTCACCGGATCCGGCTACAGCGGCCACTACTTCTGGGACACCGAGGTCTACGTCCTCCCGTTCCTGGCGTACACATCGCCGCTCTGGGCGCGCAACGCGCTGCGCATGCGCTATCTCATGCTCCCCGCCGCGCGGAAGCGTGCGCACCAGCTCAACGAGGCCGGGGCGCTGTTCCCCTGGCGCACCATCAACGGCGAAGAGGCCTCCGCGTACTACGCCGCCGGCACCGCGCAGTACCACATCAACGCCGACGTCGCCTTCGCCCTGGCCAAGTACGTCCGCGCGACGGGAGACGAGGAGTTCCTCGCCCGCGAGGGGGTGGACATCGCCGTCGACACCGCGCGCCTGTGGTCGACGCTCGGGTTCTGGCGTTCGAGCGACGCGGCCGACGAGGGCGAGCACGACTCGTTCCACATCCACGGCGTCACCGGGCCCGACGAGTACACGACCGTCGTGAACGACAACCTCTTCACGAACGTCATGGCGCGCTTCAACCTGCGCTTCGCGGCGCGCACCGTGCGCGATCTCGCCGAGAACAGCCCCGAGGCCTACGCCCAGATGGCCGACCGCATGAACCTCGACCCCTCCGAGCCCGAGCGCTGGGACAAAGCCGCCGAGGCCATGCACATCCCGTTCAGCGAGGCCCTCGGCATCCATCCTCAGGACGCCGTCTTCCTCGAGCGCGAGATCTGGGACCTCGAGAACACCCCGCCCGATCAGCGCCCGCTCCTGCTGCACTTCCACCCGCTGGTGATCTACCGGTACCAGGTGCTCAAGCAGGCCGATGTGGTGCTCGCGCTGTTCCTGCAGGGAAACCACTTCACGGATGCCGAGAAGCTCGCCGACTTCGAGTACTACGACCCGCTGACCACGGGCGATTCGACGCTGTCGGCGGTCGTGCAGTCGATCCTCGCGGCCGAGGTGGGCTACCAGGACCTCGCGCTGGAGTACTTCCGTCAGGCGGCGTTCGTCGACCTCGGCGACCTGCACCACAACGCCTCCGACGGGGTGCACGTCGCCTCGGCCGGTGGCGTCTGGACGGCCCTCGTGAGCGGTTTCGGCGGCATGCGCGACCACTTCGGTCTGCTCACCTTCGACCCGCGTCTGCCCGCCGACTGGCCCGAGCTGTCGTACGTGCTGCACTGGCACGGCACGCGTCTCGACATCACCCTCACCGCGTCGGCGCTGACCCTGCGCGCCGGGGGAGAGGGCGAAGCGGTCACCTTCGCGGTGCGCGGAGTGGACTACACCGTCAGCCCGGGCGAGACGGTGCGCGTCGCGCTGCACGGCCAGGGTCCGGTGCGTCCGGGACGCCCGTCGATCCGGCAGCTCGAGGGATCGGTGCGCGAGGACGGGACGCTTTTGTCGGCGTCGGTCCCGATCGTCACCACGGCGATCCCGATCGTCGGCGACGACACCGGCCCGATCGCGGTCGGACTCGACGGCGGCTTCTGAGTCTCCGTGACGCGGCGGCATCCTCCGGGGTGTCGCCGCGTTCGGCGTTTCGGGGGAGCGGTGCGGCGCCGGCGTCGGGGGCGCGGCGGATGGCATGAGAACAGGCGGATGCGACGAGAACAGGGCGGCGAGAGAAGAACCGGCCTGTTCCGAAGACGTCTCCTGTTCCGGTGACGGCGGGCGGGTCGGTCGAGCGTCGAGCGGCGTGGCGGCGGCGGCGTCGCGGCGTGGGGATCCGGCATCCGGTGCTCGATACACCCCCCACGCGGAGGGTGAACCGCGCGGGGAGCGGCCGCGGAGGCGATGTCGGAGGTACGCCGTAGGCTGGGGGAGTGACCACAGCCCTGTACCGCCGCTACCGCCCCGAGGCGTTCGGCGAGATGATCGGGCAGTCGCAGGTGACCGAGCCGCTCATGACCGCCCTGCGCAGCGACCGCGTGGGTCACGCGTACTTGTTCTCCGGTCCGCGCGGCTGCGGAAAGACCACGTCGGCCCGCATCCTCGCCCGCTGCCTCAACTGCGCAGCCGGCCCCACCGACACCCCGTGCGGAACGTGCGACAGCTGCGTCGAGCTGGGGCGCGGCGGCGGCGGCTCGCTCGACGTGGTCGAGATCGACGCGGCGAGCCACAACGGCGTCGACGACGCCCGCGACCTGCGTGAGCGCGCGATCTTCGCCCCGGCGCGCGATCGCTTCAAGATCTTCATCCTCGACGAGGCGCACATGGTCACGCAGCAGGGCTTCAACGCCCTGCTCAAGCTGGTCGAAGAGCCGCCCGCGCACGTGAAGTTCATCTTCGCCACGACCGAGCCCGAGAAGGTGCTCGGCACCATCCGCTCGCGTACGCACCACTACCCGTTCCGGCTCGTGCCGCCGGCCGCGATGCTCGAGTACGTCCAAGAGCTCTGCGAGACCGAGGGCGTGGGCGTCGAAGCCGGCGTGCTACCCCTCGTCGTCCGCGCCGGCGGAGGGTCGCCGCGCGACACCCTCTCGTTGCTTGACCAGCTCATCGCGGGCAGCGACGCCGACGCCGACGGGCACGTGCTTGTGCGCTACGAGCGCGCGGTCGCTCTGCTCGGCTACACGCACTCCGAGCTGCTCGACGAGGTCGTCGACGCCTTCGCCGCGAACGACGGGGGAGGAGCCTTCGCCGCCGTCGACCGGGTCGTTCAGACCGGTCAAGATCCGCGTCGTTTCGTCGACGACCTGCTCGAGCGGCTTCGCGACCTGATCGTCGTGGCCGCCACCGGTGCCGGCGCCTCGGCGGTGCTGCGCGGGGTGCCCGACGACGAACTCGAGCGCATGTCGCGCCAGGCGACAGCCTTCGGCGCCGCGCGCCTCTCGCGCACGGCCGACCTGGTCGTCGCGGCTCTCGACGAGATGACCGGGGCCACGTCCCCGCGATTGCAGCTCGAGCTTCTCGTTGCGCGCGTGCTCACCCACGCCGGGGTCGCCCAGGGCACATCGCCCGCCATGGCGCACGACCTCGAGGCGGCACGCGGCGGAGCGTCCGCCCCCGCCCCGGCCACGGGGCGTCCGGCATCGCCCTCCGCTGACATCGCCACCCCGGGTGCGGCTCCGGCGGACCCCGCGGTCGCGAGCCCGGGTGGTTCTCGGTTCGCCTCGCCGGGGATCGCGGCGCCGGGCGCGGCGTCCGCGCCGGTGGCATCTCCCGGTGTCGCTTCGCCGGGTGTGGCTTCGCCGGGTGTGGCTTCCCCGGGTGTCGCCTCGCCGGGTGTGGCGTCCCCGGGTATCGCGTCGCCGACGGTGGGCTCCCCCACCGTTTCGCCTCGCTCTGGTTCCGCCGCCGTCGCATCGCCGACCGTGGCGTCTCCGGGGCGGATCGCGGCGCCCGAGGTGGCATCCCCCTCCGTCGCCCCCGCCGCGGCGGCGTCGCCGGACTCGGCCCCGTCCGAAGCGATGTCGGCCGCCGTCGCGCCCTCGAGAGACGCTGCTCCCGGCCGACCCGACACGTCCGCCGAGCCCCTGCCGAGCGATGACGACGCCCCGCCGCCGTTCACCGACGACGACGCTCCTCCGCCGTTCGACGACGACGAGCCGATGTCCGCGCCCGCCGCCGCCGTAGATCGCCGGGGGCAGGAGCAGCCCGACCGCGCGTCGATGCCGGGGGCGGCTGTTCCCGCGCGAACCGGTTCCTCCGCGGCTGGTCGTGCCCGCGCGGTCTCCTCCGACGAGGCCCATCCTTTCGACACGGCTCCCACTCCCGAGACCGTCGCCGCAGAGCGCGACGCCGACTCCACGTCGGCGTCGACCGCAGCGGAGTCCGAGGTGGGCGCGTCGTCTCCCGACGATGCACCGTCTTCCGCGTCCTCGCCGACCGTCGCTGAGGCTGGGGACGGCCCGACGGCCAACGCTTCGTCGGTCGATGCTCCGAGCGCCGACGCTCCGCTCGCCGAGGCTCCGGCCGCCGACGCCGCCAGCGCCGACGCCCCGCCCGCCGACGACGCGTCTCCTCTCGAACCGACCGCGCCCACGCCTCCAGCCACCCCGGTCGGTCCGATCGAGCTCGGCCACGTGCGCGACGCGTGGCCCGAAGTGCTCGGTCAGCTCGAGGTCGCGAGCCGGTCGTCGTGGCTCGTCGTCTCCACCGCCGCGGTCGCCGCCTTCGAGGGCGACGTGCTCACCCTGGCGTTCCGCACGGCCAGCGACCTCACGGCCTTCAAGACGCGCACCCCCGAGGGCGGTCCGAGCGAAGACCTCCGCCAGGCCATCCAGGCCGTCCTCGGCATCCGGGTCAAATACCTCGCGCGCCTCGAGCAGGACGGTTCGGGCGGGCCCGGAGGCTCCGGTCCCGGCGGGCCGTCTCGTGGTCCGGCGGGTTCGGCGCCGACGCACGGTCCCACCTCGGGGGCCCCGGCGTCCGGTCCGCGTGGCTCGCAGACCTCCGCGCCGTACTCGTCGTCGGTCACCGAATGGGCCGTCGCCCCGATTCCCGCATCCGACGGTTCCGCGCCGACCGCCCTCCGGGCTCCCGTGGCACCGTCTACGGCGCTCGCGGTCGACGACGAGCCCGATGAAGCCACGGCCGTCGCTCCTGCGGCGGTGCACGAGGGCGCCGTCCTGCCGCCGCGCGAGGTCACCCCCTCGGTGCCCGCCCCCGACGAGGTCGACGATGACGACGTCATCCCCCCGGTCGACGAGGTCGAGGCGCCCATCCCGCCCGTGGTCGTCCCGCGCATGGCCCCGCTCAGCGGGGGAGTCCAGCGGTACGGCGAGGCCGTGGTCCGCCAGATGCTCGGCGCCACCTACGTGCGCGACGAACCCTACGAGCCCCCGACGAGGTTCAACTGATGTACGACGGCATCGTCCAAGACCTGATCGACGAGTTCGGACGCCTCCCCGGCATCGGCCCGAAGTCTGCGCAGCGGATCGCGTTCCACATCCTCCAGTCGCCGTCCTTCGACGTATCGCGCCTGTCGACGCTCCTCGGCGAGATCCGCGACAAGGTGAAGTTCTGCGAGATCTGCGGCAACGTCTCCGAGCAGGATCGCTGCTCGATCTGTCGCGACCCCCGCCGCAACGCGACGCTCATCTGCGTCGTCGAAGACGCCAAAGACGTCGCGGCCATCGAGCGCACCCGAGAGTTCCGCGGGCTGTACCACGTGCTCGGCGGCGCCATCAGCCCCATCGCGGGCATCGGCCCCGACGACCTGCGTGTCACCCAGCTCATGCAACGGCTCGCCGACGGCACCGTTCAAGAGGTCATCCTGGCGACGAACCCCAACCTCGAGGGCGAGGCGACGGCGACCTACCTCAGCCGGTTGCTGCACACCCTCGAGATCCGCGTGACGAGGTTGGCATCCGGTCTCCCCGTCGGCGGCGACCTCGAATACGCCGACGAAGTGACTCTCGGCCGCGCCTTCGAAGGGCGCCGCACGCTCTGAGCCGACCACCGCGGCGTGTTCGCGGAGGGTCCGTCCTCGGGCGCGCGTCTCCTGACGCGCGTTCCGTCGCACGTGTGTCGCTGACGTACCCGCCGGACGTCACCATGCCGGATGAACCGGCTGGTGAACGTCGCTTATGAGTTCGCGACGAATCGTTGCGGGGTGGTGAACCGCTCGTTCACCCTCTGCTCGCGCCACGGCCATGCGGGGGGAGGACGTTCTTCTCTGCGGAACAGCGTGGGGGACCCGAAGCCCCGACGCAGAGGTCCGTCAGACAGGGGCCTTCCGTGAGCGAACCGCTCTCCACACGACCGACCGCGCACGCGCGCGTGGTGTTCGACACCTTCCGCTCGGCGCGCGACCCGCGCCTGAGCGCGTGGCTGCTCTTCCGTTCGTACCTCCTCCCCGAGCTGGCGGCATCTCAGCTCGCCCTCATGGAGAGCCCCACGGCCGCGGGTGCTCTCGCCCCGATCGGGGTCTTCGGCGTCTGGCGGCTCCTCGCGACGAACAACCGCGAGCTCGCTCGCTGCGCAACGGTCTTCGCGTCGCCGTCCGTCGCGGTCGACGCGGCCCGGGTGGAGCAGTCCCGCGCCGACCAGATGCAGGTGTCGACGGTCCGCGGCCCCGTGGCGACCAAGCACGCGTGGGTGCTGCGCCGCGGCGATCGGCCGATCGCGACCGCCGCGCGCTGGTACGAGTCCGCCGGCGAGGCGTCCGCGGCCGGCCGCGCAGCCGTCGCGGTGTTCCGGTCCGCCGACGTCGTCGAGGGCGTCAGCATCGGCAGCGCCTCCGGACGTCGGTCGCGCGTGTCGGCGCAGCCCGCGTGATCGCTCGTCGGCGCGCGGGGTTGCGGCAGCCGGTCGGCCGGTCTGAGGGAGCCGACTGATGGTAGACGATGCCGGCGGTCTCGTCGCGGGGAGGTTCCGCGTCGAAGGGCTCCTCGGCACCGGGGGAACGGCATCCGTCTTCCGCGCCCGGGATGAGGTGACCGGTCAGACCGTCGCCGTCAAACTGCTGCATCCCCACCTCTCTCAGAGCGACACCGTCCGCGAGGCCTTCCTCCGCGAGGGCAGGCGGACGGCGCACGTCTCCCACCCGACGATCGTCGCCGTCGTCGACATGGGGACCTTCCGCGAGCACGGCATCCCCATAGCATGGATTGCCCAGCAGATCGTCGAAGGCGTGACCCTCGCTGAGCACGTCCGTGCCACCGGTCCGCTCTCCGCGGTCCACGCCGCGGCGGTGGCCGGGGACATCCTCGATGCGCTGGGTGCCGCTCACGCGGTCGGTCTCGTGCACCGCGATGTGTCGCCAGCGAACGTGCTCGTGCACGTCGTCGACAACGGCCTTCCCCGATCGACGCTCCTCGATTTCGGCCTCGCCGATGCGGCGGGAGAGACGGCCCACGGCGACGACGTTCTGCGCAGTTCCGTGTCGCCGGTCACCGCGGGAGTGGTCGGAAACGCCGAGTTCGCCTCGCCCGAGCAGCTGAGCGGGCAGCCCGTCGGCCCGCGAGGCGACCTGTACCAGGTCGGCGGGATGCTGTACTTCGCGCTCACGGGACGCGCCCCGTTCACGGGGAGTGACCGGTCCGCCGTCATCCGGGCGCACCTGCACGCCCCGCCTCCCGTCCCGTCCGTGGCCGTCCGCTCCGTCCCCGGTGCGCTCGACCGCGTCGTCGTGCGATCGATGCTCAAGGAGCCGGCGGACCGCTTCGCCGACGCCGCCGAGATGCGCGCGGCGGTCCTCGAGGCGGTCACCCCCGCGCGAGTGCGCGTCCCCGGCGATGACGAGGTGTCGTCGACACGGGTCCTGGCGGCCGCCCCTCTCGGTGCCGGTTCGGCACCGGCCCCCGCGCCGGTGGACGAGTCGACGCGACACGGACCCCGGTGGGGAGCGATCGCGGCCATCGTGCTGCTGCTGGCGGGCACGGCGGCCGCCGTCCCCCTCATGGCGAACGCCGGTCGTGCGGCGCCCGCGGCCGAGCCGTCCGCGGCGGCCTCGGCTCCGGTGCCCACCGCGACGACGACATCGACACCGCAACCGACCGCGTCCGACCCTGGCACGCCCGCACCGATCGCCACCGCGCTCGTGCCCGCCTTCGGCTCCCTCGACGACACGCGACTCGCGCTCGCGGCGGCGGGGTTCGTCGTCGGCGACATCACCGAGCGCGACGCGCCCCAGTCGGCGGGGACGGTGCTCTCCTCCGACCCGGCCCCCGGGACGGCGGTGGCGCGTGGTTCCGCGGTGCGTCTGGTCGTGGCATCCGGATCCAATCTCGTCCCGAACGTCGTCGGAATGGATGCCGCGGCAGCGGCCTCGTCGATGCGCGCAGCGGGGTTCGTCCCGGCGCAGACGACCGTCGCCTCCGACCGACCGATGGGGACCGTCGTCGGCGTCGAACCCGCGGCGGGGAGCGCCGCCCGTCTCGGAAGCGCCGTGACGATCCTCGTGGCCGCAGCCCGGGCGACTCCGACGCCGGCCCCGCCGTCTCCGTCGTCCACGCCGACGCCTGTCCCGACCGCCACGCCGACGGGCGGACCTCGATGACGCCTCGACCGGCGTCGTCCCTCGTTCACCTTCGAGCGTCTCTCGTTCACCACCCCGCCAGCCGACGTGGACAGTCGAACCGGGTGCCGTTCACGGCTGACTCCTAGCCTCGCAATGCCGGCGACCCGAGCCGGTTCCACGGGAAGCGAGCGAGTCGCGACACCGGCCGGTCGACCGGCGCCCCGCGATCCTCCCCTCGTCGTTCGAGGCTGAGCGACGTGAGGCGCGGCCGACTCCCGGCGCGATCGATGGAGGGCGCATGACGGACACCAGGACGGCGGTGCTACCGCCGACGACGGACGCGGCGAAGCCGAAACCACGCTCGTTGAAGAGCGCTCCCGTTATCGCCGATCGGGTGTTCCGGACCACCGCGTATGCCGCGGGAACCATCACCGTCGCCGTGATGCTCGCCGTCGGGATCTTCCTCACGGCGCGCGCCGGCGACGCCCTCGCGGTGGCGGGTCCGTCGTTCCTCACGACGCAGGAATGGTCGCCCGAGACCGGCACGTTCGGTGTCGCCGCCGTGCTGTTCGGGACGGTGACCATCGCCCTGGTTGCCATGGCCATCTCTGTGCCGCTGGCGATGGGGACGGCGTTGCTCATCAGTGAGATCGTGCCGCCACGGGCGCGGGGCCTTCTCATCACGATGGTCGACCTGATGGCGGCCGTGCCCAGTGTCGTGTTCGGGCTGTGGGGCGTGTTCTTCCTCCAGGCGGGCGTCATCCCGGTCGCCCAGTGGATCTCGACCTACTTCGGCTGGATCCCGATCTTCCGCGTCGCCGACGAGGCCGGCGCACGGCTGACGGACGCCGGTGCCTACACCTCTTCGGCGTTCATCGCGGGGATCGTCGTGGCGCTCATGGTCGTGCCGACCCAGACCTCGGTGATGCGCGAGGCGTTCTCGCAGGCGCCGCTCGGCGAGCGGGAGGGTGCCCTCGCGCTCGGTTCGACCCGGTGGGGGATGATCCGCGCCGTCGTACTCCCCTTCGGCCGGGGCGGCATCATCGGCGGCACCATGCTCGGCCTCGGACGCGCCCTCGGCGAGACCATCGCCGTGGTCATGATCATCTCGCCGATCTTCACGATCAACACCGAGCTGCTGAAGACCGGCACCAACTCGGTGTCCGCGCTCATCGCCCTCCGTTACGGGGAGGCGAGCCAGTTCGGCCTGTCCGCCCTCATGGCGGCGGGGCTCGTGCTGTTCATCATCACGTTGATCGTCAACTTCACCGCGTCGACGATCGTCGCGCGCAGCCGGTCCGGAGCGGAGAGCAACTGATGGCGATCCTCACCCCCGAGGCCCCGACGGCCACGGCTGGAGACGAGTCTCCGCGTCACACCTCGCGCACGTCGATTCCGCATCGCACGGGCGCCGTCGGGGAGCGACGCGATCTGCGGACGGTTCCCTTCGGCGACCGCTTCGACCTCATCGGCAGCGGGGCGGCGGCCGTCGCCGTCTCGACACTGATGTTCGGATGGCTCACCCCCATGACGGGTGTCGTCGGGTGGGTGGTGCTGTCGTTCATCGGCTTCCTCGGCATCTACGCGGTCCTGACCGCGATGCGCGCCGACCGTCTCGCCATCAGCGAGCGGGTCATGACCGCGTTGTTCTACTCCGCGGGCGTGCTCCTGCTCGGGGCGCTGGCCTTCGTGGTGTTCTTCACCCTCGTGCGGGGCTCGTCGGCCCTGTTCCTCCTGAACTTCTTCACCGAGACGATGAAGCTCGCCGGTCCCCTCGACCCGCTGACGATGGGCGGCATCGCGCACGCCATCGTCGGAACGCTCATCCAGATCAGCATCGCCCTGACGATCACGATCCCGCTCGGGGTGACCACGGCCGTCTTCCTGAACGAGATCGGCGGACGCTTCGCCCGCTTCGTGCGGACCATCTCGGATGCCATGACGGCTCTGCCCTCGATCGTCGCGGGACTGTTCGTCTATGCCGCCGTCGTGACCCTCATCACGAATCAGCGCTCGGGGTTCGCGGCATCCCTCGCCATCAGCGTGATGATGCTCCCGATCATCATCCGGGCCTCCGACGTGGTGCTGCGCCTGGTGCCCCACAACCTGCGCGAGGCGTCGTACGCGCTCGGCACGAGCCGGTGGCGCACGGTGTGGAGCGTCGTCCTGCCCACCTCGCGCTCCGGTCTCGTCACGGCCGTGATCCTCGGCACCGCCCGCGGAATCGGCGAGACCTCTCCGGTGCTGCTCACCTCGGGCGTCACCGCGGAGATGAACCTGAACCCCTTCTCGGGTCCGATGATCTCGCTCCCGCTACAGGTGTTCGACTTCGTGAAGTCCCCCGAGCCGAGCATGATCGCCCGCGGGTTCGGCGCCGCCGCCACCCTCGTGCTGCTCGTGCTGACCCTGTTCATCGTCGCCCGCCTCATCGGTGGACGAGGGCCCGGCCAACTCTCGGACCGTCAGCGCCGTGCCGCCTCCGCTGCGTCGGCTCGGGATCTTGTCCGCACCGAGGGGGAGTCCGCCGTCGCCGCTTCGCGTGCCGGGCAACGCACCATGCCGCCGGGCCGTCCGCCCAAGGACCTCGAGCGTCGCCTCTCGCTGCGCGCGCTCACCGCACGCTTCAACCGATCCACCGAGGAGAACCCGTCGTGAATGTCCGTCCCCGCCTGGCCCGCTTCGCCGCGGTGCTCGCGGTCGTCTCCCTCGTCGCGCTGGCCCCGTCGCCCGCACAGGCCGACGGGTACGTGCCAATCTCCGGATCCGGCTCGACCTGGTCGCAGAACGCGCTCGATCAGTGGCGCAAGAACGTGGCCAGCAACTACGGCATGACGGTGAACTACTCGGGGACGGGGTCGAGTGCCGGGCGCACGGATTTCCGCAACAGCACCGTCGACTTCGCCATCAGTGAGATCCCCTTCCAGGACAACCCCGAGGACGGTTCCGCGCCGGAGACGACGTTCAGCGACGGGACCCCGCTGCAGGGGAAGTTCGCGTACATGCCGATCGTGGCGGGTGGCACCTCGCTGATGTACAACCTCAAGATCGGCGGCAAGCGCGTCACGAACCTGCGACTGTCTGGCGAGGTGATCGCCAAGATCTTCAGCGGTCAGATCGCCAAGTGGAACGACCCGGCGATCCAGTCCGACAACCCCGCCCTCGCGATGCCGGATAAGACCATCACGCCGGTCTATCGTTCGGACGGCTCCGGGACGAGCGCGCAGTTCACCCTGTGGATGTCCAAGCAGTTCGGCAACATCTGGACGCAGGGCATGCGCTCGCAGTTCCCGCAGGTCAACGCCTCATTCAAGGGACAGAACGGCTCCTTGGGCGTGGCGGGCTACGTGAGCCAGGACTACGGCGAGGGGGCCATCACCTACGTCGAGTACTCGTACGCGATGAAGTCCGGGTTCCCCGTCGTGAAGGTGCTCAACAAGGCCGGGTACTACGTCGAGCCGACATACCAGTCGGTCGCCGTGGCGCTGATGTCCGCCGCGATCAACCCCGACCTCACGCAGAACCTGGACGGCGTGTACAACAGCGGCGACCCTCGGGCGTATCCGATGTCGAGCTACTCGTACATGATCGTCCCCACCCAGACGAACAAGATCTTCACGGTCGAGAAGGGCAAGACCCTCAGTCGTTTCGCGAACTACATGCTGTGCGAGGGCCAGCAGCAGGCTTCCGCCCTCGGGTATTCCCCGTTGCCGATGAACCTCGTCCAGGCGGGTTCCGACGTCTTGAAGTCGATCCCCGGAACAGAGGGGCCGGTCGACTTCAACAAGTGCAACAACCCGACGTTCAAGCCGGGCGACTCCCCGGCGAACAATCAGCTCGCCGCCTCCGCTCCCAACCCTCCCGACTGCGACAAGAAGGGATCCACGCAGTGCGTGGAGGGAACGGGCGGTGCCCAGGAAACCACACCGGCGACGGGCGCGGGCGGGGCCTCGGGTGGGGCCAACAGCGCTGCCGCGGCGGCGGGCGCCTCGGGTGGCGGCTCGGCCGGCGGGGCTGCGGCGGCCGCGGGTTCAGCCGCTGCCGGTGATGCGGCGGGCGCCCCCGTGTATGACGCGAACGGCGTGCTGGTCTCCGGGGGAGGGGCGGCCGTGAACGCAGCGGTGTCGTCGCCGTTCACGTTGGCGGATGACGGGTGGGGGACCCCGCAGTCCATCATGCTCGTCGCCGGGCTGCTCATGCTCGCGGCCATCCTCATCCCGCCCGTGATCATCCGACGATCCGGCGCGCGAACGAACCGTCGATGACCGAGCCGGCGTCCGCCGGAGCCGCGGCGGAAGCGTTCGCGCCTCGAGCCCGCCGCATCGGTACCTCGTTGGGGGCGCGTTCATGCCACCGTCACCTCCGCGCTTCTAGCTCATCGCGGGTGGAAAGTCACCCGCAGAATTTAAGGAATTCACCTGTGTCTGACCCCCGCGAGCGCAGCGACGCCGAGGCCTCGACGACCCGGTCACGGACGCGCCGTCCGAGACGCGCGGGCCAGTCCGGTCGAGGCGTGCGTCGGGCGCTCGGCCCGCTCGCGGCGGGTCTGGTCGCGGGCGTCTCCATTTTCGCGCTGGTCTCGGGAGGCGTGGTGTCGGGCGGCCAGTCCGCCACCGCCGCAACCTCCTCCGCCGTGACGATCACGGCGAAGCAGCAGGACCCTCAGCTCGACACGGCCCCCCTGCCCGACCTCTCCGTCTCCGTCTCGCAGACCCGGGGCCTGGTCGCTCAGGGCATCCGTCTCGACTGGACCGGAGGCAAGAAGTCGACGGCGCCGTCGGCGGGGGGCAACGGTGGCGAGAACTTCCTCCAGGTGTTCATGTGCTGGGGCGACGATCCGCAGAACGCCCAGCGTCCCGATCGCACGACGTGTCAGTACGGAGGGGCGGGGAGCGTCGGGGCGACCCGCGACGCGTACCGCAACTATTCCTCGATGGACGAGGTGCCCGCGGCCGATGTGGAATTCACCGCCCCCGGCTCGATCATCTATCCGCCCTACACGTCGATCCCGTTCATCGCTCGCGACGGGACCCGGGTCGACTCGATCACGCGCGACCCGAAGACCGGCGGCAAGACGATCAACTCCGCCGTCGACGTCAACGCCAACCAGTTCTTCACCTCGTACACCACCAACGAGATCCCGTGGGTCGGTTCGGGAGACGACGGGAAGGGCTCCGTCACCTTCGAGGTGCAGACGGCCGTCCAGTCGAACGGACTCGGATGCGGAAACCCGGTGACGACGTCCGGCGCCACCGTCGGAGCGTCGTGCTGGCTCGTCGTCCTCCCGCGCGGGACCTCGGATAACGGGTCGACGAACATCACCCAGTCGGGCCTCTTCGCCGACTCGTGGCAGCACGCGCTCTCGGTGAAGCTCGACTTCGCACCCGTCGGCGCCGGCTGCCCGATCGGACAGGCCGAGCGACAGGTCGCGGGCAGCGAGCTCGCGGCACTCGCGGTCGCTTCGTGGCAGCCCGCGGTCTGCAACCAGAAGAACGGTTCGGTCTACTCGCTCATCACGAGCGCCGAGTCGGACGCCCTGCTCTCTGCCGCCAAGAACGCGCAGGCGCCCCTCGCCCTGACGAGCTACGCGCTCACGACCGAGGGCAAGGACCCGCTGACGTACGCCCCCGTGGCCTTGAGCGGCGTGGCCATCTCGCTGGCGATCGACAGGCTTCCGAACCCCAACGACAAAACCGTCCCCCAGGAGTGGAAGGCCAAGGCGCGCACGCCATTCCGCGGCGTGAACCTCACCCCGCGTCTGCTGGCGAAGCTCCTCAGCTACTCCTACCGCTCGTCGATTCCCACCGGGGCCGACCAGGGATATCTGACGGGGACGAACGAGTACAACATCACTCGCGATGAGGACTTCCTCGCGGTCAACGATCCCGAGTGGAGGGCCCAGGACCTCCAGGGCGCCGCGATCGCCGACGTCATCGTTCCGCAGGGGCGGTCGGATGCCGCTCGCGCGGTGTGGAAGTACATCTCCTCCGACCAGGATGCGATGGACTTCCTCGCCAGCAAGCCGGACCCGTGGGGCATGGTCGTCAACCCGTGGTACTCCACGAACGCCGACATCAATCCCAGCAAGGTGGCGTTCTCGCTCGATCGGGACGACTTCCCGAAGGCCGACCCCGTCGAGGTGGTGCCGAAGAATCAGGCACCCATCAACCTCGTGACCTGGCGCCCCTACGCCAACGACCTCTCCGCGATCGCGTATCTGACGCTCCGCGGAGACGGCCAGGGACCGGGGCAATGGGATCCGAACACCGTCCCGCCGAAATACGGCAAGAACCCGCGCATGCTGCCCGGAAGCCAGCGCCTACTCGGGCTCACCAGTGCGGCCGCCGCCGCACGGTTCCAGGTGGTCACGGCATCCCTGCGTAATCCCTCCGGCGGATTCGCCGCTCCCACGAGCGCCTCGATGCGTGCGGCGGCCGATGTGATGACGCCGGCGGGCGCGGGGGATCGCGTCGTCGCCTTCGACCCGAAGTCGTCGGTGGCCTCCGGTTCCCGTGACGCCTACCCGCTCACCATGCCCGTCTACGCGGCCACCAATCCGACGGCCACCGATCCCTCGCTGCGCGCGGCGTACGCGGACCTCGTCCGCTTCGCCGTGGGCACCCAGGCGCAGACCCCCGGGACGGCGGCCGGAGAGCTCCCCGACGGTTACGTCGCGTTGCCCGCGGCCTGGATCGAGCAGGCGCGGGATGCCGCGGACGTGATGCAGAACGGCCCGCGGCCCTCGTCGACCGGGGAGTCGTCGTCGACGTCCGGCGCGTACATCCCCTCGCAGCAGACGGCGGTGACCACGCGAGCGGCGTCGTCGAGCGCTGCGAGCACCGCCGCGGCGGCCGGGGCCGCGCCCTCGTCGACGGACTCCGCGATGACGGCGGCATCCGGTGCGTCCAGCGGGGCGCTCGCCGGGGCGAAGACCCCGGAGGACCCCGACGGCGGCGCGCTCGGTGCCGCTCTGCCCCTGAGCGTGCTCGCCGGACTGGCGAGCGCGGCCGGGGTGCCCCTGATCACCCGTCTGAGAAGACGGGTCACCTGAGGCCCGCGCCTGCCGGCTTCTTCGCAGTAACCCATCCTCTGCACCCGAAAAGAACAGGAAGAAATGAAGCTCAAGCGAATCGTCGCGTTCGGCGCGGCCGTTGGTGTCGCCCTTGCCGGCGCTGGCATGGCGTCGGCGGCCAACGCCGACCCGATCTCCGACGGTTACTCGATCGTCGGCTCCGACACCCTGCAGGACGCCGTCAGCGCCCTCGCCAACGGGACCAACATCACCGGTCCCTCGGTCAAGGTGTCGGGCAACGGCAAGTCGCTGGCGTCGTGGGATGCCTTCACGCTGGGCGTCGCCGGAGGCGTCGGCAGCATCCAGACGAAGGCCTTCGGCCCCGTCTTCGACCGTCCGAACGGCTCCGGCGCGGGCCGCAACGCCCTCATCGCGTCGGTCGGCGGCGCGAGCGGCACCGCGTTCACCTTCAACAACGTCAACGTCAAGGACCAGGTCGACTTCGCCCGCAGCTCCTCGGTCGGTGGCACCACCGGAACCCTGCTGACCTACGTGCCCTTCGGTCAGGATGCGATCGGCTACGCGTTCAAGGTCGGCGCGGCGACCGGCAGCGCCAACGCGACCGCGGCGACCGACGCGATCAACGACCTCTCGAAGGACCAGCTGAGCAGCATTTACTCGGCGACCTCGAGCTCGTCCGCGAGCGCGGTCCTCGCCGGCACCGGCTACACCCTGAAGCCGCTGGGTCTGCAGTCCAGCTCCGGCACGTGGACCACCTTCCTCGGCAAGATCGGCCTCAGCACCACCACGCTGGGTTCCGCCGTCGACACGCGCAGCAACTCGATCCCCGAGAACGACGGTCGTGTGCTGACGCCCGCCAGCAACGAGATCCAGATCATCCCGCTCTCGGTCGCGAACTACATCGGTCAGTCCAACGGCGCCTCGCGCATCAACACGTTCTCGGGTGTCTCGGTGGGCGCGATCGCCGGTGTGGCCGCTTTCACGGGCACCGCGCCCAACCTCACCCCCAGCACCAGCTACTACAACAGCGCCGACTGGGGCCGCACGGTCTACATCGTGGTCCCCACGGCCAAGATCACGCCCGACAACGCGGCGTTCGACTCGGGTGTCGCCGCCCTGGTCAACACCTCGTCCACCACGAGCCTCACCTACTGGGGTGGCTCGGGCTCGCCGACGACGACGAAGGCCGTCAAGGCCAAGTTCGGCTTCTCGGCTCCCACCGGCACCGTCCTCACCCGCAACAACTGATCCTCACCCACGAGAAAGAGAAGAACACTCCTCATGAAGATCACCCTCGCGAAGCGCGGAATCCTCGGCCTCGGCGCCGTCGTGACCGCCGCTGCGCTCTCGATCGTCCCCGCCGCTGCGGCGTCGGCGGCGGTCGTCCCGACCGTGGGCTCCGCTCACCCGGTCTACCTGATCTCGGACCTCGACGGTACGCAGATCCCCGCTGGCAAGGTCCTCGGCTGGAACGACTCGGTCCTGGGCTCGCCGGACCCGAGTGACGAGGACTACAACAGCTTCTTCACCGTCCCCGCGAACAGCGGGAGCGTCCGTACGTTCATCTCGCCCCGCGGCCAGGAGGCCAACGTGGCGGCCTGGAACGCGTACGGTCCTCTCGGCCTCACCCCGAGCGGCATCCAGCTGCCCAACCTGATGCCGAGCGCCAACACCAGCACCGGAACGGGCTCGCCCTCGGGCAGCGGCGCCGTCGCCAACGCGGGCGGCGACTACTCGCTGGGTATCGCCTTCTTCAACGGCAACCAGGTCCTCGAGACGGACTTCATCTACATCTCGGTCACGGCCAACGCCAAGCCCGAACTGGCGACGTGGACCTTCGCCACGCCCGCCGCGGCCGCCACCGCCCCCTCCATCACCACGGCATCGCTCAACGCCGCGACGGTGGGTACGGCGTTCTCGCAGACGCTCACCGCCGACGGCACCGCACCCCTCACCTGGTCGGTCAAGTCGGGTGGCGCTCTGCCCGCCGGCCTCGCGCTCGACGCCTCCAGCGGCGTCGTCTCGGGCACGCCCACGACCGCGGGGGCGTACAGCGTCACGATCGTCGCGACCAACAGCGCGGGTTCGAACGAGAAGGCCTTCTCGGGCACGGTGGCGGCTCCCGCTCCGACCGCTCCGACCAAGCCCGAGGGCTCGGCCACGAACAAGGTCGACATCGCCGACCCCGCCAAGGGTGCGAAGACGGTCACGGTTCCCGCCGGTTCCGCCAACGCGAACAAGACGCTCGTCGCCTGGGCATGGTCCGACCCGACCAACCTCGGCCAGGTCACGACCGACGCCAACGGCAACGCGACCGTCGACATCTCGTCGCTGCCCGCCGGTGAGCACACCATCGCGCTCACCGCCCCCGGTGACGCGACATTCGCGGTCCTCGCGTGGGACACGATCACCAAGGTCTCGGCCTCCGGTGACACCACCACCGACACGGTCGACGTGACCGCCGCCGTGACCGCGAGCGACCTGTGGTCGCTCAACGCCGAGGCCACGAAGGTCGACTTCGGCAGCGTCGCGCGCGACAAGACCGCCCAGGCCTCCCTCGGCAAGGTCACCGTGGTCGACGACCGCAACGTCCTCAAGGGCTGGAACCTCGACGCCGCGTGGAGCTCCTTCAAGAACTCCGCGGGTGACGAGATCCCGGCCACCGCTCTCACGCTGGCTCCCAAGGCCTACGCCGGCACGCCGCTCGTCTCGGGCGTGACCCTCGGTACCACGGGGTCGAAGATCGCATCCAGCTCGGCGGTCTCCACGCTCACCTCCGGTGCGCTGTTCGACGCCGACCTCACCTTCAAGGCTCCCAAGGACGCCCAGACCGGTGACTACACCTCGACGCTGACGCTGACGCTCACCTCCAAGTGAGCTGATCTCGGATAGACCCGCTGCACACCGTGCGGGGAGGCCGTCACCGGTCTCCCCGCACGGTGCGTCGGCGCCCGCGCAGTGACATGTCTCGGCTCGTTCCCCATCAGGCCTCGTTCACCCCCGCGACATGCCTACGTCGCCCCCATCTGCGGAGATATACCGTGCTCTCCACGACCTCGCGGCGCCGCTTCCCGGCTCTGGGCGCCGCTCTTCTCGTCGCTGCGGCGACGATCGCCTTCCTCGTCCCCTCGGCGCCCGCGACGGCCGCCGAGGGCGATGCCACGTCCGCCGCCACCGTCGGTGTCGCGACACGTCCCGCCGGTGAGGACGGCCGCCCCGACGGCCGCTCCCGGTTCACCTTCACCGCCGACCCCGGCCAGAGCATCACCGATCGCGTGCTCGTCGGCAACACGGGCACGGAACGGCAGGACTTCACCGTCTTCGCCACCGACGCCTACAACGGCGAAGACGGTAGCTTCTCGCTGCTCGCCTCCGCTGATGCCCCCACCTCGGTCGGCGCCTGGCTGCGTTTCGACGACGGCAGCGACCGGGTCCGGTTCTCGCTCGCGCCCGACGAAGTGCGCCTTCTCACGTTCACCATCGCGGTGCCCGCCGATGGGACGCCCGGCGATCACGTCGGCGGCCTCGTGGCATCCGTCGTCGAAAACGGGCAGCAGGTCAACGTCGACCGCCGCGTGGCGACGTCGATCTTCGCGCGCGTATCCGGGGAGCTCCAGCCGCAGCTCACAATCACCAGTTACGACGCGACCCACGAGGGCGATTGGTGGAATCCCGTGGGCGGGTCGGTGAAGGCGCGGTACACCGTCACGAACACGGGCAACGTCGCGTTGGCGGCCAACCTCACGAACGGTGCGAGCACGTGGTTCGGCATTCCCGCCACCGGTCTGCAGGGCGGCAGCATCCCCGTTCTGCTCCCCGGCAACACCTCGACCTACGAGACGACCATCGGCGGAGTCGGGCAGTGGTTCTACCTCGATGCGCGAACGGTGCTGAGTCCGTTCGTCGACTCCCCGGACATGACGCAGCAGCTCTCGGTCACGCCGGTCTCGCGCGACGCGGTCACGTTCGCTCCGCCGTGGACGCTTCTGCTCCTTCTCGCGCTCGCCGCGATCGTCTTCGTGCTCCTGCGCTGGCGTCGCCGGCGTGACGAAGCGCTCGCGCAGCAGTGGGTCGACTACATGGAGCACGCCGCCGCGTCCGACGCGAACAGCGCAGCAGACCTGCGCGTGGGCGCCCCGTGACGCCCCGTCGACGCGCGTCGCAGCGACTCGTGGTCTCTCTGGCGCTCGCGGCCGTCGCGGCGGTCGGCCTCGCCGTGCCCGCTTTCGCGTCCGACGCCGATTCGGGCACCCCGCTGACCGTGAGCATCACCGACGGATCGACGCCCTCGCCTTCGCCCTCCTCCTCGTCGACGACCGGTTCCGGCCCCGCCACGGGCACGTCGTCCGGCGGATCGTCGACGGGTGGCTCGCGCGGCACGGGTGGCTCCACCGGCGTGGGGGGATCGACGGGCACCGGAACCTCCTCGGATCCGGGGACCACGCCGGCCGGACAGACCACCCCGGCGAACGAGGTGAGCGTCGGCGGCGGGCTCTTCGTCAGTGGTTTGAACGGCAACGGGATGCCGGCCATCAATCCCGCGGACGGCACCGTGGACATGTGGTTCACCGTGCGCAATTCGTCGACGAAGCCGGTCGATGCCACGGCCGATTTCTGGATGGAGGGCACGGTCTTCTCCAACCGTCTCGATGCCCGTGACGGCGTTCCCATCACCGCTCTCCAGCCGGGGGAGACGCGGGTCGTCGCGGCGACCCTGAGCGGGGCGGGACAGTGGACGCTCGTCTCGGCCCACGTCACCTTCACCCCGCCCGAGACCGTGGACGCAGCGGCGGCGACCTCGGTCACGCGCGATGCGCTCGTGCTGGTGTTCCCGTGGGTGATCGTGCTCGCCGCGGTCGCGATCGCCTTGGCCCTCGCGATCGTGCGGGTCGTCCGCGCGGCTCTTCCGCCGGTCCCCGCGGCGGCCGCGTCATGACCCTCTTCGAGGAACGACGGACGACGGACGGGGGCGGCTCTCCCGTGTTCCCATCGGCACCCCCGCGCCCCCCGCGTCCGCCGCGCCGTCCACCGCGTCGGCGACCGGGGTACGCGCCGTTGTCTCCGATGCAGGTCTTCGTCCGTGGGACGCTGGCTTCGATCGCGGTGCTCGTCCTGGTCTTTCTGATCAACCTCCTCGTGGTGAGTCACGTGAGCCACTTCGCCTCGCAGCAGCAGCTGCGGGATACCTATCGCGCTCAGCTGGCGGAGGGCACCGCTCCCGTAAGTGAGGGCGACTTCGAGGACCATCTGCTCGTCGACGGCGCGCCCGTGGCGCTGCTGTCGATCCCTCAGCTCGGCATCGACGAGGTGGTGTCCGAGGGCACGACGTCCGGCGTCCTCATGCAGGGACCCGGCCATCGTCGCGACACGGTGCTGCCCGGGCAAGCCGGCGTCAGCGTGATCATGGGGCGCACGGCCGCGTTCGGCGGCCCTTTCGCGCGCCTGCAGACCCTGCAGCCGGGCGAGACGTTCACGGTCCGTACGGGTCAGGGTGAGCAGACGTTCGAGGTCCTCGGCGTCCGATACGCCGGGGATCCGACCCCGCCTGCCCCCGTGAGGGGCGAGAGCCGGCTCATCCTCATGGCCGCCCGCGGCGCGCCCTACCTGCCGACGGGCGTCGCGTACGTGGATGCCCGGAGCACCGGCGACGCACAGCCCACGGGAGCTCGTCAGACCACGTCGATGGCTCTCCCGCCGCAGGCGAAGCCGATGGCGACGGACATGACGACGGTGTGGGCGCTGGTCTTCGCGCTGCAGTTCCTCGTCGTGGCCGAATTGCTCGCCGTGTGGGCGTATCGGCGTGTGGGCTGGCAGAAGACGTGGGTCGTCTTCACCCCCGTCCTTCTGCTGGCGAGCGTCTTCGTCTCGGACCAACTCATCCGTCTTCTTCCCAACCTCCTCTGACCGGAGAACCCGAATGTGCCCCATCATCGATCCCGAGCCTCGTGACCAGCACGGTCCCGGAGGCGATCCCTCGTCCTCCGCGCCCGATGTCGCGGACGGCTCCGCGGACTCTTTCCGCACGGACGTGCTGAGCCTCGAGCACCACACGCCGGACCCGTTCATGACCGATGTGGTCTCGGCTGACGAGCTCGACCTGCTCACGCAGACGACCATGGGGGCGGTGCCGACCACGGTCGTCCTTCCGCCCGAGGGTTCGGTCGCCTCCCAGGCGCGCCGCGCACGACGCACGACGCGTCTGTTCGGTCGATCGGTCGCCGCGGCCGCCGGCGAGGTCACCGACGTGATCTCGCCGGACGCCGGTGCGTACCCCTCGTTCGCCCCGCCGATGTCGCCCGTTGCCGCCCCCGTGGGTGCGGCTCCGACCACGTCGGCGGGATACACCGTGTCGTCCGCGTCGGTCCGAGCCTCCGCCGTCTCGCTCCTGGGGGGCGCATCGGCCACCCCGGAGCGCCTCGCCGAGGCGGAGCGCCTGGTCGCCGAGGCGGCGGCGCGGCCCCCGTTGTCGGAGCTCGATGCGCGGTCGATCTCGGCCTGGTTCGGCGATCATCAGGTCCTCCTCGACGTGTCCCTCACGATGCCCGCGGGGCAGGTGACCGCGCTCATCGGTCCCTCGGGCTGTGGCAAGTCGACCTTCCTGCGCATCCTCAATCGCATGCACGAACTGGTGCCCTCGGCCGCCCTCGCCGGCGAGGTGCTGTTGGACGGCGACGACATCTACGACCCCGGTCACCGGTTGATCGATGCGCGCAAGCACATCGGCATGGTCTTCCAGAAGCCGAACCCCTTCCCGGCGATGTCCATCTACGACAACGTCATCGCGGGGCTGAAGCTCACGGGTCGCCGTGCCGGGCGGGACGAGAAGGATCACCTCGTCGAGACGTCGCTGCAGAGCGCGGGGCTGTGGAAAGAGGTCAAGGACCGCCTGCGCGCACCGGGTGGGGGACTGTCCGGCGGGCAGCAACAGCGTCTCTGCATCGCTCGATCACTCGCGATCCGCCCCAAGATCCTGCTCATGGACGAGCCCTGTTCGGCGCTCGACCCCACCTCGACCCGCGTGATCGAGGAGACGATGGGCGAACTCCAGAAAGAGCTGACGATCGTCATCGTCACGCACAACATGCAGCAGGCGCAGCGTGTCTCGCAGCAGTGCGCCTTCTTCCTCGCCTCTCAGGGCCAGCCCGGCCACATCGTGGAGCACGGCGACACCGCGGCGATGTTCGACTCGCCGATCGATCCGCGCACCTACGACTACGTCAACGGACGCTTCGGATAGGACGCGGCGCATGACCCTTTTCGATGAGCGGACCGAGGTCTTACCTCCCGTGCGGACGCCGGAGGCTTCCGAGCAGGGTCGTCCCGGTCTGGGGATTCGTGTGGCGGTTCTCGCCGTCGTCCTCGTCGTCCTGGCGACGACCGCCTTCGCGACGGCGGAAGGGCTCGTTCGCTCCGAGCGGGAGCGGGCCATCGTCGCCGAGGCGAGGACCATGTTCGCCCTTCCCGAGAGTCAACGCATCGAGGTCGACATCCCCGGTTCCGTGCTCCTTCAGGAACTCGCCGGACGCTTCGACAGTGTCGGACTCACGGTCCGCAGCTTCGCCGTCGGGTCGGCCAACTCCGACTTCATGATGACTCTCGAAGGACTCGGGGACACCGACGGCACCTGGAGGGCCGACCACCTCTCCGGTGCGGTGACGCTCTCCGCCGCGCAGGCGACGGCGCTCCTGGTCCCGCCCGAGGCGCAGGGTGCGATGCGGGTCGATTTCTCCGGCGGTGACATGATCGTCGGCGCGTCCGTCCCCGGTGGAGCTCCTCCGCAATCGGTGAGCCTCGCGATGACGCCGCACTTCGACAAGGGGCGGTTCAGCATGGGGATCACCTCGGTCACGGCGGGTGGCGAAACGATGTCCGCCGCAGAGATGGGGGCGAAGACGGGTGTCGATCTCGCCGCCCTGCAACCCGCTCCCGTGTGTCTTGCCGAGGCGCTGCCCCGCTTTGTCCGCGTGCGCGACGTCGGCGTCACCGACCAGAGGTTCCGTATCGACGTCGACGTCGACCTGCCCGCGGTCGAGACCGCGACGGGGAGCGAACCCGGCTCCTGTCCCTAAGAACCCCGGATGCCACGGCCCGGTGCCCGCGCGATGCGGGGGCCGTGGCATCCCGGCCCTCGTCCGTGACTACCGCCGTGCTCGTGCCCGCACGCGTGTGACGCTCGACAGCGTCGCGCGCACCGGCTGGCCCAGGTAGATGCCGAGCGAGGCGCCCACCGCTAGGGCGATGCCGATGGTCGCGGCCCCGGCGAGCGTGGTCACTCCGGTCATGAGCACGGTGGGGTCGTCGCCCGACTCGACGATTCCGAGCAGGCCGCGGAACACCGCCGCACCGGGCACGAGGGGCAGGATCGCGGCGGTCGTGATCGCGACCGAGGGCACGTGCAACCGGTAGGCGACGACGATGCCCGCGAAGCTTCCGACGAATGCGCCGACGCCGCTGGCGGCGGCGACCTCGAAGCCGAGACCCGAGGCGGCGACGTACCCCGCCCAGGCGACGAGGCTGAGAGCGGCGCTGACGACGACGATGCGCGCGCCGGCGCCGTTGTATACGGCGACGGCGATCGCGATGACGGCCGCGCCGACGAACTGCACGCTGACCGGGCCGAGGGGGAGGGCGTTCGAGGGTGGGGACATGCCCATGCCGATCACGCGCACCGTCTCGAGCCCGGCGAGGATGCCGAGGACGACGCCGAGGGTCTGCGTCGTGAGCTCGAGGATGCGTCCGGTCGCCGTCAGGGCGAAGCCGTCGATGGCATCCTGAGCCGCGCCCACCACGGTGAGTCCGGCGAGCATCAGGACGATTCCGGATGCCACGATCACCGACGGCCGGATCGCCGCGGCCGCGTCGAGGCCCGTGTAGCGCAGCAACGGGGATAGGGCAGCGAAGACGGTCAGGACGAACCCGCCCGCGATCTGCGCAAAGAAGTACGGCACGCGCGCCCGCGCCATCACGTATTGCGTCGACGCCGCGAGGGCCGCGGCGATGAACGACAGCACCAGGGCGAGCCAGTTTGCGCCGAACATGATCGCGACCCCGGCCGCGAGGGACGCCTGCGAGGCGATGACGATCGCGGGGCGGTAGCGGAACGGCAGGCGACGGATGGCGCGGCAGCGCACGACCGCGTCGTCGAGCCCGAGACCGCCGGTGATCTCCTGCACCAGAGCCTGCAGACGCTGCAGCTTCGCGTGGTCGGGCACCGAACCGCGCACCACCCGCAGCAGGGTGATCGGGTGGGTCGCGCCGGGGCGGCTGTGGGCGATCGTGATCGAGTTGTAGGTGACGTCGACGTGCACCGGATCGAGCCCGTAGGCCGCGCATACCCGCACGATCGTGAGGGTCACCTCGTTGGCGGGAGCGCCGACGACGAGCATGGTCTCGCCGATGCGGATGGCGAGGTCGAGGATGCGCGTCGAGAGCGCCTCGTCGATGACCGGGATCATCGTCGTGTCGGGCGACGAGGCCTCGTCGACGTGCACCAGACGGCGCAGGGACGACAGCAGTCGCCGCGGGGTGGGGGACAACCGCGGGCCTCCAGGGAACGGGGGAGTGGGAGCGCTCGATCCTATCGACGGGCCCTGCGGTTTCGCCGGGCGTCGGCGCATGACAGAGGCGGTATGCACCCGCCTCTAGGATGATCCTCGGGCGCGGCACGAGCGCCCCGTCGTGGCATCCCGACGCACGACCCCTCCGGGAGTTCTCCTCATGGCTCTGATCGTCCAGAAGTACGGCGGCTCGTCCGTCGCCGACGCCGAGAGCATCAAGCGGGTCGCCAAGCGCATCGTCGACACGCGTCGCGCCGGCCACGAGGTCGTCGTCGCGGTCAGCGCCATGGGCGACACGACCGACGAGCTGCTCGACCTCGCGGGCCAGGTCGCCCCGATCCCCGCGCCGCGCGAGCTCGACATGCTGCTGTCCAGCGGAGAGCGCATCTCGATGGCCCTGCTGGCCATGGCCATCCACTCGATGGGCTTCGAGGCCCGTTCGTTCACCGGTAGCCAGGCGGGGATGATCACGGATGCCACGCACGGCGCCGCCCGCATCGTCGACGTCACGCCCGTCCGACTCCGCGAGGCGCTCGACGAGGGGGCGATCGTCATCGTTGCCGGGTTCCAGGGCTTCAACCGCGACACCCGCGACATCACCACGCTCGGTCGCGGCGGATCGGACACCACGGCCGTCGCGCTCGCCGCGGCGCTCAAGGCCGATGTCTGCGAGATCTACAGCGACGTCGACGGCATCTTCACCGCCGACCCCCGCGTCGTCCCCCTCGCGCGCAAGCTCGACCGCGTCGGCAGCGAAGAGATGCTCGAGCTCGCCGCCAACGGAGCGAAGGTCCTGTACATCCGCGCGGTCGAGTACGCGCGGCGCCACGGCGTGCTAATCCACGCGCGGTCCACCTTCAGCTCGAACGAGGGCACCTGGGTGCTCGACGCCTCGAAGACCTCCGCACTCGTCCCCGAAAGAGGAGCCATGGAAGAGCCCATCGTCGCCGGCGTCGCCACCGACCTCAGCCAGGCCAAGATCACCGTCATCGGCGTGCCCGACGTGCCGGGCAAGGCCGCCGACATCTTCAAGATCGTCGCGAAGTCCGGCGCCAACGTCGACATGATCGTGCAGAACGTGTCGGCGGCCGCCACCAGCCGCACCGACATCTCGTTCACCCTGCCCAAGACCGACGCCACCACGGCGCTCAAGGCGCTCGCCGGTGAGCAGGCCGAGGTCGGCTTCGAGAGCCTCGTCCACGACGACCAGATCGGAAAGCTCTCGGTCGTCGGCGCCGGTATGCGCACGCACTCGGGCGTCTCGGCCACCCTGTTCGAGGCGCTGAGCCTGGCGGGCGTGAACATCGAGATGATCTCGACCTCCGAGATCCGCATCTCGGTCGTGGTGCGCGGCGTCGACCTCGCCGAGGCCGCCCGTCTCGTGCACACGGCCTACGGTCTCGACGGCGACGCCGAGGCCACGGTCCACGCCGGCACCGGTCGCTGACCGGGCTCGCGCCCCGGGGCGCCGCACGAGACTCCTGAGGTTCGCCGACTAAGCCGCGCCACACCCACGCGATTCCGCCATCGTGCGGCGGATTCGCGACGGATTCTCGGGAGTTCGGACCGCTCTCGACGAACCCATCCCACCGCTCGCGCTACCCTGACCCGAACGCCGCCGTCGCGGCATCCATCACCCGAACCCCGAGGTACCTCGCATGACCCGCATCTCCGATTCCGGAATCTCCCTCGCAGTCGTCGGCGCCACCGGCCAGGTCGGCACCGTCATGCTCGAGATCCTCGCCGAGCGTTCGTTCCCCATTCGCGAGCTGCGTCTGTTCGCCACCGCTCGCTCCGCCGGCACCTCGATCGATTTCGGTGGCCACTCCGTCGTCGTCGAAGACGTCGCCACGGCCGACCCGGCAGGGGTCGAAGTCGCGCTCTTCTCCGCCGGCGCCACCGGTTCGCGCGCCCACGCCCCCCGCTTCGCCGAGGCGGGGGCGCTCGTCATCGACAACTCCAGCGCCTGGCGCATGGACCCCGAGGTGCCCCTGGTCGTCAGCGAGGTCAACCCGCACGCGATCGACGAGGCCGTCAAGGGCATCGTCGCCAACCCCAACTGCACGACCATGGCCGCCATGCCGGTGCTGAAGGTCCTCGACACCGAGGCGGGCCTCGAGCGCCTCATCGTCAGCACGTACCAGGCCGTCTCGGGCTCCGGTCTCGCCGGCGCCCAGGAGCTGCTCGGTCAGGTCGAGGGCGTCCTCGCCCAGGGCGAGGTCGAGCGTCTCGTCCGCGATGGTTCGGCCCTCGACTTCCCGACCCCCGAGAAGTACGTGGCCCCCATCGCCTTCGACGTCATCCCCTTCGCCGGCAATCTCGTCGACGACGGCCTCAACGAGACCGACGAAGAGAAGAAGCTGCGCAACGAGAGCCGCAAGATCCTCGAGCTGCCCGAGCTTCGCGTCGCCGGCACGTGCGTGCGCGTCCCCGTCTTCACGGGCCACTCGCTGAGCATCAACGCCGAGTTCGCCCGCGACCTCTCGCCCGAGCGTGCGCGCGAGCTCCTCGCCGACGCCCCCGGCGTGCGCCTCGAAGAGGTGCCGACGCCTCTGCAGGCCGCGGGCACCGACCCCAGCTACGTCGGCCGCATCCGCGCCGACCAGTCTGCTCCCGAGGGCAAGGGCCTCGCGCTCTTCATCAGCAACGACAACCTCCGCAAGGGTGCCGCGCTCAACGCCGTGCAGATCGCCGAGATCGTCGCGCAGAAGCGGCTCGCCAACGCCTGAGACACGGCATCCGGATGCCGCGTGCGAGGTGTCTCGACATCGAACCGACGGTTCTCTCGATGTCGAGACACCTCTCGGCTCGCACCTAGAATCGACGGGTGACTGAAAACGTCGACGTTCTCCTCATCGGTGGCGGCATCATGTCCGCCACTCTCGGAACTCTGCTGAAAGACCTCCAGCCCGATCTCAAGATCGCCGTGCTCGAGCGTCTGAGCGACGTCGCGCAAGAGAGCTCGAACGCGTGGAACAACGCGGGCACGGGGCACGCGGCCCTGTGCGAGCTGAACTACACGCCCGAGGGCAAGGACGGCTCGATCGATCCCGCCAAGGCGGTCACGATCAACGAGCAGTTCCAGCAGAGCCGCCAGCTGTGGGCCTCGCTCGTGGCCGAGGGCGTGCTCGACGAGCCCTCGACGTTCATCAACGCCACGCCGCACATGACCTTCGTCCGTGGCGAGAAGGACGTCGCCTTCCTTCGCAAGCGTTACGAGGTGCTCAAGCAGCAGCCGCTGTTCGCCGGCATCGAGTACAGCGAGGATTCGCGCGTCATCAACCAGTGGGCCCCGCTGCTCATGCAGAAGCGCCGTAAGGGCGAGCCCTTCGCGGCCACCCGCGTGCCCGCCGGCACCGATGTCGACTTCGGCTCGCTCACCCGTCAGCTGTTCGCGAACCTCCGCGAGAAGGGCGTCGAGGTCGCCACGAACCACGACGTCAAGAAGCTCAAGAAGAAGAAGGACGGCACGTGGGAGGTCTCGTACCGCCACGTGATCGGGGGAACGCCCGGCTCGATCAACGCGAAGTTCGTCTTCGTCGGTGCGGGCGGCTGGGCTCTCAAGCTCCTTCAGCGCTCCGGCATCCCCGAGATCAAGGGGTACGGCGTCTTCCCGATCGGCGGGCAGTGGCTCAAGACCTCGAACCCCGACATCGTCTCGAAGCACCGCGCGAAGGTGTACTCGCAGGCCTCGGTGGGGGCGCCCCCCATGTCGGTGCCGCACCTCGACACGCGCGTGATCGACGGGGAGTCGTCGCTGCTGTTCGGCCCGTTCGCGACATTCAGCCCTAAGTTCCTCAAGAACGGCTCGATGCTCGACATCGTCACCCAGGTGCGCCCGCACAACATCGGCCCGATGCTGAAGGTCGCCGTCGACAACCCGAGCCTGATCAAGTACCTCGTCAGCGAGCTGTTGAAGACCCACTCCAAGAAGGTCGACAGCCTGCGCGACTTCATGCCGACCGCCAAGGACGCGGACTGGGAGCTGCTCGACGCCGGTCAGCGCGCGCAGGTCATGAAGCGCGACAAGGACAAGGGCGGCGTGCTGCAGTTCGGCACCGAGGTGGTCACCTCGGCCGACCACACCATCGCCGGGCTCCTCGGCGCCTCGCCGGGAGCTTCGACCGCCGTCTCGATCATGCTCGGTTTGATCAAGACCTGCTTCCCCGAGCGCATGCCCGCCTGGGAGCCGCGCCTGCGCGACCTCATCCCCAGCTACGGCGAGACGCTGAACACGAATCCCGACGCGGCCCGCAGAGAGCTGGATGCCACGGCCCACGCGCTCGCGATCAACCCCTGAGGTCCGCGTGGCGAAGCTGTACTTCCGCTACGGAGCGATGAACTCGGGCAAGTCCACGGCCCTGCTGCAGGCGGCGTACAACTACGAGGAGCGCGGACAGCGGGTTCTGCTGGCCAAGCCTGAGATCGACACCAAGGGCGCCGACCAGATCGACAGTCGGCTGGGCGTGAAGCGTCCGGTCGACTTCCTCGTCGCCCCCGGCGATGATCTGCGCGAGGTGTTCCACAGCGCGGCGGGGCACGCGCCGGTGGCCTGCCTGCTCGTCGACGAGGCGCAGTTCTTCACCCCGACCCAGGTCGACGACCTGTTGCGGATCGCGGTGCTCGACGGCATCCCCGTTCTCGCCTACGGGATCCGCACCGACTTCCGCACCGAGGCTTTTCCGGGATCGGCGCGCCTGATGGAGTTGGCCCACAGCCTCGAAGAGCTCAAGACGATCTGCCGCTGCGGACGCAAGGCGATCTTCAACGCGCGCCTGGTCGGCGGTCGGTTCGTCTTCGATGGTGACCAGGTCGCGATCGACGAGGGGCAGATCGAGGGCGAAGTCACCTACGAGTCGATGTGCGCCGCGTGCTATCTGCGCGAATCCGGCGGCCGGCTCGACGGGCGCTGAGACCCTCCGAGCGATCAGCCCCGGCGCTTGCGAGCGATAGCCTGGAACCATGCGCGTACTCCTGGCCGGCGGAGCCGGTTACATCGGAACTCACACGGCCGTGGCTCTTCTCGAAGCCGGGCACGATGTCGTCCTTCTCGACGACCTGTCGGGAACGCACGCCGTCGCCGCCGAGCGGGTCGAGAAGATCACCGGTAAGTCTGCGCCCCTCATCGTGGGCGATGCGGCCGACGAGGCCGTCGTGGCCTCCGCCTTCGACGAGCACGGTCCGATCGACGCGATCATCCACTTGGCGGCGTTCAAGGCCGTCGGCGAATCGACGCAGAAGCCGCTGGAGTACTACTCCAACAACCTCGACACGACCTTCGCCCTGCTGCGGGTGGGCATCGCCCGCGGCATCCGGAGCTTCGTCTTCTCGAGCACCGGCACGGTGTACTCCGACCCGGCCGACCTCCCCTTCACCGAGGAGTCGACGACGAGCATCGACCTCTCCAACGCCTATAGCAAGTCGAAGCGCATGAACGAGGTCGTGCTCGCCGACGTCGCCCGAGTGAACCCCGAGCTGAACGTCACCGTGCTGCGCTACTTCAACCCCGTCGGCGCGCACCCCTCGGGTCTGATCGGCGAAGACCCCGCCGGCATCCCGAACAACCTCATGCCGTTCGTCTCGCGCGTCGCGATCGGTACGCTCGACGAGATCGGCGTCTTCGGGGCCGACTACGACACCCCCGACGGGACGGGCCTGCGCGACTACATCCACGTCGTCGACCTCGCCGAGGGGCACGTCGCCGCCCTCGAGCAGGCGCAGCCCGGGCACCAGGTGTTCAATCTCGGTACCGGTCGCCCCGTGAGTGTGCTCGAACTGGTCGCGTCGTTCGAGAAGGCCGTCGGGCGCGAACTGCCCAAGAAGATCCTCGACCGTCGCCCCGGCGACGTCGCCGCCACGTACTGCGATCCCTCGAAGGCCGGCGAGGTCCTGGGGTGGCGCACGCGTCTCGGCATCGACGACGCCTGCCGCGATTACTGGAACTGGCAGACCACGAACCCGGCGGGATACCGCACGACCGCCGACGCCTGACGATCCGCGCATAGGGTGGTGTGGTCGGGCCACATCGCAGCGCCCGCGAGGACGGGGGATGCCATGTCGAACGCCGCCCCCCGCGCCTGGCAGGTGGTCCTCGAGCGCATCGAAAGCGACCTGCGCGACGGGCGACTGGCCCCCGGCGACCGGTTGACGCCGGAGCGCGAACTCGCCACGCAGCTCGGGGTAGGCCGGTCGAGCGTCCGCGAAGCGGTGCGGGTGCTCGAGGTGCTGGGGGTCGTCCGCACGGCGACCGGCTCCGGCCCCACCGCCGGTGCGATGATCGTCACGACTCCGCGGGGCGGCCTCGCCGCCTTCCTCCGGCTCCAGGTGGCGGCGAACGGCTTCCCCCTGACCGACGTCGTGCGTACGCGCATCGTGCTCGAGTGCGATGTCGCCGAGCGGTTGGCGCAGGACGACGTCGACCTCGCCGAGGTGGTCGGCATCCTGGATGCGATGGATGCCGACGACCTCGCGCCTGACGAGTTCCTCGCCCTCGACGCGCGCTTCCACCAGGCTCTCTCCGAAGCGTCGGGCAATGCGGTGATCTCGGCGATGATGGCGGGGCTGCGCAGTTCGATCGAGGCGTACACGCGCGCGGGGGCGGCCCGCCTCGCCGCGTGGCCGGTCGTGGCGGATCGGCTGCGCTCGGAGCACCGGAACATCGTCGCGGCGATGTCGGCAGGCGACGCTGCGGCGGCCCGCGAGGCCGTCCGGGCGCACATCACCGACTACTACACCGAAGTGGCGCAGGCGCTGAGTCCGGCCGACGCGGCGGAACCGGCTGTCGCCGACGCTGCTCGCGCCGCGCTGCGGTCCGTCCCGTCCGCGTGAAAGGAACCCCATGAGCGATCGACCCGCGCGCCCGCCGCGTCCCCAGCACGTACTCCACGTCGTGGGGACCGAGCGACTCACCCCGCACCTCGTTCGGGTGCGCGCACGGGGGCACGACCTGGCGGCGTTCCGCGAGAGCCCGCACACCGACACCTACGTCAAGATCACCTTCGCCAAGCCCGAGCTCGGCCTCGAGCCGCCGTACGACCTCGCGGCACTGCGCGAGACCCTCGCGCCCGAGGATCTGCCCGTGACCCGCACCTACACGGTCCGCGCGGTCGAGGGAGACGAGCTCGTCATCGACTTCGTCGTGCACGGCGACGAGGGGCTCGCGGGACCGTGGGCTGCGCGCGCGCAGCCGGGCGACCGTCTCGTTGTCTCGTCGCCGGGCGGAGGCTACGCTCCCGACCCCTCGGCGGACTGGCACCTGTTCGTCGGCGACGAGTCGGCGATCCCCGCGATCGCCGCGGCTCTCGAAGCTCTGTCGCCGGATGCCGTGGGCGCCGCCTTCGTCGAGGTGCAGGCCGCGGACGAGCAGCTCGCGCTGACGGCTCCCGCCGGGGTCGAGATCACATGGGTCCACCGTGGCGGGGCGACAGCGGGCGCGACGAACGTCCTGTCGGATGCCGTGGCGTCATGGCATCCGCTTCCCGGACGAGGACACGTGTTCGCCCACGGGGAGCGCGAGGCGATGAAGCGGATGCGCGATCTCGTCTTCGCGCAGTGGGGACTCGGGCGCGAGCAGGTGTCGCTGTCGGGCTACTGGGCGTACGGGCGCACCGAGGACCGGTTCCAGGCGGAGAAGCGCGAGCCGATCGGTCAGATCCTCTGACGGCTCGCGCTCCGCAGGCTCACTCCGCGGTTCGCGCGGGCAGCGTCGGGATGAGCTTCTCGAGGAACGCTGCGGTGTCTTCCCACCCGTGCACCGCCTGGCACTCGACGCCCATCGCGAGGACGGGGTAGTCGTTGCCGTCGGGGTCGAGGCGGTCGCCGACGAAGAGCATGTCGTCGAGGGGGATACCGGTCGCCTCGACGAGCTTGTTCATGCCGTAGGCCTTGTCGATGCCGCGGTGGGTGATGTCGACCGAGGTGGAGCCGCCGGAGCGGACCTCGAGGTCGGGGATGCGGGAGGCGACGGCCTCGCGCAGGCTGTTCTTCTTCTCGCCGGTGGGGTCCCAGGCCATCTTCGCCTCGAGGGGGGCCGACTGCCCGAGGGCCGAGAACGTGATCTGCGAGCCACGGTCCTCGAGGATGTCACCCCACGGCTTCGCCTCCCAGAGGCCGAGGCGTTCCGCCTCTTCGCGAACGGCGGTGAGCGCGCGCTGCTTCTCGTCGTCGGTGAGCGAGTGGGCGTACACGGTCTCGACGCCGGCGGGCGTGAGGAGGTAGTACTGGGTGCCGCAGGTGGGCATCAGGTGGAAGTGCGCGAGCAGCTCGGGGGAGGCCTGGGGCAGACGCTCGACCACCTGGCTGCGGAACTGCTGGAGCTGTCCACCCGAGATGATCGCGACCTCGACCTTCTCGGCGAGGGCGAGGAGCAGGTCGCCGATGCGCGGATCGATCGCCGACTTCGAAGGGGCGAGGGTGTCGTCGAGGTCGAAGGCGACGAGGCGGGGCGAGGCGTCGGACACGGTGCTCCTGAGCAGTGAGAGGTCGTCGCACGGAGGTGTCGCGTGCGGGCGGAGGGCGGGCCGCCGAGGGGCCCGCGTACGAAGTGATTCTACCGGCGGGCTCCCGTCGCCCCTTCCGGCGTGCAGCGGACGGGCGCGGGGGCTCAGACGGCCCGGGTGAGGATGCCGATCTCGGCGCCCGCGCGGTCGAAGACGGTGAGCTTGTCTCCGGCGATCGTCGCGGTGGCCACCTTGCGAAGCCAGGTGTCGACGCCCATGCAGGCCTTCAGTGTGGACAGCCCGAGACGGACGGTGAGGGTGTCGCCCTCGCGGGAGTACGAGCCGTTGAGTCCGTTGCAGCCGTCGCTGCCGGTGAGAACCCCGTCCTCGAGGGTGAGGAATTCCGGACCCTGCCCGACCCACCGGCCTTCCTCGGACGCACGGGAGGGATCGCTGGCGGGGGAGGCGCACGCCGTTGCAATCATGCCGCCGACGGCGAATGCAGTGAGGGCGACGAAACGGCGGGACATGAGAATCTCCTCATCGATACCGGAAAACGAAACAATGCTCATAAACAATGCTCAGGTTGCCCTAAGGTAATGCTCGACGCTGAGAGATGGGTGGGGGCCCTATCGAGATTCCCGTCCTGCCTCATCGCGCGTTTTCACCGACACATGAGATGAGACGATGACACGAAACATGAAGCGTATGGGGTGGGCCGCAGCGTCCACCGCCGTCGCGCTCACCGCCTCCGGTCTGCTGGCCCCCGCGGCCTTCGCCGGGGAAGACCAGTCGCTCGCGCCGACCTCCGGTCCGGCATTCGACGCGACCGCGCAGCAGCTCCTGGCCAACGACGACGTTCAGGCTGTGACGAAGGACACCCAGGGCCGCGTCGTCGTCTACACGACCGAAGCCGAGGGTGAGGCGAAGACCTTCGCCGACTCCAAGTCGAACGTCGTGGTGAAGCACATCGACAGCCCGTTCAGCCCGAAGGCTGAGACCGACGTGGTGGCGGGTGCCGGATACTTCAGCGTCGACCCCTCCGCTCCGCCCACGGCCGCCGGCGGCCTGTGCTCGATCGGCTTCACGGGATTCACGCCCACCGGTGCCCCCGCCGTCATCACGGCCGGCCACTGCAACGACGACGGCGCGTTCACCGCAAGCGTGCTGACTGTCCCCACAGGGGATCCCGCGGGTGGCGGCGCCGCCAACAACGATGACGTCTCGTTCCGCGCCCCTCTCGGCACGCTCGGCTTCTCGCAGTTCGGCGGACCCGGCAACTCCGCCGGCACCGTCGGCGACAAGGCATCCGTCGACATCGCCGCCATCGACGTGACGAACACCGCGCTGAACCTCAAGCCGGAGATCACGAACTGGTCGACCGCGGGCTCGGGCGACCTCTCGCTCTCGACCATCGCGGTGACCTCCGTCGGCAAGGTACAGGCGGGTCAGGTCTCGAAGTCGGGTCGCACCACCGGTTACACCACGGGTACCGTGCTCGAGCTCGAAGGGTGGGCGAAGGTCGGCGACCGCCAGGTCTACGGCTTCCCCGTCGAGAGCGCCGAGGTCATGGTCCTCGAGGGTGACTCGGGCGGTGCCGTCTTCCAGGGCAACACCGCGGTGGGTGTCGTCTCGGGCGGCGACGATGCGGGGACGCTGCTCTGGGCGGCCGACCTGCAGGCAGGCCTCGAGCGGACCGGTGGCTACACCGTCGCCGTCGAGATCGCCGCGCCGGCTCTCGTCACTCCCGCCAACGGCGGCGAGATCGGTGTCGGCGGAACCATCTCCGGCACCGCACCGGCCGGCACGACCGTCGAGATCAAGCCCGCCTCCGGCGCAGCTTTCGACGCCCTGACCGACGCCTCCGGAAACTGGAGCTTCGCGGCCCCCGACAAGCTCGGTACCTACGCGTTCTCGGTGACGGCGAAGAGCGGCTTCAGCCGGTCGCCGTCGGTCGATGCGGCCGTCGAGGTCAAGGCGGCACCGCCGGTCATCACCTCGCCCGGAAACGGCTCGATCGTCATTGATCAGCTGAATGAGTTCACGGGGACCGGTCTCCCCGGTGCAACAGTGACCCTGACTGCCGAGACGGTCGACGACTCTGCGCCCGGTGACGACGCCCAGGTCAAGGTGGCGCCGGCAGCCGTCGCAGCGAACGGCAGCGCGGTTGTGCGTGCGGACGGCACGTGGTCGATCCCGGTCGACCTCGGCATCGGTGCGTACAACGTCTCGGCGACCCAGGCTCGCGACGGTCAGGTCTCCGCCGCGGCTGTGATCTACTTCACGATCGCCCCGCCGGCGCCGACGATCGACGGCATCCATGATGGCGCGACCTACAGCGGTGCGGCTGTTCCGACGTCTGTGTCGGGTACGGGAGTCAACGGCGCGGAGATTGTTGTCGTGGTCAACCAGAACGAGGTCGCTCGCACCACGGTGCAGAACGGCACGTGGTCGGTCGTGCTCCCCACCGCTCTCGGTGGGGGCGCGTACGAGCTTGGTGCTGTCCAGACGGTCCAGGGTGTGTCGAACGGCACGTACCTGAACTTCACCGTCGTCGCGGCTGCTGCCCCGGCCCCGAGCGGTACCCCCGCCCCGGCCGGTAACGGTGGTGGCCTGGCGGTCACCGGTATGGGCGGCGACGTCGCTCCGCTGGCCTGGGGCGCCCTCGCGCTCTTGCTCGGTGGGATCGGTGCCCTCGGCTTTCGCTCGATGCGTCGGGCGAAGAGCTAAGCACGCCTGAGCAAGCGCCCCCGGTGCCTCCCCGTTTCGGGAGGGGCCGGGGGCGCTTCGTTATGCCCGGGAACACGCAGGGGGTGATCGCCAGCAGCACGCGCCTTCGGGCGCGGGTGGGGGAGCGTCTCGTTCGCGGTCCGTCGGAGCGGTCGGCGGGCGGGGCGTCCCAGAACGATGTTTTGCCAGCACATTCAGAAGCAGTGACGAGGTTCCGCCTTGAAGTTGAGGTCATTTGTCCCCCAAACGGCCTATACGAAAACACAAAGCACGTCGATAAGGTGAAATCACAAAACAAGCAAAGGAGCAAGGACTTGACACGAAAATTTCGTATGGCTCGGCTCGTTGTGGTCGCGCTTCTCGTTAGTGCTGGTGCAATTGCCATGCCAGCCGCGGCGCAGGCCGCTGTGCCAACATGCAATTTCAGTGCGATTTACGCGCTGGAGCGGCCGCTCGGGCCTTCCGGTGTCTTTCCGAGCGTGAATACCAGCCCGAAGCAACGGTCGTGCAACCTGTGGCCCGGAGGGGAGCGAAATGCGACGATCGCCCTGCAGTACCAGCTGAATCGCTGCAACGGAGCGAATCTTGTCGAGGATGGCTCGTACGGCCCTGCAACGCAGAACGCGGTGCGTGCGGTGCAGTCCCGCGCCGGAATTGCGGTCGACGGTGTATATGGCCCCCAGACCATGAACGCGATGCGTTGGTCGAATGGTAATGGGTGTTACTCTGCCTCGAGCTACTCCTACGCAGGCACAAACGGATAGCTTTTCGCCAAACCGCAGGTCGGCTATCGGACAGTACGGCCGGCGGTCATGAGCCGTACAGCTTGCGCGCCGGTCAGACTATCCGAGACTTCGTGAGGATGGATGGTCTGGCCGGGCGCGGAGCTCGGCGTGTTGGTCGTTCGGCCAGCGGCGCTTCGCTCTTCACCACTGCCGGCCAATGGTCCGACGCGGGTTGAGTCGGACTTAGGGCGAATCACCATCGGTCCCGTGGTGCGATGCCGACGGGGTAGCCGACAGTTGCATCAAGCAGCCCCATTATGAAATGAGGATTCCTCCGCATGGCGTCAGATTCCAAGGTGCTTGCCACTCAAGAGTGGCTGAATAAGACGTACGGAGCGGAAGTACTCGGACGGACGCTTACTCAAGACGGGCAGATTGGGTGGCAAACGATTTACGGGATGATTCGGGGTCTCCAAAAAGAGCTCGGTATTTCGTCATTCTCTGACAATTTCGGCAATGGAACGATGGCGGCTCTGATTGCGCAGTATCCCGTCATTAGTCCCTCGACCAGTAAATACAACGTCAGGCGTCTAGCGCAGAGCGCGCTATGGTGTCACGGGTACCTTGGCGGAAACGAATGGGGGAGTCTGGACGCCGTCACCAACAATGGCCTGAAGTCGTTCCTCTACAACTGCGGACTCGCGGCGCTCTCTGAGACGGTTCCGACAGAGTTCACACCCAAAATGGTCAAGGCGCTAATGACGCTGGATGCGTATTCGCTGATCGGTTCGGGCAAGGCGGAGATTCGCGAGGCGCAGCAGTGGATCAACGGGAAGTACCGCAGTCGGAAGCAACCGATCCTGCCGTGCGACGGCCTGTTCACCCGAAGCACGCAACAGGGCCTCATGACGGTCATTCAGTATGAACTGGGGCTCTCAGACTCGCAAGCCAACGGCAGCTTCGGCCCCAGTACAAAAAGCGGCCTAGCGTCGGAAGCCAACGTCTCCTCCGGCTCAGTCGATGGAACCAAGAACTGGGTGCGCCTCTTTCAATGCGCCCTCAGATTCAACGGATATGACGCGCCCCTCAATGGCCAGTTCGATTCGTCCACCGTCACCGCCACTAAGGCGTTCCAGGGCTACGCAGAGCTCGGATCGACGGGGGCGGCGAACTTCAAGACGTGGGCGTCACTGCTCATCAGTACGGGCGATGAGACGCGTACGGGGGTGGCATCCGACATGGCTTCGCAACTCACGGCATCCTGGTGCACCAGCTTGTACGCGAACGGCTATCGTACGGTCGGTCGTTATCTGAGCGTAGCGGGCAAGCGTTATGCGCCGGGGGAGCTCGAGAACATCTTCGCCGCTGGATTGAGGACTTTCCCGATCATGCAGGAGGCGAACACCGGGCCGGATGACTTCAGCTACGAGAAGGGCCTGGATCACGGCTTCCAGGCGTTGAGGCGTTTGCGCCAACTCGGCTTCGCAGATGGAGCCACGGTCTTCTTCGCTGTCGACTTCGACGCTCTCGACGACACCATCTCTTCTCGTGTGAAGCCGTACTTCGAGGGAGTCGCAAAGCGGTTCCAGGCGTCACTGTCTAACTACCGCATCGGAATCTACGGCACTCGAAACGTTTGCGCGCGCATCATCAACGAAGGTCTGGCTCAAGAAGCGTTTGTTGCGTCGATGTCATGGGGGTGGGGCGGTAACCTCGGCTTTCCGCTGCCTCCGTCGTGGTCGTACGACCAAATATGGAACGGGACCTTGGCGGGCACGGCCCTCGAGATCGATAAAAACGTCCAGTCAGCGCGTGCGCGGCCGGCAGCTCGTGGCGATGTTGCACGAACGCCTCTTACGTACGTCTCGAGCGGAACCGGGGGGCCTCCCACCACGCTGTCGTTCGATGAGGACTACTTCTGGTACATCTCCGAGCTAACTACTCGCGCCGAAATCCAGGCGCAGTCGCGAGAGTCTGCCTGGAAGATCGCCCTGTTCTATTTGCAGAACTTGGATTACAACAACCCTGCTTGGCAGTCGGTCGCTCCTGCGGATTTGAGTTCCGTGGACTACCTGTTGTACCAGAACGTGCGCGATGAGATGCCGCTGCCGCCGTCGAGCACTCGTGCGAGGATGACGCACTGGGCGGCGTCCACTCGGGTTTACCAGCGGTACTGGCAGTACGCGGAACCAGTTGGCAGCGTTGTGACCGTGAGTGACCTGGGCGCGTGGGGCCTGGATCTTGCCCAAGCATGGGGTGATTACCTCACGGCGGCTCCGTCTGATTCCATACGTTCCTGGTTGGCGAGCCGTATCGGGAACACCTCTGCCGGATTCGGCCTCGACGACATGCTCGGTGACATCGACGCGCTGCTCGTCACGCGAATGCTGCGCGACACACCAAACCGTTCGCTCGACGACACAGTGCGAGAGATTGGCGTGCACGTGCAGGACGACCCGGTTTGGCGATATCGCCGCTTCATGGAGGTCCGCTTCGGAGGTAGCTATGAGGTCGCCGCAGCGGCCGGGAAGTCGGTGTTCACAACGGGCTGGGGCCAGCTGGCATCGTGGGCGCTGGTGAATGCCCGACAGCCGACCTCGGAGGAGGCCACACAAATCGGCCTCGGATTCTCGGATGCGATCAAACGACTGCGCGCTCAATGAGAGACGAGACGAGGAGTAACGCAGACCATCTCGGCAATCGCGGGAGCTCGGTTCCTGACGGGTTCTCGGTTCTCGCGACCGTTGGCATTCTCATCGGATGTGTCGTCGTGGTCGCGCATCTCCTACTCGGAGGAACCTCGTCGTTGGTTCGTATGGACGGCACGGCGGCGTGGCCCTACGCTCTCGGATTCGCGCTGATCGTGTTGGGACTTGTGCTGCACGTGTTGCGTCCCGCTGCCAAGCAGGACGTGGTGATCACAATCGGGTCGGGGGTCGTATGCGTCATTGCACTTCCGGTCGCTTGGTTGCTCTTTGGGTTCGCCGGGATTGGGCTGGGTGACGATCGACAAGTTGCTGCTTTGCTTGCGGCCCACACCGCGTCTGTCCTGCCGATCATTACAGCGTTCACGGGTGGCGTCGTGTCCTGGCGGACCCGCACGGCGACGTACCGACACCGCCGGCTGCTGATGGGGGCCCTCGTCTGTGCCTCGCTCGTCGTGAGTGTTGGACTCCTCGTGTGGGCGGGAATGTCTTTTCCCGGTGGTGTGGAGAGATGACGCCGACGCTTTTCGAGGCCACGAGACCATCGCGCGCCCGCCGGCTCCTCCTGTCATTCGATCAGAAAGGCCTTCAGTGGTGAGTTTGAACCGTGTCGTTTTGTCCCGACGAGCAGTGCTGCAAGGCGCGGTGCTCGCCGCCACGTTTTCGACGTCAGCCACGTCGGCCGCAGCGTCGACTTTCGAGGCAGGCTTGTCCGACGCGGCTGCTGCCGGAGCTTCCACAGAGGTTGCGCTCACGCCACTCGAATTGGTCACGTCCAAGTGCTTCGATGAAGGGTGGTCGACTGAGTTCCTCGCATACTTTCCGCAGGTCGTCGAAGTCAGGGGAGCTACCGCTGCATTCGAGTGCCGTGCGTCTTGGGACCGTCGTCTCTTCGAGGTTGCGGAGGGCGTCGTCGCGGTGACGCCTGTCGGTGTGTTCGAGATCAATCATGAGATATTGGACGACGGTTCGACACTTCTGAGTGTCCCGGTGGGCACAACGGCGTTGATGTTTAGAGCGGCGCCTGTGAATTTATATCCGACTGAGAACATTGGTACGCCAAAGGTGACCACGCTCGACGTGCTCAATGAGGCGAAGGTGCCGACGTCGGTGCCAGTTCCGTCCGCAGCGACCCCCTGCGCACCGTGGGCCCTCGCGGTCGAGGCCGATTGGGCAACGACGAACGGCGTCATCGTGCCTTCGTACGTGCGCGTGCTTTCGGTGGGGCCAAATCCGGCACCAGCGTCATCTCGAGTCGAGATAATCTCGGCGACTCGGGTCGACGCTCATGCGCTCTCGACTTCCGCAGGGGTGGCGCTGACCGTAGATGCCAGCTCGTCGCGAACGGATATCAGTGCGGAACTCGTGCGCGACCTTTCCGCAGGGGCCATCGAGACCATTACGTTCCCACTTGGCTCCGAGAATTCCCGCGATCTGGACAAGAATCCTGTCACTGTGAGTAGCGTCGCGGTGGTTCTCCCGGCAGACACCGTCGGGATGAGGATCACCCACAATGCGTCAGCCTACCCAGTCACGCCTTCAGGTGTACCGGTGAGCACATTCGAGCCCGTGGCGACCGCTTAGGGGAGCGGCGCGATAGGCAGAAGGGCCCTCCGCCTGAGCGGAGGGCCCTTCTGTTGATGAAGTGGTCGGGGTGACAGGATTTGAACCTGCGGCCTCGTCGTCCCGAACGACGCGCGCTACCAAGCTGCGCCACACCCCGTTTCAACTAGACAAGTCTACCCTGCACCGAGGAGTGCTTCGAACCACTCTGGGAGTTTGAGTTCTATCAGTCGCGTTCTGCTGGAGCGGGGCGCGGGCCTCGAAGCGACGCACGCACACGCCCGGCAAACGTCAGCCGTCCAGTGGGTCTTCGCGTCGGCGACCGCGCCGCCAGGCGTACATTCCTGCAGCGATAGCGACAGCCGAGACGCCGCTCGTCACCACCAGCGACGGCCCGGATACCCCTGTCAGTGCGAGTGCCGCCGGAACCAGCGGGGGTATCGGCGGTGTCGGCGGAATGACCGCGGCGACGGTTGCGGGGGTCGCCGTCGGGGAGGGCTCGGGGTCAGCCGGCGGCGGAGAGAAAGCCAGTTGCTCCGTCTGCGCGGGAGTGGCGAAACGCTCCATCCAGAAGTAGCGCGGAGGGAAGTTGACGACCGAATCAGGATCCTGTGACGTGCGTTCGATGCGCCACACCGCCGTGTAGACGCCCGGACCGGGCAGCGAGGCGGACACCGTCCGATAGACGGCGGGGCCGATCTTCGGGTCGGTGCGGAGTTCGAGGTGCCCTACCGGGCTGAGGTTCGACGGGATCTCGGCTGCTTCGGCGGGAAACGCATTCGTCCGGTAGACGTCGGCGGTTGCGCTCACGATGACGAAAGACCCGTCGCTCTGTCGCGGCCAGACATCGTCACCGGCCGACACCATGACGTCATCGACGAACCGGCCACGGGAGTCGATGGTGGCCGCCGTCTCGATTCGGGGTGAGAAGCGCACGGGCCGCGGTGAGGCGTCTTGGGTCGTCAGGGTGAAGGTGGTGGGTTCGGCCGGCCCGGCCGATTCCTGCTGCCCCGGGGTCGAGTAGTACCGGATGGCCGCCGAACGCACGGTGAAGGTCCCCGCGGCGCGGGCGACGTACGGCCGTCCATCGTCGGACGCCGTCGCCGGGGCGATGATCGGGTACGTGGCTGCCCCCTGGATTCCGGCACGCTCGGAGCTTCCCGTGTCTGCAAAGACCGCGTTCTCGAGTCGGAGTGTTCCTGAGGCGGTCGGGTCGACATCGAGTGTCACCGCTCCCCGCGTGGGATCGTCTTCGTCCATCGACAGCGTCAGCGAGCCGCCGGCTCGTGGAACGGGCACGCCCTCGGCTTCGGCGAGATACTGCATGGTTCGCTGCTGGATCGCGCTGCTGTTCTCTGGGCTCGCTCGCCGCATGATGTAGTCGATCGCCTCGGTCAGCTCGTTTCCGCCGTACCCCCAGGAGTGCAGCGTCGTATCCCGGTCGACGATGGCTTTCACCGCCCAACCGACGCTCGCGGCCTGCACCGCGTCGCCCGTCTGTCCGTAGGTGCTCACGAGGTAGTTGATCGAGACGAGTTGCTGCGGGGTCAGCCCGTTGACGTCGGTCGAGACGCCGTGGTCGGTCGTGGTTCCGGTGGCGACGGGGAGACCGGGGTGGATGCAGTACGTGTGAACGTCTGCCACCCGCATGGAGCCGTGCCAGCCGGTGCGGGAGAGCGGAGCCCAGGTACCGAAGCCCGTGCCTCGATCGGCGGCGTTCGCAGCCGGCGCCACGGCGACGCCTAACATCACGGCGACGAGCGTCAAGACGGCGGGGAGACGTCGGAGAGAGGGTGGATGGTGGCACATCGGGGGAGTCCCTTCGGTCGAGGAACTCGATCTTCGGGAAACGACACGTCCTCCCGACGTGCGAAGGGGCCGATCCGTGAACGGATCGGGCCCTGGCGCGTCTGTGGAGAAGTTCTCAGCGCGGCAGCAGCGTGAGCAGCGACGCCTCGGGGCGGCAGGCGAAACGCACGGGCGCGTAAATGGAGTGACCGAGCCCCGCGCTGACGTTCAACGGCACGGTGCGCCCTTCGTGGGTCCAGTCGCTGAGCCCGCGCGCTTGATCCAGCGGGATGTCGCAGTTCGACACGAGCGCCTCGCGGCGGAACGGCACCCGCACCTGTCCACCGTGCGTATGACCGGCGAGCAGTACGTCGGCGCCGAGGTCGGTGAACGTGTCGAGAGTACGCCGGTAGGGCGCGTGCATCACGCCGAGCGTGAGGTCGGCGGCATCCAGGCGTTCCAAAACTGGGGGGATGAGCTCGGGGTGGTCCCACTTGCGGTGGGCGTCGTTGACACCGAAGGCGGTGACGCGCAGCCCCTTCACCTCGAGCGACACCGCGGTGTCATCGAGGATCTTCCAACCGAGGTCATCGGCGAAGTATCGGTCGAGCGCTTCGACATCGAGATGCTTGTGCGCGGGCTGGTGCCCGGATGGCCCGGTGAAGTAGCGCAGAGGGTTGCGAGGAGCCGGCTCCTGGAAGTCGTTCGATCCGTGCACGACGAGACCGGGAACGTCGCGCAGGGGAGCGAAGGCTGTGCGGATGCCGGTGAGCCCGTCGCGGTGACCAAGATTGTCGCCCGTGTTCACGACGAGGTCGGGAGACAGCTCGGCCAGACGGGCCATCCACTCCTGCTTGCGGTGCTGCCAGGGGGCCATGTGCGCGTCGGAGACGTGCAGCACGCGGATCGGCTCGGCACCTTTCGGGAGGACGCGCAGGGCGTGATAGCGGACCGTGAAGAGGTAGCGCTCGATGCCCATTCCCCACACGGCGGCCCCGACAGCGGCCGCCCCCGCGACCCCGAGGGGTGCGAGGGCGGCCGTCACGAGAGGACGCGTCATCAGCACTTCTTCGCGACGATGGACAGAGCGATCGCGGTGCTCTTGTTCGTCGCGGTGTCGGCGGCGGGGTTCGTCGCCGTCACGCGGCCCTCATTCGGAGCATTGCCATCGGCCTGGCATGCGCCGATCGACACGTTCGAGAATCCGGCCGCGTTCAACGCCGCCTGAGCTGCGGGAACGGTCTGACCGCCCACGTTCGGCACAGTGGCGCCCTGCCCGTTGCCGGGGCTCAGCGTGATCTGCGAGCCCGCGGGAGCCGTTGCTCCGCCGGGGTTCTGGGCGGCGACGGTGTCGGGACCCGATGGGGAATCGACGGGGTCACCCACCGAGACGCGGAAACCGGCCGCCTGCAAAGTCGAGGTCGCGTCGGAGATGCTTTGACCGACCACGTTCGGCAGATCGCGCTGCTGCGTACGCAGCAGATTCGACGAGGGGTCGGGGAACCGGTCGCCGCCGTAGAAGTCGTCGGACGCGCGCTGCACATCGGCCGCCAGGGGATAACGGATGTCCGATAGAGCGCGACCGCCCCAGAATTTCTTGAAGACGTTGACGCCACCCTCGTAGTTGCCGACCCAGGCAGCGGTCGTCGTGTTGGTCGACGACTCGATCATCCAGGTCTGCCACTCTTCGTGCGTACCGGTCTTGCCGAGAACGGGAGTGCCATCGCCGGGGTTGCCGCGGTTACCGGTTCCGCCACGGGCCATGACGCCCTGCAGAGCGTAGGCGGCCGTTGCAGAGACTTCCGGGGTCAGTGCAGCCGAGCAGGTGCGCTCGGGGATGGCACGCTCCGCGCCGCTGCTGTCGGTGACCTTGTCGATCACCTTGGGCTGGCAGAGTGTCCCACCATTGGCGACCGTGGCGTAGGCGCCGGCCATCGCGATGGGCGAGACATTGTCGCTGCCGATCACGTTGTTGGCGTACTGCATCGTGATGTCCGAGCCGTCACCGCGGGTCACGCCGAGCTTCTTGGCCGTTTTCGCGATGTCGCACAGATCGAGCTCCGCTGCCATCTGCAGGTAGCCGGTATTGAGCGAGTCTCGTGTGAACATCATCGGCGTTCCCACGTACCCGCCGTCGTTGCCGAAGTTGTTGATGCGGTCGTTGTTCCTGTTCACGTAGTTGCCCGTGCACGAGTTCGTCATGTTCGGCACGGGGCCCATACGACCGTTCAGCGTCTCATTGAGGGAGTGGCCCTTCTCGAGCCAATCGACGAGAGTGAACAGCTTGAAGGTCGATCCCGCGTTGAAACCGATGGACCCGCCGTTCGTGCTGTCGCCCGCGAAGATGACGGAGTTGTACGAGGGATCGGACTCCGCTTGCCCGGGATCCTGCGTGAACTTCGTGTTCTGCGCGATGGCGAGGATGCGACCGGTCTTCGACTCGAGGTTGACGACGGTCGATCCGAAGTTCATGCCGTCGACGCTCGCGGGCGTGTACGCGATCATCGCGTTCTGCGCGGCATCCTGTACGCGCCAGTCGAGCGTCGTCTGGATGGTCAGGCCGTCCTGGCGGAGAGCGCGCACGCGGTCGTCGGTGTCGGTGCCGAAAGCCGGATCGTTCAGGATCGTCGACACCACGTACTGGCAGTAATAAGGCGCGGCGGACGAGGCGCACCCCTGGCTGGTAGGCGTGATCTCCGGGGTGATGGGTTCGATCGCCGCGGCGACGTACTGCTCGTGCGTGATCTTGCCGTCGACCTCCATGCGGCTGAGAACGTAGAGCTGGCGGCCCTTGGTCTCGCTGTATCCGTCGGCGGCGTTGACCAGCTGCTCCTGCGTGATCTCGCCGTTGTCGCGCAGCGTGTAGAGCGCCTGGATGGTGCTCTGGTCGACGTCGTCGATCGAGCCGTCGGGAGCCTTGTTCCAGGCGGTCTCACCGTCGCTGATCGAGCCGTCGGGGCGGTCGATGCGGAAGCGGTTGGGGTTCTGCACCATGCCCGCGAGAACCGCCGCCTGTCCGACGCTCAGGTTCGCGGCGGGGGTGTTGAAGTAGTAGCGCGCCGCGGCGTCGATGCCGTAGGTGGTGCCGCCGAAGTTGGCGATGTTCAGGTAGCCGAGAAGGATCTGGTCCTTCGTGTACTCCTTCTCGAGCTGGATCGCGTACCGCATCTCCTGCAGCTTGCGCTGGTAGCCGGCGGCGCCGTCGGACTGCACGGCCTCGAGGGCGCACTTCTGCAGGGCTTCGTCGCGCGTCATCGCGGGAGTGGTGTCGGTCGCCTCGACGGCCTTGGCGTCGCGCTCGCACCGCTGCACGAGCACGTTCTTGACGTACTGCTGGCTGATCGACGATCCACCCTGCGTCTCACCGCCCGAGGCGTTGCTGAGCAGGGCGCGGGTCGTTCCGATGAGGTCGACGCCGCCGTGCTGGTAGTAGCGGGGGTCTTCCGACGAGAGGATCGCGTCGTACATGACCGGGTTGACCTGGTCGAAGGTGACGGGGGAGCGGTTCTGGTCGTAGAACTTCGCCAGCACCCGGTCGCCGGCCGTCAGCGTCGTCGGCTGCATGAGCTCGTCGGGCTTCAGGTAGCTGGGCATGTTGTCGAAGACGGTGATCGCGCTGGAGGCAGCGGCACCGGAGACGGCGATGGCCGGCGTCACGGCAGCGGTGACCAGGAGTCCGGCGACCGCGCTCAGGCCGACGAGGCCGACGATGCCGCCGAGGGCACCGCTAGCCGTTCGTTTGTTCTCGGGCATAGGCTTGATGCTAAGCGACGTTGCTGGGCGATGCCTCGAAGGCAGGCCCTCGCGCGCGTACGCGTCCATCACCGCGCGCACGACGTTGCGCGCTCCGAGCCACCTCCGGGAGCCCGACATGACCACGTGGGAGTACCTCACCACTCCGCTGCTCATCCATAACACCGCCGCGATCCTCAACAACTGGGGCAAGCAGGGCTGGGAGCTCGTTCAGGTGGTGACCGGCCCCGAGGGCGGACTCGTCGCCTACTTCAAGCGCCCCACCGGTGGAGGCGCCGCCAACGCCGGCCTCGGCGCCGCCGAGACCGCCGCCCGTCAGTTCGAGGGACAGCAGTGAGCGTCTCGGAGCGCCTCGCCGCGCTGGGCGTCGACGTTCCGGCGGTCGTCCCGCCCGTCGCCTCGTACATTCCCGCCAAGCGTCACGGCGACGTCGTCTACACCTCGGGTCAGCTGCCGATGGTCCAGGGCGCCCTGCCTGCGACCGGCAAGGTCGGCGAGTCCGACGGACTCATCGCCCCCGCCGACGCGAAGACCTACGCGCGCCAGTGCGCCCTGAACGCGATCGCCGCGGCTGCGGCTCTCGTCGGCGGCGTCGACAACCTCACCGGCGTGCTCAAGCTCACCGGCTTCGTGGCATCCGTCCCCGAGTTCACCGGGCAGCCCGGCGTCATCAACGGCGCGAGCGAGTTCCTCGGTGAGGTGTTCGGCGAGACCGGCGCCCACGCGCGTTCCGCGGTCGGTGTGCCCGTCCTTCCCCTCGACAGCCCCGTCGAGGTCGAGGTGATCTTCACGGTCGCCTGACGACGATCCCGGATGCCGGCACCCCGGCCTCCACACGGAAGGGACGCTCCGGTCGCTCGGGGCGTCCCTTCCGTCGTTCTCGGCCGCGGGGGAACTCGGCTGATTCAGAAGTGAACGGGAGCAGGATTCCCCCGTGACCTCCTCTTCCGGCGTGGGCGGCCCGTCCTCCCCCGAGAACGCCCTCCTCGCTCCCTCGCCCTCCATCCGGCGCGCCGTCGTGTGGGCCGTCTGCACCGTGCTCGCCGTGATCGCGGTGGGATTCCTGCTGCGGTTCGTTCCGCTCGATGTGGCCTTCTCCGACGCGGTGCACCACCTTCACGCGCCCGTGCTCACACAGGTGGCCGAGGCGTTCTACCGCTCGCTCAAGCCGCTGCCCGCCGCGGGCATCATGATCGTCGCCACGGTCGCGGTCGGCCTGCTGACGCGACGGTGGCAGGTCGCGGTCGCCTTCTGCGGTGGGGTCGCCGTGACCTGGGGCCTCGCGGAGGCCGCGAAGCTCGTCGTCGCCCGACCGCGCCCGGGCATGTCCGAGGCCATGACCCAGGCCATCGGCGCGACGGCCGACCCCTCGTTCCCGAGCGGTCACGTGGCGTTCACGGCATCCTTCGCGGCGGTCCTGATCTGCGCACTGTGGTCGACGCGTTGGCGGGCGCTCGGAATCGTCGTGGGCGTCGTTCTGGTCGTCGGAATGTCGGTGTCGGTCGTCGTCATCGGCGTGCACTACGCCGGCGACGCTCTGGCGTCGATCGTCTGGGTAGCGGGGGTCTACCCCGCCGTGCGGGCCGTCGGCGCTGCGGTGGTGCCCCGCGTGGACGCACTCGTGACGCGCCGGCTGGGCACTGCCCGCTCGGGTCGCGGGACCTCGATCGGCCGCTGATTTCGTTGGCGAGTCGATCCCGGATGCCGTGAGTTCCGGCATCCGGGATCGGACCTCACTTCACCTGGGCGCTGATCACGCTCATGACGGCGGTGTCGGCGAGCGTGGTGGTGTCTCCGACCTCGCGGCCCTCGGCGACGTCGCGGAGGAGGCGGCGCATGATCTTGCCCGAGCGGGTCTTGGGGAGCTCGCCGACGATGTAGACATCGCGGGGACGGGCGATCGGGCCGATCTGCTGTCCGACCCAGGTGCGCAGTTCGTCGCCCAGACCCTCGACGGGGTGCTCCTTCAGGTAGCGGCTCTTGATGATGACGAAAGCGACGACCGCCTGGCCGGTGGTCTCGTCGCTCGCCCCGACGACGGCGGCCTCGGCGACCCCCTCGTGGCCGACGAGGGCGGACTCGATCTCGGCGGTCGACAGGCGGTGGCCCGAGACGTTCATGACGTCGTCGACGCGGCCGAGCAGCCAGACGTCTCCGTCGTCGTCGAGGCGCGCGCCGTCACCGGCGAAGTAGTACCCCTTGTCGGCGAACTTGTCCCAGTAGGTCTCGCGGTAACGGTCGGGGTCGCCCCAGATGCCGCGCAGCATGCTCGGCCACGGTTCGGTGACCACGAGAAGGCCGCCGCTGCCGTTGCCGACCGGTTCGCCCTGCTCGTCGACGACGGCGATCGAGATGCCCGGGATCGGGACCTGGGCGGAGCCGGGCTTCGTCTCGGTGACGCCGGGCAGGGCCGAGATCATCATCGCCCCCGTTTCGGTCTGCCACCACGTGTCGACGATGGGGGCCTTGTCGGCGCCGATGATCTCGCGGTACCAGATCCAGGCTTCGGGGTTGATGGGCTCGCCCACCGAACCGAGCAGGCGAAGCGACGACAGGTCGAACTTCTGCGGCACGTCGCGTCCGATCTTCATGAACGAACGGATCGCGGTCGGCGCCGTATAGAAGATGGTCACGCCGTGCTTCTCGATGAGCTCCCACCAGCGACCCGGGTGAGGAGTGTCGGGGGTGCCTTCGTAGAGCAGCTGTGTCGCGCCGTTCGCAAGAGGACCATAGGTGACGTAGGTGTGTCCGGTGATCCAGCCGATATCGGCGGTGCACCAGTACACGTCCGTTTCTGGGTGCACGTCGTGGACGACGCGGTTGGTGAACGCGGCCTGGGTCAGGTACCCGCCCGAGGTGTGCAGGATGCCCTTCGGCTTCCCCGTGGTGCCCGAGGTGTAGAGGATGAAGAGAGGGGTCTCGGCGGGGAAGGCTTCGGCCTCGTGGTCCGCGGAGGCCTTCGGAACCACGTCGTGCCACCAGAGGTCGCGGCCGTCCGCCCAGTCGACCTCGTTGCCGCCGCGCTTGACGACGAGCACGTGCTCGACGGTCTCCTGCTCGCCGGAGCCGTTGCGGTCGGCGAGCGCCTGGTCGACCGCCGGCTTCAAAGGCGAGACCTTGCCCTTCCGCCACCCGCCGTCGGCGGTGATGACCAGCTTGGCGCCGGCGTCGTCGATGCGCGCGCGCAGGCTGTCGGCCGAGAACCCGCCGAACACGACGGAATGCACGGCGCCGATGCGTGCGACCGCCAGCATGGAGGCGATCGCCTCGGGGATCATCGGGAGGTACAGGGCGACGCGGTCGCCGCGCTCGATGCCGAGCTCGGTGAGGACGTTCGCCAGGCGCTTCACCTCGTCGGTGAGTTCGGCGTAGGTGACGTTGCGCTGATCGCCCGGCTCGCCCTCCCAGCGCAGAGCGATGCGGTCGCCGTTGCCGGCCTCGACGTGCCGGTCGAGACAGTTGTAGGCGACGTTGAGCTCCCCGTCGGCGAACCACTCGGCGAACGGGGGAGTGGACCAGTCGAGCACCTGGGTGAAGGGCTTGTGCCAGTGCAGTTCGCGGGCCTGATCGGCCCAGAAACCCTCACGGTCTGCCGCCGCGCGCTCGTAGAGATCGTGCTGGGCGACGGCCTGGGCGGAGAACTCGGCCGACGGCGCGAACCGGCGGGTCTCGTTGAGGAGGTGGTCGATCTGGCTGCTCATCGCGGCGCTCCTTCGCGTTCACGGACCCGCGCACCTGCGCGCGGCGTCCTCACCCCGGTCACGCTAGCGACCCCCTCCGACACCGGCCACCTCCGATAGATGGGATCTCCGACGGTGGGAAACAGGTGATATATCGCAATGAATAGGTCGGGTTGAGTTGGCCGGACTCACCTGCACGCGTACTCTAGCTAGCGCCCGAACATCGCTTCCGGCACTCGCGTCGGGGGGAGCCCCCCAATTTTTCCCCGGCGCGTGGCGGCATCCCTCGCCCCCCACTGTAGGGATGCCGCCCCCTTCTTTTTCCGGCGGAGTTCCTCCCCGATGACGATTCGAGCGACGTTCTCGTCGCTCGCTCCTCCACAGGTGGGGATCTTCGCGGCGAATCCACTGATCGCTTCTGCGGGCCCGCGGATCGATCCGGCCCGACCCTACGGTCGTCGTCGTGACCTCCCTCGCCCCGCCCTGCAGCGGCCTCGACCCCGCGACAGTCGACGCCCCCGACCCGGCGGTGGCGTTCCTGCGTCCGTTCCTCGACGACCCTCGCGTGACCGATCTCTTCGTCAACGGCGATCGGGGGCTCTTCGTCGATCGCGGTGACGGCATCGAGCACGTGCCTTCGTGGCGGGCGTCCGAGACCGAGGTCCGCCGCCTCGCGGTCCGCCTCATCGCGCTCGGCGGGCGGCACCTGGACGACGCCACGCCCTGCGTCGACGTCCGGCTCGATCGGGGCGTGCGAGTACACGCCGTGCTCGCCCCCGTGGCCGCGAGCGGCACGAGTATCTCCGTCCGCGTGCCGGCGTTCGCGCGGCCCGACCTGCAGGCTCTCCAGCGCGCGGGGATGTTCTCAGCGCGCCAGCGGGACAGGCTCGAACGTCTCGTCGATCGACGCGAGAACACCCTCATCGCCGGCGCGACGGGCGCGGGCAAGACCACGCTCCTGGCTGCTCTGCTGTCGCGGGTGCCATCGACCGAGCGCATCATCACGATCGAGGAGGTGGCGGAGTTGCACCCCGACCACCCGCATCACGTCGCGCTCGAGGCGCGGCAGGCCAACATCGAGGGCGCCGGCGGCATCTCCCTCTCGCGGCTGGTCAGGGAGGCCCTGCGCATGCGTCCCGACCGGCTGGTGCTGGGGGAGTGTCGCGGAGAGGAGATCCGCGAACTGCTGATGGCGTTGAACACCGGGCACGACGGGGGAGCGGGGACGCTCCACGCGAGTAGCCTCGTCGACGTCTCGGCGCGACTGGAAGCCCTGGCAGCGCTCGCCGGAATGGATGCCGAGACCTGCGCGCGGCAGAGTGCCGGGGCAATCGACGCCGTCGTGTACGTCGAACGGATCGCCGGGCGACGTCGCGTCACCGGGTGGGGACGACCCGTCGTGCACGAGGGGCGTCTCCGAATCGAGCCGGAGAAGTGGACGTGAGCGCTCACGGCTCGCGGACGCCGCATCTTCGCGCGCGACGCGACCCTCGGACCGCTGATCCGATCGAGACGGTTCTCCGCCTCGCCGTCCTGCTGTCCGGGGGAACAGCCCCGGCGTACGCGTGGAGATACCTGGCAGAGGGCGGCGACCCCACGCTGAGCGCGGCGGCCGACGCCGCTGCCCGTGGGGCGGATGTCGGTGCCGTCCTCCGGGCGGCGGGTGAGTCGTGGAGCGGGACCGCCGCGATCTGGAGCGTGGCCGTAGCCACGGGAGCGCCCCTGTCCGATGCCCTGCGCTCGGTCGTGGGCGCCCTCCGTGACGCGGTGGAGGTTTCGGCCGACATCCGCGTCGCTCTCGCGGAGCCGGTCGCCACGGCCCGGCTCCTCGGGTGGCTTCCCCTCGTCGGCATCCCTCTGGGCGGTCTTCTCGGCTTCGACCCCGTCGGTGTTCTGCTCCGGGATCCGCTCGGGCAAGGATGCCTCGCCCTCGGGCTCGGCCTGATGGGTGCAGCGTACGTCTGGATGCGCAGGCTGTCCCGCCGGGCTCAGCCCCCTCCGGTGATCCCGGGACTCGAGGCCGAGCTCTGGGCGGTCGCCCTTTCGGCTGGCGTGTCGATCGACCGGGCCCGCGGACTGATCGAAGGTCTGGGCGTCGGCACGATGAACCGCACCGCCGTCGCCGAGACGCTGGACCTGGCGACCCGAGCGGGAGTGCCCGCGGCCGAACTCCTCCGGGGGGACGCGTGGATCGCGCGGTACCGGTCCCGAACCGACGGTCGGGTGGCTGCGGCGAGACTCTCCACCCGCCTGCTCGTGCCGCTCGGGCTCTGCACGCTGCCGGCATTCCTGCTCATCGCCGTCGTCCCTGCCGCGCTCGCGGTCCTCCGCTCCACGGCACTGCCGTGACCTCGATCGTCCACAAAGAAGAAGGAGTAGTTCCATGATCCGATTCCCTCGACCCGTCTCGAAGCGCGGCCCCGTTGATCTGCCGCCCTTGACCAGCGCACGCGCGGGCGCCCTGTTCCTCGACGAGCGGGGCGCGGCGACCGCCGAGTACGCCATCGCGACCATGGCCGCCGTGGAGACTAAGGGGCGTACTTAAACTCAGCGCCGGCCAGACGCTTGCGTCGAGCTCGCTACGAGCGGCGCGTCAGAGACTTATAGAAGCGCCAGTCTCCGGTTCCGGAGGCGTCGTACTGGAAGCACCGCCGTATCGCGTCGATGTCCCCGAGCACTCCGAGGAGCGACGCTGGAGAAAAGCTCGCGGATGCAGCTGTGCCGTAGTGGCTCACCCAATTCGCCACGATCGCCGGGACGTGGTGGCCCGTGAGGTCCGCGATCTGCTGGGTCTCGAGCACGATGGTGCCTGCCGCTTGACGGAGCGTCACTGCGTCGACGATCGCGTCTAGGCATGCACCGACCATCTTCGAGTGGTCGTTCACAGCAAGATCAATGGGGACAGGGATCTGGACCTTGCGAATTACCTGCTGAAGAACAAACTCGAGATACTGCCGGATCAGGCCGGATCCCTCCGGAACCTGTCCTGCCTGCAGGTAGCGCTCGGCGTCGGTTCGGAGTCGATCGGCGCTCTGATTGTGAGCCGTGACCGGTGTGAGAGGGGGCCATCCCTGGAGTTTCTGGTGGTGCCAACTTCGGCCGTCGTCGAGACGATCAAAATACTTTTCGAGGGTTACATCGTGACTCAACAAGATCACTTGGAGACCATCGTTCGAGCCATCGTGCTGCAATCGCGTGCGTAGCTGCTCCATGAGCTTGAATTGGTGGCCAGCGTCGAAGCTTGATGTCACGTCGTCGAGAATCACGAAACGCGGGGCTTTGCCGTGGCGCGCCGCAGCGGATAGGAACACCGAGATCGCGAGGGCGTTTCGGTAGCTCTCCGAAAGCACGGCGCGCGCCGAGACGGAGCTGGCTCCGTGAAAGTCGGACAGTTCAACAGCGAGCTGTTCACTTCCCGCAGAGCGCGTCAGCGTGGGCACAATGTCGCCCACACTCATCACGCCCTTGAAGAGTTCCTGATACTCAAGGCGCAGCTCATCTAGGATTCGCTGCGACATGTCAGCTTCAGCCGCCGCGAAGGAACGGTAGGCGGTGTCGACAAATCTCTTCCAGCCGTCGAACGACCGCAGTTCCGTCTCCACCTTTTCGAGTGCCGCTCGAGCATCACGATATCTGGAGAGGGCAGACCTCGCCGCTTCACCCGCAGCGACTTGCTCCGCGAGCTGCACTAGAGAGGGAGGCAAGGACGCTTCCATCTGCTCAAGGTCCGCATCCGCGTCCGCCAATCGCGCGGCGAGCAGATTTTCGAGTTTCTGAAGGCGGGTTTCTCCTTCTCGGATGAGCTCTTGGTTCAGCCCAGAACCTGTTTGTACACGTTCCCGGATCGCGCTTGCGATGGAACCTTCATCGTCGAGCCGCGGAGAGACGCGGCTCTCTAGTTCGCTGAGGCGCGCGATGAATGCGCCGCTAGCAACCTCCTCACGCACTGACGCCCAGTGATGTTGCATCTGCTGTAGTGCGCTCAGACGTTCGGTCACGCGCTCACCAAGATTGTCAGCGCCCGGACGCTCGCAGAGCGGACACGTTGACTCCTCCTCAGTGTGGCCCTGCAAGTAGTCTTCGGCCGCCAGGAGAAGATTCTGCAGTTGAGCTTCGGTTGCCTCTGCGCAAGCTTCGTCGTACCTCCGAACTCGCATCTTCAGTTCTTGAGATGCCTCCACGGATGCGCGCGAGCGTATAGATGCAAGCAACGCGCTTTTTCTTTCAAGAAGTCCCGTATAGCGCTCGCGCAACTCGCCATTTTCTGCTTCGAAAATAGTTCTTTTGAGGACGGCGAAGTCGACCGAATCGAGATCTTCCACTTCAGTGAGCAACGGAGCAAGCAACTTCACGCCACGCAATGCCTGCACGACATCTTGCCCCCAAGACGGTGCAAGCGACACGTCGTCAACACGCTTCGAGGTCAGTGAGGCGTAATGAGTAGAGAAGTCACGGAGTGCGCGTTCCGCCTGCTCTCGAAGGCTAGCCTGATTGGCTTCCAGCTCCGGCGTCTTGAAGTCTGTTCTGAATGTCTGGGAGTTCGACACCGCCTTCAGCGACCGGAGCAGGTCACCGTATTCGGAGAGGCCAAGAAGCGAAGAGAAAGATCGGCCGCGATCGAGTGCTGTGTCCTCAATGAACCGGTTGAACGCGGCATAGTCGAGGAGCGCGAAGTCCTCGTTCATGGAAGCGAGGAGCGAATCGGGCGAGCTGGTATCCGTGGAGGACACTCGCCGGACGCCGCCGGCATCTCGCTCGATCTTGATCTCTATGCTCGAGCCCCCATCGTCTGGGACAAGAGTCACGACGATGGTTGAGTGCCTGCGTGAGTGGAAGAGGTTTGCTACATAATTGTCCGGGTTCTCGGCGGACTGCATCTCGCCGAGGCGCCCGACGCGACCCCGGAACGCGTACTCCAGCGCTTCATAAAAAGAGCTCTTCCCAGACCCATTCGGGGCGAACACCGAGTTCACTCGATCAGTTTTGAAGTCGAGTGTAAGGGGAGCGCCCTCGTTGTTGACACCGCGGAAACCTTCGACTGAGACGCGAGTCAAAAAGTAGCGGGTCAACGCTCAATCTCCGATCGCTCAGCAAGGCTGCTCAGTATCTGGTTTCTGACCGCGGTGTTGAATTCTGAGCGAGCGGCACGGCGCGAATCATCGGACGACCCCGCCCGCAAGATGCGGATGTGCTCGGTGAGGATCGACGTCATTTCGGCATTCACGGACGACATATGGTGCAGGAAATCCTGCAACTCCAAGTCCAGTCCTGCACCGTTCAGCTGAAAACTATCTGGCATGGCGACCCCCCGTTGCGTCATTGACGGACCGAGCATAGCGAGTCCGGGCAGCCCTTGAATCCACGACGAGGGCCCGGCAGGCGGGCGCACACCCAGTCGTGTCACTAGTGTGAAGCTCATGCCGTCGATGGTCGAACCCGCAGTCCGTGCGCTCGGGAAAGAACTCAAGCACAAGCTCGCGCAGCCGTCCGTGACTGGCGACCCTGAAGATCAGTTGCGGACTCCGTTGGACTCTTTCCTTCGGACGATTGCCGAGTTGCTAGGGTTCGCGGATGTAAACGTCATCGGTGAAGTCAAAATGGCGGACGTCTCCTCTAGGCCGGATTTCGCCTTGACCCTGGGGAACGCGCTGACTGGGTTCGTGGAGATCAAGGCCCTCGGCAAGGGAGCCGATCCTCGCACATACAAGGGGCACGACAAAGCTCAGTTTGAACGATTGAAATTGCTTCCGAACGTGCTTTACACCGACTCCCAGTCCTGGTCGTTGTGGCAGAACGGGGTACTCGTAGGTCGCGTCGAGCATCTTGACGGTGACGTGAGGAGCGCGGGGGACGCGCTCGCCAGCGGTGACTGGTTCGAGGGAATGCTTCAAGCGTTCCTCAGTTGGAAACCGATCCCGCCGTCAAATGCGGGCGAGCTGGCGCGCGTCTCAGCGCGCCTGTGCCGTCTATTTCGGGCGGAGGTCGTGGCAGAACTCAGCGATGGAGCACGGACTCTTCGATCCACCGCCGACGACTGGAGACATCTTCTCTTCCCAACGGCTTCGGACGAGCAGTTCGCTGATGGATACGCACAAGCTGTGATGTTTGGCCTCCTGATCGCCCGGGCAAAGGGCATATCCATCGAGCAGGACACGGACCAAATCGGCAAGCAACTCGGCGCCACGAACTCGCTAGTAGGGCGCGCCATGCAGGTGCTTGGCTCTGTCGCCGAGGACGAATCCGGGTTGAAAGCCGTTCTGGATACTGCGAAACGGGTGCTCTCAACTGTGGACTGGCCCAAGCTGGAGAAGGGCAGCAAGCGCGACGCCTGGTTGTACTTCTACGAGGACTTCCTCGCAACCTACGACAGCGACCTGCGCAAGCAAACGGGAAGCTACTACACGCCGATTCCAGTAGTCGCTGCGATGACGAGGTTGACGGACGAGGCGATTCGAAGCCTGCTCGGCCTTCAGATGGGGCTAGCGGACGACGCTGTTACGTTGATTGACCCAGCGATGGGAACGGGAGCGTTCCTCCTGGAGGCACTCCGCCTCGTGGCGGACCGTCACGCGGCCGATTACGGAGCGGCAGCTCAAGGGCCGGCGCTTACCGAACGACTAAAAAAGGTGATTGGGTTCGAGATCCAACTCGGTCCCTACGCTGTCGCTCAACTGCGCCTCCTTGCGGAGCTCACTGCGCTCGGTTCAGCCGCCACCGCCGACGAACTCCGCACGTACGTTGCAGACACTCTGAGCGATCCAAACGCGGAACACAGAACTATTGGTCAATTTTACGAACCGATTGCTGAGTCCCGGCGAAACGCGGATCGCATCAAGCGGGACGAGCAGATTCTGGTCGTCCTGGGTAACCCGCCCTACAAGGACAAGGCGAAGGGTAAGGGTGGGTGGATCGAGACTGGGGCGAATGACGGTCTTGTGCCTCTGAATGATTACACGCCACCGAAGGAGTGGAAGCTCGGGCCGCACGTGAAGCAGTTGCGGAACTCCTACGTCTACTTCTGGCGGTGGGCGACGTGGAAGGTTTTCGACTCGGTGCCTAAGGATGCGCCTGGAATCGTTACGTTCATCACCGTCGCGGGGTTTCTGGACGGCGATGGTTTTCAACAGATGCGGGCATCTTTGCGAAATCAGGCGACGGACATCTTCGTCATTGAGTGCTCGCCTGAGGGGCTAATGCCTCCCGTCAGCACCCGCATCTTCCAAGCAGTCCCGCACCCCGTATGTATCGTGATGGCAGTGCGACGCCCTGGGGGTGGCTCGGATCCCGCTACTGTCAGAGTCCGATCGCTGACAGCTGGCGACCGAGCCGAGAAGTTTCAGGAACTGGCGAAGATTAAGCTCGACGACGATGGCTGGTCTCCCGTTTCTACGTCCCCTCGTGCGCCGTTCACCGCCGTAGGCAATCTCACCTGGACACGGCATCCCCTGCTCGGCGACCTGTTCGCTTATGACGCCTCCGGCGTTATGCCCGGCCGCACGTGGGTCGTTGGCTCCGACGCCTGGACCCTGAACCGGAGGATTGAGGCACTCCAGGGAGAGCCTGACCTCCTCCGCCAGCGCGCGTTGTTCATTGAGGGCGCCGGATTGCGGGTTGACAAAGCGCTGAAAGAGGGACTGCCGGGATACTCCGTCAGGCCGCTCCCCATTGCTAGCGACACCAGCACGGAAGCCCCTATCCGTTACTCGTTTAGGCATCTCGACCGCGCGTGGATAATCCCAGACAAGCGGGTGTTGAATAGACCGAACCCGACCCTTTGGGCGACAGCGTCAGACGCACAGGTGTACCTAACGGCGCCCAACTCGGATTCCCCCACTCACGGACCTGCTGTTACCGTCGCGGCATCGCCCCCCGACATGCACCACCATCGTGGGCATGGTGGGGGCCGGGTATATCCACTCTGGGCAGATAAGGCTGCTTCCGTATCCAATGTGCGTTCGACAGCGCTGGAAGTCTTGAGTGAGGCGTACATGCGCTCTGTGACCGCAGAGGAGGTCGTCTCCTATATCGTCGGTGTCACGTCGAACGCGGGTTACACGCAAAGGTTCGCCAGCGATCTGGTCACACCCGGCATTCGGGTTCCATTCCCCCGGCAAGTTGCTCTGTTCGATCGAGCGGTGTCGCTTGGCAAGCAGAGCATCTGGTACCAGACGTATGGATTGCGAATGAAGCAAGCAGACCGGCTCACGACTTCTGGCGGTTCGCCGCGGCTACCCGCCGATCGGGCCCCGCACAACGTAATTGCGATCCCGACTACTCCCGATGGATTCCCAAATTCCCTCGCTTATGATGCCGATGCGATGCGTCTCTCAGTGGGCGGGGGTGTGATCGATAACGTGACACCTGAGATGCGCGCCTATTCGGTTGACGGCGTGAACGTCGTCGACAAGTGGTTCTCCTACCGAAAGGCGGATCGGTCACGACCGGTCATCGGCGATAGACGCATCTCTGATCTCATGAAAATTCAGCCAGACCACTGGCTCACCGACTACACCAGCGACCTCGTGGATCTGTTGAATGTAATCGGGCTGTTGGTTGAGCTCGGCGTCGACCAGTCGACGCTTCTACAAGACATTCTTAACGGCGAGACGCTAGAGGGCTTGTCTGGGCTTGGTGAAGATGAATCCTCTGCAACCCCTGCTGCCAAGCATGCGGTGACACAGTCGCGCGCCTCGCAGGCGGGTCAGGTCGGATTCGACTTCGATGATCTGGAACGGGTCGAGATGGACGAGACACAGTCATGAGCACTTGACTGCCGATACGGTGACGCTGCGTGCCAAGATCGGCTTGCACCCGGATGGGGCATTCATGGGCAGTACGGAGTGTGCGTCAGTGCAGCGACCAACTACATCAACAACGTCGTCCTCGATATCGGGTAGGTTCACGCGATACGGAGTCTGGTTCCTTTTACCGATCGCCGCGGTGGCCTGGTTCGTCGCACTCTCGACAGCCGTCTCCATCATGGGAACGGCGCGGGTGACCGGAAGCCTGATTGACGCGGCGAGTCTCAGCGCAATTGCTGCGGTCATCGCGGTGCCCATCCTCGCGGGCTTCGACATCCTCCTGGATAACAACAAGCACCACCGCGCCGCACGGAGCACACGCGTTGCAGCATTCGCGTTAGTGGGCCTGTTGCTGGTAATCGTTGCTGCACTGCTTGGAGCAGCTGTGATGAAGGCCTCGTGCGGCGGCTGATCGGCGCTCGCTCGACTGGGTTCTCGGAGGTGGATAGGGAGGTCGTGGACTCCCCTATCCACCTTGCCCCGCTACTGGGCTGCGCGTCGCTTGCTCGTCGAGTCGGCTCGTGTCGGCGGCGTTGGCCTTACGGGTGGCGGTACAAGAAGGACCGGCTACAGCGTGTATCTACGCTGAGTTTTTCTGGCTGCTGAGCACGCTTGTCCACGCGATCCGAAAGCGGAGGTTGCGTACTCCTCCCTGCTCAGGTCGAGACTGTCACAGCAGCAAGTGCTGGCTGTTCGGCGATGGCGCCGCCGCCAGGTGTCCATCCGATAGTCGGGGAAGCGCCTAGTGCACGTGTGACCCCTACACGAGCTCTCTAGCGTCACAGACGCACGAGGGATGGCCCCTGCATTCTGCTCGTATACGAGACCCAAAATGCGACAGAGCGCTCACTCGTGCTACGTTTTGAGCGATCCGAGAACCGGATCGCACCCGGCAGGATCCCGGGGTTGGATCCCTCCTGCTGAATACAACTCCAAAGCCTCGAGTCAGCGTAATCACCAGCACGCAGTGAGCTCGATCGGTTGACACTGGTGAATGGCGAACCGCCCACTCGCGGTTCTGGTGGGAAAACGCGCCGGCAGGCGCCCCACGAGATGTGCAGGTGCTCTTCTCTCAAGAGAGGAGCGGCAAGTGCCTGCTCTCACCGTATCGCCCCCACATGCTCGCCTCACCCTCAGCGAAGCTGCTCGCCTGCATCGCATCGGCTACTCCACCCTTAGAAAGCGCGTGTCAGACGGCTCGTTGCCGTCACAACGCGTGGGTCGCCGCATCTTTGTTCGCCCTGAACACCTTGATGCGATGAGTACTCCCGTGGTCGGTCGGCCGTCAGCCGACCGCGCGGTAGAGTCCGCAATCTCTCGAGTTGTAGAGGCCGCGCCGCGGCTGACAGAGGCTCAGCGAGAACGGCTCGCGGTAATCCTGGGAGCCGCTGCGTGACCAACGAACTTGCTCACGCCTTGATCGAATCGCGAACTTCTGAGGTTTGTGAGGCTCCACCCACCACTAGTCAGCAACTGTCCGCGGGGGGCCTCCTTGGGTGCCCCCCGCTCGTTACTGAGGTTTGTGAGGTTAGTGAGGCTGCGAACCTCGATTCCGCTCGCGTCTTCTTCGAGCGCTTAAGGTCGGTCGAAACTGAACACCAGAAAAAGCGAGCTACACGGACCGCTCGGGTGTTCTCGGTCATGCAGTACGCGCAGCATGCCGAGACCCGTGAAGTCATGATGACGCAGGCCCAACTCGACCGTGGACTCCAGAGGACGTCGATCAAGCGGTGGGCTTACGCCTGGCACGATAAGGATCAGTTCGATGCTGCGGACGTGGAACATCAGAAGTCGAAGGGGCGCCAGGTCGAGGTGGGTGACCTGAAGCCGCTGCACGTGCACGTGGTGCTGCAGTGCGAGGACAACTACTCGATCCGTCAAATTTCGAACTGGCTGATGATCCCCTCAGCTCGGGTGAAAATTCCGAGCGAGGAGGGCGAGTATCGCGGCAACGGCGCGAGAGAGAAAGCGTTTTTCGACTTCGGTGAGTACCTCACGCACGAGAACCGAAAGCAGTCCGGTAAGCATCAGTACGACCGCTCGGTCGTGGTTGCGAACTTCGACTTCTCCTCGGAGCTGGACCGCCACATTGCATCGCGCTCGCGCGGCGTTCGGCGCGGATCTTCCGCTACTCGGACGCGCGACGAAGTGCGCTTGAGGATAATGCGCGGAGAGGTCTCGCTGAAGTGGGTCCGCGAGAACGAACCGGAGGTCTATGTGGCAGATCTCACGCATCTCCAGAAGCTTCAACAAGATAGTCGGCTTCACCAGCCGGCCCCGCGACACCGCACTAATTACTTCATGGGCGGCAAAGCGGACGACCCGCGAAAGGGCCGCACGGGGAAAACCACGCTCGCGAAGCTGTTCGCGAGATCCCTCTTTCGCGGGCTCGATGCAGCTGAGTGTTACCACGTGGCTACCGACCCCCGAGCGCCGCTCCAGAACTATGCGGGCCAGCCGGTCATCATCTGGGACGACTACAACGCACTAGACCTTATGGAGGCTTTGGGTGGTCGCTCCTCCGTTTGGCAGGTGTTCGATGATCACCCCAGCGCGACTGACGTGAACATCAAATACGGAACGACTCGTCTGGTTCACACGGTCAACATCATCACCAAGACAACGCCCTATGCCGAGTTCCTCGATGGTCTGGCAGGTGAGTACATCGATAGGGGCGGCAAACGCCACCACGCGGAAGATCGTAATCAGTCGTGGGGTCGCTTCCCAGTTGTGTTCGAAGTGACCGTCGACAGCATCGAGATGTTGCTTAACCGGGGGGTAGTAAGCGACACGGACGACTTCCTGTCTTACCAGACGGTCGCGCGCATGAAGGCCAGCATGCGACAGATCTCCTCTGCCCTCGACTCGATCGAGGACGACGCACAGCGCGAGGCAGCCACTCACGAGATCGGTCAGGTCCTGTTGGGCCCGATGCTCGACCAGCACGACAGGCTTCGCGCGAGTCCGACGCGCGGAAGCGCCGAGGTGGTCGGCGAGTTGCTCGCCTCGATTGAAGTGCTTACTCCAGAGCAGGCGGCGGCAGCCGATCGCGATGCGGTTCTTCGGCGTCAGGTGGTTCTGCTCGAGCAGCGGCACCGCACTATCGCGGATAGTGCTCAACGGGGCGCGATGTGTTCGTGTGGGTCGGGATGCCCGGAGGGTCCGGACATCCACCACTCGACTGCTTGCGCGGTGATATCGGACAAGACACGCATCGAGCGCGCTGGTGCAATTGCGCAGCTGACAGGCGGCATCTGATGGGCGCCGATTGTTGGGTATCGCGGCGGAGGGCGTGTGCCCGCGCAGCGGCCCCCGGAGGGCGCCAGGAGCTTCTGACGAGCGCAGCGGGTTCAGAAGTGTATGGGGCTACACCTTCTTTTGACGCGAAGGAGAACACCACACTCCGAAGGAATCAGGGTGCTGTTCGAGTGAGCGACAGGAGAAGCCCCTCGGGAGAGCCGCCGGTGGCTTCGTGGTCTGTTGCGTCGAGGACGGAACAGACCACGAACGGGGTCGATGGGAACGAAGGATGAGTTACACGATGACCTACGACGTGTCCCACAAGGTGGGACGCGGCGGGCACGCCAAAGCGTTCTTCCGACACATCGCCAGAGACGTCGATCAAGCGGCCGGCTTCTCATTCCCCCAGAAGAATCCGAATATCGCAGTGGAGCGGACGCGACTCAACAGCACATTTGTCAACGATGGGAACGGCGGCTTCAGGCGCCCGGAGTCGATCGACGGACGGCCTCCGAGCGACGAGTTCGATGACTACCTTCGGCGGCGATTGAGCACAGTCTCGAAGTCGCTGCGTAAAGATGCCGTGCTCATCCGCGGTGTGGTGCTCCAACTAGACCCTAAGTGGTTCGATCAGCACAATCCCGGCTGGCGCGAGGAAGGCTTGAACGCCGATGCTGCGAAGTACACTCGCGCGGTAGTGCAGTGGGCTCAAACCGAGTTTGGGCAGCGGAACATCGTCGGGATGTCGATGCATCTAGATGAGGTCAACCCGGGGCTGCAGTTGATGATGACTCCGGTGACTTCAGACGGTCGTTTGGCTCAGAAAGAGTTCTTCAAAGGGCCCGCCGACCTCAAACGCCAACATCGGGACGTCAGGAATGCAGTCGCCGCAGAGGGATACGACGTTGAGTATCGCGTTACAGAACGCTCGAAAGAGCATCTCAGCAGCAGTGAATTTCAGGCCAGAGCGATACAACTCCATCGAACCGCGACCGAACTCGAGTTCGAGCGCGACATCAGCACGAGGATGAAGCGCGAGATGGCAGAACGCGCGATTCGATTAGATGAGGAGGAAAGACTGGTTGCGGAACGGGAAAAACGAGCGACTGCGCGTGAGAATGAGGTCCTCCAAAGCCGTGCGATGTCGGCGCAACAATCCGAAGCAGTTCGAAAAGCCTGGAAACACGCACGCGAATTGCATGAATCGGCACAGAACGCCGTCGCAGCAGTGGAATCGGATCGCGAGAGGATTAGTCAATTGGCTGCACGTCTCAGCGCGGTGCCGCCCTTCTTCGAACGCTGGCTCGATAGGACCAAGGCTGGTGGCCACCCTTTGCGTGCGAGATACGAGGCGGATGTGAACAGAATGCGCAGCGAGCTTGGGATCGAGAAGGAATTCTTGACCATACCCACGGACAAAGAGGCTGGAGGCCTCGAGCTCTGAGCAGGATGGGAGGGGCAACTCACACAGTTCCCCTCCCGCCCTGCGGAGGAACTCGTAGCCTGTCGATATGACAAACCCGGAGAGCAGATTTGTGCACACGCACCGCATAGTGCCCCGTCCCAGCAGAGAAGCGATGAACGCGCTCGAGAATGCGATCACCAGAGTGAACGGCGACGGCGACTACATCGCCCGCCTGCTCACGGAAGCGCTTCTTGCAGAGCGACCGATCAGCGATGAGCCCCCGCTGTCGGGCGCAGAGGCCGACGTTCTCGTCGCATCCGGAGCCTTCACGCGAGAAGAGTTGACAGATATCAGCGATAAGGTTCGGCGAGGCTCCCTCCCAGCGGTAGTGGCGAACACGCTCGTGGCGCACGTCTATAGCAGCATGTCGAACGACGACGTTCGGGGCTTTCTCGATCTCAAAGCCGCCGAGCTCGATCACGCCGTGGAAACCAGGAAGCTTCACGCTGTTGAGGTCGCCGGCATGCGTCGATTCCCCATGTGGCAGTTCAGCCTCTCGTCGCCGGGCAAGCTACTGCCTCACCTCCCGGAAATCATCGAGCTGGTTGGAACCATGAACTGGATCTCGTTGGCCGGCCTCATGTCGACTAAGCAGTCAGAGATGGAGTCGTTTGGCGCTCAGTCACCCGTCGAGTGGTTCCGCCAGGGCGGCGAGATCGGCGCGCTCAAGGCGATCCTGGTGAGGAAGAGTCGGACCCAGACCTGAAATGCACCTGGCCCAACTCGATGGCCGTATTGCGAAAGATGCTTCGTGAAAAGGACTGCGCTCGCGGGCCGATCCTTTGAATTAGCCGGATATTTTTCGCCGGCATCAATTTTGCTTTGGTCCAGATCGTGACCGCAAACTGGTCACTTGACGGCCACGGGCTGGCCTCCATGTGGCCACAGTCCGGTTTTCGGCCATTGCCTCTTCGTTTTGGGGCCTATGGACTCAGTCCTCGACCGCAAAGGGACCAGCACCTGGCCAGGGCACGGTCACTCCTCGAGTGATCAGTCCTCGCCCACGCTCGCGCCTACACGCCTACGGTGTTGGTCACGCCACAGCCACCGGGCTGGAGCCGAAGATCTATGCAGATGAGTCGAGACAGGACTGGATTTGAGATGTCGATGAAACCCCCGCTTTGGCGATTGACGGCGGACGGCGCCACCCTGGTCGCGTCTAGTGGGTTTGAGCGTGAGGCGACCCTCGAGCAGTTGATCGAGACATGTCCGGAACTGCTCCAAGACGACCTACTCATCATCGGTCGTCAGGTGGTCACATCCGAAGGACGCATTCTCGATTTGCTCGCACTCGACTCGCACGCTCACCCAACGGTCATAGAGGTCAAGCGGGACCGGCTGCCAGCCACGGCGATCGGACAAGCCGTGTCTTACAGCGCTTGGGTGGCCGAGCTGGACCGCGAGGCATTGGACGCCATCTACGCCACCTATCGAGCGCAGGCACACGCAGTCGGCGAAGATTCCCTCACCCTCGCCGCAGCTTTCCACCGGCGGTTCGGGCTCCGTCTTCCCTCCGACGTACGCTGCTCTCCCCGCATCCTGTTCGTGGCGCGGAGCGTGGACACCACGACGTTTCGCGCACTGCAGTTCGCGCGCCGACACGGCCTGGCCGTAGGCCTCTGCCTGCTGGAGAAGTATGACTGCGCGAAAGAGACGTGGCTGACAGTGACTCGGCCGCTCGCGCCTGGGGACGCTCGTGCCCAAGAATCCGTCGAGCTACTGGGACTGCGCTCGGCGACTCTTGACGCCGTCGAACAGAGCACTGATCGCTTACTCGCGCGCCTCGACACTTTGTTTCCTCCCACCAAAGAGAGGACCGCCAAACTCCGCGAGGGCAAGGCGGACCAAGACGTCCTCTGCTTCGTACTACTGTTCCTTCCTCGATTTGCAACATCATTCGTTCCATACCCGCTTCTAGAAGGGCTGTACGCGTGGTGGGCGAAAGAACAGGCCTCACTGGGCGTTACTCGTCTAGTTGTTGGCCCGACCTTCTCTCGGGAGTTGGCCCAGGCGATTGCGTTGACCGGCGAGTGGCGTGCGGCTCGACGGTACTGGCACGGCGATCCGGCGCTCGAACGCGAGCAGATGACGCACCTAGTGGACGGGTGGCGTCTGCCAAGGGATGGTCAGCATCTCTCCGGCTACGAACGAATCTCGGCTAGTACCTGAAGTAAACCGAGTACCCGGTCACCGCTCCATAGCGTCGAGCAGTACCCGGGTATCCCTGGGCTACGTGCACTTGTCGCCCGCCCAGGACTTTCAGCACCACTAGGATTGCTCTCGAGCGACGGGCTTGGATCGTCGCGCACACCTCGGTGGGCCCTTGGAGGCGCAAATGCGCTTCGGGGCCCATCTGTGTGCGAGGCCATGACCTAGCTCTTGGTCGGCCCGATGTGCCTGCGGTTACATTCAACTCCTGGCCTACAAATCGCTGCCGGCCGAGCACCGGCAAGAGAGGGCGTAGTTGGGCGATCCACAGATACATCTGACCGCGTCGATCGAAAATCGGCTCCGAGCTGCTACTAGCGATCCGCTGGTGGCGGACACGTTTTGTCCGGTGGTCACGCTCGTCTTGGTGACTGGACCAAGCTCATCTCCAAGCACACCGCGACTGCTGCAGACCATGTAAGAGTGGTCAGCCGTCGCGCGTGGCGCCCTTCTCGCGGGCGACAATGCGCGCGAGCGCATCGTTTATCTCGGCCTCAGCCTCGTCTGGGCTGAGCTCGCCGCTGAGGACTCGCCGAGCGCGATCCAGCATCGCGTCGGTGGGGAAGTGACCTGCAAGCTGCTGCCCCTTCTGAATCGCTGCGAGCCCTTGCGCGACATTCACCACTCTCGCCTGCTCATGAAGGGATGGCGCGAGGAGGCGTGGTCATGCGGACTCCTCATCAGGCGGGAACCATGGGGCGTCTACGAATTTGGCTCGTAGGCTTCGACGTCGGCTTCACCGATGTTGAAGCGCTTGATGACATCCCACGCTCGCTCGGAAATGAGCAGGCCGGGAACCTTCTCGCGTAGCGCGAAGTCGTCGCGAGGAAAATCGCCGATCGCCTCGAAGCAAATGAGTTCGGGAATTTCTTTACCCTCGAACTGCCCCAGCTCTTCGGCCTGGGGGTCGAGCCCGAGGGTAAACTGGCGTTCCCTGAGCCCTGAGAACTGTCGCAACTGAGCAGCGAGCTCAGGCGTAGCGAGGTAGGCGCCGTAGACCGTGCTCAGATCGGGCACCGGAAGCTCGAGCACGTTCAGGTCGATAGTGATGTAAGGCTTCCGCCCATGACGCCGGTGCGAAGGGTCTTGGTCGATGACCGCCTTGTCGCCGTAGCTGAAGGGCACTTCCAGCTGGACTCGCGTGTACGTCATGGTAGTCAGCCTATCAACTCATCGAATCGGCGGGATAAAGAGGTGTCCGTATTTGTCGTCGATGTATGTCGCGTGGTCGAGCAGGTCTTGAACCGATGGGTCCGGGTTCATTTCGTAGAATACATCCCATTCTCTGCGAATGGTCTTGAGGTGAAGGGGCGAATTTATCTCATTTGGGATTCCCCGCAAATTCTCAAGGGAATGCATCTGGCTTGGAGTCACGAGGCCCGGAATGTTGACGAGGACTTGCTGCTCAACGGCATGGTGCACCGTCACATCACCAGGCGCAATCTCGGGGTGCGCTTCGAGAAAGGTCTTTCGATACTGCATCCGCGGGGCTACCCCGAAGGACGCAGGCGGGTGCACGACGGGGGTGACTTCCACCTTCGACGGCGCTGCGCCGGGGCGGAAGCCCCGGAGCCAGTCGGCTATGTGGCCGGCGACCTTGCTTGCTGCTCCGGCGAGCTTGTCGATGAGAGGAACCGCGCGCCGCAGTGACGTCAGCAGGTGCTCGAGGAATCGACCCACCTTGGTCGCCAGGGAGGCGACCTTTGTGACGATCTGCCCTACCGCGACGGGTGCGCCGAAGCCCGCTGTCGCAGCCGTGGTGATGGCGGCGCTGATCGCTGTTCCCACCACCTGTGAGATGGCGTCGCGGACCAATTCGTACACGGCCTGCACGAGGGTAGACGCGATCTCCAGGCCTGAGCTGACCGCGTTCGCCCACGTTCCCATCGACGACACGGAGTCAGCCATGCGCTGTCCGTGCGCGCGGTAGGCGTCGACCGCTTCCCCGCTCATCCCCTCGATGTCACCAAGCCGGTGGGCGATGTCTCCGCCGACCTGCTGAAGCTTTCCTGCGGCGTTGGCCCAGGTCTGCGAGAACGCCTGCACCTCGGCGGCGTTGCCGGAGAGGTCCTGCAGCCAGCCCCGGAGCGGCTCGATGTGGTCGATCACCCAACCCAGCCCGTTGGCGATGAGGGTTCCGATGGGGTCGATGACAGCGCCGACGGTGTCCAAGACCGTGGAGAAAGCTGCCACTCCCCCTTCGACCCAGTCGCCAGACTGCAGAGCGTGAGAAAGGTCGGCCGCGTCCTGCAGCAGGTATGCCCCGCCAAACGCCGTGGGCTGAGATGCGGCAGCGGTCGCGACCAGGGGGTTATCGCTCATCCGCCGAGTCCTTGCTCGAGACTTCGTACGACGTCGATGACGGAGTCTTCGAACTCCCGGAAATCGCTCGCCATCCCGCGGACGGCCTCACCGGTTCGCTCAATCACGTCCTCGCCGGCCCGGATTGCGGTTCCCACCGCGTCCGTGGCCATCGAGAATGGCGGCACCATCCACGAGCACAACACTCCGAACGCCCCGCCGGAGAGACTGATCGACTGTAGTGCGGACAGCGCCTGCGCGGCGTCGCCAGAGAGCTGCTCGATCCGTGCTGCGTGCTCATGCAACAGATCCGCGTCGACGCGAATGTCCCCCGCGCTCATCGCGTGCCTCCGGGGCGCCCGAGGTCATCGTCTGCGTTCCGCGCGTCGAGCTCCGCCGCGATGGTCTTCACGATGGGATCGTCATCACCCATGATCTCTGTCGTGGCCGCGAGCGTTCGCGCCCGAGCCTCCCGGGTCGCCTTGCTGATTAGCTCGAAAATCTCGCCAGCGAGGCGGTCGCCACCACGTTCGAGAGCACCGTCTCCGATGCGGAGATCTCGCAGAACCCCCGACGCATCCACTTCGACCGACAGATCGCGTCGAACCGAGATCGCACCACCTCGAACACCATCGAGGGCTGATTGCAGAGCTGGGTACCGCTCCGCACGGCTCTGCGCGCGGCGAACATCGTCCTGCACACGCTGCATAGCCTCGTCCGCACCCCAGACCATACGAGCCCCCTTCGTATCTGCGACTTTCGACGATACGACTCACCTGCCGGCCGGTGGATTAGAACTTTCCCATGTGAGCTCGCCTCTGAGCGATACATCTTCTCGGGCAACGCTGTGCTGGGTGATTCTCCGCCACGAGGCTAGCTCGAAGCGACCTGTTCTGGCCCGATAGCATCCGGACATGTTCCTCGACCATCCCCGCGGGTTTGCACACCCCAACCGCGTCGCCGAGCGCCTCGCGATGCTGGCCACCGAGCCGAGCGTGCAGCCACTACGTGCATGGGCGAACGCCCTCGAGCGAGATCGCGGCGTGACGGTCCCTCAGTTCGATCCGGCGGAAGCAGGCGTCGACGCGAAGGTGCTCTTCGTTCTCGAAGCTCCAGGGCCCATGACCAATGCTGGAAACCCCCTCTCCGGGTCCGGATTCATCTCAGTCGATAACGACGATGAGACAGCGGCGTTCGTGTGGCGCTGCCGTGCGGCCGCCGACCTTTCAGATGGGGCGCTGCACTGGAACATCGTCCCCTGGTACCTCGGGGACGCGTCTGTGAAGCCGAACGCTGCCGAGCTCGCGCAAGGTGGCGCGGACCTGCGAGAGATGCTGACTCTGCTGCCCTATCTCGAGGTGGTCGTCCTCTGCGGCGCGTACGCCCGCAATGGGTGGCGGAGGCACGTCGCGCCGTACCTGACGGATAGCCCGGTGGTCCTGACCACCTGGCATCCGTCCAAGCGGGGAGTGATCTCGCAGGCGCGAAAGGACGAGTTCGCTGCGACCGTGCGGCAAGCGGCGGAGCTGGTCGTTGACAGTTGACGGAAGTGTCGGCGTCATCGCGGCGCCGGAGGCGGGGGCCAGCGTTCTCACCGGCCCCGCACAGGCGGCATCGGACATCGGCGGGCTCAACATCACCGCTGCATGCAAGGCGTGGCTCGGCAACGATTGGTCTGCGGTCACGGTGAACGCATCCGACCCCTACGGGTGGCGTTGCGTGAAGCCCGGGTCATCGGTCGCCGTGTCGGGCAAGGCGGCGATGGACGACGTCTGCCGGATCAACCACGGCGCCGGGGCATACGCCGTGCTCACCTATAGCTCCTCCTACGGCTGGCGCTGCTACCGCTGAGATCGCCCACACCGGGTCCTCCGGTGGCTCGCGACCCGGCAGCGGTGGTCCCCCCGCGGGTGGCCAGATCGGAGGCGGCGGTGGCTGCGTCGCGGACAACGGTATGGGCGGCACCCGTCCCTGCTAAGACCGGGGGTGGCTGGCCCACCCCGCATCTCGCCTACCAGCGGTAGAAGGAGATTCTGAGAGCGCCCCTGATGGCGCACTCTGCCCGAGCTCGGCGCCCAGCGCGCGAACGGTTCAAGAAGCCCCCGGGGAGCATCTGCTCCTCGGGGGCTTTAGTCTCGCTCACCGCTCTCGCTGCATCGCGTACCAGGGCATCCGGTACGCGTGCTCGCCGCGTCGAATGGCAAAAACCCCAGTTCAGGCTTCCTATACAGGTCGAGTTCGCGCGTGGGCGTACCGGCTGCGGTACCACGCTGACTCGCTCGATTCCATTCGCTGACCTGGTCTTTTGCGCCGAAGTACCACGTGTACCACCTGGCGCGCTCAACCTCATGCACGTGTGTGCGCATGCGCGTACGTGTGGAGTTTGTAGATATAGGTGGTACTCCCGGTACATTCACTCTTTCTCTCTCCAAAAGCCCCGGAAAACCGGGCGGGAACGGGGTCTGGAGTGCGTACCGGAAGAAAATCGCTCCCGGTACGTGGCAAAGCCTGGCGTGCATAAATATCACCCCTGAGCTGGTATTTGTTTGACGCCGGTGCGTACCAGATGCATCCGGCTACGTGGTACTTCCGCAGCCCTTGCGCCCCGCCAGCGAGCCCAGCGTGCATCGAGATTGCCTGCATCGGGACTGCGTGCATCGGCTGCGACTGCACGCGGATCATGCCCCATCGAGCTTGTGGGTACCGGCGACGGCAAAGCCGCCGACGGGTGGTTTCCGATGGCTCCGCAACGGTGGGCCACACTCCCATCTCCACTCGAAGGAGCATCATGCAGACGCAGACCATCGCTACCGCCATCAGCTCGCTCAGCGGACTCCTGTCCGAGCCCAAGGCCTCGTTCGAGGGACTCACCACGCTCCACGGCGTCCGCGAGCAGATCTCCGACCTGTTCGACAGCTACGCCGCCGAGCTGCGCGCGGATCCGAACACCGCGCCCATGTGGGACGCTGTCGCCGCGGCTCTGCCGCACCCCTCGAGTGCCACGGTGGCGACCCCTTCCCCCGACGCCCACGTCGCGGCGTTCTGGCGTGAGCACTCCGACCAGTTCACCTGGGACTTCGTACCCACGGTCGTGGTCCACGAGATCTACATCGACTGGATGCGGCGCCGGCACCCGTCCGCGGATCAGCTGACCCGGCTCGCGTTCAGCAGGGCTCTGCGGCGCATCCTCCCCGGCCGCGGCGCCTGGCGCTACACACGGGCTCGCATCGGCGCTCTCGCCCGCGTCGACGAGCCGCTGGCCCGCGGGATCAAGTGGCGCCCGGGCGGAAGCGCCGCGACCTACGGGCTTCGTCGGCAGGCGTCGTGAGCGACGCCTGCGCGGAATCACGCGAGGCGCTCAGCCCCCACGTTCTCAGCCAACTCCTCATCAACAGCGGAAAGACTGGCTATACGATCGTCTTACCAAACCCTATCGAAAGGAAACAAACGTGTCCTTCACGAACTCGCTTCGGTCTTCCCGTCTCGTTGCCGCCGCTGTTCCCGTGGCCCTTGCCGTCGGAGCGGCCCTGACTGTCATCCCCGCGGTTTCCGCCGCGGTCGCCCCCGTCACCGTGCAGGCGGAGGTCGTCCACTACCGGCCCTCGCTGCCGATCGCGAACGGTCCGTCCATTCATTACTGACGCGAGCCCATTTCTCGCGCGCTCCCGATACCTGGCCGGCGGACGCGATTGGCGATCCTCGCCAGTCCCCTGACGGTGGGGGCCTATACATTTCCCCGCCGTGGTCTACGATCCCGGCTAGGCCGGAGGTTCCTGATCAGCTCCCCGCGGCTAGGCCCGGCGGCAAGACCGCCGGGCCTCTCGCCTTCTACGCGTCGACCGCTTGGTTCTGTTGGCGCGAATTACGTTCTCACGGCCCATATCGGTGCAATACTCCATCACATCGGAAACGCAAAGGAGCGACTCATGTTCCGAGCGGGAGGTTTCACCACGCAGCCGAATTGGAACTGCGTGGAAGACGACTTCGTGCTCGGGGCCTGCGCCCATAGGCCCTTTGGCTTCATCAGTCGAAGTCCCGCCGGCGTGTGGACAGCCTTCAATAGCAACGCGCACCCCGTCGGCGAATTCGACACACTTTCCGACGCCCAAAGCGCTTTATGGGCCACACACCAGCCGACTCACACTATTCGCTGCATCGAAACACAGCGCTCGTGGTTGAGCCTCTGCCGACGTGGTGGGCGTCGAGATAGTGAAGGGGTTGTCAGCTGAGCGGACCCGCCGCGATACGAGGTCTCGTGGGCGGCCGCCCTCCCAACGCAGTCGGGTCGACGTCGCAACGACAGCTAAGGTGCGGCAGCATGACTGGCACTAGCCACAGCTGACCCCGTGACCGTCGCTACAGCGTCAGCGGCGTTGTTGAAGGTCGGCCCACTGCTGCGGCGTCTTCACCTTCAGCCAGGCGGCGAGGTCGGGGAAGTCGTCGTAGACGCTCATCGTCGTGAACAGCGTTCGGCCCCGCGCGTCCCTGCCCCGCAGCCGCCCGGCCGACAGAGACGCGAGCGACGCGATCTCGGACGCGGGGACCACCCGCGAGCGGCGCAGTCCCGGGCGGACAACCAGGTGATCATCGAAGCCGACGATGCGCGCGCGCCCGACCGAGAGCGCCCAGACGAAGATGACCGCACCGAGAACGCCGAGGGTGCTCAACCACATGGTGACCCCGACGACGGCGAGGGGGCCGCCTTCGACGATCGCGGTGACGGCGAGGATGACCGCGCCCGCGAGGATGACGAGACCCGTACCGCGGGCGATGAGATGCTGCGAGGGGGCACGCTCGACGACGAAGAGAGGCCGTGGGGAGTCGTCATCCTTCGGCGGAGCGCTCTCTTCCCGGAGGACGGGGCGCGGCTCGCGTCTCGGTTGGTTTCCGATACGCCGACGCCAGATCAGATATCCCACCACGGAGAGCACTCCCGCTAGCCCGATGAGCGCCAGCCAGGGAATGTTGATGAGGAACGCCGTGGGGATGGCCATGAGGGAGTAAGCGAAGACCGCTTGGATCGTCGTTTCTTTCTGCTGGCGCCTCTTCCAGGTCGCTTTCCAGTCGATCTGGGCGTGGCTCTTCGACGCTGCCCACGCGGCGGCGCGCAGTTGCGGGTCCGCGGCCGCTCGAGCGACCTCCTCGTCGGGCCACTCGCTGCGCTGCCACCCACGCGGCTCGGCGGTTCCCTGCATCGCCGCGCGAAGGAGATTGCGGAAAGCGTCGTCCTGCCGCAGTCCCCGCCGCAGCGCCCCCTGGGAGGCCGCGGTCGGGCGGAACAGCTCCTGCGCACCCGGGACGACCTCATACAGAGCTCGAGCCTCCGGCGACAACAGGCCGTAAAGACGCGTGGGAGACCAATCCGGGTCCTCGAAGGCGACGTCTCGGGAGCCGTCCTGAGGCGGGAGATCGTCCGTCACGTGTCGATTCTCTCAGCCGCGGGGAGCTCGTCGGCCCGGTGTTTCGCTCCCCGTCCAGCTCGCTTCCTCCCGTCACGTGACTCGATAGGTTCGACTTGTGACCATCCCCCCACTGCCGCCCACCCCGCAGACCGCCCAGACGGCCTCCGTCCGCCCCGCCTCAAACGGTCTCGCGACCTCGGCAACAGTCCTCGGAGTGGTCGCTCTCGTCTTCACGGCATTCAACATCGTGCCGCTCCTGGGGCTCTTGTTCCTGCCGTTGGCTATTCTCAGCGCGATCGCCGCCATACTCCTCGGCCACTTGGGGTTCAGCGCCAGCCGCCGGGTGGGCGTCGGCCGGAAGCTCGCGATCGTCGGCCTCGTAACGGGGTACATCGCCGCGGCGGCTCTCGTGTGGTACCTGGTCTCGTGGGCGGTCG
>NZ_FNJN01000005.1 GCF_900104345.1 Microbacterium testaceum StLB037
AAACGGTCTCGCGACCTCGGCAACAGTCCTCGGAGTGGTCGCTCTCGTCTTCACGGCATTCAACATCGTGCCGCTCCTGGGGCTCTTGTTCCTGCCGTTGGCCATTCTCAGCGCGATCGCCGCCATACTCCTCGGCCACTTGGGGTTCAGCGCCAGCCGCCGGGTGGGCGTCGGCCGGAAGCTCGCGATCGTCGGCCTCGTAACGGGGTACATCGCCGCGGCGGCTCTCGTGTGGTACCTGGTCTCGTGGGCGGTCGGCGTCACCACCGCATTCGGATAGGCGTTGCGAAACGACTGCTGCCTCGACAGGATCGGTGTCAAACCGTTTCCAGGGGGGACAACGAAATGAACCGTTTCAAGAAGAAAATGGCCGCAGTGGGATTCGCAGGCGCAGTCGTTATGGGATCCGTCTTGGTGGCTTCGCCGGCCCAAGCAGCGGTGCCAAACGGATGGGGTTTCAGCACCCCTTCGCAGGTCATGTGCGTCGCCAAGACGGCCTTGAAGGAAGCGGCGGTGGCTGCGGAGGGAAAGAAGATGCTGAGCAGCTCCACCCGTTGCGTGAAGAGCATCCGAAAAGGCATGGCCTACTACGACACGCGCCTGTGGTGGAACTGAGCGAGTCGCGACTCTCGCGCACATAAGCGCCACCAGCGCCCACGCACGCATAACGCGTGGGTGTGTCAGCGAAGACGACCGGTCCCACACCTTGAGTAGTGGGACCGGTCACTGCCTTAACCCCCGGGCATGACCCCGGCGATGAGCGTGACGAAGATACCCCCTGCTGAAGACGCAGGCGAGCTCGGACGGGTCAGAGGTGCTCATCTCTCGAGGCATCAACCAACCGCGACCGTATGCGGGGATACCTCGAGGGATGCTCCTGCTCCCGGCAGCGCATCGGCGAACTCATGAATGATCGCTCCCCGCCAGCTGGATGCGCGCACCGCCCGCGGATCCCGACCGCGCGGGTCGCCCCGGAGCGTCCGCAGCGCGCGCTCGAGCTCCACCTCTTTCCGTCGACGCTGGTCCCGGTCGCCGCGCGGTCGCAGCTCGCCCCGCTCGAACCGGGCGAGGATGTGGTCCGACTCCGCGACGGTGAGGGGCACCGACAGCGGATCGGGATCGAGCTCGCTGGACAGCGCCCGGAACTCCGCCATCCGCGTCAGGAAGAAAAGGAAGTCCGGAACAGAGGCAGTGACCTAGGTCGCCTTCCGCCCGTCGCCGACGACGTCGCCGCGTGAGGTACGCACGCCCAGTCGCTGCGATCGGTCGGCTGTGCCGAGTGCGACGATCGTGTCGTCACCCCCCCCCCATGTCTCGGGCGCCGCAAACACGAACCGGAACAAAGGGTCCGCCGGATCGAAGTCGGCCAGCTTGCGTTAGGCGAGCGCGGAGAGCGACGGCGCCGCGTCCCATGCGCGGAGACCGGAGGCGGCAAACCTCATTCGACGCTCTTCTCTCCCGAGGCGATCGCAGCCGATGCCAGCGCCGTGCGCAGGCACCCTCCCACCCGAGAGCCTTTGGGCGCGGCCGATGGCAGAGCCGTCCGGAGACGCTCGGCTGACTCCTCGGGGGCGATGTCCGCAACCCATGCATGCATTGCAGCTTCGGATCCCGCCAGGTACTTCAACTTGTCTACGGCCCGCCGGGGGGAGGTGAGTTGCAGGTGAAGTCGGGCCGTGGCGCGCGCAGTCCGTGTCGGCGCCTGGTGCCAGGCGGCGATGTAGGGCGTGGGGGTGTCGTACAGACGGTCGACCGCGTTCAGCAAACGGAGATAGTTGTCTGCGAGGTCGTCTCTTTCTGCCGAGGAGGTAGCGGCGAAATCCGGCACATGACGTTTCGGGAGCATGTGCACCTCGAGGGGCCAACGCGCGGCAAAAGGCACGAACGCAAGCCAGTGCTCCGTGTCTAAGACGACCCTTGGTCCTTGCGACTCAGCCTTCACCACGCGCTCGAAAAGGTCCGGGCCTTCACGGTCAAGAGAACGCAGCAGGCCCTGCGTCCGAGGAGTGACATAAGGGTATGCGTAGATCTGGCCATGCGGGTGCGGCAAAGTAACCCCGATCTCAGCCCCCCGGTTTTCAAAGATGAAGACCTGTTCGACATCGGCGATATCCGACAAGGCACCCGTCCTGTCGGCCCATGCTTCGATCACGGTCCTCGCGCGAGTGGGGGTAAGGGACGCGAATGATCCCTCATGCTCAGGGCTGAAACAGACGACCTCGCACCGCCCGGCAGATGGCCTTTCCCGGAACAAAGGGTGGATCGACGAGGCCGGGTGTGGAACCTCGTCGAGTTCAAGCGCCGGGCCGAAAGCCGGAGTTTTATTCTCAAACACCGCAACGTCATAGGCCGAGGGAATCTCAGAAGGGTTGGACGGCGTCTGTGGGGCGAGGGGGTCTTGATGTGCGGGAGGCATGAAGGCACGGTTTTGCCGCGCAGTGGCGAAAGTGATCCAGTCGCCGGTAAGAACGTCCTGGCGCATCTGCGCTGTCGGGGGGCGGTCTCTGAGCTCGCGCAGGTCGGCGCGCCTATCCGTTGGGAGGCTTGTGTCAGGGTCGTCGAAGTAGATGAGCTCGCGTCCGTCGGCTAGGTGCGTAACCCGCTTCACGACGCCCGCTTGGAGCGAAACCCCGTCCATCACACAGCCTCGCCCAGTTGGCGAAGGTGGGCTTTCCACCCGCTCTGCACCATTTGTTGAATGCTGTGCCGCATGGCCCAGTTGAGATCACGGGCAGCCGCCACTCCGCTCGCAACAATGCGATCTGGATCGCCGGCGCGACGGGCCTCGACCGTCGCGTCGAAATCGATGCCGGTGAACATGCGCAGCGCAGACATGATCTCCCGCACGGAGATTCCCATTCCCGACCCGAGGTTGTAGGCCGGCTGTAGCGAGTCACCGGCGCTAAGTCTTTGGGCGGCCACAGCGTGGGCCGCCGCGATGTCGCTGACATGTACGTAATCTCGAACAGCGGTTCCATCCGGCGTGGCGTAGTCGACGCCGTAAATGGAGGGTGTGCGCCTCGCTGTCAGAGCCCGGAAGGCGATGGGGAAGAGATTGAACGGGCTCGAGTCGTAAACGTCAGGACGACCGGAACCTACGACATTGAAGTACCGCAGCGACGTATGGCGCAACGGTCGCGGTTCTGATCGCGTCGCTTCAGCAACGTCGCGAAGGAGCCACTCTCCGATGAGTTTTGATTCCCCGTATGGGGTGGTCGGCTTTTTCGGGGTGTATTCGGTCACGGTGGGGACATCGGGTGTGCCATAAACCGCGGCGCTTGAGGAGAAGACGATCTGCGCGACGCCGGCACGGCGCATCGCCTCCAGCACGCTTCGTGTGCCGTCCACATTTTGAGCGTAGGCATGGAGGGGACGGGTGACGGATTCGCCGGCGTATTTGTACCCGGCAACGTGGATCACTCCTTCGGCGATGGTGCCGCGCAGCGTTTCCTCGACCAGGGCGGTGTCCAAAATATTGCCCTGCACGAAGTCGACGTCGGATGGCACGAACTCACGCTTCCCTGTCGACAAATCGTCCAGGACGACAGGGTCTAGCCCGGCCGCTTGCAAAGCGGAAACGACGTGTGCGCCGATGTAGCCGGCGCCGCCGGTGACGAGCCAAGTCATGATGAACCTCTCGAAGGAGGGGGCGGGTCTTGTGCGACCTGCCCCCTCGTGCCGTTTGACGGTTACTTGCTCGCGCGCTTGTTGTAGTCGGCGAGCTGGTCGGTGCCCTTGGACTGGGCGTTCTCAAGGGAGGACTGGACATCCGCCCCGCCGGCGATGGCCTGGATGGCGCTGCGTACGTCGGCGCGGCTCTGTCCAAAGGCGCCGTTGTGGCAACCGCCCGTAGCGGAGGTCTTCGCCGTGGCCGTTAGTTGCTTCAGCAAGGCAAGCTTGGGCTGGCTGGTCTCAGAAGTGAGGAGTCCATCGAGCGCCTCCTGGTTGCTCGGAAGGTACCCACTGTCTTCGAAGATCTGACGCTGCACATCAGCGGAACCCATGAACCGGGCAAACTCGACGGCGGCCGCTTTCTCGTTATCGCTGTGTCCTTCGCCGAGTACCCACAGAGCGCTACCGCCAGGGACTGCTCCCCCGCCTTCGGTTGCGACAGGAAGAGCGAATGCGTTGATGTCGAACGCTGCCGCGGCCGTGGTCGTGCCCAGGCTCGCGGACGAAGCAAGCAGCATGGCGGCTTGGCCCACACTGAATGCGTTCTGGGCTGCCACCCCGTCGCTTCCGACGTTGACGATGGCTCCTGCCTGGAGCGACTTCTGGTAGTGCGTCCACACATTTACGAGGTCGTCGTTGACAAAGTCGAAGGCGGTGGCAGCTTCTGATCCGAGGCCGTTGTCCGGGGTGCAGTAGACGACGTTGTTGAGGGCGCTGAACTGTTCGTTCCACCATTCGTTCTGCTGAAAGACGAGGCCTGCAGCGCCGGTTGCGGCATAGATCTTGTCAGCCCAGTCGAAAAGCTCGTCGATGCTTTTGGGCGGGTTTTCGCCGCTCAGACCTGCGGCTTGGAGCTTGGTCGCGTCGAAGAAGACGGCAGGCTGAGAGACCATCAACGGCACGGCCCAGAGCTTGCTGTCGAACGTATAGTAGTTGGCCGCGGCGGCGACGACTCCGTCGCCGTTGTAGGCCTGGCCGTCGAAGGTTGCGACGCTTTCAGGAGCGGTTGCGAGGCCGCTGTCGTGCAGGTAGGCGGAGAACGTGTCGCCGCCTTGCAGAAGCACGGGGGTATCGCCGCTTTGGACCGCGTTAGTCAGCTTGGCCGCGGTTTCGGTGTAGTCACCCTGGTAGATGGGGTTGATGGTGATGTTGAAGCTGTTACTCGAGTTAAACGCATCCACCTGCTTCATCAGTGCGTCGGCGGATGAGCCTCCCACGGAGTACCAGAAGTCGATGCTGACAGGGCCATCGGCGGCGACGGTTTCCTGCGGCTGTGGTTGACCAGAACATCCGGCCAGGATCAGGGACGCGACGGCCGCCAGGGTGACGCCCGCTGCCACCCCCTTGCGTGTGCGAATCACTTGACTGCTCCTTCGGTTAGTCCTCGGGCGAGGAACTTCTGTCCGACGATCACGAGGATGATCGTGGGGATGCTGACGACGATCAGGCCGGCAAGGCCCGCGCCGAAGTCCGTGTCCGCTTCGTCGAAGAGCGCTTTCACTCCCACCTGGACGGTTCGGGCGGTCGGGGACTCGGTGACCAGCAGGGGCCACAGATATCCGTTCCATGCGGCGATGGCGGACACGAGGGTGACCGTCATGACCGTGGGTCTGGTGAGGGGCAGAAGGAAGCGGAAAAGGAACCGCATGGGCCCCGCGCCATCGACCGTTGCTGCTTCCTTGATCTCCGTCGGGAAGCCCAGGAACGTCTGGCGCAGCAAGAAGATCGAGTAGGCCGATGCCACGAAAGGCATGAACACCGCGACGATGGTGTCGAAGAGCCCAAGCTGGCGGATGGTGAGGTAGTTGGCGACGACGGTCGCCTCATTTGGGATCATCATCGTGACGAGATACGCCCCGAGAATCAGACCCGGTCGTCGGAAATTTCCGAAGACGATGGCGTAGGCGGCGAGCACGCTCGTCAGCACCTGGAGACCGGTCTGCGCTACCACGACGATTGCGCTGTTCAGCATCTGGCGGAGAATCGGCGCCCGGTTGAAAGCAGATGCGAAGTGGTCCCATGTAAACCCGGTGGGGAGGAGGTCCCACAAGGTTCCCGTAATTGCGGGGGTGGGCCGGATCGAACCGAACAGGACATACACCAGCGGCAGAATGATGACGAGCGCTACAACGGCGAGGTACGCGAACAGCGCGATGTGCGCGACGGGCTTTTTCATCGGTAGTTGACCCTTCGCTCGAGAACACCGAACTGGATGGCAGTGAGCGCGAGGATCAACACCAAAAGGATGATGGAACGAGCAGACGAGGCCCCATAGTCCGCTGTTCCCCCGAACGCTGCTTGATAGATGTCGATGACGAGCGTGCGTGTCGAGTCAGCCGGTCCGCCCGCTGTGAGGACGTTGATGATGGTGAACTCACGCAGCGCTTGAATGGATTGCGTCACGACGACAAAAAACAACGTCGGCGTGATCAACGGCAATGTGATGCTGAACGTTCGACGCCAAAAACGGGCCCCGTCGACGTCTGCTGCTTCGAAGACCTGCTTATCGATGGAATCGAGGGCGGCCAGCAACAGAAGCACCGTGAACCCGATGGCGGTCCACACGTCGACGATGATGACCGACAGCAACGACACGTTCGTCGAGGTCAGCCATCCCACATTGTCGCCACCGAGGGCCCGGGCGATGACATCGAAGAGGCCCGTCGACGGGGTCATCAACGCACGGAATGCGAGACCCGCGACAGCCGTCGACACAGCCATTGGGATGAGCACGGAGGCTCTGAACACCCCTGTGCCCCGCACGCGCTGCGATACGGGTAGCGCGATGGCGAGCCCCACGATCACTTTCCCCGCAACGGAGCCCAGCATGAATAGGACAGTGATGCCTAGCGTGCGCCAGAAGTCGGGGTCGCTGAACATGGCGGCGAAGTTGTCGGATCCGACGAAGCCATTCGGCTGCCCGAAGAGATTGGTCGACTGCATCGACAGGAAGCCCGTACGCAGCAGGGGCCAATAGTCGAAAGAAACGATCGCGATCAGGCTCGGAAGTAAGAAGAGAACTGCCCACAGATGGGGTCCACGCCGCCCGCGGCGGGGGCGCGTCGCTGCGCGAGCGGAAGTGTCAACCACGATGTCTATCTCCGTTTGATCGGTGCAGTTGAGAGTGTAGGGAACGTTCCCTACTATTGCAACCGTCATCGTCCCCGACGTGTCCGCCGGATGCCGAGAGGCGAAAGATTGGGTGAATACATGTTTCTGAGCATCGAGTGGATCAGCGCCTCGACCTTGACCGAGGTCGTCCTCCTCTTCCTCGCGTTCGTGCTGTCCGCCGTCGTCGGAATCGAACGGCATCGTCAGGTCAAAAGCGCTGGCCTGCGCACGCACACCCTCGTCGGAGTGGGATCCGCGATGTTCACACTGGTGTCGGCGTACGGCTTCACGATGGTGATCGGAACTGACGTCACGCTCGATCCCTCACGAATCGCCGCGCAGATCGTGTCCGGCATCGGGTTCCTCGGCGCCGGCGTAATCTTCGTGCGACAGAACATCGTCTCGGGCCTCACGACCGCGGCGTCCATCTGGGTCGTCGCCGCGATCGGAATGGCATGCGGCGCCGGCATGCCCGTCCTCGCCGTCCTCGGTACGGCACTGCACCTCACCACTGTCACGGTGATGTCCCGGCTCGCCCGGAAAGTTCCTCTCGCGGGGCGCGGGCGTGACCTCGTCGTCCACTACAAGGACGGCCGAGGAGCCCTGCGCGCCGTCCTCGAACGCGCCTCGGAGTTGGGTTTCGAAGTGGCTCTCACCGGCACGCATCGAGAGGAAGTTGGCCGCACAACCCCAATCGTCGCGGCCAGTCTTCGCTTCAACAGAGGTCGCACCTCGATCGACAACCTCGTCGAAGCGCTCACCGAGGTCAAAGGTGTGCAACGCGTGGAAGCCGCCTCCGACAGCGACCCCACATGAGCGAAGCTCGCCCCGCGTCGGTCTCGCGGGTCTCGAGTAACCTCCATGCGACCGCACTCAGGTGAGACGATGACAGACGTGAAGAGCACACCAAGCCCCCGCCAAGCTGCCCTATCCCGCGTGGCGGCTGGCGCATCCCTCGAGGACACGGCACAGCACTTCAACATCCCGCCGGACCGCCTCCGTCGCTGGGTGGGCGCCACCAAGGAAACGAACGACGCCAAGCCTCGGACTCGGAGAGGGAAACAGGCGACAATCTTGGACCTCGCCGAGCACAGCGGTCTGTCAAAGTCCGTGGTTTCGCGCGCGCTTCGCGGCCAATACGGGGTGAGTCCCGACGCCCAGGCTCGTGTCACAGCCGCGGTCAAAGAGCTCGGTTACGTCTCGAACGCGGCTGCGCAAAACCTCAGCGCCTACCGCACGAACACCATCGGTGTGCTCGTCCGCGACGCCTCCGCCCCCTTCTATGGCGAGATGCAGTCCGCCCTCCAGAAAAGAGGCTCATCGCTCGGGCAGCGGGTGTTCATCACCTCAGGAGCCCTCGACAACAACGACGAACGGCGCGCCCTCGAAGACCTCATCGCTCTGCGCGTCGACGGACTCATCGTCTGCAGCGGCCGGCTACCGTTAAAAGAAGTCAAAAGATTCTCCGCAAAGTTTCCCGTCGTCGTAGCGGGTAGACCTGACATCGACTCCTCCGTCAACAGTGTGTATGGGGACGAGGACGAGGGGGCCCGTGCCCTCGCGAACCACCTGACCGACCTTGGACATCGTCAGGTCGCTGTCTTTCAACCCCCGCAGCAAACCTCACCAATCCTGCATCGCCGCACGGAAATCATGCGAGCCCAGCTCACTGCCCGCGGCGTCCATGCGCACGTTGTGTCCACCCCCTCCCCCGAGCGGGCCCGGGAAGCTCACGCCCGACTCGCGGCCCACGTCACCGCGGTTATGTGCCCAAACGATCGCTACGCCGCAGCGACACTTCTTGAATCGCGCACCTCAACGCGACCTCTTTCCATCACGGGATTCGACGGCGTCGGTGGTCTCGCGAGCGCGTTGATAAACATCACCACATGGCGTCAGCCCATTGCGCACATCGGCTCGAACGCCGTAGAGCGACTACTGCACCTCATCACCCACCGGGACGAAGACGTTAGCCATCTCGCAATACCGGGCCACCTGCACGTCGGCACGACGACGAAACCCCTCCCCTAACGGAGGACGCCTCGACTCAGAGGAGTCAGTCGGTATAGTAGGGAACGTTCCCTGCGCCGAAGGAGTTTTGCATGAGTGTCGCAATCGACGGGTTCACCTACGGTGTCTACCTCCGGCCGGACCCCCTCACATGTCGAGCTGTCGTCGACTTTACGGATCTCCTCAAGAAGCAGTTCGGGATTGTGTCCGCGGCCGCATTCCCGCCGCACGCGACTCTGGCTGGCGCTGTTCCGAGTGACGCCGACGAGGCTGACCTTATCGATGCACTGGACCCCGTCTTGCGCTCCGCAGCGCCCATCGCCGTCCACAACTCCGGCATCGCACGCCACAACATCGCCGTGACCTTCGACGTCGACAAGACAATCAGCGGAGCGAAAAACGACGCCATCAAAGACCTCGCTGTTGCCGTCAACAGCGCCCTCGAGCCCTTCCGCGGACACGGCGAAGGCTTCCGCATGAAGCCCTTCGACGCAGACGGGTTTCGCGCCCATCTCTCCCTGGCATCTCATGACCTCGAAGAAACGCCTCACCTCCGCACTGAAGTCGAAGCCTTCCTCCGTGCACTCCCCCACACGGCTCCATCCGACTTCATCGCCGACACCGTCACTCTTTTCCGCTTCCACAGCTCGGACTGGACGGCCAAGTGGTGGAAAGATCTCCGCTGGTGGCACCTGCGCTCCTGGACGCTCGGCAGCACCACCGAGGCGCCTTCGCAGTCAAACTGAGCAGCCGGTCCATCCGCGGCCTGAGGCCGGCACTGTGGTCGCCGGCGAGACGTTAGGCGGCGAGCTCAGTTCGGCCGCCCCGTCAACGGGGCATGCGAGCATGTCGATCACCGGTCCCAGCTTCAGCTGCCCGGATATCCCAACCAGCGCACGCTTCAAACACACCCCTGGAGCGGCTGTATTCGCTGCTTATGCGCCCGGCTGCCAGCACATGCGGGCCCGGCGTCAGATCAATCGCGCAGCGCCTCTGAGCTACACCCGCCTGGGCGTCGCGGACGCATGCGTCGGCGGAGGTGCCGTCGCGTTCATCCCATGAGTCCGCGTCGGGGACTTTCAGGCATCGTAGCCCCGGCCTGGGGTAACTCCGCTAACCCTCCCGAAGCTGGAACCTTGCACCCGCAGGCCGAGATCGCCCTCCCGACCGTCTACAAGGTGTCGCAACCATCACTGTCGCAAGTCCACACCCTTGGACGGTGACGGCCCTTCTAGTCTCATGAACACCGTTCAATGAACACCGTTCAGGAGGCTCCTATGTCATCCACGCTCGCCCCTCGGCTCTACCTGGCAGACAGGTGGCCGCGCACCGCCGCACGAGACACCGCGCTCGTCCTCTCCGGAACACTCCTCATCACCCTGTCCGCGCTCATGACCATTCCACTCCCGTTCACGCCGGTACCGATAGCACTTTCGACATTCACCGTCTTTTTCGTCGGCGCAGCCCTGGGCTCGCTACGCGGAATGCTCAGCTCCCTTCTCTACCTCCTCCTCGGCGCCGCCGGCGCACCGGTCTTTTCGTATGGTCAATCGGGCGTCGCCTTCCCGACGTTCGGCTACATCGTCGGTTTCGTCGTCGCAGCCGCCGTCGTGGGTCGACTCGCGGGACAAGGAGCCGGCCGAAAAGTCATGTCCACCCTGCTCCTCGCATCCGTCGGCACCGTCATTCTTTACGTCTGCGGTGTCCCGTGGCTGGCCCTGTCGCTCGGCGTCGACCTGGGAATGGCCGTGATGCTCGGAGTCGTGCCTTTCGTCATCGGCGACGCCATCAAAATTCTGGCGCTGAGCGCAGTGCTACCCGGCGCCTGGAAGCTACTCGCCATGCTTGAAGACCACCACCGGGGCACGAAGTGAGTGACTTCGACACGCTGGTGGAACAAAGCCTCCGGGGGATCGCGCCTGCCCCCGCCGATGCCGTGAATATCCTTCGAACGCCGGACCCAGACGTGATAGACCTCGTCGCCGCCGTCAGTAAAATCCGACGGACATACTTTGGGAACCGGGTCAAATTGAACTACCTGGTCAACCTCAAGTCAGGACTCTGTCAGGAGAATTGCAATTACTGCTCCCAGGCGCTCGGTTCGACGTCGGCAATCCTGAAGTACTCCTGGCTGAGCGCCGAAGACGCTCTCGCACAGGCAACAGCTGGGGTGGAAGGTGGCGCCAGTCGCGTGTGCCTGGTCGCCAGCGGCCGCGGACCGCTCCCGCGCGACATCGACCGCGTCTGCGATATCACGTCGCAAATCCGTAACTCCCACCCCCACGTGGAAGTGTGCGCATGTTTAGGCCTTCTGCGTGCGGGTCAAGCAGAGCGCCTTGTATCCGCCGGAGCCTACGCGTACAACCACAACATCAACACGGCGGAGTCTTACCACCACGAGATTGTTCAAACACACACTTACGCGGACCGCATCAACACCATCACGCTGGCCGCCCAGGCAGGTCTTTCCGCATGCAGCGGTCTCATCGTGGGGATGGGAGAATCCAACGAACAGATCGTCGAGGCCCTCGCCGCGCTCCGAGAGCTCGAGGTTGAATCGCTCCCCATCAACTTCCTCGTACCATTCGACGGCACTGTCATGGAAGGCCGCTGGCAGCTCACCCCCCTTCATTGCCTCCGCATCATCGCGCTTGCACGCCTCATTCACCCGGATGTCGAGATCCGTCTCGCCGGGGGCCGGGAACTGCACCTGCGCACTGCGCAGCCGCTGGCGCTGCACCTCGCCAATTCGATCTTCCTTGGCGACTACCTCACTGCGGAAGGGCAAGCAGCCGCGGCAGACCTTGAACTGATCCGAGACAACGGCTTCACGATCGAGAATCCGGTTACGCCGCAGGCACCACCGCGTTCGTACTTGACGACGATCGATATACGCGGGCGCGGTGCCGGCACCGCGATCCCGCCCAACGCATGACAGCAGGCCCCAGCAGTGAGCAACACCGACAGTTCGAGATGTGATTGACATCGCGAAAGGTCACCTCGTCGACTGACCGGAGTGATGGCTAGACGACCGCCGAGCTCCAGCTCTGCCAGGTTGTCGAGATCCGTCGGCGGGGCGTGGGCCGCGCCCCGCCGACGAGGTCACTTCAGGTTCAGGCGGGTGTGAGTTTCAGGTAGTCGAGGAAGGCCCGATAACCGGAAGCGCTGCCGTTCTTTCCCGTCGTAGTCAGGCGCACAAGATAGCTCCCCGGCGCAGGGAACGTGTACGACCCGAAAAGCACGTCCTTTTGGTTGACGCTTGTTGTCCAGTACAGATCCTGAGGTGTACCTGCGTTCGTCCCATTGACGGACAGCTGGTATATCCCGTTGGCCCCTGATCTGAACGCACGTGTCGTGAGGTCGTAGGTGCCCGCCTGCGGGACGTCGACACTGAACTCGACGTATTCACCTACAGCGTTGTTGTTCAGTCCGAGTTTCTTGCCGCCGCTCGCGTTCGCGTCGGTGTAGGGCGTCACAGAACGGGAGAGCGTGTTGATCGGCAGAGACTCTGCTTCATACACGCTCGGGACCGCAACCGGACCAGGATTGTCCTGCTGCGCGCCGCTCAGCGAGAACTTCACGTTGAAGTCCTTGCCGCCAGCGGCGTTGACATTGACCTTCACTTTCGCCGTGGGCGCGTACTGCAGCACCGTCACCTCGGGGTCGTTCGAGATGACGCCGGTCACGGCCCTGTCGAGCGTGAGGTAGATCTGTCCCGTGTTCTTCTGGGTCGGGTCCGCGACCGAGAGCTCGACGCTGTCGGCGCTCTCACTGACCATGACCGAGGCTTTCTTGTCAGAGGTGACGCCGCCGGCCGAGGTCGGCTCGTCTTTCCAGAAGTTGATCCCGGTCACTCCCAGTCCGTTTTCTCGCACGGCTTGGGCCGATTCCGAGTTAACCAAAATGTCGACGTCGGGGGTCGCGGCGTACTCTCCCACCTGCGCGCTCGTCTTATTCGGCAGCAAGACATACGAGTAGCCCGCACCGGTCGGATTCGCCCCGTGATCGAATGCAAGTGAGAGATAGTTCTTACTGATAGATGTGCTGTTCGCCCAGGCTGATGAAGAATTCAGCTGCTTCCAGGTGCCCGTGCGCTGTTCCCGAAGCGCATCAACCGTCGCCCCGCCAGGAAAGTAGTAGCCGACGTCGGACCCGGGGACGCTCCCGGCGAGGTGCATCGTGGTCACGTCCGTGACGACCTCAGACCACCCCTGAGTCGAAGGCTCTGTCGCGCCATCCACCGTCAGCGTGTTGTCGCCGGCGTCGTTTAGCTTGCGGTTCTCGACGATGGTCTCGGTGTCGATCCCGTCTGTGCTCGTGATGCCCGCCCCGAGTGCGACCACCTCGTCGTCGAACATGAACCAGGACTTCTTCCCCTCGAGATTGCGACCGATGGGGTGCAGCTCCATGCCCGTCACACCGTACTGACCCTGAATGCTCGCACCACCCACCCAGGACTTGTCCGTTCGCGTGTTCGGGGTCTGCGTGGTGTTCTTCAGCACGGTCGTCCCCGGCAAGCGATAGCTATCGACGGTGGGCCAGAAGTCGTCGTGGAACTGGCTGAGATCGTCGTTGTAGAGATAGGTCATGCCGTCCCCGGTGTGCCACCCCTTATTGTTCTCTGAGTTGATCGACTCGAACGCGCCAATCCGACTCGACGCCATGCTGATACCGAAACCAAAGCCCGGGCGCAAATGCACGGTGCGGTCAATGCCCGTGAACTGCCGGTTGCTGACAAGCTCCTCACGCGGCGTTACCGAGACGTCGTCCAAGATCGCTTTCGCCGACACGATCAGATCTACGGGCGCTGCCGACAGGAACGTCTTGTCAACGTCGGACGCCAGCCATCCCTTGATCATGCTCTTAAATGCGAGGGCATCGGCAGGCGGCGCAACGGAGGACAGTCGGATGATCGATGACAGCACACTCACTGCGGCGTCGTCATCCTGAATCCCGTAGCGGCTCATCTCGCGACCTCGAACCATGTCCATGAGGTTGCCCTTATAGATGAACGGCTCGTACGCGGAGTACACCCATTGAAACGCGTTGACGCTGTTCGGATCCGCCACGTCCCAACTCGACCCGTCCAGCACGTACATCAGGTCGGCGATGCCGGAGAGCAACGACGCCCCGTACCCGCCGTTGTAGGCGTAGGAGTTGTGTTGGACGAAGGATCCGTCCTGGTAGAAGCCGTCCCCGCTCCGCACGTAGGGATAAAGAGCGCTCAGCCCGTCTCGGCCGGCCGCCACGCGGGCGGCGTCCTTGCCATTGATCCCCGAGATTGCGATGACCTGGCTCTCCCACAGTCGGTTTGCGCCCGACATGGCGACGGTCGGCTGGGCGTAGGCGATGGCAGCCAAGTAGTTGGAGATTTGTGTGCTGGTGAGCTCGTTGTACATCAGCGCGATGATGTCGTTGAGCGCGAGCGGCGCTCCGATTTGCCAATGCCACCAGTTTTGATACATCTTTGCGCCGCTGTAGTAAACGCGAGAGTGCATCCAATCGAGTCCGTCGACGAGGTCTGTCTTCAGCTGAGCATTGCCCTGCAGCGTCGACCCGGCAGTGGTGTACGCGAGGGCCATATCTCGAAGGTGCTGGTAGGAGCGGGTCACGCTGGCCGAGTCGTTACCCAAGGGTGAGTCGTCCCAGAGCCGGTTGCGGTCAGCAACCTTCTTTAAGGAGTCCCAAGACGTTTGACCATCAGCGGTAATAGCCGCGACGCGGGACACGATGTCCGGGTCCGACGCGTTGTAGGACGCCCCGCCGGTCAACATCGTGACGTACTTCTGCCGGAGAGTGTCGAACTCCTCGGCCGCCGTGGAGGCGCTTGCAGTCACACCGAGGGCCGAAACAGGCATCGTGTGAGCGTGGGCGGCGGTTGGCACGAAGGCCGACGCGCCAGTGAACACTATGAGTGCGGTGGCAGCCGCCACCCTCGTTGTAGCAATCTTGAACATCGTTGTCCTTTTCGTATTCGGTTGGGTGGAACGCTGACGACCATTTGTTCGTGGTGTCAACGCATCTTGAGACGGCGCCCGCTCTGTGAAGACCAGACCCCGATGTCGGTTACATGGGGTCCTCCGGCCTCACCGATAGGACGTTTCGTAAGCCCTCTTGCGACAGCGGTGCGGATCGTGGCCTGGTCGCCTGCCACCTGGGCGCCACCAAGCCGCTTCATGCCCACGGGATTGACGGTGTCGGAGTCGGAGGCGACGGGGACGGAACCACGGCCCGCGTTGCAGGTCTCGGCCTGCGCTGAGACCCGGTAGGGACGGTTAGTGATGGATCATCAGCGGGCCCCAAAAGGCAGCGGAGCATGTAAAGACTCGGTCCTGTGGGTCTGCTCCGCGGCTTCGCCGGCGAGCAAGAGAGCTCCGACGAGACCGGCCTCGCCGTCCAGAGCCGTCAATTCCACAGACAGGGATCGTGATGATCCGCGCGAACCCGGCGGGCCAACCCGTTTGGCTAGTTCCCATCGGATTGTCTCAATCAGACCGGAGGTCTTCATGACACCACCTCCGAGCACCACCCGCTCAGAGCCGAAGCAGTAATACAGTGTGGCGATCAACTGCGCGATGTAGAACGCCGTCACGTCGAGGTCCTGTTTTGCGGACCGCAGCACACCAGTCTGTTGCAGTTCGAGGTTGCGAGCGGCGATGGCGGGACCCGATGCGAGTCCCTCGAGGCAATCGCCGTGAAAACGGCACACTCCTGCGAATGCGTCATCCGGATGGCGTTGTACGGGAATGTGCGCGGCCTCAGGCCACCCTGTCCCCACCATCAGTTCGCCGCGCTGCAACAACCCCAGTCCCACACCTGTTCCGATAGTGACGTACGCCAGATCACGCGCCCCCCTGAGCGCCCCACGCTGCGCCTCACCGTAAGCAGCACCTGCAACGTCCGTCGTGATCAAACAGGGAACACCGGGCAGAAGGTCTTGGACCGCTGCCAGCAGCGCAAATCCGTCCCAGCCGGTCTTCGGAGAAGTGGTAATTGCCCCATAGTTAGATGAGCTGCAGTCCAGGTCTAGTGGTCCGAATGCCGCGATACCCACGCCCCGGATGGCTCCCGCTAGTGGCGCCAAGAACTCAGCGATATCTGCCAGCACCCTTTGCGGAGAACGGGTCGAGGTCGACCATCGTGCAACCTCAGCCGTGGGATCGCCCACCGCCCCCACCGCGCACAGCACTTTCGTGCCACCTGTCTCTAAACCCAGAATCAGGTTCTTTGGCGCAACTGGATCGGTCATTTTTCATGTCCTTCTGGCTCTGACCCGATACCGGGTGCTGTTCCATCGCATGGGCGAGCGCCGCAGACCACATAGCTTGATACGCAGCTACCCGCAGTCGGGCTCATCAATTGGACCGGGCCGCCCACTCAGGCGAGTCCCTTGCATGTTCTCGTTCGGGGCGCGCCCCACCGCGCCCCGAATCGACCTTCAACGTGCTACGCGGCTGGGCCGATCAGCCTTTGAGCCCGGTTTGCGCTAGTCCTTCAACGAACTGACGCTGAGCGAAAATGAAGACGATCAGAACCGGGACCGCGGTCATAGTCGCTGCGGCGAGCTGCACGTTCCACATCTGTCCGCCGTACGCATCCGTGTACCGCGTCAGTGCTTGCGGCAGTGTGAACAGTTCAGGGCTCTGTAGATAGACCGTCGGCTCCAGGTACAGATTCCACGTGTGCAGGAACGTAAAGATGGCCACGGCCCCGAGGGAGGCCTTCGCGAGCGGCATCGCGATGCGCCACCAAATCGCTGCCCTGTTAAGACCATCCAATCGTGCCGCTTCTTCTAGCTCAACCGGCAGCGTCACGAAGTACTGACGCATGATGAAGGTTGCCAGCACGCTGGGCGCGCCGAACGTCGACACCAGAAGGATCGGCCAGTGGGTGTTCACAAGGCCTAGCTGATTGAACATTTGGAAGAGCGGGACAATGGTGACTTCGGAGGGGACCAGCAACCCGATGAGCACGATGACGAACAGGAAGTTCGCCCCGGGGAACTTGATCCGAGCGAAGGCGTAACCCGCCATCGCGGAGAAAGCCATCGTCGCGACCGTCACGACGACGGCGATGTACATGCTGTTCCAGTACTGCAGGAGGAACGGTTGCATGGTCAGTGCGTCGATGTACGGCTGGATCGTGGGGCTCTGCGGCCACAGCGTCGGTGGGAAAGAGAAGATCTCACCGATTGGCTTGAATGACGAGGTGATCATCCACCACGTCGGGAAGACGAAGGGGATCGCGAGGAGCGCCATCCCGACGTAGAAGAGGACCCTGAGGGCGGGTCGCCGCTCAGTTTTCATAGAAGACCCATCTCTTGCGGAGCTGCCACTGAACGATGGTCAGGAGCAGGACGATGACAAACAGCACGAGCGCGAGCGTTGAGCCGTAGCCGAAGCGGTGGAACTCGAACGCCTGCTGGAAGAGGTAGTAGACGAGGACTGTTGTTGAGATCCCGGGGCCTCCCTGCGTGAGGACCGCGATCTGGGCAAAGACCTGGAGGGACCCGACGATGGTGATGATCGTGGTCAGCAGAATCGTGGGTGAGATCAGCGGCAAGGTGATTCGCCCGAAAGTTGCAGCTCTGCCTGCACCATCGATCGATGCGGCTTCCGTGACCTCGCGCGGCACGCCCTGCAACGCCGACAGAAACAGGATCATGTTCAGGCCGACGTTCTTGAAGACCTGAACAACGATCACGCTCACCATTGCGGTGGGCCCCTCGCGTAGCCAGTTGGGTCCATCGATGCCGATGATCGAAAGGAGCCCGTTGATGCCGCCGTTGTCCTGGAGCAGGAACCCCCAGACGATCGTCCAGGCGACGAGGGAGACGACAACCGGGGAGAAGAACAAGGTCCGGAAGAACGTGATTCCCCGCACTTTCCGGTTCAGCAAAACGGCGAGGAGTAGGGCGAGACCCAGGTTCCCAATGACCAGCCCGACACTGAAGATCGCGGTGGCGCCAAGGACCGGGGCAACCTTCGGGTCGGAGAAGAGGCGTTCCACGTTCTCCGTGCCGACGAACCGGAAGGTGTTGGCGAGCACGTTCCACTCGTGGAAGTTGTAGTACAGGATCAGCGCCAGCGGCAGGATGACGAAGAGGAGGATCCCCAGAACCTGGGGGCCCACGAAGAGGTACCCGATAAGAGCGTCACCCTGGGACAGCTTCCGGCGGCGCTTGCCGGCCGCCGGCCTGGCCGCCGCGCGCGGTGATGCGCCAGCGGCCAGGACGACGGGAGCGTCATCTATGACGTTACTCATTGCTCGAGGAGGGGGGCGACGGAATCACAAACCGCATCGAGCGTCCCCGCGATGTCAGGGTTGTCCACCCACAGTCCGTCGAGACCAGAGCGGACTTCCTGCTGGATCTCGGCGGAGCCGGTGTGGGACGGACGGACTTGGCCGGTGGAGATGGCGGGCACGACGACGTCGGCGAGCTGCGCTTGGGTGAGCACGGGATTGGCTGCGCTGAGTGTCTCCGCCGTCAGCTGGGAGGTACGTGCCGGCGGGAAGTACTTTGCGAGCTTCGCGGAGTTCTCCGGGTTCGTGAAGTAGGCGATGAAGTCGGCGGCCTGTTCCGGGTGTGCTCCCTGGGCGAGAGCTCCGAGGCCGGCTTGGCCGATGACGGAGTACTCGCCATCCGGCCCCTCCGGCAGGGGCAGGAGCTCCCACGACGTGATGCCGGACTCAGCTAGCAGAGACGCGCGGGAAATCTGGGTGACGGTGAAGGCGGCATCCCCGGCGAAGAAGTCTGCTGTCGTTCCCGGTCCCGGCATCGATTTGTTCTTGAATGCCGCGTCGTGAAGGAATGTGAAGGCATCGACCATCTCGGGCGAATTCATGGTGCACGTCTTGCCGTCCTCGGACCAGGGTGCGGCACCCCACCCGTTCCAGACGGTGGATAGGTAGTCCCACTGCGTGTACTCGAAGTCCCGGACGATGAACCCGGCCTTGCCTGTTGCGGCGTTGACCTTGGAGCCGATGTCGGAGACGGTGTCCCAGTTCCACTTGCCCGACGCTTGCAGTTCGGAAGCGGTGGGCTGACCCGCGGCTGCGAGGAGGTCGTCGTTCGCGAAGACGACGAAGGGCGACGTTGAGAACGGGTATGCAGCAAGCTGGCCGTCCTCGTTGCGCCACAGCTTCGTTGCGGCGTCGGAGAGGTCATCCAGCTCGTAGCCATCGGTTGCGGACAGGGTGTCATCTAGGGGCACGAGGGCGCCGGAGGAGACAAAGTCGGGTGCCGAGTTTTCGAGCATCCATGCCATGTCCGGGGGGTTTCCACCGGCGAGCTGGGTGGTGAGGGTGGTGGTGTAGCTGTCGAAGTCGAGAGGGTCGAAAGTGATGCTCGAGATTTCGGGGTGTTCTGCTTTGTAGGCATCTGCGATCTCGTTGAACAGCGCGAGCTGTCCTTCGTTCGAGGTCCAGACGGTCATCCGCAGCGACACGGGCTCGTCGGCGCTGGGGTCGGACGCGCTGCAGGCGCTGAAGGTGAGGGAGGCTGCGGCGACCAGTGCGGTAGCGCTCAGCAACTTTGCTGATTTCATGTGAATGCTCCTTAGTAACCAGTGACGTCGGGCCAGTGCAGCTCGACGCCCTGCTGGGTCAGGCGGTTCTGGAAGTCGGCGAGAAGGTCGGCCTCAGCTCGCACCTTGCGGGGTGAGATCGAGTGCTCGAGGCAGAATGCAGCGAGAGTGCCCGCTACCTCGCCCACGTTCCACTCCACGGGGTGGAGTCGGAAGGCGCCGTTGGTGATGTGGGTGGTGCCGAGGTTTTTTCCTGCGGGTAGCAAGTTGTTCACGCGAACGGGGATCATGGCCCCCAGCGGGATCTCGTAAGGGACGGAGGCGACGTCCAGGTAGTTGTCGCCACCGGTTGTGGGGTGCAGGTCGATTCGGTACATGCCGATGCCGACCGTGTCCGGGTACTGAGCGGGGCGGGCGTTTCCTCGAACCTCGATGGAGAGGTCTTGTTCGACGACGGTGTACTCCGCCTTGATACGCCGCGACTCTCGGATGTAGGGGGCCTGAGCGAAGCCGTCTTCAGTGCCCGTGATATCTCCGCGGAGGCGGAGTCCGGGCCACCCGCGACCACCGTCGGGTCGGGGGGCTTCGGTCTGCAACCAATAGAACATTGCCAGGGATTGACGCTTAGCGGCCTGGCGATGAGCTTCCGCGTCCGGCCCGGTGAGGGTGCCGTCGAGGTAGTCGATCATCGGCCAGTTGACGAGGACGACGTCACTATCGAACGCACCAGGTTCAAACAGTCCCTTAGCGAGAATGCGGCGGAAGGTCCACAACTCTTCGTCGCCCCCGCCGGCACGCTGGTCGGCCAGCATCGCCAGGGGGTCACCGTCGATGGTGGGGGTGAAGGTCCGCGTGAAGATGTCCAGTGTGCGCGGGTGAGGTCCGGTCAGAGAGATCATGGGTGCGCCCCAGAACTCTGGCTGGCGGGCACGCCACTCGTCGTAGTCGGCGGGCTTTTCGATGGTGTGGTCGCCATCGACGTGGTCGATCACGAAACACCAGCTAAAGGCTTGCTGGTTTTCAGGCTGCGCCTCCACCGGAGCGCTGGGCTCGCCGGTATCGGTCTGAGCCTCGAACCCTGTGACGTGCTCGACCTCTGCGAGCGGAAGGAGATCACCCAGTTCGGTCGCGTCGAGAACGTAGTCAGCGACGATTCGGGTGCGAACACCCTTCTCGTCAGCGAAGTCGATCGCCTCGACGCGGTCGCCCTCCCGGAGCGCCTCGACGGGGCGTACCCCGCGGATGATGCGCAAACGCCCCGCCGAAATATGAGGCGCCAAAAGGCCCTCGATGACAGCGACGCCTGCACGAGGCTCGGAGCAGATACGGCTAACGAGACCTGCCCCGGGGTTCAGCGCGATCTCCTTACGAGCTGCAGCAGTAAGGGGGTACCACTGCCGGTAGTAGTCACGGATGCCGTCGCGGAGCTCGCGATAGCTTGCAGTCGCTCCGAATTGCTCGATCCACGTGTGTTCGTCCGGCGGCACTGCCTGGCTTGTGAGCTGCCCGCCCAGCCACTCGAACTCCTCGGTGAGAACGACTTGGCGACCCTGGCGAGATGCGGCAAGAGCGGCTGCGACGCCGCCCATTCCACCGCCGACGACGAGAACTTCTGTATGCAGTGCGCTCATGCGCGGGCCTCCTGGGTGGGCGCGCTCAAGGTCGCGCCGTCAACGATGGGACAGGGCATGAGGGTGCGCAGCTCACTTTCCGAGGGATAGTCCTCGTCGGAAAGCAGCCGGGCGAGCAGGTTCACGGAACGTTCGCCGAGTTCTGTCCGCGGGGGGTTCAGGCGCGTGAAGTTCACATCTCCCGGACTGAGCCTGGGAGACGAGGCAAGCGTGATGATGCTCAGGTCGCCGGGGACGGAGTATCCGTCTTCGATTGCGCGCTCGTGGAGGGCCTCAGCGACGTCCGGGGACTCGGCGATCAGCAGGGTGGGCTCAAAGTTTGTTACGGCTGCCCAATCAGCTTCGAGGGATCCTCCGTCACTGATGCGGTCTGCCAGGACGGCGCTGGTTCCCACGACGCCCTTTCGGACGCCGTCGAATCGGTCGCGCACCGACTCACCTTCACTGTCGATGCGAAGGTAGAAGATGCGGGAGTGACCCATCGCGATCGCGCGGCGAACAAGTTCAGCAGTTGCGGCCGTGTAGTCGATTCCTACATAGGGAATGGCGGGTGTGTCGCGACGACCGACCGCGACCACCCGGAATTGTTCCTCCACCAAGCGCGCCAGCTCGCTCGGGTCCATCTCCACACCGAGCAGCAGGACGCCGTCAGCGAGACGCAGTCGGTTCCGCTCATGGAAGAGCCGGCGGCGGCCGTTGGTGACGGGCGTGCTCGTGAACAGCAGCAGGTCACTGCCCAACTTTTCCGCGCCGGCCTCGATGCCGTTGAGGAGGGGGGTGTAGAAGTCCAAGCTTCGCGTTGGGAAGGCTGGCTCGTAGGTGAAGACGCCGAGGATCCGGTTGTCGACCCCTGCCAAGCGGCGGGCTGAAGGGTCGGCGACGTAGTTCGTCTCTTCGATCACACGCTGGACACGCTCACGGGTCTCTTCGGGGATTCGGACCCCCTCCCCCGTTCGCCCGTTGAGCACCAACGACACGGTTGCTTGGCTCACCCCGGCTAGTTGCGCAATCTGGCGTTGCGTGACGCGGCGCGTTTCGGTGCGGCTCATCGGTCCTCCTTGACATGCGCGCCGGTTATGCGGATTATCAGCGCGATGTGAATACATTAATACGCATTAGCGCTCGATGCAACGCTGAAAGTGGGTCGGTGCATGTGCGTACTGCCCTCAGGCTCGTTGCGCGCAACGTCTAGGAGAGTTCGCATCTGACAATGTGGACTCTCGCCTCGATGCAGAGGCCAGTGTCTACTCCGGCCGACCTGAATCCGTCAGCGGACACATTGCGGACCGTGGCTTCGGGCCACCCCGATCGCCTAGTCTCTCCGCCCTTGCTGAGCAAGACGGCTCTGGATTGTTGGACAGGCCGCTTCAAACGGGCGCCGGGGAAAACTGCACTCCGCAGGCACGGCCAACACGCCACCAGCCAGCCGGCCACCGGGCTGCGTTTTGTCCATCCCGACGAATCCCAAGAGATCGTTCCGCGTGGTCACGCGGCTCTCGTTGCTCAGCCTCGTCTCACTTCACCCCCCTGCCACGAAGGCCTCGATAGTTTCGGTTATCAGGACTATCGGCTGGCGCCAGGCCTGGGAACGACCACGAATGCCGTGGTGTTCTCCTTGGGAAGATCGAGCCCCGTGCTACTTCGCGACACCAGCAGCGCGAGATGTGAGAAGTGGTGAGGCTCGATCGGGGGTTCGTGAATCGCTTGATCGTGCACTAGAGCGTGTCTCCCATCCGGTGGACGGCGGAACTCCATCATCTCGGCGGCGCTGTACGGCGCGATGCTCCCGGGGGTGGCGCGGATGGTCTCGCGCGGCTCACCGTTCTCCTCCGGCTGCAGGACCTGCGCCACGCGCATCAGCCACGCCCGGTAGTTCCTCCGGGTGTCGGGTCCGAGGGGGAGGCTCTTGTCGGCGAGGTAGAGGTCGATGCCGTAGCGCGACCAGATGGTCTCAGCGTCGAGGTTCCACCCCTTACTGACGCACCAGGCCACGTACTGGGTGGCTCTCCCGATGAGGACGTCAGCGGTGTAGGGCGTGAGGGGCGCGGCGAGGGCCCCCTCGTCGCCCGCAACGCCCATTTCAACATCAACGTGCTCGGCGTTGAGGTCGCGGAGTACCTCGTCGACCATTACGGGGCAATGGCGGATGGGCTCAACCGCGGCGACGCCAGCGACCGTCTCCTCGCGCGATGGGTCCTCGCCGACAGCCCCGGAGGGCCTGTGGATCCCGGGCTCATCCGCGCGCGGGTGGCTGTGCCTGCGGATATCGCCCAGGTTCGGTCGGAGTCCCCGGCGGAAGCGGCGCAGTGGCGGAGGCGGGTCCGGGAAGACTTCCTCGCCCATCTGAGCGAGGGGCTGAGAGTCGTCGGCTTCGACGGCGGGGCATATCGCTTCGGGCGGCCGTGACCTCGATGAGCCCGACGGTCCGCTCCACTCTCCGCGCTCCAGACAGGGTGCATCCGTGAGCCGCGCATGCCCCCGCTATGCACGACTACTGGACGGCCACGGCCATGCTCTTCCACCGCAGGCAAGACGAGTTGAACGAAGACGAACGTGACTCCCTCAGGTTCTACATCGCCTTCATCGACGACCTCGACGGTCTGACCCCAAACTCGGCTCCCCGTCGATGGTGCGCCGCCGCGCGCGTCGTGGAGGATTTCGCGCGCGAGCATGGTCGCCTGCCCGCGTCGACGGATTCGGGTGCGCTTTCCTCGTGGATCGAATCGCAGAACGAGGCGGATTTGAATTCGGCGTTCCGCTCTGGATGGGGTCTGCCCGCCCCAGTCCGAGGGGGCGGGCAGTCCTCGTCAAACCGACGTGCGGTGCCCGTGGTGCGGGCCAGAGTTGGCCTGCGGATGCGTTGGCCCGGCTCGAGGCGACGGATCTCACCCCGCCGTGCTGACGCTCCAGGCCGTCAACGACCTGAGGAGCTCCCCGTACCCGCTGGGGCCTCGTGGCGCGGTCGCTCGACCCCGACGGACTGCTGAGCAGCAGTCGCCGCGCGCGAGTTCACGGCGAACATGACGGGTGCCTGCCGTATTTGCAGGGCCTCGAGCCGGACGAGCGGCGGACACCCGGGGAATGCGCCACGGCGCTCAGGTGAGATGAACCTCCTAGACGCGCGGGGGTTCTCGGTTGGCGTACGTTGATGGAATGAGCGAGCTCACCTCTACGGCGCTGTCGGGGGCAGCGGTGGTGATCTCACTCCTCGCCGTCATCGTGCCCGCGCTCTCCGGTAGGCAGCAGCGGCTCCGCGACGACCGGGCTGTGCGGAGCGAGCGATATCTCGAGCTGATCGCTCTCGTTGAGGAGCACGGGCTGTGGGTTGTCGATGAGACCTACGATCTGCTTGAGGCGTCCCAGGAAGATGTTCCCGCGACCATGCCGCTCCGTCGCACCCCGACGCCCAGTCGCACCGCTCGTGTACGCGCGCGAGCCATCGTCAGCGCGTACGCCTCCACCTCTGTCGCGCGACACTTCCACGCCTGGCAGCTCGCGCTCGAGGAGTTCGAAGCCGCCCACGACGGCCTCTTCTACGTCGTCGAGCTCAATGGCCCCGATGCGGTCGACCCTTCGCCGCTGGTCCCGAAGCGAGACCGGGAAGTCCTCACGAGACAGCACCTCGCGGACGCGGTGAACGGCCAACTCGTTCAGGAGCGCAGGTGGCGTCGCGTGCGACCGCGCGACCTTGCCCTCCGCTCACAGGGCGATGCTGGCGGCTATTGACCGCGACTGTACGGGTCGAATTCCGCCAGCTCACCCGCTCTGTTCGATTGCGAGGGCAATGAGGGCCGCGTCGTTCGGAACAGTGACATCGAGGCCGGTGAGTTCCTGCAACCGTTGCAACCTTTTCAGGAGCGTATTGCGATGAATGAAAAGGGCAGCCGCCGTCTCGCCGACGGAGCCGTTGGCCATAAAGACGCGAACGGATTCGAGTATGGCGGCGCGCTTCCCTGGTGGAAGGGCATCCAGGTTGCTGGTGAGGGAGCGTCGCATCATCGACCAGCTCTCGCCGAGCCCGCTTTTCACTAGGGTGGGCCAGTGCGATTGCAGCGTCGCCGCCCTGTTCGGGCTGTCTACCGCGTTGCTCAAATCGCGCGCGGTATTCCACCCGGCCCCCACCTCTGACAGCCCATTGAGGATAGGCGAGACGCCGGCTGGGGCTGTGGCGATGTCTTCCATCGACGGCGCACCCGGCAAGCCCGTATCCAAGAGGACAAACTGGGTCCCGTCGATGGCGAGAAGTTCACTGTTGCGTGCGTGAGCGCGCGTCCATCGACGGAACGCATCTGAGTACTGAGCGGCTGCAACGACCACCACGTACGGCGCATCCACCGCCAGGTTCAAGGCAGAAGCAAGATGCGCCAACTGTGTGGTGTCGCGGGTCTCGCCGAGAAGCAGACGTCTGAACAGCGACGCCCGCTCTATTTCGAGCTGGCGATTCATTGCGACGAGCTCGTCGATGTAGGCCGCCTGAATGTGGCTCGTGTGCAGTTCGACCGCTTCCCACACGGTCGCTACGTCCTCCGACAGAGCAAGTAGTTGTTGCTCTCTCACCTCGTGGCGGAGCACGTTCCACAGGAACCGAAAATCCATGCGAACCGCACGTAGCAGGGAGTCCAGCGCGAGGCCCTGCTGTGCGCGTCGTCGGCCGATACGCTCCGATACTGCCCTTAGCTGACCGCGCACCTCAATCCCCGCCAGCATCTGCATGAGCAGGTCGAGGACCTGCTGCGCCGTGAGATAGAGCTCCTCATCGGAAACAGCCGCTGAATCGTATCCGGGTAGTTGTTGCACCTCGGCCGCATACTGGCTGGCGATGACAACGAGCTGGCTACGACATCTGGCCGCAATGTCTTGTAACGCCGAAGTGTGCATATGCACACGATAAGCCCCTGAAACCGCGACTGTGCCGCATTGTGAACGGGCGGGTGCCCTCGGAGCATGGGAGCGCACAAACTCATTCCCGACCAGGAGACACCCATGACGCACAGTCCATCTCCGAGCTCCGCTTCTCCCGTCCACGTCAGTTTGAAGGATGCTGGCCGTATTGCTGGCGCAGCCTTCGTTGGCACAGCACTGGAGTGGTACGACTACTTCCTCTTCGGCACAGCAGCGGCGCTCGTGTTCAACCGACTCTTCTTCACCAACCTCGACGCCACCGCGGCCACCTTGGCCGCGTTCGCCACCTTCGGCGTCGGATTCGCGGCACGCCCCATCGGCGCCTTCGTCTTCGGCGTCATCGGCGACCGCTTCGGGCGACGACCGGCGCTGCTGGTCACCATCGTGATGATCGGCGTCGCCACCGGCCTCATCGGTGTCCTCCCGGACTACCTCGCGGTCGGGGTGGCAGCCCCGATCATGCTCGCGGTTCTTCGCCTCGTGCAAGGACTCGCCGTCGGCGGGGAGTGGGGTGGCGCGGTCACCATCGCCGTGGAACACGCCCCCATCGAAAAGCGGGGCCGGTACGCCGCCCTCGTCCAGATCGGCTCACCGGTGGGGACGCTGCTGTCCTCGAGCGCGTTCGCGCTGGTGCTGATGCTCCCTCCCGAGACGTTCGACGCGTGGGGCTGGCGTATCCCGTTCCTCGCCGCGTTCCCGCTGCTCGCCGTGGCGCTCTACATCCGTATGAAGGTCGAGGAGTCTCCGGTCTTCACCCAGCTGGTTCAGCAGGACGAGCGAGTCAAAGTCCCGGCGCTGCAGGTGTTCACCAAGGCATGGGGGCGACTGCTCGTAGCCATCGCCGCCGCACTGCTCGGTGTCGGAGGGTTCTACATGATGACGACCTTCGTCGTCAGCTACGGCTCCAACACCTTGGGACTGGACCGCGGGCTGATGGTCAACGCGACCCTCATCGCCGCCGTCGCGCAGATCCCGATGACGATCTACGCCGGCCGCCTCGCCGAACGCTTCGGACCGGGACGCATGACCCTCGTCGGCTCCCTCCTCACCGCCATCGCAGCATTCCCGCTGTTCTGGCTCATCGACACCCACAACCCCATCGGCGTCATCGCGGCCGTCACGCTCGGCATCCTCCTGATCACCCTCGCCTACGCCGTCACCGGCGCACTCCTGACCGACCTGTTCCCCCCGCACCTGCGGTACAGCGGTGTCGCTCTCGGCTACAACCTCGCCGGCGCGATCAGCGGATTCCTCCCGCTCATCGCTACCGCCTTCCTCGCGGCCAGCGGCAACCAGTCATGGTCTGCAGCATTGCTGCTCATCGCCGTCGCGCTGATCACCGCCCTCGGCGGCCTTATCGGAGAGCGACTGCGCATCCGTGACGCCGTCGTCACCTCCGACCCCACCACCCCCGAAAGGTCAGTTGCATGACACTCGACACCACCCCTCGAAGCACTCTCGACGCAGCCACCCGGGACCGCATCCTGGGAGCCGTGAATGCAGGTTTCGACGCCCAGCTCGCCTTCACTCAGGAGCTCGTGCGTCATCCCTCCCTCCGCACTCAGGAAGCAAGCGCTCAAGACCTCATGTACTCCGCGATGCAGGATCGCGGCCTGGAGATGGACCGATGGGAGCTCAGCCCGGAGGAGATCGCCTCGCACCCGGGCGCCGGAATCATCGACGTGTCCTACGACGACGTCGACAACGTCGTGGGCACCTACCGACCGACCACCGAGACCGGACGCTCGCTGATCCTCAACGGACACATCGACGTGGTCCCGACCGGCCCCGACAGCGAATGGGCCACCTCGCCGTGGGACTCGCGAATCGAGGGTGACTGGCTCTACGGCCGCGGCAGCGGCGACATGAAGGCCGGGCTCGTCGCCAACCTCTTCGCCTTCGACGCGCTCCGTCGAGCCGGACTCAGCCCCGCCGGCCGGATCCACTTCCAATCCGTCGTCGAGGAGGAATGTACGGGGAACGGCTCTCTCGCTGCGCTGCAGCGGGGCTACACCGCGGACGCCGTGGTCATCCCCGAGCCGGAAGAGGACATGCTGGTCCGAGCGAACGTCGGGGTCATCTGGTTCAAGGTGCGCGTCTCCGGCAACCCCACCCACCCGCGGGAGATGTCCGCCGGGTTCAACGCCATCGACGCCGCGCACCACGTCGTCACCCGCCTGCGCGAACTCGAGGAGCGGTGGAACGCAGACAAGGCATCCCACCGCTACTTCGAGGACCTCGAACATCCGATCAACTTGAACCTCGGCATGATCTCCGGTGGCGACTGGGCATCCAGCGTCCCCGCCTGGTGCGAGGTCGACCTCCGCATCGCCTTGTACCCCAGGATCACAGCCGAGGATGCCTGGGCGGAGATCACCGAACACCTCGCCACTGTGACCAACGACGAGCACGGCCATTCCATCGAAGCCACGGCCACCCGCAACGGGTTCTTCGCTCAGGGGTACGTCCTCCCCGAAGGCACGGAGGCTGAGCAGGTGCTCCGAGACGCGCATCAGCGCGTCTTCGGCGAAGAGCTCCGCACATTCACGACCCCGGGATACCTGGACGGACGTGTGTTCACCCAGTACGCCGGGACGCCGTCCCTCGTGTACGGGCCTATCTCAGACGCGATCCACGGCTACGACGAACGAGTCAGCATCGAATCGGTCCGCAGGATCACCGGTTCGATTGCGCTGTTCATAGCTGAGTGGTGTGGCGTGATCGAAAACGGGTCGGCCGCGAAGCACTGACCGCCATCACCCGCGGTGGACGGTGCACCACAAGTTCACCGTTCACCGCGGGGGGCCGTCGGGTCCTTCGCCCGCGCAGTGCGCGTCTGTGCCGCGCTAGCGCTCGCCCAACGCACCCGGTGTCAGCTGTAGCAGCGGCTCGACGGATCGCGCCATCAGCGCTCGACGGTCACGCGGAGTGTGCCACCTGATGAGCGAGTGCGCGTTCAAGCCGTCGATCATCCCGACCATCTGCGCCGCCACGGCGCGGGTGTTGTCCGACGTGAACTCTCCCGCCTTAACGCCGTCCTCGATCAGTTCGGCGACGAAACCCTCCCACGCATCCATCTGCGTGCGGACCGAACCTGCGAGGGCCTCGTTCCGTCCCCCTATCCCCCACGACTGCACCCACACCAAGGCCATGGCGTCCCGCCCACCGGCAAGGAGCGTGGACAAGAGGACGCGAACCCGGTCGGTGGGGCACGCCTCCTTTGCGACAAGGGCCCGCACCTCGTCCAGCTCGCGCGTGACGATCATGTCGAACGTCCGAGCCACCAGCTCCTCCATGTTGCGTTCGTAGTGCACCACGAGACTCGCTGTGACGCCCATCTCGGCCGCGACTGAGCGAGCGGTCACCGCGAGGAGGCCGTCCGTCAGGGCGATTCGTTGAGCGGCGTCCTGGATCTCCAACATGCGGTCCGCAGACGAGCGGTGAACTCGGGTTGACGAGGAATTGGGCATTCAGTACCTTCTCGTTTTGAACAGCTGTTCAAAACGACTCTAAGGGGCTCTTGTGTTCGATGTTGTGGAAGCGTCCATTGCCGATCTTCGTGCCGGACTCAGCTCTAGGCAAGCCACCGCGGTTGGCCTCGTCGACGCGTACCTTGCGCGCCTGGACGCATACGACGCGGCAGGAACTGAGACCGCGCTGGCCTCCGTCGTGGTCCGCAACCCCGCCGCTCGTGATGAGGCGCAGGAATCCGACGACCGGCGGGCACGCGGGGAGTCCCGCGGCCCCCTCGACGGCATCCCCTACACCGCGAAGGACAGCTACCTCGTCCGGGGACTGACAGCCGCGGCCGGTAGCCCAGCCTTCGCCAAACTCGTCGCGCAGCACGACGCCTTCATCATCGAGCGGCTGCGCGGTGCGGGCGCCATCTGCATCGGGCTGACCAACATGCCCCCTATGGCGAACGGTGGTATGCAGCGCGGCCTTTACGGGCGCGCCGAAAGCCCCTACAACGCAGACTTCCTCACCGCACCGTTCGCATCAGGGTCGTCGAATGGCTCCGGGACCTCAACAGCAGCCAGCTTCGCCGCGTTCGGGCTGGGCTCGGAAACCTGGTCGAGCGGGCGCGGTCCCGCTTCCAACAACGGCCTCTGTGCGTACACCCCCACCCGCGGACTGATCTCCTGCCGAGGTTTGTGGCCGTTGGTGCCAACCCAGGACGTTCCCGTGCCGCACACTCGCACGATGGAGGACCTTCTCGAAGTCCTCGACGTGATCGTCGCAGACGACGAGGTTGTGGACGCCGACTTCTGGCGGGCGCAGCCTTGGGTGGAGCTTCCTCGGACATCCGCCATCCGCCCCACGTCCTACCCGGCGTTGTCCGCTGCCGCGAACCCGCGCGAGGTCCTCGCCGGTCGCCGGTTCGGCATCCCCCGCATGTTCATCAACGCAGACCCCGCCGCGGGCACCGGCCCCACCCCCGGCATCGGTGGACCCACCGGACAACCGATCCGGACACGCCCGTCGATCATCGCTCTGTGGGAACAGACGCGCCGCGCTCTCGAGGAGGCCGGAGCAACTGTCGTCGAAGTCGACTTCCCGGCTGTGTCGAACTACGAAGGGGATCGCGTCGGGGCGTCAACCATCGCCATCCGTGGCCTCGTATCACCGGAGTACCTGCGCCAGGAGATCCTCGACCTTTGCGCATGGGCGTGGGAGCAGTTTCTCCGCGACAACGCGGACCCGTGGTTGGACTCGCTGGCAGCCATCGACGGGGCCACCATCTTCCCCCAGCCGGAAGGCGCTCTCCCAGACCGCTACACGGGCTTCGATGACGACATCGCTGAATACCCCGCCTGGGTCCGAGACAATCCGAATGCGCGCTTGGAGAACCTCACCGCCATGCCTGCGGGACTGAACGGTTTGGACGAGACCCGTCGTCTCGATCTCGACGAATGGATGGCTCACCACGACCTGGACGCCGTCGTCATGCCGACCGTTGCAGACGTAGCCCCCGCTGACATGGATGTGAACCCGGAATCGGCCGACGCGGGGTGGCGCAATGGGGTGTGGGTAGCCAACGGCAACCTCGCCATTCGCCACCTTGGCATCCCGACGGTGACCGTTCCGATGGGCATCGCGGAGGACATCGGAATGCCCGTGGGGCTGACCATCGCGGGGAGGGCCTATGACGACGTCGCCCTCCTCACCTTCGGATCAGCGTTTGAGGCGCTCGGCCCGCGCCGCATCGAACCCTCACGCACGCCTCGACTCTGATGGGGTGGCCGGGCGGAACATCGCCACGCGGTCGAGGAGGATGCGGTGGAGGAGATCGACCGCCGGCGGTGGTGTCTCCGTACCGTGAATGAATGACGTGCGCCTCCGACCGAAGTCTGCCAACGTCGGACGGAGGCGCACGTCAAAGCGCGAGTCAAACGCTGTTGCCGTCGTGAGCGTCACCCCGAGACCTTCGGCAACGAGCCCATGGATCATGTTCAGATCGTCGGTGCGCATCAGCAGGCGCGGATCGAAACCGGCCGCGTGACACACGCGCCTAAGGATTCGATTCGATGCCTCGCCATCGTTTCGCGCGCAGATCCAATCCGCGTCCGCCAGTTCCCCCACCTCAAGCGGCGCAGCGTCAGCGAAGGAGCTGCCTCCTCCGACAAGCACCTGGTAGGGCTCCTCGAAGAGGAGCGTCGCCGTGATGTCGCTGGAGACGAAAGCCGGGTCTTCGGCGACGTCGTAGATGATCCCCGCGTGCAGTTCGCCCGCGCTCAGCATCCCGACTACGTCCGTGGGCTCAGCCTCGACGACTTCGACTCGCACTGCAGCACTATCGCGAAGCTCGCGGATGGCGGAAGGAAGCAGACGCGATCCGATGGACGCGAAAGCGCCAATCCTCAGCGTCGCCAGCCCGGCATCTCGCTCGGCGACGATCATCCGCTCCGCCTGTTCAATCCTCCGGAGAATCTGCTCCGCTTCGGACACAAGCGAAAGCCCCAGGGGTGTCAGTCGAGCCCCACGCCGGTTTCTCTCCACCAGGGGTGCACGTACCTGGTTTTCGAGTGCCGAGAGATGGTGAGCGATGGTCGGCACTCCATAGCCCATCGACTGAGCTGCCGCACTGAGAGAACCCCCGTCTCTGATGGCGACCAAAACCCGGAGCTGCTGTGGGTAGAGCACGTCATACAGGGTATGACGCTGATGCAGTGGATGTGGTATTCCATCGTCATCTCAAGCTCAATACCTTCAACCCATGCCCCAGCCGCTTGAAGACGCTTTCGATCACGCTCGGGCGCCATACGTGGATGCGCTCCGGACACTCGTGGCAAACGACTGGCAGCGGTTCCATGTCCCCGCGCACCAGGGTCACGAACCAAACGCTCCCGGTGTCGCGGCACTTGTCGGTGCGCAGGCGCTGACTCTGGACTTTCCCATGAGTATCGTCGGGATAGACCAACGGACGTGGCGCTCGGCCGCTACGGGCAGCCCCACCCCTCTAAGCGCCGCTCAGGTGCTTGCCGCAGATGCCTGGGGGGCGACGCGAACGTGGTTCCTCACCAACGGCGCGTCCGGCGGCAATCATGTCGCCACGATGGTTGCCCGTGCCCTCGGTCGACAGGCCATCGTGCAACGAAGCGTCCACTCGAGTGTGATCGACGGCATCGCTCACGTCGGTCTGACGCCCCACTTTTTACAACCCGCGGTTGACGACGGTCTCAACGCGGCCCTCGGCGTCACGCCCGCCCAGGTCGCACAGGCGCTTGCCGAGCACCCGGACGCCGCGTCCGTGTTCATCGTGAGCCCGAGCTACTTCGGTACGGCGGCCGACATCCGCGGGATTGCGGATGTCGCGCACCGTCACGGCGTGCCCCTGATCGTGGATGAAGCATGGGGAGCGCACTTCGGGGTGCACGTGGACCTTCCTGTCAACGCTGCGCGGCTAGGTGCCGACCTCGTCGTCTCCAGCACGCATAAAGGTGCCGGGGCACTCACTCAAGCGGCCATGCTGCACCTCGGACACGGCGAACAGTCCCACAGCATCGAAGACCTCGTCGACCGCGTGGTGCGGTCGTTCCAATCGACCAGCTCGAGCGCGCTGCTGCTGGCGTCCCTGGACGAGACTCGGCGCCACCTCATGACCGCCGGTCAGAGCTCAATCTCGGAGGCCATCGCCTCGGCCGACACGATACGTGCGCGAATCGGCGAGTCCGGCCGATACTCCGACGCAACCCCGCAGCTTTCGAAGCACGATGCCAGCGCCGCGACCGATCCGTTGAAAGTGGTCATCGACATGCGCGCGGCCGGAATCACCGGCAACGAGGCCCAGCACGTCCTCATCCGCGACCACCGCATCTATGCGGAGCTCGCCACGCCGACCTCCTTGTTACTTCTTATCGGAGCGACCTCGCCGGCCGACCCGGAGCGCCTCCTCACGGCGCTCGAAGCACTGCCCACCCTGCACTCGAAAGCCGTGCCCGGATTGCGACTACCCGCCCCCGCTCCCCGCGCACTCGGCGTCCAGGAAGCGTTCCTCAGTCGTACCGAGATCGTCTCAGCCGACGATGCCATTGGTCGCGTCTCCGCCGACTCTCTTGCGGCTTACCCACCTGGCGTACCGAACTCCCTACCCGGCGAAATTCTCACGAAGGACGTAGTCGAGTACCTGCGAGCGATGGCGGCAGCGCCCAGCGGTTTCGTCCGCGGCGCCGTCGACCCCCGCCTCGACACCTTCCGCGTCGTCGCCTGACGACGCCATCGCACACATCAGCAAAGGAGCACAGATTGTGTCGACCGAAGAACGTTCTGTAAAAACTGAAAGTCCCGAGCTCACGAGAGGGCTCAAGAACCGCCATCTCCAGCTCATCGCCATCGGCGGAGCTATCGGAACCGGACTTTTCATGGGATCCGGGAAGATGATCAGCGTCACCGGCCCAGCCGTCATCTTCGTGTACATGGTGATCGGCTTGATGGTGTTCCTCATCATGCGAGCGTTGGGCGAACTCCTACTTTCCAACCTGCACTACAAGACCTTCGGGGACATCGCGAAAGACCTCATCGGCCCGTGGGCCGGTTTCTTCGTCTCCTGGACCTACTGGCTCGGGTGGGTGGTGGCGTGCGTCGCGGACATCATCGCCATCACCAGCTACGTGTCCTTCTTCAACGCCTCAATTCCTCCGTGGATCCCTGCGCTCATCGCCGCGGTGGCCCTGACCCTACTGAATCTGCAACCGGTGAAGTTCTTCGGAGAAACGGAGTTCTGGTTCGCCCTCATCAAGGTCATCGCCATCCTCGCCCTGATCGGCGCCGGGGTGGTTCTGATCGCAACAGGTTTCACCAACCCCGACAGTGGGACTCGGGCGACCTTCGCCAATCTGTGGGACCACGGTGGCATGTTCCCGTTCGGCGCCAGCGGCTTCATCCTCGGATTCCAGATGGGCATTTTCGCTTTCATCGGTGTCGAACTCGTGGGCACAGTCGCCGCCGAGACGGAGAATCCACGAAAGACCCTGCCGAAGGCCATCAACTCCATCGTGGCCCGCATCCTGGTGTTCTACGTCGGCTCCCTGGTCATCATCATGTCCATCACCCCTTGGGACCAGCTCGCACCTGACAAGAGCCCGTTTGTCACCACGCTCGCCTACGCCGGTTTCGGAATTGCCGCCGCCGCCATCAACCTGGTCGTACTGACCTCCGCGGCTTCCAGTGCGAACTCCGGGATCTACTCAGGATCCCGGATGCTCTACAACCTCGCGCTGGACGGTCACGCTCACAGGAAACTCACGTTCCTCACTCCCCAGGGCGTCCCCCGCAAGTCGGTGTTTCTCACCTGCGTCTTCCTGTTCACCGCTATACCTCTTCTGTACGCGGGGGACGGGGTCGTCACGGCCTTCACCTTCGTTTCCTCCGTGTGCGCCACCCTCATCTTGTTCACATGGGGCACCATCGTCGTCAGCTACATCCGTTACCGACGTCGCTATCCGGAGCGTCACACCCAGTCCGGCTTCAAGCTCCCCTTGGGACGCGTCGCACCGTGGGTCGTGCTGGCGTTCTTCGTTTTCATCATCGGCGCGCTGCTCTATGGTGAGGACACCCGCGCAGCAGTCATTGCGGCGCCGGTGTGGTTTGGCCTTCTTGCCGTCGCGTGGGTCGCGAGGAAGCGCCGCCTCGCACGGGAAGGACGCCCGATCACCCGAAGCATCCCGGTGACCGTCCACCCCCTGGACGATGAGCGATCACCGGCGCGCTCTGTGCCGCCCAGCGACATCAGATAAAAGCTGTCCTCGCTATGCAGGGCGGGCACGCCTGAGTCTGACGATGCGGCGTCCACAATCAGTGGCCGCCGCATCGTGGCTCGCGCGCAGCACGCGCGGATCAGTCGTTGGCGACGTGGCGCACGGGCAGGCGGTGAACGGGTGCGACGGGGCGTGTCGGCTGCTGACGGCTCGACGGTCGTGGGGTGAGGACGCTCACCGTGGCTTCGGCTGTCGAAGCCGCGGCCGGCGACCAATCCAGCCAGCGATGGAAGTACGCCGCGCTGAGTCCGATGGAGGTACTGACGGCCGATACGTTCCGCTCGAACGTCGGCTGCGTTCCTTGCGTCAGGGTCTTCTGCAGCCAGACGGCAGACTCGTTGCCCACCTCGATAGGCTCCTGCTTATTCCATCGCCGCGCGGAGATCTGCTTGAACAAGCTGCGAGCATGATCGTCGTCGATCACACCGAGTTGGCGGAAGCGGGTCACGAACGCCTTGACGGAGAACCCCCACTTCTCCTTCAACCTCGTCAGAGCGGTGAGGGAGACGCGTGCCCCTGCAAGGTCGTTGATGACGGCATCCCCGGGTGCAAGGAAAGCGGAGGCGAAACGGTGCGCTTCGTTCTCGCGTCTAGTCGCGTCGGGCGCAGATACAGGTTGAGACCGCCCGGCGTGCAGGACGAGGTGCCCGAGCTCGTGCGCGACGGTGACCCGCTGGCGGTCGCCGGGCACGGCATGTTCGGGTGAGGTGGAGGATCGGCTGACCCGTATGACGGGGACGTCGTTGATCCGAAGCGACATCCCGAGATGGCGGCCCAGTTCGCTGTCCATGGGAAGGACAACGACTCCGAGGCGTTCGGCAGCGCGCACAGCGTTGCCAACGCGGGCGCCCTCCTTGATGCCCGCGAGGGTTCGGACGTCGGCCGCTGCGCGTTCGATCTCGTCCGCGTCGTTGGGGTCGCCGTCGAAGATGGGCAAAGTGTCCACCACTCGCCGTAGACCGAGTGTGGCGAATGCGTCGAGGGCGGTACGACTGTCGTGGAGGACGCGGTCAACAGTGCGCTGGGACGCGTCTGCGTACGCGCGCAGCTGTGGTGTGGTGAAGGTGGGCTCCGCGCCGGGGCGGTGGAAGTACGCCGGTGTGACGTCCAAGACGGCGGCGACCGCGTCGAGAGCGCGCGGGTCCAACCAGCTGAGGTTGCGCTCAGCCATGGAAATGGAGCCGGCCGCGATACCCGCTCGTTCGGCAAGCTCTTGCTGGCCGAGACCGTTCCCAAGCCGTAGGCGGAGTAGACGGTCGCCGACCCGAGTGTCCTCACTCATGTGCGGATCCTTTCCGATCAGCGGCTACGCGTCGAGGGCCCGGCCTTCCTCCCCGAAGTCCTCCTCGTCGCCGAAACCAGGGAGGTCTTCGTCGAGGTCCGTTTCGAAGCGGCTGAAGTCCGGTTGGGTGCTCGCTCCGAGCAGGATTGGTTTGCCGAGCGTGAGCTCACCCGAGTTGCTGGTGACCTGCAGGACCGGGGCCACGAAGAAGGTCGGCAGGCCGGATACCTCGATGAGGTAGCCGAAGACATAAGGGTAGTCGGGCTCGAGCAGCGCCTCATCCACCTCGCCCCACGACGATGAGTCGTCCGTGCGGACACGGAAGCTATCGAGGTGACGCTCGGCCTGCATCATTTTCCGGCAACTATCTTGCGAAGCATAGTTTCGACGAGCTCGTCTCTCCGTTCCAGATCCTTCGGGTCGGTTCGTCGTCCATCAAAGTCTGAGGAGTTCTCATCGTAAAGTTTTTCCAGACTTTGGATCACGCGCTCCCGTCGCGACACGCGAGTTTGACCGGGGTGCGAAGCGCTCCACGTACGCGAATATAATCGTCGGCTGCTATGGACTGATTGAGCAAACGGTGAACGACATATTGATAGGAGTCGCAGAGGCATACGACGAAATCTACGACTCCTTAGACAGTTTGCCTTCGAGTGTTCGAAGTGAGTACCGGTCTCTACTCATAAGTTGCCTCCGCGACGGAGAATCGGCGCGAATACGGGGCCGCGTCGAAGAGAACGAGATCTTGGACGCCCTCAGGCCGGGGCCGACGGAGCGCGCACGCCTCGTGTCCGCGGTCTTCACCTACGCGTCATCAAACTACCGCTTCGCATATACTCAATCTCTCTGCTCGTCTTTCTGTGGATATCGCCAAAGGTATCAATGTAGGTGCACCCCTCGACCTTCTAGAGAAAGCGGGGTTCGCAAATTACGAGTCCTTCCTTAAGGACTTGATTGAAAGAAGAAATCAGCTAGCTCATAGCTTCCGAGTCCAGGACCTGCTCTCTTCGGACCTGCTAAGCACTTACATAGAGTTGGTGGGGAGCTATCTCTATTCGCTGGCTCGTGTAGTTCAACTTGATCTCGTTACGCGTCTGGTGAATTCCCGCATGGTCCCCTTGGGTACAGTGGTGAAGCGCTGGAGCAAATGCGTCGGCGTTGTCGTGGACCGTGGGCGACTCGAGGTCGGCGACCGTATCCTGCTCCTGAAGGAGGGTTGGTGTACCGCGCATCAGGTTGTTTCTCTGCGGTCGGAAGAAGTAGACGGCAATTTCTTCGAGGCGGACGACGAGCCGATCAACCTCGGAATCGGCGTCGCACACTCCCCGATAATGCTGAAGGGGCTACGGCCTATCTCATACCAAAGAAGTGGCGCGACTACTGGCCGAGCGACCGACACGCGAGCCCGGGCTCTGCGGAGGTGGAATCTGGCGCAGAAGACGGCACATAAATGATCACCCGTTCTCGAGGCGCGCCCACGCGTGGCGTTCCGTCGGTGAGGGCATTGACGCTGCGACAGCGATTTAACGGTTAACGCTTGCGTCGAATGTCGTAATGTTTAAGGTCCAGTTAGCTCTGGGGTCGCCGCCGCTTATCTCCGATGCAACGCGTGATCTTATGTCCGCGAGATCGTACTCTCTTGGGAAGCCGCTCCAGTCGGCAACCTCGAACCGGGGGTGCGAGGTGGTCAATCCCCAGAAGACGTCGCCAGAAGTCATGCGGACTGCGCCTTCTTCGAACCTGTATAGAGGGTCGACTTCGTCGTTCACCGCGGTGATCACCAGGTTGACCGTACGCGTGAGTTCGGTGATCAACACCGCGACTATCTCTGAATTCAGGAGGTACTCAGATAGTGCGATGTCGTACTGCTTCTCGCTGTCCCGCCCGACGAACCACGTTTCCTTGTGTCGGCGGCGCACCTCGTACCGGTCCTCCTTGAAAAGGAAGGATGTGTCGATGTGCTGAACGAGAACGTGTAGCAGCGCACCATGCGTCGAGAAGGCGGCGGACAATCTGGGGTATTTGGAGGGCCATGTAATCCCCGCCACCCAGGTTGCCGTCTCGCTGAGCATCATTGCGTGTTTGTGGGATACAAAAGGAACAGTGCTGTTGAGTCGCCGTGTCAGCTCGTCCCAGGCGTCGACATTTAGGCTTTCCTCCCATCGTGCAACGCGCGTTAGCACTGCCTCTTTTTCGACTCTCCCGCTGGCGACCGGGGGATTGAGCAGGGCGTCCACGCGTCGCTCGTGGTCGGCTTTCAGTTGGAGCAAGTCCTCCACGCTCCAGGCGCTCCCGTTGTCTTTATCAATCGCTGTGTGGTGTGTCGGGCAGAGCAGGATTAGATTGTCGTACGCGTCGAGCGAACGCGTGTATTTCGGATCATGGCGCGGACCGGATGGTTTCGATGACCTGATGTGCGCCTCCTCACCTATCACCCGTCCGATGGTGGCGGAAGCGTCCTCCGGGTTGCGCAAGTCCGCGACGAGCCGTTGCTCACATGGTGGATAGGCGCAACGGTTGGCGGCGCTCGACCAAAGCACCTTGCGGGTTTCGACCGTTGCGTTGACCATCAGCACTCCTGTGCGCTCGTGTGAAGATGCATGGATCCAGGGAGGCTCTCTAACCCCCTCGATGCCGGAGAAATTCTCGCGGAATCGAGCAGCCGTGACTTGGCACCGAGCACACTCGACGTCCGCTTCCCCGGGGATTGTCCCAATGGTAGGCGCCGCGCACCGCCAGACTGCTATCGCCTCACGTCAACCCGAGGTTCGGCGGACGAAGCCGGCTTGTCGACACCGCGGTCGGGAAGTATCCATCCGCGGCTTGCTAGAAGCTCGCGGGACGCATGGTGTTCGGAGGTCGCAGCGGTGATACGGCAGGCGCGAAGACATACCGCGACGCACAACCCAACAAGCAGTCTCTGCGAACCGGTTACCGCGGTGTTACCGCAGACCACAGATGGGCAGAAAAGAAGGCCCCGAATCCACGCAATTCTGCGGGATCCGGGGCCTTCGTGGTGGCGGTGACGGTGGGATTTGAACCCACGGTAGGGGTGAACCTACACAACATTTCGAGTGTTGCACCTTCGGCCGCTCGGACACGTCACCGCCGAATAGCTTACGACAGACTTGCGGATGCCGCGAATCGGCGCCTCGCGCCGGGCCCCGGCATCCGTTCATCCACCGTCGAACGACCCCACTGGTTGCCGCCCTCGCCCACTGCCAGGATCGAGCCATGAGCGTGATCGAGAACTCGAAGCTGACGGTCGTGGGAGCAGGCAGCGTGGGCGCGAGTGTCGCGTACGCCGCGCTCATCCGCGGGTCCGCGCGACACGTCGCGCTCTACGACATCGCCGCCGAGAAGGTCGAGGCCGAGGTGCTCGACCTCGCGCACGGGACCCAGTTCACCGGGTCGAGCGACATCACCGGCGGCAGCGACGTAGCGGTCGCCGAGGGCTCGCACGTGGTCGTGATCACCGCGGGCGCAAAGCAGAATCCCGGCCAGACGCGCACCGAGCTGGCCGCCACCAACGCCGCGATCATCCGCGACATGATGCCGAAGCTCCTCGAGGTCGCCCCGAACGCGATCTACGTGATCGTCACGAATCCCTGCGACGTTCTCACGGTCCTCGCGCAAGAGGCGACGGGGCTGCCCAGCCGCCGCATCTTCGCCTCCGGCACGGTCCTCGACACCTCGCGTCTGCGCTGGAAGCTCGCCCAGCGCGCGGGGGTCGCCACCTCGAGCGTGCACGCGTGGATCGTCGGCGAGCACGGCGACACGGAGTTCCCACTGTGGTCGACCGCGACGATCGGCTCCGTGCCGATCACCGAGTTCGAGCTCCCCGGCGGCACGCGCTTCGACCGCGAACAGCTCGATGCCATCGCCGTCGACGTCCGCGACGCCGCGTACAAGGTCATCAAGGGCAAGGGCGCGACCAATTACGCGATCGGCCTGTCGAGTGCCCGCATCGTCGAGGCGATCCTGCGCGACGAGCACGCGATCCTCCCGGTCAGCACGGTGCTCGACGACTTCCACGGCATCAGCGGAATGGCGCTGTCCGTTCCCTCGATCGTCTCGGCGCGCGGGGCGGTGCCGCTGGCGGCGACGCCGTTCTCGGCCGACGAGCTGACGCTGCTGCGCCGCTCCGCCGACGCTCTGACGACGGTCGCGGGGTCGCTGCGCGGCTGAGCCAGGACGCGCCGCCGCGATAAACGCTCTCCGCGATGAGAAACGCACTCCGACGGCGTTTCTCTCGCAGGGGGCGTTTATGGCAACGGGCGCGGCCGCATCGGTCGGGTCGGGTCCGGATGCCGGGACCCCGGCGACCGGCGATGTCGGAGGCCCCGCGTAGCCTGAGCACATGGCATCCCGACGTCCCGCTGCAGCCCCCGCGCCCTACCGGTGCACCGAGTGCGGATGGACGACGCTGAAGTGGGTCGGACGTTGCGGTGAGTGCCAATCCTGGGGCACCGTGGTCGAGGCGGCGGAGCAGACGGGCATCGTCCGCTCGATCACGCCGGTCGCTCCGGGGGCCGGGCGCGTCGCCCGCCGCATCACCGAGATCGATACGCAAGACGCTCCCCGCCGCACGAGCGGGGTCGGTGAGTTCGACCGCGTGCTGGGCGGCGGCATCGTGCCCGGGGCCGCCATCCTGCTCAGCGGCGAGCCGGGCGTGGGCAAGTCAACGCTGCTGCTCGAGGTCGCCGCGCAGAGCGCCCGCGCCGGCCGACGCGTGCTCTACGCCAGCGGTGAAGAATCAGCGGCACAGGTGCGGTTGCGCGCCGAGCGTACCGGCGCCCTGCACGACGAGCTCTTCCTCGCGGCCGAGACCGATCTCGCCACGATCCTCGGGCACATCGATCAGGTCGAGCCGGGCCTGCTCATCGTCGACTCGGTGCAGACGGTGTCGTCGGCGCACAGCGACGGCGCAGCCGGTCAGCCCGCGCAGGTGCGAGAAGTGGCATCCGCCCTCATCCGCGTCGCGAAAGAGCGGGGCCTGCCGATCATCATCGTCGGCCACGTCACGAAAGACGGCTCGATCGCGGGCCCGCGCATCCTCGAACACCTCGTCGACGTCGTCTGCCACTTCGAGGGCGACCGCCAGACCTCGTTGCGCTTCGTCCGCGCGCTCAAGAACCGCTTCGGGCCGACCGACGAGGTCGGGTGCTTCGACATGACCGGCACCGGCATCGCCGAGGTCGCCGATCCGAGCGCGCTGTTCCTCGGTCACGGCGAACCCGAACCCGGCACGTGCGTCACCATCGCGATGGAGGGCCGGCGCGCTCTGCCCGTGGAAATTCAAGCCCTGGCCGTGCGACAGACGGCTCCTAACCCGCGGCGCATCGTCAACGGCGTCGATTCCTCGCGCGTCGCGATGGTGCTCGCGGTGCTCGAGAGCCGCATGGGGCTCACGCTCTCCGACCGCGACGTCTACGTCTCCACCGTCGGCGGGGTGCGGTTGGTCGAACCCGCCGCCGACTTGGCGATCGCGATCGCCGTCGCCAACGCGGTGAAGAACCGCAAGGTCTCGAAGCGTCTCGCCGCCATCGGCGAACTCACCCTCACGGGCGAGATCCGTAACGTCACGCAGGCCGCCCAGCGCGCGTCCGAGGCCAAGCGCCTCGGGTACCACACGGTGCTCGACTCCTCGTCGCGCAAACTCGCGCAGGCGCTCAACGAGCTGCAGGTGCGCGGCATGCCGCGCGACGACAGCGAACCGGGGTTCTGACGGCGCGACCGGCGAGGGAGACGAACCTCAGGGATTCATCAACGGGTCCACGCGGGCGCGGACGGACGGGGCCGGCGGGGCGACTCGCCCTGCCCGGTCAGCGACCGGGAGGCGCCGACCGGCGACGGCGGTGTGGGGAGGTCATTCCCAGCACGGCGGGGATGACAAGTCCGGCGGCGCACACGGCACCGGCGATCAGGTACTCCATGGCTCCGAGTCTTACACGCGCCGCCCTCGCGCGCGAGTTCGCAGCGCCCGCTCTCGAACCGGCCCGCTGTTCAGGCGTCGAGGGCAGCGATCAGATCGACGGGCGAAGCCTGGATTGGGTGCGGTCCCGCGATGTCGATGAACACGGTGGTGATGGCATCCTGATGCGTTCCGAGGAACGTGCGCAGCCACTGCGGTGACTGCAGGGCCACGTGCGGCGGCAGCGTCTCGGGCTTGTGCGCCGCGTCACTGAAGAGCAACAGCGCCAGCTGGCCGGTATTCGGGTCGCGGTAGGTCCACACCTCGCCGACGCTGAGCGGGTTGTCGGCGTCGCCGGGGGTCATCAGCGGCACGACCGTCGGCCCGTGCCGCAGGGCGAAGGCGATCGCGGCCATGTCCTGCGTCTGCAGGGCGTCGACGAGCGCGGTGTTCCTGAAGTCCACGTCGAGCTTCTTCCCCTTGCGCTTCTTGCCTGCGGCCATCCTCCGAGCCTAATCGCGCGGGGCGCCGGGGCCGCATCGACGGTTCGGGCGGATCTCGCCGTTCGGGGCGCACGATCCTCGCCCCACAGCGCAGGACCCGCCCCGAACGCAGCCAGCGCGGCGCCAAGACCCCTGGTCCGCGCGGCCCCACGCGACCCCCTACGCCAGGAACCCCCGCAGCAACGCCTCGGATCCGGCGAGGTGGTCGCGCATCGCCGCGTGGGCGGCATCCGGTCTTCCGGCGAGGATCGCCGACACGATCGCCGCATGCTGCGAGGTCGAGTGTTCGATGTTGCGCGGCAGCAGCGGAAAGGTGTCGAGCCAGGCGTTCACCCGCGCGCGGTTGTCGGCCACGAGCGGAACGAGCGAGGGGATGCCGGCGAACTCCGCGATCGTGAGGTGCAGCAGGGTGTCGAGTCGGCGGTAGTCCTCCCCCTCGGCGAGCGCGGCCGCTTCGTGCCGCGCCCAGAGCACGTCGCGCTCCTCGGCCGACAGGGAGCGTCCCGCCGCAGCCCACGCCGCTCCGGGTTCGAGGACGCCGCGCAGGGCGATGACGTCCGACAGTTCGGCGGGTGAGACGACGGCCGGTTCCGACGGCCGCGGCACGGGGTCGACGACGAAGGTGCCGCCGTAGCGACCGCGCCGGGTCTCGAGCCATCCGGCATCCGACAATTCCCGCAGAGCCTCGCGCACGGTGTCGCGGCTCACGCCGTACAGGGCGGCGAGTTCGCGTTCCGCGGGCAGCGACTCCCCCGGGGCGACGAGCCCGAGCCGAACGGTCTGCACGATGCGCGCGGTGGTGTCTTCGAGCGCGTTGCCGGTGCGCACGGGACGGTACACGGCCCGGCGCAGGTCGTCGAGCGGCGCGTCTGTCACCCTCTCAGCCTGTCACGTCACCGGTTCACAGGGGCGTGACGTACGCGTTGGTGATGCCCCCGTCGACCACGAAGGCCGTCGCGGTGATGAAGGACGCATCGTCGGATGCCAAGAAGGCCACGGCCGCGGCCATCTCTTCCGGCTCCGCGAACCGGCCCATCGGCACGTGCACGAGGCGGCGCTGCGCGCGCTCGGGGTCTTTCGCGAAGAGCTCCTGCAGGAGCGGGGTGTTGACGGGTCCCGGGCACAGCGCGTTGACGCGGATGCCCTGTCGCGCGAAGTGCACGCCGAGCTCGCGGGTCATCGCGAGCACGCCGCCCTTCGATGCGGTGTACGAGATCTGCGAGGTCGCCGAGCCGAGCAGCGCGACGAAGGATGCGGTGTTGATGATCGACCCGCGACCGGCCGGCACCATGTGCCGCAGCGCCGCGCGCGAGCAGAGGTAGACGCTCTTCAGGTTGACGTCCTGCACCTTGTCCCACGCGGGGAGCTCGGTGGTCTCGATCGAGTCGTCGTCCGCGGGCGAGATGCCGGCGTTGTTGAAGGCGATGTCGACACTGCCGAGGTCGGCGGCGACGCCGTCGAAGAGGGCGTTCACGGAGTCCTCGTCGGCGACGTTCACCTGACGGAAGACACCGCCCACCTCGGCGGCGGCCGCCGTACCGGTGGTCTCGTCGAGGTCGGCGATCACGACGCGGGCGCCTTCGGCGGCGAAGCGGCGGGCGGTGGCGAGCCCGATGCCGCTGGCTCCTCCGGTGACGATGGCGACGCGGTCGCGCAGGCGCTGGGTGAGGTCGATGGTCATGGTGCGGTGGTTCCTTTCGAGCCGAACCTCGTCCCACTTATGGCTGGTTCAGAGCCTCTCGGGGAGCCATAAGTGGGACAAGGACCGTCATAGGTGGGACGAGGGGGTCGGGCGGCGGGCAGTCGGGAGAGGCGCGGTCACTCGGTCGCGTAGAAGACGTTCTTCGTCTCGGTGAAGTGCTCGGCGGCATCCGGTCCCAGTTCGCGGCCGAGACCCGAGGCCTTCATGCCGCCGAACGGGGTGGAGTACCGCACCGACGAGTGCGAGTTCACCGACAGCACCCCGCTGCGCACACCACGCGAGACACGGATGCCGCGACCCAGGTTCTCGGTCCAGATCGAGCCCGCGAGGCCGTACGCGGTGTCGTTCGCGAGGCGGATGGCATCCGCTTCATCGTCGAACGGCATGACCGCCAGGACGGGGCCGAACACCTCGTCGCGGGCGATCCGGTCGCCCGGCTGGGCGAGGACGACGGCGGGGGCGAACCAGAATCCGTCGCCCTCGGGAGCCGACCCGCGGAAGGCCACGTCGGCCCCGTCGAGGAATCCCTGGACGGAGGAGCGGTGGGATGCCGAGATCAGGGGCCCCATCTGGGTGTCCTCGTTCGTCGGGTCGCCGACCTTCCAGGCCGCGACCGCCGGTTCGAGCATCTCGAGGAAACGGTCGAAGACGCGACGCTCCACAAGGAGGCGGCTGCGCGCGCAGCAGTCCTGACCGGCGTTGTCGAACACCGAACCGGGGACGCCCGCGGCGGCCTTCTCGAGGTCGGCGTCGGCGAAGACGATGTTGGCGCTCTTGCCACCGAGCTCGAGGGTCACGGGTTTCAGCATGCGCGCGCACCCGGCGGCCACCTCGGTGCCCACCTCGGTCGACCCGGTGAAGACGACCTTGTGCACGTCGGGGTGCGAGACGAAGCGCTGACCCACGACCGATCCCGAGCCGACGACGACGGTGAAGAGCCCCTCCGGGAGCCCCGCCTCGAGCGCGAGCTCGCCGAGGCGGATCGCCGTCAGCGGCGTCAGTTCTGCGGGTTTGAGCACCACGGCGTTGCCCGCGGCGAGCGCGGGGGCGAAGCCCCACGCGGCGATCGTCATGGGGAAGTTCCACGGCACGATGATCCCGACCACGCCGTAGGGCTCGTGGGAGGTCACATCGAGTCCGCCGGCCACCGGGATCTGCGACCCGATCAGACGCTCGGGCGCACCGGCGTAGTAGTTGAGCACCTGGGCGACGTGCTGGGCCTCCCACCGGGCAGAGCCGATCGGGTGCCCGGAGTTCTTCACCTCGAGCGCGGCGAGCTCGTCGACGTGCGCCTCGACCACCCGGGCGAAGGCGCGCAGCGCGTCGGCTCGGGCGACGGGAGCCAGGGCCGCCCACGCGCGCTGCGCGCGGACGGCGCTCGCGACCGCCGCGTCCACGTGGTCGATCTCGGCGCGCTCGAGGGTCGTGATCGGCGATCCGGTCGAGGGGTCGATGACGGTGAAGGTGCTCATGCGGGAACTCCGTGGTGCTCGGGGGATTCAGGGACGCCGGGCCGGGACGCCCGGTATCGCGCCGCCGCGGCGACGAGTCCGAGGAAGAGCCGCCGGTCCTCGGCGTTCTCTTCCGGGTGCCACTGCACGGCGACCAGGTAGTCGTCGCCGTCCACCTCGACGGCCTGCACGAGCCCGTCGTCGGTGCGCGCGGTGACGTGCAGGCCGTCGGCGACCCGGTCGACACCCTGGTGGTGGTAGCTGTGGACGGTGAGCGCCCCGGCCCCGACAAGCCCGGCGAGCCGGGTGTCGGCATCCACTTCCACGACGTTCTCGGCGAAGACGCCGCCGCCGATGCGATACTTCTCGGTGCCGAGCGCCTCGGGCAGGTGCTGGTGCAGCGTGCCGCCCATCGCGACGTTGATCAGCTGTAGCCCCCGGCAGATCCCGAAGACCGGGATGCCGCGCTCCCGCGCCCCCGCCAGCAGCGCGATCTCCCACGCGTCGCGGTCGGCGCGAGCGGGGTCGGTCAGCGGGTGGCGTTCGGCACCGTACAGCTCGGGCTGCACGTCGAGGCCGCCGGTGAGGATGAGCCCGTCGAGCCCGTCGAGCACCGCGGCGGCCGCCTGCCCGGGCCGTGGCTGCGGCGGCAGCAGCACAGCGGTGGCGCCCGAGGCGGTCACAGCGTCGAAGTACTGCTGTGGGAGGAACGAGGCGCGCACGTCCCACACGCCCTGCTTCGCGCGCTCGAGGTAGGTGGTGAGCCCCACGACGGGGGTCCGTCTCGGATCAGAGGCGCTCGAAACCACGCACCCGCTCCCAATCGGTCACGGCGGCGTCGTAGGCCTCGACCTCGATGCGCGCCTGGTTCAGGTAGTGCTCCACGACCTCGTCGCCGAAGGCGGCGCGGGCGACCGTCGACTCCGAGAAGAGGCGCGCGGCCTCGCGCAGCGTCGTCGGCAGAGTGTCGACCCCGGCCGCGTAGGCGTTGCCGGTGAGGGGCGCCGGCAGCTCGAGCTCGTTCTCGATGCCGTGCAGGCCGCCCGCGATGATGGCCGAGATCGCGAGGTAGGGGTTCACGTCTCCCCCGGGCACGCGGTTCTCGACGCGCAGTGACGAACCATGACCGACCACGCGCAGGGCGCACGTGCGGTTGTCGACGCCCCAGGCCACCCCCGTCGGGGCGAACGAGCCCTTCGCGTAGCGCTTGTACGAGTTGATCGTGGGGGCGTAGAGCAGCGTGAACTCGCGCAGAGTCGACAGGATGCCGGCGATCCAGTGCCCCATGAGCGGGCTGAACCCGTGCTCGCCGTCACCCGCCATGACCGCCGCTCCGCCGTCGCCGCGAACGGAGAGGTGGATGTGGCAGCTGTTGCCCTCGCGCTCGTTGAACTTCGCCATGAACGTCAGCGACTTGCCGTGCCGGTCGGCGATCTCCTTGGCACCGTTCTTGTACAGGGTGTGATTGTCCGCGGTCTCGAGGGCCTCCGCGTAGCGGAAGGCGATCTCCTGCTGGCCGAAGTTGCACTCGCCCTTCACGCCCTCGCAGTACATGCCCGCTCCGTCCATGCCGAGGCGGATGTCGCGCAGCAGCGGCTCGAGCCGGGTGGTGGCGAGCAGGTTGTAGTCGACGTTGTAGTCGGTCGAGGGCGTGAGATTCGTGTATCCCTTCGCCCAGGCGTCGCGGAACGAGTCGTCGAAGACGATGAACTCGAGTTCCGTCCCGGCGTAGGCGGTGAGGCCGCGCTCCGCCAGGCGGGCACGCTGGGCGTTCAGGATGCCGCGGGGCGACTGACTGACATGCGCGCGGTCCTCCCACGCGAGGTCAGCGAAGACGAGAGCCGTCCCGGGCTGCCAGGGGATGCGGCGGAGCGTGTCGAGGTCGGGGACGAGCAGCATGTCGCCGTAGCCCTTCTCCCAGCTCGACATGGCGTACCCGTCGACGGTGTTGAGGTCGACGTCGACCGAGAGCAGGTAGTTGCAGGCCTCCGCGCCGTGGCCCCGTACCTCGTCGCGCCAGAATCGCGCGGCCACGCGCTTGCCGACGAGTCGACCCTGAGCGTCGGGGAAGGCCACGACGACGGTGTCGATCTCGCCCGCCTCGATCGCGGCATCCAATTCTTCGCTGCTGAGATTGCCCGCCATGGTCTCCCTCTCGCGGTGTCGACGCCCTCGCGTGCGGAGGACGTAACGAGGAACTTACACGGCAAAGGTAGACAGGTCGACCAATAGAAGGCCATGATTTCCCGCAAGGCGACCCCGAAGCCTGTCCGCATCCGTCTGGAGGTCCCATGTCCACCTCGAGCAACTCCCGTAAAAAGGTCGCCGGAGCCACCTATACGGCCACCGATGCCTCGTACTTCGAGAAACGCACCCTGAAACGCTCGGCCGGCGTCTGGGGCCTCTGGGGCCTCGCCGTCGCCGCGGTCATCTCGGGCGACTTCTCGGGCTGGAACTTCGGCATCGGCTTCGCCGGCTTCGGCGGCATGCTCATCGCCTTCGTCATCCTCGTGGTGATGTACTACGGGCTCACCTTTTCGATCGGCGAGATGGCGGCCGCCATGCCGCACACCGGTGGCGCCTACTCCTTCGCCCGATCGGCCATGGGGCCGTGGGGCGGCCTCGCGACCGGCCTCGCCGAGACGATCGAGTACGTCGCCACCACCGCGGTGGTGGTCTACTTCTCCGGCCAGTACGCCGACTCGGCCCTCGAGCTGCTGACGGGGGTGAGCCTGCCCGCTTTCGCCTGGTGGATCATCCTCTACGCGCTGTTCATCGCCCTCAACGCCGCGGGCGCGAACATCTCTTTCGGCTTCGCCATCGTGGTCTCGATCATCTCGATCGGCATCATCGTGATCTTCGGCGCGATGTCGCTCATGACGGGAGCCTTCGACGGGGGCTCACTGTGGAACATCGCCCCCACCGACGGCAACACCGAGTTCCTCCCCTTCGGCGTGGGATCGATCCTGCTGGCACTCCCCTTCGCGATGTGGTTCTTCCTCGGCATCGAGGAGCTCCCGCTCGCCGCCGAGGAGTCGCACGATCCCGCCCGCGACATCCCCCGCGCGGGGCTCTGGGCCCGCGGCACGCTCATCGTCACCGGTCTCATCGTGCTGTTCCTCAACACCGGAGTGCTCGGCGCCGACGCCACCGGCAGCTCGCTCGAGCCCCTCCTCGACGGTTTCCGCGCGATGGTCGGCGACCAGGCCGCGGCCCTCCTGTCGCTCCTCGCCCTCGTCGGACTCCTGGCCTCGCTGATGGGCATCATGTTCGCCTACGGCCGCAACATGTACTCGCTCTCGCGCGCCGGGTACTACCCCCGCTGGCTCTCGCTCACCGGCGCGCGCAAGACCCCGTGGGTCGCCCTCGTCTTCGGCGCCGTGCTCGGCTTCGTCGCCCTCGTGGTGGTGCAGGCCGCGGGCGGCGACGCGAGCCCGGCCGGAGCGATCGTGCTCAACATCGCCGTGTGGGGCGCGGTGCTGGCGTACTTCCTGCAGATGGTGTCGTTCATCGTGCTCCGTCGGAAGTTCCCGAACGCCGTACGCCCGTACAAGAGCCCGTGGGGGCTGTTCGGGGCGTACTCAGCGGCCATCATCGCCGCCGTGGTGTTCTTCGGTCTGCTGCTGAACCCCGCCTACCTGCTCGCGATCGTCGCGATCATCGTGGTCTACGCGGTGATCTTCGTGGCCTTCGCCGTCTACGGTCGTCACCGCCTCGTCCTCTCGCCCGAAGAGGAGTACGCCCTGTCCGGCGGGCTGCACGGCCACCCGCAACAGGAGGGTTACGACGCCATGGAGGGCGAGGTGTTCGGCACGAAGCCCGGCTCCTGAGTCCGGGAACGACGAGGGGCGGATGCCACCGGCATCCGCCCCTCGTGATGTTCAGCGCAGGATGAACGACGCCGTCCCCGACGACGGGATGCCGCCGATCGAGACGCTCAGGTGATAGGTCGCTCCCCCGCCGGGGGCGTACGGCCGCTCCCCGCCGCAGGAGTTCACCGAGGAACGCGTACGGTCCCAGGTGAGCGGCGCGGAGCTCGTGACGACCTGGCCGGCGGCCAGCGTCACCTCCATGTCGCTCGGCTCGGCCTGGCAGTCCGTCGATCGCCACCACACGTCGGAGCCGCTCGTCACGGTGAACGACTGCGCGCTCGTGCCGACGTTCATCGTGCACGGGTTCGCGCTGGTGTTGGTGAGCTTGATCGACAGCTGCGGATTCTCACCCTGCCCGTACTCGCTCTTGTCCGACAGCGCCGCCACGGTGATGTCGGACGCCGTGCATTCGACGGGCCCGGCGGGAGCGGTCGCCGTCGGCGACGCGGACGGAACGGCGGAGGGGGTCTCGGATGCCGCCGGCGCGGACGCGGACGCAGCGGCGGCAGGAGTGCTCGCAGCGGGAGCGGGGGGCGCCTCGGCGGTGGGGGCGGCACGCCACGGAGGAGCCGCCACGAGCCACACGACGAGGCCGATCACCAGCAGAGCCAGAAGCCCTGCGGCGAGACGACGACGACGGTAGACCGCCGGGGACTGCCTCCGCCTACGGGGGGCATCGGTCATACATCCAGGGTAGGCGGCGCGGCTGTGCGCTCGCGCCACGGCACGCTCAGGAGCGCGGGCTCACAGCTGCTTCAGCATCCGGGTGTTGCCCAGCGTGTTCGGCTTCACGTGCGCGAGATCGAGGAACTCGGCGACGCCCTCGTCGGGGCTGCGCACGAGCTGGGAGTACACGTCGGGATCGACGACCTGCTCGCCGATCTCGGAGAAGCCCCGGCGCGTAAAGAAGTCCACTTCGAAAGTCAGGCAGAACAGGCGCGAGACGCCGACCTCCCGCGCGCGCTCCTCAAGGGTCTCGACGATGGCCCGCCCGACGCCGTGGTGCAGCCAGTCATCGTGGACGATCAGGGTGCGGATCTCGCCCAGGTCCTCCCACATCACGTGCAGGGCCCCGCACCCGATGACCACGCCATCGGCCTCGGCGACGACGAACTGCTGCACCGATCCGTACAGCACGACCAGGTCCTTGCCCAGCAGGATGCGCTTCTGCACGTAGGGCTCGAGCAGTTCGTGGATCCGGCGGACGTCGGCGGTTCCGGCGGGGCGGACGACGAACGGCGCGGATGAGGTCATTCGACAAGCGTACGCCGCAACGACGAAGGGCCCGGATGCCGTGGCATCCGGGCCCTTCGTTCGCTATGCGATCAGTTGCCCGCGAGCGTGTCGGGGGTGGCGGCGATCTCGCCGGCCGTTCCAACACCGATCGCGACCTTCTCACCGCGCGGGCTGGTCTCGAACGAGAACTGGCCGTTCTCGACGCCGACCTTGACGTGGTCACCCGACTCGAGCTCGCCGTGCAGGATCTTCTCGCTGAGACGGTCCTCGACCTCGCGCTGCATGGCGCGGCGCAGGGGGCGCGCTCCGAGCGTCGGGTCGAACCCGATCTCGATGAGCTTGTCCTTCGCGTCGTCCGACAGTTCGACGGTCATGTCGCGATCCAGCAGGCGGTCGGCCAGACGCTTCACGAACAGGCCGACGATCTGACGGAGCTCGTCCTTGTTCAGCTGCGGGAAGACGATGACGTCGTCGACGCGGTTGAGGAACTCGGGCTTGAAGTGACGCTTCAGCTCTTCGTCGACCTTGCCCTTCATCCGCTCGTACGAGGTCTGGGCGCTGCCCTCGACCTGGAAGCCGACGGGACCACCGGCGATCGCCGACGAACCGAGGTTCGTGGTCATGATGATGACCGTGTTCTTGAAGTCGATGACGCGACCCTGACCATCGGTCAGGCGACCCTCTTCGAGGATCTGCAGCAGCGAGTTGAAGATGTCGGGGTGGGCCTTCTCGATCTCGTCGAAGAGCACGACCGAGAACGGCTTGCGGCGCACCTTCTCGGTGAGCTGGCCGCCCTCTTCGAACCCGACGAATCCGGGAGGGGCACCGAACAGACGCGAGACGGTGTGCTTCTCACCGAACTCCGACATGTCGAGCGAGATCAGCGCGCCCTCGTCGTCGAAGAGGAACTCGGCGAGCGCTTTGGCGAGCTCGGTCTTTCCGACACCGGTCGGGCCGGCGAAGATGAACGAGCCGCTCGGACGCTTCGGGTCCTTCAGGCCCGCACGCTGACGACGGATCGTGCGCGACAGGGCCGCGATCGCCTCTTCCTGGCCGATGACGCGCTGGTGAAGCGCCTTCTCCATGAACATGAGGCGGCTGGACTCTTCCTCGGTGAGCTTGAACACCGGGATGCCGGTCGCCTGGGCGAGCACCTCGGCGATCAGACCCTCGTCGACGACCGCGTGGGAGGCGACGTCGCCCGAGCGCCACTGCTTCTCGAGGCGCAGGCGCTCGGCGAGGAGCGACTTCTCCTCATCACGCAGGGCGGCGGCCTTCTCGAAGTCCTGCTCCTCGGAGGCCTGCTCCTTCTGCTCGCGGACCTTCGCGATCTTCTCGTCGAACTCGCGCAGCTCCGGCGGGCTCGACAGGATCGACAGGCGCAGGCGGGCGCCGGCCTCGTCGATCAGGTCGATGGCCTTGTCGGGCAGGAACCGGTCGCTGATGTAGCGGTCGGCGAGGTTCGCCGCGGCCACGATCGCGCCGTCGGTGATCTGCACCTTGTGGTGCGCCTCGTAGCGGTCGCGCAGGCCCTTCAGGATGTTGATCGCGTGGGGCAGGCTCGGCTCGGCCACCTGGATCGGCTGGAAGCGGCGCTCGAGAGCGGCGTCCTTCTCGAAGTGCTTGCGGTACTCGTCGAGCGTGGTGGCACCGATGGTCTGGAGCTCACCGCGGGCGAGGAGAGGCTTGAGGATCGACGCGGCGTCGATCGCACCCTCGGCGGCACCCGCACCCACGAGAGTGTGGATCTCGTCGATGAAGACGATGATGTCGCCGCGCGTGCGGATCTCTTTCGTGACCTTCTTCAGACGCTCTTCGAAGTCACCGCGGTAGCGGGATCCGGCGATGAGCGAACCGAGGTCGAGCGAGTAGACCTGCTTGTCCTTCAGCGTCTCGGGCACATCGCCCTTGACGATGGCCTGGGCGAGGCCCTCGACGACGGCGGTCTTGCCGACGCCGGGCTCGCCGATGAGGACGGGGTTGTTCTTCGAGCGGCGCGAAAGGATCTGCATCACGCGCTCGATCTCTTTCTCGCGCCCGATGACGGGGTCGAGCTTGTTGTCTCGCGCGGCTTGCGTGAGGTTGCGCCCGAACTGGTCGAGCACGGCCGATCCACCCTGGGCAGCGCCCTGGGTCTGCTCGCCGGCACCCGAGGCGACGCCCGCGGGCTCCTTGCCCTGGTAGCCCGAGAGCAACTGGATGACCTGCTGGCGGACCTTGTTGAGGTCGGCGCCGAGCTTGACGAGCACCTGGGCGGCAACGCCCTCACCCTCGCGGATGAGGCCGAGCAGGATGTGCTCGGTGCCGATGTAGTTGTGACCGAGCTGCAGCGCCTCGCGCAGAGACAGCTCGAGGACCTTCTTCGCACGCGGCGTGAAGGGGATGTGGCCGGTCGGCTGCTGCTGCCCCTGGCCGATGATGTCCTGCACCTGCTCGCGGACGGCATCGAGGGAGATGCCCAGCGACTCGAGCGCCTTGGCAGCCACGCCCTCACCCTCGTGGATGAGGCCCAGAAGGATGTGCTCGGTGCCGATGTAGTTGTGGTTCAGCATCTTCGCCTCTTCTTGGGCGAGCACCACCACACGACGAGCACGATCGGTGAATCTTTCGAACATCCTCAGTCCCTCCAAAAATGGGCTGACAGGCACGCCTCCGCGCGCCGTACATCGAGAGTAACCAGCGGCCGGATGCCAGAGCCCCGTGTTCGCCGTGGGCATACCGTCTGCGCGCTCGACCTTGCGGAACACATCGACAGTCGTTACCTTATCGACAACCGATAACAACGATCATCGATAAGGAGCGATCATGGCTTCCCCCCGACCTCCCCGCGTCCTCTCCGGCGGCGACACGATCGGCTTCGTGCTTTTCCTCATCGGAGGAGTGGCGATCGCCGTCGCCGCAGTGGTGCAGTCCGTCGTCGCCATCGCGCAGGTCCTACCCAACCGCGACATCACCCTCCTCGCGCCCTTCGTCGCCACCGAGGCGCAGGCGCCGCTCGGGCCCGACGGAGCACCGGTCGCCGTGCAGCTCGATTCCGCGTCGGTGACGGTGGCTTCACTTCAACCCGCGGCGCTCGGCGCGCTCGTCATCAGCCACGTGTTGGTCGCGGTCGCGATGGTGACGGTGGTGACCCTGCTCCTCATCCTGTGCTTCGGCATCCTGCGCGGGCGGATCTTCTCGCGTGCCCACACGGCGCTCGTCACGGCGGCGGGCCTCGTCGCCATCGCCGGCATGTACTTCGTTCCGTTCTTCCACAACATGGCCGTGAACGGCGCCCTGGCGCTGTTGTCCGACGGGACGTACGATCGCGCCGTCGTCGGAACGGTCGATCTCTTGTCCATCTTCGGCGTCGCCTTCGTCGTCGCGCTCGCGGGCACCGCCTTCGCGGTCGGTGACCGCCTGCAGCGCGACACCGAGGGTCTCGTATGACCCCGGCGGTGACGGATGACGGGCCCACCGGCATCCACTGTCGTCTCGACGAGCTTCTGGAAGCGCGCGGCATGACGCTGACCCGCCTGAGCGAACTCGTCGGAGTCTCGGTGGTCAACCTGTCGGTGCTGAAGAACGATCGTGCCCGGGCGATCCGCTATTCGACGCTGTCCGCGATCTGCCGCGTGCTCGAGTGCGAGGTGGGCGAGCTTCTCGTCGCCGAGCGCTGACCACGTTCGCCCCCCGCCCCACGAGCGGGGGTGCGGCCGTCAGCGGGAGCCGAGCACGGGGATGGGGTCGCCGGCGTCGACGTTCCCGCCGGTGAGGACGAGCGACACCGCGCCCGACCCGGCCTCTCGACCGATGTCGGCGAGAGTGACGCGGGGCGCGAGATCCATCGTGCAGACCTGGTCGGACGGCGGCGTCGCGAACTGGATCTCGACGTTCGGGCCGGCCGCGGTGACCGCCTCGACCGAGGGAACGCAGGTCGAGCTGCCGTACGTGACGATGGCGACCAGGGAGTCGTTCACCCAGCCCGCCGACGGGGTGAATTCCGCGGGGGCGGCGGGAACGGAGCCCAGCCCCGCGAGCATCACCTTGCCCTCGGCGACACCCGTCACCGTGAGGGCGAGGCCCGCACTCGGGTCGACGCCCGCGGGCACGTTCATGAGTGTCGCGCGCGGAGCCAGGTCGCGCGTGCAGTCCTGTCGTGGCGACTCGGCGAGGTCGACCGTCACCGTGGATCCGCTGACGGTCGGCTCGCCGCTCAGCACCGGCGGGCACGAAGAGCTGCCGGTGGTGACCAGGGCGATGGCACGGCCGCCGCTGACCCACGCGGCGCCGAGTTCGCTCGCGGGCGCGGAGGCGGTGGCATCCGGAGTCGGAGCCATCCCCTCGGGAGCCGGGGCACCGGTGGCGCAGCCGGTGAGGGCTCCAGCGGCGATGAGGGACGCGCCGATCATTCCGATGACGGCGAGACGGTGACGTGACATGCGGACCTCCGGGGGCGAGTTGAGCCCATGATGTCGGAGATACCTGGATGCCGGCGGCGAGGGCCGCGGCGCGTCACTGCAACGCGGAGGTGAGGCGCGCCAGGTTGTCGAGGATCGTCGAGCGCAGGGGCTGCCGACGCCACTCCTCGATCGTGAGCTGGCGGCTCAGGGTGCGGTACGCGCCCTCGACTTCGCGCATGTCGCGGACGAACTCTTCGCCGCGGACCAAGAGCGACACCTCGAGGTTCAGACCGAAGGAGCGCATGTCCATGTTGCTCGAGCCGATGACCGCGACCTCGTCGTCGATCGTGACGCTCTTGCTGTGCAGGATGTACGGCTTGCGGTACATCCAGATCGTGACGCCCGCGTGCAGGAGAGCCTCGTAATAGCTCCGCTGCGCGTGGTAGACCATCGCCTGGTCGCCCTCTTCCGAGACGAAGAGCTCGACGTGCACGCCACGCTGGCAGGCGGTGGTGATCGCGAGCAGCAGAGCCTCGTCGGGCACGAAGTAGGGGCTGACGATGATGATGCGCTCTTTGGCCGCGAAGAGCAGGCCCAGGAAGAGCTTGAGGTTGTTCTGGAAATCGAAGCCGGGGCCGGAGGGCACCACCTGGCAGTCGAGGTCTCCCGGACCCGACGTGACGCTGAACAGATCGATCTCGTCGCGCAGTGTCTCGTCGGTCTCGCTGTACCAGTCCGACAGGAAGACGGCGTTGATGCTCGCGACGACCGGGCCCTCGACGCGCACCATCAGATCGACCCAGTGCAGGCCGCGGCGGATGTTCTTGCGGAGGTTGTACGACGAGTCGGTGACGTTCTGCGATCCCATGTACGCCACGTCGCCGTCGATCACGAGCAGCTTGCGGTGGTTGCGGAGATCGGGTCGCTGGTAGCGCCCTCGCAGCGGCTGCACGGGGAGCATGAGGTGCCAGTGCGCCCCCATCGCGTCGAGCCGGCGCAGCGTCTGCTTGTAGAAGGGCTTTCCGCGGTTGGCCCAGTGGTCGAGGAGCACGCGGACCACGACGCCGCGCTCCGCGGCCTCTTCGAGGGCGCGGAAGAAGTTGTCCGTCGAGTCGTCGGACTGCAGGATGTAGAACTCGACGTGGATGTAGCGCTGAGCCCGACGGATCGCCTCGGCCATGGCATCCAGGCTCTGCTGGTAATCGGCGATGAGGGTCGCGGCGTTGTCTCCCGCGATCGGCATGGCACCGAGGTTGCGGTTGAGCTGCACGAGGGCGCGGAACCACTGCGGAGCGTTGGGCCGGAGTGTGCCGAACTCGAGCGACGCGCTCGTGTCGTGGATGTACTCGTTGATCGCGGCCTGCTTGCGCCGGCGCTTGCGGGGCAGGCGCGGATTGCCGATGAGCAGGAACAGGAAGACCCCGACGAAGGGGATGAAGTAGATCGCGAGCAACCACGCCATCGCCGCGGTCGGGCGACGGTTTCGCGGAACGATGATGATCGCGGCGATGCGCACGACCAGGTCGACGATGAAGAGCGTGATGACGAGCCAGCTCGCGTCGAACGTGGCGTTGATCACGGGTCCTCCTGGGCGGGTTGTGGACCCAGCGTAGCGACGGCCTCCGACAGAGGCCGTGCGATCGTCAGTTCGCGGGACCGTCGCCGGTGCGGACGACCGGCGGGAGGCCGCGCTTTGCGCGCTCCTCGGCCTCGATACGGGCGTAGGCCTTGCGCTCGGTCCGGTCCATCCGGATGACGTTGCGGAGGATGAAGAAGAACACCACGGACACCACGAGGGTCGGCAGGATCGCCCACAGCATCGCGGTCCAGGTTTCGTCCATGCTCCGAGAATACCCGCGCTGCCTGGGCGCGCGGTTCGCGCGGGCTCCTCCACAGGCAGTGGATATGCGGATTCATCCACCGTCGAGCTATTCCGCCCGGCGCGAGCCCCGCCCGCCCGGCCACTCTCGAGGCATGACACCCACCGTCGTCTCCGCCACCTCGTCCTCCGCGTTCCTCGCTCTCGTCCCGCATCTGCTCGAATGCACCCCGCGCGAGAGTCTCGTGCTCGTCCCGTTCGCCGAGTCGCGTTCCCTCGGCGCCATGCGCGTCGACCTCCCGGCCGCCGACGACGCCTCCGCGAACGAGAGCGTCGCCTCGACCGTGATCGGTATGGCCTGCAAGGTCGCCCGGACCGATGCCGTGGCGATCGTCGTCTATGCCGACGAGGTCCTCGCCGACCTTCCGGCGGCGCCCCACCGCGCGCTCGTCGATGCGGCGATGGGGCGAGCGGAGATCTGCGGCCTCCGCGTCGTCGACGCCCTCGTCGTCGGTTCGGACGGATGGGACAGCTACGTGTCCCCCTCGTCGTCGATGCCGCACCCGTTGAGCGACATCGCGGCGCACACGCTCGCGGAGCCGACCGGCCCGGTCGTCGACGACCAGTTCGCCGCCGCCGAGCTTCCGCCGCTCGACGCCGCCGTCTCTCGGCGGGTGATGACCGACCTCCGCGCGATCGAGCGCGTGCTCGGAGGCCCGCAGGAACGCCGTAAGCTTCCCCCGCTGAAGCGTGCGGCGACCGGAGATCCGGCCACCGTGGCGCTCGCGGATCCGCCGGTCCTGATCGAGGACGCCCTGGCAACGCCGCCCGAAGAACTCGACCCCGCGCAGCTCGCCGCCCTCGCCTTCTGCCTCGCCCGACCGTCGCTACGCGATGTCGCGTTGATGCAGTGGGTGGCGGATCTCGCCACGGGTGATGCGGTTCTGCAGGCGCAGACCGCTTTCCACCGTGGCAAGCCGTTCCCCGACGACCTCGCCCGGCCGATGTGGGGAGAAGGCGCCCTCCCCGACCCCGACCGCCTTCGACGAGCGCTCGAACTGTGCCGCCGAGTCGCGTCCGTCCTCCCCCGGGAGCGTCGCCCTGGCCCGCTGTCGGCGTGCGCGTGGCTCGCGTGGGCGACCGGTCGCTCCTCTCACGCCGTCCTGTACGCCGAGACGGCTCTCGAGATCGACCCCGACCACGGGCTCAGCGCCCTCATGCTCGACGTCATCGACGCCGGGCGCCTCCCGGAGTGGGTGTTCGAGCGGTCTACTTCACGAGCGGGAACAGGATCGTCTCGCGAATACCCAGGCCCGTGATGGCCATGAGCAGACGGTCGATTCCCATCCCCATGCCACCGGTGGGCGGCATCCCGTGCTCGAGCGCGCGCAGGAACTCCTCGTCGATCGGCATGGCCTCGACGTCTCCGCGCGCGGCGAGCTTCGCCTGCTCGGTGAAGCGGTGACGCTGGATCACGGGGTCGACCAGCTCGGAGTAGCCCGTGGCGAGCTCGAATCCGCGCACGTAGAGATCCCACTTCTCGACGACGCCCGGGATCGAGCGATGCTCGCGCACGAGCGGGCTGGTGTCGACGGGGAAGTCCATGACGAAGGTGGGGCGGGTGAGACGGCCCTTCACGAAGTGCTCCCACAGCTCCTCGACCCACTTGCCGTGGGTCTCCTGGGGCGGGGCGTCGACTCCCTCTTCTTCTCCGAGCGCGCGGAGGTCCTCGACCGAGGTGTCGGGGGTGATGGACCGGCCGCAGGCGGCGGACAGAGAGTCGTACATCGAGATGCGGTCCCACTCGCCGCCGAGGTCGTACTCGGTGCCGTCCGCCCACGTGACCGTGGTCGACCCGGCCACCGCGACGGCGGCGTCCTGGATGAGGGTCTGCGTGAGGTCGGCGATGCCGTTGTAGTCGGTGTAGGCCTGGTAGGCCTCGAGCATCGCGAACTCGGGGCTGTGGGTGGTGTCCGCGCCCTCGTTGCGGAAGTTGCGGTTGATCTCGTAGACCCGGTCGATACCGCCGACCACGGCGCGCTTCAGGTACAGCTCGGGCGCGATGCGCAGGAAGAGCTCGGTGTCGAAGGCGTTCGAGTGCGTGGTGAAGGGGCGGGCGCTCGCGCCGCCGTGCTGCACCTGCAGCATCGGCGTCTCGACCTCGACGAAGTCGCGCTCGGTGAAGGTGCGGCGCAGGCTCGCGTTGACCTTCGCGCGGGCCAGCACGGTCTCGCGGGCGCGATCGCGCACGATGAGGTCGAGGAAGCGGCTGCGGACGCGACTCTCTTCGCTGAGCTCGGTGTGGAGGTTGGGGAGGGGCAGGACGGCCTTCGCCGCGATGGTCCACTCGGCGACCATGATCGACAGCTCGCCGCGGCGGCTCGAGATGACCTCACCCGAGACGAAGACGTGGTCGCCCAGGTCGACGAGCTCCTTCCACGCCTGGAGCGACTCCTCGCCGACGCTGGCGAGCGAGACCATGGCCTGGATGCGGCTTCCGTCGCCGGACTGCAGCGACGCGAAGCAGAGCTTGCCGGTGTTGCGGCTGAACACCACGCGCCCGGCGACCCCGGCCGTCTCACCGGTCTCGGCCCCGGCCTCGAGATCGCCGAAGCGCGCGCGCAGCTCGGGGATCGTCGTCGTGATGGGCACGGCCACCGGGTAGGGACCGCCGGCGGCGTCGGAGCGTTCCGCGAGCAGACGCTCGCGCTTGGCCAGGCGCACCGCCTTCTGTTCGAAGACCTCGTCTTCGGTCGGTTCGGCGGCGTCGTTCGCGGGCGCGTCGGTCATCAGGAAGGCTCCTCGGGGTCTCCCCCAGTCTATTCGTCGTCCTCGGCCGCCCCGGAGTCACCGGCCGCCCGAGGGCCCTCAGCGCAGCGAGATCTCGGCGTTGTCGATGAAGCGGTGACCGCCGACCGTGGCGGCGATGAGCGCGAACGCGCGCCCGCGGTGCCCGTCGTCGACCGGCAGGAACGTCTCGGGATCGACGACGCTCAAGTACTCCAGCGTGATGCGCTGCTCGCCCATCAACGCCGACTGCGCAGCGGCGATGCAGGCATCGACCCCCAGATCGGCGTTCGAGGCCGCCGCCTCGAGGGCTCGCGGAAGGGCCGCGGCGGCGCGGCGATCGGCGTCGTCGAGCAGCGCGACGCGGCTCGACACGGGCAGCCCGTCGTCGGTGCGCACCGTCGGAACCGTCGCGACATCGATGCCGAAGTCGAGGTCTCGCACCATGCGGCGCACGAGGAAGATGCGCTGCCGATCGCGCTCCCCGTAGACGGCCACGTCGGGTCGAACGAGGTGGAAGAGCTTCGCCTCGACGGTCAGCACCCCGTCGAAGTAGAAGGGGCGCACACGCCCCTCGTAGCGGAGACCCACATCGCCCGCCGAGACGCGGGTCGTCGCCGTTCCCGCCGGGAGGAACTCCGCCGCCGCCGGCGCGAAGATGACGTCGACGCCCAGCTCACCGAGCACGCGCGCGTCGGACTCGGGCGACCGGGGATAGGACGCGGTGTCGTCGGCGGAGCGGAAGCGCAGCGGGTTGACGAAGGTCGACACCACCACGACGTCCGCGCGTTCGCGCGCCTCGCGGATGAGGTCGACGTGGCCGTCGTGCAGAGCGCCGAGGGTGGACACGAGGGCGACGCGCGGGCCGGCGTCCGATCGATCTGCGCCTCGGATCTCGCCGAGTCGGGTGCGCAGATCCTCGAGGGAGCGGATCATCCGTCGATCGTAGCGGTGCCGTCGAGGTCGTCACGGCGCCCGCCCTCGACGAGCGCCTGATCGACACTCGAACGCACGAGGGCCGAGAGGTATGCGCCGGGGTTGTCGATACCGATGCGCTCGAGCAGCGCCGACGACTGCCGGACGATCGAACGAGAGAACTCCGTGGCCGTCGCGATGGCTTCGGCGTACGTCGCCCGGTCGTCCTCGGCGACCACGAGAGGCTCGCACCCCAGCTCGACCGCGAGAGCCTGGGCGATGGGGAGGACAGGGGCCGGTGCGGTCACGGCGGCATACGACTGGGCCAATTGGCGCAGGTCGATCGACGACACCCCTGTGAAGGCCATGGCGGGGTGGATGGCGAGCGGGATGGCGCCGCTCCTCGCGGCGGGATCCAGGACGCGCGATCCGTACGCGGCGTCGGTGTGCAGCACCAGCTGGCCGGGCTGCCACGCTCCGACCTCGGCGAGGCCCGAGACGAGACCCGGGAGCTGGTCGTGCGGAACCGCGACGACCACGAGCTCGCTGCGTCGAGCGACCTCGTCGGCCGTCAGGACCGGCAGGCCCGGCAGGATCGCCTCCACGCGATCGTCGTCCGAGCCGGAGGTGATCCCGGTCAGGGCGTGGCCCGCACCGGCGAGCGCCGCCGCGACGACCGGGCCGACACGTCCCGCGCCGATCACCCCGACGCCGAGGCGCCCGTCGCGACCGGCGCTCATCCGGCCCACCGGTGCGTGCGGTCGATCGCCGCCGCATCGACGCCGGCTCGCGCGGTCCGCTCGAACAGCCCGAGGGCGTCGTCGCGGCCGAGGACGCCGATCGAGGTCTGGACGGTGCCTGCGATCACGTGGGCCACCAGGGTCGCCGTCCCCGTCGCGCGTGCCAACGGGCCCTGATGCAGGCCGATCGACTGCAAGCGGGCGAGCGGAACCACGCTCAAGGACCGCCACACCCACCCGCGGCGCAAAAGCAGGGCGTCCGAGGTCAGAAGCGCGCCGTTCCGCCGCCACGACAGCGGGCGGAGCCACCGGGCGCTCTTCGGGGTCGTCACGTAGGGGTCGTTCTCCACCGGACCCAGGATGCCGTCGCGGAACACGAGTGTCCATTCGTCGCTCGACAGGTCGGGGACGAGGATCCGCAGGACGCGCTCGACATCGGCTCGTGTCCCGATCGGAAGCACCGCGGCCAACTGATCGTTGCTCGTGTCGGTGGAGGACCGCCCCGAGAGTCGGTTCACGGAGACGGTCCACCATCCGAACGGACGCCACATCAGAGGCTGGCGCACCTCGATCGCGTGCACGCGACCCGGCGGCACCACCTCCGACACCGTCGTGAACAAGCCGAAGGTCACGCGCACCCCGTCGGCCGTCGGGGCGATCGAGTACCGCAGTCCCTGGGCGATCGAGCGCACGTAGTACGCGCCGAAGGCGAGGAACATCGGGACCACGGTGAACAGCAGCCACAGTGTCGACAGCGACGCCGCGACGACGATCCCCACGACCAGGGCGACGAGGACGAGGCTCGATCCGCTCAGGACACGGGATGCCACGAGCCGACCGATCGGGATGCGCACGATGCTCTCCGGCTCGGCGTCGGAGAAGTCCTCCCCGTCGACGATGCCCTGCAGCCCCGACCCCACGGCCTCCGCCGCCTGCCGGGCGAGCGAGGCGCGGGCGCCCGGTTCGGTCCGCCCCTCGGCGAGACGCCGGCCCGAGGCGAGACGGAGGATGTCGCCGCGGATGGCCTCGGCGTCCTTCCCCGACAGGTACTCGAGTTTGACGTTGGCATCCAGTCCCGCTCCGACCACCTCGAGCTTCGCGAGCCCCAGCAGGCGGGCGATCATCGGACGAGTCAGGTTGACGCCCTGGACCCGGTCGAGGGGAGCACGACGATGAGTGCGGAACAGCACGCCCGAACGCACCTCGACGTCGTCATCGCTGATGCGCAGGGTGTGGAAACGCCAGGACAGGCGGAAGAGGACCAGCAGCACGATGAGGACGATGAGGGTCGCTCCCCCCGCCACGAGGATCAGGTTGTTCGCGAAGAGGAAGTCGACCGGGTCGGGCGGGAGCTCCCCCGGGGGGATCTCGGTGAAGACCGGGAAGACCCACTGGACGAGACGCTCCCGCAGGTTCGCGACGATCACGCCGATGATCACGAGGAGGGTCAGTCCGCCGCGCAGGAGCGGCGTCAGGGGGTGCAGGCGATGCCACTCGCCGTCGCTGTAGGGCGAACGGACGACCGCTCGCTGCGGCCGGGGCGGCGGGTCGAGGGGCGGTCCCGCCGCGTGCGGGTCGGTCACAGCCCTGTCCGACGGGTCTCGGCGACGGCCACGAGCGTGTCGCGCAGGTGTTCGGCCGCCTCCTGCGTCAATCCCGGGATGGTCACTCCGGTGGAGGCCGCGGCGGTCACGAGCTTGAGCTGGGCGATGCCGAAGCCCCGGTCGAGGGGGCCGTGGGTGATGTCCACGAGCTGCATCCGGCCGTAGGGAACCGCCACGACCCGCTGCCACAGGATGCCCCGGCGGAACACGAGGTCATCGCGACGCAACTGGTACCCGAAGGACCGCGCTTGCCGCGGGGTGATGAAGAGGCCGACGGCGGTGATCAGCAGGATGATCCCGGCCGGGATCCACTGCCACTGCACGCCCGTGATGATCTGGGCGATCACGGCGGCCGCGAGCACGAGCACGAAGACCGCCCCCTGCGAAATCAGCTGCACGCGGACGTACGCGCGGGCGAGCTGATGCCAGGTGCCGTCGCCGAGGGGGAGCCGACGTGACGAGCGCGGTTCAAGGATGCGGTCGTAGGTGGCGTCGTCGAGCACCGTCCGGTCGGCGTCGTCAACGTTGCGGGCCTCAGATTCCGACGGGTCCTGCGGGGGTGTTCCCTGGGGCGTCGTCATCGTCGTCCTTCCGGAGTGTGCAGAGCTGCTCGGCCACGAGTCCCGCGACGACGAGGACGACCGCGCAGACGAGCGTCGCGATGATCGATCCCATCGAGCCTACCGAGGGCACCACCGGCCGGCTCAACAGGAAGGCGAGCAGTCCGCCCGCGAACCCCGCCGCAGCGGCCCCGAGGATCGACGACGCTCTCGCCAGCATCGCGATGCGCACAGCACGGAACGGATCGATCCGTCGCGGGCTCCGCCCGCGCGTCGCCCGGTAGATCGGGATGGCGAGCGCCACCACCACGGCCCCCAGCAGAGCGAGGATCGTCGGCAGACTCGCCGCGGGCGCGAACGTCGGTCGGCCCATCGCGGTGAGGACGGTGTCCAGGAGGAACCCGATCACCAGGCCCGCGACGACGGCGATCGTGAGGATGCCCGCGCCCGTGCGCCTCACGAGAGTCCTCCCCGCAGCGCGACGAGCAGGTCGGCCACGCGGCCCACCCCGGGGATCACGGCATCCGGATCCACGTCGAGCCACGGCGCCAAAACGAACTCCCGCTCGTGCGCGCGGGGGTGCGGGACGACGAGGTCGTCGCGATCGATGCGCTCGTCGCCGTAGGCGATCAGGTCGAGATCGAGGGTGCGGTCACCCCACCGTTCCCGGCGCACGCGCCCGTGTCGGGCTTCGATGCGGTGGAGCGAGGCGAGCAGCTCCCCCGGCGCCAGGCGCGTCTCGAGAACAGCGACGGCGTTCAGATAGCGCGGCGCTTCCTCGTCCTCACCCTGAAGCGTCACGGCCACCGTCTCGATCGGAGCGGACACCCGGACCCCGCTGGTGAGCGGGAGCCGCCGCAGTTCGTCGACCGCGGCGGCGAGGGTCTCGAAACGCTCGCCGAGGTTGGCTCCCAGGGCCACGACCGCGTGGACGGGCGTGGCGCGCGGAGCAGCGTCCATCCCGTGCGCCAGCCGCACGTTCACGGGCGCGACCTCGAGATGGTCACGGCGACATCGCCGAAGGGAACGGGGATGGGAGCCTGCGGCTTGTGCACGGTGATCGTCACCGCGTCCACGCGGCTGTCGGCGAGCACGGCGTCGGCCAGTCGCTGCGCGAGGGTCTCGAGCAGGTCGACCGCCTCGCCCTCGACGATCCGTACGAGGCGCTCGGCGAGTTCGCCGTAGTGCACGGTGTCGACCACGTCGTCGGTCTCGGCCGCGCGCCGCAGTGAGAGCGAGAGGGTCGCGTCGACCACGAATTCCTGCCCGTCGCGCTTCTCGTCGGGGTAGACCCCGTGGTGACCCACGGCACGCACCCCCGTCAGAGTGATCGTGTCGGCATCCATCAGGTCTCCCAAGCGCGGGCGACGGCGAGTGCGTCGCGGGTGGACGGTACGTCGTGCACGCGCACGGCCCACGCGCCGGCGCGGGCGGACAGGGCGCTCGTGACGGCCGTCGCCAGGTCACGGCGAGCCAGGTCGGCGTCTTCGCCGATCGCCTCCGCGAGGAACCTCTTGCGGCTCGTGCCCACGAGCACCCGGAGTCCGAGTGCCGAGATCTCGGGGAGCGCGCTCAACGTCTGCCAGTTCTGCGCTCCGCGCTTGCCGAAACCGATGCCCGGGTCGACGACGAGGCGCGACCGATCGATGCCCGCGGAGAGGGCGGACTCGACCCTTTCAGCGAGCTCGGCGGACACCTCGCGCCCCACGTCGACGTAGTCGGCGCGGGCGTACATCTCCGTCGACGGACCGCGCCAGTGCCCGAGGGCGATGTCGGCATCGGTCTCGGCGACGGCGGCGAGCATGTCGGGGTCGGCCAGCCCACCGGAGACGTCGTTCACGAGCCGTGCGCCCGCGCGGACGGCGGCGACCGCCGTGGCGGCGTTCATGGTGTCGATGCTCACGAAGGAGCCTTCGGATGCCAGGGCCTCGACGACCGGCAGCACGCGCTGCTGCTCGACGCGGGGCGCCACACGCTGGGCTCCGGGCCGGGTGGACTCGCCGCCGACGTCGAGGATCTCCGCCCCCTGGGCGCGGAGGTGGCGAGCGTGGGCGAGTGCGACGTCGGGGTCGAGGTACCGGCCGCCGTCGCTGAACGAATCGGGGGTGACGTTGACGATCCCCATGATGAGTGTCACGCGCGTGCTCCGATCAGCGCCACGAGCTCGGCACGCGCGACGGGGTCGCCGTAGACGCCGCGCGCGGCGATCGTCACGGTCGAGGCGTCGGGCTGTCGGCCCCCGCGCATGGTCACGCACTCGTGCACCGCATCGAGGACGACGAGCACGCCCCGCGCGTCCAGGGCCGAGGCGATGGTGTCGGCCACCTGTTCGCCGAGACGCTCCTGCACCTGCGGGCGGGCGGCGAGGATGTCGATCACCCGCGGCAGGGCGCCGAGTCCGACGACCTCCTCACCCGGGAGGTACGCCACGTGCGCCCGACCGCGGAAGGGGAGCAGGTGATGCTCGCACATCGACCGGAACGCGATGTCGCGCAGCATCACGGCACCCGAGGGGAGGGTGTCCGGCGCCGGGCCGCGCGACACCGAGATGGTGTGCTGCAGCGGGGCGCCGGCATCCTGATTCACTCCCCCGAAGAACTCGGCCCAGGAGTCTGCCACGCGCGTCGGGGTCTGGCGGAGCCCGGGGCGATCGGGGTCTTCCCCGATCGCCTCCAGGAGCTCGCGCACCAGGACGGCGACGCGTCCACGATCGACGGCCACGGCGCCTCAGGCGGTGGCCGGGCGCGTCTGTCCGCTCGGACGGGGCTGCGCCTTGGCGGCGGCCTGCGACTCCGCTTCGGTGGATGCCGCGATGCCGGCGGGCTGCTGACGACGCGGGACCTCGACGGGCGGCTGGGTCGACACGGGGCGGTCCCCCGACGACAGCCACTGCGGGCGCGGCGTCAGACGCTTGACGTCGGTGAAGATCTCGGCCAGCTCGTTGTGGTCGAGGGTCTCCTTCTCGAGCAGCGCCAGCGCGAGGCGGTCGAGCACCTCGCGGTTGTCGTTGATGACCTGGTAGGCCTCGTTGTGCGCCTGCTCGATGAGCGCGCGCACCTGGGCGTCGACGCGCTCGGCGATGCGCTCCGAGAAGTCACGGCCGTGGCCCATGTCGCGGCCCATGAAGACCTCGCCCGACGATCCGCCGAGCTTGACCGGACCGACCTCGTTGGTCATGCCGTACTCGGTGACCATCTTGCGGGCGATGCTCGTGGCCTTCTCGATGTCGTTCGAGGCGCCGGTGGTGGGGTCGTGGAAGACGATCTCTTCGGCGACGCGTCCGCCCATCGCGTACGTCAGCTGGTCCTGCAGCTCGTTGCGGGTGACGGAGTACTTGTCGTCGAGCGGGAGCACCATCGTGTACCCGAGGGCCTTGCCGCGCGGGAGGATCGTGACCTTGGTGACGGGGTCGGTGTGGTTCATCGCCGCGGCAGCGAGGGCGTGGCCGCCCTCGTGGTACGCGGTGATGAGCTTCTCTTTGTCCTTCATCACGCGGGTGCGGCGCTGGGGGCCCGCGATCACGCGGTCGATGGCCTCGTCGAGGGCGCGGTTGTCGATGAGCTGGGCGTTCGAGCGCGCGGTCAGCAGAGCGGCCTCGTTGAGCACGTTCGCCAGGTCGGCACCGGTGAAGCCGGGCGTCTTGCGCGCGACGACCTCGAGGTCGACCGAGTCCGACAGCGGCTTGCCGCGGCCGTGCACCTCGAGGATGCGCTGACGACCCTTGAGGTCGGGGGCGTCGACGCCGATCTGGCGGTCGAAGCGGCCCGGGCGCAGCAGGGCGGGGTCGAGGATGTCGGGACGGTTGGTCGCCGCGATGACGATCACGTTGACCTTGGGGTCGAAGCCGTCCATCTCGACGAGCATCTGGTTCAGCGTCTGCTCGCGCTCGTCGTGACCGCCGCCCATGCCGGCGCCGCGGTGGCGGCCGACGGCGTCGATCTCGTCGATGAAGATGATGGCCGGGGAGCTCTCTTTGGCCTGGTTGAACAGGTCGCGCACGCGGCTCGCACCGACACCCACGAACATCTCGACGAAGTCCGAACCCGAGATGGAGTAGAACGGAACACCGGCCTCGCCGGCGACAGCGCGGGCGAGCAGGGTCTTACCGGTTCCGGGAGGGCCGTACAGCAGCACGCCCTTCGGGATGCGGGCGCCGACCTCTTCGAACTTCTTCGGGTCCTTGAGGAATTCCTTGATCTCGTCGAGCTCTTCGATCGCCTCGTCGGAGCCCGCGACGTCCTGGAACGTGACGGTGGGCGTCTCTTTGGTCACGAGCTTGGCGCGCGACTTGCCGAACTGCATGACCTTGCTGCCGCCGCCCTGGGCGCTCGAGAGCAGCCACCAGAAGAGCAGGCCGAGCAGCACGAGCGGGAGCAGGAGTCCGAGAAGACCGTCGAACCAGCTGGGCTTGGGCACGACGTCGTTGAAGCCGTCGGAGGGGTTCGCGGAGTCGATCGCGGTGGCCACCTCGTTCGCACGGGCCTGGCTGAAGTAGAACTGCACGTCGTTGGCACCCTCGAAGGGCTGCGACAGCTTCAGGTCCACGCGCTGATCGGGGTCGTTGGTGACCACCTGCGTCACGGTGCCGCCCTTGAGCAGGTCGAGACCCTCTTTGGTGGAGACCTGGCGGGCACCGCTCAGGTTCGTGATGAGGGAGAAACCGATGACGAGAAGCAGACCGACCAGCAGAACGTAGATGATCGGATTTCGCGTGATCTTCTTGAAATTCATGGTGGGCGAGCCCAGCCCTTTCGTGATCCTCCGCAGAAATGCGGTCGCATCAGGCTAACGCCCACGGACTATGCCGGGCCTGTGCGTTCGTCATGGGCGTACAAGGCTCCGGATGCCACCGGCCCCTCCGCCGTGGAGACGGCGTGTCGTCAGGAGTAGACGTGGGGTGCGAGCACCGCGACGTCGCGCAGGTTGCGGTAGCGCTCTGCGTAGTCGAGGCCGTATCCGATAACGAAGTCGTTGGGGATGTCGAAGCCCACGTAGCGGCAGTCGACCTCGACCTTCATCGCGTCGGGCTTGCGCAGCAGCGCGAGCACCTCGACCGACTCCGCTCCGCGCGAGGCGAAGTTCTCGAGCAACCAGCTGAGGGTCAGGCCGGAGTCGATGATGTCCTCGACGATCAGCACGTGCTTTCCGGTGATGTCGGTGTCGAGGTCTTTGCGGATCTGCACGACGCCGCTCGAGCGGGTCGACGCGCCGTAGGACGACACGGCCATCCAGTCCATCGACACGTGCATCGGCAGGTGCCGGGCGAAATCGGCCATGACCATGACCGCGCCCTTCAGCACGCCCACGAGGACGACGTCGCGTCCCTCGTAGTCGGCGGCCACCCGCGTCGCCAGTTCGGCGAGCTTTTCGTGGATCTGCTCCTCGGTGAGGAGGACTTCGCTGATGTCGTCGGAGATGTCGGCCGCGCGCATTCGGAAAGTCTACGTCGGCGGATCAGGATGCCGTACGCGCGACGACCTCGATCCGGGCGCCGACGCGTCGGGCGAGGCACCCGGGCAGGTCGATGGGCCCCTGACCCGTCCAGTCGGTCGCCAGACGGGCGACCTCGAGGGTCTGGGTGCGCGAGAGCGAGACGCCGAACTCGCTGTCGACGACATAGCGGATGATCCGGTTGCGCAGAGCGGCGGGGTTCGCGGCGAGGGCGGCGACCGAGATCGAGATCCCCGCCTCAGCGTGCTCGACGATGTCTTCGATCGTCTCGTCGATCATGTCCTGGAAGGCGTCGGCGTCTTCGCGCAGCTGCTCGGCGGTGCGCGCGAGCGCCTCGGCGACGCCCGGTCCGAGCTCGGCCTCGAGCACCGGCAGCACGCGATCGCGTACCCGCACGCGCGCGAACCCCGGGTCGGCGTTGTGGGGGTCGGTCCAGGGGTCGAGCCCCGCGGCCGCGCACGCCGCGACCGTGGTGCGCCGGCGAACCGTCAGCAGGGGGCGCACCCACACCGGGCCCGTGGCATCCCTCCGCTGCGCGGGCATGCCCGCCAGGCTGAGCGCGCCGGAGCCGCGCGCGAGCCCGAGGAGGACGGTCTCGGCCTGGTCGTCGAGGGTGTGTCCGAGCAGGACGAGCTCGGCGCCGAGGTCGGCCGCCGCTTCGGCCAAGCCGGCGTATCGAGCCGCACGCGCCGCGGCCTCGGGCCCGTCGACCGAGCCCACCTCGACCCGCACGACCCGCGCCTCGAGACCGAGACCACGCGCCGCGTTCGCGGCGGCCTCCGCGATGGCATCCGATCCCGCTTGCAGGCCGTGGTCGATCACGATCGCGACGGCACGGATGCCGGCACGCGGCGCCTCGAAAGCGGTCGCCGCCGCCAGCGCCAGCGAATCCGGGCCGCCCGAGAGGGCGATGACGACGGGGCCACCGGCCCGCGGGAGCGCGGCGCGGACGGCGCGGCGCACCTCGGCGACGGAGGGGTCCAGGCCGGAGCGGTGATCCATGCCTCCACGCTATCGCCGGGCCGCGACGCCGCCGCCTGCGCGCCCCCGGACACGACGCAGGAGTTTCCCGCGGCGACGCCTCGCCGCTGCGCCTCGTCACCGCCCGCCGACCGCGAACTCCTGCCGTGTGGCTCCGCGTGGGCGTCACGCGCCCGCCGGACTAGGCTGGGCCGCGGAAATCCACAGATCTAAGGAGCACGAGTATGGGCGCTTTCGACGCCGTCATCGAGATCCCCCGCGGAAGCCGCGTGAAGTACGAAGTCGACCACGGCACCGGCCGTGTCTACCTCGACCGCATCCTCTACACGGTGTTCGGCTACCCCGCCAACTACGGCTTCTTCGAGAACACCCTCGGCGAAGACGGCGACCCGCTCGACGTGCTCGTGCTGCTCGACCGCGACCTGCACCCCGGCATCCTCGCCAAGGTGCGCCCGGTCGGCGTGCTCAAGATGAGCGACGAGGCCGGCGGCGACGACAAGGTCGTGGCCGTGCTCGCGAAGGACCCGCGTTGGGACCACATCCAGGACGTCGGCGACATCGACGAGTGGACCAAGAAGGAGATCTCGCACTTCTTCGAGCACTACAAGGACCTCGAGCCCAACAAGTGGGTCAAGGTCGACGAGTGGGCGGATGCCGCTGAGGCCGAGCGTCTCGTGGCCGAGGCCTTCACGCGTTTCGACGAGCACGACGCTCAGACCAAGACGCAGGGATCCGGAGAGGCGCCGAACACCCTCTGATCTTCTGCAGACGAGAAAACCCCCGGTCCATCGACCGGGGGTTTTCTCGTGGGCTCGGTCAGACCGAGACGCCGCGGGCGCGCAACCAGGGCGCGGGGTCGGTGGTGCCGCCTCCGGGAGGGTAGACCTCGAAGTGCAGGTGGCAGCCGAAGGAGTTGCCGGTCTGACCGGTCGCGGCGATCTGCTGACCGGCCGAGACGCGCTGACCGTACGAGACGTAGATGCCGCCGTTGACGATGTGGCCGTAGCCCGTTCCCGAGCCGTCGTCGTGCTGGATGCGGATGTAGTTTCCGAAACCACCGTTGACACCGGCGTAGGTCACTCGACCCGAGGCCGCGGCGTAGATGGGCGACCAGCAGCTGGCGCCGAAGTCCAGTCCGAGGTGCCACGTGCTGGCGCAGTAGCTGGAGTTGCACTGGCCGGAGCGGGGGCCGTAGCCCGACGACGTGTAGGCCGACGAGGGACGAGCCCAGCCGGATCCGCCGACGCTTCCGCCGCCACCGCCACCTCCGCCACCGCCGCCTCCGCCGCCGCCTCCGCCACCACCGCTGTTCTGGTTGTTGCGGGCTTCCTGCTCACGGCGGGCACGCTCGGCCGCGTCACGGGCTGCGGCCTCTTCGCGGGCCTTGCGCTCGCGCTCTTCGCGTGCCTTGCGCTCGGCTTCGACGCCGGCCTGGTAATCAGCCACGGTCTTGGCGGTCGTGTCCTGGAGGGCGGCGAGCTGCGCCTCGAGCACGGCCTGGTTGGCCTGCTGCGCGGCGAGGGCCTCCTGGGCCGCCTGGGCCGCCTGCTGAGCGGCGGCCATCTTCTCTTCGGCGATCTTCTGCAGACGGTCGCGCTCGGCCCGGGCGTCGTTGGCCTGGTTGCTGAGGTTCTTCGCGTTGTCGCGCGCCGAGACGGCCGCGGCGTACACCGACTTGTTCCGCTCGAGCAGCTTGTCCATCGTGCCGAGCTTGGCGAGCAGGTCGTCCGCGGATGCGGCCGAGCCCGAGAAGAAGAGGTCGAGCGAGGTGTCGTCGCCGCCGGAGCGGTACAGCTGCGCGGCGACCTTCCCGGCCTTGCTGGCGGCATCCGTCGCCTTCGCCGCTTCGGCATCGGCCTGCTGCTGAATCAGCTGGGCCCGGTAGTCGGCATCCTGGAAGGCCTGCTGTGCGGCGTAGTACTCGTCGGAGCGGGCCTGAACCTCGGCCTGCGTGCGGGCGACCTCGGACTGCAAGCCCTGGATCAGCCCCTGGATGCGCGAGATCTCGCCGGCCTTCGCTGCTTCGTTGGCCTTGGCCGCCTGCACGTCATCCCACGAGGGGTAGTCGGCGGCGACGGCGGGAGAGGCGAAGCCGGACGTCGCGGCGCCGAAGGCACCCAGAGCGACAGCGCCGAGGGCGCCGTACTTCAGCGCACTGCGCCGGTCGAAGGTGGGCCACAAACGCCGCTGTTCGCTCGCCGTGGGGGCGCAGCCGCAGTCGTCAGTCTTATCAGGGGGCACGAGCGTCACGGGACTACCTCATCTCACCGGGTCGCAACTCGGCTAACAGTAGCAACACGAGTCACACGCACAACAGGGCGAGTTCCCGCTGCCGCGGCCCATCCTGCGCCCTCGACACGCGCGGGAGCCGCACGCCACGCCCCGAATTGGCAATCTCCGAAGATGTGAAGTAGGCTCGGTCGTCGGCAAGCGAGGATGAAATCGCAAGGTTTCAGGCTCATCCGGCCCCATCGTTTAGCGGCCTAGGACGCCGCCCTTTCACGGCGGTAGCACGGGTTCGAATCCCGTTGGGGTCACTTTCCGGTGAAGTACAATTGAAAATGCATGGCCCTGTAGCGCAGTTGGTTAGCGTGCCGCCCTGTCACGGCGGAGGTCGCGGGTTCAAGTCCCGTCAGGGTCGCTCCACAGCGACGGGCCTTCTTTCGAGGAGGCCTTTCGTCTAGGAAGCGGCAGACATGCCGCTCGGCTCTGTAGCTCAGTTGGTAGAGCGCACGACTGAAAATCGTGAGGTCACGGGATCGACGCCCGTCGGAGCCACACGGATGATCATTACAGTCATCCCAGAAACCCTCGCCTAGCTTCTACATGGCGGGGGTTTTGCTTTTCCCGGATGCCGCTCTGCGTCGGCCTCCCTCACTCGCTTCCGCCTCGCGAGCCGGCGTCTCATGCCGCACCGAGAACAGGACACGCGTCGAGAACAGGCCGTTCTCCGCGATGACGCCCTGTTCCCTTGGCGTCCCGTGCTCTCGTGACGGCCCCGCTCCCCGCAACCGGCCCCGGCGCCGCACCCGCGGCGTGCCGCGCGGCGCCGCCCGCATAGCGTCCCCACAGCCGCGAGTGGTTCCGGACGCCGTCAGACAGCGCTACTATTTGTTGACTTTTAGCAAACACCTGGCGCTCGACTGAGCTTTCCCGAGCCGTCCGCCAGGCCTTCTCACGAAGAGGCCCCGATGTCAGACATCACCACTCGAACCAGGCGCGCCCACACTCCGCCCCCCGCCACGGGCGGCACGAACACCGTCATGACCCACCGCATGATCATGTTCGTGATCTTCGGCCTCATGGCCGGCATGTTCCTCTCCGCCCTCGACCAGACCGTGGTCGGCACCTCGATCCGCACGATCGGCGACGACCTGCAGGGCCTGAGTCTTCAGGCCTGGGTGACGACGGCCTACCTGATCGTGTCGACCATCTCGACGCCGATCTACGGCAAGCTCTCCGACATCTTCGGTCGGCGCCCACTGTTCCTCATCGCCATCCTCATCTTCATCATCGGATCGGTGCTCGCGAGCTTCTCGACCTCGATGGTCGAGCTCGCCGCCTTCCGCGCCATCCAGGGCCTCGGCGCCGGTGGACTGATGTCGATGCCGCTGGCGATCATGGGTGACATCCTCGCCCCGCGCGAACGCGCGAAATACCAGGGCTACTTCCTCGCCGTCTTCGGCATCTCCAGCGTCATCGGCCCGCTCGTGGGCGGTCTGTTCGCCGGAGCCAGCCAGATCCTCTTCATCACCGGATGGCGCTGGGTCTTCCTCATCAACGTGCCGATCGGCATCGTCGCGCTTGCGATCGTCTGGCGCTTCCTCCACATCCCCAAGCAGCCGCGGCACTCGGTGCGCATCGACTGGTGGGGCGCCACGACGGTCATCGTCGCGCTCGTCCCGCTTCTCCTCGTGGCCGAGCAGGGTCGCGAGTGGGGCTGGGGCTCGCCGATCGCGATCGCCTGCTACGTCATCGGCGCGCTCGGCATCCTGGCCTTCGTCATCGCCGAGACCGCGATGAAGGACGACGCGCTCATCCCGCTGAAGCTCTTCCGCTCGCCGACGTTCTCGATGGCGACCATCATCGGTGTGCTCGTCGGCTTCGGCATGTTCGGAGCGATGCTGACCCTGCCGCTGTACCTGCAGCTCGTGCTCGGCTCCTCGCCGACGCAGAGCGGGTTCGAGATGCTGCCGATGATCCTCGGCCTGATGATCGCCTCGATCGCGAGCGGTCAGATCATCGCGCGCACCGGTCGCTACCGCATGTTCCCGATCCTGGGCACGGCGCTGATGTCGGTCGGCTTCTTCCTGCTGACGTTCCTGAAGTACGACAGCCCCTACTGGCACGTCGCGATCGCGATGCTCGTCATCGGCCTCGGCCTCGGCCAGCTGATGCAGACGCTGACCATCGCCAGCCAGAACTCGGTGGGCCTGCGCGACATGGGCGTGGCCACGAGCGGATCGACGTTCTTCCGCCAGATCGGTGGAACGCTCGGCACCGCGGTGCTGCTGTCGCTGCTGTTCACGCTCATGCCGACGAACATCATCGGTTCCTTCGCCGACCGCGCGACGCTCACCGATGCTCTCGACGCGGCCCTCGACCCCACCGTGGCCTCGGCCCCCGCGAACGAGAAGATCATGTCGGGCATCTACACCCCGATCGTGTCGAAGATCGTCGAGGGGACCACGACGCAGCTGCAGGCCGGGGTGAAGCAGGCTCAGGATGCCGCGACCCAGGCCGTCACGGAGCAGGTCGCGGCAGGTCGCATCCCGGCGTCGGCGCAGGCCGCCGCCACGCAGGCGGCCGTCGCCCAGGCCATCACCGCGGCCACGACGCAGATCCAGCAGCAGGTGCCGGTCGCGCGCGTCTCGTCCGACGGCACGGTCAGCCTGGACTTCTCGGATGCCGCGCAGCGTGCGGCCTTCGTGGACACCGCGGCCACGACGATCGAGGACCAGTTCACCGCGGGTGACGAGAACACCTCGATCGGCGGTTCGACGCTCGACGACACCTCGTTCCTCGTGGAAGCCGACGCGCGACTGACCAAGCCGTTCCTCGTCGGCTTCAACTCCTCGGCGACGACGGTGTACTGGACCGCGATGGGCGTCGTGCTGCTGGCCTTCGTGCTGTCGCTGTTCTTCCGCACCCCGCCGCTGCGGTCGAAGTCGGCCCTGCAGGAGGCCGCCGACGAGCGCCGCGGCAAGGACAAAGAGGACGAGCGCGCCGAGGAGGCCGCCGCCCAGACCGGCGCGTTGATCGCTCCCTGAGCGGCGATCACTCCGAAGAAGAAGGGCGGGGTCGTCGTGAGACGCCCCGCCCTTCTCGCGTCCGCCACGGGACGAGGTGACCTCACACGGTCTCGCGGGCTCGCAGGTCCTTGCGCAGGATCTTCCCCGAGGTCGACTTGGGGATGACGTCGATGAACTCGACGCGGCGCACCTTCTTGTGCGGGGCCACCTCGCCGGCGACGAAGGCCATCACGTCGTCGGCGCTCAGACCGGCCTCGGGGGCGGCCACCACGAACGCCTTCGGGATCTCCTCGCCGTCGTCGCCGCGAACGCCGATGACGGCGGCATCCTGGATCTTCGGGTGCGACAGCAGCAGGGCCTCGAGCTCTGCCGGAGCGATCTGGTACCCGTGGTATTTGATGAGCTCCTTGAGCCGGTCGACGATCGTGAAGTACCCGTCGACGTGGTGGACGCCGATGTCTCCGGTGTGCAGGAAGCCGTTGGCATCCAGTGTCTCGGCGGTGGCGTCCGGACGGTTGAGGTAACCGAGCATGACGTTGGGGCCGCGCACCCAGATCTCTCCGGGTGCCGTGAGGCCGTCGTCGCCGTGCTCCTCGAGGTCGGCTCCGGTCTCCGGATCGACGAGCCGCCCCTCGCAGTTCGGGATGAGCACGCCCACCGAGCTGACCGGCATGTCGGTACCCGCCGGGATGGCATGCGACACCGGGCTCAACTCGCTCATGCCGTAGCCCTGATAGAAACGCGCGCCGATGCGCCGCCCGGCGGTCTCGGCGGTCTCGCCGTCGAGCGGAGCCGCTCCCGAGAAGACGCTGTGCACGCTCGAGAGGTCGAACTGGTCGACGGCGGGGTGTTTGGCCAGGGCGACGGCGATCGGCGGGGCGATGAAGAGGAACGTGCACCGGTGATCCTGCACGGTGCGCAGGAACTCCATCAGGTCGAACCTCGGCATGGTGACGAGCGTCGCGCGCTGGCGCAGCGCGAGGTTCAACAGCACCGTCATCCCGTAGATGTGGAAGAAGGGCAGCACGGCGAGCACCCGATCGTCGCGGGCGATCTCGATGACGGCCCGGCACTGGTGCACGTTCGCGACGAGGTTGCGGTGCGAGAGCATGACGCCCTTGGGGACCCCGGTGGTGCCGGACGAGTACGGCAGCACCGCGATGTGGGTCGCGGGGTCGAAGCTCACCTCGGGCGGGGTGCGGCCCTCGCCCACCAGCGAGCGCAGATCGGGGTGCCCCTCCGCGCCGTCGAGCACGATGACGCGCTCGTCCGGGATGCCGACGGCGCGCGCGGCCTGATGCGCCTGCGGCAGCAACGGCGACACGGTCACGAGCCAGGTGGCCGCGGCATCCCTCAGCTGTTTCTCGATCTCGTTCGCCGTGTACAGGGAGTTGATCGTGGTGATGATCGACCCCGCACGCAGGATGCCGTGGAACACCGTCGCGAACGCGGGGACGTTCGGGCACAGCATCGCGACGACGGTCTCGGTGTCGGCACCACGGGCGGCCAGGGCCCCGGCGAACGCGTCGACCTGGGCGCGGAGGGCGCGGTAGGTGGTCTCGGCACCCCCGGCGGGGTCCACCAGCGCGACGCGATCGAGATCGGACTCCTCGAGCGATGCGAAGAGATAGTCGTAGATGCTCTGGTCCGGGATCTCGATGCTCGGGTACGGGCTCTGGAACACGGTTCTCTCCCTCGAAAACTGCCGCGGCGACGGTGCCGTTCGCTCATCCTGGCATCCGTGGGACGCGGTGTCATCCCGGACGGGACCGGCTCTCGGCGCCCGCTCAGGTGAAGCCAAGCACCACGCCCCCGACGGCCCCGACGATGACGACCGCCCACGCCGGAACGCGGAACGCGGTGAGCAACACGAATCCGACCACCGCGAGCAGAAACGATCCCGCACCGGTGACGGCGGTCGTGAAGACGGGAGCGTAGAGAGCGGCACCGAGGATGCCGACCACGGCCGCGTTGGCCCCGCGCATCGCGGCGCGCACGCGGGGCTTGGACCGCACCGCATCCCAGAACGGCAGGACGCCGGTGAGCACGAGGAAGCCCGGCACGAAGATCGCGGCGAGCGCGAGGGCCGCGCCCGCAATCCCCCCGGGACCGACGGAGGACACCGCACCGAGATAGGCGGAGAACGTGAAGAGCGGGCCGGGCACCGCCTGGGCGGCGCCGTACCCCGAGAGGAACGCCTCGGGCGAGACCCACCCGGTCTCGACCACCCCCGCCTGCAGCAGGGGCAGCACCACGTGGCCGCCGCCGAACACCAGGGCACCCGAACGGAAGAATGCGTCGATCAGGGCGGCCACCCCCGACCCGGTAGCCGCCGCGAGCACGGGAAGGCCCACCAGCCCGCCCACGAAGAGGACCAGACAGGTCACGGCGACGACGCGGGGCACGCCGAACGACGGTAGCGCCGGCGCAGAGGGCTCGACGACACCGCGCAGGAGCGCGAGCCCACCGAGCACCCCGACGGCGAGAGCCCCCAGCTGCCCCGGAGCCCCCGGAAGGAGCAGCGCGAGGGCGAGGCCGACGACAGCGATACCCGCCCGCGGGGCGTCGGGCGCGAGCGTGCGGGTCATCCCCCACACGGCCTGGGCGACGATCGCCACCGCCACGACCTGCAGACCCGAGATCACGCCGGCGGCGACGGGGCCGCCGAGCACGGCGGCTCCCCCGGCGAACGCGACGAGAAGGACGGCGGAGGGAAGGGTGAAAGCGAGGAATGCGGCGAGCGCGCCGAACACTCCGGCCCGCTGGAGCCCCATCGCGAAGCCCACCTGGCTCGAGGCCGGACCGGGGAGGAACTGGCAGAGCGCCACGAGATCGGCGTACGCCCGGTCGTCCATCCACTTCCGGCGCACGACGAGGTCGTCGCGGAAGTACCCGAGGTGCGCGACGGGCCCACCGAACGAGGTGAGGCCGAGACGAAGGAAGGCGAGGAACACCTCGCGGACGGAACCGGACCGCTGCACCGACCCATCCTGGCGCAGCGGGGGAAACGACGGGTGAATCGTCACACCAGACGAGGACGGAGCAGCGCGTCCACCAGCGCCAGGGTGACGCCGGTCACGCGCTGATCATCGGCGACGTCGGCCCCCGCCACCGCGTCGCGGAAACGTTCGACCTCTCCGACCATCGGGTTGGCCGGAGCGTCCACCTCGATGACCTCGGCCGGCCCCGAGCGCGGAGTCAGCACCAACCGGCGAGGAGCGTCGATCGCGTCGATCGAGAGCGACGCGTCCTCCCCCTGGATCTCGCTGGGCAGGGCGCTATCGGTGATCTTCGACCAGGCGACGTCGGCGACGAACCCGTCGTATGCGGCGATCGCGCTCCCGAGCCCGTCCGTCCCCGAGGCGATCCCGACGCGCACGCCGTCGATCGAGCGGGGCGCGCCGAAGAGCCGCACGAGCGCGTGGAGCGGGTACACCCCCAGGTCGCGCAGGGCGCTCCCACCCAGCGCCGGATCGAAGATGTTCGTCTGCTCGCCCGCGAGTACGTGGTCGTACCGCGCCGAGCGCTTCTCGTATCGCAGCGAGACGCGGCGTACCACGCCTAACCGCGGCAGCAGCGCGCGGACCACGTCGAGTCCCGGGTCGTACCCCGAGCGCATCGCCTCGAGCAGGACGACGCCGCGCTCGCGAGCGTGCGACACCGCGGCATCCCACTCCTCCGCCGACAGCACCGCGGGCTTCTCGACGAGCACCGGGATGCCGGCATCCACCGCCTCGCGCACCTGCTGCGCGTGCACCGCGTTGGGGCTGGCGAGATAGACGGCGTCGACGTCGGGGGCCGCGAGGAGGTCCGCGAGGCCAACCGCGGTGCGTGGCGCCCCGATCGCGTCGGCGAAGGCCCGGGCGCGCTCGGCGTCTCGAGACGCCACCCGCGAGACCTCGACGCCCGCGACGACGGCGACCGCGTCCGCGAAGCGTTCGGAGATGGAACTGGTCCCGACGATGCCGATGCGAATCATGCCCTCATCCTCCCGCGAACGCCGCGCCGCACGGTCCCCTCGTTCACGGGTGTGGCTTTTCACGTCGATAGGATCGCGCCGAATCACCCGTCCGAAGCCCGAGGCACCATGAACACCACCCGAGCCGAGCAGCGTCGCCGCGCCGCCCGCCGTACCCGTCGGCGCCGCACGATCAGCGCCGTCATCGCCGTCGCCCTGATCGGCGCGGGCGTCGTCGCGATCGCCCTGACCCGCGCCCCCGAGGCTCCCCTCGTCGCCGACGACACCTCCGTGAGCGCCACACCCACAGAGACGCCGACCCCGACGGCGACGCCCCTGACGCCCGCGCAAGCGCTGCTCGCCGGCTCGACCGACCCGCACGCCTGCGCCGTCTCGTTCGCCGGGGACGGCATCGCCCTCGACCCGCAGCTGCAGACGCAGGGCGCTCGTTACCAGAACCTGCCCATCCCGCGCGCCGACGGCCGCGTCTTCGCCGGGTGGTACGACGACGCGACCGCGGCCTCGGCGATGACGCAGACCGCGCGCCTGAACGGCGCCGACCTCGTCGCCTGCACCGACCGGCAGCGGACGCTCAACGCCGGGTGGACGACCCCCGAGGCGAACGCAGCCGAGGCCGCCGGCATCCCCATCCTCATGTACCACCAGTTCACGCGAAACCCGAACGGCGAAGACAACTGGCTGCGGCTGAACTACACCTACGTCGGCGACTTCGACGCGCAGATGGCCCACATCCAGCAGTCCGCCTTCTACCTGCCTACCTGGGACGAGCTGAGCGCGTTCATCGACGGAAAGCTCTTCCTGCCGAAGCACTCCGTGGTCATCACCGACGACGACGCCGACAGCACCTGGCTCGAGATGGCCGCCCCGATCGTCGGCGACCGGAAGCTCCTGACCACCTCGTTCGTCATCACCTCGGCACGTACGGAAGGCACACCCAACCCCTTCGTCCTGCAACGGTCGCACACCCACGACATGCACCGCGCTGGAGCGAACGGCAAGGGGCGCATGGTCAACGAGGACGCCGACACGATCGCCGCCGATCTGGAACGGTCGGCGCAGATCCTCGGAGCGAAAGAGGTCGTCGCCTACCCCTTCGGGCACTACAACGACACGACGAAGGAGGGACTGCGTCGCGCCGGCTTCGAGCTGGGTCGCACGATCGAACACGGATACGTGCGCATCGGAACCGATAAACTCGCCCTGCCCGTCATCCGCATGAATTACGGAATGACGGTCGACGATCTCAAGAAGGAGATCGGCTGACCCTCCCCCTGCCGGAGAGAATCGGCGGGAACACCCGCTCACGAGCAGTCGCTCATGGCCCACCGAGGTGGGCATCCGTGATCTCTCAGGTAAGTACGCCAGACTTTCAGACCGGGCACGCGCCGACCGCTCTGCGCTGTTCACTTCTGTCTTACCGAGAAAACGCGAGCTTCTATGGACCTTTCCGTCATCGTTCCGACCTTCAACGAAGGTCCGAACGTCGCCGAGCTCGTCCGACGGACGACACACGCGCTGCTCGGTCGTACGGTCGAAGTGATCTTCGTCGACGACTCCACCGACGACACCCCTGACATCATCCGGGCCGTCGCCGCGGCATCCGAGATCCCGGTCCGCCTCATCCACCGCGACAACCCGGTGGGCGGTCTCGGCGGCGCCGTGGTCGAGGGCATCCGTGCCGCGGAGTCCGACCGCTGCGTCGTCATGGACGGCGATCTGCAGCACCCGCCCGAGGTCATCGCCGACATGCTCGCGCGCGCCGAGGTCGGCGACGCCGACGTCGTCGTCGCCTCGCGTTACGTCGCCGGCGGTACCTCCGACGGTCTCGCCAATGCGGTGCGCACCACCGTGTCGCGCGCGTCGACGCTGCTGACCAAGGCGATGTTCCCCAAGAAGCTCAACAACTGCACCGACCCGATGACGGGCTTCTTCCTCGTCGACCGCCGCACGCTCGAGATCGAGACCCTGCAGCCGCGCGGCTTCAAGATCCTGCTCGAGATCCTCGCGCGCAAGCAGATGCGCGTGGCCGAGGTGCCGTTCTCGTTCGCCCCCCGCTTCGCCGGTGAGTCCAAGGCGACCTTCAGCCAGGGCATGCGCTTCCTCACCCAGCTGACCATGCTCCGCTTCGGACGCATGTCGGCGTTCGCCCTCGTCGGCGGGCTGGGAGCCGTGGCCAACCTCGCGATCATGTGGGCCCTGCAGGCCTTCGGCGTTCAGTACCTCGTCGCCGCGGTCATCGCCAGCATCGTCACGATCGTCGCGAACTTCATCGCGCTCGAGTACCTCGTGTTCGCCGACATGCGCGCCGAGTCCGGCCTCATGCGGCATCGCTTCATCAAGTCGTTCACGTTCAACGGCGTCGAGGCCATCGTGCGCATTCCGGTGATCTGGGTTCTCGTGAGCCAGGCCCACATGCCCAGCGTCATCGCCGCGGCCCTCACGCTCATCGCCGCCTTCGTGGTGCGCTTCGTCTTCCACGCCCTCGTGGTCTACGCGCCCAAGAAGAGCCGTGTCGGCAAGGCCGTCCGTGCGATCGAGCCCCTCGAGGACGAAGTCACCGCCTGACCCCCGGCGCTCACCGTCGCGCTGCGGCGTACGCTGGAGGCATGTCCTCCGACGCAACCATCCGTATGTTCGGCGCCGACTGGTGCCGCGATTGCATCCGCACCAAGAAGCAGCTCGACGAGCTCGGCATCGACTACGAGTACATCGACCTCGTGGCCGACCCCGCCGCGGCCGACGTCGCCAAAGAGATCTCCGGGCGCACCAGCATCCCGGTGGTCGTCTACCCCGACTCCAGCCACCACGTCGAGCCGTCGAACGCCGACGTCGAGAGCAAGCTCCGCGAGCTGTCGCTGATCTGATCGCGACGGCGTGATCCTCTCCGCCGCGTGGCCCGTGCGGCGCGCGCTCACCGCTGAAACGGGAAGCGCGCTGCCCGCGCTCGTCGATCACCACGTGCACCTGCACCTGATCGATCCCGCGGCCCTCGGGCGTCGAGGGATCGCCGCCGTCGTCGACCTCGGCGGTGATCCCTTCGCCCTCGCGCGGCGGCCGTCCGGCCTGCCGCGGACCGCGTTCGCCGGGGCCTTCCTCACCGTCCCCGGCGGGTACCCCGACGGTCGCTCGTGGGCTCCGCCGTCGATCGTCCGGTTCGTCACCGATCCTTCGCGTCATCCGGGAGTCGAGGGCGGAGCCCGCACCGCGGTGGATGAGCAGGCGGATGCCGGAGCGTCACTCATCAAGGTCGCGCTCCACGCCGACGCCGGTCCGGTGCTGTCCGACGCCGCCCTCGCCGCCGTGGTCGCCTCGGCGTCCGAGCGGGGCCTCCCCGTCGTCGCCCACGCCCAAGGCCCCGGTCAGGTCGACCGGGCGATCGATGCGGGCGTCGCCGCCCTCGCTCACGCCCCCTTCGACGCCGCCGTCTCTCGACGCCAGGTGGCGCGCGCCGTCGCCGCGGGCCAAGCGTGGATCTCGACGCTCGACATCCACCGCGGGGCCGATCGCGAGCGCGCAATTTCGAATCTCCGCGCGTTCGCCGCGCGCGGCGGCCGCGTGCTCTACGGCACGGACCTCGGCAACGGCTCGTTGCCCGTGGGCGTCAATCGGCGCGAGCTGCTCGCCCTGACCGAGGCGGGCGTGCGCGGCGACGCTCTCGTGACCGCCCTCACCGACCCCTGGCCCCGCGCCCGGCCCCTCGACGCCGTCTCGACCTTCGTCGCCGGCGCCGCCCCCACCGACGACGACGAGGTCGCGAGCTGGCTCAGCCGGGCGACCGTCGTTCCGACCGAGGAGCTTACCCGTGTCGACTGACCCCTCCCCCGACTTCGGCTCCGTGGACCGGCTCGAGGCCCCGGCCCACTCCTTCGCCGCCGAGGCGCGGCGCCTCGACGAGGCCGATCCCCTCGCGCACCACCGCGACGCCTTCGTCGGCAGCGAGACGTCGCTGATCTACTTCGACGGCAACTCGCTCGGGCGGCCTCCCCGCGCCACCGCCGATCGGCTCGCACGCTTCGTCACCGACGAGTGGGGTGGACGTCTCATCCGCGGGTGGGACGAGACGTGGATGGAACTGCCCTTCGTGATCGGCGACCGGATCGGTGCCCTGGCGCTAGGCGCGGCATCCGGTCAGACGGTGATCGGCGACTCGACCACCGTCTTGCTCTACAAGATGCTGCGCGCCGCCCTCGACGCCCAGACGGCACGCGATCCCGAACGCGTCGAGATCGTCGTCGGGCGCGACGACTTCCCCACCGACCGTTACCTCGTCGAGGGGATCGCGGCAGAACGGGGAGCGCGCGTGGTCTGGGTCGAGGTCGACACCGCACGCGGAGTGGATGCCGACTCCCTCCGCGCCGCGGTCGGACCGCGCACCGCAGTGGTGCTCTTGAGCCACGTCTCGTACCGGTCGGGCTTCCTCGCCGACGGACCCGAGCTGACCGCGATCGCGCACCGAGCCGGAGCGCTCGTGCTGTGGGACCTGTGCCACTCGGCCGGGTCCGTGCCGGTCGAGCTCGACGCGTGGAACGCCGACCTCGCGGTCGGCTGCACCTACAAGTACCTCAACGGCGGGCCCGGCTCCCCCGCGTTCGCGTACGTCGCGTCTCGTCATCACGCGACCCTGACCCAGCCGGTCCAGGGATGGATGGGGGCCGCCGACGTCTTCTCGATGGGGCCGCAGTACCGCCCCGCCGAGGGCATGCGCCGCTTCCTCTCCGGCACACCCCCGGTGCTGGCCATGGTCGCCATGCAGGACACCCTCGACCTTCTCGACGTAGCCGGCATCGAGGCGGTGCGGGCGAAATCGATCGCTCTCACCGAGTTCGCGGTGCGGGTGGCCGACGGCATCCTGAGTCCGCTCGGCGTGCGGCTCGCCTCTCCGCGCGACCCGGCGGAACGCGGCGGACACGTGACGCTCTCGCACCCCGCGATGAGGGCGGTGACGGCCCGCCTGTGGAGCGACGACGTCATCCCCGACTACCGCGACCCGCACGGGCTGCGCATCGGACTCTCGCCCCTGTCGACGAGCTTCGCCGAGACCCTGGCGGGACTGCAGGCCGTGGCCGCCGCCGTGCGCGCGGAGAGCTGAGGGCCCGGCGGCATCGAGGACCCCGCTCATCTCGTCGCCCGGTGCCGCTCCGCCGAGCGAAGCCCGAGGGATAGCCTCGAAGGGTGATCGATCCCCTCCTCCTCGTCCTCGCCGGAGTGGTGGTCGTCGCTCTCGCCACGGTGATCGGGCCGCGCTTCAACGTCGCCGGCCCGCTCGTCCTTCTGGCGGTCGGCGCGGGAGTGAGCCTGCTCCCTTTCGTCGAACCGTTCTCGGTGAACCCCGAGGTCATCCTCGTGGGGGTTCTGCCCCCGCTGCTCTATTCGGCGGCCGTGCAGCTTCCGGCCATCGAGTTCCGCCGCGACTTCGCCCCTATCGCGGGGCTCTCCGTGCTGCTCGTCGTCTTCAGCTCGCTCGTCCTCGGTCTGTTCTTCTGGGCCGTCATCCCCGGTCTCGGCCTCGCTCTCGCCATCGCCCTGGGCGCGATCCTCAGCCCGACGGATGCCGTAGCCACCTCGATCGCCAAACGCTTGGGGATCTCGCCGCGCGTGGTGACGATGCTCGAGGGCGAGAGCCTGCTCAACGACGCCACCGCTCTCGTGCTCCTGCGCACGGCCGTGGCGGCCGTGGCTTCGGGATTCGCGTTCGGCGATGCCCTCGCCGACTTCGCGTGGGCCGTCGCGATCGCCCTCGTGTTCGGCGCGGTCGTCGGCTGGGCCAACCTGCGCGTGCGCGAGCGCGTCTCGAACTCCGCCGCGAACACAGCGCTGAGTTTCACCATCCCCTTCCTCGCCTACCTCCCGACCGAGCACCTCGGCGGATCCGGTCTGGTCGCCGCGGTGGTCGCGGGCATCGTCACCGGCCAGGGCGCGGCGCGGCGCTTCACCCCGGAGCAGCGCATCAGCGACCGGCTCAACTGGCGCACGGTCGAGCTGATCCTCGAGGGCGGGGTGTTCCTCGTCTTCGGCCTCGAGCTGAAGGACATCGTCGTCGCCAACCTCAGGGAGCACGAGGGGCTCTGGCACGGAACGTGGCTCGCCCTCTCCGCGCTCGGGATCGTGCTGCTCGTGCGGGCGCTGTACGTGACTGGGCTGATCGCGGTGCAGGCTCGGCGCAGCCGACGGCACGTTCGCCACCAGGACCGGATCGAGGGCGCGCAGCAGCGCCTCGACCGCTTCGAAGAGGCGTACCGGGAGGCACCCGAGCAGTTCGGCGAGGGGCGTGCCGACCCCGCCCGCACCGAGCGCCGCATCGGGTGGATGCGCTCGCGGATCTCGCGCACGATGGCCGATCTCGACTACTACCGCGACTCGCCCTTGACCGCCCGTCACGGGACCGTGATCGTCTGGGCGGGGATGCGCGGGGTCGTGACCCTCGCGGCGGCTCAGACGCTCCCGGTGGACACCCCGCAACGTCCGCTGCTGATCTTCGTCGCCTTCCTCGTCGCACTGTTCAGCCTGGTCCTGCAGGGACTGACGCTGTCGCCGGTCGTGCGCGGCGTGGGCCTGAGCGGCGACGGCGGCGAAGGACCTACGCGCGACGAGCAGCGAGCCCTGAGTTCGGAGCTTCGGGATGCCGCGATCACGGCCGTTCAGTCGGGCTCGCTCGCGCGGCGCGACGGCGAGCCCTTCCCCGCCGACCTGGTCGAGCGCGCCGGCGCCCGGCTCGTGCAGCCGCCGGACGACGACGATGAAGCGAACGCACGGGTGCGCGACCTGCTGGAGCTGCGTCTGGCCTCCATCGAGGCGATGCGCAAGCGCCTGGGCGAGCTGAGCCGCGACGGGCGTTTCAGCACGGCGGCGCTGCGCCACGCCCTCGCCGAGCTGGACGCCGACCAGCTGAGTCTCGAGCTGCGCATCGACGACGGCGCGGACGACTGACGAGGAATACCAGGACCGGGGTTTCGGTTTCTCCTCGCGCGCATGCGGTCACCGCGAGAGTCGGGGTGACTCGACGGCGGGAGAGAAGTACCCCATGAGCAGGTTCGCCCGGAAAGTCGCCCTCGTCACCGGCGGAGGAAGCGGAATCGGAGCCGCCATCGCGCGGCAGCTCGGCAAAGAAGGCGCATCGGTGATCGTCACCGACATCAACCTCGAGGCCGCCGAACGCGTCGCCCAGGAGATCACCGTCGTCGGCGGCACCGCCACCGCGTTCGCCCAGAACACCGCGAAGTGGCAGGACTCCGAGTCGGCCGTCGAATTCGCGAAGAAGACCTACGGCGGACTCCACCTGGCGGTGAACAACGCCGGCATCGGCGGTCAGGCCGCGACCATCGGCGACTACGACATCGAGTCGTGGGACCGCGTGCGCGCGATCAACCTCGACGGGGTGTTCTACGGGCTGAAGTTCCAGCTCCCCGCCATCGTCGCCTCCGGTGGCGGAGCGATCGTGAACATGGCATCCGTCCTCGGCTCGGTGGGCATCGCCCAGAGCTCCGCCTATGTGGCGGCCAAGCACGCCCTCGTCGGGCTGACCAAGGTCGCTGCGCTGGAGTACACCGCCCAGGGCGTGCGCACGAACGCCGTCGGCCCCGGATTCATCGACACTCCCCTGGTGCGCGCGAGCCTGTCGCCCGAGGCGCTGACCCACCTCGAGAACGAGCACGCCGCCGGCCGCCTCGGCACGGACGACGAAGTCGCCGCCCTCACGCTGTTCCTGCTGAGCGACGACGCGTCGTTCATCTCGGGGAGCTACCACCTCGTCGACGGCGGATACTCCGCCCACTGAGGCGAACCCACCGGGCCCGCCGCGGCGGGTCCGGTGCTGCCTGCCGGGGCCGCGCGGGTATGGCCAGGAGGCTGCTTGAGCGGTGCGGGGCGCCAGACAGCGCTTTCTGGGACATGCCCCGACGCGAAGTGGGACAAGGGTCGATGGCCGCCGGGCCATGTCCCACTCTTGGCTGCCTGAGGGGGCAGCAGACAGCACTTTCTGGGACATGTCCCGACACTTTCCGGGACATGGGTAGATGCGGGCGGGCCGCGGGTCGCTGGCGGCCCCGACCATGTCCCACTTTTGGCTGCCTGGGGCCATGGCGGACAGCGTTCTCTGGGACATGCCCCGACACTTTCTGGGACACGGATTGATGCGAGGGGAGATGCGGGTCGCTCGCCCCCAGACCATGTCCCACTTTTGGGTGCCTGAGGGGGCAGTAGACAGCACTTTCTGGGACGCGCCTCGACACAGGGGGGACGCCAGGCCGCGGGCGGAACGGGGCGTTTCGCAGGGTCGTGCGGCAGAATGGTTGCGGAGGTTTCCATGAGCGATCCGATCCCGACGATGCCGTCATCTGCGGATGCCGCCGGGACCAGCCCCGTGCCACTCGTGCACGCGGCGGCCGAGTGCCCGAAGTGCTTCACCGAACTGCAGAGCGATCGCGACTGGTGGCGTGCGCGCCCCGCCGGTTCGCGGCTGGTCGGCCTCGTGGTCTCACGCCCCGACATGGAGACCGTCAAGCAACAGCGCGACGATCTCACGCGCTTCGGCGTGCCGATCGAGGGCTTCCGTCACCCGGCGCCCGAGACCCTCGAGGGATGGTCCAACAGACTCGACCGGTTCTTCGGAACGCTGACGCGCGGTGACGTGCTCGTCGTCGCGAGCGTGCACGCTCTCGGGCTGACGCGCGAGGACGAGACCCGCGCCGTCGCGGACCTTCGTCGACGCGGCGTGATGGTCAAAGTCCTCTCTCACGGCGATCGCCACCTGCACGACGCGACCCTTCCAACACGCGGCTGAGGCACTCCTGCCGGCAGTCGGTGAGCGGCGCCGACGGGCGCGGTGACCGCGCTCGCGACGCGTTGAACCACGGCCCGGCGCGAGGGCGGCGACCCGACCGGGCCCGGGGGTGGCACCTGCCCTCGTGCCGCGCGACGGCCTCGGCCCCATGACGGGACCGCGCCCGTGCGCCTGACCGCGGAGTCGGCGGTCAGACCCCGACGTATCGGGCGAGGTGCTCGCCGGTGAGCGTCTCCCGCTTCGCGACGAGATCGGCCGGCGTCCCCTCGAAGACGATCGCGCCGCCGTCGCGGCCCGCACCCGGCCCCAGATCGATGATCCAATCGGCGTGCGCCATCACCGCCTGGTGGTGCTCGATCACGACGACCGTGTTGCCGGCATCCACCAACTGATCCAGCAGTCGCAAGAGGGTGTCGACGTCCGCCAAATGCAGCCCCGTCGTGGGCTCGTCGAGGACGTACACGGCCCCCGTCTTGGCCATCGAGATCGCGAGTTTGAGCCGTTGGCGTTCTCCACCCGACAGGGTGTTGAGGGACTGGCCGAGCGTCAGATACCCGAGTCCGACATCGCGGAGGCGCCCCAGGACGGCCGCCGCCGGGCCTTTGACCAGGAACTCCGCCGCCTCATCGACCGACATGGCGAGAACCTCGGCGATGTTCTTTCCGTCGAGCGTGTACTCGAGCACGTCGTCCGAGAAGCCGGTGCCACCGCACAGCTCGCACACCGTCTCGACCGTCGACTGGAAACCCAGCTGGGTGACGATGACACCGAGCCCCTTGCAGGCCGGACATGCCCCCTCGCTGTTGGCGCTGAACAGGGCCGGCTTCACTCCGTTCGCCTTGGCGAAGGCGGCGCGCACCGCATCGAGGATGCCGGTGTAGGTCGCCGGGCTGCTGCGTCGCGACCCCTTGATGGCGGTCTGGTCGACGACGACCACATCGTCGAACGCGGGCAGATTGCCGTGGATGAGCGACGACTTTCCCGATCCCGCGACGCCCGTCACGACGGTGAGGACCCCCGTGGGCACGTCGACGTCGACGTCACGCAGGTTGTGCTGGGAGGCGCCGCGGATCGGCAGGACCCCGGTCGCCGTCCGGACGGCGTCCTTCAGCCGGGCTCGATGGTAGAGGAAGCGTCCCGTCAACGTCGCGGAGGCCCGAAGGCCGGCGACGTCACCCTCGAACTGGATGGTCCCGCCGCCGCGCCCCGCGCGCGGACCGAGGTCGACGACGTGGTCGGCGATCTCGATCACCTCGGGTTTGTGTTCCACGACGAGCACCGTGTTGCCCTTGTCGCGCAGCTGCAGCAGGGTCTCGTTCATGCGCTGGATGTCGTGCGGGTGCAGCCCCGCCGTGGGCTCGTCGAACACGTAGGTCATGTCGCTCAGGCTCGAGCCGAGGTGCCGGATCATCTTCGTCCGTTGCGCCTCGCCGCCCGACAGCGTGCCACTCGCGCGATCCAAGGACAGATACCCGAGCCCGATGTGCACGAAGGCGTCGAGGGTCTCGCGCAGACCCTGGATGAGGGGAGCGACCATCGGGTCGTCGATCGTGCGCACCCAGGCAGCGAGATCGGTGATCTGCATGGCCGCGGCATCCGCGATGTTGACCTCGCCGATCCGCGATGAGCGAGCGCCCTCGTTGAGGCGGGTACCCCCGCACGCCGGGCACGCCACGAAGGTGACGGCCCGATCGACGAAAGCGCGGATGTGCGGCTGCAGGGCGTCGCGATCCTTCTGCAGCATGCTCTTGGTGACCTTGGGCACGAGGCCTTCGTAGGTCATGTTCGTGTTGGCGATGCGGACCTTGGTCTGCTCTTTGTAGAGGAAGTCCCGACGTTCCTGGTCGCTGAACTCCCCCACCGGCTTGTCGGCGTCGACGAAGCCCGACTCGCTGTAGACGCGCACCATCCATCCGTCGGCGGTGTAACCCGGCACCAGGATCGCCCCGGCGTTGAGCGAGAGCTTCGGATCGATCAGCTGGTCGAGGTCGATGTCGCTGACCTGGCCGAGACCCTCGCAGTCGGGGCACATCCCGCCCGTAATCTCGAACGATCGGCGCTCCTTCTGCCCCTTCTTGGCGCCGGTCGCGATGGTCACGGCACCTGCGCCCGAAATGGACGGGACGTTGAAAGAGAAGGCTTGAGACGACCCGACGTGCGGCTGACCGAGCCTGCTGAAGAGCACACGCAGCATGGCGTGCACGTCGGTCGCCGTGCCGACGGTGGAGCGCGCGTTGGCGGCCATCCGCTCCTGATCGACCCGGATGGTGGCGCTGAGGTTCTCGAGCGCGTCGACGTCGGGACGGGACAGCTCACCCATGAACTGCTGCACGAACGTCGGATACGTCTCGTTGATCAGCCGCTGCGACTCCGCCGCGATCGTCCCGAAGACGAGCGACGACTTGCCCGACCCGCTGACTCCCGTGAAAACCGTCAGCCGACGTTTGGGCACGTCGAGGTCGACGTTTTTCAGGTTGTTCTCGCGTGCACCGCGAACACGGATGACGTCGTGGGTGTCGGGACCGTTCATGCGCAGCTCCTCGGGTCGCCCCCTAGTGTGGCGGAGACCTCCGACATCCGCGAGACGCGCCCGCGCGAGGACGCTCGACCCCCGACCCGCCTCGACGGTGGACGACTCCGCGAAACGACGAGGCCCCCGCAGACGGATCTGCGGGGGCCTCGTGACGTGGATCAGCCCTGGGCGCGACGGTTCGTGCGGGGGCTGCGCGCGCCGACGACCATACCGGTCGTGGGGGTTCCGGATGCCGAGCGGCCCGCGCCCTGAGAACGCGAGGCGCCCGCTCCGGCGCGCTGTCCGCCACCGGCACCTTGGCCGCGGCCGGCACCGGAGCGCTGGCCCTGGGTGCGGCCGCCCTGGGGCGCGTGGCCCGCGGCGGCGGGGGCATCGGCCGAGGGGCCGCCGGCGCCACGGCCACGGCGACGACGTCCGCCGCCGGCGGATGCGGCGTCCGCACCCTGGGCGCGCTCAGCGCGCTTGCGCTGGGCGTTCGCGCCCTGCGAGCGTCCGCCGCCCTGGGGCTGCGCGACGATCGGCTCGGGCTTGACGTACGGGGCGACCTCGCCGACCAGGGCGACGACCTCGGGAGAGGTCGGCGTCACGGCCGTGGGCGTGGCCGAGATTTTGGCCTTGCGAAGGATGTCGAGGGTGTCGCGACGCTGCTCGGGGAGCATGATCGTGACGACGTCACCGGCGGTGCCGGCACGGGCGGTACGGCCCGAGCGGTGCAGGTACGCCTTGTGCTCGACGGGCGGGTCGACGTGGACGACGAGCTCGACACCGTCGACGTGCACGCCGCGGGCGGCGACGTCGGTCGCGACGAGCACCTTGGCGCGGCCATCGCCGAAGGCGGCGAGGTTGCGGTCGCGCTGCGGCTGCGACAGGTTTCCGTGCAGGTCGACCGAGGGGATGCCCGCGGCCGTCAGGGCCTTCGCCAGCTTCTTGGCCTGGTGCTTGGTGCGCATGAACAGGATGCGGCGCGCGGTGCCCGAGGCGAGGGTCTGCACGAGCTCCTTCTTGGCGTCGGCGTCGGCGGGGGCGAACACGTGGTGGGTCATCGCGGCGACGTGCGAGTGCGCCTCGTCGACCGAGTGCAGCACCTCGTTGCGCAGGAAGCGCTTGACGAGCTTGTCCACACCGTTGTCGAGGGTGGCCGAGAACAGCATGCGCTGGCCGTTGGCGGGCGTGCGCGACAGCAGACGCGTGACACCGGGGAGGAAGCCGAGGTCGGCCATGTGATCGGCCTCGTCGAGCACGGTGATCTCGACGTCGTCGAGGCTCGCGTGGCCCTGACCGATGAGGTCTTCGAGGCGACCGGGGCACGCGACGAGGATGTCGACGCCGCCGTTGAACGCGTCGACCTGACGCTTCTGGTTCACGCCGCCGTACACGGTGGTGGTGACCAGGCCGTAGGCCGCGGCGAGGGGCTTGATGACCTCGTCGATCTGGTTGGCGAGCTCGCGGGTGGGAGCGAGCACGAGGGCGCGGGGCTTGCGGCCGCGACGGCGGTCGTTCTTGCCGGCGAGGCGCGCGACGAGGGGAAGAGAGAAGGCGAGGGTCTTGCCCGAGCCGGTCTTGCCGCGGCCGAGCACGTCACGGCCGGCGAGGGTGTCGGGCAGGGTGTCTGCCTGGATGGGGAACGCGTCGTTCTTGCCCTGCGAGGCGAGAACGTCGACGAGGGGGGCGGGCACGCCGAGGTCGGCGAAAGTCTGGGAGGTCATGAATACTCCAGCCGCGGCGCACGCGCGCACGGCGGTTCGGGATGCCGCGATGCTGCGGCTGCAGGGGGCGAAGGCGCCGGGTGGCGCATCCGTTCGCCGTGAAGGTCAAAGGCCCAACGAAAGGGGGCCGGTGCGTTCGACGACGCAGGGAGCGAATGCTCCCGATGAGTCCAGTCTAGCGGTGCGTCACGCGGCCGCGCGCCAGCAGCCCGCCACGTGGTCGTCGACCATGCCCGATGACTGCATGAGCGCGTACATCGTGGTCGGGCCGACGAAGCGGAAACCGCGGCGGCGGAGCTCCTTGCTGAGAGCTGTCGATTCGGGGGTGACGGCGGGGACGTCGGCGAACAGGCGAGGCGGGGTGTGCGTGGCCGGCGCGAACGACCACATGAGCGTGTCGAGCTCACCCTCGGCCATCTCTGCGACGATGCCGGCGTTCCCGATCACGGCCTCGATCTTCGCGCGGTTGCGGACGATGCCGGCATCCTGCATCAATCGCTCGACGTCGTCGGGGCCGAACGCCGCCACCGCGGCGGGGTCGAACCCGTCGAACACCTCGCGGAAGCGCGGACGCTTGCGCAGGATCGTGATCCACGACAGCCCCGCTTGGAAGCCCTCGAGGCTCATCTTCTCGAACAGCGGACGGTCGCCGTGCAGGGCGGTACCCCACTCTTCGTCGTGATACCGCTGGTACTCGGCGTCGGCGCCGGCCCACGCGCAGCGGGCGGTGCCGTCGAGACCGATCAGGACGTCGCTCATCACCTCAGGCTAGAGCCGACCACCGACACGGCGCGGCAGCGCGAAGAGACGCGAAGCGGACGGCGGCGCCCCCCTTCCGACCGCCGCCCGCTTCGCGCGTCACTTGGCGGGCTTCTTCTCCGGGATCGGAGCGGTGCCCGCGGCCTTCTGCGCCGCGTAATACGACGCGGCTTCGTTCTGACGGTCGTCTTCGACGCCCGACGCGATCGAGGCACGGATGTGCTCGGGGCCGTAGCCGAACGCGTCGACGAGGTCCTGCGCGTGCGGACGGAGCCGCGTGCAGAGGCGGTCGATGTAGCTCGATACGGCCGCGCCGCGCTGCGTCGACAGGCGTCCGTTGATCAGGTACCAGGCGAGGTGCTTCTCGATGAGCTGCAGGCCGAACAGGTCGCGCAGCCAGGTGAGCACCGTCAGGGTGTCGCGGTCCGTGATGCGGTTGATCGCATCGGTGAACGCCTCCCACTGGAGCAGCTCGCCGTGAGCTCGCGCGGCCTCGATCAGCTGCGCCTGGTTCTCGTTGAAGAGCGCGGCGGCATCTTCACGGGAGAGCTTGGATGCCGGACGGAGACGCCCGGCGATGTCGGCGATCATCTGCTGGACGCGTCCCGCCAGCAGCTCGTGCTGCTGCTCGGCGCGGAGCCCCTTCTCGACGGAGCGCGCCGTCGACCCGAAGTCGCTGACCGCCTGCCCGAGCTGACGCATCCCGGCACCGTGGAATAGCTTGCCGGCGGTCTGACCGACGGCGAAGGCGGCGAGCTGCTTGGCATCCTTGCCCTTGAACTGCTTGGCGTAGTCGGCGAGAAGTCGCTTGCCGACCAGCTGCAGCAGGATGTTGTTGTCGCCCTCGAAGGTGACGTAGATGTCGAGGTCGGCGCGCAGGCCCACGAGGCGGTTCTCGAACAGGAAGCCCTGTCCGCCGCATGCCTCGCGCGACTCCTGCAGGGTGTCGAGGGCGTGCCAGGTCGACAGCGGCTTGAGCGCGGCGGCGAGGGTCTCGAGGTCTTCGCGGTCGGCATCCGTATCGAGGCGGCCGCTGAAGACGCCGTCGAACTTCTGCAGGAACTCGTCGTGCGCGAAGATCTGCGCGTACGTGGTCGCCAAACGCGGGAGCAGGCGACGCTGATGCTTGCCGTAGTCGAGCAGGGTCACCTCGGGGGTGCCGTTGCCCGAGTCGAACTGGCGCCGCTGATTGCCGTACGTGATCGCGATGATGAGGCCGATGGCCGAGGCCCACGCGGCGGCGCCGTCGAGCGAGACGCGACCCTGCACGAGCGTGCCGAGCATGGTGAAGAACCGGCGACCCGGGCTCGCGATGTCGCTCGAGTAGGTGCCGTCGGCGGCGACGTCGCCGTAGCGGTTGAGCAGGTTCGTGCGGGGCACGCGCACCTGGTCGAAGTGCAGGCGTCCGTTGTCGATGCCGTTCAGGCCACCCTTGAGGCCGTCGTCTTCTCCGCCGATACCGGGAAGGAAGTTGCCGTCGTCGTCGCGGAGGGGCACGTAGAAGCAGTGCACTCCATGGTTCACGCCCTGGGTGATGAGCTGGGCGAACACCGTCGCCGCCTTGCCGTGAACGGCGGCGTTACCGAGGTAGTCCTTCCAGGCGCCGCGGAACGGCGTGTGGATGACGAACTCCTCGGTCTCGGGGTCGTAGGTCGCCGTCGTGCCGATCGCCGAGACGTCGGATCCGTGGCCGGTCTCGGTCATCGCAAAGGCGCCGGGAATCTCGAGGCTCATGATGCCCGGCAGCCACTTGTCGTGGTGCTCCCGGGTTCCGAGCTGGAGGACCGCCGAGCCGAACAGGCCCCACTGCACCCCCGACTTGATCTGGAGGCTCGGGTCGGCGGCGACGAGCTCCTCGAAGCCGGCGATGTTGGCACCGTTGTTCTCTTCACCGCCCAGACGCTTGGGGAACGCGCGGTGCACGGCCTTGTTCTGGACGAGCAGGTGCAGCTGGCTGAGGGTGCGCTCGCGGTGCGCGTCCATCCCGAGACTGTCGTCGCGCCACAGGGCGGGATCCTTGATCATCTCGCGCGCCTGGCGACGGGTGTCGCCCCAGGTGCCGAGAAGCAGGTCGGTGACACGCTCGGTGTCGATGCGGGCTTCGGAGGCCTCCGCGGCACTGTGCGGTGCGGTCGGGGCACCCCCGACGGGCGTACGCGTGCTCGTGGCGGGCGTGGTGGGACGGACGGCGGCGTCGGTCATTTCGGCACCTTTCGACGTTGCAAAGGACGTGAACCACGGTAGGTGTCCCACAACGCGAGCCCAAACACCCTGTGCGATACCGACAACAACGCCGCGTCTCGTCTCGACGGGTCGTTGTGGGTGGTCAACATTCCCGTGTGTGCGCTGAGCGTCGAGTGGATGCCGTGGGTGCCGGCGCGTGCGAGCGCAGTGCGTCCTGCCTTTTGGCGCGCGGCGGGTCGCGTCAGTTCGCGGCGACGACGGTGAGGATCCCGTCGCCGTAAGCCTCTCGCTTCTTCGCGCCGATGCCGGTGATCCCGTCGAGGTCGCCGACCGAGCTCGGACGCGCGGCCGCGATCGCTCGCAGCGTCGCGTCGCCGAACACGATGTAGGCCGGTACGCCCTGCTCGCGAGCCTTCTCGGCGCGCCACGCGCGGAGCGCCTCGAACAGGTCGCGGTCGCCGGCAGCGACGTCGTCGGCGCTGGATTTGCGCTGACGGCTGCCTCCCCCGCCTCCCCCGGTGCGTCCGAGAGCGTCGCGGCGCAACGGCACGGGCGTCTCGCCGCGCAGGACGCCGGCCGAGGACTCGCTGAGGGCGAGCGTGCCGTAGTCGCCTTGCGCGACGATGATGCCGCGAGCGAGGAGCTGGCGGATGACGCTGCGCCAGTCCTGGTCGGACAGATCGGCGCCGAGGCCGTAGGTGCTGAGCCGGTCGTGGCCCTGCTGCGCGATGCGTTCGGTCTTCGCTCCGCGCAGGATGTCGATGAGGTGACCCGCGCCGAAGGCCTGGCCACGCTCGCGCTGCAGCCGCACGATCGTGGAGAGAAGCTTCTGCGCCGCGACGAGGCCGTCCCAGGTGTCGGGCGGCGTCAGACACGTGTCGCAGTTGCCGCACGGCTCGGATCGCTGCCCGAAGTAGTCGAGGAGGTTCTGCCGACGGCATCCGACCGTCTCGCAGAGGGCGAGCATCGCGTCGAGGTGCTGGCCGAGACGCATCTTGTACGACCGATCGCCCGGCGACTGGTCGATCATTCGACGCTGCTGGACCACGTCGCCCAGACCGTACGCCATCCATACGGTCGAGGGATCGCCGTCGCGCCCGGCGCGGCCGGTCTCTTGGTAGTACCCCTCGACGGATTTGGGCAGGTCGATGTGCGCGACGAAACGCACGTCAGGCTTGTCGATCCCCATGCCGAAGGCGATCGTGGCGACCATGATCACGCCGTCGTCGCGGAGGAAACGCGACTGGTTGGCTGCGCGCACGGAGGCGTCGAGACCCGCGTGGTACGGCAGAGCGTCGAGGCCCTGAGCGCTGAGATAGGCCGCCGTCTGCTCCACGCTCTTGCGACTCAGTGCGTAGACGATGCCGGCGGAGCCCTCGGGCTGCGAGCGGATGAACTGCACGAGCTGCCGCCGCGGGTCGACCTTGGCGTCGATGCGGTACTGGATGTTGGGGCGGTCAAAGCTCGCGACGAACCCGCGCGCGTCGCGCAGGCGTAGCCGCTCGATGATCTCCTGCGCGGTCGCGGGGGTGGCCGTGGCGGTGAGGGCCATGCGTGGGACATCGGGGAACCGGTCGGCGAGGTCGCCGAGGGCGAGGTAATCGGGCCGGAAGTCGTGGCCCCATTGCGACACGCAGTGCGCCTCGTCGATGGCGATGACGCTGAGCCGACCGCGTGCGAGGAAAGCCAGGGTCTGCGCGCCGTTGAGCCGCTCGGGCGCGACGTAGAGAAGATCGAGTTCACCCGCGAGATACGCCTGCTCGACGGCCTGCCGCTCGGCGGGCGCCTGTGTGGAGTTGAGGTAGCCCGCGCGCACACCGTTGGCGATGAGCGCCTCGACCTGGTCGTGCATCAGGGCGATCAGGGGGCTGACGACGAGACCCGTGCCCGGGCGTACGAGCGCGGGCACCTGGTAGGTGACGCTTTTTCCGCCGCCGGTGGGCATGAGCACGACGGCGTCTCCGCCGTTCACGACGTGCTGCACGATCTCGGCTTGATCGCCGCGGAAGGCGTCGTACCCGTACACCTCGTGCAGGACCTCGCGCGGATCCCGGCCCGTGAAGTCGCGAACGGCCGGGAGCTCTCGCGCGGTGCCGGTGACGGCCACCGCGCGCGCGAACGGGGACGACGGGTCGACCGGCGGCGGCGGCGCGTCGAAGTCCTCGGGCGGAGCGAACTGGTCGGGGTCCCAGTCGGCCCCGGCGTAGGGGTCGTCGGGGAGGTCGTACGGCTCGGGCGGCGCGTCGGCGTACGACTCGGATGCGGCGCCGGGATAAGTCACCCCCCAACGGTAACCCGGGCCACCGACACGCACACCGCCCCGGCATCCATCGGGGGATGCCGGGGCGGAAGACGCTCCTGTGGAGGATCGTCGGATCAGTGCGTGGGCGGCGCGAACACCAGCTGCGAGGCGAGGAGCCCCTGCTCGCGGCTGACGATCTGCGCACGGCCGGGGGCCGCTCGTTCCGGCTTCACTCGACCGATGAGCGCCCCCTCCTCGGGGTTTCCACCGAGCAGGATGCCGGTGACGCCCAGGTCGGTGAAGCGCTGGATGATCGGGTCGTACGCGGCACGGCTGGCCCCGCCCGAACGGCGGGTCAGGATGACGTGCAGACCGAGGTCGCCGGCCTGGGCCAGCAAGGGCTGCAGCACCGCGATCGGGTTGCCCTGGCTCGTGGCGACCAGGTCGTAGTCGTCGATGAGGATGAACCCCTCGGCGCCCTTCCACCAGCTGCGTTCCCGCAGCTGGGTCGGTGTGACGTCGGGCCCGGGGATGCGCGTCGAGAAATACTGCGACAGGTCGTTCATCCCACCCGTGGCCAGATCGTGCGAGGTGAGATACGCACCGAGGTACTCGTCGGGGATCTCGCCGAGGAGCGCACGGCGGTAGTCGACGACGAAGATCTTCGCCTCGGCGGGCGTGTACAGCCGCTGGATCTCTTTGGCCACGCCGCGCAGGAACGACGACTTGCCCATCCCCGAGTCGCCGTAGACGAACAGGTGCGGTTCGACGCGGGGGTCGATGCCGAAGGGCGACAGCTGCGCTTCTTCGATGCCGAGCAGCATCCGGCGATCGCCCGGCTCGGCGAGGGCGCGCACCGCGTCGAGCGAGATGTTCTCGGGCAGAAGGCGGAGCTTCGGCCCCGGCTCCCCGTGCCAGGCGTTCGTGATCCTGCCGATCATGTCGGCGACACCGTCGGCGATCGTCGAGGGGTCGTCCGAACCGTCGATGCGCGGGACGGACGTGAGCATCTGCAACTTCGACACGGCGAGACCGCGGCCGGGCTGACCGACCGGGACGTTGGCCGCCTGCTTGCGGTCGACGTCCGAGTCGGTGGGGTCGCCCAAGCGCAGCTCGAGGCGCGTCTGAATGAGGTCCTTGAGGTTCGCGCGGATCTCGAGCCACCGATTCGCGGTGACGACGACGTGCACGCCGAAGCTGAGGCCGCGAGCGGCGATCGTCTGCACTCGCGCCTCGAGCGGTTCGAACTCCGACCGGAGCGTCGACCAGCCGTCGATGATGAGGAACACGTCGCCGAACCCGTCGTCGAGACGCCCGTCGCGCCGCCGCGAGCGATAGGTCTCGATCGAGTCGACGGCGTTGCGGCGGAAGTACTGCTCGCGCGCGTCGAGCACGGCCTCGACCTCGGCGATCGCACGGCGGACGGCCTCGGGCTCGGTGCGGGTGGCCACGCCCGAGATGTGCGGGTGCTTCTGCATCGCGGTGAAGCCACCGCCGCCGAAGTCGAGCACGAAGAACTGGAACTCCTGCGGGGTTCCGGTCAGCGCCAGGGCCGAGACGAGGGTGCGCGCGAGGGTCGACTTTCCGCTCAGCGGGGAGCCGACGATCGCCACGTGACCGGCGGCGCCTCCCAGCGACACCGTGAGGTGATCGCGACGCTGTTCGAGGGGGATGTCGACGACGCCGATCGGCACGGTGAGCGCTCCCGCTTCGCGCCAACGACGCGAGACGAGTCCGAGGGCCGGGTCCTCCGCGAGGTCGGGCATGAGCTCGTCGAGCGGGGCGGGATCGGCCAGCGGCGGCAGCCACACCTGGTGCGCCTCGGGTCCGCGGTCCTTCATGCGGTCGACGGCGATCTGGAAGGTCGAGCGCTTGTCGGTGGCCGGGGTGGCGAGCGCCGCGGGCGTGGCATCCGTGTTCTCTTCGACCGGCTCATCGTCGGGCTGGGCGAGGGCGGTGAACACCTCGACGCGGGCCGGGCCCGTCGACCCGGACTCCAGGTCGTCCACGTTCAGACGGGCGTTGCCCTTCGGGCGGCCCGAGACGTACGCCGCGCGGAACTGGACGAGGTTCTCGGTGTCGCTCTTGAGGAATCCGACTCCGGGCTCCTGCGGCAACGTGTACGCGTCGGGGGTTCCGATGATCGTGCGGGACTCGGCGGCCGAGAAGGTGCGCAGACCGATCCGGTACGACAGGTACGTGTCGAGACCGCGCAGCTTGCCCTCTTCGAGCCGCTGGGATGCCAGCAGAAGGTGCACGTGCAGGGATCGACCGACGCGACCGATGTTGAGGAAGCTGTCGACGAATTCGGGCTTGGCCGTCAGCAGCTCCGAGAACTCATCGACGACGACCAGGAGAGCCGGCAACGGGGCCAGGTCGGACCGACCGCCGAGGCGCGCGGTCTCGTACTCGCCGACGTTCGCGAAGTTGCCCGCGGCGCGCAGCAGCTCCTGGCGCCGCACGACCTCTCCCTGCAGGGCGTCCTGGAAGCGGTCGACGAGCGCGAGCTCGCTGCCGAGGTTGGTGATGACCGCCGACACGTGCGGCATCTCGGCCATGCCGGCGAACGTCGCGCCACCCTTGAAGTCGACGAGCACGAAGTTCAGCTGCTCGGGCGAGTGCGTCATCGCCAGCGCGAGCACGAGCGTGCGCAACACCTCGGACTTACCCGAACCGGTCGCGCCGACCATGACGCCGTGGGGGCCCATGCCCTGCGACGCGGACTCCTTGAGGTCGAGGATGAGCGGGGTACCCGAGGGCTCCTGACCGATCGGCACACGCAGGCGGTCGCGCTCGAGGCGGCGCGTCCACGCCTGATCGAAGTTCACCGTGCGAACGTCCGGCAGTCCGAGCAGCTCGGTGAGCTCCAGCTGCCCCTGCGTGGTCGGCGCGTCGACGACGACCATGGGCGCCGGCCGCAGGGGCATGAGCCGACGGGCGGTCGCCTCCGCTTCGGCGATGGTCATGGCATCCGGAATGAAGGTCTGGGCCCGGCCCGCTCCGTCGATGAATTCGGCAGGGGCGACGACTGGCTTCGACTCGGCGCGACGGCCCCGCGCGACGACGGGCGCCTCTGCGAGCGCGACGCGCGCGACGTGGGGGTCGTCGAGTTCGTCCCAGCGCGGGGGCAGGTCGATCACGGTCACGCCCTGCGCACCCTCGAGGCCGACGAGCGGGCTGTTCGTGGGGGTCTCGACCCCGTCCACGATGAGCACCACGTGCGGGGTCACTCCCCCGCCCGGGGTGAAGCGCGGACGCGTGGAGAGCTGCGGGGGCAGCATGTCGACGAGCTCGTCGAGCGATGCCGAGATCATGCGCGCGGGGCCGAGCCGGTCCTGCACACGCGACGACATCGCGTGCGGGAGCCACTTGGCCCAGTCCCACGCGGGCATCTGCGCGGGACCGGCGAGGATCGCGATGATGACGTCCTCGGGGTCGTGCAGGGTCGCGGCGGAGGCCACCAGCGAGCGCGCGAGACTGCGGACGGCGTCTTCGTCGGAGCCCACGAGCTCGATGCGCGAGTAGTCGCCGAGGGGGAATCCCAGCGGCAGATCGCGCTGCATCTCGTGGGTCAGCATGAAGCGGTGCGCGGCCGACGCGGCCACCGGGTCGAGCTGGGCCAGGGGCGGGAGCTCGGGCGCCTCGAGCGTGAGGCTGAGCGGCTGGTCGGTGACGCCGATGCGGGCGAGGAGGAACGTCTCGTCGCCGGGCTGGCGCTCCCACACGCGCGAGCGCTCCTCGGCGATGAACGGAAGAGCGGCCGGGGCCGGCATGATCCACCCGCCGTGGCGGCGCTGCTTGCGAGCCGCGACGCGCACGGTGTCACGCAGGTCGGACAGGTAGGCGAGGTACTCGCGGCGATTGCCGAGCACCTGCGCATTGCGCTGGGCGCGCTGACGCCACCCGTTGACCGCCACGAAGCCGAGGGACGACAGCAGGAACATGCCACCGATGAGGAAGCCCGTCGGTCCGCTGTTCGAGATGGTCACCATCACGATGGCGCCCACGCTGCCGAGCATCGGCAGGAGGGAGGTCAGGATGCCGCTACCCCCCTCGTTCGGCACGAGTTCGGGTGGCGGCTGGAGCACGATCCGCCCATTGGGCAAGGACGGCGGGGCGATGCGCGGACCCGTGCTCACACCGGACCTCCGATCAGACGACTCAGGGTGAAGACGCGTTCGCTGAGGCGCACGCGGGTGCCCTCCTCGAGCAGGGTGCGGGAACCGGGGCGCAGCACGTGGACGGTGCCGTCGTCGTCGATCAGCTCCGATCCGTTCGTGGATCCGGCGTCGGTGACCCACGCGGTCTCGCCGTCGTGCTCGAGACGCAGGTGGGTCTTCGAGATGAGGCGGTCGGGGTCGTCGACCGAGATGAGCACGTCGTTCGGCTGATCCGCGACGGGAGCGCGACCGAAGTTGACGGCGGCGGGGAGGTCGAACTGTTCGCGCTGGCCGGTGTCGAAGACGACGAGCAGTTGCGCGCGGCCGACGCCCGGGGTGCGCGTGGGAGCGGCCGGCGACGGGGCGACGGGCTCGGGGGCGATGGTCGCGGGACGCTCACCCGCGACGCTCGGCGCCTCGATCGCGATGATGGGGGCGTCCCACGCCTGCGCGAGCGGAAGGGCCGCCGCCGACGAATCCATGCGCAGCGGCTCGCGGGCTGCACCGGTGCGCTGGACGGTGGGCTCCGACAGACTGCGGGGCTCGTCGGCATCCGGAGTCTGCTTTCCGCGGGGCACGGACAGCAGAACCGTTCCCGCGGCGCGATCGGCCCAGGAGCGCCGACGCCCCGAGGTGTCGAACGCCGCCGAGGCGACGACGACCCACGCGCCCACGAGGAGGACGAAGCCACCCAGCACCACGAGAAGGCCCCGGACGAAGGCGCGGCCGGCACCTGGCACGACGGGCTCCTCGGCGCGAGCGGTGCGCAGCCCGAACAGCAGGGCCCCCGGCGTGACGCCACGTCGCGCCTGGAGGATCCACAGGCCGAGCAGGGCCTCGGCGGCGACCGCCGCTCCCAGCACGGGAGAAGTGAGAAGGGATGCCACGCCCGAGGCGATGACAACGAGGGCCGCGTCGACACTGAAGGCTCCTACGCGCACCCCCACCGTCGCGGGCGCGCCGAACGGCGTCAGCTGCGTCATGTCGCCATCATCGCACGCGCGATCTCCACTGCTCCGGCGGCGAGCATGCCCGCCGGAAGAGACAGTGCCGTGGCCAGCGCCTCGAAGATGTCGCCGGTTCGCGACCAGCCCAGAGAACGCAATCCGCGACCCACGGGGACGACCAGAAGGGCCGAACCCAGACCGACCACCAGCAGGATGCCGGCGAAGACCACCAGCATGTCGGGAGAGACCCTCGGCAGCAACGCCATCAGGACGGCGACCACCACGGCGGCCGCCCCCAGGCGCTCCACCCACCGCAGGAACGGCACCGTGCTGCGGCGGGAGCTGAGCAGGAGGGCGAGGACGACGGTCGCCGCCAGAGCGATGCGCCCACCGAGGACGACCGGATTGTCGGTGTCGAAGGACGGCAGGGCGGTGAACGCGCTGGCCGCGCCGGCGGCGATCAGCAAGACCACACCGATCGTGAGGCGGGCGGTGGAGCGTTCGACCAGCGCGTCGGCGTCGTCGGCTTCGATGGTGCGGACCTCGTCGGGGAGGTTCTGGCGCACCGTCCAGCGCGTGCTCTGGAAACGGCCGTAGTCGATGAAGGTACCGGGGGCCACGTCGACGAGGCTCGACTGCAGTACGCGCTGCGCCACCGGGACCAAACCGAGGGTCACGGCGGCCGGCGCCGACGGGTCGAGGTGCATCAGCAGCGAGAGGCCCCAGACGGCGGCCAGAACGGCGAGCACGATCGTCGCCGTGCGACTCTGCGCCCGCAAGGTCTCGGTGGCACCGAGCACGCCGACGACGCCGGCGACGACGGCCCCCGACAGAAGACCCGTGAAGATCGCGACGAGCGGGGCGGAGGCGGGGAGGCCGGGGACCACCGCGACACCGCCGCCGAAAGCCAGACCGATCACCCCCACCACGGGAGCGAGGATCGGCGTGCGCGAACGGGCGCGCAGCGCGAACACCGCGCCCGCGGACAGAGCGGCGAGGAGCGCCAGCACCGCGACGGGCCCGCGCACAGAGACCGGAAGGCCATCGCCTCCGACAAGACGGAGGAGGGCCAGGATGCCACCGCCCGCGGCGAGTACCCACCACGCGGCCGAGACGCGCATCGCGCTCGGCGCCGCAGCGGCGCGGGCGACAGCGTCGGGAAGAGAGGCGCCGGGGTCGACCAGCACGAGGACCACTCCGTCTTCCAGAGAGGTCATCGCCGTCGACCGGTCGATCTCGCGGCCCGAGATTCCTACGACGCGGGCGCCGCGGGCGGTGTCGGAACCGGCCGCGCGGAGGACGTCGTCGACGCGGGCGCGAAGAGGAACGACCAGGTCGAACCGGGATTCGCCATCGATGAGCGCCACACGACGCCCCTGCATCACCTCTGCGCTCAACGGTCCCCCTCGTTCTCGCGCTCTCCGACCCGCAGGCCGCAACCGCACCAGCGTATCCGTCCCGCGCGGACCCGTGTTCGCCTTTCCACCGTTCACCGGGGATAAAGATGAGAGTTTTGTCATCTTTCAAATTGCGCAAGAGGCTTGAACCGGGGGGATGCTTTACGTAAGTTCGAAGTCCGGTGGGGGGCTCCGGTTCCTCCATCGACGCCGTGCGCGGGTCATCTATCCCCGTGCGCGTATTCGATCCGCAACGCCCGGGCGCGCCCGGAGGAACATCGAGGAGACACAGTGGCAGATCTCATCGCAGCCCAGGAGGGTGCGCTTCGTCGAGGGGCCGAGGCGGTCAACACCGCGAAGTCGGGCATCGACGAGCAGGTGCGCAAGGTTCGCACCGAGCTCGACCAGGTGGCCGGTTTCTGGACCGGCGCCGCAGCCGGCTCGTACACGCAGCTCATGCAGCGGTGGAACGAAGAGACCACCAAGCTCAACAACGTGCTCGTCACGCTCGAGGATGCCCTCCGCGGCACCGAGCGCGACCAGGCCGCGTCCGAAGAGTCGCACCAGCAGACCATCGGCAACCTGGGCTCCCTGCTCGGCTGACCCCGCTCGACACGAAAGAAGGAACTCTCATGCAGTCCATGTCCGTTCGTCCCGAGCAGGTCATCGCGCTCTCGGGTCAGATCCGCAACGGTGCCTCCGGCATCCGCACCCGCCTCGACGAGCTCGAGTCGCAGGTCAACGCCCTTCGCTCCTCGTGGGATGGTGAGGCGCAGACCGCTTACGACCAGGCTCAGGCCCAGTGGACCCAGTCCATCACCCGCCTGAACGAGCTCCTGCAGCAGATCGCCGGCAAGACCGACGAGATCGCCCAGGGCTACACCTCGACCGACAAGTCCGCCGCCGGCCGCTTCGTCTGAGTCGCCTCGAGCCGGCGGTCGCTGAGGCGGCCGCCGGCTCTTGCGGCCCGTTCGGGCCGCCCCACATCTTTTTCGGCGGCGTCAGCCGTCTGACCGCACCCTCTCGATCGCGAAGAAACGAGTGATCCTCATGGCCAACGTGATCCGTCTCGACGGCGACCTTGCCAATTACAACGCGCAGTTAGTCACCTCAGTGGCGAGCGAGCTGCCGCCTCAGGCGAGCGTGAGCCAGGTCGAGGGCCCGTCCCAGGGTGCGACGGCGGCTGATTTCATGGGCCACCTCCGGACACGGGCACAGCAGTTGGCTGCTGAAGTAGGACGCGTTCAGCAGTACGTGCACGAGAATGCGCAGGCCCTTTCCGCAGCCGTCAACACGCTCCGTGAACGAGATGAGTTGAGCGCGTCCGAGGCTGCGCAGACGACGTCGCTCATTGAGACCGCCGCAACAGCACCTTCCCTGGCCGGATCCGCCGGCACTTCCGGTGGCGCCGCAGGCGTCCGCGGGGTGCTTCCTGGGGCACCTCAGTGAGGACTATGCGCGTAATCAAGCTCTGCGCCGCAGTCTTAGCCTCAGCCGCCATATTCACCGGCACGGTCGCGCCCGCGGCGGCCGCAACGGCAAACGAGTCGACCGCCCAGGCGAATCTCGACTACTGGTGGGGCGCATACGGAGTCGACAATGCCCATCAACAAGGCCTAACTGGGAAGGGCGTAAAGGTCGCAGTCCTAGAGAAGCAAATCAATCCCGATCTTCCGGTGTTCGAAGGTCGGAGCCTGAAGGTCTTCGATCAGCCTCTATGCGTCAACAAGACAACCGTGGCCACCACGGAAGCGACGAGCGCCTCCGTCCACGGAACCACAATGGCTGCGTACGTTATCGGCAATGGGACGGGGGCAGGGGGCGTCCGAGGGATTGCTCCCGACGCCGACGTGACGTTCTACGGATACGGCGAAGATGACGGGCCCTCATGTAACACGGCTGACGGTGCACAGATCACGGAGTTTGCTGCGGGTGTCAAGCAAGCGACCGATGACGGCGCGAAGATCATCTTCACGAGCATCGGGGGAACAGCGCGTGTAGACGACGCTCCCGCCGTGGCCTATGCGATCTCCCACGGCGCAGTGGTCATCGCAGCCTCAATCAACCCGGGCGTGCTGGGGGCGAGATATGACGACCTCGGGTCTTTCAACGGCGTTGTGTCGGCAACCGGAATCGACCGAGACGGCAACCTGCAAACAGAGGACGGCGAACCGTTCGTCATTCCACAGACGACCGTCGTCGCCGCCGGCGTCGACATGCCGGCAGTAGGAAGCACGGGCGATTGGAGCACGTCCGTGGGAGCCACAGGCTCTTCGTTCGCTCCCCCAATCATCGCGGGCATGCTCGCATTGGCCGCACAGAGGTCGCCACAAGCTACAGGCAATCAGCTGGTCCAAGCACTCGTCGCAACAACGAACGGCGCACAGCACACACCGACACGCACGGAAGACGGGTACGGGTACGGAGCGGCATGGCTTCCTTCCCTGCTCACCGTCGACCCCACAACGTTGCCGGACGAGACTCCCCTCATGGGAAAGCCTGCGGGTTTCCCGACGGAAGAGCAGATCGCGCAGGCGAAAGCGAATGGGTACTCGCCCGACGAGAGATCGAGTTCGATCGATAAATACCGTGAGCAGAACGGGGCTTCTCAATCCGATGCGGCCCCCATCGCGCTGTGGGTAGCTATTGGACTCAGCCTTCTCGTCGTCGCGGCAATCGTCATTACCGTCATTATCGTCGTCAGTCAGCGCCGCAAGGCGGGTAAGGAGCGGGCAGCATGACCGGACCTTGGGAAGAAAGTCTTCGAGAATTGGCCGAGCCCACCGTTCCGTGGGGGCTGCCGAGCTACGAGGAACTAAACAGCGCGCTAGCAACGCTCAAGCAGGTCGTCAGTCGAGTGGCCAACGAGCCCGGTATTGCAGGCTTGGCGGGCGATGCTGCCGTATCCAAGTTTCAGTACGCCGCAGGGGAGATCCAGCAACAGATCGATTACCTCAGCGGTCCACTCAAAGAGCAGATCGACGAAGCAAACCGGATTCGTGAACAAGCCCGCGAGGCGCTCGCGGCCCTGCCCGCCGGAAGCTTGTCAGGGCAGCAGGAGGGACTCGTGCGCGGGGCGGCGATCGGCACGACGATCTTGCTTGGCCCCATTTCCTTCCTTGCCGGCGAAGGCGCCGTCAGTCTCGCAAACTCCTGGATGTCTCAGCAGCGCGAGGCCGCGGCTGAGAACGCTCTGACCACGGCTTCGGACAAGCTGGACCAAGTCGAGATTGCCAGTCCGCCAAAGTTCGACGCCCCGTCTTTCGAAGAGCCGAAGCCCCCCAAAGAGGAAGTCAAAGGCGGCGGCGAGGGCGGCAGCACCGGGGGCGGCGGTGGGCGCTCCGGTGGCCGCAGCATCGAGCAGTACCCCCAATGGAACCCAAACCCCACCGTGACGAACCCCGGTGGCAACGACAGCGGAGAGCCGCAGCCCGAGTACCACACGCTGCCGCTGCCGACCGAGATCGGGCCGCGACCGCATGGCCCGATCCACAGCGACCTCCCCATCGTCGACCTCGACAACATCAAGCCCGAGCCCACTCCGGACGGCTCGATCATCGGCAATCCAACCCTGCCCGGGGCCATCCCCTCGGCGCCCGGAGGAGGACTTCTCGGGGGTTCCGGCGGCGCGGGAGCGGGCATCGGCTCGGGTCTCGGCGCGGGTCTGATCGCCGGCGGTGGCGGTGCGGCCGCACTCGGCAGCATTGCGCGTGGCGCGGGCGCTCCGGGCGGCAGCCTGTTCAGCGGTGCCGGCGGAACGGCGACTTCCGGTGCCGCAGGTCGCTCCGGTGGCCTGCTCGGTAAGACCGCCGCGGCCGGATCAGGTCTCGGTACTCGCGGCGTCGGCGGAATGGGCGGTGCTGCCGGAGGCGGCGCGCCCGCACAATCGACGGCGAAGGGTGCCGGCATGCGAGCCGGCGGCGTCGGCGGCGGAGGCTCGGCGGGCGGCGCAGCCGCTGGCGGCGGGGCTCGCGGCGCCGGTGCCGGCAGCCGTGGCGTCGGCGGAATGGGCGGGCCCGGCTCTCGCTCCGACCGTCGCGACGAAGCATCCCGTGGGCTCGGCGGTCCCATCGCTCCTCGCATGGAGGACGATGAAGAGATCGGCCCCCGCTCCGAGAACGCCCAGGCTGGCGGACGCGACGAGTGATCCCAGCTCACGTCATGGCCCGCGGCAAAGACACGCGGACAGAAGGTGACAGAAGACGGCGTCTCCGGGTCGGGCTCTTAGTCGCGGTGGCGATCGCCACCGCGCTGCCTGCTGCCGCCGTGTCCTCCACGGCCCAAGCTGCGGGCGAGGACACTTTGGGGCGTTGGTGGGCGCAATACGGAGTCGACACTGCCCACGCGGCCGGCATCACGGGGGCCGGGGTGAAGGTCGCGGTCATCGACGAGCAGATAAACCCGGATCTCCCTGTCTTCGCTGGTCGCGATCTCAAGGTTTCCACCACGCAGCTCTGCAAAGTTCCGACGAACCCCGTGTCGAACGACGCCACGAAGAGTTCTCTCCACGGGACCGCCATGGCCGCGCTCATCATCGGCAACGGTACGGGTGGCGGGTCGGTCCGAGGTATTGCCCCCGACGCAGATGTAACATTCTACGGCTATGGTCCCGATGACGGGGGCCCGATATGCGATCCGAACACCACGGACGACATTTCGGTCTTCGGATACGCAGTCAAGACAGCGGTCGATGACGGTGCCAAAATCATCACGACATCCGTAGGCGCGACTGCGTATGCGAACGACGGCCCGGTCATCGCTTACGCTTTAGCTCGCGGAGTCGCCATCGTCGCAGCGACGCCCAATCCGAGCCAAGGGCTCGTCGATTACAAAAAGGGCTACGACGCGATGAATGGGGTCGTCGGTGTGACTGCTATCGACGAGAACGGCAATCTCCAGTCCGAGGCAGGGCAACCCCTCGCGTTGCCGCAGACCACAGTGGTCGCCGCGGGATTCGACCTTCCATCAGTAGGCGTCCTCGGCGACTGGAACGGCACGGCCGCCCGCACGGGGTCTTCGAACTCGGCGCCGATCGTCGCCGCCATGCTCGCACTGGCCGCACAGAAGTACCCCGAGGCCACGGGCAATCAGCTCGTGCACTCCCTGATCGCAACGACCAACGGTGAAGTAAAGGAGCGTGTGCAGTCGAGCGACGGCTACGGTTACGGCGCGGCCTGGTTGCCCACTCTTCTCGAAAATGACCCATCGTCCTACCCCGATGAGACGCCGCTGATGGAGAAAGCCGCCGGCTTCCCCACGGCCGAGCAGATCTCGACGGCGCGGACGGACGGCTTCGTCCCCGCCACGCGAGGGCGGAGTTTCGACAAGACCCTGGATGACGTGCCGCAGCAGGGATTCGACATCTCTTCGGTGGTCCCCTGGATCGTCGTCGGAATCGTCGCCCTTGTTTTGTTCGCCGCCGCTGTCACCATCGCAGTCATCGTCCTTCAGCGGCGCAAGGACAAGAAGGGGGTCGTGTCGTGACCAGATCACGAGCACGCCGCTTCGTCGGTCGCTCACGGGTTCGGCCTGGCCCGCACGCGCGAACGACTCCGCTCCCTGCCAGGGAAGACGTGAACTGTTGACAAAATCCACCTTGAATTCGACGACCGAACATAGAACGGTTTAGATGTCACCCTCAGCTACGTCCCGTGCAGCGAAATGCTGTCCGGCGCCCACACCAAACTGTTCCGACAGGAGAAGACGACATGTCTGACCGCATTTCCGCGGAAGAGGGAGCCCTTGCCCGGGGCTCCGAGGTGGTGAACGGCGCTCACGCCGACATCGCCGACAGCACCAGGCGTGTGCTCGCGGAACTCGACGAGTTGCGCGGCAACTGGTCGGGCGACGCAGCAAGCTCCTACGGCATCCTCGTCGAGGAGTGGACGGCGGGAGCGCGGAAGCTGAACGACGTGCTCATCACCCTCAGCGCCGCGCTTCAGGCCACGGCCCGCGACCAAGAAGCCGTCGAAGAAGAACACCGCACGACCATCCATGGTCTCGGAACGATGCTGGGAGGCCAATCATGAGCGACTTCCGCGTCACCCCTGAGTCGCTGCACGCTGCGGCTGCTCGACTCCGCTCCGAGAGTGCGCGAATCGACTCGACCCTGAGCGGTCTCGACAGCGAGGTCACTCGTCTGCGGGGACAGTGGGAGGGCGCGGCGCAGGCGGCGTACAACAACGCCCAGCAGCAGTGGAGCGCCACGCTCGAGCAGATGCGCGACGTGCTCCAGCGCATTTCGAACGCCACCGACTCGATCGCGGACGACTACGTTTCCGCCGATCGCGCGTCGGCGGCGCGTTTCCACTGACATCCGACCCCTGACCCACCGATAGGATTTCGGGGTCTGACCGCAGGGGGCTTCGGTCCGGAAAGAGGGGGCCGCAGATGGCTGACGTCATGAATGCGACACGAGCATTGCTGCGGTTGTCGGTGCAGAGCGAGGGACGCCGACTCGACATCGCGATTCCCGCGCAGGTGCCGGTCATCGAGTTCCTGCCGGGCTTCGCCCGGTCCCTCGGCGTGCTCGACCCGTCGATGACCTCGGCGGGTTACGCGCTCCAGCGCTCCGACGGAACCAGCGTCGACCCCTCGCGCGGGGCCGCCGCGCAGGGCATCGTCGACGGCGAAGTCCTCACCCTCGTCCGCGGCGGGCTCGTCGCGCAACCGCGCGTCTACGACGACATCGTCGAGGCCGTGATCGACGCCACCACCCAGCAGAATCGCCCGTGGACCACGCGCGACAACGCGCGCACGGCCCTCGCGGTCAGCCTGGCGCTCCTCGGCGTCTGCGCGGTCCTCCTCCTCGCCGCCGGCCGCGCCCTTCCCTTCGGCGCCCTCGTCGCGGGCGGCGGGGCCGTCGTCCTGCTCGTCGTCTCGGCCGTCGTGTCGCGACTCGGCCAGCGTGAAGCCGGTCAGGGGCTGGGGATGGCGGCATCCATCTTCGCTGCCGTCGCGGGCTTCATCGCCGTCCCGGCCTCGCTCACCATGTGGGGATGGCCGATGGCCGCGGCAGGCGGTGGCGCATTCCTCATCGCGGGCGTCTCGCTCGCCCTCACCCGCGACCGCGCCGAGCTCCAGCTCGCGCCCCTCGTCGCAGGAGGCGCGATCGGGGTCACCGGAACCCTCGCCGCGTTCTTCCCGGCGGCCGCCGTCTGGACGCTCATGGTCGGCGTCATCGCCACCCTCGGCGGCGCGCTGCCATGGCTCGCTCTCGGAACGACCCGACTGCGGGTCGTCTCCCCCCAGAGCGACGCCGAGATGTTCGCCGACCCCCAGCCGATCGACGCCGACGACATCGCCGCCCGCGTCGCCCAGGGCAAGCGCATCCTGATCGGCCTGCGCCTCGCCCTCGCCGCGGCGGTCCTCGTGGCGACGCCTCTCGTCGCAGCGCAGAACGCGACCGGCGCCCTCGTGTGCGCTCTCGCCTTCGCGGGCATGATGTTCCCCTCGCGCCAGACCTTCGCTCGTTCCGGAGTACTGACCGTCATGGCGACCGGCATCATCGGGCTCGTCGTCGCCGGGGTCGTGGCCTCGCTCGCGCAGCCGGGCCTGCGCGTCGGCATCCTGGTCGTGCTCGCGGTGGCCACCGTCTGCGTCGTCACCGTCACGCTGCTCGCCCCCAAGACGCGGCTGCGGCTGATCCGTCTCGCCGACACGGCCGAGCTCCTCGTGCTGGCCGCTCTCCTGCCCCTCGCGGTCATCTCGTCCGGTCTGGCCTGACGCATGGCCACCAAAGGCGATCTGATCGAGGCGCAGAACTTCTCGCGCCGACGCCTCCTCACCGCGTTCGTCAGCGGCGCCCCGGGAGGCAAAGAGCTTCAGCCGAGTTCGCCCCTGCGGGCGGTCATCGCCGCGATCGCGCTCACGATCATCGTGGTGCTCGTCGGCGTCTTCTACGGCCTCATCCGCCCCGGCCTGCCCACCGGCTGGGAGAACGGCAAGCTCGTCCTCGTCTCCGACACGGGCGCCCGCTTCGTCACGGTCGACGGCGTGCTCCACCCCGTGATCAACACCGCCAGCGCCCGGCTGTTGCTCCCGGCGAACGAGTACGGCGTGATCTCGACCGACTCGTCCACCCTCGGCGGAACCCCCGTCGGCGACACCCTCGGTATCACCGGCGCGCCCGACGAGCTGCCCCCGGTGTCGGGCCTCATCAACACCGGCTGGAGCGCCTGCGTGTCCGACGACGCCGGTCTCGATGTGCGCATCTCGTCCGCCGCGGGCCCGACCCCCGCCACCGACCGCGCCGTCGTCGTGTCGGTGGACGGCATCCTCCACGTCGTGCAGGGCGGCCGCAGCTTCGCCGTGTCGAGCGAGGTCGCCGACGCGGTGCTGCGCGCAGCCGGGATCTCTTCGCTGTCGCCCGTGACCGTCCCGGCATCCTGGCTCGATCTCTTCACCGCCGGCACGGCGCTCACCCCGATCACTCTGAAGAACTACGGCCAGCCCGTGGCGAACACGTCCCTGCGCGTCGGCCAGGTCATCCGTCAGGCGGGCGCCCCCGAAGACGAGCGCTTCCTCGTGCAGACCGGCGGAGTGCTCGAATCGCTCTCGCCCCTCGCATGGCAGCTCTACCAGCTCGGCAGCGGCGAAGCGCTGAAGGGCAAGGTCACCGAGGTGACGGCCGACGAGATCCGCGGGCTCGCCACAGCCAAGCAGGGTCTCGGCGACGAGTGGCCCCCCGTCGGCTTCGAGACCGTCGCCGCCGGCCAGCGCCCCTGCGCTGTGCTCACCGGCGGCGAGGGCCAGGCCACGACGACCCTCGCCACGCAACCGTCATCCACGGCCGTCACCGCGGGCGTGCGCGTCGACCCCAGCCACGGGGCTCTCGTCCGAGCGGGAGGCCGCGGTGACGACAACACGAGCATCCTGACGCTGGTGGATGCCACGGGCACGGCCTTCCCGCTCCCGGGAGCGACCGACGACACCATCGCCCGCCTCGGCTACTCGACGAACGACGTCGGCTCGATCCCCGACGGGTGGACCGCGCTCCTGCGTACCGGTCCCTCCCTCAGTGAGAGCGCCGCGCAGCAGACGCCGGAGACGAAGTGACCCTGCGCTCACGCGCCGCGCGAGTGGCCGCCGTCGCGGCTGCCGCGGGGATCCTGCTGATCGGGATCCCCTCCCCCGCGTCCGCCGCCGGACCCTCGAAAACCGTCGTGGCGGCGACCACGCAGAGCCAGTGCACGGCCTCCACGCGGGTCCCCGAGACCCCGGCGGCTCTCTCCTCGCTGCAGAGCTCGTCGGCCTGGCCGCTCACCAAGGGGGCGGGTGTCACCGTCGCCATCGTCGACTCGGGTGTCGCCGCGAATCCCCACCTCGACGGGATCGTGCTCCCGGGCGTCAACCTCGTGCCCGACGGCACCGATGGGGCGGGGCGCACCGACAACTACGCGCACGGCACGGTGATCGCGGGCCAGATCGCAGCCCAGCTGATCTCCGGCTCAGGCGTCGAAGGCCTGGCCCCCGACGCGAAGATCCTGCCCGTTCGTGTCTACGCCGGTGTCGAGAAGCAGCTCGTCGAGGCGGGCTTCGGGCCGAACACCGCACGGTTGGCTGAGGGAATTCGTTACGCCGCCGACCAGGGCGCGCAGATCATCAACGTCTCGATCAGCACGAGCGAGAAGAACGCCACCCTCGCGGATGCCGTGGCCTATGCGCAGCAGCGCGGCAGTCTGGTCGTCGCCAGCGCCGGCAACCGGACGAACAACGACTCCCCCGAGCAGGATGACAAGGACGGAGCGCGCTACCCGGCGGGCTTCTCCGGAGTCATCGGCGTCGCCGCGGTCGGGTCGGAGGGAGTCGTCACCACGGCGAGCATCCACGGCCCCCACGTGAGCCTGTCCGCGCCCGGCCAGGCCATCGCCTCGTCGTGGCCGCTCGGAGGCGACTGCGTCGTCGGCGCTGACGAGCCGGCGACCAGCTGGGCGACGGCGTACGTCTCTGCGGCCGCGGCGCTCGTGGCATCCGCTCATCCCTCCGAAACCCCCGCGCAGTGGGCATACCGGCTCGAGGCGACCGCCGTCCGCGCGCAGCCCGACACCCGCTCCAACGTCTCGGGGTGGGGCGTCGTGCAGCCCTACGACGCGATCGTGATGGTTCCGGGTACCGGCCTGCGCGGTCCGAAGAGCCCCTTCGTGGCCGCGAGCCCCTCCGCCTCGCCGAGCGCCACGCCCGAGGCCGTCGCCGTGGTCATCGGACCCGGACCGGATGCCGCGGCCATCACGACCGCGACCGGGATCGGCGTCGCCGGGTTGATCGCCCTCGGCGCGATCGGGGCTCTGGCGATCTACGTCAGCCGTCGCCGCGAAGAGACAGCTCCCCGCCGCGCAGCACCCACGGGCCGCGGCCTCTACGGGCCAGACGAGCAGGAGTAGCCAGCGCCCGCGCCGCGCCGGCAGCCCGTCAGCGTGGAGATCCGGCGCCGGCCGTCAGCGCGAACAGCGCGACGGCTCAGCGAACGGCGACACCGTCGCGGACCGAGCGCTCAGGCCACCGATGCCGGCCGCAACTCGATGTTCGCGTCACCGAGGCGGAAGCGCGAGGTCGCGATCGCGGTCGCCCCGCCGCCGACCCGTTCGGTACGCCCGTCGTCGTGGATGAGTGTCACGCCGTTCGTCGAGTCGAGGTCGGTGATGCTCCAGCCGGTGACGGTCCACTCGAGGCGCGCATGCTGCTTCGACATCGTGCGCGTGTCGTCGGCGACCGCGACGTACTGCACCGCGTCTTCTCCGCTGCCGGGCTTGCGTCCGAGGATCACGGTGCGGCTGGTCAACGCGACCTGGTTGCCGTCGGGGAGGGCCAGGGTCCATTCCCCCCGTCGCCGCGAGCGCGGGCGCGCTGTCTGCGTCAGCTCGTCGATGGGGGCAGCGGGGGCGGCGTCACCGTCTGTTCGGGGAGCCGCCGTGGCATCCGTCGTCTCGCCCACCCGGTCGACGCCGGTGTCGTCGACGGCGGGGGTCGTGTCCGGAGCCGAGGAAGCCCGCTGTCCGGCCTCGGCGGGCGGCACGGCGGCGGCGGGGGACGGCGAAGCCGCCGCCGTCGACGCGGGGTCCGCGTCCGGCTCGGGAGCAGGGGTCTCCGCCGGAGCGCCCTGCGCTACCTCCGCCGACGCGCTCACGGGCGCCGAGGCCCGCGAGGCGGCGGGAGGAACCACCCCGGCAGCGCCGGTGTCGAGGGCCGCGGCTGCGATCGGCGTCGCGGGGGCGCGCGTCAGCGGCGGCTCGCCGCCCGGAGCAGCCGCGGGCACCTGAGGCCCCGCGGGCGCGACACCCGACTCCGCGGCGTCCACGGCGGCCGCCTCCGCAGCGGGCCGCCGCGACGGGTGAAGGGACGTGTGCTCGACCTCGTCATCGATGTCGACCGGACCGGGCAGCACCGGCACCGCGACCGACTCAGCCGCGACGGCGGTCGAACGTCGCCGTCCCGCGGTCGCGACCTCGGCCGCGCTCGTACCGGGGATGGTGGTGATCGGACCGGATGCCGTCTCGCTCAGGACAATCGGGCTCTCGTCGGCGACGTCGCCGGCAGGCGCGGCATCCGTCCGCGGGCGTGCCGAGAGGATCGTCGCCCACACGGGCGGGAAGATCACCGCGAGGGCGGTCGTACCGGCGCCGCGCCCCGCGGTCTGGCCGAGGCGGTGAGCGGCGGTGGCCTTGAGCACGAGACCGTAGATGTTGACGCCGGGGACCACGAGCAGGACGGCGCGGACCGGGTCCAGCCGCCCCAGGCGGAACAGCTCGGCCTCGTTGACCAGCGGGATCCAGGCGCGCCAGGGCTCTCCCCCGTGCGTGGCGAAGACACGCGACAGCCCGATGGCGTACCAGACGTGCAGCGCGATCGCCGGCACGAGGATCGCGCCCGCGATCGCCGCGATGAGGCTCAGAACAAGCATGCGTCCCCCGTCAGCAGTCTGCTTCGACGCTACCGTGCGGCGCGGTGTGCCGTCAGCCGATTTCACGCGTCAGTGCGGTCGGGGGAACGACCGCGGCCGCGTCGACGTCGACGCGTCGCACGGAACATCCGGCACAGAGCACGTACCGCACGCGCCCGTCGCTGGTGAGGTGGACCGACTCCGTGACCCACGCGTGTTCGTGGACGGATGCCGAGGGGGCCAGGGGGATCGTGTGCGGGGCGGTCATGGATCCAGCGTGATGTAATGCCGTTATGCATCTCAACCCTTACGGGGAGTACGCCGTCCTGCTCGCCGCGTCCCTCGCCAACGAGTGGCCCGCCGATCGGGGCGGCATCGAGGCGCGCACCCGAGAGATGGGGATGACGATGACCTTCCCCCCGGCATCCGACGATCATCCGCTCACCCGCGCCGTCATCGACGAGTGGCTCCGCGTGGTCGACGAGACGAACCCCGACGCGCGCGCGGCTCTCCTCAACGCGCAGATGGCGGCCGTGACGGCCTACCCCCGCCTCACCGACCACGACGGGGAGGGGTGGCACCTGCATTACCGCGACAGCGACGAGGCGCTCCCCCGCGTGCTCGCCGCCGTCATCTCGGTCGGCACCTCTCTGCACCTCGTCACGCGCGGGATGACCCGGCTCGGCCGGTGCGCCGCCGAACCGTGCACGAACGTCGTCGTCGACGTCACGCGCAACGGTCGGCAGCGGTACTGCTCGGTGCGCTGCGCCAACCGCGCCGCCGTGCGCCGCCATCGAGCGCGCGAGGCGTCCTAGCAAACGACGGCAGAGGCGCCGCAGGGATGGCGGAACACCCGCCCCCACACGTACGTTGCTGTCGTTACCGACGACAGGAGACCCCATGGCCGACGAACTGACCGTGACCCGCAACGACGACGCCCGCCGCTACGAGATCCACGTGGGCGACGAGCTCGGCGGCTTCCTCGAGTTCCGCGCGATCGACGACGACCGCACCGTGCTCCCCCACACCGAGATCGACCCCTCGTTCAAGGGGCGCGGGCTCGGCTCCGCTCTGGCGAGCGAGGCGCTCTCCGACCTGGCTCGTCGTGGTGGCAGCGTCATTCCCTCCTGCCCCTTCGTCGCGCACTACCTGCGCGAGCACGACGTGCCCGGCCTGGTCGTGGAGTGGCCGAACGACGACGACGCCGCCGACTCGGCGGGCCCCGGCGAACCCTCGTGACGCGACTCGACGTCGAGCCTCCCGAGGCCGAGGGTCCGGTCGCGTGCGACGGCCCGCGCGCGCTCATCGTGGCAGCGCGCGAGGTGCCGTTGGGAGGCGTCCGCGGCATGGAGGTCCACCGCACCCTCCCCCACCGTGCTCTGCCGATGGTCGGCGCGTGGTGCTTCCTCGACCGCTTCGGCCCGCAGGACACGCTCATGCGCGTCGAACCGCACCCGCACATCGGGCTGCAGACGGTGACGTGGCCGATCATCGGTGAGGTCAGACACCGGGATGCCGTGGGCAGCGACGTCATCGTGCGTCCCGGCGCCCTGAACCTCATGACGAGTGGTGCCGGCATCGCGCACTCCGAGTACTCGGTCGGCGAGGGGCCCATCCCCCTCGACGCCCTGCAGCTCTGGGTGGCGCTGCCCGAGACCCGGCGGCACGGAGCTCCGGCCTTCGAGCGCCACGAGGACCTCCCCGTCCTCGATCTGGGCCACGGGGCCGACGCGATCGTGGTGATGGGCGAGCTCGACGGAGTCGCCTCGCCCGCGACCGTCCACACGCCCATCGTCGGGGCCGAGCTGCGCCTCGCGCCGGGTGTCACGGTGCGCATCCCTCTGCACCCCGACTGGGAGTACGCGGTCTCCGGCATGACGGGCACCGTCGAGGCGGTGACGGGGATGGATGCCACCGATGCCGACGCCGCGCGACGCCCGGGGTCCGCGCCCGAGGCCGGGCCCACGGCATCCGTGGATCCGTCGCGGCTGGTCTACCTCGGCAAGGGACGCGACCACCTGGAGCTGCGGAGTGCAGAGGGCGCCCGTGTGTTCTTGCTGGGCGGGGAGCCGTTCGAGGCCGACATCGTCATGTGGTGGAACTTCGTGGGCCGTTCGCACGACGAGATCGTCGAGGCCCGCGAGGCGTGGGAAGCGCAGGCGCCGCGCTTCGGGGCCGTGATCGACCACGGCCCCGAGCGGATTCCCGCCCCTCCCCTCCCGGCGGTGCGGCTCACGCCGCGGAAGCGGCGGGGCTGACAAGACGACTCGCGGCGCCCGGGCCGAAGCCCGAGCGCCGCGATGGTCCGACGACGACTAACGCAACACGATGAACGCGCTGCTGGCGCGCGAGGCCTCCACCGTCGCGCTGCCGCCGTAGACGGCCTTGACCAGCTTCACGCCGCGCGTCTGCGGGTCGAGGGTGATGGTGGCCCTCCCGTCCTGCAGGGTGGCGACGTACTCCTTGCCCGCCACCGTGACGGTCACGTCGCCCTGGGGCGCGGGTCCGCTCAGCGGCCGCACCTTGACGGTGAGCGTGTACGCGTCACCGGTGCGACCGACCCACGGGTCGACGCTCACCGTCGTGAACGAGCCCACGACGACCGGCACGCCGGCGCTGTCGGCGGTGCCCGTCAGACCGTTGGCGGGTGCCGTCGCCGTCACGCGCACGCTGAGCACCCGGCCCAGGTCGGCGCGCTGCACGCGATACGTCGCCGAGGTGGCGCCGTTCACGGGCTCTCCGTCCCGCAGCCACTGGTACGCGGTGGTCACATCGGCCGGGTTCCACGTGCCGGGAGTCGCGGTCAGGGTGCGACCGAGCTTGGCCGTGCCCGACACCGTCGGAGCCTCGACCACGGCCGGAGCAGCCTCGCCCGAGTCGACGGTCAGCACCGTCTGCACGTCCGAGTCGCCGTACCGCACGACACCGAGGTAGCGCGTCTGAGGCGCGAGCCCCTGCCACGACAGGTCGTACGAGACGGCGGCGCCCTGCTGCACGGGGATCGGGTTCGGCGTCGCCGTCAGCTGTCCCTCGCCGCCGGGGGTGACGTTCGCGTAGGTCATGTCCCACGTGAACGGTCCGGTCGAGGAGTAGAGGTTCGCCTCGATCAGGTACGTGCCGGGGGTGGGGTTCGTCAGTGTCACCCGCTCGTCGGCCGAGGCCGTCGCGGAGGTGAACCGCTCGTAGTACCGCAGGTCGTCGGGGCTGACCACGCGCGATACGAACAGGTCGAGATCGCTCCCGGTGTCGTCCGACGAGTCCAGGTCGAAGCGCGAGAGGGTCGTACCCTCGGGCACCTGGACGGTCCACCGCACGTATCCGTCGGCGTCGCCCGAGTCCTGGTTACCGCTGTGACCGGCGACCGGGTTGTCCGGATCGGCCAGCAGCGTCTGGGCCACGAGACCCGACACGCTCAGCGGCAGCTCGCCGCCCACGCCCGGAAGGATCTCGACCGCCGTGGATCCCGACAGGCCGGTGCCCGAGACCTCGGCCGGAGCCTCGGCGGTGGCCGGACGGATCGCGATCGGCGAGCGCACCTGCGTACCGTCGCCGGTCCAGGTGAGGAACCCGCTCGTCCACTGCTCCGCAGCCGCGTCCGTCCGCGAGAAGGTCACGGTGAACGTCTTCTGCTCGCCCGCCGCGGCGAACTCGAGCGTGGCCGGCTCGACCGTGGCATCCACTCCGGGGACGTCGATGGATGCCGAGAACGTCCCGGCCCTCGTCGAGGTGACCGTGCGCGTGATGGTCTGCGGCTTCGCGAGCGAGCCGATCGAGATCGACGCGAGGTTCAGGTCGCTGCCGTCGATCGGGGCGACGCCGAAGTCCTCGAGGCCCTTGCCCTGGAGGAACGCCGCCCAGTCCGCCGGACCGTTCAGGTACAGCAGACCCGGATCGAAGTACTTCGTCGGATCGACGTGGCCCGCGCCCTGCGCGAACGGGTCCTGAGCCGGAGCGCCCTCGACGTCGACGGTGTCGTACGCGGTGGTCATCATCGCGGACTTCACCTCGGCCGGAGCCGCCAGCGGGCGCTCGCCCAGGTAGAGGGCCCCGAGGCCCGCCACGTGCGGCGACGACATCGACGTGCCCGAGAGGAACTCGAACGTCGGGGTGGCGCCGGGCGCGTTGGCCGCCGCCGCGAGGATCGCGACACCGGGAGCCGACACGTCGGGCTTGAGGATGTCGCTGCCGTCGGCGAGCATCGGTCCGCGGCTCGAGAAGCCCGCGACCTGGGGCGTCGGTGTCGTCTCGCCCGTGACGTTCTCGCCGACGAGGGTCGCGGTGGCGTCCGCCGTCCCGCGCACGTAGGCGAGCAGAGCGTCGCGGTAGCGCGCGTCGATGTGCACGGTGGGCACCGAGTGGAAGTCGTTGTCGACCGAGGCCGGCGTGACGTTGACGAGGATCATGCCCACGCCACCGGCATCCTTCACCGCCTGCGACTTCTCGATGCGCGCGTTCTGACCGCGATCGCACACGACGATCTTTCCGGCAGCCTTCGCGGGATCGAGCGATCCGATCAGGCACAGCGCGGCGTTCGCGGGATCGGCTCCGGATGCCGCGATGTCGCCGGCGTAGACGACGGGTGCCGTCACATCCTGACCTTCGCGCACCGACACCGATGCTCCCGCGGCCTGGAACCCGTCGGGCAGCTTCACGGTTCCCTCGTAGGTCGGGATCGTGGATGCCGCGACGGTGGTGTACCACGGCGAGGCGTGGTCGGCGGTCGAAGCGCCGGGTCCGGAGTTGCCGGCCGAGACCGAGACGAAGACGCCGGCCGCGGCGGCGTTGAAGAACGCCTGGTCCTCGAGGGAGAGCGTGGTGGTGGCCGCGCCTCCGCCGATCGAATAGTTGATGACGTCGACGCCGTCGGACACCGCGGCGTTGATCGCGCCGAGCAGGTCGCTCAGAGCGCAGACGTCGTCGGTGGTGACGAGCGGGTCGGGACCCGCCCAGCACGCCTTGTACGCGGCGACCTTGGCCGCCGGGGCGACACCGGAGATCGCACCGAAGTCGATGCCCTCGACGCTCGCGTCGACTCCGTTGTTGCCCGCCGCGGTGCTGGCGGTGTGGGAGCCGTGCGCGTCGCCGTCGCGGGGCGAGCGGTAGTCCGCCTCGAAGGTGAAGCCCGTGGCGGCGGCACCCTGGTCGAAGTACCGGGCGCCGACGAGCTTGGTCGAGTAGTCCGAGAGCGACCACCCGTTGCCCTCGGCCACGCGCGGGGAGCGGAAGTCGGTGCCGTCGCCCTTGCGGAAGACGACGTCGTTGCCGTCGAGGTACGGCTTTGAACCGGCGGTGGTGCCCAGCGGCTCGCCCTCGAAGGCGGGGTTCTCGGGCGCGATGCCGGTGTCGACGACACCGACGACGACGCCCTCGCCGGCCGAACCGATGCCGCCGATCTTCTGCCAGACACCGTTGTCGCCCTCGAGGCCGAGGAACTCGGTCGAGGGGACGGCGACCGGGTGGCGGATCTCGTCGGGGACGACCTTCTGCACGCCCTTGGTCGCGGCGAGCTTGGCGGCCTGGTTCGGGTCCATGCTCGCGCTGAAGCCGTTGACGGCGATCGTGTAGGTGGCATCGGGGCGGACGCCCGCCTCGTCGGCGACGTTCTGCTGACGCTCCTCGAGGAAGGCGGAGTACTTCCGCGCCTGCGGGGAGTCGGCATCGAGCCGCGCCTCGTCGGACTTCGTGGCGTCGAGGCCCGGCTCGCCGCCCTCGTACGTGGCGACGGGGGCCTCGTCGAGGACCACGATGTACCGGCCCGTCGCGGATTCGATGGGTGTGGGAGGCGTCACCTCCTCGCCCACGTCGGCAGCCTGAACGGCTGTGGCTCCGGCAACGGTGAACAGTCCGGCCAGGGAAATGGCCGCGACCGAACGCAGGGTTCGACCCATCGTGCGCTCCAAACGGGGGGATGAATTGAGCGATCTGCGCGGCATCGGTGGCGCGCGTTGCACAAACATAACTCAGAGAGGTTTCATCACCAACGTTCAGTTTGGACGGGGTCCGAAAACGGCGACCCTCGCTTCGCCCCCCCCTGTCGTCGCGCCGGGGTCCCGGCATCCGGTCCCCCTAGACTCGACGAAACCCGAGGAGGAGCCATGCCCCGGCGCCGTCGCACCGTCGCGCAGCACGCCCGCTTGCCTTCGCCGAACCCGTTCGGCCAGCTCGCGAAGCTTCTCGCCGTCGCCGCGGTGGTCGGCACCGTCGCGGTGATCGGAGTCGTGTCGTACACGGCGTACGACCTCACCGCCGACTTCGTCGAAGAAGCCGTGGTCGTCGAGAATCAGCCGGCCGTCCCGCCCGACCTCGGGGCGCTCTCGGGCGGCGTGAACATGATGCTCGTCGGCATCGACGAGTGCGAAGAAGAGCTCATCGCCCTCCTGGGTGACCGCTGCGAGGGTGCGGACGCGGGCGGACGCCTGAACGACGTGAACATCCTCGTGCACATCTCGGAGGAACCCCGGAAGGTCACGGTCGTCTCGTTCCCGCGCGACCTCATCTTCGACGCCCCCGCGTGCGACACCGCCGACGGGGGCCGCTTCGGCGGCGGCACCCTGCAGATCAACGAGCTCTACACGTACGGCGGACTCTCGTGCGTGATCACCGCCATCGCCGATATGAGCGGCCAGCAGATCCAATTCGGCGCGATGGTCACCTTCGGCGGCGTCATCGAGATCACCAACGCGATCGGCGGCGTCGAGATCTGCCTCGCGAGCGACATGCGCGATGCGAACACGGGCATCGACTGGCAAGCGGGACCGCGGACCATCCAGGGCCTCGAGGCGCTGCAGTTCCTGCGCACCCGATACGGAGTGGGCGGCAGCGACCTGGCCCGCGTGAGCAACCAGCAGCAGTACATGTCCCGCCTCGCGCGCAAGCTCGTCAGCGAAGAGGTGCTGTCGAACCCCTCGACGGTGCTGCGCTTGGCCTCGACCGGCCTTCGGAACGTCACGCCGACGCAGAGCCTCACGAACCCCCTGACCCTCGTCCAGGTCGCCTCCGCGGTGAAGGACGTGCCCTTCGAAGACATCGTCTTCGTGCAGTACCCGACCGTCGAGGCCCGCTCGGATGCCAACCGCGTGGCGCCCGACTACGCCGCGGCCGAGGTGCTCTGGGATGCATTGCGCGAGAACCGGTCGATCGAGGTGACCGGAGGAGTGGCGGTCAACGACGGCACGGTGATCGCCGAGCCGGCCCCCGGAGAACAGCCGGCGCCGACGGAGGGCCCCGCGCCGGAGCCCGGCGAGGTCGATCCGAACACGGGAGCAGTCGCCCTCCCGCCCGCCATCACCGGATCGAGCGCCGCGCAGCAGACCTGCAGCGGCGGCGTCGTGAACTGAGTCAGTAGGTCGGCGCCGCAGGCAGCCCGAAGAACTCCTCGAGGGTCGTGAAACCGCCCTCGTGGTAGGCCCGGGCGAGCTCGGGACCGATGTAGCGCAGGTGCCACGCTTCGGGCTCGTACCCGCTGACGCTCTCGCGCCCTTCGGCGTACCGCGTGATGAAGCCGAACTCCCATGCGTGATCGCGCACCCACGCGCCCTGCGGAGACGCCGCCACGTCGTCGAGCGTCTTGCACGAACCGTTGCAGGGGACGATGTCGACGGCCATCCCCGACTGGTGCTCGCTGAAGCCGGGCCGCGCGCTCTCGCGATCGGCCTCGGCGACGCCCCCGACCGCCACGCGCCCGGCGTAGGTCGACTTCTGCGTCGTGTACGAGCGGTAGGCGCTGAGGTAGCCGATCTCACCGACGCCGGCGGCGGATGCGGCCTTCACGAGCGAGGTGAGCGCGCGCGCGGCGGGGGCGCGCAGAGCGGAATCCTCGAGGGCGCGGACGTCTGCGGGCATGACCAGGTCGCCGGGCTGGTAGTCGACCGGGTCGTACGGACGCTGCTTGTTGACCACGAGCCACTCGCGGTTCGGGTCGGAGAGCGAGACGCAGGGGGCGATCCCGGATGCCACCGCTGCGCGGAACGCCTGCCCGCCCCCCGCCGCGTCGATGACTGCGGCGTCGTCTCCCGCGGCCAGCGCGGAGGTGAAGGCGGGGTCGTCGCACGGGGTCGCCGTGGCGGCGACGGCCGCGAGCTGCGGCACGGGGATTCCGTCGTCCGCGACCGCCGGGGGGCCGGCGATCTGCGCGACGGCGTCGGTGGACCCGTCGGGCCCGCCTCCCGAGGCGGCGGCCCCGATCGCCACCACGCAACCGGCGACCACGACGGCGGCCGCGGCGACCACCGCCAGGCGGCGGCGCAGGAGGACGGGGGCGAGTCGACGGATGCCGCGGGGCTCGGACTCCCCCGCCTCGGGGGCGTCGTCGTCTCGCCGCAGAGCCCGACGGGTCGGAGGCGCTGCGGCGGAGCCGTCGCCACCGGGAACGACGGGAAGGGTGAGGGCCGCGGTCGCGAGTCGCTCGGCCTCCGCGCGCGCGGCGCGGCGGGGCGAAGTCTCGGGGTCGTGGCGGGTCACGCTTCCATTCTCGCGGGTGCATCCTGAACGGTCGACCCGGGTGGAGGCGAGGTCGCGGGTGCTCGACCCTCTCCGCGAACGACTCGGGTGCAGTGTTGCCGATTCGTCGAACATGTGTTCGACTGTTCGCATGAGATGGCAGGGACAGCAGCTGGGGGTGGAGGACACCGCGGCACTCCCGGGCATGGAGCGCATGGACGGCCTCGTGCGGTCGGTGACCACGCCGGAATTCGCCGGAATGACATTCCACGAGGTGCTGTGCAGGAGCGCGTTGAACCGCGTGCCCGGCGTCTCGGCCATGCCGTTCGACTGGACGGTGAATCCCTACCGGGGGTGCAGCCATGCGTGCTCGTACTGCCTCTCCCCGGACACCCTCATCCTGAAAGCGGACGGCCGCCAGGTCCCGCTGTCGGAGATCCGCGTCGGAGACGAGATCATCGGCACCGAGCAGGGAGCGCGATATCGCCATTATGTCCGAACAACCGTTCGCGCGAAATGGACCACTCGCAAACGCCTCCATCGCGTCACCCTCGCTGATGGAACCGAGATCGAGGGCAGCGCAGACCACCGGTTCCTGACGGAACGCGGGTGGAAGCATGTCACCGACTCGCCCCTCGCGGGCGAACAGCGCCCTCGCCTCACGGTGTCGAACCGTCTGCAAGGTTTCGGAACGGGCGCCCGCCCCTACGCACAGGCGATGGGTCCCGACTGGCGCCAGGGGTATCTGACGGGCATGGTGCGCGGTGACGCGATGATCCTTCACAAGACCTACGACGACGGAAACCGAGTCCGCGCGATTCACCGGTTCCGACTCGCCCTCGCCGATCGCGAAGCGCTCGACCTCTCGAAGGAGCTTCTCGAGCAGATCGGCATCGTCACGATGGTCCGGCCCTTCCCCGTGCCCGCGCATCGCCGACCCATGACGGCTCTGCACACGGCCAAGATGCGGGATGTTGCGCGCATCGAGGACTACACCGCGATACCGAGCACACGAAGTCGGGATTGGATGGCGGGCTTCCTCGGGGGCATCTTCGACGCGGAGGGCTCGAGTTCGCGCGGGATCGTGCGAATCAGCAATGCGAATGAGGAGCTCCTCTCGCTGACGGAAGAGGCTCTCGCCGCGTTCCACTTCGATGCTGTTCGCGAACCCGCCCGCCCGAGCGGCGTGTCCTACATCCGTCTTCGCGGGGGGCTAGCCTCGCGGCAGCGCTTCTTCGATATCGCCCGGCCGTCCATCACCCGCAAGGTCGACGTCTCAGGGACAGCGGTCAAGACCAGCTCGGACCTGAGGGTCGTCAAAGTCGAAGACATCGGCTACGACATCGACATGATCGACATAACGACGGGTACCGAAGACTTCATCGCGAACGGGGTCATCAGCCACAACTGCTTCGCTCGGAAAACGCACGAGTACCTCGACCTGGATTACGGGGCCGACTTCGACTCGCAGATCGTAGTGAAGGTGAATGTCGCCGAGGTACTGCGCACCGAGCTGCGCCGGGGGTCATGGGCGCGCGAACCCGTGATGCTCGGGACGAACACCGACCCCTACCAACGCGCCGAGGGGCGGTACCGCCTCATGCCCGACATCGTCGGGGCTCTCACCGACAACGGCACACCGTTCTCGATCCTCACCAAAGGGACGTTGCTGCGGCGCGACCTCCCGCTGCTGACCGAGGCCGCACAACAGGTCACGGTGTCGTTGGCCATGTCGATCGCGGTCTTCGACGACGCGCTCCAGCGTTCGATCGAGCCCGGGACCCCGAGTGCCGAGGCGAGGCTCGAGACCGTGCGCGCGGCTACCGCCGCGGGCTTCCGCGTGACGGTGTTCCTCATGCCCGTCATGCCGCACCTCACCGACTCGGTCGCGGCGCTCGACGACGCCCTGGCCCGCATTCGAGCCGCCGGCGCGGCGCGCGTCGTCTACGGCGCACTCCACCTGCGGCCCGGCGCGAAGCAGTGGTTCTTCGAGTGGCTCGAGCGCGAGCATCCGCACCTGGTCTCGTCGTACCGGGGGCTGTACCCGGGTGTCTCGACCTCGGCACCGAAGGCGTACCGCACGTGGCTCGGCAAACGCATGCGCCCCCTCCTGCGTATGCACCGGCTGGACGGGTGGGACGAGGACGACCACCCGCGCGGCCGGCCCCAGCCCGGCCTCGCGGCACGCACCGCGCCGGCGAGCAGCCTCGGACCCGTGCGAACGGTCGGGGTCTCGGCATCCACTCGTCCGCGCGTCGCGCCCGCGAGCGAGCCGACGCTCTTCTAAGGGCCTCGCTCCCCGACATCTCACGCAGGAGCAGCCCGCTCAGCATCGTGCCCGCTCGGCTCGCGCGAGCGTCGCGTCTCCGCGCCCGCGATGCACGAAACCCCCGCCGCGGTCGCGACGGGGGTTTCGAGACGCGGGTTACGCGTCGACGTTCGACAGCTGACGACCCGAGAGCTCCTCGAGCACGTCGTCGCCGAGCGCGGTCTCTTCGAAGGGAGCCTGGATCTCGGCCCGGTCGAGCAGCTCGGTCATGCGACGACGACGCTGGCGCGTGATCAGGGTGACCACGGTGCCGGCGCGACCGGCGCGGCCGGTGCGGCCCGAGCGGTGCAGGTACGTCTTGTACTCGTCGGGGGCATCGGCCTGGATGACCAGGTCGATGTCGTCGACGTGGATGCCGCGGGCGGCGACGTCGGTGGCGACGAGCACGTTGACGCGACCCGAGGTGAGCTTCTCGAGGTTGCGCGTGCGCTTCTGCTGGTTCAGGTCGCCGTGCAGCGCCACCGCCGCGATACCGGCGTCGTCGAACTGCTCGGCGAGCATCTCGGCGTACGCGCGGGTGCGGGCGAAGACGAGGGTCTTGCCTTCGCGGTCGACGAGCGAGTCGAGGATCTGCGCCTTGTCACGGTGCTCGATGACGAGAACGCGGTGCTCGATGGTGCTCGAGTCCTGATCCTCGCCGGCGACCTCGTAGACGGCCGGCTCGACGAGGAACTCGTCGACGAGGGCAGCGACCTCGCGGTCGAGCGTGGCCGAGAAGAGGAGCTTCTGGCTGTCCTTCTTGGTCGCGCGGAGGATGCGCTGCACGGGCTCGAGGAAGCCGAGCTCGCACATGTGGTCGGCCTCATCGAGGACGGCGACCTGCACCTGCGAGAGGTCGAGCTTGCCCTGGTTCAGCAGGTCTTCGATGCGTCCGGGGGTGCCGATGACGATGTCGACGCCCTTCTTGAGCGCACCGACCTGGCGCGCCTGGGGCACGCCGCCGTAGACCTGGGTGGTGAACAGGCCCACGCTGCGCGCGAGCACCTGCACCGTGCGGTCGATCTGCAGGGCGAGCTCGCGCGTGGGGGCGAGGATGATCGCCTTGGGGGCGCGACCGAACTCGCGGCGCTGACCCGCCTGCGAGCGCAGGATGCTCTCGACCAGCGGCGCACCGAAAGCGATGGTCTTGCCCGAGCCGGTGCGGCCGCGGGCGAGGACGTCGCGGCCCTCGAGGATCGGGGCGACCGTGGCCGCCTGGATCGGGAACGGGCTGGCCGCGCCCAGACCGGCCAGCGCGCGGACGAGGTTGTCGCCCAGGCCCAGCTCGGCGAAGCCTGCACCGGTCACGGTCGCGGCGTCCACGGCCTCGGCCTGCAGGCGCTCGTGCACGACGTCGACGCGCTGCTCGTGCTCGGCGGAGCGCTGCGGGGTGTTGTTCCAATCGCTACGGCTCGGGCCGTCGTTGCGGCGCGGGCGGTCGTCGAAGGAACGGGCCGGGCGATCACTGCGGTCGAAGGAACGGGCGGGGCGCTCGCCGGCATCGCGACGGGGACGCTCGTCACGATCGAACGAACGCGCGGGACGGTCGTTGCGGTCGAACGAACGCGCGGGACGGTCGTTGCGGTCGAAGGACCGGGCGGGACGCTCACCGGCGTCACGACGGGGACGCTCGTCACGATCGAACGAACGCGCGGGGCGCTCGTTGCGGTCGAACGAACGCGCGGGACGGTCGTTGCGGTCGAAGGAGCGGGCGGGACGCTCACCGGCATCGCGACGGGGACGCTCATCGCGATCGAACGAACGAGCCGGGCGCTCGTTGCGGTCGAAGGAACGAGCCGGACGGTCGTCGAACGAACGAGCCGGGCGCTCGCTCCGATCGAACGAGCGAGCAGGGCGGTCGCTGCGGTCGAACGACCGCGCGGGACGCTCACCGGTGTCACGACGGGGACGCTCGTCACGACCGAACGAACGCGCCGGACGGTCGCTGCGGTCGAACGACCGCACGGGACGCTCACCGGCGTCACGACGGGGACGCTCGTCACGATCGAACGAACGCGCCGGGCGCTCGTTGCGGTCGAACGAACGAGCCGGACGGTCAGTGCGGTCGAACGAACGCGCGGGGCGGTCGTCGAACGAACGAGCCGGACGGTCGTCCCGGGCGGAGGTGCGGATGTTTCGGGCTTCGGTACGACCGGCGCGGTCGGCGGCGTTCCAGCGGCCCTTGTCGGCGGTGGCCTCGGCCTCGGGGCGGTAACCGCGGTGGCTGGGGCTCTTGCTGCCGGGCTTGGCGGGCGCCTCGGTGCCGGGGCGACGCTTGCGGTCCTGGAACGAGGTCTTGGCGCCGTAGCGGGGCTCGAAGTTCTTGGCGGCGCGGCCGCCGGCGGGCTTCTTGTTCTTGGGCATGGAGAAACTTCCTGGGTTCTGTTCGCGCGAAACAGCGACACCGCTCGTGGCGGTGCGATACCCGGACTCTCGTCGGCCGGGGGCCAATTCACTAGTGATGGTCGAGGCCGCGATCGCGTCCTGTCCATCGGCCCCTTGGACTCACAAACCCATCCGCGCATCACGCACGGTGTCCAGAGCCGACCGCACCACGTTACAGGTCGCGCCTGGGAATGGCATCCATGCCCCCGGATGACCCGTGTCCCCCTTTTGGCGCTGTCGCGGCGCATCAGACAGCCCTACTTGGGACATCACCCCGCCGAAAGGGGGACGAGGTTCGTCGAGAGAGGGACAGAGGTGGTCGAGAGCGGGACAGGTTTCCAGGAGAGGGACCCAGGGTCGCCGTGACGGAAGATAGACGCATGGCAGACACCGACGCCCACCCCATCACGGTGGCGATCGAGCGGCGCATCGACCCGACGCGCACCGCCGAAGCGACCTCCTGGATGCAGGCCGGCACCGACCTCGCGACCGCCTTCCCGGGCTTCCTCGGCTCGGGGTGGGTGCGCGCGGGCGAAGACAGCGACCTCTGGTACATGCTGTACCGCTTTCGCGACATCACGACGCTCGAGGAGTGGGAGAGCTCCACGCAGCGCCAGTGGTGGCTCGACTCCGGCCGCCCCTTCGCGCGCGAGGAGCGCAGCGAGCGCCGCACCGGGATCGAGGGCTGGTTCGATGCCCCGCACGGCTCGATCCTCGAAGCGGCGACGGTGACGGATGCCGGCACCCAGCCGATCCAGCAGCCGGTGCCGGCGGCTCCCCCGCGGTGGAAGCAGGCCGTGACGATCTGGGTCGGGTTCTTCCCGACGAACCTCGCGGCGTCGTGGCTGCTGGGCTTCGTGCCCGGGTTCGCCGAGATCCCCCTCGTGCTGCGCGTGCTCGCCACCACCCTCATGCTCACCCCCGTCATGACCTACGCGGTCCTCCCGTGGGTCACCCGCATGCTGCAGCCCTGGCTGCAGCGCCCGCGCCGATCGCGAAAGGCCACGCCATGACCGCCGACCCCACCGGATCCCGCTTCCACCTCCGCGGCGAGCACTCCTCCGCCGAGATCGCCCAGGTGGGTGCCGCCCTTCGCGCGCTGACGGTCGACGGCGTCGACCTCGTACCGCGCTACCCCGACGACCTGCCCACGCCCGTGGCATCCGGAGTCGTCCTCGTCCCCTGGCCGAACCGCATACGCGACGGCAAGTACTCCTTCGACGGCGAGGATCTGCAGCTCGCGATCAGCGAGCCGAAGTTCGGCAACGCCAGCCACGGCCTGCTGCGCTTCGGGACCTACCAGGCCATCGAGCACACCGACGATCGCCTCGTGCTCGGCGCCGACGTGGTGCCGCAGACCGGCTACCCCTTCCACCTGCGCACGCGGGTCACGTACGCCCTCCGCGCCGACGGTCTGCGCGTGACCCACGCCATCGAGAACATCGGGGCGAAGGCCGCCCCCGTCGCCCTGGGCGTGCACCCCTATCTCCAGATCGGCGGCGTGCCGACCGAGGATCTGGTGGTGCACTCGACCGGCACGACCACGCTCGTCCTCGACGACCGCAACATCCCCGTCGACGAGGTGCCGGTCGACGCCGCCACCGACCTGCGCGAGGGTCGCCGTCTCGGCGATGCCTCGCTCGACAACGGCTACCGCGGATGGGAGCGGGATGCCGACGGCCGGGCGCACCACACCCTCACCGCCCCCGACGGTCGGCGCGTGCAGCTGTGGCAGGACGACGGGTTCCGCTGGGCGCAGGTGTTCACGACCGACCGCTACCCCGGGCAGTCCCTCGCGGTGGCGATCGAGCCGATGACGGCGCCGGCGAACGCTTTCGCCACCGGTACGGACCTGGAACGACTCGAACCCGGCGCGGAAATGACCAGGGAATGGGGCATTTCCTACCGCGCCTGAGGCGTCCTTGTCCCCCAAATGGGGGACAAAGAATTGGCCGTATGACCTGGGAATTTCCCAGACAAGCCCTTTCCTGAAAAGGCGGCGCGAACGATACCATGTGCCCTGACGGTTTCCGTCAAGGCCGGGGGATGCAAAGGACCACGCTTTCTCCTGGCTCATTGCCCGAATGAGCCGACGGGGGCCGAGGGTCCCGCGGTGTGGGGGGATCCTCGTTCCGTCCTGAGGAAAGATCCCCCACATGAGCACCGCGCTCCGCTCCGCTGTCCCCTTTTCGCTCCCGGTGCCGCGTCTGAGCACCCTCGCGCGCCGCCTCGACGCGATCCCGACGATGCACGTCGGCGGGGCGGCCCTGATCGTCCTGGTCAGCGGACTGCTGCTGTCGATCGCAACGACGAGCGACCCGCTGTGGTGGCAGCTGCACTTCAGCCAGCTGGGGATCTTCGGCGACCTCTCGAGCGCGTTCTTCAACACCACGCTCAAGGTCAGCGGGATGATCGTCGTGGTCTTCGCTTTCCGCGTCCGGCGCGATGTGCGACGCGTGGGTCGCGGTCCCGTCCGTCGCGGCGCCGCGACGGTGGCCTTCATCTGCCTGAACGTCGTGGGCGTGAATCTGGCTCTGGTGGGCTGCATTCCCCTGAACACCGACAAGGACCTTCACGACAAGGTCGCCGGCTCGATGGTTCTGGGGTTCCTCGCCCTGCTGCTGAGCGCGCCGTTCCTCTTCCACCGCCTCGGCAAGCGAATGGCGATCGGCACGGGAATCGCGACCGTCTGGCTGATCGTCTCGATCACGCTGTTCGTTTCGGCGACCATCAACCTGGCACTGTTCGAGACCATCTCGTGCGCGGCGATGTTCGCGTGGTCGGGGATGTTCACGCAGATCCTCGCGTCGGCGGCGACGGCGGCCACGTCGAAGCCGACCGCACAGACTCCCGCCGCGGCGCACCACGCCCTCCGTCGACGCCCCCGCTTCCCGCTCGCCCGGCCGACGGCCACCCGCCGACCCGCGCGCTCGGCGGCGCAGCGCGCCCCGCGCGTCGCGCCCGGTCACCCCGTCGAGGGCTCGTCGCCTCGCCCCGATCGCGCATCGACGCTCACCCCGCCCGGTGACCGCCGACACCTCGGGATGAGCACCGCGAGAGGGACGAGACGCCGGGTGTCGGCATCCCGCCCGTACCGCGTCAGTGCTTCTCGCGCAGTTCTCGGCGGCTCAGGGGGTGCCCGTCGTCGGCCGTCGGCTCGACGTGCCTTGCCTCTCGCGCCGCCCGCCGCTCACGACGCCTCTCGCTCGCACCTTCGATGAGGTTGTAGAGCGTCGGCAGCACCAGCAGCGTCAGGAACGTCGACGACACGAGCCCGCCGATCACGACGACCGCCAGCGGCTGTGAGATGAATCCGCCGTGGCCGGTGATCCCCAGGGCCATCGGCACGAGGGCGAAGATCGCCGCGAGGGCCGTCATCAGGATGGGACGCAGGCGTCGCGCGCCTCCGACGACCGTCGCCTCGAAGACGCTGAGACCGCGGGCGCGGTACTGGTTCACGAGGTCGATGAGCACGATCGCGTTGGTCACCACGATGCCGACGAGCATCAGCGCACCGATCATGCCCGCGACACCGAGCGGCACACCCGTGATCAACAGCATGAGGATCGCTCCGGTCGCCGCGAACGGCACAGACACGAGCAGCTCGAGCGGCTGGCGCAGCGACTTGAAGGTCGCGACCATCACGACGTAGACGATGAGGATCGCCGCGAGCAGCGCGAGGCCGAGCTGGCTGAACGCGTCGCGCTGGTCGGTCACCGAACCGCCCACCTTCGCGGTGGCCCCCTGCGGCAGCGAGGTGTCGGCGAGGGCCGAGGTGACGCTGGCCGACGAACTGCCCAGGTCGTCGGTCGTCGGCGTCACCGTGATCGTGGCCGTGCGCAGCCCGCGCGAGGTCGAGATCGACGGCGGGGTCTCGCTCTGCTCGACCGTGGCGATCTGGTCGAGGCGGACGTTGCCGCGCGCGCTCGGGATCTCGAGGGCGCGCAGGTCGTCGATGGTCTTCGGCGGGTTGGCGGTGGCGACGTACACGGTCACCCCGCGCCCGTCGAGTTCCACCGTGCCCGCCTGCCGCGGCTGCTGCGTCGCCGAGACGAGCGCCCCCACGGCGCGCTCGGACAGTCCGCGCTCGGACGCCGCGTCGCGGTCGACGCGGACGGAGATGAAGGGGAGGGATGCCGAGAGGCTACTGGTGACCTGACCGATGCCGTCGCGCCCCTGCAGGCCCGCGACCACGGCGTCGCTCGCCTGCTGCAGCGACTGTCCGTCGGCGGCGGTGACGTCGACGGTGATGCCGGCCGAGCCGAGTCCGCCGCCGGAGGCCGCGACCTCGATCTCGCCCGCGTCGGGAAGCGCCTCGAGTTCGGTGCGGACACGGTCGCGGAGCTCGACCTGGTCGACGCCGGAGGCGGAGGTGATCGAGTACGTGATGCCCGAGCCGCCGCCCGAGAAAGCGTCGCGCAGCGCCGACCCGCTCGAGCCGATCGAGGTCTGCACCGTCTGCACGCCGTCGGTGTCGAGCAGCACGGCCTCGACCTTCTGGGCCGCCGCGTCCTCGGCATCCAGGCTCGGGGCGGAGCCGATCTTCTGCGTGACGGTGAAGGTGTTCTGACCGGAGTCGCCGAGGAAGTCCGTCTTGAGCAGGGGGACGGACGCGAGCGTCCCGCCGAGCACGAGTACGGCCAGGGTGAGGGTGACCCACGAGTGCTTCAGCGTCCAGCGCAGCACCGGGACGTAGGCCTTCTGCAGGCGCGAGGGCGGCGCGGTCGGCGACTCGGGGTCGATCGGATTGCCCTCGGCGTCGCGGATGACCTTCCCGGGCTTCAGGAACCACGACGCCAGCACGGGCACGATCGTGAGCGACACGAGCAGCGAGGCCGCCATGGCGATCGTCACGGTCAGCGAGAACGGTCGGAAGAGCTCTCCCGTCACGTCGCCCACGAAGGCGATCGGGAGGAATACCGCGACGGAGGTGATGGTGGATGCCGTGATGGCGGCCGCCACCTCGCGCACCGCGCGCACGATCGTGGGGATCTTGTCGGCGTCGCCGACGTAGTGGCGCTTGATGTTCTCGATCACCACGATCGAGTCGTCGACGACGCGGCCGATCGCGATCGTGAGCGCGCCGAGGGTCAGGATGTTCAGCGAGTACCCGAAGGCCTGGAGCCCCACGAAGGTGATGAGGACGCTGGTGGGGATCGAGATCGCCGTCACGAGCGTCGAACGCACCGACATGAGGAAGACGAGGATCACCACGACCGCGAAGACCAGACCGAGGAGCCCCTCCTGCGCGAGGGCCTCGATCGACTGCTGGACGAACGGCGCCTGGTCGAAGACGACGGTGAATTTCGCGCCCTGACCGAGCTGCGATTCGAGCCCTGGGAGCGCATCGAGGACGCCGCGCGAGACGTCGACGGTGTTGGCGGCCGGGAGCTTGGTGACGGCGATGGTCAGGGCCGGCTGCCCGTCGACACGCGACAGCGTGGTCACGGGGTCGGGCTCGAGGGCGACCGTGGCGACATCGCTGATCTTCGTCTGCCCCGCCTGGAACTGGGCGGCGTCGGTGGGCACGAGCGGGAGGGCGGAGATCTCGTCGACGCTGGTCAGCTTCGACCCGGTCTGCACGGTGAGGGTCTGATCGCCCTCGGTCAGGGAGCCGCCCGGGAAGAGCACGCCGTTGGCGTCGAGGGCGTCGGTGATCGCCTGCTGGCTGAAGCCGCGCTCGGAGAGCTTGGCGGTGTCGGGGGTGATCGTCACGCGCTGGGCGGTGCCGCCCACGATCTGCGCGCCGTTCACCCCCGCGACGTCCTCGAGGTCGGGGACGACGCTCGTCTGGAGGATCGACTGCGTCGCCTCGGCGTCGGCGAATCCCGTGACGGCGAGCTGGATGACGGGGAAGTCGTCGATGCTCGCCGACGCGACGGTGGTGTCGGCGGAGTCGGGGAGCTGGTCCTTGATGCGCGCGATCGCGGCGAGGATCTTCTGCTGCGCCCCCGCGAGGTCGGTGCCGTAGGTGAACTCCGCCGAGACGATCGAGGAGTTCGTCGTGCTCGTCGCGGTCGTGGACTCGAGTCCCTCGACACCGCGAATGGCGTTCTCGATCGGGGTCGAGACATCGGTCTCGACGACCTCGGGCGAGGCGCCCGGGTAGGTCGTGACGACGGCGAGCTGGGGGAACTCGATCGAGGGGATGAGCTCCTGCTTGAGGCTGGTGAGCGCGAGCCCGCCGAAGACCGCCGCGACGATCGTGACGAGGGCGATGAGGGCGCGGTTCTTCAGGCTCAGGACGGCCAGGTACGACACGGGGGGACCCTCCGGGTAAGTCCGATACAGGAATGTATCGAAGCTCAGTATCCCATGAGCGCCCGCCCCTCGGACCGCCCGGCGGGCGGCTGCCTCAGAGCGCCGATCCGAGCGACAGACCCAGTGCCGCCGCGACGACGGACCCGACGAACGACACCACCGCGTACGACACCGCCGCGCGCGAGCGCCCCTCTTCGGCGAGCAGCGCCGTGGTCACAGCCACCGCGCTGAAGGTCGTGTACCCGCCGAGCAGACCCGTCCCGAGGATCCACCGCCACGACTCGTCGGCGGGAAGGGGGGTCAGGATGCCGAGCACCAGCGCCCCGGTGAGATTCACGACCAGAATGCCCCAGGGGAACTGCTCCCCCGTGCGGCGCCGCACAGCCACATCGAGCAGATAGCGCAGCGCCGCCCCCACGCCGCCGGCGAGGGCCACGGCGAGGAAGACGAGCGGCATCACGCCGCCAATCTACCCCTCGCCGCGCGGGCCCCTCACGCCTCGAGCGCCTCGACGCGACGACGCAGTTCGGATGCCTTCTCGGCGCCAATCTGCGCTTCGGCGAGCTTGAGGGCGGCGCTCGCGGTGAGGGTGCGCGCCACGAGGTAGGTGGGGCTCGCCTTGAGGTCGGGGATGACGTCGAGGATGATGCCCTCGGCATCGGGGTCGGTCATGAGCTTGCCGAGCTTGATCTTGGCGAGGTCGTAGCGAGCGGTCATCGGTCCTCCTTGAACGGGGCGCGCCGTCGCGCCCTCGGCAGATTGTTGCACATATGTCCCGTTATGTCATCGATCGTTCGGGATCGCGCGAGAAAGCCCCCACGAGCGCGTAGGCCGCGCGCTCACCCACATCGCCGCGGTCGTGAGCGTCATCGACAGCGACACCGACTACTCCCCGCGCGCGTCGGCGGCCATGTCGGCGAGCGCGTTCGTCGTCACCAGGCGGACGACAGCCGGCAGGCCCGCGGCGATCTTGCGCCCCACGAGCGGGCCGAACACCAGCGCGAGAGGACCGGAGACCTCGACGGCGTGCGTCACCGACAGCCCGTTCGGTGTCTGACGCATGCGGTGCGGGAACGACAGCACCGCCCCCGGCAACCCGATGCGGAAGTTCATCGCGCCCCCCGGCTGCAGCTCGGTGAAGGTGAAGCGCTGCGCGGGGGTTCCGTGGTTGACCACGCGGCCGGAGTCACCGACGCGCGGGGGCACGGAGAAGGTGGCCTCGCGCAGGTCGGGATCGTCGACGGCCCAGTCCTCGGGGGTGGTCCACCTCTTCCACACCGCGTCGGCGGTGGCGGTGGTGAGGTGCGTGTACTCGCGGCGCCAGGTCATCGGGCGACTCCCGTCTGTTCGTGGTCGGTCGAGGAGGAGGTCAGGATGCCGCGGGCCTGGAGCGCCGCGCGCTCACCGGCGCGGACGGCGCCGTCCATGAATCCCGTCCAGCGATCGGCCGTCTCGGTACCGGCCCAGAGGATCGACCCGACGGGGGTGGCCAGGGCACCGGCGTAGGGCACGACCGCTCCCGGCCCCGGGGCGGCGGTGGGGCCGCCGCCGACCCAGGGCTCGGCGCCCCAGCGCTGGTCGATGTAGCCGATGGCATCCAGTGCCCGGGGGCCGAACAGGTCGGCGAAGGACGACAGCGCCCGCGCTGCGCGCTCGGCGGGTGCCAGCTCGTCCCACTCGCGGGCGTAGACCCCGCCGATGAAGCCGAGGAGCACGCCGGGGGCGCCGGCGTGAGCGGGACCGGCGTCGAAGGTGATGAAGACCGGGCCGGTGTCGGAGAGCCCCTGCCCCGACAGGTCGTGATCGCGCCAGAACGGCCGCTCGTACACGGCGTAGGCCTTCGACAGCACCCCGGCCGGCCAGCGCTGGGCCATCTGCGCGTGAGAGGGGGGAAGGGCCGGCGCGAAATCGATCCTGCCCCGCAGCGCCGGCGGCACGGCGACGACGACGGCGCGAGCGGTCACCGTCTCGTCGGCCGTCGACACGCGCACCCCCTCGGCGACGGTCTCGATGCGTCGCACCGGAGCGCTCACCCGCAGAGCCGACCCGAGCGCGTCGGCGAGACGCACGGCGATCGCGTGCGAGCCCTCGACGAAGTGCTCCTCTTGTGCGCCGCCCTCGGTGTCGAGCATCGACGACAGTCCACCCGCCTGGTGGATGTAGTGCAGAGCGTGCAGGAACGAGATCTCGTCGGGCTCGCACCCCCACGTCGTCCGGCCGGCGATCGCGATGAGCTCTCGCGCCGCGGGAGAGGCGTGCGAACGGCGCAGCCACGAGCCGAGGCTCTCGGCATCCAGGTTCGCGGCCTGCGGGGCGGCGGCGGGGTTCCCTCGGGGGACGGTGCGCGCCAGGCGGTCGAGAGTGAGCTGGATCCGCCCCACGTCGAGCAGGCTCGCGCCGACCGGGGGCACCGTGCCGCGGTAGCGCCGGTGCTCGCCGCGCCACCGGATGACGTTGCGACCCGCGGCGTAGGTCCGATAGCGAGAGACGCCCACTTCGTCGGCGAGAGCCAGGATGCGATCCTGACCGGGGCCGACGAACGTGCCGCCGAGGTCGACGTGCACCCCCGCCACCTCCGCCGACGACACGCGTCCGCCCACGCGGGGCGCCGCTTCGAACACCGCCACCGTCGCGCCGAACTGGCGAAGCCGGTGAGCGGCGGTCAGGCCCGAGAGACCTGCGCCGACCACGACCACGTCGACGTCGGGGGCCGGGACCCGGTCCGCAGAGGGCGGGGAGGCGGTCATAGGCTTACTCCGTTCCGAAGGCGACACCGACCACCCCGGTCGGCGAGGAGGACAGCGTGAGCGAGACGACGAGCCGGCCGATGCGGGCGCGCGGTCGCGCGCGTCGCGAGCTGCTGCTGGACGCCACGATCGCGATCATCGCCGAGGGGGGCATCGCGGCCGTCACGCACAGGTCGGTGGCCGCCGCGGCGGGGGTGCCGCATTCGTCGACGACGTACTTCTTCGACTCGCTCGACGACATGATCGGCGAGGCCGTGGCGCACGCGATGGCGGCCGAGCTCGAGCGGCTCGAGCAGTTCCGCTCCGTTCTCGTCTCGGGCGCGAACAGCCCCGGTGCGGCGATCGACGAGTTCGTCGAGATCGTGCGCAGCCAATCGCAGGACCACACGGTCGCGCAGTTCGAGATCTACCTCTTCGCCTCGCGTCATCCGGCCCTGCGTGTTCACGTCGAGAAGATCCTCGACGAGACGCGGGCACTCGCGGCCGCCGTGCTGCAGACGAACGGCGTGACCGATCCGCACGCCGCCGCTGCGGTCGTCGCCCTGATCGACGGTTTCGCCCTGCATCGCATCGCCCGTTCCGAGGAGGTCCAATTCCAGTCGCTGGCGCACGCCTTACGCGCCGCCATCGTGGGGTTCGTGACCCTCGCCGCGACCTCTTCGCTGGGCGAGGGGGATCTCTCCCCCGCTTAGTTGGCACAAACGTACAGGTTTCTCGCGCAGGGCGCCTGCCCTCCGAGACAAATTCACATCTTCGTCACACAAAATGGTACGTGTGTGCAATAAAGTGACCCGATAGTCGATCCCACTGCCGTGATCGACAGAAGGGTTCCGCGATGCTCCGTCCCCGTCCCCAGGACCACCTGCTCCGCTGGGGCGCGCGCGCCCTCGGGTCGCTTCCGCCCGCGGCCCTCCGCGCGGTGAACGGCCGCCCCGTCGTGATCGACGGCAACACCCTGCACCCCGCGGTGCAGACGTCTCTGCGCGTGATGAACGACGCGCCCGGCGCCCACTTCGAGCGGCTCCCCCTCGACGAGGCCCGCGCGCACATCGAACTCGAGGCGTGGACGTTCGCCGGGACCACGAAGCTCGGGCAGAGGGACGACATCGAGATCCCCACCCGCGACGGGCGGGTTCCGGGACGCGTGTACCGCGCGGACCTCGACCGCGCGCCATCCGGGATCATCGTGTACTTCCACGGCGGCGGCTGGGTGCTCGGATCGGTCGACAGCGCGGATGCCACGTGCCGCACCCTCGCGAAGACCTCGGGCCTGACGGTGGTGTCGGTCGGCTACCGGCTGGCCCCCGAAGCGCCGTTCCCGGCGGGGCTCCACGACAGCGTCGACGCCTTCCGGTGGGCCCGCGACAACGCCTCGCGGTTCGGCGGAACCGCTGACGCGATCGGTGTCGGCGGTGAGAGCGCGGGCGGCAACCTCTCGGCAGTCGTGGCGTCGGTCACGCGCGACGATGCCGAGGGCGCACCGGCGTTCCAGATCCTGTTCTGTCCCGTCACCGACCTCTCGCGCAAGCACCGCTCGTACGAGCTGTTCGCCGACGGCTTCTTCCTCACGGAGGCGCAGATGGACTGGTACGCCGCGCACTACCTGAGCGGCGGCGGAAGCGCCGATGATCCGCTGGTCTCGCCCCTGCGGGCCGAGGACCTCTCGGGCCTGGCCCCGGCGTACCTCGCGGTGTCGGGTTTCGACGTGCTCCGCGACGAGGGCGTCGCCTACGCCGAGCGTCTCGAGGCCGCCGGCGTCGCCGCGCACCTCGTGACCCACGCCGGCCAGATCCACGGGTTCTTCAACGCCTGCGGAGCGCTGCGCGACGCGCGCGACGCCGTGGCGGATGCCGGCCGGTGGGCCGTGACGACGCTCGCGGCGACGCGGACGGGCGGCATCCGGTGACCGCTGACGCGACGCCCGCCACCCTCACCGCCTACGCCGAACCCACCCGCCCCGTTCGCGCGGGCTGGATCGCGGCCTTCGCCGGGGTGTGGCTCGGACTGTGGATGGCGCAGCTCGTCCCGGTGCAGGTGCTGCTGCCCCTGCAGATCGCCGCGCAGCACGCCTCGGACGACTGGCTCGTCTCGCTCGTCACCTACGGCCTGGTCAGCGCCGTGGCGGGGACGTTCGTGGTCATCGCCTACCCGATCGTCGGTGCGCTGAGCGACCGGACCCGGTCGCGGTTCGGACGCCGTCGCCCCTGGATCCTCGGCGGTGTCGTGCTCGCGGCCGTCGGTCTCGCGCTGCTCGGCGTCCAGACCGAGTCGCTCGGCACGGTGACAATGTGGACCGCGGTGATGATGGGCTTCTGCATGGCCTCCGCCGCCCTCACCGCCGTCATGGCCGACCGCGTGCCCGCGGGGCAGCGGGGGCTCGTGTCGGGCTGGATCTCGGCACCGAACGCGATCGGCATCCTGCTGGGGATCGTGCTGGTCACCGCGGTGTTCACCACGACGGCGTCCGGCTACCTCGCGCTGGCCGTGTGCTGCGTCGGCCTGGCCGTGCCGTTCCTGCTCGTTCTGCGCGACGTTCCGCTGACGGCATCCGAGGCGGCGCTGCTGGGCCCGCTCACCGTCCGCACGATCCTCTCTTCGATCTGGGTCGACCCCCGGCGTCACCCCGACTTCGCGTGGACCGTCGCGAGCCGCGTGCTCATCAACCTCGGCAACGCGATCGCCACGACGATGCTGCTGTACTTCTTCACCTTCGCGCTGAGGGTGGCCGACCCGACCGGCTTCCTCGTCTTCACGACGGTGATCTACATGGTCGTGACGATCGTGGCATCCGTCGCCCTCGGAAAGCTCAGCGACGTGGTTCAGCGCCGTCGCGTGTTCGTGCTCGCCTCGGGGGTCGCTCAAGCCGTCTCGGCCCTGCTGCTGGCCGTCGCCCCGGCCGAGTCGACCGCGGTGATCGGCGCCGTGCTGCTCGGGCTCGGTCAGGGGTGCTTCTTCGCCGTCGACCAGGCCCTGGCCACGCAGGTGCTGCCCTCGGCCGAGACGCGCGGCAAGGACGTCGGGATCATGAACATCGCCCTCGCCGGCCCGCAGGCGTTCGGTCCCCTGCTCGGGGCGGGCGCCGTGGTGCTGTTCGGCGGGTTCTCGGGGCTGTTCCTCGCGAGCGGACTGGCGGGCCTGCTCGGCTCGGTCATCATCATGCGGGTGCGTTCGGTGCGGTGATCGTCGACGGATGCCGGGAGCCCGCGGCATCCGCGCCGTTCCGGCTCAGCCGTAGAGCAGCCGGATGATGCGCTCGACGAGACGGTCGACCTTCGCGGTGCGGCGCATCGTGGTCAACGTCAGCAGCGGGAAGCGCTGACGGGTCAGCGCCTTCGGGTACGCGAACTCACGCAGGCCGTCCGCCCCGTGGATGCGTCCGAACCCGGAATCGCCCACCCCGCCGAAGGGGAGGGCGGGGACCGCGGCGAACGAGATGACCGAGTTGATCGCGATCATGCCGCCGCGCAGGCGCAGGGCGAGCTCGCGGCCACGACGCTTCGAGAACACCGAGCCCGACAGTCCGTACCGCACGGCGTTGGCCTTCTGGACGGCCTCGTCCATGGATGCCACGCGGTTGACGACCAGGGTCGGGCCGAAGGTCTCTTCGCGCACGGCGTCCGCCTCCTCGTCGACGTCGGTGAGGAGGATGGGTTGCAGGGTGGTCCCGGGAGCCGGAGCCGATCCGACGCGCGCCGTCGCGCCCCGCGCGAGCGCGTCCGCGACGTGCGCCCGGACCACGTCGGCCTGGCGCGGCATGGTGAGCGGACCGAGCGTCGCGGCGTCGTCGGCGCTGGCGCGAAGCTCGCGCGTGCGCTCGGCGACGGCCTCGACGAAGCGGTCGTAGATCTTCGCGTGCGCGTAGACGCGTTCGATGCCGATGCAGGTCTGACCCGCGTTCGAGTACGCGCCCCAGACGGCCGCCTCGGCCGCGGCCGCGAGATCGGCGTCCTCGTCGACGAGGAGGGCGTCTTTGCCGCCCGCCTCGATCACGACCGGGGTGAGGCTCTCGGCGCACGCGGCCATGACGGCCTTGCCCGTCGCAGTGGACCCGGTGAAGGCCACCTTGTCGACACCCGAGCGGCAGAGGGCGGCGCCGGTGGGCCCGAGACCGGTCACCACGGCGAAGACATCGGCCGACCCGCCCGCACGCACGAACGAGCGCTGCAGCCACACGCCCACGCCGGGGGTGTACTCGCTGGGCTTGAACACCACGGCGTTGCCCGCGGCGAGCGCGTACGCGATCGAGCCCATGGGCGTGAAGACCGGGTAGTTCCACGGGCCGATGACCCCGACCACGCCGTACGGGGTGTAGCCGACACTCGCCGACTGGTTGAGCATCAGCACCCCCGCGCCCACGCGACGCCGACGCAGGACCGGGCGCGCGTGGGTCGCCGCCCAGGCCAGGTGGTCGAGGGCGAGCATGATCTCGAGCCGGGCGTCGCCACGGGGCTTGCCGGTCTCGGCGCGCACCACGGCGATGAGGTCGTCGAGGTGCGCCACGATGTCGCGCCGCCAGGCCTGCAGCGCGCGCCGGCGCCCCTCGAAGCCGAGGGACCGCCACTCGCGCGCCGCGCGCCGCGCGCGGTCCACCGCCGACACCACCTCGGCGGGGCCCCGCACCGGGAAGGTGTCGACGACGCGCCCATCGAGAGGGCTCAGCGAGTCGAAGGTGTCGGTGGTCACGGCATCCATGTCACGCTCCGTGCTTGTGTCCGTACCCGGTCGAGACCGCGGCGGTGAGCACCGCGGCCTGCTGCTCGGGGCTGAGTTCGGCGGGCACCGCCACCGCTCGCGCGCGCAGGTAGATGTCGCACGCCCACTCGAGCAGGGCGGTGTTCGTCACCGCGTCGGCGAGGTCCCGGCCCGTGGTGACGGCGCCGTGGTGGGCGAGGATCGCGGCGTTCGCTGCGGCGAGGGCGTCGCCCGTGTCCGCGGCGAGTTGGGCCGAGCCGAAGACCGAGAAGGGCACCACGTCGATCTCGCCTCCGAGGGCGAGCTGTTGGTAGTGCACGCAGGGCAGTCGGTCCGAGACGAGTGAGAGGGCGATCGCCGCGGGGGCGTGCGTGTGCACGACGGCCCCGACGGCCTCGTCGGCGTAGGCCGCGCGGTGCAGGTCGAGCTCGGAGCTCGGGGCGAGCGCCCCCTCGACGACTCTCTTCTCGCCGTCGACGATCACGACGTCGTCGGCGACCGCCTCGGCGAAGACCACTCCGGTCGCCGTGATCGCGATGCCCCCGTCCACGCGCACGCTGACGTTGCCCGCTGTCCCCATGACCAGGCCCTGCGCGGCGAGAGCACGGCAGGCGTCCGCCACGGCTTCTCGCACACCGCTCGCGATCACAGCACTCCCGCCGAGAGCAGAGCGTCGATGGATGCCGCGTCGTACGCGCCGTGATCGGTACCCACGCCGGCGACGACCTGTGCGGCGGTGGCCGATCCGAAGCGCGCGGCGTCGCGCGAGGACCACCCGCGGAGTTTGGCGAAGACGAAGCCGGCCGAGAAGGCGTCTCCGCCGCCGCTGGTGTCGACCGGTTCCGCGGGCACGATGGGGACGAACTCGAGGTCGCCGCCGTCGACCACCACGATGTCGTCGCCGCCGTTGGTGCACGCGACGACCGCTGCTCCCGCCGCGTGCAGGGCGCGGGCGGCGGCGGGCAGGTCGTCGGCGCCGGTCCAGCCGATGGCCTGCTCGGCGTTGGGGAGCACGTAGTCGGTGTGCGCGAGCAGGGGCTTGATGAGCGCGTAGAACGCGGGGTCGCCGCCGATGAGGAAGTCGAGCGACGTCGTCGCTCCGTGCCGACGGGCGTACTCCAGGATCTCGATGACGTTCTCGGGACCGAGCAGCTCGGGCGCTCCGACGTGGACGTGGTCGGCGGCGGCGAGCGCGTCCCAGGGCACGACGTCGGCGGCGAGCGCGTTGGCCCCGACCACGTGGAGCGCCGGTCGCGACCCGTCGGAGCGGATGGGGAGGACGGATGCCGAGGTCGGCAGTTCGTCGGTGCGCAGGTTCGACACGTCGATGCCGGCGTCGCCGAGCAGGCCGACCAGCACGCGTCCGGCGACGTCGTCGCCCACGGCCCCGCTCGTGACCACGCGCGCGCCGAGCTTGTTGAGCACGAGCGCGGTGCCGCCGGCGGGTCCCGCTGCGGACATCACGATCTCGTCGACAAGGAGCGAGCCCTGTCCCTCGGGGATCTCATCGACGGGCTGGACGATCGTATCGAGCACGTGGGCTCCGAGCGTGACGATCGAGGGGGCGGCGTTCATCGTCGAACCTCCGGGTCGGGTGACCGGCGCGGCGAACCCACGACGGTAAGTGGCACATTTGTACCACTTTCTCGCCGGGTTCGACAAGCGTCAGCGCGAAGCCCGCCCACCACGCCCGAGCAGCACGCCACCCCAGGCCGCCGCCGTCCCGACGACGACCGTCGCCACCCCCCACCAGAGCAGGCCGAGGTCGGCCGACTCGACGGCGAGGGAACTGTAGGTGGTGAACCCGCCCAGGATGCCGGTGCCGATGAACAGCTGCACGCGCTGCGCACGCGAGGACTCCGGCATCCGCGCTCTCCAGCCGTACAGGATGCCGATCGCGAACGCCCCGACGACGTTGATCAGCGGCACGAGGGCCGGGCCCAGGTCTTCGCCGAGCGCCAGGGTGAGCCCGGCGCGCACGGCCGTACCGATCGCGCCGCCGACGGCGACGAGGCCCACATCCCGCCACATGCTCACCGCGCCACTTTACGCCCGCGGCCCCTGCGACTCGGCGAGGTCACGCGCGGTCGACCCACCCCTGCGGGACCCTCGCCTCGAGCCAGGCGACGAGATCGGGGAAGTCGTCGTACACACTCATCACCGTGAACAGCGTGCGGCCCCGCGCGTCCGCGCCCCGGAGCCGTCCGCCCGACAACCACGAGAGCGACACGATCTCGGATGCCGCGACCACCCGTGACCGACGGAGCCCCGGGCGGACGACCAGGTGATCGTCGAAGCCGACGATGCGCGCGCGCCCGACCGAGAGCGCCCAGACGAAGATGACCGCACCGAGAACGCCGAGGGTGCTCAGCCACACGGTGACGCCGACCGCGGCGAGCGGGCCGCCCTCGACGACCTCCCCAACCGCGAGGACGATGGCGCCCGCCAGGAAGACCAGACCGGTGCCGCGCGCGATCAGATGCTGCGAGGGGGCGCGTTCGACGACGAAGAGAGGCCGAGGGGCGCCGTCGTCCGCGGGGGGATCGCTCTCGGCGGGAAGGGGCTGGGGCGCGAGCGCCGGCCGGTTCTCGATGCGCCGACGGAAGATCAGGTACCCCACCACGGCGAGCACGCCCACGGCTCCCACGACCGCGAGCCACGCCATGTTCAGCACGAAGGCCGTCGGGATGGACAACAGCGAGTACGTGAAGACCGCCAGGATCGCCGTCTCGCGCTGCCGACGTCTCTTCCACGTCGCTTTCCAGCCGTTCGGAGCCGCGCTCTTCGACATCGTCCGGGCGGTCGCGAGCAGCTGCGGGTCCGCGGCCGCTCGGGCGACCTCTTCGTCGGACCACTCGTCGCGCCGCCATCCGCGTGGACGAGCGGATTCATCCATCGCCGCGCGGATCAGATTGCGGAAGGCGTCGTCCTGCCGGAACCCCCGCCGGAGTGCCCCCCGCGATGCGACCGTCGAGCGGAACAGCTCCTGCGTGCCGGGGACCAGCTCGTACAGCGCGCGAGCCTCGGGCGAGAGAAGCCCGTACAGACACGTGGGGGATTCGCCAGGGTCACCGACGCCGGTCTTCCGGAGGGATCCGCGGGACGCGTCCGAGGGCGAGAGGTCGTCCGTCACGCGTCGATCCTCTCAGTCCGTCGTCGCGATCGCCCGCGCTCCCGGCCGCCTTGACAGACCGGGAGCGCGGGCGGAGAGCTCCCGGCTCAGCCCGCCGCCGTGTTGTAGGCGGCGATCTGCGACGCGGCCTTCGTCTCGGCATCCGACATGGTCGAGGTCACGTCGGCACCCTCGGCCACCTGGGTGAACGCCCCGATGACGGTCGATCGCAGCGAGGGGAAAGCGCCCGTGCGGCAGCCCGCCGCGGCGTTCGACGGCGGCGTGTTCGCGAGCTGGTCGGCCATGGCCTTGACGTTCGGATCGGCGAGCGAGGCCGCGCCGGTCGCGGTGGAGGCCGCCCCCGTGTTCGACGCGAGGTACCCGGTGGCATTCGCCCACGCCGCCTGCACCTCGGCCGAGTGCAGGAAGCTCACGAAGGCGTAGGCCGCGCGCTGCTGCGCGTCGGAGTGGCCGTCACCCGAGATCCAGAGCGCGTTGCCGCCGATGACCACGCCCGCGTCGTCGGACTCGGCGGTCGAGGGGAAGGCAGCGACCGTCGACGCGGTCTTCTTCGGATCGGCCGTCGTGTAGGCGCCGGTCGAGGTGAGCATGATGCCCACCTTGCCGCTCGCGAAGGCCGAGACCATCGCGCTGTTGTCGGTGCCGGGGTTGAGCATCGAGCCGTCCTGGAACAGCTTCTGCAGTCGCTCCATGAAGCCCACCTGCGTCGGCGAGGTGAGCTGCAGTCCGGTGACGCGGTCGGAGCCGCGACCGTTGTCGGGGGTGCAGAAGTCCACCCCGCCCGCGGCCGACATCTGCTCGATCATCCACGAGTCCGACATGTTCATCGTCAGGCCCGAGGCGCCGGTCGCCGCGTGGATCTTCTCGGCCCACGAGGCCACCTCGGCGAGCGTGCGCGGCGGGGAGTCGGGATCCAGCCCCGAGCGCGTCACGAGGTCGCGGTCGAGGTACATGACCGGCTGCGACACGGCGAACGGCATGGCGGCGAGCCCGCCCGCGCCATCGCCGTAGTAGGCACTGACCGCCGGGGGGAAGCTGTCGAGCGAGAACGAGGTGTCGCTCGCGGTGAAGGTCGAGAGGGGGACGGTCTTCTTCGAGTCGACCATGAAGCCCGTCGAGATGTCGTTCATCATCAACACGTCGGGCGTCGTGCTCGACTGCACGGCAGCGGTGTACTTCGTCTGGGCGTCGGCGTACGACCCCTGGAACGAGGACTCGACGGTGATCTCGCCGTCGTGCTCGCTGTTGAACTGCGACACGAGGGCGTCGAGCTCGGTCGCCGCCGGTCCACTCATCTCGTGCCAGAACTGCAGGGTCACGGGGCCGGAGTCGGCTCCGGAGGAGGATCCGGATGCCGTGCACCCGGCGAGGGCGAGGAGGAGGGCGGCTCCCGCGGCGGTCGCCGCGATCGTGGTGCGGGGGCGCAGAGACATGGGCTCGGGTTTCTTTCTGTCGGGTCTTATTTGAGGGCGCCGGCGGTGATCCCGCCGGCGAGGAAGCGCTGGGCGAGCAGCACGAGGACGAGAACGGGGAGGGTGACCATGGCGGCGCCGGCGAGGACGACGCCGACGTCGGCGGCCTCGGCGCTGGAGAGCTGGGCGATGCCGACCTGCACCGTGCGGTTCTCGGGCGAGTTGGTCACGAGCAGCGGCCAGAAGAACCCGTTCCATGCGGCGGTCGCGCTGACGAGGGTCACCGAGATGAGCGTCGGCTGCACGATCGGCAGCAGCATCGACCGGATGAAGCGGACGTGCCCGGCACCGTCCAGGAGCGCGGCGTCGCGCAGCTCCCCCGGGAAGCTGAGGAACGCCTGCCGGAACAGGAAGATGCTCAGCGCCGAAGCGAGGAAGGGCAGGAACACCGCAGGCAGGGTGTCGATCAGTCGCCACGACGAGATCGTCAGATAGTTGGCGATGAGGATCGTCTCGCCCGGCACCATCATGCTCGACAGGATCAGCAGGAAGAGGGCGCGCGTGCCGCGCAGCCCGCAGAAGACGAGAGCGTAGGCGGTGGCGATGCCGATGGCGACCTGGAAGAAGGTCTGCACCAGCGTCACCACGACGCTGTTGAGGAACTGGTGGCCGAGCGGGATGACCTGAGTGGCGCGGATCACGTTGTCGAGCGTCAGGTGGATGGGCAGCAGACCTTCGAGACCCTCGTCGAGCCAGGCGGTCGGCGTGAGCGCGCCCTCGAAGATGTAATAGAGCGGGAAGCACACGACGATCACCGCGATGACGAGCCAGAGGTGGAGCAGGGCGCTTCGCACGCGCGCGCGGGCGGACAGCAACCGCGCCATCAGTAGTTCACCCGCTTCTCGAGCACGCCGAACTGCACGAGCGAGAGGCCGAGCACGAGCAGGAACAGCACGACTCCCACCGCCGCGGCGATGCCGAAGTTGGCGCTCCCCGCTCCGAACGCCGCCTGATAGATCGTGTAGACCAGCGTCGTCGTCGAGTTCGCCGGGCCTCCGCCGGTGAGGATCTGGATCTGCCCGAACGTCGTGAGCGCCTCGACGGCACCGGTCACCACGATGAAGAACAGGGTCGGCGTGATCAGCGGCAGCGAGATCGACCAGAGCGTGCGCAGCGGCCCCGCCCCGTCGAGGTGCGCAGCCTCGATCACGTCGGGATCGATCGCGCCGAACGCCCCGAGCAGCAGCAGCACCGTGAAGCCGAGCGAGCCCCACACCGTGACGGCGATCACGCTCGGCAGGGCCCACTGGGTGCTGGTCAACCACGGCACCGGGGTCCCCCCGAAGCGCGCGATCACGGAGTTCACCAGTCCGCCGGCCGGAGCGAGCATCGCGGCGAAGGCGACCGAGGCCACCGAGACCGACGCCACGAGGGGTGAGGTCAGCAGGGCACGGAAGATACGGATGCCGCGGAGCTTCGCCGTCAGCGGGATGACGATGAGCAGCCCGACGACGATGCGACCGACCACGACCGCGACGCAGAACACGGCCGTGCGCCACAGCGTGTCGGCGAACTGCGGGTCGGTGAAGATCGTCGCGAAGTTCTTCGTTCCCACGAACCCGGCGGCCTGGCCGAAGATGTCAGTCCCCTGCGTGCTGAGCCAGACCACCTTGCCGAGGGGGTAGAAGACGAAGACGGCGAAGACCGCGAGCGCGGGGACCATCAGGGCGGCGCCCACGCGTCGGTCGGCGCGCCGCCAGGCCAGGGTCGAGGCCGGCCGACGGCGGTCGGCGAGCGTCGGCCGGCGGTCGATTGTCGAGAGCGACATCGGCTACCTTTCCGTCATAGGGAACGTTCCCTTTTCTGATGACGGACTCACTCTGCGACACCACGAGAGACGGGGTCAAGGCGACCGGCGAGCGGTCGCCGAGCGTTCACGCGGCGTTCACGAGCACCTGAATCAATCCCCCTGACCCCGAGGAGAACCATGACCACGCACCCCTCCCCCGACGACCTTCGCGCTCTGGCCGAGACGGCCGCGCGAACCGCCGCGCCGGCCCTGCTCGCCGCATTCCGCTCCGACATGAGCGTGTCGTTCAAGCGCGACGTGCACGACGTCGTGACGATCCACGATCGAGCAGCCGAGGCCACCATCGCCGGGGTCCTCCAGGACGGCGCACCCGGCTCGGTCATCCTGGGCGAAGAGACCGGCAGCTCGGGCGAGGCCCCCCTGCGCTGGATCATCGACCCGATCGACGGCACCGCCAACTTCGCACGCGGTCTCGCCTACTGGTGCATCTCGATCGCCGCCGAGCTCGACGGAGAAGTCGTTGCGGGCGTCGTGTTCGACCCCGTCGCCGACAACATGTTCTCGGCGGGTGCCGAGCTCGCCCACCTGAACGGAACACCGATGCGATCGGCATCCGGTCCCGCCGAGCTCTCGACCCTGCTCACGAGCTTCCCCGGGCAGCACGACGTCGACCTGCTCGGCGAGGGCGCCTTCGACCTGCTCGCCGAGATCACGCGCACGTATCAGCACCACCACAGCACCGGCAGCGGGGCCCTCAACCTCGCTCATGTCGCAGCCGGCTGGGCGGACGCCACGATGGGCTTCGACACCCACCCCTGGGACGTGGCGGCCGGAGCCCACATCCTCGAGCGGGCCGGTGGCACGTACACGGGCTTCCGCTCCGGCGTCGAGGTCGACCGCGCCCACGAGAGCCTCGATTACGTCGCCGAGGGAGCGGGCGGAGAGCACGGAGTGCTCATCCGGCACCTGCGCGCCCTCTCCGGGCAGCGGATGCCGGCCGGGCAGTGAGAGAGTCCGGATGCCGCGACCGTGCGGCATCCGGACTCTTCCGATCGGGCTACTCGACGTCGAGATTCCAGGTGCGCACGTGCTCCCACGTCATCGTCTGCCACCAGCGCCCCGACCAGTCGGGGCTCGAGGTGCGGTACATCACCACCGTGCGTCCCGAGAAGCCGCCGGGCACGGGGACGTCGAGCTCGCGAATGAACTCCCCCACCTCTTCGTACAGGTCGGGACGCACGTACAGGTCGTGCGACGCGAGCGAGAGGTGGCCGCGGTAGAGCTCCGGAACGAAGTCGTTGGGCAGGGGGTTGTTCATCGGGGAGCGGAACGGGGCGACCGTCGCCTCGATGTCACGGGCCAGGCCCACCAGGTCGTCGTTGACCGAGCCGTCGGGGTTCTCGCTCACGTCGTAGACGTAGCCCCGACCCTGCGCCCGGACGCCGGCATTGTGCACGGGAAAGGCGGAGCGGCCGTCGAGCAGGCCGGTCAGCGCGCCGATGACCGCGGGCTCGGAGAACCCGAACGGCTGGCTGCCCACGAGGGTGGCGTGCGGCGGGAACGCCCCCGCAGAGAGCAAGCCGTACTGCGCGCGCAGCTGGTCGGTCACCGCGCTCACCGCGCGGCAGGTCTTCGCGTCGGGGCGCAGGTAGATGCCGTAGCGGAAGGGATCGCTGTCGTCTCGGGGCAGCTTGTGGGCGATGTGGTCGTTCATGCGGTCTCTCCGTGATGCCGATAGGGAACGTTCCCTATTGTGCGCGGAACAGGCGCGACGCGATCGACGCCGCGGCATCCGGCGGGTGAACGGACGGTGACGACGTCAGCGGGCGACGGCCGTGCGCCCGGGGACCAGTTCTCCGTCGATCGCGTGGTGCGTCACCGCGGTGGCGAGCCCATCGATCTGATCGACGACCGCGTCGACCGACAACCGGCCGATCGTCCGCAGCGGCTGACGCCACGACGTCAGGCCCAGCAGCGACGTCATGAACGGCGTGACACCGTCGTAACCCGTCACCGACATCTCGGAGGGGACGGCGACCCCGCGCACGCGCAACGCCTCGAGGGCCGCAACCGCCCAGGCGTCGCTCGGCGCCATGAAGGCGGTCACCCCGCCGGCCGCGAGCACCGCCGCGACGATCGCGTCGGCCCCGTCGAAGCCCGGCCCGGCATCGTCTCCGCTGAAGGTGACGACGTCGACGCCCCGCTCGCGCAGGCGCTCAGCCATCGCGTGCGTGCGCCTCGATTGGGTGATCGACGAGACCGGGGTGAACGTCATCACCGCGACCCGGCGATGCCCGAGGTCGGCCACGTGGTCGGCGAGGGCACGGCCACCCCCCACCTCGTCGCAGTACACGCTGCTGATCGTCGGGTCCTCTTCCGGGCGCCCCGCGACGACGGCCGGGATGCGCCGCGCGAAGGGCGTGATGTCCTCGACGGGGAGGGCGCCGCTGCAGACGATCAGCCCCTCCACCCGCAGCGCCACGAGGGTCTCGAGAGCGCGGCGCTCGTCGTCGACCGAAAAGGATCCGGCCCCGGTCGCCGTGACGACCCGGTACCCGCGAGCCGCCGCCTGCTCCTGGAACGCGGTCAGCAGATGACCGTAGAACGGTGTCGACGCGTCGCGGACGAAGACGCCGAGCGTGTGACTGCGGTGGGCCGACATCCCCCGCGCGTGCGCGTTGGCGACGTACCCGAGCTCGGCCGCCGCCTGCCGAACGCGATCGATGGTGTGGGCGGCGACCCCGGACGCCCCCGAGAGCGCCCGCGAGACCACCGACTTCGACACCCCCGCGGCCGCGGCCACGTCGTGGATGGTGGGGGCGGCCCCGGTCGAGCGGGGTGTGGCGCGACGGGCCGATCGGCGACCGTCGTCGGGGGTCTCGTCTCGCACGCCTTCACGCTATCGGGCGACCAGCCGGATCGACCCGCCGGGATGCCGCGAGCCGGAGTCACTCGCCCAGGATCAGCCGCCTGATCGCGGCGTCCTTCGAGCCGCCCAGCTCCATCGTGCGGCCCTTGCGGTACAGCGAGAACACCCGCGGGTCGATGTAGCTCGCCTTCGCCACGGCAGGCGTGTTGCCGAGCGCTTCGGCTGTGGCGCGCACCGCGGCGACCTCGGCCTTCTTGCGCTCGTTCTTCCCGCCCGTCGTGCCCGCGTTCGCGAGCGACTCGGCCGCGAGGATCGTGCCACGCAGGGTGCGGAAGTCCTTCGCGCTGAACGGGCCGCCCGTCAGGGAGCGGACGTACGCGTTCACGTCGCCCGGCGTCAGGGGAACGCGTCGTCGTCCGCGCTTGTAGCTCAACAGCGCCGCCCGCGAGCGTCCGAGGGCGAGCTCTTCAACGATGGATGCCAGCTCCGCATCGCGCAACGAGAGCTCGGCGCGCTTGCCGCTCTTGGCGGGGAACGACAGACGGATCAGGTCGCCGTCGACCGTGGCATCGCGTCTCTGCAGAGTCGTGAGCCCCCTGCTCCCGTTCGTGACGAAGTACCGGGCGTTGCCCACGCGCGGGGCGACCAGGTCGAGGAAGCGGAACGACACCGCCAGCACCCGCTCGCGGTCGACCTCGGCGCGGCGAAGCGATTGCGTGACGCGGGCGCGCGCTCGGGGCAGGGTCTCGGCGAGCTGCAGAGCACGGGCGAACTTGCCCTTGTCCTGCCGCTTCGACCAGTCCGCGTGGTACGTGTACTGCCGCCGCCCGGCCTCGTCGGTGCCGACGGCCTGGATGTGCGCGTTGGGCTCGCGGGCGATCCACACCTCGCGCCAGGCGGGAGGGATGACCAGTCCGCGCGCGCGTTCGGCCTCGCGTTCGGGCACGGAGGCCCCGGTGTGATCGACGAATCGGAAACCCGAGCCGGAGCGCACCCGGCGGTACCCGGGGTCTTCGTAGGGGCGGACCCGGACGAGACGGGCCATCGCGTCAGTGCGTGCGGAGCATGTCGATGAGCTCCGCCTTCTTCTTGCCCGAGTACCCGGTCAGCCCAAGCTCCTTCGCGCGCTTCTTCAGCTCGGCGACCGTGCGGTCCTCGTAGTTCTCGGCGTGCCCGCCCTTCTCGTCGATCGCGTCGCGGCCTCGAGCGGCTGCGGCGTTGGAGATGCGCGCGGCCTTCTCTTTCGAGTCGCCCTGCTTCCGCAGCTCTTCGTACAGGTCGGGGTCCTTCAGGCTGTTCGATCCTCGCCCTTGCGGCATGGCCGTCTCCTTCCGTCGGGAATCCCGACGCTAGGGGGGAGCGCCTCCCGCCGCACTCGGCTTGACAAGCCGTTCGCACCGTCTCGTCGAACGGGGGTTGACCAACTCGCGATATATCGCGATACTCGAACCAACGCGATATATCGCGAGTGAGGAGAAACAGCCATGGAGAAATGGATCGTCCACCCCGGCGAGACCCGCGTCATCGACGTCAACGCCCTGCGCGAGCTGAAGATCGGACTCGTCGGCGGCCAGGTCGACGTGATCGCCCACGACGAACCCGACGCCCGCATCGAGGTGCACGGCGTCACCGTGAAGGACCTGCGCATCGAGATGGTCGACGGCCGCCTCGAGATCAACCACCCCCAGCTGCGGTGGGACAACTTCCTCGAGGTGTTCCGCAACTTCGGCGCGGGTGGCCCGAAGGCCGAGGTCAGCGTCGCGGTGCCGCGCACCGTCGCCCTCACCCTCGGCGTGGTCAGCGCCAGCGCGCTCGTCTCGGGGCTTCACACCGATGTGCGCTTGAACACCGTCTCGGGCGACATCATCGTCGACGGCCTCACGGGCGACGTGGACCTCAACGCCGTCTCGGGCGACGTGCAGGTGCGCGAGCTCGATGGCGCCCTGAGCGCCAACAGCGTCTCGGGCGACGTCGCCGCGACCGGCCGCATCACGAAGGCCTCGATCGACACGGTCTCGGGCGCCATGCTCGTCGACTCGACGGGACCGACGCAGTCCGTCTCGCTCAACTCGGTCAGCGGCACCGCCACGATCCGCCTCGACCGCTCGCTGCCCGCCAACTACGTGTCGCGGTCGGTCAGCGGCCGCGTGCAGATCGACGGCCAGGTGCGATCCGGCAAGGGCCCGACCAACTTCACCGGGTCGACCGGCGCGCTCGCGGGCCAGTTCGTCGACGTGCGCGCCAACACCGTCTCGGGCGAGATCACGGTGCTGCGCCGCGGCATCTCGGGCCTGCGTCCCGAGGAACTCGCCGGAGAGGAGGAGTGGTGATGAGCCCCGTCTTCTCGCACGGCGACCTGCGCCTGTACATCCTGAGCCTGCTCGACGAGGCCCCGCGCCACGGCTACGACCTCATGCAGGCCCTCTCCCAGCGCACGGGCGGCACCTACTCGCCCTCCGCCGGCACCATCTACCCCCGACTCTCGAAGCTCGAGGAGGAGGGCCTGGTCACCAAGACCGTCGACGGCCGCAAGACCGTCTACGAGATCACGGATGCCGGTCGCGCCGAGGTCGCCGCGCGCACGGGCGACCTCGAGGGGATCCAGGCCGGCCTCGCCGACAGCGTGCGTCTCATCGCGGACGAGGTGCGGGGCAGCGTCCGGGATGCGATGCGCAGCCTCCGCGCTGATCTGGCCGCCGCCTCGCGTGAGGAGCGCGAGCAGGCGCAACCGACCCCGGCCGATGACCCGCGCTCCCGCAGCCGGGAACAGCTGTCGCGGGCCGATGCCGCCATCAACGAGTTCCGCGGGCGGGTGCGCTCCGAACTGCGGGCGCACGTCGCGCGCGGCGGAGAGCTCGCGGCATCCGGAGTCGACGACATCGAGGCGGCACTGCGCCAGGCGTCCGAGGCCGTCACGCGAGCGATGCGCGGCTAGGGCGTCACTCCCACGGCAGATCATCCTCGGCGCCGACCGGTTCTCCCTGCGGGACGATGAGGACCGGTCGGCGTTGCCGATGGCTCAGCCGTGCCGCCACCGAACCGGTGAGGAACTCGCGCAGCGATTCGCCGAGGCCGCGCTTGCGCGTACCGACCACGATGAGCGACGCGTCGATCTCGTCGGCGAGTTGGATCAGTGCCAGGGCGGGGTCTCCGATGATCTGGCGCACGCTCCAGGTGACGGTGCTCTCGCCGAGAGCTTCGGCCGTCGCGCGGCGCACCTCGTCGAGGGCGGCCTTCGCCGCCGCCCCGGCCACGTCCACCGTGGAGGAGTGCACGTATCCGTCGGGGTCTTCGAAGGCCACGAATCGCGTGGTGTCGACGTGGGCGACGATCAACTCGGCGTGCGAGAGGGCCGCGTAGTGGGCCGCCTCGCGCACGATCCGGCTCGACTGCCCGGGGACGACGGCGGCGATCACCTTTCCGGCACCGACGCTCGCGCGGGGCTGATCGGTCATGGAGTCTCCTCTCGACGACGGCCGCGGCCCGGTCGCCGCCCCTCGACGGCTCGGCCGGAATGCGCCGTGATATCCTGGCTGTTACTCTTACCGGCTCGGTCCGGAACCGCAATACGCAGGGCCCACAGTCGGCCCTCGACGTCGATCGTGAGGGGGTCTCGCATGGGGCGTGGCCGTCAGAAGGCGAAGAACACCAAGATCGCCCGTGAGCTGAAGTACGACACCTATTCGGTGAACTACTCGGCTCTCGAGCGCGAACTGGGTGCACCCGCTCCGGGTGAAGACGCGTACGTCGACAAGTGGGCCGACCAGTACAGCGACGAATACGACAACGAGAAGGCCTGACGCCTTCCCGCTCGTTCTCGTACCGCTCGTACTTCGGTGCCGCGGTCGTCTGATCGTCGTACCCGCAGAAGCCAGAACGCCGAAGGGCGGCGACGTTGCCGTCGCCGCCCTTCGCTCGCGTTCGCGTTGCGTCGTCACCAGGTGAAGCCCGTGCGACGTTCCCATGCCTCTTCGACGCTCTCGCGGCGCACCATGACGATCGCGGCGGGAACGACGAGCAGCAGAGCGACGCCGAGAAGAGAGAGACCCGCGATCCAGCCCCCGGTCACCTCGTGCGTGAGCCCGATGGCCAGCGGCATCAGGGCGGCGAAGGCGTACCCCACGCTCTGCACGAACCCGCTCAGGGCGACCGTCGTCTCGTGCGAGCGCGTGCGCAGCCCGAACAGCACCAGTGCGAGGGGGAACATCAGGGGCGGGATGCCGATGAGCACGACCCACAGCACGGTCGCGGTCGCCGGAGCCACGATCAGCCCCAGCACCCCCGTCACCCCGCACCCCACCGCCACCACGTAGAACGGGGTGGTGCGGCCGAGCCGCGCCACCAGCAGGGGCACGAGGAGCGACACCGGCAGGCCCATGAAGGAGAAGAGCGCGAGCAGTCCGCCGGCCTCCGCGGCATCCACTCCGGCGACGTCGATGAGCAGGGGCGGCATCCACGCGAACATCCCGTAGGCGACCGAGGAGTTCACGCCGAACGTGATCACGAGGGCCCACGTCTGCGGCACACGCACGAGCCGCGACAGCACGGCCGTGCGCGGCTCGTCGAGCGCATCGCGTCGCGACGCCCGCGCGCGCAGGTTCAGAGCGACCCAGGGGGCGACCGCGGCCAGCGCCACGACGGCCCACGTCGCGAACGAGCCGCGCCACCCCACGGCGTCGGCCAGCGGCACGGCGACGAGCGGGGGCGTGAACGTCGCCACCGCCATCGCGGTGCTGTAGACGGTCGTCATGAGCCCGATGCGCTCGGGGAAGTACTTCTTCACCACGGTCGGGATGAGCACGTTCGCGACGCCCACCGCCGCGAACACCCCGGCCGTCGCCCCGAGGAGCGACCACGCGTCCAGCGCCGCCGCGCGAAGCCCCAGCATGACCGCGGCCGTGATTGCGGCGATCAGCACCGAGCGCTCCAGCCCCAGGCGCCGCTCGATGGCCGGTGTCACCATTCCGGCGAGTGCGAACGCCACCGGAGGAGCCATGCCGATCAGGCCCACCACGACCGCCGGGAGCGGGAACTCCTCGCCGATGCGCGTCAGGAGCGGCGACAGCGAGGCCACCGCGATGCGCAGGGTCAACGCCAGCAGCACGATCGCCGCCGCGGCGAGGGCGATGGTTCCCGCGCTGCGGCGGGTCAAGACTCCTGGCTGCCCTCGACCCAGGCGAGGTACTCCTCCGACACGGTTCCCGTGACGTAGCGGCCGTCGAAGCAGCTCATGTCGAGATCGACCAGGTCGGTCCCCTCCATGATCGCCGCCTTGAGGTCGTCGACCTCTTGGTACACGAGGTAGTCGCAGCCGAGCTCTTCGGCGATCTCGGGGATCGTGCGGCCGTGGGCGACGAGCTCGTGGCGCGAGGGCATGTTGATGCCGTAGACATGGGGGTAGCGCACCGGCGGGGCCGCCGAAGCGAACGTCACGCTCTTGGCGCCGGCATCCCGAGCCATTTGGATGATCTCGCGGCTCGTCGTGCCGCGGACGATCGAGTCGTCGACGAGCAGGACGTTCTTGCCCTGGAACTCGGTCGACATGGCGTTGAGCTTCTGGCGCACGCTCTTCTTGCGCACCGCCTGCCCCGGCATGATGAAGGTGCGGCCGACGTAGCGGTTCTTGTAGAAGCCCTCGCGGTACTCGATGCCGAGCTTGCGGGCCACCTGCATCGCGGCCGGACGCGCGGAGTCGGGGATCGGCATGACCACGTCGATCGTCCCCGCGGGGGTGTACTTCGCCACGGTGTCGGCCAGGCGCTCGCCCATGCGCAGGCGCGTCTCGTACACCGAGACGCCGTTCATGACCGAGTCGGGGCGCGCGAGGTAGACGTACTCGAACGAGCACGGCGCGAGCGTCGGGTTCTCGGCGCACTGCTGGGAGTGCAGCGTCCCGTCGAGGGTGATGAACACCGCTTCGCCGGGGAGCACGTCGCGCACGACCTCGAAGCCGGCGTTCTCGAGCACCAGCGACTCGGACGCCACGATGTACTCGTCGCGCGGCTCGCCGCCCGGCACCTGAGCGGCGGGCCGCTTGCCGAGGATGAGGGGACGGATGCCGAAGGGGTCGCGGAACGCGAGCAGACCGTAGCCGGCGATGAGGGCGATCGAGGCGTACGAGCCCTCGACGCGTTCGTGCACGCGGGCGACCGCGCGGAACACTTGGGCGGGGTCGAGATCGGGGCCGGTGATCTCGGACTGCAGCTCGGAGCCGAGAATGTTCACGAGCAGCTCGGTGTCGCTGCTGGTGTTCAGGTGCCGACGGTCCTTGTGGAAGAGCTCAGTGGTGAGCTCTCGCGTGTTCGTGAGGTTCCCGTTGTGCACCAGCACGATGCCGTAGGGCGCGTTGACGTAGAAGGGCTGGGCCTCTTCTTCGTTCGACGCGGTGCCCTTGGTGGCGTAGCGCACGTGACCGAGGCCGATGTCGCCGAGCAGGGCGCGCATGTCGCGCGTGCGGAAGGCCTCGCGCACCTGACCGCGGGCCTTGTGGATGTGGAAGACGCCGCTGGACTCGGCCGTGGCCATGCCCGTCGAGTCCTGGCCCCGGTGCTGGAGGAGGAGGAGCGCGTCGTAGATCTCCTGGTTGACCGGGCCCTGCCCGGCCATGCCGACGATGCCGCACATGAGGTGTTAGCTCGCTCCGTTCGCCGGCGTGCCGGCATCCGCGTAGGTTCCGACCAGGCGCACGGCGCCGCCGTCGACGCCCTTGGCGCCCTGTTCGTACTCGCCCTCGGGGCGGGCTGCGTCGCGCACGACGCCGACCTGCCACGTGGCGATGCCCTCGGCCTGCAGCGCCGCGATCGCAGCGTCGGCGACCTCGGCGGCGACGACCGCGAGGAAGCCGATGCCGAGGTTCCACGTGCCCTCGGTCGCCGTCAGCTCGAGGCCGCCCATGTCGGCGAGCACGCGGAACACCGGCGAGGGGCTCCAGGTCGAGCGGTCCACGTCGACCCACGTGTTCTGGGGCAGGACGCGCGCGAGGTTCGCCGCGATGCCACCGCCCGTGACGTGGCTGAGCGAGTGGATGCCGGTTCCCACGGCCTCGTCGTCGAGCAGGCGCAGCAGCGGCGAGGTGTACAGGCGCGTGGGCTCGAGCAGCGCCTCGCCCCACGTCCCGCCGAGCTCGGCCGAGGCGGAGCCGTAGGCGATGCCGGCGCCGGTGATGATGTGGCGCACGAGCGAGTAGCCGTTGGAGTGCAGGCCGCTCGAGGCCAGCGCCAGTACGACGTCGCCGTTGCGCACGCGATCGGCGCCGAGGATGCGGTCGGCCTCGACCACGCCGGTCGCCGCTCCCGCGACGTCGTAGTCGTCGATGCCCAGCAGGCCGGGGTGTTCGGCGGTCTCGCCGCCGACCAGCGCCGTGCCGGTCATCGCGCAGCCACGCGCGATACCCGCGACGATGTCGGCGATGCGCTGCGGCACGACCTTGCCGCACGCGATGTAGTCGGTCATGAACAGCGGACGCGCACCGACCACGACGATGTCGTCGACGACCATGCCGACGAGGTCTTCGCCGATCGTGTCGTGCTTGTCGATCGCCTGCGCGATCGCGACCTTCGTGCCGACGCCGTCGGTGCTGGTCGCGAGCAGGGGGCGCGCGTAGTCGCGGAGCGCGGAGGCGTCGAAGAGACCGGCGAAACCGCCGACCCCGCCGAGCACCTCGGGCCCGTGCGTGCGACGCACGGCCGACTTCATCAGTTCGACGGCGAGATCTCCGGCGGCGGTATCGACGCCTGCGGCGGAGTACGGGTTTTCGTGGGGAGCGGAAGCCACCGCAACAGACTACCCGGGGCGAACACGCGCGGGCACCGCGCCCGCGACGCAAGGCCCACCCCGAGGCCTCTCCCCGTCCCTACAATGACGCCATGACGGGCGGTCAGCCGGAGTGGGTGATCCGCGAAGACGCGGCGCAAACGGTGCTCGTCGCGCTCTATCTGCGCCAGGTCCTCGGCATCCGGTCTCCCGACGAGCTCCCCGCCCTGCGTCGCGTGCCGCCCCCGTGGGTGGACGAGCGGACGGATGCCGCGCACGCCCAGCTCGAACGGGAGTGGCGCGAGTACTGGGCGATGACGGTGGAGCCGCAGGCGCACCCCTCGCCCGTTCCCCTCGAGTTGATCGACGGTTTCGACACGCTCGTCACCCTGCCGGTCGAAGGATCCGAGACCCTGCGTGCGGCCATCGGGGCGCACGCCGACGACGCAGTGGACTTCGCCCGGCTCGCGCACGACCGCTACGCCCGCGAGGCCGCCGCCCGACCCGGGGTCTCGTACCGCGCCTACGCGAGCGCGATCGCCGCGCACGAGCGGGCCGTGGGGCGACGCGCGCACTCGTTCGAGCTGAACGTGCAGGTGCTCCCGCTGGCCCAGCGGGGCGTGTGGTGGATCGGCTCTCTGACCGTGGCGGTGACCGACGGTCTGCGCGGTGACGTGGCCGCTTTCGACACCGCGATCCACCCGATCATCGCCGAACTGGCGTGAGGGGCGGGCTGCCGGTCAGATGCCGTGCTGCTCGTGCTCGACGGTGACCTGGCGGGTCCGGCCGCCGACGGTGCGCTCGAAGATCAGGGCGACGATCGCCCCCACCGCGACGCCCAGCACGACGAAGATCAGGGCGGTGAAGCCGAAGACCTGCATCTGCGAGTAGACGACCTGCGTGTACGGGCTGATGTCGGAACCGTCGATGAAGACGGTGAGCAGGAGAGCGACGAGGATGCCGAGGAACGCCCCGGCCGCCAGGAACACGCCGTACTTCGGGGCGCGACGGACCGTCAGCGTCTGGCGCTCATCGCGCGCGGCGGACGATCGTTCGGGGGCGGGCTGCTCGGCCATACGCCCATTGTCCCACCGCCGCACCGTTTCGGGGTCGCTCCGTCTCGGCGTCGAGAGGGCGGGGCGGCGGGCGTGCGGGGCGGGGTGCGTCACCGCGGGGAGCGCGGCGGTGCCGTCGAGCTGCGCACGATGAGCTGGGAGGGCAGGACCGTCTCGTGCGGCGAGGGGGAACCGCCCATCGCCTGCAGCAGCAGATCGACGGCGAGCGCCCCCGAGCGGGCGATCGGCATCCGCACGGTGGTGAGGCTCGGCGTCACCGCTCCGGCGAGCTCGATGTCGTCGATACCCACGAGGCTGACGTCGTCGGGGCACACGCGCCCGAGCTCGGCCATGCCGGCCTCGAGCCCGAGGGCGACGAGGTCGTTGTAGGCGATGACCGCGGTGGCGCCGCTGGCGACGGCCGCGGCGGCTCCCGCTCTCCCGCCCTGAATGGATGCCGCGTGGTTGCTCAGGCGGGTGAGGCGGATGCCGAAGCTCTCGCACGCGCGCGCCACGGCGTCGGCGCGCTGTTCGTCGGCCCATGAGCCGTGCGGTCCGGACGCGTACGCGATGTGGTCGTGACCCAGGGCCGAGAGGTGCTCGACCGCCTGGGTCGGTCCGCGCTCGGCGTCCATCACCACGCACACGGCGCCGTCGATGACGCGGTTCACGATGACGTGCGGCGTCTCGCCGACGAGATCGAGCACCTCCCGCTCGGGGAGGCGCGGCGAGCACAGCAGCACCCCGTCCGTTCGGCATCCGAGTTCGATCGCCTCGCGCTCGCGGCGAAGATCTTCATCGGCGTCGAACAAGACGATGCGGTGGCGGCCGTGCCACGCCTGCCCCTGGATCGCCTTGAGCAGGGTCGCATAGACGGGGTTCGCGGCATCCGGGACGACCACCGCGATCGTGCGGGTGCCGACGGCGGCCTGCGGCGTGGCGTAGCCGAGTTCGGCCGCAGCGCGGCGCACGCGTTCGAGGGTCGCGGGGGCGAGCCGGTCGGGCTCGCCGAAGGCGCGGGACGCCGTGGCGATCGACACCCCCGCGTGCCGTGCCACCTCGGTCAGGTTCGCCGCCATCACCACCGTCTCTCTGCCGTCGTTCCATCATCGTGCATGCCGACCTGAAAACTGTTGACAAGTTTGTACAAACACTGCACACTGCTTTCATGCCGATCATCGACGATCTCCCCCGGTCGAGCCCCGCCGCTTCGTCGGGAGCCCGCGCATGAGCGCGATCCTGCGCCGTGGCGCGACCCTCCCCGCGGCCGTTCCCGCCGCCCCCTCGGGCGCCGGCATCCTGCACCTCGGACTCGGCAGCTTCCACCGCGCCCACCAGGCCGTCTACACCGCCGCAGCCCTGCGCGCCGAGGGCGGCGACTGGGGCATCGTCGGCGTCGCCTCACGCTCGCGCCGGGTCGTCGACGCTCTGCACGCGCAGGACCACCTGTACTCCGTCGCGACGGTCTCACCCGCGGGCACGACCCTCGACATCCCCGGGGTGCACACCGACTCGTACGTCGCCGCCGATGACCCGGCCCGCGTGGTCGCCGACCTCGCCGATCCGCGCATCCGCATCGCGACGCTCACGGTGACCGAGAACGGCTACAGCTACTCCAACGCCACCCAGCGCCTCGACGTCGCCGACCCGATCGTCGCCGCCGACCTGCGCGGAGGCTCCCCCCGCTCGACCATCGGCCAGCTCGCCCGCGGCCTGCAGCGCCGGGCCGCGGCGGGCGGTGAACCGATCGCGATCCTCAGCTGCGACAACCTGCTGTCCAACGGCTCGCACACCGAGAAGCTGGTGCGCGCGTTCCTGCAGGAGCTCCCGGATGCCGAATCGGCCGATGCCCTGGCGTACCTCGACCGCGCCGTGACCTTCCCCTCGAGCATGGTCGACCGCATCGTGCCGTCGACCACCCCCGAGCTCACGGAGCGCGTCGCCGCTCTCCTCGGCGTCCGCGACGACGTGCCCGTGCCTGCCGAGCCCTTCACGATGTGGGCGATCGAAGACCGCTTCGCGGGTGGTCGCCCCGCGTGGGAGGCCGGCGGCGCGGTGTTCACCGACGAGGTGGGCGCGTACGAACTGCTCAAGGTGCGCCTGCTCAACGGCACGCACTCGCTGATCGCCTACCTCGGCGCTCTGCGCGGGGTTCCCACGATCCCGGATGCCATCGGCCTGACCGACGTCGAAGCCGCCGCCACCGCGATCCTGCGCAGCGAGTACGAGCCCTCGGTCACCGCCCCGCGCGGGGTCGACATCGCCGCGTACGAGCGCGACCTGTTCGCCCGCTGGGGCAATAGCGCGCTCGGACACCGTACGAGCCAGGTCGGCTCCGACGGGTCGGTCAAGCTCGGCCAGCGCATCCCCGGCCCGGTCGCCCAGGCGTTCGAGCGGGGAGAGTTCCCGCACCTGATCGCCCTCACGGTGGCCGCGTACCTCGCCTGCATCGCTCCGCCCGCGGGCTTCGACCCCGGCCCCCACGCCGCGGCCATGACCGACCCGGCTCGCGAGCGCCTCGCCGCCGCCGCGACCCGCGGCGGGCGCGACCTCGCCGCCCGCGCCATCGTCGAACTCCAGTTGTTCGGCGAAGACCTCGCGCACCGCACCGCCTTCGTCGACCGCGTCGGCGACCTGCTCGACACGATCGTCGAGCGGGGCGTCGACAGCGCGATCGCCGAGAGTCTCTCGGCATCCGGCACCCTCTCCCCCACCGCCCCCTGAACCCACCCGCGCCCGCCCGGGCGCACAGACCCGAAGGAGACGCGATGAAGCTTCTCGCGATCCACGCCGCGGAGGACATCCGCTGGGAAGACCGCCCCGCCCCCGAACCCGGCGACGGCGAGGTGCGGCTGCGCGTGCGCTACGTCGGCATCTGCGGGTCGGACCTGCACTACTACTTCCACGGCAAGAACGGCGAATACGCGGTGCGAGAGCCCCTGACCCCCGGTCACGAGCTGTCGGCCGAGGTCGACCTCGACCCCTCGGGGCGCCTCGCGCCGGGCACGCCCGTCACCGTGCACCCCGCGCGCTTCGGCCCCTCGGTGCCGGGCCTCGAGGAGCGCCCGCACCTTCGCGCGGGTGGCGACTATCTCGGCAGCGCCGCGGGCTTCCCCCACCGACAGGGCGGAGCCGCCGAGCTGCTCGTGGTCGAGGAACACATGATCCGCGTCCTGCCCGATGGGCTGTCCCTCGAGCGCGCCGCCCTCGCCGAGCCCCTCGCCGTCGCCATCCACGCGGTGAGCCTCGCGGGCGACCTCTCCGGCAAGCGGGCGCTCGTCATCGGATCCGGCCCCATCGGCCTGCTGGTCGCGGCGGCCGCCGTGCACGCGGGAGCCGGACTGGTCGCCGCGAGCGACGTGCGCCCCGAACCGCTCGAGCGCGCTCGCGTCCTCGGTGCGGCCGAGACCTTCCTCGTGGGCACCGACGCGATCGAGAACGAGTCGTTCGACGTCGTCTTCGAGTGCTCCGGCGTCGGAGTGGCCCTCACCCAGGCGGTCCGCGCCGCCCGCCGCGCCGGCACCGTCGTGCAGGTCGGCATGCTGCCGGACGCCGAGCTCGGGGTGAACCTCGCCCCGATGCTCGCGAAGGAGCTGACGCTGCGCGGAGCGTTCCGCTTCTCGACCGAGATCGACGACGCCATCGCGATGCTCGCCTCGACCGACGCGCTCGACACCGTCGTGTCGCACGTCGTCCCCGCCGCCGACGCGGTGAGCGCGTTCGCCGTGGCGCGGGACTCCTCGGCATCCGCCAAAGTCCTGCTCGCTCTCTGAGCGGGCCCCTCGAACATCCCCCGACACCCAGCGATCCCGCTACGCATCACCTACGAAGGAGTAATCCGATGAGCAGCTCATCCGCCCCCGGCGTCGACGCCTCGACGTCGCCGCCCGTCGCCAAACGGTCCGTCGGCGACCTCGCCCGCGCCGCCGTCTCGGGCTGGCTCGGCACCGCGCTGGAGTTCATGGACTTCCAGCTCTACTCGCTCGCCGCAGCCCTCGTCTTCAGCCAGATCTTCTTCGCCGGCGGCGACGCCGCGATGGCGGTCGTTCTGGCGATGGCCACCTACGGCGTGGGCTACGTGGCCCGCCCGGTCGGCGCCTTCTTCTTCGCCCGCATCGGCGACAAGATCGGCCGCAAGCAGGTGTTGTTCTACACGATCCTGCTCATGGGCGCCGCGACCACCCTGATCGGCGTGCTGCCCACCTACGAGCAGGTCGGCATCCTGGCCCCGATCCTGCTCGTGGTGCTCCGCCTCGCCCAGGGCTTCGGCGCCGGAGCCGAGATCTCGGGCGCGGGCGTCATGCTCGCCGAGTACGCCCCCGACAACCGCCGCGGCGTCGTCGCCTCGCTCGTCGCGCTCGGCACCAACTGCGGGACGCTGTTCGCCTCGGGCATCTGGGCGATCCTGCTCGCCGTGATGATGGAAAGCGACGTCATCGCGTGGGGCTGGCGCATCCCCTTCATCGGCAGCGCCGTCATCATGCTCTTCGCCCTCTGGGTGCGCTTCAATCTCAAAGAGAGCCCCGTCTTCGAGGAGCGCACCGACGTCGTCGACGGCAAGGCGCTCTCGCGCGCCGAGCTGCACAAGGTCGCCACCGAGACCAACGACATCCGCACGCTCGAGTCGCTGCAGAAGAAGCCCCTCAAGGCCGTGCTCGTGTCGTTCTTGCTGCGCTTCGGCCAGGCCGGCAACTCCGGCATCGTGCAGACCTACCTCATCTCGTTCATCACGATCACCCTCGCGATCTCGAAAGAGGTCGGCCCCGAGATCGTCATCGTCTCGTCGCTGATCGGGTTCCTCACGATCCCGCTCGTCGGCTTCCTCGGCGACAAGTTCGGCCGCCGCCGCATGTACATCGTCATGTCGGCGCTGTCGCTCGTGCTGATCGTGCCGACGCTGCTGATGATCAACTCCCGCGAGGTCGGTGCGATCTTCGTCGGCTACGCGCTCATCCACAACATCTCGGTGCTGGGCCTGGCGTCGATGGAGAACATCTCGATCCCCGAGATCTTCGGCGCCCGCAACCGCTACACCCTCACCGCCGTCGTGCGCGAGGTCGCCGCGATCGTCGCCACCGGCATCGGCCCGGTCATCGCCGCCGCGTGGGTGGCCGCAGCCACCGGCAGCATCGTGCCGATCATGGTGCTCATGGGCGTGTTCACCGCCGCGGCGCTGGTCGCCGCGATCGTGGCCCCCGAGTGGACCGGTCGCGATCTGCGGGATCCCCGCCCCGCGATGTGATCCCGCGGGGTCGCTCTCGAGCGGCCCCGCACCCGGGCGGGTTCGTGACGGCGGACCCGCCCGGCATCCCTCTCCTCCCTCGTCCTCCCGGGGCGTTCGGCGTGGCCCCGGGTCCGCGTACGACGCCCCGGGGCCGGCTCCGACGCCCCCGCGCGTGCGGCGCTGCTCCCTCCAGCGCCCCGGGGCCACGAATCGTGCCCCGCTCCGACCCGCCGCCTCCCTCCGCCAGAAAGTCCGCACATGAGCATCGCCTCCGTCGACGTCATCGTCACCAGCCCCGGCCGCAACTTCGTCACCCTGAAGATCACTACGAGCGACGGCGTCGTCGGATGGGGGGATGCCACCCTCAACGGCCGCGAGCTGTCGGTGGCGTCGTACCTCTCCGACCACCTCGCCTCGATGCTCATCGGCCGCGACGAGGATCGCATCGAAGACACCTGGCAGTACCTGTACCGCGGTGCCTACTGGCGTCGCGGACCCGTCACCATGGCCGCCATCGCGGCCGTCGACATGGCGCTGTGGGACATCAAGGCCAAGAAGGCCGGGATGCCGCTGTACCAGCTACTCGGAGGCGCGAGCCGCGACGGCGTGCGTGTCTACGCCCACGCCTCGGGCACCGACTTCGAGGCCCTCTCGAACGCGATCACCGGATACCGCGAGCTCGGTTTCACCGCCGTGCGCGTGCAGACGGGCGTCCCCGGCCTCGGGCAGATCTACGGCGTCTCGGCCGCGGGCCCGGGCGTGCGCTACGACTACGAGCCCGCGAAGCGCTCGGGCGACCGCCCCGCCGAAGAGACCTGGGACACCCGCCAGTACCTCAACCACATGCCCGGGGTGTTCGCGAAGATCCGCGAGGAGTTCGGCACCGACCTGCGCCTCCTCCACGACGGTCACCACCGCATGTCGCCGATCGAGGCCGCCCGCTTCGCGAAGGACGTCGAGCCCTACGACCTGTTCTGGCTCGAAGACGCCACCCCCGGCGAAGACCAGACGGCGCTGCGCCTCATCCGTCAGCACTCGACCACCCCGCTCGCGATCGGCGAGGTGTTCAACACCGTGTACGACTACCAGACGCTCATCACCGAGCGCCTGATCGACTACGTGCGCTCGGCCGTCACCCACACCGGCGGCATCACCGCGATGAAGAAGCTCCTCGATTTCGCCGCGATCTACGGCATCCGCTCCGGCATCCACGGTCCCACCGACATCTCGCCCGTCGGCATGGCGGCGGCCCTGCACCTGGATCTCGCGATCCACAACTTCGGCATCCAGGAGTACATGCCGCACAACGAGCAGACGCTCGAGGTGTTCCAGACCTCTTTCACCTTCGACAAGGGCTTCCTGCACCCCGGCGACCAGCCCGGTCTTGGCGTCGAGCTCGACGAAGAGGCCGCCGGCGCGTTCGAGTACACGAAGGCGTACCTGCCCGTGAACCGCCTCCTCGACGGGACCGTCCATGACTGGTGAGCTCCCCTCCCGCACCGTCGCCTCGAAGCTCGTCGTCGTCGCCCGGGCGTCCGCCGCGTCGGATTACGCGCCGGTGCTCGCCGCTCTCGCCGAGGCGGGCGTGCAGAGCGTCGAGCTGACGCTCACGACGCCGGGCACCTTCGACGCCTTCGCCGACCTGCGCTCGTCGTTCGACGGCGACCTCGGCATCGGCACGGTCACGAACCTCGACCAGCTCGAGCGCGCGATCGCCGTCGGCGCCGACTACGTCGTCACCCCCATCACCTCGACCGCCCTCGTCGAGCGCGCGGTCGCCGCCGGCATGCCGATCGTCCCGGGTGGTCTCACTCCCACCGAGCTGTTCGCCTCGTGGTCGGCGGGCGCCTCGGCGGTGAAGGTGTTCCCGGCCGGACAGGTCGGCCCCGGCTACCTGAAGGACCTGCGCGGACCGTTCCCCGACATCGCGGTCGTCCCCTCGGGAGGGGTGGATGCCGACAGCGCGGCCGCCTGGCTCGCGGCGGGCGCCGTGGCGGTCAGCGTCGGCGGTCCACTTCTCGGCGATGCGTTCCGCGGCGGCGACCTGGGTGCGCTCCGCGAGCGGGCCGAGCGGTTCGTCGCGGTGTGCGCCGGATCGGACGTACCCGCGTGACCCGCGTCGTGACCCTCGGCGAGACGATGGCGCTCGCCCGGACGACCGAGGTCGGCTCGCTCCGCCACGCCGCGGGCCTCGCCCTCGGCATCGGGGGCGCCGAAACCAACGTCGCCGTGGGCCTGCGCCGTCTGGGCGTCGACGCCGCGTGGCTCGGCCGCGTCGGCGACGACCCGCTCGGCGAGCGCATCGCGCGGGAGCTGCGCGGAGAAGGACTCGACGTGCGCGCGATCGTCGACGCCGCGGCCCCGACGGGCCTGATGCTCAAGGAGCGCCCGTCCGCGGCATCCACCGCCGTGCACTACTACCGCCGCGGTTCGGCGGGCTCGCGCCTCGCGCCCGACGACCTTCCGGCGGGATGGATCGAGAACGCCGATCTGCTGCACGTCACGGGCATCACGCCCCTGCTGTCCGACACCGCTCGCGCGACCGTGCTCGCGGCCGTCGAGCGCGCCCGCGCCGCCGGCGTTCCCGTCAGCTTCGACGTCAACTACCGCTCCGCCCTGGCGTCCGCCGTGATCGCGGGGCCGATCCTCCGCGAGATCGCGGCGCTGTCGACCCTCGTGTTCGGCGGGGTCGAGGAGTTCGCCCTGATGAGCCCGGATGCCGCCGAGTCGCTGCTCGATTCCGGCGTGCAGCACGTGGTGGTCAAGCGCGGCCCGGATGGAGCCGCCGCCTTCACAACGGCGGGCGCCACCGAGGCCCTGGGCTTCGTCATCGACCCGCTCGACACGGTCGGCGCGGGCGACGCGTTCGTCGCGGGCTACCTCAGCGCCCACCTCGAGGGCCTCGACGTGGCCGACACGCTGGTGCGCGCCAACGCCTGCGGCGCGATGGCCTGCCTCGTGCCCGGCGACTGGGAGGCCGCGCCCACGCGCCGCGACCTCGAGCGTTTCCTCGCCGGCGGCGGGGATCCGGTGCGGCGCTGACGTGGGCGCCGGCCACCTCCCGGAGGTCACGCCCTCCGCGCGACGGTGCACGGCTCGTTCGTGTGATCTCGCGCGGATCGCGTGCCCTCGATGACGAGCCGCGGATGCCTCGACCCGGGCTACGGCCGCAGCGGCAGCAACGCGCTGAGGTCGGCGCGCACGCCCGAGGCGACGATGCGGCCGGCGGTCACGGCATCCGCCCACTTCTCTTGGCCCGTGGCGACGGCGATCCAGGTTGCGGCATCGGTCTCGACCACGTTGGGCGGAGTGCCGCGCGTGTGCCGGGGGCCCTCGATCACCTGCACCGCGCCGAAGGGCGGCACGCGCATCTCGACCGAGTTGCCGGGGGCCTTCTCGACGAGCAGCTGCAGCAGGTAGCGCACAGCCGTGGCGGTCGCCGGGCGCGGGGCGTCTCCGGCAGCGACCGCGGCGAGCGCGGCACGGCCGTCTCCGGTTTCGATGCGGCGGGGAGGCATGGCATCCACGCTACCGGCGGGCCAGTGGCGGGGGCGCCGCGCGGCGCGTCGCGGCACAACGCAGGAGATCGGCGCGCGAACACGGGAGAACCGCCGGCCCGGGCGCGCCCTGTCGCCGGGTCTCCTGCATTGTGTCGGGGCGTCTCCCTCGAAACCCACCGCGACACAACGCAGGAGAACATGCGCCTGCGAAGCCAAGCGTGCCCGCCCGATGCGGCCGGACGGTCGCGCGTCCTGCGTTGCGCCCGCGGCGCGAAGGTGCGATCCCGCGCTCGGTAGGCTGTCCGCGTGAGAATCCTGGTCCTCGGTTCGGGCGCGCGCGAGCACGCCATCATCCTCGCGCTGCGCTCCGAAGAGGAGTCGCACGCGATCTTCGCCGCCCCCGGCAACGCCGGAATCGCCCGCGAAGCGCACCTCGTCGACGTCGACCCGATGGACCCCACCGCCGTCCTGACCTTCGCGAAGAACGAGGCGATCGACCTCGTCGTCGTCGGCCCCGAAGCGCCCCTCGTCGCGGGCGTCGCCGACCCGCTGCGCGCGCACGGCATCCCCGTGTTCGGCCCGGGCAAGGCCGCGGCCCAGCTCGAGGGGTCGAAGACCTACGCGAAGCGGATCATGGATGCCGCGGGCGTCCCCACCGGCGGATCGGTCCGCGCGCACGACACCGCCGCCGTCGAGGCCGCCCTCGACCGGTTCGGCGCCCCGTACGTGGTCAAGGCCGACGGTCTGGCCGCGGGTAAGGGCGTCATCGTGACCTCCGACCGCGCGGCGGCCCTGGCTCACGCCAAGAGCTACCTGCCGAGCGGCGCCGTGCTGATCGAGGAGTTCCTCTCGGGCCCCGAGGTCTCGCTCTTCTTCCTGAGCGACGGCGACCACGTCGCCCCCCTCAGCCCCGCCCAGGACTTCAAGCGCCTGCGCGACGGCGACGAGGGCCCCAACACCGGCGGCATGGGGGCGTACTCGCCCCTCCCCTGGCTGACGGAGCGCTTCGGCGGCGAGGACGAGTTCGTGGCGCAGGTCACGCGCGACATCGCCGAGCCCGTGATCCGCCAGATGGATGCCGAGGGCACCCCCTTCATCGGGCTCCTCTACGCCGGGCTCATCCTGACCGAGCAGGGCGTGAAGGTCATCGAGTTCAACGCCCGTTTCGGCGACCCCGAGACGCAGGTCGTCCTGCCGCGTCTGATCGACCCCCTGTCCCGCCTCCTGCTGGCTGCGGCTTCGGGCACGCTCGAGGATCAGCCGCGTCCCGCTTTCGCCGAGGCGACCGCGGTCACGGTCGTGCTCGCGAGCGAGGGGTACCCCGAGGCGCCCCTCACCGGTCGCGTGCTGACCGGGATCGACGAAGCCGAAGAGGTCGACGGCGTCCACGTCGCCCACGCCGCGACGGCGCTGCGCGACGGCGACCTCGTCGCGACGGGTGGGCGTGTGCTCAGCGTCGTCGCCACCGGCACGACCTTCGGCGAAGCGCGCGAGGCGGCCTACGCCGGGCTCGAGCGCATCGGGCTCGAGGGCGGGCAGTACCGCACCGACATCGCCGCGCGCGTGGCCCAGGGCTGACGGGCCCGACCCGTTCCGCCGACCCGCGGTCGCCCCCTCGGCGAACCGCTTCGTGCTCGACCCGGGCCGCGCGCGCCGCTAGCGTGTGGGCCATGGCCGACAGGGATGCCACGGCACGGGGCCGTGAGATCTTCGACCCGATCGCCGAACGCCAGTGCGACCTGCCGGGCGTCGACATCGGGCGGATCTTCGGCACCGAGGGGCTGCGCATCCGCGCGAAGGTCTTCGCGTTCGTCGTCCACAGCGGCTCGCTCGTCGTGAAACTGCCCGAGGAGCGGGTCGGCGAGATCGTCGACGAGGGGATCGCCGGCCCCATGATCATGCGGGGGCGCCCGCTGCGCGAGTGGGCTGAGGTCCCGGTCGACGCGGGAGCTGCGCGCTGGAACCAGCTCATCGACGAAGCGCGAGCCTTCGTCGACGCGATCACGCCGTAGCCTCGACCGATGACTTCGACCGCGTACGACGCCCGAGCCGACGAGTACATCGACGCCCTCGGGACGATGGATGCCGTCCACCCGGTCGACCGGAGCATCGTCGAGGCCTGGGCCACCGCCGTCACCGGCCCCGCGCTCGACGCCGGCTGCGGCCCCGGTCACTGGACGGGGCACCTGGCCGGACTCGGACTCGACGTGCGGGGCGTCGATCTCGCGCCGCGGTTCGTCTCGCACGCGCGGGCGGCTCATTCCGGCATCCGGTTCGATCTCGGCTCGATCGACGAGCTCGAGGTGGAGGACGGTGGGCTCGGCGGCATCCTGTCGTGGTTCTCGACGATCCACCACGAGCCCGCTCGCATCGACGTCCCGCTGCGGGAGTTCGCCCGAACGCTCCGTCCGGGCGGGCGACTGCTGCTCGGCTTCTTCGTCGGAGAGAGCATCGAGGCGTTCGATCACGCCGTGACCCGCGCCTATCGCTGGTCCGCCGCTGAGCTGGGGCGGAGAGCGGATGCCGCGGGCTTCGACATCATCGAGACCCACACGCGCGCGACCCTCGGCGCCCGGCCGGTGGGGGCGCTGCTGTGCGGGCGGCGGGCGTGATGCGGGCGCGGAGTGTTGTCGCGCTCGGGCTGAGCGCCGTGGTCCTGGGGCTCGCGGGGTGCTCCTCGGAGAGGGGGCGCCAGGACGTCGACGCGGTGCTCTGGCGGCAGACGATGGCGCACGAGAAGGTGGGGGCGCTCCTCGATGTCTCGCAGCGCGAGACCGGGACCGTGCTCACGGGGCTCCGGACCGCCGCGTGGGATCGCATGGGACAGACACCACCCGATGTCCGCGAAGGCGCGATGGTCGTCTACGACCTGCACATCGCCGAGCCCACCGCTACCTTCTCCGTCTTCCTTTCGTCGGGTCCCCGGCCGGACCTCCCCCGCGATGGCGGCGGGCTCTACAACGGTCCGAGTGAGGTCTACACCTGCTGGGACGTGACCGCGACGTTCGGCCGGACGCCCGCGACGACGACCCGCGAACTGGGCACGGAGTGCCCGCCGGATCTCGTCGAGCAATTGCCCGACGACGCGGACTTCGTCCGGCGCGACGCGTTCGACGGCTGAGCCCACGGCGACAACGGCGACCACAGATGCGCTTCTCGGCCGGCGGACCCGTCTCGCGGGCTTCGGCAAAGTCGAACGCGGACTCCCACCGCGTCTCGATCACATGGCAGGACACGTGGCGCTCACGCTGGATCACCCCGGCGTCCCGCTGAGGACGGCGGGAGATGCGTGATGGACGTCCCCTCACCCTGCGCAAAAGGCTCGAGGCCGGTAACCCTCAGGGGTCACCGGCCTCGCGTTCGTGGGGAATCGGTCAGGAGCGACGCGCGCGGCGGCGGGCGATGACGACGACCACGAGCCCTGCGGCGAGCAACCCGCCGGCGAGGGTCATCGCCATCGTCGGATCGGTACCCGTGACGGCGAGTCCACCGGGAGTGTTCGCACGCGTGCCCGGGGGCGGAGTCGCGTTTCCAGCCGCCGGAGTGGATGCCGACGGTGCCGGAATCGCGCCGGGCGAAGACGGTGAAGGGCTGGGCGCGGGTGCAGGCTGACCGACGACGAGGGTGACGGTCTGCGTCGCGTCGGGCGAGGTGCCGTTCGACGCGGTGATGACCACGGCGTAGTCGCCGGGGGTCGTGGGCGTGCCCGAGATGACGCCGGTGCTGCCGTCGAAGACGAGACCATCAGGCAGCCCGGTCACGGTGACGGTCGGTGTGGGGTTTCCCGCGGCGGTGATGGTCGCGGTGTAGCCCTCACCGACGGTGGCGTCGCCCGGCGGGGGCGAGGTGATGGTCGGCGCGGTCGTCTCCGACACCGTGCCGGGAGGAGGGCAACCGGTGGACGCGTTGATCGTGTTGGTGTCGAGGGTCACCGCACCGTTCTGAGCGATGAGTCGGCCCTGGACGGTTGCGCCGGTGGTCGCGGTGACGGACTGCTGTGCAAGTACCGTTCCCTGGAAGTCTGCGGCGGTACCGAGGGTGGCCGAACTGCCCACCTGCCAGAACACGTTGCACGAGGTCGCTCCGCCGGTGATCGTGATCCGGCTCCCGGATCCGATCGTGAGAGTGGATGCCGCCTGGAACACCCACACCGAGTCGGCGTCTCCGGCGAGGGTCAGAGCGCCCGTGTCGGCGAGGGCCAGAGCGCCACCTGAATAGACGCCGGGCGACAGCGAGAGCCCGTTGAGCTCATCGAGTCCTGTGCGGGTCGGCGTCAGCGAGGCCGCGGTGCCGTACGCCGTCAGAGCGTCCTGCTGCGCCTGGGCGGCCGCGGCATCGGTCTGGTGGACGGTGCCGTTGACCACGCCGTCCGTCGGGCCACCGAAGCCGGTGATGGACGTCCCGGGAGAGAGCCCCAGGTCGCCGTTGACGAGGGTGGGGCCGGTGTTGGTGACGGCGCTGGCACCGAGCACTCCGTAGGTGCTGGCGGTACCGAGATCGACCGGGCCGTCGATGACGGTCGCGGCCGAGGCGGGGGAGATCAACGCGACCCCCATGGCTGCTGCGAGGCCGACACCGGTGGCGGCGAGAGTGAGGGGGCGGAGAAAACGGGACGTGGCCATGAGTGGCCCCTGTCTGATGACGAAGAGGCACAAGGGCGAACGTCGACGACACGCGCATGATCTCCGGTCTTCGAAGTATGCGCCTCTCAGGTTCTCCATAGGCGGATGCACAGACATTGGCGACCAACTGCCAGCTTCGTCCCCGTTCGAAGTCTCCACGGCGTACCTGACGCGGGGTCCCGACGGCGCAGACGCCGGATCACCGAGAAATTTCCCACCGCGGCGTGACGAAATGCCCCGTCGCCTCGTCTTCGTCGTGTTCCGCGATGCGGACCTCGAGGTCGCCCGGCCGGTGCGCCCCCCAACTCCGCACCGGCCGGGTGTCGCGGCGTAGGGTTCTCAGGGCGGCGCCCATGCACCGCGAACGGATGAGGGGTGATCGGATGCGGCGCCAGAACGCGCGTGAACGTCTCGCCGCGGCTCTCCTGCCCGGAGAGGTACCCCTCGTCACGGTCGACGCCGACACGTCGTCTGCTGCCCCCGGAGGACTGCTCGCAGTCACTCCCACCCGCGTCGTCTACACCGCGAAGAACGACAGCTGGGCGATGGAACTGGACCGCGTGATGAATGTCTTCTTCGAGCAGGAGTATTCGCGCGGTCTCATCCGCATCGAGTCGGCCGAGACGCGACTCTTCACCGCTGACGCGTCCGACGCGCAGCGGGTCGTCGCCGCGCTGCGCGCCGGGCGTCCATAGGGGCGCACCCTCACATCACGGGCGGAGGCTCCTCCCGGGCGCGGGACCGAGTCCGCGGCATCCCCGAAGCATCCCCCGATGAAACGCCGAACGCCGCCGCCCCGCAGAGGGACGACGGCGTTCGATCGCGCGGGTTACTCCCCCGCCGCGGCGGGAGCCGCCTGTGCCGCCTGGGCCGGAGCCGCGTCGCGCGGAGCGCCGTGCGGCCGGATCATCGACGGCCGACGCATGAACAGCACCGCGACGAGGCCCAGGGCGATCACGATGATCGGCAGGGTGAGCGACTCGCCCATGGCCTGCGAGAAGCCGGTGACGACCTGCGGGGGCAGTTCCCCGCCACCGAAGCTCGCGGACGCGTCCGCGGCTCCCGGCAGGTTCGCCTCGAGGCGCGCCTGCATGAAAGCGGCGATGGATGCCGAGCCGATGACCGATCCGACCGTTCGGGTCGTGTTGTAGATGCCGGCACCCGCGCCCGCCTGACGCGGCGGCAGGTTGCGCGTCGCAGTGGTGGCGAGCGGCCCCCACATGCCGGCGTTTCCGATACCCATGAAGACGGAGGGGATCAGGAACATCCAGATCGGGGCGTCGTTCAGGATGAGCGCCACGTACAGCCCCAGCGAGCCGCCGACCAGCAGGAGTCCCGGCACGAGCAGGAAGCGCGGGTCGGTGCGGTCGAGCAGCTTGCCCGCGAACGGCGCGAGCACGCCCGACAGGATCGCGAGCGGCACGAGCAGCAGCGCCGACTCGGTCGGGGTGAGACCGCGGGCGAGCTGCAGGTAGAACATCTGCGGCAGCGCCATGCTCGTCACGGTGAAGCCGACCGCGGCGATCGCGAGGTTGGCGATCGAGAAGTTGCGGTCGCGGAACAGCGCGAGCGGAACGAGCGGCTCGCCCTTGCTGCGCGCCTGCGTCCAGACGAACAGCGCCATGACGACGACACCCGCAGCGACCATCGCCCAGATCCACGCGGCCCACGAGTAGTGCTCGCCCTCTTGCAGGCCGAACACGATGAGGAAGAGTCCGACGGCACTGAGCACGACGCCGAGGATGTCGAACTTGTGCGCGGTGCGCGGCAGCTGCGGCACGAGGATGACGGCGGCGACGAAGCCGATGATGCCGACGGGGATGTTGATGAAGAAGATCCACTCCCACCCGAGGCCGTCGACGAGCAGGCCGCCGGCGAGCGGACCGACGAGGGTCGCGACACCGGCGGTGGCGCCCCACAGGCCCATGGCCGCTCCACGGTTCTGCGGCGGGAAGGTGCGGGTGATGACGGCCATGGTCTGCGGCGTCATCAGCGCGGCACCGAGACCCTGCACGGCGCGGGCGACGATCAGCACCTCGAGGGAGGGCGCCAGACCACACGCGAGCGAGGCGAGGGTGAAGAGCGCGAGGCCCGTGAGGTAGATGTTCTTCGGGCCGAAGCGGTCGCCGAGACGGCCGGTGATCAGCAGCGGGACCGCGTACGTCAGCAGGTAGGCGCTGGTGACCCACACGACGTTGTCGAGGTTGTTGGTGTCGGGGTCGAGGGCGGCCTTGATGGCGGGGTTCGCGACCGAGACGATCGTGGTGTCGACCAGGATCATGAAGAACCCGATGACCAGGGCCCAGAGGGCCGGCCAGGGGCTGCGTTCGTGGGTCTTGTGAGACCCGGTGGTGGATGCCGCGGAGGCGGCGCGGGAGTCGGTCATGGGGTGGTCTCCTTTGAGACGCGGTGCTTCTTCTTGATGTGTTCGGGGATTTCGGCGATGCCCCAGGCGAGGGAGCGATCGGCGAGGCGCGCACGCAGGGAGTCCTGCCACGCGAGTTCGGCGTGGAGCAGAGCGGATTGGCGCCGCAGCTCGATGAGGAATTGTTCGGGGGTTTCGCGCTCGGCCGCGGCGGTCAGTCCGTCGTGATGGTCCTCGACCGAGGCGACGAGTTGGGCGCGACGCTGGTCGAGCAGGTCGATGACTTCGGCGCGCTCGAGATTGTGGGCTTCGGAGAGGGCGACGCGGAACTCGCTCGGCCTGTCGATGCGGGGCAATTCGGCACGCACCCATTCTTCGAGGGCCCGATGGCCGGCATCCAGAATCGTGTAGGTGGTGCGTTCCGGTCGATTGCCGTCGCGATCGACGCCGGCTTCGGCGAGGAGTCCGTCGCGTTCGAGGCGGGCGACCGTGTGGTAGATCGTGCCCTTCTGCAGCGGGATGAGCCGGTCGTCGCGGCGTTCCTTCAGCAAGCGCACGAGCTCGTACGTGTGCATGTCGGCCTCGCGGAGCGTGGCCAGGATCATGACGGCGACGGGGGTGAGGCGGCTGGCCTGCAGCATCCATCCTCCTCATGGTCCGTGTCGACTAGTCCACGTGGACTATACGCGGTCTCGCCACGCCTCGCGAACCCGCACGGATGAACATCGGGTGTCCGACGCACCTCCGCCTCGCCGCGCGGGGTCGGTCACCCCGCGGACACCCGCCGGCGGGGAGGGCGTGCGCCCGACGCAGAGCACGCCGCACCCGGTCAGGGCGCGGCGTGCTCGGGACAGGTTCCGGATGCCGGGACTCAGGCCGACGAGGAATCGTTCGCGACCTCAGCAGGCTCGTCCGCTTCGGTCCGGCTCTCTGCCGGCGCCGTCACCGCTCGACGCTGACGCCAGCGCACCGGGATGCCGAAGATTCCACGCTGGTTGGGCTCTTCGACCTCGAGGCCGTAATGCTCGCCGATCGAGTCGCGCAGCTGCGCCCGCTCGGCCTTGTCGTACGCCTTCAACTCGCGGCGGAACGCCACCACCGTGGCCCAGCAGATCGCGAGCAGCACGACACTGAAGGGCAGGGCGATACTGATCGCGGCGGTCTGCAGGGCGTTCAAGCCACCCGCGATGAGAAGCGCGAACGCGATCACCGCGGTGGCGAGGGCGAAGAACACGCGCACCCAGTTCTTGGGCTCCTCTTCGCCGCCGGTGGCGATCATGCTCATCACGAGGGCACCGGAGTCGGCGGACGTCACGAAGAACACCGCGATGAGGATGAGGAAGCCGACGATCAAGATCCCGGATGCCGGGACGTTCTCGAGCATCTGGAAGAGAGCCGTCGACACATCGACCGACCCGTCGGGCCCGGTGTAGGTCGCTGTGCCCGTGAGCTCGCCGTAGATCGCGGTGCCACCGAGCACCGTGAACCACAGGATGCCGACGAGCGTCGGGACCAGGATCACTCCGACCACGAACTCGCGCACGGTACGCCCCCGCGAGATGCGCGCGATGAAGATGCCGACGAAGGGCGCCCACGAGATCCACCAGCCCCAGTAGAACGCCGTCCAGGCGCCCTGCCAGGCGACGCCGTCATCGCCCGCGTAGGCGCTGACGGTGAACGAGAGCCCGACGAAGCTCTGGATGTAGTTGCCGATCGACTGCACCACGTCGCGCAGCAGGAACTCCGTCGGACCGGTGAACAGCAGGAACAGCATGAGGAGACCCGCGAGCACGAGGTTGATGTTCGAGAGCCACTTCATGCCCTTGCCGACGCCGGACAGGAGTGAGAAGAGGACGAACCCCGTGATGATGCCGATGATGATCGCCTGGCTGATGATGCTGGGCGGGACGACACCGAGGAAGTCGAGGCCCGCGCTGATCTGGATGACGCCCAGGCCGAGCGAGGTGGCGACACCGAACAGCGTGCCGACGAGGGCGGCGACATCGATCGCGTTGCCCCACCCGCCCTGGACCAGACGCGCACCCAGGATCGGCTCGAGAGCCCAGCGGATCGTGCGCGGCCGACGACGGCGGTGGAAGGCGTAGGCGAGCGCGAGACCGAGCACGACGTAGATCGACCACGCGTGCACGCCCCAGTGCAGGAAGGTCTGCGACATCGCCTGTTGTGCGAGCTCGGCGGGAGTGCCCTCGACACCGGGGCGGGGCGAGACGAAGTGGCTCAGCGGCTCACTCACCCCGTAGAAGACCAGGCCGATACCCATGCCGGCGGCGAACAAGAGAGAGAACCACGAGATCGTCGAGAACTCCGGCTCGTCGTCGTCCTGCCCGAGCTTGATGTTGCCGAAGCGGCTGAAGCCCATCGCGAGCGCGAAGGCGACGAAGAACGCCGCGATCAGCACGTAGTACCAATTGAAGGTCGACACGATGAAGGTCTGCACCGAGGCGAAGGTGGCTTCGGCGGCCGCGGGGAAGAACAACGCGAAGGCGATGAACGCGAGGGCGATGCCCGCGGCAGGCCAGAAGACCCAGCCGCGAATCGTCTTGTGGCTGCTGCCCGCGTGGGGGTCGATGGCGACCGCGGGTCCGGGGATGTCATCGGTCATTCCCCCGAGGGTAGTCAGGCGGGTCGTCGCGGCCGGGGGGCAGGCGCGCGCGCGGGCTGTGTGACACAATCCGCGCCGATGCGGGGCGCGCGCACCCGCAATAATGAGCGGGTGACCTCCGCTCCCCCGCTCGAGCTTCCCGGCTGGCGCCACGTCTACTCCGGCAAGGTGCGCGACCTCTACGTCCCCGCCGACACCGCCGAAGACGCCGCGCCCGCGCACCTCCTCGTCGTCGCGAGCGATCGCGTCAGCGCCTTCGACCACGTGCTCTCCCCCGGCATCCCGGAGAAGGGCGAACTGCTGACCACCCTCAGCCTGTGGTGGTTCGACCAGCTCGCCGGCGCCGATGGCGGCCGTTCCATCCCCCACCACCTGGCGGCCGACCACGCACTGCGGGGCGACGACCCGGTGTCGTTGATCCCGGATGCCGTGCAGGGGCGCTCGATGCTCGTCCGGCCCCTCGACATGCAGCCGATCGAGTGCGTCGTGCGCGGCTACCTCACCGGCTCGGGCTGGGCCGAGTATCAGGCGGAGGGCACGGTCTGCGGCATCCCTCTGCCCGAAGGCCTGAACGACGGCGACCGACTGCCGGAACCGCTCTACACCCCCGCCTTCAAGGCGCCGATGGGCGAGCACGACGAGAACATCACCTTCGAGCGCTCGGTCGAGCTCGTCGGGGCCGAGACAGCCACGGCCCTGCGCGACCTGTCGCTCGAGATCTACCGTCGTGCGTCCGCGACGGCGGAGGCCCGCGGGCTGATCCTCGCCGACACGAAGTTCGAGTTCGGCTACGACCCCGACGGCGTGCTGACGCTCGCCGACGAGGTGCTCACGTCGGACTCCTCGCGGTACTGGGATGCCGAGGCCTGGCGCACCGGCTCCACCCCCGCCGAGCGCATGGCGAGCTTCGACAAGCAGATCGTGCGCAACTGGCTCGCCGCGAACTGGGACAAGCAGGGCGAGCCGCCCGTCCTCCCCGACGAGATCGTCGAGCGCACGCGCGAGCGCTACGCGACGCTGCTGCGTCTGCTGACCGGCGTCTGACCCGCCCCTTCTCGAGACCGCACCCGTTCACCGAAACCGCACCGCATCCTCGACGAAACGGTGCGTTCTCGCCGAGCGCGTACGGTCTCGGCCATACCCCCACCTGAGGAGACACATGTTCCGCTGGAAGCTGCACGGCAACGGCCGCACGGTCGAGCCCGGGGCCGTCGTCGCCCCCGGCGAGCGCTTGAACTGGGGCGCGACGATCGCGATCGGCCTCCAGCACGTCATCGCGATGTTCGGCGCGACGTTCCTCGTGCCGGTTCTCACCGGCTTCCCGGTGTCGACCACGCTGTTGTTCTCGGGTGTGGGCACCCTGCTGTTCCTGCTCATCACGAAGAACCGCCTCCCCAGCTACCTCGGCTCGTCGTTCGCGTTCATCGCGCCGATCACCGCCGCCACGGCGACGGCCGGGACGGGCTCGGCCCTGGCGGGCATCGTCGCCGTCGGCGTGCTGCTGGCCGTCATCGGCTTCATCGTGCAGTTCGTCGGTCTCGGCTGGGTCGACAAGGTCATGCCGCCGGTGGTCGCGGGCGCGATCGTCGCCCTCATCGGCTTCAACCTCGCCCCCGTCGCGTGGTCGAACTTCCAGCTGCAGCCCCTGCCGGGCACGATCACGCTCGTCGCGGTGATCCTGTTCAGCGTGCTGTTCCGCGGCTTCCTCGGCCGCATCTCGATCTTCCTCGGCGTGATCGTGGGCTACGTCGCGACCGTGATCATCCAGGCGGTCTCGGGCGAGACGCTCATCGACTTCGACGCCGTGGCGCAGGCCCCGTGGGTGGGCCTGCCGACCTTCGAGATCGCCGACTTCACGACGCCGGCGACCTGGTCGGTCATCGCGATGTTCCTCCCCGTCGTGCTGGTGCTCGTGGCCGAGAACGTCGGTCACGTGCGGGGTGTGGCGGCGATGACGGATGCCACGGCCAACCGCTCCACCGGTCGCGCCCTCATCGCCGACGGTGTCGCCACGACCCTCGCGGGAACTTTCGGCGGCTCGGGGACCACCACCTACGGCGAGAACATCGGCGTCATGGCCGCGACCCGCGTCTACTCGACCGCGGTGTACTGGGTCGCCGGCATCACCGCGATCGTGCTGAGCCTCTCCCCCAAGGTGGGCGCGGTGTTCAACACCATCCCCGCGGGTGTCCTCGGCGGCGTCACGACGGCACTCTACGGCCTGATCGGCATCATCGGCATCAAGATCTGGGTCGACAACCGCGTCGACTTCTCGCGCCCGGTCAACCAGTACACCGGCGCGGTCGCGCTGGTGCTCGCGATCGCCGGGTTCACCATGCAGTGGGGCGACTTCCAGCTCGGTGCCATCGTGCTCGGCTCGGTCGCGGCCCTGCTGATCTACCACCTCGGCAACGCGATCGCCCGCGCCCGCAAGACCGGCGCCGACGACGGCGGCCCCATCCCCGCGGTGGGCCCCCTGGGCGGCGACCCGAGCTGAACCGCCGGGGTCCCGGCATCCCCTCCCCTCGTCGCCCGCCGCGGCGCCGAGCTCACACGGTTTCCGCGAGGTGACCCGCCATTGCGGGTGATCTCGGCGCGCGGCAAGCGACAGCGGCGGCACGGTAAACTGGATCCCGGTGCGTCGGGAAGTCTGGTCGACATTTCGTCGATCGACCCCTCAGGAGGCCTCATGAGCCACGACACCACCCGCGCGCCGAGCTGGCCCGGCTACGCCGAAGTCCACCGCGTCACGACGCTGCTCCGCCGCGAATCCGTCGGCGGCATGCTGCTGGTCGTCGCCGCGATCGTCGCGATCGTCTGGGCGAACTCGCCCGCCTCCGACGCCTACTTCGCGCTACGCGACTTCCGCTTCGGGTACGAGCCGTGGCACCTCGACCTGAGCCTCGGAACGTGGGCGGCCGACGGCCTGCTCGCGGTCTTCTTCTTCATGGTCGGCCTCGAGCTCAAGCGCGAGATCGTCAGCGGCAGCCTGCGTCGCTTCGGCACGGCGATCGTTCCGGTCACGGCGGCGTTCGCGGGCGTCGCCGTTCCGGCCCTGATCTACGTCGCCATCGTGCACACGCAGCCGAGCCTGCTGGCCGGATGGGCGATCCCCACCGCCACCGACATCGCGTTCGCCGTCGCCGTGCTCGCCCTCGTCGGCTCGCACCTGCCCGGGCCGCTGCGCATCTTCCTGCTGACCCTCGCGGTGGTCGACGACCTCATCGCCATCGCGATCATCGCGATCTTCTACACCAGTGACATCTCGCTAGTCCCCCTGGCCGTGTTCGCGGTGCTCGTGGCGATCTACGGCGCGATCGCGCACCGGGCGCGGGCGTGGTTCTCGCGCCACGCGTGGGGCGCGTGGGTCGTGCTGCTGCCGATCGGCTTCGCCGCGTGGGCCTTCCTGCACGCCTCGGGCGTGCACGCCACGATCGCCGGTGTCGCCCTCGCCTTCACCATTCCCGTCGCCGCCTCGCGCCGCCAGCCCGAGCACCACGGCATGGACCTCGCCGAGCAGTTCGAACACCGCTTCCGGCCGCTGTCGAGCGGCATCGCGGTGCCGATCTTCGCGTTCTTCGCCGCGGGGGTCGCCGTCGGCGGGGGCGAGGGCATCATGCGAGCGCTCACCGACCCCGTGACCATCGGCGTGGTGGCCGGTCTCGTTCTCGGTAAGCCGATCGGCATCCTGCTGGGCGTGCGCATCCTGACCCTCGTGACGAAGGTGCGCCTCGACCCGGCGCTGAAATGGATCGACCTCGCCGGGGTCGGCCTGCTCGCCGGCATCGGATTCACCGTGTCGCTGCTAATCGCCGAGCTGAGCTTCCCCGAGGGCTCCCCGCACACCGACGACGCGAAGATCGCGATCATGGCGGCCTCGCTCCTGGCATCCGTCCTCGCCTCCGCCGTGCTGCTGGTGCGCAACCGCCGCTACAAGCAGCTCGCGCAGGACGAAGCGGTGGATGCCGACGGCGACGACGTCCCCGACGTGTACCAGCGGCCCGACGCCCGCTGAGCGGAGCGCGCGCCGGACGACGTCACGAGACCAGGCTTCGCGACCGGGACAGGACGATTCCGCAGGAACGGCCTATTCTCGTGACCGGTGGCTCGACCCTCGAGCGTCCCCGCGAGGCCCTATCGGCGCTCTACCCGATCCCGCGGCAGACGAACGTGCACCTCGGGCGCCTGTACGTCACCGACGAGTGCTTCGCCGCCGAATGGCTGCGCGACGCGACCGAGGCGAGCGACCGCGCTCTCGGCGTTGTTCCCGCCACCGCCGAGTGGGCGTGACCGTCGTCGACGGAGCCGGTCAGCCCAGGCCCATGCTCGCGAGGACGTTCGTGTGCGTCCGCGTGAACGCGTGCACCTCCGCATCGCCGTAGCTCTCGTCCGAGGTGGCAGAGAACTGGTCGCTACGCACTCGTTCGCCGAAGAGCGACTCGACAGCGGTCGAGAGCTCAGCGCTGACCAGGCCTCCGTACTCGTTCTTTCGATACCCGGAGACCACGGCAACGTCCACGCGCTGACTCTCCGCGACCGGAACCACGGCGATCAGCGTCTCGCGCAGCACCTCCTCGGACACCCATCGGTCGGGATCATCGACGTCGGCGGGCTCGACGCGCACCGCGACGTAGAGGTTGCACGGGCCCTCGCAGTTCTCGCTCGCGGACTCCGCCACCAGGTGCCAGCGGTCACCACCGGCACCGCTCTCGTCGAGCGCCGCCTGAATCGGGGGAATCGCCTTCTCGATGTCGCTCTCGCTCGATCCGAAGGGGTCGTCGAACGGGGATCGCCCGTCGACGAGGGGGATCATGAAGCAGCCCGACAGCACGACGGCGATCGTCGCGGCGAGCACCGCGGCGAGCGCCCCTCTGATCGGCGCGCGCCCTCTGGTCGGCATCGATGCTCTGTGCACGGCGAGTCCCCCCTCTGAGAAGCGGCGGCACCCCCGCGCCGCCCGTTCAATCCGCCCTCAATGTATCCCCGCTCGCGCGTCGCCTCACGCCCCGGCGCAACCCCCACCGCGCGGCCTGTTCTCGTGGCATCCCCTGTCCTCGTGACGAGACGGACAGCGTCACCGCGAGGCGGCCTCCCGCGGCCGACGCAGCTGCGCGGCGAGCGAGGCGGCGGAGCGGAGGGTGAGTCCCGGGATATAGCAGCGCACCAGCGCGATGGCGATGGCGGGGATCTGCGTGGCATCCGGATAGATCATCCACAGCGGCGCGAAGTCGGGCTGGAACTTCTTCTTGAAGTTCGCGAGCGAGCGGAACCCGTAGGCCGGCTCGAGAAGGCCGCTGATCACGTCCAACCCGCGGTCGAGGGGACCGAGCGCACCCTCGCCGTCGACCGAGTGTCGAGCGAGAGGCGAGCCCGACAGGCTCATCACGGTCATCCCGTCGTCGCGCAGCCGTTCGACTGCGTTGCCGATGAGGAATTCCATGACCCCGGGCATGGCGTCGTCGCGCCGGCGCATGACGTCGAGGGCGTATCCGGCGATCGCCCCGTCGCGGTGGATCGGGATCCAGCTCGTGAACGCCGTGATGCGCCCCGATCCGTCGCTCGCGACCAGCAGGCGCACCTCGAGGTCGTCGAGCTGGTCCGTCGAGCCGAGGGTGAAGCCCATCTCGGGGATCGTCTTGTCCGAGACCCATGCCTCGGAGATCGCGCGGATCTGCCCGCGGTCGAAGAACGACAGCTCGCTCCACCGCGCCCACCGCGCGGTCAGTCCCTCACGCGCGGCACGGTTGGTCGCGGTGCGCACGTCCTGACGTTTCTTGCCCGCGGGCGTCCACGTCTGCGGGTCGAGGAAGGCCTCCTCGGCCACCTGCAGCGCCGACCAGCCGAAGGGGGCGAGCCGCTCGCGCTCGGCGTCGTCGACGCTGTAGAAGACCGGCGTCCACCCGTGCTCCTCGCAGAAGGCGACGAACCCCGCTCCGACGGAGGGGTCGTCCCGATCCGGTCCGAAGGCTCCGCCGAGGGTCACGGCGAACCCTCCGCGTACCCGGTAGGCGATCGCCGCCTCGACCTCGGCCGCGAACCAGTACACGTTGCCCTGCCAGAGGGTCATGTGACCGAGGGTGTCACCTGAGCCCGCGGCGAGGAGCGAGCGCGCGCGCTCGCGATCCGGAGCGGCCTCGGCAGCCCCCGAGCGCACGATGAAGCGGGCGGTCGCGGCGACCACGCTCCCCCAGAACAGCAGCGGCGGCAGGTACCAGACGGCCTGCGCGAACCCGGTCATGGGCACGAACACGAGCGCCTCGGGCGGAAGGAGCGAGGGCGGAACGAGGCGCAGGGGCAGCGTCGCGAGGACCGTCGTCACGTTCGGCCACGGACGGAAATCGGCGGATGCCACGAGGATCCCGACCAGCGCCAGGGCCAGGGCCCCGAGGCCGGCGATCGCGACCGTCCGCACGAACGCCCGACGCACGGCGGGCGTCGAGCGCACCTGAACGGCCGAGCGGAACCGGATGAGCAGCGCGGCGACGAGGAGCGGGAGGGCGGCACCCACGACCATGCCGACGACCGTCTGCCAGACATCGGCGACGTCGTAGGCGGCGCGCACGGTCGCGAGCTGTTCGAGCGTGTCGGTCTCGCTCAGCAGGAGCAGGATGCTCATCGCGACGAAGGTGAGGGCGTTGACCACCACGGCCAGGCGGAGGGCACCCCGTCGCCCCCGCAGGATCCCCCAGGCCGCGATCAGCAGCACCAGCTGGGGAAGCGCGGCGATCCACCCCGAGGCGGGCTGGAGCTCGGTGTACGTCGCAACGAAGCTCGGGCACGGGGCGCCCGTCGAACCGATCGCGCAGACGAGCCCGTCGGCCACGTTCAGAGGGTCGTACGACAGCCAGCTGTAGACCGACAGCACGCCGGCCCCCGAACCCCAGAGGGTCGCGACGACCGGTCCGATCGCGGTGATGGCGGTGAGCGCGGCGAGCAGCACGCGCTTCTCGCGGAGAGAGCTGCGCGGGATGCCGACGGCCCGCGTCCCGCCGAGCACGAGGCCGGTCGCCATGCCTACGGGCAAGGCGATGAGCGTGTACAGGTCCGAAGCCGACGCGGCGTAGAGGAACATCGTCACGGCGAGGACGACCCCGCCGATGCGGATGCGACGGCGCCACAGCGGCGAGGCGAAGCAGCTCGCGACGATCGCGACGCACAGCAGCGCCGCGATGGGCGGCGCTCCGGTGTCGGGGGTGACGTTCAGCGACACCTCGGGGATGACCGTGTCTTCGAACCACCCGATGACCTCGCCGATCGCGCAGACGAGAAGGCCGCCGCCCACGAAGGCGGCGAGCAGTCGACGCGTGCCCATCAGCCCCTCGGCCAGACCGCAGACGACGAGGGTCAGCACGACGGTCGCGAGGAGCACGAGCGGATCGTCGACGCGCACCAGGGCGAGCAGCATGTCGCGCAGGTCGAACGGGCCCGCCTCGAACGTGCTCTGCGTGACGATGGTGATCACGCTGACGACCAGGATCGCCAGCGTCACCCCGAGCGTTCCGACACGACGGCGCAGGAGCCCGGGGATGTCCCACCGGGGCGCGCCGCGCTCCGGCCGCGGGGCCCGAGCCGTCTCTGGCGCCGTCTGCACCTTGTCCATCACCGCGACCATCGGTCCTCCCCGAGCGTGCGCACGCCGACCACCGGCATCCTCTCCATGCTCGCGAGACCCCCGCGTCCGGCACATCAGCCGGTCGGCCCCGGCGGCGGGCCGATCGGGTGATCCGGGCGGCCCCCGGAGTGCCTAGCCTGGTCGCATGGCATCCACCGCCTCTCCGGTCATCCGCGTCGCCGTCATCGACGACGAGGCGCTCATCCGCTCGGGCTTCTCGCACATCCTCAGCGCGGCCGGCGACATCGAGGTCGTGGCGACCGCCGACGGCGTCCACGCCATGGAGGTCCTCGCCGAGGCCCGCCCCGATGTGGTCCTCCTCGACATCCGGATGCCGGGACGAAACGGGCTCGACGTGCTCCGCGACATCCGCTCGGCCGGGTGGGACATGACGGTGGCGATCCTGACCACCTTCGACTCCGACGACCACATCGCCTCGGCCCTCGACGCGGGCGCGGCCGGGTTTCTGGTGAAGGACACCGATCCGCGTCAGCTCCCCCAGCTCGTGCGCACCCTCCACGGCGGCGGCGTGGTGTTCTCGCCCACCGTGAGTCGCGCGGTGGTGGCCGGGTATCTGCGCCCCGAGCCCGCCGCCGACACCCACCTGATCGACGCGCTGAGTCCGCGCGAGCGTCAGATCCTCGTGCAGCTGGGTCGGGGGCTGTCGAACATCCAGATCGGGGCGGCGATGTTCCTCAGCCCCGCCACCGTCAAGGCGCACATCAGCACGATCCTGGGCAAGCTCGACGTCGACGGTCGCGTGCAGGCGGCCCTCGTGGCGGAGCGCGCGGGGCTGCTCCGCGACGAGGAGGCGCGATGAAGCGCCGCGATGTGCTGATCGACCTGGGGCTCGTCGCCGTCGCCGCGCTCGACGGGGTGCTCGGGCTCTACACCACCGACATGCTCGAGCTGGTGCTGACGCTCGTGGGGGCCGCGGGCCTGCTGCTGCGCCGGCGGCTGCCGCTGCTCTCGCTCGCCCTGGCCCTGCCCGCCCTCTTCCTCACCGGAGGGCCGATCGCCTCGGTCATCGCCCTGTACACCGTCGCCAGCGCGGCGACGGGGATGATCTGGCTCGTCGCCGCGACCGCCATCACCTTCTTGGGCCTGGGTCTGTCGTGGGACACCTTCACCTCGGTCAACGACCATGTCCTCGCGATCGTCTACGCCACGATGACGTCGGGCGGCGCCGTGGCGCTCGGCCGACTGCGTCGGAACCAGAGTCGGCTTTCCGCCAGCCTCGACGAACTCCGCCGCGCTCGGGCGGACGAGAACCGGCGCGTCGCCCGCGAGGCGGTCGCTGAGGAGCGCGCACACCTCGCGCGCGAGATGCACGACGTCGTCTCGCACCAGGTGAGCCTGATCACCGTGCAGGCGGGCGCTCTGATGGTGCGCGCCGACGATCCCGAGGTAGCCGAGACGGCCGACACGATCCGCACCCTCGCTTCCACGACCCTCGCGGAGTTGCGCCAGATGCTGCTCGTGCTCCGCGCCGACGGCCCCGAGGCCGCCCCGCTCGGGCCGCAGCCGACGCTGCGTCACCTCGACGAGATCCTGCATCCCGTCGACCTCGAGGTCGACGCCCGCATCGACCTGCGCGAGGGGCTGCCTCCGGCGACGCAGCGCGCGGTCTACCGCACGATCCAGGAGGGCCTCACGAACGTGCGAAAGCACGCCCCCGGGGCGCGCGTCGAGGTCACGGCCACCAGCAGCGACACGGGCGCCGTGCACGTCGCCCTCCGCAACGCCGCCTCTCCCGAGCCCCACCCCGACCCGGCTCCGACGGCGCGGCTCGGACACCTGGGGCTCTCCGAGCGCGCGCACATGCTCGGCGGGTCCTTCCGCGCGGGCCCCCTCGCCGACGGGGGGTACGAGATCGACCTGCGCCTGCCCGCCGCGCACTGATCGCGTCCTCAGGCCGAGGCGCGCTCCACGACCTCGATCGGGAGGATCGTCGCGTGAGCCGCGGGACGCCCGGCGAGGATGTCGAGCAGAACGGATGCCATGTGCCGGCCCTGCGTCAGAGAGGGCTGCCGGACCGTGGTCAGCGCCGGGGTGACGGCGGTCGACACCGCGGAGTCGTCGAAACCGACGACGGCGACGTCGCGGCCGGGTTCGAGGCCGTTGTCGCGCAGGACGCCGTAGACGCCGCGTGCCATGAGGTCGCTCGCGACGAAGACCGCCTCGGGGACGACCCCGCTCGACAGGATCCGCGTCATCGCGAGGGCGCCTCCCATCTCGGTGAAATCGCCGTTCTCCACGGCCGCCGGTTCGATGCCCGCCTCCGCCATCGCGTTGCGGAATCCCTGCAGGCGGTCGATGCCCGCGGGCATGTCGGACGGGCCCGAGACCGTCGCCACGCGCCGATGACCGCGTGCGAGCAGGTACGCCGTGGCCACGCGCCCGCCTTCGACGTTGTCGACGTCGACGTAGTAGTCGTCGGCACGGATACGGGCGGGCCGACCGCCGTAGACGACGGGGACGACGTCGGCCACCCGGTCGAGGAAGGTGTCGCTCGTGTGGTGCGAAGCGACGATCGCCCCGTCGACGCTCCCGCCGCGAAGGTAGCCGAGCGCCTTGGCGCTGGCGTCGTCGCTCGCGATGAGCATGTTCATGATGTAGTCGGACTCCCCGATCACCTCGCCGATGCCCGCGACGATCGAGGCGAAGAACGGGTCGCCGAAGAAGCGATCGGTCTGCTCCGGAATCACCAGGGCGATCGCGCGGGTCTGCCTGCTGGCGAGAGAGCGTGCCGCACGGTTGGGCACGTACTGCAGCTCGTCGATCGCCCGGCGCACGGACTCGAGGGCGGAGGGCGAGACCGCGGTGGAGCCGTTGACGACACGCGACACCGTCGATCGCGAGACTCCGGCACGCGCCGCGACCTCTTCGATCGTGGCGGCGCCGCGCACGGATGCGAGGTCCATCGCTTCCCTCCTTCGGGACGGCGGTGTTGCACCGCGCTTCGGGTGGCCAGGTGCGCTGCGCGCTGCTGCGAGCGTACTGCGGGCGCTGCGAGCGCACGAGTTCATCGTCGCCCGACCAGGTGCATCGGCGGGTGAATCCCAGGAGCCCACTGCGTCTTTCGATGGGGGCCAAGAGCGGCCGCGCACCCGTTCCCGCCCGGTGGCGGGGGGGGAAAGGGACGAGTCGGTCCCTCACGCGCGGAGCGGGGAGGGCTGCCGCTTTAGAAGGGTGGTGGGTCGGTGTTATAGGTGCCGCCGAGAGGAGATATCCAGGCGGTGTCGCCGTCCGGGTGATCGTCGATGTCCCAGCGACTCTCATGTCGGAGGCGGTGGTGATGGCGACACGTGGGGTCGAGATTGTCGTCGTCGGTGGTGCCGCCGTCGGCCCAGGCGGTGAGGTGGTCGATGTCGCAGTCTCGTGCGGCGCGAGCGCAGCCGGGGAAGACGCAGGTGGGTGAGGTGATGCCCAGCCACCGCCGCAGGGCGACGGGCACCCGATACGTTCTGCGGTCGAGCACGAGCGGTGCGCCGGTCACGGGGTGGGTGAGCAGCCGGATCCACGACCTCGCGGTGCCAGCCAGGAGTCGGGCGGTGTCGAGGTCGATCGGTCCGTAGCCCTCGAGGGTGGCGGGTTCGGCGTCGTGGCCGAGGAGGGTCAGCGCGGGAACCGTGACGATGACCGTCGCCGGCGGGGCGGAGCGGAACGTGCGTGGGGCGTCCGGGGCCAATCCGGTTGGTGCCGCGGATGGGGCGGCTGCGTTCTCGGCCGAGGCGTCCGCGGTCGCGTTCGGGGCGGAAGTGGTGGACGAGACAGCCGGGGCGTCCGTCATCGTGATGAGGTCGGCAAACGCGTCAGCGCGGAGTTGGGCGAGGGTGCGTTCTTCGTCGGGCGCGGCGCGCAGGTGCCGGGCGGCTTTGTCGAGACGCGACATGACGGCCCGAGCCCGGTCAGCGGGGAGCAGCGCGTGGAGGGAGGCCATGCCATCCAGCTCCGCTCTCATCCACACCCCCCGATCCACCGCGGCGCGGCGATGGCGGGCCTCGATCGATTCAGCGTGCACGCGTTCGCGGATCGCGCGCGCCGCGACAGCGAACTTCGCCGGGGTCAGCACGAGCGCCGGCGGGCACGCCTCGTCGTCGAAACGCTCGAACGCGTCGGCGTCACCGGCGGGAAGCGTCGACGCCAACCGAGCTGCATCGACGGCGTGCTTTTCGGAGAGACGCCCTTCGCTGAACGCGGCCCACAGCTTCGGGCACCCCACCGCCAAGGTCTGCGCGTGCGCCGCGCGCGTGCGGACCGTCTGCTCGGACAGGTGAAGCCGCACCGCAATCTCCGCGACCGCGGCCCGCTCGGCGAGATCGACGCGGTCCCGGCGCACCGCACCCGGGGTGCGGCCCCGGGAATCAACCCAGGCACGGTCGAGCGTGGGGTCGGGCCCGACCCAGGGGGTGGGGTCGAACGCGGCGTCGTCGAGGATCGCCAGGATCAGGCGGTACTCCTCAGCAGTGGCCCGCTGCCGCTCGGCGACCACATTCTCCAGGTGCCCCACCCGCGCATCGACATCTGACATCGCCAGAACCGTGCTGTCGAGCGGGCGCACGAAGACGTCCCCCTCCCACGCATCGACGTCGCCGGGACCGTCGGGCGGCACATACCCGCGCGGCTCGCTCGGCACAGGAGAGGCCAATCCGTCGCCGGGCGCCGGGGTGCCGGCATCCGTCCCCCACTCGACATCGCCGCTCTCACGAAACGCCGCCCACTCCGCTTCGAACTCCAGCTCGTCATCGCTCGGCCACGGCGCTCCATCGCACTCCCGAAGCGCCGGCATCGGCCGGTGCGCGGAGGGTGCGGGGCGGGTCATGGCAGAACGATATCGCCGACCTCCGACATTGGATCGGGGCGATATCGAGGGCCAGCTGTTCGCCGACACCCCCGCATGGTCGAGCCGTTATCCCCGGCTCGGCAACGTCCGAGACGCCTGTTCGACCCCATCGCCTGTCCCGCCGTCGAACACAGCGCGGCGCAGCCCCGCTCATGCTCCACCGTCCCGTTGCACCCGCCAGGGCGCGCGCAGCAGAACCCGCACGCCCGGCAAGGGGGCATGCGGCTTCTGGGGCGCGTTATGCGTCGCGTATGGACCGTTGCGTGACCGGCCCCGGAGAGATGACCGTCAGCCGACGGTCGCCGACTCCAGCGCGCGGTCCGCGATCACGCGCGCGTACGCGAGCCCCGAGTCCTTGATCGTCCGCTCCTGCGTGGCGTAGTCGACGTAGACGATGCCGAAGCGCTTCTCGTAGCCCCAGGCCCACTCGAAGTTGTCCATGAGCGACCAGTAGAAGTAGCCGCGCACGTCGACGCCCTTGTCCACGGCATCCAGAACCGCTCCGAGGTGCGCTTCGACGAACTCCACGCGCTCGACGTCGTGCACGCGGGCCTCGCCGCCGTCGGTGACCAGCTCGTCGTCGTACGACGCGCCGTTCTCGGTGACGTAGAGCGCCACGCCCGCGTCGGCCGAGTAGTCCTCGCTCACCCGCTCGAGGAGGCGGGTCAGCCCCTCGGGCTGCACCTCCCAGTGCATGTTGGTGCGGGCGAGGCCGCGGTCGTGCCAGTACAGGTTCTCGTGGGCCGGGAAGGGCTTGCCGACCGGGCGCGGGGTCGGCGCGTCGCCCGCGGGCGGGTCGACCTCGGGCGCCGTGCCGCCGACGAACTCGCCGTGGTAGTAGTTCACGCCGAGCGAGTCGATGGGAGTCGAGATGACGTCGAGGTCGCCGGGCTGCACGGCCTCCTGCCAGCGCGCCACCGCCTCGGCATCCGTCGTGCGGAAGTCCTTGATGATGTCGGCCGGGTACTCCCCGCGGAACACCGGGTCGAGGAACCACCGGTTGAACTGCCCGTCGATGCGACGCGCGGCGTCGAGGTCGGCGGGATTCGCCGGGTCGACGGGATCCGCGACCGTGAGGTTCAGGGTGAGTCCGAGGTTGAGCGACGAGTCGCGCGCGCGCAGCTCGCGCACGGTCTGGCCGTGGCCGAGCAGCAGGTGGTGAGCGGCGAGCATGCCCTCGGCCTGCGAGTAGTGGCCCGGGGCGTGGATCCCCGCGGTGTAGCTGAGGAACGACGAGCACCACGGCTCGTTCAGGGTGGTCCACACGTCGACGCGGTCGCCGAGGGCGTCGTGCATGTCGAGCGCGTACTCCGTGAAGCGGTCGCTCGTCTCGCGGACGGTCCACCCGCCCTTGTCCTGCAGCGCCTGCGGAAGGTCCCAGTGATACAGGGTGAGCCAGGGCAGGATGCCGGCATCCAGCAGCTCGTCGACGAGGCGCTTGTAGAAGTCGACGCCCTTCGCGTTGAGCTCTCCCCCGTCGGGGCGCACGCGCGACCACGAGGTCGAGAAGCGGTACGTCTGCAGGCCGAGCTTCTTCATCAGCTGCACGTCACCGGCGTAGCGGTGATAGTGATCGCACGCGACATCACCGTTGTCGGCGTTGATCACCGCATCGGGCACGCGGCTGAACGCGTCCCAGATCGAGGCCGTGCGGCCGTCTTCGAAGGCCGCCCCCTCGATCTGGTAGGCCGCGGTGGCGGCGCCGAAGAGGAAGCCTTCGGGGAACGAACGGGAGTGGGACATGGATCGGGTTCCTTCCGTGGGCGCGAGGGTCATCCCTTGACCGCCCCTTGCATGATGCCACTGACCAGCTGCTTGCCCGCGAAGACGAACAGCACCAGCAGCGGAATCGTCGACAACAGCACGCCCGCGAGGACCTTCGAGTAGTCGACGAAGTAGTTGGACTGCAGGAGCGACAGGGCCACCGGCAGCGTCGGATTCTGGCGATCGAGCACGATGAACGGCCAGAAGAAGTTGTTCCACGCGCTCACGAAGGTGAACAGTCCGAGCATCGCGGCGGCCGGGCGCGCGGCGGGCACGCCCACCGTGAGGAACGTGCGGAACGAGGTCGCCCCGTCGACGCGCGCGGCCTCGATGAGCTCGTCGGGGACGGCCTGGCGCAAGTACTGGGTCATCCAGAACACCCCGAACGCGCTCGTGAGCGCCGGAACGATGATGGCACCGAGCTGACCGGTCCACCCGAGCTCGCTGAAGAGGATGTACAGCGGCACCACGCCCAGCTGCATGGGCACCGCCATCGTGCCGACCACGAACAGCAGCAGCCACGGGCCGCCGCGGAAGGTCAGCTTCGCGAAGGCCCACCCGGCCAGCGTCGAGAAGAAGACGACGGATGCCGCGATGATCCCGGAACTGATCACCGAGTTCATCAGCGCGGGCCAGAAGTTGACCGCCGGATCGCCCATGACGGCCGCGGCATTGGCGAGGAAGTTCCCACCCGGGATCCACGACATGTTCGGGTCGCGGACGGTGGAGGCGTCGCCCGAGCCGATCAGCAGCGACCAGTAGAACGGGAACACGCTGGCCAGCAGCACGGCGCCGAGGGCGGCGTAGACGAACCAGCCGGGGCGCGATCCGCGCACGGCACGCGTACGGCGGCGCCCACGGGCGGGCAGGTCGCGATCGATCACGGGCACGGGGGCCGGGGTCACGGCGGTCATCGACGCGCCTCCTTCGTGGGGGTGGACAGGCGGGCGGCGTCCGCCGCGAGACGTTGCTTTGCGGCGCGCGCCTGTGCGCGTCGCTCTCGACGGGACCGCTGGTCGCGGCCGCCTTCGTCGCGGACGAGCGAGCGGGTCACGAGCATGTTCATCGCGCCGATGATGAGGATGATCAGGAAGAGGATCCACGCGAGCGCAGCCGCCCGGCCGAAGTTCCACTCACCCCACCCGATGTTGTAGAGCCACAGCGTCACGGTCAGCCACTGGTTGTCGGCTCCGCCCGTGCCGTACTGGTCGTACATGCGGGGCTCGTCGAAGATCTGCAGTCCGCCGATGGTGGAGGTGATGATGACGAAGATGAGCGTCGGCTTGAGGCTGGGCAGGGTGATCGAGAAGAACTGACGAACCTTGCCGGCACCGTCGACGGTGGCCGCCTCGTAGAACTCCCGGGGAATGGCCTGCATCGCCGCGAGGAGGATCAGGGTGTTGTACCCGGTCCAGCGGAAGTTGACCATCGTCGCGATCGCGACGTGACTCGCGAGGGCGTCGGAGTGCCAGGGCACCGCGGGAAGACCGAGGTTCTGCAGGGTGGTGTTCACGACGCCGTACTGGTCGCCGAACATGTTGCTGAAGATGAGGGCGACGGCGACGGGGGCCATCACGTAGGGGATGAGCACGCTCATGCGCCAGAACGTCTTGGCGCGGATGTTCTGGTCGAGCATCGCCGCGATGAAGATCGCGAGGATCAGCTGCGGAACGCTCGAGAGCAGGAAGATGCTGAAGGTGTTGCGCAGAGCGACCCAGAACTTGGGCTGCGAGAGCACCCACGCGTACTGGTCGAAGCCGATGAAGTGGCCGGAATTGCGAACCAGGTCCCAGTCCATGAACGAGATCACGGCCGTGTACGCGATGGGGAAGAGGCCCGTGATCGCGAACAGGATGAAGAACGGCGAGATGTAGAGGTACGGCGAGAACTTCAGGTCCCACGCGCTGCGGCGCTGGCCGAAGCCGATGCGTCGCGGCTGCCGCGCGCCGGCGGGCGCCGGCGCCGACCGAGTGGGCCGTTCGAGTGTGCTTGTCACGGTGGTGTCTCCTCCTCGAGACGAGGGGCGGATGCCGGGGGCCGGTGCTGCGACCCCCGGCATCCGCCCGCGTCGGTCACTTCAGGGCGTCGACCTCGGTCACCCACTGCTGCCACGAGGTGGCGGCATCCTGGGTTCCGTCTTCCACTCGTGTGAGCGCCTTCTGCATGGCGTCGTTGATCTGGAAGTAGAACGTGCCCTTGTACGGCGACACCTTCACGGCCTCGGCGCGATCGGTGAGGATCTGACCGACCGGGGCGTTGTTGAAGTAGGCGTTGGTGTTGCTCAGGAGCGTCTCGTTCTTGAGCGCGTCGGTCTGGCTGGGGAAGGTCCCCGCGTTCTCGAACGCCTTGATCTGGGTGTCGGGGCTGGTCAGCCAGTCCGCGAGCTCCTGCGCCGCGGCGACGTTCTTGCCGTTCGAGGGGACGGTCAGATACGAGCCGCCCCAGTTGCCGCCGCCGCCGGGGAAGGCGTTGGCGATGTCCCAGCCCTTGACCTCGGGGGCGTTGCCCTCGATGACGCCGAGCATCCAGCCCGGGCAGAGCATGGTCGCGAAGGCGCCGTTGGACAGTCCCGCCATCCAGTCGTCGGACCACTGGCCGAGGTGCGCCGACTGCGTGGCGCTGGCCTTGAGCACCTGGTCATAGATCTTCTTGACCTCGGGGTTCTCGGTGGCGGTGATCTCGCCGGTGTCGGGGTTCTCGTAGGCGTCCTCGACCTGGTTGATGGCCCCCTGGTAGGTGCCTCCGGCCGAGTCGAAGAACGGCTTGCCGGTCGCGGCGACGTACTTGTCGCCCGCGGCGAAGTACGTCGACCAGTCGCCCTGGAGCATCTTGGCGACCTCTTCGCGGTCGGTGGGCAGGCCCGCGGCGGCGAACAGGTCGGAGCGGTAGCAGACGCCCTCGGGGCCGATGTCGGTGCCGTAGCCGATGAGGTTGCCTTCGGAACTCGTCGCGGCCTTGACCTTGTAGTCGAGCCAGCGGCTCTTCAGGTCGTCGGGGACGGGGGCGAGCAGGTCGGCGTACTCCATGACCTCGGGGAGCCAGTCGACCTCGATGGCCTCGATGTCGGCGAGGCCGGTCTTTCCGAGCTTCTGGAAGTAGTTGGCACGGGCGTCGTTGCTCGTCGCGGCCTTGTTGTGCACGATCTTCACGTTCGGGTGCGCGTCCATGTACTCCTTGAGGAGCGCATCGGTGTACCCGAAGTCGTTGAAGGTGGCGACGGTGAGCGTCACCGGTCCGTCGCCGCCCGAGGCGGAGCCCCCGCCGCCGGAGCAGCCGGCGAGCACGAGGGCGGAGGTGGAGGCGACGGCGGCGACGAGGGCCACACGACGCAGGGCGCGGTTTTTCACAGATCACTCCTTTGTGGTGGGTGCTGACCGGCGCTGCGGAGAGCTCCACCAGCATCTCGTGGGAGCGCTCTCACCGATCGGGGTAGACGCTATGGGATCGCTCCCACGAGGTCAAGGAAAAGCATCCGGATCGTTACCTCACGTCACCCGGGGCATTGCTAGAGCGCCGAAAGCAGGGCGGAGACGAAGGCGGGCCTCCCGTAGACTGGCCTTCACCACGCCACCCGACTCCTGGAGCTGCAATGCCCACCATCGTCGTCGACGTCATGCCCAAGGCCGAGCTCCTCGACCCCCAGGGAAAGGCCGTGGCCGGCGCCCTCTCGCGCCTGGGTGAGCACCGCTTCTCCGACGTGCGCATCGGCAAGCGCTTCGAGCTCACCGTCGAGGGTGAGGTCGACGAGGCGACTCTCGCCCGCGCCCGCGAGCTCGCGGACGAGATGCTCTCGAACGCCGTCATCGAGGACGTCGTCAACATCGAGGTGGTCGAATGATCGCTCGCATCGGGGCCATCACCTTCCCCGGTTCCCTCGACGACCGCGACGCCCAGCGCGCCATCCGCCTCGCCGGCGGCGAGCCCGTCGCCCTCTGGCACGGCGAGCACGATCTGAAGGGCGTCGACGCTCTGGTCCTGCCCGGCGGCTTCAGCTACGGGGATTACCTGCGCGCCGGCGCCATCGCGGCCTTCGCGCCGATCATGGCCGAGGTCAAGGACGCCGCGGGCAAGGGCATGCCGGTCCTCGGCATCTGCAACGGCTTCCAGATGCTCGTCGAGGCGCACCTGCTGCCCGGCGGCCTCATCCGCAACGCCCACCAGCAGTTCATCCGCCGCGACCAGCGCCTGCGCGTCGAGAACGCCTCGACCGCCTGGACGAGCGACTTCACCGAGGGCGACGAGATCGTCATCCCCCTGAAGAACGCCGACGGCGGATACATCGCGGATGCCGAGACCCTGGCGCGCGTGAACGGCGAGGGGCTCGTGACCTTCCGGTACGTCGGCGTGAACCCGAACGGTTCGCTCGACGACATCGCGGGACTGACCAACGAGCGGGGCAACATCGTGGGCCTCATGCCGCACCCCGAGCACGCCGTCGAGCCCGGCTTCGGCCCGGGAACCCCCGCGGCCATGCGTTCGGGTGTCGACGGCCTGGGCTTCTTCACCTCGGCGATCGCCGCCGTGGTGGGCGCCGCGGCCTGACGTCACCCGCGACCTCGCCCCCCCCGCACGGGGGGCCGGGGATCGTCGCCGGAGGACGGCGCCCCCTCGGACTCCCGCGACGCGCGGGGAGTGATGGACACGGGGTCGATCAGGGAGGATGAGTGCGTGCGCGTACCCGATCCCGACCCGATCATCGAGGGCATCCTGGCCCTGTGGAGCAGCGAGGGAGCGCCCCTCCCCTCCGAACCGCGTCTCGCCGAGATGCTCGGGGCGAGCCGCAACTCGGTGCGCGAGGCGCTGATCCGACTCGAGGAGCGGGGTTACGTCCACCGCACCCAGGGGGCGCGGACCACGTCGAACCGTCGACTCGCGGGCGTCGGCCGCCGCATCGACCAGCAGTTCGATCATTCGCTCTCGATCCGCTCCGCGGGGTACGAGGCGTCCCTCGACCTCGTCTCGTCCGAGCGCCTCGACCTCGCCCCGGGTGCGCACCGCTTCGACGATCTCCCCGACGGCACCCGCGTACTGCGGACGGTGAAGATGTGGCGCGCGGACGGCGCCCCCTACGCCCTGGCGGAAGATCTCGTCCCCGTGGCACGTGACGCCGCGCTCGACCCTCATCGCCCGGTCTTCGATCTCGCCGAGGCCGCGAACGGCGTCCGCGTGGCCTGGGAGACGCTGTGGATGGAGGCGGTCGGACTGGACGCCGAGAGGGCGGGGATCCTGTCGAGCGCACCCGGCACGCCCGTGATCGAAATGACCTACTGCGGGTACGGCGCCGACGATGCGATCGGGTACTGGTCGCGCGAGGTGCAGCTGGCCGCCCCGGCGGGCCTGCGCAACGCGCTGATCCGCCGGGTGCGATCGTGAGCGTTTCCCTCGCGTAACAGCGTGGTGAACATGTCGGACAAGTACTATCTCGGCTTGTTGGACAAGCGTACGGTCGAGGGACCCGACGAAAGCGAGCTCCCGTGTCCGACACCCTCACCGTCCACCGCCTCACCGCCGAAACCGTCACCCCCGCGACCTTCGACCCCTTCGGCGTCGTCCTGACCCCCATGGAGGACGGCACCCCGTTCACCGCCGAAGAGGCCGTACTCGACGTGTCGAACGGCATCCCCCGCTTCTACCTCATGCACCTCGACGACAAGGCTCCCGAGTTCGTGCGCGTGACGCGCCACCTCGAGACCACCCAGACCCTCATGGCGGTCGGCGACGTCGAGTGGACCATCGCCGTGGCCGCCCCGGGCATCGACGCCCCCGCTCTCGACGACCTGCGCGCGTTCCGCATCCCGCCGCGCACCGCCATCACGATGCGCAAGGGCACGTGGCACGCCGGTCCCTTCTTCGCCGAGCCGAGCATGGACTTCGTCAACCTCGAGCTCGATGACACCAACGTCACCGACCACCACAACCACCGCTTCGACGACACCCTCGGCGTCCGCGTCGTGGTCGACGGGGAATGACCGTGCTGACCCCGCTCCCCGACGCGGCGGCCCGACTCGCCGCGCTCGAACGGGAGGCCGCGCACCAGAGCGCCCTCAGCGCCGGCGACGGACGCTCGTGGGTCGGCCAGCGAGACGGCATCCGTCCCGTGGTCATCGTCGGGGCCGGTCAGGCCGGACTCGTCCTGGCGCGCGGACTGCGTCGGCGAGGGATCGACGACGTCGTGGTGATCGACGCCGCGCCCGCCGATGCGACCGGCCCCTGGAGCACCTACGCGCGCATGCACACGCTGCGCACGCCCAAGGACATCGCCTGGCCGACCTGGGGAACGCCCGCGGTGAGCCCGCGCGCCTGGTTCGAGGCCGTCTACGGAACCGACGCGTGGGACGCGATCGAGTACTTCCCCACCGTCGCCTGGCAGGGCTTCCTGCGGTGGTACCGCGAGGTGTCCGCCCTCACGGTCGTCCCCTCCACGCGCGTGCGGTCGCTCACCCCGACCGGAGGGGACGGGCCGATCGAGGTGCACCTCGAGGGCCCGGACGGCGAATGGATGCTGCCCGCTCGGCACGTCGTCCTCGCCACCGGGATCGAGGGAGCCGGGGGGCGGCATGTCCCCGCCCTTCTGCAGGGGCTCCCCGCCGGCCGCGTGCACCACACGCACGACGAGATCGACTTCTCCTCCCTCGCGGGTCTGCGCATCGGCGTGCTGGGCGCGGGGACGGGGGCGTTCGACAACGCCGCCACCGCGCTCGAGCACGGCGCCGCGAGCGTCGAGGTGCACATGCGGCGCCCCGCCATGCCGCAGGTCAGCCCCTACCGCTGGATGGAGTTCGCCGGTCTCATCGAGAACTACGGCGCCTTCAGCGACGCGCAGAAGTGGGCCTTCAACGTGCACCTGTCGGCGGTCGACCAGCCCGCCACGCAGAACGCCCTCTGGCGCGCCCACGCGTTCGACGCCTTCCGCTTCTTCACGTCGTCGCCGTGGCAGCACGTGCAGTGGACGGGCAGCGACATCGCGGTGACCACGCCGCACGGCATCCATCACTACGACGTCGTCCTGTCGGCGACCGGGATCGTGGCCGACCTGGAGCGGAGGCCGGAGCTGTCGGCCATCGCCGCGGATGCCACGCTGTGGAGCGACCGCCTCGCCCCGGAGGCCGCGGCGCAGAACCCCGGGCTCGCCGCGTTCCCCTACCTCGACGACGATTTCGGCCTCGTCAGCCGGAGCGCTCCCGACGCCTCGGCGCTGTCGCGGATCCACATGTTCAACCACGGCGCGCGCCTCAGCCAGGGGATGCTGAGTCACCAGATCCCCGGGCTCGTCGGCGGAGCGACCAAGCTGGCCGCCGCCCTCTCTCGGCGACTGTTCGAGCGCGACTCCGACGAACTGATGCGGGAGTACCTCGCCTACGACGTGCCCGTCGGTGTGCACATCGGGCGCCGCCCGCAACCTCCGCAGCCCGCCGAGGCGACCGGAGTAGCGTCTCTCCGGTGACCACCCCGACCCCCCTCATCGTGTCCGTGCCCACCGACGAACTCCGTGACGACCTCGGCGATCTGCCCGAGGGCGTCGAGGTGGTCGTCTGGGATATGACGGGACCGGCCCCGCGCGACAGGTTCGACATGATCGTCCCGCCGTACATGTCGATGAACGACGTGATCGGGCGCCTCTCCGAGATCGAGGTCGGCCTCGTGCAGGGCCAGTCGATCGGCTACGACAACGTCGAGGGGCGCCTGCCCGAGGGGATCGTCTTCGCCAACGCCTCGAGCGTCCACGAGACCGCCACCTCGGAGCTCGCCGTGGCCCTCGCCCTCGCGGCGCAGCGGCACCTGCCGGACTTCGTCCGCGCGCAGGATCGCGGCGAGTGGACGAGCGGCATGACCCCCGGGCTCGCCGACGCCCGCGTGACCCTTCTCGGTTTCGGCGGCGTCGGCCGCGCGATCGCCGCCCGCCTCGCGCCGTTCGAGGTGACGCTGCGCGCCGTCGCCTCGCACGGGCGACTGCAGGACGACGTGGAGGTGTTCCCCCTCGGCAAGCTCGAGGAGGTGCTCGCCGACACCGACATCCTGATCGCGTCCCTTCCCGGCGGCGACGCGACCCGCCACCTCCTCGACGACCGCGCGCTCTCGGCGCTCCCCGACGGCGCGCTCGTCGTGAACGTCGGCCGGGGACCGCTCATCGACACCGACGCCCTCGTCGATCACGTGCGCCGTGGCCGCATCCGCGCGGCCCTCGACGTCACCGACCCCGAGCCCCTCCCCGCGGACCACCCGCTGTGGGCTCTCGACGGGGTGCTCATCGCTCCGCACGTGGGAGGGGCGACGGATGCCATGCGCCCGCGCATCGCCCGACTCGTGCGGCGGCAGATCGAGCGCCTGCACCGCGGCGAGAAGCCGCTGAACGTGGTGCTGGGCGGCTGATCGCCCCCGCTTTCCGCCCGCGCGCCGCGACCCGACGTCAGCCGGCGAGGCGCGCGTAGGCGTTCGCGGTGGCGGCGACGTCGTCGACGTAGCTGTCGAGGTGGTTGTACGAGAAGACGGCCCGCCGCCACCCCGCGGGGCTCGTCATCTCGCCCGCGGCGCACAGGTAGCGACCGGCCGCGAGGGCCGCGTCGTCGATCTGGTTCGGATCGGCGATTCCGTCGCCGTTCGCGTCGGCACCCCATCGTTCCCACGTCGCCGGGATGAATTGCAGCGGTCCGACGGCCCGGTCCCAGGTCGCGTCGCCGTCGAAACGGCGGCCGTCGGTGTCGGGGATCACCGCGCTCTGCGATCCGTCGAGCGCGATCCCGCGGATCGGGGGATCCGGGTAGCCCTCCGCATCCAGGGTCCCGCCGGAATGCGTGCCGTGGCCCGACTCGATCGCCCCGAGCCCGGCGAGGGTGTTCCAGCCCAGACCGCACGAGGGCTGCTCCCGCTGGACGGTGAGCGCCGCCGACGCGTACGCCCGCAGAGCCCGTTCCGGGATGCCGACGCGCCCCGCGACCGTGATGCTCCACTGCGCGTCGACCGCGACCGCGGTCGGCGTCCGTCGCTCGGTTTGCGCGGGAACCGCCGGAACCGCGTCGGTCGCGCTCGACGAGAGGGACGCGGTCGCCGGCCACGGTGCGGCCACGCCGCCGCGCTCGGCATCGCGCGCCATCGCCTGCGCCTGAGTGAACAGGACGCCGACGGCCACCAGCGCCACGAGCAGGGCGAGCACCCACGGCCAGAACGGCCGGCGCGGAGCCTGATCGAGGTCCACGGACACCTCCCGACGCCCGTCGGGTCGAGCGCACCCCGCGACGGTAGACGCGCGCGGCGACGGCGCGGTGAACGAGCGGGATACGACGCGGGGCGCCGCGTCAGCCGCGGAAGCCGGCGGGGTTCGCCAGCAGGTCGGCGAACGCGAGCTCGGCCGGGCCCACGAGCATGAGGCGCGAGCGCAGATGCGCCCTCTCGAGGCGGATCGTGCGCCCCTCGGCACCGAGCGGGTGCACGCGCACCGCGTCGGCGAGGCGCTCACGACTCACCGACAGCAGGGCTCCGAGATAGCCCGAGAGCACCACGGTCTCGGGCGCGAAGGCGTTGACGAAGTTCGTCAGGGCGAGCGAGAGCATCTCGACCTGGCGGGTCACCTCGGTCATGACCCGGGGGTTGCGGGCGACGCCGAGCTCGACGTCGAGTTCGTCCTCGTCGAGCTTGCGCCGGCCCAGGAGCGGTTCGATCAGGTCGAGGCTGACCTCGGCCTCGAGACACCCGCGCCGCCCGCACACGCACGGCCGGCCGCGGGGATCGACGACGGTGTGGCCGAGCTCGCCGGCGTAGCCCGACGTCCCGCGCAGGAGCGTGCCGTCGATGATCAGTCCCCCGCCGATGCTGTGCATCGCGCCGCCGAGGTACAGCAGGTTGCCGACGCCGACCCCCACGCCGAACCGCGACTCCGCGAGAGCGCCGATGCTGGCGTCGTTGCCCGCGGCCACCGGCATCCCGAGCTCATCGCTCAAGCGCGCGGCGACGGGATCGCGCTTCCAGCCGAGGGTCGGCGAGACGAGGACGGAACCGTTGGCGTTGACGAGACCGGGGACCGCGAGGCCCGCCCCGACCACGCGGTAGTGCCGATCGATGTCGGCGCGCATCGCCTCGACGGACGAGGCGACGATCTGCACGAAACGCTTCGGCGACGGGGCGGTCGCGGTGTCGTGGCGGAGCCGCGCGTGGACCACCCCGCCGAGACCCACGAGAGCCACCGTGACCGCGTGCGGTTCGGCGCGGACGCTGAGCGCGGCCACGTGGTCTTCGGGCTCGAGGTCGAGGGTGGGGCGACCGACCTTGCCCGTGCGCTCCCCGCTCGGCGCTTCGCGGACGAGGCCGAGCTCGGTCAGCTCCATCACGAGACCCGTGACGGTGGAGCGGTTCAGTCCCGTCGTCGCGCCCAATTGCGCGCGCGAGAGGGCACCCCGGGAGTGGAGGAGCGACAGGACGGACGAGAGGTTCTGCTGACGGATCAGATCGTTCGTCGTACGGCCAGCCGGCGGCGCGAGCGGGGTTGCGGGCTCGAACACGGCAGGGGTCATGAGAGGCGCACCTCCCCCATCATCGCATCACGACGCGGTGGGGCCGAAAGCGGGGATCGCGGGGGAAACAGCAGAGCGGATGGGGAGCGGGCCCCGGGGCCGCGCTCCCCATCCGATCACGCACCGCCGTTGCGCCGCTTGTTGAAGATGTCGAACGCGACCGCCAGGAGCAGCACGATGCCCTTGATGGCCATCTGCCAGGCGGCGTCGACGCTGAGGATCGACAGACCCATGTTCAGCACGCCCATGACCAGACCACCGACGACCGCGCCGACGACGGTTCCGATGCCACCCTGGACCGCCGCACCGCCGATGAACACCGCCGCGATGGCATCCAGCTCGTAGTTCTGACCGGCCGAGGCCACCGCGCCACCGGCGCGGGCCGTGCTGACCACGGCGGCGAGACCGGCGAGAGCACCCATGTTGACGAAGATGAAGAAGTTGACCCACTTCGTCTTCACGCCGCTCATCACGGCCGCGAAGAGGTTGCCGCCCATGGCGTAGATGTGACGACCGAACGTCGTGCGGTTCAGCACGAACGTGTAGGCCAGCACGAGCACCGCGAGGATGATCAGCACGATCGGCGTGCCGTTGTACGCGGCGATCGTGAACGCGGTGGCCATGATCGCGATGACCGCGACGAGGTTCTTGGCCCAGAACGACCAGGCGACCTCGCGCGGCAGCTCGAGGCGGCGCAGCGTCGCGCGGGTGCGCAGCTGCTGCACGACCAGCAGCACGCTGGCGATGGCACCCAGCGCGAGGGTGAGGGCGTCCCAGTTGCCGAGGTAGCCGAGGAACGGCGGCAGCCAGCCCGCGCCGATCGCGGTGAAGCCGTCGGGCAGACCGCTGATGGTGCCGCCGGTGAGCAGAACGAGGGTGAGACCGCGGAACAGCAGCATGCCCGCCAGGGTCACGATGAACGCGGGTATGCCGACGAAGGCGACCCAGAAGCCCTGCCAGGCACCGACCACGGCGCCGACGACGAGCGACAGCAGGACCGCCACGTACCAGGGCAGACCCCACTGGTTCATGGCGATCGCCGCGATCGCGCCCACCATCGCCACCACCGAACCGACCGACAGGTCGATGTGTCCGGCGATGATGACCATGACCATGCCGATCGCGAGGATCAGCACGTACGCGTTCTGCTGGATGAGGTTGTTGACGTTTCCGGGCATCAACAGGCGACCGCCGGTGAGCACCTGGAACAGCACGATGATGATGACGAGGGCGGCGAGGATGCCGAACTGCCGGAAGTTGATGCGCGACAGGATGCCGCGACGTCGCGGCCCCGGCTGGGTCGGCGCCTCGACCGTCTGGGTGGATGCGGTGGCCATTGCTGTCAATTCCTTCCGGCGGTCATGTGCCGCATGAGGTTCTCCTGCGTGGCGTCGTCACGGCTGACCTCGGCCGTGATGCGTCCCTCGGAGATCGTGTAGATGCGGTCGGAGAGGCCGATGACCTCGGGTAGCTCCGACGAGATGACGATGACGGCCTTACCCTGGGCCGCGAGTTCGTTGATGATGCCGTAGATCTCGTACTTCGCCCCCACGTCGATGCCGCGGGTCGGCTCGTCGAGGATCAGTACGTCGGGTCCGGTGAACATCCACTTCGACAGGACGACCTTCTGCTGGTTGCCCCCGGACAGTCGCCCGGTGATCGCGGCGACGCTGGGCGCCTTGATGTTCATCTTGTAGCGGTACGAGTCGGCGACCTTGTACTCGCGGTAGCGGTCGACCACGCCCAGCCGCGCGAGACGGGCGAGGGCGGACGCCGAGACGTTGACCTGGATGTCGCCGATGAGGTTCAGTCCGTACTTCTTACGGTCCTCGGTGGCGTACGCGATGCCGTGCTTGATGGCGGCGTCGACGGTGCGGACGTCGATCTGCTGCCCGTTCTTGTAGACCTCGCCCGAGATGCCGGTGCCGTACATGCGGCCGAAGATGCTCATCGCGAGCTCGGTGCGACCGGCACCCATGAGGCCGGCGAAGCCGACGATCTCGCCGGCGCGCACCATGAACGAGGCGTCGTCGATGACCACGCGCTCGGTGTCGACGGGGTGATGCACGGTCCAGTTCTCGACGCGGAAGAGCTCGTCGCCGATGTCGGGTTCGCGCGGCGGGAAGAGGCTGTTCAGATCGCGACCGACCATGGCGCGGATGATGCGCCCTTCGTCGGTGTCGGCGTCGGAGCGGTGCATCGTCTCGATCGTGCGACCGTCGCGGATGATCGTGATGCGGTCCGAGATGCGCAGCACCTCTTTGAGCTTGTGGCTGATGATGATGCAGGTGATGCCCTGGGTGCGCAGCTGGTCGATGAGGTCGAGCAGGTGGGCGGAGTCGTCGTCGTTCAGCGCGGCGGTGGGCTCGTCGAGGATGAGGAGCTTGACCTCTTTCGCGAGGGCCTTGGCGATCTCGACGAGCTGCTGCTTGCCGACACCGAGCTCGAAGATCTTCGTCGCGGGGTTCTCACGCAGGCCCACCCGCTTGAGCAGCTCGGCTGCCGCGGTGTTGGTGGCGTTCCAGTCGATGACGCCGCGACGCGACTTCTCGTTGCCCAGGAAGATGTTCTCGGCGATCGAGAGGTACGGGCTCAGCGCCAACTCCTGGTGGATGATGACGATGCCGGCGGCCTCGCTGTCGTTGATCGAGCGGAACGCCATCTGCTCGCCCTCGAGGGTGATGCTGCCCTCGAAGCTCCCGGCGGGATAGACGCCGCTGAGGACCTTCATCAAGGTCGACTTGCCGGCGCCGTTCTCGCCGCAGATCGCGTGGACCTCGCCGCGGTAGACGTCGATCGACACGTCGGCCAGAGCGGGAACCCCGTTGAACGACTTCGAGATCCCCGACATGCGCAGGATCGGTTCGGTCATGTGTGCTTGTCCCTCCGCCGCCCGCCGGGCGGCATTGTGGCTCCGCCGCCCGCCGGGCGGCACTTCGGCTCAGCCGCCCGGGGCGGCACGTGGAGCGGCGGGGCGGGCGAACCCGCCCCGCCGCAGGGTGAATCAGAGTCCGACGTCGGACGCCTTCAGGAAGCCCGAGTCGATGAGCTTCGACTGCACGTCGTCCTTGGTGACCACCTCGGGGGTCAGCAGGTACGAGGGGACGACCTTCTTGCCGTTGTCGTAGGTCTTCGTGTCGTTGACCTCGACGTCCTTGCCGTCCTTGATCTCCTGGATCATCGTGAAGACGCGGTCGCCGAGGGCACGGGTGTCCTTCCAGACCGTCATCGCCTGGGCGCCGTCGAGGATCGCCTTGACGTTGGCCTTGTCGGCATCCTGACCCGTGATGATCGGGTAGTCGGCGCCGGGGGTGTAGCCGGCCGACTTCAGCGACGCCTCGATACCGATGGCGAGGCTGTCGTTGGGCGAGAGCACCACGTTGACCTTCTTACCGTCGCCGTAGAACGACGAGAGGCGGTTGTCCATCTCGGACTGCGCCTTGTCGGACGCCCAGCCCTGGATGCCGATCGACGCCCATGCGTCGTCGTTGGCGGGCGACTTGCCGCTGGGGACGACCAGCTTGCCGCTGTCGACGTAGGGCTTGAGCACGTCCCAGGCGCCGGCGAAGAAGAACTTCGCGTTGTTGTCGTCGGGGCTGCCGGCGAAGGGCTCGAGGTTGAAGGGACCCTTGCCGTCCTTCAGGCCGAGCTGCGACTCGATGTACTGACCCTGCAGCGTGCCGACCTTGTAGTTGTCGAACGTGGCGTAGTAGTCGACGTTCTCACTGCCGTTGATGAGGCGGTCGTAGGCGATGACCTTGGCGTTCTGCGCCTTGGCCTCCTGCAGCACCGGGCCGAGCGTCGAGCCGTCGATCGCGGCGATGACGAGGATCTTCGCGCCACCCGAGATCTGGTTCTGGATCTGGCTGATCTGCTGGTCGGTCTTGTTGTCGGCGTACTGCAGGTCGACGGTGCACCCGGCATCCTGGAGCTTCTTCTGCAGCTGCTCGCCGTCGTTGATCCAGCGCTCGAGGCTGCGGGTGGGCATCGCGATGCCGACGTTGCACTCGGTCGAGCCACCGCCCGCGGCGTCTCCACCGCCGTCTGCCGGACGCGTGGAGCTGCACGCCCCGAGACCGACGGCGAGTGCGGCGATGGCCGCACCGGTCAGGATTTTCTTCAGCATGTGATCTGCGTTCCTCTCTGAACAGCAGGGATCCTCGGATCCGTACCCGCGCCCTCCCCGGCGTCGGATCGGGTACGTCTTCGTTCCCGGCACTCTGGTCCGTCGAATTATGACGGCTCCGAAAAAATATCCACCCGAGGGGGTTTTGTCTATAGCCGCGTCAAAATTGCGCACACCGTGACCGGAGCGTGATTTTCCGCCCCCGGACGCACGAGAACGGGCGGGCCGCCGAAGCGCCCCGCCCGTCACCGATGCCGGCGATCAGACCCCGACGGTCTCTTTCTGCGTCGTGTTCGCCCGGCGACGCGCCACCACGCGATTGCGCCCGGCCGCGACCAGCACCACGAGCAGCACCGCGTAGATGGCGATGACGATCGGCCCCTGGAAGAGCGTCGTCAGGTCGCCGTTGGCACTCATCGCGGCATCGCGCAGGCTGGTCTCGGCCAGCGGCCCGAGCACCATGCCGATGATGAGCGGCGCCAGCGGGTAGTCGTGCGCCCGCATCACGAAGCCGAGCAGACCGACCGCGAGCAGCAGCACGAGATCGAACGTCGCACCCGAGGTGGCGTAGATGCCGAGCCCGCAGAACACCGCGATAGCGGCGTACAGGTACGGGCGCGGGATGACCAGGAGCTTGGCCCACAGCATCGCGAACGGCAGGTTGAGGATCAGCAGCACGACCATCGCGATGAAGAAGCTCGCGATGAGCGCCCAGACCAGATCGGGTGCCCGCTCGAACAGCAGGGGTCCGGGCTGCAGACCGTACTGGCGGAAGGCGGCGAGCATGATGGCCGCCGTCGCCGACACCGGGAGCCCCAGCGCCAGGAGCGACCCCATCGCCATGCCCGTGGTCGAGTTGCCCGCGGCCTCGGGGGCGGCGAGGCCCCGGATGGCGCCGGTGCCGAAGCGCGGCTTCTTGCGCCGCCCGTCGAGGCGCTTCTCGATGCCGTAGGCGAGGAACGTGGGGATCTCGGAGCCGCCGGCGGGGATCACGCCGAACGGCAGACCGATCGCCGTTCCGCGGAGCCACGCCGGGGTGGCCTCGGCGAACTCGCGGCGGGTCAGCCACGGTCGGCCGGTCGGCCGGATCATCTGCTTGTTGCTGATGTGCCGCTCCAGGCACGCGACGTAGATGACCTCGCCGAGGGCCAGGATGCCGACGGTCACGGTGATCAACGAGATGCCGTCGAACAGGTTGGGCGAGTCCATCGTGAAGCGCGGGGCGCCGGTGACGCCGTCGATGCCGATCACCGCGATGCCGAGCCCCAGCAGCAGGGACGCGAGGCCCTTGCCGGCGTTGTCGGTCACGACCGACGAGGTCGCCGCGAACGCGAAGATCGCGAGCGCGAAGAACTCCGCCGGTCCGAAGCTGCTCGACAGCCCCGCGAGCACGGGCGCGAAGAACACCAGCAAGATGGCGGCGATGATGCCGCCGATGAAGGCGCCGATCGCCGCGGTGGCGAGCGCCTGCGCGGCGCGTCCGTTGAGCGCCATCTTGTGGCCCTCGAAGGTCGACGCGATCGCAGAGGCCTGGCCGGGCGTATTCAGCAGGATGCCGGTGATCGAGTCGCCGAACAGCCCGCCGAAGTAGACGCCCGAGAACATGATGAACGCGGCGGTCGGGTCGAGCGAGAAGGTCACCGGCAGAAGCAGTGCGACCGCCATCGAGGAGCCGAGGCCGGGCATGACGCCGACCGCGGTTCCGAGCACGCAGCCCACGAGCACCCAGATGAGGTTCTGGGGGGTCAGGGCACCGGCGAATCCCTCGCCGAGGAGAACGAGAACGTCCATGTCAGAAGGCCCATCCGAGGATTCCGGAGGGCAGGGACAGACCCAACCCCATGTCGAAGGCGATGTAGCTGAGCGAGCTGATGGTCAGCCCGACCAGGAGGGCGAACAGCACCTTGCGCTGGCCGAACCCGCGGGCGATGCCCGTGAACAGCAGGGCCGCGGCGATGATCCAGCCCAGGATGCCGAGCAGGAACGCGAACGCGAGGAACGAGCCCGCGACCCAGGCGAACGAGCGCCAGTCGACGCCGACCGCGCGCCCGCCGGCCTCCTCCTCTTCGATCGAGGGGGTGACCAGCGCCGCGCGCACCGCCTGGATGCCGAGGATGATGGCGAACGCGGAGAGCCCTGCCGCGATGATGCCGGGGAAGAACTGCGGGCCCGGGAAGGCCGCGCTCGGCGGCACCTTCATCACGACGATGCCGTACAGGAGGTACGTCGCGAAGGCGGCGAGGATCGCGGGCATGATGAGCGCCTTCGCGATGCCGCGGGGGCCGCTCCCCCGCTGGAACCGCAGGCGGTTGCCGACGGTCGCCGAGACGGAGGTGGGGTTGTTGCTCGACGGCATCACAGGCCCATCTCCTCGTACAGGCGCTCGATGCGCTCGCGCTCGTCGGCGAGGAACACGTCGAGCTGGTCGCCGGTGATGACGCGCTCGGTCCAGTGGTAACGGGCGCGGGCGTCGGCCCACTCGGGCGTCGCGATCGAGTCGAGGACGAGCTCGGTCAGCCCGTCGACCTGCTCGTCGTCGAGCCCGCTCGGGGCGGCCAGCATGCGCCAGTTGGTCAGGCCCACCTGGTAGCCCTGGTCGACCGCGGTGGGGATGTCGATGCCCTCGATGGGGTCGGACGCGACCAGGGCGAGGGCGCGCAGGCGCCCCGACTCGATCTGGTCGATGTTGTCGGGGTAGCCGCCCGCCGCCGCCCGGGCGGTGCCGTTGAGCAGGGCCTGGATGGCCTCGCCGCCACCGTCGGACGAGATGTAGGTCATGTCGACCGGCGCGATGCCCGCGGCGAGCGCGAGCTCGGCCACGACGAGCTGGTCGAACGAGCCGCCGCCGGTCCACGGCAGGGCGCGGGGGTCCTGCTTCCAGTCCTGCACGAGGTCGTCGAGGCTCTGGTAGGGCGAGTCGGCCGGGACGACGATGACGTCGTACTCCTCGACCATGACGGCCAGCGGAGTGACGTCGTCGAGGGTTGCTGCCGAGTTGAACTGCACGGTCGCGGCGAGGAGCCCCGTGCCGCCGACCAGGAGGTTTCCGGCCTGCCCGTTGAGCACCGAGACGTTGCCGAGGGCGATGGTGCCGCCGGCGCCGGGCATGTTGACCACCTGCACGTTGTTGACCAGGCCGTTGGCCTTCTGCGCCTGCTGCAGCTCGCGGGCGACGCCGTCCCAGCCGCCGCCTGCGGCGGCGGGCGCGATGATCGTCATCGACGCGTGGATGTCGTCGCCGGCGGATGCCGAGGTGATCGACCCGTACGAGGCGACGGCGATCGCGGTTACGGCGACCGCTCCCCCCGCGAGGCGGCCGATCCAACGGCGCCGCGGCCGGTCGACCGGTGCGCTGTCGGTCCGGGCACTGCCGGCCGGCGGATGGTCGGGGACAGATGAAGGCGTAGGCTCCGTCATCACAGCTCCTCCTCGCGGACGTCGTCGTTCCGCGGAATGTGAAGACGCTCCCAGGAGGGGTGGCACGGCGCAGCCCCCGCGCGCTTTGTGCTCATATTGCGTGCGACAGGAAGCCCACCATGCGCGAGTACTCCCCGGCGCTCACCCCGCGAGCGGTGAGGCGCGTGCTCGTGGTACTGCCGAGCGTCATCGTTCTGTTCGCCGTGGGGCTGACCACCGTGATCGCCGCCTCGGTGCAGGAGCGCCGCATCCGCGACGACACCGTCGAGCGCGTGTACGACGTGGCCTCCGGGCTCGCCGAGCTCGACGACGTGCGCCTGGCCGCGGCATCCGTGTCCCGCGCCGGAACGGCGGATGATCTCGCGGACGCCGGAGACCTCTCGCCCGCGACGGCGGTGCTGCAACCGCTGGCCGATCTCGTCGAGCGCACGACCGGGGTGTTCTACGTCGTCATCACCGACGACGAGGGCGTGCGCATCACCCACCCCGAGGTCACGCAACGCGGCGTGCTCGTCGAGACCGCCAACGCGAGCGTGCTGGCGGGGACGCCGTTCGTCGGCATCGAGACGGGACCCTCGGGCAGCACGGTGCGCGCGAAGGTCCCCATCAGCTCCGACGGCACGATCGTCGGCATGGTCGCGGTGGGGGTGCTCGAATCGCGCATGCTGGCGGACCGCGACGAGGCCCTCGGTGCCCTGCTGCCCTGGGCGCTGGGGGCGCTCGTGGCCGGCACCCTGTCGTCGTCGCTGCTGGCCGCCGCGATCGAACGGCGCTTCCGGCAGGCCGACGCGCTCGCGGCGGAGCAGGAGCAGAGCACCCGGACGATGGCGGCCCTGCGCGAGCAGGCGCACGAGTTCGGCACGCGGCTGCACGTGCTGCACGGTCTGGTCTCGCACGGAGACACGCGCGACGCACTGGCCTACATCGCCGACGCCGCCCCGACGCTCACCGCCCGCCCGGCCTCGGACACCCGGCTCGGCCCGTCGGTGGTGGGAGCGAGTCTCGAGGCGCTGCGCGCGGAGGTCGCCGCCCTCGGGGCGCACCTCGAGGTGCAGGTCGAGCGCGACCTACCCGTCGATGAGACGGTGCTGGTCGTCCTCGCCAACCTGTGTCGCAACGCCGCCGAGGCGGGTGCCTCGCGCGTGCGCTGCACGCTCTCGCAGATCGGCGACCGGCTGCACGGAGCGGTGGACGACGACGGTCCGGGGCTCGATGCGAACGACGTCGAGCGCGCGTTCTCGGTGGGCCACTCCTCGAAGCCCGACGTCACCGGCACCGGGCGCGGACTCGGACTCGGGCTCGTCCGTCGCGCCGTCGCCGAGCGCGGGGGCGAGGTCACCGTCAGCCGATCGGCGTGGGGCGGCGCGAGCTTCTCGTTCGAGATGGCGGTGCCGCGATGACCGACGATCCGGTGCGGGTGCTCGTCGTCGACGACGACGGCGCGGCGCGCGCGCTGCACGGCCGCTTCGTCGACGAGACACCGGGCTTCCGGGTGATCGGCTCGGCGGCGACCGGGATCGCGGCCGTCGAACGCGCGCGACAGGACGTCGACCTGGTGCTGCTCGACATGCGACTGCCCGACATCAGCGGGGTCGAGGTGCTGCACCGCCTGCGGACGCTGGGGGCCGAGGGGCTCGACGTGCTCGTCATCAGCTCGTCGCAGGACCAGGTGACCGTGCGGCAGGCGCTCGCTGCACACGTCGTGGGCTACCTCGTGAAGCCGTTCACGCAGGAGATGCTGCAGCGTCGCCTCGACACGTACCGCCGCGAGCGGCAGGCGCGCGCCGAGGCCGACCGCGATCGCGCTCTGACGCAGGGCGACATCGATCGCCTGCTCGGCACGGGCACGGTGCGCGTTCCCGAACGTTCGTCTCCGGCGCCGCTGCCGAAGGGCCTCGCCCAGGTCACCCTCGACCGGGTGCGGGCGAGTCTCGACCCGGTCGCCTTCGTCTCGGCATCCGACGTCGCTTCCGCCTGCGGCCTGTCGCGGGCCACGGCTCAGCGCTACCTCGAGCACCTGGTGTCGACAGGGGTCATCGACCTCGCGCACCGGTACGGCGCCCGCGGGCGCCCGCGCATCCTCTACCGACTGGCCCCGTCGCCGCCCGGCTGAGCCCGCGTCAGCGCGTGTCGCGGTCGGTTCCCGACCAGAGGTCGCCGCACTCCACGAGGTCGGCCTCCTGCGCGATGAGGTACGGGCGGGCCCCGATGTCACCCGTCACCGCCACTGAGATCCCCGCCCAGTGCGCGCGACCGAGCAGCACCGGGTGACCGGGCGCGCCGTCGTAGGTGGCCTGCGCGAGGGCGCCGGGTTCCGCTCGGCGCGCGAGGCGGGCGACGGCTGTCGCCGGGACGTCGGGGGTGTCGACGGGCAGCACCACGACGGCGTCGGAGGACCCGGATGCCACGACCTCGAGCCCTGCGCGCAGCGATGCGGCCACGCCGGTGGCCCACTCGTCGACGCGCACGATCGCCGTACCCGCCGGGACGAGACCCGCGGCCTCGTCGAAGCCGGCGCCGAGCGCGACCGCGACGTCGCGGCATCCCCCCTCCCGCAGGGCCCGAACGGCGAGGGCGAGCCACGGGGTGCCGGCGGAGGTGCGCGCGAGGGCCTTGGGCCCCCCGAACCGACGCCCCGCGCCCGCGGCCAGCACGAGTCCCGACACGGTTCCGGGAAGGGCGGCGGGCATGGTCACGACAGCGTAGCGTGCGCGAAACACGCCCCGATTACGGTCGCATCCATGCTCGAACTGGCCGCCGACCTGGTGCCGCTGATCGACGCGGGCGTACCCGTGGCGGCCGTCACCGTCACGGCCGTCGTGCGCAGCGCCCCCCGCGGCGTGGGCGCGACGCTCGCCGTCACGCGGGACGCGCGGGTGATCGGATCCATCTCGGGTGGCTGCGTCGAGAGCGACGCGGTCATGCTCGGTCTCGACGCGCTGCGCACCGGGACCGTGCGCCGAGCGCGCTTCGGCTTCGGCGACGACGACGCGATCGCGCCCATCGCCGCCGGGCTCGCGTGCGGCGGAGCCGTCGACGTCGTCGCCTACCGGGTCGACGCCGCGCACCGCGACGCGCTGATCGCGGCGCGAGACGGTCGCGAGGCGTCGCTGCGCCTCGAGCTCGACGGCGAGCCGCTGGTGCTGCACCGCCCCGCTCCCCCGCGGCTGATCATCCTCGGCGCCGGCGAGCACGCCGCGGCCTTGTGCCGAGTGGGCGCGGCGGCCGGCTTCGCGGTGACCGTATGCGACGACTGGGCGCTGCTCGTGACGCGGGACCGCTTCCCCGACGCCACCGACCTCGTCGTCGGAGCACCCCACGAGGTCCTCGCCGCTCTCCCCGCCCCCGACGAACGGACGGCGGTGTGCGTCCTCACCCACGACGAACGCCTCGACGTCCCCGCGATCCGCGTGGCGCTGCGCCTGCCGGTGGGCTTCGTCGGCGCGATGGGAGCCCGAGCCACCGTCTCGCGCCGCGCCGCCCTGCTCCGCGCCGCCGGAGTGACGGATGCCGAGCTCTCCCGCCTCCACTCCCCCCTGGGGCTCGACCTGGGTGGACGCTCCCCCGAAGAGACGGCCCTGTCGGTGATCGCCGAGATCGTGGCATCCCGGAACGCGGCCGACGCCCGCCCGCTCCGCGACGCCGGCGAACGCCGCCTGCACGCGATCGCGGGCGGCAGCGCGTCCTGCGCGGTGAGGAGCGCGTGAGCGTCGTCGTCGTCCGCGGAGCGGTCGCCGTCGTGGAGGGACCCGGTCGCGTGCGCACGGGCGACGTCGTCCTCGTCGACGGGATGGTCGTCGAGGCAGCGGACACGACGGATGCCGAGATCATCGACGCGACCGGCTGCGTCGTCACACCGGGTCTGGTCAACGCCCACCATCACCTCCTGCAGACGGCGTTCCGGACGTTGCCGGGAACCCGCGGCATCCCGATGCGCGACTGGCTCCCGGCCATGGCCGGGGCCTACGCCGAGGCGCGCGTCGATCCCGAACTGACCGGGCTCGCCGCCCGCGCCGGCCTCGCCGAAGCACTGCTGAGCGGAGTGACGACCGTGGCCGACCACCACCTGACCTGGCCCGCCGAGGCGGACGGCGTCGGGATGGCCCGAGCGGCGGCCCGCGCGGCGACCGACCTCGGCGCCCGCCTGGTGTTCGTGCGAGGAGCGGCGCGCGACGACCCGCAGACCGCGGCCGCGTCGGCGGAGGCGATCGTCTCGGCCCTCGTCCCCGGCCGCCCCGGCGGGATCTCGGCCGACGGCATGCTCCAGGTCGCGGTGGGCCCGGCCGGTGTGCACAGCGACCCCCGCGAGACCTTCACCCTGCTCGGCGAGGTCGCCCGGCGCCACGGACTCCGTCGGCGCACGCAGGCCAACGAGGTCGTCGACGTCGCGATCGCCCTCGAGCGCTACGGCAGGCGTCCCCTCGATCTGCTCGACGACTGGGGCTGGCTCGCCCCTGACGTCACCCTCGCCCACCTGTGCGACATCTCGGATGACGAGATCGCCCGGGTCGCGGCATCCGGAGCCTCCGCCACCCATGCGCCCGGCTGCGACGTGCCCATGGGGTGGGGGGTCGCGCCGGTGCGGCGCCTCCTCGACGCCGGCGTCGCCGTCGGACTCGGAACGAGCGGAGGGGGCAGCAACGATGCGGGGCACCTGCTCGCCGACGCGCGCTTGGCGATGCAGGTGTCGGCCCTCGTCGGTCCGCAGCTCGCGGCATCCGACGTCCTGACCATGGCCGGCGCGGGCTCGGCCGACGGGCTCGGGCGACCCGAGCTCGGCCGCCTCGTCGCGGGCTCGGCCGCAGACCTCTGCGTGTGGGACGTGTCGGGTGTCGCCGACGCCGGCGTAGCCGATCCGGTCGCGGGGCTGCTCTGGGCGGCACCCGGTCGTCGCCCCCGCACGGTCGTCGTCGGTGGACGCACGGTCGTCGACGACGGGCGACTCGTGCGCGCCGACGAGCGCGAGATCGTCGGCGCACTGTTCGAGAGGGTGGGACGATGACGACCATGGCTCCCGTGATGGACACCCCGAGCAGCGACGAACGCCTGGGCGCGCACCTGCGCGGTCTGCGCAAGGCGCGCGGACTTACCCTCACCCAGCTCGCCGAGGCGGCGACCCTGTCGCACCCCTTCCTCAGCCAGTTGGAGCGGGGCCTGGCCCGGCCCAGCATGGCCAGCCTGGAACGGCTCGCCCGGGCGCTCGGGACCAGCCGCGTCGAACTGCTCGCGGGATCGGAGCCGCCGCGCGCCGACCACGACGCCGAACCCTCGTTCGTCGCCGCCGACGAGGGCGTCATCGGACCGTACGCCGAGGGCACCGCCCGGCTCCTCGCCGAGGGCCCGCGCCGTTTCGAACCCCTCGAGTTCACCGGATCGAACGCCGCGGCCGGCGACCACTACGTGCACGACGAAGACGAGTTCCTCACGGTCCTCGAGGGGTCGATCATCATCTCGTTCGGCGGGTTCGGCGAGCGCACTCTGCGCGTCGGCGACTCGGTCTACTGCCGCTCGGGTACCCCGCACCGCTGGCACTCGCCCGACGGTTCGACGTACCGACTACTCATCGTGAAAGAGCTCGTGCACGGCGGGGCCGACGACCTGATCGAACAGGAGAACACGTGAGCGCAGGCGTCACCTTCGAAGCCGTCGTGCGCCGGCGGCGCGATGCCGCGGACGGCGTCGTCGTCCTCGATCTCGAGCGGTCGACCGGCGCCCTGCCGCACTGGTCACCCGGGGCGCACATCGACGTCGTCCTGCCCGGTGGGATCGAACGGCAGTACTCGTTGTGCGGCTCGCCGACCGAGCGCGGCACCTGGCGGATCGGCGTCCTGCGGGAGCGCGAGGGATCGGTCTGGCTGCACGAGAACGCCCACGTCGGGTCGGCCCTGCGGGTGCGCGGGCCCGCCAACCACTTCCTGTTCGCCCCCACCGCGGGGCGCTCGTACGTCTTCGTCGCGGGAGGCATCGGCATCACCCCGATCGTGCCGATGATCGAGGCCGCCGAGGCCGCCGGCGCCGAGTGGACCCTGCTCTACGTCGGGCGGTCGCGTTCCACCATGGCCTTCGTCGACGAGCTCGAGGCGCAGTACGGCCCGCGGGTCGAGGTGTACGCCGCGGACGAGGGCCGCCGCCTCGACCTCGCCGCCCGTTTCGAGACGCCCGTCACACGCACCGTCGTGTACGCGTGCGGACCCGCGCGCCTTCTCGAGGGACTGGATGCCGCGATGTCGGGCTGGCCCCGCGGGAGCCTCCACGTCGAGCGGTTCGAGGCGAAGGTGCTCGGCCCTCCCGTGTGGCAGGAACCGTTCGAGGTCGACCTCATGATGTCGGGGCTGACGGTGACGGTGCCACCCGAGCGGTCGGTGCTCGACGTCATCGAGGAGCAGGGCATCGTCGTCCCCTCGAGCTGCCGCGTGGGCACCTGCGGCACGTGCGAGGTCGCCGTGATCGACGGCGACATCGAGCACCGCGATTCGGTGCTCTCCCCCGAGGAGCAGGATGCCAACCGCTCGATGATGCCGTGCGTCTCGCGCGCCGCCTGCCCGCGGATCACGCTCGAGCTGTAGGCGCTCGCGAGTGAGTACATTCTGTACAATTTGCACATTCGAGACTATGCTGTCGTCATGAGTCAGATCGCCGTGACAGACGCCCGTGCTCGCCTGTCGGCGATCATCGACGACGCCCGTGACGAGCCGGTCTACCTCACTCGTCACAATCGCCCCGTCGCCGCGATCGTCGACGCGGCTCAGTTGGAGCAACTGCTCGAGGACGCCGAAGAACTGGCCGACATCCGGGCCGTGGACGCCGCGTGGGACGAGACGGACCGGCTCGCCGAGACTCCCGTTCCCTGGGATGAGGTCAAACGCGACCTCGGCCTTCTCTCGTGACGTATCGGATCGACGTCCTCCCCGCCGCTGTCCGCGCAATCCGGAAACTGCCCCCCGAGGCGAAGCGGCGCATCCAGGCCGTCATCGACGTCTTGGCCGAAGAGCCCCGGCCGCCCGCGGCGAAGAGGGTGACCGCGCGGCCGGAATGGCGAGTGCGAACAGGTGACTATCGGGTGCTGTACCGGATCGAAGACGAGGTGCTGACGATCGTGGTCGTCCACGCCGGTCATCGCCGAGACGTTTACGAGAAGTAGCCACCCTCAGCATCCACCCGCCTCGTTCTCGTCGCCTGACGCCCGCCCCGCGGAGGCCGCGACCGGAGGGGCCCAGACGGCGGCGACCACGAGCGGAACGGCGAGCAGCAGCCAGGCCGCGGCCGGAACCGTGGTCCAGCCGAGCAGCGCGCCGACCGCGACGTTGCCGAGGAGCACGGCCACGCCGCCGCACGTCGAGAGCAGACCGAAGAACGATCCGGTCGGCAGCATCTCGGCGAACCGTGGGACGAGTCCCTGCGCCGTGGGATTGGTGGTCAGGTGACCGATGACGACGAGCCCCGCGGCGACGAACACGGCCACCACGCGCCCCGAGGCGTCGAGCGGAACGACGACACTCGCGGCGACCACGACGAATCCGGCGGACGAGAGCCCGTACCCCGCCCGCAGAGCACGGGCCGCGCCCACGCGGTGGCACCAGCGCGACACCGGCAACTGCAGCACGAGCGTGAGCGCCGAGACCCACGCGAACATCGCCGCGACCACCCCCGGGCCCGCGTCGGCACGCGCGAGCTGGAGGGGAAGCGCGAGGTAGAGCTGATTGAAGGCCAGCAGGTCCGCCGCGTGCAGGGCCGAAAAGGCCACGAACCGTCGGTCGCGGAGCGACCACCAACGTCCGTGGATGCCCCGCTCCGCCGCCGCGGGCGTCCGACGCGGCAGAGCGAGGGCGAGGAACACGGCGATCAGCACGAACAGGGCGGCCCCGGCCAGAGCCACCACCACGAACCCCCACCCGAGCAGAGCGGCTCCCAGCAGCGGGCCGAGCACCGCCCCGAACTCACCCGCGACGCTCAGCCACGCGAACAGCGAGGCGCGGGACCTCACACCCGCGGGGGCGCGGCGCTGCTCGGCATCCGCCACGAGGATGTTGACCCCCGGCGAGAAGAGGGCGCCGCCGAGACCCGTGAGCACGGTCCCCCCGATGAAGAGGGCGAGCTGCGGGGCCGGCGCGAGCAGTGACAGGGCGAGCGTGGCGAAGCCGAGCACGCGCACGGCACACCCGGCGAGGATCGTCCGCCGCGCACCGAAGCGGTCGGCGAGCACCCCGCCGACCAGGAACATGCCCTGCTGCGCGAAGGTGCGCACCCCCAGGATCAGCCCGATCGCGGCGGCGGTCAGCCCGAAGTCATCGGTGAGCACGAGCGCGAGGAACGGGACGACGGCGAAGAAGCCCACGTTGAACAGCAGCTGGGTTCCCAGCAGCGCCGGCGTGCGGGCGGCACGGGGCGGGGCGGGAATGACAGGCACGGCGATCTCCGGGGGTGGGGGCGGTGACCGCCCGGACGATCCTGCCACTTCCGCGGGCGAGCTCACCAACGCGGGGCGGCGGACGTGGTCGCGGTGCGGGCGGCGGCGGCGACGAGAACAGGCTGATCGAGCGAAAACAGCCTGTCGTCGTGGCATCCCCTGTTCTCGTCGCACCCGACACGACGGATGCCGCAGCCTGTCCGACAACTTTGTCGAGAGGGTCACGCGGGGGAAATACAGCGGAAACGCGCGGTTCCTAGCATCGGAACATCGCCGGATGTTGGTCACACCAACACTGACGCCGCCGCCTCGAGCGGCTCGCCCCGCTGCTGTGGCTCCCGTCTCGACGCCTGTCTTCTCGACTCCTCCGGAGGCCCTCGTGTCTGCCGCTCCACCCGTCTCGATCGCCGCACTGCGCGGCGTGCGCCTGGCCTCGGGCGCCCTCGTCGACATCGCGATCGACGGCGACGAGGTGCTCGCCGTGGTGCCGGCCGGCAGCCCCCTCCCCGAGACCGACGGAGACATCCTCGACCTCGACGGGTACGTCGTCACGGCCGCGGGAGCGGAACCGCACGCGCACCTCGACAAATCCCAGTCCTGGGATGCCATCGACCCCCCGTTCGGCGACCTCGAGCGCGCCATCGAGAGCTGGCACGCCTTCGCCCTGACCCTCGACGAGGACGACACCCTCGAGCGGGCGCGCGCCACGGCATCGCGGATGCTGGCATCGGGCATCACCGCGATTCGGACGCACGTCGATCTGCTGCGCGGAGAAGACGCGCTGACCGGCGTGCGCGCCCTCGTCCGCTTGCGCGCCGAGCTCGACGGGATCATGGACCTCGAACTCGTCGCCCTCGGCGGACCGACCGTAGCCGACGAGGTCTTCGACGCCGCGCTGGACGCGGGAGTCGACCTGGTGGGCGGAGCTCCGCACCTCGCCGAGGACCCGATCGCCGACCTCGAACGACTCATCGCCCTGGCTCGCCGCCGCGACGTCGGGCTCGACCTGCACACCGACGAGAGCCTCGCCGGAGCCGACACCCTCGCCGCCTACGCGAGCGCGGTCACCGGGTGGCATCGCCCTCGCACCGCGGGGCACTGCGTGCGCCTGAGCATGATGCCCGCGACCGACCTCGAACCCCTCGCGGCCGCCGTCAGAGCCGCCGACATCGGCATCATCGCCCTCCCCATCACGAACCTCTACCTCCAGGGCTGGGGCGCCGACCACGCCACCCCTCGCGGTATCGCTCCGATCCGCCGCCTCAAAGACGCGGGAGTGCGCGTCGCGGCCGGCGCCGACAACGTGCGCGACCCGTTCAACCCCGTCGGACGGTGCGACCACCTCGAGACCGCCTCCCTGCTGGTCAGCGCCGGTCACCTCGCCCCCGCGGACGCCCTCGACGCCGTGACCGTCGGCGCCCGAGACGTGATGAACCTCCCCTTCGCCGGACCCGTCGCCGGCGCCCGTGCCGACCTCGTCGCGGTGAAGGCCGACTCGCTCGGCGACACCGTGGCCTTCGCCAGCGCCGACCGCGTGGTGCTGCACCGGGGTCGGCTCGTGAGCCGCACCACCGTATCGACCCGAACCGCCGTCCCCACCCCGACCGCCGCGCCCGCGACGGCCTCCTGACCACCCGAACGGAAAGCGAGCGCCCCCGTGACCTTGGCCTCTCCCGCTCCCGCAGACGTCGCGGCATCAACCGCCCCGCTGCTGGACTTCCGCAACGTCGCCATGACGTTCCCCAACGGCACCACCGCCCTCTCCGGCGTCGACCTCACCGTCCAGCGCGGCGAGTTCGTCAGCGTCGTCGGCCCCTCCGGCTGCGGCAAGTCGACCCTGCTGCGCATCGCCTCCGGCCTCGAGACGGCGAGCGAAGGCACCGCCACCGTCGCCACCGACCGCATCGGCTACGTCTTCCAGGACGCGACCCTGCTGCCGTGGCGCGATGTGCGCTCCAACGTCGAGCTGCTCGCCGAGCTCAACTGGCAGCCCAAGCGCGTCCGCGCGCCGAAAGCGCAGTGGGCGATCGACCTCGTCGGCCTCAACGGCTTCGAGAAGCACCTGCCCAAGCAGATGTCGGGCGGCATGAAGATGCGCACCTCGCTCGCCCGCTCCCTGACGCTCGACCCCGAACTGTTCCTCTTCGACGAGCCGTTCGGCGCGCTCGACGAGATCACCCGCGAACGCCTGAACGACGAACTGCTGAAGATCTTCGTCGCGCAGAAGTTCGGGGGGCTGTTCATCACCCACTCGGTCTCTGAGGCCGTCTACCTCTCCACCAAGGTCGTCGTGATGTCGGGCCGCCCCGGTCACCTCGTCGACACCTTCGAGGTCCCCTTCGACATGCCCCGCGATCCCGAGATCCGCTACACCGGCGAATTCGCGAAGCTCGTCGGCGAGGTCTCCCACGCCCTCCGGGAAGGACACTCATGAGCACCACCTCCGCAGAGCCCGTCGTCTCCGACACGGCCGAGTCCTCGGCATCCGTTCCCCCCGTCGAGCCGCCCCGCCCCCGCGTGGCGAAGACCCGACGCGGGTTCGGGGCCCGGGCAGCGCTCCTGGGCCCGCCCCTCGGCGTCCTCGTCGTGCTGCTGGGCATCTGGTACGCGATCTCGCTCACCCTGAGCGCCTCGGGCAAGGGCTTCCTCATGCCCATGCCGCACGAGATGTTCACCTCGGGCTTCTTCGACCCGCAGGTGAGCAGCGACATCTGGGTCGCCCTGTTCCGCACCACGGGTGTCGCCCTCGCCGGCCTCGGCATCGCGATGATCATCGGCATCGGATGGGCCATCGCGATGTCGCTGGCCCGGTGGGTCGAGCGCTCCACGTACGCCTACGCGGTGGTGCTCCAGTGCATCCCGATCCTCGCGCTCGTGCCCCTGGTGGGCTTCTGGTTCGGCTACGAATTCCTCGCCCGCGTGATCGTCTGCGTCCTGATCGCCCTGTTCCCGATGGTCTCGAACACGCTCTTCGGTCTGCAGTCGGTCGACAAGTCGCAGCGCGAACTCTTCCGCCTGCAGAAGGCCGACAAGTGGACGGTGCTCACCAAGCTCACCCTGCCGGCCGCGCTCCCCTCGATCTTCGTCGGCATGCGCACCTCCGCGGGACTGTCGGTCATCGGCGCGATCGTCGGCGACTACTTCTTCCGTCGCGGCGAGCCGGGCATCGGCTCGCTCATCGCCAACTACCAGTCGCGCCTGCAGAGCGCCGAACTGTTCGCGGCGATCCTGGCCGCCTGCCTGCTGGGAGTTGCGATCTTCGCCTTCTTCGGCTGGTTGTCGAAGGTGGCCGTCGGTCGCTGGTACGACAGCACCCTCTGACCAGACCCTCCGACCTCCGGATGCCACGCCCTCCGCTCGCGCCACAGCGCGGGTGGCGGCATCCGGCGTACCCGAAACACCCCGCACCCGAGAGCTCCACCCGTCACAGAAAGCGAACCAGCATGCAGCGCTCCACCCTTCTTCGCGGCACCGCCGTCACCGGCGCCGTCGCGATCGCCCTCACGCTCAGCTCCTGCGCCGGCAGCGCCGCGGAGACCGCTCCCTCGACCGACCTGAAGATCGGCTCCGTCGACCTCTCGGCCGACTGCCCCTCGACGGTCGTCATCCAGACCGACTGGAACCCCGAGGCCGAACACGGTCACCTCTACGAGATGATCAAGGACGACTACACGATCGACGCCAACACCAAGGCGGTCACCGGGCCGCTGATGTCGGACGGCGAGTACACGGGCGTGAACCTCGAGATCCGCGCGGGCGGCCCCGCGATCGGCTTCCAGACGGTCTCGGCGCAGATGTACCAGGACGACAAGATCACCCTCGGCTACGTCAGCACCGACGAGGCGATCCAGCTCTCGGGAACCACGCCCACCAAGGCCGTCTTCGCCCCGCTGGACATCAGCCCGACCATGGTCATGTGGGACCCGGCGACCTACCCCGACGTCAAGACCATCCAGGACGTCAAGCCCGCCCTCGAGAAGAACAAGGGCGTGTGGCGCTACTTCGACGGCTCGGCCTACATCGAGTACCTCAAGAGCTCCGGCCTCGCGTCGTCGGACGTGCTCGACGGTTCGTACGACGGCACCCCGTCGAACTTCGTCGCCGCCGGCGGCAAGGACATGCAGCAGGGCTTCGCCTCGGCCGAGCCGTACGTCTACCAGAACGAGGTCTCGGCCTGGGGCAAGCCGGTGAAGTTCGCCCTCATCCACGACTCCGGATGGCAGACCTACCAGTCGTCGGTGTCGGTCAAGGCGGACAAGTTCGACGAGCTCTCGCCGTGCCTGTCGAAGCTGGTCCCCGTGCTGCAGAAGGCCGGCGTCGCGTACTACAAGGACCCGAAGGCCGCGAACGACCTGATCCTCAAGCTCGTCGACGAGTACGCCACCGGCTGGACCTACACGCAGGGCGTGGCGGACTACTCCGACAAGACGCAGGTCGACCTGGGCCTGGTCGGCAACGGCCCCGACTCGACCTACGGCAACTTCGACGACAGCCGCTTCTCGGACTTCTTCACCAAGGCGAGCAAGGTCTACACCGACCTGGGCACCCCGCCCGCGTCGGGCTACACCCCGGCCGACCTCTACACGAACGAGTTCATCGACAAGAGCATCTCGTTCTGACCGACCGGCCCGGTCCGCCTCGTGCGGGCCGGGCCGCTGGGGGCGGTCCGGCCGCACCCGCGCACCGAAACCCGGTCACCGCTCCGTCGCGTACACAACGCAGGAGATCCGCTGCCCCGCGCCGACTGACACGCGAAATCGGGCCAGTCGGTCGGAGAACTCCTGCGTTGTGCACCGCTGCTCGGCGCCCCCAGCGGCACCCACCCCCGCCCGTTCCACCCGGAGACACACCCCATGAGCGACACCGCCACCCGCGTCCTCTCCCTCGAGGACGAACTGCTCGACCTGCTCGGCCCCGCCGCCGTCAGCACCGAACCGCGCGTGCGCGAACGCGCCAGCGTCGACGGCTCGCCGATGTCGCCGATCATCGCCGCGAAGCTCCCGCTGGGCCTGGCCGACCTCGTCGTCTTCGCCGCGGATGCCGAGCAGATCGCCACGGCCATCGCAGCGGCATCCCGTCACGGTGTTCCGATCACGGTGCGCGGCAAGGGCACCGGCAACTACGGACAGGGCATTCCGATGCAGGGCGGCCTCGTCATCGACACCACGCGGGCCAAGGCGATCGTCGAGGTCGGCGACGGCTTCATCACCGCCGAGGCCGGCACCCCGATGGTCATGCTCGAGCAGGCCGCGTGGGCGAGCGGCCAGGCGCTGTGGATGTATCCCTCGACCGCGCAGTCGACGATCGGCGGCTTCCTCTCCGGCGGATCCGGAGGCACCGGATCGATCGAGCACGGCTCGAACGACCGCGGTTTCGTCGCCGCCCTCGACGTCGTGCACGCCGACGGCAGCGACGAGATCCACCACGTCGAGGGCGACGAGGCCCAGAAGTACGTGCACAACTACGGCACCGCGGGCGTCATCGTCCGCGCCACGGTCCGCCTCGAGCCGCTGCGCGAGTGGCGCGGCCTCTGGGCGAGCTTCCCCGACTTCGCCGGGACCCTCTCCGTCGTGCAGACGATCGGCAACCTCACCCCCACCCCGCGCCTGGTTTCGGGCGACGGCGTCGAGATCTCGGCGGCCCTTCCCGCCGACGAGGCGATCCCCGAGGGGCGCTCGAGCCTGCGCGCGATCATCGACGCCTCGCTCATCGACGAGGTCACCGCCATCATCGAGGGTGCCGGAGGTCGCGTCGAAGCGGTGCGCGAGGGCCCGCAGGCGAGCATCCGCCTGTCGATGCTGAGCTACAACCACCCGATCGAGTGGTACCAGAAGAGCCAGCCGCACGAGGTGTTCCACCTCGAGGTCGCGGGCGCCCCGCTGGCCGACGACGTCGAAGCCGTCGAGTCGGTGTTCGCGGGGGGCAAGCTCCACATCGAGTCGACGAAGGCCTTCCCGATCGGCATGCTCGCCGCTCCGTACGTGAGCGAAGAGGACGTGTACCGCGGCATCGCCGAGCTCAACGCGATCGGTGTCGGCGTGCACAACCCGCACCAGTGGAACGTCGACTTCAACGTCGAGCAGACCGCCGAGACCGCCGCCGTCACCGACCCGAACGGCCTGTTGAACCCCGGAAAGCTCAACCCCGACTACAACGGAGCGCGCAAGGGAGCGATCATCTCATGACCCGTCTGCTGGCCGAACTGAGCGGCCCCGCGGCCGCCGAGGCCCTCACCGAGAAGTCGATCGTCGTGCTGCCCACCGGCGCGATCGAGCACCATGGACCCCACCTCCCCTTGGCGACGGATGCCATCGTCGCCGAGGCCTCCGCAACGGCCGCCGTCGCGCGGGCCGCCGCGCAGGGCCTCGACGTGTGGCAGCTGCCGACCCTGTCGATCACGAAGTCCGACGAGCACTCGTGGGCGCCGGGCACCCTGTGGCTGACCCCCGAGACGATGATGCAGACGATCGTCGACATCGGCCGGTCGCTCTTGACCACCCGGGCCCGCACCCTCGTGTTCCTCAACGGCCACGGCGGAAACGTCGCGCTGCTCAACGTCGCCAACCGCGAGCTGCGGCGCCGCTTCGGGCTGCGCACGTTCTTCATGCCCGCGGCCCGCGTGCCCTCGTTCGACGGCACCGACGGCGGACCCGATGAGCACGGCACCGGCATCCACGCCGGCCACGGCGAGACGAGCATGATCATGCACCTGCGCCCCGAACTCGTGGACGCCTCGAAATTCGAGGCCACGGTCCCGGCGCACATCGGCGACTTCCGCCACATCGGCTTCAACGGCAAACCCGTGACCTTCGGGTGGCTCTCGAACGACTTCGGCCCCACCGGCGTGCTCGGCGACCCGACCGGAGCGAACGCCGCGCACGGCGCGCAGCTGTTCGAGGACAGCGTGTCGTTCGTCGTCGAAGCGCTCGAGGAGATCAGCCGATTCGACTACACCGCGTGACCGCGACGTCGGCTGCGGCGGCACCGCGGCCCGGCCCGTCCGCGCCTCGCGCTGGCGCCCGCGCATGCCGTCTGCGGGCACAACGCAGGAGAGGGGCAGCTGCGGCGCGACCGATCCCCAGGACTCGGCGGATTGGCGGCGTCACGGGGCGCAATCTCCTGCATTGTGTCGCGCTGCGGGTCGGAGGCTGCAGAGCGGGTGCGGGCGCTCCGGCCGGGGCTGCGGACCGGAACCCGCCTCGCGCCGCGGCCTCCGGCCGGACACGACGCAGGACGTCCGCCGAAGCGGCGCACGCAGGGCAGCGATCCGCGCGGACGCGCGCCGGCGGCCCGGCCGATCTCCTGCGTTGTGTCCGAGGTCCACGGGAGGGAGGCGCGTGAGCGTCGCCGCCGAGACGGGCCAGGGCGTCCGCGCCTACGGACAGGTGCTGCGTCTGCCCGGGGCTCGCAGCTTCGTCGCCGCCGGCATCCTCGCGCGCTTCCCCCGGGCGACGCTGTCGCTCGGCATCATCCTGCTCGTGTCGGCCGCGACCGGCAGCTTCGCCTCGGCCGGGCTCGTCGTCGCTCCCCTCGTCGGCGGCATGGCGATCGCGGCACCCCTGTGGTCATCGCGCATGGACCGCCACGGCCAGGCCCGCGTGATCCTGGTGTCGCTCGCATGCCTCGTGCTCGCGGCATCCGGGTTGCTCGCCCTCGTGCTCACGGGTGCACCGTTCTGGACGTGGCTCGTGGCCGCGTTCGTCACGGGGGCGGCGACCCCGGACCTCACCTCCGCCGTCCGCGCGCGGTGGACCGTGCTGGCACCGCCGGCTCAGCGCACCCCCGCTCTGGCGCTCGAGACGATCGCCGACCAGATGGTGTTCATCTCGGGGCCGCCCGCCATCACCGCGGTGGCCGCCGCCCTCGACCCCGCGGTGGCAGTCCTCGGCTCGCTCGGGCTCGGAGTGATCGGCGGCGTGTGGCTCGCATCGCAGCGCGCGACGCAGCCCGCACCGACACCGCGCGGGCCGCGCCGAGGGCTCGTCCTGCCGCCCGCCGGGGTGATCCCCATCGCGGTGGCCTGCATCGCCTTCGGCGGAGTCTTCGGCGCCTTCGACGTGAGCCTCGTCGGCTGGGCCGAGCTGAGCGAGCGGCCGTGGCTCGCGGGGCCGGCGTTCAGTGCCTTGGCCGTGGCCATCGCGATCGGGTCGGTGGTCACCGGAGCGCGGACGTGGAAACTCTCCCCCGCCGCGCGATACATCCTCTTTGCCGCGCTCGCCTGCGCGGTCGCCCTCGCCCTGCCGTTCGCGCAGGGATCCGCTCCCGCGCTGTTCGGGGTGATCCTCATCCTCGGGCTCGCGCTGTCGCCGGTGATGGTGTCGGGAATCCTCGTGGCATCCGGCCGCGCGCCCGAGGGCCGCGTGACCGAAACCCTCGCCTACCCGACCGCGGCAATGTCGCTCGGCGTGCCGATCGGAGGGGTGATCGCCGGAGCCGCCCTGGATTCGACGGGCCCCGCGGCCGCTCTCGTCACGATCGCCGTCTCGCTGGCGTGCGCAGCGGCGATCGCCGCGGTCGGCGAAGCGCTGCTGCGGATCGCGCAGCGTCGCTGACGTCTCGCGCGTCGGTCAACGGGAGAGCGCGGCACCCAGGTGGCGCAGCACCGAGACGTGGCCGTCGTCGGCGTGCAGGTCGAGCGTCGCGTGCGGGAGGGCGGCCTCGAGCATCCGAGCGTGAGCGGGAGGGATGACGCGATCGCGCTCGCCCTGGACGAGCAGAACGGATGCCGCGACCTCGGCGAGCGCGAACCCCCAGGGCCGGGTGAACGCGAGGTCGTCGTCGATGACGCCCTCGGGTCCGTCGGCTCCGGCCGCGCCGGCGTCGGCTCCGAGAGACGCCCACTCGCCCTCGAGCGCCGCGAAGTCGGCATCCGTGAACTGCTCCGGATCGAACTCGTCGGTCTCGGCGAAGCGGCGACGTGCGGCTTCGCCGTCGACGGCCGATCGCAGCCCACCCGGCGCCTGCATGCCGGTGAACCACGCGTCATCGCCGGTGAACGGCGCGGGGCTCGCGAAGGTCACGACGCCGCGGACCAGCTTCGGCATCGCCGCCGCGCACGCTATGGCGTGAGGCCCGCCACCGGACGCGCCGACCGAGACGACGGATGCCACGCCGAGGGCGTCGAGCGCCGGAACGAGCCCCGCGGCGACGTCGGCGACGGTGCGGCCGGGCTGTCGCGGTGACCCGGCGTAGGCGGGGCGGGCGACGGAGACGACGGCGAGACCGTGGGCGTCGGCCGCCCGCTTCACCGGCGGCAGGATCGCCCCGGTCTGGGGTGACCCGTGGTGCCACAACAGCACGTCGCGCCCCGCGACCTCGGCGACGGAGGTGTGGACATCGAGCCCCGCGATGCGTCTGCGCATGCCCTCACGCTGTCACGGAGTCCCGTCGCGCGCGAGGGCTTACGCCGGCTCTCCGAAGCCGTCCTGTCCGCTGTCGTCGAACGACACGAGGGCGAACGCGCGTCGGACGACGGCCACCGGGGATTCGTCGCCTCCGTGGAACGCCCACCAGAAGAGGGCGGCGTTCGAGGCTCCGGCCAGGGCGTGGGCGCGAACGGCCGTCTGCAGGGCGTCACTCGGCGAGGCATCGCGCTGGGCGGCGAACCGCACCACAGCGTCGGTCATCGTTCCGATCGTCGAGGCACCGTCGGCGGCGAGCGCCGGGTTCGCCTGGATGACGTGCAATCGGCGACGGGTGACCTCGAGCAGCTCCTCCGGAATGTCCACGGCGGCGGCGTAGGCGGTGCGGATGACATCCCACAGGTCGTCGTCCGGGGCGCTGCCCGCGAGGGACGCCCGGAATCGGTCGGCCGACTCATCGAGACCGCCCCAGACGAGCGCGGCTTTGCTGGGGAACAGCCGGAACAGCGATCGTCGGCTCACCTCGGCCGCCGCCGCCACGTCGTCCATCGACACGGATTCGAACCCGCGCTCGTCGAAGAGCCGCAGGGCGATGAGCGAGACCCGATCGGGATCGATCGAGCGAGGGCGGCCCGTGGGACGGTCGTTCGCGGAGTTCATAGACACCTTTCGGCACTGAGTGCTAAAACTGTATCGACGCGGCGGGCGCCGCGCGTGAGGGAGGAATCATGACCGACACGAGCATCGACCGATTCGCCGGCAAGACCATCATCGTCACGGGCGCGGGATCCGGCATCGGGCGCGCCACGGCCGCGCGGATCGCGCGCGAGGGCGGACGGGTGATCGCCACCGACGTCGCCGCCGAACGCCTCGACGAGGTGCGCGCGGAACTCGCGGACTTCTCGATCGAGACGGTCGTCGGAGACGTGTCGCAGGCCGAGACGATCGAGCGCATCATGCAGGCCGCCGGAGACCGGATCGACGGGCTCGCCAACGTCGCCGGCATCATGGACGCCTTCCTCCCGCCGAGCGAGGTCGACGACGCCACCTGGGACCGCGTGCTCACCGTCAACCTCACCGCTCCGATGCGTCTGACCCGCGCCGTCCTGCCCGTGATGATCGCCGCGGGGGCGGGATCGATCGTCAACGTCGCCTCCGAGGCGGCACTGCGCGGATCCGCCGCGGGAGCCGCGTACACCTCGTCGAAGCACGGGATCGCAGGCTTCACGAAGAGCGTCGCGTTCTTCCACGGGCCGCAGGGCATCCGCGCGAACGCCGTCGCCCCGGGCGCCGTGGCCACCAACATCGAGGCCCCGATGCGCAGCGACTACGCGGCCGGGCGGATCGGGCCGATCATGCAGGTCGTCATTCCCCCCGTGGCCCAGCCCGAGCAGCTCGCCGCAGCCCTCACCTGGCTGCTCAGCGACGACTCCGCCAACGTCAACGGTGCGCTTCTGCCGAGCGACGGCGGGTGGTCGGCGGTCTGACTCCCCCGGGCCGGTTCGGCCCGGGCGCCAAAGCCACATACCGGCGGGCGCCCGCGAGCCGCCGAGCGTCCAAGAAACCCGGACGGCCGCGGCATCCCGTCCGGGTGTTTCGGACACTCGAAAGGGTAGGGGCCAAGGCAGGTTGAGCGTCCGGAACACGCCACCCCGGCGCGCGGGACGCGGAGTGGACGCTCAGCAGGAAAGACGCGGGGTCAGAGAATGACGCCGAACTCCTCGGCCAGCGCCGGGAGCTCCTCGTGCAGCACGCGCGAGGCCTCGACCGCGAGCGGGTTGGTCGAGACGCCCCGGTCGTTGACGAGCTCTCCGCCGACGTAGACCTGCTGCAGGTTGCGCGGGCCGCAGGCGAGGACGTAGCTGCGCACGGGGTTCCACAGCGGTCCGATGTCGGGCGTGCGCGGGTCGACGACCACGAAGTCGGCGAACTTGCCCACCTCGAGGCTGCCGACGCGGTCGTCGACGCCCATGATCTCGGCCCCGCCGAGGGTGTGCAGGCGCAGCACGCGCTCGGGCATCATCGACAGCGGGTCGTGGGTGCGGGCGCGCTGCATGAACATGCCCATGCGCATGTTCTGCCACGGGTCGGCGACGTCGGTGCAGGCCTGGTCGTCGAGGCCCATGCCGACCTTCATGCCCTGCTCGAGCATCTCGGGTACGTGGGCGATGCCCGACGCCAGACGCCCGTTCGACGCGGGCTGCCACGACATGGATGCGCCGCCGGCGGCGGCATCCGCGATGATCTCGGGCGTCGTCTGGATGAAGTGGCCGAACATCATGCCCGGACGCAGTGCTCCGGCGTTCTTGTACAGCTGGAACTTCGTCTGCTGGTGCTCGATCGCCTCGTACGTCTCGAGGAAGTGCGCCTGGTTGGTCACGCCGAAGCGGTCCATGACGGCGACCTCGATCTCGGCGGCATCCGGACGCGTCGACCACTGCACCTGGCCCATGATCGAGGCCCCGAGGGCGATGTCGGGATCCATCGCGAGCACGTGATCGAGGGAGGCCTCGAAGCGCGCGAAGATCTCTTCGTCGGTGCCGACGGTGGCATCCAGGGCGATCGAGTCGACGAAACGGAGCCCCGCGTCATGGCATCCGTCGGCCTGTCGGGTGTGCCAGGCGTGATCGCGGAGCTGCCCGCCGCCGTCGGCGCGCTTGCCCTCGACCATCGGCTCCCAGGGCAGCAGCGGGTCGGTGAAGTTGTACGCCGTCGTCACGCCGTTGGCGAGGAAGTCGAGCGAGCCGTGCAGCGTCGCCCAGTAGATCTGGTCGGGCGAGGCGTTGTTGAGCACGCTGAACATCGATGTGCACCAGCCGTAGAGCGTCTGGTCGACGCCGAGTCCGCGCGAGCCGCTCGTGAACAGGTGACTGTGCGACGAGACGAAGCCGGGGGCGACGAACTTGCCGTCGACGTCGAGGATCTCGTCAGCCGTCATCCCCGGAGCCGGGTCTCCCGCACCGATAGCCGCGATGCGACCGTCGCGGACGAGCATGTATCCGCGCTCGATGTAGCCGGGGTCGTCGGTGCCCGCGGGGACCGTGATGAGACGTGCGTTCGTGACCAGGAGCGACATGTTGATGACGGTAACAATGGCGTGTTTCCGCGGTGTTCCGGGCGTGGGGCGGGTTGTTTGCGGGGCGGCGGGGGCGTACCCATGTCCCGAAAATGGTCACCTGCACGGGTCGCAGGCCGCACAAAGTGGGACATGATCCCGCCGAAAGTGGGACGAGGTCAGCTACCGCCCGCCACCACCACCGCCACCGCCCGCTACCCGGCCATGTCCCAAAAGTGGCTGCCTGGACGCCCCTCAGACCGCACGAAGTGGGACATGACCCCACCGAAAGGGGGACGAGGTCAGGCCCTCACGCGAACGCCGCGCGCACCGCCGGCGCGATCTGCGCGAGCACCTCGTCGCGCGCGGGCGTCGAGGGGAAGACCAGGAAGAGGTGCGGCACGCCCTCGCGCCGCACGAAGGTCGTCGGAACGTCCGAGGCCGTGAGGCGATCGGCGTACTCCTCCGCTTCGTCCGACAGCGGATCCACCGCCGCGGCGACGATCACGGCGGGGGCCGACCCGGCCACCTCGGGGGCGCGCAGGGGCGCCGCCTCGACGGGCACGGCGCCCGCGGCATCCGGAACGTAGAGCCCCCAGTACCACTCCATTCCGCGCGCGGTCAGCGGCAGATCGTCGGTGTGCGCGCGATAGCTGGGGCGTGACGGATCGGGGGCGTCGAGCACCGGGCAGAGCAGAACCTGACACCGGATGCCGGGAGCCCGACCGTCCCGCGCGCGCAGCGCGAGCGCGGCGGCGAGGTTGCCGCCCGCGCTGTGCCCGGCGACACCGAGCAGCGACGGGTCGATGAGTCCGTCGGCACCCGACGCGGCGAAGCGCAGCGCGCGGTCGAGGTCGTCGAGACCCGCCGGGAAGGGGTGCTCGGGCGCGAGGCGGTAGTCGACGCTGAGCACCTGGGTACCGGTGGCGAGAGCGAGGGCACGGCACAGGGCGTCGTTGTTGTCGAGGTTCCCGGCGACCCACCCGCCGCCGTGGGCGAACACGAGGGTCCCCCGGTGCCCGGCGCGCGGGCGGTAGAGACGCAGGCCCCGGCCCGCGGCATCCAGGTCGATCGACTCGAGGGTCTCGTCGTCGGGCATCCGCACCCACGAGGGGTTCGCGCGCAGCTCGGCGATCCGCGCGGTGTCGTCGCCCTCGGCATCCGTCGCCCCCGAGGGGATCGTGCCGGCCCGCGCCGCGAGTCTTTCGAGGTGCGCGCGCACGGCGGGGTCGGTGATGGCGGGGTGAACGGGCACGTCTCTCCTGAGGCTTCGGGCGGGCGATGAGCCGAGCGTACGACCCCGGATGCCGACGACCCGGCGCGACCGCAGAAGCGTTACGCCTCGGAAACACGGGCGTCTCCGGGGGGTGCACCCGCCGGGCGTACGGTGCCGCCGAGGGCGACCCGACGCCCCGCGGAAGGAGCCTCATGTCTCAGCGCGTGATCGTCACGGGCGGGTCCGGCGGCATCGGCGCCGCCATCGTCGAGCGGTTCGTCTCGGACGGCGCCCGGGTCGCGGTGCTCGATCGTCGTGCTCCCGCCGGGGATACGGCATCCCTCTTCTTCTCCGTCGACCTGCGCGACCCCCTCGACACGCGCCGCGCGGTCGGAGAGGCGATCGAGGCACTCGGGGGCGTCGACGTGCTCGTGAATTGCGCGGGGGTGTTCCAGCACGTGTCGCTGCTCGACATCTCGGTCGACGACTGGGATCTCGTGCTCGACATCAACGCGCGCGCGACGCTCGTGACGATGCAGGCTGTCGCCCCGGTCATGCTCGAGGCGCGCGCGGGCTCGATCGTCAACATCGCCAGCATGGCCGCCAAGCAGGGCGGTGGCGGCGAGGGGCACTACGCCGCGTCGAAGGCCGCTGTCGTCGCGCTCACGCGCGCGGGAGCGCAAGAGTGGGGATGCCACGGTGTCCGCGTCAACGCCGTGTGCCCCGGGTACGTGCTCACCGACATGGGCGCCGACACCCGATCCGAGGACGATGTGCGCACGTGGAGCGCGAAGTCGCCGCTCGGGCGACTGGGCGCGCCGGAGGACGTGGCGGGGGTGACACACTTCCTCGCGTCGCCCGCGGGCGGATACCTGACCGGTCAGGCGATCAACGTCACCGGCGGGATGATCATGCACTGAGGCGCGCACGGTGATCCGCCCAGGGTGCGCGAAACTCCTGAGAACCGTCGGCGGCGCCGGCTCGGCCCGCGGGGACTCGGCGTGCCGAGGCACCCGAGCGGCGAAATCTCAGGAGTTCGGCCCGCCCGAGGCCCACGACCGGGCCGTCACCGCAGCCGCCGCGCCACCTCGACGAGCGCCTCGGCGTACGAGTCCTCGGCGCCGTCGCGCCCGCCCGAGAGGTTGACGCCGACGACCCCGGGCAGCGCGAGCATCTCCTCGGCGAGAGCGACGGCGAGGGCGATCCCCTCGGCCCGTGGGTCTCGGGCGCCGCGCACGCGCTCGAGGAACCCCTCGGGCAGCACCAGCGCGGTGAACGACTCCAGCAGGTCGGCCGAGGCGTGGTCGACGACGACGGGGACGCACGGGATGAACCGGAGGCCGCCTCCCACGTCCTCGACGAAACGCCGGACGGGCTCCGCACCCCCGGCGTGGTTCACGAAGCAGACGTCGGCCCCGGCCCGCACCTTTTCGCGCAGGCGCGCGGCGCGGCGGTCGACCGGCGGCGCCGCGGGTGAGGCGGCGACCGAGACGACGTGGCCGGCGGCGCGGGCGAGAGCGGCGGCCTCGGTCGAGTCCAGGTCGAAGACGGGCGCGGCGTCGGGGCGGTGACCGGTGCGCGTGTGGTCACCGGTGACGCAGTGCACGCCCGCCACCCCCTCGACAGCGAGAGCGGCGAGCTCCCCCTCGATCGCGACACGGTTGCGGTCGCGCATGTTCAGGCCGGTCCACACGCGCAGCCCGCGCCGCTGCAGCAGGTGTGCGCGGTACGCGGGAGGGAATTGGACCCGCGCGCTTCCCGCGTCGCCGGCGAGGACGGCATCCACTTCTCCGGCGAGGATCTCCGCGCACGCGTCGATCGACGAGACGCTGAGGGCGCGTGCGGGCAGATCCGCCACCACCCAGGGCCGGGTGTCGAGGGCCGCGAGCGTCTGCGTTGCCGCGGCCGTCCGCGGCGACGGCCCCGGAACCACCGCACGGTCGACCCCCGTCCACGGCACGGTCGGTCGGTGCAGGAACGCGCAGCGGTGCGTCGCATCGATCTCGCACGACCCGTCGAAGCCGACCCCGCCGCAGGGCCCGTACTCCATCCGTTTGGGGCAGGCGTCGATCAGCGGCAGCGAGGTCATGGCCGGAGTGTAGGAAGCGCGTGTTTCGGCGAATGTTCATGGCGGCAACATCGCCGAAACGCGCCGTCCCTACGCTCGGCCCTACCCGCTGCAGCCCCCGGAGGTGGCCATGATCACGGCCGGCACCACGTTCGGTTCCGACGTCGCCGACATCGACGTGCTCGTCGACGACCCGCTCGCGCTGATGCAACGGTGGCTCCCTCCCCACGACGGCGAACTGCGGCCCCTCGCGGCCCTGTCGACCATCGGGCTGGACGGCATCCCCTCGCTCCGTCACGTGCTCATCAGCGACAGGGATGCCGCGGGCCTCACGTTCCACACCGATTCGGCCAGCGCGAAGGTCGCCGAGATCGCCGCGAACCCGGTCGCCGCGATGGCGGTGGCGTGGCCCGAGATCGGTCGACAGCTCGTCGTGCGCGGGATCGTCGAGCGGGTCGGCGCGGCGGAGGCCGCCGCGGTGTACCGCCAGCGGTCCCGGTACCTGCAGATGCTCGCGTGGATCAACACGCACGAGAACGCCCACCTGCCCGTCGAGGCGCGGCACCATCTCTGGGCGGAGTTCGGCGACGCCCACCCCGAGCTGGAACCGCCGGAGCGGTGGGCGGGGTTCCGCCTGCGCCCCCTCACCCTGACGTTCTGGCGCGGCGACCCGATCGGGCAGAGCACGCGCCAGCACTACACGCTCGCCGACGGCCGCTGGTCGGGCCGGATCCTGGCGGGCTGAGTCGTGGACATCACCACCGTCACCTCGTACCGCGCCGCGCGGACGCGCTCCGACCTGGCGCTCGCGCCCGGCGAGGTCGTCATCGCCGGCGGCACCTGGATCATGAGCGAGCCGCAGCCCGGCACCACCGGCTTCGTCGACCTGATCACGCTCGGGTGGCCCGACCTCGAGATCACCGACGAGGGCCTGCGGATCGGCGCCACCTGCACGATCGCCCGCCTGCTCGCGTGGGTCGAGACCGAGGCTCCGTCCGCGTGGACCTCGCTCGCTCTCGCCCGCCCCTCGGCGGATGCCCTGCTCGCGTCGTTCAAGATCTGGAACACCGCCACCGTCGGCGGCAACGTCTGCCAGGCCTTCGCGGCCGGCGCGATGATCGCCCTACTGTCGACCCTCGATGCCACGGCCCTCGTGTGGACGCCCGACGGCGGCGAACGGCGCATCGCGGTCGCCGAGCTCGTCGTCGACAACGCCGCGACCTCCCTGGCGCCCGGCGAGGTCGTGCGCGCCCTCGACATTCCCGCGCGGGCCCTGGAGGCGCGGGTCGGGCTGCAGAAGATCGCCCTGGCCGAACTCGGCCGCTCCGGCGCCGTGGTCACGGCCCGGGTCGACCCCGACGGCACCGCGGTGTTCGTCGTGACGGCCGCGGTGCGTCGGCCCCGCGTGCTGCGCTTTCCGCACGTGCCGGGGGCGGGAGAGCTGCGGGATGCCGTGGCCGCCGCCAGCGACTTCTACACGGACCCGCTCGGAAGCGCCGACTGGCGTGTGGGTGTGAGCGTCGTGCTCGCAGAGCGCCTGCGGGCGCGCTTCGTGCGGGAAATGCAGGACGGCGCGGCGTGAGGTTCGAGGTCAACGGAACCGCCGTCGAGGCCGACCCGCGCCCCGGTCAGAGTGCGCGCACGCTGCTGCGCGAGGCGGGCCACGTCGAGGTGAAGAAGGGGTGCGACGCGGGCGACTGCGGCGCGTGCTCGGTGCTGCTCGACGGCACGCCGACGCACTCGTGCATCATCCCCGCGATGCGGCTCGAGGGCCGCGCGATCACAACCGCGGCCGGCCTTGCCCCGGGCGACGAGCTCCACCCCGTGCAGGAAGCCCTCGCGACCGGCTTCGGCTTCCAGTGCGGGTTCTGCACGCCCGGCATGAGCGTGACGGCCTCGACCCTGACCCCGGACGACCTGGGCGACCTCGACCGGCGCATGAAGGGAAACCTCTGCCGGTGCACGGGGTACCGTCCGATCCGCGAGGCGATCCGGGCGTCGGTGCGGGGGCCCGTGCGTGAGACCGGTTCGGCAGCGCCGGCCGCGGCCCCCGCCGGCTGCGGCGGTGCCTGCGCGGGGCACGACACACCTCCTGCAGATCCGTCCCTCACGGCTGCCTCGACGCCCGCGCCCGCCGATCTGCAGGAGGTGTGCACGCCGACCGGCGCAGCGGCATCCGTCACCGGCCGCGTCGGCACCTCGGTCATCCCCGAGGCGGCCCGCCGCATCGTCCAGGGGCGCGAACCGTTCACCTTCGACGAACCCGTGCCCGGCGGCCCGCCGCTCATCCTGCGGGTCGTGACGTCGCCGCACGCCCACGCCCGGGTGGTCTCGATCGACACGACGGCCGCGCGGGCAGTCCCGGGCGTCGTGGCCGTGTTCACCCACGACGACGTGCCCGACCTGCGCTATTCGACCGGCCGCCACGAGCACCGCACCGACGACCCCGACGACACGCGCATGCTGGACGACGTCGTGCGTCACGTCGGTCAGCGGGTCGCCGCGGTCGTCGCCGAGACGGCCGAGGCGGCGGATGCCGGATGCCGTGCCGTGCAGGTCGAGTACGACGTGCTGCCCGCGGTGTTCGATCCCGAAGAGGCGCGCCGGCACGGAGCCCCGCTGCTGCACCCCGACCGCACGCCCGACGAACGCGTGATGGACGCCGGCCGCAACGTCGTGGCGGGCTTCCACGTCGGCCACGGCGGCGATATCGACGCGGCCCTCGCCGCGAGCCACACCACGGTGACGGGCGAGTGGCGCTCGTCGCGCGTGACCCACGCGGCGCTCGAGACGCACGGCGCCGTCGGCTGGATCGACGACGGCGGTCGCCTCGTGATCCGCTCGTCGACGCAGGTGCCCTTCCTCGTGCGAAACGAACTCGCGCACGTGTTCGACCTGGAGCGCGATCGCGTGCGCGTGTACGCGGCCCGCGTGGGCGGCGGCTTCGGCGGCAAGCAGGAGCTCTTCACCGAAGACCTCACCGCGCTCGCGGTGCTGCGCCTCGGTCGTCCCGTCGCCTACGAGTTCTCGCGCACCGACCAGTTCGTCCGGGCGTCCCTGCGGCATCCGATGCGCGTCCGCACGACACTGGGGGCGGATGCCGACGGCACCCTCACCGCGATGAAGCTCGACGTGTTGAGCGACACCGGCGCCTACGGCAACCACGCGATCGGCGTGCTGTTCCACTCGTGCGCCGAGTCGACGACCCTCTACCGTGTGCCGACGAAGTGGATCGACGCCGAGGCGGTCTATACGAACAACCCGCCCTCTGGGGCGTTCCGCGGCTACGGGCTCGGGCAGGTGGTCTTCGCCGTCGAGTCGGCGATGGACGCCCTCGCTCAGGAACTCGACATCGACCCCTTCGACCTGCGCCGCATCAACGCCGTGCGCGAGGGCGATTCCCTGCACCCCGACAACGGCGAGGAGCCCCACGAGGAAGACCTGATCTGGGGCAGCTACGGCCTCGACCAGTGCCTCGACCTCGCGCAGGACGCGCTGCGGCGCGGCAACGGGGTGACGGCGCCCGAGGGCTGGGTGGTCGGCGAAGGGATGGCCGCGGCCATGATCGCGACCATGGCCCCGCGCGGACACATCGCCCACACCAGCGCGACTCTGCGCCCCGACGGCACGTACCTGCTGCGCGTCGGCACCGCCGAGTTCGGCAACGGCACCGCGACCGTGCACCGCCAGATCGCGGCGACGGTCCTCGACGCCACCCCCGACCGTCTCGAGCTGTGGGCCGCCGACACCGACGCGGTGCGCCACGACACCGGTGCGTTCGCCTCCGCGGGGACGGTCGTCGCCGGCAAGGCGCTGTACGGCGCCTGCCTCTCGCTGAAGCGCCGGATGATCGCCATCGCCGCCGAGCTGTCGGGGGCGGACGCCGCGGAGGCCGAGGTCACGGCATCCGGAATCTCGTTCGCGGGCGAGACCGTGACGTGGGCGCGCATCGTCGAGGCCGGGGGCGCCGACGGCCTCACCGCCGACGGGGCGGAGTTCGGCGAGGTCCGCTCGCTCGCGTTCAACGTGCACGCGGTGCGCGTGGCCGTCGACCCCGAGACGGGGACGGTGAAGGTGCTGCAGTCGATCCAGTCGGCGGATGCCGGAGTCGTGATCAACCCGGCGCAGTGCCGCGGCCAGATCGAGGGCGGCGCCGCGCAGGCGCTCGGCGGAGCGCTGTACGAAGAGGTGTACCTCGAGGATGGCGTCGTGCAGAACCCGGTGTTCCGCACGTACCGCGTGCCGCAGTTCGCCGACGTGCCCGACACCGAGGTGTACTTCGCCGCGACCGACGACACCCTCGGCCCGTTCGGCGCCAAGTCGATGAGCGAGTCGCCGTACAACCCGGTGGGCGCGGCGATCGGCAACGCCGTCTCGCGCGCCCTCGGCTGCCGCGGGTACGAGCTGCCGTTCTCGCGCGACCGCGTGTGGAGGCTCGCCGGCGGGGGTGCCGCGTAGGCTGACCGCCGTGTACGGGATCACCGCGGGCGAGACGTTCGGCTTCTTCGAGGGACGGCGCCTGGATGCCGTGACCTACGGCCGCTACAAGGTGTCGCTGTTCTTCGACGAGGGCGTGGGTCTCGACGTCGAGGGGGTGCTCGCCGTGACCGTCACGGGAGGCGACGAGAGATCGGCCGAAGATGCCCGCGACCTCGCCGCGCCGCTCCTCGACCTGCTCTCGCTGACCGTGACGGCGGTGCGAGTCGACGCGCCCTCGAGCCTCGCGCTGGAGTTCGAGAACGGGACGGTCGTCCGCGCGATCGACGACCTCGGCCCGTACGAGTGCTTCGACGTGCACCACGGCGGGCACATCTGGATCATGTGAGGCACGGCCCGGGCGGCGCCGGTTCGCCGCTGTCACGGTCGCGGTTCAGGCGGTGCGGCAGTCCCTGACCGTTCGTGGCCCCGGGGCCACGAAGCTCGCCCCGGGTCCACGTCCGACGCCCCACCTCCGACCGCGCCCGCGCGCACCGCGCCCCGGGGCCACGACCGGCGCCCCGAAACGCCGCGCACCGGGCGGCGGCGTCAGCGTCAGCTCCGCGCCCGCGCCTCAGCGCGGCTCGGCGCCCAGGTGCAGCACGGCCTCGGCCAGGGCGCGGATGCCCGCGGCCACATCCGCCCCGGCCACGGCCTCGGCGGGGTGGTGGCTGATGCCGTCCGGGTTGCGCAGGAACAGCATGCCCACGTCGGTGATCGCACCGATCGCCATGGCGTCGTGACCGGCGCGGCTGAAGAGGGTGGGGGCGTCGCCGCCGATGCCCGCGCGGACGACGTCCTGCAGCAGCGGAGCGCAGAACACGGCGGGCGCGCTGTGCACCTCGCGGGCGCGCCAGCGCAGGTTCCGGCGCCCCATGATCGCGTCGAGTTCGCGCGAGATCTCCCTCCACACGTGGTCACGCGTGGCGTCGAACTCTCCGCGCAGGTCGAGCGAGAGGTGCGCCTCGCCGGGCACGACGTTGACCGCGCCGGGGAAGGCCTCGAGCTGGCCGACGGTGCCCACGATGTGGTGCTCGCCACGGCAGATGCGCTCGACCGCCAGCGCCGCCTCGCTCGCGCCGAGCAGGGCGTCGCGCCGCATGTCGTAGGGCGTGCCGCCCGCGTGCCGCGCCTCACCCTCGACGACGAGCTGGAACCGCCGCGCCGACGCGATCGACGACACCGCGGCGAGAGCCTGTCCGCTGCGGTGCAGCTCGGGCCCTTGCTCGATGTGCGCCTCGAGGTACGCCACGAGCTGGTCGGGCCGGCGGGCGGCCTCGCCCACGCGGCCCGGGTCGAGCCCGAAGTCGCGGAAGGCTTCGCGCAGGGTGAGCCCGTCGGCATCCGTCAGATCCCACCACGCGGGATCCCACTGACCGGCCACGGCCGACGAGCCCAGCAGGGCCTTGCCGAACCGCGTGCCCTCCTCGTCGCTGAAGGCGATGACCTCGAGGGCGAAGGGGAAGGGGCTGGATGCCGTGCCCTCATCGTCGACGCGGCGCAGCAGCCGCACGACCTCGAGCGCCATCAGCACCCCGACGATGCCGTCGAAGCGTCCCGCGTCGGGCACCGTGTCGAGGTGCGAGCCGAGCAGCAGGGCGGGAGCATCGGGCATCCCGGCCGGAGCGAGGCGGCCGACCTGGTTGCCCGCGGCGTCCTGCCGGGTGGTCATGCCGAGCTCGCGCATCCATTCGGCCGCCAGGCGGTTCACCCGCGCGTGCTCGGGGGAGAGGTAGACGCGGGTGATCGAGCCGGGCGTCGAGGTGACGCGCGCGAGCTCTTCGCAGCGTCCCATGACGCGGCGCGCCGCCGAGGCGATGCGCTCCTGCGAGACCTGGAGGCGGGCGGATGCCGTCACGCGCGGGCCCCGCGCCCGCCGCAACCCGTCGCGGGATCGCTCACGCCGATCTCGGCCCCGGTCGCCCTCACGCCCTCGCCCCCGCGTACACGCCCTGCGCGGCCTCGACCCCGCCGCCGGACGCGACCGCGGCACCGTGGCGGCGCAGCACCGCCTCGAGGGCGGCGAGGGTGGTGAGCACGGCATCTTTCCGCGCGTTGTAGCCCATCGTGCCGATCCGCCAGACGCGGCCGTGCAGGGGTCCGAACGACGTGCCGATCTCGATGCCGAAATTGCTCAGCAGCTCGCTGCGCACGGCGTCGCCCACGACGGCATCCGGGATCTCCACCGCCACCACGTTCGTCATCTTGTGCGCGACGTCGCCGAACACGGTCAGGCCGAGGCCCTCGACCCCCGCGAGCATCGCGTCGCCGTGCAGCTGGTGACGCGCGATGACCTCGTCGCGCCCCTCGAGCAGCAGCACTCGGGCGCACTCGCGCGCGCCGTAGAGCATGGTCGTCGCCTCGGTGTGGTGGTTGAGGCGGCGCGGCCCCCAGTAGTCGAGGATCATCGCGAGGTCGAAGTAATTCGAGCGGATGAAGTCGGATGCCGAGGCGTCGCCCTCTTCGCGGATGCCGGCCTCGACGCGGGCGCGCGAGCGCACCACCTCGACGGCGCGGTCCGAGAGGCTCAGCGGCGCGGATCCCGACGGCCCGCCGAGGCATTTCTGCAGGCCGGCGGTCGCGGCATCCAGACCCCAGGCGTCCATCTCGAAGGGGTTGCCGCCGAGCGAGGCGGTGGCGTCGGTGTAGAACAGGGCGCCGTGCGCGCGGCAGATCTCGCCGATCTCCTCCAGCGGCTGGAGCATCGTGGTCGAGGTGTCGCCCTGCACGCACGCGACGAGGTGCGGCTTCACCCGCTCGATCGCCTCGCGGATCGCCGACACCGGGAACACCTGCCCCCACGGCACCTCGATCGTGTGCACCTCGGCGAGCGCGCGCTCGGCGATCTCGGCCAGCAGGTGCCCGAAGCGGCCGAACACGGGGACGAGCACCCGATCGCCCGGGCGGATCAGCGAGACCATCGCGGCCTCGATGCCCGCGCGCGAGGTGCCGTCGATGAGCAGGGTCGCGTCGTTCTCGGTGCCCCAGACCTGCCGGTACAGCTCTTGTGTCTCGGTCATTGTCGCCGTCATGAACGGGTCGTACTGGCCGACCAGCGGGGCGCCCATCGCGCGCAACACGCTCGGGTAGGCCGAGATGGGGCCGGGGCCCATCAGCAGGCGCGCGGGCGGGTCGATCGGGCCGGGGAGGTGGGACATCAGGACTCCGTGGTGCGGGGGCGGGACTTCGGGCGGGCTGGAGGACACGGTGCGGGCGGCGGAGTGGGCCGAACTCCTGAAAGACCGGCGGCGACAGCCCCCGGCACCGGTGTCGCGGCGCGACGGCGCCGAGGTTTCAGGAGTTTCGCTCGGGACGGGTTGCCGAGGGGCGCGGATGGGCGGCGCCGGCCGCGGGGCCACCCACGGCCTGCTGCGGGCCGAACTCCTGAAGAACCAGCGGCGGCCGCCGACCCGGGGAGGGCCGTCGCCGTCGCGGGGGAGAAAGTCAGGAGTTTCGCACGGCCCGACGACGGGACGACGCGACTCACCGGGCGACCCCCGCCCGGGCGAGTGAGGCGAAACGCCGAGCCAGGCGGACGAGGGCGATGTCGGTGCCGGCGCGCGAGACGAGGCAGACGCCGACCGGGGCGCCCCCGACGCGCAGCAGCGGAATCGACACGGCGGGGAGCCCTGCCGCGGCGGCCGGCGCGGTCATACGCAGAGTCGCGGCGCGAACCGCGTCGACGTCAGCAGTGCGCAGTGGCGCGGGTCCGGGCACGGTCGGGAACACCATCACGGCCCCGTCGACGACCTCGGCGAGATGGGCGGCGATCGGCTCGAGCTCGGCGCGCGCGGCGGCCTCGTCGCTCGCGGTGATCTGCGACGCGATGCGGAAGCGCTCGGCCACGGCCGGCCCCACGGCGCCGGGGTGCGCGCGCAGCCACTCGCCGTCGTTGCGCCACGCCTCGGCGCCCTGCACGGTGCGGAAGGCCGAGAACGTCGCATCCAGATCGCCCGTGTGCACCGCGCGGAACGAGGGAGGATCGTCGGATGCCGCGAGGGCGGCGAGCAGTCGGCTGAACGCCTCACGGGTCGCCGGCTCCACGCAGCCGAGGATCTCTTCGGGGACGACGAAGCGCCAGGGCAGGTCGTCGGCCGAGGCCCCGAGCGCGTTCTCGGTGGACGTCGAGCCGTCGTAGCTCAGGCACCAATCCGCGACCCGTTGCAGGGTCTCGCCGTCGCGCGTGAGCCAGCCGATCGTGTCGAACGACTGCGCGAGCGGCAGCATGCCCTGCCGCGGTACGAGGTCGTGGGTCGTGCGCAGGCCCCAGAGTCCTTGGTACGACGCAGGCACGCGGATGGAACCGGCGGTGTCGGTGGCGAGGCCGATGTCGGCGTGGCCGAGGGCGACGGCGGAGGCGGGTCCGCTCGATGATCCGCCGGGGAGGGCACCCACCACCGCGCCGTTGGGCGGGGTGCCGTAGTGCACGTTGTCGCCGGCGATCGAGTAGGCGAACTCGTCGGTCCGCGCGATGCCGCGCAGCGACGCTCCTGCGCGCAGCAGGTCGGCGACGGCCGGGGCCGTGGCCTTCTCGGGCCGCGCCTCTTCGAGGTAGGTCGGGATGCCCGCGCCGATGCGGAACCCGGCGATCGCGAAGAGGTCCTTCACGGCGACGGTGAGCCCTGCCAGCGGCCCCTCCCACGATCCCTGGAGGAAGGGGTCGCCGACGCTGCGCCAGATGGTGCGATCGAGTGCCGGAGTGCGGGGCGTGACGTGCGCGGCGGTGATGAGCCACCGGCCGTCGAAGCGCTGCCACACCTGGGTCTGGAGGCCCCGGCCTCCGCCGACGAACTGCGACACCGACATGAGCAGGGCGCTGTCGGGACCGAGCGGGCGGTAGTGGATCTCGGCGATCTCGCGCGGGGGCACTCCCCCGCGCAGGGCCCGGAACCCGCTGATCGCGTCGTGCCCGACGAGCAGTCCCGCGGTGTCGCCGCGCAGGGTGTCGGGTCCGGGTGCGAAGAAGTCGTCGAGCGCGTCGAGGTCGTTCGCCACGATCGCCCGCTCGTACGCGTCGAAGGCCGCGCGCAGGTCGGCGGGGATCGCCGGGGCGCCGGTGGGCGAGGCGGGCTCGGGCGTCGCGGGCACGGTCACGGCGGGCTCGGGCGTCGCGGGCACGGGCGTGTCCGTCTCGTTCGCCGCCGTCGTGGCATCCGTCATGATCTCCGCCCCTCTCCGCGCCGCGCTGAGTGTCCGAACCACCCGGACGATCCGAACGATCGTCCGGGCGTTCTGGACGCTCGACGGGGAGGGGCGGCCGCGTCTGCGGCGAAGCCCGACGCGAAGTCGGCGTCGAAGGGCAGGGCATCGGCCGCCTCGGCGCGGGCCAGGGCGGCGGCGAGGACGGGGCTCATGCGGCGTCTCTTTCTTCGTGCGTCGCCGAACCGTCAACGGGCTCGGGTTCCGCGGCAGCATCGGGGGCGGATGCCAGCGCCACCGGCTCCACGGCTGCGACCCCCGCGAAGTCGGCCTCGCGGATGCGCGCGTGCACCCCCGAGACGATGTCGACGACCTGCGAGATGTCGAAGTCCGTCGCGGCGGATAGATAGGCGTAAGCGAGGTGCTCGTCCATGCCCCAGCGCCCGTTCAGCAGCGCCAGCGACGAGCGCACGCACGCGCGCATCGCGGCGTCGAGGTCGGGGTCCATCCCGGTCGGGACGAGGTGGTCGGGGGTGCGCACGAGCGGCCCGGTCACCTCGCCGAACGCTGCGCGGGCGGCATCCGCGGGGATCACCTCGAAGCGCAGGGTGGCGCGCAGCGAGGCCTCGAGAGCGGTGAGCGCCACCTCGCCGTCGCCCTGTGCGAAGTGCGGGTCGCCGACGTAGGCCAGCGCCCCCTCGACCTGCACGGGGAGGAAGAGCGTCGTCCCCTCGACGAGCAGGTTGATGTCGATGTTGCCGCCGTGCACCCCCGGCGGCACCGAGTGCGGGCGCTCCTCCCCCGCGACGGCGACGCCCATCGTGCCGAGGAACGGCGCGAGCGGGAACGACACCACGGGATCACCGCCCTCGACCACGGGCAGAGTGCCGTGCAGGATGCCGTCGCGCTCGACGACGGCCGAGAACACGCTGACGTTGTGCTCGCCCCGCGGAAGTTCGCCGACCAGGGCGCCCTTGCCGTGGCGGTTCGAGATCACGCCGTACGGCACGCGCGGCACGAGGGTCTCGACCGTGATCTTGAGCAGGTCGCCGGGGTGCGCTCCGCGCACGTGCACGGGTCCGACGACCACGTGGGGGCCGTCGGCGAAGGGGTCTCGGGGGGCGGATGCCGCGATCTCGACCGCATCGTCGAGCACCTGCTCGGCGGGCACGCCGTGGCCCGCGAAGAACGCGCGCGGATCCTTGCCCTGGTCGTCGAGGATGCCCTCGTGACTCACGGTGTCGAACGTGACGCTCTCGCCCGAGGAGATCTCGAGCACGGGGGTGTCGGCCGCGCACGGGAGGCGCCCCCACAGGACGGTGTCGAGGGTCGCGGCGACGTAGCGATCCCCGGGGATCGGCCCGGCGTGGGGCTGCAGGATCGGGAACGGGCGGGTGCCGGCTCCTTCGACAGGCTCAGGAACCTCGACGGGCTCGACCACGCTCACGCCTCCACCACCGCTGTCGCGCGCAGCAGCTCTCGGCCCTCGCGCTCGGTGACCGGGGCTCCGCGTCGGTAGACGGATTCTCCGCGGAGCCACGTCTCACGGACGACGCCGGTGAGCGTCTGCCCGTGCCACGGAGATACGGGATTGCGGTACTCGAGCGCCGCGGCATCCACCGTGAACTGCTCGTCGGGGGCGAAGGCCACCAGGTGCGCGGGAGCCCCCACCTCGATCACACCCAGCCCCTCGAGACCCGCGACGCGAGCGGGGCCGGTCGTCATCAGGGGCAGCAACGACTCGAACGCGAGCCCCCTCCCTCGGGCCGTGGAGTGGATCGCCGAAAGACCGGTCTGCAGTCCCGCGATTCCGCCCCACGCGAGACCGAAGTCGGGGTTGCCCTTCAGCTCGACGGTGGCGGGCGAGTGGTCGCTGACGATCGCATCGATCGTGCTGTCGATGACCCCGGCCCACAGCAGGTCGCTGTTGTCTCCCCCGCGGATCGGCGGGCAGCACTTGAACGCCCCGGCGCCATCGGGCACGGCCGCGGCGTCGAGGGTGAGGTAGTGGGGGCACGTCTCGACCGTGAGGCGCACACCCTCGGCCTTGGCGGTGCGCACCGCATCCAGCGCTCCCCCGTCGGACACGTGGACGATGTGCGCCCGAGCGCCCGTGCGGCGAGCGGCGTCGATGACCCGTTCGATCGCGGCACGCTCGCTCAGCGGCGGACGACTGGCCTCGAAGTCGCGATAGCGCGGGCCGAGCGCGCCGTCGGCGTGCAGATGGGCCGGATCTTCGGCATGGACGATGAGCAGTCCGTCGAACGCCGCGAGCTCGGCGAGGCATCGCTCCAGCTGCTCGGCGTCGAGGTGGCCGAACTCGTCGATCCCGCTCGGCGACAGGAAGCACTTGAACCCCACGACTCCGGCGTCGGCGAGCTCTCGCAGCGATCCGAGGTTCTCGGGAACCGCGCCACCCCAGTAGGCGACGTCGACGGCGAGCTTTCCCACGGCGGCCCGGCGCTTGGCATCCAGAGCCTCGACGCTCGTCGTGACCGGGAGGCTGTTCAGCGGCATGTCGACGACGGTCGTCACGCCCCCCGCGGCCGCCGCGGCCGTGCCCGTGGCGAAGCCCTCCCACTCGGTGCGGCCGGGCTCGTCGAGGTGCACGTGCGAATCCACGAGGCCCGGAAGCAGCACCGCGTCGGCGGGGAGCACCGTGTCGGCCGAGGCGTCGAACGGCTCGAGCGCGGCGATCACCCCCTCCTCGATGACGACCGTGGCGGGAGCGAAGGCCCCGTCGACGAAGACGCGGCGAGCGGCGATCCGGGTGGTCATGGCGTCACGGTAGGACGCTCGCGTTTCGCGAATGTAACCGTCATCAACATTCATGCGAACACCTCGGCGCCGCGAGTTACGTCGTCGCGGTGTGGGGCGGATTCCGTCGTTCGGGGCGCGCGATTTCCGCCCCGAGTGACGGGATCCGCCCCGAACCCGGGATGACCGGCGGCCGCACCCGCGAACTCGCGCGGAGGCCGCGCGTACTCGTCGCGTTTGCTCGTGCCCAGGCCCATGCGCACCATTCCGGATGCCATGCCCACCCCGGCCGCGACCCCGTCGACGACCGGCACCCCGACGCGTGCCGTGAGCTCGGCGCACAGGTCGGCCATGCCCGCGCAGCCGAGCACGATGACGTCCGCGCCGGACGCCGCGGCATCCGCGCTGAGTTCGGCGATGGTGGTGACGGCGGCGGATGCCGTGTCCTCGAGGTCGAGCACCGGAATGCCCGTCGCCGCGAGCGACACGCAGGCCCGCTCCATGCCGTACCGCGCGACGAGATCGTGCGCGCGCCCGAGCGTCCGGCTGAGCGTCGTGACGACCCCGAAGTGCCGCCCCGACACCGCCGCCAGGTGCATCGCCGCCTCGGCGATCCCGACCACGGGCACCTCGACCAGCTCACGGGCCGCGTCGAGCCCCGGGTCGCCGAAGCACGCGATCACGTAGGCGTCCGCGGGGTCGGAGCCGTCGCGGTCGGCGTCGATCAACTCGACCACGGCCGCGGCGGCCGCGATCTCGTCGACGTGGCTCTCGATCGCGGCAGCACCGGCGGAAGGGCACGCGGCGTCGATGACGACGTCGGGCCCCGCCACCTCCCGGGCGGCGTCCGCGATCTTCGCGGTCATCGCCCGGGAGGTGTTGGGGTTGATGAGCAGGATCCTCACGCGAGCGCCTCGCGCGGGGGTGCGGCCGCGGTCTCGGCATCCCGAGCTTTCTGGGCGAGCACGGGAACCTCTTCGACGACCGGGGCCTCGGCGACCGCGTCGACCGTGCCGTCGGAGATGCCCTCGGTCTCACCGTCGAAGGTCGGGACGCGGGGATCGAGCCGCTCGAAGAGCAGGAAGAGCACGTAGCCCAGACCGCATCCGATGAACCAGCTGTAGTCGCTGACCCACGAGACGTTGAACAGCCCCAGGTCGGCGAAGAGCTTCGGGAACACGGCGATCAGCACGGTGGGAACCCCCGCGGCGATGACGGCCTTGACCGCGTTCGGGTTGAAACCGTTGCGGTACCAGTAAGGCCCGGCGGCATCCATCGTGAACATCGCATCGACCTTCACGCGCTGGCGGGCCGCGATGTAGTAGCCGGCGATCAGGATGCCGAAGAGCGGGCCGATCAGCGCACCCAGCACGCCCAGCGAGTAGTGGATGGCGTCGCTGTTGGAGTACCAGTTCCAGGGCATGAGGAAGGTGGAGCCGACGGCGGCGATCATGCCGCCCGCGCGCCACGAGATCTTCTTCGGGGCGACGTTGGAGAAGTCGAACGCGGGCGAGATGAAGTTCGCGACGATGTTGATGCCGACGGTGGCCGTGACGAAGGTGAGCCCGCCCAGCAGGATCGCGAAGGGCGTGTCGATCTGCTCGACCGTCTTGATGGGGTCGGTGATGAGCGAGCCGAACACCGGGACGGTGGCCGACGCGGTGATGACGGTCAGCAGCGAGAAGAAGACGAAGTTGATCGGCAGGCCCCAGAGGTTGCCCTTCTTCACCGCGGCGAAGCTCTTGCCGTAGCGGGCGAAGTCGCCGAAGTTCAGCATCGGGCCCGAGAAGTACGACACGACCAGGGCGATCGCGGCGAACATCACCGGGATCGAGGCCCAGAAGTCGAGCTGCACCGTCGACAGGGTGAACGAGATGTTCTGGATGCCGGCCTGCGACACGAGGTACACGGCGAGCACGATCATGACGAGGTAGACGGCGGGGCCGGCCCAGTCGATGAAGCGGCGGATGACCTCCATGCCGTTCCAGAAGAGCAGGAACTGCGCGGTCCACAGGATCGCGTACGAGATCCAGCCGAGTGCCGAGAGGCCGGCGAAAGACACGTCGAGCAGAGCCGCGGAACCCGGGATGAACTTGAGGAACACGATGTTCAGCGACTCGGCCGCGAGGAAGGTCTGCACCCCGTACCAGGCGATCGCGATGAGCCCGCGGATGATCGCGGGGATGTTCGCACCCCGGATGCCGAAGACCACGCGGTTGATGACGGGGAAGGGCACGCCCGTCTTCTGGCTTGGCTTGGCGACCATGTTGGCGAAGACCTGCACGATGACGATGCCGGCGATCAGCGCCACGAGCACCTGCCACGACTGCAGGCCCAGGGCGAAGAGCGAGCCGGCCGTGACGTAGCCGCCGACGGAGTGCACGTCGCTCATCCAGAACGCGAAGATGTTGTAGCTCGACCACTTCTGCTTCCGCAGGGGAGCCAGGTCTTCGTTGGCGAGACGGTCGTCGTAGTGGGGCTTCATGTTGCCGCCCCCGTGGGGGTGGCCGGCGGCCTCCACGAGATCGTGGGGACCGGTGAGCGGGGTGGAAGTCATGTCATTCCTCTCAGGACGATGGATGCCACGACGTGGAGTCCGCGGCCGGAGTGGAGTTCTGATGTGAAGTTATGGGTTCACACAACGCCGCTGGTTTCGCTCGTGTAACGAGCGTGTGAAGTCGCTCCTTCACGCTTTCCGCCTCCCTAGACTCGGGACATGTCGCAGCCGCCCGTCGCCGAAGCCACCGCCGTCGAGCCGGGGTCGGTCGGGGTCGGGGCGCGGATCCGCGACCTGCGCCAGGCGCGCGGCATCTCCGCCCGGGCGCTCGCGAAATCGCTCGGCATCTCCCCCAGCGCCGTGTCGCAGATCGAGCGCGGAGTGATGCAGCCGAGCGTCTCGCGCCTGATCGCCATCACCGACGCCCTGGGCGTCCCGCTCGTGGCGGCCTTCGACCCGGCATCCGACCGTCCGATCGAACCGGTCGGGCCCTCGGGCTTCACGCTGCAGCGCGCCGGGCAATCGCCCGACATCGTGCTCGACAGCGGGGTGTCGTTCCGCCGACTCACCCCCGGCACCTCTCCCGGCGTCGATTACTTCGAGTCGATCTACCCGCCCGGGGCCTCGGCCCACGGCGCCGACGGGCTGTTCCACCACGAGGGCTACGAGGTCGGCACGGTCGTCGCGGGCGAGCTCACGATCGACTTCGAGGCCGAGCGGGTGATCCTGCGGGCGGGAGACGCGATCAGCTACCCCTGCTCGGTGCCCCACCGCCTGCACAACACGGGCGAGGCGGATGCCGTCGCGCACTGGCTGATCGTGCACGCCTGACGCGGGCGCCAGAGTTCGGGGCGCCGGACGTGCACCGGGGCGGTCCTCGGACACCCCACTGCTCGCAGCGCGCCCCACTGCGCGTCACCCCTCCCCCCAGAATGTTCCCCACAGCAACACCGCCGACACATCCCGCCACAGCGCCGTAACGCGGTCGGCCTAGCGTGACCTGCATGCACCTGTCCGACTTCCATGCCCTCGACGACGCGGATGCCACGGCCGTCGCCCGCGTATGGGCCGACGTCCCCGGCTGGGTCAACGCGGTCGTCGCCGGCCGGCCCTACGCAGACGTCGACGCCCTCGCCGCGTACGCGGGAGACCTCGCCTCGGCCTGGTCTCCGGGCGACCTCGAGGCCGCCCTGCACGCGCACCCGCGCATCGGGGCGAAGGTGGCGGGCGACGGCGCCGAGGCCACGGCATCCCGTCGCGAGCAGGGATCGATGGCCTCCGCCGCGGACGACGACGTGGCGGCCATCGCCGCCGGCAACGCCGCCTACGAGGAGCGGTTCGGACGCGTCTTCCTCATCCGCGCGGCGGGGCGCACGCCCGGCGAGATGCGCGCGGAGCTCGAACGGCGCCTGTCGAACGACCCCGACAGCGAGACCATCGAGGCCACCCGCCAGCTCGCCGAGATCGCGCTGCTGCGCCTGCGCACGACCTTCGCCGACGACGCTCCCGCCGAACCGGAGGCCGCGGAATGACGCACCTCACCACCCACGTCCTGGATGCCACGGCCGGCGCGCCCGCGGCCGGGGTCGCCGTGACGCTCTCGCACCTCGATGGCGCGACCATCGACTCCGCCGCCACCGATGCCGACGGGCGGCTCTCACTCGGACCCGACGTCCTCGCCGACGGCGACTACGCCCTGACGTTCGCGACGGGCGCCTACTTCCGCTCGCGCGGTATCGCGTCGTTCCACCCGGTCGCGACGATCGCGTTCACGGTCAGCGGCGAGGCGCACCTGCACGTGCCGCTGCTGCTGAGCCCCTTCGCCTATTCGACCTACCGCGGCAGCTGAGGAGCGACATGAAGGTCATCGTCATTGGCGCGGGAGTCGGCGGCACCTCCGCCGCCCTGGCCCTGCAGAAGCTCGGGCACGAGGTCGTCGTGTACGACCGGATGCGCGAGAACCGACCGGTCGGTGCGGCCCTGTCGCTGTGGTCGAACGGGGTCAAGGTCCTCAACTGGCTCGGCCTCGGCCCGCAGGTCGCCGCGCTCGGCGGCCGCATGGACGACATGGCCTATTACGACGGCCACACCGGCGACGAGCTCTGCCGCTTCAGCCTCGCCCCCGTCACCGAGCAGACCGGCCAGCGCCCCTACCCCGTCGCGCGGGCCGACCTGCAGCAGCTGATGATGGATGCCGTCGGCCCCACGAACATCCACCTCGGCAAGCAGCTCACCGGTGTCGCGGAGTCCGACGGCGTCGTGACCGCCACCTTCGCCGACGGATCCACCGACACCGCCGACCTGCTGATCGGAGCCGACGGCGCCCGGTCGCTCGTGCGGGAATACGTCACCGAGCCCACCGGCATCCGTCCCGAACGCTCCTACTCGGGATACGTCAACTACAACGGCCTGGTGGCTGCCGACGAGCGGATCGGCCCGCTCGATCAGTGGACCACCTACGTCGGCGACGGCAAGCGCTGCGCCGTCATGCCCGTCGCGGGCAACCGTTTCTACTTCTTCGTCGACGTGCCCGGACCATCGGGAGTGGTCGAGGACCGCATGGCGGCTCTCGAGCACGCGTTCGGATCGTGGGGCGCTCCCGGAGTGCGCGCCCTGCTCGACGGCATCGATCCCGACGAGTCGCTGAACCGCGTCGAGATCTGGGACATCGATCCCTTCGACACCTGGGTGCGGGGGCGCGTGGCGATCCTGGGCGATGCGGCGCACAACACCGCCCCCGACATCGGTCAGGGCGCGTGCTCGGCGCTCGAGGACAGCTTCGCGCTGGGCATCGTCTTCGCGACCTCGACCCTCGGCGTCGAGGACTCGTTGAAGCGCTACGAGCGCATCCGCACCGAGCGAGCGGGCGACCTGGTGCTGCGCGCCCGCAAGCGCGCGCACGAGACGCACGCGTTCGACGTCGCCGCGACCCAGGCCTGGTACGACGGCCTGCGCCGCGAGGACGGGACGGGCGTGATCCGCGGCATCGTCGGCAACATCGAGGGCAGCCCGGTCGAGCTGGGCGCGAGCGTGCTGCGCTGACGGCCGCCGGGGCCGCGCTGCCGTTCCGATGGCGGGCCTGGGATGAGGCCGCCCCGGGCGGGAGGGGGGGGGTGCATTTCACCCGGGTGAATTTCGGAACGAAGAGTCGAAGCACGCCCCCTGACGGCGCTACCCTCATCGGCGAGAGGGAGCTCTCGTGTCGAAATTCTCCGTCGATCCCGAGTCGCTGCGAACGACCGCCGCACGCCTCGAGGGCGTGCGCGACTCCGCTGGCGCGTTCATGGAGACGTGTCCGGCAGACGTGGGCCACGCCGACGTGGCACGGTCGGTCTCGCGTCTTGCGGTGGACACGGCGGATTCGTGGAAAAGCGCGGTCGAAGATCTCGCTCATCTCGTCGAGCGGCTCCGACAGAGCGCCGATCTCTACGAAAGGACGGATCGAGATGTCGTCGTGCCCGGCGGGGCGGTCCCGAAGTGAGTGAACTCGGGCAGACGTCCGACCCCGTCGACCTCATCCCCGGATCGGTGAGCGGTCTCGATGAGTTCGTGTGGCAGTGGCGTGAAGTCGAAGAGGAACTAAAGGTGCCGGTGGAGCGCCAGAGGGCTCGGTCTTCGATCGAGGGCTCCACCCAGCAACGCTACTTCGACGGATATGTGAAAAACGACGACGGCACTTATACCGCCATCGAGGTGAAGAGTGGAACGGGTTACGAGAAATACATGAAGAACGCAGAGAACCAGAAATCGTTCGACGATTCCATCTCCCCCGAGAACCCAGCAACCGTTACGATTAGGGGGCAGAAGATGACAATCACCGACGTGCTGATATCGGTTGTACCATGACGGCAAATAGGCACTATTACACGGTCGATGGTTCTCGTTCGACTGAGCTCAAGCCGCGAGTACGACCGGCCCGAGAGTTGCTGGAAAATTTGCTCACCCTCATGCAACCCGGCAAACGGTCCACCCTGATGCTCGCGCCAATTCCCGAGGCTAAGAACTTCGTCGACTACCTCCGTGAGGGCGGAGGCCCGGTCTTCCTGCAATGCGCCGGCACTTCCGACGCGATGACGATCGAGTGGCACAAGTACGACGACGACGGCCAGGACCGGCACTACATCGTTGGCCACGGCGGCGACCACTCCGGAGAGCCCTCCGTCGACATCCCCTTCTTCGACGGCACACGCAAGGCCACCGTGTACCCCGACGAGGTCTTCGCACTCGACGAAGCGACCGACATCTTCTTCCACTACTACGAGACCGGTGAGATCCCGTCCGGCTACGAGCTGCGCTGGTACGACCTCACCTGGCCGAAACCACAGCCATGACCATCCGATTCGATGGCGACCGCCATGCCCAACTCGTCGAGGTGCTTCGCGACGCGACCGAGTCCATCGGACGTCACCTCGAGAATCTCGACGCAATTGTCGCGGCGGGAAGAGACGAGTGGACCGGGGACGCGAGGACGGCGTACGACACCGCCCATCGACAATGGTCGCAAGCGCTCGAGCGCATGAATGCGAACCTGGACGATGCCGCGTCGGGTATGGACGCGGCGCGCTCGGCGTTTGCGACCGCGGAAGCCTTAGTTACTCGCCTCTGGGTACGAGCATGACGACCGTGCGGGCTGCCCTCCCCGTCCGTCACCTCGGCGAAACCGCCACCCTGAGCGCGACGGTATGTCACCGTGTGACGCACCCCCGCCTGCCCCGGCGACGCAGCGTGGCACCGTGGAGGCGACGCATCCGCACCGCTCACGCCGCCGGGAGGCACCATGTCCGAGTACTTCGACCGCACAGCCGACAAGACCTTCACGAAGGTCTACAAGGCCGAGACACCCGACATCCTCGCCGCGTTCGCCGCGTTCGACCAGGCCGTGTTCGCCCCCGAGGGGCGCGCGATCCCGCTGAAGTACCGCGAGCTCATCGCCCTGGCCGTCGGCATCACGACCCAGTGCGTGTACTGCATCGACGGGCACTCGCAGAACGCCGTCAAGGCCGGTGCCACCGAAGCCGAGCTCGCCGAGGCCGCCTGGGTCGCGACCGCGATCCGCGCGGGCGGCGGCTACGCGCACGGACGTCTCGCGTTCAAGCTCGCCGACGACGCCCGCCCCCACGAGCACTGACCCCGTGACCGACCTGGCCGACGGGGCTGAGACGCCCCAGCCCGGTCCTCTCGAGATCGAGGCGCTCGAGCACATCCGCGCCCTGATCCGCATCGACAGCGTCAACACGGGTGAGGCGGCGACCATCGGCGACGGCGAGACGCGCGCCGCGCTCTACGTCAAGGAGCACCTCGACGAGGTCGGCTACGAGACGGTTCTGGTCGAGCCCCGCCCGGGGCGCGCGAGCGTGGTCGCCCGGCTGGCCGGTTCGTATCCGGATGCCGGCGCCCTCGTCGCCCACGCGCACCTCGACGTCGTACCGGTCGACGCCGACGACTGGACGCACCCGCCCTTCGGCGCCGAGATCCACGACGGCCTGCTCTACGGTCGCGGGGCCGTCGACATGAAGGACTTCGCCGGCATGCTGCTGGCCATCGCCAGGGCGTTCCGCCGCGACGGGGTCGTTCCGCGGCGCGACCTGATCTTCGCGTTCTTCGCCGACGAAGAGGCCGGGGGCGTCTGGGGCGCGCGATGGCTCGTCGAGAACCGCCCCGAGCTCTTCGCCGGGGCCACCGAGGCGCTCAGCGAGGTCGGCGGCTTCTCGATCCCCCTGCCCGACGACCGCCGCGCGTACCTCGTCGCGACCGCGGAGAAGGGCGTGACGGTCGCCACGCTGACCGCCCGCGGAGCCGCGGCGCACGGCTCCCGCCCCACCGCCGACAACGCGGTCGTGCGCCTCGCGCGGGCCGTGGCCGCGGTCGGCGCGCATCGGTTCCCCGTCGTGCGGACCGCGACGCTCGAGCGCTTCCTCGAGGTCTACGGACGCGCCAGCGGCGAGCCCCTCGACGGCGACGATCTGTCTCGCCTGGGGTTCTCGGCATCCGTCATCGATGCGGGGGCGCGCAACACCGTCTCGCCGACCGTGCTCACGGCAGGGGGCAAGATCAACGTCATCCCCGCCTCGGCGAGCGCGACGCTCGACGTGCGCGTGGTGCCCGGGCAGGCGGACGCGCTGCGCGAAGAGCTCGCAGACGTCGTCGGCGACGGCATCGAGATCGCGTGGTCGCGGTACATCCCGGCGATCGAGGCTCCGGCCGAGGGGCGGCTGATGGACGTGCTGCAGGATGCCGTGACCGCCGAAGACCCCGACGGCACCGTCGTGCCGTATCTGCTGCCCGCCAGCACCGACAACAAGCACCTCAGTCGTCTCGGCATCCGGGGCTACGGCTTCGTGCCGCTGCGCGTGCCGGCAGACTTCGACGTGTTCGGGCAGTTCCACACGGCCGACGAATGCGTGCCGGTGGAAGCCCTGTTCTTCGGGACGCGCGTGACGGCGCGGATCCTGCGCGACGCCTAGGGCCTGCGTCCGCAACCGGCGACCGTACCGCCCCGAGGGCGTCGGCCGCCGACGTGTTACCCCGCGTGGCGGTGGGTTTCGGCGCGTGGCGGGGCGTTTCGACCTGTGAATCGGCGCCTCGCGGGCCGTTCGACCCCGTCATAGCGTTTCGGTCACCCACCGGCACCCCGTGCCGTTTCGGACAGCCCGAGGAGCACGCCATGACCACCACCGCGCCGGCCCCCGCCGACCGCTCGACAGCGCCCGCGACGGCGCCACGGTCGACCGCCAAGGTCGATCTCGGCACCATCGCCGTCGTGCCCACCCGTCACTGGTGGCGCTGGATCCTCAGCGCCCTGCTGCTGTTCGTCGTCGCCCAGTTCGCCTGGAGCCTCGTGACGAACGACCGCTACATGTGGGGGACGTTCGCGCAGTACTTCTTCTCGGAGCCGGTGCTGATCGGCATCGGCTACACGCTCTCGCTCACCGCGATCTCGGCCGTCGTCGGCTTCTCGCTGGGTACGCTGCTGGCCCTCGGCCGGCTGTCGGCGTCTCCGCTGCTGGGCGGGGTGGCGTGGGGCTACATCTGGTTCTTCCGCTCGGTGCCCCTCGTCGTGCAGATCATCGTCTGGTACAACCTCGGCTACCTCTACCCGACGCTGGGACTCGGCACCCCCTTCACCACCGATTTTTGGATCGTGGAGTTCCCCACGGTCCAGCTCGTCAGCGCGTTCGCCGCCGCGATCCTCGGACTCGGGCTGCACCAGGCGGCGTACTCGGCCGAGATCATCCGCGGCGGGCTCGTCTCGGTGGATCCCGGTCAGCACGAGGCGGCCGCGGCGCTCGGGATCCCGGCATCCCGTCGTCTTTTCCGCATCATCCTGCCGCAGGCGATGCGCTCGATCGTGCCCAACGCCACCAACGAGATCATCGGGCTCGTGAAGGGCGCGTCGGTCGTCTTCGTCATCGCGATCCCCGAGCTGTTCTACGCCGTGCAGGTGATCTACAACCGCAACAGCCGCGTGATCCCGCTGCTGCTGGTCGCGGTGGTCTGGTACACGCTCATCACGACGATCCTGAGCATCGCGCAGTACTACATCGAGCGGTACTACGCCCGCGGGTCGGCTCGCGCGCTCCCCCCGACGCCGGCGCAGCGAGCCCGTTCGTGGGTGAGTACGCAGTGGGCGCGGCTCGGCGACTCCCCCGCTCCCCCGAGAGGGCCGGATGCCGAGACCCCCGCCGCCCCGAAGGGAGGCCGGGCATGAGCGCGGTCACCGCCACCCGCGGACTCGTCGAGGTGCATAACGTGCGCAAGAGCTTCCACGGCGTCGAGGTGCTGAAGGGCATCGACCTCACCGTCGAGCCGGGCGAGGTCGTGGCCCTGCTGGGCCCGAGCGGCTCGGGCAAGTCGACGCTGCTGCGCACCATCAACCACCTCGAGACCGTGGACGCCGGCTCTGTCACGGTCGACGGCGAATTCATCGGCTACGAGCTGCGCCACGGAAAGCTGCACGAGCTGCGCGAGCGCGAGATCCTGCAGCGACGGACGCAGGTGGGGATCGTGTTCCAGAACTTCCACCTCTTTCCGCACCTCACCGCCCTCGAGAACATCACCGAGGCGCCGCTCGCGCTCAAGCGTTTGAGTAAGAGCGAAGCGCGCGAGCTCGCCCTCGGCCTGCTCGACCGGGTGGGCCTCGCCGAGAAGGCCGACGCCTACCCTCGCCAACTTTCGGGCGGTCAGCAGCAACGCGTCGCGATCGCCCGCGCCCTCGCGCTGCAGCCGAAGGTGCTGCTGTTCGACGAACCGACGAGCGCCCTCGACCCCGAGCTGGTGGGCGAGGTGCTCGACGTGATCCGCGACCTCGCGAAGCTCGGCACCACGCTGGTCATCGTCACGCACGAGATCGGCTTCGCCCGCGAGGTCGCCGACCGCGTGGTCTTCCTCGACGAGGGCCGCATCGTCGAGGAGGGCACGCCCAACGAGGTGCTCACCCGACCGCGGCACGCGCGCACCCGCGAGTTCGTCGCGAAGGTGCTCGGCTGACCCCACCCCTCTCGGGCCTCGCCACGCGCGGGCCCGCTCCCACCCGTACCCGAGACCGAGGCGCGACACCGCCGCCGCGGCATCCATCCCGCACCACCACAGGAGACACAGCATGGCACTCAGCAAGAAGCAGGGCATCGCCCTCGGCGTGATCGCCGCAGCCCTCGTCGCCCTCGTCGGCGTCGGCGTCACCATCGGCCTCAACCGACCGGCCGATGCGGTCGCGGCGCCCGAGCCCTCGGCATCCGCCACGAACACCCCCGCGGAATGGGTGCACACCGACGCCGTGCCCGACGCCGTCGCGGCCCTCAAGGCGAGCGGCTTCACCCCCATCGAGCCGGGCAAGCTGACGGTCGCGGTGGGCGCCTTCACCCCGCCGCTCAGCTACGTGCCCGAGGGCGAGACACTGCCGTCGGGCACCGAGCCCAACATCGGTTCGCTCATCGCCGAGGGCCTCGGCCTCGAGTACAACCCGGTCGTGGTGGCGTGGGCGGACTGGCCCCTCGGCATCCAGTCGGGAAAGTACGACCTGATCACCGCCAACGTCACGGTGACCGAGGAGCGCAAGGAGCTCTACGACTTCGCGAGCTACCGACAGGACCTGCTGGGCTTCGCCGTGCGCGCCGACAGCTCGATCGCGAAGATCGAGACCGCCGACGACATCTCGGGGCTGAAGATCGTCGTCGGCTCGGGCACCAACCAAGAGAAGGTGCTGCTGAGCTGGAACCAGGAGCTCTCCGCCGCAGGCAAGGCCCCCGCCGACCTGCAGTACTACGACGACAACGCCGCAGCGACCCTCGCTCTGCTCTCGGGCCGCGTCGACGCGACGTTCGGGCCGAACGCGACCGCCGCGTGGGCGGCACGCGACACCGGTGAGACGAAGGTCGTCGGCGTGGTCCCGGGCGGGTACCCGCTGCAGGCCGACATCGCCGCGGGCACCAAGAAGGGCAACGGCCTCGTCGAGCCGGTGCAGATCGTGCTGAACGACCTGATCGCGAACGGGACCTACGCCGAGGTTCTGAAGGCGTGGAACCTCACGTCCGAGGGAATCGAGACCTCGCAGATCAACCCCCCGGGACTCCCGAAGTCCTGAACCCTCGAGGGGCCCGGTCTTCCGAGACCGGGCCCCTCGCACGCCTGATGGAATGGATGCCATGACCACCTCGCCCGTCTCGTCACTGACCATCAGGCTCGTCGCCCCGCACGAGTACACCGAGGCCGGCCGCGTCACCGCGGAGGCGTACCGGCAGAGCTACGACGGGCTCACCGACAGCTACCTCTCGTCGCTCGCCGACGTCGACGGGCGCGTCGCGCTCGGCGAGGTCTGGGTTGCGCTCGACGGTGAAGAGATCGTCGGCACGGTGTGGACGCCGCGCCCCGGCGAGCGCCTCTCCGAGCTCGCCGAGGAGGGCGAGCTCGATTTCCGTCAGCTCGCGGTCGCGCCCTCGGCCCGCGGGCGCGGCGTCGGAGAGGCGCTCACCCGGCACGCGATCGCTCTCGCTCGCGAGAGAGGGGCGTTCCGCGTCGTCATGAACAGCGGACCCGAGATGCTCGGCGCGAACGCGCTCTACCTGAAGCTCGGCTTCCGCCGCCTCACCGAGCGCGAGCACCCGGTCGAGGTGGAACCGGGTCGGTCCCTCGATCTGCGGGCGTTCGGCCTCGACCTCTGACGGGCGCGGGGCGCGGCGGTCGCTCGGGGGAATCCGACCGGAACGGGGGCGCGCAAGCCTCACCCGCCCTCGTCGCGGCGGGCATACGGTGGCATCCGTGACGGGGAAGACGGTTCGCGACCATGCGGTGCACGGGCTCGCGTTCCGGTCGTTCTCCAGCCGCCGCGACGGACGCCCGGTCTTCGTGCTCATCCACGGCATCGGAATGTCGCACCGCTACCTGACCCGCCTGCACGACGAACTGGCGCGGGATGCCGAGGTGCACACCATCGACCTGCCCGGTTTCGGCGGGCTCCCCAAACCGCGCCGGGCCGCCGACATCGCCGACGTCGCGAGGGCGCTGGGCCACGTGCTCGACGCTCTCCGCGTCCGATCCGCGGTGCTCGTGGGCCACTCGATGGGTGCACAGTGGGTCGTGGAGCTGGGGGTGCAGCGTCCCGACCTCGCGGGCGCCGTGGTGACGATCGGCCCCGTGACCGACGATCGGAGGCGCGGCGCGCTCACGCAAGCGCTGCTGTTGGCTCGCGACTCCGCTCTCGAACCGCCCCGCCCCAACGCGATCGTCTTCTCGGACTATCTGCGCTGCGGCCCCGTCTGGTACGCCCGCCAGGCGGTCCACATGCTGCGTTACCCGACCGAGGACCGCGTCGCCGGGCTGACGGTTCCGCTCCTGGTCGTCCGCGGAAGCGACGATCCCATCGCCTCGCAGTCGTGGGCGCAGCGGCTCGCCGCCCGCGCGCCCGCCGCGACGGTGGCGGTGATCGCCGGCCACCGCCACCTCGCGCAGTTCACCGCTGCGCCCGCGGTCGCCGCACGCATCCGCTCGCTCGTCAGCGGGTGACCTCGCGCGCGGGCTGGTCCTCGTGACGCCGACCCCGCCGGGCGAGGAAGTACAGGCCGACGCCGACCGCCAGGAGCACCGCGCCGAAGACCCAGACCGTGGGGCTCTGCTGGCTGACCAGCAGAAGGCACGATGCGATGCCGAGCACGGGGACGAAGGTCCACACGCGGAAATGCTCGTGCTCGACGCGGTCACGACGCAGGACCAGCACCGAGACGTTCGCGCTGAGGAAGACGAACAGCAGCAGCAGCACGACGGTCTCGGCGAGGAGTGTCAGGTCTCCGACCAGGGTGAGGAGCATCGCGACAAGGGTCGTGGCGAGGATCGCGACCCACGGCGTGCGGCGTTTCGGCAGCACCCGCGACAGCGCCCGGGGCAGCAGGCCCTGCTCGGCCATGCCGTAGGTCAGACGACTGGCCATGATCATCGTCAGCAGAGCGCCGTTGGCGACCGCGATGAGCGCGATGAGGCTGAACAACCACGACGGGATGGCGACGCCGCTCGCCTCGACGACCGAGAGCAGCGGTCCGCTGGATTCCGCGAGTTGTTCCGGCGGGAGGGCGATGCTGCTGGCGAGACCGACGAGCACGTAGACGAGACCCGCCGCGCCGAGGGCGGCGAAGAGGGCCCGAGGGTACATCTTCGAGGGCTCCTTGACCTCCTCGATCATGTTGGCCGACGTCTCGAACCCGACGAACGAGTAGTAGGCGATGATCGCGCCCGCCAGCACGGCCGTCGCCACCCCCACGTCCTCGGGCGTCTGTGTCACGCGCGAAACGTCGCCGCCGCCCCCGGCGAGCAGCACGCCCACCACCACGACCACGATGACGAGACCGCTCACCTCGATCGCGGTCATCACGAAGTTGGCGCCCATCGATTCCCGGATGCCGCGGGCATTGAGCGCCGCGACGATGCCGAGGAACACGATGGCCACCGGCACCACGGGCAGATCGACGAAGGTCGCGAGGTACTCGCCCGCGAAAGCGATCGAGAGGCCCGCGGCGCTCGTGACTCCCGCCGCGAGCATGCAGAAGCCCACGAGGAACGAAAGGAGTCGATTCTTGAACGCCCTCTCCGCGAACACCGCCGCGCCTCCCGCGCGCGGATACTTTGTCACCAACTCGGCGTACGACCCGGCCGTGAGCAAGGCCAACAGCAGGGCCGCGAGGAGCGGCGCCCAGAGCATCCCGCCGACGCGTTCCGACAGCACGCCCATCAGCGCGTAGATCCCGGCGCCCAGGACGTCGCCGAGGATGAACGCGAACAACAACGGTCCGCCGATACCGCGCCGGAGGGTGGAGGGCGCGGGGGTCTCAGTGCTCATTCGGCCGACCGTAGGTTCGTCGGCGGTGGTTCTCGAAGCGGGTTGACAGGGGCGGGGGCGGGGGCCGCGGGGCGCACAACCTCCGCGAGCCGCACACGCTCAGTCGGCATCCCGCCGATCGGACGGAGGATGCTCGAATCGCTGAGGGGGCGCTCGGGGCTCAGCCCGTCAGCACCTTCTCGAAGCAACGCGAGGCGGGGAACCTCACGTACGGCGGGTAGATGTCAATCGCCCGATAACCGAGCTTCTCGTACAGGGCGATCGCCTCGGGCTGCCGATTGCCCGTTTGCAGGATGAGCCGAGCTGCGCCGCGCTCCCGGCCGAGGCGTTCGAGCTCGCCCATGAGCGCCTGGCTCGCGCCACGACCGCGCGCGCGGGGGTCGACGAACACGCGTTTGACCTCGAGCTCGTCGCCGAGGCGACGCAAGGCGGCGTGACCGACCGCGACGCCTTCGGCATCCCGGACGAGGATCACCTCGACGATCGTGGCCGGGTCGACGGCGAAGTCCTCGGCCAGCACAGCGCGGGTCTCGTCATCGAAGGCCGCGTACACCTCGGCATAGCGCGGGCTGATTTCGTCGTCCATCGCGGCGCGCAGCGCGACGGCCCGCTCGTCGTCCCACGAGACGTTCTCGATCGTCCACGCCTCGGTCGCCGCCCTGCCCGTCATGAGCGGACCGCCTGGATGCCGGCATCCGTCGCCACTCCCTCGGCCCGCGAGAGCGGCGTCTTCTCCCCCGCCTCCACGGCGAACGGCAGACGGTTCCGGGCGGGCGGCAGGGGGCAGGTCGCGAAGTCGGTGTACGCGCAGGGCAGGTTCGTCGCGCGGGTGAAGTCGATGACCGTGCGGCCCTCGGCGTCCGGTGCGGCGACCGTGACCGACCGGTTCGCCGCGTACGTCGTGACGCCGCTCGTCGCGTCGGTGAAGAGGACGAGCAGGTCGCCCGGTCGATGACCGGGAAAGGCGACGAGGCGATGAGGGGCGCCGTCGAACTCGAAGGCGAGCTCTCCCGGCGCGTCGTAGACGTGCGTCAGGCCGTCGACGGCCGCTCCGACTTCGTACGCCCGTGGGTGCGCGTACGCCTCGAACCGCACGTCGATACGCCAACGGGGATCGGCCGGATAGGCGGGAGTTCCCGCGTACCGCGACAGGTAGTCCGCGTCCGGCCGGCGGGGGCGGAGGAGGTCGCGGCCACCTCGGCGGGCCACCTCGATCACCCCGCCGTCGAAGCCGACGGTCACGTCGCCGCGCTCGTCCAGGGGACCGAACGCGAACCGGACGCGGACCGTCCCACCCTCGACCTCCAGGGATTCCCCCTCGGCGAGATCGACGACGGGTCCGTCTTCCCCGGTGTGCCAGATCCCCGGAAGGCCCGGGATGCCGGTGGGCCGCTCGCCCAGCCAGTACAGGCCCGTGATCGCCAGGAATCCGTGGGGGTCGGCACGGCGACGCTCGTGCGCCTCGTGCCAAGCGGTCCACTGCTCGGCGAAGGTCTCGGTCATCGTTCTCCCTCGAGGACGGGTCCCCTCCAGCATGCATCGCGACGCCCGTCTCGGGCGCGCGGGGGGGGGGGGGGGGGGGGGGGGGGGGGGGGGGGGGGGGGGGGGGGGGGGGGGGGGGGAGGAAACGCGGCGTCACCCGCCGTCACCCGCCGTCACGCTTCGTCGCGGTCGCGCCCGGCGTGGCCGGCGGGTCTCGCGCAGGTTCTGGAAGACATCGCCGAGCGAATGGGCCGCTCTCGGGATGGCGACCGGCAGCCTGACGGTCGACTCCTGTCCGCGTTATCGTCGAGCGATGGAGATCTGGGTACCGCAGTGGACCGTCCGGCAGCCGCAGCATCCCGTGGCGGGGGCGACCTGGTTCGGCGGCTTGCCCGCCGGCCTCGACCCGGCGGCGTGGCCCGTCTGCAGCGAGTGCGGCACCGCACTCTCGCCGCTCCTGCAGCTCTCCGCCGGGCCGTGGCTTCGGCGCATCCCCGCGGGGCACGTCCTGCTCGTCTTCAAGTGCGAGACCGACGACGTATGCGAGTTCTGGGATCCAGATGACGGGGCCAACCGCTGTCTGCTCGTCCCGGTGGCGGAGCTCTCGTCCGACGCGGGCGTGCCCGACGACGTGTCCACGGGCAGGACCCGCATCCTCCCCCGCGTATGGGTGGGCGAGTGGGCGCGAGGCGACGACGGGCTGACCCCCGAACAGGCCGACCAGATCGACCGGGACGAAGTCTGGAATCTCCCCGACGACATCCGTGCGATCGCGGAGACCGCCGAGAACTACACGAAGGCCGGTGGCGCACCGGTGTGGACGGGCAACGGACCGGCCTCCGCGCCCGCTCGGCCCCGGCGGCTGCTGTTCCAGATCGACAACTGGATCACCACCGTCGACAGCGCCGCCGAGGTCGCCGCGGCGCTGGCCGAACGGCCGGACCGGTACGTCCTCGTCCGGGACCGCACGATCAGCGCCGCGAACTTCATGAGCGACGGTGTCGCGTACGTCTTCGACGTCGCGCCCGACGCGCCGGCGCCCGACGCCAAGCTCGTCATCTCGCGCTAGGGCCGCGCCCGAGGTCCCCGCCTGCCATCCCCGGCCGGCCCGGGTCGAGCCGCGCGTCAGCGCTGCCGCGCCACCGCCCGCCCCAGCCGCGCTGCGGCCTCGCGCAGCCGCTCCTCGGATGTGTCGCCGTACGCCAGGCGCAGGTGGCGGTCGGCATCGGTGCCGGGGCCGGAGGGGAAGAACGAGCCCCTTTGGTACTCCACGCCCTCAGCGCTCGCGTCGGCGGCCAGGCGGTCAGGGTCGATGCGGTCGTCCCGCAGGCGTGGCCAGAGGAACAGCCCGCCCTCGGGCACGGTGACCTCGAACTCCCCGGGAGCTTCGGCCTCGAGCGCCTCGGCCAATGCGCCGGCGCGGGTCTTGTACAGCGACCGTGCGCGCCCGAGCACGCGGTCGAAGAGCCTCGCGTCGCTGGTCAGCGACTCGGCGACGACGGCCTGCACGAACGTCGACGAGTGCGAATCCTGTCGGCTGCGGAGGGCCACGGCATCCGGGATCAATCGCTCGGGAAGCACGACCCAGCCCAACCGCAGGCCGGGGCCGAGGGTCTTGGTGAAGGTGTTGACGTGGATGACGTGATCGGACTCGTGGAACGGCGTGAGTGATTCGGGCTCGCCGGCGAAGCGGAGCTCGCGGTACGGGTCATCGGCGAACACGACGAACCCGTACCGCTCGGCGAGGTCGACCAGCTGGCGCCGACGCGCGGTGGGCAGCGACGACTGCGAGGGGTTGTGGAATTCGGGCACCGTGTACACCGCGGCCGGGCGCGCTCCGGCACGGAGTTGCGCGGCCAGCGCATCGACGTCGAGACCCTCGGCACCGACCGGGATGGGCAGCACCCGCGCATCGGCCAACTGCAGACCGCGCAGGAACAGCGGGAACACGGGATTGTCGACCGCGACGAGGTCCCCCCGCTCGAGCACCGCCTGCACGGCGATCGCCAGACCGTGGAAGCCGCCGTTGGTGATGAGCACCCGCTCGACGGCGACGCCTTCGCGCGCGGCGATCCACTCGCGCAGCGCCGGAATGCCCTCGGTCCGCGAGTACTGCAGCGCGGGTGCCCCCGGCTGCGCGAGCACGCGGGCGGTCGCCTCGGCGAGTTCCGCGGTGGGCAGGACGGAAGGATCGGGGATTCCACCGAGCAGCTCGATCGCGTCGGGTCGGCGATCGCGCAGGGTCTGGTCGCCGAATCCGCTCGGGGCGGTGAACGCCTCGATCAGCGCGGGGCGGGCACGGGGCGAAGAGAGGAGGGTCATCGGGGGCTCCGGGGGTGGGGGGACGGTATGGCGTCGACCAGCGCGCGCGTGTAGTCCTCACGTGGGTGCGAGAGCACGTCGGCGACGCGGCCGGCCTCGACGACACGGCCGTCCTTGAGCACCGAGACGGTGTCGGCGATCTGCCGGACCAGCGCCAGGTCGTGCGAGACGAAGAGGTAGGTGAGGCCGCGCTCCCGCTGCAGGCGGCGGAGCACGTCGAACACCCCGGCCTGCACGGTCACGTCCAGAGCCGAGGTCGGCTCGTCGAGCACGATGACGTCGGGCTCGAGCACCAGGGCGCGCGCGATCGCCACGCGTTGGCGCTGGCCGCCCGACAGCGCGTCCGGGTGGCGGCGGGCGAGGTGGGGCGGCAGGCCCACGGCATCCAGGGCCTCCGCCACCTTCGCCGCCCGTGCGGCGCGCGTGCCGACGCGGTAGCGCTCGAGCGGCTCGCGCACGATGCGTCCGACGCTCCACGTGGGATCGAGCGAGGTGAAGGGGTTCTGATAGACGAGCTGCAGGTGCCGACGGATGCCGCGGAGCTCCGCCGCCGTGCGGCCCGTCACCGCCGCTCCGTCGATGAGCACCTCGCCGGCGTCGAGGTCTTCGAGCCCGAGGAGCAGGCGCACGGTCGTCGTCTTCCCCGAGCCCGATTCCCCCACCAGCGCGTGCGTCGTTCCCGCGGGAATGCGGAACGACACCTCCGACACCGCGGGGCGAGCGGCACGGTCGAAACTCTTCGAGACCGCACGCACGTCGATGCGGGCGGAGGCGGTGCCGGGGATCCACGCGTCGACGCCGCGATCACCGTCGTCGCGGCGATAGCGGTCGGGGTTCAGGGCCGGCGCGTCGGCCTGCAACTGCACCGTGTACCGCGAGGTCGGCGCCGCGAAGACCTCGTGAGTGGGGCCGGCCTCTTGCACGCGCCCGTCCTTGAGCACGACGATCTCGTCGGTGCGCTCGGCGGCGATCGCGAGATCGTGCGTGATCAGCAGCAACCCGATGCCCAGATCGCGGCGCAGCTCGTCGAGCAGATCGAGGATGCGCTTCTGGATCGTGACGTCGAGGGCACTCGTGGGTTCGTCCGCGACCAGCAGCTCGGGCCGCGGCAGCACCGCCAATCCGATGAGCACGCGTTGCAGCATGCCGCCCGACAGCTGGTGCGGGTATGACTCGTACACGCGACGCGGGTCGGGAAGCCCGACGCGGGCGAACACGTCGATCACCGCGCGGCGTTGCTCGCCTGCATCGGCGAGGCCCGAGAGAGCCGCCGCCTCGTGCGCTTGCGAGCCCACGGTGCGAACGGGGTTGAGGGCGTGCGCGGGGTCCTGCGGGACGAAGCCGATACGCCGGCCCCGGAACGGTCGGAATCGCGCCTCGGCGAGCCCCAGCACCTCGGTGCCGTCGAGCTCGACGCGCCCGCTGGCACGCCCCGTACCGCGCGGGAGCAGCCGCAGCACGGAACGGGCGATCGTGGACTTGCCCGAGCCCGACTCTCCGATGAGCGCGAGACTGCCGCCCCGGGGTATCGCGAACGACACGTCGTGCACCACGGGGGTGCGACCGTACGAGACCGACAGGCCGCTGACGTTCAGCAGCGCGGTCGTCGTCAGCGGAACGTCGTCCGCACGGGACAGGGCGAGGGTCATGACGTCCTCCGAAGCCAGCGGCTGATGCGGTTGATCGAGAGCACGGTCGCCACCGTGACCAGCGCCGGCCAGACGACGAGCCAGGGCGCGCGCGGGTAGTCCTTGCCCGCGGAGATGAGCAGGCCCCAGTCGGATGCCGGGGGCGGATCGCCGTAGCCCAGGAACGCCAGCCCCGCGATCACGAGGATCGACAGCCCGAACTGCAGCACGGCCAGGGGGACCAGCGATCGCGAGGCGTTCGGCAGAACGTGCCGGAAGAGCACGTGCAGGTTCGACCCGCCCTGGAGCCGCGCGGCCTCGACGAACACCGACGAGCGCACGCGCAGCACCTCGGAGCGCATCACCCGGGCGAACACCGCCACCGCAGAGACGCCCGTGGCGATCGCGGCGTTGATGGTCTGGAACCCGAGCGAGCTGACGATCACGACCGCGAGCAGGAACGCCGGGATGGCGAGCAGCACGTCCACGAACCGCGCGAGTACGACGTCGGTCCACGACCCCAGGAAGCCCGCGAGCAGCCCGATGAGCCCACCCACGACGACGCCGATCGCGACGGCCACGAGGGCGCTGGTGACCGAGGACTGCGCGCCGTAGACGATGCGGGTGAACAGGTCGCGGCCGAGGTGATCGGTGCCGAGCAGGTGCGCGGCGCTCGGCGCCTGAAGCTTGTCTGCGGGCACCCCCTGTGCCGGGTTCTGCGCGGTGAACAGCGCGGGGGCGAGCGAGAACGCCAGTACGACGGCCACGACGACGAAGGACACGAGGACGCCGACGGGGACGGAGAAGCGGATGCCGCGCGCTCGGGCGGTCCCGGAGCGCGGCGCGAGCAGGGGTGCAGCGGTCATACGGTGCTCACTTCTTCGTGAAGGGGCGACGCGGGCTCGTCGCGGGGCGCGACCGAGACGGGCCGGCCGCTGCGGCCGACGGCGACCCGTGGGTCGAGAAGGGGGTAGGCGAGGTCGGCGAGCAGGTTCACCACCACGAAGACGATCGCGGCGAGCGAGACCACGGCCTGCAGCACCGGCAGGTCCTGGCTCGCCACGGCGGATTCGACCAGGGTGCCGATGCCCACGCGCCCGAAGATCGCCTCGGTGATGAGAGCTCCCCCGAGCAGCTCGCCCACGATGAGCGCCAGCACGGTGACCGTCGGCAGCGCCGAGGGCTTGACCAGGTGGCGCAGGAACAGCGCCCCCGACCGCAGTCCCCGCGACCGTGCGACCGCGACGTACTCCTGCCGTGACTCGTGATCGAGCGAGGCGATGAGCACCTCGGCCAGCTGCGCCGAGACCGGGATGCCGAGAGCCACCGCCGCGAAGAAGGTGCCCCACGGCGTCTCGGTGTCGATCATGCTGAACAGCCCGAGTCCGAACGCGAAGACGTGGATCAGCAGCAGTCCGATCACGAAGTTCGGCACCGACAGGAACAGCGACGGCAGCGAGCGCAGCACCCCCTGGCCCCAGCGCGGGGGCAGGAACTGCGTGCCGTACGCGATGGCCACGGCTAGCACCACGGCGACCAGGAGGGCCGCCGCGGCCAGGCTCAGTGTCGACCCGAGTGCGTCGAGCACCAGCCCGCTGACGGGCAGGTTCGAGCGGAGTGAGACGCCCAGGTCTCCGACGACGAACCGCCCGAGCGAAGACCCCAGCTGCACCCACCACGGCTGGTCGAGCCCGTAGTACGCCACGATGCGCGCGATGTCGTCTTCGGTGAAACCGTTGTCGGGATTGCGCAGCGTGCTCGTGACGGGGTCGCCGGGCAGGATGCTGATCACGACGAACGTGAACAGGTACGCCAGCAGCACGACGACGATCGCCTGTCCCGTTCGCCGCACGGCGAAGCGGCCGTAGGTGCGCAGCATGTCCTCCTCCTCTCGTGTCGTTCTCTTCCGGTGACGGGCCGCGTCAGCCGTTGAGCCACGCGTTCAGGTAGGACGCGTACGCGAGGCCGTTGTAGGTGACACCGCTCACCTCGGGAGCCTGGACGTACACCCGCTGCACGATCTGCGTCAGCGGAACGAAGTACGCCCGATCGAGGACGTATCCCTGCAGCTCGTCGGCGACCTTCGCGCGGGCCTCTCGATCGGTCGCGGTGGCGATGCGGGTGGAGAGGTCGTTCAGCGTCGCGTCCGAGGTGCCGAGTCGGAACCAGTCCTCGTCGCCCTTCTTCTGCGAGGTGAGGATGCCGGCGACTGTTCCGACGTCGACGAAGCTGCGGGTGATCTCGGTCGCGGGCACCGTCGTGTTGCCGATGACCTTCTGGCCGTAGGTGGGGACGTCGTAGGTCTCGAGGTTCACCTCGAAACCCAGGGCGGTGAGCTGCTGGTCGACGAGCTCGTCAACCGACTGCGAGGCCTGCAGGTAAGGATTGGGGTAAAGCGTGAGCGACAGCTTCTTCCCGTCCTTGGTCCGCACGCCGTCGGCGCCCTTCACCCAACCCGCCCCATCGAGGAGGGATGCCGCTTCGTCGGGGTCGTACGCGAAGTCGGCGGTGTGGTCGGTCGCCTCGGGCACGGTGCTCTGGAAGAACGACTCCGCCGCGTGCCAGTCCGAGGTGTAGACGGTCGAGAGGATCTCGTCGCGATCGATGCCGTGCTGCACCGCTTGCCGCACCTTGATGTCGTCGAACGGGGCGACGGAGGTGTTCAGGGCGTAGCCGTTGACGAATCCGAGGTAGCGGGGCGTCTCGACGGTGAGGCCCTCCTGCTTCAGGGCGTCGAGGTCTTGCGGGCTGGCGTTGTAGGCCACCTGCGCCTGTCCGGACTCGACCGAGGCGGTGCGCAGCGTCGGCTCGGCGACCTGCTTGTAGGTGATGGTGTCGAGGTAGGCGGCGCCCTCGTGGCCCACCGCCTGCGGGCCCCAGTCGTAGTCGTCCCGTCGCGTGAGCACGACGCTGTCGCCCTCGGCGACCTTCTCGACGACGAACGGACCGCTGCCGACGTCCTTGGTGAGATCCGCCTGCTGGTCGGCGGGGAGCGCCAGGGTCTCGGGCGAGAGCAGGATCGAGCCGTGGTACGCCAGCGTGGGGATGAAGCTGAGGGTCGGTGCGGAGAACGAGACCGTGACCGTCGTGGCATCCACCGCCTGCGCGCCCTGGTAGTTGGCGGAGGGGAACAGGCCGATGCGGTTGATGCCCTCGTCGGGGCGGCCCTTGGCCCAGATGTCGATGTTCGCCACGACAGCGGCCGCGTCCAGCGGCGTGCCGTCCGAAAAAGTGACGCCCGACTTCAGGTGGAGGGTGAACTGCGTCTTGTCGGCGTTCTCGTCCCAGCTCTCGGCGATCCACGGACTGAGGTTCCCCTCGGCGTCGACGTAGATGAGCTTGTCGGTGACGTTGCCCCAGATCTGGCCCTGGTAGCTCGAGATCGAGCTGTTGTTCGGGATCCAGGTGGCGCCGAGCGAGTCGATGAGGAAGACGAGATCGCCGCCGGTCTTCGGCTCGGCGTCGGCGGGAGCGGCGGTCGACGCGGCACCGCACCCGCTGAGCAGGAGGGCGCCGACGGCGAGGGCGGAGGCGAGGCCGAGAAGGCGTCGGCGGGGACGGCGGGCGAAGGTCATGGGAATCCTCGGGCTGTGGGGACGGGGTTACAGGGCTTTGCCGGGGTTGAACAGACCGGCGGGATCGAGCGCGTTCTTGACGGCGAGCTGCGCCTCGCGCACGCGCACGGAGAGCTCCTCCGCGGCGAGAGAGCGCTTGACGGTGCCGATGCCGTGCTCACCGCTCACGGTGCCGCCGACGGCGAGAGCCGCGCGCACGACCGCGTCGGCGGCGTCGTGGACGGCGGCCGGTACGGCGGTGGGATCGACGCCCGCGGGGATGGGCAGCGAGACGACCGGGTGGAGGTTGCCGTCGCCCGCGTGCGCGACGGCGCTCACGCCGACCCCGAACCGGTCGGCGATCGCGGGGAAATCCGCGAACACCTCCGCGATGCGCGACTTGGGCACGGCGACGTCGCCCCCGGCGAACCACGTGTCCGCGTCGAAACGTCGGCCCGAGCGTCGCAGTTCCCAGAGGGTCTCGGCATCCGTCTCGCTCTCGACCTCGACCCGTGCGTCCGCCGCGACGAGCGCAGCGGTCAGCTCGGCGGTCTGCTCGTCGATGCCGAAGCCGTCGAGTTCGATCAGCAGGAGGGCGGCGCCCCGGGCACGCAGACCCGAGTCCTGCGCGGCATCGATCCCGTCGAGGGTGATCTCATCGAGGAACTCGATGACGCTCGGACGAACGCGCGAGGCCGTGATCGCCCCGATGGCCGCGGCGCCCGCGGCCGTGGAATCGAAGAACGCCGTGAGCGTCCGGCGTGCCACCGGGAGCGGGCGGATGCGCACGGTCGCCCCCACCACGATGCCGAGCACGCCCTCCGACCCGACGAAAAGTGAGACGAGGTCGAGCCCCGTGACGCCCTTGATCGAGCGGTGTCCGACCGAGACCAGGCTGCCGTCGGCGAGCACGACGTCGAGGGCGAGCACCGACTCGCGCGTGACGCCGTACTTGGCGCACCGCAGGCCCCCGGCGTTGGTGGCGATGTTGCCGCCGATGGTCGAGATGCGCCAGCTCGCCGGGTCGGGGGCGTAGAACAGGCCGAGGGGGGCCAGTCGCTCGTTGAGCGAGGCGTTGAGAACGCCGGGTTCGACGACGGCGACCTCGTCGGCGGGCGACACCTCGACGATGCGGTTCAGCCGTTCGGTCGAGACGACGAGCTGCTCGGAGAGGGCTGTCGCGCCGCCGGAGAGACCCGTGCCGGCCCCGCGCGGCACGATGCTGACACCGTGACGACCGGCGAGGCGCACGAGTTGCCGGACCTCGGTCACCGAGGTGGGAAACGCCACCGCGGGGCCGTTCGTCACGGGGGCGCCCGTTCGCGGAGCGGTGCCGGCGTCGAACGAGAACTCCACCGTCGCCGCGGAGGGCGGGCGCACCTCGATGCCGGGCGCCTCGTCACGCAGATCGTCGAGCAGGGCGAGCACGCCCGTGAACGGGGCGATCGCGGTGGAAACGCTCATGGCAGCACCTTTCAGAACGGGACGGGAGTGCAGCCGAAGCTAGGCGGAAGGGGACGCACGCTCATCCCGAGCGACACCGTCCGTCGCGAGACGTCACCGACCGACATCGTGTGTCGCGCGGCGTCACAGTCGAACGATCGGTGAGGCGCGGCCGGTATGTTCCGCCCCCGTCGTCGGTTCATGACGCTTCGAGGCGTTTCGTTACGTCACGCATTGAGCCGTGTCGCGGTCCGGGCGACAGTGAGCAGCACTCGCCTGACCGAAGGAGCCCCGATGCCCGACCGCATCCACCTCGCCGTCGCCCTGGACGGGGCCGGCTGGCACCCGGCCGCGTGGCGCGAGCCCACGGCCCGGCCCACCGAGCTGACCTCGGCCGCCTACTGGCGCGCCCTGGCCCGCACGGCCGACGGAGCGGGACTCGTCCTCGCGACGATCGAAGACGCGCTGAGCCTGGGCGGACGATCGTTCGAGCCGGATGCCGAGACCCGCCGCGATCGCGCGCGCGGGCGTCTCGATGCGGTGCTGCTGGCGTCGTTCCTCGCCCCGGCCACACGCCGGATCGGTCTCGTCCCCACCGCGACGACGACCCACCCCGAGCCGTTCCACCTGGCGACGGGTTTGCAGACGCTCGATCACGTGAGCCGGGGCCGCGCGGGTGTCCGACTCGTCGCGGGCTCGACCGCGCAGGAGCGCCGGAACTTCGGGCGCCGCACCGACGGACCGGCCGGGTTGCCGGCATCCGGTCGCGTCGAAGACGACCCCGCGCTTCTCGCCGCCTTCCGCGAGGCGGGGGAGGTCGCCGACGTCATCCGGCGTCTGGCCGACTCGTGGGAGGACGACGCGATCGTCCGCGACCTCGAGTCGGGGAAGTTCCTCGACCGCGAGCGGGTGCACAACGTCGAGTTCGAGGGGGAGTTCTTCTCGATCACGGGCGCGTCGATCGTGCCGCGGTCGCCGCAGGGACAACCCCTCATCACCGCTCTCGCGCACCAGACGGTCCCCTACCGTTTCGCGGCGGAACACGCCGACCTCGTGTTCGTCACTCCCGCCGATGCGACCGCGGTGGGGGGCATCCTCGGCGACCTCGACGGGGGCGACGACTTGCGCGTGTTCGCCGACCTGCTCGTGCTCGTCGAGGACTCGCGCACCGAGGCCGAAGCCGTGTGGGCCCGCCTGCAGGAGCGCGCACCGCTCACGACCGACGCCCGGGTGGTGGTGGGAACCTCCGCCGACGTGGTGGACGAGGTCAGGGCCCTCGCCGCGGCCGGCGTCGACGGGGTCCGCCTACGACCCGCCCGTCTTCCGGCCGACCTCGACGCGATCGCCGACCGGGTCGTCCCCGCGGCGGCGGCCGCCGGCATCCTCCTCCCCGACGATGGGGCGCCCACGCTCCGCGAACGTCTCGGACTCCCCCGTCTCGCCAGTCGCTATGCCCGTCAGGAGGTCGGCGCATGACCCGTCGGCAGATCCACCTCGCCGCCCACTTCCCGGGTGTGAACAACACGACCGTGTGGACCGACCCGAGCGCGGGCAGCCAGATCGACTTCTCGTCGTTCGAGCACTTCGCGCGCACGGCCGAGCGCGGCTTCTTCGACTACCTCTTCCTCGCCGAGGGGTTGCGCCTGCGCGAGCACCGCGGGCAGCTGCACGACCTCGACGTCGCGGGACGCCCGAACACCCTCGCGATCCTCACGGCCCTGGCCGCCGTCACCGAGCACATCGGCCTGGTCGGCACGCTCAACACGACCTTCAACGAGCCGTACGAGCTGGCGCGGCAGCTCGGCACGCTCGACCTCTTGTCGAACGGCCGCGCGGGGTGGAACGCCGTGACCAGTTCGGACGCGTTCCACGGCGCGAACTTCCGCCGCGGCGGCTACCTCGATCACGCCGACCGGTACGTGCGGGCCGCGGAGTTCGCCGCCCTGTCGAAGGCGCTGTGGTCGTCGTGGCGCGACGACGCGATCGAGGCGGATGCCGAGACGGGTGAGTTCCTGCGCGCGGACGCCATCGAGCGCGTCCGGCACGAGTCGCGGTTGTTCGACGTCGACGCGGTGTTCGACGTGCCGCGGTCGCCGCAGGGGCGACCGGTCATCGTGCAGGCGGGCGACTCCCCCGACGGCCGGGACTTCGCCACGCAGCACGCCGACGTGATCTTCTCGCTGCACACCGTGTTCGACGACGCGCAGCAGTTCTACCGCGACGTGAAGGGCCGGCTCGCCGCGAACGGTCGCGACGAGGACTCGCTCAAGATCCTGCCGGCCGCGACCTTCGTGCTCGGCGACACCGCCGACGAGGCCCGCGAGCGCTCGCGGGAGATCGCCCTGGCCCAGGTGCGGCCGCAGACGGCGATCACCTACCTCGAGCAGATCTGGAACCGCGACTTGAGCGGCTACGACCCCGACGGCCCGCTGCCCGACCTCGAGCCCGACACGGGCGTCGAGACGGCGCAGGGCTTCGCCGGCCGTCACGCCGCGATCCGTGCCCGCGTGGGCAAGCTGCGCGAGCAGGCCGCGGCCGAGGGCCTCAGCATCCGCGAGCTCGTCATCCGCCTGACCGCGACGCACACCTTCGTCGGGACACCGGAGCACGTGGCATCCGAGATCGACCGCTACGTGCAGGAACGCGCCACCGACGGGTTCACCGTGGTCGGACACGTGACCCCGCACGGCCTCGACGAGTTCGCCGACAGGGTCGTGCCGCTGCTGCAGGAGCGCGGGTCGTTCCGCCGTTCATACGACGAGGGCGCCACGCTGCACGACCTGCTCGGCCTGCCCCCGGTCCCCGCGAACGCCGGGGTGCGATGACCGAGCTCGTGATCGTCGGGGCGGGACCGCGCGCGGTCATGCTCGTCGAGCGCCTGCTCGCGCGGCGAGCGCCCGCTCCGCTGCGCATCACCCTCGTCGATCCGTTCCCCCCGGGGGCGGGGCGCATCTGGCGGCGCGAGCAGTCGCCCCTGTTGAAGCTGAACTCGATGGCGCGCGACGTGACGGTCTTCACCGACGAGTCCTGCACGATCGCCGGGCCGATCCGTTCGGGGCCGTCGCTCATCGAGTGGGCCGAGCGGGTGCGCGCGGGCACCCTCCCCGACGTCGCGATCGACGATCCGGAGGTGGATGCCGAGCTGCGCAGCCTCCGCCCCGACTCCTTCCCCACGCGACGACTGCAGAGCGCGTACCTCGACTGGTTCTGGCGTCGTACGGTCGCGATCGCCCCGCCCGGGGTCGAGGTGCGGTGGCACGAGGGAACCGTGCAGTGGGTCGATGACACCCTCGATGGGTACGAGGTCGCCCTCGCCGACGGCATCCGCCTGCCCGCCGACGTGCTCGTGTACGCGATGGGCCACAACGCGCGCGAGCCCGAGGACGCGGTGGTCGCTCTGCGGGACGCCGCCGTGGGCGCGGGGCTGACCTACGTCCCGCCGGCGTTCACCGCCGACGCCGACCTCTCCGTCTTCGCCCCCGGCGACGACGTGATCGTCCGTGGAATGGGATTGGCCGCGGTCGACGCCGTGGTGTTGCTCACCGCCGGCCGGGGCGGGGTCTTCACCCGGCTCGGGGACGGACGGCTGCACTACGAACCGTCAGGACTCGAGCCGCGACTGCACCTCGGATCCCGCCGCGGCGTGCCCTATCGCTCGAAGGTGTCGTCGCAGCTGCAGGGCGGCCCGCCCGTGCGCGAGGTGCTGACCCCCGCCGCGGTCGCCGATCTGCTCGCGCGCCCCGGCAGTATCGACTTCCTCGACGACGTATGGCCGCTCATCGCGCGCGAGCTCGTGTGGGGCCACTACCGGGAGCTGTTCACCGGCCACCCCGAGTGCGTCGCCACGACCTGGGAGGTGTTCCGCGAAACCCTTCGAGAGGTGGATGCCGACACCGCGGCCCTCCGCCGCGCCGCGGCCGCGGTAGTGCCCGATCCCCTCGACCGCTTCGACGTGCGGGCGCTGGACGTACCGCTCGGCGACGAGAGCTTCGCGGGTCCCGCCGAGGTGCACGAGAGGGTGCTCCGGCACATCGTCGACGATCTGCACCTGCGCACGACCCAGCAGCGCAGTGCGGCGCAGGCGCTGTTCCTCACGATCCTCTCGTCGTTCCTGGGGCTCTCGGACATCCCGACGGAGCGGTGGAGTGCGCGCTCCCGCGCCATCGACCTGCCCGTGACCTGGCACGCCTTCTTCAGTTACGTCGCCTCGGGGCCGCCCGCGCACCGGCTGGAAGAGTTCCTCGCTCTCGCCGAGGCGGGGATCGTGCGCTTCCTCGGGCCCGACATCACCGTGCACGTCGACGCGGACCGGGGCTTCGTCGCGTCGTCACCGCGGACCGCGGGTGAGGTGAGCGCGCGCGGACTGATCGACGCGTGGCTGCCCGCGGCCACCGCCTCGGCGAGCGAGAACCCGGCGCTCCGCGAACTCGCGAGCCGCCACGGCCGCGAGGTGCACGTGTCGGACGAGACGTTCACCGGCTCGCTGGGGCGCATCGACGTCGACGCCGACGGCCGCGTCGTCGCACGGGACGGGCACGCGCGCGCGGCGATGTTCGCGATCGGGCCCTTCACCTCGTCGATGGAGGCCGGGGCTTTCACCCGCCCGCGTTCCGACTCGCTGTCGCTGCGACAGACCGACCGGATTGCCGGGGCCGTCGCCGCCGCCCTCGCCGCGCGGGCCCCCGCCGGGGTGCGCTGAGGCCCCGTGGAATGCGCAGCGCCTGACGCTGTTGTCTTACGTGCACCTCCCCCCAGAACGGATGCCCATGACCACCACCTCCGCCCTGCCCGTTCCGCACGCCGACGCCACCGTGCTCGACAACGCCGCGTGGCATGCTCTCGCCGGCCCGCACGCGCACTTCGCGATCGGCGGAGATCTCGTCAAGCGCTATCCCGAAGACGTCGCCCCCTTCGTGGCGGTGCGCACCTGGGACGATCCGGACGTGTGGGAGGCCTTGCGCGACCTCGTCGGGCCCGGCGCTGACGTGGGCCTCTCGGGCTTCGAGGGCGAGATCCCGACCTCCTGGGAGTGGGTCGGTGGCGGCGAGGGCGTACAGCTCGTCGAGACGGACGCCCTCCGCACCCGTCCGGACGACGAGGCCATCGAGCTGGGAGCCGACGACGCCGCCGAGATGATCGACATCGTCGCGCGGAACCAGCCCGGCCCCTTTCGGCCCCGCACCTACGAGCTCGGCCGCTACATCGGCATCCGCCGCGAGGGTCGTCTCGTCGCGATGGCGGGCGAGCGCCTGCACCCCGCCGGCTGGACCGAGATCAGCGCGGTCGCCGTCGACGCCGACCACCGCCGCCAGGGACTCGCCTCGCGGCTCGTCCTCGACGTCGCGTTCCACATCCAGCAACGCGGAGACCGCGCGATGATGCACGCCGCCGCGAGCAACGTCGGTGCGATCGCCGCGTACGAGCGTCTGGGCTTCGCCCTGCGCCGGCGCAACCGCTTCGCGGCGGTGCGCACGCCGGCGTGATCGACGTCAGTGCTCGAGCGGCGTCGCCGTCCCGCTGACGCGCACGCCGCCGCCCGCCGGGACGTCGACGCGCAGTTCGCTCGGCCGCCCCACGTGCCGCCCCTGACGGACGGTGAACGAGAAAGGCGCCGTGCGTCCCACGCGGTCGCGGAGGTACGCCCCGAGCGAGGCCGCCGCCGACCCCGTCGCCGGGTCCTCGGTGATGTCGCCCACGGGGAACAGGTTGCGGGCCTCGAACACCTCGGCATCCGGGCTCTTCGCATGCACGACCATCACGGTGCCCGCCCATCCGCGTTCGTCCATCAGTGCCCGCAGGGTCGCAGGGTCGAAGTCGAACGAGTCGAAGCGCTCGCGCGAGGCCACCGCGACGACCGGGTGCGTGTTGCCCGCGAAAGACTGCGCCAGCGGCAGGCGCACGTCGAGATCGCCCACGGCGAGATTCAGGATGCCGAGCAGCCGCCGCCCCACCTCGGGATCGAGCTCGCTCTGCACGGGGTCGACGCTCGTGAAGCCGGCCGTCACGCGACCGTCGGCGTCGACGGTGGTCTCGAGGGCGATCTCGCCGGCCGCGGTGTCGAAGACGAAGGGACCGGGGCCCTCCGCCTCGGCCAGGGCCACGGCGGTGGCGATCGTCGCGTGCCCGCAGAACGGCACCTCGGCGCCGGGCGAGAAGTACCGCACCCGCGCGCGCCGATCGTCGCGCGCGGTGACGAAGGCCGTCTCGGGGTAGGCGAGGTCGGTCGCGATCTGCTGCATGCGCGGCTCGTCGAGGCCCGTGGCATCGAGGACGACTCCCGCCGGGTTCCCGCCGCCGGGCTCCGCGGCGAAGGCGAGCAGGTGCAGGATGTCGGGGCGCGAGGTCATGCGTCGATTCTGGTCGACGGCGGAGGCGGCCCGGACGCAGGGCCGTACCGAACTCCTGAGCAATCGGGCGGCGGGGCTCCGAAACAGCCGGCACGCGCCCGTTCTCGACTGAGAGCTCAGGAGTTTCGCACGCGCCGCGCCGCCAGGGCTCTCGCGGACGCCGCGTCAGACGTGGAAGACGGAGTGTAGGTCGCCGCCGAGCGCCTCGCGGCCACCCAGGCCGTCGATCTCGAGCAGCGTCGCGATGCCCACGACCTCGCTGCCCACGGCCTCGAGCAGCTCGCGACCCGCGCCGAGGGTTCCGCCGGTGGCGAGGACGTCGTCGAGCAGCAGCACGCGGGCGCCGTCCGCGGCGTCGTCGTGCATCTCGATCTGCGCCGAGCCGTACTCGAGGTCGTACGAGACGGTGGCCGCGGGGCGGGGAAGTTTGCCGGCCTTGCGGATCGGCATGAGTCCCACGTTCGCGACGATGGCAGCGGCTCCGGCGAGCAGGAAGCCGCGCGCCTCGACTCCGGCGACGGCGTCGAAACGGCCGGCGAACGGTTCGATCAGCGCCTCGACCACGTCGCGGAGCGCCGCGGCGTCGGCGAGCAGCGGCGTGATGTCGCGGAACACGATCCCGGGCTTGGGGTAGTCGGGGATGCTCGTGATGAGCGATTCAGCGCGGGCGAGGGCGGAGGCGTCGGGCACCGACCCAGCCTAATCGCGGCGCTCGCGAGGCGGGGCGCGCGGCGGATGGCCAGCCGGGACGTCGAGTGTCCGAGGCGCGCGGACCCGTCGAGATCTCGTCCGGGTGTCGTGGACACTCGATGGGTCTCACGGCCCGCATGCTCCACCCTGCAAGCGCTTGCAGTAAGGTCGACGCCATGACTTTCACGCAGGAAGACGCGCGCGCCGATCTCGTCGCCGCTCCCGGCTCGGAGTGGTGGCGCACCGCCGTCATCTACCAGATCTACCCCCGCTCGTTCGCCGACGCCTCGGGCGACGGCCTCGGCGACCTGCCGGGCGTGACCGCCCACCTCGACGACCTGAAGGACCTGGGGGTGGATGCCATCTGGCTGAGCCCCTTCCAGCGGTCGCCGCAGAAGGACGCGGGCTACGACGTCGCCGACTACCGCGACGTCGACCCGATCTTCGGCACCCTGGCCGACTTCGACGCGATGCTCGCGGGGGCCCACGATCGCGGCATCCGGGTCATCGTCGACCTCGTCCCCAACCACTCGAGCGATCAGCACGTGTGGTTCCAGGAGGCGCTGAAGGCCGCGCCGGGCAGCCCCGAGCGCGCGCGTTACATCTTCCGCGACGGCACGGGCGACAACGGCGAGCTGCCCCCGAACAACTGGGAGAGCGTCTTCGGCGGCGGCATGTGGAAGCGCGTGACCGAGGCCGACGGCACCCCGGGGCAGTGGTACCTGCACATCTTCGACGAGACCCAGCCCGACTTCGACTGGACCAACGACGAGGTGCGCGCGGAGTTCCGCGACATCCTGCGCTTCTGGCTCGACCGCGGGGTCGACGGCTTCCGCGTCGACGTGGCGCACGGCCTCATCAAGGCCGAGGGTCTTCCCGACTTCACGCCCGACCCCGAGGGCGGCTCGATGGGCGGCGACGCCGAAGAGGTCCCGTACTGGGGGCAGCCGGGCGTGCACGACGTCTGGCGCGAGTGGCACGAGGTGCTCGCCGCGTACGACGGCGACCGCGCCCTCTGCGCCGAGGCGTGGCTGCCCACCGTCGCGCAGACCGCCCTGTGGGTGCGGCCCGACGAGATGCACCAGGCGTTCAACTTCCACTACCTCGAGACCGCGTGGGATGCCGCTGCCCTCCGCGACGTGATCGGCGAGTCGCTCGCCGAGTACGCCGCCGTCGGCGCCCCGAGCACCTGGGTGCTGTCGAACCACGACGTCGTGCGCCACGCCTCGCGCCTCGCGCTGACGGCCGAGAACCCGCAGGGTGCGGGCATCGGCCCGAAGACGCCCGGCAAGCCCGACCCCGTGAAGGGTCTGCACCGCGCCCGCGCCGCGACCTCGCTCATGCTGGCCCTGCCGGGCTCGTCGTACCTGTACCAGGGCGAGGAGCTGGGCCTGCCCGAGGTCATCGACCTGCCCGACGACGCACGTCAGGACCCGACCTGGTTCCGCACGAACGGCGAGCGGTACGGGCGCGACGGCTGCCGCGTGCCCATCCCGTGGACCGCCGACGCCCCCGCGTACGGCTTCAACACCACGGGTGAGTCGTGGCTGCCGCAACCCGCGGAGTGGGCCGACCTCGCCCGCGACGTGCAGGTCGACGACCCCTCGTCGACGCTGACGCTGTACCGGTCGCTGCTCGCCGAGCGCCGCGCACGCGACCTCGGCGCGGGAGAGCTCGAGTGGCTCCATGGCTTCGGCGACGAGGTCGTGGCGTTCCGCAACGGCTCGCTGCTGGTGATCGCCAACCTCGGCGACGGCGCGGTCGAGCTGCCCGCGGGCGAGGTGCTCATCGCGAGCGGCCCCCTGGACGGCGACCGCCTGCCGACCGACACGACCGTCTGGATCGCGGCGGCCTGAGCCGCGGCATCCGGAATCGCGAGACCGTGGCCGGTATCGACGACGTCGCCCGCGCGGCGGGGGTGTCGACGGCCACGGTCTCGCGCGCGTTGAGCGGGCGCGGACCCGTCTCGACCGCCACCCGCGACCGGGTGCTGGCCGCGGCCGACCGGCTCGGCTACGTCGTCTCGGCGGCGGCATCGAGTCTGGCTACCGGGCGGGCGCGCGCGGTGGGCGTGGTGGTGCCGTTCCTCGACCGGTGGTTCTTCAGCACGGTCCTCGCCGGCATCTCCGACGCCCTCGTCCGCGAGGGCTACGACATCACGCTCTACAGCGTCAGCGCCGACCCCGCTGAGCGCCGACGCGTGTTCGACGACCACCTGCGCCGCCGCCGCATCGACGCCGTCATCACGGTCGCCCTCGAATTGGATGCCGAGGAGTCGACGTCCCTGCGCGGCCTCGACGTTCCCATCGTGGCGATCGCCGGCCCGAACCCGCTGTTGACGACTCTGACGGTCGACGATCTCGCCGTGGGCCGCGCGGCCACCGAGCATCTGCTGGGGCTCGGCCACCGCCGCCTGGCTCACATCGGAGCGGACGCCGCGACCGCCGCGGGCTCGACGGTGCCGGGGCTGCGGCGTCGGGGCTTTCTGGAGCAGCTGGCGGCGGCGGGCATCGCGGATGCCGTGGTGGAACCGGCCGACTTCACGATCGAGGGAGGCTCGGCGGCGGCGACCCGGCTGCTCACGGCAGAACACCGTCCGACCGCGCTGTTCGCCGCGTCGGACGAGATGGCGATCGGTGCGATCCTCGCCGCCCGGGAGCTCGGCCTGCGGGTTCCCGACGACGTCTCGATCATCGGGGTCGACGGCCACGAGCTCGGTCGATGGTTCTCGTTGACCACCATCGACCAGTTCGCTCGGGGTCAGGGGGCGCGTGCGGCCGAGGCCGTCCTCGCCGCTCTCGACGGTGCCGAGCCGGGGCGAGGTCTCGGCACTCTGCCGTTCGAGGTGGTCGATCGCGGATCGACCGCGGCTCCGGACCCTCGGGTCCGCAGGCCGTTCGAGGACACCCCCGCCGCATCGGTCACGGATCGCTCTAGAGAGTGAGCAGGGCCGCCACGGAGAGAACGAGGCCGAGGCCCAGCGAGACCGCCCACGCGACGGCGGCCGCGGTGTACCAGTTCTGCCTCTCCTGCCAGCGGAGACGCCGCGGGTCCTGACCGTCCAGGCCCCGGAGGGCGTATCCCGTCACGAAGAGCGCGGGAGCGGCCAGGAGCAGGCTCATGAGGGTGAGGACGAGCTGGAGCAGGATGCCGTCCTCTCGCGGGCCCACGGACACCGCGGCCCAGATGCCGGTCACTGCTGCGACGACGTCGCGCGGAGCGCACAGAACCAGGATCCCGACGCTTCCGCAGATCACGATGAGCACTCGCAGAAGGCCGTCTCCGCGCGTCGGCGCCGGTGCCGGAACCGAATTCTCGCGGCGCCACAGCTCGCGCCAGAGCCGGCGGAGAGCGAGGGGCCAGACGACGGTTCCGATGAGGAGGGCGAGAAGCCCTGTGAAGATCTGCTCCGACGACACCGCGAGCCCGAGCCGATCGGCGAGCACGACCCCGCCGATCCACGCGAGCAGCGCGACCGGGACTCCCCCGGCGATAACCAGGACGGCGATGACTGCTCGCAATCGCGCACGGGACACTTCAGACGGATCCCTTCTGAGTCGCAGTGTTCCGACCCCGATGACGCAGGGGGATCTCCTCTGCGTCATCCGCATTCACGCGCGGGGCGCGACACGTCGGGTTCGGTCCGCCCGCACCGAGGGAGGGGACGGACCGAACCGGACGTGATGAGACGACCCTAGAGTCGACGCCGCCGTGCGCGCACCAGGACCCCCGAGCCGGCGACGACGAGCAGAAGCGCAGCACCGATGAGGACGGGAGCCATCGCGCCGTCGCCGCCGGTGACCGCGAGGTTGGCACGACCCGCTGACGCCGGAGTCGGAGACGTGGAGGGCTGAGGAACGGGGAGCGCCGCGATGCGCGCCACGGCGGTGGAGGGGGCCGAGACCGTCTGGACGTTCCCCGGCGCGGTGCCCGACGCCGTCGCCGTGTTCGAAACAGAACCTCTCGTCGCGTCCTCACTCGTGGCGGTGTACGTGGCGGTGAAGACGGTGCTCTCACCGGGGGCGAGCGTCGTCGTCCCGGACGGAGAGACAGCCCCCATCGTGCCCGTGCCCGTGAACGCGCCCTCGGTCACCCCGACGCCGGTCACCGTCACGTTGCCGGTGTTGGCGACGGTGAAGCGGTACGAGATCTGGTCGCCGACGTGGAACGCGCCGCCGGGTGCGGGGGCGGCGGTCTTGTCGAGAGCGAGGGACGGGGCGGCCGTCCCGGACAGAAGCGCCCGCGACGCCGCCGAGGTCACGGGGATGCCCCGTGCGGTGCCGGTGGCCGTGGCGGTGTTCGACGTGGTGCCCCGATCGATGTCGCCCTGGGTGAGCGTGTAGGTCGCGGTGAACACCGTTGCTTCGCCGGGTGCGAGTGCCGCGACCGTGGCGGGAGTGGGGGCGCTCATGACGCCACTCCCCGTGAACGCGTCCTCGCGGATCGCGACGTCCTTCACGGTGACGTTCCCCGTGTTGCGCACATCGAAGGTGTACGTGATGTTCTGGCCGACCGTGTAGGCGCTCAGTCCGGCGGGAGATGCGCTCTTCTGCAGGGAGAGAGAGCCGGCCGCCTGAATGGGAAGCGCCGCGGTCGATGGCTGAGAGGTGATCGTCGACCGCTGGAAGTATGTCGCGGTCGCTTCCGCGGTGTTCGTGACGACCCCGGCGTCGACGTCCGCCTGAGTGAGGACGTAGCTCGCGGTGAACGTCGTCGATGCCCCGGGCGCGAGCGAGCCGGAGGTGCTCGGGCTGATCGGACCGAGTTGGCCGGTGCCGGTGAACGCCGTTTCGTCGACGGCCACATCACGGACGGGGGTGTTTCCGGAGTTGGTGACGCGGAACGAGAAGGTGACGGCCTGCCCCGCGGCATAAGGGGCCGCCGCCGCGGGCGCCACCGTCTTCTCGAGGGTCAGACCGGCGCACAGACCGCTGTCTTGAGGGGCGGTCGCTCCGAAGAAGACCAGGCCGGTGGATGCGAGGGTGTCGACGGGGATGGGTGCGGCGGACGCGGTGGTGGGCAAGTTCCTGACGGCGTAGATCTCTCCGCCGCCGCTGGGCAGGTAGATGACGTTGCCCGATTGAGCCGCGCCATAGGTGGTGGGGACCGTGCCCACCTCGATGACCGAGTTGTCGGGCTTGATGCGGAACAGCGTGCTGACGTTTGTGCCGGTACCGACGGCGAGGATGTCGCCGTCGTTCAGGCTGAGGAAGTCGCCGGCCGACCCGAAGCCCGGAGGGAAGGACGCGCGAAACGGCGTGGCGACGCCCGTCGTCGGGTTGATCTGGAAGATCTCCGTGGAGTTGCCCGTCCCGGTGAGAAGGTCGCCAGTGGGGAGGGCGCTCAAGGCGTTCGCATCATAATTCGCAGGAAGGCCCGTGATGGGCGTGCCGGAAATTTCCTGCCCGGTCGTCGGGTCGATACGCCAGAGGACGTTGACGCGCACGCCGTACAGCGTGGTGCCGTCGCCGAGGAAGGCGATGTCGTAGTAGTCCCGGGTGAGGGGCACGGAGTTGAGGAGCGTCCCCGTTGTCGAATACTCGTTCAGCGCGAGCCGACCGGACCCCACGTTGGCGTAGATGCTGCCGGCGGCGCACACCGTGGCCGCCTGAGCGGCGGGTGCCGCCACCGCGGGGGCGACGAGCCCCAACAGCCCCGCCAGAAGTGCTGCCGCGAGGATCCCGATGGAGCGCGCGAAACCGCCTGGACGCTTGACAGCGCTCGGTGGCGAAGCTTCGGCGCGACGAGCGCGCCCCGCAGAGGCGTTCGGATTCATGGTTTCTCCAATGACGGGCCTGCGGTCGGTGAACGGGTTCCGACGGCGAGGAATGGTGAGCGCCGACGCCGACCGGGCCCGGTGAAGCGGAGTCGGATCAGGACAGGTGGCGTCTGCGCGCGCGGATCAGAGTGACGGACCCGACGGCGAGCAACAGCAGCCCTCCGCCCGCGAGGGACGCCGCGAGTGCGCCGTCGCTACCGGTGACGGCGAGCTTGCTACTCCCCGTTCCCGCCGCCGTCGGTGTCGAAGACGGGGCCGGGGTCACCGGTGCGGCGGCGACGGCGACCGTGTAGGCACGCGAATCGGATCCGGCGGCATTGGTCGCGGTGATGGTGAAAGCGAACGAGCCCGAGACCGACGGCGTTCCAGAGATCACGCCGGTGGAGGCGTCGATCGTCAGACCGGTCGGCAGCGAGCCGGAGCTGACCGTGAAGGTGATCGGCCCGGAGCCCGATGCGGTGACGGTGTGCGAATAGGCCGCGCCGGCGGTCGCCGCCGGGGGCGTCGGGGAGGTGATGACCGGTGCCGCGAGGACCTGCATCGAGTAGTCGGCCGTGTCTGTTCCGTCGGCGTTCGTCGCCGTGACCTGGAAGGAGAACGACCCCGCGGCGGTCGGGGTGCCGCTGATCGCACCGGTCGCCGCGTCGAGGGTCAGGCCCGCCGGCAGTGCGCCGGAACTGACGGAGTACGTGATCGGGCCGTTGCCCGTGGCGGCGATCGTCGCGGCGTACGCCGTGCCGCTCGCGCCGTTCGGCACGGTGGTGGTCGTGATGACGGGCGGCTGCGCGACGTAGAGCGTGTACACCTGCGAGTCCGTTCCTGCGACGTTCGTCGCGGTCACGGTGAACGTGAACGTCCCTCCCGTTGTGGGCGTTCCCGAGATGGTGCCGGTGGCGCTGTCGAGCGTCAGGCCCTGCGGGAGGGCGCCGTTGGAGACGGCGAAGCTTCGCGGCAGGGAGCCGGCGGCGTCGATGGAGGCGGTGTAGGCGGTGCCCGCCGATGCGTTCGGCACGGTGGTGGTGAGGATGTCCACGGCGGTGGCGAGGACGGTGACTTGGCTGTTGGTGGTTCCGGCGTTGTAGATGTACCCGTTGACGTGGTCTACGGCGATGCCGCGGTTCAATCCGGTGGGTGCGGCGGTGAGCTGGGTGACGGTGGCGGAGTTGAGGTCGATCAGGCGGGGCTTGTTCGCGCTGAGGAAGCCGACAACGAGGTAGTTGGAGCTGGCGATGTAGGACAACGGGCCGGCCGCCGCTGCTCCGAGGGGGTAGGTCGCGAGGGGCGCCAATGTGGAAGAGTCAAATGCTGCCACCGACGCCGAGGCGGTCTGCGCACCGGTTGTGACGAAAACTCGTCCCCGTGCACTATCAATTGCCACGCCGTTCGGGTTGTTAGGCCCGACGACGGATGTTGCTGTGGCGGCGACGACAGTGAAGTCCGAGGTGCGGATGGCGGTCAGTGCCCCGTTGGAAGATCCGTAGAGGAGTCCGTGCGTGGGGTCGACGGCGAGCTGCGTGTACTGCGAACCTGCCGTGGAGTGCTGTGCGGTGACGGTTCCCGATGCGGGGTCCAGTTCGGCGATGTAGGAACCAGTGTTGTCGGTGGCGGACACGAGCAAGCGCCCCGTGGCCGGGTTGTACGCCGTCGAGTTGTAGCGAGTGCCGCTCGGGGCGGGCCAGAAGACCGACGGGGCGGACGGGTTCAGCACGTCGAAGACGTCGATGCCCGTGGTTGATGTCACGAAGAGACGTGACCCGTCCGTGTTCTCGTCGAGCTCGAGGTTGGTCCCGAACTGACCGGTGCGCAACATCCGCTGGGTCGTCGACGGCGGCGTCGTCGACAGGTCGGTGACGTTGAGATTGCCCCCACCGCCGTTGGCCGAGTAGAGCACGTTGCCCGCGCTCGGCTTCAGAAGGAGGAAGGCGCCATTCGTGGTGGTGAACTGGTCGACCACCACGGGGGGCGAGGAGACCGCCGACGCCTGCAGCGCAGGCGTCACGACGAGCGCCCCCGCCAGCAACGCGGCACCGAGCACCTGTGCCGACCAGCGGCGGGCCGATGAACGGGGAGAGGGACTCATGGACGACTTCTTTCTGGGATGTCTACGTGGTGCGTTCGGGAAGGTGGGATATCGGCGTCTGCGATGAGGCGCTCAGGACTGCCGGCGTCCGCGTGCGCGGATGAGGGACCCGGCGCCCACGACGAGGAGCAGCGCACCGCCGCCCGCGAGAAGCGGCGCGAGTGCTCCGTTGGTGCCGGTCACGGCGAGCGTGCTGCTGCCCGTTCGTGCAGCGGGTGCCGACGTTGCGGAGGGGGACGGGGTGGCCGCTGCCGCCGCGACGGTCAGCGTGTACGTGCGTGAGTCAGTACCGGTGGCGTTCGTCGCGGTGACGACGAACGTGAATGTGCCCGAGGCGGTCGGTGTTCCGGAGATGACGCCGCTCGTGGGGTCCAGGGTCAGACCTGCGGGGAGGGCGGAGCCGTTGGCGAGGCCGAAGGTGATCGGGCCCGTTCCCGTCGCGGTGATGGTCTGGGAGTAGGCGGCGCCCGCCGTCGCGCCGGGAATGCTCGCTGTGGTGATCGCCGGCGCCGCGACGATCGCGACGCTGTAGGTCTTGGTGTCGGTGCCCATGATGTTGGTGGCGCTGACTTGGAATGAGAACGATCCCGCCGTCGTGGGCGTGCCACTGATGACACCGGTCGCGGGATCCAAGGTGAGCCCGGGAGGCAGGGCGGTGCCGTTGGCGAGGGCGAAGGTGATGGGACCGGTTCCGGATGCCGCGGCTGTCTGCGCGTAGGGTGCCGCGACGGTCCCGCCGGGGAGGCTCGTGGTCGTGATCTGCGGCGCGACGGCGACCGCGAAGACGATCCGCGTCGAAGGGCCCTGAGTGAACGTGCCGTCCTGCGTGGTCTGCGTGAATGTCACGCCCACAGGGCCGGGGAGAACCGTGGCCATCGGCGACGATGCGTACGGGGCGGTGCCCGACGTCGGCGTCGGAATCCCCGCACCGATGAGAGTCAACGTTCCGGGCGGCGGAACCGGGAGGGTGGGCCCGGCGGCGCCCGATCCGAGCGCAGCACCGTTACCACCCCCCGGCTGGACTGGTGTCGATGCGGTGAGGTCACCGCCGGACATCGTGATGTTGGCTCCTGCAGCATTGAACCCGCCACCGAAGCCCGCGGCCTGAGTGCCCGTGCTGGTGATCACGCCGCCGGTGATGGTGATGTTTCCGCCGGTGGTCGAACGTTGCTCGGAGCCTCCGATACCGGGACTTCCACACGTACCCGCCGCGTTGATCACGCCGCCGGTGATCGTGATGTCGGCCGAAACGGTGCTGTACTCGCCTGCGCCGATTCCGGGTCCGCAGTTGTTCGTCTTCGCGGTGATGGTGCCACCGTTGATGGTGATGGAGCCGGCAGCCATGGCCGGCGCGAACTGCGCGCCGCCGATTCCGGCTCCGTCGATAGCGGTCGACACGTCGATGACACCGCCGTTGATGATGACCGTTCCGAGGTCGCTGCCGTACGACGCGCCGATTGCGGCGCCGTACGCGCCTCCGCTGATGGTGATGTCACCGCCACCGGTGGCATCGATCGTGAGGGTGTTGCCGGCGTCGACTGCGATGCCCGCATCGATACCCGAGATCGGATCCACCGCGATCGTGAGGGAGTGAGCGTTAAGGTCGAAGGTCACATCGGAGCCGTTCGGCTGACTGAGCCGGTCAGCCCCCGGCACCTGAGACTCAGGGGCGATGATGTCCGCGCCGAGACAGATCACCGCCCCGGTCGAAGGCGCCGTGGCGAACGCGGCCTGCAGGTCCGACCACGTCGTCGGTGTGACCGTGCAGGTCGCGGCCTGGGCGGGCGACGCTGCCAGCACCCCGAGAGCGACCAGCGAGACGCTCGCTCCGAGCGCGGCGGCTCGTCGAGCGATGGAACGGGTCGAAGACATGTCGTGGTCCCCCCTAGGGCGCACAGAGAACGTCGCCGGGCCGGGACGTTCTCTGGAACGTAGAGGGGGACACATACACATGCCTCACCCCAGGCAGCGGTTGTCAACTTTGGGTGACAAATGCGGCGCCGTGCGGAAGGGACCCGGTGGCGGTCCCCTCGAATTCGAACTGGCCCGCCCGTGCGTGGACGACGACGCGGTAGGCGGGTGCGGCCGTCGTGCCGTCGGAGACGACGGTGAGGACGGCGTCTATCGGTCCCGGGCCGGGGTCGCACACCACAGTGTCGGCACGCGTCTCGCACCTCCAGGCGGGAGGCATCTCGCCGAGGCGCCCGCCCTCGATCGTGAGGGCGATCGAGTCGGCTCGCCAGGTCTCCGCGTCGACGACGAATGAGAGCGACAGGGTGGTCGGTGAGGTCGCCTCGGCGGTGAAGTGCGCGGGGGGTTCGGCGGCAGAGGTGAGCAAGAGCGTGACGAGTCCGACCGCGGCCAAGGTCGAGCCGGCAGCGACGGACATGGCGCCCGGCGTCAGCCCCGTGAGCGCCCGCGAGATCACGCGCGTCCCGCGCTCCACCACCCGGTGACGACTCCCGTGTCGAAGGGGCGAGAGAGCGACGGCAGCAGGGGGCTCGCTCACGGATGACACGACGAGGACGGTCGTGACGCCGAGCGCCGACGTCAGGGTCGCCCATCGCCGCCAGTTGTCTTGGCACGTGCGGCAGCCGCCGATGTGCGCCAGCCCCGGCGCAGCGGGTTCGTGCGCCTGCCACTCCGGCTGCGGAGTCCGCGGAATGTGCGCGGCGTTGGCGGCGCAGTCGGCGTGCCCCCGGCGCAGTGTCGACACGAGAGTGGCGCGGCGGAGGGCGAGTTTGGCTCGTCGGAGCAGATTCGAGACGGCGGCGGCGTTTCGACCGAGTTCGCCTGTCAGCTCGGAGGGCTTCCGTCCCTGAACGGTGACGGCGTCGAGAACCTTCCTCTGGTCCTCGGGGAGGCTGCGGAAAGCTTCCCGGATGAGCGTGAACTCGCCATCCAGCTCGATTTCGCGCAACGAATCGTCGACCGATTCGTCCGTGGGCATCCCCTCGAGGCCGAGGGGAACATCTCGGGAACGCGACGCACGGTATTCGTCGACGACGATGTTCCGCATCGTTCGGATGACATACGTGTGCGCGTGCGTTTGGGGTCCGGTGCCCTGGTTCCACTTGCGCAGCAGCCGAGAGAGGGCCTCGCTGAGGACGTCGTCAGGGTCAAGGGGCGGCGGGGTGACGTGGTTCGCCATTCGCTTCAGATACGGCAGCACATTTTGCAGATACCGGGCCGCCGCGGCTCGGTCTCCGGCGGCGGCGAGGGCGGCGAGGCGGTCTGCCTCCCCCGCCGCCGTACTCTCCTCAGCCCTCATCGGCATCCCCTCGAAGGAGCGGAATTCGCGCGCACGGGTCGGCGATAGATTCCTGCGCCCCGGGCGTCAACCGACGGAAGGAGTTTCGTTTCCCGCGCTGTCTCATGCGCGGGGCCCGCACATGAAGGAGTCCCGATGAACATCTCCCCCTCCACTCCCGCCGGCAGAAGGCCGGCCGTGCAATCCCTGCGGCGCGCGGTGCACGACGCGCTCACCGGGCCGCACCGTGTCGTGATCGTCACGGGAGCGACGAAACGCCTGCGATCGACCATCGTCGCGGATGCCGTGGAGCAGACGTCCGAGTGGATACGACTGACGGCCCCGACAGCGACCGCCGTCCGCACGGCACTGGATCTGATGCCGTCCGGTGTGGTGTTCGCTGACGATGTCGCCCTGGTCGACCTGTGGGACGTGCTGGCGGAGGCATCGCGCGTCGCGCGAAACGACACTCAGCGCGTCATCATCACGTGGCGGTTCCACCCCGAGATCGCGCAGCTGGCGGCGGCGACCAGCGGAGCACATCACCTCGGTCTCCCACACCATGGCGCTGCCTCTCGCTAGCCCGATGCCGTCCTGTTCTCCATCAGCGCGGCCCAGCTCGCGCTCGTTCTGGCGAGCAGCGGACGAGTCCGCCCCTCTCCCCCGGGGAGCGCCTGCTGCGCGACGCGCGGTGCGATCGGTGGTCAGAAGTTGACAAACGGCGTCGGCGCGCGCCGAAGTCGAGGTGGGCGTTCCTACAGTGATGCGATCACCGGGCATCCCGGGCCCGGCGACCTGATCCCGAGGTGATCGCGATGCCGACATTCTCTGTCCCCGCCGCGCTCAGCGCGTCTCAACGCTCCGCCGGAGCACACCCTCACCCGCTGCGATCGAACGATCCGTCCGCCGACCCGACGGAGACCTCGGAGAATGTCCGCAGCCGCGACGGGGGTCGGGCGGAGTCGCTGTCGTTCTTCCGCGGAGTTCTCATCGCCGCTCTTCTCGTCATCCCCGTGTGGGGCGGTGTGATTGCCGTCGTGGCCCTCGCCCTCTCGCGGTAGGCGAACGACGGGCGCGCCTGCCGTTGAGCGAAGGAACCCTCAGTCCCGGGACGAGGAGTGGTTCGCCGCCCGGTAGGCCTCGAGGACGGTGTTCGACATCCTGCCCTTGTCACTGACCACGAAGCCGTTCGCGGTCGCCCATCTCCGGATGGCCTCGACGTCACGGGTCGACGCGGCGCGTCGCGTGCGAGCGGGACCCCCGGAGCGGCGGCCGGCCGCCACGTAAGGGGCGAGAATGTCACGAAGGGCCTGGGCGTTCCGTCTCGAGAGATCCACCTCGTACACACGACCGTCGATCGAGAAGTGGACGGTCTCGCCGTCTTCGATGACTGCCCCGTCGAGGTCGTCGACCATCTGGATGATTTTCCGCTGCGCCACGTGGGAGGCCTTTCGTCTTCTCCGGATACGGCGACAGACGCCGCAATGCGTGCGAATCTAACGACCCGCTGACACGGCTGCGGAGCAATCCCGGTGGGAGATCAACTTTCGGCCACGAGAGCGCGCGTTATTCGTCGGAATGTTCCGACCGGTGGGCTGCGTCCGTCATTTGATGACCACCGACTTCTTCTAAATCGATGGGCAACATGAGAGTCAAGTACGCACGGGCGTCGTCTGTTGCGAAGGTCACCACTCCCCCGACGGGAACGGCATCTGTCTGGAGGCTTCGAATGCCATTCCCGCTCGAGATCGGGTGTCCCGCCTCATGTTCCTCTGCGCGTGGACTCGCGATGGTGAAGGTCACCGTCGCTGATCGCTCGTCGAACGCGGACGTGACGTCCGCCCGAGCGGGCCGCGCGTATTTCACCGCGTTCGTCAATCCTTCGCGGACGGTGCGTACGACGAAGTCGGAATGAGCACCGCTGAGCGGAAGGTCGTCGACGAGGTCGATCGACACGGCGAGCCCTGCGCGCTCGACCTCACGGACGATATCGGCGAGCCTGTCTTCCAGCACAGCCCTGCTCGACGTGGACGTGAGGTCGGTGACGGTGTTCGCGAGCGCCCGCGCAGCCGCCCGGTTCTGATCGCGGATGGTGCTGAGAGCTTCTCTGATCTCGCTGTCGGTCAGCCGGGCGGTCTCGATGCTGCTGACGAAAAGGTTGATGAGCGCCAGATTGTGACCGAGTTCGTCGTGGAGCAGGCGGGCGATGCGTGAGCGCTCCGCCTGCGTCGCCTGCTCGGAGATACGAGGCGCCTGCTTCATCGCGTCGAGGAAGAGGTCGGTCACCTCGGCGTTCCGCCGACGCTGGTGGCCGGCAACGATTCCCGCGAAGCCCGCGCCGGCAGTGGTGAGGATCGAGAACACCGCGATGAGAGCGGCAAGGCCGGCGTTGGAGGTATTCGCCCAGCGAATGAGATACAGCACGAAAAGACCGGCGCTCGATGTCATCCCCGCGATGACGAAGCAGATGGTCACCCGTGGGGTGTATCGGAGCCCGAGGAGGAACATCATCGCCCACCCGGCGGGGGCGGCGATGGGTGTCAGGGCGGCGGTGGCGAGGACGATCCCGGCCACGAGACGCGTTCGCTTGTGATTCCAGAGGAGAGCGGTCACGCCGATGGACCCGATCGCGAGGGTGACGAGCAGATTCCACAATTGCAGAGGCGGGGCGGCTAAGGCGAAAAGCGCCAACCCGATCGCTCCCGCACCCGCAGCGAGTAGTGCGTTTCGCTGATACGACCTGAAGTAGTCGAGGTTGTCTTTCACCAATGCGTCCTCCGCACGGGTCGGGCGCTGGATCGCGGCACGACGAGTAGTCCGCCTAGCGCTGATCGGGTGCAACGTGAGTGCGTTTTCCGTCTTCCGACGGATTGGAGACCGACAGTACCGGATACCGCGCACTGTCGGGATGCTCCGTGTCAACCGATGTTGATGGTTGGGCTGCATCTCGCCCGGGGAGGGCGGAGCTCGGGTGATACGTTTCGTCTCCGGCGCCTGGGGGTGCTCGCGAGGGAGAATTCGATGAACGTGTCTAGCAAGCCGGCTCGCGTGCTGGTGATCGATGACGATCCGCTGGTGCGCACCGGCATCAGGCTCCTGTTGCGCGGGAATACGAGCGTCTCGATCGTGGGGGAATTCGCCGGTCATCGGGGGCTCCTGGAGGCCGTGAAAGACCTGCAACCCGACGTTCTTCTCATGGACCTCTTCATGCCCGAGGAATCGGGGCTCTCCGTCGCGCGCCGGGTCCGTCTCATGTACCCGGACCTGCGCATAGTCCTCATGTCGTCGATCGACAACCCGGCGCTGTACGCGGACGCACGCAACGTCGGTGTCAACGCTTTCGTCGCCAAGACGGCTCCCGCAGCCGACTTCATCACGGCGCTCGTCGGCGCAGACTGCTCATCGAAGACCAGCACCACCGTGCTCTCCGACAGAGAGATCCAAGTCGTCGAATTGCTGGCGTTGGGGGCGAGTAACGAAGAGATCTCCGCGGCCCTGCATCTGAGTCAGAACACGGTCAAGACGTACGTTTCTCGCGCGATGGACAAGACCGACACAACAAACAGAGTCCAATTGTCGAATTGGTTTCACGGGCTTACCGAATCGCATCTGCTCGGCGATCGGGTGGATATGCCATAACTGCGCGAGCGTCACCCGAAGTGGACAAACTCACGCTCGGCCCTCCGGGCGGGCGGGCACAAGGGTGATGATCGTATCCGCGCGAGATAGCTCCTCGCGTGGTCAGAGCCTGTGGTGGGCCGCTCGGGGCGGGTGTGGAAGTTCGAGATTCACGCCCGCCTCATCCCACCTTCGACTTGAGCAACCTGTTCTCCCCCTAGAGACTCCCCCGGTTGCTCAAGCGCCGAATGTACCCGATTCGGCGTCGGGCGGGGGGACGCGGCCCACTCTGCGTCTCCCCGCTCACCCCTCCGTGTGTTCCTCCGCCGGCGGGCACGAGACCACTGTCAGGACACAGGCGACTCTCATGGCGCCGTCGGGGAGTTCACCACCGTCGCCCCCGGCGCGAGGCACCTCCCGCCCCGCGCGCCACGCAGCGCCTCGCATGGACGCCGTTCGCGCCCGGCGTCAGCGCGCCGAGCCCGCCAGCGACCCGGTGGTCTCCTCGACGGCCGGGTCGTACAGCAGGCACGAGATCTCGCGGTCGCCGCCGGCCCAGGTGTCTTCGGTGGGAGCGACGAACTGATAGTTCAGCGCCGACTGGTCGAAGGGGATGCCGACGAACGACGGGAACGCAGCGTCGCAGCCCTCCTGGGCCGCGGTCGCGATCGCGTCGTCGCCCGGGAACGTCCCCTCGGGCAGGAGGAAGCTGCTGAACACCTCGTACGTGTGCGGGACCGCGCAGTCGACGAGGTTGGACGAGCTGATGAAGCCGCCCGGGACGTTGTCGAGGCACGCGCCGACGGGCAGCGTGAACGTGTCGCCGTCGCCCGGGGCCGCCTCGCTCGGGCCCACGGTGACGCCGCCGTCCTGCGGGTAGTCCGGGATGTCGAAGGGGTCCGACGAGGACGCCTGCGAACCGACCGCGATCGAGAAGATCACGAGACCGATCACGGCGATGATCGCCAGGACGCTGATGACGGCGCCCGCGACGATGCCGGTGATGGCGAGGCCGCGTCCCTTCTCGCCGGTGCGCTTGATCTGGGCGAGGGCCACGGCACCCGCGATGATGCCGCCGACGGGGAACACGAAGCCGAGGATGATCGCGAGGATCGAGATGCCGTTCGTCTTCCCCGAAGCGGCGGGAGCGGTGCCGTAGGGCGAGGCGCCGTACGCGGGTGCACCCGCCTGGGGGTACTCCGGCGTCGCACCGTAGGCGGGGGCGGCGCTCGAGCCGTCCGCGGCGGGAGCGGCCGCGCCCGGGTACCCGGGCGGCGCCGGCGGAACCGGAGGTGCCCACGTGCCGTCGGTCGCGACCGGCTGCTGCGCGGCGCCCGCATCGGACGGGGCCGCCGGCACGCCGCCGACGAGCAGGCCCTGCTGAGCCAGGCGCTCACCGGTGAGATGAGCCGCCTGTCGCACGACATCGCCGGCCTTGGCCGCGCCGATCGCGCCGCCCTTGAAGAACCCGCCGACCGCGGAGTGCTCGAACGACGCGAGCGTCCCCTCGGTAGCCTGAGAGAAGTGCACGTCGAAGCGGACGTGCATGTCCTGACCCGCGAAGGCTCCGGCGACGAGGGTGGTGCCCATGCTGCCGCGCGAGACGTCGAGGGAGCCGGATGCCGTCGGTTGCACCGAGAAGCCCTGCTCGGCGAGGGCGTAGCCGACCGCGTCGCGGGCTCGATCGACGGGGACGGACAATCGGAGTTCAGCGGTGGCCATCGGGCGCTCCTGGGGGGTCTCTCGCGCCGAAGACTGTCAGCGCGCGTCCAGGTTAGTGCCGCGGGGCCCTCCGCACGAGCGCGGAGCCCGGCGCACGGCGAGGGGCGAGGCCGTCCGCACCTCGCGCCCTCGCCCGCACCGTCAGCGGATTCGCCCGACGAGGTCGTCGCGCGTCAGGGTGTCCGCCTCAGCGAGCACCGCGCGGGCGGCATCCCGCGCCTCTTCGACGTTCCAGAGCAGGACGCCGACGACCCGATCGTCGTCGAGGTAGTAGACGACGCCGCGCTCGGTGTCGATCCAGTCCTCGACCGTCTCGAGAGAGGAGTCGAGGGTTCCGACCGCCTCGTACCGGATGCCGAAGACCGCCGAGTAGTAGTACGGCGTGTGCGTGTAGGGCTCGGCGGCGCCCGCGAGATTGCGTCCGGCCGCCTTGCCCTGCTCGTTGGCGTTGTCGACGTGCTCGACGCGGCGGCGCCCGAGCAGGCGGTCGGGGTAGCTGGCGACGTCGCCCGCGGCGTACACGTCGTCGGCCGACGCCCGCAGCTGCGCGTCGACGTGCACGCCGTCGTCCACCGTCAGCCCGGCGTTCTCCGCCAGGTCGGTGGCGACCTCGATACCGAGACCGCTCACGACGGCATCCGCGCGGACCTGGTCACCGTTCTCGAGGTCGAGGCGGGCGCCCGCGGCATCCACTTCTCCTCCCGAGACCTTCGAACCCGCGACGATCTCGACGCCGGCATCGCGGAAGAGCTTCTCGAACCGCTCTGCGAGCGCCGGCGGGAACACCGCGTCACCGAGCACCGCACCGGTGTGGATCAGCACGGTCTCGACGTCGTTCTGCACGAGGGCTGCGGCAAGCTCCGAGCCGATGTATCCCCCGCCGACCACGGCGATGCGGTCGACGTCCTTCGAGAGGGCGCGCAGGCGGCGGTAGTCCTCGGCCGTGCGGAAGGTCAGTGCGCGCTCTCCGTTCGAGCGGTCGTCGACGGGGAGGGGGACGGGCTTGCCGCCGGTGGCGAGCAGGAGCTTGCCGTACGAGAACGTCTGGTCTCCGGCATCCACTTCGTGCTCGCCGGGGCGGATCGCCGTGGCGCGCGTGCGCAGCCGGATGTCGGCGCCGGTGTCGTCGGCGGTGCCGAGGGGCACCTTCTCCCACGTGAACTCGTCATCGGTCCACAGCTTCTTGCTCAGGGCGGGGCGCGTGTACGGCTCGTCGACGTCGTCGCTCAGGATCCCGATGGATCCGTCGGCGTCAATCTCGCGGATGCCGCGGGCGGCGGTGTCGGCGACCATTCCGCCGCCGACGATGAGGTAGTCGAAGTGTGTGGTGGTCATGGCGTCAGCGTCGCCGCTCAACCTGACCGAAGCGGATGGGTTGCGGGGGTGAGCGGCATCCGGTAGCGCCCCGCTGACTAGGCTCGGGGCATGAGCGTCGACCTCGAAAGCCTCTACACCGACCTGCACGCCCACCCCGAGCTGTCGTTCCAGGAGACGCGGACGGCGGGTGTCATCGCCCGCCACCTCGCGGATCTCGGGCTCGACGTCGAAGAGGGCGTCGGCCGCACCGGCCTCGTCACGACCATCGCCAACGGCGAGGGTCCCGTCGTGTGGGTGCGCGCCGACATGGACGGCCTTCCCGTCGAGGAGCAGACGGGCCTCGCGTACGCCAGCACCGCGCGCGGCACCGACCCGGCCGGCAACGCCGTCCCCGTGATGCACGCGTGCGGCCACGACATGCACGTCACCGCCCTGATCGGTGCCCTCGAGCGCCTCGTCGCCACGCGCGACGAGTGGGCGGGGACGGTCGTCGCCGTCTTCCAGCCCGCCGAGGAGTACGGGGCGGGCTCGAAGGCGATGATCGCCGACGGCGTGCTCGACCGGTACCCGAAACCCGACATCGTGCTCGGCCAGCACGTCACGCCCCTTCCCGCCGGCATGATCGGCGTGCGACCGGGCACGCAGATGGCGGCATCCGACGGCCTCACCGTCGTGCTCCACGGCCGCGGGGGTCACGGTTCGCGCCCGCACTCCACGATCGACCCCGTCGTCATGGCCGCCGCCACCGTCATGCGCCTGCAGACCGTCGTCTCGCGCGAGGTCGACCCCCGCGACGTCGCCGTCGTGACCGTCGGATCGATCCACGCCGGACTGAAGAACAACATCATCCCCGCCGAGGCCAAGCTCGAGCTGAGCCTGCGCTACCCCGACGACGCCGCGCGCGAGCGCGTGATGACGAAGGTCGAGCGCATCATCCGCGCCGAGGCCGAGGCATCGGGGGCCGAGCAGACGCCCACCATCACCACCGATCACACCCTGCCGCCGACCATCAACGACACGGATGCCACGGCCCGCCTCACCGCGGCGTTCCAGCGCTCGTTCGGTGAGGGCTCGGTCGTCGACCCCGGCATGTTCACCGGGAGCGAGGACGTGTCGTGGTTCGCGCGCGAGTCGGGCGCCCCCCTGGTGTTCTGGTTCTGGGGCGGTGTCGATCCCGAGACGTTCCAGAAGGCCTTCGCGGGAGGCACCATCGAGCGCGACATCCCGACGAACCACTCGCCGTACTTCGCCCCGGTGATGCAGCCGACGATCGACCGCGGCGTGGAGAATCTCGTCGTGGCGGCGCGGGAGTTCCTCGGCTGAGGTGTCCTGCTCCGGCCCAGCCGCGAGGCCGGGGCCCTCGCGTCGCGCCGCGATCCGTGTGAGGGTGGGATCTCGCCCCCTTCCGCCGGAGGACGCTGTGACCACGACTCCCACCGAGAACACGACACCGCTCCTGCCGGGGTCGGCGCTCCTCGTCGGCATCCGCTCCCTCCTTGTCTGGGCCATCGTCGCGTCGGCCGTGTCGGCGATGTTCCTCCGCGGCACGCACCAGAGCTGCTCGGGCGGCCTCGCTGCGAACGGACAGGGGTTCATCGATGCCGGCGGCGCTCCGACCGCCATCGAGCCGCGGTGCGGGTCGATCGAGTTGAGTCCGAGCCCACTCCTTTTCGCCCTCCTCGCGGTGGTCGTGATCGGAACGATCACCCGCATCCTCCGCCGAGCCGGTGACGAAGATCACGCCTTCCGCATGCTGAACAACGCGCGGATGGCGATCGTCGTCCTCACGCTGGTAGCCCTGGCCGTCGGCTGGATCGCGATCATGACAGTGCACGTCGACGACTGGAGCTCGTTCTCGCTGTACTCGCCGTTGCCCTTCGGGCAGTTCGACATCGAGACGTGGCCGATCACACAGCGGTAACCGGGGACGGGACACGGAGCAGAGTCACACCGCGGGGTGTGCCGACGGACGACGCCGACGCGAACGGCTCCCGCACCCGAAGTCCAGCCCCTCGGCGACGGTCCGGTCGGCGCGTAGCGTGACCGCCGTGACGTTCAACGACAATGCCCGCGTCGGCGGCAACTCGGCCAAGCGCCGAGGAGGAGCCGTGGCGGCCGTCGGCGGTGGGGCCGTGGGCCTCGGCGCCGTGGTGGTGCTGCTCATCTCGATGTTCACCGGGACCGACCTCACCGGCCTGCTCGGCTCGGGTGGCGGCGCGGCCCCCGGCAGCGGCGGCGAACAGGTCGCGAGCTGCGAGACGGGCCGGGATGCCAACAGCGACGACGCCTGCCGCTTGGCCGCGGCATCGCTCGACATCGACCAGTTCTGGGCGGAACGCCTCGACGGCTACCGCAAGCCCCAGCTCGTCATCGTCGACCAGCAGACGGGGAGCTCGTGCGGCACAGCCTCGAACGCGACCGGTCCGTTCTACTGCCCGCCCGACGAGACGGTGTTCGTCGACCCGACCTTCTTCTCGATCCTTCGCGCGCAGTACGACACCACCGCGGGCCCCCTCGCCCAGCTCTACGTGCTCGCGCACGAGTACGGCCACCACGTCCAGAACCTCACCGGCGTGATGGAGCAGTACCCGAACAATGGCACCGGCGCCGACAGCAACGGCGTCCGCACCGAATTGCAGGCGGACTGCTTCGCGGGGGCCTGGGTCGCCGCGGCCTCCGAGCAGGTGGACGAGAACGGCACCCCCTACCTTCAGCCTCCGACCGAGCAGCAGATCCTCGATGCCCTGTCGGCCGCGTCCGCCGTGGGCGACGACCACATCCAGGCCGAGGCGGGTCAGATCTCGAACCCCGACAGCTTCACGCACGGATCGAGCGCGCAGCGCACCCGGTGGTTCGACGAGGGCCGCCAGGGCGGCGTCAACGCCTGCGACACGTTCTCGGTGCCCGGCGGCAGCCTCTAGGCCTCCGCCGGCGCCGCCTCGCGAGAGTCGATCAGCGTCGTCCCCCGCCTCCCAGGACTCCCCGTTCGGCTCGGGATGCCGAAACCCGGCGCACCCCCTCGACCCCGCGGAACGGGACTCGGGGTGGACGCGCCGGGTCATGGCATCCGGAACTACTCGGTGTCGGACGACTCCTGCTCCTCGCGGGGACGGCGGCTGAGGATGACGACGACGATCACGCCGACGAACACGACCGCTCCACCGCCCACGAGCAGGCCCACGGTCAGGCCCGACATCCCGCCCGAGGTGGAGGGTGCGGCCACCGGGGTCTCCGCCGGGGCGGCCCCCTGAGCGCCCGCGCACGGGGAGGCGTCGGCACCGGCCGACACGCTCTCACCGGTGTACGTGAACGGGATCTCGCCCGAGACGGGATGCCCGTCGGACGAGACCGCTCGCCACTCCACCGTGTACCCACCGGGCGCTCCGAGAGCGACCGGGAGGGTGAGGGTCGGCCCCGCGAGGGCCACGCACTCGCTCTCGTAGTGCCTGCCGTCGGGCCCGATCACGATGACGATGTTGCCGCCGTCGTAGCCGAGCAGATTGGCGCTGAAATCGAGGGTGACCTCCGACAGCGACGAGACGCTTTCCCCCTCGGCGGGCGTCGACGACACGAGGCTGTCGTGCGCAGAGGCCGCCGACGACCCGCCGAGAGCGGCGGTCATCGCCGCAGCGACGACCACCGCCCCGACCAGGGCCCGGCGCAGAGCGTTCCGGGAGCCCATGCTCAACTGCGCTTCGGGCGACGCGACACGGCGATGGCGCCGAGAACGGCGCCGGCGATCGCGATCACGAGAGCGGCGATGCTGAGACCCAGCGACAGTCCCGAGGAGTCGCTCGTCTGAGCCGCGGCCTCCATCGAGTGGTCGTCCATCGTCGGCGCAGCCGATGCCCCGCCGTGACCGCCGTGGCCGCTCGCGGGCGGGGTGTCGTTGATGTACAGCACGGGCGCGGGCTCGAGCGTGTCGTCTGCCGCGACCTGCTCGGGGGTGTTCGTCCAGTCGACGACCGAGCCGTCCGAGTACGTCTGCACGGCGGGGAGCACGAGGTGACCCGTGTCGGGGATCGGCCCGAGGACCGCCGAGAAGATCTGGAACTGGTCCCGCCCGATGCCCACACCGGGGTCGGCCTGCCACACGATCTTGAGCGGGCCGTCCGAGATGGTGTTGCCGTCGACCTCGACGGGGGCGGGTAGCGCCCCCTTCTCGACGGTGGCGGTCCAGCCCGGGACGGGCTCGACGAGGACCGAGGTCAGCGGGGTGTCGGTCGGCAGAGTCACCTCGACCTTCACGGTGGACGCGGTCTCGGACTCAGTGGGGACGCGGAAGTTCACCGTGGCGTAGCTGCCGGGGGTGGCGGTGTTGGGGTTGACGGTGACGTGGGCCGACGCCGCGAGGGGCACGGCGATCGCCATGGCCGCGCCGGCGGCGAGGCCGACGAGGGTACGACGAAGAGTGGTCTTTCGAGACATGGTGCTGCTTTCTGAGAAATGCGCACGCCGATGAGGCGCTTCTTTCGCGCGAAGGATGGGGGCGGGATCAGGCCGCGAGCGGCGGACCCCGGTGCCTCATCGACGACAGCACGGTCATCGCCGTCGTCAGCAGCAGCGGCTCGGGCGCGGAGAGAACGGCATCCGTCCGCGGAGGAAGACCCCGCACGGGGCGCAGCACAGAGAGCACCGCGACGAAGAACCGGGCGATCGCCTGCACCGCCCGCTCGCCACGACCGAGGGCGACCACCGTCACCAGAGCGGCGACGGCGTGCGCCGTCCACATCCACGGCGACTCCGCGCCGTGAGCCGACGCACTGTGCGCTCCGGCCGCGCTGAGGATGGATGCCGCGCCGTGGTGAGCGGCCGGGACGAACCCGCCCTGCAGATCGAGCACGAGCAGCGCGTGGAACAGCGCCTGGCTGAGCACGACCGCGAGCGACAGACGCGTCCACGACAGTGCACGACCCGCGAGCATGACGCAGACGGGAGCCGCGAGGCACAGGGCCAGCACGATGTTGACGAGGGGCGGCCGCTCAGCCGAGACGGCCGCGTGCGAGAGGGTCGCCACGAACGTCGCGACCGCGGCCGCGGCCATGCCGCGCCCCGCCCGCTGCGCGCGCCCTGCTCTCGACGACATCTCACTCCTCGCGTCCAGCCTAGGCGGCGGGGCCGCCGAGGGCGGCGAGGGGTGGTCCGCCGTCGAGACACCCGTGGGTCGTGCGCGAGCACATGCGGGGCGTCCGCGAGCACAACCGCGGGGGCTCGCGGCCCGACCGCGGGACACGTGCGAGCACAACGGCGGGTCGTTCGCTCGACACGCCGCTTCTCGGTCGACGCCGCCGGGGTGTCGGCCCAGGGTCCCGCCGTTGTGCACGCGCCCGAGACCCGGACGGCACGGTGTCCGACCGGTTGGGTAGCGTCGGGACATGGCCGACGACGCGATCCACGACACCGACACCGCCCTGGCATACGGTTCCGCCCTGCTGCGCGGCGAGCGCGTGCGGCTCCGCGCGCTGACCGACGCCGACCTCGACCGGCTCGTCGACTGGTGGCTGCGGAGCGATAGCGCCGTGCTGCAGCAGAACAGCGTGAGCCCGCGCCCGGCGGCATCCGTTCGCGAGATGTTCCAGGCGTGGAGCCGCAATGACTCCCCCGGCGGGGCGGGCTTCAGCATCGACGACGAGACCGGGCAGCTCATCGGTCACGCCACGATGTGGGGAGCCGCCCTCCCGGTCCGCGTCGCGACCTTCGCGATCGTCCTCGGCCCCGATGCCGTCGGCCGCGGATACGGCGCGGATGCCACGCGCACCATGCTGCGGTTCGCCTTCGACGAGCTCGGGGTGCACAAGGTCGAGCTCCGCGTGTGGGCCTTCAACGACCGCGCCATCCGGGCCTACGAGAAGGCGGGATTCGTGCGCGAGGGCGTGAGACGCGCGGTGGCGTTCCACGGTGGGCGATTCCATGACGAGGTCCTCATGGGCGTGCTCGCCGAGGAGTTCCGCGCGGGCTGACTGGCCCCTCAGTCGGCGAAGACGCGTCCCACATCGCGGCGCGCGTGCAGCACGCGGTGAACCCGGACGACATCGTCATCGTTCGTATACCGGAACCTCTCGACCGCCAGACTGCGGAGTCCCGGGATTCCGGTGAGGGCTTCGGCCGACATCGACCCCACCGAGGGGAAGGCCGCGCTGCGGCGAACGCACTGTTCGATCACGTCGAAGAACCGCTCGGCCGTCGCCGCGTCGGCGGTCGGCCGGTAGACCTCCACGGCGCCGGTGAGGTCATCGTCGGTGGCGTGAGAGGAGACGACGCGGCGCGTCACCGGGATTCGGTGCCGCGCGCCCGCAGTCGATCGAAGTAGGCGGCATCCATTTCCGAACCGTCGCCCGAACGGACGCCGTCGAGGACGGCATCGCGGAGGCGCACGTTGTCGCGGTCGCGGCGGATGAGTTCGCGTACGTATTCCCTGCTCGACGCGTAGAGGTGCGAGCTCACCTGCTCGTCGGCGAACGCACGCAGCTCATCCGGGAGGGAGATGTTCATCGTGGCCATGAGAGAAGCCTCCGCGTCGATGGCAAACCTTGTCATCGGGCCCGAGCGCCCCGCTCCACCGTCGGACTGACCACTCCCGCACGGTCGTCGACCAGGCGGCGCCGGCCGACGGTCCGGGACGAGCGGTCATAGGCCGACCGAACCGGGCGTGACATGCGAGCCCGTGTGTGCAGACGGTATAGGAGATCGCGAGTGCCCACGTCAGGTGGTCCTGCGCACCGGCTGCGGGAGCCGGGTACGCAGGACCATCTAGTCAGACGCGCCGGCGACGCGTGATGACGTACGCGCTTGCTCCAGCGAGGAGCATCAGAAGTCCCACCACGCCTGCATACAGTGAGGCGGTGTAGTCACCGCCGGTGACGGCGAGGTGTGAGGAGTTGCTCGAGGCGGGCACGACCGGGTTGGGGGTGGAGGTCGGGGGCGAGACGGTCGCACCGATCGTCACGCCGTAGGTGCGGGTGTCCGCGCCAGCTGCGTTGGATGCGGTGATCGAGAACGAGAAGGCGCCGGACCGCGACGGAGTTCCGGAGATCACGCCTGTTGTTGCGTCGAGCGTGAGCCCAGGGGGCAGGGTGCCGTTTGTGACGGCGTAGGTGATCGGACCGCTGCCGGTCGTAGTGATCGTCTGCGAGTAAGGAGCGCCGGCTGTGCCTGCCGGGATGGTGGGTGTTGTGATCGCTGGGGGTGTGGCGATCGCGAGGGTGTAGTCGGCGGAGTCGGCTCCGTAGGCGTTCGTCGCGGTTACACGGAACAGGTAGGTTCCCGGGGTGGTGGCCGTGCCCGAGATTGTCCCGGTGGTCGGGTCCAGGGTGAGACCCGGCGGGAGGGTTCCGTTGCTCACCGAGTAGGTGATCGGGCCGGTGCCGGAGGCGGTCACCGTGGATGTGTAAGGGGTACCCGAGGTGGGTGTGGACGGGGCAGCAGAGGTGATGCGCGGTGCGTCGCACACCGGGACCGGCGCGAGACGTCCAGCTGGCACGGATGCCGCGCCGTACTGTCCGGCGACTACTGCGTTGAAGGTGCCGGTGTCACTGCCATCCACGAAGCCGTCGAGGTTGATGTCGTAGACCGAGTAGCCAGGCGGCTGCTGCGACACCGCGATATTCAACGCTGTGTAGTCTGCGGCATCGATGACACCGTTCGCATCGAAGTCCCCCGGGACCAGCTGAAGACGCGCCGGGGTGGGGTACCTTTCTTTGCCGGCGTTGGCCGGAACTTGGTTGTACATCAGCGTGGCCGGGTCGGTGAAGTCGACCGTCGGGGTCAGCGCTGCGCCAAGGGTCACCGGCGTGGCGGCCATGGCGGTCAGGTGGTTGCGTTGCGCGATGGCGACCCGGTAGCTGCCGGCGGGAACAGCGAACTCCGGGGTCGTGAGCGCGGCTCCGGTCAGGCGATCAACGGGGACGGTGTCCGTCGCCACGATCAGCGAGGCGTCGACCGTGTCGCGGAGCTCCACGATGACCCAGTCGGCGACCGGGGTGAGATTCGTGACGGTATTTCCTGCACCGCCGCGAAGCAGGCTGTGTCCGTCGGTGCTGTACGGCTCGGTCGTGGGGAACGGTCGAGACTGTGGATCAGCCGGGTCATACGAGGCGTTGATCTCGTCCGCACCACCGAAGGAATAGCCAGAGAGGAAGACGCTGATGTTGACCGGCAGCGGCGTCGTGATGCAGGCCGCGGCGAACGCGGGAGTGCTTGCGCCGGCGGCGGCCCCGGTTGCGAGTAGCGCCCCGATGAGCGCTCCGGCCACGATGCGTGGACGGCCGGTGTTGGACAATGGCATGTGCTGCTCCTCGGTTGCGCGTCGATCAGGATTGTGTACGGGCGCGCATGAGGGTGAATGAATGTGCCGACTTCGAAATCGATCCCGGACAGATCGCGTCCCCCAAGGGCGCTCCATGTACGTCCCCGGGCCGGGACGTTCACTGGACGCTATGCGTGAGTGCACATTGAGCCCATAGCCGACAGACCGGTTGTCAACTTCGGGCGACAAAAGATACGCCGAGGGGAGCTCTCCACTCCCCGCCGTTTCACACGGCGCCTGTGCGCACAACGAAGAACTGCGCTCGACGAGTCGACCACGGGCTCGTGTCAGCGGGCCCGAGCGCGCCGGTCCACCGTCGGGCTGACCACTCCCGCACGGTCGTCGACCAGACGGCGCCGGCCGATCCATCCGGTCAGTCCGCGGCCGTCGGGCCACACGATCAGCAGCGCAGCGGTCACCAGCGCCAAGACGAGCGCGAGCAGCGACCACGGCGTCGGCAGCGCCTCGAGGATCGCGTACGCCCCCGCCCCGGTCGCGAAGCGCAAGGGGCGCGCGACCCAGGCCGGCAGCACACCGTTCGTGAACCGCACGCGCGTCGCGAGGTCGCCGATCGAGCGACCCGTCGCCAGGACCACTCCGAGCCAGAGCCCCGCCGCCGCGACCGTCCCCGACAGCGACGCCACGTCATCGGTCGAGAACGACGACGCGTCGCCTCCCCGCAGGACGAGCACGGCCTGCACCACCACGGCGACGGCGACGCCGACCAGCCAGACGCCCACGACGTCGCACACCAGCCCCAGCAGGCGGCGGCGACGGGTCACGGGGCGCGGGGTCTCGGCATCCGGAGCCTTCTCCACCCCGCGGTGCTGCGCCGGGACGACGAACGCGAGGATCGACCCGAGCAGCGCACCGCCCGTGTTCGCGAGAAGGTCGTCGACGTCGAAGACGCGGTACGCGCAGGGGAAGATCCCCCACACACCGGTCAATTGCGTGGTCTCGATGATCCCCGAGGTCGCGAAGCCGACGAGACCCGCGATCAGGATGCCGCGACCTCCGAGCACGCGCAGGAAGAAGCCGAGAGGAGCGAACAACAGCACGTTCAGCGCCACCTGCAGCACCACCGGGTCGGTGAGATACCGGCCCGACACGGCGACCGCGGAGCGGACCTCGTCGACGAAGGCGAAGGGGTGGAGGTTGACGCCCGCGCAGCGGTAGACCTCGGAGTCGGGGAGCGGGATGAGCGTGTACGTCCAGATCGCCCAGAAGTACACGGCCGCCGCCGCCCACAGCAGGGCGCGTCCCAGCGTGAGCCGGCCGCGGCGCCGGTAGCTGACCGCGACGAACGGCACGAAGGCGAGGACGGCGACCACCGCCCCCGCGACGACGGCCAACAGCCCCGAGCGCACGATGTTATCCACCCCGCGAGCCTAGGCAGGATCGGCGGGCGACGTAGCCTGGGCGGATGACCCGCGCAGCCGCCCTCCGCGACGCGCTCGTCGCTCGCATCGACGACACCGGCTTCGGCGCGCACGGCCTCCACGTGCGCGTGGGCGACGATGTCGCGACGCACCGGTGGACGCCCGATAAGCGGGAGGAGATCCACTCCGTCGCGAAGACTGTGGCCGTGCTCGCCGCGGGCATCGCCGTCGACGAGGGGCTGATGTCGCTCGACGAGCCGGTCCGCCCGGTGCTCCCCGCCGCGACTCCGGTGACCCTCCGGGACCTGCTCTCGATGTCGAGCGGCATCGACCTGCCCTGGTCCGAGACGATGATGACCGACTGGCCCGACCTCGCCGCCGAATTCCTGTCGCGCCCCTCGCGCGGTCGGATCTTCCAGTACTCGAATGCGAGCACGTACACGGCGATGGCCGCGTTGTCGCAGCGGACCGGTGACATCGAAGAATTCCTCCGCCCCCGGCTGTTCGCCCCGCTGGGGTGGGCCGACGTCTCGTGGCGGCGCTCCCCGAGCGGCCGCGTCCTCGGCGGAGAGGGCCTCGAGCTGCGCACAGACGAGCTGGCTCAGCTCGGGCTGCTCATCCGCGACCGCGGCGTCGTCGACGGTCGCCGCGTGGTGTCGCCGAGAATCGTGGATGCCATGCACTCGGGCTGGATCGAGACGGGCAGCGTCGGCGACGGGTACCGCCGCTACGCCTTATCGGGGTGGGACGGGCCGGGAGGCGCGTGGCGCTTGCACGGTGCCCACGGTCAGCTCATCGTCTTCATCGGCGACGCCGTCGTGACGGTGACCGCGCACGATCACAGTGGGGCCGACGCCGTCGCGGAATTCATCGGGAATATCGCCGCGACGTGAGCGTTTCCTGCTGTGCAGGAATCATCTCCCCCGCCACCACCAGGTCACGGTCCGGCGACCATGCGTTGAACGGTGTGCGCGTCAGATTGCGCATGGCGTCCAGTGCGCGTAATGTCGCGCGCCGTGACTGACGAAAGTCGCGTTGACGGCGAAGAGACGCCGATCGCGAAACGCATCCTGATCGGCGAGCCCCTCACGTCGGAGAAACTCGACGAGCAGCTCCTCCCGAAGAAGATGGCGCTGCCGATCTTCGCCTCCGACGCGCTCTCCTCCGTGGCCTACGCCCCGCAGGAGCTGCTGATGATCCTGCTCATCGGCGGAACGGCCCTGCTGACCCTCAGCCCGTGGGTCGCGGTCGCGGTCGTGACACTCCTGGTCGTGGTCGTGCTGAGCTACCGCCAGCTCATCAAGGCGTACCCCTCGGGCGGCGGTGACTACGAGGTCGCGAGCAAGAACCTGGGCGAGGTGCCCGGGGTGGTCGTCGCCGCAGCTCTCTTGGTGGACTACGTGCTCACGGTCGCCGTGTCCGTGGCATCCGGAGTCGACAACATCATTTCGGCATTGCCCGAATTGAATCCTTTCCGCGTCGAGATCGCGGTCGGGTTCGTGATCCTCATCGTGATCGTCAACCTCCGCGGCGTGCGCGAGGCCTCGAGCGTCTTCGCGATCCCGACGTATCTCTTCATCGGCTCGGTCGGCGTCATGATCGTCGTGGGTCTCGGGCGCACGCTCCTCGGCGATGCCCCCGTCGCCGAGAGCGCCCAGTACGCCGTGCAGGCCGAGTCGCTCACGCAAGCGGCGCTCATCCTTCTCGTGCTGCGCGCCTTCTCGAGCGGCTGCTCGGCCCTCACGGGCGTCGAGGCCGTGTCGAACGGCGTGCCCGCTTTCCGCATGCCGAAGATCCGCAACGCGCAGACGACGCTCACCATGATGGGCGGCATCGCCATCGTGCTGTTCGCCGGGCTGACGATCCTGGCCCTCATCTCGGGCGTGCACTACGCCGAGAACCCCTGCCACCTGATCGGCTTCGACTGCGCCAACAACCCGCAGCCGAGCCTCATGGCCCAGGTCGCCGCCGCCACCTTCGGCATGGGAAGCATCCCGTTCTTCATCATCCAGGCCGCCACCGCGTGCGTGCTGCTGCTGGCCGCCAACACCGCCTTCAACGGCTTCCCCCTGCTGGGTGCCGTGCTCGCCCGCGACGGCTACGCCCCCAAGGCGCTCAACACCCGCGGCGACCGGCTGGTCTACTCGAACGGCATGATCATCCTCGGCATCGTCGCCATCGGCGTGCTGATCGTGTACCAGGCCAACCTCACGACGCTGATCCAGCTCTACATCATCGGTGTGTTCGTCTCGTTCTCGCTCGGTCAGATCGGCATGGTCAGGCACTGGCGCCGCGCACTGCGCGGGCTGAAGGACCTGCCGCCCGAGGCGGCGAAGCAGCAGTCGGCCGCGATCGAGCGCCGCTCGGCGATCTCGGGCCTGTGGATCAACTCCGTCGGCGCGGCGATGACCGTCCTCGTGCTGTTGATCGTCACGATCACGAAGTTCACCCACGGCGCGTGGCTCGTGTTCATCGCGATCCCGATCCTCGCGGTGCTGATGATCGGCGTGAACCGCTACTACCGCGACGTCGAGCACGAGATCCGCATGGACGACACCGTGCACTTCGGCTCGTCGGGAGACGTCGCGATCGTCCTCGTGAACCGCCTGCAGAAGCCCGTCATGAAGGCGATCGACTACGCCCTCGCGGCCAACCATCAGAAGACCCTCGCGGTCCATGTCGCCATCACCGACGAAGACGCGGCGAGACTGCAGAAGGAATGGGCCGACCACGAGATGCCCATTCCGCTGGTCATCATCGACTCGCCGTACCGCACGTACACTTCGCCGGTGTCGGCCTTCATCAAGAAGTACCGCGAGAACAACGGCTCCGCCGTCGTGACCGTGTACCTCCCCCAGTTCATCGTCGGCCACTGGTGGGAGTCGATCCTGCACAACCGCCGCTCGCGCCGTCTCGCGCACCAGCTGATGCTCGTGCACGGGGTCTCGATCACCCTCGTGCCGTGGCTGCTCGACTCGTCCGAGGTCATCTACGGCCGTCGGTCGCGTCCGCTCCCCGGTCAGCAGCGCGGTGGTCAGCCCGTGGCCGAGGCCCCGGCGCACAAGGCGCGGAAGACGCCCACCGACTCGGCATCCTGAGCCCCTCTCGAACGCCCCCGCCCCTCCGGCGGGGGCGTTCGGCGTTTCGCCGCGCGACTGGGGGGCGGCGGCGGACCGAACTCCTGACGAACGCGCGGTTCGGCGGTGGAATCAGCCCCGCAGACTCCGCGCGCGCAAAAGTCAGGAGTTCGGCCCGCTCGCGAAGCGGCGGTGGACGCCACCGGGAGTCTCCGCCAGGGTGGATGCCATGCCCGTCCTCGCCCTGCTGACCCTCGTCGTGATGGTGATCGCCCTCATCGACGCCATCACCCGCCGCGAGGACCAGGTGAAGCACCTGCCGAAATTCGCGTGGATCTTCTTCATCGTGCTGCTGCCGCTGATCGGCTCGATCCTGTGGTTCGCCCTCGGTCGCGAGTACGAGGCACGGTCGACCCCGATGTCGTTCGGCGACCCGCGGCGCTGGCAGAAGGACGCGCAGCCCGCTCCTCCGCCCGCCTCGCGCGAGAGCCGCACCACCGAGCAGCAGATCGCCGACCTGGAGCGCGAGATGCACCTCGCCGACCTCGAAGAGCAGGTGCGCCGCCGCCGGGCCGAGGGCGGCGCGACCAGCTGACGCCGGTCGCCCCCTTGTGTGTCCAAGACACCGGGACGATTTTCGGAAGCGTCCGGGTGTTCTGGACACTCACAGCGGGATGACGGGACCGGACGGGCCTGCGTCAGTCGGTCGGGCGCCGGCGCATCTTCTTCACGTCGGTGCGGCGCTGCTTGGCCTGCAGGCGGCGCTCCTTCGACCCGCGCGTGGGTTTCGTCGGGCGGCGGGGTGGGGCGGGCGGGCGAACCGCCTCGGCGACGAGGGCCGCGAGCCGGGCGCGAGCGGCGTCGCGATTGCGCAGCTGCGCCCGATGCTCCGAGGCCGCGATCGTCAGCACCCCGTCGACCAGCCGGTCGCCGAGCCGCTCGAGCACGCGCTCACGCTGAACCCGTGAGAGAACGGCGGATGCCGTGGCATCCCACATCACCTCCACCCGGGAGTCGGCGGTGTTCACGCCCTGACCGCCCGGGCCCGACGAGCGCGAGAACCGCCATGACAGCTCCGCCGCCGGGATCACGAGCGCAGCGCTGACGCGCACGTCGGATCCGTCGGAGGAGAGCATGCCTCCATCATGCGCGGTCGGCGCACAACTCCTGCAAAATCGGTGTTCCGACGGTCTGAGCTCCCCCCGCGGTTACATCCCTCAGGAGTTGTGCACGGCCGGCCGTGAACCCGCTTGTCGCGCCGGCACCGCGTCGCGCAGGCCCGCCCCGCGGCACGACTCCTGCAGATCCGACCTCGCCGCGCGGTCCGGGACCGGGGAGTGCCCGATCTGCAGGAGTCATGCATCGCCGGCCGCTCCCAGCCACCCCGTAAGCACCCCGTATGCGTCCGTCAGGGGCCCGTAGGGAAAGCGTTAGGACGCCGGGATGCCGCGGGCTCGAGGAGTTGTATCGACAGACGTGCCGCCCCGCGGCGCCCGCGGCCCGCCCGCGGTCAGACCCGAATCTGGAGTCGTCGTGCTCGATGTCGTCTTCCTCGCCGTGACCGTCGCGATCTTCGCGCTGGTCGCGCTCGTCGCCAAGGGGGTCGAGAAGATGGGCCCCGAGGCCCGCCCCTCGTCCGCCCGCCCCACCGGTCGAGGCGGTGAGCGCTCGTGATCTTCTTCTCGATCCTGGCCGCCGTGCTCGCGGTCGCCGCCGTCGTGTACCTCGTGGTCGCGCTCGTTCGACCGGAGAAGTTCTGAGTCATGGACAGCGGAAGCATCTGGTCGATCGTCCTGACCAGCCTCACCCTCCTCGTCGCCCTCGGGCTGGCCTACCGCCCCCTCGGTGACTACATCGCCCGCATCTACACCGGCGAGCGCGATCTCGCGGTCGAGCGCGGCACCTACCGCCTGATCGGCGTCGACCCCCGCAGCGCTCAGACCTGGCAGGCCTACCTGCGCTCGGTGCTGCTGTTCTCGTTCGTCGGCGTCGTGTTCGTCTACGCGATCATGCGCCTGCAGGCGGTACTTCCGCTGTCGCTGGGCTTCGACGCCCCCGGCGAGGCGCTGTCGTTCAACACGGCGGCATCCTTCGTCGCCAACACGAACTGGCAGTCGTACTCGGGTGAGGCCACGCTCGGCTACACCGTGCAGTTCGCCGCCCTCACCGTGCAGAACTTCGTCTCGGCCGCCGTCGGCATCGCCGTCGCCGTGGCCCTTGTGCGCGGCTTCGCGTACCGTCGCAGCGGCGTGATCGGCAACTTCTGGGTCGACCTCGTACGCGGCACCTCCCGTCTGCTGCTGCCCTTCGCGATCGTCGCCGCGGTCGTGCTGCTCGCGGGCGGTGTCGTCCAGAACCTCACCGGCTTCACGGATGCCGCGACCGTCGCGGGAGCGGCCCAGTCGATCCCCGGCGGCCCGGTCGCCTCGCAGGAGGCCATCAAGCTGCTCGGCACCAACGGCGGCGGGTTCTTCAACACGAACTCGGCTCACCCGTTCGAGAACCCCACGCCGTGGACGAACCTCTTCGAGATCTTCCTCATGCTGGTGATCCCGTTCTCGCTCCCCCGCGCCTTCGGCCGGATCGTCGGTGACAACCGCCAGGGCTACACGATCCTCGGCGTGATGGGGGCCATCTTCGTGGCATCCACCGCCCTGCTCACCTGGGCGGAGACGGCCGGCAACGGCACGGCTCCGATGCTCGCGGGCGGCGCGATGGAGGGCAAAGAGGTGCGCTTCGGCATCTTCGGTTCGACCCTCTTCGGCACCACCAGCACGCTCACCTCGACCGGTGCCGTCAACTCGATGCACGACAGCTACACCGCTCTCGGCGGCATGATGCCGATGATCAACATGATGCTCGGCGAGATCGCCCCCGGCGGTGTCGGATCGGGCCTCTACGGCATGCTGATCCTCGCCGTGATCGCGGTCTTCGTCGGTGGTCTGCTGATCGGCCGCACGCCCGAGTACCTCGGCAAGAAGATCGGGCCGAAGGAGATCAAGCTCGCGAGCCTGTACATCCTCGTCACCCCGACCCTCGTGCTGGCCGGGACCGCGCTGAGCTTCGGCGTCCCCGCGATCCGCTCCGACGTCGAGGCCACCTCGATCTGGAATCCGGGCGTCCACGGCCTGAGCGAAGTGCTCTACGCCTTCACCTCGGCCGCGAACAACAACGGTTCGGCGTTCGCGGGCCTCACCGCCAACACCCCGTGGTTCAACACCGCACTCGGTGTGGCGATGCTGCTCGGCCGCTTCCTGCCGATCGTGTTCGTGCTGGCCCTCGCCGGTTCGCTCGCGGCTCAGGATGCCGTGCCCTCCACCGCCGGAACCCTGCCGACGCATCGCCCGCAGTTCGCGGGCCTTCTCGCCGGCGTCGTCGTGATCGTCACGGCTCTCACCTATTTCCCGGTCCTCACCCTCGGACCCCTCGCTGAAGGACTGACCCGCTGATGTCCACCCTCACCCACGCCCCGGCCCCCGAAGCCGAACCGGCGGCGACCGCCCCGCGCCGCGCGTTCGGCGCCGCGCAGGTCGTGGCCGCCCTGCCGGGCGCGGCCAAGAAGCTCAACCCCGCCGCGCAGTGGCGCAACCCCGTGATGTTCCTCGTCTGGGTGGGCGCCGCGCTGACGACCCTCATCGCGATCGCCGAGCCGTTCCTCGGCGGCAGCGACGACAGCCTCCCCTTCGGCTTCACCTGGGGCATCGCCGTCTGGCTGTGGCTCACGGTGTTCTTCGCGAACATCGCCGAGTCGGTCGCCGAGGGCCGCGGCAAGGCCCAGGCCGCGACCCTGCGCAAGACGCGCACGACGACCTCGGCCCGCCGCGTCGTCTCGTACGACGAGAAGGCCGACCCCTCGGCATCCGGTGCCGCCACCGAAGACGTCCCCTCGGGCGACCTCCGCGTCGGCGACATCGTGCTGGTCGAGACCGGAGAGCTCATCCCCGGCGACGGCGACATCGTGTCGGGCATCGCGACGGTCGACGAGTCGGCCATCACGGGCGAGTCCGCCCCGGTGGTGCGCGAATCGGGTGGAGACCGCAGCGCCGTCACCGGCGGCACGCGCGTGCTCAGCGACCGCATCGTGGTGAGGATCACCTCGAAGCCGGGTGAGACCTTCGTCGACCGCATGATCGCCCTGGTCGAGGGCGCGTCGCGTCAGCGCACGCCCAACGAGATCGCGCTGAACATCCTGCTCGCGAGCCTGTCGATCGTCTTCGTCATCGTGGTGCTCGTGCTGAACCCGATCGCCTCGTACGCGGCATCGCCGGCGTCGATCCCGGTCCTGGTCGCGCTGCTGGTCTGCCTGATCCCCACGACCATCGGTGCGCTGCTGAGCGCGATCGGCATCGCCGGCATGGACCGCCTCGTGCAGCGCAACGTCCTGGCCATGTCGGGCCGGGCGGTCGAGGCCGCGGGCGACGTCACCACCCTGCTGCTCGACAAGACCGGCACCATCACCTACGGCAACCGTCGCGCCTCGGCCTTCGTGCCGATGAAGGGCATCGGCAGCCCCGAGCTCGCCGAGTACGCCTCGCTGTCGTCGCAGGCCGACCCCACGCCCGAGGGCGTCTCGGTGGTCGAGCTGGCCGCGGCCCAGGGCATCGTCGCCGACATGCCCCGCGGCGCCGAGCCCGTGCCGTTCACCGCCCAGACCCGCATGAGCGGCCTCGACCTCGTCGACGGCACGCAGGTGCGCAAGGGCGCGAGCTCGGCCGTGCTCGCGTGGCTCGAGGCCTCGGGCAGTCCGGTCGCCCCGGCGCTGCGCGCGCAGCTGATGAGCGAGACGGATGCCATCGCCCAGTCCGGCGGCACGCCCCTGGTGGTCGCGACCCTGTCGAAGGGTGCGGGCCAGGTGCTCGGCGTCATCCACCTCAAGGACGTCGTCAAAGACGGACTGCGCGAGCGCTTCGGCGAGCTGCGCGCGATGGGCATCCGCACCGTGATGATCACGGGCGACAACCCGCTCACCGCGAAGGCGATCGCGGCCGAGGCGGGCGTCGACGACTTCCTCGCCGAGGCCACGCCCGAAGACAAGCTCGCCCTCATCCAGCGCGAGCAGGAGGGCGGCAACCTCGTCGCGATGACCGGTGACGGCACGAACGACGCCCCCGCTCTGGCGCAGGCCGACGTGGGTGTCGCGATGAACACGGGCACCTCGGCCGCGAAGGAGGCCGGCAACATGGTCGACCTCGATTCCGACCCGACCAAGCTCATCGACATCGTGCGCATCGGAAAGCAGCTGCTCATCACGCGCGGCGCCCTGACCACGTTCTCGCTCGCGAACGACATCGCGAAGTACTTCGCGATCATCCCGGCGATGTTCATGGGCGTGTTCCCGGGCCTCGCCGCGCTGAACATCATGGGTCTGCACTCCCCGGCATCCGCCGTCACGAGCGCGATCATCTTCAACGCGATCGTGATCATCGTGCTCATCCCCCTCGCCCTGCGCGGCGTGAAATATCGCGCCGCGAGCGCGTCGAGCATCCTCAGCCGCAACCTGCTCGTCTACGGGCTCGGCGGCGTCATCGTCCCCTTCATCGGCATCAAGCTCATCGACCTCGTCGTGAGCCTGCTCCCCGGTTTCTGAAAGGCCCCGTCATGCGCACCACCCTGCGTACCACCGCCGTCGCCGTCCGCGCGATGGTCGTCTTCACCCTGCTCCTCGGCGTGGCCTACATGCTGCTGATCACCGCGGTCGGCCAGGTCGCCCTGCCGTTCCCGGCGAACGGTTCGCTGATCAAGACCGCCGACGGACAGGTTTCGGGCTCGCAGCTGATTGGGCAGTCCTTCACGGATGCCGACGGCAACGCCCTCCCGCAGTACTTCCAGTCCCGCCCCTCGGCCGCGGGCGACGGCTACGACTCGACCGCCTCGAGCGGGTCGAACTGGGGGCCTGAGAACGAAGACCTCATCGCCGCGATCGAGGAGCGAAAGGCCGCCTCGGTCGAGCTCGACGGGCCGGGACAGATCCCCGCCGATGCCCTGACCGCCTCGGCCTCCGGACTCGACCCCGACATCTCGGTCGCCAACGCCGAGCGACAGGTCGCCCGCGTCGCCGAGGCCCGCGGTCTCTCGGCATCCGAGGTCGAATCCCTCGTCAACGCGCACACGATCCCGCGCGACCTGGGGTACCTCGGCGATCCGCGCGTGAACGTGGTCGAGCTCAATCGCGCGCTCGACGCCCTCTGAGAGACGAGAATCAGGGACATGCCTCTGTCGCACGCCGCCGCCGCGCCCCTCGCGCGGCGGCGGCGCCGTGCGTTCGAGCGAGCGGTCGCTGGGACGCGAGCGGTCCCGAGGAGCGCCTCGTGAAGCGCGGGCGGCTGCGCGTGCTGCTGGGCATGGCACCCGGTGTCGGCAAGACGTACGAGATGCTCGAAGAGGGCCGGCGCCTGCGCGACGAGGGCCATGACGTCGTCATCGCGATCGTCGAGACCCACGGCCGCGTCGCGACCGCAGCGCAAGCCGAGGGCCTCGAGGTGATCCCCCGCCGCGCCGTCGCCCACCGCGGGGTCGCGCTCGACGAGATGGACCTCGATGCGGTGCTCGAACGGCATCCGCGCATCGCCCTCGTCGACGAACTGGCGCACACGAACGTCCCGGGCTCGCGCAACGAGAAGCGCTGGACCGATGTCGAAGAGCTGCTCGACGCCGGCATCGACGTGATAACGACCGTGAACGTCCAGCACATCGAATCTCTCAACGACGTGGTCGAGAAGATCACGGGGGTCGTTCAGCGGGAGACGGTTCCGGATGCCGTCGTCCGCGCCGCCGATCAGATCGAGGTCGTCGACCTGGCACCGCAGTCTCTGCGCGATCGCCTCGCCGCAGGTTCGGTGTACCCCGCCGAGCGCATCGACGCCGCCCTGTCGAACTACTTCCGCCTCGGCAACCTGACGGCGCTGCGCGAACTCGCTCTGCTGTGGCTGGCCGACGAGGTCGACTCGGCCCTGCAGCGCTACCGCACCGAGCACGGCATCGAGGGTTCGTGGCAGGCGCGCGAGCGCGTGGTCGTGGCCCTCACCGGCGGCCCCGAGGGCGAGACGCTCCTGCGCCGCGGAGCCCGGATCGCGGCCCGCTCGGCCGGCGGCGAGCTGCTCGCCGTGCACGTGTCGAGCCAGGACGGCCTGCGCACGAGCGCCCCGGCCACCCTCGCCGAGCAGCGCGCCCTCGTCGAGTCGCTGGGCGGGTCGTACCACCAGGTGGTGGGCGACGATCCGGCCACCGCCCTCGTCGACTTCGCGCGATCGGTCAACGCCTCGCAACTGGTCATCGGCGTGAGCCGTCGCGGCCGTCTCGCCGCCGCCCTCACCGGTCCCGGCATCGGCGCGACCGTCATCCGCCTCTCGGGCGATATCGACGTGCACATCGTCAGCCACGCGCGCGCGGGCGGGCGCTTCGCCCTCCCTCGCCTCAGCGGCCCCGCGCTGAGCGCGAAGCGCCGCCTCCTGGGCTTCGTCGTCGCCGTCCTCGGGGGACCGCTGATCTCGCTGCTGCTGATCTCGACGGGCTCCGACGACTCGATCGCCGCCGACGTGCTCGTGTACCAGCTGCTCGTCGTAGTCGTGGCGCTGATCGGTGGGATCTGGCCGGCCCTGTTCGCTGCGGTGCTGTCGGGCTTCACGCTCAACTTCCTCTTCATCGAACCGCTGTACACCGTGACCATCAGCAACCCCGCGAACACGATCGCGCTGGTGTTGTACGTGGTCATCGCGATGCTCGTGAGCACCGTCGTCGACCAGGCAGCTCGTCGGGCCCGCTCCGCCCGCCGCGCCACGGCCGAGGCCGAGCTGCTCGCCACGGTCGCGGGCAGCGTGCTCCGCGGCGAGAGCACGGTGCCCGCCCTGGTCACCCGTGCCCGAGAGGCCTTCGGCCTGGCCGGGGTGCGTCTCGTCGCCGCGGACGGCGCGGTTCTCGCCACCGACGGCGAGCCCGTGCGCGACGGTCGCTCGGTCTCGGTCCCGGTCGGCGACGGTCGCGCGACCCTCGAGCTGCACGGCGGCGATCTCGACGCCTCGGAGCGTCGCCTGCTCGACGTCGTCGTCGCCCAACTCGCCGCGGCCCTCGAGCGCACCGACCTGGCCGAGACCGCGGCCGAGGCCGGAGCCCTCGCCGAGACCGACCAGGTGCGCAGCGCCCTGCTCTCGGCGGTCAGCCACGACCTGCGCCGCCCCTTGGCCGCCGCCGTCGCCTCGCTCGGGGGCCTCCGCGCCGCGGGCGACCAGCTCTCCGACGATGACCGCCGCGAACTGCTCGAAACCGCCGACGAGAGCCTCGCGACCCTGTCGGTGCTCGTCACCGACCTGCTCGACGTGAGCCGCGTGCAGGCGGGGGTGCTCGCCGTCTCGCTCACGCCGACCGATGCCGCGGGCGTCGTGCTCATGGCCCTCGACGAGCTCGACCTGGGGCCGGACGACGTCGAGCTCGCCCTCGACCCCGACCTGCCGATGCTGGGCGCCGACCCGGTGCTGCTGCAGCGCGTGCTCGTCAACGTGCTCACCAACGCCCAGCGGTACACGCCCGACGGCGAGCGCGTGCGCATCGCCACGAGCCGCCTCGGCGGCACCGCCGAGATCCGCGTGATCGACCACGGGCCGGGCATCGCCGCCGAGCGTCGCGAAGACATGTTCTCGCCATTCCAACGCCTCGGCGACACCGACAACACCGCTGGTCTCGGCCTCGGGCTCGCGCTCTCGCGCGGCTTCGCCGAGGGCATGGGCGGCACTCTCACCCCCGAAGACACCCCCGGCGGCGGGCTCACCATGGTCGTGGCGCTTCCCGTCGCGGGCGCGGATGCCGTGGCATCCGGAATCTCCAGGAGGACGCCGTGAAGGTACTCATCGCCGACGACGACCCGCAGCTCGTCCGCGCTCTGCGGATCACGCTCGCCGCCCACGGCTACGACGTGGTGGCCGCGGCCGACGGCGCCGCAGCGATCACGCTCGCCGCCCAAGCGCACCCCGACATCGTGCTGTTGGATCTCGGGATGCCGCACCTCGACGGCGTGCAGGTGATCCACGCGTTGCGCGGGTGGACAACCGCGCCGATCATCGTCGTCTCGGGCCGCACGGGCTCGGCCGACAAGGTCGAGGCGCTCGATGCCGGCGCCGACGACTTCGTGACCAAGCCCTTCCAGATCGACGAGCTGCTCGCGCGTCTGCGCGTGCACGCCCGACGTTCGGTGCCCTCGGCGGGAGACGCCGTCGTGCGCTTCGGCGAGATCGAGGTCGACCTGTCGGCCAAGGCCGTCCTGCGCGCGGGCACCCGCGTGCACCTCACCCCGACCGAGTGGCGGATGCTGGAATTCCTCGCCCGCAACCCCGGCTCGCTCGTCACGCGCCAGACGCTGCTGAAGGAGATCTGGGCCAGCGAGCAGGTCGCTGACAGCGGCTACCTGCGGCTGTACATGTCGCAGCTGCGCAAGAAGCTCGAGGCGGACCCGTCGAACCCCGTGCACCTGCTGACGGAGCAGGGGATGGGGTATCGGCTGGTCGTGTGATCGGCCCTCGGCGTGCACAACGCAGGAGTTCCGGGGGGAGCATGGCCATCTCGTCCCTCCCGCGTCGCGTCGCCGGGTGGTTCTCCTGCGTCGCGTCCGCACCCCGGGCAGCGCCCTCGGCACGTTCCCGTCGGGGCGTGCGGACAGGGCGAACGGACACAACGCAGGACGCCGGCCCGTTCGCACGCGATCCGACCGGCGTGGACCACCGCCAGACCCCGATCTCCTGCGTCCTGTCCGCTCGGACGCGGTCACTCGGCGCCGGACGGGTCCTCATCCGCCTCAGACTCCGCCGCCACGTATTCGGCTTGCACGCGGGCGCAGCGCGACGCGAAGACGATCGAGTGGAGCAGCATCAGCGGACCTCCCCGACCGTGTGGCATCCGGGGCACGGGAAGGCGATGCGGTCACCCGCGTGGACGTCACCGGGGAGCACGACGGTTGCGCACGACTCCTCCCCGTGGGCGTCGACGACGGTGAACGGTTCGTCGTACGCGTGCGAGACGCGGCCGATGAGCCGCGCCTCGCGCCAGACGGCCTCGAGTCCGGCGACGCAGGCGTCGAGGCGCAAGGTGTCGGGCGTGGCCTCGGTCACCGTCGCGATCACCACTGTCGTCGACAGCGTCGCGGATGCCATCCCACCCGACGCCGGGATCACCGCGGGGCCCGTGCAGACGCAGGGTGTGCCGCAGAGGTCGGCGTAGCGACCGACCGACATCGCGCGCACCGTGACGTCGTCGAGCGTGGGCGCGGAGCCGGCGGGCCACGCCGTCGCGTCGAAGGGCGCCGGGATGCTGGCGCGGAGGGTGGGGAGCAGGGCCGTGAGGGTCATGGCATCCGGTCTACGCCGTGTCCATGGCCGTCCCTGTCGCGCTCACGGTTCCCGAACGGCCGCGGCCCCGTTCCTCACTCTTCGCTCGCGGTACGGCGGCGCCGCGGGGCTGGCATGACGAGACTGCATCTCGCTGACATCCTCGCCGCCGGATGTCATGTCTCAGGACTTTGGTGACAGTTCTGCCTCAGGACATCGGTGACACTTTCGGGGTGTGTGATGGTGACACTTCGGCGGCTCTGATGAGGGTGTGAGCCGAAATGAGCCTGTCGATCCCCGTGTCCGTCTCGCGATCGTGCGGTGGCCAGCGGATGCTCCGCGTGGGGCTGTGTCGACGTTCTGCGCGGAGGAAGGCATCTCCCGGAAGACGTTCTACGCGATCCGTTCCCGGGTGATGGCCGAGGGTGAGGCCCAGGCGTTGGAGCCGCGTTCGCGGCGCCCGAGGTCGAGTCCGTCCGCGCTGGCGGATGCGGTG
>NZ_FNJN01000007.1 GCF_900104345.1 Microbacterium testaceum StLB037
TCGTGCCGCTCCTGGGGCTCTTGTTCCTGCCGTTGGCCATTCTCAGCGCGATCGCCGCCATACTCCTCGGCCACTTGGGGTTCAGCGCCAGCCGCCGGGTGGGCGTCGGCCGGAAGCTCGCGATCGTCGGCCTCGTAACGGGGTACATCGCCGCGGCGGCTCTCGTGTGGTACCTGGTCTCGTGGGCGGTCGGCGTCACCACCGCATTCGGATAGGCGTTGCGAAACGACTGCTGCCTCGACAGGATCGGTGTCAAACCGTTTCCAGGGGGGACAACGAAATGAACCGTTTCAAGAAGAAAATGGCCGCAGTGGGATTCGCAGGCGCAGTCGTTATGGGATCCGTCTTGGTGGCTTCGCCGGCTCAAGCAGCAGTGCCAAACGGATGGGGTTTCAGCACCCCTTCGCAGGTCATGTGCGTCGCCAAGACGGCCTTGAAGGAAGCGGCGGTGGCTGCGGAGGGAAAGAAGATGCTGAGCAGCTCCACCCGTTGCGTGAAGAGCATCCGAAAAGGCATGGCCTACTACGACACGCGCCTGTGGTGGAACTGAGCGAGTCGCGACTCTCGCGCACATAAGCACCACCAGCGCCCACGCACGCATAACGCGTGGGTGTGTCAGCGAAGACGACCGGTCCCACACCTTGACTAGTGGGACCGGTCGCGGCTTTGAGCCCAGGGCATGACCCCGGCGATGAGCGTAATGGCCTAGTGGCATCAGTAGCGGCGGGAGCTGCGGCGCCGCGTCAGCCGAACGGATAGCGATCCCCGGGCGGTCACCTGGACCTTTCCCGTTCCCTCCCGCTCCCCCGGATTTCACGCTCAGCAGGCGCGACCAACACGCCACCAGTCGGCGGGCTGCCACGCAGCGTTTTGTCCATCGCGACGAATCTCGAGGAACCGTTCCGCGTGATCACGCGGCTCTTGTTGCTCAGCCCCATCTCACTTCACCCCCCTGCCACGAAGGCCTCGATAGTTTCGGTTATCAGGACTATCGGCGAAGGCGATGGGTCATGATTCCTGCGTCTTCGACCTCGGATTAGGAGACTGTCAATGGCGGGCTCTGTGCGCGATCGTCACTCGACTCTCATTGACTGTCCCCAGCCGACCCACCTTCCTCGGCGCCGGGAGGTCAGTATCAGGGTCTCAACGCGTGATCCACTCAACCGAGATAGTGGCTGCGGCGCCGCTCAACGTCGTCACCCGCTTGCCATTGCCGACCGGGTGAATTTTGACCGCCATTAGTGCCTCGACGACGAGGCGTCTTCGAGCGAGAGATGCGCCCATCCACCAGTCTCGAACGTCTTCGACGGCGGCGACCTCCGCGAGCGGATCCTCCAGAACAGCAAGCGCGATCTGATCGCCGATCGACTGAAGCTCGTGCGCGATGCTCACTAGGCTCTCGTCTGCGTCCGTGTCTGTCATGAGTCCGCGCGCGACGAAACTCGCGATTGACTGTCTGCGGCGTTTCAGTGCTTCGCGCGTCGAATTAAGAGTGGCGACGTCCATCCAGTCCGAACGCGGCGCGAGGAGGTCAGCGGCGTCCTTCCTCGCGAGTCGCGCGATGCAGACCTCCGCGACGTATTCGTCGATGATGTCGCCGTTGCGCATGAAATGACCATTCGGACACCGGTATGCGTGGTAGCGACGAGACGGCGCGGCGCTGCCTCCATCTACGGGCGCCGTGGGATGAGTCTGGCCGCTAGCCGAACGGACGGGGCGTGAGCATGACCCGCACACTGCGAGCCCAGACAAAAGCCACTTCCGCGCAGTACCGCTGTGGTTCGGCCGGACTCCGATCAACCGTCCACGACTCGCGACCAACTGGTGCCGTTCGACGATCGCTTGCCACGCCCCAGGCGTGCACGCTTCCAAATCTATGGACGTCGCGTCGAACTTGCCCGTCGGCTGAGCCGGAGGGAGGAGAGCTGCATAAAGCGGGTTCAACAGAACCCTTCGAACCATGGTGGCGTCCCAGCGCGCGCCCCGACGCGTCAACTTGCCATCATCATTCAGATCTCGCGCGACCTGGGCGAGTGGAGCCCCCGCCAGGAATTCGCTAAAAATCTGACGGATGTCTTCCGCTTCCGTCTCGTCAATTCTGTAGCGCGTACCCGCCGCGTCTCTCTCGATGCTTGGCACCCACCGGTACCCATGCGGTGGCATCCCGGGTGTGGGGTGCCCTGCGAGTCGCCTCCCCACCGCGTAGCGGGCTGCTCGCTCGGTCTTGATCCGAACCTCACGCTCAGCAAGCAACACCAATTGCTTCAGCATGAAATCGTCGAGCTCGGTGTCGATGCCTTCGCGGGCAACGACCACGCGAATATCTCGACGTGGCGGACGGATGTCGAGCACGTCGCCGAGACTGCGCGTGATCCGAGACGTCTCGGTCACGATCATCGTGTCGAACTCGCCTGCGTCAAAGCCCTTGAGCATCGCCGACCAGGCGGTTTTTGGGCCTCGCTCTTTGGAAGCCGAAGTGTCGTTGTCTTGATACTCGGCCACGACCCGCCATCCGCGCCGAAACACTTCGGTACGGCAGTCTTCGATCTGTTGGGCGATCCCCTGGTCCTCGTCAACGGACTGTCTCGCGTAGATGGCGACACGTGGTGTCGATTGGCCTGCAAGCTCCATTGCCCCATCCTGGCAGAAGTATGCCTTTATACCTCTACGGCGGCGGCTGTCGCCTTCGCGGGCCTGCTCGTGATGATCATGCGCAGCGACGAGGTGCGGGGGATCCTCACCGATCTCGTGCGTCGCGCGCTGACTGTTCAATGAGAAGGCTGGGGGAGCGCGGGGCGGTCACGGCGGAGTTCGCGGTGGCTCTGCCCGCCGTTCTGGTCGTCCTGGTCCTCGGGGCCGGTGTCCTCGCGTCGTTCGCGACCACGGTACGGGTGCAGCAGCTCACCACCGAGGCCGCGCGTCTGCTCGGCAGGGGCGACGACGCCGCCCTGCAGCGGCTGGCGGAGGTGGGGGCGACGGCGTCGGTGGACCGCGGCGGCGGAGTGGTCTGCGTACGAGCGTCTGCTCGCGTGCCGATGGGCCTGCCCCTCCCTCCGGTCTCGACGCGCGCCTGCGCCCTCGACGGAGGTCGCTGATGCCCGCGAGCGTGTCGACCCTCGGAGTGATCTCGGTGGTCGCCGGTCTCGCGGTCGCCCTGGCCGTCGTCGGCGGTGCCGCGGTCGCCGCCGAACGACTCGCGGGGACCGCGGATGCCGCCGCCCTGGCTGCGGCGGATGCGGCCAGCGGGGCAGTATCGGGGGTGCCGTGCGACGAGGCCGCACGGGTCGCTTCGGCGGGGGAAGCGACCCTGCGAGAGTGCGATGTCGAGGGCCTGGTCGCCACCATCACCGTCGGTGGGGCGTACGGTGGGATTTCATTCGATGCGCGCTCACGGGCCGGACCCCCCGAACGGTCGAGCCCGTGAGACCTCCCGGAACCCGAACAGGGAGGCGTGTGTATGGTGTGCATCGACGAAAGGACCCCAGTGGCAAACGGAAAGAAGCTCGTCATCGTCGAGTCCCCGACGAAGATGAAGTCGATCCAGGGATACCTCGGCGACGACTACGAGGTGCTCAGCTCGGTCGGTCACATTCGCGACCTCGCGTCGAAGAAAGAGATCCCGGCCGACAAGAAGGCGGCGTACGGCAAGTACTCCATCGACGTCGAGAACGACTTCGACCCCTTCTACGTGGTCAACGACCGCAAGACGAAGACCGTCGCCGAGCTCAAGCGCGCCCTCAAGACGGCCGACGAAGTCCTCCTCGCCACTGATGGTGACCGCGAAGGCGAAGCCATCGCGTGGCACCTCCTCGAGGTCCTCAAGCCCAAGGTCCCCGTGCGTCGCATGATCTTCCACGAGATCACCAAGGACGCCATCAAAGAGGCCGCCGAGCACACCCGCGAACTTGACGTCTCGCTCGTCGACGCGCAAGAGACCCGCCGCGTGCTCGACCGGCTCTACGGCTGGGACGTCTCGCCCGTTCTGTGGCGCAAGGTCGGCTCGGGCCGCGAGGGCACGGCCCTCAGCGCCGGTCGCGTGCAGTCCGCGGCCACCCGTATGGTCGTCGAGCGCGAGCGCGAGCGCATGGCTTTCGTCTCGGCCTCGTACTGGGACGTCGAGGCACTCGCGTCGCAGTCCGGCTCCTCGTTCACCACGCGCTTGAACCGTCTCGACGGTGCGCCCATCGCGCGCGGCGGCGACTACGACGACAACGGCCAGCTCAAGAAGGCCGTCGTGGTCCTCGATGAGGCGCAGGCACGCGCACTCGCGGACGCGATCACCGCCGCCGGCACGGCGACCGTCGCCAAGGTCGAGGCGAAGCCCGGCACGCGCAGCCCGCGCGCCCCCTTCACGACCTCCACGCTGCAGCAGGAGGCCGGCCGCAAGCTCTCGATGAGCGCCAAGCACGCCATGGGCGTCGCCCAGCGACTCTACGAAAAGGGCTTCATCACCTATATGCGTACCGACTCGGTCGCCCTCTCGGGGCAGGCCATCTCGGCAGCGCGTGCTCAGGCCGTCGCTCTCTACGGCGACAAGGCCGTTCCCGCGAACCCGCGCGTCTACAAAAGCAAGTCGAAGAACGCGCAGGAGGCGCACGAGGCCATCCGTCCCTCGGGCGAGACCTTCCGCACGCCCGCGTCGCTCGCGTCCTCGCTCGATCGCGACGAGCAGAAGCTGTACGACCTGATCTGGAAGCGCACCGTCGCGAGCCAGATGGCGGATGCCAAGTACGAGACGACGACCGTCACGCTCACGGTCAAGGCCGGTGACCAGGTCGCCGAGTTCACGGCATCCGGAACCGTTTACACCTTCAAGGGGTTCCTCGAGGCTTACGAAGAAGGCGCCGACGAGAAGCGCAACGACGACGATGCCGACCAGTCGCTGCCGGCGGTCGCCGTGGGCGACACGCTGTCGGTCAGCGATGTCGAGCCCAAGGGGCACAGCACCTCTCCGAAGCCGCGGTACACCGAGGCCAGCCTGGTCAAGGCCCTCGAAGAGAAGGGGATCGGTCGCCCGTCTACCTTCGCCAGCATCATCGGTGTGATCCTCGACCGTGGGTACGTCAGCAAGCGTGGTCAGGCGCTCGTGCCCAGCTGGCTCGCGTTCAGCGTCGTCCGCCTCCTCGAAGAGCACTTCGCCGACCTCGTCGACTACGACTTCACCGCCGCCCTCGAAGACGATCTCGACGCCATCGCGCGTGGCGAGCAGCGCCGCACCGAGTGGCTGAAGTCGTTCTACTTCGGCTCCGAGAAGCAGGTGGGACTGCGTCACATCGTCGACAACCTCGGCGAGATCGACGCTCGCGAGCTCAACTCGACGCGCATCACCGACACGGCCACGCTGCGCTTCGGAAAGTACGGCCCGTACCTCGAGGTGACCGATCCCACGGCCGCCCCCGACGCCAAGCCGCGCATCGTCAACATCCCCGAGGACCTCGCGCCCGACGAGCTCACGCCCGCGAAGGCGCAGGAGCTCATCGACGCCCCCGTGGCCGGCGACCGGGTGCTGGGCGAGAACCCCGAGAACGGCAAGCTCGTCGTCGTGAAGGACGGACGCTTCGGCCCCTACGTGCAAGAGGTCGACGCCGAGGAGCCCGAAGAGGTCGACCAGGCCACGGGCGAGGTCGTCGAGGCCCCCAAGAAGCGCGGAGCCAAGAAGGAAGCGGCCCCGAAGCCTCGGACCGCCTCGCTCTTCCGGTCGATGTCCGTCGACACGGTCGATCTCGATACGGCCCTGCAGCTGCTCTCCCTTCCCCGCGTCGTGGGTACCGACCCCGCCTCGGGTGAGGAGATCACCGCGCAGAACGGTCGCTTCGGTCCCTACCTCAAGAAGGGCACCGACTCCCGGTCGCTCGACGACGAGAAGCAGATCTTCGACATCACGCTCGACCAGGCGCTCGCGAAGTACGCCGAACCGAAGTACGGCGCCCGCCGGGCCTCGAGCGCTCTGAAGGAGTTCGACGCCGACCCCGTCAGCGGCAAGCCCCTCAAGCTGAAGGACGGTCGCTTCGGTCCCTACGTCACCGACGGCGAGACCAACGCCACTGTCCCCCGCGGCGAAGACGCGATGGCGATCACCTTCGAGCGCGCCGTCGAGCTGATCGCTGACAAGCGCGCCAAGGGTCCCGCGCCGAAGAAGACCGCAGCGCGAAAGGCCCCCGCGAAGACCACGGCAGCGAAGACCACGGCCGCCAAGACCACGGCGGCCAAGACGACGGCGAAGACCACCGCGGCGAAGACGGCTGTCACCAAGACGGCGGCCGCCAAGACGACGGCCGCCAAGACCGCCGCCCCGCGGGCGACGACCACGCGCAAGGCCCCGGCGAAGAACTCGTGACCGACGACCGCACCCGGCCGCTGACTCTCCCTCGGGCGTCCGCGGCCGGGGGGCCCGGCCTATTCGTGACCTTCGAAGGGGGGGACGGCGCCGGCAAGACCACTCAGGCCTCGATGCTCGAGGACTGGCTGCGCTCCGGTGGCCGGAACATCGTTCGCACGCGCGAGCCAGGTGGCACCGACGTGGGAGTGCGCATCCGCGACATCGTCCTGCACCACCGCGGTCACATCGCCGCCCGCGCCGAAGCGCTGCTCTACGCGGCCGACCGTGCCCATCATGTCGAGACCGTCGTCCAGCCCGCCATCGCGCGCGGCGACGTCGTGATCCAGGACCGGTACCTCGATTCCTCCGTCGCCTATCAAGGCGCCGGTCGTGTCCTGGATGCCGATGACATCCGCGCCCTGTCGCTCTGGGCGACCGGCGGGCTCCTGCCCGATCTCACCGTGCTGCTCGACCTGGACCCCGCCGCGGCGCGCCGTCGCCTGGACGCGGACGACAAGCCCTTCGACCGTCTCGAAGCGGAGAAGAGCGAGTTCCACGCGCGCGTGCGCGCCGGCTTCCTCACCCTGGCCGCCGCCGAGCCCCACCGCTTCCTCGTGCTCGATGCCACACAGGCGCCGGACATGCTGGCGGGTCAGGTGCGCGCGGCGATGCAGGAGCACCTCGGCTGAGGCGAGCGTGGTCGATGCACAGCCGACCGCCAGCGGCCGTGTCCGACCCCCCGATTAGGCTGGAGCCCATGTCCGTCGCCCTCGATCCGTCCGCGTCCGCCGCCGGTACGGCGTCGTTCCCCTGGGACGCCGTGTGGGGGCAAGACGAGGCCGTGCAGACGCTGCAAGCCGCGGCATCCGACCCCTCGGCGCTCGCGCACGCGTGGCTCATCACCGGACCTCCCGGTTCGGGGCGGTCCACCCTGGCCTACGCGTTCGCCGCCGCTCTCATCGCCGATCCGGGTGACGAGAACGCGCAACGCCAGGTGCTCGCCCGGACCCACCCCGATCTCACCGCCCTGCGCACCGAGCAGGTCGTGATCCGCATCGACGAGGCGCGTCGACTCGTCGAGCGCGCCTCTTTCGCCCCCTCGCTCGGTCGTCACCGCGTGATCGTCGTCGAAGACGCCGACCGGATGGCCGAGCGCACCTCGAACGTGCTGCTCAAGGCCCTCGAGGAGCCGCCCGAGAAGACCGTCTGGGTGCTGTGCGCACCCAGCGACGCCGACCTGCTGCCGACCATCCGCTCGCGCGTGCGCGTCCTGCGTCTGCGCGAGCCGTCGGTCGCCGACGTCGCCGCCTTGATCGTGGAACGCACGGGAGTGAGCCCCGACATCGCGGAGGAGTCCGCACGCCACGCGCAGCGCCACATCGGCATGGCGCAGCGCCTCGCGACCGACGACGACGCTCGCGGCCGCCGCGCCGAAACCCTCGCGGCGGTGCTCGCCGTCCGCGGGATCGGCGACGCCGTCGATGTGGCCGGACGCATCGTGCGGCTGGCCACCGATGACGCCAAGGCCCTCACCGCCACCCGCGACGAAGAAGAGCGCCGATCGCTTCTGCGCATGCTCGGCGTCGCCGAGGGGGCTGCGGTGCCGCCGTCGGTCCGCGGTCAGGTGAACGCCCTCGAAGACGACCAGAAGCGCCGGGCGACCCGCAGCCTGCGCGACGGTATCGACCGCGTGCTCACCGACCTGCAGTCGCTCTTCCGCGATGTCGTGATGATCCAGTACGGCCGCGACGGCGACCTGGTCAACAGCGAACGCCTCGACGCGCTCCGCGCCCTCGCCGGGGAGTGGTCTCCCGCGCGCACGCTGGGAGTCCTCGACCGCATCTCGGTCACCCGCCGCAACCTCGAGCAGAACGCCGCCCCGCTGCTGGCCCTGGAGAGTCTTATGATCACCGTCGCCAACGGATCCGCTCCGTGAGCGTCCGCCGTCGTCTCGCCGCCGTCATCGCGGGCGTCGCGGGTCTCGCCCTCGCCCTGTCGGGCTGTCTGTACGCCCAGATCCCTCCCCTGGCTCCCGCGGTCGGGCCGTCACTGGCACCGCAGACCGAGGGCATCGACGCGTCGCTCCTGCCCTACTACGGGCAGACGCTCACCTGGACCGACTGCGGCTCGGCCGGTTTCGATTGCACGACGGTCACCGCGCCCCGCGACTACGCCGATCCGTCGGCCGGCGACCTCACGCTGTCGGTGATCCGGCATCGGGCGACGTCGGGCCAGCCGCTGGGCTCTCTGCTGACGAACCCCGGGGGTCCCGGTGTGAGCGGTGTGTCCACCGTGCGCGACTCCCTGTCGCTCGTGGCCGACGAGACGCTGACGAAGACGTACGACATCATCGGCTTCGACCCTCGCGGGGTGGGCCAGTCGGCACCGGTCACCTGCTACGACGCGGCGGGCATGGATTCGTTCCTCTACGACATCCCCCCGGGTACGCGCGGCAGCGACGAGTGGAACGCCGCGCTCGAGAAGCGCCAGGCCGACTTCGCGCAGGCGTGTCAGGCCAACAGTGACGGCATCCTTCCCTACGTCTCCACCGAGAACGCCGCGCGCGACATGGACCTGCTGCGTGGCGTCCTGGGGGACAAGAAGCTGAACTACCTCGGCTTCTCGTACGGGTCGTTCCTCGGCACGACGTACGCGGGGCTCTTCCCCGATCGTGTCGGGCGAATGGTCCTGGACGGGGGAATCGACCCCAGCCTGCCGAGCAGCGCGAGCGGTATCGCCCAGGCGGTCGGGTTCGAGAACGCCCTGCGCGCTTTCATGGCTGACTGCCTCGAAAGCTCGGACTGTCCGTTCACCGGTTCCGTCGACGACGCGATGAACGATCTCTCGTCGCTGCTGGAACGCGTCGACGCCCGCCCGCTGACCGGCCCCGACGGGAGGCGGCTCGGCGCGGACACCCTCGTGACCTCGATCGTGGCGGCACTGTACAGCGACCAGAACTGGCCCTACCTGCGCATGGCTCTCACCGGGGCGCAGAACGGCGATGCCTCCGTCGCCTTCCAACTCGCGGACTTCTACAACGGTCGTGTCGGCGGTCAGTACCAAGACAACACGATGCAGGCGTTGCGGGCGTACAACTGCGTCGACTATCCCGACGAGGGTGACGAGGACAACCCGCAGATCGAGAAAGAGCTGCAGCAGAAGGCCCCGGTGGTCGCCCCCTACTGGCTGGGCCCCGACGCGTGCGCCGCGTGGCCCGCCCCACCGACGGGCACGCGCCAGGCGATCACCGCCCCCGGCTCGCCGCCCATCGTGGTGCTCGGCACGACGGGAGACCCGGCGACCCCGTACACCGAGGCGCAGGCTCTCGCCGGTCAACTCTCGCAGGGTGTGCTCGTGACCTACGTGGGCGAGGGGCACCTCGCCTACAACAAGGGCAACGACTGCGTGAACTCGGCCGTCGACGACTACCTGGTCGACGGCACCGTGCCCGCCGAGGGGCTGCGCTGCGAGTAGCGCCCCGCTCCCTGCCGCCCGCGCGCCTAGGCTGAAGACGTCATACCCCGAGGAGACCCCCATGACCGCGCCCATCGCCGACCTGGCGACCTACATCGACCACACGCTGCTCAAGCCCGAGGCCACCCGCGCCGACGTCGAGCGCCTCATCGCCGAAGGCGCCGAGCTCGGCACCTACAGCGTGTGCATCTCGCCCTCGTTCCTGCCGGTGCAGCTGCCGGAGGGGCTCAAGCTCGCCGTGGTGTGCGGCTTCCCGAGCGGAAAGCACCACGCCGAGGTCAAGGCCGCCGAGGCCGCTCTGTCGGTCGCGCAGGGTGCCGACGAGATCGACATGGTCATCGATGTGGGCGCCGCGATCGAGGGTCGCTACGACATCGTCGAGTCCGAGATCCGCGCCGTCCGGGCCGCGGCCCCCGCGCCGACCGTCCTCAAGGTCATCATCGAATCCGCCGCGCTGAGCGACGAGGCCATCGTCGCCGTCTGCGAGGCGGCGGTGAACGCGGGCGCCGATTTCGTCAAGACGTCGACCGGTTTCCACCCCGCCGGTGGCGCGAGCGTCCACGCGGTCGAGCTGATGAAGCGCACGGTCGGCGACCGCGCCGAGGTCAAGGCATCCGGGGGAGTGCGCACGCGCGCGGCCGCCGAAGAGATGATCGCCGCGGGCGCCACGCGTCTGGGGTTGTCGTCGAGTCGTGACATCCTCGCGGACCGCACCGCCGCCGGCGACTACTGAGCGCGTACCTGAGCACGCGCTGGAGCATGTAAGATCGATGATCGTGCACGCTCCAGCGCGCACATGCCGCCTTAGCTCAGACGGCAGAGCGATTCACTCGTAATGAATAGGTCAAGGGTTCGATTCCCTTAGGCGGCTCCGAAGGCCCTCACCCGCTTCCACCGGGTGGGGGCCTTTCTTCGTCGGTGGAGCATTTCGCCGCGTCGCGCACGCGCTCGGTCGTACGCTCGCCCCAGGGGCCGGCATCGAACGGGGGGCCATGAACGAACGAACCGCTCTCATCCGTCGCATCCGGGTCTGCCTCGCGATCGTCATCGCGGGACTCGCCGTCAGCGGCCTGACCGCCTTCCCGCTGCGCGAAGAGCTCGCCCTCGGTCGCCAGATCCTGCGCGGGCTCGGGGTCGCGGCCTTCGCTCCGGAGGCGGTCGGGTGGGTGGATCGGGTGGGGGAGGGACTGGATGCCACGGCCGCGGCGTTCCCGTTCATCGCCTACGGCACCGACTGGTTGGCGTTCGCCCATCTGCTGATCGCCGTCGCCTTCATCGGCCCGTGGCGCGATCCGGTTCGCAACGTGTTCGTCCTCCAGTGGGGGCTCGTCGCGTGCGCGGGGATCATTCCGTTGGCGCTCATCGCGGGGGCGATCCGCGGTCTCCCGCTCGGCTGGCAGCTCATCGACATCTCGTTCGGTGTCGTGGCGGCGGTGCCGTTGGTCATCGCGTTGCGCGCGACCCGACGGCTCGAGGCCCTCGGGACGGTGGCTCGAGAGGTTCGGCCCGACCTCGCCCGATAGGCTGAACCCGCCTCGTTCCGCGTCCGCGTGACGGCTGTCCTCCGCCCGTCGAACCCTGCTGGAGCCCCCGTGTCGAACGCCCTCGATGCCGTCATCGAGATCTTCACGTGGGTGGGTCTGGGTGGCGGTCTTCTGCTCGCCTTCGTCGCGGTCTTCCTGCTTCTGGCCGATGGCACGTGGTTGCCGACTCGCGCCGTGGTCGAGCATGTCGACGGGGGCCGCGTCGTGCGGTGGTTCGACGCCGACGGGGGAGTGAATGAGGCTCCGCTCTCGGCCCACGACGACGCGAAGATCGGGGCGGCCGACATGGCCGACATCTTCTACCGCCGGGGCCGCGTCGATCGCATGCGGCTGACGCGCTCTTCTCCGCTGGTGCGCTTCGTCTCCCTGCTGGCGGCCGGGGTGCTGACTCTGGGTGCGGTGGCGTTCGTCGTGTCGATCGTGGTGCTCTTCGCGCGCGGGTGACGGACTGGCGCGACGCACGTATTGCTAGATAAGCTAGCTATATGTCCGCTTCGCCTGCTTCAACTCGCCGCTCCTCCCGCGGACGCACCCGCCGATCGACGAACGCCCCGCGCGTCTCGCGGTGGCTGAGGGTCGGCATCCCCAGCCTGCTCGTTCTGCTCTGGGTGGTGGGCGGCTCGATCGGCGGTCCCTTCTTCGGCAAGGTCGACCAGGTCGCGACGAACGATCAGTCCTCTTTCCTGCCGCAGTCGGCCGACGCGACGCGAGTGAGCGAGCGCCTGACCGACTTCACCGGGAGTGACACGATCCCCGCGATCGTCGTCGCCTCGACCGCTGACGGCTCCGCGCTTAGCGATGCACAGGTGACCGCACTGCAGACCCTCGCGACGGACCTCGCCGCCGTCGACGGCGTCTCGGGTGACGCGTCGCCTCCCGTGGTCTCGGAGGACGGACAGGCCGCGCAGATCTTCGTACCCATCGACAGCTCCGATGAAGTGCGCGACGTCGTCGAGCAGGTGCGCGAGAAGGTGTCCGCCGAGGTCCCGGCGGGCGTCGAGGCGTGGGTCACGGGCCCGGCCGGGTTCACCGCCGATCTCGTGAAGGGCTTCCTCGGCATCGACGGCCTTCTGCTGATCGTCGCGCTGGTGGCCGTCTTCGTCATCCTCGTCATCGTGTACCGCTCACCGCTGCTGCCGATCCTGGTGCTGCTGACCTCGGTCTTCGCCCTCTGCGTGGCCCTGCTGACCGTGTGGTGGCTCGCTTTCGCCGGCATCGTGGTCCTCAACGGTCAGGTCCAGGGGATCCTGTTCATCCTCGTCATCGGCGCGGCCACCGACTACGCCCTCCTGTACGTCGCACGCTTCCGCGAGGCCATCGGCGAGGGTCGTCCGCGGTGGGATGCCACGGTCCGGGCGTGGAAGGGAGCGTTCGAGCCCATCCTGGCTTCGGGGGGCACCGTGATCGCCGGGCTCCTCTGCCTGTTGCTGTCCGATCTGGCGACCAACCGTGCCCTCGGGCCCATCGCGTCCATCGGGATCGCCTTCGCCGTTCTGTCGGCGCTGACCTTCCTTCCCGCTCTCCTGGCGTTGGTCGGCCGGGCGGCGTTCTGGCCGTTCCTGCCGAAGCCCGGTCAGTCGGCCCTGCCGGCCGACCTCACGCAGCCAGCGAAGGGGTTCTGGTCGCGCCAGGCGCGCTTCGTCGCCCGCCGGGCCCGGCCGGTGTGGATCGTGTGCACGCTCGTCCTCCTCGCCGCGTGCGTCGGTGTCACCCAGCTGCGCGCCGACGGCGTGCCGGCGAGCGACCTCGTTCTGGGGGCGTCCGAGGCGCGCGACGGTCAAGCCGCCCTCGCCGAGCACTTCCCGGGCGGCTCGGGCAGCCCGGCGTACGTTCTCGTCCCCGAACAGGACGCCGCTCGGGCGGCGACCGTCCTTCAGAGCGCGTCGGGAGTCGACGCGGTCGCGGTGCTCAGCGCCGACGCCCCCGGTGGGCAGTCGCCGGTGAGCGTATCCGACGGAGCTCTCCAGACGACGGCCTTCGGTGCGCCCGGGACGCCCGCGCCCGCCCCGACCGTCGCGGACGGCGACGTCCTGCTGGCCGCGACCCTGGCGGATACGGCCGATTCACCGGCGGCGGACGAGACCGTCCGTCAGCTCCGCGCCGATCTCACCACCGAGCTCGGCGAGGGCACCGCCCTGGTGGGCGGTGTCACCGCCACCGACATCGACTCGATCGACACCTCGATCCGTGATCGGACGCTCATCATCCCGATCGTTCTCGCCGTCATCCTGCTGATCCTCATGGCTCTGCTGCGCTCGATCGTGGCCCCCCTCATCCTCATCGGGACCGTCATCGTGTCGTTCGGGGCGGCGCTGGGCGTCAGTGCCCTGGTGTTCGACGGCATCCTGGGCTTCCCGGGCGCGGATCCGGCGGTGCCGTTGTACGGCTTCGTCTTCCTCGTCGCGCTGGGTGTGGATTACAACATCTTCCTGATGTCGAGGGTGCGGGAGGAGTCCCTCGCGCACGGTACGCGTGCGGGGATTTTGCGTGGCCTCGTCGCCACGGGCGGAGTGATCACCTCGGCGGGGCTTGTGCTGGCGGCGACGTTCGCGGCTCTCGGGGTCATCCCGATCCTCTTCCTCGCGCAGATCGCCTTCATCGTGGCCTTCGGTGTGCTGCTCGACACCTTCGTGGTGCGCTCGTTGCTGGTGCCCGCTCTGGCGTACGACCTCGGCCGGCGCATCTGGTGGCCCTCGAAGCTCGGGCGGACGGATGCCGCGGAGCGTAGGCTCGACGCATGACGCGCGCCCTGTTCATCGTCGATGTCCAGAACGACTTCACCGAGCACGGCGCCTTGGGCGTCGAGGGCGGTGACGCGGTCGCCGAACGCATCTCACGCTACCTCGCCGTGCACGCCGATGAGTACGCGCTCATCGTCGCGTCGCGGGACTGGCATCACGGCGACGACGACAACGGCGGCCACTTCTCGGACAGCCCCGACTTCGTCGATACGTGGCCGGTGCACTGCGTGGGCGGCACCTTCGGTGCCGAGTACGACGAGGTCTTCGACACCTCGCGGGTGACGCACCATCTCAAGAAGGGGCAGGGCAAGCCCGCCTACTCGCTGTTCGAGGGCGTCACCGATGCGGGCGAGACCGCGGCGCAGCTGCTCGAGGTCCACGGCATCCGGGACATCGACGTGGTGGGCATCGCGACCGACTACTGCGTGCGCGCGTCCGCCCTCGATGCGATCGGCGCGGGACGCCGCGTGCGCGTTCTCACCGACCTGGTCGCGGGTGTGCATCCCGACGCCAGCGCGGCGGCCCTGGCCGAGATCGAGGCTGCGGGCGCGGAGCTCTCGACCTCGGGCTCCTGAGGCGAGACCGGGTTCAGTCGATCCGAACCGGGTCGACCTCGTCGTCGGCGCGGGGGATCGTGAGGGAGACGCTCGTCCCCTCACCCGGTGCGCTCATGATGCGCACCGTTCCGCCGTGTGCACCCACGATGCGCTGCACGCTCGCGAGCCCGATCCCTCGTCCCCCGTCGCCGGCATCCGCGAGCCGACCTCGGTTGCCTTCCTGCGTGATCGAGGCGAGATCGTCGGGATGGATGCCACGACCTCGGTCGCGCACGCGCACCACGGCCCCCTCGTCGGTTTCGAAGACGTCGACCTCGATGAGGTCGTCGGAGTACTTCGCGGCGTTCTCGAGCACGTTGGCGATCGCGCGTCGGAGTCCGAGCACATCGCCCCAGATGGGAACGGCATCCATCTGACCGAACACGACGCGGCCGGGCGCATCGCCCGGCAGGACGAGTGAGACGGCTCCGCGGGCGATGAGGTCGAGGCTCGCGCGCCGCCGTCCCCGCTCGGCGGCGGTGTTGACGTCGGCCATGAGGGCCTGGGCCATGGCGACGATGTGGTCGCTCGCCTCGCCGGCGAGGCGCAGGAGGCGGTGGTCAGGGGGCAGCTCCTCGCCGATCAGGTCGAGGTAGCCACGGAGAGCCGTGACCGGCGAGAGAAGGTCGTGCGCGAAGGTGCGCTGCAGGGACTGGCGCTCATCCGCTTCCTGCTTCTCGGTCGTCAGATCGCGCACGATCTTGACGAAACCGAGGACCTGACCCTGGTCGGTGCGGATGGCCGAGATCGTCACCCGCGCCCAGAACTCCGAGCCGTCGCTGCGCACGCGCCAGCCGGTGTCTTCGACGTGGCCGTCGCGTTGGGCGGCAGCGAGCAGCTGGTCGGGCTTGCCGCGCCGTCGGTCCTCTTCGCGGTAGAAGCGCGAGAAGTGCGAGCCGAGGATCTCGTCCTCGCTGTACCCCTTGATGCGTTCCGCTCCGAGGTTCCACCCGCGGACGAACCCGCCGCTGTCGAGCTTGACGATCGCGAAGAGGTCGACCTGCTCGTCCCAGTCGCGCGGAATGGAGCGTCGGATGCTCGTCAACGGATGGTCGGGGTCGACGCCGGGAGGGGCGGGGGACACAGGGGGCTCATTGGGGACCGTGGTCATGCGGAAGCACCGGCTCGGGTCGCAATGCTTGCTGAAGGCATAGTGTGATCATGCCCCTCGCGACGCGCCCGGGAACAGCGATTGACATTGCCCTGCCGGGCTTACGACGAGACGGTGACCAGCGTCCGCTGCCACCCGCTCGAGCCGTTCGGGGCGATCGGAGCCGCATCCTGGATCTGCAGGTTGCCCTGCTTGTCGGTCGCGCGGACCGCGATGTAGTGCGTCCCGGCCTCGGCGGTCCAGTCGAACTTCCACTGCACCCACGACTGGTCGTTGATGGGGGTGGAGAGCTGCGTCTCCTGCCATTCGCCGTTGTCTATGCTGACTTCGACCTTCTGCACGCCGACGGGCTGGGCCCATGCCATGCCGGCGACGACCACGGCGCCCGCGGCGACGGGCGAGCCGATCTTGGGCGTGTCCACGCGCGACGACATCTTGATCGGCGCTTCGGCCGAGTATCCGCGCGGGGTCCAGTACGCCTCGTCCTTGTCGAACCGCGTGACGGTCAGCTTGGTGACCCACTTCGTGGCCGAGACGTAGCCGTAGAGCCCCGGGACGACCATGCGCACGGGAAATCCGTGCTCGAAGGGCAACGGTTCGCCGTTCATCTTGACCGCGAAGATCGCGTCGAGGTTGTCGTCGGTGAGCGACGAGAGGGGAGTGGATGCCGTGTACCCGTCGACGCTCTCCGAGAGCACCATGTCGGCGTCTCCCTGCACGCCGGCCATGCGCAGCACGTCGCGGATGGGGACGCCGGTCCAGATGGCGTTGCCGACCAGGCCGCCGCCGACCTCGTTGGAGACGCAGGTGAGGGTCACGCCGTACTCGTCGAGGCCCATGTTGACGAGGTCGTCGAAGCTCAGCTCCACGGGGTTGTCGACCATGCCCTCGATGGAGAGGCGCCATGTGGTGGGGTCGACGTTGGGGACGGTCAGTGCGGTGTCGACGCGGTAGAAGTCGCCGTTGGGGGTGACGATCGGGGTGAGCCCGTCGATCTCCCAGTTCGCGCCCTCGGGAACGGTCACGGTGGAGCGGGCGGCCGGGATCCGCAGCGCGTCGCGTGCGGCGGCGACAGACGAGGTCGCGGCGTTCAGGACGCGAGCACCGACACCCACGACGACCGCGCCGACCGCGGTGAGGCCGGTGAACAGCAGGAAGTGGCGTCGATCGGTGCCGGAGGCCTGGGCGTTCTGCGCAACGGCGGCCGAGACCCAGCGTCGCAGACGCACGATCGCCAGCAGCAACACGAGGATGCCCGCGACCGTGCCGACGACGGGGGGCAGCCACGCGAGAGCGCCGGCCCCGGCGCGCGTGATGATCGCCGCCGTGGCGAGGATGCCGCCGATTCCGAGGAGGACGACGCCGACGAAGCGGAAGCGGTACTCGAGCACGCCCGCGACGGCGGCGGCGACGGCAGCGCCGAGACCCACACCCGCGAGCAGGGCGATCTTGTCGCTCTCGCCGAACAGCGTGATCGCGAGCTCTTTCAGGGGGCGCGGGACGATGTCGACGATGAACGAACCGACGGCGAGGATGGGGCTCGCCGATCGAGCGACGAGCGCCGCGAGCGCCTCCGCGACAGCCAGCAGGGCGGCGGCCGAGACGATGCCGGCCAGGGCTGCCCAGATCCAGGCGTGCGGTCGGCGGACCGTGGTGGCCTCGTCGGTACGGGCCGCGGTGTCGGTCGTCATGGCATCCCTCATCTCCGCTCCTCGCGCGTGCGCGACGAGTCTCCCCCTCTCTTCGGAGCGGAGGACGGAACGGATGCCGTCAGCGCGGAGTGCTCTGCCCGCTCGGCGTCGCGGGTGACAGGGCGAAGACGGCGACCCCGGTGACGATGAGGGCCAGTGCGACCCCGAGGCCGAGGCCGAGCGACTCTCCCAGGAGGGGGACGGCGACGACGGCGGTGAGGACCGGGCTCAGGGCCCCGGCTGCGGCGGGCAGGCTGCTGCCGAGGTTCTTGACCGCGACGACGTAGCACGCGGTCGAGAGCAGGCCCGTCCCGACCCCCTGCACGAGGGCATAGCTTCCCACCGTCGACAGGTCGGCGGTGCCGGCGAGCAACGCGGACGGGAGCACCTCCGTGACCGCGAGCAGAAGAGCGGATGCCACGGACGTGATCGAGACGATCACGATCACGCCGACGGGATCGAGGCGCGTGCGGGCGACGCCGAGGGTGTACGCGGCCCAGACGAGGCCCGCCGCCAGCAGGACGGCGATGCCGCCGGGCCCGGTCGGTCCGCCAGTGAACAGGGCGCTGGCCGCCACCCCCGCCACGACCGCGGCGAGGGCGAGTACGCGCCGCCGCGACACCGTCCGGCGGACGCACAGGAACAGCAGGAGGGTGACGAAAACGGGGACGGTTCCCGGCACGAGCAACCCGGTGAGAGCCGCGGAGGTGAGGTGCGCGCCCCAGGCGAACAACAGGAAGTGCGGCAGCCCCGCCAGCAGTACGAGAGCCAGAACCGTCGGGCGCTCGGTACGGAGGGTGCGCAGCGTGCGGGGGATCCACGGGCTCAGGACCACCGCGGGCACGGCGAAGCGCACGATCGCGGCATCCGCCATGGTGAGTCCGGCCCCCTCGAGGGCGCGCGTGGAGAGGGCGAACGACGACCACAGCATGACGACGGCGGTCAGGGCGGCGACGCCGACCAGGGTGCGGCGTGGAACGGCGCGAGGCAGGGAGAGAGCGAACGTCGTCACCCTGCGAGCGTAGAAAGGACGGCGCCGCAGGCGATTGCGATGATTGCTCGATCGGTCTGATTTTTGGCAGAATCTGCTACATGGTGGACCTTGACCGCATCGACCGTCTCATCCTGCGCGAGTTGCAGCAGGACGGACGCCTCTCGAACCAGGAACTCGCCGATCGCGTCGGCCTGTCTCCATCGCCGTGTCTGCGGCGTGTGCGCCACCTCGAGCAGGCCGGGGTCATCGAGGGCTACCGCGCCGTCGTCTCGGCGAAAGCCGTGGACCTCACCATCACGGCTTTCGTGCGATTGCGGCTGGCCTCGCACGAGGGAAGCACCGTGGACGCCGTCGAAGAGCGGTTGCGCGCCATTCCGCACATCGTCGAGGCGCACCTGCTCGCCGGCGACTGGGACTACCTCGTGCGGATCGTCACGCCGAGCTTCGAGGAGTACGAACGGCTCCTGCGCGAGCACCTGCGAGCGATCCCCTCGCTGTCGTCGATCGACACGACCTTCGCGTTCGGAGTTACCAAGCCCGTCTCGCCCCTGCCCCTGGGGACGGAGCCGGGGCCCACGTGAGACCCGGGTCGACGATCGCGACCCGGGCCCGGGATCCCTCAGCGCGGCGAGCGCTGTTTGAGGACTTTCGCCTGCACCTTGCGGCGGATCTTCTGCACCTTCGGGTCCTTCCAGACCCGGTAGGCGACCGTTCCGGCGGCGGCCGCGCGGCCGATCGCCGTCCGGGCGAGCACCGCTCCCGCGAGTGCGACCGCTCCGGTTCCGATCCAACGTGCGACACCCATAGCGCCTCCTCGATTCCCGTGTGGAATCTCACCTCACACGATCGGAGGGCGGATGCCGCGCCGCTTGCGCCGACGCCCGCGGTGTGCGTCGGTCAGCGCAGCGACCCGCCCGAGGGGGCGGCGAACGGCTCGAGGGCGGCGATCACGTCGTCGCTCAGCGTGGCCTTGCTCGCCTCGACCGCGTCGTCGATCTGGCTCGGGCGCGAGGCGCCGATGATCGCGGTCGTGACGACCGGGTCGCGCAGCACCCAGGCCACGGCCAGCTGCGGGATTGAGAGTCCGGCTTCGCGAGCGACCCCGTCGATACCGCGGATGCGCTCGAGGTAGTCGTCGGTGAGCGCCGACTCGTCGAGGAAGCGGCTGTCGGCCGCGCGCGAGTCGGCGGGCACCGTGCCGTCGAGGTACTTGGCGGTCAGCAGCCCCTGCGAGAGCGGCGAGAAGACCGCGCTTCCGACCGAGAGCTCGCGCAGCGTCGGGAACAGCTCCGACTCGGGCGTGCGGTCGAACAGCGAATAGCGCGGCTGGTGGATGAACAGGCGGATGCCCTCGGCGGCGAGCAGCTCGTGCGCGCGGCGGGTGAGGTCGGCCGGGTAGTTCGAGATGCCCACGTACAGCGCCTTGCCGCTGCGCACGATGTCGGCGAGCGCGGTGACCGTCTCTTCGATCGGCGTCTCGGGGTCGACCCGGTGCGAATAGAACACGTCGACGTAGTCGGTGCGCATGCGGGTGAGGCTCTGCTCGAGAGAACGAACGAGGTACTTGCGCGACCCGCCGGCGCCGTAGGGGCCCGGCCACATGTCGTAGCCGGCCTTGGTCGAGAGGAACAACTCGTCGCGGTACGCGCGCAGATCGCTGTCGAGGACCGTGCCGAACGTCGTCTCGGCGGCACCGTAGGGCGGGCCGTAGTTGTTGGCCAGGTCGATGTGCACCACGCCCCGGTCGACGGCGTGACGCAGGATCTCGCGCTGCGAATCGAGGGTGCGGCCGCTGCCGAAGTTCTGCCACAGCCCGAGTGAGATGCGGGGGAGAGGGATGCCGCTCGCCCCGGCGCGCAGGAACGGCACGTCGTCGTAGCGGGTGGAGGACGGCGTGAACGCGGACGTCAGGCGGGGGTCATCGGCGGCGATGGGCATGGTTCTCCTCGGCGGTGAAGGGGGACACCGTCGACTCTGCCACGGATCGCAGCGGAGCTCAGGCGAGAACGCGCGAGAGCTCTTCGCGCAGGATGCCGGCACCCGCCGACAGCGCGCTCAGCTTCTCGAACGCCACCTGGCGCGGCAGAGGGGCCATTCCGCAGTTCGAGCTGGCGATGAGCTTGTCGGCATCCACGAACTGCAGAGCCCGCCGCAGAGTGTCGGCCACCTCTTCGGGAGTCTCCACCTCGTGACGGGCGACGTCGATCGCGCCGAGCATGACGTTCTTGCCGCGGATGAGCTCGATGAGGTCGATGGGCACGTGCGAGTTGTGGCTCTCGAGCGACACGGTGTCGATGCTCGAGCGCTGCAGCAGGGGGAACGACTCCTCGTACTGACGCCACTCGGCGCCCAGGGTGGCCTTCCAATCGGTGTTCGCCTTGATGCCGTAGCCGTAACAGATGTGGACGACGGTCTCGGCGCGCAGCCCCTCGGCGGCGCGCTCGAGGGTCGCAACTCCCCAGTCCTTCATCTCGTCGAAGAAGACGTTGAACGCGGGCTCGTCGAACTGGATGATGTCGACCCCTGCCGCTTCGAGCTCGCGGGCCTCCTGGTTGAGGATGGTCGCGAACTCCCACGCGAGCTTCTCGCGGCTGCGGTAGTGGTGATCGGCGAGCGTGTCGATCATCGTCATCGGTCCGGGCAGGGCCCATTTGATCGGGCGATCCGTCTGCTGGCGGAGGAACGCGGCATCCTGGACGAAAACCGGCTGGCGACGGCTCACCGCGCCCACCACGGTCGGAACGCTCGCGTCGTAGCGGTCGCGGATGCGGACGGTCTCGCGATTCTCGAAGTCGACACCCTCGAGGTGCTCGATGAAGGTCGTCACGAAGTGCTGGCGGGTCTGCTCGCCGTCGCTGACGATGTCGAGGCCACGGCGTTCCTGCTCCGTGGCGGCGCTGCGGAGGGCATCGTGCTTGCCTTCGACGAGTGTGTCGCCCTCGAGCTCCCAGGGCGACCAGAGCACCTCGGGCTTGGCGAGCCACGCGGGCTTGGGAAGGCTTCCGACGATCGAGGTGGGGAGGAGGGTGTTCACGGGGCGGGTCTCCGGGGAGGTCATCGGGTCGGGAGGGCGTCGGCGACGAGCCACGCGTCGAGCACGGCGCGGTGGGGCTTCACGAAGTGCTCCTCGGTGTAGCGACCCTGGGTGATGCCGAGGCGGCTGCGCTCTTCGCGGTCGTACGCGATGTTCGTGCGGGTGAAGTCGTCGTGCGCGAGGGTGGGACGGTAGACCTCGCCCGCCGGCTCGTGGGCGTTGTAGATCTCGGGACGGTAGATCTTCTGGAAGGTCTCCATCGTGGCCACCGTGCCGGCCAGCTGGAGATCGGTGTAGTCGGCCAGAAGATCGCCGCGGAAGTAGAACGCCAGCGGTGCGACGCTGCCCTGCGGCATGAAGTACCGCACCTGCAGGCCCATCTTGCCGAAGTACTCGTCGGTGAGGCTGAAGCTGTCCTGCTCGTACTCGAAGCCGAGTACGGGGTGCTCGACACCGGTGCGGTGGTACTCGCGGCTCGTCGATACGCTGATGCACACAACCGGGGACTGCGTATAGCGCTCGCGGTACGCCTCGGAATCGAGGAAGTGCTGGAAGAGCTTGCCGTGCAGGATGCCGAAACCCTCGGGCAGCGTGAAGGGCTTGCCCTCGCCGTTGGCCGTCGGCAGCAGCACGCTGAAGTCGTAGTCGCGCAGGTAGGACGAGAAGTTGTTGCCGACGATGCCCTGGTGGCGCTCGCCGGTGACCGTGTCGACGACGTGGATGTCGAGCACCTCGAGCAGGGGGAACTCGCGGTCGTCGCCGGCGTCGTCGTCGAAACGGAGTTCGGCCGAGACGATGTCCAGCTCGACGCGGTAGCGGTCCGCGTCGTCGCCGACGAGCTCGTTCATACGGCGATCGATCATCGCGAGGGCGTTCCGCAGGTTCTGCTGGCGGTGCTCGCCCCGGGCGAGGTTGGCGAAGTTCGTGGTGATCCGCGAGCTGGCCGAGGGCGCGTAGTCCTCGTCGAAGCGCGTGGTGGAGATGCGGAACGTGATGTCGTTCGCCATGTCGAGCCAATCGGGTAGGGCCGGGGTGGGCCGTGCGGTGATCGTGTCCTCATCGTGCGCCTTCGGTCGGGTCATCGGGTAATTCAGTACCGCTATGTCGCGGTATAGCCTCGACCTATGGCGAAGCGGGCGAGCGGCATCACGCTGCAGCAGATGCAGTACTTCATCGAGGTGGCCGCCGAGGGGTCCATCAGCGCCGCGGCCGACCTGCTCTACGTCGCGCAGCCCACGATGTCGGCCGCGATGCGCGATCTCGAGACGCGCGTCGGCCGCGACCTGCTCACCCGTTCCGCGCGCGGGGTGACGCTCACCGTCGACGGAGTGGAGTTCCTCGGCTACGCCCGCCAGGTGGTCGAGCAGGCGGAGTTGCTCGAGCAGCGTTACCTGGGGCGTCCGCCCTCGAGGCGCCTCCTCGGCGTCTCCGCCCAGCACTACTCGTTCGTCGTCGACGCGTTCGTGCGGATGGTGAAGGCGACGGATGCCGCGGAGTACGAGTTCTCTCTGCGCGAGACCCGCACCTTCGACATCATCGAAGACGTCCGGACGTTGCGCAGCGAGCTCGGCATCCTGTTCCGCAACGACTTCAATCGGAACGTCCTCGACAAGCTGCTGCGGGACTCGGGCCTCGCCTTCCACCCGCTCTTCCGTGCCGAGCCGCACATCTTCGTCTCGCGACGCAATCCGCTCGCCACGCGCGAGCGCGCGACCCTCGACGACCTGGCGGACCTCCCGCGTCTCACCTTCGATCAGGGCGCGAACAACTCGTTCTATTTCGCCGAAGAGATCCTCTCGACCCTCTCGAGCAAGCAGGAGATCCGGGTCTCCGACCGCGCGACCATCTTCAACCTCATGATCGGTCTCGACGGGTACACGATCTCGACGGGCATCATCAGCGACGACCTCGACCCCGAGATCGTCGCCGTCCCCCTCGACGTCGACGAGCGGATCGAGATCGGCTGGATCGGCCGCACCGCCATCCCCCTCACCGAGCAGGCCCAGCGCTACCTCGGCGAGGTGCGCGACGTGGTGGCGGGGTTCGGGGTGGAGGTGATCGGCTGACGGGCGCAGTGGGTCTATTGATCGCTCAGGCACGCCGGGCGTCGAGAATCGCCGACTCGAGATCCCCCCACCTCTCGATGGTGAGCGGTTCGCCGTCGACGAAGAACGTGGGAGTGCTGCCGACACCGAGCGCCCGACCTTCGTCGAAGTCGGCGCGGACCCGGGCTTCGGTCGCCGGGTCGGCGACCGCGGCGTCGTACGTCTCCATGTCGAGACCCAGCTCGACCGCGTAGTCGCGGAACACGGGTGCACGGGACTCGGTCGTGTGGCTCCACTGCGACTGACGCTCGAAGAGCACGCGATACATGTCTTCGAAGCGCCCCTGTTGCGCGGCGGCTTCGGCGGCGACGGCGGCGGTGCCCGAGTTGGCGTGACCCGGCAGAGGGAAGTAGCGCACCACGAACCGGATCTCGCCCCTGTACTTCTCGCGGACGTCCTCGACGACGGGGTGATACGCGGCGCACGCCTCGCACTCGAAGTCGAGAAACTCGACGATGCTCACGGCGTCGGAGTCGCCCGGGTCGAGCACGTGGGAATCGGCCCGCTCGACCTGCAGCGATCTCGGATCGGGGTCATCGGATCGATCGACGACGACGAAGACGGCGGCCGCGAGCGTGAGCGCGACGAGGATGGCGCCGGAGGCGATGAGGGCCTTCGCGAGGGGGCGCATGGGTCAGTGGTGCTTTCCGTCGTGGTCGTGATCGGAATCATGCTCGTCGTCATCGAGGAGCATGCCCACCGAGGTGGCGCAGGCGTCGCCGCGCCAGGCCTCGATCCCCTCGCGCACCGCGAAGGCCGCGATGACCAGTCCGGCGGCGGCATCCGCCCACCACCACCCGAAGATGCTGTTGGCGACCAGTCCCACCAGAACCGCCGCGGAGAGGTAGGTGCAGATGAGCGTCTGCTTCGAGTCGGCCACGGCCGTCGCCGAGCCGAGTTCGCGACCGGCGCGACGTTCGGCGAGCGAGAGGAACGGCATGATGACGACGCTCAGTGCGGTGATGACGATGCCGAGCGTGGAGTGCTCCACAGCACTGCGACCGATCGCAGCCATGACCGAGGTCGCCGCGACATATGCCGCGAGGGCGAAGAAGGCCACGGCGATGACGCGCAGCGTGCCCTTCTCCCAGCGTTCCGGATCGCTTCGCGTGAATTGCCAGGCGACCGCTGCGGCCGAGAGCACCTCGATGGTGGAGTCGAGTCCGAAGCCGATGAGCGCGGCCGACGACGCCGCCGATCCCGCCGCGATCGCGATGACGGCTTCGACCAGGTTGTAGGCGATCGTAATCGCGACGATCCAGCGGATCCGGCGCTGCAGGACCGATCGGCGATCGGCGGTGAGGCGTGTCTCGGCGGTGCTCATGCGCACGTGCACGTCTCGCCGGCGCAGCATCCGGGCTCGACGTAGAGCACGACTCGCAACAGCTCGTCGAGAGCGGGAGCGAGGTGCGAGTCAGCCAGCCGGTACCACGTGCGTCGTCCATCCGGCACCGACTCGACCAGGCCGCAGCCGCGGAGACAGGCGAGTTGGTTCGACATGACCTGCCGCGAAACGTCGAGCGCCTCGGCCAGATCCGAGGGGAAGGCGGGGGCTTCCCGAAGGGCGAGCAGGATGCCGGCACGGGTGCGGTCTGACAGCGCGTGTCCGAGCCGGGCCAATGCTGCGGTGTGCGTCGCGGTGGCGAGTGGAGCGGCGATCGACATGCTCGCGATAGTACATGATTCGCTGTATTGAAGAATCTGTCGTCGTGCCGCGGGGGCCTGCGAGCGCGCCGGCGCAACTGTGAGAGCTTCGCCGGCGTCCAACGCGTCAATGCCAGGATGGGGCATGGCATTCGGGATGACCCGCGACGTGTTGCGCCCCACGGACTCCTCGCGCGCGGACCGGGTGACGTACGTCGAGCTGTTCTTCGACTTGATGTTCGTTCTCGCGCTGACGCAGTTGTCCGCCTACCTCTCCGAGAACCAGACGCCGCTCGGAGCTTTCGAGGGCGTCATCATGGTGTGCGCTCTGTGGTGGGCGTGGGTGTCGACCACATGGGTCACCAATTGGCTCGACCCCGTGAAGCTCGCCGTGCGCGGAGCGGTCGTGGCTCTGGGTTTCATCGCGCTCGTGATGAGCGTTTCGATCGCGGAAGCATTCGGCGATCGAGCGTGGGCGTTCGCTGTGGCATACGTCGTCCTGCAGATCGGGCGCACGGGATTCATCGTGTGGGCGACCGTTCGTCACGACCGGCGGGTGGCGCACGATTTCGCTCTGATCCTCGGATGGACTGCCGTCGGCGGGGCCCTCTGGATCGTCGGTGCGGTGTTGCCGCCCGCCGGGCAGCTGCCGTTGTGGACCGCGGCTCTCGCGCTCGAACTGCTCGGCACGATTCTGGGGTACCCGGTACCGGGTCGAGGAAGGGTGCTGCTTCAGTCGTGGGACCTGTCCGGTCCCCACATCGCGGAGCGGACGGCGCTCTTCGTCCTCATCGCCGTCGGCGAGGGACTGCTCGTCACCGGCCTCGCTTTCGTCGAGAAGGAGTCGTCCGCGTCTTCGGTGGCATCGCTGGTGACGGCGTTCGTCGCTGCCGCGGCGGCGTGGTGGATCTACTTCGATCACGGCGAGCGCGTCGGCGCGGAGGCGATCGAGGAGTCGGACGAACCCGGCCGTCTCGCGCGCACGGCCTACACCTGGGTGCACCTTCCGATCATCGGCGGGATCGTGTTGATGAGCGTGGGCGACAAGGAAATGCTGTCGCAACCCGATCAGCGAAGCGTCGCCGCGACGATCGTCATCGTCGGCGGGCCCCTCCTGTTCCTCGCCGGAACGGCGCTGTTCCGGCGCACCCTCGAAAGACGGTGGCCGCGAGCTCAGCTGCTCGGCCTCGTCGGTCTGGCTGCGCTCGCGGGGATGGCCCTTTTCCTCCCTGTCCTGAACGCGCTCGGATTGTCGATCGCGGCCGCGATCCTTCTCGCCGGTGTCGCAGCCGCCGAGACCATCGAGCGGGTGCGTCGTGGACGTAGGGCGGGGGGATGAACGCACCTCTGTCACTGCCGCCGGTGTGGAGTGCCGTGATCGCGCTCTTCTCTAACGACGTGTCGACGTGAGCCCGCGGAAAACCGATGCTTCGACTCCTCGACGCGTACGTGCTAGACGCGCTAGGCGCTTTGGACGACCGCACCGCTCGATCCATGGCGGAGATGGCGCCGAAGACGATCGCAGCGCTGAACGTGCCGGCCTCGACCTGGCAGCAGGCCGTTGAACTCTCGATGGAGATGCCGCCGAGTTCGATGGCCGAGCTCCGGGCGAAATGGGAGCAGTACGTGCACGAAGCGCTCGCCGCGGGCGTGACCTCCGACGTGCTCGCCTGGACGCACAAGATGGTCGATGTGCGATTCGGGATCGAGTGAGAACCCGTTGATCGACCCGACGGTGTCGGTTACCGGCTGAGGCGGATGCCGAACTGAAGAGGATGCGGCGCGAAGATCGCGACGTGCGGTGGGCCCCGTGGGGCTCGAACCCACGACCCGCGGATTAAAAGTCCGATGCTCTACCGACTGAGCTAGAGGCCCTCGCCGTCCAGCCTACCGGCCTCGCGGGGGCGCTTGTGCTCACCGGCGTCGCCGGGACACGATCCAGAACAGGTAGGCGCCCCCGGCGACGGCGGTGAGCAGGCCGACCGGAATCTGTAACGGTGCCAGGGCGCGCTGGGCGATGACGTCGGCGACGAGGAGCACGGCGGCGCCCGTGACCGCGGAGCCGACCAGGGGGATCCCGCTGGTGCCCATGGTGCGTCGAGCGAGTTGCGGTGCGGCGAGGGCGATGAAACCGATGGGACCGGCGACCGCGGTCGCGGTCCCCGTGAGAAGCGCGGCGACGACGACCAGCACGAGGCGTATCCGCCCGGTGCGCACCCCGAGGGCGACAGCGGTGTCGTCGCCCAGCTCGAGAGTGCGGAAGTCGCGGTACACGACGATCAGCACGAATGACAGGATGCCGATCGACGAGAGCAGCAGCGCCACATCGTCGAGAGATGTCGCCGCCAGGCTCCCGTGAAGCCACTGCGTCGCGTTGCGGGCGATCTCGAGCGGGGCCCTGGTCAAGAGGTAATCGTTGGCCGCCGACAGCAGGGTCGAGAGCGCGATCCCGGCGAGGATCGTCCGCTCTCGCGAGACGCCCACGCTGCGGGCGATGGCCATGACGACCACGACGGTCAGCAGACCGCCGATCCATGCCCCGGCGGCGGGAGAGGCGGCCGGCGCGAGAAGAGTGAGCCCGACGAGGGCGCCGGTGGCCGACCCGGCGCTGAATCCGACGATGTCGGGGCTCGCGAGCGGGTTGCGGGCGAGCGTCTGGAACACGGCCCCGGCCATGCCGAGGGCGGCGCCGATGGCGAGAGCGGCCAGAATGCGCGGGACGCGCAGGCCCACGACCACGACGCTCGTCCGGCCGTCACCCTCTCCGGTCAGCGCGGATGCCACCTGCCCGAGGGACGCCTGGAAGGAACCCGTCGTGAGCCCGACCACCGCGGCGATCGCCGCGACGACGAGCGTGCCGACCAGGACCAGCGCGTATCGGCGGCGCCGTCGCGAGCGCGCGGGAGTGCGGAGGAGGGTTGCCGTGGTCACGGCATCCGCTTCTTCCGGAGGATGAGCCACAGCAGCAGCGGGGCCCCGAGGAAAGCGGCGACGATCCCCGCCTCCACCTCGCCCGGAGGGGCGATGACTCGACCGAGGACGTCGCTCGCGAGCGTCAGCGCTGCCCCGGTCACGGCGGCCAGGGGGAGCGACGTCCGGACGGACCCGCCCACCGCGCCGCGAACGGCGTGAGCCACGAGCAGCCCGATGAAGGCCAGGGGTCCCGCTGCCGCGGTCGCGGCGGCGCAGAGCAGGGTGATGGCGACGCCCGAGCCGATCATGACCAGCGGGGGAGAGACCCCGAGTGCCCGCGCCAGGTCGGCGCCGAGCTGCAGCTGATCGAGGCCCCGCGCCACGACGACGGCGAGCAGGAGGCCCACGACGGCGAAGGGCAGGAGCTGGAGCGCGACGTCCGGGTCGCGGCGCTCGAACGAACCGACCGCCCAGAAGCGGAACGATTCGAAGGTGTCGTCATCGGCCAGCGTGATGATGCGGACGACGGCGCCGAGACACTCGCTGAGCGCCACCCCGGCCAGGACGAGACCGATGGTGTCGTCGCGCCGCTCGCCGCGGACGGCGGTGTGCACCAGCAGCGACGCCCCCGCCGCGCCCGCGACGGCGAACCAGACGTATCCGCTCGCCGTCGCGACCCCGAAGAACCCGATGGCGACGACGACGCCGAGGGCGGCGCCCGCGTTCACCCCGAGCAGGCCCGGGTCGGCGAGCGGGTTCCGGGTCGCCGCCCGCATCAGTACGCCGGCCACGCCGAGACAGGCCCCGGCGAAGATCGCGGTGAGGGTGCGCGGTAGGCGGAGCTGATGGACGATGACGCCGGCGGCATCCTGTCGATCCGAGAAGAGGGCCGACACGACATCGAGGGGGCTGAGGGCGCGAGATCCCACGGCGAGACTCGCGAGGACGAGTCCGACGAGGATGCCGCTCACGACCAGGAAGAACATGACCGCGCGTCGTCGCGACGACCGTCGACTCGAATCCCGTTCCGCCACGCCCGGGACGGTGGGCGGCTGGACGACGATCACATAGGTAAGGATAACCTAACCGGGTGATCGACTTTCGTTTCCCGTCCTCTCGTGCCCGATTCCGTCCTCGACGACTCGTCGGCGTCGGCCTCGCTGCAGCCGTGCTCGCCCTCGCCGGATGCGCCGGCCCCGCCGCGGGCCCTTCGGCGGTGGATGCCGAGGCCGGCTCGACCGGGGAGTGGACCGTCTCGCGCGACCTCGAGCCCGGCATGGGCTCCGCGCAAGCCGACGGCGTCTTCCCCCGCGAGGTGACGCACTTCGCCGGCACGACCGAGATTCCGTCCGAGCCGAAGCGCATCGCGGTCGTCTCCACGGGGCAGCTCGACGCGCTCCTGTCTCTGGGGCAGGTGCCGGTGGCGGCGACCCGCGCCGAGAACAGCGGACTGGTGCCCCGGTATCTACTCGACGCGTTCCCCGACCGGGTGCCGGCGCTGGACGCCATGTCGGACATCGGTCAGCGGACCGAGCCCGACCTCGAGGCGATCGCTCAAGCCGCGCCCGATCTGATCCTGATTAACTCGACCCGGGGTGCCCAGCTCTACGACGCCCTCGCGGCCATCGCGCCCACCGTGGTGACGAAGGGCAACGGGGTGAATTGGAAGAGCGACTTCCTCCTCATCGCCGACGCCCTGGGTGACGAGGGCGATGCCCGCGGCATCCTCGACGATCTTCAGGCGCAGAGCGCCGCTTTCTCGCAGACCCACCCGGCGGGGGAGCCGGCCGTATCTTTCCTGCAGTCGACGGGCGACCGCACGCGCATCATGGGACTGCCGTCTTTCGCGGGAGGCATCGCGGAAGATCTCGGTCTCGGACGCCCGGAGTCGCAGCGGTTCGACGAGACGTCGCAGGAGATCAGCGCCGAGCAGATCGACCTCGCCGACGCGGATCACGTGTTCTACGGCGGGACGGGGGAGGGCGTCTCGTTCATCGAGCAGGCACCGCTCTGGCAGACCCTCTCCGCCGTCGCCGGGCAGAAGGCGACGACCGTGGACTTCGACCCGTGGTTCATGAACGCCGGCCCTGTCGCCGCCCGGCTCGTGCAGGACGAGATCATCCGCACGGTCGGTTCCTGACGAACGAAAGCGAGCGCCGGACCCCCTCGCCTGGGGTCCGGCGCTCGCCGTCAGGATCGGTCGATCATCGACCGCTCGGAAACGCGAAGACTCGCGCGTCCGTGAATTACATGGCCGGGGGCATCAGCACCGAGTCGATGAGGTACACCGTGGCGTTGGCGGTCTGGACGCCACCGCAGATCACGTTGGCGTCGTTCACCTTGATGGAGTCGCCCGAGCCCGAGACGGTGACGTCCTGGCCCTCGACCGTGGTGTGCGTGCCGTCGATCGCGTCGGGGGCGATCTGGCCGGGGACCACGTGGTACGTGAGGATCTTGGTCAGGGTGGCCGAGTCGGTCTTGAGGCCGTCGATGGTGGCGGCCGGGATCTTGGCGAACGCGTCGTCGACCGGGGCGAAGACCGTGAACTCCGAACCGTTCAGCGTGTCGACCAGGTTGACGTCGGGGTTCAGCTGGCCGCTGACGGACGCGGTGAGCGTCTTCAGCAGCGGGTTGTTCGACGCGGCGGTGGCCACCGGGTCAGCAGCCATGCCGGCGACCGAGCCGGAGCCCGAGGGAACGGCAGCGGCGTAGTCGGCGCAACCGGGGCCGACGAGGTTGGCGGCCGGGTCCATCGCGCTGGACGACATCGACGGCGAGGCCGACATCGAGGGCATTGCGCTCTCGTCGGTGGTCGAGCCACCCGAGGTGGTGCCACCCGAACATGCGGTGAGAGCGAAGGCCGAGCCCAGAACGAGGGCGAGACCAGCGACAACGGGCTTCTTGTTGGTGAGCATGACATTCCTCCGAAATCATCCGGATCGCGTCTGCGACCCGTCAGGGACACCCCGGTGCGAGGGGCGGTTCGCCGTGGAGCGGCTTACACAGGGTCTTCGGGACCCCCTCGGGATCGGATTGCGAAATGTTGCGGATTCGACCGGTCGCCGGCATTCGGAGGGCTTTAAATCCCTGGTCAAGCGAGAATAAATATTCTTCAGAATGTTTTTCGATCGAACCCGGTGACGCCCGGAACGCCGCGGAGGCTCAAGATAACGGTTTGCCCCGAGCTGTCTCGCCACGCACATATACGCGCGCGAGGTTGCGCGGGGCGTAGGCAATGATGGGGTCATGGTGATCGACGGTTTCGACCTTCCCGACGACGGGACGGAGAACGCCGACCACGTGGGTGTCCTCTTGCAGCGCGTCGCCGCCGGCGACCGCGCCGCTTTCGCCGAGTTGTACGACTCCCTGTCGGCCCGCGCCTTCGGTCTGATCCTCCGTGTGCTCGTGGACCGCTCGCAGAGCGAGGAAGTGCTTCAGGAGGTCTTCCTCGAGATCTGGCAATCCGCTGGGCGCTTCACTCCGAACAGAGGTCAGGGAAGATCGTGGGTTCTCACGATCGCGCACCGTCGAGCGGTGGACCGCGTGCGGTCCTCGCAGTCGAGCGTCGATCGAGATGTGCGCGCGGGCTTCCGGGATATGGACGTCGCATACGACGCCGTGTCCGAGAAGGTCGAACTGAAAATGGAAGGGCGGCGCGTCGTCGATGCACTGGCGACGCTCCCCGAGGCGCAGAAAGAAGCGCTCACGCTCGCTTATTTCGGCGGGTACAGCCAAAGTGAGATCGCGACCCTCGTCGGGGCGCCGCTCGGTACGGTCAAGACACGAATGCGCGACGGATTGTCGCGCTTGAGAATGGAGATGGGGGTGGACAAGTGAACGAGAGGGATTTCGCCGACCTCGCCGTCGGACACGCGCTCAACGCGCTCTCCGAGGCTGATGAGCGCGCGTACCAGGAGGCTCTCGCGGGTAACCCGAACTGGGACCACCACGTGCGCCATGCCGTCGACGCGGTGGCCGCGATCGGCGACTCCGTCGAGCCCGTCGAGCCTCCGCCGTCCGTGCGGGCTTCGCTGTTCGCGCGCATCTCCGACCTCCCGCAGGAGTCAGCGGCATCCGCTTCCGCCGCCGAATCCGTCGACGACGTCGAGGACTTCGCCGCGGCCGGCCCCGCTGTCACCGAGCCCGAGCGCGAGGCCGTCACGGTCGGCGCGTCTCCGGGATCCGGATGGGGTGCCCGTCGCTGGTTCGCACTGGCCGCATCGTTCGCCGCCGTCCTCGTGCTCGGCTTCGGCGCCGTCACCGTCAGCCAGTTGTTCGCTCCGCCTGCCGCGGTCGTCGCCCTCCAGCAGATCGAAGATGCACCCGACGCGCAGTCGGCCTCGGCCACCATGCCCGACGGAACGGTCGCCACGGCGCACTGGTCGCCCTCGAGCGGAAAGAGCGTGCTTGTCGCCGACGGCATGCCGGCGCTGCCCGACGGCAAGACCTACGAGCTGTGGTTCGTTCGCGGTGAGAACCAGATCGCGATCCCGGCCGGGATCTTCGAGCCGGATGCCGATGGCAACGCCACGGCTCAGCTCTCGGGTGAGATGCACAGCGGTGACGTCATCGCCGTGACGGTCGAACCCGCGGGTGGTTCTCCCGACGGCACGCCGAGCTCGGCCCCCGTGCTCGCCGTCGCCACGGCCTGATCACCTTCAGACTGCCTGTTCCGGTGCCGTCGCCAGCGGGTACCTCGCGTGCGGCCCGCCCCGCGAGGGGGACGCTTTAGCCTGGATGCATGAGCGATTCCCCCCGCGAATTCCACAAGCCGGTTCGGCGTCCCGCAGAGCTGTTCGACCGTCTGTTCTCGGCGGAGGACCCGGCCGAGGTGTCGCGGGTCGCGCACAGCACGGCGCAGGCGCTCTTGTCGCGCGTCCGCGCCGATCCGAGCATCGACGTGGTCGAGCGGCTGGTGGCGTTCACCGACGATCACGGCATCGACGACATCGCCGAGCTGTGGTCGCGCTCGCCCGCTCGCTCCCTTCCCGGCTCGCTGTGGCGCCTCTACCTTCTGCAGCTGATGATCCACGACGACGCCGCCACGGCCGCCCTGCTCTACGAGCGCGGTCGGGTGGAGATGGCGACGGTTGATGCCGTGGTGGCCGGGGCTCCCGCGCCGGCGGGCCCCGAAGAGCTGGTGCAGCTGATCGACACCATCCTGCGCGGGCTCTTCGAAGGGGACTTCGCCGTGGCCCTCGATCGCGCCGCGGCGTTCTGCCGTGTGCAGGCGGCAGGGTCCACGCACCTCGCCGACGACTACGAGAACACCGAGTCGGAGCGGGCATCTGCCCTCACCACGCGCGCTCTGCGGCTCGCCACGTACGCGGAGGACCTGTCGGCGTCGGCCGCTCTTTGGCGCCGTGACGCGCTGACCTGAGCGGAAAAGATAAGTGCCGGACCGCAGAACGCCTCTCGGCGCATGGCCGCTCATAGCGGCAGAAGATGGAGCCCGGGGTTACTGCGGCCCGGCTAGGAAAGTGTAACAAGCCCCGCCCGCGGACATTCCCTGGAACAGCCCGGTTGACAAGACCCGGGCGTGTCGGCGGTGCGGCGTAGGCTCGGCTCATGGCTTGGCGCTTCGCTCTCGTGATCGACCCTGCGGCACCCGATGACGAAGGCGCCGACTACCGTGACACGCTGCACGAGATCGACCCACACGGTCCCGCCCTCGGGGTGGGTGAGCTCAGTGCTCAGCGCGGAGACGGCGTGTTCGAGAGCCTCGGCGTCGTCGACGGCCATCCGCACGAGGTCGGGCCGCACCTCGCGCGCCTCGCGCATTCCGCGGCGCTCTGCGACCTCCCCGCGCCGAACCTCGCCCAGTGGCGCGTCGCGATCGAGCGCGTGGCGCGCGAGGCGGGGGCGGGTGAGAACGTCATGAAGCTGCTGCTCAGCCGCGGCGTCGAGCACGGCCCCGCGCCGACGGCGTGGATCACGCTCGCCGACGCCCCCGACAACACGAGCGGACGAACGACAGGGGTCGCTGTCGCCACCCTCGATCGCGGCTACGCCCTCGACGTCCCCGCGCGCGCTCCCTGGCTCCTGCTCGGGGCCAAGACGCTCTCGTACGCCGTCAACATGGCCGCCATCCGCGAGGCGAAACGTCGCGGGGCCGACGACGCCGTGTTCGTCACGAGCGACGGCTACCTGCTCGAGGCGCCCACGGCATCCGTCGTCCTGCGTGTCGGCGACCGCTTCGTGACGCCCGAGCCGCAGGCCGGCATCCTGCACGGGACGACGCAGCTCAGTCTGTTCGCGTACCTCGAGGGTCGCGGCTTCACCACGGCGTACGAGACGGTGCCGGCGAAAGACCTCGCCACCGCGGATGCCGCCTGGCTGCTGTCGAGCGTGCGGCTCGCCGCCCCGATCCGATCCGTCGACGGGATCGAGGTGCCGGTGGACCGCGCCTTCACCGATGAACTGAACGCCTACCTGCTCAGCCCCCGCGACTGAGCGGCCGGGGAACGACGAAGGCCCCGCCGGAGCGGGGCCTTCGCACGGGACTGCTTATCCGAAACGGCCCGAGACGTAGTCTTCGGTCGCCTGGACGCTGGGTGCGGTGAAGATCGACGCGGTGTCGTTGTACTCGATGAGCTTTCCGGGCTTGCCGGTGCCGGCGATGTTGAAGAACGCCGTCTTGTCGCTCACACGCGAGGCCTGCTGCATGTTGTGCGTCACGATGACGATCGTGTACTCGCTCTTCAGCTCGCCGATCAGCTCTTCGATCGCGAAGGTCGAGATCGGGTCGAGGGCCGAGCACGGCTCGTCCATCAGCAGCACGTCGGGCGAGACGGCGATGGCGCGCGCGATGCACAGACGCTGCTGCTGACCGCCCGAGAGGCCGCCGCCGGGCTTGTCGAGACGGTCCTTGACCTCGTTCCAGAGGTTGGCGCCCCGCAGCGACTTCTCGACCAGGGCGTCGGCGTCGCTCTTCGGCATCCGCTTGTCGTTGAGCTTCGCGCCGGCCAGCACGTTCTCGCGGATCGACATCGTCGGGAACGGGTTGGGGCGCTGGAAGACCATGCCGACGTGGCGACGCACGAGCACGGGGTCGACGCCCGGACCGTAGAGGTCGTCGCCGTCGATGAGCACGCGGCCCTCGACGCGACCGCCGGGGATGACCTCGTGCATGCGGTTCAGCGTGCGCAGGAACGTGGACTTGCCGCAGCCCGAAGGGCCGATGAAGGCGGTGACCGAGCGGGGCTCGATGTCGATCGAGACGCCCTCGACCGCGAGGAAGTCGCTGTAGTAGACGTTGAGGTCCTGGACCTCGATGCTCTTGGACACGAGTGAGTGCCTTTCTGGGCTCAGCGCGCCTTGGGCGCGAACACCGCCGCCACGATACGGGCGATCAGGTTGAAGATGACGACGAGGACGACGAGCAGGAAGGCCGCACCCCAGGCGTTCGCCTGAGACGCATCGATGTCCTGACCGGGGAAGCTGTACGCGGTGTAGGCCATCACGGGGAGGGTCTGCATCGGGCCTTCGAACGGGTTGGCGTTGAAGTTGTCGGTGAAGCTCGCCGCGATGAAGATCGGCGCGGTCTCACCGACGACGCGGGCCACGGCCAGCACGACACCGGTGATGATGCCCGATGCGGCGGTACGCAGCACGACCTTGATGATCGTCGCCGAGCGCGGCACGCCCAGCGCGAGGGACGCCTCGCGCAAGTCGGCCGGGACGAGGCGCAGCATCTCTTCGGTGGAGCGGATGACGATCGGGATCATCAGCACGCAGAGGGCGATGGATGCCGAGAACCCGCTGAACGCCTTCGGACCGACGACCAGGCTGAACAGCGAGAACGCGAACAGACCGGCGACGATCGAGGGGATGCCGGTCATCACGTCGACGAGGAAGGTGATCGCGCGACGCAGCGGGTTGTTCGGCTGCGCGTACTCGACCAGGTAGACCGCGGCGAGGACGCCGATCGGCACCGAGATGAGGGCGGCGATACCCGTGATGATGAGCGTGCCCGTGATGGCCTGCCAGGCACCCGCCGTCGCGACGACCTCGAGGGTGTCGGGGTTGAAGGCGGTGCCGCCCACCTGCGTGACGAAGTTCCAGTTGACCACCGCGAGGCCCTTGGAGACCACGGTCCACAGGGTCGAGATGAGGGGTGCGACCGCGAGGAGGAACGCGACGGTCACCAGGCCGCGGACGACGCGGTCCACCGCCTTGCGGCGATTCTCGACGATCGAGGACCCGACCCCGATGGCGATCAGGTACAGCACCGCCGAGAGGATCAGCCACGTCGCGAGGGCGAAGCCGCCCAGCAGGAGCTGGATGACCGCGACCACGACGGCCACGCCGACCAGGAGCGCGGGCTCGATGAAGCGGGGCAGCTGGCCGCTGGTGAGGGCCAGGGGAGACGAGGACGAGGGGGCCGTGACGGTCATGAGCGCTTGCCCTTCTTGCGACCCTTCGCACCGGGGCCCGTCGCCCCGATGATGTAGCGGGCGAGCATGTTCACCGCGAGAGAGACGACGAACAGCATGAGGCCGGTACCGATCAGCGCCGAGCGCTGGAGGTCGGTGGCGATCGGGAAGTTCAGCGCGATGTTGGCCGCGATGGTCTGCGAGTTGTATCCGTCGGTGAGCAGCAGCACCGAATAGATCAGGCTGGGCGAGACGATCAGCGCGATGGCCATCGTCTCTCCGAGCGCGCGGCCGAGACCGAGGAGCGTGGCCGAGACCATGCCGCTGCGGGCGTAGGGGAAGACCGCGAGGCGGATCATCTCCCAGCGCGTGGCGCCCAGCGCGAGGGCGGCCTCTTCGTGCAGGCGCGGGGTCTGCAGGAAGATCTCGCGCGTGATCGAGGTGACGATCGGGAGGATCATCACGGCGAGGACGACACCACCGGTGAACATCGTCGAACCCGTGGTCGAGACCGGGCCCTGGAAGAGCGGGATCCAGCCGAGGTACTGGTTGAGGAACTCACCGACCGGCACGAGTAGCGGGCGCATGACGATGATGCCCCACAGGCCGAAGACGATCGAGGGGACCGCGGCCAGCAGGTCGACGATGTAGCCGAGGAAGCCGGCGATCCGACGCGGGGCGTAGTGCGAGATGAACAGCGCGATGCCGATGGCGACCGGCGTGCCGATGACCATGGCGATGAGCGCGGCCCAGATGCTGCCGAACAGCAGCGGACCGACGTACTCCCAGAAGTTGGTCCAGCTGCCGTTCTGGTAGCCCGCGAGGTCACCCTCGGTCCAGTTGCCGGTGATCGCGGGGATGCCGCGGATGATCAGGAAGATCGCCACCCCGGCGAGGATGATCATGATCGACACGGCGGCCGTGGTCGACAGCCCCAGGAAGACCGAATCGCCGACGCGGCGCTTGCCGACGATCGACGTCCGAGGCGGGGGAGGGGAGGACGGGGCGGTCTCTGTGTCAGCGACGGTGTCAGTCACGGGGGACCTCACGCTCGGCACGGGTCATGGTTCTCCTCGGTCGGGTGTTCTCTGAGGATGCTGGCTCAGCGGAGCGTTCGAGCTGGTCGACCGCTCCGATCAGCCCGGCCCGGTCCGCACACGAGGTGCGGGCCGGGCCGAGTCCGAAGAGATGTTTACTTGATCGACGCGAGCGTCTCGGCAGCAGCCGAGAGCACCGAGTCGGGCAGCGGCGCGGAGCCGGCGTTCTTGGCCGCGACCTGCTGGCCGAGCGTGCTGGTCACGAAGCCGAGGTACGACTTGACGAGCTCGGACTGCTTGGCGTCCTTGAACGTGGTGCAGGTGACGGCGTACGACACGAGCGGGATCGGGTACGTCTCAGCGGTGAGCTTCGAGTAGTCGAACTTCTTCGACAGGTCACCGGCGACACCGTTGCTGGCGTCGACCGCGGCGGCCGCGAAGGTCGCGGTGACGGCCTCGGGGCTGTACGCGATGGCGGTGCCGTCCTGGATGATCGACGCGGCGTTCAGGCTGCCGATGGCGGAGTGGTCGGCGTAGCCGATGGTTCCGGTGCCGGCCTTGACGGCCTCGACGACGCCCGAGCCACCCTTCTGCTTCGACACGTTGCCCTCGATGGGCCAGTCCTTGCCCGCGGGCGAGGTCCAGACCGACGACTGCGTCGCGGCGAGGTAGTTGGTGAAGTTCTGCGTGGTGCCCGAGCCGTCGGAACGCGCGACGGTGGTGATGGCGCCGGCGGCGAGGGCCGTGCCGTTGTCCTTGGTGATGGCCGGGTCGGACCAGTCGGTGATCTGCAGAGCGAAGATCTTCGCGATCGTCTCGCCCGAGAGCTTCAGGCTCGTGACGCCGGGGATGTTGAAGATGATGGCCACGCCGTCGAGGTAGACGGGGATGTTGACGCCACCCTCGGTGCAGAGGGCCTTGGACTGGGCCGTCTGGTCCGCGTTCAGCGGCGAGTCGGAGCCGGCGAAGTCGTACGCGCCGCTGAGGAAGTTGGTGACGCCACCGCCGGAGCCCTGCGACTTGTCGTAGTTGATCGTGACGCCCTTGGCCTGGGCGTTGTACGCGCTGGTCCACGCGGCCTGCGCGTTGGCCTGGGCGCTCGAGCCACCCGCGGTGATCGTGCCCGAGAGGTTCGGGTCGACGGTGAACGCGACGTCGGACGAGGTCGACGAGGGGGTCGAGCCCGCGGCGTCGCCGGAGCCCGAGGGGCCGGCGCAGCCGGCGAGGGTCAGGGAGGCCACGGCGGCCACGGTGCCCAGCTGGGCGAGTCGGGAGAGCTTCACGGTGTGAATCCTTCGCATGTCGGGAACAGGAACCCGGTGCAGGGTTCGTCGTGAACGGTAAACAGCGACTGCTAACAGACTGCGTTGCACGGGTGAACGGAAGGTGAACCGGGGCGGCCGTTCCGGGGTGTTTTCCCGGGGGTTGTACTGTTCATCCCCGTGACGACCTCCGCTTCCCAAGCTCAGGCCCCGCTCGACCGGACGGGGGCCGCGGCTCCCGCGCGCACCCTCATCGACATCCTCACAGACGTCGCGTCTCGGCATCCGGAGGCCTCCGCGATCGACGACGGATCCGGAGCGCTCAGCTACCGCGAACTGCTCGCGCGGGTGAGGCGGACGGCGGCGGCCCTGCACGAGGCGGGGGTGCGCCGGGGCGACCGGGTGGGCGTGCGCATGCCGTCCGGGTCGAAGGAGCTGTACGTCTCGATCCTCGCGGTCATGGCGGCGGGCGCCGCTTACGTGCCGGTGGATGCCGATGACCCCGACGAGCGCGCGCGCCTGGTGTTCGGCGAAGCCGGGGTGCGCGGCATCGTCGCGGGGGAGGGGGAATTCGTCGCGGCCGAGGGTGATCTCGTCCGTCTCTACGACGGAGCGGCGCCGCACCCCCGCACGAGCGCCGTCCCCATCGTCGCCCCGCCCGCGATCGACGACGATGCGTGGATCATCTTCACCTCGGGATCCACGGGCGTCCCGAAGGGCGTGGCGGTGTCTCACCGTTCGGCGGCGGCGTTCGTCGAGGCGGAGGGGCGGATCTTCCTGCAGGGCGAGCCGCTCGGCCCCGGCGACCGCGTGCTGGCCGGACTGTCGGTCGCGTTCGACGCCTCGTGCGAGGAGATGTGGCTCGCCTGGGGACACGGGGCGTGCCTCGTGCCGGCTCCTCGTTCTCTCGTGCGCTCGGGGGAGGACCTGGCCCCGTGGTTGCTGCGGCAGGGGATCACGGTCGTCTCGACCGTTCCGACCCTCGCCGCGATGTGGCCGGCCGACTCGATCGAGAACGTGCGCCTGCTGATCTTCGGCGGAGAGGCGTGTCCGCCCGAGCTCGCCGCTCGCCTCGTGGCCGAGGGGCGCGAGGTGTGGAACACCTACGGTCCGACCGAGGCCACCGTCGTGGCGTGCGCGGCTCCGCTCGACGGCTCTCTGCCCGTGCGCATCGGCCTGCCCCTCGACGGGTGGGCCCTCGCGGTGGTGGATGCCGAGGGACTCCCCGTCCCCGAGGGCGCGGTGGGCGAGCTGATCATCGGCGGTGTCGGCCTCGCCCGGTATCTCGATCCCGCGAAGGACGCCGAGAAGTACGCACCGATGCCGACCCTCGGGTGGGAGCGGGCGTATCGCTCGGGGGACCTCGTGCGCTTCGAGCGCGAGGGGCTGGTGTTCCAGGGGCGCGCGGACGATCAGGTCAAGGTGGGCGGCCGCCGGATCGAGCTCGGTGAGGTCGAATCGGCGCTGCAGAATCTTCCGGACGTGAGCGCGGCGACCGTGGCGGTGCGGACCACCGAAGCGGGGGTGCCGGTCCTCGTCGGCTATCTCGTGATGGAGGTCGGAGCCGAGCTCGATCGCGGGGCTGCCCGTGCGGCTCTCGCGGAACGACTCCCGGCCGCGACCATCCCCCTCCTCGGCGTGGTGGACTCCCTGCCGGTCCGCACCTCGGGCAAGGTCGACCGCGCGGCCCTCCCGTGGCCCCTGCCCGGACTGGAAGCCCCCGCCGCGACGGACTTCTCGGTCGACGAGGCCTGGTTGGCCGAGCAGTGGCAGGCCGTTCTGGGCATCCCCGTCACCGAGCGCAAGGCCGACTTCTTCGATCTCGGTGGGGGGTCGCTCGCCGCCGCGCAGCTCGTCTCGCGCATCCGGGCACGGGTGCCGGAGTTCTCAGTCGCCGACATCTACGACGTTCCGCGCCTCGGGGCCATGGCCAAGGCGCTCGGACCGCAGCTCTCCGACGAGACGCCCGCCGCCTTCCACCGCGCCGAACCGACGCCGCGCACCACCCAGTGGGCGCAGACCCTCCTCGGCGCTCCGCTGTTCATCCTCTCAGGTGTGCGGTGGCTGCTGTACCTGCTCACGGCCTCGGCGCTCCTTCGGCTCGTCCCCGGATTCGACGTGCTGCCGTCGGTGCCCTGGCCGGCTCTCGTCGTCGGTCTCCTCGTCTTCGCGACGCCGTTCGGGCGCATGGCGATCGCCGTGGCATCCGCTCGACTTCTTCTCTCGGGCGTGCGCCCCGGCGACTATCCGCGGGGCGGGTGGGTGCACATCCGGCTCTGGCTCGCCGAGCAGATCGCCGATCAGGTGGATGCCGTGGGTCTGGCCGGAGCCCCCTGGGTGTCGTACTACGCCCGGGCGCTGGGCGCGCGGATCGGTCGGAACGTCGACCTGCACGCGTTGCCTCCCGTCACGGGGATGCTCGTCATCGGCGACGGGGCCTCGATCGAGCCCGAGGTCGACCTGACCGGGTACTGGATCGACGGTGACCTCGTTCGCATCGGCGAGGTGCGCATCGGCGCCGAGGCCACGGTCGGCGCTCGCTCGACGCTCGCACCCGGCACCCGCATCGGTCGCCGTGCCGAGATCGCGCCGGGCTCGGCCGTCTTCGGACGCGTCAAGGCGGATCAGTCGTGGGCGGGATCGCCCGCCGTCCGCGTGGGCGGGACGGCGAAGGGGTGGCCGACGCACCGGCCCCCGGCGCCCACCCGCTGGCTGTGGGCCTACGCGGCATCGGCGGTTGTGCTCGCTCTTCTCCCGCTCGCCTCCTTCACCGTGGGCGGTCTCGTCGTGGCGCAGGGGATCCGCGGGGCGGACGATCTCGGCCACGCGGCCGCGGGCGCCTTCGCCTGGCTCGTCCCGGGTGTCGCCGTCGCGGGCCTGGTGTTCGCGGCATCCGTGGTGCTTCTCGTGCGCGTGATGTCGATCGGCCTCACCGAGGGCACCCACCCGGTGCGCAGCCGCGTGGCGTGGCAGGCGTGGACGATCGAAAGACTCCTGGATGCCGCCCGCACGGTGCTCTTCCCCCTCTACTCCTCGCTGTTCACGCCCGTGTGGCTGCGCCTGCTGGGTGCGCGCGTCGGACACGACGTCGAGGCCTCGACGGTTCTTCTGATCCCGTCGATGACGCGCATCGAAGACGGGGCGTTCCTCGCCGACGACACGATGGTCGCGTCGTACGAACTGCGCGCGGGGTGGATGCGCATCGGGCCCGTACGGATCGGCAAGCGCGCCTTCCTCGGCAACTCCGGAATGGCCGCGCCCGGCCACCGCGTTCCGCGGGACGGGCTGGTCGCCGTGCTGTCCGCAGCGCCGATGAAGGCCAAGGCGGGATCGTCCTGGTTGGGCTCGCCCGCGGTGCGCCTTCGCCGGCTCTCGGCCGAGGGTGACGAGTCGCGCACCTATCGACCGACCGCGAGCCTGCGTCTCGCGCGGACGCTGTGGGAGCTGTGCCGCTTCGTGCCGGTCGTCGTCACCTGCGCGATCGGCCTCGGCGTGATGTTCGCTCTCGCCGCGCTCTGGGTCGTGCTCGGTCCGGTGTGGACGCTGCTGTTGTCGGGCGTCGTGCTGCTCGCGGCGGGGGCTGTCGCCGCGGGGGTCTCGACCGCGGCGAAGTGGGCCATCGTCGGCGTGATCCGCGCGGGCGAGCAGCCGCTGTGGTCGAGCTTCGTCTGGCGCACCGAAGTGTCGGACACCTTCACCGAGATGGTTGCGGCCCCGTGGTTCGCGCGCGCGGCGGCGGGAACCCCGGCGCTCGCCGTCTGGCTGCGCAGCCTCGGCGCGAAGATCGGTCGCGGCGTGTGGTGCGACAGCTACTGGCTGCCCGAACCCGACCTGGTCACGTTGGGCGACGCGTCAACCGTCAACCGCGGATGCGTCGTTCAGACGCACCTGTTCCATGATCGAATCATGAGTATGGATACCGTCGAGCTGGAGCCGGGGTCGACCCTCGGTCCGCACAGCGTCGTCCTCCCCGCCTCCACCCTCGGCGCGCACGCGACCGTGGGGCCCGCCTCGCTCGTCATGCGCGGTGAGACCGTCCCGGTCGGTTCGCGGTGGAGCGGCAACCCCATCGGTCCGTGGCGCGCGGTGAAGGTGCGCGCGTACCAGTCGACGACGTGAGCGTGGCCGACCCCTACGCCCCGCAGAGCGGCGACCTCTCGTACGACGTCGAGTCGTACGACCTCGCGATCGGCTATCGCGTCCGCACGAACCGCCTCGACGGCGTCGCCACGATCGTCGCGGTCGCGCGCGAGGCCGTGTCGTCGTTCACTCTCGATCTCGTCGGCCTCCGAACGTCGCGCGTGCGCGTCGACGGGGCGGTCGCGCGATTCTCGGCGGGGCCGCGGACTCTGCGTGTGACGCCCCCGCACGCTCTCGCCGCCGGGGACCGCTTCGAGGTCGAGGTGACCTACGCGGGTGCGCCCGCTCCCCGCCGGTCGCGGTGGGGAACCGTGGGCTGGGAGGAGCTGACCGACGGCGCTCTCGTCGCGGGGCAGCCCATCGGCGCCCCGACGTGGTTCCCGTGCAACGACCGCCCCGACAACAGGGCGCGCATGCGCCTCGAGATCACGGTCGACGACGGCTACGCCGCCGCCGCCACCGGCGTCGCGGGGTCGAGCACGCGGCGGGGTGGTCGGACGACGACGACGTTCGTCTCCGACGTCCCCACGGCGACGTACCTGGCGGCCGTGCACGTCGGTCGGTACCGCACGCGTCAGCTCGAGGGCACCGGTGACGCCCCGGTGCCCGCCGTCACGGTCACCGCCCCTCCCGCCCTGACCGCCGCGGTCGATCGCGCCTTCGCGACGGTGCCCGACATGCTGCGGGCCTTCGACCGCTTCTTCGGGCCGTACCCCCAAGAAGCGTGCACCCTCGTGGTGACCGCCGACGAGCTCGAGATTCCCCTCGAGGCGCAGGGGCTCGCCGTGTTCGGGATGAACCACCTCGTTCCCGCCGCGCAGCGTCTGGTGGCGCACGAGCTGGCCCACCAGTGGTTCGGCAACAGCGTGGGCATCGCCCGGTGGAGCGACATCTGGCTCAACGAGGGCTTCGCCTGTTACGCCGAGTGGCTGTGGTCGGAGACCTCGGGAGGGGCCTCCGTCGAGTCGTGCGTCGCGGACTACTACGCGCGACTCGCCGCGAAGCCGCGCGACCTCCTGCTGGTCGATCCCGGGCCCGATGACATGTTCGACGACCGGGTCTACAAGCGCGGGGCCCTCACGCTGCACGCGCTGCGGCGCACGCTCGGCGACGAGGCGTTCTTCGATCTCCTGCGGTCGTGGACGGCGGACCACCGCCATGCCCTCGTCACCACGGATGATTTCCGCGCCGCGGTCGAGCGCGCCGGGGGACCCGATGCCGCGGCGGTGCTGTCGCGGTGGATCGACGACGTGGCATTGCCCGTGCGACCCTGACGGCCGGCTCGCGTCGTCGTTAGGCTCAGAGGCCCGAGGCGCTCTCCACCGCCACGGCGAGCACGACGTTCGCCGGACCATCGAGGTCCCACCCGCGCCATTCGCGCGGGAGGCCCTCTGCCGGGTCACCCTCGTTCGCGCGGGGCCGTCCGCGCGGGGCGGACGAGAGGATTCGAGCCACCCACGTGTCCCCGTGCCCCTGGACGGCGACCCGTCGAGCATCGACGGTCAGCCCGCGTCCGTCGGCTTTCAGGACGGCCTCGACGCGCGCCCACGTCCGGGCGGGCGCGGCGCTCGACCCGCCGGCATCCGCCCACGCTTCCGGAGCAGGCGACTCGAGATCGTCCGGTCCTGGGGGCGCGAGCCGCGGAAGCACCCGCTCCAGACCCCCCGCATCGGTGGGCACCGCATCCAGACCGACGCGCTCGAGACCCTGCGCTGCCACCGCGACGGCCCACCCCTCGACGTACGACACCGAGACCGCGGCATCCGCCCCCTCCACGTGGATGCGGCCATGGTCTCCGCCGCACGCGGGGCATCGCGAACGGAACCGCGCGCCCGGCAGGAGCTCGGCCAGGAGCGCCCGCGACACGTCGCGACGCCTGGCACCAGCGGGGACCTCGCGCCAGGCGAGTCGGATGCCGGTGGGGAGCGTCACACCTTCGGTTCGTGCGTCTCGATGGCCACGATGCCGGCGCCGGGGTGCTCGACGGGGATGTGCACGACCGAGAACGCCGCGGGCTCCAGCGCCGAAGCGCTCCCGAGGTACGAGCCGCCCATGGTTCCGGTCGCGAGCGCGAGCTCGTGCAGGATGTCGGGCAGGACGGGTCGGTGGCTCGACACGACGACCGGCTTGCGCGCGCGCACCCGTTCGCCGATGAGCGACCGGGCGTCGGCGCGGCCCTCTTCCCACGCGTCCTGGCTGACGGCCTCGGTCAGGTGGACGCGCTGGCCGAGCGCCTGGGCGAGGGGAGTGGCGGTGCGGACACAGCGCTCGGCGGGGCTCGAGTAGACCCGACGCACACCGAAGGCGAGGAGGGGACCGACGATCGCCTCGGCCTGGCGGCGCCCGCGCGGGGTCAGGGGGCGGGCGCTGTCGGAGCCCTCCCACCCCTCGCGGGCCCGCGCCTTGCCGTGGCGCAGCACGACGATCGGGAAGGTGGGCAGAGCCCCCTCTTCGACGATCCGCGTGAACTCGTCGAGGATCTCGATGTCGACGGGGTAGCTGAGGTTCTTGCGGGCCTTCTTCAGGCTCACCCACTCGATCGCCGCGACCTCTTTGTTCGGCACGAACGTCGAGCTGCGCACGGCGGCATCGGTCGCCTCGGCCGCCCAGTAGTGCACGATCTTGGTGCGTGAACTCGGCATCCGGTATCGAGAGACCCCGACGGGCACCCCCAGCGAGACGCGGATGCCGGTCTCCTCACGGATCTCGCGCACCGCGGTCTCGGCGAGCGTCTCGCCGGGGTCGACCTTGCCCTTCGGGAGGGTCAGATCCCGGTACTTCGTGCGGTGGATGAGCAGGATGCGGAGCTTCCCCTCGACCTGCCGCCACACCACACCGCCGGCCGCGTAGACAGCGGTCTCGATCTCGGTCTTCGTCACCGCGCCGTCCGGGCCCGACGCTTGCGCTGGACGAGAGCCATCGTGTGCTCCTGCAGGTCGATGAGGGGCGCCCCGGCATCGTCGACGCTGTGCCGCGTCCACTCGCCCTCGGACCCCAGGTGCCATGAGCTCGTCCCGTCGTCCATCGCGAGGGTGAACAGGGTCGTCAGCTCCTGCACCTGCACGGGGTCGACCACGCGGACCAGGGCCTCGACGCGGCGGTCGAGGTTGCGGTGCATCATGTCGGCGCTGCCGATGAACACCTGCGGGTCGCCGTCGTTCTCGAACGTGAAGATGCGGGAGTGCTCGAGGTAGCGGCCGAGGATGGAGCGCACCGTGATGTTCTCGCTCATCCCGGGGACGCCGGGCTTGATCGAGCAGATGCCGCGCACCCACACCTCGACGGGCACGCCCGCCTGGCTCGCGCGGTACAGGGCATCGATGATCTCTTCGTCGACCATCGAGTTGACCTTGATCCGCACCCCCGAGGGCTTGCCCTCGAGAGCGTTGCGGCGCTCCTTGTCGATGTGGCGCAGGAGCCCTCGGCGCAGGTGCAGGGGTGCGACGAGCAGACGCTTGAACTTCTTCTCGATCGCGTACCCGCTCAGCTCGTTGAACAGACGGGTGAGGTCGCGACCGACCTGGTCGTCGACGGTGAACAGGCCGAAGTCCTCGTAGATACGGCTTGTCTTGGGGTTGTAGTTGCCCGTGCCGACGTGGCTGTAGTGGCGCAGGCGCCCCTCTTCTTCGCGGATGACGAGAGCGAGCTTGCAGTGGGTCTTGAGGCCGACGAGACCGTAGACGACGTGGACGCCCGCCTTCTCGAGCTTGCGCGCCCAGACGATGTTGTTGGCCTCGTCGAAGCGGGCCTTCACCTCGACGAGCGCGAGCACCTGCTTGCCGGCCTCGGCCGCGTCGATGAGCGCCTGCACGATGGGGCTGTCGCCCGAGGTCCGGTACAGCGTCTGCTTGATCGCGAGCACGTGCGGGTCGCGGGCGGCCTGCTCGAGGAAGGCCTGCACGCTCGTCGCGAACGACTCGTAGGGGTGGTGCACGAGCACGTCGCCCTTGCGGATCGCGCCGAACAGGTCGGCGCGGCCGTTCTGCTCGGGCGGCTGGAAGGCCAGAGCCGTCTTGGGCACATGCGGCGGGTAGCGCAGATCGGGCCGGTCGATGCGCGAGAGGTCGAACAGGCCGCGCAGATCGAGGGCGCCGGGCAGCCGGTAGACCTCCTGCTCGGTGATGTCGAGCTCGCTCAGCAGCAGCGAGCGGGTCACGTCGTCCATGTCCTCGGTGATCTCGAGGCGGATGGGCGGGCCGAAGCGGCGACGCAGGAGCTCGGCCTCGAGCGCCTGGATGAGGTTCTCGGTCTCGTCCTCTTCGATCGTCATGTCCTCGTTTCGCGTCAGGCGGAACGCGTGGTGATCGAGGACCTCCATCCCGGGGAACAGGTCGCCGAGGTGGTTCGAGATGAGCTCCTCGAGCGGCAGGTAGCGCACGCCGGGCCCGTCTCCGCCGATCTCGACGAAGCGGGGGAGCATGGGGGGCACCTTGAGGCGCGCGAACTCCTGACGGCCCGTGCGGGCGTTGCGGATGCGGATCGCGAGGTTCAGCGACAGGCCCGAGATGTACGGGAACGGGTGCGCGGGGTCGACGGCCAGCGGCATGAGCACCGGGAAGACGTTGCGCTGGAAGTACTCGGTGAGCCGCTCGGCGGTGGGCTCGTCGAGCGAGTCCCACGTGACGACCTCGATACCGGCGTCGGCGAGAGCGGGGCGCACCTTCTCGGTCCAGGCGGCGGCGTGGCGGAGCTGCAGGCGGTGCGCCTCGGCCGAGATGTCGGCGAGCACGTCGAGCGGGGCGCGACCGACGTTGGTCGGGACGGCCAGGCCCGTGACGATACGGCGCTTGAGGCCGGCGACGCGCACCATGAAGAACTCGTCGAGGTTGCTGGCGAAGATCGCGAGGAAGTTCGCGCGCTCGAGCACGGGGACCGTGGGGTCTTCGGCGAGTTCGAGCACGCGCTGATTGAACGACAGCCAGCTGATCTCGCGGTCGAGGTAGCGGTGGTCGGGAAGCTGGTCGTCTTCGGCCTCTACGGCCTCGTCGAAGTCGTCGTCGTCGGCGTCGCCGAGACCGGCATCCAGCGAGTCGTGTTCCATCATCCCCACATCATTGCAGGGGTCGGTGACACGGGAGTGAACACGCGGTGCGTGTGGCTTTATGCGGAGGGGGATGCCGCGGCGGGGGCGTCGTCCTCGTAGACGTTGAACCGGTAGCCGACGTTGCGCACCGTGCCGATGAGCTGCTCGAGATCGCCGAGCTTCGCGCGCAGGCGTCGCACGTGCACGTCGACCGTGCGCGTGCCGCCGAAGTAGTCGTAGCCCCAGACCTCGCTCAGCAGCTGCTCGCGCGTGAAGACGCGCGAGGGGTGCGTGGCGAAGAAGTGCAGGAGCTGGAACTCCTTGTAGGTGAGGTCGAGGGGCTTGCCGTGCACCTTCGCCGAGTAGGACGACTCGTCGATCGTGATGCCCGAGGTCTGAATGCGCGTGGAGACCTGATCGGCGGCGCGACGGCCCATCGCGAGTCGGATGCGCGCGTCGATCTCGGCGGGACCCGCGCCGACCAGGACGACGTCGTCGATGCCCCAGTCGGTGGAGACCGCGGTGAGTCCGCCCTCGGTGACGATCAGCACGAGCGGCGCCTCGACGCCGGTGGTCGTCAGGATCTTGCTGAGCGACTTCGCGCCGACCAGGTCGAAGCGCGCGTCGACGAAGATGACGTCGGCGCTGGGGGCGTTCACCAGCTGCGCGGCCTCGGCGGGGATCTGTCGGACGCGGTGGCTCAGCAGTTCGAGCGCAGGCAGGGCCGCGCCGCCGCCCGGGGCGGAGCTGAGTACCAGAAGCTGTGCCAAGAGGACCTCCCGTGCGGCGTGCCGCGCACCCGATCATCTTAGGGTGACGGGCGCAGCCCCTCGACACCGGCGCTGCGCGTGCGCGTCGGGGGCGTCGTGGGTGATGATGGGGGCATGTCCACGCCCGACCTCGCGCCGCGCCGCACCTTCGGCGGCGTCGTCGCTGTGTGGGTGCTCGCCGCGGTCGCGGGTGTGCTCATCGGTTTGTTCGCCCCCGAGCCCTGGCGCGCGCAGTGGATCACCGTGGCCCTGGGCGGCTGCATCATCGTGGCCTTCGCCGTGCAGCTCTGGTACGGCCGATCGCAGGCCTTCATCCAGCGCATGGCGCTGAGCAGCGTCGGCGCCATGGTGGTGCTCGGCATCATCACTGCGGGGTTCGGTCTCGCCGCGCTGGTGTCGGGCTAGGATCGAGCTATGGACCTTTTCGCGCTCGAAGCGTTCTTCGTGGGACTTCTCGGCCTCGCCTCGCTGGCGATCGCCTTCGTGTCCGGGACGGTCATCTGGAACCTCTACCGCGGCCAGCGCTGAGCGCGTCGTGATCGAGATCCCGACCGATCTTCCGGCCGACCTCGTTCCGCTCTCGTGGTTGGTCGGCGTCTGGGAGGGTACCGGCGTCATCGACTACGAGGTCGACGGCCGATCCTTCTCGGGTGAGTTCGCCCACCGGGTGAGCTTCAGCCACGATGGCGGTGCGTTCCTGAACTACTCCGCCGACGCGTGGCTCCTCGAGGGAAAAGAGCGACGACCGCTCGTCTCCGAGATCGGCTACTGGCGCCTCGCACGGCCGGTCGGCGACGCCGATGCCGGTCCGGGACTGCTCCCGGCGACCGCGGCCCCGGTGACCCGGACGGCCGACGACGTCGAAGCGCTCCGCAACGCCGACGGCGGCTTCGACATCGAGGTGAGCCTGGCGCACGCAGACGGCATCCTGGAGCTTTACGTCGGGCAGGTGAAGGGCCCGCGCATCGATCTGGCGACGGATGCGGTCGTCCGCACGGCCGGAGCGAAGTCCTACACCGCGGCCACCCGCCTCTACGGTCTCGTCGACAACCACCTGCTGTGGGCCTGGGACATCGCCGCCCTCGGTCGCGAGCTCGGCTCGCACGCCTCGGCTCGACTGGCTCGGGCGGAGTGAGCATGACCTCGTTCTCGGACGTCCCCGGTGCGGTCGTCGACGACCGGGGCCTCCGCCACGTCGGTGCTCCCGTCGCGGAGCAGCGCCGCTTGGCATCCGGATCCGCCCTCGCCCCGCTCGGTGACCGCCGTATCATCACGGTCTCGGGCGAGGATCGCCGTAGCTGGCTCGATTCCCTGTCGTCGCAGGCGCTCACGCACCTGGCGCCCGGGGTCTCGACCGAGTTCCTCATCCTCGATCCGCAGGGGCGTGTCGAGCACGCCGCCTCGGTGGTCGACGACGGCGAGATCACGTGGCTCCTCGTCGACGCCTCCGACGCCGAGGCCCTCGCGACCTGGCTCACGCGCATGCGGTTCCGCCTGCGCGTCGTGGTGACGGATCGTTCGGACGAGCTGTTCGTCCTCGGTGGCACGCGCGAGGCCGTCAGCGCCCTCACGACCGTCGCACCGGTCTGGGTCGATCCGTGGCCCGACGTCTCTCCCGGCGGCTGGGCGTACGCCCGTGTCGACCCGCACCCGGGTGCCGACCGCGACTGGGCCGAAGCGATCGTGGATGCCGCGGAGTACGAGCGCGTGATCGCGTCCGCCGCGGCGGGGCAGACGGCTCTGGCCGGTCTCGACGCCGTCGAGGCGCTGCGCGTGGCCGCGTGGCGTCCCCGGGTGTCCGTCGACGCCGACGAGCGGCTCCTCCCGCACGAGATGGACTGGCTCCGCACGGCGGTGCACCTGTCGAAGGGCTGCTACCGCGGCCAGGAGACGGTCGCCAAGGTGCACAACCTCGGTCACCCGCCGCGTCGCGTCGTGGCGTTGCAGCTCGACGGCAGCGACAACGTCCTCCCCTCTCGCGGAGACGTCGTCCGCGCGGGCGACACCGTGATCGGTGCCATCACCTCGGTCGCCGTGCACCACGAGGAGGGCCCCATCGCCCTCGCCCTCGTCAAGCGCACCGCCCCCGAGGGCGAGCCCCTCGTCGTCGACACCGCTGACGGCCCGCTCGCCGCCGCAGCCGAGACGGTCGTGCCGGCCGACGCCGGGGCCACCGCCTCGGTTCCCCGCTTGCCGCGCCTCGGGCGCCGCCGCGCCGCGGAATGAGCACCGACGACTCCTCGACGACCGTCGGGGTCGTCGTCGCCCGTTCGCGCTGGCGCACGACGCTGGGTCGTCGCTTCGTCCGCGTCCGCGAGTCGCTCCCCGCGATCGCCCAGATCGTCGTCGCCGCCACGGCCGCCTTCGCGTTCGCCCACGTCGTCCTCGGGCATCCGGTGCCGCTGCTGGCGGCGACCGTGACGGTGTCGAGCCTGGGCCTCGTTCGCGACGCACGTCCGTGGCGGGTGGCCGAGACGGTCATGGGCATGTTGGTCGGCATCCTGATCGCCGAGGTCGTGCTGATCGTGGCGGGCGCGGGATGGTGGCAGATCGCTCTCGCGATGACGGTCACGCTCGTGGTCGCGCGCTTCCTCTCGCCGCAGCCGGGGTTCGCGCTCGCCGCGGTGGTGCAGTCGCTCATCGCCCTCGTCCTGGTCTCGGGCGTCCCGTTCCTCCGCCTGGTCGACGGCGCGGTCGGGGGTGTCGCGGCGCTGATCGTGACCGCGCTCATCCCGCGCACTCTGCGTCGCACCGAGCTGCGCGACGCCGACGAGCTGTTCGACGCGATGGACGCGGCCATGGACACGATCGTTCGGGCCCTGCGCAAGGGCGACCGGGCTCGGGCGGAGCGCGGTCTCGAGCGTGCCCGTTCGCTGCAGACCTACGTCGACGCGTGGAGCGGGTCGCTCGAATCCGGTCGCGAGGTCGCCCGCATCTCGCCGTTCCTGCGCCGCCAGCGGACCGAACTCGACCGCCATGAGCGAGTGCGCGGGGCGCTGGATCTCACGACGCGGAATCTGCGCGTCGTCGCTCGGCGTGCGGCGTACCTCTGCGCCGACGGCGAGAGCCGGCCCGTTCCCGCCGACCTTCTGGCCGAGCTGGCCCGAGGGGCGGGGCTCGTGCGCGACGGCCTCGACGACATCTCGCTCGAGCCCGTCGCCCGGGAGGCGATCGGGGCGGTCGCTCGGCGGCTCGACCCGGCGGCCCTCCTTCCGGACGGACGCGTCGGCGAGCTCAACCTGATTGCGGCCCTGCGTCCGCTCGCCGTCGATCTGCTCGTCGCCGCCGGGATGCCCTCGGCCGACGCGCGCGAACTCCTGCCGCGCGTCTGAGGCTCAGCGCGGAGCGACGGCCTCCCACGCCACGCCCACCTCGCCGAGTCTCCACCGCTCGCGGCGCAGCAGGGGCCACCCCGCGTCCGCCACGGCCCGCATCGCCGTGCGCCAGCGGTGGACCGGCCCGAACGGGGCGACCACCGCAGCGCGGGTCCACTCCCGATCGAGGGATGCCACGAACTCGTGCACGCGCTCGCCCTCGACGTTGCGGTGGATCAGGGCCTTCGGCAGACGTTCGGCGGCGATCGCGGGGGAGTCGAGCTCGGCGAGACGCAGCGAGATGGTGAGGCTGCGGGGAACGGCATCCACCCCCACCTCGGCCCAGGTCGCGATGCGACCGATCTCATCGCAGGTGCCCTCGACCAGGATGCCGTCCGGCTGCAGCCGCGCGCACATGCGGCCCCAGGCGTCGGCGACGTCGCCCTCGTCGTACTGCCGCAGGACGTTCATGGCGCGGATGACCGCGGGACGACGGCTCCCGGGCAGCGGCACCTCGAACCCGCCGCGCGCGAAGGACACGCCCTCGACGCCGACGGCCTGCTCGCGCGCCCGGGCGACGCGGTCGGGGTCGATCTCGAGACCGAGGACCTCGGCATCCGGTCGCTGACTGCGCAGACGGGCGAGAAGCTCGAGGGGTGTCACGGCGCTGGCTCCGAAGCCCAGGTCGACGACGAGGGGGTCATCGGCGCGGCGGAGGACGGGGTGACGGGCGATCCAGCGATCGATCCGGCGGAGGCGGTTGACCCCGGTCGTGCCGCGCGTGGGCCGGCCGACGGGGGAGGGGGTCACCCGAACATTTTGCCAGGCCTCGCGGCCCCGGTCCGCGGCGCTCGTCTCGGTAGCATGGAGTCATGCCTCACACGCTGATCCTCCTCCGCCACGGGCAGAGCGAGTGGAACAAGACCAACCAGTTCACCGGCTGGGTCGACGTGCGACTCACCGATCAGGGCAAGGCCGAGGCGAAGCGCGGCGGCGAGCTGCTCGCCGAGTCCGGCGTTCTGCCCGACGTGCTGCACACCTCGGTGCTGAGCCGCGCGATCCAGACGGCCAACCTCGCCCTCGACGCCGCCGACCGCCTCTGGATCCCTGTCAAGCGGTCGTGGCGCCTCAACGAGCGTCACTACGGCGCTCTGCAGGGCAAGGACAAGGCGCAGACCCTCGAGGAGTTCGGCAACGAACAGTTCATGCTGTGGCGCCGCTCGTTCGACGTGCCGCCGCCGGCCCTGCCCGCCGACGATCAGTACAGCCAGGTCGGCGACCCCCGCTACGACGGCATCGACGGTGAGGTGCCCGACACCGAGTCGCTGAAGATCGTCATCGACCGCATGCTGCCCTACTGGCACAGCGACATCGTGCCCGATCTGCAAGCCGGCAAGACGGTGCTCGTCACCGCGCACGGCAACTCGCTGCGCGGTCTCGTGAAGCACCTCGAGGGCATCAGCGACGCCGACATCGCCGAGCTGAACATCCCCACGGGCATCCCGCTGGTGTACCGCCTCGACGACGACATGAAGCCGCTCGGCCCGGGCGAGTACCTCGACCCCGAGGCCGCGGCCGCCGGTGCCGCCGCCGTCGCCGCTCAGGGCAACAAGCACTGACGCCGGAACAGAAGAGGGGGTGGATGCCGATCGGCATCCACCCCCTCTTCTCGTGTTCTGGGCTCAGATGACCGGGCTCGGTTCGTGAGCGGACTCGTCGTCGGCGCCCGCCCAGTCGCCCGTCGCGAGGTAGACGACCTTCTTCGCGACCGAGACGGCGTGGTCGGCGAAGCGCTCGTGGTACCGGCTGGCGAGGGTGGCGTCGACCGTGGCGGTGGCCTCGCCCTTCCAGGAGTCGCCGAGCACCTTCTCGAAGACGCTGACGTGCAGCTCGTCGATGTCGTCGTCGGCGTCGCGAATGGCCTCGGCGATGCGCAGGTCCTGCGTGCGCAGCAGCTCGGCGAGCTTGCGCGCCACCTCGACGTCGAGCTCGCCCATGCGGGTGAAGGTGCTCTTCAGGCCCTTGGGGATGGCCCGCTCGGGGAAGCGCGAACGTGCCAGCTGGGCGATGTGCTCGGCCATGTCGCCCATGCGCTCGAGCGAGGCGCTCACGCGGAGGGCGGTGACGACGATGCGCAGGTCGCGGGCGACGGGCTGCTGGCGGGCGAGGATCTCGATCGCGAGCTCGTCGAGCTCGAAGGCCTTCTCGTCGATGACGGCGTCGGCTTCGATGACCTCTTCGGCGAGGGAGACGTCGCTCGTGCCGAAGGCGCGCGTGGCGCGGTCGATCGCGACGGTCACGAGGTCGGCGATTTCGACCAGTCGGCTCTGAACGTCCTCGAGGGACTGGTGGAATACTTCGCGCATGGCGGGTACCTTCCTCGTCGGCGGCACGGCACATAGGTGTCCCGCAACCCTCGGGGATTCTTCCCAGCGAAGGTTAACGAGTGGTGCTGTGACAGTGAATAGTAGCCTCTGCCGCGGCCTGCACGGGGGTGAACGGCCGGTGACGCCCGGGAGGCGGCTCTACGCTGGGGGCATGGAACAACCGCAGCTCGTGCTGCTCGCGCTCCTCGCAGGACTCCTGGTCGGGGCCGCGGTGGTCGGCCTCGTGGTCGCAGCCCTCCGCGCTCGCGACCGTTCCCTCGCACAGACCTCCTCGGAGGTGCCCGAGGGCGTGGAGGCCATGCTGGGGGCGATGGACGACCCCGCATTCGTCTGCGACACCTCATCGACCGTGCTGGCGCTCTCGCCGGCCGCCGAGGTGTTCGGCGTCCACGCCGGAGAGGTGATCGCCAGCGAAGAGCTCAAGCGCGTGTCCCGGGTGGCGCGCGACACCGGCTCGGGCATCGCCGAGAACCTGCGCCTGCGCCGCGGCGCCGCTCCCGCCGAACCGCGCCTCGTGGCCGTGCGGGCCACGCCCATCTCGGCCCGCCTCACCCTTCTCGTCCTGCGCGACATCACCGAGCACGAGCGCGTGGAAGAGATGCGGCGCGACTTCGTGGCCAACACGAGCCACGAACTGAAGACCCCCGTCGGCGCGGTGAGCCTTCTCGCCGAGGCGATCGAGTCCGCCGCCGACGACCCCGCCCAGGTGCGGCACTTCTCGTCGCGCCTGCAAGCGGAGGTCACCCGACTGGCTGCGCTCGTCAACCGCATCCTCAGCCTCTCGCGCCTGCAGGCCTCCGACGAGCTGCGCGACGTGCGCGACGTCTCGATCGACGAGGTCGTCACGGCCGCGGTCGAGGGGTACGCGATCCAGGCGGATGCCGCCCAGGTCACGGTGGTCCGCGGGGGGACGAAGGGCCTGTGGGTGCGCGGGGAGCCGCAGATCCTCACCGAGGCCGTCGGCAACCTGGTGGCCAACGCCATCGCCTACTCGCCCGTGGGATCGAAGGTCGGAGTGGGCATCAAGCTCGACGACACGGTCGTCGAGATCGCCGTCACCGACCGCGGGATCGGCATCCCCGAGAGCGACCAGCACCGCGTCTTCGAGCGCTTCTACCGCGCCGACCAGGCGCGCTCGCGCCGGACCGGTGGAACGGGACTCGGCCTGTCGATCGTGAAGCACGCCGTCCAGCGCCACGGGGGAGAGGTACGGCTGTGGTCTCGGCCCGACCGCGGCTCGACCTTCACCATCCGCCTTCCGATGTCGGAAGCTCCCGACCTCGAGAGCGTCCGCCCCAAACCCCGTCGCAAGGGCCGCAAGGGCTCCGCGACGACCCCCGTACCCGCGAAGGGAGACACCGCATGACCCGCGTTCTGATCGTCGAGGACGAACCCGATCTGGCCGACCCGCTGGCCTACCTGCTGCGCCGGGAGGGGTACGAAGTCGAGATCGCCGAGGACGGCGCCCTCGCACTGGTCGCCTTCCGCGAGCGCGGAGCCGACATCCTCCTGCTGGATCTCATGCTCCCCGGGATGCCGGGGACCGAGGTATGTCGTCAGGTGCGTCTGACCTCGCAGGTGCCGATCATCATGCTCACGGCGAAGGACTCCGAGGTCGATATCGTCGTCGGTCTCGAACTCGGCGCCGACGACTACGTCACCAAGCCCTACTCGACCCGCGAACTCCTCGCGCGGATGCGCGCCGTGCTGCGCCGCCGCACGCCCGAGGAGGCCGACCTCGACGACCGGGTCCTGTCGGGCGGGCGCGTCGTGCTGGACATCGACCGTCACACGGTCGCCGTGGACGGTGGCGAGATCAACATCCCCCTCAAGGAGTTCGAGCTGCTCGAGGTGCTCATGCGCAACGCCGGTCGCGTGCTCACGCGCGGCCAGCTCATCGACCGCGTGTGGGGGACCGACTACTTCGGCGACACCAAGACCCTCGACGTGCACATCAAGCGCATCCGCTCGCGCATCGAGCAGAACCCGAGCGAGCCGAGCATGCTCGTGACCGTGCGCGGTCTGGGGTATCGCTTCGAGGCTTGACCCCCGCGGGAACGACGAAGGCGCCGACGGAGACCGTCGGCGCCTTCGTCGTTCGTTCAGGACGCGGGAGTCGCGCTGGGAGTCGGGGTCGGCGTGGCCGAGGGCGTCGCCGGGATCGAGAACGTGGCCTCGGGGGTCGGTGCCAGGGGAGCGAGGTACTCGAGTGCACCGTCGAGCACGGGGACCTGGATGAGTGCGCCCTGTCCGTCGCCGGACTGGAAGTACACGGGCACGGTCGAACCGGGCACGGCGTCGATGTCGTCGAGGCGCAGCGGCTCGACGTCGTCGGCCAGGTCGCCGAGGCTGAGGGTCCGGTTGGCGGGGACGTTCACCGACGAGCGGACCGCGGTCGAACCTTCGCCGACCTCGAGGCGCAGCGTGAGCGACTCGGTGGTGTCGTTGACGATGGCCGCGACGAAGTTGCCGGTCGTGCCGTCGTCGTTGGCGACGATCAGCGCGTTGCGCACGTGCAGCGGGCCGGAGTCGGCCGGCACGTTCACGCCGTCCGACGCGGAGTAATCGATGGTGGTCGCCTGCGGGGCGAGGATGTTGCATCCAGTCGTGCCGAGCACGACAGCGGCACCCACGGCGATGGACGCGATCAGGCGCGTTTTCACGGATCCTCCAAGATCGACAAACGGCATCCAGATCATCCTACGGGGTCCGCGGTGTCGAGCCGCCCCCACGCACGCGAGGAGGGGAAGGCTGCGAGGTGGGCGGAACCTTAGCGCATGCGGGCCTGTGGTATCCTGGATGTTGCCGAAAGGACATAACTCCATGCTTTTTGAGGTTGGCGAGACCGTCGTTTACCCGCACCATGGCGCGGCCACGATCATCGAGGTCAAGGAACGCGTTATCAAGGGTGAGACGAAGAAATACCTGAAGCTCAACGTCACGCAGGGAGACCTCGTCATCGAGGTCCCGGCTGACAACGTCGACCTCGTCGGCGTTCGCGACGTGATCGGCAAAGAGGGTCTCGACCGCGTCTTCGAGGTGCTGCGCGCACCCTTCACCGAGGAGCCGACCAACTGGTCGCGTCGCTACAAGGCGAACCTCGAGAAGCTCGCGTCGGGCGACGTGATCAAGGTGAGCGAGGTCGTCCGCGACCTGTGGCGCCGCGATCAGGACCGCGGTCTGTCCGCCGGCGAGAAGCGCATGCTGGCCAAGGCCCGTCAGATCCTCGTCTCCGAGCTCGCTCTGGCCGAGAAGACCGACGAAGACCGTGCGAGCGTCGTGCTCGACGAGGTCCTCGCGTCCTGACGCCCCGGCGCCGGGACCCCCGCGCTGACGCCCCGTCCCCGTCGTCGAGAACCGATGACGAGGCCGGGGCTTTCGGCGTTCCGCGGCGCATGACGGGTCGCGCTAGCGTGAACGGGTGACTCTCACCCCCGTTCCCCGTCTCGCGGTCATCGTCGTCGCCGCCGGCTCCGGCACCCGTCTGAAGGGTGGAGCGCCGAAGGCGTTCGTCGGCATCGACGACCGGTCGATCCTGCACCACGCCCTGCGCGGTGTGTTCGCGGCGACGACCGCGCAGGTGGTCGTCGTGGTGCCCCCGGGGTACGAGGGCGAGGCGTTGACCGATGCGCGGGATGCCGCGGGCGATCGCGCCGATCTCGTCACCGTCGTGGTGGGCGGCGCCACCCGTCAGGAATCGGTCGTCGCGGGCCTCGACGCGCTGTGGGCCGACGTCGAGATCGTCCTGGTCCACGACGCGGCGCGCGCGCTGACGCCCGCCGCCGTCTTCGACCGTGTGGTCGCGGCGATCGACGCCGGAGCCGCGGCGGTCATTCCGACGCTCCCCGTGGTGGACACCATCAAGCGGGTCGATGAGGACGGACGCGTGGTCGGACCCGTCGACCGCTCGGAGCTCGCCGCCGCGCAGACCCCTCAGGGCTTCCTGCGGACCGTGCTCCGATCGGCGCTCGCGTCGGTCGATGTCGACCACACCGACGACGCGGCGGCCGTCGCCGCGGCGGGGCATTCCGTGGTCACCGTCGAGGGGGACGCCGTGGCGTTCAAGATCACGACCGGCCCCGACCTCGACCGTGCTCGAGCTCTTCTGCAGGCGATTCCCGCGGCATCCCTCGTCCAGGCGCCGGTGCACACGGCCCCGCGCGTGGGGATCGGCACCGACGTGCACGGTTTCGGCGGCGAGGGGACGCTCTGGCTCGCGGGGCTCGAATGGCCGGGGGAGCAGGCGCTCTCGGGCCACTCCGACGGTGACGCCGTCGCCCACGCGATCGTCGACGCGCTCTTGGCGGCCGCGGGTCTCGGTGACATCGGCACGCACTTCGGCACGGACCGGCCCGAATTCGCCGGAGCGCACGCCGCCGCCTTCCTCGCGCACACCGTCGGCCTGCTCGGAGCCGCAGGATGGCGCATCGGCAACGTGTCGGTGCAGGTGCAGGCGAACCGCCCGCGCTTCGCGTCGCGTCGCGTCGAGGCCGAGCAGGTGCTGTCGGCCGCCCTCGGCGGTGCGGCGGTATCGGTGAGCGCCACCACGACGGACGGTCTCGGTTTCACGGGACGCACCGAGGGTGTGGCCGCCTTCGCGACGGCATTGCTCCTGCCGGCCTAGAGCTCGCGCGACATGAAGGTCGAGAGCGGGTCGGGCGCGTAGGGCGCGAACGCCGGGCATTCGACGAAACCCTCGCTGGCGTAGAGGCGTCGCGCGGGCACGAAGTCGTCGGTGCTCCCGGTCTCGAGCCACAGACTCCGGATGCCGCGCTCCCGTGCATCGTCCATGATGTGCCGCAGGATGGCGCGACCGATCCCCTGGCCGAGGAAGCCCTCCACGACCCGCATCGACTTCAGCTCGGCCCGGCCCCCGTCGAGGTCCTTGCACGCGCCGATACCGGCGAGCTCGTCGTCCACCCACGCCGACCACACCGTGACGCCGTCGGCGGCGAGACGGTCCACGTCGAGCGCGTGCACGCTCTCGACGGGTGTGTTCTCGAGCATGCCGGCGAGGTGCGCGGCGACGAGAGCGCGCGTGGCGTCTCCGGACAGGTCATCGGGGCGGATCATGAGGGGCACTCCCGCACCCTAACGACCCCATGTTTCACGCTCGGGTCGCGCGGGGAGGCGGCCGATAGGCTGGGGCGGTGACTGTTCGGCTCTACGACACGAAGGCGCAGGCTCTGCGCGACTTCGTCCCCCTCGACCCCTCGAACGTCACGGTGTACGTCTGCGGGCCGACCGTGCAGTCGGGTCCCCACATCGGTCACGTCCGCGCGGCTCTCGCGTTCGACCTGCTGCGCCGCTGGCTCGCGCACCGCTACGGTCGCGTCACCTTCGTGCGCAACGTCACCGACATCGACGACAAGGTCCTCGCCAACGCGCGGGACACCGAGCCGTGGTGGGCTCTCGCCTACCGCATGGAGCTCGAGTTCTCGCGGGCCTACGAGGCCGTCGGCATCCTTCCCCCGACGTACGAGCCCCGCGCGACCGCTTCGGTGACGCAGATGCAGGAGCTCATCTCGGAGCTCATCGAGCGCGGTCACGCCTACGCCGCTGCCGGAGACGTGTACTTCGACGTGCGATCGTGGCCCGCCTACGGCGAGCTCACGCGGCAGAGCCTGGATGCCATGGAGCCGGCCGCCGACGCCGACCCCCGGGGCAAGAGAGACCCGCGCGATTTCGCCCTGTGGAAGGGCGCGAAGCCCGGGGAGCCCGCTTCGGCGACCTGGGCCTCGCCGTGGGGCGCGGGGCGCCCGGGCTGGCACATCGAGTGCTCGGCGATGTCGCGTCGATACCTGGGGCCCGAGTTCGACATCCACGGCGGCGGTCTCGACCTGCGCTTCCCCCACCACGAGAACGAGATCGCCCAGTCGACCGCAGCCGGGGACCCGTTCGCCCGGTACTGGGTGCACAACGGTCTCGTCACGGTCGACGGGCAGAAGATGTCGAAGTCGCTGGGCAACTTCACCCTCGCCTCCGACGTGCTCGACGCTCACGACCCGCTGGTGGTGCGCTACGCCCTCGCCGCGGCCCACTACCGCTCGAACCTCGACCTCACCGAAGCCTCGTGGGCCGAGGCCGAGGCGGCTCTCGGTCGCATCCGGACCTTCCTCGACCGAGCCGCTCGCCTCGTGAAGCCGGGATGGACCGAGGCGAAGGAGGGGCTCCCGACGGAGTTCGTCGAAGCGATGAACGACGACCTCTCGGTGCCGCGGGCGCTGGCGGCGATCCACACGAGCATCCGCTCGGGAAATGCGCTGCTCGACGCCGGCAAGTACGATGAAGCGAAGCAGGACGTCTCGGACGTCTCGCAGATGACGCTCGTCCTGGGTCTCAACCCTCACTCTTCTCAGTGGGGTGGCACCGGCGGGGGAGCGGAGACCGCCGCTCTGGACGCCCTCGTCCAGACGATGATCACGCAGCGTGCGCAGGCACGCGCGGACAAGGATTGGGCGGCCGCGGATCGCATTCGAGACGCGATCGCCGCCGCAGGAATCACGCTGGAGGACACTCCGGCCGGAACGCATTGGAGAATCGATGGCTAAGCCTGGACGCCCGGGAGCACGCAACCCCGGCAAGAAGAAGGGCCCCCTAAAGGGGACCGGCGGCCACGTCCGCAAGGGACTCGAGGGTCGCGGACCGACCCCCAAGGCCGAGGACCGCGCCTGGCACCCCGCGGGCAAGCGCAAGGCCGCCCAGGAGCGCTACGCCGCCGCCGGCGGCAAGGCGAAGCCGGGCGTGCGCGCCGTCGGCAGCAACCCGAACCGCAAGAGCCCCAAGGCGGCCGACGACACCGAGACGGTCACCGGTCGCAACTCGGTGCTCGAAGCGCTCCGCGCGAAGATCCCCGCCACGGCGATGTACGTCGCCCAGCGCATCGAGATGGACGACCGCGTCAAAGAGATGCTGTCGATGGCGACCAACCGCGGCATCCCCGTGCTCGAGGTCACCCGCCCCGAGCTGGACCGCATGGCCGGCTTCGACGGCGTGCACCAGGGCGTCGCCCTCAAGGTGCCCCCGTACGCCTACGCCCACCCGCAGGACCTGCTCGAGCAGATCATCGACAAGGGCCAGGTGCCCCTGCTCGTCGCGCTCGACGGCGTCACCGACCCCCGCAACCTCGGCGCGATCATCCGCTCGACGGGCGCGTTCGGCGGTCAGGGGCTGATCATCCCGCAGCGTCGCTCGGCGAGCGTCAACTCCGCCGCGTGGAAGACCAGCGCCGGGGCCGCCGCCCGCATCCCCGTCGCCCTGGCGGCCAACCTGACGGCCACGCTGAAGGAGTTCAAGAAGCAGGGTGTCTTCGTGCTCGGCCTCGACGGCGACGGCGACGTCTCGCTGCCTGCCCTCGAGCTCGCGGATCGTCCCGTCGTGATCGTCGTCGGCTCGGAGGGCAAGGGCCTGTCGCGCCTGGTCACCGAGACCTGCGACCAGGTCGTGTCGATCCCGATCTCGGCCGTGACCGAGTCGCTCAACGCCGGCATCGCGGCATCCGTCGCCCTCTACCAGGTGTCGACGCTGCGCGCGGCTCGGTGAGCTCCACGATCCTGCTCTGAAAGCCCGACGAACACGCCGGGTCGCATTGCCCGGGCGCCCCGATCACGGCACGCTGGAGGAGGACGTGGTTCCGTCCAGCAGACTGACGAAAGGAACGCCCATGCCCCGCATCGCCGTCATCGGAGGCACCGGCTACGCCGGCAGCCACATCGTGACCGAAGCCGTGCGCCGCGGCCACACCGTGGTCTCGGTCGCCCGCTCGGTTCCGGCCGAGCGCATCGAGGGAGCGACCTACGTCGAAGGCACCGTGCTCGACGTCCCCGGGCTCGTCGCCGAGCTCGAGGGGGTCGACGTGGTCGTGTCGGCCGTGGCCCCCCGCGGCGACATGGAGGGCAAGCTGCGCCCCGCGATCGCCGAGCTCGTGGCCGCGCTCCCCGACGGCGTCCGCATCGGCGTCGTGGGTGGCGCGGGTGGATCGCTGGTCGCCGAGGGCGGCCCGCGCCTGGTCGACACCGCCGAGTTCACCGAGGAGTTCAAGCCCGAGGCCCTCGAGGCGTACGGCATCCTCGAGGACCTCCAGGCCGACGACACCGGTCGCGACTGGTTCTACATCCACCCCGCCGGCGGCTTCGGCGCGTGGGCTCCGGGGGAGCGCACCGGGTCGTACCGCGACGGCGGCGACGTGCTCGTCGTCGACGACGAAGGCAACTCGTTCATCGGCGGTGCCGACTTCGCGATCGCGGTCCTCGACGAGATCGAGAACCCGAAGCACACGCGCGAGCGCTTCACCGTGGGGTACTGAGCCCGCGAGACACCGAGGCCGTGGCATCCGGGATCGAATCCGGATGCCACGGCCTCCGTCGTTCCGGGCGCGCGGTGCCCGGCCCGAGGAGCGGTCAGACCAGGTCGCGCCAGTCCACCGCGTCGGTGTCGGTCGTGGGGACCTCACCGGTTTCGGGAGCGTCGGCGTCGGAGACCGTCGGCAGCGACATCGTGTCGGTGGGCGGGCCCATCACGGTGGCCTCGTCGCGACGGTGACGCAGGACGTCGTCGATGTACGAACTCACGACCTCGGCCAGGGGCACCGAACGACCGCGCGCCTGCGACATGTACCAGCGGTGTTCGAGTACCTGGTGGAACACCTCGGCGGGCTCGAGCTTGGCGCGCAGGTCCCACGGGATCGCCATGACGATCGGCTCGAACACGCGGGTGAGCCACTCGTGCGCGACCATCTCTTCATCGGCGCCGAGGCGTGACACGCGGGCCCGGAACTCGTCCAGGTCGTTGAGCAGTCGACGGGCCTGGTTCTCTTCGACATCGAGGCCGGTCAGACGGAGCAGGCGGCGCTGGTGGTGTCCGGCATCCACCACCTTGGGTTGGATCGACACCTTCGTGCCGTCGCTGGCCGTGCGGATCGACATCTCGCCGATGTCGAAGCCGAGGGCGTTCAACCGATGCACGCGCTCGGTGATGCGCCACGACTCGTCGACGGCGAAGGACTCCTTGTCGGTGAGAGCCCCCCACAGCGAGTGATACGACGAGACGAGACCGTCGGCGATGGCCACGGCATCCACTCCGCCCTCGAGGCGGCCCCCGGCTTCGAGATCCATGATCTCGCCGGCGATGTTGATGCGGGCGATGTCGAGATCGTGCGCACGCTGACCCGGCGTCAGGCGGTTGCCGTGCAGCTCACCCGTCTCGGCGTCGACCAGGTACGCGGCGAACGCGCCGGCGTCGCGGCGGAAAAGGGTGTTCGACAGCGAGACGTCGCCCCAGTAGAAGCCCACGTTGTGCAGACGCACCAGCAGCACGGCCAGGGCGTCGACGAGGCGCGTCGCGGTGTGCGGGCGGAGCACCTGCGTGAACAGGGCACGGTAGGGGAGCGAGAAGCGCAGGTGCGCCGTCACGAGCGCGGCGGGGAGCGGGCGACCCGAGGCGTCGGTGCGACCGGCGATCACCGCGACGCGGTCGACGCAGGGGGCGTCGAGACGGTCGAGGTTGCCGAGCATGTCGTACTCGCGCCGTGCCATCTCTTCGGTCGTCTCCTTGATGGCGACGACCCGACCCGACAGGTTGGCGAAGCGCACGAGGTGCCGCGAGATGCCCTTCGGAAGCGCCACGATGTGGCTGCTGGGCCAGTCGGCGAGGCCGGTCGACCAGGGCAGCTGCAGGAGGCCCGGGTCGACGGTGCTGGCCGTGATGCTGAGGGATTCGGACACGGGTACCTCCGGGGGAAACGGTGCGGCGCGCCCCCGACCCGACGGATCGGGATCGAGGACGCGCCGCGTCGAAGCGTGGGTCAGGCCGAAGCGATGGCCCGGTCGGTCAGGCGCTCGCCCGTCTCGACGTCGAACACGTGCACGTGGCCGGGGACCGGCGCCAGCACGACCGTCTCGCCCGCGTTGGGGTGACGGCGGCCGTCGACGCGCGCGACCAGGTCGGTGCGCTTGCCGTTGATGTCGGTGTGACCGTAGAGGTAGCCGTCGGCGCCGAGCTCCTCGACGAGGTCGACGACGACCGAGAGGCCGCGGCCGTCGGCGGGAGCGACCTGGATGTCCTCGGGACGCACGCCGATGGTGACCTCGGAGCCGTTGGCCTTGCCGATGGTGTCGGCTTCGACGGGAACGACCAGGTTGCCGAACTGCACGCCACCCTCGGCCAGGTCGGCGGTGAAGAGGTTCATCGCGGGCGAGCCGATGAAGCCGGCCACGAAGACGTTCTTCGGGGTCTCGTACAGGTCGCGCGGGGTGCCCACCTGCTGGAGCAGGCCGTCCTTCAGCACGGCGATGCGGTCGCCCATGGTGAGCGCCTCGGTCTGGTCGTGCGTGACGTAGACCGTGGTGACGCCGAGGCGACGCTGGAGCGATGCGATCTGGGTGCGCGTCTGCACGCGGAGCTTGGCGTCGAGGTTCGACAGCGGCTCGTCCATGAGGAAGACCTGGGGCTGACGCACGATGGCGCGACCCATGGCGACGCGCTGACGCTGACCACCCGAGAGGGCCTTGGGCTTGCGGGTCAGGTACTGCTCGAGGTCGAGCAGTTTGGCGGCCTCGAGCACGCGGGCTGCGCGCTCTTCTTTGCCGACACCGGCGATCTTGAGCGCGAAGCCCATGTTCTCGGCGACGGTCATGTGCGGGTACAGCGCGTAGTTCTGGAACACCATCGCGATGTCGCGGTCCTTCGGCGGGACGTCGGTGACGTCGCGGTCGCCGATGAGGATACGGCCCGAGTTGACCTCTTCGAGGCCGGCGAGCATGCGCAGCGACGTGGACTTTCCGCAGCCCGAGGGGCCGACGAGAACGAGGAACTCGCCGTCTGCGACGTCGAGGTTCAGCTTGTCCACCGCGGGGCGGGTTCCGCCCGGGTACAGACGGGTTGCGTTGTCGAAGGTGACGGACGCCATGTTTTCTTCTCCTTCACCGGCAGGTACGTGCCGGACGATCCGTAGTGAATGGAATGAACGGGGGCGACCCCGTGCGCCCGACGTTGGACGCAGGGTCAGTATCGCACGTGTCTGGTCATTTCTCAGCCAGCCTGGCTACCATCGATGCTCGGTCGCCCCACCCGCGCGGCCCCCCTGATTTCATGCGGCATCGTCCGTGCCCGGAAGGTTTCATGTCCAACGACCAGTCACCGAATGTGCCAGCAGAACGCGACCGCCGCGAGGCGGTGCGCGAGAAGGCGCAGCAGGTCAAGGCGAAGCAGACGCGGTGGCGTATCGTGCGCCGCTCGCTGCTGGGCGTGGGCGCCGTCGCCGTGATCGCGGTCGCCGCGGTGGGAGTCTCGTTCGCCCTGAACTCCCGCGAGGCCCGCTCGCAGGCTCTCCCCGACGCGGCGACCGACGACGGCTTCGTGATCACCAACGCCTCGCAGGTGGCCGACCCCCTTGCCGACCAGACCGTCGACGGCAGCGCCGCCACCACGTCGGCCCAGGCCACTCCTCCCGGAGACGCGCCCGCGCCCACCGCCGAGGCGACGCCGGAGCCCACGGGCACGGCCGCTCCCGTCGACATCCGCGTGTACGTCGACTACATGTCGGCCGAGGCCCGCGAGTTCCAGTCCGCGAACGCCAGCCAGCTGTCGAAGTGGGTCGGAGACAAGGCCGCGACCCTCACCTATTACCCCGTGGCGATGTTGACGTCCAAGTCCAACGGCACGAAGTACAGCCTGCGTGCGGCCGGTGCCGCCGCCTGCGTCGCGACCCACTCGTCCGACCGGTTCTTCGCGTTCAACCACGAGCTGCTCACCAACCAGCCCGCTGTCGATTCCGACGGCTACAGCGACCAGCAGCTCGCCGACATGGCGCAGGGCGCGGGCGTGAGCGACATCGGCACGGTGCGCGACTGCATCGAAGACGAGACCTACACGGCCTGGGCGAAGGCGGCGACCGATCGCGCCATCAAGGGGCTGCCCGGCACGAAGGGGCAGGCGCTGACGGCGACCCCGACCGTGCTCGTCAACGGCACCGAGTACGTCGGGAATATGGACGACGCGAAGGAGTTCGCCCAGTTCGTACTCACGGTCGACAGCAACGCGTACTACTCGACCGCCACCCCGACGCCGTCGACCACCCCGTCGACGACGCCCGCGGGCTGATTCGATCCCTCGAAGAGGCCTGTGGTGTGCGATTCTGGTCGTATGAACGAGAAGCTTGAGGACTCCCCGCCGCGGCGGTCCCTGGCGCAGCTGAAGGTTTGGGTGCAGGAGTTCCGTGAGCAGGGGCATCTGTTCGCCGGCCAGCTGAAGGTCGTCGAGCAAGAGGACGCCGACAGTCAGGACACCGGTCTCGTGGTGATGAACCTGATGAACGCGCGCGCGTCGATCTATATGCAGCCCAAGGGCTACGACGAGCCGCTGTGGGAGGCGACGTTGACGTCGCGTCCCGACGATCTCACCCTCACGCCGCACGAGATGGCGAGCCTGGCCGCCGAACTCGTCGTCGCGGGCAACCTCTGCTCTTTTCTGCAGTGGAAGTCCCTCGAGTGGGACCGCGAGAGCGGAACCCACGCCGTCTGACGCGTCGAGAGCGGCCCGCCCGCCGCTCTAGACTCGTCCATCGAGACGCTCCCCGTCTCACGCCGGCTTGGCGCAATTGGTAGCGCACCGTACTTGTAATACGGGGGTTGCAGGTTCAAGTCCTGTAGCCGGCACCCCATCCATCCCCTGCGCGGGATCGCTCAGATGACGTCGAAGGGCGTGTCGTCGTCGTCGTAGTTGATCGACGGCGGCGCCCAGGCGGCCTGTTGCGCATCCGCCGTGTCCTCCTGCAGATGAACCGTCACGACGGAGATGGTGGCCGAGGTGGCGGGGGTGACGAGAATGCTCAGCTTGCTGCCGTCGTCGGTGGTCACCGTCAAAAAGCCTCCACCCGCGTGGACGGCGGCGAGGACCTGACGGCGCAGGTCGTCCGCGTGCTCGAGGGGCGCGAGCGCGTGCGAGACGCCGTCGACGGCGATCCGCAATCGTTCGATGCTCTGTCCCATGACACGCACGGTAGGCGTGTTCCATCGATGCCGGACGGGGGTTGCCGGAACGGGGGAGCGCGAGGCACACTGCGGGGCGTCAACCCCTGACGGAGTTTCGTCATAACGAACGCCGGAAACGTAAGCTCGGCCCGTGACCGACGCCGACATCGAAGACTCCCCGCCGCGGCGCTCGCGCGAGCAACTGCAGGTTTGGGTGGACGAGTTCGAAGAGAACGAGCACTGCATCGCGGGCAGCATCTCCGTGGCGCCCCAGGAGGACGACGGGGGAGAGGACACCGGGCTGGTGATCCTGCGCCTTCGGTATGCATCGTCCTCGGTCTACATGAAGCCGCGCGGCTGGGACGACCCGCTGTGGGAGATGACGATCACTCCGCAGCCCCGGGAACTCGGGTTGTCCGTGCACGAGATCGCCAGTCTCGCCGCCGAACTCGTCGTGGCGAGCAACCTCTGCACGTTTCTCCAGTGGAAGTCGCTCGAGTGGGATCGCGAGAGCGGCCAGCGAGGAGCCTCCGCAGGCGCGGCGCCCTCGAGCCCCCGCTGACGTCCACGCGGACTCAGCCTCCGTGCGTGGCGGTCCACTCGCGGAACGGCGAGGTCGAATCGTCGACCGGGATCTGCTCCGAGGGCAGGGCGCGTTCCTCGCCTCGACGATGATCTCGCCGTCTTTCACGATGAGGCAGGCGAAGGGCTTTCCCCCGTTCCGGACGTTCTCCCTGGCGCGGGAGACGGTCAGGGCGGAGAGCTCGGCGTCGTTCATGGCCTCACCGTAGGCGTTCAGCCCGACGCGGATCGGCCCTTGCCCTTCCCACGGTCGGCGTGCGAGGCGTTCACGACAGGGCCCGCGCCAGAGCGACGAGGAACACCGCCGCCGCGACGATCATGGCCAGGCCCGCCAGCAGAGCCCCGGCGATGGCGAGGGCGCGAAGGGGCCCCCTGCGGCGGCTTCCGTCCAGGGCGAATAGGAGGGTGCAGACCGAGACCACCAGGACGAGAAGATCGCCGATCAGCCCGGGCGGTGCCCAGACCGAGGTCGCCATCGCGACGACCCCCGCGCCCAGCGCGGCGAGGTGCCACGCGTGGTTGCGTGCGGGACGGGAGTCCTCGGGCACGACTCAGCGCATCCGCACGCGCAGCCACCGCACACCGTGAGGCGCGAGGGTGATTCCGGCACCCAGCCACACGGGCTGCGACGACACCAGGTCGAGCGCCTCCGGTACCAGTCCCGACAGGGTCAGGGCGTCGACCTCGACCGCCGAGTCGGCGACGTTCGCCAGCACCAGGACCGAGAATTCGCGTCCCGGGCGGAGGAACGAGACGACGGATGCCACGTTCGCACCGAACGCGATCAGTTCGTTGCCCGCGAATTCCGGCGTCGACCGGCGGACCTCGGTGAGGCGCGAGAGCCGAGAGAAGACGCGACCGGCCGGGGTGCCGGCATCCGTTCGATCCTCGTAGTTCTGCGCGGGACGGAAGGGGCGGTTGACCCACCGGCTGTCGTCGGCCTCGTCCGCTCGTTCGGTGTAGGTGTATTCGTTCAGCTGGGCGACCTCGTCACCGAGGTAAAGCAGGGGGATGCCCCCTGTCGAGAGCGCGAGGGCGTGGGCGAGCACGACCCGGTCTTCGCCCCCGGCGTCTCCCGCTTCGACCCCGGCCAGCGAGGCGGTGGTTCCCGTGACGCGAGCGTCTCCCGTGCGCGGGTTCTCTTGGAACGGCACGCCGCGCGCGAACGAACCCTCCGCCCGGCCGACGTAGAAGTCGTTGAGGAAGCGGCGGTGCGGGGACGCGTCGATGCCCAGCTCGGCGGCATCCTCGTCGGCGAAGGTCCACCCGATGTCGTCGTGACTGCGCACGTAGTTGACCCACGCGGTGCCGGCGGGGAGGGCGTGGCGGCGCTCGAGCGCCTGCTGCAGGAGGCGGCCGTCGCGGGTGGCGAGAGCCTCCCAGGTGAGGGCCATCTGCAGCGGGTTGTACGAGATCTGGCACTCGTCCGGCGAGATGTACGAGATCACCTCGTCGGGGTGCACGATGGCCTCCGACTTGAACAGCAGGCCCGGGGCCGCCATGCGCAGGACCGCGTTGAAAGCCTGCAGCAGCAGGTGCGCCTCGGGGAGGGACTCGCAGGTGGTGCCGAGCTGTTTCCAGATGAAGGCCACGGCATCCATGCGGAGGATCTCGACGCCCTGGTTGGCGAGGAAGAGCATCTCGCCCGCCATCGCCTCGAAGACAGCGGGGTTGGCGTAGTTGAGGTCCCACTGGAAGTGGTAGAACGTCGCCCAGATCCAGCGGCCGTCGTCGAGCTGGACGAAGGAACCCGGGTGATCGTCGGGGAAGATCTCGCGCGTGGTCCGCTCGTAGGCGTCGGGCATCTCGCGGTCGGGGAAGATCAGGTAGAAGTCCTCGTACCCCGCCTCGCCCGCGAGGGCCTTCTGCGCCCACTCGTGCTCGTTGCTCGTGTGGTTGAAGATGAAGTCGACCACGAGCGAGATCCCCGCCCGGCGCAGCTCGGTCGCGAGGGCGGCCAGCTCGTCCATCGTTCCCAGCGCGGGGTTCACGCGCCGATAGCTGGACACCGCGTAGCCCCCGTCACTGTTGCCCTCGGGGCTTTCGAACAGCGGCATGAGGTGCAGGTAGGTGAGACCCAGCTCGCGGAAGTACGGGATCGATTCCCGGATGCCGTGGAGTCCGCCCGCGTACCGGTCGACGTAGCAGACGCCCCCGAGCATGCCCTCGCTCTCGAACCAGCCGGGTGCGCTCTCGCGTTCGCGGTCCAGGGCCTTCAGCGTCCGGGGACGCGCCAGCCACGACGTGCGTGCGAGATCAACGACGGATGCCAGACGCTCGAGGCCGTCGGGACGCTCGCCGTACAGCCGCGTGAACAGATCGTGCAGGCGCGGAAGGTGCTGCTCGGCATGTGTGAGGAACTCGCGGTCGGTGTCGGCCGCGCGGAGGTCGTCGATCAGGCGCGAGACGTCGTCGGAGCCGGGGTGGAGCTGGGTCACGGATCACAGCCTGACGCATCCGGGGGTCAGCGGTCGACAGCGACGTGCCGCCGCCGGCCCGGAGGCGAGGGCAGGGTGGCCCGACCCCGCGTCGTACGATCGACGGTGGCTCCCGCGTGGGGGCGCGAGGGGAGAGCCGTGGCGGAGCGGGGAACGGTCGGCGTGGCCGTCGGGGGAGCGGTGCTCATCGGCGCCCTCACCGCGCTGCAGGCGCGTATCAACGGCACCCTCGGGGCGGAGATCGGCGACGGCTTCGTCGCGGCAGCGGTCTCGTTCAGCTCCGGACTCGTGATCCTCGTCGTCCTGTCCGCCCTGATTCCCGGGGGCCGACGCGGGTTCGGTCGCCTGGTCGCCGGCATCCGGACCCGAACCATCCCGCCCTGGATGCTGCTCGGGGGTCTGGTCGGGGCGTTCACCGTCGCGAGCCAGGGGCTGACGGTCGCGACGATCGGCGTGGCACTCTTCACGGTCGGTTTCGTCGCGGGTCAGACCACCGGGGGAATGGTGCTCGACCGCATCGGCTACGGGCCCGCCGGGGTCGTACCGGTGACGGTCCGCCGTCTGGTCGGCGCTCTGCTCGCCATCGCCGGAGTCGTCGTGTGCCTCTCTGGCGACGCGCTCGGCGGGGTTCCGCTGTGGATGCTGGTCGTCCCCGCGATCGCGGGCGCGGGTGTGGCCTGGCAGCAGGGCACCAACGGGCGCCTGCGCGTGCGCGTCGAGAGCCCGCTCACCGCGACGCTGGTGAACTTCATCGGCGGGACGGTGGTCCTCGTGATCGCCGCGGGTGTGCACGTCGGCCTCGTGGGGGCTCCGCGCACCATCCCGACCGAGCCGTGGCTCTACCTCGGCGGGGCGGTGGGCGTGATCTACATCTTCTTGTCGTCCGTCGTCGTACGCCGGACGGGGGTGTTGCTCCTCGGCCTCGGGTCGGTGGTCGGTCTTCTCACGACCTCGGTGCTACTCGACGCGCTCTGGCCGGCCCCGGCCGCCCCCTCCACTCCGGTGGCGCTGCTCGCCGCAGCCGTGGCCATCGCCGGGGTGGCCGTCGCCGCCGTGCCGTGGAGGCGCCGCCGCCGCTGACCGCGAAACGACGACGCCGCCGGGGACGGCTGTCCCACGGCGGCGTCGATCGGAGGAAGGTCAGAGACGCGTCTCGTCGACCGTGCGCTTCTTCGAGCCTCCGGGCATGCGCGACAGGTGCTTCGCGGCATCCACGGTCTTTCGTCGAGCGGCGCGGGTCCGCGGGGGCTTCCCGCCGACGTACAGCCAGCCGAGCAGGACCTCGCCTTTAGCGAGCCCGTGGGCCTTCGCGAGCACCTTGCTGCGGGTGTTGTCGTCCGTGCGCCAGAACACGCCGAAGCCCGCCTCGTCGAGCACGAGGCTGAGCATGTGGGCGACCCCGGATGCCACGGCCTCCTGCTCCCACGCGGGGATCTTCTTCGAGCTGAGGTCGGCGACGACCGCGATGATCAGCGGAGCGCGGCGGGGCTTCGACGAGTGCCCCTTCTTGCCGTCGGCCTTGTTCAGAGCTCGCGCGAGCACGTCGCGATCGGCGCCGCGGATCTCGATGAGCCGCCACGGACGCAGGCTCTTGTGATCGGCGACGCGACCGGCCGCGGCGACGAACGTCTCGAGCTCGGGGCCGGTGGGGGCGAGGTCGGTGACCTTCGACCACGACCGGCGGTCGCGCATCGCCTCGAGCGCGCTCATGCCTCGTCGACGGGGGAGTCGGCGGGGGTGAAGTTCAGCGACAGCGAGTTCATGCAGTAGCGGTCGCCGGTGGGCGTGCCGAATCCGTCGGGGAAGACGTGACCCAGGTGCGAGCCGCAGTTCGCGCAGCGGACCTCGGTGCGCTGCATACCGTGGCTGTTGTCCTCGAGCAGCTCGACGGCCTCGGGACGGACCGACTCGTAGAAGCTCGGCCACCCGCAGTGCGAGTCGAACTTGGTGCCGCTCTGGAACAGCTCGTTCCCGCAGGCGGCGCAGGTGTAGAAGCCGGCACGGCTCTCATCGAGCAGCTCACCGGTCCAGGCGCGCTCGGTTCCCGCCTGGCGGAGCACCGCGTACTGCTCGGGGCTGAGCTCGGCGCGCCACTGGTCGTCGGACTTGTCGACGGCGTAGGTCATGTTCACTCTCCTTCTTCGCTTCCATTCTCTCGTGCCCGAAGACGGTCAGGTCGTGACGGCATAATCTCCCGGGTGACTCAGGACGCCGTGACCGCCGTCGTCGACCGCTACCGGCGGTTCGCGCGAGACGAAGCCCCCGGCCGTTCGGCGGTGTACGAGGCGTGGGCCCGCCGCGTCGCGGACGACGCCGCGGTGGCCGCGGCGCTCGCGCGCATCCCCGAGACACGGCGGCAGCCTCCCCTCGTGTTCGCGGTCATGCGCTTGCTCGGAGCGCCGCTCGACGACGTCGACGCGTGGAGCTCGTGGGCCCTCGACCACGCCGACGCGATCGTCGCCGAGTGCGGGCGCCGGAGCGTTCAGACCAACGAGCCTCTGCGCTGCGCCGCCCTGCTGCCGGCGCTTTCGCTGATCGAGGGGCCGATCGCCCTGCTCGAGGTGGGAGCGAGCGCGGGGCTATGCCTCTTCCCCGACCGGTACTCGTACCGGTATCGCCGCGGCGGCGAGCTCGTCACGCTCGATCCCGCCGACGGGCCGAGCTCCGTCGTGCTCGATAGCGACCTCGAGGGACACCCCGACCTGCGCATGCCCGAGATCGTCTGGCGGGCCGGGATCGACCTGAGCCCCCTCGACGCTCGAAGCGAGCAGGACCGCTCGTGGCTCACGGGTCTCGTGTGGCCGGGCGAACAGGGGCGCCTCGAGCGCATCGAGCGAGCCCTCGACATCGCCGCGGCCGCTCCGCCCGTCCTCGTCGCCGGTGATGGGGCCGGGGCGCTTCCCGCGCTCGCCGCGACCGCTCCGGCCGGGGCGACGCTCGTCGTGACGACCCCCGGAGTGCTCGCGCACGTCCCCCGCGTCCATCGCGCCGCGGTGATCGACGCCGCGCGGACGGCGGGCAGGTGGATCACCCTCGACGCGCCCGGGCTGCACGACGGGTGGACGAGACGTCCGGAGCCCGCGCGCGGCGGGTTCGCCCTCGCCCTCGACGGCGAGGTGCTCGCGGAGGTCGATCCGCTCGGGGCGTGGGTGGCGTGGCATCCGGAATCGCGGGCGGCGGCGCAGTAGCGTGACGGCGTGACCCTGTCGGACCGTGACCTCGCCTTCCTCGCTTTCGAGGGGGAGTGGCGCCGCCACGCGGGTGCGAAAGAAGAAGCCATCCGCGCGGAGTTCGCACTGACGCCCGCCCGGTACTACCAGCTGCTCGGTCGGCTGATCGACACCCCCGAGGCCCTCGCGCACGACCCCATGCTCGTGCGTCGACTGCGCCGTCGGCGCGACGACGCGGCTGCCCAGCACCGGGCGCGCCTGGGGCGGACGGCGGAACGCTGACGGGTTCGCTCGGACGCGACCGATAGCATCGTCCAATGGCCAGATCGACCTTCCCTCGGGATCGCTTCGACGACCTCCCGGCCGACTCCGGTCGCGTCGGCGCTCACCGGGCCGAGAACCCGCGTCTGCGCGGGTGGATCGTCTTCCTGTGGGCGGCCATCGCCACCCTGGTGCTGATCATCGCCGGCATCTTCGCGACGCTCGTGGTCTCGGGCCGTATCTCGCTGGGCCCCGCCGACGCTCCCACCCCGATCGCCTCGGCGGAGCCGACGACCCCGGCCGTGGTCGACACGTCGTACTCGGTGGTGGTGCTCAACGGCACGCCCGACAGCGGTCTCGCCGCCTCCGTCCGCGACCAGATCGTGGCGGCGGGGTGGAGCGGCGACACCGTCGAGACCGGCAACTCCGACAGCACCGACTTCGCTGACACGACCATCTACTACCGTCTCGACAGCGATGAGGCGGCGGCCGAGGGGCTGGCTCAGACGATCGGTGGCGCGCAGGTCGCGCAGAGCGACTTCCTGCAGCCCACCGATGACCCGAACACCCCCGACGACGAGAGCAACGTCAAGCGTCTGATCGTCGTGATCGGCCTCGACCGGGCATCCGGTCAGCCGTCCGCCTCGCCCTCATCCTGACAGGTCGCGGGCCGCGTGTTTCCGCGGAGTAACAACTTGGATGCACGCGCGTCAACAATGCTCCCGAACCCCGATTCGGTGGCGCCCCCCGTGCTTACGATGACCTCGTCGTTCAGCAACAGGAGATTCGCATGACGCAGGGCACTGTCAAATGGTTCAACGCCGAGAAGGGCTTCGGCTTCATCACGGTCGATGACGGGCAGGACGTTTTCGTCCACTACTCGAGCATCGAGATGTCGGGCTTCCGCGTCCTCGAGGAGGGGCAGGCCGTCGAATTCACCGTCGGCACCGGTCAGAAGGGCCCCCAGGCGGAGTCCGTGCGACTGGCCTGAGCGCTGATCAGAACGCCGCGGCATCCGAGTTCCGGATGCCGCGGCGTTCGGTGTTTCCGGGACGGTGCGCGGCTTGCACTCCCCAGGGGCGAGTGCCAGAATGAGTTAGCACTCGCTTTCGTCGAGTGCCAAAATCTGCAAGTCACCCGTCCGGGAGGGACGACACACTTATGGCAAAGATCATCGCTTTCGACGAAGAGGCCCGGCGCGGTCTCGAGCGCGGCCTCAACACTCTCGCCGACGCCGTCAAGGTGACCCTGGGCCCCCGCGGTCGCAACGTCGTGCTCGAGAAGAAGTGGGGCGCCCCCACGATCACGAACGACGGTGTCTCGATCGCCAAGGAGATCGAGCTCGACGACCCCTACGAGAAGATCGGCGCAGAGCTGGTCAAGGAGGTCGCCAAGAAGACCGACGATGTCGCGGGTGACGGCACCACCACCGCCACCGTTCTCGCCCAGGCGCTCGTGCGCGAGGGCCTGCGCAACGTCGCCGCCGGCGCCGACCCCATCTCGCTCAAGAAGGGCATCGAGAAGGCCGTCAAGGCCGTCACCGACGAGCTGCTCGCCTCCGCCAAGGAGGTCGAGTCCAAGGAGCAGATCGCCGCCACCGCGTCGATCTCCGCCGCCGACCCCGCGATCGGCGAGCTCATCGCCGAGGCCATCGACAAGGTGGGCAAGGAAGGCGTCGTCACCGTCGAAGAGAGCAACACCTTCGGCACCGAGCTCGAGCTCACCGAGGGCATGCGCTTCGACAAGGGGTACATCAACCCCTACTTCGTCACCGACCCCGAGCGTCAGGAAGCGGTCTTCGAAGACCCGTACATCCTGATCGCCAACCAGAAGATCTCCAACATCAAGGACCTTCTGCCGATCGTCGACAAGGTGATCCAGGAGGGCAAGGAGCTCCTCATCATCGCCGAGGACGTCGAGGGCGAAGCCCTCGCGACGCTCGTGCTCAACAAGATCCGCGGCATCTTCAAGTCGGTCGCCGTCAAGGCTCCCGGCTTCGGCGACCGCCGCAAGGCTCAGCTGCAGGACATCGCGATCCTCACCGGTGGCCAGGTCATCACCGAAGAGGTGGGCCTCAAGCTCGAGAACGCGACCGTCGACCTGCTCGGCCGTGCCCGCAAGGTCATCATCACCAAGGACGAGACCACGATCGTCGAGGGTGCCGGTGAGTCGGAGCTGATCGAGGGTCGCGTGACCCAGATCCGCCGCGAGATCGAGAACACCGACAGCGACTACGACCGCGAGAAGCTCCAGGAGCGCCTCGCGAAGCTCGCCGGTGGCGTCGCCGTCATCAAGGCCGGAGCCGCGACCGAGGTCGAGCTCAAGGAGCGCAAGCACCGCATCGAAGACGCCGTGCGCAACGCCAAGGCCGCTGTGGAAGAGGGTGTCGTCGCCGGTGGTGGCGTCGCGCTCATCCAGGCCGGCAAGAACGCTCTCGCCAACCTCGAGCTCACGGGTGACGAGGCCACGGGCGCGAACATCGTGCGCGTCGCCATCGAGGCCCCGCTCAAGCAGATCGCGCTCAACGCCGGTCTCGAGCCCGGTGTTGTTGCGAACAAGGTCGCCGAGCTCCCCGTGGGCCACGGCCTCAACGCCGCGACCGGCGAGTACGGCGACCTGTTCGCACAGGGCATCATCGACCCGGCCAAGGTCACCCGCTCCGCTCTGCAGAACGCCGCGTCGATCGCCGGCCTCTTCCTCACCACCGAGGTCGTCGTCGCCGACAAGCCCGAGAAGGCCGCCGCTCCCGCGGGCGACCCGACGGGTGGCATGGACTTCTGATCCACGCTGACGCCTGAGAACGCCCCCTTCCTCCGGGAGGGGGCGTTCTTCGTTTCGGGGCAGGGGCGGGGTGACACCGGAGGGAGGGTGAGATTTCTCACATCTTTGACGCGGGCCATGGACTCGGGGACTACTTTCACCCGAGTGACAGACCTCTTCTCCTCTCGTGAAGCCGAGGCGGCCATCGCTCGGATCGAGCCATCGCGGGTCACGGCGCCGTGACGCAGGAGGTTGGTCATGTCTTCCCTCGATGACTCCCTCGTCAGCGACGCGATCGTGCGCTACATCGGCGAAGACCGCTCACCCTTCCCTCTCGATGAGATATCCGCGGTCAGGAAAGCGCATGCGAACGAGGGGCTCGAACTCACCTCGATGATCGTTCAGACCCTCGTACGATCGGAGGCGATCACACCGGGAGAGGTGGCGCCTTCCGATGACGGGTTGAGGGAACGGCTTTATGAAAAGCTCAGGGCGCTATTCCCGGGCCTGTCCGAGCAGGCAGTGCGCGCCATCGCGTGGAGGTGGGGGTTCCTCAACCTCAGGTGAGGGTGGAAAGACCACGCGCTGACGCGCAAGAGACCGCTCAAGCCGTTATCGACAGCCACGGGGTGGAGCGCCGGTTCCGGGAGTCTGAGGAGCAGAAGGGCGCGAGCAACCGTGATCGCGATCCGGCCTCCGGGGCGAACCCCGCTTGATCAAGCGTCGTTCTCGGGTCGGTAGTTCTCGGGGAGGCGTTCGAGGGGCTGCGTCTCGATGAGTGCGTGCTCCTGGGCGTCGCGACGATCAGCGAGGGGAAGGGAGACACGGAAGGTCGCTCCGCCCCCGGGGGTGTCGCGCACATCGACCGTGCCGTGCAGGAGGTCGACGATGGATGCCACGATCGACAGGCCCAGACCCGAGCCGCCGGTCTCTCGGGTGCGCGAGGTGTCGGCGCGCCAGAAGCGCTGGAAGATCTGCTCGCGGATCTGCTCGGGCACTCCCTCGCCGTGGTCGATGATCTCGATCCAGCCCATGTCGCTCTCGGCGTCGACGCCGACGCGCAGACCGATGGGGGAGTCCTCGGCGGTGAAGCGGCGGGCATTGCCGAGCAGGTTCGCGACGACCTGACGCACCTTGTTCTCGTCGCCCATGACGATGGGGGCGAGACGCGGAACGGGCCGGACGACACCGAGGGGGGGCGTGCCCTGCGCGGGCTCGCCTTCGGAAGAGGAGGATGCCGTGGGCTCTGCGCCGTCCTTCGACCGACGCCGCAACCGGGACAGGGTCGCGCCCGCGATCGCCATCGCCGACGTGGTGGGGGCGGTGCGGCGTCGACCGGTGCCGCTCGCAGGTCGTCCACCGGAGTCCAGCAGCGGGTCGAGGGTGATCGTGGGAAGCACCAGCTCGTCGCGCGAGGTGGTGTCGTCGACGGTCACCTCGCGCTGAGGGGAGGTCACGCGCAGGTCGAGGGCGGCATCGCGGGCGATCGGGCGCAGATCGAGGGCGATGATCGTGACGTCACGACGCTCGTCGAGGCGGGCGAGGGCCAGAAGATCCTCGACCAGGGCGCCCATCCGGATCGCCTCCTTCTCGATGCGCTCCATCGACTGAGCGACGTCCTCGTCGGAACGGATCGCACCCATGCGGTACAGCTCCGCGTAGCCGCGCATGGTCACGAGGGGAGTGCGGAGTTCGTGGCTGGCGTCGCCGATGAATCGACGCATCTGCCGCACGGTGGCATCCCGTTGCCCGAGGGCTCCATCGATCCGAGCGAGCATCGCGTTGATGGCCGTCTTGAGCCGACCCACCTCGGTGTCGGGGACGATGTCGGTCAAGCGCTGACTGAAGTCTCCCGCCGCGATGTCCATGGCTGTCGTCTCGACCTGCCGCAGGTTGCGGAAGGCGAGGGTGACGAGCCAGCGCGTGAGCAGAGCCGTCGCGATGAGGATGAGCAAGGCCACGAAGGCGTATATGCCGATGTAGGCCGCGACGATCCGATCCGTCGGGGCCAGCGGCTGGATCACCATCTGGGTGTAGACGCCGGGATTTCCCGGCACCTGCAGCACCCCGACGCGGGCGAGGAAGTGCTGCCCCGACTCGGGCGACTCGAGGTCGATGCGTCGATCGATCTGGCTGTAGGTCTGCTCGACCGTGAAGGTCGACGGGATGTCGGGGAGGGCGGTCGTCGACGTGCCGTTGTAGAACGCCTCGCGCTGACCGTCGGGACCGTAGACGACCACCATCGACCCGATCTGCGGTGCGTTGTCGACCTGCGAGAAGACGACGCGGCCGTCGACGGGCGCGGTGGTGAAGATGCTGTTCGCGATGCTTCCGGCGGCCTGCTGAGCGAGCTGCTCGTCGAGGTTGTTCACCAGGGTGGTGCGTAGGAACACCATGGTTCCGATGCCCGCGGTGAACAACCCGATGGCGAGGAGCGCGACGGTGACGCCGGTGACCTTGGTACGCAGGCTCAGCCCGCGCCACCAGCGCGTGAGCGAATCGTCGGAATGCGACAGGAGGACGCCTTCTCTCAGGCGGTCTTGCCCGACTTCAGCATGTAGCCGAAGCCGCGCTTGGTCTGGATGAGCGGCTCGGAGGAGTGCGGGTCGATCTTGCGCCGCAGGTACGAGATGTAGCTCTCGACGATGCCCGCGTCGCCGTTGAAGTCGTACTCCCAGACGTGGTCGAGGATCTGCGCCTTCGACAGCACGCGGTTCGGGTTGAGCATGAGGTAGCGCAGGAGCTTGAACTCGGTGGGGCTGAGGTCGATCGAGACGTCGCCGACACTGACGTCGTGCGTGTCCTGGTCCATCGTCAGCTCACCGGTGCGGATGATCGACTCCTCGTCGGCCTGCATCGTGCGACGCAGGATCGCCTGGATGCGAGCGACGATCTCGTCGAGGCTGAACGGCTTGGTGACGTAGTCGTCGCCTCCCGCGTTCAGGCCCATGATCTTGTCCTCGGTCTCGTCCTTGGCGGTGAGGAACAGGATCGGAGCGGTGTAGCCGGCGCCGCGCAGACGCTTGGTGACGCTGAACCCGTTCATGTCGGGGAGCATCACGTCGAGCACGATGAGGTCGGGTTCCTCTTCGAGCACGGCCGAGATCGTCTGCGCGCCGTTGGCCACGGCTCGCACCTGGAACCCGGCGAAACGCAGGCTCGTGATGAGCAGGTCGCGGATGTTCGGTTCGTCGTCCACGACGAGGATGCGAGGAGCTGTCATGCCCTCATTATCGTGATCTGACCCAGCAATGTGCTGGATATGGAACGGAAAGCCGCGTGCTGGTATGCGTCAGGCCGCTTCTGCGTCGATTCCGTCGGCATCCAGAATCGTGTAGGCGTACCCTTGCTCGGCCAGGAATCGCTGGCGATTCTGGGCGAAATCCTGGTCCACGGTGTCGCGGGCGATGAGGGTGTAGAAGCTCGCGGTGTGGTTCGACTGCTTCGGACGGAGCAGGCGACCGAGCCGCTGGGCCTCTTCTTGGCGCGAGCCGAACGACCCCGACACCTGGATGGCGACCGACGCCTCGGGAAGGTCGACCGAGAAATTGGCGACCTTGGACACCACCAGCAACGGGATCGATCCGTCGCGGAACCCCTGGAAGAGCTCTTCGCGCTCGGGGATCGGCGTGGCGCCGGTGATCTGCGGGGCGTTCAACGCTTCCGCCAACTCGTCGATCTGATCGAGGTACTGTCCGATCACGAGGATCCTCTCGCCCGGATGCCGTTCGACGAGCCGGCGCGCGACCTCGATCTTGGCGGGGGCGGTGGCCGCGAGACGGTACCGGTCCTCGTCGGCGGCGGCGGCGTATTCGAGCCGCTCGTCGGCGGGGAGGTCGATGCGCACCTCGTAGCAGGCCGCGGGAGAGATGAAGCCCTGAGCCTCGATCTCCTTCCACGGGGCGTCGAAGCGCTTCGGACCGATGAGGCTGAAGACATCGCCCTCGCGACCGTCCTCGCGCACGAGTGTCGCCGTGAGGCCGAGGCGGCGGCGGGCCTGCAGGTCGGCCGTGAGCTTGAACACGGGAGCCGGGAGCAGGTGCACCTCGTCGTACAGCACCAGGCCCCAGTCGAGGGCATCGAGGAGGGCGAGGTGGGCGTACTGGCCTTTCCGCTTGGCGGTGAGGATCTGGTACGTCGCGATGGTGACCGGCTTGATCTCCTTGACCTGGCCGGAGTACTCGCCGATCTCGTCGGGGGTCAGACTCGTGCGGCGCAGCAGCTCGTCGCGCCACTGACGGGCGCTGACGGTGTTGGTGACGAGGATCAGGGTGGTGGTCCGGGTGTCCGCCATGGCTCCCGCACCCACCAGCGTCTTGCCCGCCCCGCAGGGGAGCACCACGACACCGGAGCCGCCCTCCGAGAAGGATTCGACCGCCTGACGCTGGTAGGGGCGCAGGCTCCACCCGTCTTCGGCCAGATCGATCGGGTGCGGGGTGCCGGGGGTGTACCCGGCGAGGTCTTCGGCGGGCCAGCCGATCTTCAGCAGCTCCTGCTTGATGTGGCCGCGTGCCCACGCGTCGACCAGGAAGCTGTCGTCGCTCGGACGACCGATCAGCAGCGGGGCGATGCGCTTGTTGCGCGAGACCTCGCTGAGGACGGCGGCATCGGAGGAGCGCAGGACGAGCTCCCCGTCGTCGTTGCGCTCGATGACGAGACGCCCGTAACGGTTGACGGATTCGCGGATGTCGGTGCTGACCGAGGCGGGCACGGGGAAGCGCGACCACCGGTCGAGGGTGTCGAGCATGGACTCGGCGTCGTGACCGGCCGCTCGAGCGTTCCAGAGGCCCAGGCGGGTGATGCGGTACGTGTGGATGTGCTCGGGTGCGCGCTCGAGCTCGGCGAAGACCGCGAGCTCATGCCGCGCCGTCTCTGCCTGGGGGTGCGCGACCTCGAGGAGTACGGTGCGGTCGCTCTGCACGATGAGGGGGCCGTCAGCCATAGCGTTCGAGTCTACCGGGGTCGGGGAGGGCGGGGCGTGCGCGGCCGTCACTCGACGGGTGCGACCCCGTCGATGTGCGACAGGGGCAGGGTGCGTTCGACGTCGGCGCCGCGATCGCGACCGCGCAGTCGACCTCCGCCGAGACCCGTCGCTTCGAGCCGGAAGACGCGCGCCGAACCGTCGGGCAGGCGCACCGTGACGTCGATGACCGAGCGAGCGCGCACCGCCTGGTCGAGCTCGCGCTCGAGCCACGCGGCATCCGAGTCCTCCGCTCCCGTCCGCAGGCGCTCGATGAGGTCGGCGTAGGTGTCGGCGGGGGCGGTTTCGGGTGAGGCGGGGGCCGCTAGCTTCGCACGTTCGAGTGCGCGGGGACGTCCGTCGGCGTCGACGGCGACCGCCGGGTAGTGCGCGTCGGTCAGCGCCCAGAACACGACGTCGGCCGAGACATGGGAGACCAGCTCGTCGTCCGTGCGCGTGAGGGCGATCGAGCGGAGCGACTGATCGACCTCCATCGACCGCAGGAGCGTCTCGTCGTCGGTCATGACACGGGTGAGATGCGAGGCGGCATCGGTGGTCACCCGCACGCGTCCGTGCTCGGCGGCGGTGCGCTCGATGACGTACGCCAGAGGCTGGGGGAGACCGGTGAGCGAGATCCCGGTGAGGAACTCGCGCAGCGAGTCGGCGGTCTCTCCCGCCGTGATCGCCGCGCCGATGGTGGCGGCGCTGAAGCGATAGCTCGAGGCCTGGGCGCGCGATTCGCGGGCGGCCATCGACCGCAGCCGCACGTCCAGGTGAGGGGCCAGCGGCCCGGGCGCGATCGCCGTGAGGTCGTTCTGCAGGTACACGCGATCGACCTCGGGAGGCAGGAGCTCGCGCAGCGCCGAGGTGTCGACGTCACCGCCCTCCGCCAGGGGGCGTGCCCACGGCGTCGCGTGACCGGCGGCGTCGAGAAGACCCCACCGCACGAGACGTTTGATCCAGAGGGCGGCACGGTCGGGTCCCTCGAGGTCGAAGGGCGTCGCCTGGGCCCACTGCTCGGTGGGGATCCAGCCGCCGTCGGACGAGCGGTAGGCCCGCGGAAGGGCGTCGCGCAAAGCCTCGGCGGTGCGCTGCCAGCGCTCGAGGGTCGGCAGTCGCAGCCATTCGCGCCCGGCCGGAGACACGAGCCACGCGCGGTCGTTCGTGCCGAGCAGGCCCACGTCGGCGGCGAGCCCCACGAGGAGGTCCGCCTCGGCCGCGGTCGTGACGGCACCGGCATCGACGAGGCGACGTCTCTCGGTGGCTCCGAGCGATCCGGAGCCGATGCGCCCGAGCGGGGCATCGAGGGTCTGCATGAGGATGTCGGCGACGGATGCCGCGTTGGTGAACACCGCCTCGGAGGCGGCCCCCGTGCTCTCGGGCGTCGACGTCGCGCGGCGCGGGGCAACGGCATCCGGGATCCCCGAGGGCAGGATCTCGCGCGCCGTCTCGAACACGGACGGGAAGGGGAGTCCGTCCTCTCCGACGAGGGCATGGGATGCCAACTGCTCGCGGACTCCGGCGGGTGCGGGGTGCTCCGCATCGAGCAGAGCCGCGGCTTCGTCGCGGTTGAGAGCGGGCAGGCCGCGGGCGATCGAGGCCGTGTCGAGGAGCGCCTCGGCGGCGTCGAACATGTCCCGCCAGGTGCTCGAGGGGGAGATGCTGCGTTCGGCGAAGAGGCGGGCGAGGTCGGCGTCGCTGCGCGCGCTCAACGAGACCGCCAGTGCGCGTTGTGCGGAGGTCTCGGGCACGTCGTCAGGCCTTGTTGGCCCGGGCCCTTCGGACGAAGCTCATGATCAGCACGGCCAGCAGGCACGCGAAGGCCACGGGCGGGGCGATGTAGACGAGCAGGCCGATGACGGGCCACACCCCCGAACCCATGTCGGCTCCGGAACTCGAGCCGATGATGATGGCGAAGAAGCACACGATCGACAGCGCGAGCAGGCCCAGCGACATGAACGCGAGAATGCGGTCGATGCGGCGGACGGGGACGTCGTCGCCCGGTGTGCTGCCACCGGAGGTGCGGGTGCTCATCGGGCTCAGCCTACTGCCTGGCGGAGGTGCCGTAGGCTGGAAGACCGGGATCCGATCGGCTCCCGCGTTCCGCCGCGCTTGCGCGCACTCATCCAGCGAGGTGTCCATGCCCACCGGCAAGGTCAGGTTCTACGACGACGAGAAGGGCTTCGGCTTCATCGTCACCGATGACGGCCAGGACGTGTTCCTGCACGCCACCGCCCTGCCCGCCGGAGCCCCCGGACCCAAGGCCGGGACGCGCCTCGAGTTCGGCGTGGCCGACGGCAAGCGGGGCCTCCAGGCCCTCTCGGTGCGCGTTCTCGACGCCCCCGTGAGCCTGTCGAAGCGATCGCGCAAGCCCGCGGACGACATGGCGATCATCGTCGAGGATCTCGTCAAGCTGCTCGACGGCATCGGCGGCGACCTGCGACGCGGTCGCTACCCCAACGGCCCGCACGCCCAGAAGATCGCCGCGGTCCTGCGCAAGGTCGCCGATGACTTCGAAGCCTGAACAGCCCGTCGATGAGCGTCTGATCGGCGCCCACGACCTGGCTCTCGCCGCCCTTCACGAGATCACCCCCGCAAGCACCGTCGGACCCGCGGCCGGGTACACCGCCGAGGACGAGGGGGCGGTTTCGCTGCGGTTCCACACGCGCCTCGCCGGGTACCCGGGATGGTTCTGGACAGTCAGCGTCGCCGTCGTCGACGATTCCGAACCGACCGTGCTCGAGGTCGAACTGCTGCCCGGTGACGGCGCGCTGCTCGCTCCCGACTGGGTGCCGTGGGCGACGCGACTCGCGGAGTACCAGGCGGCACAGGCGGCGGCCGCCGTCGACGATGATTCCGACGATGACGACGACGAGGATGCGGACGACGACTCGGACGACGAGGACTCGGATGACGAGGACGACTCCGACGACGAGGAGCCGAAGGCGCGCTTCCACGCGGGAGACCTCGACGGCGTCGACATCGACGAGTTGGACGCGACGCACACGGACGATCCGGCCGACGACGACGAGGCGGAGGACGACGAATCCGACGACGACGAGTCCGACGACGACGACGAGCGCGAACGCAGTTACTGAACGTCTTTCACGACGAAGGCCGCCCCGCTGATGCGGGGCGGCCTTCGTCGTTCCGGGGCTCAGGCCCGTGGCAGGTGCTCGATCGTGTAGTCGATCGCACCGATGAGGCGACGCACGTCGTCGGGCTCGATCGACACGAAGGTCGCCACGCGAAGCTGGTTGCGTCCGAGCTTGCGATACGGCTCGGTGTCGACGATCCCGTTCGCGCGGAGGCTCTTCGCGATCGCCGCCGCGTCGATGCTGTCGTCGAAGTCGACGGTGACGACCACGGGGGAGCGGTCGGCGGGGTCGCTCACAAAGGGGGTGGCCACCTCGCTCGCGTCGGCCCACTCGTACAGGGCCGTCGACGACTCCGCGGTCCGGGCGCCCGCCCACGACAGGCCGCCGTTGTCGAGGATCCACCCGAGCTGCTCGTCGAGCAGGAGGAGCGTCGCGAGGGCCGGGGTGTTGAGCGTCTGCTGCAGGCGCGAGTTGTCGAGCGCGTTCTTCAGGCTGAGGAACTCGGGGATGTAGCGGTCGGATGCCGCGATCCGCTCGATTCGCTCGATCGCGGCGGGCGACACGGCCGCGTACCAGAGGCCGCCGTCGGAACCGAGGTTCTTCTGGGGCGCGAAGTAGTAGACGTCAGCCTGCGTGACGTCGAGGTCGATGCCGCCGGCGGCGCTGGTGGCATCGATGACGGTGAGTGCGCCGGCGTCGGCGTTCACGCGCTGGACGGGAGCGGACACCCCCGTCGAGGTCTCGTTGTGCGGCCAGGCGTAGACGTCGACGCCGTCGACGGCCTCGGCGATCGAGCGGGTGCCGGGTGCGGCCTTGCGCACGTCGGGTGCCTGCAACCAGGGAGCCGCGGCGGCCGACGCGAACTTGCCGCCGAACTCGCCGAAGACGAGGTTCTGGCTGCGCTTCTCGATCAGGCCGAAGGCGGCGGCATCCCAGAAGGCGGTCGATCCGCCGTTGCCGAGGATGATCTCGTAGCCCTCGGGCAGACGGAACAGCTGCGACAGACGCTCGCGCGTGCTGGCGACGAGGTTCTTCACGGGCGCCTGACGGTGCGAGGTTCCGAGGATCGAGGCTCCGCGGGTGACGAGGGCCTCGAGCTGCGCGCCGCGCACCTTCGAAGGGCCGCACCCGAAGCGACCGTCGGCGGGCAGGAGATCGGTGGGCAGTTCCACGTGCGACATGGGACCGATTCTAGGGTCACCCCCGGGTGGGCCCCGCGCTCATGTCGGAGGGGGTCGGTAGGCTGGGATGACTTGCCGCGCGACATCGAGGACACCTGAATGACCGATCTGATCGACACCACCGAGATGTACCTGCGCACGATCCTCGAGCTCGAAGAAGAGAAGATCGTGCCGCTGCGCGCGCGGATCTCCGAGCGCCTGGGCCACTCGGGTCCGACCGTCTCGCAGACCGTGGGACGAATGGAGCGCGACGGTCTCGTCGTGGTCTCCGAAGATCGTCGCCTCGAGCTGACCGACGACGGTCGGCAGAAGGCCGTCGACGTGATGCGCAAGCACCGGCTCGCCGAGCGCCTGCTGAGCGACGTCATCGGTCTCGACTGGGCGTACGTGCACGATGAGGCCTGCCGCTGGGAGCACGTCATGAGCGAGCAGGTGGAGCGTCGCCTCGTCGAACTGCTCGGCCACCCCACCGAGTCGCCGTACGGCAATCCGATCCCGGGTCTCGACCAGCTCGGCGACGCCAACAGCGTCACCTTCGACGACGGTGTCGTCGGCCTCGTCCGCAAGCTCACCGATGCGGGCGGCCCCATCTCGGGGACGGTCCGCCGCCTCGCCGAGCCCGCGCAGGTCGACCCCGAACTGCTGCAGCAGCTCAAGGCCGCGGGAGTGCTCCCCGGTGCCCGCGGCGACTACCGCTTCAACGAGGGCTACGTGCTCGTGCAGATGGACGGCGTCGATGAGGGACTCGAGCTGCCCGTCGAGGTCGCCTCGCACATCTTCCTCGTCGCCGAGGACTGAGCGCGGCCGCGTTCGACGGTGCCGGGCCGAGCATCGCCTGGGAGCGGTTACTGAAGCGTGACATGTTCGTTATCTTCGGGTAGCCTCAGAAAGTCCACAGGCGAGAAGCCCGCCGTCGGACCCCTCGCGGTTTGCCTCATCGGCTCGTCGTCCGCGCAGGGCCCAGCCCGCACATCGTGCCCCACATTCGAGTGCTGACGAGCCAGCGTCCCCGAAGACGCAGAGGCGCCGGAGGAACTTTGGCTGAACACAACGAGCCCGCAGCGGACCTACCCGAAGGCGCCGCGACGGGACCCACCCGCAAGAGCGCGCGCGCCGCGGTGACCCGCCCGACCGGTCGCGCCCTGCAGACCACGGCCCCCGCGACCGCACCCGTCGCACGCACCGCTCCTGCTCGAAGCGCCTCGTCGCCGCGTCGCGTCGGCAAGCCGTTGCGCAGCGCCGTCATCCTCTCGATGGTCGCCGGGCTCGTCGCCACGGTCGCCATCCCCGCGTATGCGGCGACCATGCCGGCCGCCGAGACCATGACGCTCCAGCAGATGTCGGCCGCCGACAACCAGTCGCTCGTCGTGGCCTCGGACGCCACCGCCGAGACCCTCGACCGCAGCAGCTACTCCGCCACCACCGCCGACGAGATCCAGAAGAAAAAGGATCAAGAAGCCGCCGCGGCCGCCGCCGCGGAGCGCGCGCGTCAGCTGGCCGCCAACGCCACGAAGGCGTCGACGTCGGTGAGCTCGATCGACCTCAACATGACCGCGCCCGGATCGGGTGAGGTGCGCTGGCCGCTGACGAGCTACACGCTCGGCCGTGGCCTGTGGGATTCCGGCTACCACCAGGGAGTCGACCTCCTCGCCCCCGGCGGACAGCCCATCTTCGCCGCGGCCGGCGGAGTCGTCAGCGTCTCGCAGGAGAGCTACGGCGGCTACGGTGTCGCCATCGTGATCGAGCACGTCATCAACGGTCAGAAGGTCTCGACCACGTACGGTCACATGACGTACGGCAGCCGCCAGGTGCAGGCCGGACAGACCGTCGCCCCGGGCCAGCTCATCGGCCTGGTCGGCTCGACGGGCAGCTCGACCGCCAACCACCTCCACTTCGAGGTGCACATCAACGGCTCGGTCGTCGATCCCTACGCGTGGCTGCAGCAGAACGCCGGCTGATATTCCACACGAGGCGGCGTGCCGGAGGACATCGTTCTCCGACACGCCGCTTCTTGTTTCCCTCCGCGGCCGACCCCGGGCGTGTCGCAGTGGGTTAGCCTGTCAGCGACGTCGGAAGAACCGAAGGGACATACCGATGAACACCAGTCCGCGCATCCGCACCATGGATGCGCTCGGGCTGCTCGTTCTTCGGCATCGTGTGTTCGGATGCCGCGGTTTCACCGTGACCTCCCAGGCGCTGTCTGCCTAGACAGCGCCTTTTTCATACCCTTTCGCACCTTCCGTCGTCGCGAGTCGAACATCCGAGAAGCCGTCTCGGCCATTCGAGAGGACGAGAAATGCGCACACTGGTGCTGAACGCGGGCTACGAGCCCCTCGCGGTCGTGTCGTTCAAGCGAGCCCTCGTGCTCGTGATGAACGACAAGGCCACCGTCGTCGAGAGCATCGACGAAGACCCGGTCTGGGCCGCCCACGGAACCTACGATCGCCCGGCGGTGATCATCCTGACCCGTTACGTGCGGGTTCCGGGGGCCCGCCAGGTGCCGGTCACCCGTCGAGGGGTCCTGCGCCGCGACGCCCACCGTTGCGGATACTGCGGCAAGGCCGCGTCGACGATCGATCACGTGCTGCCCCGTTCGCGCGGCGGCAAGGACACGTGGGAGAACCTCGTGGCGTGCTGCCTGCTGTGTAACAACGTCAAGGGCGATCGCACTCCTCAGGAGATGCGGTGGGAGCTGCGGCTCGTCCCGGCGCCTCCGAGGGGGTCGTCGTGGACGGTGCGCGGTGTGGACAAGAGCGATCCGCGGTGGGAGCCGTACCTGGCGTTGGCCGCGTGAGACCGGCATCCGGGATCCTTCTGCGCGCGTGTGGTGGGTGAGGCGTTCCGGGTGATGGGATGGGGGCATGACTCGTGCTCTTCTCGTCATCGACATGCAGCGGGGTTTCGACGACCTCTCGTTCTGGGGTCCGACCGCGAATCCGGAGTGCGAGGCGCATGTCGCGGCGCTGATCAATGCGTGGCGTCGTGACGACGAGCCGATCGTCGTGGTGCGCCATGAGTCGGCGTCCGTCGGTTCCCCCCTTCACCCGGATGCTGAGGGCAACGGGCTCGTCGACGCGGTCGCCGCTGCTCCCGCCGCTCTCGTCGTCTCGAAGAGCGTCAACTCGGCGTTCTACGGAGACCCCGATCTGTACGCGTGGTTGCACGAGCGCGGCATCCGGGAACTGGTGATCTGCGGCATCCAGACGAACATGTGCGTCGAGACGACGGCACGGATGGCGGGCAACCTCGGCTACGACGTGACGGTCGTCCTGGATGCCACGCGCACCTTCGACCTGACCGGGGAGGTCGCGGGGCTCGGTACCGTCACCCGCACGGCGGCGGAGCTCATGGCGAACACCGCCATCGTGCTGCAGCAGGGGGGATTCGCGCGGATCGCGGCGACGGCCGATCTGGTCTGAGCGGGGCTGTCACCGGCGGGACGCGGGGGAGCCGGTGCGCTCTGCCGGGCGCGCGATCGGGGCTGTCCGCCCAATGTCGGAGGTCGATCGTATCTTCGACCCACAGGGATTGAGGTCATCGAACAGATGTTCTAACCTGTGGGAGTGAGGGCGATCGTGAGAGACCAGGTACAGGCCGTACCCGACATCCATGCGCTGCGCGATCGCCTCGAGCGCATGCAGGGGCGGCGCATGGACGCACCGGTCCTGCCGACGCATCCGGCTTTCTCTTCGCTGCTGCCCGGTGGGGGATTGCGGTCGGGGTCGGCATACGCGCTGGCCCGCTCGGCGTCTCTTCTGCTGGCGCTCATGGCGCGACCCTCGCAGGACGGCGCGTGGTGCGGGGTGATCGGCATGCCCGAGCTCGGAGCCGAGGCCGCCGAGAAGTACGGTCTCGACCTCGATCGACTCGTGTTCATCCCCGACCCGGGTCCCCGATGGCTCGCCGTGACGGCGACGATCACCGAAGTGCTGCCCGTGGTGGCGGTGCGCCCTCCCTCGGGGTCGACGGCCGCCCGCGGAGGCGCCGAGACCACGAGACTGGCCGCGCGGTTACGCGATCGCGGTTCGGTCCTGCTCGTACAGGGAGCCTGGCCCCAGGCCGAGGCGGTGATCGATGTCGCCGATCCGCGGTGGTCGGGGCTCGGCCACGGACACGGGTACCTCGCCGGGCGTGAGCTGACCGTGTCCGTGACCAGCCGACGCTCGCCGAACGCCCGACGCGCGCGCATGCTGCTGCCCGCCGCAGACGGGACGATCGAGCTGCTGGGTGCTCCGGCGGAGCGACTGGTTCCGCGCGAGCGCGATGCCTTCCCGGTGCGGGCGGTGGGATGATGCAGGCCCCCACGCGCAGCCTCGTGCTGTGGTTCCCCGACTGGCCCATCACGGCGTTCTCGAACGAGGCGGTGAGCCCTCCTCGGCCGGATGCCGCGGTGGCGGTGTTCTCCCACAATGTCGTCGTCGCCTGCTCGTGGGCCGCCCGGGCGCAGGGCGTGCGCCGCGGACAGAAGCGCCGCGATGCGCAGGCGCTGTGCCCGGGACTGCAGATGGTGCCGGCCGATCCCGTGCGAGATGCACGAGCATTCGCCCCGGTCGTCGCCCGGATCGAGGAGCGCGCTCCCGGCGTTCAGGTCGTCCGGCCCGGTCTCTGCGCCCTCCGCGCACGAGGACCGGCGCGCTATTACGGCGGTGAGGTCGAGGCTGCGCGCATGCTGATCCGGCAGCTCGACGACGACGGGTTCGGGGGCGTGCGCGCGAGTGTCGCCGACGGGGTGTTCACCGCGGAGCAGGCGGCTCGGACGGCACCTGATGACGACCCCGTCCGCATCGTCGAGCCCGGTGGGGCCGGGGCCTTCCTCGCGCCCCTGTCGATCGCGACTCTCGACGACGCCGAGTTCGGCAGCCTGCTGTCTCGACTGGGAGTGCACACCCTGGGCGAGCTGGCGGGACTCCAGGTCGAGCGGGTGCGGGAACGGTTCGGCGAGAGGGGGGTTCGCCTGCACGCCCTCGCCGGGGGACTCGATTCGCAGCCGGTCCAGCCGCGGACACCCCCTCCCGAGTTGCACCGCGACGTCGCGTTCGAACCGCCTCTCGAGCTCGCCGACCAGGTCGCTTTCGGCATGCGTGTCGCCGCCGAGGAGTTCATCGCCCAGCTCGGCGTGCACGATCTGGTGTGCACCGAGCTGCGCGTCGTGCTCACGGGTGAACGGGGCGAACGCAGCGAGCGCGTGTGGCTGCACCCCGGTTCGTTCGACGCCGCCGGGGTGGTCGACCGCGTGCGCTGGCAGCTCGCCGAAGACGCGCAGGGCATCTTCGGTAGCGGGGTCGCGGGGGTGCACATCGAGCCGGAGGCCGTCGACGCCGCAGCGCACCATGCCAAGGGGCTGTTCGGGGCCGGACCCGACGAGCGGGTGCATCACGCTCTCTCTCGCGTCCAGGCGATGCTCGGCCACCGCGGCGTTGTGACCCCCACGATCGGTGGCGGACGCTGGCTCACCGAGCGTCAGGTGCTCGTGCCGTGGGGTGATCGGGCGATCGCCGAGAAGGTGCGGACGCGGCCGTGGCCGGGCAGCCTCCCCGACCCTCTGCCCGCCACCGTCTATCCGGAGCCGCGTCTGGTGGGGGTCACCGACATCGCCGGTGCGCCGGTCACAGTAGGCGAACGCGACGTGCTGAGCGCTCCGCCGGCCGTCCTCGAGACCGCCGGGCAGCGACGCCGCATCAGCGAGTGGGCGGGTCCGTGGCCGATCAGCGAGCGGGGGTGGGATGCCCTGCGGGCGCGCAAGGCTCACCGGTTCCAGGTGGTCGACACCGATGGGGGTGCCTGGTTGCTGGTGGTCGAAGAGGGCGAGTGGAGAGCAGAGGGACGCTATGACTGAGGCTCCGCGCACCCCCGGTCCGCAGAAGGGGTCGCGCTGATGGGATGGACCAACCCTCCCGTGAAGTGGTCCGAGCTCGAGCGCGTGCTCAGCGACGCCCGCAGACCCACCGGCGCACCGCCGAACGGCGACGGCGGTGACAGCCCCGCCTGGTCGCACAAACGCGGAGCCTACGTACCGCCCTCGATCGAGCGGCCCACCGATACGGTGCCCTACGCCGAGCTCCACGCGCACTCGTCCTACTCGTTCCTCGACGGCGCGTCCTCACCCGAAGAACTCGTCGAAGAGGCCGAGCGCTTGGGGTTGCACGCCCTCGCCCTCACCGACCACGACGGCTTCTACGGCATCGTACGATTCGCCGAGGCGGCCGAACAGCGGGCCGTGAACACCGTCTTCGGCGCGGAGTTGTCGCTCGGGCTCCCCGGCCCCCAGAACGGGGAGGCGGACCCGACCGGCTCGCACCTGCTCGTCCTCGCCCGCCAGGAAGAGGGTTATCACCGCCTCGCCGCCGCCATCACCCACGCCCAGCTGACCGGTGCAGAGAAGGGCCGGCCGGTCTACGACCTCGAAGACCTCGCCGAACGAGCCGGGGGACCGGGCGACCCGCAGTGGGCGGTGCTCACCGGATGCCGCAAGGGGGCGGTACGCCAGGCCCTCGCCTTCGAGGGGCCGGCCGGAGCCGCGCGTGAACTCGACACCCTCGTCGACCTGTTCGGCGCCGAGGCGATCTATGTCGAGCTGATGGATCACGGCGATCCGCTCGACTCGCGCCGCAACGACGTCCTGGCCGCGCTCGCCGCCGAGCGAGGGTTGCCGATCCTCGCCACCAACAACGTGCACTACGCCGCTCCGCAGAAGGAGCTGTTGGCCGCCGCCGTCGCCGCGGTGCGGGCGAACCGCGGCCTCGATGAGCTCGACGGCTGGCTCCCCTCCCACGCCGGGGCGCATCTGCGTTCGGGCGTCGAGATGGCGGCGCGGTTCCGGCGCTACCCGGGAGCGGTGGCGCGCACGGTCGAGCTCGCCGATGAGATCGCTTTTCCGTTACGGCGGGCCAAGCCCGCCCTGCCGAAGCAGAAGGTGCCCGAGGGGCACACGCCCATGTCGTGGCTGCGGCACCTGGTCTGGGCGGCCGTACCTCGCAAGTACCCAAATCTGTCCGACGACGACCGGCGGCGCATCGAACGCGAGCTCGAGGTCATCGAGATGAAGGACTTCCCGGGCTACTTCCTCATCGTCTACGGCATCGTGGCCGAGGCGCGGCGGCGCGGCATCCTGTGTCAGGGGCGGGGGTCGGCGGCCAACAGCGCCGTCTGCTACCTGCTCGACATCACCGCCGTCGACTCGATCTTCTACAAGCTGCCGTTCGAGCGGTTCCTCTCGAGCCTGCGCGACGAAGAGCCCGACATCGACGTCGACTTCGACTCCGACCGTCGCGAAGAGATCATCCAGTGGGTCTACGGCGAATACGGGCGTGAACGAGCGGCGCAGGTCGCGAACGTGATCCAGTACCGCCCGAAGAACGCCGTGCGCGACATGGCCCGTGCGCTCGGGCACTCCCCGGGCCAGCAGGATGCCTGGTCGAAGCAGGTCGAGCGGTGGGGAGCCACCCTCGAGAGCGGAGCCGATCACGACATCCCCGACCAGGTCATCGAGTTCGCGTCGGAGCTGTTGAAGGCGCCGCGACACCTCGGCATCCACTCCGGGGGAATGGTGCTCACCGACCGCCCGGTGGGCGAGGTCGTCCCCATCGAGCACGCGCGGATGGAGAACCGCACGGTGATCCAGTGGGACAAGGACGATGCCGCGTGGATGGGGCTGGTCAAGTTCGACCTCCTGGGCCTCGGCATGCTCGCGGCCCTGCAGTACTGCTTCGACCTGATCCGCGACGCCACGGGGGAGGAGTGGGAACTGTCGACTCTGCCGAAGGAAGAGAAGGCGGTGTACGACATGCTCTGCCGTGCGGATTCGATCGGGGTGTTCCAGGTGGAGTCGCGCGCGCAGATGGGTCTTCTGCCCCGGTTGCAGCCCCGCAAGTTCTACGACCTCGTGGTGCAGATCGCCCTCATCCGCCCCGGCCCGATCCAGGGCGGGGCCGTCCACCCGTTCGTGCGCCGCAAGCTCGGCCAGGAGCCGATCACCTACGTGCACCCCAAGCTCGAGCCGGTGCTCTCACGCACGATGGGAGTACCGGTGTTCCAAGAACAACTCATGCAGATGGCCGTGGCCATCGGCAACTGCTCCGCCGAAGACGCCGATCTGCTGCGTCGCGCCATGGGATCCAAGCGTGGACTGGAGCGGATCGACTCCTTGCGGGAGACGCTCTACGCGGGCATGGCCGAGAACGGCCTGGTGGGGCAGGTCGCCGACGAGCTCTACGCCAAGATCCAGGCCTTCGCGAACTTCGGTTTCGCGGAGTCGCATTCGCTGTCGTTCGCTCTTCTGGTCTACGCCAGCTCATGGATCAAGCTGCACTACCCGGCCGCCTTCCTCGCCGGGCTCCTGCGCGCACAGCCCATGGGGTTCTACTCGCCCGCCACACTCACCGCCGATGCCCGCCGGCACGGGGTGCAGGTACGTCGGCCCGATCTGCTGCGCTCGGGGGTCGAGGCGACCCTCGAACCCGTGGACGACACGGACAGCGAGAGGGGATCGGAGCGGACGAATGCCGCGGGGACGGCGAGAGGGGCGGATGCCGCGGGGTCCGCATCACCGGGTTCGGCGCCGCGGCGGGCGAGGAGGCCGGCGACCGGGCTCGAGGCGTGTGCTCACGCGATCCAGCCGCCGACGGGGGAGTTCGACCCCGCGGAGGCCGATGAGACGCTCGCCCATCGCCGCGACGGGGGTTTCGCCGTGCGTCTCGGGCTGGCCGGCGTCACCGGAATCGGAGCCAAGGTCGCCGCGCGCATCGTCGACGAGCGAGAGAACGGCGGAGACTACCGCGACCTGCGCGACCTCGTTCGGCGGACGGGATTGGTCACGGCTCAGCTCGAAGCCCTCGCCACGGCGGGAGCGTTCGACTGCCTCGGGCACACGAGGCGCGAGGCGATCTGGTTGTCGGGGTCGGCCGCCCTCGACCGTCCGGAGTTCCTCCCCGACTCCCTGGTGGCCGTCCAGCCTCCTCTATTCACCGACCCGTCGAGCTACGAGATCCTCGCATCCGACCTGTGGGCCACGGGCCTGTCGGCGGACGACCATCCGCTCACCCATTTCCGGGCCGCGCTCGATGCCCGCGGGGTGCTGACCTCGCGTGAGCTCCGCACCTTCGAGACCGACCGGCGCATCGAGGTGGCGGGGCTCGTGACGCACCGACAGCGGCCGGCCACGGCATCCGGGATCACGTTCCTCAACCTCGAAGACGAACACGGCCTGATGAACATCATCTGCTCGGTCGGCGTGTGGAACAGATACCGCCGCGTCGCGCGCGAATCACCCGCTCTCATCGTGCGCGGGATGCTCGAGCGCTCGGTCGAGGGAGTGACCAACGTGGTCGCCGACGGATTCACCGATCTGCGCGTGGGAGTGTCCCACGCGTCGCGAGACTTCCGATGACGTCGGATGCCATCACTAGACTCGGGCCATCTCGCCCGGTTCCGCACCTGACAGGGGAAACGACATGACCGACACTCCCACTCCGCCCGACGGCTGGTATCCCGACCCCGCCGGAGGCGGCGGTCTGCGCCGCTGGAACGGCACCGGCTGGACCGACGAGGTGCGCTCCGCCACGGAATCCGCGTCGGCGCACGACGCCGCGCCGCGACCCGGCGACAGCTCGGCGGACCAGGGCTCCGCGGCCACCGAAGGGTCGTCGTACGACATCTCGTCGAGCCTCGACCCGCAGGAGCACCCCGCAGGCGCGGCGCACGAGGGAGCGTCGGCCGACGCTTCGGCGCACGAGGGCACTCCGTCGCTCGACACCCCGTCGGCGTACGCTGCGGGCGGTGCGGACAGCCACGACACGCACGGCCAGGACGGCGCGCACGATGCGGCCGCTCCGCTCACCGCCTCCGAGCCGGCGGCCCCTGCTCCACACGAGCCGGCTCCGTACGACTCTGCCGCGCACAACTCAGCCGCGCACGACTCTGTCGCGCACGAGTCCCCGTCGCATGACTCCGCAGCGTCCGAGTCCGCCTCGCACGGCTCGGCGTCGCACGGCTCGGCATCGCACGGCTCGGCGTCGTCCGGCTCCGCGCCCTCGGCGGTTCCGGATTCGGCGTACTCCGCCGCCGGGGCAGCCGCCGCCGCGGGCGTGCCGCCCGTGGCTCCGCCCGCAGCCCCCGTGGCTCCGCCCGCAGCCCCCGTGGCTCCGCCCGCAGCCCCGGCCTACACGTCCGCCCCGGCTTTCCCGGGCGCGCCGGCTTCCTCCTCCGCTCCGGCGTACGTCGCCGGCGCGGCCGGGGCCGGCTACGCCGCAGGCCCGGGCTACCCGAGCGCACCCCCGGTGTCGTACGACACCGCAGCCCCTCGCCGCGACATCAAGACCAACACCGTGTGGGTGTGGCTCATGGTCTTCCTGCCGGTGCTCAGCCTGCTCGGAGTGGTGATCTTCGACTGGTCGTCGTACTTCCGTGACGCCTTCTACGCCGGCGTGTACTCCTACGACTCCGGCCCGGCGTCGATGGCCGGCACGAACGCCGCGACCGCGCTGATCACCGTCGTGACGTCGGTGGTGAGCATCGTCGTCTCGGCGCTCACGGTTCTGTTCGCCTTCCTCGACTGGCGTCAGTTGCGCGCACGCGGTGTCGATCGTCCGTTCCACTGGGCCTTTAGCTTCTTCGTGCTGGTCATCGGCTCGGGCCTTGTGTACATCATCGGTCGCGGTGTGATCCTGCGTCGCCGCACCGGCTCGGGCCTCGGTCCGATCTGGGCCGCTGTCGCTGTCAAGCTCGCCGTGGTGATCGGCTTCATCGTCTGGATCGTCGTGCTCATCGCGCAGATGTCAGCTCTCATCAACGACTTCTCCACCAGTTTCGGCTACTGAATCGTCGGGCGGGCGCCCCTGGTGCCCGCCCGGCCACGTTCGAAGTCCGTCGTGCGTCTTGCGCCCCGCGTTGTCAGCCGCGCGGCGACAGTCACGCGTCGTCAGTGGCGCATCGACGCGCGCACGGTCAGGACCGCGTCGAGGAGCGCGTGAGCCGCGTCATCCTTGGATCCCGCGACCGTCGCGAGCACGTCACCCGTGGCATCCACGATGGTGAGGGCGTTCTCAGACGATTCGAACCCGCGCGTCCAGCCCACGGCATTGGCCGCCAGCAGATCGACGCCCTTTCGCGCCGCCTTCGCGCGAGCGCGTTCCCGCAGCTCCGCTTCGTCGGCCACGGTCTCGGCCGCGAACCCGACGATCGTCTGCCCGGGGCGGCGGGCGGTCGCGAGTCCCGCGAGGATGTCGCGGTTCTCGCGCAACTCGAGCGTAAGGCCGCCGGGGGAGTCCTGCTTCCGGAGCTTGTGTTCCGACACCGCGGCGACGGAGTAGTCGGCGACAGCCGCGGCCATGACGATCACGTCGGCGTCGGGGGCTACGGCATCCATCGCCCGTCCCAACTCGTCAGCGGTCCCGGCGGCGATCACTTCGACGCGAGGGTCGGGGCGCACGTCCGCGTCGAGGTGCGCGGCGACGAGCGTCACGCGCGCGCCCCGGTCCGCGGCGGCCCGTGCGATCGCCACGCCCTGCCGACCGCTCGAGCGGTTCCCGAGGAACCGCACGGGGTCGATGGGCTCGCGCGTCCCCCCGGCGCTCACGACGATCGAAAGCCCCTCAAGGTCGCGCGGGCGTCCGACGAGCGCCAGGGCCGCGGCCACGATCTCTTCGGGCTCCGACATGCGCCCGGGGCCCGAGTCGCCGCCCGTGAGCACGCCGTCGGCCGGTCCGACCACGTGCACGCCGCGGGAGCGCAGGACGTCCATGTTGTGCGCGGTGGCCGGGTGCCGCCACATCTCTGTGTGCATGGCCGGGGCGACGACGACCGGAGCCGTCGTCGCGAGGAGAGTCGTGCCGAGCAGGTCGGACGCCAGCCCCGCCGTCATCGCGGCGAGAGTGTTCGCGGTGGCGGGGGCGACGATCACCAGGTCGGCTGACTGGCCCAGCGCGACGTGCCGGACACGCGCGACGTCATCGTGCACCGAGGTCGTCACGGGGTTGCGGCTGAGGGCCTCCCACGTGGGCAGGCCCACGAAACGCAGGGCGTCCGCGGTCGGGATCACGTGCACGTCGTGCCCCGCCTTCACGAGCAGGCGCACGAGGCTCACGGTCTTGTAGGCGGCGATGCCCCCGGTCACTCCCACGACGACGAACATCGTCCCAGTCTTCCAGGTCGGCGTCCGAGACGGGGGTGGTGCGATGAGAACAGGGGGAGCGACGAGAACAGGCGGTTCCGACGCCGAACGGCCTGTTCCCGTCGCGCGGCCTGTTCTCGTCACGGACCCGGGCCGCCGCACGGGGCGTCCGCGGCCCGCCCCGTCCGGGCCTCGCGCGGGTAGCGTTGTCGGAATGTGCACGGTCGTGATCGACGTTCCCGCGAGTCCCGGTGAGCCCGTGCGGGTGCTCGCCGTCCGCGATGAGGACCGCGACCGCCCCTGGCGGGGCATCGGTGCCTGGTGGCCCGAGCGCGACGGCGTCCTGGGCGTGCGCGATGACCGCGCCGGAGGAGCGTGGCTGGCCCTCGACCCAGCCGCTCACCGGCTCGCGGTTCTGCTCAATCGCCAAGACCTGTCCGATCGTCCGGACGACGGCCTCGTCAGCCGGGGCGGTGTTCCCCTCGATGCGGTGGGGGCCGGCATCCCGGATCGTCCCTCCACGCGGGGGTTCAACCTTGTCGAGGTGGATGCCGCGGGTGCGCACCTCGTGGAGTGGGACGGCGTGGTCTCGCGTCGCACCGCACTCGCCCCGGGCACGCACATGGTCGCCCACCACGCGGTCGACGACCCGGGAACCCCGCGCATCGCGCGGTGGCTCGAGGCGTTCCGCGCGGCCGGCCCGGCGGCCGGCTCGGACTGGTGGATGCCGTGGCTCGGCGTGATCGAGAAGGCGACGCGCGAGCCCGAGTCGTCGATCCTGCGGCGGGATGCCCACGACGGGCTCGTCCTCGAGTCGCTCCTGGTCTGTGCGGTGAGCATCGGGCCCGACGGCGTGGACGTGCGCGAAGCGACCCTCGCCGAGCCGGGGCGATGGGACGACGGTCTGGTCGCGGCGCTGCGGGAGCGCACGCCGCTGACGGGCGCCGACCGAACCGCCCGGGTCGAAGCGCCGCAGTAGGCTGGGACGATCCCGCCTCCGTAGCTCAGGGGATAGAGCGCCGCACTCCTAACGCGGGCGTCGCAGGTTCGAATCCTGTCGGGGGCACTCCATCGCGATGACTTCGTCGCGCCTCCTTCTGCGCTCGGCGCGACGCGCCCCGCGCGCGACGTCGCTCCGGCAGCGTCCGACGTGCCGTGATTCCGACGACGTCCGTCTCGGCGTTGCCTCCCCGCGTACCGCCGTGGCATGATTACTGAACGATCGGTCGGAAAACCTCGCAGGCGAGGTGGACGGGCCCCGCCAGAGTCGGCGGGGGAGAGGAAGACGATGGCGGACGCGTTTCTCATCGGCGGTGCGCGCACCCCGGTCGGGCGGTACGGCGGGGCGCTGGCATCCGTTCGTCCCGACGATCTCGCGGCCCTCGTCGTGGCCGAGGCGGTGGCCCGCGCGGGCGTCCCCGGCGAGGCGATCGACGAGGTGATCCTCGGTGCTGCGAACCAGGCGGGGGAGGACAACCGCAACGTCGCCCGCATGGCCGTGCTGCTCGCGGGGCTGCCCGACAGCATCCCCGGTCTGACCGTCAACCGCCTCTGCGCCTCGGGAATGACCGCGATCGCGCTCGCCGCGCAGGCCGTGCGCGCGGGGGACGCCGACCTCGTCGTGGCCGGCGGCGTCGAGTCGATGACCCGCGCGCCCTGGGTGCAGGCGAAGCCCGAGAAGGCCTGGGCGAAGCCCGGGGCGGCATTCGACACCTCGATCGGCTGGCGCTTCACCAATCCACGCCTCGCCGCGCGCGAGAAGGCCACGTTCTCGATGCCCGAGACGGCCGAAGAGGTCGCGCGCCTCGACGGGATCTCGCGGGCGGATGCCGATGCCTTCGCCCTGCGCAGCCACGAGCGCGCGATCGCGGCCCAGGATGCTGGTCGCTTCGCGAGCGAGATCGTCGCCGTCGACACCGGCCGGGGCATCGTCGACAGCGACGAGGGACCGCGCCGCGACACCTCGCTCGACGTGCTCGCGAAGCTCAAGCCGGTCGTGAGGGACGGCGAGGTCGTCACCGCGGGCAACTCCAGCTCGCTCAACGACGGGGCCTCGGCCCTCGTCGTCGCGAGCGCCGAGGCCGTCGAGCGTTACGGACTCCGGCCGCGCGCGAGGATCGTGGCGCACGCCTCCGCGGCTCTCGCCCCCGAGATCATGGGCCTCGGCCCCGTGCCCGCAACCGAGAAAGCCCTCGCGAAGGCCGGGCTCTCGGCATCCGACCTCGGCGCCGTCGAACTCAACGAGGCCTTCGCCTCGCAGTCGCTCGCGTGCGTGCGGCGCCTCGGGCTCGACCCCGAGATCGTCAACGCCGACGGCGGGGCGATCGCGCTGGGGCATCCGCTGGGCTCGAGCGGCTCGCGGCTCATCGTGACGCTGCTCGGCCGGCTCGAGCGCGAGGGCGCGCGGTACGGCCTCGCGACGATGTGCGTCGGCGTCGGCCAGGGCACGGCGATGATCGTGGAGCGGGTCGATGGCTGAAACCATCCGCATCGACGCCACCGCCGACCGCGTCGTCGCCACCCTCGACCGCCCCGAGGTGCGCAACGCGATCGATCAGGCCATGGTCGACGAACTGCACGTCCTGTGCGCCGAGCTCGAGGCGAACCCGCGCACCCTCATCCTCACCGGCGCGGGCGGTGTCTTCGCCGCGGGAGCCGACATCTCCCAGCTGCGCGAGCGCACGGGAGACGACGCGCGACGCGGCATCAACGCGACGGTGTTCGATCGCATCCGGCACCTCCCGATGCCCGTGATCGCCGCGGTCGACGGCTTCGCCCTCGGCGGGGGAGCCGAACTCGCGTACGCGGCCGACATCCGCCTCGGCACCCCCCGCGTGCGCTTCGGCAATCCCGAGCCGGGCCTGGGCATCATCGCCGCCGCGGGTGCGTCATGGCGTCTGCCCGAGATCGTCGGCCACGCCCGCGCGAGCGAGCTGCTGCTCACCGCGCGCGTGATCGACGCCGACGAGGCCCTCGCCTGGGGGCTGCTGTCGAGCGTGCACGAGCCCGACGACCTGCTCGCCGCCGCGCACGCGATCGCCGACCGCATCGCCGCGAACTCGGCGCGCGCGACGATCCTCACCAAGCGCGCGCTGCTCGCGCCTCGCGCCGAGCACCCCGCGATCGACGGTGAGCTGCAGGCCGAGCTTTTCGACAGCGCCGACAAGCGCGCCCGCATGACCGCGTTCCTCGAGAGGAAGAAGAAGTGACCCTTCCCGAGACCACGTCTCGCACCCGCGCCGCCGCCACGGACGCGACCGACACAGCCGCCGCTCCCGCCGGAGCCACGGCATCCGTCCCCGCCGTCGTCGGCGTGCTCGGCGGAGGCCGCATGGGTGCGGGGATCGCGCACGCGTTCCTGCTCGCCGGCTCCCGCGTGCACGTCGTCGAGCGCGACGAGGCCGCCGCTGCCCAGGCACGGGAGCGCGTCGAGACCGCCCTGGCCCGCTCGGCCGAGCGCGGAACGCAGATTCCGGATGCCGACACCCTCACCACCGGAGTCGACGCGGACGCATTCGCCGAGGCGGGCCTCGTGATCGAGGCCGTGCCCGAGGATCGCGACCTCAAGCGCGACGCCCTCGCGCGGATCGAGGGGGCTGTGCAGGACGACGCGGTCGTGGCATCCAACACCTCCTCCATCTCGATCGACGCGCTCGCCGCCTCGCTCGCCCGGCCCGACAGATTTCTCGGGCTGCACTTCTTCAACCCCGTGCCCGCCTCGGCCCTCGTCGAGGTGGTGACCGGCGAGCGCACCGCCGCCGCGGTCGTCACGCGGGCGACGCACTGGGTCGAGGCGATCGGCAAGGCCGCGGTCGTCGTGCGCGATGCGCCGGGCTTCGCGTCAAGCCGGCTGGGGGTCGCGCTCGGGCTCGAGGCGATCCGCATGCTCGAGGAGGGTGTCGCCACCGCGCACGACATCGACACGGCGATGGAGCTGGGCTACCGGCATCCGATGGGACCCCTGCGCACCACCGACATCGTCGGGCTCGACGTGCGCCTCGGCATCGCCGAAGAACTCGAGCGCGCTTTCGGCGCGCGTTTCACCCCGCCCGCTTTGCTGCGCGACCTCGTCGCCGAGGGGCACCTGGGCCGCAAGACCGGCCGCGGATTCTACGAATGGAGCGCCTCATGACCTTCCTCCCCAGCTACGTGAACGGCGCCTGGTGGGCACCCGAAAGCGACTCCGACGCGGCGATCGTGCGTGACGCCTCGACGGGGGAGGAGATCGTTCGCATCAGCACGCGCGGACTCGATCTCGCGGGCGCGGTCGCCTACGCGCGCACCACCGGCCAGAAGAGCCTCGGTGCCCTCACCTTCCACCAGCGCGCGATGGTGCTGAAGAACCTCGCGATCGCGCTGAACGAGCGTCGCGAAGAGCTCTACGCCCTCTCGGCGCGCTCCGGCTCGACCCGCCGCGACTCGCTCAGCGACATCGATGGCGGCATCGGCGTGTTGTTCACCTTCTCGTCGAAGGCGCGGCGCGAGCTGCCCGCCGGAAAGGTCGTGCTCGACGGACCGATCGAGCCCCTGTCGAAGGACGGCTCGTTCCTCGGCCGGCACGTCTACACGCGCCTGCCGGGCGTCGCGGTGCAGATCAACGCCTTCAACTTCCCGATGTGGGGCGCGCTCGAGAAGTTCGCTCCGGCCTTCCTCGCCGGGCTCCCCACGATCGTCAAGCCCGCAACCCCGACGGCCTATGTCGCCGAGGCGTGGGTGCGCATGGTCGTCGAGACCGGCCTGCTGCCCGAGGGCTCGCTGCAGCTGGTGAGCGGAAGCGTCCCGGGCCTGTTCGACCTGCTCGACCTCGGCGACACCGTCGGGTTCACCGGCAGTGCCTCGACCGCCGAGCGCCTGCGCGCCCAGGCGAAGCCCGGCGTGCGGTTCATGAGCGAGACCGACTCGATCAACGCCTCGATCCTCGGCCCCGACGCCACCCCCGGCACCCCCGAGTTCGACGCCTACGTCAAGCAACTGCTGGTCGAACTCACGACCAAGGCGGGTCAGAAGTGCACGGCGATCCGCCGCGCGATCGTGCCGACGGGCATGACGGATGCCGTGGCCCAGGCGCTGCGCGACAAGATCGCCGAGCGCGTGGTCCTCGGCGACCCACGCGCCGAGGGCGTGACGATGGGGCCGGTCGTCTCCCTCGAGCAGCGCGACGAGGTGCTACGCCAGGTGCGCGCCCTCACCGATGCGGGTGGGCGCTTCGTGGTGGGATCCGCGGAGACGCCCGAGGGTGCTCCTACCGATGGCGCGTTCCTGCAGCCGATGCTGCTCGCCTTCGCGGATGCCGCGACCCCGGCCGTCAACGACATCGAGGCGTTCGGACCGGTCGCGAGCATCGTCGAGTACGCCGACGTCGCCGAGGCCGCGACCATCGTGGGCCGCGGCGGGGGATCGCTGGTCACCAGCGTCGCCACCCACGACCCCGACATCGCGACCGAGCTGCTCACCCGCATGGGCGCGATGAACGGCCGCGTGCTCTTCCTCGACCGTGACGACGCCCGCACCTCGACCGGACACGGTGCCCCCGTGCCGCACCTCGTGCACGGCGGACCCGGCCGCGCCGGCGGCGGTGAGGAGCTCGGCGGCATCCGCTCAGTGCTCCACTCCATGCAGCGCACCGCGATCCAGGGCTCGCCCCGAATGCTCACCGCGTTGACCGGGGTGTGGCATCCGGGAGCCGAGACCGACTCCGCCGGGACGCATCCGTTCCGCAAGCCCCTCTTGGACCTCCGAATCGGGGATGCCGTGGAATCGGCCGAACGCGAGGTCACCCTCGACGACATCGAGGTGTTCGCGAGATTCACCGGCGACAGGTTCTACGCGCACATGGACGAGGAGTCGGCGGCGGCGAACCCCTTCTTCCCGGGCCGCGTCGCGCACGGATACCTGCTCGTGTCGTGGGCGGCCGGCCTCTTCGTCGACCCCGCGCCCGGCCCGGTGCTGGCGAACTCGGGGCTCGAGAACCTGCGCTTCGTCACTCCCGTCTCACCCGGCGACCGGATCCGCGTCGCCCTGACGGCGAAGCAGATCACCCCGCGCGAGACCGACGCCTACGGCGAGGTGCGGTGGGATGCCGTGATCCGCAACCAGAACGACGAGATCGTCGCGCAGTACGACGTGCTCACGCTCGTGGCCAAGACGTGGGCGCCCGCTCCTCGGTCGGAGGGGGTGCTCGCATGAGCCTGCGGCCGATGATGCGCAACGACAACGCCTCGCGCATGCTCGGCATGGTCGTCGAGCACGACGCGCCGGGGGAGTCCCGCGTGTCGATGACCGTGCGCGACGACATGCTCAACGGCTTCGCCATCACCCACGGCGGGCTCGTGTTCACCCTCGCCGACACGGCCTTCGCGATCGCGTGCAACGAAGACGCGCGGGTCACGGTCGCCGGGGGCGCCGACATCACGTTCTTGAAGTCGACGACGGCGGGGCAGACGCTCACCGCGACGGCCGCCCGTCGCGCGCGGAGCGGGCGGATGGGCCTGTACGACATCCGCGTGACCGATGAGACGGGCGACCTCGTCGCCGAGGTGCGCGGCCGCAGCATCACGACCGACCGGCGGCCGCCGGAGGCTGAGCCCGTCGAAGCCGCCAGCCGCCGCGCACCCCACGACCCCGCCCCCGAGCGCGACGAGGCGCTCACGACCACGGAGGTGTCCCGATGACCCTGACCGCCGCATCGCGCCCCGACTTCCTGGCATCCGTCGATCCGACCGCGATCCCGCTCGAGAGCCTGCGCGCGCTGCAGCTCGAACGGCTGCAGTGGACCGTCCGCCACGCCTACGACAACGTCGCGCTCTACCGACGCAAATTCGACGAGGCCGGCGTTCACCCCGACGACATCCGCAGCCTCGACGACATCCGCCTGCTGCCCTTCACGACCAAGGCCGATCTGCGCGAGACCTACCCCTTCGGCATGTTCGCGGTGCCGATGGCCGACGTCCGCCGCATCCACGCGTCGTCGGGTACGACCGGGCGCCCCACCGTCGTCGGCTACACCGCGGGCGACCTCGACCGGTGGGCCGATCTCGTCGCGCGGTCGCTGAGTGCTGCCGGCATCCGCGCCGGGGATCGCGTGCACAACGCCTACGGCTACGGCCTGTTCACCGGCGGTCTCGGAGCCCACGCGGGGATCGAGCGCCTCGACGCGACCGTCATCCCCATGTCGGGTGGGCAGACCGCGCGGCAGGCGCAGCTCATCCAGGACTTCGAGCCGGATGCCATTCTCTGCACGCCCAGCTACCTCCTGACGATCGCCGACGCGCTCGAGTCCGCCGGCGTCGACCCGCGGTCGACCTCGCTGAGGGTCGCGGTGCTCGGTGCCGAGCCGTGGACCAACGAGATGCGCCACGAGATCGAGCGTCGCCTCGACCTCGTCGCGGTCGACATCTACGGCCTGAGCGAGGTGATGGGTCCGGGCGTGGCATCCGAGAGTGCCCTGACGAAGGACGGTCCGCACATCTGGGAAGACCACTTCCTCCCCGAGACGATCGACGGCGACAGCGGAGAGCCCGTCGGCGACGGCGAGCTCGGCGAGCTGGTGTTCACCTCGCTCACGAAGGAGGCGTTCCCGGTCATCCGCTACCGCACTCGCGACCTCACCCGGCTGCAGCCCGGCTCGGCGTTCCCGGCGATGCGGCGCATCGAGAAGATCACCGGCCGCAACGACGACATGATCATCCTGCGCGGGGTGAACCTCTTCCCCACGCAGATCGAGGAGATTGTGCTGGGCATCGAGAAGCTCACCCCGCACTTCGTGCTCGAGCTGCGTCGAGAAGGACGAATGGATGCCATGACCGTGCGCATCGAGCGGCATCCGGCCCTCGACCGCGAGGTGTGCGAGGCCGCGGGCGTCGTGCTGCAGCAGCGCATCAAGGTGCTGATCGGCACGACCGTCGACGTGCGCGTCGAGGAGCCCGGCGTGCTGCCGCGCAGCGAGGGCAAGTACAAGCGCGTGTACGACCTGCGCTGACGTCCCGGCGATCGAGAGCGGCCGCCCCGCCCGCGCGCTGAGGACGCACCGCTTCGTCGAGGACGCACTCGTTCGGTGGCCATCTGGTGCGTCTTCGACAAACGCGTGCGGTCTCGCCGACGCGGCGCGGCCGCGGGGCGTCTCAGGCCTCCGGGCGGGCGAGCGTGGTGTCGTCGAGTCCGTCGATGAGATCGCGGAGGCTGTCGAACACGCGAACGGCTCCGGCGTCCCGAAGCTCTTCCGGAGAGAAGCCACCCGTGCGCACGGCGATCGTGGAGATGCCGGCCTTCCGAGCGGCGATCGCGTCCCAGGGGGAGTCCCCGATCATGATGCCGCGCGAACCCGGCACGCGATCGAGTGCCGTCTGAACGAGGTCGGGCGCGGGCTTGCTCGCCTCGACGTCGTCGGAGGTGGTCCAGGCGTCGGCGAGTTCGCGAGCTTCGACGAGGTCGAGGAAGTGCTCGACATGATCGCCTTTGCCGGAGCTGGCGAGGACGATCTGGAACCCACGCCTCTTCACCTCCGCGAGAAGGTCGTGCGCTCCCTCGAAGGGTTTCACCTCGTCGATGAGGGGGTCGAACTCCTCGGTCCACGCCGTCCGCAAGGCCTCGCCGTGCTTGCGCTCGACGTCGTCGCTGGTGAGGGACGCGACGAGCTGATCCCCGCCCATGCCGATGGCGCGGTGGATCCGCCAGATCGGCAGCACGATGTCGTGCCGCAGGAACGAGCGGTACCACGCGAGGGCGTGCTGGTAGTTGGTGTCGACGAGGGTGCCGTCGACGTCGAAGATCGCGGTGTCTGCCATGTCCTCCACGACACACGTCCGGCGGCGCAGGTGCACGCCCGTTGCAGTCCCTCGCGCCCTCCGCTACAGTTTTACTGAACGATCGGTCTGTAAAAGGAGTCGACGATGACGATGACCGCCCCCACGACGGAGGCCCTCGACGGCGAGGCGATGTTCGACGCCCTCATCGAGGCCGACGGACGCATCGAGCCGCGCGACTGGATGCCCGACGGCTACCGACGCACGCTCATCCGCCAGATCTCGCAGCACGCGCACTCGGAGATCATCGGCATGCAGCCCGAGGGGGCGTGGATCACGCGCGCCCCGAGCCTCAAGCGCAAGTCGATCCTGCTCGCCAAGGTGCAGGACGAGGCCGGTCACGGGCTCTACCTGTACTCCGCCGCGCAGACCCTCGGCATCACGCGCGACGAGATGACGCAGCAACTGGTCGACGGCAAGGCGCGGTACTCGTCGATCTTCAACTACCCGACCCCGACGTGGGCCGACATGGGGGCGATCGGCTGGCTCGTCGACGGCGCCGCGATCTGCAACCAGGTGCCCCTGTGCCGCGCCTCGTACGGACCGTACGGACGCGCGATGGTGCGCGTCTGCAAGGAGGAGTCGTTCCACCAGCGCCAGGGATTCGAGATCCTGCTGACGCTCATGCAGGGCACCGACGAGCAGCGGCAGATGGCTCAGGATGCCGTGGACCGGTGGTACTGGCCGAGCCTCATGATGTTCGGACCCCCTGACGACGACTCGCCCAACTCGGCGCAGTCGATGGCGTGGAACATCAAGCGTTTCAGCAACGACGATCTGCGCCAGCGGTTCGTCTCGATGCTCGTGCCGCAGGCCGCGGTGTTGGGCGTGACCCTGCCCGACCCCGAGCTGCGTTTCAACGACGAGACCGGCCAGTACGACATGGGCGAGATCGACTGGACCGAGTTCCACGAGGTGCTCGCCGGTCGAGGGCCGCTCAATCGCCAGCGTCTGCAGAACCGTCGCGCCGCGCACGAAGAGGGCGCCTGGGTGCGCGAGGCCGCGGCGGCCTATGCCGCGAAGAAGAGCGTCGCCCGTACCGAGACGGCGGCGGCCTGATGGCCACCCCCGGCGGCAGCCCCGCCGAGACCTGGCCGCTGTGGGAGGTCTTCGTGCGCGCGAACCGCGGTCTGAGTCACGTGCACGTGGGCTCGCTCCACGCCCCCGATGCCGAGCTCGCGGTGCGCAACGCCCGCGACCTCTACACCCGTCGCGGCGAGGGAGTGTCGGTGTGGGTCGTGCCCTCGGATGCCGTGACGACGAGCGACCCGGGAGCCAAGGGCGCCTTCTTCGAGTCGCCCGCGGGAAAGAACTACCGGCACGCGGTGTACTACACCGCCTCCGAGGGGGTGCCGCACCTGTGAGCACCTGGACCGACCACGGTGCAGCGCCGGCGGCTGAGCCCGTCGAAGCCCCTGATCCCCCGCACGGCGACGATCCGCACGGCGACGTCTCGCTCGACGCGCGCGAGCTGTCGGCCGAGCTCGCCGGGGGAGAGGACCGCGCGACCGACCCCGACGTCGCCGCGTACGCCCTGCGCCTCGGCGACGACGCCCTGATCCTGTCGCAGAACCTCTGCGGCTGGATCGCCCGTGCCCCCGAGCTCGAAGAAGACGTCGCGCTCGGCAACATCGCCCTCGACCTGCTCGGCCACGCCCGCTCGCTCCTGCGCTACGCGGGGTCGTACGACGGCCGCAGCGAGGACGACCTCGCGTACTGGCGCGACGAGCCGGAGTTCCGCAGCGCCTGGCTGTTCGAGCTCCCGAACGGCGACTTCGCCCACACGATCGCCCGACAGCTCCTGGCATCCGCATATCTGCTCGAGCTGTACCGCGACCTCACGGCATCCGCCGACCCGGTGATCTCGGCGGTCGCGGCGAAGGCCGAGAAAGAGGTCGACTACCACCGCGACCACGCCGTGCAGTGGACGCTGCGTCTCGCCGGCGGCACCGACGAGTCGCGCCGACGCTTCCTCGTCGCCCTCGACGACGTATGGCCCTACCTCGACGAACTGTTCCGCGACGAGCCGCTGCACGAGCGGCTCGACGGAATCGCCGTGCGCCCATCGTCGCTGCGCGGTCGCGTCGACGACGTGCTCGCCGCCGTTCTGGCCGAAGAGGACGTTCCCGTGCCCTCGATCCCCGGCTCCTCCGCGGGGGGTCGCCGGGGTGCCCACCATCCCTCGTTCGGGCCGTTGCTCGCCGAGATGCAGGTGCTGGCCCGCCGGCATCCGGGGGCGACATGGTGACCGCGACACTCGCGCACGCGCGCGAGGTCGTCGCGGCCGTCGTCGACCCCGAGGTGCCCGTGCTCACGATCGACGACCTCGGGGTGCTCCGCGACGTGCGCCTCGACGGCGACACCGTGACCGTCACGATCACCCCGACCTACTCGGGCTGCCCCGCGGTCGACGCGATCCGCGACGACATCGTGCTCGCGCTGACCTCGGCCGGCTTCGACAACGCGGTGGTCAAGACGACGCTGACCCCCGCGTGGACGACCGACTGGATGAGCGACGACGGCAAGCGCAAGCTCACCGAGTACGGCATCGCCCCGCCGACCGGCCGCGCGCCCGCGGGACCCATCCGCGTGAAGCTCAGCGTCGCGTGCCCCCGCTGCGGATCCCTCGACACCCGCGAGGTCTCGCGCTTCGGCTCCACCTCGTGCAAGTCGCACTGGGAGTGCCGCGCGTGCCTCGAACCCTTCGACCACTTCAAGGCCCTCTGATGACGATGACGGATGCCGTGAACCCGGTCGCCACACCGGGAACCCCGCGCGCCCGCGCCCGCTTCCACACCCTCCGCGTCGCCGACGTGCGCCCGCTCACCCCGACCGCGATCGAGGTGACCTTCGCGGTCCCCGACGACCTCGCGGACGCGTTCGACTACGCGCCCGGGCAGTACGTCGCGCTGCGCGCCCGTATCGACGGCGAGGAGCTGCGCCGCTCGTACTCGATCTGCCGGCCGCCGGCGCCCGGCTCGGTCAGCGTCGGCATCAAGCGCGACCCCGACGGGCGCTTCTCGACCTGGGCGCACGAGGGCCTGCGTCCCGGCGACGAGGTCGACGTGATGAGCCCCCAGGGAACCTTCGTCTCGAAGGCCTCGACGGCCACGGGCCATGTCGTCGCGATCGCCGCGGGCTCGGGCATCACCCCGATCATGGCGCTCGCCGCCGACGTGCTCGAGCGCTCCGTCGACAGCCGGATGACCATCGTGTACGCCAACCGGTCGTCGACCGACGTGATGTTCGTCGACGAGCTCGCCGACCTGAAGGACCGGTATCCGTCGCGCCTGACGCTCCATCACGTGCTGTCGCGCGAGCAGCGCGCTGCGCCCGTGTTCTCGGGGCGCATCGACGACGAGCGGCTGCGGCTGATCCTCTCGCGGCTCATCGATCCGGCATCCGTCGACGAGTGGTTCCTGTGCGGTCCGTTCGCCCTCGTCGAGCTGTGCCGCGAGGTGCTCGCCGAGGTCGGCGTACCGCGCGAGCGCGTGCGGTTCGAGCTGTTCACCGCGGGAGACGGCGACGCCCCCGCGCAGGCCGGGGGAGCGCGCCCGGTGCGCCTGCGCCAGGACGAACCCGTGCGCCGCATCGACTTCACCCTCGACGGACAGTCGGCGTCGGTCGACAGCCCGGTCGCGGCGAACGAGACGATTCTCGCGGCCGCGCTCCGCGTGCGCCCCGATGTGCCGTTCGCGTGCGCGGGTGGGGTGTGCGGAACCTGCCGCGCCCGCGTGATCGAGGGCGCCGTGACGATGACCGAGAACTACGCCCTCGAGCCCGACGAGATCGAGCGCGGATACGTCCTCACCTGTCAGTCGCACCCGAGCACCGACGCCGTCCGCGTCGACTACGACGGGTGAGCGCGATGATCGACTACCGCTTCGACGAGAGCGTCGCCGAGATCGTGCTGAACGCGCCCTCCCGCCGCAACGCCCTCGGCCTCAACGACCTGCACGAGCTCGCCGCCGCGTACGACCGCGCCGAGGCCGACGGCGCCCGCGCCGTGCTGCTGCGCGGAGAGGGGCCCTCGTTCTGCGCCGGCCGCGACATCTCGGGCGTCGATCCCGCGACCGACGACGTCGGCGGCTACCTCGATGACATGCTGACCCCGCTGCTGCGCCGCATGGCGATGTTCCCCGCACCCACGTTCGGCGTCGCGCACGGCGCCTGCCTCGGCGTGGGACTCGGTCTGCTGATCGCCACCGACGTCGTCTACGTCGCCGACACCGCGAAGATCGGCTCACCCTTCGGCGCCCTCGGAGCGACCCTCGATTCCGGCGGTCACGCGCTGTTCGTCGAGCGCCTCGGCGCTCACGCCACGCTCGACCTCATCTACACGGGGCGGCTGATGTCGGGTGCCGAGGCCGTTCGTGCCGGACTCTTCTCGCGCGCTTTCCCGGCGGATGAGCTTCCGGATGCCGCGTCCTCGGCGGCCCTCTCGGCCGCGGCCGGTCCGACGCAGGCCTTCGGCGTGAGCAAGCGCATCGTGAGCGCGATCCGCGACGAGCGCCTGGGCCTGTGGGACGCGATGGCGCTCGAGAACCGCGCCCAGGCGGCCCTGGCCGCCACGGACGACTACCGCGAGGGGTTCGCCGCCTTCCAGGCCAAGCGCCGTCCGGAGTTCACGGGGCGGTGAACCGCGGCCGCGGGGCAGACCCTGCTTGAATCGGGAGATGCCGCGCATCGACGATGATGACGAATTGTCCGCCCTCCGCCGCCGGGCGTACGCGCCGGGCGGCGACATCGCCGACGATCCCGAGGCCCTCGGGCGCTTGATCGAGCTCGAGAGCCGCGACGGCTCCTCCTCGACCTCCGCTTCCGGGTCGGCGCCGCCGGATGTGGAGGGGGCGCCGATCGAGGACAGCGCGGATGAGGGGCCGGACCCGGTACCCGACCCGCCGCGACGGAGGTTCCGGATGCCGCGCCTGCGGCGTTCCACGACGATCCTGCTGACCGCGGCGGCCCTGGTCGTCGTCTGCGCGGGGACCGCGCTCGTCCTCGTGCAGCGCGTGCAGACCGACCCTCTGCAGGTGGGCGCGACCCAGGTCGCCCGACTCGCGCCGGATCCGGGCTTCCGCCCGCCGAGCTCGTTCACGCGGGGAGTGTCGAGCGGCGTCACGTCGTACGCGGAGTTCGAGGGCTTCCGCGTCGCCGTGTACGCCTCGTTCGACGCCGGGGAAGGAGGGTCGAAGTGCATGACCGTCTGGCAACCCGCGCTGCTGCAGGAGCTGGGTGACGGCACGTCCTATGACGGCCAGTACCTCATGCCCTCCTGTGGGGCCGGGCTGTTCCCGCCCACCGCGACGATGCTCCTGAGCGACGGCACCCCCGAATTGCGCAACGGCGACCTGCCCGCCGGCACCGCCCTGCAGTTCGTCTACGACGCCGCGAACGACGAGGTCGTGGTCTTCGAGGGCTGAGGTCTCGGCATCCGCCCCGCCCATGCGCCACCCCCGCCGCACGCGACGATGCCCCGGCACGCGGCCGGGGCATCGTTCGACAGCGTCAGCGCGTCACGCGGCGCTGGTCACCGCGAACTGCACCGAGCCCTGTTCGGGGTCGATCTGCGCGTCGAGCACGCGGTCGTCGAGGACGGCGGCGGCGTCGCTGTCGAGGAAGACACGCGCTCCGGCGTTCTCCACGACGGCGTCGTCGGGCTGTGGGCCATCCACGACCGAGAGCGCGAACTGCGACTCGGGGGATCCCGCGCCTTCGATGCGGACGCCGCCCTGGGCGGCGTCCGGGAACTGGGCGGTGATGGTCTTCACGGCGGTCGTGGCCTCTTCGGTGAGCGTCAGCATGGTGACTCTCCTTCTCTGATCGACGACAGGAGTCAGCCACGATGCCGAGAATCCGAGCCGCGCTCAAGCTCAGGCCGTCATTGCCAGGGTTTTCCCACCGGCCTCTCGACCGGACTCAGGGCAGCAGGCCGGCGCGCCGCGCCCGCGTCACCGCCGCGTGACGCGTGGAGGCGTCGAGCTTCGACATCGCCGAGGCGAGATACGACTTGACCGTGGTCTCGCGCAGGTGCAGCGATGCCGCGATCTCGCCGTTCGTCGACCCCACCGCGGCGCAGGCGAGCACGTCGATCTCGCGACGGGACAGGTGCACCTCGGAATCGGATGCCGTGTCGCCGGCGTCTCCGGTGAGGGCGGCGAGACGCGCTTCGACGTCTTCGAGGCGACGGCGCACCGCGTCGTCGGACACCCTCGCCGCGATGCTGCGCAGCTGGGCGTAGCTCTCTCGGATCTCCTCGCGCGCTCCGGCGCCGAGTCCGTTCTCGGGGCCGGGGGCCGAGGCCAGTCGCCGCTCGACTTCGGCGCGCACGCGGAGCTCGGTGCCGAGCTCGCCGGCGACGTCGAAGGCGGGGCGCGCCTCGATGTCTCCGACCGGGGCCTGCGCCCACGATCCGCAGTACAGGATTCCGCGAGCCGCTCCGCTGACGAGGACGGGGACGGCGAACAGCGTGGCGATCCCCTCGCCGAGGATGGCGCGGTCGTAGTCGTGGGTGATCGAGCGAGACGTGCGGTAGTCCAGCGTCATGCGCGGGCGCCGCTCCACGAGGGCGCGGCCGCCGAGGCCCCGCGACGCGTGGACGACGAGGCCCTCGATGCTGCGCGTGCGGGCGCCGACGATCGTGCTGACGTGGACGGCGCCGTCGTGCTCCAACCCGCCGAAGGCGACGGGGAAGTGCGTACGGCGCGCGAGCTCGGCGACCGCGTGCGACACGAGGGTCGCATCGTCTCGAAGTGTGGAGGGTGCACTCACGCACTACCTACTTCCGGGGGTGACGGCTTCGTCGCCGCGTTTCGTAGCGTCGACCCTATCACCGGGGAAGCAGCGGCCGACCCGGACTTTTCCGCCGTTCGACGCAGCGTTGCGTCGCACTCATGAGGCAAGGAGGCCACATGACGGACCGTCGCATCGACGAAGCCCACAAGGGCGGCGTCGACTACATCGCGGTCGAGGAGTCCGCCCCGTTCCGGGAGTTGAAGAAGCGGCAACGCAGCTTCGTCTTCCCCCTCGCGGTGGCGTTCCTCGTCTGGTACTTCGTCTACGTTCTGCTGTCGTCGTTCGCGCCGGAGTTCATGGCGCAGCCGGTCTCGGGAGCCATCACGGTGGGGCTCGTGCTGGGGCTCGGCCAGTTCGTCACCACGTTCGCCATCACCATGGGCTACGTCGCGTATGCCAACCGCCGCCTCGACCCGGGGGCCGAGGCGTTGCGGGTCGAACTCGAGCGAGCTGACGGGGGCCGCGCATGAACGACGTCTTCGCCAGCATCGAGGCGGCCGTGCAGACGGTCGAGAACAACCCGGTGCTCAACATCTCGATCTTCGGGGCGTTCGTCGCCGTGACCCTGTTCATCGTCATCCGGGCCAGCCGCAACAGCAAGACCGCGGCCGACTACTACGCCGCGGGTCGCTCGTTCACCGGGCCGCAGAACGGGTTCGCGATCGCCGGCGACTACCTGTCGGCCGCGTCGTTCCTCGGCATCGTCGGCGCCATCGCCATCAACGGCTACGACGGCTTCCTCTATTCGATCGGCTTCCTCGTCGCGTGGCTCGTCGCGCTGCTCCTCGTCGCCGAGCTGATGCGCAACACCGGCAAGTTCACGATGGCCGACGTGCTGTCGTTCCGTCTGAAGGAACGGCCGGTGCGCATGGCCGCGGCCATCACCACGCTGGCCGTCTGCTTCTTCTACCTCCTCGCGCAGATGGCCGGAGCCGGTGGCCTTGTGTCGCTGCTGCTGGGCATCACCGAGCGCGTCGGGCAGTCGATCGTCGTCGCGGTGGTCGGCATCCTGATGATCGTGTACGTCCTCATCGGCGGCATGAAGGGCACCACCTGGGTGCAGATCGTCAAGGCGTTCCTGCTGATCGGCGGCGCGATCGTCATGACGGTCTGGGTGCTGGCGATCAACGGCTTCAACCTCAACACGCTCCTCGAGAGCGCGGTGGCGGCCTCTCCCAAGGGTGATGCCGTCCTTGCGCCGGGCCTGCAGTACGGCAAGAACCCCTGGGACTTCATCTCGCTCGCGCTGGCCCTGGTGCTCGGCACCGCGGGTCTGCCGCACGTGCTGATGCGCTTCTACACCGTGCCCACCGCGAAAGAGGCGCGTCGCTCGGTGGTGTGGGCCATCTGGCTGATCGGTCTGTTCTACATCCTCACCCTCGTCCTGGGCTACGGCGCCGGTGCGATGGTCGGATCCGAGACGATCCTCGCCGCGCCCGGGGGAGTGAACGCGGCGGCGCCGCTGCTCGCCCTGGCTCTCGGCGGGCCGCTCCTGCTTGGGTTCATCTCGGCGGTGGCGTTCGCGACGATCCTGGCGGTGGTGGCCGGCCTCACGATCACGGCGGCCGCGTCGTTCGCGCACGACATCTACGCGAACGTCGTGAAGAAGGGCGACGTCCCGCCTGACGGCGAGGTCAAGGTCGCGCGGCGCACGGTCATCGTGATCGGCGTGCTCGCGATCCTCGGCGGCATCGGCGTGCAGGGGCAGAACGTCGCGTTCCTCGTGGCGCTGGCCTTCGCGGTCGCGGCGTCGGCGAACCTGCCGACGATCCTCTTCTCGCTTTTCTGGCGCCGCTTCACCACTCGCGGTGCCGTCTGGAGCATGTACGGCGGTCTGGGATCGGCCCTGGTGCTGATCTTCCTCTCGCCGGTGTTCTGGGGGACCGCGACGAGCGTGTTCGCCAACACGGGTGTGGCGATCTGGCCGCTGAACAACCCCGGCATCGTGTCGATTCCGCTCGGGTTCTTCCTCGGGTGGCTCGGGTCCGTCACGTCGCGGACGCCGGAGGATCCGCGCAAGGCCGCTGAGATGGACGTCCGCTCCCTCACCGGTTACGGCGCCGAGAAGGCCTCGAATCACTGACTGATAGATGCCCGGTCCCGCATCGCGAGGCCGGGCATCGTCGCGCGCGGCGCCCGGGGCGTTCAGGCCGAGGCGCGCAGGGTCTCGCCGAGGATCACGTCGCTCTCGAGCGAGAGCAGGTATTCCTTCACCTCGGGGTGGCCGCCGTATTCGCCGATCGAGCCGTCGGCGCGGACGACCCGGTGCACCGGGACGACGATCGAGAACGGCGACGACGCGCACGCCGTTCCCACCGCGCGGGCTGCTCGCGGGGCCCCGGCCATCATCGACACCTCGCCGTACGAGGCGACTTCGCCGTAGGGGATCTCGAGGGTGGCCTCGAGCGCAGCGCGGGTGAATCCGCGGGCGAAGCGCCAGTCGAGGGCGACATCGAAGGCCCGTCGCGTCCCGTCGAAGTACTCCTCGAGCTGCGAGACCAGGGGGTGGTCCGTGGGCTGATGGTGCTCGGGGACGACCCCGAGACGGTGCGCGATCTCGGCGCGCGCGAGCTCGAGACCGTCGAGGGCCACATTCAGACGCACGAGGGCGTCGTCGACGAAGGTCAGCAGGATCGGCCCGACGGGGCTGTCGTATTCGGTGCTGGTGACTCTGTTCATACGCTCATCCTCATGACCGTGCCCGGGGCGTGCGCCGCGATCGCGCGCGAATGGGGAGGATCTCGCCGACTCCCTACCTGGGGAGGAAGAGCCGGTGGCGCGGCGTGTCGCCGATTACCGCGAAACTCGGGCCCGCTGCGCACGATCCCGCACTGCCCGGCTTAGTCTGACAGGTGTGTGGCGAGCTGAGGACGGTGCCGTGATCGGCACTGACGGAGACGAGACGGTGTCGTCCGTCGATCCCGGCGACCTGCGATTGTCGGAACCCGGCATCGTGGTTCGCCACGTGGCCGACCCCGAACGCGACCGGATCCGGTCCGAGGCTGCGGCTCTCGGCGGACGTTCGACCCTCCTGCGCTTCGACGACGCCCGCGATGCCGGCATCGACATCACGAAGGCGCACCCGGGTTCGCTCCCGCAGTTCATCACGGGTCGCGCGACGATGCTGTCGAACCTCTTCCGCGACGAGGTGGCCCTGCGCACGGCCCGCATGGCCGCCGAGCGCATCACGGCGAAGAACGTCGAGCTGCGCACCGCGCGCGGCCTCGAGCCCGTGCACCTCGCGGTGGGCCTGTCGGCGTGGAAGATCGGGGGAGTGGAGTGGTCCGCTCCGGTCCTCCTGCGCCCGCTCGCCATCCGCCGCCACCACGGTGACTTCGAACTGAAGCTGCACGGCGCGTTCGTCATGAACCCCGAGCTCGCTCGCGCGTTCCGCACGCACCTCGGCATCCAGATCGATCCCGCGGCTCTCGCGGGCCTCGCCTACGACCAGGGCGTGTTCAAGCCGCAGCCGGTCATCGACCACATCCGCCGCCTCACTTCGCACGTGCCGACCTTCGTCGTGCACCCGCGTCTGGTGATCTCGTCGTTCGCCGACGTCGGATCGGGTATGGCTCGCGACACGCACGACCTCGACCACACCCTCTTGAACGCGCTCGCCGGTCACCCCGACGACCGCGCGCGCATCACGGTGCGTCGCGACGACCCGCAGGTCGTGAGCCCCGACGAGCGCACTCCCGCTGCCGACACCCTGCTCCTCGACGCGGATGCCGAGCAGGAGCGCGTCCTCGCCCGCATCGCCGCGGGGCAGTCGCTCGCCGTGCACACCCTGCCCGGCACGGGCGGCACGCAGACGGTCATCAACGCGATCGGGCAGCTCGTCCACGACAACAAGCGCGTGCTCGTGGTCAGTGCCCGTCGCTCGACGCTCGACGGCATCCGTCACCGTCTGGCCGGAGTCGGCCTCACGGGTCTCGCCGTCTCTCCGAACCACGTGCGTCGCGACCTCATCCGCGCGATCGGTCGCAACGAGAAGGCCGACCAGCCGAAGGTCGCCGAGATCGACGACGCCCTCGTGCGTCTGCGCACGGTCCTGCGCGACTACCGCTCCGCCGTGACCGAGCCGCACCTGGCGCTGGGCGTCTCGGCGCTCGACATCCTGCGCGCGCTGACGTCGTTGGCATCCACTTCTCCCGCTCCGTCGACCGAGGCCCGCTTCGATCTCGCGACCCTCGAGAGACTCGCCGGACGACGGGATGCCGCGGCCCGGGCGCTCGCGATGGCCGCGCGCCTCGGCGAGTTCCGCTTCGGGCCCGACGATTCGCCCTGGTACGGTGTCAGCTTCTCGCGGACCGAGGACGCGCGTGCGGCGCACGATCTCGCGGGCAAGCTCCACAGCAGCGACGTTCCTCGTCTGCTCGAGCGCGGGTACGAGCTCATCGCGCAGACGCGCATGCGCCCGTTCCAGACGGTGTCCGAGCTCGGGTCGTACCTGAAGCTCCTGCAGGGCATCCGCGAGTCGCTCGATCGCTTCAGCCCGAGTGTCTTCGAGCGTCCGCTCGGCGAGCTCATCGACGCGCACTCGCCGCGCCGCGACGCCTCCGCGATGAGCGGTCCCAACCGTCGTCGCCTCAAGCGGCTGTCGAAGGAGTACGTGCGCCCGGGCGTCCACGTGCCCGACATGTACGAGGCGCTCGTGCGCATCCAGCAGCAGCGTACGGAGTGGCAGCGCGTCGTCGACGCCGGCGTCACCCCCGAGGTGCCGCTGGGTCTCGCGGACGTCCACGTCGCGTGGCAGCGCACCGACGCCCTGCTCGGCGAACTCGATCAGATCCTCGGCCGTCAGGGCTCCGAGCGCCTCGCGACCCTGCCCGTGCAGCGTCTCGTGCGCACCCTCGCCGGTCTCGCCGCGGAGTCGACCTTCTTCGACAACCTCGTCGAGCGCGCGCAACTGCGTTCCGAGCTCGCGCGCCTGGGTCTCGAGCAGCTCCTCGTCGAGCTCTCGGTGCGCCACGTTCCCGAGGAGCGCGTGGGGGCCGAACTCGAGTTCGCGTGGTGGCAGTCGGCCCTCGAGCACCTGCTGCGCACCGACCGTGCTCTTCTCGGTGCGAACACGAGCGTCGTCGACCGTCTCGAGCGCGACTTCCGACTCGTCGACGAGGCCCACGCCGCTGCGGCCGGCCCGTTGCTCGCCGCTCAGCTCGCGACGCAGTGGCGTATCGGCATCGTCGATCACGCCGACGAGGCGGCCGCCCTCAAGCGCGTCCTGAAGGACGGCCTGCACACGGCGCAGGAGATGTCGGATGCCGCGCCCACCCTGCTGCGCACGCTCGCGCCGGTGTGGCTCGCGTCGCCGTACGAGGTTCCCGACGTTCCGACCGATCTCGCGTTCGACGTCGTCATCATCGCGGATGCCGCGGCCCTGTGCCTCGCCGAGGCGGCCCCGGCCCTGCGCCGGGCTCGCCAGGTCGTGCTGTTCGGCGACCCGGTGGTGCAGAAGCCCACCCCCTTCCGCGTGAGCGCGTCGATCGCCGCCGGCCCCGACGAGGCCGACGAGGTCCCCTTCGACGAGACCTCGGTCTTCGAGCGCATCGCCGAGCTGCTGCCCGTCGAGACGCTCACCCGCAGCTACCGCGCCGGCGGCGAGGATCTCTCGCAGCTGGTGAACGACGCCTTCTACGGCGGAGAGATCGTCTCGCTTCCCTGGGCCGGTTCGTACCTCGGCCGCGGCAGCCTGAGCGTCGATTACGTCGAGGGCGGTGTCGGTGCCCCCGACCCCGTCAGCGGCGCGGTCGAGAGCCCCGATGCCGAGGTCGCCCGCGTCGTCACGCTCGTCGTCGAGCACGCCGTGAACCGGGCGTCCGAATCGCTCATGGTCGTCACCGCCAGCCGCAAGCACGCCGAGCGCGTGCGTGCCTCGGTCGTGGCGGCGTTGGCCGGACGCTCCGACGTCGCCGAGTTCATCTCGAGGGATGCCGCCGAGCCCTTCGCCGTGCTGACGCTCGAGGAGTCCGTGGCCGAGAGTCGCGACCGCGTGGTGTTCTCGCTCGGCTTCGGTCTCACGCGCCACGGTCGCGTACTGAGCGACTTCGGCGACCTGTCGACGCCCGATGGGGAGCGACTGCTCACCGTCGGGATGACGCGTGCTCGCCGTTCGATGGTGATCGTGTCGTCGATCCGTCCCTCGGCGTTCGACGACGGCCGCCTCGAGCACGGTGCCGCGACCCTCATGGGCATTCTGGGCAATGTCGCGTCGCGCAGCCGCGAGACGCGCCTCGAAGACCTCGCCGATCCGCTGACCCGCGCCCTGGCGCGCGAGCTGCGCAGACTCGGCATCGAGGTCGACGTCGATTACCGCGGGTTGCTTCCCCTCGTCGCTCGCTACCAGGGCAAGGCGGTGGTGGCCGAGAGCGATCCCGAGACCATCGGCGAATCCCTCCGCGAGACCCTCCGTCTGCGGCCGCAGATCCTCCGCCGCCTCGGCTGGCACTACGTGCGCGTGCACGCGTTCGATCTGTACAGCGACCCCGCGGGCGTGGCATCCCGTATCGGGGAGCTCCTGGGGATCGCTCCCGACGACGCGGTCGCCCCCGATGCGACCACCGAGTCGCTCGATCTCCCCGACTGAGCGCGTGATGAGCGACACCCCGCACGATGCCGTCCCCGAGGCGGACGTGACGAGCGGTCGCGGCACCGAGCGTCAGCCGGTCGTCCGCGTCCGCGGTGCTCGTCGGGCGCGCCTTCTCGCCGCCCCGGGCACGACCGCCGAACCGGCGCCGGCCGATGATCCCGCGCGCGGGACGGGTGCGCGGCCCGCGGCATCCGGCCCCAACGACGAGCGCATGATGCGCGACGTCCCGCCGCACTACTGACCCGCGCAGACGAAACGGCGCCCGGACCGGGATGCGATCCCGGCGCGGACGCCGTCAGGGTGGGGCGATATCGGTTCAGAGTTTGTTCTGGCGCTCCAGCAGGTCGCGGATCTGCACGAGCAGCTCCTGCTCCGTCGGCAGCTTCGGCTCGTCCGAGGCGGGCTCGTTCACCCCGGCGCGCGCGGCGGCGATGGCCTTCCACCGGTTCATCGGGTAGACGAACACGAGGTAGACGACGATCGCCACGGCGAAGAAGCTGATGATCGCCGAGAGCAGGGTGGGGAGGGGGAAGACCACTTCCTGCCCGTAGATGCCCGTGATCGTCGGCCCGACCTCGCCGTTCTCGGCGGGCTTGTAGAACACCTCGATCAGCGGGGTGATGACCGCCGCGACGATGGCGTTGACGACCGCCGTGAACGCCGCGCCGATGACCACCGCGACGGCGAGGTCGATGACGTTCCCGCGGAGGATGAACTCCTTGAATCCCTTGATCATGCGCTGGCTCCTCTCAGGCCGCGCCGACTCGGGCTCAGGAGGCCGAGGACGGGGCGGACGACTTCGATTCCGACTTCGATGATGTCGAAGAACCGGTCGAGCCGCTACCGGACCCGCCGGAGGTGGAGCTGCGGGAGTCGGTGCGGTAGAACCCCGAGCCGTTGAACGTCACGCCGATCGATCCGTACTGCTTGCGCACCTCGCCGCCGCACTCGGGGCACTCGGTGAGGGCGGCGTCCGCGAACGACTGGACCGCGTCGAAACGGTGACCGCACTGCTTGCAGGCGTAGGAGTAGGTGGGCATGAGCGTCCTTCGGGTGTTCAGGAGGTGTGGGCGGCGAGCGGAAGCGTGCGCGTGGGGGTGACCACGCCCGTGACGGGCTGGTCGTGCACGTCGCGCGGCACGTCGTCGATGAGCTCGGAGTCGAAGATGACCGCGTACACCGGCGGGCACTTCTCCATCGAGCCGAGGGTCTTGTCGAAGTAGCCGCGGCCCCAGCCGAGACGCATGCCCTGGTGATCGACGGCGGCAGCCGGGATGATCAGGAGGTCGACGTCGTTGACGGCGATCGGCCCCAGAACGTCACCGATCGGTTCGGGAAGCCCGAACAGTCCCTCGGTGATCTCGGTGTCGGGAGTGGCCACGCTCCAGTCGAGCAGACCGTCTTCGCGGGTGATCGGGAGCAGGACCCGGATGCCGCGCCCCACCGCCGCGCGGACGAAGGCGTGCGTGCCGGGCTCGGTGGGGGTTGACAGGAAACACGAGATGCTGCGCGCGCCGAGGCGGGCGACGAGGGCGTCGAGCTGCTCTGTGACGCCGGCCGCGGCCACCTCGCGCGCATGGGCGGAGATGGTCTGGCGGCGTTCGCGCAGATCGGCGCGCAGTGCGCGCTTGGCCTGCTCGATACGATCCGGCATGCGTTAAGTCTACGGGTGGGCGCGTTACCGGCGGTGTCGTAGGACCCCGCTAAGGTATGCCCATGCCTCATAAGCCCTTCAAGGCCGTCATCCCGGCCGCCGGACTCGGTACGCGCTTCCTGCCCGCCACGAAGGCGATGCCCAAAGAGATGCTGCCCGTCGTCGACAAGCCGGCCATCCAGTACGTCGTCGAAGAGGCCACCGGCGCCGGCATCGAAGACGTCCTGATCATCATCGGTCGCAACAAGAACAACATCGCCAACCACTTCGACTCGATGCCCGAGCTCGAGGCGAAGCTGCGCGAGAAGGGCGATGACGACAAGCTCGCCAAGGTCGAGCACTCGTCCGAGCTCGCCGACATCCACATGGTGCGTCAGGGCGAGCCGAAGGGTCTGGGTCACGCGGTGCTGCGTGCGCGCAGCCACGTCGGCGACCACCCCTTCGCCGTCCTGCTGGGCGACGACCTCATCGACGAGCGCGACCCGCTGCTCACCAAGATGATGGACGAGTACGACAAGCGCGGCGGTGCCACCGTCATCGCGCTGATGGAGGTCGATCCCGCCCACATCCACCTCTACGGCGTGGCCGCCGTCGAGGCCACCGACGAAGAAGACGTCGTCAAGGTCACGCAGCTCGTCGAGAAGCCCAAGGCCGAAGACGCGCCCTCGAACCTGGCGATCATCGGTCGGTACGTTCTCGGTCCCGATGTCTTCGACATCCTCGAGCGCACCGAGCCCGGCAAGGGCGGCGAGATCCAGCTGACCGATGCCCTCGAAGAGCTCGCGACCGGTGGTGGCGACGGCGGCGGCGTGTACGGCGTCGTCTTCCGCGGGCGTCGTTACGACACCGGCGACCGTGTCGACTACATCAAGGCGATCGTGCAGCTGGCTGCCGACCGCGACGACCTCGGCCCCGCCCTCCGCCCCTGGTTCAAGGAGTTCGCGCAGGGTCTCTGACCCGGGCAAGACGCCATGGATCTGTCCGTCCCCCGGCGGCACGGCGACGTGTCGATCCGTCTCATCCGCAATCGCGATGCGCGCGTCCTCCAGCAGCAGCTGATCGACAACCGCTCGTGGTTGAAGCGGTGGGAGGCGACCAGCCCCGACGGTCCCGTGTCGTTCGACATGCGCCTCGGCATCCGTCGTCTCCTGCAGCAGTACCGTGACGGCGTCGGCGTCCCCTTCGTGATGGCGTGGGACGACGACGTCGCCGGGCAGCTGAACGTGTGGGGCGTGTCGCGCGGGTCGCTGGCGTCGGCGACGATCGGGTACTGGGTCGCCGAGGAGTTCGCGGGTCGCAACATCACCACGATCAGCGTGGCGATGGCGACCGATGTGTGCTTCACCGAGCTCAACCTGCACCGCGTCGAGATCTGCATCCGGCCCGAGAACCACGCCAGCCTGCGCGTGGTCGAGAAGCTCGGCTTCCGCTACGAGGGGTTGCGCCGCAAGTACATCCACATCGACGGCGATTGGCGCGACCACTACGCCTTCGCCCTCGTGCGCGAAGAGGTTCCGTACGGGGTGCTGGACCGATACGTGCGGGGGCAGGTCCCGCCGGATGCCGCTCGCGTTCCTCCTTCGGATCGGGTCTGAACGGTTCCGTTGCGATCCGCCTCCGGTACGTGGCGAAAGTCTCGTCGCGACACGCCGGGGGATGCCGAGGTGTGATCTCTCGGTGACCTACCTTTATGGCATGGGTGGGCAGGTTCTCAGCGGCGGCGTGATCGTCTTCGTCGCGGTCGCGCTCTGGCTCGTCTATCTGCTTCCGTCGTGGCAGAGCCGTCACCGGTTCACCTCTGCCGAACGCAATGCCGTGCGTCTCAACCAGGCGCTGCGCGTGCTCGCCGAGACAGCCGAGACGCCCCGCGAGGTCCGCCTGGAGCTGACGGCCCGCACCGCCCACCAACAGCAGAAGCTCGCGCGCCAGATCCAGGCCGAGAAGGCCCAGACCGAGCTCGCCGCGGCCAAGGCACGACTCGAGGTGGCTCGTCTCGAGAGTGCCCGCGATCGCGATGTCGTCAAGGAGCAGCGCGCCGCGGCCGTGGACCTGGCTCGTGCCGAGCGTGCCGCGGCCGTCGAGGTCGCTCGCGCCGAACGCGCTGCCGCGCTCGAGAAGACCCGCGCCGAGCGTGCCGCCGCCGTCGAGCGGGCGCACGCCGAGCGCGCCGCGGCCGTTGCGCGCCCCGAGGCTCGTCGAGTCCGTGCTCGCCGCCGCTTCCGTCTGAGCGTGACCACGGTGGGCCTTGCGGGCCTTGTTGCCGCGCTGGTCGGCCTCGCGCAGGTCGTCACCGGGGGAGCGCCGGTGCTACTTTCTCTCGGGTCGGTCGTCGTCGTGGCATCCCTCGTCGTCCTCCGCCGCATCTCGGTCGTGGCCGCCCGCACGGCGCCTGTGTCCGTTACGACGTCGGTGGCGACGCGCACGGTCGCGACAGAAGTTCAGGACGTCGCCCTCGTGCCCGAGCCGCGCCCCACGTGGACGCCTCGCGAGCTTCCGCGCCCGCTCGTCGCGTCGGCCGGGTCGCGTGCCGCCGCCGTGGTCGACGAGCAGATCGCCCGCGAGGCGCTGCGCGCCGCCGCCCGCGAGGAGGCCGCGCGCGAGTTCGCCGCCGAGCAGGCTCCCACCCCGATCGAGACGGCTCGTCCGGCCGCTGTCGCCCCCGCTCCGTCGCCGTATGCCGCGATGGGGTACGTCGACGAATCGGAGATCCAGGATCACGTTCAGCGGCTCCTGGCGCGTCGCGCGTCGGGGGAGTGACGCCGGCCCGTTCGCGGGTGCCGGGCTCGCTCCGTCGATCTCCCTCTCGACCGATGCTGTCAGCGGCATACGTTGCTCGTCGCGTGCTCGCCGGGGGCAGCGCGCGTCGAGGTGGGCGCGGATGACGTGATAGTGTTTACGAGGTTTCCGGGCCTGTGGCGCAGTTGGTAGCGCGCCTCGTTCGCATCGAGGAGGTCAGGGGTTCGAATCCCCTCAGGTCCACCAGAACACCACAAGAAGGCCTCCGCTCAGCGGGGGCCTTCTTCGTTTGTCGCCGGACTCTTCGGGGATGTGCGCACCTTCGCGCTGTAGGCCTGCGCCCTCGGGCTTCTTCCGCACGGCGGTGAGGAGCACGGGCTCGGATGCCCTCGGCCCCTCGTCCGATGGACGTCTCCGATTCAGTCGGCCTCCGCCGCGGCGCGTGCCCGGCGAGAGGCGACCGTCTTGCGGACGATCGCGATGATCACGGGTAGTACCGAGATGAGCACGATCACGATCATGAGGACGTCGATGTTGTCGACGATGAACGGGATGCCGCCCAGAAGCAGACCGATGAGGGTCATGGCCACGACCCAGAGCGTGGCGCCCAGGGTGTTCCACACGAGGAACCGGCGATAGTGCATATGCGCGGTCCCGGCTGCCACCGGCACGTACGTCCGCACGATCGGCACGAAGCGTCCGAGCACGAGGGAGCCGCCGCCGTACCGGGTGAAGAAACGCTCGGCATCGTGCAGACGTTCGGGGCGCAGCACGCGCGCGTCTTCGCGGAAGAGGCGGCGTCCGAAGCGTCGACCGAGCCAGTATCCGACTTGATCGCCCAGGATCGCGGCGGGGATGCCGACCAGCAGCACCTGCCAGGGCTGGATGCCGAGAGGGCCGGCCAGCACCGCCGCGGTGACCAGCAGGGAGTCGCCGGGCAGGAACGGGAACAGCACGCCCGACTCGATGAAAATGAGCAGCGCGATGCCCCCGAGCACCCAGGGCCCGAAAGCGTGGAGGATCGACGCCGCGTCGGGCAGGATCCCGGTCGCCATGGCGACGGAGTGGATGGTCACGGCAGGTTCGCTCCCCGATTCGATCCGGCGCGCGTGGGTTCGCGGGCGCCGGGGCCCGGGGCGACGCTAACGCCCGCGCTCTAAGGAGTCGCCAAGAATCCAAGGATGAGCGGACGAAGCGCGGGTGAATGGCGGGCGGCGCGGCATCCGAAGCTTCCTCGAAACCGCGCCTGATGGCGCGGCCGGTGCCTACGACGCGGGCTCGGGAAGCCGCGCGCCCGCACGGATCTCCTGCAGGGCCCAGGAGTTGCCGTCGGGATCTGCGAAGAACGCGTAGCGCACCCCGCCGCCCGTGTCCTGCACCGGCGTCACCTCGAGGCCCTTCCCCGCGAGGTCCGCGCGAACGGTGTCCAGGTCTTCGACCACCAGGTGCATGTTCGACACCGGCGTCCCAGCCCCCATTCCGACGCCGAAAGCGATCGAACAGGCGGAGCCGGGCGGGGTGAGCTGAACGACACGCATGCCGTTTCCGGGGGAGACATCGTGGTCGAGGACGAAGCCCATGACGTCGCGGTAGAACGAGATGCTCCGGTCGACGTCGGACACGGGCAGGGGGACCAGCTCGAGGCGCATGCTCACGAGCTCACACTCCCGCTCTCGGCCCAGCCGCTGGGGGCGGCGATGTTGAACATCCAGGCCACGCCCCACGGGTCGGTCACCTCGCCGTAGAGGTCGCCCCACATCTGCTTCTCGAGCGGCTGCACGACCTCGGCGCCGCGCTCGACGAAGCGGTCGTAGAAGCCGCGCACGCGATCGAGCTCGTCGCTCATGAAGGCCGCGTGCACGCGGTTCGCGCCCCAGCCGCCTTCGGGCTCGCCGAAGGCGTCGGCGCCCATCACGGTGAAGCCGTCGGCGCGCAGCTCGGAGTGCATCACGCCGTCGGCGGGGGCATCGGCCATGCCGAAGTCGCCGAACGTGCTGATCTTGAGCTCTCCGCCGAAGACCGACTCGTAGAAGGTCATCGCCTCGCGGGCGGCTCCGGCGAACGAGATGTAGACGACGAGCGAGGTGGCCATGAGGCATCCTTCCGGCGGCGGGTGGTGGCCCTCACCCTAGACCCGTGCGTGGCGATGGCGCCGGCCGCCGCCTGCCATGCTCGAGACCATGAAGCCGTCTGCCACCGTCGTCGCCGGCGCTGTGTGCGCGGTGGTGGTCGTGGGACTGGCGGCGTTGACGGTGCCGGCCTTCGCGCCGCTGGGGACCGTCGCCTCAGTGGCCGCGGGCCTCACCGCGTCGCTGGAGTCGACTCCGAGCGATCCGTCGACGCCGTCGGCATCCGCAGCGCCGGTCGATCCCTACGGGCCTCCCGAGGGGTACGTCCACGTCGGGAACGGTACGTACATTCCCGGTGGCGGCTTCGGCGACTGCGCGGAATCCGCCTACATCCACATGGGCAGTCAGGACGGTCAGGCGCCCACCGCAAGCCTGTTCGGCAAGCTCGTCGACACGGGCGTGAGGGAGTTCGCGGCGGGGACCCCCGCGTTCGCCGATGACGGGCGGATCGCCACCTACACGGTCGCGCCGGGCGATGTCCCCACGGCGATCGGCGACCGGTTCTGCATCTGGAACGGCATGTCCCTCACCACGCTCAACGGCATCCCGGGCAGCACCGCCATCCAACCCGGTCAGGTGCTGGTGCTGGATCCCGCGGCGGTCCCGGGGTTCGTCTTCGATTACCCCTACGCCCGGTGATCGCCCGCCGGGACCGGCACGTGGCATCCGGTCGTCAGGCGCCCTGGAACGCCCGCAGCTGAGCGAGCAACGTCGGGGCTCCCGCATCGAAACGCTTGCCGCCGATGAACACGCCGCCCGCGAAGACGATCGCGCCCCAGAGCAGTCCGATCGCGAGCGAGACCCATCCGGCGCCCGTCACTCCGAAGAAGACGGCCATCACGGCGGGGATCACGGCGGGCAGCGCCAGCACGGCGACGAGAGCCCAGCACAGGAAGAACGCCAGGAACATCGTGAACGTCGACCCGGGCACGCGCTTGAAGGGCGAGTCGCCGGGGGCGGGCGTGGGAACGACGAGCAGGGCCGAGCTCACGGCACTGACACCGAGGCCGACCAGCGTGAGGCCCATCGAGCCGCCGATGACCGCGGGGAGCAGCTCCCACTTGCCGACGATCCCCAGCGTCACGACATCGGCGAGTAGCACGAGCGGGATGCTCACGGTCGCCGATCCGAGCATGCGCCCGAGACGGTCGGCGCGCCCGCGGATACCGGTCTGCATCACCGTGGCGAAGGCGGTGCCGTCGTACGACACGTCGGTGTACGCCAGGATGCCGGCGAAGAATCCGACCAGCAGGCCCGAGGCCGCGAAGAACGGCCCGTCGAGATCGCCGCGTGAGTAGACGAGAACGAGGACGGGGGCGAACGGGATCAGCAGCAACTGCCGCAGATACCGAAAGTCCCGCGTCCACGACGTGAGTGAGCGCGCCCAGGTCGCCCCGACGGGACTCGAGGGCATGATGCCGAACCACCCCAGCGATCCGGACCGGCGACGCGTGGCCACGCGTGCCGGAGGACCGACGAGGGATGCCGCCAGGCTCCGCCGCCAGAGCACCCACAGCAGCGCGAGGGTGGCGGCCGCGATGACGAGCTTGAGGAGCCCCGTGATCCACGCCCCCGCGGCGAGGTCGCCCGGAACGGCCCACGCCGCGGCGACCGGGGTCCACGACAGCGCCGAGACGACGGTTTGCAGCTGCGCCCCCTGCTCGCTCGCCGAGAACAGCAGGTTCGTGACCCCGATGAAGAGCGGACTCGCGAAGATGACGAGGGCAAACCCGACCAGACCCACGACCTCGCGCGTGCGGCGGCCCCCGCCGATGCCCGCGGCGAGAGCGGCCACCGCGCGCGACGCGACGACGCAGATCACCACGCCGAGGGGGACGCACACGACGGCGGCCACGGCCGCGGCCGGGTAGCGGGCCCAGACGAGGAACACGGCGAGGGATCCGATCGCGGTGGTGATCCCGGGCACGCCCGTGAGCCCACCCGCGGTGATCGCGACCATCATCTGCCGGGTCGTCATCGGGAACGGTGCGAGCTTCGCGGGATCGAGGGTGGTGTCGAGCCCCGCGGCGAAGATCGGTCCCACCACCCACCCGAGGGTCAGCACCGCGCCCGCCAAGGTGATGACGGCACGCGCGATGTCGAGGTCGAGCGTTCCGACGAAGAAGAGGCCGACGCCCGCGAGGAACAGCATCCAGACCGCACCGATGACGCCGAAGATGAAGCCGACCAACTGCATGGGGCTCCGCGACAGGGTGTTGCCCAGCACGCGGAACCGGATCTTCAGGACTGTCGCAACCACTGCGGCCCCTCCGCGTGGTGGCGCCCGCCGACCAGCTCGACGAAGCGGTCCTGAAGGGTGTGTCCACCGCGGACCTCGTCGACGGTCCCGGATGCCAGCAATCGGCCCTGCGCGATGATGGCGACGTGGTCGCACATGCGTTGCACGAGGTCCATCGAGTGGCTCGAGACGATGACCGTGCCGCCCGAGGCGGTGTAGCCGCGCAGGATGTCTTCGATGTTGGCCGCCGACACGGGGTCGACGGACTCGAAGGGTTCGTCGAGGACGAGCAGGCGGGGGGCGTGCACGAGAGCACAGGCGAGGGCGACCTTCTTGGTCATGCCCGCGGAATAGTCGACGACGGGCGTGCCCGCGGCCTCGGTGAGGTCCATGATCTGCAGCAGGTCGGCCGTGCGGGCACCGACCTCCTCGCGCGTGAGGCCGAACATCATGCCGGTGTAGGTGACGAGTTGCTCGCCGGTCAGCCGGTCGAACAGACGCACGCCGTCGGCGAGATTGCCGATGAGCTTCTTCGCCTCGACCGGGTGGGTCCAGACGTCGACTCCGTGGATGCCGACCGTGCCGGCATCCGGCCTCAGGAGTCCCGTCGCCATCGACAGCGTGGTGGTTTTGCCCGCGCCGTTGGGGCCGACCAGGCCGTAGAACGACCCGGTCGGAACGACGAGGTCGAGGCCTTCGACCGCGACCTTCTGACCGAAGCGTTTGGCGAGACCGGTCACCTGCATCGCCGGGCGGGAGTCGGTCGAGGCGCGGGGCGCGACCGCCTCGGGCAGGGCGGACGGCGGGGGGACGTCACGAGGGATGTCGGTCACTCCTCGAACCTATCGGCGGGCAGCGGGGCATTCCCAGCCCCGCTGCGCAACTCTGCGTTCTCAGTACCGGATGGCGTCGATGACCTCGACCCGAACGGCGACGAGAGCGATGTTCATCCGCCCCGGAGCGCCACGCCCCCGAGCGTCCTGAGAACGACGGGGGCGTGGCATCCGGTGTCCTATCGGGTCACTCCTTCGGAGGCGAGACGACGTTCGGCTTGGTCGGGTCGAGGGGCGCTCCGGTCCCGACACGGGCGTGGCTGCGGGAGTACGCGAAGTAGATCGCGAAGCCCAGGGCCAACCAGATGAGGAACCGCAACCACGTCTCGACCGACAGGTTGAGCATGAGGTAGGTGCAGATGGCGGCCGAGAGGATCGGCAGGACCGGGCTCCACGGCACGCGGAATCCGCGCTTGAGGTCGGGGCGCTTGCGGCGCAGCACGATCACGCCGATCGAGACGAGCACGAACGCCGACAGGGTGCCGATGTTGACCATCTCTTCGAGGATGCCGACGGGCGTCAGGCCCGCGACGAGGGCGACGATCACGGTCACCACGATCGAGATGACCCACGGGGTGCGGAAACGCGGGTGCACCTTGGCGAGAGCGCCGGGGAGCAGCCGGTCGCGCGACATCGCGAAGATGATGCGCGTCGCGCCGATGAGCAGCGTCAGCACCACGGTGGTCAGACCCGCCACGGCGCCGGCGGCGATGACCGTCGCCATCCACGTCTGGCCACGCGACGCGAACGCCTCGGCGAGGGCGGCCTTCGGGTTCAGCTCGTCGAAGGGCACCATGCCGGTCACGACCACGGCGACGGCGCAGTAGAGGATCGTGCAGATGACGAGCGAGGCGATGATGCCGATCGGCAGGTCGCGCTGCGGGTTCTTGGTCTCTTCGGCCGTCGTCGCCACGACATCGAAACCGATGTAGGCGAAGAACACCAGGGCCGCACCGGCGAGGATGCCCCCGACGCCGAACGTCGCCGGCTCGAGGCCCGAGAGGAACTGCAACAGCGGCTGGGTGAGGCCGGAGGCCGACTCGGTGGGGACCGACGGCGGGACGAAGGGGGTGTAGTTGGCCGGATTGATGAAGAGGATGCCGGCCACGATGACGAACAGCACGATGAAGAGCTTCACGGCCACCAGCACGAGGTTGACCCGGAGGGACTCCTTGATGCCGACCGTCATGAGGCCGCCGAGGACCAGGACGAGAAGGATCGCGGGCACGTCGACGACACCGCCGGAACTCACCGCCTCGGGCAGGACGATGCCGAGTTGCTGAAGGAAGGTGCTGAGGTAGGCGCTCCACCCCTGGGCCACGACGCTCGCGCCGAGGAACATCTCGAGGATGAGATCCCACCCGATGATCCACGCGAAGAGTTCGCCGAGCGAGGCGTACGAGAAGGTGTACGCCGATCCCGAAACGGGGACGGTGGAGGCGAATTCGGCGTAGCACATGGCCGCGAGACCGCACGCGATCGCGGCGATGATGAAGCTGATCACGACAGCCGGGCCGGCGACCTCGTTGGCGGCGCGACCGGTCAGGGTGAAGATGCCCGCGCCGATCACGACGCCGACACCGAAGACGGTCAGGTCGACGGCGCTGAGGGACTTCTTGAGCCGGAACTCCGGCTCATCGGTGTCGGCGATGGATTGCTCCACCGACTTGGTTCGGAAAAGACTCACGCGACGCATCCTCTGTCTCGAGCGATGTCCAGGGAGCGAACACCACCCAGGGAGGATAGTCCCCCGACGGGCGCGGTGCCTATCTTCGGGGAGGGCTCGACAGTCGCGCCTTTATCAGAGATGACTAATGCGGGAAATTCATTGAATGCGGGTGTAAGCTTTTTCGTATTATGGCTATGAAGCACATCACGCACCTCGTCGACGACCTCGACGGCTCTGTTCTCGAAGACGGCCAGGGAAAGCAGATCACCTTCTCCGTCGAAGGTCGCGCTTACGAGATCGACCTCTCCGACCGCAATGCGGACAAGTTCTATTCGGCGATCGCCCCGTTCGTGGATGCCGCTCGTTCGGTGTCCCGTGGCAATTCGTCCGCGCGCCGCCCCCGTGCTGCTCGCCGCTCGAACGACGTCGATCTCGGTGCCGTTCGGGAATGGGCGCGCGCGAACGGACACACCGTGAGCGATCGCGGTCGCGTTCCCGCGACGATTCTCGACGCGTACGCCGAGGCGAATTCCTGAACCTCGCTTGTTCTCCTCTCGGCCGGGCGTGAATGCGACGGCCGAGAGCATGACGATGTTCGCCCCCGCAGCTTGTCGCGTGCTGCGTCACCCGCGTGGAATCGCGGACGCGCCGCGCAGGGCGGGGGTCGGTGAAAGCGGACGAGTCGGCGGGTGAATTCCCAAACCGCAGCCCGGAATGCGCCTCGTCGGCGGCTTATGGTCGCGACATGGCGAAAAAGCACATCATGCAGACGATCGACGACCTCGACGGTTCGGTCATCGAAGACAGAACGACTGTGACCTTCTCTCTGGAAGGGCGTTCCTATGAAATCGATCAGTCTTCTGACAATGCACACAAACTGCGCGACGCCTTTCGGCCGTACATGACGGCCGCGCGCCCGGTCGGTTCTTCTCCGTCTCCTCCGCGACGCACCCCGCGCGGGCGGGCCATTCCGACCCGCGATGTGATCGACGTGCGTTCCTGGACACAGAAGAACGGTTTCTCGATCACTGATCGCGGACGCATTTCCGCCACTGTCCTCGCGGCATCCGACGCCGCGCATTAAACCCCCGAACGCGAAGAACCGGATGCCCCGTCGAGGCGGCATCCGGTTCTTCTTTTCTTCCGGTCAGACGAGCGCGGTGCGTCCTGCGCCCGCGGCGAGTCGCTCCGCGGCGAGTCCCTCTGCTGCCGCGAGCGGGGTCAGGCCCCGGTTCGCCGCCTCGTCGAAGACGCGGCGGACGGTGTCGCCGATGCCGGCGACGCGTCCCATGATGTCGTCGAGGCTGCCGCGCTTCTTCGCCACCAGGTCGAGGTAGATGACCCCGCCCGCGTTGACGACGAAGTCGGGCGCGTAGAGGATGCCCCGGGCGGCGAGACGGTCGGCGCCGGAGCGGTCGGCCAGAGGATTGTTCGCGGGACCGCAGACGGAGCGGGCGTCGAGGGCGTCGATCACGTCGTCGGTGAGCACCCCGCCGATGCCCGCGGGAACGAAGACGTCGGCGGGAATGAGGTGCGCCTCGCTCGGCTCGACCCACGCCGCGCCCAGTTCGGTCGCGAGAGCGCGCTTGGCGGGATTCACGTCGGTGACGGTGAGAACGGCGCCCTCGCCGGCGAGACGCTCGGCAAGGCGGCTGCCCACCTGGCCGAGACCGGCGATGGTGACGCGGCGCCCGGCCACGGCGCCGGTTCCGACGGCACGCTCAAGGGTCGCGACGAGCGAGGCGTACACGCCGAGGCTCGTGGGACCGGCCGGTTCACCCGAGCCGCCGACCGTGTCGGGGAGCCCGACCACGTGCGCGGTGCGCTCGCTGACGACGAGCATGTCCTCGGTGGTCGAACCCACGTCCTCGGCGGTGCGGTACAGCCCGCCCAGGCTCTCGACCGCGTCACCGAGGTCGAGGAACGCGGCGCGGCGCCGGTCGGCGTCGAGCACGGCGCCCTCCGGCAGTCCGATGACCGACTTGCCGCCGCCCGCGTCGAGGCCGGCGGCGGCGTTCTTGAGCGTCATCGCGGCCGAGAGGCGGAGCGCGTCGCCGAGCGCGTCGGTCCACGACGGGTAGGTCCACAGGCGCGCGCCGCCGAGAGCGGGGCCGAGGACGGACGAGTGCAGGGCCACGGCGACGAACAGACCGCTGCGTCGCCCCGTGATCACCTCCACGCGTTCGTGGGTGAAATCGGGCAGGGGCAGAGCGGTTGTCATCGCGTTCCTTGTCGTCGGTCGCCTTGTGGGCGGCACTGTGCGGATGCCGCGGCGTTGCGGCATCCGGGATCTATTCTGACCCGTCGGCGGGCGTCACGCGAGCGGCCCCGCGGCGCCTCGGACGAGACCACACGATCCGCGCGAGCGCACATGGCCGGCCCGCGCTCGCGTCCGGCCCGCGGCGGGGCTCGCTCTAGGCTGTCGGGCATGACCGACGCCCTTTCCGCCCGTAGTCGCCTGGTCGCCGCCGCCCTCGAGGAGGCGGGCATCGCCGGCCGCATCGTCGTGCTGTCGGGTGCCGCGTCGACGGCTGCGCTCGCCGCCGCCGCCCTCGGTGTCGAGGTCGGCGCGATCGCCAACAGCCTCGTGTTCTGGAGCGACGACGAGCCATTGCTCGTCATGACCAGTGGCGCGCACCGGGTCGACACGGCGGCTCTCGCCGAGCGGCTCGGGCGCGGCGGCATCCGCCGGGCGACCCCCGAGCAGGTGCTCGCGGCGACCGGCCAGCCCATCGGGGGAGTGGCGCCGACCGGACACCCCGCGCCCCTGACGACGGTGGTCGACGAGGACCTCGCGGCGTTCCTCGAGATCTGGGCCGCGGGCGGCACGCCGCACACGGTGTTCCCGCTGACGTTCGACGAGCTGGTGCGGTTGACCGGCGGGACGGTGACGCGGGTGGTCTGAGTGCGGGCGCGGCGCGGCGTCTCGCCGTGGCCCCGGGGCCATCTTCGGCGCCCCGGGGCCACGTCGCGTGCCCCATGAAAAGGGAGGGGCCGGGCGGCGGCGGTTCGGGGCGGCGCCGCCCGGCGGGCTCACACCCCGGGGGCGGGTGTGAGGGCTGTGAGGCAGACCACCGCGGCGGTGGCTGACCACGCCTGCGGACGGCAGGCGGCGGGGTACGGCGTCGGCACCGACGAGTGGGTGCGCGGGTCGCCCGCGTGCAGCTCGGGCACGCGGTACGCGAAGCCCTCGGCGGCGTCCAGCAGACCGTCGACCACGGACCGCGCCTCGTCGTGCAGGCCCGCGCGCAGCATGCCGTGCGCGGCGATCGCGGTGTCGTGCACCCAGACGCTGCCCCCGTGGTACGACAATGGCCAGTACCCGGCGGCGCCGGTCGACATGGTGCGGATGCCGTATCCACTCGACATGCTCTCGCCGAGCAACAGCTGGGCGACGTGCGCCTCTTCTTCGGCCGACAGGATGCCGGTGCCGAGCAGGTGCCCGATGTTGCTCGTCAGCGTGTCGACCGGACGCTTGTCGCGGTCGAGCGCGACGGCGGGGTAGCGGCCCTCGGGCGTCTCGACCCAGTACGTGGCGGCGAAGCGCTCCTTGAGGTCGGCGGCCCAGGAGCGCCAGAACGCGGCGTCATCGGCATCCGCCCCCTCGCCGAACTCCTCGAGGAGGTCGGCTCCGGCCAGGGCGGCCTCGTACGCGTAGGCCTGCACCTCGCACAGGGCGATCGGACCCTCGGCGAGACTGCCGTCGCGCCACTGGATGGAGTCGCCGGAGTCCTTCCACCCCTGGTTCGACAGGCCCGTGCCCATGCGGTCGATGTAGTCGAGGAAGCCGTCGCCGTCGCTGTCGCCGCTGTCGCGGATCCAGCCGAGGGCGCCGCGGAGCGTCGGGAGGAGCGCCCGCACCTCGGCGCCGGGCATGCCGGCGCGCCGGGCGTCGGCGAGAAGACAGATCCACAGCGGGGTCGAATCGACGCTGCCGTAGTACTTCGGCGGCAGCACGATGCCCTCGCCGGGGATCTCGAGCGCCGAGGCCCGCAGCTCGTGCAGGATCTTGCCCGGCTCCTGCGCGGTCTGCGCGTCGTCGTCGGCGCCCTGCAGGCGGGCGAGGACACGCAGAGTGGATGCCGCGATCTCGCGGTCGAGCGGGAGCGCGAGCCGCGCGCCCCAGATCGAGTCGCGGCCGAAGAGCGTGAAGAACCACGGCGCCCCCGCGGCGAAGAACTCGTCGTCGGGGTGATCGGGGAGCACGAGCCGCAGGGCGTCGAGGTCGTCGAGCGCCGCGCGCAGCCACCGCGACAGGCGCGGGTCGGGGGCGCCGGCGGCGACCGCCGCGGCATCCCATCGCGCGGGAGCGGTCGCCGAGCCCACGACGAGCGTGTCGTCGCGCAGCGTCAGCGTCCACCCGATCTCCGCGGAGCCGAAGGGGGCGATCTCGACGTCCCACTCGGCCTCGACGTCGTGATCGGTCGACGCCACGCGAGCGCCCGGAGCGACGAGCTCGAGGCCTTGGGCACCGGCATCCACCCGGATCTTCTCTCCGTCGACCACGGTCTCGGCGTCGCGAGCGGAGGCGTGGCCCGACTTCACCTCGTGCAGCTGCGCGAACTCAGGAGTGAGCGCCAGGCGCAGCGTGGTGCGGATCGGCTGATCGACGCGTGAGTGCAGGGTCCACGACTCGCTCACCACGCCGTCGTCGACGCGACGGTCGCGCAGCAGGCGCACCTTCGGGTCGGGGGTGGTGTCGTCGAGCCCGCGCAGCAGCCCGCCGAAGACCACGCGCGAGGCGCCGTCGGGGGCGGTCGAGATCCACTCGATCGGCGAGCCGTCGCAGCTCGCGGTGAGCGAGCGCACGTGCCGCACGTCGCCGTGGTAGACACCGTGCACCGCGGCCGCGCCCATGTCTCCCGTGCCGTTGGACCACACCTGGGTGGGGGCCCGCAGAACGATGAGCGCATCGCTGAGCAGCGGTTGCAGGGGAGGGGAGTCGACCGTCGTCCCGGCAGGCGAGGTGGTGGGGGCGGTGGTCATTCTTTGACGGCTCCTTCGCTGGCGTTCATGATGCGGCGCTGGAAGATGAAGAACACCACGGCGACCGGAATCGTCATGATGGCCGCGGCCGCGAGTTTGAGGGGGAATTGGCTGCCCTGGCTGAGCTGACCGCTGGCCAGCGACGCCACGCCCTTGGTCAGCGTGGTCAGCTCGGGGGACTGAGTGGAGATGACGAAGTGGCTCAGCTCGTTCCACGATCCCTGGAATGACAGGATCACGATCGTGATGAGCGCGGGCCGCGCCATCGGCAGCACGACCGACCAGAAGATGCGGAACGTGCCGGCTCCATCGATGCGGGCCTGCTCCTCGACCGAGGGCGGGATCGACTCGAAGAAGTTCTTCATGATGAACACGCCCGCGGCATCCACCAGCAGCGGCAGGATCATGCCCGCGTACGAGTCGTAGATGCCCAGCTGATTGATGACGAGGAACTTCGGGATCAGCAGCACCACGGTCGGCACCGCCATGACCGCGATGAGGGCCGCGAACACGACCCCGCGCCCGCGGAACTGCAGACGGGCGAGCGCGTAGCCGGCGAGGGAGTTGAAGAACACCCGGCCCGCGGTGACGAACACGGTCACCACGACCGAGTTGCCGAACCACACGGGGAAGTCGGAGTTCAGGAACAGTCGCTCGTAGGCCGCCCATGTGAAGGGCTGCGGCGCGAGCGAGATCGGGTTGGCCGCCGCCGCGGCATCCGTCTTGAACGACGTCGCCACCTGCACGAGGAACGGATAGATGTAGATGACCGCGAGCACGATCAGCAGGACGTACAGACCGATCTGCCAGCGCAGGGCCTTGCCCGACAGGCGGTGCTTCGCGGGCTTGACGGGTCCGTCGATGCGCTGTTCGGCGAGGACGGTGGTCGGGGGAGAGGCCGTGGCGGTCATCGCTGCATTCCCTTCTGCGCAGGCACCTCGTACTGGCGCAGGCGTCGGCGTGAGACCGGGCGATCGCGCAGCACGAAGCGCTGCAGGATGGTGAGGGCCACGATGATGACGAAGAGCACGAAGGCGATCGCCGCACCCTGCCCCCACTGCTGCGAGAGGAACGCCGAGGAGTAGCTGAGGTAGGCGGGCGTCAGCGTCGTCTTTCCGGGCCCACCCTGGGTGCCCGTGTAAATCTGGTCGAACACCTGCCACGTGCCGATGAGGCCGAGGGTCAGCACCGTGAACAGCACGGGCTTGAGCTGCGGCAGGGTCACGCGCCAGAAGCGCTGCCAGCCGTTCGCGCCGTCCATCATCGCGGCCTCCTGCACGTCGGCGCCGATGTTCTGGAGGCCCGCGATGAACAGCAGCATGAAGGTGCCCGAGGTGGTGAACACGGCCATGAGGATGAAGGCCGACATCGCGACCGAGGGTCCGGCGAGCCAGTCCCACCACGAGACGCCGAGCATCGTGTTGCCGGTGAGGAAGGCCGGGCCGCTCGTGACGCCGACCGCGCCAAGGAGGTTGTGCACGACGCCCGAGGGATCGCTGAACCAGTTCGGTCCGTTGATGCCGAGCCACGACAGCACCTCGTTGACGGCACCGGATGCCGAGAAGAGGAAGAGCCACAGCACGGTGATGGCCACCGAGCTCGTGACCGAGGGGAAGTAGAAGGCGGTGCGGAACAGACCGCGTCCGCGCAGGATCGCGCGGTTGACGAGCACCGCGAGGAAGAGCGACAGCGCGGTCTGCAGCGGCACGACCAACAGCACGTACCAGGCGTTGTTGCGCAGCGCCGTGCCGAAGTCGCGCTCGGCCAGCCCGCCGCCGGTGGTGACCGCGGCGTAGTTGTCGAGGCCGACGAAGCCGACGTTGGACGAGAAGGGGCTGCCGCGCCCGGTCCAGTCGGAGAAGCTCACCCACAGCGCCATGAGCACGGGGACGAGCAGGAACACGCCCAGGATGATCAGAACGGGGGCGGTGAACAGCCAGCCGGCGGCGGCCTCGCCGCGCCGGATCCCCGGGGAGGAGGATCCGGCGCGACGCGGCGCTGAGGTGAGAGCACTCATGGTTACTTGGTGATGGCCTCGAGGTTGGATTGCGCCGTCTTGAGCAGCGCCTGCGGGTCACCGGTCTTCAGGGACTCCAGCTGAGCGTTGAAGTCGGTGATGACGTCGGCGGCGCCGGCCATGTTCGGCGGGAACTGCGCGTACTCGGCACCGGAGAGGAACGCCGTGAGGTCGGGGTTCGCGGAGCTCCACGCGTCGGCGGCCGACTGGATCGAGGGCATCGGGCCGAAGGCCTTCGAGAACGCCAGCTGCTGGTCGGTCGAGGTCAGGAACTCGACGAGCGAGCGTGCCTGCTCCTGGTTGCCGCTGTCGGCGGCCATGCCCCAGCAGTTGGTGAACTGCAGCGTGCCCTTGCCGCCGGGGCCCGCGGGCAGCTCGGCGACCTTGTACTTCACGCCGGGGTAGTCGGCCGACAGTGCGCCGGTGATCCAGTTGCCCTCGATGACCATCGCGGCCTTCTGGGTGCCGAACGCCTCGCCGCCCCAACCCGCGCCCACATCGGACGCGAAGGCGAAGGTGCCGTCGTTCAGGTGCGTCTTGACGTAGTTCAGCGCCTCGACGTTGGCGGAGCTGTCGGCTGTGGCCTTGCCGTCGGTGACGAGTCCGCCGCCGGCCTCGGCCATGAAGGCGCCCACGCGCTGGTACTCGGCGCCGAACGCGAGACCGACGCGGCCGTCGGTGGTGAGCTTCTGAGCGACGGATGCCAACTGGTCCCAGGTCGTGGGGACATCGGCATCCGTGAGCCCTGCCGCCGACCAGAGGTCGGTGTTGATGATGAGGGCCAGGGTCGAGAAGTCCTTGGGCGCGCAGTAGAACTTCCCGTCGACGGTGAAGTTGTCGACGAGCGAGGGGTAGAAGTCGTCCTTGTTCGCCAGGTCGTCGCCGTAGGCGGCGATCGAGCCGTTCGCGGCGTAGCCGGCGAGGGCCTCGGGGGCGAGGTAGAAGAGGTCCGGCGGCGAGCCGGCGGCGAAGCCCTGCGAGAGCTGCTGGGGGAGGTCGTTGGCGGTCTGGACCTCGGCCTGCACGCCCGACTGCTGGCTCCAGGCGGCGACGGCGTCGGTGACGGCCTTGGTCTCGGCGTCCCCCGAGGAGCCGATGAGGATGCTCAGCGTGCCCGAGCCCGAGGCTTGGGACTCGCCGGGGGTGTCGTTGAAGCCCGAGCCGCACGCGGTGAGCGTGAGCGCTCCGGTGGCGAGTAGTGCGCCGGCGGCGAGCCAGTTCCGGGCGGTGTGCCGTGTCATGTGTCTCTCTCCTTCGATGAGGCATGCGACCCCTCCGGGTGCTCGGAGGGCCGTCTCTTTTGATCGTTCAAATGACGGTTCGACTACGGTAAGGAACGGCGGTGTTTCCTGTCAAGCGGTTGCTCGCCCGCTTAGGCTGTCGGTCTGACCGTCAGGCCTGCGTGCGCGTCATCGCGGAACGCGCAGGCGTCGAAGGATCGGAAGAACCGGATGCCGCGGGGCACCGGCCACGGCACGGGGGAGACGAGGCATGGCGAAGGCGCCCACCGTCGACGACGTCGCACGCGCCGCCGGCGTCTCGCGGCAGACCGTCTCGAACGTCGTGAACACCCCCGACATCGTGCGCGAGGCCACCCGCCTGCGCGTCGAAGCCGCGATCGCCGAGCTCGGATACCGCCCGCACGCCGCCGCGCGCCGCCTGCGCACGCGTCGCAGCTCCACCATCGGCATCCATCTCGATCCGTATGCCGGGGGGATCTCGGGCGTCGTGCTCGACCGCTTCGTGCACGCCCTCACCGAACGCGCGGGCGAGCGCGACATGCGCGTGCTGCTGTACGCCGCGCGCACCCCCGAAGAGGAGATCGCGCGCCTCGGCGACCTGCTCGAGGGGGGAGAGGTCGATGCCGTCGTCATCACCGGCACCTTCCACGGCGACCCGCGCACGGGGTGGCTGCTCGAGCGCGCCCTGCCGTTCGTGTCGTTCGGCCGCCCGTGGGGCGAGGATGATGTCGAAGCGCCCGCGCACCTCTGGGTCGACGTCGACGGAGCGGCCGGCACGAGCGCAGCCACCGCGCACCTGCTCGGGCAGGGTTCTTCGCGGATCGCGTTCCTCGGCTGGCCGGGCGGATCCGGCACCGGCGACGAACGCGAACGCGGCTGGCGCGAGAGCGCGGCCTCGGGACCGCGGTGGGTCGTCGAAGAGAACGTCTCGGCCGCGCGCGACGTCGTCGCCGCAGGGCTCGCCGCCGACCCGGGAGTGACGGGCATCGTGTGCGCGAGCGATTCGCTCGCGATCGGCGCGCACCTCGCCGTCACTCTCGCCGGCCGCCCCGACATCACGGTCATCGGCTTCGACAACACCCCCGCGGTGGAGGCGCTCGGCCTCTCGAGCGTCGAGCAGTTGCCCGAAAAGGTGGCATCCGGAGCCCTCGACCTGCTCATGGGCGAGAACGGCACGGTCATCGCCCCCCGCGCCCCGACGGCCGGGGCGGCGCACGTGCTGGTGGAGCCGCGGCTGGTCGTGCGCTGACGCGCTGCGGTGGGCGCGCCGAGGCGGCTGAATCGGGCGGTTTGGGGCGATCTTTTGCGTTTGGGGCGGGAATCTCACGCCCCAAACGACGGAATGTGCCCCGAACCGGGAGAACGCGTGGGCGCAGCGCCCACTCGGCCCGGCGCCCACTCGGCCCGGTGCTCAGCGGTCGCCGCGGTCCTCGGCGCGACGGTCGCGTCGCGGGCATGTCCACGGTTTGGGGCGATACTTTGCGTCTGGGGCGGGAATCTCACGCCCCGAACGACGGAACGCGCCCCAAACCGTGAGAACAAGAGGCCCCGGCCCCGCAACCCGGCACCCGCGTCAGGCCGGCCGGCCGATGCGGCGGGCGAGCTCGGCGGCGGTTCCGGATGCCGCTGACGCCAGTGCCGCGGCATCGCGCGGCGGGCCGTCGGCCGGCCACGTGATCGCCACGGCCGCGGCGGGCCACCCGGCGTGATCCAGCACCGCAGCGGCGACGGAGCGGAATCCGGGCGTGACCTCGCCGTTCTCGCTCGCGTGGCCGTCTGCCCGCACCAGTCGGAGCATCTCGCGCAGCTCGCGCGGAGTCGCGGGGCCCGCGCCGTGGCGCTGGGTGAGGGCCGTGGCATCCGGGAACAACGCCCGCACCTGTTCGCGAGGAAGCGCCGCGAGCATCGCCCGACCCGTCGCGGTGAGGTGCGCGGGCAGGCGCACGCCCACGTCGGTCACGAGCGCGGGGCGGCGCGGAGCGCGCTCTTCGACGATGTACAGCACGTCGCGTCCGGCCAGCACGGCGAGGTGTGCGGATTCGCCGACCCGGTCGGAGAGCCCCGCGAGCAGCGGCCGGCCGAGGCGGGCGAGGGGTTGCTGCCGGGCGTAGCCGCCGCCGAGCTCGAACGCCGCGGTGCCGAGGCCCCAGCGGCGGTCGCCGGGCAGGTGCACGACGTAGCCGTGCTGCTCGAGGGTCGCGAGCAGGTGATAGACGCTCGAACGCGGGATGTGGAGGGTCGTCGCGATCGACTGCGCAGCCATCGGGCCGGGCTGGCGCGCGAGCAGCGAGAGGATCCGCAGCGTCTGATCGGCGGCGGGGACCTGCGGGCGGGGATTGTCTGGCATGACAGACACAGGATGCCAGAACCCGGTCGTCGCGCGACAGTGCGCACGATGGAATCGGCGTATGAACGCGAGCGTCACCGTCGGATCCCAGCCCCTCACCCCTCAGGACGTCGTCGCCGTCGCGCGACACGACGCGCGGGTGACGGTGGACGACGACGCTCTGCAGCGCGTGGCCGACACGCGCGCTCTCATCGAGGCGCTCGCCGACGACCCGCAGCCGCATTACGGCATCTCGACCGGCTTCGGTGCGCTGGCGACGACCTTCATCGCCGAGGACCGGCGCGCCCAGCTGCAGGCGAGCCTCATCCGCTCGCACGCCGCGGGCACCGGCTCCGAGGTGGAGCGCGAGGTCGTGCGCGCCCTCATGCTGCTGCGCCTGCAGACCCTCGCGACCGGCCGAATCGGCGTGCGACCGGTCGTCGTCGAGACCTACGCCGCCCTGCTGAACGCCGGGATCACCCCGGTCGTGCGCGAGTACGGCTCGCTCGGCTGCTCGGGCGACCTCGCTCCGCTGTCGCACGTGGCCCTCGCGGTGATGGGCGAGGGGGAGGTGCGCGATGCCGCCGGTGATCTGCGATCCGCCGCCGACGCACTCGTCGCCGCGGGGATCGCCCCGGTCGCCCTGCGCGAGAAGGAGGGCCTCGCCCTCATCAACGGCACCGACGGCATGCTCGGCATGCTGCTGCTGGCCCTGCACGACCTCGAGATGCTGCTCACCACGGCCGACGTCTCGGCGGCGATCTCGATCGAGTCGCAGTTGGGGACGGATGCCGTGTTCGCGGCCGACCTGATGGCGCTCCGCCCGCAGGTCGGCCAGGCGGCATCCGCGGCGAACCTTCGCTCGTTCCTCGCCGGTTCGCCCATCGTCGCGAGCCACCGCGGGCCCGAGTGCACGCGCGTGCAGGATGCCTACTCCCTGCGCTGCGCGCCCCAGGTGCACGGCGCCGCGCGCGACACGATGGCCCACGCGGCGCAGGTCGCCGAGCGCGAGCTGGCATCCGCCGTCGACAACCCCGTCGTCACCGTCGACGGGCGCGTCGAGTCGAACGGCAATTTCCACGGCGCCCCCGTCGCGTACGTGCTCGACTTCCTCGCGATCGCGGTCGCCGACGTCGCCTCGATGTCGGAGCGCCGCACCGACCGCGCGCTCGACGTCGCGCGGAGCAACGGGCTGCCGCCCTTCCTCGCCGACGAGGTGGGGGTCGACTCGGGCCTGATGATCGCGCAGTACGCCGCCGCGGGAATCGTGTCGGAGCTCAAGCGCCTCGCCGCCCCCGCCTCGGTCGACTCGATCCCCTCGAGCGCCATGCAGGAGGACCACGTCTCGATGGGGTGGGCGGGTGCCCGCAAGCTCCGTCGCGCGATCGACGGACTCGCCCGCGTGCTCGCGATCGAAGTGCTGACCGGATGCCGTGCCCTCGACCTGCACGCTCCCCTCCAGCCCGCGGCGGCCACCGGCGCCGTGCGCGACCTCGTCCGTACGCGTGTCGAGGGCCCCGGCCCCGACCGCTTCGTCTCGCCCGAGATCGAGGCGGTCACCGACCTCGTCGCCTCGGGCGCGGTGGCGCGGGCCGCGCTCGCGCAGACGGACGCCGCCCACACGCCCTCCACTCCCGTACACACCGCCTGACCTCGCGCCCCGATCGAAGGAGATCCGCCATGACCGACACCACCACGACCGGCACGGCACCGGTCGACACGACGCCCGAAGCCGCCGCCCCGGCACCGGAAGTCGCCACGGCCGCAGGACTGGTCACGCAGGCCGCAGCCGCAACGACCGCCGGGGTCCCGGCATCCGCTCCCCGCTCTCCGATCCGCGCGGCGCGCGGCTCCGAGCGCACCGCGAAGAGCTGGGGCGCCGAGGCCGCCAAGCGGATGCTCATGAACAACCTCGACCCCGAGGTCGCCGAGCGTCCCGACGACCTGGTCGTCTACGGCGGCACGGGCAGGGCGGCGCGGTCGTGGGAGGCGTACGACGCGATCGTCCGCACGCTCGACGAGCTCGAGCCCGACGAGACCCTGCTCGTGCAGTCGGGCAAGCCGGTGGGCGTATTCCGCACGCACGAGTGGGCGCCGCGCGTGCTCATCGCGAACTCGAACCTCGTGGGCGACTGGGCGACGTGGCCCGAGTTCCGCAGACTCGAAGAGCTGGGGCTCACGATGTACGGGCAGATGACGGCCGGGTCGTGGATCTACATCGGCACGCAGGGCATTCTGCAGGGTACGTACGAGACGTTCGCGGCCGTCGCCACCTCGCTCGGCTGCGAGTCGCTCGCCGGCACCCTCACCCTCACCGCCGGGTGCGGCGGCATGGGCGGGGCGCAGCCGCTCGCCGTCACGATGAACGGCGGAGCGGTGCTCATCGTCGACGTCGACCGCACGCGCCTCGACCGCCGCGTCGCCCACGGCTACCTCGACGAGGTCGCTCCCGATCTCGACGCGGCCGTCGAACGGGTGAGCGCGGCACGCGAGGCGGGTGAGGCGCTGTCGGTCGGCGTCGAGGGCAACGCGGCCGAGGTGTTCCCGGAGCTTCTGGCCCGCGGCATCCGGATCGACATCGTCACCGATCAGACCAGCGCGCACGACCCGCTGTCGTACCTGCCGGTCGGCGTCTCGCTCGATCAGTGGCAGGCCGAAGCCGCCCGTGACCCCGAGGACTTCACCCGCCGGGCGCGCGAGAGCATGGCGTCCCACGTGAAGGCGATGGTGGGATTCCAGGATGCCGGGGCGGCGGTGTTCGACTACGGCAACTCGATCCGCCGCGAGGCGGAGCTCGGCGGGTACGACCGGGCGTTCGCGTTCCCGGGCTTCGTGCCCGCGTATATCCGCCCGCTGTTCGCCGAGGGCAAGGGACCGTTCCGCTGGGTCGCGCTCTCGGGAGACCCCGGAGACATCGCCAAGACCGACCGGGCCGTCGCCGAACTCTTCCCGGAGGACGCAGCCCTGCACCGCTGGCTCGACAAGGCGGGAAAGCAGGTGCAGGTCGAGGGCCTGCCCGCGCGCATCTGCTGGCTCGGCTACCAGGAACGCCACCTGGCGGGCCTGAAGTTCAACGAGATGGTGGCCTCGGGCGAGCTGGCGGGACCCATCGTGATCGGCCGCGACCACCTCGACGCGGGATCCGTCGCCTCGCCCTACCGCGAGACCGAAGCCATGGCCGACGGCTCGGACGCCATCGCCGACTGGCCCCTGCTCAACGCGCTGCTGAACACCGCGAGCGGAGCGTCGTGGGTGTCGATCCACCACGGCGGCGGGGTGGGGATCGGCCGCAGCATCCACGCGGGACAGGTGTGCGTCGCCGACGGCACCGAGCTCGCCGCCGAGAAGCTCGCCCGCGTGCTCGTCAACGACCCCGGCACCGGAGTCATGCGCCACGTCGACGCCGGTTACGACCGCGCTCGCGAAGTGGCGGCCGAGCGCGGCCTGACGGTGCCGATGTGGTGAGCGCTTCCGCGCTGACCGGTGCCGATGTGGTGAGCGCTTCCGCGCTGACCGGTGCCGACGCGGTGAGTGCTTCGGAGCGGACCAGTGGGGACGCGGGGGCCGACGGAGCCGGACGCGCGTTCCTGCTGACGAACATCGGCGAGCTCACCACCAACGTCTCCGCCTCGGGCGACCCGTGCGGAACGCTGCGCGACGCGGCGGTCCTCGTGCGCGCGGGGCGCGTGGAGTGGACGGGGCTGACGACCGAAGTTCCGGATGCCCCGGGCCTCACCGTCGACGCGAGGATCGAGGTCATCGATGTCGGCGGTCGCGCCATGATCCCGGGGTTCGTCGACAGCCACGCGCACCTCGTCTTCGGCGGCGATCGGGCCGAGGAGTTCGCAGCGCGCATGGAGGGGAAGCGGTACGCGGCGGGAGGGATCCGCACCACCGTCGCCGCGACACGGTCCGCCTCCGACGACGAACTCCGCGAGCGCCTGCGCTCCCTCGTCGCCGAGTGTCGCGCACAGGGGACGACGACGCTCGAGATCAAGACGGGCTACGGCCTCGACGTCGAGACCGAGCTGCGGCTCGCGCGACTCGCCGCGGAGGTCACCGACGAGGTCACCTTCCTCGGCGCTCACGTCGTCGCGCCCGAGTTTGCCGGGCGCGCGGATGAGTACATCGACCTCGTGGTGGGCGAGATGCTCGACGCCGTGTCACCGCTCGTCCGCTGGGTCGACGTCTTCTGCGAGACCGGCGCGTTCACGGCCGCCCAGAGTCGGCGCGTGCTCGAGGCGGGTCGGGCGAAGGGGCTCGGCATCCGGGTGCACGGAAACCAACTCGGCGCGGGAGACGGGGTGGCACTCGCTGTGTCCCTGGATGCCGCCTCCGTCGATCACTGCACGTTCGTCTCGGATGCGGATGTGGCCGCGCTCGCCGCATCCGACACCGTCGCGACCCTGCTGCCGGGGGTGGAGTTCTCGACGCGCCAGCCGTACCCCGACGCGCGGCGCCTTCTCGACGCGGGAGTGACGGTCGCGCTCGCGAGCGACTGCAACCCGGGATCGAGTTTCACCAGCTCGATGCCGCTCATGATCGCCCTCGCCGTACGCGAGATGGGGATGACGCCCGCCGAGGCGGTGTGGGCCGCCACCGCGGGCGGCGCACGGGCACTGCGGCGCACGGATGTGGGCGTGATCCATCCCGGCGCGCGCGCCGACCTCGTGCTGCTCGAGGCCCCGACCCGCGTGCACCTGGCCTATCGGCCGGGTGTGCCCCTCGTGCGGACCGTCTGGAAGGACGGGGCCGAGGTCTGAGACAGGGCGGGCGGACGGCGGGCGGCCGGCCTCAGGGCGTCAGCAGCTCGAACTCGTCGGGAGGGGTGGCGTCGACGTCGTCCCACGTTCCCTCGTGCCACGTGAAGATCGCCACCGCGCACGTGACCATGCGTTCGTCGCGATCGGCCAGGCGCGACACGAGGGCGCTCATCCCGGGGTCGTGAGCGACCACCATCACCTCGTCGACTCCCGCGGCGCGCGCGGAGGCGAGCAGCTGCGCGGGCTCGGCGAGATAGAGCTCGGCGTGCTCGACGACCTCGGCATCGAACGCGCGAGCGAACGCCTCGGCGGTCTGTCGGGCGCGCAGCGCCGTGCTCGAGAGCACGACCTCGGGGCGGACGCCCTTGCGCACGACGGTCCGGGCCATCGCCGGTGCATCGCGTCGGCCGCGGTCGTTGAGCGGACGGTCGTGGTCGTCGAGCCCCTCGTCGGCCCAGTCCGACTTCGCATGCCGCGCCAGAACCAATTGGATCATCGTCTTTCCGCCATTCCTGCCAGGAGCTCCAGAACGCACAGCGCGGCCAGTCGCACGGTGCGGGCGTCGGGAGTGTCTGCCGTGGCATCCACCTCGACGATGTCGGCGCTCGTCACGCCGGGGTCTCGGGCCAACCCGCGCGCGAGGGCGCGCAACTCCCAGGCGGCGAGTCCGCCCGGGACGCTCGCGGGGCAGCCCGGGGCGACCGAGCGGTCGCACACGTCCACATCGATGTCGAGGTGGATGCCGGAGGCCGCTGCCGCGGCATGGCCCGGCGCGGGGGCGGAGGTCCGGGTCGTCGGGTCATCGGTCGGGGACGCGACCGCGTGGCCGTCCGCCCACTCCACGGGTCCGTTCGCCGGCGATACGCCCGTGCCGCGGGCGATGCGCAGCGCCTCGGCGACGACCTCGTCGATGCCGCGGCGACGCACCTCGTCGAGCGTGATGACGGTGATGCCCGCGTCGAGAGCGCGCTGCGCGTACGCCGCCGAATTCGCGAAGTCGGCGATGCCGATCTGAACGATGCGGCGCGGGTCGAGACCGTCGGCGATGAGTCGCCGCACGGGGGAGCCGTTCGACTCTCCGTCGCGGAGATCGAAGTGCGCGTCGAGGGTGATCAGACCCCCGACTCCGCGTCCCTGAGCGACACCGTAGGTGGCGGAGTTGTCCCCGCCGAGGGCGATCACCAGACGGGCCGCCGAGAGCGCCGCCACGGCTGCGCGCACGCGCGCCTCGCCGTCACGCCCGTCGGGGTCGTCGACGTCACCGGCGTCCGCGATGGTCAGTGCGGCGGTGAGATCGAGAGGCGGGGGGCCGAGCACCGTCGGCGAGAAGCGCCGGAGAGCCTCGCGCACGGCCGCCGGTGTTTCGCCCGCGCCGGTCGGGGAGAGGGACGTGCGCCACGCGGGGATCCCGAGCAGGACGGCATCCGGCGCCGTCTTCTCATCGGGGGCGGGCCAGTCCCCTGCGCGCGGCCAGAGCGGGTCGACGGACAGGGCGCTCATGCAGCCACGTAGACCCAGGCGCGGATGCCGCTGGCCAGGACGACGGAGGCGCGGCGGTAGAGCGAGACCTCGTACTCGTCGGCGGCGTCGAGTTCTTCGGGCGTCACGCGCAGCACGCGTCCGAACACGCGGTCGCGCGGGTCGTCGGTGCGGCGCAGGATCGGGTGTCGGTCGAGGCCGGAAAGGCGCGCAACCCCCTCGTCGGCGATGTCGGTCCACTCGAGGCGGTAGCCGGCCAGGGCGTCTTCTGCGCCCTCGACGCGGTGACCGAAGGTGTCGAGTTGCACCTCGGGCAGCTGCAGCGTCCCGTAGGTGAAGAGGGACTCCGTGCCCGAACCGTCGCTCACGCGCACCAGGCTACTCACGCGGCGGCGGCGAGGGGCGGCGCGACGCGAGAGGTTTCGGCCAGCGAGTGCGCGAACCGTCATGATCCCCACACCAGATGGGCGACCGTGAAGATCAACAGGCCCGCGAGAGCACCGACGATCGTGCCGTTCAGACGGATGTACTGCAGGTCGCGCCCGACCATGAGCTCGATCTTCTCGGTGGTCTCTTCGGCGTCCCAGCGTTCGACCGTGTCGGTGATGACCGACGCGATGTCGTGCCGGTACCGCCCCACGACGAACACCGCCGCATCGGTGACCCAGCCGTCGACCCGCTTCTGCAGGGCCTCGTCGCGCTGCAGGCGGACGCCGACCTCGGCGAGGGCGGCGGAGGCGCGAAGACGCAGGGCGCTCTCGGGGTCGGCGAGCGAACGCAGGAGACCGGCCTTGGCGGTGTTCCAGGCATCGGCCGCCAACTGCCGCACCCGCGGGCTGTCGAAGACCGCGGCCTTCGCCTCTTCGAGACGCACCATCGTCGCCGGGTCGTGCTGAAGGCTGTCGGCCAGTCGCCCGAGATAACCGTCGATCGCACCGCGCGCCTGGTGCCGAGGATCGGCGCGCACCGCGTCGACGAACTGCACGGCCTCGCGGTACACGGTGTCGTCGACGAGCCGTGCGGCCATGCTGGGCACCCAGGCCGGGAGTCGACGCGAGACCAGCCCCTGGAACGTGTCGCGGTTGTTGCCGAGCCAGACCGCGATGTTGTCGAGGGCGAGATCCACGGCGCCGTGGTGAGCACCCGAGCCGACGACGCGTTCGAGCCATCCACCGATCGAGGGGCCCCAGTCGGGGGAGAGGAGGTGTTCGCGGGCGAGGTCTTCGATGAGACCCTGCACGTCGTCGTCGCTCAGCGCGGTGAGGACGCTCGATGCGAGGGTCGCGCCCTCGGCGGCCACGCGGTCGGCGTGTGCGGGATCGGCGAGCCAGGCTCCGGCCCGCGCCGAGAGCGGCGTGGATTCGAGCTTCGTGCGCACGACGTCGCCCTCGAGGAAGTTCGTCTCGACGAACTCGCCCAGCTGGCGCCCGATCTCGTCTTTTCGGCGCGGGATGATCGCCGTGTGCGGGATGGGCAGGCCCAGCGGGTGCCGGAACAGCGCGGTGACCGCGAACCAGTCGGCCAGGGCGCCCACCATGCCGCCCTCGGCCGCCGCGCGGACGTACTGCAGCCACTCGACCTCGCGCTGCAGCGAGAACGACACCGCGAAGACGAGGGCCATCGCGATCAGGGCGCCGAGAGCGACCCCCTTCATCACCCGGAGAGCGCGGCGGCGCTCCTGATCGGCCGGGCTCAGCGCCCGGGTCGGCGTGCGCGCCATCAGTCGGTCACCGGCCCGAGCCAGGCCGTGGCCGCGGTGGAGTGCGCCGACTCGGAGTCGGAGGGGTGGAACATGCCGGCGAGGACGTCGCGGTACAACCGGCTCAGCTCGTGGCGCGAGAAGTACGCCGAACCGCCGCCGACGAGGACGGCGTCGTCGACGACCTCTTTCGCCATGGCGACGGCGCGGTACTTCACGCCCGACAGCAGGGTGAACCAGCGCGCGCCGTGGTCGACGAGGGTGTCGACGTCGGAGGCGAGCGAGGCCAACTGCGGCGGGAGCGCGTCGTAGGCGAGCGCCATATCGGCGACGCGCCACCGGATGTCGGGGTCGTTCGCGTAAGTGGTCCCGGTCTTCTTGGACCGGCGCGAGGTCGCCGCCTCGACCGCGAGGTCGATGGCCCGCCGCGCGATGCCCGTGTAGACGGAGGCCAGCAGGATCTCGAAGACGGCGAAGATGCCGAACACGAGGGGATCGGGCTGGGGCCCCGGGACGACACGGCGGATGACGCGGTCGGCGGGAGCGTGCGCACCACGAAGCTCGGTCGTGCGGCTCTGCGTGCCGCGCATGCCGAGGGTGTCCCAGTCGTCGCGGGCGACGACGTCGTCGCTGCGGTCGAGGAACGCGAACACCATGCGGGGGCCCTCGGGTGAGGTCTCGTCGAGCCCGTGCACACCGAGGTGGTCCCAGACGGGGGACAGCGAGGTGAAGATCTTCGTCCCCGTGAACGTGTAGCCGCCCCGCCCGTCGGGGCGAGCCTCGGTGTCGCTGCCGAACAGGACCAGGTCGTTGCCCGCCTCGCTGATGCCGAAGGCGAACACCTCACCAGCGGCCGCGCCGCGCTGGACGAAGGCGAGATCGTCGAGCCCGCGATCGCTCAGCACCTTCGCGACGCCGGTCCACACGAGGTGCATGTTCACCGCCAGGGCCGTTGCCGGGGCCGCGCCCGCGAGGCGCTGCTGCAGGAGCGATGCCTCGGCGAGACTCAGCCCCGCTCCGCCGAGTTCGGTGGGCACCAGGATGCCGAGATACCCGGCCTCCCGCAGCTCGTCGAGGTCGTCATGAGGGAACGTGTTCTCGCGGTCGTGCACCACGGCGCGCTCACGGATGCGCGCGAGCAGGTCGTCGGGCAGGTACCGAGCCGGATCGAACGAGGTCATGGCATCCATTCTGCTCGGCCCCACCGACATCGCGGGCGGGGTGGCATCGCGGCGCGAAACGCGTATGCGCGGGTCAGCGCAGGGCGTCGAGGACGGCGGCCACCGCGGCCTCCGGCCGGTCGCGATGCGGAGAGTGGCCGGCGCCGTCGACGACGCTCATCGTCACGACGGGATTGCGGAGGACCTCGGCCGCGAGCTCGCCCGTGAAGATCGAGTGCACCGCCGGATCGGCTCCGACCACGTGCGTCGGCACCGACAGCGCGGCCGCCGCCGCGCGCACGTCCCACACGGCGTTCTGCAGGCTCGTCTGCTCGACGGCCCACCGGCTCGCGCGCGTCGTCGCTCGTGCCTTCAACTCGACATCGATCGGGTGCCAGTCGGGATGCGCGGCCCGGACGGCGGCGATGCTCGGGTCGTCGAACGACTGCTCCTGGCTCGCGCGGACGATCGCGCGGTCCTCCTCCGACAAGAGGATGGCGGGGTCGATGAGCACGAGGCGACGGGTCCACCCCGGGCTCTCGGACGCGGCGAGAGTCGATGCGGCGCCGCCGAGGGAGTGCCCGACGACCGCGTCCCACGCCCCGCCGCGCGGGGGCGTCGTCCCGCGCAGATCAGCCGCGTACGCCGACAGGCGGTAGTCGAGGGCGCGCGGTGCGTCTCCGTGCCCGCGGAGGTCGACGGCGACGGCGCGCCACCCCGCCTCGGCCAGCGCGACGCCGTACCGCCACATGAGGGCTCCGTCGGAGCCGAGTCCGTGCGCGAGCAGCGCCTGCGGTCCGCGCGGGTCGCCCCAGGCGAGCTGCGGAAGGGTCACGGGAGAGGGCATGGCATCCATCTTGCTCCGTCCGCGCGCAGCGCCGCCGACCCGTCGTCACAGAACGCCCCCAGAATGGATGCCATGATCTCGACCGAGATGGCCCAGGCCCTGCGCGAGGCCGGATTGGTGTGGCATCCGCGATCCGGTGACCGCTTCCAGCTCGACGAACCGGAGTTCGAGGCCGACGTCTTCACCGTCAGCGACATGACGGTGGAGCCGCGCGACTACCCCACGGGTCGGATCCTCGCGTTCAACGGCACGACGGAATGGGCGCTCGACTCGGTCGCGACCGAGGACGCGCTGTGGCTGCCGTCGGAGTCGCAGCTGCGCGAGATGCTGCGCTCGACCTTCCGCTCCCTGCGTCGACTGTCCGACACCTACGAAGTCGAGATCTCGATCGGCGGGTCGACGCTGGTGTTCGACCACCCGGCCCCGGCGGATGCGTACGCACTCGCCGTGCTCGAGTTGCTGCGACGCACGCACTGACCCGCCCGTCGGGGCGTTCCGACACGGGATGCCGCGCCCCGGCATCCGCTCAGGTGATGGTGGGCACCGGTTCGGTGTCGGGGATGGGGCTCGCGTCGCGGTGGCGGAGATCGGGGAATCCACGGACGAAAACCGCGGCGACGACGAAGCCGAGCACCGCGAATCCGGCCGCGGCGACGTACGCGCCGGTCGGGCCGACCCCGTCGACGAGGAAGCCCGCCACGGCCGAGCCCGCGGCCGCGCCGATGAGCTGACCCGTGCCGATCCAGCCGTAGGCCTCGGCCGTCTCGCTGAAGCGGACGCTCGCCGAGGTCATGGCGAACATCACGGCCAGCGCCGGCGCGATGCCGGCACCGGCGACGAGCAGGGTCGCACCGATCCACCACGCGTTGAGCGAGAAGACGGTGAGAGAGAGCCCGAGGGCGACGATCGCGAAACGTCGGGCCATCGCCCAGGGGCCGATGGGGATGTGGCCGAACGACAGGCCACCGGCGAGACTGCCGACGGCGAAGACGGCGAGGATGAGACCCGCCTCGAGCCCGCCGTGGTCGAAGGTCGCGACGACGCCCGCCTCGACCGCCGAGCACGCGCCGATCAGGAGGAACCCGGTGGCGGTGGCGAGGATGACCGGCGGTTTCGCCAGGACGCGACCGAGCCCGCGGCGGCTGCGCGGGATGCGCACGCGGCCGACCTCGGGGCTGAGGATGAACCACGCGCCCCCGCCGAGGAGGATGACCACGACGAGGAGCAGACCCGGGACGGTGCCGATCTGCGTCGCCACGAGGGTGATGAGCACCGGTGCGAGGACCCAGATGATCTCTTGCAGCGAGGCGTCGAGCGAGTACAGCGGGGTGAGCCGCTGGGAGTTGACCATCTTGGGGTAGATGGTGCGGACCGCCGACTGCACGGGCGGGGTGGAAAGGCCGGCGATGAGGCCGAGCACCATGTAGAGGGGGAGCGGCATCTCGATGAGGGCGAGGGTCGCGATCGCCGCCGCGCACACGAGGAGCGTGACGGTGAGCACGCGGCGCATGCCCCAGATGCCCATCCAGCGGCTGGTGACGGGGCCGGCGACGGCCTGGCCGATGCTCGTGGCGGCCAGGACGAGGCCGGCGGCGCCGTACGAACCGGTGACGTGCTCGATGTGCAGGAGCACGGCGAGGCTGGTCATGCCGTTGGGGAAACGCGCCGTCAACTGCGCGGCGATGATGCGCCCCACGCCTGGGGTTCGAAGGAGTTCGCGGTAGCCGGCCACCGGATAACGCTACAGCCGACCTCCGACATGCGCCGAGGCCCCGTCCGTCCGCCGCGTCGCGACACGCCGCGACACGCCCACGGACGTTTTCGCTCGCCTGTGCAATGTCGGAACCCCCGTCTAGCGTCCGACCTGTGGACAGACATCGAGCGGAGCCGCGAGAACCGCGGAATCGCGCCTGTTAACAACACCCGGGAAGGGGGTCGATCTGTGGATGAAATCGTGGACAACCTGTGTTGTACATGGGGAGAGACGGTGGAAAATCACACTGATGTAACTACTACCCCTTGTGGTGCCTTCCGATGTCCGTCCCCATATGTAGTATTGAGGTCCCGGCTGGCCCTGCCCGCCCGGACACAGTTTTTCCAGGGGAGAGAGAGAACGACATGGCGATCACGGTCTACACCAAGCCGTCCTGCGTCCAGTGCACCGCGACCTACCGCGCACTCGACTCGAAGGGCATCGAGTACAACGTGCTCGACCTGTCCGAAGACCCGACGGCGCTCGAGCAGGTCAAGTCGCTCGGGTACCTTCAGGCACCCGTCGTCGTCACCGACGAGGACCACTGGTCGGGCTTCCGCCCCGACAAGATCGACGAGCTCGCTTCGCGCCTCGCCTGATCCGGCGACAGGCTCTCAGACCACCGTCATGAGCACTGTCCTGTCGGCGACCGAGGCTCCGCTGCTGGTCTACTTCTCGAGCGTGTCGGGCAACACCGCGCGTTTCATCGAGAAGCTCGGCAAGCGGGCCGTGCGCATTCCGCTGCGGCCGACCGATCCGCCCCTCCACGTCGACGAACCCTTCGTGCTGGTCACCCCCACATACGGTGGGGGTGCCGGCCGGGGCGTCGAGAAGGGCGCGGTCCCCAAGCAGGTCATCCGGTTCCTCAACGAGGAGCGGAACCGACGCAACATCCGCGGGGTCATCTCCGCGGGGAACACGAATTTCGGCGATGCCTTCTGCCTCGCCGGCGACATCATCAGCCGCAAGTGCGCCGTGCCGCACCTGTACCGGCTGGAAGTATTCGGCACGCCCGACGACGTCGAGCGGGTCACCGAGGGATTGGAACGATGGTGGAAGTTGAGCTGACCGACGTGGACTTCAAGACCGAGGCGCGATTCGAGGGAATGGATTACCACGCCCTCAACGCGATGCTGAACCTGTACGACGCCGACGGCAAGATCCAGTTCGACGCCGACAAGCGGGCGGCGCGGGAGTACTTCCTGCAGCACGTCAACCAGAACACGGTCTTCTTCCACTCGCTCAAGGAGCGCCTCGACTATCTCGTCGAGAAGGAGTACTACGAGCCCACCGTGCTCGAGAAGTACTCGATGGACTTCATCCAGGAGCTCAACGACCGCGCCTACGGCGCGAAGTTCCGCTTCGAGACCTTCCTCGGCGCCTTCAAGTACTACACGAGCTACACGCTCAAGACCTTCGACGGAAAGCGCTACCTCGAGCGCTTCGAGGACCGCGTCGTCATGACCGCCCTCGCCCTCGCCGACGGCGACCCCCGTCTGGCCGTCCAGCTCGTCGACGAGATCATCTCGGGCCGCTTCCAGCCGGCCACCCCCACGTTCCTCAACGCGGGCAAGGCGCAGCGCGGCGAGCTCGTGTCGTGCTTCCTGCTCCGCATCGAAGACAACATGGAGTCGATCGCCCGCGGCATCAACTCGGCGCTGCAGCTGTCCAAGCGCGGCGGCGGCGTGGCCCTGCTGCTGTCGAACATCCGCGAAGCGGGTGCACCGATCAAGCAGATCGAGAACCAGTCGTCGGGCATCATCCCCGTCATGAAGCTCCTCGAAGACAGCTTCAGCTACGCCAACCAGCTCGGAGCGCGTCAGGGCGCCGGCGCGGTGTACCTCAACGCCCACCACCCCGACATCCTCCGCTTCCTCGACACCAAGCGCGAGAACGCCGACGAGAAGATCCGCATCAAGACGCTGTCGCTGGGTGTCGTCATCCCCGACATCACCTTCGAGCTCGCGAAGAACGGCGAGGACATGTACCTCTTCTCGCCGTACGACGTCGAGAAGGTCTACGGCAAGCCGTTCGGCGACATCTCGGTCACCGAGAAGTACCGCGAGATGGTCGACGACCCGCGCATCAAGAAGACGAAGATCAACGCGCGCGAGTTCTTCCAGACCCTCGCCGAGATCCAGTTCGAGTCGGGCTACCCGTACATCATGTTCGAGGACACGGTGAACAAGGCCAACCCGATCGCCGGTCGCATCAACATGTCGAACCTGTGCTCCGAGATCCTGCAGGTCAACACGCCGACCACGTACAACGAGGACCTCTCGTACGACACCATCGGCAAGGACATCTCCTGCAACCTCGGATCGATGAACATCGCCCTCGCGATGGACGGCGGCGACCTCGGCCTCACGGTCGAGACCGCGATCCGGGCCCTCACCGCGGTCAGCGTGCAGAGCCACATCGCCTCGGTGCGCTCGATCGAAGACGGCAACGACCGTTCGCACGCCATCGGCCTCGGCCAGATGAACCTGCACGGTTACCTCGCTCGTGAGCACGTCTACTACGGCTCCGAAGAGGGTATCGACTTCACGAACATCTACTTCTACACGGTGCTGTTCCACGCGCTGCGGGCCTCGAACCGCCTCGCGATCGAGCGCGGCACGGCCTTCGACGGCTTCGAGAACTCCACCTACGCATCGGGCGAGTTCTTCGACAAGTACACCGACCAGGTGTGGGAGCCGCAGACGGCCAAGGCGAAGGAGCTCTTCGCCGGGGTCCAGATCCCCACGCAGGACGACTGGCGCGAGCTGAAGGCCTCGATCCAGGCGCACGGTATCTACAACCAGAACCTGCAGGCCGTACCCCCGACCGGCTCGATCTCGTACATCAACAACTCCACGAGCTCGATCCACCCGATCGCCTCGAAGATCGAGATCCGCAAGGAAGGCAAGCTCGGTCGCGTCTACTACCCGGCTCCGTTCATGACGAACGAGAACCTGGAGTACTACCAGGACGCGTACGAGATCGGCTACGAGAAGGTCATCGACACGTACGCCGCCGCGACGCAGCACGTCGACCAGGGCCTGTCGCTGACGCTGTTCTTCAAGGACACCGTCACCACCCGCGACATCAACAAGGCTCAGATCTACGCGTGGCGCAAGGGCATCAAGACCATCTACTACATCCGTCTGCGTCAGCTGGCTCTCGAGGGAACCGACATGACCGAGTGCGTCTCGTGCATGCTCTGACCCGCTGACCACCCATCGATCAAGGACACAGGAACGACATGGCTGAGAAGCTGCAGTTGCTGAACCACGTGCAGGCCATCAACTGGAACCGCATCCAGGACGACAAGGACCTCGAGGTCTGGAACCGTCTCGTGAACAACTTCTGGCTGCCCGAGAAGGTGCCGCTGTCGAACGACATCCAGTCGTGGAACACGCTCACCCCCGAGGAGCAGACGCTCACGATGCGCGTGTTCACGGGGCTCACGCTCCTCGACACGATCCAGGGCACGGTCGGCGCCGTCTCGCTCATCCCCGATGCGATCACCCCGCACGAGGAGGCCGTCTACACGAACATCGCGTTCATGGAGTCGGTGCACGCGAAGAGCTACTCGTCGATCTTCTCGACGCTGTGCTCGACGAAAGAGATCGACGAGGCGTTCCGCTGGTCGACCGAGAACGAGTTCCTTCAGAAGAAGGCGCGCATCGTCATGGACTACTACCGTGGCGACGACCCGCTCAAGCGCAAGGTCGCCTCGACCCTGCTCGAGTCATTCCTGTTCTACTCGGGCTTCTACCTGCCGATGCACTGGTCGAGCCGCGCCAAGCTCACCAACACGGCCGACCTGATCCGCCTCATCATCCGCGACGAGGCCGTGCACGGGTATTACATCGGCTACAAGTTCCAGCGCGGTCTCGAGACGGTCGACCAGGCCCGTCGCGACGACATCAAGGACTACACGTTCTCGCTGATGTACGAGCTCTACGACAACGAGGTGGGCTACACGCAGAGCCTGTACGACTCGGTCGGACTCAGCGAAGACGTGAAGAAGTTCCTTCACTACAACGCGAACAAGGCGCTGATGAACCTCGGCTACGAGGCGATGTTCCCCGCGTCGGTCACGAACGTGAACCCCGCGATCCTCTCGGCCCTGTCGCCGAACGCCGACGAGAACCACGACTTCTTCAGTGGCTCGGGCTCGTCATACGTCATCGGCAAGGCTGAGGCGACCGAGGACGACGACTGGGACTTCTGAGTCCCGACGCCCACGACGAAGCCCGCCCCGCATCGCGCGAGGGCGGGCTTCGTCGTTCCCTCCGCCGTCGCCGGCGCTGACCCCGGCCGACGCTCGTACCCTGGACACCATGGCCGACGACGAGCACGACGATCAGGAACAGCGAGCCCTCCGCTCGATCGAGGCCATCAACGCGGGCGCCGACATCGGCGACGAGGCGTTCCGGCTCGCGAACGAGTTCACCGACCGCCACACGTCGCGGTTCACGGCGTGGCTGAAACGCCGCCGCCGCTAGAGCGAAGCCTCAGGCGGGCCACTCCCGCGACTCGAGCCGCTCCAGCAGCACCTCGGCCGCCGAGCCCTCCATGGCGCGGACCCAGCGCTGCGTCTCGGATCCGCTGCTCGACACCGTCCGCCCGCGTTCGCCGCGTTCGAGCCGCACGTCGACGTGGCCCGACGCGACGCTGACGCCGCGCAGCGCCCCCGCGGCCACCATCGCGGCGAGCGGGTCGTGCAGCGCGCAGCGCCGGTCGGGGAAGACCCCGGCGTAGAAGTCGAGGTAGTGCGGCAGCATCCGCGCGAGCGCCTGCGGCACGGCACCCGGGATCGCCTCGAGACGCACGAGGTCGGCGGCATCCAGGGTCTGCGTCATCGTGACGTCGAGGGGGACGAGGGTGGTGTCCCAGTCCTGCGCGAAGACCACCGCCGCGGCCTCGGGGTCGTTGTGGATGTTCGCCTCTGCCCACGCCGTGACGTTCCCCGAGTGGGCGAAGGCGCCGCCCATGACGACGAGGCGGTCGAACAGGGCGACTCCCGGTGCCTCGGCGTAGGCCGCGAGGTTCGTCAGGGGCCCCAGGGCGAGGACGGTGAGGTCCGGATGCCGCGACGCCAGGTGGTCGATGAGCTCGACCGCCGCGCGGGCATCGTGCGCGCGGGCCGCGGCGCTCAGCGCGATGCCGCCGAGGCCGTCGTCCCCGTGCACGTGCGGCGCACCCCCGGCGTACGCGCGGGCGCGGAAATCATGGGCGCCGATCGCGACCGGGATGTCGTCCTCGCCGGCGAGCTCGAACAGCGACAGGGTGTTGGCGGCCGCGCGGGCGGCATCCGTGTTCCCCGAAACGGTCGTCACGCCCACGACCTCGACCGAGGGCTCGGCCAGCAGGTACGCGAGGGCGAGGGCGTCGTCGATGCCGGTATCGCAGTCGACGAGGATCGGGCGGCGGCTCATGCGGGGACTCCGTACGTGTCGAGGGCGGCGAGTGCCGGTTGCGAGGCGTCGTCGGCCACGGCGGCCGAGCCCACCGCGCAGGCGCGCGCGAGGGCATCGGCTTCGTCGTCGCCGCGAAGAAGCCCGACGACGAGGGCTGCGCAGAACGCGTCTCCTGCGCCGACGGTGTTGCGGACGGTGGTCGGCACCCCGGCCGCCGAGGCGACGAGCTCGCCCCGGCGGGAGAGTCGCGCGCCCTCGGCGCCCAGCGTGACGCACAGCAGGGGCGCGTCGTGCACCTCGGGCAGCTGCGCGTACTCGGTCTCGTTGACGATCACGAGATCACACCGCTCGAGGACGTCGGCCGGAAGCGCGCGGGCGGGGGCGGCATTGACCGCGAGGAACCCGGCTGCGCGTGCGGCGGCCGAGACCACGGCATCCGACACCTCCAGCTGCAGCAGCACCGCCGCTCCCGGTTCGATGCCGAGCGCGTCCGCGTCGATCGCGGCGTTCGCCCCGGCGCAGACGACGATCGAGTTCTCGCCCGTCGCGTCGACGACGATCAGGGCGGTGCCGGTCGCGGCATCCGCGGTCTGCACGCCCGAGGCATCGACTCCGATCGATGCGAAGCGGTCCCGGATGCCGAGGCCCTCGGCGTCATCGCCGACGGCGCCGATGAGCCGGACGTCGGCGCCGAGGCGGGCAGCGGCGACCGCCTGGTTCGCGCCTTTGCCGCCCGGGCCGCGGTCGAGGACGCCGTCGGCGACCGTTTCGCCGGGGCCGGGGGAGCGCTGGACGCGAGCGGTGAGGTCGACGTTGATCGCGCCGACGACGGTGAGCTGAGCAGTGATGAGGAAGCCTTCCGGTCAGTGAAGCAGGAGCTTCGCGACGATGAGCAGCGCCGAGACGAGAGCCGCCCCCACGGCGATGATCACGACGACGAGGGGAGAGTAGCCGCGCAGGCGCGCGCCGGCGGTGGCGACGACCACGAGGTAGGTCATGGCCACGCCCACGCCCCACAGCAGGGCGGTGGCGAGGCCCACTCCGGAGGCGACGAGCAGAACCACCACCAGCAGGGGCAGGAAAGTCACCGACACCATGGGCGCGCTCACCCGCATGTGGTGGCGGAAGATCTTCGACGGCCGGTCGGCCGAGGTGTCGCCGAGCGTGTACGCGAAGACGTGGGTGGCGAATACACGACGTTCGTCAGTGCGACCACGAGGATCACGTCGCTCAGGTCGGCTTCGCCGAGACCAATGAGGGTGGATGCCGAGACGAGGGCGCCGTAGCAGCCCGCGCTGATGCGTTCGGCGGTGTCGGTGGAGAGACGGCGCTGTCGATCGGTGTCCATGTCGGGCTCAGCTTCTCGCGGATCGGCGTCGCAGCCCCGCAGACACGATGGCGACGATCGTTCCGACGGCGACACCGATGACCGTCTCGATCACGCGGTCGCGCAGCAGCATCTCGGGCGTCGCCGGTGAGGCGAGCGAGATCATCAGCAGAGCGAGCGGGGTGATGAAGATCATCGCGATGCCGTAGTTGCGGCCGACGTACAACTCCGAGGCCGCCTGCAGCGCCACGGCGATGATCAGGACGAGCCAGGGCGGAAGGTGCAGGGCGAGCAGACCCGCCGCGATCAGCACGCCGAGGAGCGTCCCGACGAGCCGCTGCACGCCTCGGATGAGGCGGGCCGTGACGTGCGCGCCGCCGACCGCGGCGACGGCTCCGACCATCGCCCAGTACCAGTGCGTACCGACCAGGAGTGCCCCCGCGATGCCCGCGAGCAGGGCGGCCGTGCCGACCGTCGCCGTCATCTCCCACGCGACGGGGCCGATCGCGGGCCGTGAACGCGTCGGGCGCGCCCACGATCCGCGGCGGACGATCACGAAGGTGACGGTGACGAGAAGGCTCCACGCCACGCTCGCGCCGCCGACGACGAGGACGAGCGGCAGCGATGACCTTGTCGCGGGAAGGCTCGCGGTCGCGCCTCCGGCGAAGACCGCGAAGAGCGCTCCGGGCGGATGCCACTGAGCCCGGTAGGCGAAGAGGGTGACGGCGGCGGCGATCGCGGCGACAACGATGACGCCCACGACGGCGGGGCTGCCGAGTGCCGAGACGATCGTGCCGATGAGCATGGCCGAGACGAGGATCGCGCCCGCGGTCGCCTGCATGATGACGCGGGGACGCGGCGCGTCCATTCGGCCGTAGAGCGCCGCGAAGGCTCCGAAGCTGGCGTAGACGCTGAGGTCGAGGCGGCCGACCAGCAGCAGGGCGACGAGGGGCACCCCGACGCTGAGCACGGCGCGCAGGGCCACGCGGTGATCGCCCGCGCGGGGGCCGACGCGGATGACCCCGGTCCATACGCGCCCCCGGGATTCCGCCATCCCTCCAGCCTAAGCGTCGCTCGACGCGGCCGATCTGCCGATCGGGTGTCGTCTCGACGTCGAACCGAGAAGCCCGGGTGGTCGCCGCGTCTTCCGTAGGGTGGGAAGCCCCCGACCCGAACGAGGAGAGACGTGTTCCGCACGCCCCTGACCCTGTTTCGCACCCTCGCGATCGCCGAGGCGATCTCGTGGACGCTTCTGATCGGCGGGTTGATTCTTCGCGCCGTCGCCGACCTTCCCATCGCGGTGTCGATCGGGGGTGGCATCCACGGCTTCGTGTTCCTCGCCTACGGGGCCACCGCCGTCCTCGTGGCGCTGAACCAGCGCTGGGGCCTCGGGCCGACCGCGCTCGCGGTGGTGAGCGCCGTCATCCCCTACGCCACGATCCCCACCGAGATCTGGCTGCACCGCACCGGACGCCTCCGCGGGGCGTGGCGGCTAGACGACAGCGGCGACCCGCGCGATCGACGGCCGCTCGACCGGTTGCTGCGGGTCTTCCTCCGCCGGCCCTGGGCGCTCGCGCTGGTGCTCGTCACGGTGGTGGTGGTCGTGTTCGTCGTGCTTTTGGTCGTGGGTCCTCCCGGCGGCAAGGGCTGACACCGCACGATGAGCCTCAGCGCACGAGGATGCGCACGCTCGCCGGAACGATGCGGCACGTGGCGGTAAAGGTCTCGACCGACCCGGAGAGGGTGGCCGTGGCGCGGCCCACCCCGAGGAAAGCGACCGTCCCGTCGTGCGCATGCACGCTGGGCGAGCGGTCGGAGAAGTGGCGCATCTCTCCGCCCGCGTGGCTTGCGAACGCGAGGTCGAGTTCGACGGCGACGATCGGTCCCGTCTCGGAACTCACCCGCCAGTCGATCGCGGCCAGCCCGCCGCCGCGACTCGTCATCGTCAGCGTCGCCGAGCCGCATTCCTCGCCGCCGACGAGCTCGGTGCGCAGGGGCTGCGACGCGGGCGTCGAGTCGGCGCCGCACAGACCGATGCCGTGCAGTCGGGCGTAGCCGCGACCGTTGTCCGTGATGCTCGAGCAGTCCGCGAGCAGGGGCGCCGTGAGGGCGTCGGACAGGGGATCGGCGCGCACGGTCGGCGACGCGGGGGCTCCGGCCGCCGACGCTCCCGTCGCGAGCACCGCCGCGAGGGCAGCGACGAGGGCGAGCAGCGGAGCAGCGGTTCGGATCCGCACGGCGCACCTCCTTGTCGACGTCAGACGGAATCTACGCCGGGAACAGCGCGCTCGCCACGGGTCGACGGCGGGCGGGTCAGCGTTTGGTCGACACCGTGACCGTGAACTTGCGGTCGCGAGCGACCTGACGGGTCGGGCCCACGAGTCGCTCGAGAGCGGGGCGGTACTGCAGCGACGAGTTCCACACGGTCCAGAGCTCACCGCCGGGGGCGAGCACCCGAGCCGCGTCGGCGAACATCCGGGGAGCGAGACCCTCGTTGATGGCGGATCCCGCGTGGAACGGCGGATTCAGCGCGATGAACGACGCCGTGGCATCCGGCTGCCCCCTCAAGACGTCGTCGCGGACGACGCTCACGCGATCGGACACCCCGTTGGCCTCGGCGGTGGCCCGGGCGGACGCGACCGCGATCGCCGATTGATCGCACGCGATGACCCGGAGGGAGGGATGCCGCGTCGCCAGGGCCGCGGCGACCACTCCCGTCCCGCACGCCAGGTCGATCGCCTCACCGCCGCGCGGCGACGGGAGGTGGGCGAGCAGCAGCCGCGTGCCGATGTCGATCGATGCGCCCGCGAAGGCGCCGCCGAAAGCGCGGACCGCGATGCCGTCGACCTCGGCGCTCTCGGGGACGGGCTCGGCGCCGTCGTGGGGCCCGCGCGCGACGAGGACCCGCGACTTCTGCCGCGCATGCGTGACGTCGAGCCGGGTGAAGAACCGTCGCAGCACGTCGTTCATCGACGGAGTCATGTGCTTCAGGCGACCGCCGGCGTACACGATGACCTCGGGGTGCGCATGAACGGCGATCAGCCCGGCGATGTCCGAGAGAGCGTGGAGCGACCGGGGGAGCCGCAGGAGGACGACCCGCGCCCCGGTGAGAAGCGCGGTATCGAGCGGGTGCGAGACGAAGGACTCCTCGAGCCCGGTGTCGCGGGCGTTGAGCGCGAGGGCTTCCTCGCCCAGCAGTTCGTCTTGATGGACCCGGATGCCGCGACCTCCGGCATCCGCTGACGCCAGCGTGAGCGCCCCGTAGGAGTCGCCGATCACGACGAGCTCGTCATCGCCGACCTGGGCTCGGGCGTCCGCTGACTCGTCGAGGATCAGGCGGTCGGCGGCGTCGACCGCCAGGAGATCGGGGCCCTCGAGATCGGGGCGGCGACGCAGGGCGTCGAACGAGAAAGGCACCGGTCCACGCTACCCGGGGGTGACGTGGGGCGGTGCCGATCCGAGTTGCGGGCTCAGCGGGTGCCGAAGTGGAACGGCAACGCCAGGGAGGCCGAGACGAGGATGATGCCGAGCGCGAAGAACAGCGCGGGGGCGGCAAGCGAGAACGAGATGCCGGTCAGCAGCATGCCGCCGACGAACAGGATGAGCGAGACGATGAACATGAGGATCCCTTCGGTCGCTCCAGGCTATCGTGCCGAGTCCGCGCGCCGGTTCGCCGGCGGGGTGGGTTGCGCCGTCGCGGGAACGGCGTCGCGAACGGCGGGATGCGGCCGTGGCGTGACTCCCAGGGCGGCGTGCGCCCACAGCGTGCTGCCGGCGACGGCCGCGGGCATGACCGCGACCGCCCCCAGCGGCACGAGGAAGCACAACTGCGTCGCCACCCCGAACCCGAGGGCACGCGCGCGATGGGTGCGCAGCAGTTGGCGGCGCGCCTGTCTGTCGAGGCCACGCGCCGAGAGCGCACGCGAGGTGAGCTCGTCGGCCAGCAGCCAACCGGTCAGGACCACGCCGGTGACGAAACCCAGGACGCCCCCGACGAAGGGGATGAGTCCGATGAGCCACGCGAGGGCGGCCGCCAGGATGCCGCGGAGGATGAGCCGGACGCTGTCGCCGACGGCCCTCCAGAACCCGTACTCCGCGTCGGGGACCGTGCCGGTCGCGCTCCTCTCGGTCGCCCGCCAGATGCGGTCGTAGAAGGGCTCGCCCACGGCGAGGGTGACGGCCGTGAACGACACGATCACCACGAGGACCGCGGCGCCGAACGAGGCCACGCCGATCGCGGTGCGCAGGGCGCCGGCCCAGAACGGCATCCAGGCGTCGGCGAACGGCGTCCAGTCGTCGACGAGGCCCGGGAGGACGAGACCCCACGTCACGAGGGCGGCGCCGAAGACCAGACCGACCAGGGTTCCCGGAATGAGCCCGAGCGCCATCGCGCCGGGCGTCCGGCGCCATTGACCGAGGCCGCGTGCCAGCAGGGCCGCTCCGGCGAGGAATTCGCGCATGCCGGGATTCTGGCAGACGCTTCCGACATCGGCGGAGGCGGTTGCGTCCGGTTCGCCGGCCCCGTCCTGTCGCGATGTCGGAGAGGGATGCCAGGATGCCGCTATGCGCATCCGCACCACCTCGACGCAGCGCACCTACCGGTACGTGCGATTGGGCCTGATCGGCGCGACGGCCCTTCTGGCAATCGGGGTGGGGCTGGAACTGCCGAGCGGCGAGGGATTGCCGTCCGTCAGCGCGGCCTACTACACCCCCGCGGGTCCGATCTTCGTCGGCTCGTTGACCGCGATCGCCCTCGCGCTGCTCGCCCTGTCGGGTCGGAGCCTCGAGCAGGGCCTGCTCGACATCGCCGCGGTACTGGCCCTCGCGATCGCCTACGTGCCGACGACCGTCTCGTCGGGTGCCTGTCTCGACGCGGCGCGGTGCGTGCCGCCCGCGGTGCGGCCGACCGTGGCGAACAACGCCGTGGCGGTGGCATCCGTGGTCCTGCTCGGGGTGATCGCGGCGGCGATCCTCGCCCGGGTGCAGAGCACCGCGAGTGCCGGGGTGGCGGCGACGATCGGGGTGGTCGTCGTGATCGTCGCCGGAGGGGCGACGTGGGCGCTGATCGCGCCCGAGGCGTTCTTGGCGGGGGCGCACCAGATCGCGGCGGTCGCCTTCTTCGTGCTGATCGCAGCGGCGGCGGCGGTGGCGGCCTGGCGACCGCGGCGGACCGGGCGCCTTCGCCGCGGGGTGCGCATCGCGTATGCGACCGTGGCCGTCGGGATCGTGGTGACCCTCGTTCTGCTCCTGGTCGGCGTGATCTCGGGGCTCGAGCGCGCGGGTGTCCCGGTGGTGCTCGTGGGGGAGTCGGTGGCCCTGGCGCTCTTCGCGGTGTTCTGGCTCGTGCAGACGGTGGAGCTGTGGAACGAGGCCGACCCGACGCTGCGGGAATAGACCCGAGACCCCCGCGTTGAACTTGATACGACGGCGCTCAAGAAGCAAACTTGAGCGAACCGCACTCACGTATCTCAGGAGACGGAATTGCCCGAAGACTTCACCCCCGGTGACGGCGCCCAGTCGTTCGACGAGTTCCTCGCCCGCTACCTCGCGGGCGAGCAGGCGCGCGCCGAGCGCTCCATCGACCTCAGCCGATTCCTCAGCGCCCGCACCCAGGATGCCCTCCAAGAGGCCGGCCGCTTCGCGCTCGGCCGCGGTCAGCGCGAGCTCGACGCCCTGCACGTGCTCCACGTCCTGGTCGGACGATCGCCCGCGAAAGAGGCCGTCGCCCGACTCGGCGCCGACCCAGCCGCCATCGCCCGCGCGGCCGAGAGCCGCCTCCCCGCGGCGGCGACCCCCGCGAACGTCGACGGCGCCGTCGTCGCCGGCTCCGTGCAGCGCGCGCTCTTCCACGCCTTCCAGGTCGCGCGTGCCGCGGGCTCGACCTACGTCGACCCCGACCACCTCTTCTTCGCGCTCGTGCTCGCGCAGGATGCGCCCGCCGGGCAGATCCTCGCTCAAGCCGGCGTCACCGCCGAGGCCCTCACCCAGGGGGTGCGCGAGACCGTCATGGGCGGCGAGCAGGACGAGATGACCGGCGCGTCGGCATCCGTCACCCCGAACCTCGACCGTTTCGGCATCGACCTCACCGCCCGCGCGGCGGCCGGCGAACTCGACCCGGTCATCGGTCGCTCCGACGAGATCGAGCAGACCATCGAGATCCTCAGCCGTCGCACCAAGAACAACCCGGTGCTGATCGGCGAGGCCGGCGTCGGCAAGACCGCCGTCGTCGAGGGTCTCGCCCGCGCGATCGTCGCGAACGAGGTTCCCGAGCAGCTGCGCGAGACCCGCGTCGTCTCGCTCGACCTCGCCGCGATGCTCGCGGGCGCCCGCTACCGCGGCGACTTCGAAGAGCGCCTCACCCAGACGATGGACGAGATCGCGGCCTCCGACAAGCTCGTCGTCTTCATCGACGAGGTGCACACGCTCGTCGGCGCCGGTGGCAGTGGCGACGGATCGATGGACGCCGGCAACATCCTCAAGCCCCGCCTCGCCCGCGGCGACGTGCACCTGATCGGTGCGACGACCCTGCGCGAATATCGCACGATCGAGAAGGACCCCGCCCTCGAGCGGCGCCTGCAACCCGTGCGCGTGGGGGAGCCCTCGATCACGGATGCCGTGGAGATCCTGCGCGGACTCCGCTCGGCGTACGAGGAGCACCACGCCGTCACCTACACTGACGACGCCCTGCGCGCCGCGGTCGAGCTCAGCGACCGGTACCTGCCCGATCGCGTGCTGCCCGACAAGGCCATCGACCTGATCGACCAGGCCGGGGCGCGACTACGCCTGCGCCTCGGTGTGGCGGTCGACACCTCGTCGCTGCTCGAGCGTCTCGCGACCCTCGAGGCCGACAAGAACGCCGCCGTCTCGGCCGAGCACTACGAAGAAGCCTCGCGCCTGCGCGACGAGATGGTCACCGTGCAGCAGCGACTCGACGAGGCGACCAGCGGCCCGCGCGCCGCCGCCGTCGTCGACGAGCCCGAGATCGCCGCGGTGATCAGCCGGGCCACCGGCATCCCCGTCGCACGCCTCACCGCCACCGAGCGGGGCCGCCTGGCCGACCTCGAGGCCGAGCTGCACGCTCGCGTGATCGGTCAGGACGACGCGGTCGCCGCCGTCGCCAAGGCCGTGCGTCGCAACCGCACGGGCATGGGCGACGAGAACCGCCCGGTCGGGTCGTTCCTGTTCCTCGGCCCCACCGGCGTCGGCAAGACCGAGCTGGCGAAGGCCCTGGCCGGGTCGCTCTTCGACGACGACGGCGCCGTGATCCGCTTCGACATGAGCGAGTTCGGCGAGCGGCACACCGTGTCGCGTCTGATCGGCGCCCCTCCCGGATACGTCGGCTACGACGAGGCCGGCCAGCTCACGGAGCGCGTGCGCCGTAATCCCTACGCCGTCGTGCTGTTCGACGAGATCGAGAAGGCCCACCCCGATGTGTTCACCCTGCTGCTGCAGGTGCTCGACGACGGCCGCCTGACCGATGGCCAGGGCCGCACGGTCGACTTCCGGAACACCGTCATCGTGATGACGTCCAACCTGGGCGCCGAGTTCCTGGCATCCCGGTCGGGGGCCATCGGCTTCACCACCACGGGGCGCGAGTTCGCCGACGACGACCTGCGCGACCGCGTGATGGGCACGCTGCGCGAGGCGATGCGGCCGGAGTTCCTCAACCGCATCGACGACATCGTGCTGTTCCGCAAGCTCGAGAAGGGGCAGCTGCGCCAGATCGTGCGTCTGCTGCTGAACGCGACCTCGCGCCGGCTCGCCTCTCGCGAGGTCACGCTCGAGGTGACGGATGCCGCGATCGACCGTCTCGCCGAGGTCGGCTACGAGCCCGAGTACGGTGCGCGGCCGCTGCGCCGCGTCATCCAGCGCGAGGTCGACGACCGCATCGCCGACCTGTTCGTCTCGGGTGAGTTGAGCGATGGGCGAGCGGTGACGGTGGATGCCACTGCCGCGGGCTTCAGCGTCTCGGCCGCCGTGCAGGCGCTCGCCGCGTAGAACGATGAGATGAACGCCCCGGGGCTTCGGCTCCGGGGCGTTCGCCGTGCGCGCGGACTGTTCGCCCTCGAGCGGACGCGCACGTGACGAGGACGTATACGTTCGGCGAGGACGCACCCGGTCGGCCGCGCTCTTCTGCGTCCTCGACGAACGAATGCGGTTTCGGCATGTGCAAGGACCTGCGACCCGCGTGCTGTCGCGCCCCGATGTCCGAGGTTGGCGGCAGAGTAGAACCATGAGTCGTATCGGCACGATCTTCAGCCCGTACCCGCATCCGCCCGAGCAGCTGCGCGACGCCGCGCGCGCGGCCGAAGACGCCGGTGTCGAAGAACTCTGGCTCTGGGAGGACTGCTTCCGCTCCTCGGCCTGGGCCGCGGCCGCCGCGGCGCTCGCCGTGACGGATCATCTGCGCATCGGCGTCGGTATCGCCCCGCTTCCGCTGCGCAACATCGCCGCTTCGGCCATGGAGGTCGCCACGATCGAGCGCATGTTCCCCGGTCGCCTTCTTCCCGGCTTCGGTCACGGTGTGCAGGACTGGATGCGACAGGTCGGGGCGAAAGCCGCGTCTCCCTTGACGCTCATGCGTGAGCACCTGCCCGCGCTGCGTTCCCTGCTCGCGGGCGAGACCGTCACCACGGAGGGACGTTACGTGAGACTCCGCGACGTCTCCCTCGACTGGCCGCCCGCCCAGGCTCCCCTCGTCTATGCCGCCGCCGAAGGGCCCAAGACTCTGAGCCTCGCCGGCGCCGTGGCCGACGGGGTGGTGCTCGACAGTCGGCACACCGTCGCCGAGATCGCCACCGCCGTGCAGACCGTGCAGGCCGGGCGCGCAGAAGCCGGTCGAGAAGGCCGCGCCGACATCGTCGCGTACGTGCTGACCGCGTTCGGTCCCGATGCGCGAGAGCGCGCGACGGCGGTCATGTCCGATCGCGAGGACGCGACCGACCGCGTGCTCGCGGGATCGGTGGGCGAGGTCGCCGAGGGCGTTGCGCGCTTCCAAGCGGCGGGCGTCGACGACGTCGTGCTGCTGCCGACCGACGACGTCGATCTCGCCGCGTTCTTCTCGGCCGTCGGCCAGGTCGCTCAGGCTGTTCCCCACGCGGGAGGCGTGTCGTGACGCGCGGAACCGTTTCGCTGGGTCTCGCCGGCTCCCTGGGCCCCGACGCCGTCGCCCGGATCGCCCCGGTCGTCGAGAGCGCCGGCTTCGACACGCTGTGGATCAACGACACCCCCGACGGCGACGCCCTGGCGGCGCTGGCGGCCGCAGCGCGCGTGACCGACCGGCTCCGTCTCGCGACCGGGGTCGTGCCCGTCGACCGCAGACCCGCCGAGGCGATCGCCGCCGACGTGGCATCCCTGGCTCTTCCCCTCGACCGTCTCACGCTCGGCATCGGCTCGGGCATGGCCAAACAGGGGGCTCTCGCCCGGGTGACCGAGGCCGTCTCGGTGCTGCACGAAGCCGGGGTGCCGCGCGTTCTCGTCGGGGCCTTGGGCCCCAAGATGCGACGAACGGGCGTCGAGCTCGCCGAGGGCGTCTTGCTCAACTGGGTGCCTCCGATCGAGGCCCGCAATCAGGCCGAGGTGCTGCACGCGACCGCGCCGGACGCGCACATCGCCGTCTACGTGCGCACGGCGATCGCCCCCGCGGCGCGCGAACGGCTCGAGGCGGAGACAGCCCGATACGCCTCGTTCCCGAATTACGCCGCGAACTTCGAGCGGATGGGGGTGGATGCCGCAGACACGACGATCCGCGACGTCACCGAGCTGGGGGATGCTCTCGAGGCCTACACCGCGGCCGCCGACGAGGTCGTGCTGCGGGCGATCGTGGCGGAGGACACCGTCGAGGCGTATGTCGACTTCGCGAGGAGGACGGCGCCGTCGCCGCGCTGAGCATGACCCGCGATCGACGCGGTCAGCGCACCAGGCGCACCGTGCGGGGGATCGGGCCGAACGACGACTCCGCGCCGTCGGGACGGAACCCGTTGCGGAGATAGAACGCGTGAGCGCGCGGGTTGTCCGCCGCGACCCACAGCGACGCGGGCCGGTCCCCGAGGACCGCGTCGAGCAGCGCCTGGCCCGCTCCGCTCCCGTGCGAGGACTCGACGGCGTAGAGCATCTGCAGTTCCTCGGGGCGGACCGCGTCCGCCCCCGGGGTGAGGTGCGTCGCGGCGAAGCCCACGATGGACCCGTCGGCGTCGGCGACGACGACGTTCAGCTCCTCTTCCTCGAGTGAGGAACGCCACATCCCGATCCGGCGCCCGACATCGAACCACGGGTTCGTGTCGGGATCGTCGACGAACCGTCCGTAGGTCTCGCGCCACGACTGGGCGTGCACGGTCGCGATCGCGACCGCGTCGGCCGGGATCGCGGGTCGGATCCGGAGGGTCGCGCGCGATCGTTCCATGACGCGAGTCTAGGAACACGGCCCGATGGGGTCCGCGCGAGGCGCGCTGGATAGTCTCCCCTCATGGCGCTGTCGCTTCCCGACCTGCACTGGACCGGCGTCGAGGGCGACGCCCGCGTCGACGCTCGCGGCGCGTTGACGCTGACATCCCGGGGCGGGGTCGACTGGACGAACGACGCGACCGGCGGTCCGGCCCAGCACGCCGCGACCGCCTTGGCCTTCGCGGCTCCCGAGGGAGATTTCACCCTGTCGGCCCGGGTGCGCGTGACGGGGGAGCGCTCGACGTTCGATGCCGGAGCGCTCGCGCTGTGGTCGGGTCCGCAGAGGTGGGCGAAGGTCTGCAACGAGTTCTCACCCCAGGGCGACAGCATGGTCGTGAGCGTCGTGACGAACGACTTCTCCGACGACGCCAACGGCGCGGTCTTCGCGACCGACGCGGTCTTCCTGCGAATCGCTCGTGTCGGGGCGGCCTTCGCGTTCCACTACTCGCTCGACGGCGAGTCCTGGCCCTTCCTGCGCGTGTTCCGTCTGGACGCCGACTCCTCGACCCTCTCGGTCGGCTTCCTGGCTCAGGCGCCGATGGGAGCGGGGGCGACCGCCGTCTTCGACGAGATCCGGTTCGATCGCTCATCGCTCCGCGACCTGCGCGACCTGAGCTGAGGCCCCAGCCGAGCATACGGATGACAGACTGACCGGATGCCGCGTCGCACAGGTCTCACCGTCCGCTCCGTCGCCCGCGGGGCACTCGCCCTGCTGCTCATCGGGGCCGGCGTCAGCCATGTCACGTGGGGTCGCCGTGGCTACCGGATCGTCGTTCCCGGGTGGGCGACGCGGCTGCTCCGCACCGACAAGGACGCCATCGTCGTGGCATCCGGGGCCGTCGAAGTGATCCTCGGCGTCGCTCTCGTCGCGTTGCCGCAGGAGCGCGGGCGCATCGGCGCGGCCATCGCCGCGTTCTTCGTCGCGGTGTTCCCCGGCAACGTGCACCAGTGGCGGACCGGGCGTTCAGCGCCCGGGTTGAACACCGACCGCTCGCGCTTCCTCCGACTGTTCCTCCAGGTGCCGCTCGTCGCCTGGGCCTGGTGGTCGACGCGCCGGAGCTGACGGCCGCGCCTACGCCGCCTCGCCGAGCTCGAGGATGCCGTTCTCGAACGCCGCGCGGGCCAGCACCTTGTAGCCGTGGTCGGCGAAGAAGACCGTCAGCCGGTCGTCCTCGATGGCCATGACCGTACCGGTACCGAACTCACCGTGTTCGACGGTGGAATCGATGCGGATGCCGCCGGACTCGGCGTCTTCGGCCGAGGGCTCGACCGGCACCACCGCGCCGGCGTCGCACCGGTCGCATGAGGCGCACTGGCTCGGCGTCTCGACGCCGAAATACTCGAGCAGCGCCCGCCGTCGGCAGTGAGTCGTCTCCGCGTACCCGCGCATGATCTCGATGCGAGAGGCCCGGATGCGCTCTTCGGCCTCGTCGCGCTCGCGCACGGCGCTCACCGCGTCGCCCGCCGAGACCTTCGCAAGCGCCGACACTCCGTCGGGGCCCGACACGGCGAGCTCGCAGGCCACGAGCTGGTTCAGCACCCGGCCGATCGCCCGGACCGAGCGGCCGCTCTCGTCGGCGACGTCTTTCGCGCGCACCGGCGTGCTGGTCCGCTGCAGAACGTCCCAAACGCCCGCGATGTCGGCTCGTTTGGTGTGGCCGCCCGCGAAGAACGAGCGCAGCGAGAAGTCCTCGGCGCGGTAGTGCAGGATCGCCCGCGCGGGCTGCCCGTCGCGGGCGGCGCGTCCGATCTCCTGGGCGTACGAATCGAGCGACTCCGTGACATCGGCGTGCACGACCAGGCGCACGTCGCTCTTGTCCACTCCCATGCCGAACGCCGAGGTCGCCACCACCACGTCGAGCTCTCCCGCGCTCCACGCGGAGTGCACCTCGTCGCGCTTCTTCTGCGCCATGGCTCCGTGGTACGCCGCCGCCCGCAGGCCGAGTTCGCGGAGTTCTTCGGCGTAGGAGTCGGTACCCTTGCGCGTCGCCACGTACAGCAACGCCGGGCCGCCGGCATCCTGGACATCCGCCACGACCGCGCGGCGCTTGTCCGCGTCGTGCTCGTGCCGGCGGACGGCCATGTGGATCTCGGGACGATCCATGCCGCGCACCTCGAGGTGGGGCTCGCGCATGCCGAGGCTCGAGACGATGTCGTCGCGGACGGGAGCGGATGCCGTTGCGGTCAGCGCCAGCACCGGGGGATGGCCGAGGGCTTCGATGGCGTCGCCGATGCGCGCGTAATCGGGGCGGAAGTCGTGGCCCCACGCCGAGACGCAGTGGGCTTCGTCGATGACGACGAGGCGTACATCGGCCTTCGCGAGACGATCGAACACCTCGGCGTTGGCGAGCTGTTCGGGGGCGAGGAAGGCGTAGACGGCGTCGGGTCCCTCGATCGCGGCCCACGCGGCTTTCTTGGCGGCGGCGCCGGTGCGCGAGTTGAGCGCGACCGCGGCGGGGGCATCGGGGGCGGCGTCGATCGAGTCGATCTGGTCGCGCTGGAGGGCTAGCAGGGGCGAGATGACCACGGTGGTCCCGCCCAGCTCACATCCGGCGATCTGGTAGACCGCCGACTTGCCTGCTCCGGTCGGGAACACGACGAGAGTGTCGCGGCCGCTCACCACCGCGTCGATCGCCTCGGCCTGACCCGGCAGCAGGTCGTCCCATCCGAACACCTCACGGGCGGTGCGGGCGGACTGTTCGAGTGTGGCGGGAGCGTTCACGAAGCCTCATTCCTGGGAGAGGTCTCAGCACACCTCAGACTTCCGACATCGCCCCGGGGGTTGCGAGGGCGGCCCGGATCTGTTCTCGCGAGTGGGTGGCCGTGGAACGCTGAAGGTCTCCGAAAAGCGCCGTGGTCATGGCACTCGCGCCTGATCCGCACAAGCGTCCACCCGATGTCGGAGGGGGATGCCAGGATGCCGACATGCTCTTCGGCGACATCGAGACCGCGCTCGCGACGGTGACGAACACGCGCTCGCGCCTGGCGAAGATCGAGGCCCTCGCGGCGCTTCTGCGCGGGCTCGATCCCGACGAGATCGAGCCCGCGGTGGGATTGCTCACCGCGGCCCCGCGCCAGGGACGCCTCGGCGTGGGGTGGCGGACGCTCTCCGCCCGCGCCGGTGATCACGCCGACACCTCGAACCTGACGATCGGCGACGTCGACGACGCGTTCAGCGCGCTCACCGGGATCGGTGGGCCGGGTTCCGCGGCCGTCCGAACGCGCCTCCTCGACGACCTCGCGGGGCGCGCGACGGCGACGGAGTGGCACCTGCTCGTTCGCATCGTGACGGGCGAGTTGCGCACGGGCGCCCTCGAGGGAGTGCTCCTGGATGCCGTGGCCCGAGCCGCCGAGCGGGACGGTGCCCTGGTGCGTCGTGCCGCCATGCTGTCGGGGGATCTGGGTGGGACGACCCGCATCGCCCTGACCGGGACCCCCGAGGATCTCGCCGCGGTCGGGCTCGTGGTGGGGCGCGGCGTGCAGCCGATGTTGGCGTCTCCCGCGACGAGCGTCGCCGAGGCGATGGCCGTGACCGGCCGAGCCTCGGTGGAGTACAAACTCGACGGGGCCCGGGTGCAGGTGCATCGCCACGGCGACGAGGTGCGCGTCTTCACCCGCACACTCGCCGACATCACCCACCGGGTGCCCGAGATCGTCGAGGTGGCGCTCTCGCTCCCCGTCCACGACATCATCCTCGACGGCGAGACCCTCTCGCTCGACGAAGACGGCGGTCCTCGCCCGTTCCAGGACACGATGGCCCGCTTCGGCGCCGAGACGGCTCGAGAGATCGCCCTGCGCCCCTGGTTCTTCGACCTGATCCATCTCGACGGTCGCGACCTCGTCGACGAACCCCTCGCCACGCGCCTCGCCGAGCTCGAACGGGTGGCGGCGGAGCACCGCATCCCCGCCGTGCTCACGGACGACGTCGACGTCGCCGACGCCTTCGCGCGCGACGCTCTCGCCGCCGGCCACGAGGGAGTGATGGTGAAGGGGATCGACGACCCCTATACCGCGGGGCGCCGCGGCAAAAGCTGGCTGAAGGTCAAGCCGGTGCACACCTTCGACCTCGTCGTCCTCGGGGTGGAGTACGGATCGGGCCGACGCTCCGGCTGGCTGTCGAACCTGCATCTCGGAGCGCGGGATCCACACGGCCGCTTCGGCGACCCGGGCAGCTTCGTGATGGTCGGCAAGACGTTCAAAGGACTGACGGACGAACTGCTGCAGTGGCAGACGGCGCACTTCGCCGAGAGGCAGACCGCAGACCTGCCGGGCGGCATCCGCGTGGCGCCCGACACCGTCGTCGAGATCGCGATCGACGGGGTGCAGCGGTCCGTGCGGTATCCGGGCGGCGTGGCGCTGCGCTTCGCCCGGGTGAAGACCTACCGTTCGGACAAGACCGCGGCAGAGGCCGACACCATCGAGACCCTGCGCGCGTTGCTGCCCGGCGGCGGCGAAGCGGCGACGGAAGGATGAAGCCATGAGTCTGGCCCCCTGGCTCGACGGCGAGCTCGGCTACCGCAGTTTCGGAACCCCGGGAGCCCCGCGGGCCGTGTTCGTCCTGCGCACGGGCGATATCGCGACCACCGATCCCGATGCCCGCGTCACCTCGGGTTTCGACGTGCGGATCGTCGCGGTCGGCCTCGATGCGCCCGAGCTCGAGGACCCACCGGTCTTCGGTGGGCAGACCCCGGCCGGGCTGACGGTCGAGGCGCTGAAGGCGTTGCTCGAACGCGAAGCGCCCGGGGCCACCGTGGGAGTCGTCGGCGAAAGGGCCGCCGGACCGATCGCCCTCTACCTCGCCGCGGCGATGGGTGGTGTCGTCGATCGGGTCGCGATCGTCGGCGTCGAGAGCCCCTCCGACCCGCTGAGCCGCGACCTGCGGACCCCCCTGCTCGACGACCTCGCGGCCGAGGTGCTCGTCGTCGTGGGCGGCGACGGCCCCGCGGGGCGAAGCGATGCGACGTGGTACGTCGATCGCCTCCGCGCGGGCACCGCCGAGGTCGTCCATCCCGATGAGATCGGCTCGGTCGACGGTCAGGTCACGCTGACGTCGGTGTGGTCACGCGTGTTGGCGCACGTCGCCCCGGGCGCCGAACGCCGCTGAGGCCCGCCCCTCAGCCGCGAGGGACGGCCTTGACCTGCACGACGTTGGATTCTTCATCGACCTCGACGTGGTCGGTCTGCGCCTTCAAGAAGTCCGAGAAGCTGCGGAACCCGAGCGCCTTCTCGCTGAACGAGGGGTCGAGGCGCTTCATCAGGTCCTTCACGGCCGAGGCGTGCAGCCACTCGCCGTCGGCGCGCTCCGCCTCGAGCTGCATGGCGCGCTCGAGCAGGTCGACCGCCGGATCCTTAGAGCGCTTGCGTGCGCGCGGCCGCGAGGGAGCGGCATCCTTCTTCGTCTCGGCGAGATTCGGGATGCCGGGGAGCGAGTCGTACGCGTCGAAGCGGTCGCACGCCGCGGCCAGGGACTTCGCCGTGGACCCGGCCACCCCGACCCCGACGACGTAGCGACCGAGCCGCTTGCAGCGCTGGGCGAGGGGAACGTAATCGCTGTCGCCGGCGACGATGACCACGTGCGACAGGTCGGGGAGGCGGAACATGTCCTCGACGGCATCCACCGCGAGTCGGATGTCGGCGCCGTTCTTGGCGTAGGCGGCGGCGGGGAACAACTGCACCAGGTCGACGGCGCGCGCGACGAGCTGCGAGCGGTACTCGGCATTCACCGGCGACGACCAGTCCGCGTAGGCCCGAGTGAGCACCAGGGTGCCGAAGGACGCGGCGTAGTCGATGACCGCGCCGACGTCGATGGTCGCCTTGGTCAGGCGCTCGGCGATGTCGGGATCGGTCGGGTTCTCGGCGATCTTCTGCCGGTCACGCGAGTAGGCGTTCCTCCCGTGCACACGGTCGTACCAGGACATGACGATGTTGTCGAAGTCGAGGTAGACGGCGACGCGGGCGGTCTGGGTGTCGGGCATACGTCCAGTCTGACCCGTCGCGCCCGCGACCGGGTAGCCCTCGCCCCTCACCGTTCGCCGGGGTAGACCACGCCGATCTGGCGGCGCACCTCGTCGAGCACGCCCATGATCGCCACGGTCTCGTCGATCGACAGGATGTCGTGGGAGTCCGCTCCGGCGGCGACGAAACGCTCGGCGGCCTGGGCCTGGAACTGCATGCCGCGCCCCGGGACCTCGGAGGTGAATTCCTCGATCACGTCTCCGTCGGGCGAGACGACGCGGAACGAGGTCGGGGTGTACCAGACGCGGTCGATCTCGATGCGGGCCTCGGTTCCGACGATCTGCGCGACGTTCATCCCCGCTCCGCGCGACGACGACACACTGGTCGACAGGGCACCGCCCGCGTGGACGAAGCTGGTCGCCACTTCGGCGTCACTGCCTGCGTCGGACAGACGAGCCAGGGCGGTGATGCGCTCCGGCAGGCCGAGGACGTCGATCGCGAACGAGATCGGGTAGATGCCAAGGTCGAGCAGGGCGCCCCCGCCCAGCGCCAGATCGTTGAGGCGGTGCGCCGGGTCGGTGGAGATCTTCTGGGTGTGGTCGGCCGACACGACGCGGATCTCGCCGAGGGTGCCCGCGGCGAGGATCTCGCGGATACGCACCATGTGCGGCAGGTATCGGGTCCACATCGCCTCCATGGAGAGGAGACCCTTCTCGGCCGCTTTGTCGCGGATGGCCGCCGCCTCGGCGGCGTTGAGGGTGAACGGCTTCTCGACCAGCACGTGCTTGCCGTTGTCGAGGGCGAGCAGGGCGTTCTCGAGGTGCGCGGGGTGCGGGGTCGCGATATAGACGATGTCGACGTCCGGATCGGCGACCAGTTCTTCGTACGAGCCGTGCGCGTGCGCGATGTCGTACTGTTCGGCGAAGGCCCGAGCGCTGTCGATGCGGCGGGAGCCGACGGCGGTGACGTCGAGGCCCGCGGTGCGCAGGTCGGAGGTGAAGGCGTGGGCGATGCCGCCCGTCGCGAGGATGCCCCAGTGCAGTCCGGTCATGCGCTCCACCGTAGCGGCGCCCGCCGACATCGGCGTCGCGCGAGTCTCGAAGGGCCCCGGATGCCGGCATCCCGTGTCTCATGATGCCGGCATCGTCCTAGGCTCGTCGCATGACGGCCGTCGAGCGCTTCCGCGAGCTCCTGTCCATCCCGACGGTGTCGCGTGTCGACCCGGCGGAGGTCGACGATTCGGCCTTCGAAGACTTCCACGCGGCTCTCGAACGGCTCTATCCGCTCGTCCACGCGCGTCTTGAGCGAGAGGTGGTCGAGGGACGGTCGCTGCTCTACCGCTGGGCGGGGGAGAGCCCCGTCGAGCCCCTGGTGCTCCTCGCCCACCAGGACGTGGTGCCCGTGGACGGGCAGGAGTGGGGGCATCCGCCTTTCGCCGCCGACCTCGTCGGTGAGGGAGCAGAGGCGACGATCCATGCGCGCGGCGCGATCGACGACAAGGGGGCGCTCGTCGCGATCCTCGAGGCGGTCGAGGGGGCACTGGCCGAGGGGATCACGCCGCGAACGGACGTGTGGCTCGCCTTCGGACACGACGAAGAGACGCGCGGCACCGGCGCCCGAGCGATAGCGGCGCTGCTGGCTGCGCGCGGCATCCGTCCCGCTCTGGTGCTCGACGAGGGGGGAGCGGTCGTCGAGGGCGCCGTCCCGGGGGTGGCTGCGCCCACGGCGATGATCGGTGTCGCCGAGCGCGGCGTCGCCACCTTCGACCTCGTGACCCGAGAGGCCGGCGGGCATGCCTCGACCCCGCCGCGCATGCCGGCGACGGCCCGATTGGCCCGCGCGATCGATCGCCTCCGCCGTCGCCCGTTCCCCCGACGACTTGTCCCGCCCGTCCGTGCCATGCTCGCCACGGCCGCATCGCACGCCGGGGAGCCCCTGGCGACGCTTTTCCGCCGCACGTCCGTGTCAGCGCCGGCCGTGACCGCGGCCCTGTCGCTCCTCGGTCCCGAGACCAATGCGCTCGTTCGGACCACGGCCGTCGTCACACGTCTCGAGGGCTCGGCGGGCGAGAACGTGCTCGCCACCTCGGCGCGCGCGAGCGTGAACGTGCGCCTGCTCACCGGCGACACGCTCGCCGATGTCTCGATCCACCTGCGCCGAGCGGTCGCCGACCCGCTCGTCGACATCGAGCTGCGCCACGGCGACGACCCCTCGCCGGTCTCGCCCTGGCAGGGGGAGGCGTGGAGACGGCTGTCCCGCGCCGTCACAGACACCCTCGGCGCGGACACCGTCCCCCTGCCGTATCTCCAGCTCGGGGCCAGCGACAGCCGCTTCTACACGGGTCTCACCGACGCGGTGTACCGGTTCGCGCCGTTCCACCTCACGAGGTCCGAACGCGACGCGTTGCACGCTCCCGACGAGCGCATCCGCGTCGAGGTGTGGCTGCGTGGCATCCGGTTCTATCGCGCGCTGATCGAGGGCTGACGCGGGCCGAGACGACCGCGTGCGGAGGACCGCGAGGCCGCCGTTCCGCGCCGAATGGGTGATTCTTCCTCCGCGGCGGGCGATTCTGCTGGCGTCGGTTATTCTCGTGTGACCGGTCACGCAACAGTGCGCGACCCGCAATGAGGCGGATGATGAGCGACACCGATACCCCGGAGGCCACGGGGCGTGCCCCGAGCATCCGCGACGTCGCCCGGCTCGCGGGAGTGTCGTACCAAACCGTCTCGCGGGTGATCAACAACAGCACTCAGCTCCGCCCCGAGACCGCGGCCAAGGTGCGCTCGGCGATCGCCGAGTTGAAGTTCGTCCCCAATCAGGCCGCGCGCGCCCTCGCCACGAGCCGCTCGCGCCTGATCGGTGTGCTGGGACCGCGAGCGACGACCCACGGCACCTCGGCGATGGTGCAGGCGATCGAGTCGGCGGCGCGGTCCGCCGGGTACCGCCTCACCCTCACGAACCTCGCCACCAGCGCCCCCGACGACGTGCGCTCCTCGATCGACCACCTCATGCAGCAGTCCATCGAGGGACTCATCGCCGTCGCACCGCAGACGCGGGTGGTGCCGATCCTCGACGAGCTCAAGCTGCCCGTTCCGGTGCAGATCGTCACCTCGACCGGCACCTCGACGACCCGCAACGACCAGAGCGCCGGGGCGCGAGCGGCCGTCCGCCACCTCATCGAGCTCGGGCATTCGCGGATCCTTCACATCGCGGGTCCGCGCGACTGGGTCGAGGCCGATCACCGCATGCGCGGGTATCTCGCCGAGATGGATGCCAACGACCTCTCGCCGCGTCCCCCCATCCTGGGCGACTGGACGGCGCAGTTCGGATTCGAGGCGGGCCTCGAGCTGCTGCGGACGGAGGATGCCACCGCGGTCTTCGCGGGCAACGACCATATGGCGCTCGGCTTCATGCATGCCGTCCGGGCCATAGGTCGCTCGGTGCCGGAGGACCTCTCGGTGGTCGGCTTCGACGACGTGCCCGAATCCGCCCACCTCTGGCCGCCGCTGACCACCGTCCGACAGGACTTCGTGGGTATTGGCACGCGTGCCGTCACCGACCTGCTGGCATCGCTCGGCGAGAGCGGTGACGACGGAGGCGTGGTCGAACCCGACCACCTCCGCCTCATCGTGAGGTCGTCGACGGCCCCGCCGCGGTCCTGATCCGCGACGCGCTCACGTCACGTTTCGGCAACGGCTGGACTTCGAGCGCGTCGGGACTTGACAGTCGTGCCGTGCTTGGAGGTAGCATCGCTCACACAATGTGAACGGTCACATGACCGGGTCACACGGCCGACGGGACTCGCTGCGGAGCGGATCCGTCGAGACGAAGACGTTTCGAACGACGCGGGTTGACCGCCTCGCCGAGGGCCTTTCGTTTCGCCCCCGAGACCGTGCGCCCGACCTGCGCCGTCAGCACTGCCCGCGGTGTGCTCCAGGGGGAGCGCCGCGACAAACACCCAATGGAGGGAACCAGAGTGAAGAAGCACAGCATGCTCAAGGCGATCGCGGGAGCGGGCGTCCTCGCGCTCGGCATCGGTCTCGCCGGTTGCGCCGGTGACCGTACCGGCGCCGGCAGCGGAGACTCGCAGGAGGCTGGCGGCACCATCGGTGTGGCCATGCCGACCCAGCAGTCGGAGCGATGGATCGCCGACGGCAACAACGTCAAGTCGCAGCTCGAAGAGCTCGGCTACCAGGTCGACCTGCAGTACGCGAACGACGACATCCCCACCCAGGTCTCGCAGATCGAGAACATGATCACCACGGGCGCCAAGGCCCTGATCGTCGCCTCGATCGACGGCACCACGCTCACCGACGTGCTGCAGCAGGCCAAGGACGCGAACATCCCCGTCATCGCGTACGACCGCCTCATCAACGGCACCGAGAACGTCGACTACTACACGACGTTCGACAACTACAAGGTCGGCGTCCAGCAGGCCACCTCGCTCCTGACCGGCCTCGGCGTCCTCGACGCCTCGGGCAAGGAGACCGGCGCCGCCGGCCCCTTCAACGTCGAGCTGTTCGCCGGTAGCCCCGACGACAACAACGCCACGTTCTTCTGGAACGGCGCGATGGACACCCTCAAGCCCTACATGGACAAGGGTGTGCTGAAGGTTCCCTCCGGCCAGACCGAGTTCGGCCAGGCGGCCATCCTCCGCTGGCTGCCCGAGACGGCGCAGAAGCGCATGGAGAACATCCTCACCGTCATCGGCGGCACCAAGCTCAACGGTGTGCTCTCGCCCTACGACGGTCTGTCGATCGGCATCATCTCGGCCCTCACCTCGGGTGGCTACTCGGCCAGCGACCTCCCCGTCATCACGGGTCAGGACGCCGAGGCCGGCTCGATCAAGTCGATCATCGCGGGCGAGCAGTACTCGACGATCTTCAAGGACACGCGCGAGCTCGCCAAGCAGGCCGTGACCATGGTCGACGACATCCGCAAGGGCGAGAAGCCCGAGGTCAACGACGAGAAGACCTACGACAACGGCAAGAAGGTCGTTCCCTCGTACCTCCTGCAGTCGACGATCGTCACCAAGGACAACTACAAGGAAGTCCTCATCGACAGCGGTTACTACACCGAGGCCGACCTGAAGTAATCCCCCGGAGGGGCTCCCCGTCCCTCCGCCCCGCCTCCGCCGCGGCCCCCCGGGTCGCGGCGGAGGCTCCTGCGGGTCCGCGGCATCCCGCGCCCGCCCCACATTCCGACCGGCCACGCGCCGGTTCTGCAAGGAGGACCTCGTGAGCACCATCCTCGAGATGCGCTCGATCACCAAGGAGTTCCCCGGCGTCATCGCGCTCGCCGACGTGTCACTGACCGTCGAGCGCGGGACGGTTCACGCCATCTGCGGTGAGAACGGCGCCGGCAAGTCCACCCTCATGAAGGTGCTCAGCGGTGTGTATCCCGCGGGCGACTACCGCGGCGAGATCGTCTTCGACGGCAACACCGTCGAGTTCAAGGACATCCGCGACAGCGAAGCGGCCGGCATCGTCATCATCCACCAGGAGCTCGCCCTGAGCCCCTACCTCTCGATCGCCGAGAACATCTTCCTCGGCAACGAGATCACGCACCGCGGTCTCATCGACTGGGACGCCACGAACCGCGAAGCGGCCAAGCTCCTCGCCCGCGTGGGCCTGGGCGACAGCCCCGACGTTCCCGTCAACGAGATCGGCGTCGGCAAGCAGCAGCTCGTCGAGATCGCCAAGGCGCTGTCGAAGGACGTCAAGCTCCTCATCCTCGATGAGCCGACCGCGGCGCTCAACGACGACGACTCCGAGCACCTGCTGGATCTGATCCGCCACCTGCGCGGCCAGAACATCACGTGCATCATCATCAGCCACAAGCTCAACGAGATCCGCGCGATCGCCGACGAGGTCACGATCATCCGTGACGGTCGCACGATCGAGACGCTCGATGTGGCCACGGGCGGCACCAGCGAAGACCGCATCATCCGCGGAATGGTGGGCCGCGAGCTCGAGAACCGCTACCCCGACCGCGACGTCGAGATCGGCGACGAGGTCCTGCGCATCGAGGATTGGAACGTCAGCCACCCCACCGACGCGAACCGCACCGTCATCCACCAGGCCAACCTGAACGTGCGCGCGGGCGAGGTCGTCGGCATCGCCGGCCTGATGGGCGCCGGACGCACCGAGCTCGCGATGAGCGTGTTCGGCAAGAGCTTCGGCTCGAAGATCTCGGGCAACGTCTACATCCGCGGTCAGAAGGCCGACACCTCGACGGTGCCCGCCGCGATCCGTAGCGGTCTCGCCTACGTGACCGAGGACCGCAAGGGCGCCGGTCTCAACCTGATCGACACGATCAAGCGCAACATCTCGCTCGCCGGGATGCGCAAGCTCGTCAAGGGCGGTTGGGTCGACGGCGACGAGGAGTACCTGGTCGCCAACCGCTACCGCAAGTCGATGAACATCAAGGCGCCCAGCGTCGATGTCGTCGTCGGCAAGCTCTCGGGCGGCAACCAGCAGAAGGTCGTGCTGTCGCAGTGGCTGTACTCCGACCCGGAGGTGCTCATCCTCGACGAGCCGACCCGCGGCATCGACGTCGGCGCCAAGTACGAGATCTACACGATCATCAACTCCCTCGCGGCGCAGGGGAAGGGGGTGCTGGTCATCTCTTCGGAGCTGCCGGAGCTCCTCGGCATCTGCGACCGCATCTACACCCTCAGCGAAGGCCACATCACCGGCCAGCTGCCCATCGAAGAGGCCACTCCCGAGGCACTCATGGTGCTCATGACGAAGGAAAAGGAAGCCGACCATGTCAGCGCTTGACAACACCGTGACCCCCCAGGGTCCCGCCACGCCGAAGGGCCCCGTCGGCGGCGCCGCCGGCAGCGGTGCCGGCGGCATCGTGCAGTTCTTCACGTCGCGTCTGCGCGAGATCGGCATCTTCATCGCGCTGATCGTGATCGTGCTGCTCTTCCAGGCGTTGACCGGCGGCCGTCTGCTCACCGCAGGCAACGTGTCGAACATCATCGTCCAGAACAGCTACATCCTGATCCTCGCGATCGGCATGGTGATGATCATCATCGCCGGCCACATCGACCTGTCGGTCGGATCGGTCGCCGCCTTCGTCGGTGCCGTCTCGGGTGTGCTCATCGTGCAGTGGGGTCTGCCCTGGTGGCTCGGCATCGTCCTCTCGCTGCTCCTCGGTGCCGTGGTCGGCATGTGGCAGGGCTTCTGGGTCGCCTACATTGGCATCCCCGCGTTCATCGTGACCCTCGCGGGCATGCTCCTCTTCCGCGGTCTGACGCAGATGACCCTGGGCAACACGCAGATCACGCCGTTCCCGACCGAGTACCGCGCTCTCGGTGGCGGATACTTGTTCCCCGACCTGTTCCCGGCGGCGACCTCGCCCGCAGAGTGGATCACGGTCGCCCTCGGCGCCCTGACCCTCGTCCTCTTCGTCGTGTCGCAGGTTCGCCAGCGTGCGAAGCGCGCCGCGCTCGAGCTGCAGAACGAGCCGCAGGTGGCGTTCCTGGTCAAGGTCATCGGTGGCGGCGCGCTGATCGCCTACCTCACCTACCTGCTCGGTGTGGCTCCCGGATCGCGCGGCACGCCCATCGTGCTCGTCGTCCTGGCGCTGCTCATCATCGGCTACTCGACGGTCATGAGCCGCAGCGTCTTCGGCCGCCACATCTACGCCCTCGGCGGCAACCGCACCGCCGCGAAGCTCTCGGGTATCAACACCCGTCGCGTGGACTTCATGCTCTTCGTGAACATGGGTGTCCTCGCGGCTCTCGCCGGCATCGTCTTCACGGGTCGCCTGAACTCGGCCGGCCCGGGTGCCGGTAACCTCTTCGAGCTCGACGCGATCGCCGCCTCGTTCATCGGTGGAGCGGCCGTCCAGGGTGGTGTCGGCCGCGTGGTCGGCGCGATCGCCGGTGGTCTGGTCATGGGTGTGCTCAACAACGGCATGTCGCTGATGGGCATCTCGACCGACGTGCAGCAGTTCATCAAGGGCCTCGTGCTCCTGCTGGCCGTGGCCTTCGACGTGTGGAACAAGAACCGCACGCGCGGTTGATCCACGCTCTTTCGTCGAACGCCCCGTCGCCTCGTGCGGCGGGGCGTTCGTTCGTGCGCGGCCGCTGCCCGCGCGAGGGGTCGTTTCGTGTCGCCGAGGATCGCCCTCGGCGACCGGAACCGACCCTTCACGCGGATCTTTCGGGATAACCCGAAAGCGCGCGGGGGCTGACCGGGCGGCGCCGGCGCGGGGCCCACCTCTAGCGTGGAACCCATGACCACGGCATCCGTTCTTCCGCCTCCTCCGCCGACGCCCGCGCCCGTCGCCGGCGCTCCCGTTCCGAGGGTGGACCAGCCCCTCGCGCCGCGGGTGCGCATCGCCTCGCCCGGTCGCATCGCCGGTGCGGTGGTGCATCTCGCCGCGCTCGGCGTCATCGGCCCCGGCATCCTGGGAACCCTGTTCGGGCTCTTCGGCGCCGGCGTGGGGCTGCTCGCCGCCCTCTTCATCGGGGTGATCGCCCTGGTCGCCCTCGTCTACGCGCTCTTCGCGATCGCATGGTTCGAACGCGCCCGTCTCGACGGCCTCTACCGCCTGGGTCTGCCGCCCCTGCGTCCCCGCCACAGCCCGCGCACCGGGTTCACCGGCGTCGCGCACACCATCTGGTTGCAGGCCATCGATCCGGGTCAGTGGCGGGCGGTGGCATCGTTCACCATCGCGACGATCCTGGGTCTCGCCACGCTCGGCGTCGCCGGGCTCACCTCGTGGGGGCTGGGTCTGATGATCAGCCCGATCTTCGGGTGGTCCCACCCGCGTCTGCTCGGTTTCGTGCCCCTGCAGGGAGTGGCAGCTCCCCTCGTGGGTCTGCTCGTCTTCGTCGCCTCGCTCGCGGCGATCGTGGGCCTAGCGGTGCTCCACGGGGTCATCTCGCGCGCGATCCTCGTCCCCTCCCGCGAGGCGCAGCTCGAAGAGCAGGCCCGCACCTCCGACACGCGCCGCGCCGGGGCCGTCCGGGCGGCCGAGGTCGAACGCACCCGTATCGAGCGCGACCTGCACGACGGAGTCCAGCCGCGGCTCGTCTCGATCGGCATGACGCTGGGCCTGGCGCAGACCAAGATCGACGACGATCCCGAGGCCGCGAAGGCCCTCGTCGCCGAGGCGCACGCCTCGACCAAATCGGCCATCACCGAGCTGCGGCAGCTGGCTCGCGGCATCCATGCCTCGGTCCTGGACGATCGGGGACTCGATGCCGCCCTCTCGGCGCTCGCGTCACGATCTCACATCCCGGTGACACTCGATGTGCGAGTGCCGCGGCGGTGCTCGCGTCCGGCCGAGGCGGCGGTGTACTTCGTGATCGCCGAGGCGCTGACGAACGCGGCGAAGCACTCCCGGGCGACCGGATGCCGTGTCCACGTTCGACTGCGGGATGACGGGACCCTGTGGGCCCGGGTCGAGGACGACGGCCTCGGCGGGGCGCGGATCGTGCCCGGTGGCGGCCTCGACGGCATCGTCAACCGGGTCACCGCGGCCGGCGGCACCGCCCGCATCGACAGCCCGCAGGGCGGGCCGACCACGGTGGAGGTGAGCGTCCCGTGCGCATCCTGATCTGCGAGGACTCGGTCCTGCTGCGCGAGGGGCTCGTGCGCCTGCTCGCGGACGACGGCCACGAGGTGGTCGCGGCGCTGCCCGATGCCGAGGGCCTCGAGGCCGCGGTCACGGAGACCACCCCCGACCTGTGCATCCTCGACGTACGTCTGCCGCCGACCTGGACCGACGAGGGCATCCGTGCTGCGATCGCGCTGAGGTCCCGGCATCCCGGTCTCTCGGTCCTCGTCCTGTCGCAGTACGTCGAGGAGCAGTACGCGAGCGACCTGATCGCCGACGGGCAGGGCTCGCTCGGGTACCTGCTCAAGGACCGGGTCGCCGACGTGCGCGACTTCCTCGACACGGTGGCCCGCATCGCCGGGGGAGCGACCGTGCTCGACCCCGAGGTCGTCGGCCAGCTGCTGGCGCGGCGCCGCCGCGACGAGCGGCTGCAGAGCCTCACCGAGCGCGAACGCTCCGTGCTCTCGCTGATCGCCGAGGGGCGCTCGAATCAGGCGATCGCCCAGGCGCTGTTCGTCTCAGAGGCCAGCGTCGAGAAGTACATCACCGCCATCTTCACCAAGCTCGGACTCGAGCAGGACGAGACCGGCAACCGCCGCGTCATCGCCGCCCTCGTGCACCTGGGCCACGACCACACCGGAGCCACCTCATGACCTCGCCGACCCCTCTCACGCCGCCGACCGCGCCCTCTCGTCACGGGGTTCCCTTCTTCGTCTCGCTCGCCACGATCGTCGTCGGGGCATGCGTGCTCGCGGGCACGGTCATCGGGACGGGCGTGACCGCGGCCGCGACGCTGCGCGACAGCGGGTCGGGGTACGCGATGAGTGAGACCGCGACCGACGGACTCACCGATCTCGACGTCGATGTGGCGGGCGGTTCGCTCACCATCGCGTACGGCGACGTCTCGGAGGCGCAGCTCGACGTCGGGAGCGGGGCGGACGGGTGGACGTTCGAACGGAAGGGCAGCACCCTGCGGGTGAGCTCTCCGCAGACGAACTTCGTCGGCTGGTCGAACGGCGCCGGATCCGCCACCCTGGTGCTGCCCCGGGCCTCCGCCACGACGAACCTCGACGCGCGGATCCAGGTCGCCGGCGGCGCCCTGTCGGTCGACGCCGACTTCGGGTCGTTGAACGTGCAACTCGCCGGAGGTGACGTGGATCTCGCCGGAGACGTCCGCACCCTCGACGTGTCGGTCTCGGGCGGGTCGGCGTCGGGGACCCTCACGGGGGTGGGGGACGCGACCTTCGAGGTCGCCGGCGGCAGCCTCGCCTCGACGCTGGCGGGAGACGCCCCCGCGCGCACCAGGATCACGGTCACCGCCGGCTCCGCCGACATCACCCTGCCCGACGAGGAGTACAACGTCACCACCGACAGCGGTCTCGGTCGGATCGACAACCGCCTGCGCACCTCGTCGTCGGCGACGGCGGTCGTGGACGTCGAAGCGTCTCTGGGGCAGGTGTCGCTGCGGTCGTGACGACCGCGCGAGGGGTCATGATCTGTCGCCGACGGACCGTTCGGGTGACAGATTCCGACCCCTCGCGCCGCTCGTGACGGCGATCGCCGCGAGCACCAGCACGATGCCCCCCACCTGCGGCACAGCGAGCGACTCGCCGCCCACCGCCACCCCGAGCAGTACCCCGGTCACGGGGTTCAGCAATCCGATGAGCCCCACGGTGCCCGCGGGCAGGTGACGCAGTCCGGTGAACCAGCACACGAACGCCAGTGCCGTCGCGATGACCGCGATGCCGACGGAGGCCAGCAGGCCCGCGGCATCCACTCGGGGTGGTCGGCCCTCGACCATCGCCGCCACCGCGACCAGGGCGACACCCCCGGCGGTCAGCTGCCACGAGGTGGTCGCGAGCAGGGGCGTCTCGTCCCTCCAGCGGGTGGTGAGGATCGCTCCCAGCGACGACGCCAGCAGTGCGATCACGGATGCCACGACCCCCGCGACCGGGATCGTTCCGGTGCCGAGCCCCACCACCGACAGCACGCCGACGAGACCCAGGAGCGCGCCGACGGCCCATCGCGCCGTGGGCCGTTGCGAGAGCAGGGGCCAGGCGAGCCCCGCGAGAGCCAGGGGGGCCAGCGCCATGATCGACGCGGCGATCGAGGACGGCAGCAATTGCGCCGCGATGTAGACGAGCACGAAGAAGGCGCCGAAGTTCAGCAGACCGAGAACGGGCGCCTTCCACCACCAATCGCCGCGCGGACGACGGCGCGCGAGCGCCCAGAGCAACAGGCCGGCGGGGAGGGCCCGCAGTGCGGCTCCCCACAGCGGAGCGTCGGCGGGCAGCAGGTGTCGGGTCACCACGTAGGTCGCGCCCCAGGCCACAGGAGCGACGGCGGTGATCGCGACGAGACGCCACTTATCTTCCATGGAAGACAGTCTAGCTTCCGTGGAAGATAGAATGGGGAAATGGATGCCGACCACGTCGACGAGATCGTCCAGCACTGGGCCGCCGAACGCCCCGACGTCGACGCCTCACCCATGCAGGTCGTCGGTCGGCTGAGCCGCATCGCCGCTCACCTCGACGCGGAGTTGCTCGAGGTCTTCCGCCGGTTCGGCCTGGGCGAGGGGGAGTTCGACATCCTCGCGACCCTCCGCCGCGGCGGCGAGCCGTTCGCGCGCACGCCGGGTGAGCTGGCGCGTCACACGATGGTGACCACGGGCGCGGTGACGAAACGCGTCGACCGGCTCGTGGCATCCGGTCTCGTGTCCCGGAGCGCCAGCGACGACGACGGGCGCGGACGCGTGATCTCGCTCACCGCGAAAGGCCGCCGGGTCATCGACGAGGCCGTCGTCGCCCACCTGACCAATGAGGAGCGGCTCTTGTCCGGGCTCGACGCCGATCAGCGACGCACGCTCGAGGCGCTGCTGCGAGAGTGGGGACGGGCGCTCGGCGTCTGACCCCTCGTGCGCCTCGACGGATTCTGTCGCCTCCCGGCCCCGGAAGCGACAGAAGACGGCGGATCAGGCGCTCTTGAGCGCCTTGGCGATACGCTGCGGCGACACGGGCTCTGCCGTGCCGAGGCGCTGAGCGAACAGGCTGACGCGCAGCTCTTCGAGCAGCCAGCGCGTCTGCACGAGGTTCGCCGTCGCATCGGCGGGAAGCGGAACCGCGCCCCCAGCCTCGACGAAGCCCGTGGCCGCGCGCTCGTACTCGGTCATGCGCTGGCGATCGCGACCGGGGTTGTCGGACAGCGTCTTCACCCGCTCCAGCGCTCCGGCGAGATAGCGCGGGAGGTGCTGCAGGCGCGCGAGGCCCGTACGCGAAAGGAATCCCGGGAAGATCAGGCCCTTCACCTGCCCGCGCACGTCGTTCAGCGCGCCCAGCAGCGTGATCGACGAGGCGTCCTTCATCGCGCGGTCGACCTCGCGTTGCGCGAGCAGGATCCTCGCCGCGAGCGACACCGTCTGGAAGGTGCGGTCGACGGATGCCGTGGAGAAGGCGTCGCGCACGCGTTCAAAATCCGCCTTCGTGCGCACGACGCCGCTCGGCGCCTCGCGCAGCAGGACGTCGTCGGCGAGGGCCACGCGCGCATCCTCGATGAGCGCCTTGGCGTTCTGGTACGGCGAGGCAGCCAGCGCGAGCTTCTCGTTCGCGGTGAGGTGGTCGAGCACGTAGGTCGCGGGGGAGGGGACGGCCAGCAGCAGGAGACGCCGGATGCCGGCCCGCGTGTGCCGCGCCGCGTCTTCGGGGGTCGCCTCCACGCGCAGGGCCACGCTGTCGCCCTCATCGACCAGGGCGGGGTAGCCGCGCACGACGCCACCGGCGACGGGGGTGTCGACGACTTCGGTGAGTTCGTCGAGATCCCAGGTCGTCAGCTTCGAGCGCGACGCGAAAGCGGGGGAGGCCTCGGCGACTTTCGCGGCTCTCTGCGCCGGGCGGGCGATCGTCGACTCGACGCTGGACCGGGCCTTGTCGGCGAGACGGCGCTGCAGGGTCGCCAGGTCGCGGTCGCTGCCGATCGCGCGGCCGCGGGCATCCACGGCGCGGAACGACGGCGTGAGGTGGCCGGGAACCCGCTCGAGCTCGAAGTCGGCGGCGCTCACCCGCTGGTTCGCCACGCGCTGCACGAGGGCGGCGAGGGCGTCGACGAGCGTCGTCTTCGGCAGGCCGTTCGCGTGCTCGGGGCCCTTCTCGGCGAGTTCGGCCGAGAATTTCTCCGCCCAGTCGGCGGCGGGCACGACGTTGCGGCGGATCGTCTTCGGCAGCGCGCGCAGCAGAGCGGTGACCAGCTCGTCGCGCATGCCGGGGACCTGCCAGTCGAACCCGTCGGGCCGCAGCTGCGCGAGCAGGGGCAGCGGCACGACCACCGTCACGCCGTCATCGGGGGCTCCCGGCTCGAAGCGGTACGCGAGGTTGAGCGTCTGATCGCCCTGGCGCCAGCGCGCGGGGAAGGCCCGGTCGTCGCCCTGGGCGCGGTCGCCGGTGAGGTCGGACTCGCGCAGGTCGAGCAGGTACGGGGTGCGGTTCGAAGCGTCTTTCCACCACGTCTCGAACGAGCGCACGTCAGTGACGTCGGCCGGGATGCGGGAGGTGTAGAACGCGAACACGGCTTCGTCACCGATGAGGATGTCGCGGCGACGCTCGCGCTCCTCGATCTTCTCGAGCAGGCGGCGCTGCTCCTGGTTGCGGCGGAGGAACGCGGTGAGGCGCTTGTCGAGCACCGACGGGTCCCACTCGCCCTCGACCAGCGCGTGGCGCACGAACATCTCGCGCGCGAGCGGCCGGTCGAAGCGCGCGAGCTGCACCCGGCGACGCCCGACGAGCTCGACCCCGAAGAGGGTGACCTTCTCGTAGGCGGCGGCGGAGCCGGCATCCTTCGACCAGTGCGGCTCGCTCAGCGAGCGCTTGACCAGGTCGGGGGCGAGATCCTCCGCCCACGCCGGGTCGACGGCGGCGACCGTGCGGGCGAACAGGCGCGAGGTCTCGACGAGCTCGGCGGCCATGACGGCCGAGGGGCGCTTCTTCTTCAGCCCCGAGCCCGGGAAGATCGCGAACCGCGCCCCGCGCGCGCCGATGTACTCGCCCTTAGTGGGGCGGGCATCACCCGGCGCCTTGCGGTCTTTGGCCTGCGCCATGGTTCGGGGATCCAGGATGCCGAGGTGCGACAGCAACCCGGAGAGGATCGCGCGGTGGATCGCGTCGCCGGCGGCGTGCCCCTCGGGGGCGGCGTTCCGGTCGGCGGCTGTCGAACCATGTCCCGATTTTCGCGCTGCATGTCCCGAATTGTGCGGCCTGGAGGGGTCTGAACCAGCCGAAAGTGGGACATGGTTTCTCGAGCGCCCGCCGCGACGGCCTCCGTCGCCGGAGTCCCGCGCGCCGCCGTCGCCCGACCCACGCGCGCCGCCCTCGCCCGACCCGCGCTCGCCGCCGAGCGATCGGAGCTGCCGGTGCACGTCCATCCACTCGCGCACGCGCACGTAGTTGAGGTGCTCGCTGCGGCACAGGCGCCGGAACGCGCTCGAGCCCAGCTCGGCCTGCTTCTCCTGCAGGTAGTCCCACAGGTTCAGCAGAGAGAGGAAGTCGCTGGTGGGATCGGTGAACCGCGCGTGGAAGCGGTCCGCCTCTTCGCGGCGCTCCTCGGGCCGTTCGCGCACGTCCTGGATCGACATGCCCGACACGATCGCGAGCACCTCGGGCTGCACGTCGTTCCGGCGCGCCTCGATGAGCATGCGGGCGAAGCGCGGGTCGATCGGCAGGCGCGCGATCTCGCGGCCGATCTCGGTGAGGCGGGGGCCGTCCTCGCGCGGACCCCGTCCGCCGCGGTGCCGGGACGGGTCGCCGTCGCCGCGGACGTCGCGCTCGCGTGAGGTGTCGGCACCGCGCGTGCCGGGGGCGGGCAGCTTCACCGCGCCGAGCTCGACGAGCAGGTCGAACGCGGCCTTCACGCCCCGCGAGTCGGGCGGGGTGAGGAACGGGAAGGCCTGGATGTCGCCGAAGCCGAGCGACAGCATCTGGAGGATGACGGATGCCAGCGAGGTGCGCAGGATCTCGGGCTCGGTGTACTCGGGGCGACGCGTGAAGTCGTCTTCGGAGTAGAGCCGGATCGCGATACCGGGCGAGGTGCGCCCCGCTCGCCCCGAGCGCTGCTGCGCCGACGCCTGCGACACGGCCTCGATCGGCAGGCGCTGGATCTTCGACCGGTTGCTGTAGCGCGAGATGCGGGCGGTTCCGGTGTCGACGACGTACCGGATGCCGGGGACGGTGAGACTCGTCTCGGCGACGTTCGTGGCGAGGATGACGCGGCGACGCACGCCCGCGACGCTCGAGCGCTCGAACACGCGGTGCTGTTCAGCCGCGGACAGGCGCCCGTACAGGGGCAGGACCTCGGTGGGGGAGGTGTCCTTCTGGTACGCCCCGCGGATGGCATCCGCCGCATCGCGGATCTCGGCCTCTCCGGGGAAGAAGACGAGCACGTCGCCCGGGGCCTCGCGATCGAGCTCGCGGAGAGCAGCGACGACGGCTCCGACCTCGTCGACGTCGTCGTCGGCACGGCCGGGCTTCGCCGCGGGCCGGGCCGAACTCCGGACTTTCTGCGGGCCCGCCCCGGCGCGGCCGCGGGATGGCGGGCCGTCGAGGTCGTCGGCATCCGAATTCTCAGGAGTTTCGCCCGCCTCGTCGTCGCCGCTCACCGGCCGATAGCGGATCTCGACCGGGTAGGTGCGCCCCGACACCTCGATGACGGGGGCGGGCACCGGCTCACCGCCGGGCTCGGTGGGGGCCGCGGCGAAGTGGCGCGCGAAGCTCTCGGGGTCGATGGTCGCCGAGGTGACGATGACCTTGAGGTCGGGGCGCTTCGGCAGGATGCGGCGCAGGTAGCCGAGCAGGAAGTCGATGTTGAGCGAGCGCTCGTGCGCCTCGTCGACGATGATCGTGTCGTAGCGGCGCAGCAGTCGGTCGCGGTGGATCTCGTTGAGCAGGATGCCGTCGGTGACCAGCGCCACGCGCGTGTCGGCCGACACCTTGTCGGTGAAGCGCACCTTGTAGCCGACGGTCGAGCCGAGGGGAACCTGCATCTCGTCGGCGATGCGCTCGGCGATCGTGCGCGCGGCGATGCGGCGCGGCTGCGTGTGAGCGATCGAGGTGCGGCCCAGTTCGAGGCAGATCTTGGGCAGCTGCGTGGTCTTGCCCGAGCCGGTGGCCCCGGCGACGATCACGACCTGGTGGTCGCGGATCGCGCGCGCGATCTCGTCCCGCGCGGCGCTGACGGGCAGCTCGGGCGGGTAGACGATGACGGGTTCGACAGACACAGCCTTCCAGCGTATCGCCCACCCATCGCGCGAGTCGCCAATTTCCGTCGCTTGGGGCTGCTCGAAGCGACATTTCCTGGCGACTCGCGCGAGGGGCCACTTCCTGTCGCCTGGCCCGTGCCGGGGCGACACAAAGCGACTCCTCAGGGGGGAGCGCCTACGGCATCGACGCCTTCTGCTCGACGATCCGCCGGGCCGCGGCATCCACCTTCGCGGCGAACGCGGGGTCGCTCTCGGCGCGCGACAGCACCGCCTGGTGCATGTCGGGGTACACCGAGGGGTCGGCCGAGACCAGCAGCAGGTCGACCCCGGCGTCCACGGCGAGGGTGGCGCGATCGGCCGGAGACCAGGGCTGCACCTGGCGCGCCGCCGACAGGTCGTCGACGGTGATCACGCCGTCGAACCCGACGCGGTCGCGCAGCACGTCCACCACCGCGGGTGAGAACGCGGCGGGCGCGCTCGGGTCGATCCGGGCGTAGATCGCGGTCGACATCATGACGATCGCGTCCCCTTGGGGCAGGACGCTCGCGTACACGCCCACGTCTGCGCCGTCGGCGGTGACCGTGTCGTCGGTGACGCCCGTGCGGGTGTCGGTGTTCTCGTCGACGTGCCCCAGGCCCGGGAAGTGCTTGAGCGTGGGCATCACGCCGCCGTCGCGCATGCCGGCGGCGAACGCGCCGACCTTGGCGGCGACAGTGGTCTCGTCGTAGCCGTACTCGCGCGCGAGCGCGCCGATCGGAGGATTGGATGCCGCGAACTCCGGGCTCGTGACGATGTCGGCGACCGGAGCGAGGTTCATGTTCACCCCCGATTGCGCGAGTTGCGTGCTCCAGGTCGCGGCGGAGGAACGCAGGGCCGCGTCGGTCTGGGCGGCCTGCTCGACGGCCGAGGGGATGCGGTCGAAGCCCGGACCCTTCAGCACCTGGACGGTGCCGCCCTCCTGGTCGGTGGCGACCCACAGCTGCGGAGCGGCCGCGCCGACGGTGGAGGTGAACTGCCCGATCAGGTCTGCGGTGGCCTGGGTGCCGGCATCCGACCTTCCGTGCAGGAAGATCCCGCCCACGTGATCGTCGCGCACGGCGGCGAGGGTCGTGGGGTTGGCGCCCTCCACCGACGTGCCGACCATGAACATCTGGCCGACCTTGTCCTGCAGGCTCATCCCCGCGAGGGGATCCGGGGTCGCGGTGGGCGTCGGCGTCGGGGACGGAGAGGGGGATGCCGTCGGCGCGGGCGCCGCGGCCGGGGCGCACGCGGTGAGGGTCAGGGCCGCGAGCAGGAGGAGGGTCGTCGAGCACGTGGCGGTTTTCACCCCTCGATCGTCGCCGATGACTCTGGACGGTCCCCGGGTCTTGACGCTGATCCGCGCGCGGCGATCACCCGTTGCCGGCGGAGCAGGTGGCCTGGTTTGCCTTCGTTCCGCTGACGTTGCTCGGCAGTTCGACGACGCCCGGCGCGGCGCTGGAGTCCGTGGCATCCGGTGCGGGGGTGCTCGCCTCGGGGGCGGGCTCGCTCGGCGCGGGGGTCGGGGCCGAGGGGTCGGTGATAACTCCGCCGTTGGCTCCCTCTTCGCCGGTCAGTTGCAGAGGGGCGTTGGTGTCGAGCGCCTCCCACAGGGTTGCGGCCGACGCCTGGTCGGGGATCACGTGGTTGTTGTCCGCGGGGTCGTCGACCACCGGGAACTGCACGAACGTGATGTCGCTGAACGGCACGTCCTTGAGGGTGTAGGCCAGCTGAGCGATGCGGATCGGGTCGGCGAGGCTCTCGCTCGGTTCGATGTTGTTCACCGCGGTGTTGGCGAGCCCGATGAGGGTGCCGGGGTTCGAGAGCACCTCGTCGCTGCGCAGCTTGTTGATCAGCCGCGAGAGGTACTGCTGCTGGTTTCCGATGCGGGCGAGGTCGCTGCCGTCGCCGATGCCCTTGCGTGTGCGCAGGAACGCCAGGGCATCGTAGCCCTTGACGACGCGCGGGCCCGGCTCCCAGTCGATCCCCGCGTCGGGGTCGTCGATGCCGTCGCCGCCGATGCAGACCTCCACGCCGCCGATGGCGTCGGTGATGTTGACGACGTTTCCGAAGCTCACCTTCGCGGCGAACGGGATGCTCTGTCCGCTCAGCTCCGAGACCGTGTCTGCGACGCAGGTCAGTCCGCCGGCTTCGTACGCGGAGTTAATCGGGGCCTTGTACGACGCCGACGAGGTCGAGCCGTCGGCTCCCGTGCACTCCGGGATGCCGATCTGCAGATCGCGGGGGAACGAGACGACGGTAACGCGACGGGGGTTCGTCGAGACGTGCACGAGCATGTTGACGTCGTTGCGGGTGCCCTCGTTGCCCGGGTCGGAGCAGCGCGCGCCGAAAGCCGCCTTCACCTGGTCGTCGCACTCGTCGGTACCGACGACGAGCACCGCGAAGGGTTCGTTGTAGGCGCTCAGCGCGGGCGGTTCGGCCGGGGCGTCCTTGAGGGGAACGGCGGCGTCTTGCAGACGCTGCGACAGCGAGAACGCGTAGAACCCTCCGACCGCCACGGCCGCGACGAGCACGACGGTCACGGCGATGGCGACGAGCTTCGCTCCCCGACGCCAGGCCGAGGAGGGGTCGCGTCGAGCGTGCCGGGTGGGAGGCTGCGGCGTCATTTCGGTAGTCAACCACGCCGGGGTGCGAGAAGGCGGGGGATAAAGGACTCGACCCGCGCGTCAACCCCGAGAACCCTTCGAGACACCGCTCCTAGGCTCTTCTCATGACCGTTCCTTCAGTTCAGCTCAACGACGGAAACTCCATCCCCCAGCTCGGCTACGGCGTGTTCCTCGTGCCCGCCGACGACGCCGAGCGTGCCGTGTCCGAGGCCCTCGAGGTGGGCTACCGCCACATCGACACCGCCGCGATCTACAAGAACGAAGAGGGTGTCGGCCGCGCGATCGCGGCCAGCGGCATCCCTCGTGACGAGCTCTTCATCACCACCAAGCTCTGGAACGACCGCCACGACGGCGACGAGCCGCTCGCCGCGATCGACGAGAGCCTGCAGAAGCTCCAGCTCGACGCCGTCGACCTGTACCTCATCCACTGGCCGACGCCGAAGAACGACAACTACGTCCACGCGTGGCAGAAGATGATCGAGATCCGCGAGGCCGGCAAGGCCCGCTCGATCGGCGTCTCGAACTTTCTCGTGCCGCACCTCGACCGCATCGTCACCGAGACCGGTGTGACCCCCGTGGTCGACCAGATCGAGCTGCACCCCGCCCTCAGCCAGCGCGAGATCGCGACCTGGGGCCAGGAGCACGACATGCACATCGAGTCGTGGGGCCCGCTCGGCCAGGGCAAGTACGACCTGTTCGAGCTCCCCGCGGTGAAGGATGCCGCCGAAGCCCACGGCAAGAGCCCCGCTCAGGCCGTGCTGCGCTGGCACATCCAGCACGGGTTCATCGTGTTCCCCAAGTCGGTGCGCCGCGAGCGCCTCGAGGAGAACTTCGACCTGTTCGACTTCGAGCTCACGGCCGACGAGATGGCCGCGATCGACGCGGTCGACCCGGGCGACGGCTCGGGCCGCGTGGGCACGCACCCCGACGACCTCAACTGAGGTCGGCGCACCCGCGCGCATGAACCGCCTCGCGAACGCCTCGAGCCCCTACTTGCGGGCCCACGCCGACAATCCCGTCGCGTGGTTCCCCTGGGGGGCCGAGGCGTTCGCGCTCGCGGCCGAGAGAGACGTCCCCGTGATGGTCTCGATCGGGTACAGCACCTGTCACTGGTGTCATGTGATGGCGCGCGAGTCGTTCCAAGACCCCGAGACCGCTGCCGAACTCAACGCCGGCTTCGTGTCGATCAAAGTCGATCGCGAGGAGCATCCCGACGTCGACGCCGCCTATCTCGACGCGGCATCCGCCTTCACCCCGCACCTCGGGTGGCCCCTGACGGTCTTCGCCTCGCCCGAGGGGCGCGTTTTCTACGCCGGCACCTACTTCCCGCCGGCCCCGCGCCCTCCCCAGCCCTCGTTTCGTCAGGTGCTCGCCGCGGTCCGCGAGGCGTGGACCGAACGCCGGAACGAAGTGGATGCCACGGGCTCCTCCCTCCGCGAGGCTCTGGCCGCCGCCGCCACCGCAGCGGCAGACGCTCCTCCCTCCCTCGAGCAACTCGCCGCCGCGGCGCGGACCGTCGTGGCCCGCGAGGACCGCGAGTACTCCGGCTTCGCCGCCGGGCCCGCGTTCGAGACCCCGAAGTTCCCGAACACTCCCGTTCTGCGCTTCCTGCAGCACCCGGCTCTGACGGCGGATGCTCCGGATGCCGCTGACGTGGCATCCCGCGCCCTCTCCGCCATGGCCCGCTCCGACCTGCACGACCTGGTCGAGGGGGGCTTCTTCCGCTACGCCACCCGCCGCGACTGGAGTGTGCCGCACTACGAGCGCATGCTCACCGACAACGCGGGTCTCGTCGAGGTGGCGCTCGCCGCGGGCGACGACGCCGTCGCCACCGATGCCGCGCGGTTCCTCGTCGACGTGCTGCAGCTGCCCTCGGGCGGAATCGCCGCAGCCCAGGACTCCGAGTCGGTGATCGACGGGGTCCGCACCGAGGGCGGGTACTACCGCGCCTCCGATCGCTCGGGGCTGCAGCCTCCGGCGCTCGACGCGAAGGTCGTCACCGGCTGGAACGGACACGCGATCGCCGCTCTCGCCGCCGCCGGAACCCGCACCGACCCGCGCTTCCTCGAGGCGGCCCGGTGGGCCGCCGACGCCGTGCTCGAGAGCAACGTCGCCGACGACGGAACCCTCCGACGGGCTTCGCTCGACGAGGTCCGCTCTGCAGCCCCGGCGACGCTGGAGGACTACGGCGGTCTTGCTCGAGGCCTTCTGGCGCTCGCTCGCGCGACCGGCGAGGTCGCCTACGCGTCGCGGGCTCGGGCGTTGGTCGATCTGTGCCTCGGCGCAGACGGCATCCATCCTCCGGGCGGCGGCGACCCCGTGCTCGTCGCTCAGGGCATGCAGTCGCACGCCGTGCCCACCGACGGCGCCTCGCCCTCGGGCCCGTCGGTGTTCGCCGCGGCCGCTCTCGACCTCTGGCGCCTCGGGGCGGGGGAGTCGTACCGCACCGCGGCCGAGACGCTCGTGCGCGCCGCCGCCGATGCCGCGCTGGCGTCGCCGCTGGCGCACGGAGCGATCCTCGAGGTCGCCCTCGGCCTGGCGTCGGCCCCGCGCCAGCTTGTCGTGGTGGGCGAGACGGATGCCGAGATCGCGGAGGCCGCGCGCCGCGTCGCGGCCGATGTCGTGGCGGTGGTGTCGCCCGCGCAGGCTCTCGCCTTCGCCGAGGCCGGGTTCACGCTGTTCGAGGGCAAGGTCGCACTCGGCGGCGAGGCGACGGCGTACGACTGCCGCGCCTTCGCCTGCGCGCTGCCGACGACGGATGCGGGGCGGCTGGGCTGAGGGCGGTCACTCCAACAGATGCCGCAGGTACCTCCCCGGCGACTCGAGGAACCCGCGCTGCAGCCGCACCAGCTCCAGGTCTTCCCAGGCGCTCTCGCGGATGCCCCAGTCGCCCAGCTCGAGGATCGTCGCCCCGGGCAACGCGGCCAGCACGGGGGAGTGGGTGGCGCAGATCACCTGGGTGCCGCGGGAGCGCATGCGGTCGAGGGAGGCGAGCCAGCGCAGCGTCGATGAGAACGACAGCGCCGCCTCGGGCTCGTCGAGGCAGGCGAGGCCCGAGACATAGTGCGGGTGGTCGAGCGTCTCGTCGAGCAAGGCGTTGAAGGACTCGCCGTGGCTCATCGTGTGCAGGCTCGGGGCCGGGCCGTCCAGGTCGTCCCTCCAGCTGTAGTAGCCGTGCATCGTCTCGGCCCGCAGGAAGAACCCCCACCGCGGGGCGCGCGGGCTCCGCTCGATGCGCAGCCACTCGCCGAGCGGACTCTCGGTTCGCCGAGTCTCGCCGCCGCCGTTGGTCGAGCCGCCCTCGGCCGGCAGGCCGGCCGCCTCGGCGATGCCCTCGATGAGCGTCGACTTGCCCGACCCGTTCTCACCGACGAGGAAGGTCACGCCGGGCCCGAACTCCCATCCCTCGCCGCTCGCCACCTCGAGGAACTGCGCGACCGCGGGAACGGTGGCCGGCCACGCGGCGGGGTTCACGGCGGCATCGCTGAACGCCTTGACCCGCTGCACCGGCCGCGGATCGTTCAGCCACTCATCCCCGCGGGTCATCGCCCCCACCCGGTGGTCGGTCGGTGGCGAGCAGAGCGGCGGATGCCGAGCCCCCGGCGCGCCGGATGCACTCCACCCGTCCGCTCCCGCCGCCCGCTCATCCGGCTCAGATCCAGGTCGGCAGCCAGTTGTGCAGGCGCCAGAACTCGTACGGGACGGGAAGACCCGCCCACACCGGGTACCAGAACGCCGAGATGACGAGGCAGAGTCCCAGGAACACCAGCACGAGGACCTGCCCGCTCGCTCTCGAGGCGTCCTTCATTCCGCGGGCGACATCGCGCAGCGCGAAGGCGAGGGCGAGCACGAGGAACGGCAGCATCGCCACCGTGTAGAACTGGAAGATCGTGCGCTCGGGGTAGAGCAGCCACGGCACGTAGGTGGCGGCGAGCCCGGTCAGCACGAGAGCGAAGCGCCCGTCGCGGACGACGACGAATCGTACGAGCAGGTAGAGGGATGCCGCGACCCCGGCCCACCAGATGATCGGGTTCGCGATGCTCGAGATGGCCTCGGTGCACCCCGTCGGCAGGGCGCACCCGTTGACCCCGGTCTGGTCCTGGTGCCAGTACATCGAGGTGGGGCGGATGAGCAGCGGCCACTGCCAGGCGGGGCTCGCGTAGCTGTGCGGGGTGACGAGTCCGACGTGGAAGTTGTACATCTCCTGGTGGTACGCCCACAGCTGTCGAAGCGGCTCGGGGATCCACCCCCAGATACCCGTCGCGGCGACCGGGGTGCCGCGCATCCACCCGCCGGTGGTGAACAGCCAACCCGACCAGCTCGCCACGTACACGACGACCGCGACCGGTACGAGCAGCACGAACGATGCGAGCCCCTGGCGGACGGCATCCATCGGCCATTGATCGATCCCCGCGCGGCGACGGGCGAGCGCGTCGGTGATCACGGCGTACAGGCCGACGGCGGCCAGCACGTACAGCCCCGACCACTTCACGGCGGTGGCGGCTCCGGCGGCGGCTCCCGCGGCGACCAACCACGGACGGTTCCACAGCACGGGGCCCCAGGTGTGCCGTTCGCCCGGGAGGGCCGCGATCGCGGCCCGCAGGCGGTCGGCGGTGCGGCGGTGGTCGAGCGCGACGAACCAGAAAGTCAGCACGACGAAGAACGTCAAGAAGATGTCGAGCAGCGAGATGCGGCTCAGGACGATGCCGAGGCCGTCGATCGCGATCAGACCGGATGCCACGGTCGCGAACGGGATCGAGCGGGTGAGCGTGTGCGCGAGCAGGTACACCAGCAGCACGGTCGCGGTGCCGAAGACCGCGGCCGAGATGCGCCAACCGGTCGCGGAGTCCGGGCCCAGCAGCGCCATGCCCGCGCCGATGAGGATGCGCCCGAGCGGGGGGTGCACGACGTAGCTGCCGATGCCGGTGAAGACGTCGGTGTCACCCGCGACGAAGCTGGCGTCGGCGCCGTCGGGCCAGGTGGAGGGGTAACCGAGCACCCACTGGCTCCACGAGTCCTTCACGTAGTAGGTCTCATCGAACACCAGCTGGTGCGGGTTGCCGAGGTCGATCAGCCGCAGCACCGCCGCGACGACGGTGACGAGCAGGGGAGCGAGCCAGCGCCACAGGCGGGATCCGCGGGGGCTCGCGAGCAGGGCGTCGCGCCACCGGTCGATGCGCGTCTGCTCGACGACGGGGAGCAGCGGAGGGACGGCGGTGGTCACGGGCCCCAGCCTAAGGTGGAACGGTGATCATCCTCGCGGCGACCCCCATCGGCAACCTGGGCGACGCCTCGAAGCGTCTGATCGAGGCGCTCGAGAACGCCACGGTCGTCGCGGCCGAAGACACCCGCACCACGCAGCGCCTGCTCGCCGGCCTCGGGGTCGAGAACCGCCCGCGCCTGATCGCCCTGCACGACCACAACGAGAAGGAGCGCGCGGCCGAGCTCGTCGAACTCGCGCGCGAAGACGACCTGCTCGTGCTGAGCGACGCGGGAATGCCCACCGTCAGCGACCCGGGCTTCGGGCTCGTCGCGGCTGCGGCCGCCGCCGGCGTGACCGTCACGGCCATCCCCGGGCCGAGCGCCGTCGTCACCGCGCTCGCGGTCGCCGGGCTCCCCACCGACCGCTTCGCCTTCGAGGGCTTCCCGCGTCGCAAGCCGGGGGAGCGCCGCAAGGCCTTCGCGCAGCTCGCCTCGGAGGAGCGGACCCTCGTCTTCTTCGAGTCGCCCTCGCGCCTGGCATCCACTCTCGAAGATCTCGCGAGCGCGTTCGGCGCCGATCGTCCCGCCGCCGTCTGCCGCGAGCTCACGAAGCTGTACGAAGAGGTCAAGCGCGGCACCCTGGCCGAGCTCGCCGCGTGGGCGGCCGAGGGCGTGCGTGGGGAGATCGCGATCGTCGTCGGCGGCGCCTCGGCGCGCGAGGTGGCGTTCCCGGATGCCGTGACCCAGGTGCTCGAGCTCGTGCGCGGCGGCACGCGGCTCAAAGAGGCCGCCGCCGAGGTGGCGTCGCAGACGGGTCACTCGTCGCGCGAGCTGTACCAGGCCGCGCTCGCCGTGAAGCGCTGAGCGTCTCCGCGCGTCTTCGCGTGAGGGGTCGATATGTGTCGCCTGGCGCGCTTCTCGGCGACACCAACTGACCCCTCACGCGCGAGGAGCGCCGGCGGGCCCGTCACACGGTCGGCCGTGTCGAAGGCTCCCCGTAGAATCTCCAGGTGACTTCCGGCCGATCCTTCTACATCACGACGCCGATCTACTACCCCAGCGATCTGCCCCACATCGGGCACGGGTACACGACCGTCGCCGTCGACACGCTCGCCCGCTGGCATCGCCAGGCGGGGGACGACACCTGGATGCTGACCGGCACCGACGAGCACGGGCAGAAGATGCTCCGCGCCGCCGCCGCCAACGGCGTCACCCCGCAGGAGTGGGTCGACAAGCTCGTCACCGAGTCGTGGTTCCCGCTGCTCGAGACGCTCGACGTCGCCAACGACGACTTCATCCGCACCACGCAGCCCCGCCACGAAGAGCGGGTGCAGCAGTTCGTGAAGGCGCTTTTCGACCGCGGCTACATCTACGCGGGCGAGTACGAGGCGCTGTACTGCGTCGGCTGCGAGGAGTTCAAGCCCGAGGCCGAGATCGTCGACGGAACCGGCCCCTTCGAGGGCCTCAAGGTCTGCGCGATCCACTCCAAGCCCCTCGAGCTGCTGCAGGAGAAGAACTACTTCTTCAAGCTCAGCGAGTTCCAGGACCGGCTGCTCGAGCTGTACAAGACGGAGCCCGACTTCGTGCGCCCCGAGTCCGCGCGCAACGAGGTCGTGTCGTTCGTTCGTAGCGGTCTGAAGGACCTCTCGATCTCGCGTTCGGCGTTCGACTGGGGCATCACGGTTCCGTGGGACCCCTCGCACGTCATCTACGTGTGGGTCGACGCCCTGCTCAACTACGCCACCGCCGTGGGCTACGGCACCGACCCCGCCGAGTTCGAGCGTCGCTGGCCGGCGTTCCACGTGGTCGGCAAAGACATCCTGCGGTTCCACGCCGTGATCTGGCCGGCCATGCTGATGGCCGCGGGCCTCGACGTGCCGCGCGGCGTCTTCGCGCACGGATGGCTGCTCGTCGGCGGCGAGAAGATGTCGAAGTCGAAGCTCACCGGCATCGCGCCCACCGAGATCACCGACGTCTTCGGCTCCGACGCGTACCGGTTCTACTTCCTCTCGGCGATCGCGTTCGGCCAGGACGGTTCGTTCTCGTGGGAAGACCTGTCGGCCCGCTACCAGGCCGAGCTCGCCAACGGCTTCGGCAACCTGGCCTCGCGCACGGTCGCGATGATCTCGAAGTACTTCGAGGGCGTCGTGCCGGCGCCGGCCGCGTACACCGACAGCGACCTGACCATCCAGAAGATCGTGGCGGATGCCGCGACCACCGCCGACGCGGCCATCGAGCGATTCCGCACCGACGAGGCGATCGCCGCGATCTGGACGATCGTCGACGCGCTGAACGGCTACATCACCGAGAACGAGCCGTGGGCCCTGGCCAAGGACGTGTCGACGCGCGAGCGCCTGGGCACGGTGCTGTACACCGCGGCCGAGGGCCTGCGCGCCCTCGCGGTGCTGCTGTCGCCGATCATGCCCGAGTCGACGTCGAAGCTGTGGGTCGCGCTGGGCGCGGCCGACGGCCTCGGCGCTCTCGTCGCGCAGCCGATCCGCCAGGCGGGCGCCTGGGGCCTGCTGCCCGCGGGCGCCACGGTCACGTCGCTCACCCCGCTCTTCCCGCGCGTCGAGCAGGCGTGACGCAGGTGCCCTCCGAGTCGGCGGCGGCGGTCCCTGGGTCCGTCGAAGGATCCTCCGCAGCGGCCGCAGCCCCCGGCTCGACGCCGGTCGAGCGTCCCCGCGACACGATCGGCGACGGCGATCCGAGCCAGTACGTGCGCGAGCGTTCGGTCGACGGGCGTCGCGACGTCAGCTATCCGCCGGCGCCCGAGCCTCTCGGCATCCCGGTCTACGACAATCACACGCACCTCGAGATCGAAGACGGCGAGACCGGCCTCTCGTTGGACGAGCAGCTCGAGCGCGCTCTCGCGGTCGGCGTGCACGGGGTCGTGCAGGCGGGCGGCGACATCGACTCCTCGCGGTGGTCGGCGTGGGCCGCGCGCTCGCACCCGCGCGTGCTCGCAGCCGTGGCGATCCATCCGAACGAGGCTCCCGCGTACGAGCAGGCGGGGGAGTTGGATGCCGCGATCGCCGTCATCGACGAGCTCGCCGCCGAGCCGCGGGTGCGGGCCATCGGCGAGACGGGGCTCGACTTCTTCCGCACCGAGGCCGACGGCATCCCGGCCCAGATCCGCTCGTTCGAGGCGCACATCGCGCTCGCGAAGAAGCACGGGATCGCGATGCAGATCCACGACCGCGACGCCCACGACGCCGTGCTCGAGACCCTGCTGCGCGTCGGTGCTCCCGACAAGACGGTCTTCCACTGCTTCTCGGGCGACGCCGGCATGGCGCGCATCGCCGCCGACCGCGGCTATTACCTCTCGTTCGCCGGCAATGTCACGTTCAAGAACGCGCAGAACCTGCGCGACGCGCTCGCGGTGACGCCCCTCGACCGCATCCTCGTCGAGACCGACGCCCCGTTCCTGACACCCGTGCCGTACCGCGGCCGCCCCAACGCGCCGTACCTGATCCCGGTGACGCTCCGCTTCCTCGCGGCAGAGCTGGCGATGGATGCCGACGAGCTCGGCGCCCAGGTCGCCGCGAACACGCTGGAGGTCTACGGCGCGTTCGAGGACTGAGCGCGCGCGGATCTCCGTCGGGGTTTCGCCCTCGACGCCACCCTGAGAATGACGAAGGCCGGCACCCCGCGGGGCGCCGGCCTTCTGGCATCCGGGATCAGGCCTTGGCCTTGTCCTTCGGCTTGCGGACGAAAAGGGTCTCGGTCTGCTCGAGCTCCATGCCCTTGGTCTCGGGAATGCGCAGCAGCACGTAGACGAACGACAGCCCGGCGAACAGCGCGTACATACCGTAGGTGAGCGGGAGCGACCAGCTCGACATCGCCGGGAACGACACCGTGATGGCGAAGTTGGCGATCCACTGCGCGCCGGCGGCGACACCGAGCGCCTTGCCGCGGATGCGGCTCGGGAAGATCTCGCCGAGCAGCACCCATACGAGCGGGCCCCACGAGGCTCCGAAGCCGACGACGAAGACGTTCGCGGCGACGAGCGCGACGCTTCCCCACGGGGCGGGAAGCGAGACGTCCTGGCCGGAGCCGGTCGCGAACGCGAACGACAGGGCCATGGCTCCGAGCGAGACGGTCATGAGGATCGAGCCGGTCAGCAGAATGGGCTTCCGGCCGACGCGGTCGACCAGGAAGATCGCGACGAAGGTGACCACGACGTTGGTGATCGAGGTAATCACCGAGATCAGCAGCGAGTTGCTCTCGTCGAAGCCGACGGCCTTCCAGAGCGTCGTGGAGTAGTAGAAGATCACGTTGATGCCGACGAACTGCTGGAACATCGACAGCAGGATGCCGGTCCAGACGATGCCCTGAAGGCCCAGCACGGGTCCGCGCAGCGACACGTTCTTGTTCTTGCGATCGGCCTCGATCGTGTTCGACAGCTCGTTCATCGTCTTGTCGAGATCGGCCGGCGGAACGAGGCGCGCGAAGATCGCCTTCGCCTCGTCGCGCTTGCCCTTGGCGAGCAGGTAGCGCGGCGACTCGGGGACGGTGAACGACAGGATGCCGTAGACGGCGGCGGGGATCACGCCCACGAGGAACATCCAGCGCCAAGCCTCGAGGCCCAGCCACAGCTGGTTCGCCGCACCGCCGGCCGAGTTGGCGAGCAGGGCGTCCGACAGCAGCGCGCCGAAGATACCGAGGGTGATGGCCAACTGCTGCAGTGACGCGAGCGAGCCGCGGATCTGGCGGGGCGCGACCTCGGCGATGTACGCGGGAGCGACCACCGAGGCGATGCCGATGCCCAGGCCGCTCATCACGCGCCAGAGGATCAGGTCGGGCACGCTGAAGGTGAGGGCCGCACCGATCGACGACACGAAGAACAGCACCGCGCCGAGCAGCATGACCTTCAACCGGCCCCAGCGGTCCGAGAGGGCGCCGGCGATGATGGCTCCCACCGCGCAGCCCAGCAGGGCCACCGCGACGACGAAACCGGTGAGCACCTGCCCCAGCTCGAAGTTGCCGTCGACCGCGTCGACCGCGCCGTTGATGACGGAGGAGTCGAAGCCGAAGAGGAAACCGCCCACCGCGGCCGCGACCGAGAGGCCGATGGCTCGTCGCCCGTAGGGACTTCTGAGGGTGAAGGCGTTCGAGGGGATGGACTGCGTTTGACTCACCTCATCACGCTACTCCTGCGTATCCGACGCGGCGGGTACTGGCGGGATCGCTGACTACAGTGGAACAATGCCCGTTTCCCTGCTCGGTGCCGCCGAGATCCGTCGGCTCGCCGCCGACCTCGACGTCACTCCCACCAAGAAGCTCGGGCAGAACTTCGTCGTCGACGCCAACACCGTCCGCAAGATCGTGCAGGCGGCCCAGGTGACGGCATCCGATCGCGTCGTCGAGATCGGTCCGGGCCTCGGATCCCTCACTCTCGCGATCCTCGAGACGGGCGCCTCGGTCGTCGCCGTCGAGATCGACCACCGCCTCGCCGAGCGTCTTCCGGCCACGGCGGCCGCGCACGACGTTCCCGCCGATCGCCTCACGGTCATCGACGCCGATGCCCTGCGCGTCGACGAGCTCCCCGGTGAGCCGAGCGTGCTGGTCGCGAACCTGCCGTACAACGTGTCGGTGCCGGTCCTCCTGCACTTCCTCGAGACCTTCCCCTATCTGCAGCGCGGTGTCGTGATGGTGCAGGCCGAGGTGGGGGAGCGCCTGGCCGCCCCTCCCGGGTCGAAGGTCTACGGAGCCCCGAGCGTCAAGGCCGCCTGGTACGGCTCGTGGCGTCTGGCCGGCACGGTGTCGCGTCAGGTGTTCTGGCCCGTGCCCAACGTCGACAGCGTGCTGGTCGGTTTCGATCGGGATGCCGAGCCCCGGGGCACCGAGGAGCACCGGCTGCGCACCTTCCAGATCGTGGATGCCGCCTTCCAGCAGCGCCGCAAGATGCTCCGTCAGGCGTTGTCGGGCGTGCTCGGCGGCACCGCGGCCGAAGCCTCGGCGCGCCTCGAGGCGGCCGGGGTCGACCCGACCCTCCGCGGAGAGCAGCTCACGGTCGAGGATTACGCCCGCATCGCCGCGTCGTCCTGACGGTTCGGCTGATCGCGGCCGCCGTGCCGGGGCGCGGCAGGCGGCCCGCGTGTGCCCGACGGCGGGGCGTTCGGCGACTCGCCGTGCGGGCCGGCCGGTACGCGGCGTGTCGACGACGACGTCCGCGGTTGTGCTCAGCCCACTGCGCTGCGGCCGAGCCAGATCCGGCGCGGGGTGAATTCCCGCCGTGTTCATCACGCGTTCCCGAAACATGTCTGTAACATTTCGAGCCAACCGGGAGCATCACGCCGGTGACGAGGTCGTACCCGACGGCCCGAGAGGATCGAGATGCGTTACGCCGAGTACCCCCGAGCCGAACGTGTGCTGCTCCACCTGAGCGACACCCATCTCCGAGCCGGCGGTGCACCGCTCTACGACGACGTCGACTCCGAGGCCTACCTCGCCCGCGCGGTGGAGGCGATCGAGACGTCGGGAATCCGCCCCAACGCCCTCGTCTTCACCGGCGACCTCGCCGACTTCGGTGAGACCGACGCGTACGACCGCGTCCGCGCCCTCGTCGAGCCGCTCGCCGAGCGCCTGCGGACCCGCGTGGTGTGGGTGATGGGCAACCACGACGATCGAGCGGCTTTCCGGTCGCGGCTGCTTCCCGCCGACGACGCCGAGGCGACCGCCCCGGTCGATCGCGTCGACGAGTTCGACGGCCTGCGCATCGTGACCCTCGACACCTCGGTGCCCGGGTCGCACCACGGCGAGGTCACCGCCGCGCAGCGCGAGTGGCTCGCCGAGGTGCTCGCGACGCCGGCCCCGCTCGGCACGATCCTCGCGATGCACCACCCGCCCGTACCCAGCGTGCTCGACCTCGCAGCCTCCGTCGAGCTGCGCGACCAGCGGAGCCTCGCGGGGGTGCTGCGCGGCAGCGACGTGCGCGCGATCCTGGCCGGTCACCTGCACTACTCCACGTTCGCCACGTTCGCAGGAATCCCCGTGTCCGTGGCATCCGCCACCTGCTACACGCAGGACCTCATGGTCCCGGTCGGCGGGACGCGCCCTCAGGACGCGGCCCAGGGCTTCAACATCGTGCACGTCTACGACGACACGGTGGTGCACTCGGTCGTGCCCCTGGCCGCCAGCGCGGCCCTCCAGTACGTGGATGCCGAGGAGTCCCAGCGTCGATTGCGCGATGCCGGGATCGTCGTCCCGACTTCGCGGGCGTTCAGCGGACCGGTGTCGCCGCCGACGACGCCGCTGCCGATCCTTCGCTGACCGAGGTCTTCTCCCACGGGGCGGCGACCGGGAAGTAGCGCTCGAGGCACGCCCGGAGCGCGGGGACGCGCACCTCTTCGGGGATCTCGGGCACGCTGCCGTCGTTGAGGCAGAACATGTCGGTGTCGCGGCGCGAGACGAGACGCTCCATGGTGCGCAGCGAGTCGAGCTGCGTGGTCTGCACGTAGCGGGTGCGGGGCTCGGTCGTGATGATCGCGCGCCCGGTCGCCAGCGCGTAGTAGTGGTACAGGCTGTTCGTCACCGAGATGTCGGTGGCCGAACGGAACCGGCTCGCGGCGGTGCGGGCGTAGTCGTCGGCGAACTCCTTCTCGAGCTCGAACGCCACCGAGCGACGCAACGGGGTGGCGCAGTGCTCGAGGTCGAGCGTGATGACCCGGCCGAAGCGTTCCCTGAGCAGTGCGCGGTTCACGCGCAGGCCGTTGTCGTGGCCCGAGCGCTCGATGTGCGCCGGGCCGCTGCCGATGCGCACGCCGCTCTCGACGAACCGGCTGACCCCACCGCCGCTGAAGAACAGCTCGGGGGTGACGGGGCGGCCGAAGAACATGTCGTCGTTGCTGTACAGGAAGTGCTCGGCCAGCCCGGGGATGCGGTGCAGCTGCGCCTCGACTGCGTGGGAGTTGTGCGTGGGCAGCACCGAGGGATCGGCGAAGAACTCCTCGCTGCGCACGATCGTCACCTTGGGGTGGTCGGCGAGCCACTCGGGGGTGGGGGAGTCGGTCGCGATGAAGATGCGGCGCACCCACGGCGCGTACATGTGCACGCTGCGCAGCGCGTAACGCAGCTCGTCGACCTGGCGGTAGCGCGCGGCGTTGTCGTCGCCGTCGCCGACGACGTAGCCCTTCATGCGAGCGGCACGCTGGCGTTGGAACTCGCTCGACGAGCCGTCGACCCACGAGAAGACCATGTCGACGTCGGCCGTGAACTCGTTGGGGTGCGGGTCGAACATCCCCGAGACGGTCATCCACCGGCGCCCGTACCGCTCCACCTCGACGAGGTCGAGGTCGGCCGCGGCGAACTTGCGGCGGGTGAGGGCGCTCGGGCGCGGGGCTTCGATGGTCTTCTCGCCGAAGCGCCACAGCTCGAGTCGCGGAGCGAGAGAGGCACCGTAGCGGTACGACCCCTCGGTCGAGGTGCGCGGGCGGAACACCGCGTACGCCTGGACCGATCCGGGCGCGGGGTGCACGCTGTGCGCGGGTACGGGGTCCTCGCCGCGGGCCTTCAGGTACACCGGGCCCAGCTCGGGGTCGCGCAGAGCGGTGAGCGCCGCCTCGGCATCCGCCGTGTCGACGACGAGCTTGGGGCGACGGTTCGCGTCGCGCACGAGGAGCACCTTCACACCGGCCGCCTCGATCGCGGACGCCGCGGTGAGCAGGTCGTCGCGCTCGGCCATCGCGGGCGTCGACGAGTCGTCGACGACGTGCAGGATGCCGTCGTGCATGCGGATGTCGGACCGGGACAGCAGGGCGCGCCAGGGGTCGGTGTCGATCGACAGGGGGACCATCGGGCGCATTCTGCCTCCTCGGGGGTGGGTGCATGGGATCCGGTCACCGTATGGTTCCGGGGTTACGAAGACGTTTCGGCCTCAGCGCCGAACGACGGGGAGCGGAGCACTACTGTCGAAGAGTGACTCAGATCGCTCGCTCCGGCCCGGACCTCCCCGTACCGCCTTGCGAGCGACGGCGGGAAGCAGGCCGACGTTCCAGTTTCGCACACGGCGAGAGCCCCCGGCGCGCAGGACGGCGGTCGTCGCGATGAGTGCGCAGACTCCGGCATCCGTCCGCGTCCGCGCCCCCGGCAAGATCAACGTGTTCCTCGAGGTGGGTGACGTCCAGGACGACGGGTATCACGAGCTCGCCACGGCGTTCCAGGCGGTCTCGCTCTACGAAGAGATGGTCGCAACGCCCGCGGACGAGATCACGATCGACGTCTCGGCGCGCGGTCCGGTCGACATCGAGGGCGTCCCCACCGACGATCGCAACCTCGCCGTCCGCGCGGCTCGACTTCTGGCGCAGACCGCGGGCATCGACCGCGGTGCCCACCTCGCCGTCCGCAAGGCCGTTCCCGTCGCGGGCGGCATGGGCGGCGGTTCCGCCGACGCGGCCGCCGCACTGATCGCGTGCGATGCCCTCTGGGGACTCGGGATGCCGACGAGCGAGCTCGTCCGGTTGGCCGCTCGCCTCGGCGCCGACGTGCCTTTCGCCCTGCTCGGCGGAACCGCCGTCGGAACCGGTCGCGGCGATCAGCTGAGCCCGGCGCTCGCGCGCGGACGCTTCGACTGGGTGCTGGTGCCGAACGAGACGGGCATGTCGACCCCCGTCGTCTACGGCGAGCTCGACGCGCACCGTCGGCGCCACGCCGTCGACATCGGGCCCGCGCCCCGCGTTCCCGCGGTCGATCGCGACGTCCTGCACGCTCTGCGCCAGGGCGACGCCGGGATGCTCGCCGCAACCCTTCGCAACGACCTCCAGGCGCCGGCCCTGCACCTGCGTCCCGACCTCGCCCGCGTCCTCGAACGCGGAGAGAGCTCGGGAGCGCTGGCCGGGATCGTGTCGGGATCCGGCCCGACCCTCGCGTTCCTGGCCGCCGACGAATCCTCCGCGATCGACCTGCAGGTCACCCTCAGTGCCGCGGGCCTCGTCGCTCTGCACGTGCACGGGCCCGTGCCGGGTGCTCGTGTGGTCTGACCGCGCCGCACCATAGCCGAGGTCGACACACGGAGCAATGTTCGCTTTTCGTGCCGACCACCTGGTTAGCCTCAGTCGAGGTGGACCGCCACCGCTGGGTGCCGTGCCCGCGGGGTGCCACGAAGGGGGTTTCCCATGAAGGCAGTGCTCGACGGCGTCGTGATCGCCGAAGCAGACCGCGACGACCTGGCCTCGATCGAGGGGAACTGGTACTTCCCGCCGCAGTCCGTCCGCGAGGGCGCGCTGCACAAGAGCCCCACCCCGTACACCTGCCCCTGGAAGGGTGCCGCCCAGTATTGGAACGTCTCACTCGACGGTGCCGAGCTGACCGACGGCGCGTGGTCGTACCCCGACCTCTACCCGGGAGCCGTGGAACGAGTGGGCAAGGACTTCGCCGGATTCGTCGCGTTCGACCGGAAGGTCGTGGTCTCCGACTGAGGTCGGGTGAGCACATGATCGAGTTCTCGGCCGTCTCCAAGGTCTTCCCCGACGGCACCCGCGCCGTCGACGACTTCCACCTCGTCATCCCCTCGCGCAAGACCACGGTCTTCGTGGGCTCGTCCGGTTGCGGCAAGACGACCTTGTTGCGGATGATCAACCGCATGGTCGAGCCCTCGTCGGGCACGATTGCCATCGACGGTGCCGACATCGGCGGCAAGCCCGCGGTGCAGCTGCGTCGCAGCATCGGCTACGTCATGCAGAACTCGGGTCTGCTGCCGCACTTCACCGTGGCCGACAACATCTCGACCGTTCCCGTGCTCCAGGGCCAGAGCCGCAAGGCCGCCCGCACGCGTGCCCTCGAGCTCATGGCGACCGTCGGTCTCGACAGCGCCATGGCCGACCGCTATCCGAGCCAGCTCTCGGGCGGGCAGCAGCAGCGCGTGGGCGTGGCCCGTGGTCTCGCCGCCGACCCCAACATCCTGCTCATGGACGAGCCTTTCGGCGCGGTCGACCCGATCGTGCGCGACGAACTGCAGCAGGAGCTCATCCGGCTGCAGAGCGAGATCGGAAAGACCATCGTCTTCGTCACGCACGACATCGACGAAGCGTTCCTCCTCGGCGACCAGGTCGTCATCCTCGAGAAGGGCGCGAAGATCGCCCAGGTCGGCACGCCGAGCGAGATTGTCGAGAACCCCGCCAGCGACTTCGTCGCGAGTTTCATCGGAGCGGTGAAGGGAAAGCGCGCGCTGCACCTGAAGCAGACCCCGACCGGGACGGTCGTCGTCGATGCCGAGGGTCGCACGCAGGGGGCGCTCGTGGAGGATTCCCACCCGTGAACTGGGTAGGCAACAATCTCGACCTCATCGGGGAACTGACGCTGATCCACCTGCGTCAGAGCATCGTCGCGTTGATCGCGGGCTTCGTGCTGAGCGTTCCGCTCGGGTGGGTCGCGTGGCGCTATCGTCTCGTGCGCAGCGGCGTCATCACGATCACCGGGCTGCTGTACACGATCCCGTCGCTGGCCCTGCTGATCCTCGTGCCCGTCGTCACCGGCTGGTACAGCATCGTCAGCGAGACGAACCTCATCGTCGCCCTGGCCATCTACGCCGTCGCGATCCTCGTCCGCGCGGTCGCCGACGGACTCGACTCGGTGGATGCCGGGGTGCGTCAAGCCTCCACGGCCATCGGCTACGGCTCCTTCCGGCGCTTCTGGGCGGTCGAATTCCCCCTCGCCGGTCCCGTCGTGCTGGCGGGGCTCCGCGTCGCCTCGGCGAGCACCATCGCTCTGGCCACCGTCGGCATCCTCGTCGGCATCCAGAACATCGGCTACCTGTTCACGAACGGGCTTCAGCGGCGCATCATCCCCGAGGTCTTCGCGGGCGTCGTGGCGGTCGTCGTGCTCGCCCTCGTGATCGACCTGCTGCTGGTGATCGCGGGGCGCCTGCTCATGCCGTGGACGCGCGGGACGAAGACCGTCTCACGGCAGGCCAACCGGACGTTGGTGAAGGCATGAACCTCCTCGGCGACGCGATCGGGTGGATCTTCTCGGGCGATCCCGGTCGAGGTTTCGACGCCATCCCCGTCGCGATCGGCGTGCAGTTGCTCTACACGGTCGTCGCCGTGCTCATCGCCGGCGCGATCGCCGTCCCGCTGGGGTGGTACATCGGTCACACCGGCAAGGGACGCGAGACGGCCGTCGCGATCTCGGGCGCCGCTCGTGCCATCCCGTCGTTCGGTCTGCTCATTCTGCTGACGCTCCTTCTCGGTGTGCTGCACAAGCCGGAAGCGGCGATCATCTCGTTCGTGGTCCTCGCCATCCCGTCCCTCCTCGCCGGGGCCTACACCGGCTTCGAGGCGATCGACCGCCGCGTGATCGACGCGGGTCGATCGATGGGGATGACCGAGTCGCAGATCCTGTGGCGTATCGAGGTGCCCCTCGGGCTGCCGCTCCTCGTCGGGGGCATTCGCGCGGCGACCCTGCAGGTGCTCGCCACGGTGACGATCGCGGCGTACATCGGTCTCGGCGGGCTCGGCCAGTACATCATCGCCGCGATCCCCCTCCGCCGCTTCGACATCCTGATCGGCGGGGCGATCCTCGTCGCCGTCCTCGCGCTGGTCATCGACGGCCTCTTCGCCCTTCTCCAGCATCTGGTCGTCCCCCGTGGCATCCGTGCCGCGGGGTCCGCCCAGCCGCAGCCGCGCTCCGCTCGTCAGCGTCGCGCGGAAGCCCTCGCCGTCGGGGCGCCCACGGCGCCTCCGGCGACCCCTTGACCCACCCGATTCCCGAATCACCAGAAAAGAGAGCACCCATGTTCACAGCACGAACCAAGAAGGGCCTCGGCCTCGTCGCAGGCCTCGCGGTCGCCTCCCTCGCCTTCGCCGGTTGCAGCGGCGGATCGAGCGACCCCCTCAGCAACGGCGGCGGTGACGCCTCGGCGTCGTCCGACACGATCGTCGTCGGCTCGCAGGCCTACTATTCGAACGAGATCATCGCCGAGATCTACGCTCAGGCGCTCGAGGGCGCGGGCAAGACCGTGAAGCGTCAGTTCCAGATCGGTCAGCGCGATGCGTACATCCCGCTGCTCGAAGACGGCACCGTCTCGGTGTTCCCCGAGTACACCGGCAACCTGCTGCAGTTCTTCCAGAAGGACACCACCGCCCGCACGTCCGATGACGTCTACGCGGCTCTCCCGGCGGCTCTGCCCCAGGGTCTCGAGGTCCTCGACCAGTCGCAGGCCACCGACCAGGACTCGTACACCGTCACGAAGGCCTTCGCCGACGCCAACGGCCTCACCTCGATCGCCGACCTGTCGAAGGTGACCTCGGGCCTGACGCTCGGTGGCAACGCCGAGCTCGCCGAGCGTCCGTACGGGCCGGCCGGACTGCAGTCGACCTACGGGGTCAACGTCCAGTTCTCGCCCACGGGCGAGACCACGGTCGACGACCTCGTGGCGGGCACCATCCAGGTCGCCAACGTCTACACGGCCGATCCCCGCATCAAGACCGACAACCTGCTCACGCTGACCGACCCCAAGGGCCTGTTCCTGGCGTCGAACGTGGTGCCGGTCGTCAACTCGAACGTCGCCTCCGAGGTGTCGGATGTGCTCAACAAGGTCAGCGCCGCCCTCACCGAGGACGCGCTGGTCGCGATGAACGTCGAGTCCACGGTCGACCAGAAGTCGTCCGCCGACATCGCCAAGGAGTGGCTCTCGGCCAACGGCTTCTGAGTCTCTTCGTCGTGCGGGGTCGTCCGGGGTACCGGGCGGCCCCGCCGTCGTTTTCGCCCGCGAGACGGCACCCCGCTGACATGTCGGCATCAGATCGCGCCTGATTCGTCAGGAGGTTGCCGTCTCGGCGCAGGGAAACCCGCCCGAGCGCCTCGCACGGGGAGGGCCGGGTGGATGCCGGCACCCCGGCGCGCGCGATCGCCTCGGGCACCGCGTAGCCTGGGACGGATATGGCACATCTGCTCGGGGGCGAAGCCCTGCACCTGGAATACCCGACCAAGATCGTCTTCGACTCCGTCTCGCTCGGCGTGAACGAGGGCGATCGCATCGGGATCGTCGGCCGCAACGGTGACGGCAAGTCGAGTCTGCTCGGCATGCTCGCCGGTATCCGCGAGCCCGACGGCGGGCGCGTGACCGTGCGCGGCGGGGTGACCGTCGGCGTGCTCGACCAGCAGGACACCCTCGACGACGACGACACCATCGGCCACGCGGTGGTCGGCGATCGACCCGAGCACGAGTGGGCGGGCGACTCCCGTACGCGCGACGTGATCGCGGGCCTGCTCGGCGATCTGCCCTGGGACGCCCGTCTGGGGGACCTCTCAGGTGGTCAGCGGCGCCGTGTCGCGCTGGCCAAGCTCCTGTCGGGCGATTGGGACGTGCTGTTCCTCGACGAGCCCACCAACCACCTCGACGTCGAGGCGATCACGTGGCTCGCGGGTCACCTCAAGAAGCGGTGGGCGCCCTCGGCCGGCGGCCTGCTCGTCGTCACGCACGACCGGTGGTTCCTCGACGAGATCTGCACCGCGACGTGGGAGGTGCACGATCGGATCGTCGAGCCCTTCGAGGGCGGCTACGCGGCGTACATCCTGCAGCGCGTGGAGCGCGACCGGCAGGCGGCATCCATCGAACAACGCCGTCAGAACCTGGCCCGCAAGGAGCTCGCGTGGCTGCGCCGCGGGGCGCCGGCGCGCACGTCGAAGCCGAAGTTCCGCATCGACGCGGCGAACGAGCTCATCGCCGATGTGCCCGAGATCCGCGACAAGGTCGCCCTGCAGTCGCTCGCGGTCGCCCGCCTGGGCAAAGACGTCGTCGACCTGCTCGACGCGGGGGTCACCTTCGGCGACAAGACGGTTCTGAAGGACGTGGAGTGGCGGATCGCGCCGGGGGAGCGCACCGGCATCCTGGGCGTGAACGGTGCGGGCAAGTCCACGCTGCTCAGCCTGGTGACCGGCTCCCTCGAGCCCACCAGCGGCCGCGTCAAGCGCGGCAAGACGGTCAAGGTCGCCACCCTCACCCAGCGCCTCGACGAGCTCGACCAGCACCTGAACGACCCCGTGCGCGTGGTCATCGCCGGGTTGCGCACCACCTACGCGTTCGGCGCCGGCTCGAAGTCGCAGGAGCTCACCCCCGGGCAGTTGCTCGAGCGCCTCGGCTTCTCGAGCGCGCAGCTCTCGACGCCGGTGAAAGACCTCTCGGGTGGCCAGAAGCGGCGCCTGCAGCTGCTGCTGGTCATCCTCGATCAGCCGAACGTGCTGATCCTCGACGAGCCCACCAACGACCTCGACACCGACATGCTCGCGGCGATGGAAGACCTGCTCGACTCGTGGTCCGGCACCCTCATCGTCGTTTCGCACGATCGCTATTTCCTCGAGCGCGTCACCGACCAGCAGTACGCGATCCTCGATGCCAAGCTCCGTCATCTTCCCGGGGGCGTGGACGAGTACCTGCGTTTGAGGGCGCTGCAGGATGCCGAACCCTCACGGTCCGCGACGTCCTCCGGTGCCTCCGCGACCCCGGGCCTGCAGGGCGCCGAGCTCCGCGCCGCGCAGAAGGAGGCGTCCGCCGTCGAACGCCGTATCGAGAAGCTGCAGCAGCAGATCGACAAGGCGAAGGCGGCGTTGGCCGACCACGACCAGGCGGACTACGAGGGGCTCGGCAAAGAGATGCAGCGCATCTCGGCCCTCGAGGGCGAGCGCGACGAACTCGAGATGACCTGGTTCGAGCTCACCGAATCCATCGGCTGAGCCCTCGGGACGCCGCGACGGCGAACGGCCCGTCCCCCGGAGGGAACGGGCCGTCCTCGATCGACGATCAGCGCACCGACACGAAGATCGGGTTCGTGTAGAGCCACGTGTCAAGCCAGGGGTTCCCCTGACCGGCCGCGTGCGGCTGCGGGGCCCGCGGGTCCACGTCCGCCCCGCGCGGGCCGGTGCCGTGCACCTTGCCGTCGCTTCCGCGCACGCGCACGTAGCCGTCGACGTCGGCGGTGCCCACTGGGATCACGATCTGGAACGCCGAACCGCTGCGGTCGCTCACGTCGCGCAGCTCGATGACGCGGGTTCGGGGAGCGACCATCGTGTCGCGGTCGCTCGCGGCGCCCGTGATCTCGCCGCGGATCACGTCGAGGTGCGCGAGACGGGGCAGGATGCCGGCGGAGTTGCGCTCCGTGGTGGGCTCGACGTCGATGACGATCTCGATCTTCGTGCCCGTCGGTACGCGCAGGGTCCCGCCGAGTGTGGCGGTGTTGGCGGTGTCGTCGGCGGCGCGCAGGGTGACCGCGAGTCCGGCGACGAGGTGCCCGTGGTCGACCCACATGCGTCCCGCGCGCACGGCGTCGAGGACGGCGGTGTGCGTCTTGTCGGCGGCGCCGACGTGGGTGCGGCTGAACTCGCCCGGCCACAGGTCGCTGCCGCCCTGCGGGGAGGCGGTCGACACGGGGTCGGGTCGGCGACCCGCGCGGTTGAAGTTGGCCAGCGTGGCCCCGTTGTCCCACCCCGAGCCGGTGGGGAAGTCGCCCACGCGGGTGTTGTCGAAGTTCTTCAGGTGCAGGTCGCTGTTCGTGGTGATCCACCAGCGCCGGCCCTCGCTGAGCAGGGCGTCCCACATGCCGCCGACGACCGCGGTCATCCAGTCGAATCCGCCGTGCGCCCGGTACGCGCTCGCGGGGAATCCCGGGAACGAGTAGTCGCTGCGGGAGTTCTCGTACTCGCCACGCTGCGAACGGTCGGTGGTGTTCGCCGCGAGACCCGAGGCCTGCGCCCCCGGAGCCCCCTCGAAGCCCACGAAGACGTCGGGGTCGGCATCCTGCCACGCGCGCAGTTCGCCGGGGGAGTCGATGCCGAGTCGGCTGGGATGGTTGGCCAGGACGAGCACGTCGTCGACCAGGCCCACCTTGCGCTGCTGGCCGAGCCACGAGATCCCGTCGACGGCGTGCTGCAGCCAGTCGGCGGCGTCGCTCGTGTTGGGTCGGGGCTTCTCCCACTGGTTGAGCTTGCCGTCGTAGGTCAGCTCAAAGTTGCGCAGCACCTCGGTCACGCGGGGGCCGGGGGCGACCAGCACGGTGCCGTGCTCGGCGGCCGGGATGTACCACTCGAGGCCCTGGAAGACGAGGAGATCGGGTCGGGCGGTTCGCGCCGCCTCGATCTCGCGCGCCGCGTTGAAGACGCCGCCGACGTTCGCGTGGCCGACGTTGCTGTGCTCGGTGAAGGCGATGGCATCCACCCCGAAACGCTGCGCCTGGTCGAGGATCGTCGTCATCGCGTACTTGGCGTCGTGCGAGTAGACCGAGTGCACGTGATGGTCGAAGACGAGCCAGCGCAGGGCCTTCGGGTCGGTCACGGCCGTGGGCGTGGTCGCGGCCACGGCGCTCGCGGCGGCTGCGGGCCCGAACGACGATGCGGCGGACGCGGTCGTGACCGCGGCGGCGGCTGCGGCGAGGAAGGTGCGGCGGGAGAAGCCGGATGGGGTGTGAGAGGGCATCGCAGACTTTCGTGAGAGGGGTCGCCGGGAACGTAGGGGCCGCGGATGAATCGCGGGTGGACGCGCGGTGATGTTGACGTCACCATCCATTCACCCGGTGGACCGCACGGTGCGGCACAGTCCGTTCGACCTCACCACCCGATCGAGAGCAGCCATGTCGTCCACCCCCGTGCCCACCCGCCTCCTCCCTTTCGCCGCAGCCGCGGTCCTCGTCACGGGTCTCGTGCCGCTCGGTGCCCTGGCCGCGTCCGCGGCGAGCCCCCTCGTGCTGCGGGATGCCGCGGGCACGGCCGTCTTCTCGGGTGACGCCGCCGCGTATCCCTCCTTCGGCATCGCGACCTTCGCCGATGGCTGCCCCTCCGGAACGAGCGATGGGGCGCGCCTGTCGGTGGCGGCCGGAGGCAGCACCGTCGTCGTCTCGGCGACCGTGCCGGTCACCGCGGGCGCGGCGGTGAGCGTCCCGATGGGCTCCTCGTTCACGGCGGTCGTTCCCATGGGCACGACGAGCGCGACCCTGAGCCTGGAGTGCCTCGCGCTGTCGTCCGGGGTGCCCTCGTCGATCCTCCCCGTCGCCAGCCTGCCGGTCACCCTGTCCGCGTCGGGTTGGGCGGTCCCCGGTCAGCCGAGCCCCTCACCGACCACGTCGCCGACCGGCCCCGCGCCGTCCCCGTCGGCCTCGGGATCGGCCGCCCCCGACCCCGCGGCAGCCGCCTCGGCCACCCCTGGCCCCTCGACTTCGGCCACCCCGGTTGCGGCCGCGGCCTCCGGCTCGGACCTCGCGGTCACGGGTGCACAGGTGGCGGGCGTTGCGGGCGTCGGCGCCGTGCTCGCCGTCGCCGCCGGTCTCGTGTTCCGTGCGCGCGCTCGTCGTCGCGCGGCGGCGCAGGACTGATCGCCCGTCCGCTCGGGGTCGTCGCTGCTGCGGCGGCCCCGTCGGCGTCAGTGGACCGCGTACTCCAGCACCACGATGAAGACGCCGAGGCAGGCGGTGGCGAAGGCGCCGAGGAGTCGGACGGGGATCGACGCCTTCCGCCGGGCGTACGCGCCGTAGCCGAGCAGGGCGAGCACGGCGAAGGTCGCCCACATGCACAACTCGAACGCGTCGCTCACCGAGACGCCGGTCATCCCGGCCCAGACGAGCACGAGGATCGAGGGGATTGACGCGTAGAGCATCCCCGCCCCGTGCCGCATGCCCTCGCGGGTCGCGCGGCGGAGCCCGTGGGTGGCGTGCTCGGTCAGGGTGTGCGCGAACACGTGCGCGATGAAGAAGACGACGAGCGACAGCGAGGCGCTGCCGATCACCTCCCACACGTTCTCGGTGTGGTCGTCGGCGATCGAGACGAACGCCGCGAACACGATCAGGCCGTAGATCGCCGCGGGGGAGCGGAAGCGGACGCCGAACCACGCCCGGACGCGCGCCCAGCACGACAGCGACTCCGCCGGCGCGCTCACGCGTCGAATCCCAGGCTCAGTTTGCGCAGCAGGGTGGCGAGTCGTTCGCGGTCGCCGCGCGAGAGTCCCTCGAGCAAGAGGGCCTCGGCGTCGACGAGGCGGGTGATCGCGGCATCCACCCGTACTCGTCCGTCGTCGGTCAGCGTCACCAGAATGCTCCGTCCGTCTCCGGGGTCGGCCTCGCGACGCACGAAACGGCGGGCGACGAGACGATCGATACGGTTCGTCATCGTGCCGCTCGAGACGAGCGTCTGCTGCAGCAGCTGCTTCGGGCTCAGCTGGTACGGCTCGCCCGCCCGGCGCAGCGCCGAGAGTACGTCCCACTCCCACGACTCGATGTCGCTGCGGCGGAACGCCTCTTTGCGGGCGAAGTCGAGGTGTCGCGACAGGCGTGCGACGCGCGAGAGCACCTCGAGGGGCGAGAAGTCCAGATCGGGGCGCTGACGCATCCACGCATCGACGATGCGGTCGACTTCGTCGCTGTCCCGGGTCACGGTCTCATTATGTCGAGTGCTCGGCGGGTCGGTCGGCGCGCGCGGGCGGGCGGAACGCCCGGCGTCCGGGTCTGGCAGACTTGACCGGTGCCCTCGGGCACGGTCCGCCGTGGTGTAACGGCAGCACGACAGCCTTTGGAGCTGTTAGGTCCAGGTTCGAATCCTGGCGGCGGAGCATGACATCACCGACCGAGTTGGCCGTCGTCGTCCTCGCTGCGGGTCAGGGAACGCGCATGCGCTCCCGCACACCGAAGGTCCTGCACCCGGTCGGCGGTCGCCCGCTCGTCGGCCACGTGCTCGACACCGCGGCATCCCTCGATCCGGCCCGCATCGTCGTGGTCGTGCGTCACGAGCGCGAGATGGTCGCCGAGACCGTGGCGGAGCTCGCCCCGGGCGTCGTAATCGTCGATCAGGACGAGGTGCCCGGCACGGGTCGCGCGGTCGAGGTCGCCCTCGACGCGCTGGACGGCTTCGAGGGCGATGTCCTCGTGCTCAGCGCCGACGTGCCGTTGCTCGAGACCGGCACGCTCACCGAATTGCTCGCGACCCACCGCAGCGGCGGCACCGCCGTCACCCTGCTGAGTGCGCGGGTCGACCAGCCCTTCGGGTACGGCCGGATCCTGCGCGACGAGACCGACGGCGTGCGCCGCATCGTCGAGCAGAAGGACGCCACGGCCGACGAGGCCGCGGTCACCGAGATCAACGTGGGGGTCTACGTCTTCCGGGCCGGTCCGCTGCGTGCGCAGCTCGCCCTCGTCGGGACCGCGAACGCCCAGGGCGAGAAGTACCTCACCGACGTGGTCGGGCTCCTGCGCGACGCGGAGATGGGGGTCGCGGCGTCCGTCACCGGCGATGCGTCCGCCGCACTCGGCGTGAACGACCGTGTACAGCTGTCCGAGGCCGGGCGCACCCTCAACGCGCGCACGGTGCGCCGCTGGCAGCTCGAGGGCGTCACGGTCGTCGACCCGGCGACGACGTGGATCGACGTGACCGCGACCCTCGCCCCCGACGTCACGATCCTCCCCAACACGCACGTGCGCGGGGCGACCGTCATCGCCTCGGGCGCCACCATCGGCCCCGACACGAGCCTCGTCGACTGCGAGGTCGGCGAGAACGCGACGATCACCCGCACCGACGGCACCCTCGCGGTCGTCGAGGCCGGCGCCACGGTCGGCCCGTTCGCCTACCTCCGCGCGAACGCGCGCGTCGGCGTGAACGGCAAGGTCGGCACCTTCGTCGAGGTGAAGAACTCCTCGATCGGCGAGGGGAGCAAGGTCCCGCACCTGTCGTACATCGGCGACACCGAGATCGGACGCGGCGTCAACCTCGGTGCCGGTGCGATCACGGCGAACTACGACGACATCGCCAAGCACCGCACCGTCATCGGCGACGAGGTCCACAGCGGATCGCACAACGTCTTCGTCGCGCCGGTTACGATTGGAGCGGGCGCCAAGACGGGTGCCGGCGCGGTGATCCGCAAGGATGTCCCGGCCGGTGCGCTGGCGCTCAGCGTGGCACCCCAACGCAACGTCGAGGGGTGGGTCGAGAAGAACCGACCGGGCACCAGAGCGGCCGACGTGGCCGCTCAGGCTCGGGCTGAACAGGAAGCGGCCGATGGCTCGTAAGAAGAATCGTGTAGACCTCGACCGCGACAACGGCATCGCCCCCGGGCTCGTCGCCAAGACCAAGAAGCGACTCGTCGTCGCCTCGGGCCGCTCGCACCCCGAACTCGCGAAGCAGGTGGCCGAGCACCTCGGCACCGAGCTCGCCCCCACCGAGCACCGCACCTTCGCCTCGGGTGAGATCTACACCCGCTTCGAGGTGTCGATCCGCGGCTGCGACGTGTTCGTCGTCCAGTCGTTCGGTCCTCCGGTCAACGAGTGGCTCATGGAGCTGCTCATCATGCTCGACGCCCTCAAGCGGGCCTCGGCCAAGCGCATCACGGTCGTCGCGCCGTACTTCCCGTACTCGCGTCAGGACAAGAAGGGCCGCGGTCGCGAGCCCATCAGCGCCCGCCTGGTCGCCGACCTGCTCAAGACCGCGGGTGCCGACCGCATCATGAGCGTCGACCTGCACGCCGCGCAGATCCAGGGCTTCTTCGACGGTCCGGTCGACCACCTGTTCGCCAAGCCGGTGCTGCTCGACCACTTCGAGCGGGGCCTCTCCGCCGAAGACCGCGAGACCCTCACCGTCGTGTCGCCCGACATGGGCCGCGTGCGCGTGGCCGACACCTGGTCCGACAGCCTGGGCGCCCCCCTCGCGATCATCCACAAGCGTCGCGACCCGAAGGTCGCCAACCAGGTCTCGGTGCACGAGATCGTCGGTGACGTGAACGGCCGCACCTGCCTGCTGGTCGACGACATGATCGACACCGGCGGCACCATCCAGAAGGCTGCTCAGGCCCTCAAGGCCTCGGGCGCCCGCAAGGTCATCGTCGCCGCGACCCACGCGATCTTCAGCGACCCGGCCACCGAGCGTCTGCAGGACCCCGCGATCGACCAGGTCGTCGTCACCGACACCGTGCCGATCTCGGCCGAGCGTCGGTTCGAGCGTCTCGAGGTGCTGCCGATCGCGCCCCTGCTCGCGCGCGCGATCCACGAGGTCTTCGAGGACGGCTCGGTCACGAGCATGTTCGGCGGCGACGCCTGACCACCGCCGTTCCGTTCGCATCCGGCCGTCTTCCCCAGGGGGAGGCGGCCGAATGCGTTCTGTCCGAGGGTCGATTCTCGAGGCAGGCCCCTCCGGCGGCGTCCGTCCTCGCACAGCTCGCACAAAAGAATGAACCCGGTGGCGGCCAAGGTCGTGTCCCTACCGTGAGCACGTACGCGCCGCGAGGCACGACCGAAGGAGGACCCTCATGATCCGCACCACAGCCGTACCCCGTCCCGTCCGCATCGGCACCGCTCTGCTGGGTGTCGCCGGCATCGCCACCCTCGCCGGGTGCGCCGGCGGCGCGACCACCGGCGACGCCGCCCCCGCCGACACCGCGGCCCCCGCCGCGAGCTCGGCCCCCGCCACGACCTCGGATGCCGCCGCCGGTGGCTCGACCGCGTCGGGCACCTACAAGGACGGCGAGTACGAGGCCACCGGCCAGTACGCGACGCCCGAGAGCGTCGAGACCATCGACGTCACCCTCACGATCGCCGGCGACACCGTGACCGCGGTGAAGGTGACCGGCGACCCGCAGGCCGCGGAGTCCAAGCGCTACCAGGGCGAGTTCATCGGCGGCATCCAGAGCGAGGTCGTGGGCAAGAAGCTCGACGAGATCTCGGTCAGCAAGGTGGCCGGTTCCTCGCTCACGAGCGGCGGCTTCAACAAGGCCGTCGACTCGATCAAGTCCGAGGCCAAGGCCTGACAGCCATGAGCACGCCGCTCGCCACGGGGTCGATCTGGACCTTCGACGCGATCGGTACGTCGTGGGCGATCGAGACGGCGCATCCGCTGCCCTCGGTCGCCCGCGACGCGGTGTCGACGCTCATCGAGCGGTTCGACCGCGAGTGGTCGCGATTCCGCGACGACTCTCTCGTGTCCTCGCTCGCCGAGGGGCGTACCGCGTCGGTTCCCGCTCCTCGAGACGCGGATGCCATGTTCTCGCTCTACCGCGAGCTCGATGCGGCGACCTCCGGTGCCGTCAATCCGCTCGTCGGCGACGCGTTGGCGCGCCTGGGGTACGACGCCCGGTTGACTCTCGCTCCGTGGGGAGCGCCGCAGCCGGCGCCCACCTGGAGCGAGGTCCTCACGTGGGACGACGACCACGTGCGGGTCACCGCTCCCGCCACCATCGACGTCGGAGCGCTCGGCAAAGGGCGACTGGTCGACCTGGTGCTCGACGCGGTGAGATCCCACGTGGACGGCGACGCCGTCGTCGACGCGTCGGGAGACCTCGCCGTCCGCGGGGCGCCCGTGCGCGTCGGTCTCGAGCACCCCTACGACCCGACCCGCGCCATCGGAGTGGTCACCGTGGCGGGCCGGTCGCTCTGCGCCTCGGCGATCAATCGCCGCGCGTGGGGGGACGGTCTTCACCACGTCCTCGACGCCCGCACCGGTGCGCCCGTCCGGGCGTACGCCGCCACGTGGGCCCTCGCCGAGACGGCGATGCGCGCCGACGCCCTGGCGACCGCGTTGTTCTTCGACGGTGGGCCCGAGTTGGCGGCATCCTGGGACGCCGAATGGGTGCGCATGCGCACCGATGGCCGCGTCGAGTGGTCTCCCGGCTTCTCCGGCGAGATCTTCTCCTGAGCCCGTCCTTCCCATCCCCCCCCGTTTCGCCTCCTCTGAAGGGTTCCCCCATGAGCACCACGCTCACCGCCGGTTCGACCCGCGTCCTCGGCCTCATCGGTCGCGTCTCGATGTACCGGCTCGTCATGGCGTCGCTCGGTCTTCTCGCCGTCTTCTCGCTCGTCCTGTCGTTCGCGGGCCTCGTGGTCCCGCAACCTCTCGCGATCGTCGCGAGCGCCGTGGTGCTCGCCGCCGCGTGCGCCCTCACGGATCTCGTCGCGCAGAGTCTGCTCCGGATGCCGCGACGCCTGGAGTCCTCACTGATCACGGCCGGGATCCTGTTGTTCGTCCTGCGTCCGTCGGTGGAGCCGATGGGCCTGGCCGGCCTCGCTCTCGCCGGTGTCGTGGCATCCGCCTCGAAATACGTGCTCGCCTGGCGCGGTCGGCACATCTTCAACCCCGCCGCGACCGGCGCGACCGTCTTGACGATCGTGAGCATCTGGGCGCCCGACCTGGGGTCTTCGGCGTGGTGGGTCGGTTCGCCGTGGCTCGCGGCACCCGTCCTGGTGCTGGGAGTGCTGCTTCTGCTCCGCACCGACAAGTTGCCGATGGTGGTCGTCTTCTGGGTCGTCGCGATGGCTGTCGCCTTCCTCCGCACGAGCGTGCAGTTCCAGGCCGCGGGATTCCCGGTCGATGTGCCGAGCGTGCTGCTGCAGGTGGCGTTCTCCTCGCCCTTCCTGTTCCTGGGCGCGTTCATGCTGTCCGAGCCCCTGACCCTTCCGCCCCGTCGCGTGCAGCAGTATCTGGTGGCGATCGTCGTCGGCGTCCTGGCCGGGTGGCCGCTGCCGGTGGGCGAGATCACGCTCGGTCAGGAGCGCGCGCTGCTCGTCGGCAATCTGCTCGCCTTCCTGTTCTGCCTGCGCGCGGCCGTGCGCCTGCGCGTGGACCGTCGGCGCGATGTCACCCCGACGGTGCGCGAACTCTCGTTCCGGGCCGCCCGGCCCTTCTCGTTCCACCCCGGGCAGTACCTCGAGCTCGACGTCCCGCACCGCCGACCCGACGCTCGGGGAACGCGCCGCGAGTTCTCGATCGTCTCCGCGCCGGAAGACCTGCCCGAGGTGCGGATCGCCTTCAAGGACGGTTCGCAGTCGTCGTACAAGCGGGCCCTGGCCGCCGTCGAGCCGGGGGCGACCCTCGCCGTCACGGGGGTGTGGGGCGACTTCGTGCTCCCCTCGCGGCCGACCTCGCCCGTGCTGCTGGTCGCGGCCGGGATCGGTGTGACCCCGTTCGTCTCGCAGCTGCGCCACCTCGTGGCGACGAACCAGGACCGCGACGTCGTTCTCGTGTACGTGGTGTCCGAGGCGTCCGAGCTCGCCTTCCGCGACGAGATCGCCGCCGCGGGGATCCCCGTGATCGTCTTCTCGCGCGACGAGCCGCGCGATCTGCCCCAGCGCTGGGTGTGGGCCGGACCGGATCGAGTGGATGCCGAGGCGCTCCTGCGGACCGTCCCCGACATCGCACAGCGCGCCGCGTACGTCTCGGGCCCGCCGCGACTGATCTCGGCGCTCGCGCCCGCCCTGGGCAAGGCGAAGTCGCTGACGACCGACGCGTTCGCGGGGTACTGACACCACGGTGGCGGTGCGGGGCCCGAGCGGGAAGAGTGGGGGCATGGAGTCCGGATTCTTTCCCGCCGACCTGCCCGCCGCCGAGCCTGCCGTCGAGCCGCGTCGAGAGCGGACGCCCTCGTTCGAGCCGTCCGCCGACGAGCTTCCGGCGCCGTTCGCCGTGTCGGAGGTCATCGCGCGGGGCGAGAACCTCGTCATCGCGCTGACGGGCGTGCGGATCTTCTCCGACGGCGTCGAACTTCTTACCGAGCGGCACCTGCGGCGCGGGACGGCCGACGAACGCGGCTGGCGCGAGATGCACGGAATGTTCGCCGAGCACTGGGGGAGGGCGCCGCTGACGCCCGAGCGGCTGCGCTGGGGCCTCGTGCTCGGCGACGGCACGCGGCTCTTCGCTGAGGACCGCTTCGGGGCCCCGGCTGACGGCGTGGACGGCGGCGCCTCCGTGCGGGTTAACGGCGGGAGCGGGAGCGGGGACGACCACCGCTACACCATGCGCAGCCAGCTCTGGCTGCACCCGCTGCCCCCGGAGGGCCCGCTCGAACTCGTCGTCCAGTGGCCCGCGTTCGGTATTCCCGAGTCGCGGGTCATCCTCGACGGGGGAGCGATGAGCGCTCTCGCAGCGAGCGTGCGGCCGCTGTGGGGGTGAAGCGCGCTCGGGGGGCCGACGCGGTGCTCGCGACGGTGGCGTACGACGTCGACCGCACCGGTACCGTCTACGACGGCCCCCTCGCGCCCGACATCGAGGTCGCGCCCGGCCCCGACCTCGAGGCGGCGCGGGCGGCGGTCAGATCGCGGTGCGCCTGACCTCCGGCATCCCGTGGTCTCAGACCGTGTCCGCGATCACCGGATCGGCGGGCTTCGCGGGCAGGCGCACCTCGAAGGTCGTGTCGCCGGGAGTGCTCGTGACCGAGATCGTTCCGCGGTGCGCGTCGACGATCGCTCGCGCGATCGACAGGCCCAAGCCGGTACCACCGGTCTTGCGGTCGCGCGAGCGATCGGCGCGGGCGAACCGCTCGAAGAGCTGCGAGGCGACCGAGGGATCGATGCCGGGACCGTTGTCGTGCACCCGGAGCACGGCCTCGGCGCCCTCGTGGGCCACCGATACGTTGACCTCGCTGCCCGCGGGCGTGTGCGTGCGGGCGTTGGCGAGCAGGTTCGCCACCACCTGGTGAAGGCGGGCGGCGTCTCCGGCGAGCTCGACGGGCGTATCGGGGACGTCGATGGTCCACGAGTGGTCCGGCCCGGCCGGGCGGGCATCGCCCACCGCCTCGACGGCGAGGCGCGTCAGGTCGACCGACCCGTAGACGAGCTCCTGGCCCTCGTCGAGTCGCGCGAGCAGCAGCAGATCCTCCACGAGCGTGGTCATGCGCAGGGACTGCGCCTGGATGCGCTCGAGCGACTGTTCGGTCGTCTCGACGGCCAAAGAGATGCGCTGGCGACTCTCGTCGTCCTGCGCCTGACGCATGGCACGCAGCGACAGCTCCGAGAAGCCGCGAATGGATGCCAGGGGCGTACGCAGTTCGTGGCTGGCGTCGGCGACGAATCGGCGCATCAGCTCTTCGTTGCGCTGGCGGGCGCTGAGGGAGGCGTCGACGCGGTCGAGAAGGGTGTTCAGGGCCGTGCCGACCTGACCGATCTCGGTGTGGTCGTCGACCTGGTCGGCGGGCACGCGCTCGGTGATCGAGACGTCGCCCTGATCCATGCGCAGCGACGCCACGCGGGTGGCCGTCTCGGCGACGGCGCGCAGCGGTCGAAGTCCCAACCGGATGACGATCGCGATGATGACAGCCAGGAGCAGCAGGCCGCCCGTGGTGACCAGGGCGACGGTGGTCAGGATCGCGCCGATGGTGCTGGTGACGCTCGAGAGGGGGAGTCCGACCAAGAAGATGCTGTCGCTGCCGGGCGTCTGGAAGGGGCGGACGAGGTATTCGCCGAGGTTCGGCAGGTCGACGGTCTGGGCGTTGGGGTCGGCGGCGGCGGCCTGCAGGCTGTCGGCGATCCGACCGAGATCGTCGGTGGTGAGCGCGCGCGCTCCGTTGTCGCCGACCACGGCGCCCGAGATGCCCGTGCCGCGCGAGTTCATGACGAGCAGGGTGCCGGAGTCGAAGAACCCCGACTCCAGAACCTGTTCCGCCGAGCTCTGGAAGGCGGCACGCGGTTGGATGGACGCGGCCGCCTCGTCGACCTGGGCGCCGAGGTTGACGTAGAGGACTTGGCTGAGGATGGCGCTGGTCGAGATCCCGATCATCACGAGGATGAAGGCGACCATGCCGATGACGGCCGTCATCAAGCGCGCCTGGAGCGTCCAGGGACGACGGAGTCTCTGCGAGAGGGGCTCCTTCTTGGGCTTCGGGGTCGACTCCTGCGGGGAGTCGGCGTCGGGGGCGTCGGTCTCCCAGACCTCGGCGGGGGGAACGGGGGGAGCAGGTCGCGGCGGGGTACTCACTGAGGGGCTTTGATCATGTAGCCCACGCCGCGCACGGTGTGGATGAGCGGGTCGTTCCCGGCGTCGATCTTCTTCCGCAGGTACGAGATGTAGAGCTCGACGACGCTGGACCGACCGCCGAAGTCGTAGTTCCACACGCGATCGAGGATCTGCGCCTTCGACACCACGCGGCGCTGGTTGCGCATGAGGAAGCGCAGCAGCTCGAACTCGGTGGCGGTGAGCTCGATCTCCTTGCCGCCGCGGATGACCTCGTGGCTGTCCTCGTTCAGCGAGAGGTCGCCGACGCGCAGGATCGGCTCCGAGTCGCGCGTCAGGGCCGTGCCGGCGCGACGCATGAGGCCCCGCAGACGCGCGACGACCTCTTCGAGGCTGAACGGCTTGGTGACGTAGTCGTCACCGCCGGCGGTCAGGCCCGCGACGCGATCGGCCACGGCATCCTTCGCGGTGAGGAAGAGCACGGGCACGTCGTTGCCCGAGTGGCGCAGGCGCTGGAGGACGGCCATGCCGTCGAGGTCGGGCATCATGATGTCGAGCACCATGGCATCCGGCTCGAAATCACGTGCGGACTGCAGGGCGTCGAAGCCCGATCCGGCGGTCTTGACGTCCCAGCCCTCCATGCGCAGCGCCATCGACAGCAGGTCGGTGAGCATCTGCTCGTCGTCCACGACGAGGACGCGGAGGGCACTTCCGTCGGGGCGGGTGAAGGTGGGGGCGGCGGCGGTCGCGGTCATAGAACTCATTGTGCTCTCGTATCTATGAGCTTTCTATGGCGAGCCTTATGGAAATCCTGGGAACGCGAGATCCGGCGGCTGAGAACGCGCCCCACGAGCACCCCGATCGTCGCCCCGAGAGCGTTGGCCGCCACGTCGCCGACGTCGGCCACACGCGTCGGCAAGAAGAGCAGTTGCGTGATCTCGATCGCGCAACTCACGGTCAGGCCGAGCAGGATGCCGTGCCACCGGCGCCCCCGCCACGCGATCACGAGCAGACCCAGCGGCACGAACATGACGACGTTCGACAGGGATTCGACGACGTCGAAGGTGATCCACGCCGTCGCGGGGGACTTCCGGAGCGCGTCGAGCAGACGACCCAGGATGCCGCCCACCTCGGCGTCGTAGATCGAGGGGCGCAGCGTCATCCACCACACCGCGACCGCGTAGACGCACGAAGCGGCGACGAGCCATGCCCGTCGCCGCTTCGTCACCGTCGATCCCTCGGGATCAGTGGGTGTCTTCGGCTTCGATCTCGGTGCGGTCGCCCGACCAGAGGGTGTGGAAGGTGCCCTCCTTGTCGATGCGACGGTAGGTGTGCGCACCGAAGAAGTCGCGCTGGCCCTGGATGAGGGCGGCGGGCAGACGCTCGGCGCGCAGGCCGTCGTAGTACGCCAGCGACGAGCTGAAGGCGGGGGCCGGGATGCCACTGGCCGCCGACAGCGACACGATGTGGCGCCATGCGTCCTGGGCGCGGCCGAGCGCCTCGACGAAGTACGGAGCGGTCAGCAGCACCGGCAGCTCGGCTTCGGCGTCGTACGCCTCGGCGATGCGGTTGAGGAACTGCGCGCGGATGATGCAGCCGCCGCGCCAGATCTTCGACACGGCGCCCAGGTCGATGCTCCAGTCGTACTGCGCGGCACCGGCGCGGATCTCGTCGAAGCCCTGCGAGTACGCGACGATCTTCGAGGCGTACAGCGCCAGGCGCACCTGCTCGATGAACGCGTCGGCGTCCTCTCCCGACAGCACCTCGGTGCCCGAGGGGCCGGGGAGCTCGCGCGAGACCGAGCGCTGCTCGGGGTGGCTCGACAGCGACCGCGCGAAGGTGGCCTCGGCGATGCCCGACACCGGCACGCCCAGGTCGAGGGCGGTCTGCACCGTCCACGCGCCGGTGCCCTTGGCGCCGGCCTGGTCGAGGATCACGTCGACGAGCGGCTTGCCCGTGTCGGCGTCGGTCTGGCGCAGCACCTCGGCGGTGATCTCGATGAGGTACGACTCGAGCTCGCCGCGGTTCCACTCGGCGAACACGTCGGCGATCTCGGCCGGGCTCTTGCCCGTGGCGCGGCGGATGAGGTCGTAGGCCTCGGCGATGAGCTGCATGTCGGCGTACTCGATGCCGTTGTGCACCATCTTGACGAAGTGGCCGGCGCCGTCGTGGCCCACGTGCGTGACGCAGGGCTCACCCTCGGCGACCGCGGCGATCGACTTCAGGATCGGGCCGAGCGTGGCCCAGGCCTCGTCGGAGCCGCCGGGCATGATCGAGGGGCCGCGCAGCGCGCCCTCTTCGCCGCCCGAGACGCCCATGCCGACGAAGTTGATGCCGGTGTCGCGCACGGCCTTCTCGCGGCGGGTGGTGTCGGTGAACAGGGCGTTGCCGCCGTCGACGATGATGTCGCCGGGCTCGAAGACCTTGACGAGCTCGTCGATGACGAAGTCGGTGGGGCGGCCGGCCTTGACCATGATGATCGCGGTGCGCGGCTTCGACAGCGACGCGGCGAAGTCCTCGTACGAGAACGAGGCGACGAAGTTCGCCTCGGGGTGCTGCTCGAGCACGTGCTCGGTCTTGTCCTTGCTGCGGTTGAAGATCGCGACCGTGTTGCCCTCGCGGCTCGCGAGGTTGCGGGCGAGGTTCGAGCCCATGACCGCGAGGCCCACGACGCCGATGTTGGCGCGGCCGTCGCCCTCGCCCTCGGGGCGGGAGTCGGCCTCGGCGGTGGGACGATCCACCTCTTCGATGCCGGGTGCACCCTCGTGCACCTGTGCGGCCGTGTGCGGGGCCTGATCCTGGTCGCTCGAGGGTCCGGTCGGGGAGGGGGTCGACGTCATTCGTTGCTCCGTGTTCAGGTGCGAGGAAGGGGTGGGCGGGCTCACGCGGGCCGCCTCCGCCACTTTATCGGCTCGGCCCGCGTGTGTTTCAGGACGGGGTAGGGGTGAGCTGAAGGCGGTCGACGACCTGCTGCACCTGCTCCTGCGGAGTGAGGTCGAGGTCGACGCGGATCGCTTGCTCATCGGCATCCGGCATCTCGAGGGTCTCGAACTGCGAGGTGAGCAGCGAGGGCGGCATGTAGTGCCCCTGGCGGCGCAGCAGGCGCTCGAGCACGAGCTTCGGGTCGCCCATCAGTAGCACGAAGGTGACGTCGTCGCGGCGCAGCACGTCGCGGTAGCTGCGTTTGAGGGCCGAGCACGTGATGATGCCGGGGCGACCGGCGGCGATCCGCCCGTCGATCCACCCGGCGACGCGATCGAGCCAGGGCCAGCGGTCGTCGTCATTGAGGGCGTGACCGGATGCCATCTTGGCGACGTTCTCGGCCGGATGCAGGTCGTCGCCCTCTTGGAAGTCCCAGCCGAGACGACCGGCGAGCATGCCGGCGACGGTGGACTTGCCGGTGCCGGCGGGGCCCATGAAGACCAAGACGGGAACGGGAGCGGTCATGGAATCTCTCTTCGTCGAAAGCGATCGGTTCGGTGTCAGATGGTGCGGCGGACTTCGGTGAGCACCGCGGCGACGTACAGGCGCGTGTGCTCCTCGGCGGCGTCGGCGTCAGCGCGTCCGATCGCCTCGGCCGTGGCGACGTGGTTGTCGAGCGCGTCGGGGTGTGGGACCCCCGGGGTGAGCCCGTGCATCGCGCGTCCCTCGATCGCGGCGGCGATCGGGGCGCGGGCCGCGGCGAGCATGAGGTTGCCGCTCGAGATGAGGATGAGGTCGTGGAAGGCGATGTCGGCCGCGAGGTACTCGGGGGAGTTGCCGAGGCCGGCCGCGCCGAGGCGGGCGAGTTCGTCGGCCAGACGCAGGATCTCACCGCGCTGAATGTCGGTGGCGCGCCGGGCGCTCAGCCGAGCGGCGACGGGTTCGACCGCCGCGCGCAGCTCCGTGGTGTTGACGATCAACTGGTCGCGCCGGCGACCGGCCAGCTGCCACCCGATGAGGCGGGTGTCGAGGGCGCTCCAGTGCTCGGGCTCGCGCACGGTGAGTCCGACGCGACGGCGTTGCGAGAGCAGGCCCATCGCTTCGAGCGAGCGGACGGCCTCGCGCACGACGGTGCGCGAGACGGCGTACTCGGCCTCGAGGGCGGCGAGGGTCAGGACGGTGCCCGGCGGCAGGTCGCCGTCGACGATGCGGATGCCGATCGCGTCGACCAGCGAGCCGTGCGTCGCTCGAGCCATTCCCCCTCCTCGGGTCTTAGGTACGACCTTATCTTGTCAAAGATATGATCATTGTGTGAAGATGCCCTGACCGCTCCGGCGGATGCGGGGCGGACACAGCATGCCCGATGACGCGTCCGACGGCTTGAATCAACGGAGATCTCTTGGACGACTGGACTCAGACACTCGGCGCGGCGCCCCTGCTCGCCATCGCCGCGGGCGCCATCGCGCTCATCCTCGTGCTCATCATCTGGCTGAAGGTGCACGCCTTCCTCGCCCTCATCATCGTGTCGCTCGTGACGGCGTTCGTCGCGGGCATCCCGGTGTCGGCGATCGTGTCGACGCTCACCGGAGGGTTCGGCGGAACCCTCGGCACCGTGGCCCTGCTGGTCGCCCTGGGCGCGATGCTCGGTCGACTGATCGAACACTCCGGCGGCGCGCAATCGTTGGCCGAGACGTTCGTGCGCGTCTTCGGAGAGAAGCGCGCCCCCTTCGCCCTCGGCATCGTCTCGCTGATCCTCGGGTTCCCGATGTTCTTCGACGCCGGGCTCGTCATGATGCTGCCCATCATCTTCGCCATCGCGCGCCGGGTGTCGGGCAACAACGTCCTGCTGTTCGGCCTGCCGGCCGCCGCCGCGTTCTCGGTGATGCACGTCTTCCTCCCGCCGCACCCGGGCCCGGTGACCGCGAGCGAGCTGTACGGCGCCAACCTCGGCCTGCTGCTGATCGTCGGCCTCATCATCGCCTTCCCGATCTGGTACCTCTCGGGTTACCTCTGGGGCAAGTTCATCGCCCGTCGCATCGTCCTCCCCGTGCCGCTGCTGTTCGGTGACGTCGACGCCGACCAGCCGAAGAACCCGCCCAAGCCCCTCACCGTCATCCTGGTGCTGCTGCTGCCGATGCTGCTGATCTTCCTCAATACCGGCCTCACCACCCTCGGCTCGGCCGGAGTGGTCGACACCGACAACACCGTCATCCAGGTGCTCGTCCTGCTCGGCAACTCCCCGGTCGCCCTGCTCATCACCGTCCTCGTCGCCACGATCGTCTTCGGCTTCCGCCGGGGCGAGAACGGCACCGCGCTCGAGAAGGTCGTCGACTCGGCCCTCGGCCCGGTCTGCTCGGTCATCCTCATCACCGGCGCCGGGGGCATGTTCGGCGCGGTCCTGCGCGCCTCGGGCATCGGCGACGCCCTCGCCGACAGCCTCGGCGACCTGGGACTGCCGGTCATCGTCGCGGCGTACATCATCGCCGTCATCCTGCGTCTGGCGCAGGGCTCGGCCACGGTCGCGCTCGTGACCGCCGCGGGTCTCGCCGCCCCCGCCGTCATGGCCGGCGACTTCTCGCCGCTGCAGGTGGTGGCGATCACTCTCGCGACCGCCGCCGGCTCGGTGTTCGCCGGTCACGTGAACGACTCGGGCTTCTGGCTCGTCGGCCGCCTGATGGGCATGGACGTCAAGACCACCCTGAAGACCTGGACCGTGCAGCAGGCGATCGAGTCGGTGCTCGGTTTCGTCGCGGCCCTGGCCGTCTTCGGCATCGGAGCGCTGCTGTGACGGGCTCGAACGCCGACTTGTTCGACGTCTCCGACCGACTCGCGCTCGTCACCGGTTCCTCGCGTGGCCTCGGCCGCGCGCTGGCCCTCACCCTCGCGCGCGGCGGTGCCCGGCTGATCGTGCACGGTCGAGACGCGGATGCCGTGGAGCAGACCCGCGCCGAGGCCGAAGAGCTGTCGGGTCGGCCCGCCCACGCCGTCGTCTTCGACGTCACGGATGCCGCGGCCGTCGAGGCTGCGATCTCCGGGGTGGTCGAGGCGGTCGGCGTCCCCGACATCCTCGTCAACAACGCCGGCGTCCAGCGCCGCGCGCCGATCCACGAGTTCGCGGTCTCGGACTGGGACGACATCGTGGCGGCGAACCTCTCGGGCGTCTTCTACGTCTCGCGCTTCGTCACCCCCGCCATGGTCGCCCGCGGGTCCGGCAAGGTCGTCAACGTCGCGTCGGTGCAGTCGCGCCTTGCGCGCCAGACCATCGCGCCGTACTCGGCCACCAAGGGCGGCGTCGCGCAGCTGACCGCCGGCATGGCGGCCGACCTCGCCCGCCACGGCATCCAGGTCAACGCCCTCAGCCCGGGCTATTTCGCGACCGAGATGAACCGCGACCTCGTCGACGACCCCGAGTTCACCCGCTGGTTGACCCAGCGCACGCCGGCCGCCCGCTGGGGCGACTTCGACGAACTGCGTGGGGCGCTGCTCTTTCTGGCATCCGACGCCTCGAGCTTCGTGTCGGGGCAGAACATCTTCGTCGACGGCGGAATGACGGCGGTCGTCTGATCGTGGAGGAGCACACCATGAAGTCGCTGCTGATCGAGTCGGCTCGCACCGCCGCCGTGCGCGAGGTCGCCGTGCCTGAACCGGGCGAGGGGCAGGTCCGCCTGCGGGTCGCCTACGTCGGCATCTGCGGATCCGACCTGCACTACTTCTTCGACGGCGCGAACGGCGCGTTCGTCGTGCGCGAGCCGCTCGTGCCCGGGCATGAGCTATCGGGCGCCGTCGATCTCGACCCCTCGGGAACCTTCGCTGCGGGCACGCCCGTCACGGTGCACCCCGCGCGCTTCGGAACTCCGCGCGAGGGCATCGAAGACGCCCCGCACCTGTGGCCCGGCGGCTCGTACCTCGGCAGTGCCTCGACCTGGCCGCACACCCAGGGCGCGGCATCCGAGTACCTGATCGTCGAGAGCGACATGGTGCGCCCGCTGCCGGCCGATCTGCCGGTGCGCCGGGCCGTTCTCGCCGAGCCACTCGCGGTCGCGCTCCACGCCCTCGGCAAGGCGGGCCCGGTGGAGGGTCTCGAGGTTTTGGTCACCGGATCCGGTCCGATCGGTCTGATGGCCGTCGCCGCGGCCACCGCCGCGGGGGCGCGCGTCACCGCGACCGATGTGCTCGCCGGTCCCCTCGAGCGGGCCCGGACCCTCGGCGCCCAGGCGACGATCGACGTCTCGACCGAGGTCGTCGAGGCCGGTGCGTACGCGGTCGTGCTCGAGTGCTCGGGCGTGCCCGTGTCGATCTCGACGGCCCTGAAGGCGGTGCGGGCGGGCGGCACGGTCGTGCAGGTCGGCATGCTCCCTGACGATGCGCGGCCGGTGAACCTCGCGCCCTTCATCTCGAAGGAGGTGCGCTACTTCGGCGCCTTCCGCTTCCGCGACGAGATCGACGCGGCGGTGGAGCTGCTCGCGGCGAATCCGGCGATCGAGAGTGCGATCACGCACGAGTTCGCGGTGCCAGATGCCGGCGAGGCCTTCGCTGTCGCGCGCGACTCCGAGCGCTCGGGCAAGGTGGTCTTCGCCCTCTGATCCGAACGACGAAGCGGAGCGACCCTCGGGCCGCTCCGCTTCGTCGTTCTCGGAGTGGTTCCGGCGTCAGCGGCTGCGCTCGGCGGTGAACCGGCGCGTCACCGCGATGTCGCGGTCGCCCAGGTCGCGCTCGACGATCTCGTCGAACGCGGCGCGCAGCGCGGGCAGCAGGGCGGGCCGGGTCGACGTCGCCTCGGCGATGTCGGCGGCGAAGCGCAGGTCTTTCACCATGTAGGAGGCGACGCCGCTGGGGGAGTCGTCGCCGCTGACGAGCTTCTCGCGCCGGCTCTGCAGCAGGTTCGACCCGGCGTAGCCGCCGCCGAGCAGGTCCCAGAGGGCGGCGGGATCGACGTCGGATCGCGCGGCCAGTTCGGTCGCCTCGCCGAGGGCGAGGATCGTCGCCGCCACCACCATCTGGTTGCAGGCCTTCGCGACCTCTCCCGCGCCCAGAGGGCCGAGCCGCACGGGGGTGCCGCACGGAGCGAGCAAGGCGGCCGCCCGGTCGGTGTCGGCCTCGTCGCCGCCGAGCATGATCGACAGCGTCCCGGCCTTCGCGCCGTCTTCGCCGCCCGAGACGGGGCAGTCCACGATCCGGATGCCGCCGGGCAGGCGGTCGGCGAGCTCCCGCACGCCGACGGGTGACGATGTCGAGCCGATCATGAACAGGAAGTCCCGTTCGCCGACGCCGGCGAGCAGTCCGTCAGGGCCGTCGAGGTGCTCTTCGAGCTGCGGGAGGTCGGGGAGCATCACCAGCACGGCATCCGTCGCCTCTGCGAGCTCGCGGGCGGTGGCCGTCCAGTGGGCTCCGGAGTCGGTGAGTCCGGGTCTTTCTCGCCGCGCGTGAACCGTGAGGGATCCGCGGGCGGAGAGCAGGTGGTGGGCCATCGGCTCGCCCATGGCGCCGAGGCCCCACACGCCGAGTCGCACGTCATCGAGCGTCGTCATGAGTCGATCCTATCGGCTGGACAACAGGTTGAACAGGGTTCAATATGATGAACAGAGTTCGAGAGAGACCGCTGCGGGGCGCACCCGCGGCGGCGGAGGGAATGACGACGATGTCGACACGGTCCAGTCTTCGCGCAGTAGTCGCGGTACCCCTGAAAGAGGAGCACTGCCGGCTCATCGAACGTCTCGAGCCGCGCCTCGAGCTCGTGCGCGATCCCTCGCTCACGCACCCGATGCGCGGACCGGCCGACTGGTCGGGCGACCCGGACCACGAGCGTACTGCCGAACAGCAGCGGGCCTTCGACGAGATGGTCGACTCCGCCGAGGCGCTCTTCGGCATCCCCGACGTCGATCCCGCGGCTCTCGCCCGGACGGTCGCGGCCAACCCGCGCCTGCGCTGGGTCATGACCACCGCGGCCGGAGGCGGGGGACAGGTCAAGGCCGCCGGCCTCGACCGTGAGGCCCTCGACCGTGTCACCTTCACCACCAGTGCCGGCGTGCACGGCGGACCCCTCGCCGAGTTCGCGGTCTTCGGCGTGATGGCCGGGGCCAAAGGGCTGCCTCGCCTCGCGCGCGACCAGGCCGAGAAGCACTGGAGCGAGCGCTGGGAGATGCGCCAGGTCGACGAGATGACGGTGCTCGTGGTCGGTCTCGGCGGCATCGGTGCCGAGTGCGCGCGGCGCTTCCATGCGCTCGGCGCGGAGGTGTGGGGGACCACGCGCAGCGGCGCCCCCGTCGAGGGGGTCGATCGCCTCGTGCCGCTCGACGAGCTGGTGTCGGCCGTCGCCGAGGTGGATGCCATCGTCGTCACTCTCCCCGGCACCGACCAGACGCATCACCTGATCGGCGCCGACGTGCTCGCCGCGGTGAAGCCCGGCGCGATCCTCGCCAGCGTGGGGCGCGGCACGGTGATCGACGAGGACGCCCTGCTCGCGGCCCTCGAGGACGGCCGGGTGTCGTTCGCCGCTCTTGACGTGTTCGAGGTGGAGCCCCTTCCTCAGGACTCGCCGCTCTGGCGGCATCCGTCGGTCCTGGTGAGTGCGCATACCGCCGCGCTCAGCAGTAAAGAGGAGGAGCGCATCGCCCGCCGCTTCGCCGAGAACGCCACGCGCCTCATCGACGGCGAGCCGATGCGGGCCGTTGTCGATACGGTCGAGTTCTACTGAGGTGTCGCGATCCGCGATGCCGGCGAGACGAGGGGGCCGCGGTGAGCGACGACGACGTGAGTGAGATCGCGCGCGATCCGGCGCCGGCCGTGGGGCGCAGCATCCGGCTCCTGGGCCTGCTGGCCGAGGCGGGGCGCACCCTGACCCTCACCGAGCTCGCCGCGGGTCTCGGTCTGGCGAAGTCGTCGACGGCGAACCTCTGCCTCTCGCTCGAGGCGGGGCGCATGATCGAGCGCGTCCCCCTCGGCTACCGTCTCGGCATCCGCACCGCCGAGCTGGGCGGTGCCTTCGCCGCGCAGTTCAATCAGGTGCGCGAGTTCTACGCCGTGTGCGAGACGTCGCCGGTGCTCGCGAGCGAGCTCGTGCAGGTCGCCGTGCTCGACGATGCCGACGCGCTGTACCTCGCCCGCTATGAGGGCTCGCGCTCGATCCGCATGGGCACGCCCCTCGGCTCGCGCCTCCCCGCGGCGCTGTCGGCCACGGGCCGCGCACTGCTCATGACCCGCACCGACGACGACGTGCGGGCTCTTCTCACGCACGGACGCCCGCTGCCCAAGCTCACCGACCACAGCACCCTCGACGTCGACGCAGTGATCGCCAAGATCGCCGCCTCGCGCGAACGCGGGTGGTCGGTCGACGAAGAGGAGTCGTTCCGCGGCATCTTCGGTGTCGCGGTGCCCCTCGAGGGGTGGGCGCCCGGCGACCCGCAGCTGGCGCTGGGGGTCGGTCTTCCGGCGGCGGATGCCACGCCCGAACGCATCGCGCGCGTCGGCGCGGCACTGCGCGAGGCCGCCGCGGCGCTGACCAACCCGTTCAGCGCGTCCCGCGCAGGCTGACCCGCGACAGCGCCGCCCCACTCGACGCGCGCACGCCGTGCGCGCCCTCGTCGCCCCGCCACGCGCGTCGCGCTCCGCCGGTGCCCTGCTGGGCACGCCGCGCGCCTGCCAGGCACGCCGCGCGTCCCCAACGCCTCATCGCGACCGATGAGCGTGCGCGTCGCGCTCGCCGCGCCCCGCGCGTCGTTCGGGGCGGATCCCGTCGTTCCTGGCGGAAATTCCCGTTCCCAACGACGAATCACGCCCGAACCCGCGCTGCCCACACCTCGCCCCTCGAATTCTGTTCAACATATTGAACTCTGTCCACTCCGTTGGTACAGTCGGCCGAGTCGCAAGACCCCAGCCGATCGAAGGAGATGGCCGTGACCACTTCATCCACCACGACGACGCAGCCGACGGATGACCCCGAATACGCAGCGAACCTCCGCCGCGCAACGCTCGCCTCGAGCATCGGCAGCGCGCTCGAGTACTTCGACTTCGCGCTCTACGGCCTCTCGACGGCGTTGATCTTCAACGTCCTGTTCTTCTCGCAGGACAATCCCGCCCTCGCCACGGTCGCAGCCTTCGCCACCTACGGCGTGGGCTTCCTCGCGCGCCCGTTCGGCGGACTGTTCTTCGGCGTCCTCGGCGACAAGCTCGGACGCAAGTGGGTGCTGGTCATCACGATCCTGCTGATGGGCGGCGCCTCCACGGCCATCGGACTCCTGCCGACGTACGAGGCGGTGGGCGTCCTCGCGCCCATCCTGCTCGTGATCATGCGCCTGCTGCAGGGCTTCGGCGCCGGTGCCGAGCAGGCGGGGGCCACGGTCCTGATGGCCGAGTACGCCCCGGTGAAGCGCCGTGGCTTCTTCTCGGCGCTGCCCTTCATCGGCATCCAGGCGGGTACCCTCCTGGCGGCCGTCGTGTTCAGCCTCATCTCGCTGCTGCCCGAAGACCAGCTGCTCAGCTGGGGCTGGCGCGTGCCGTTCCTGGCGTCGTTCGCGCTCATCCTGCTCGCGCTGTTCATCCGCATGCGCCTGCGCGAGACGCCGACCTTCATCGAGCTCGAGAAGCACGAGCAGATCGCCGAGCGACCCATCCGCGACATCTTCACGCGCGGTCTTCCGGGAGTCATCGTCGGCATCAGCCTGCGCATGGCCGAGAACGGCGGTTCCTACATGTTCAACACCCTGGCGCTGACGTTCTTCGTCGCGACGGTCGGCGGCCAGGCCGACCGCAGCCTGCTGACGTGGGGTGTCACGCTCGGCTCGCTCATCGGCATCTTCTCGGTGCCGCTGACGGGGGCCCTGTCCGACCGCATGGGTCGTCGCACCGTCTATCGCATGGGCGCGGTGTTCATGCTGGTCTTCACCTTCCCGGCCTGGTGGCTGATGTCGCTCGGCAGCTACCCGATCACTATCGCGGTCATCGCGATCGGCATCGGTGTCGCCGTCAACTCGATGCTCGGACCCCAGTGCGCGATGCTCCCCGAGCTGTTCGGCAACCGTCACCGCTACCTCGGCGTCGCGATGGCCCGCGAGCTTTCCGCCGTGCTCGCCGGTGGTCTCGCCGGAGTCCTGGGCGCCTACATCATCGCCGTCAGCGGGGCGAACTGGCTGCTGCTGGCGATCTACATGGGCACGCTCGCCCTCATCACCACCGCGTCGACCTTCCTCGTCCCCGAGACGCTGCGTCGCGACCTCACCCGCATCGACGACGCGATCAAGGTGTCGCGCGAAGAAGCGGGCGAGGGCGTGGATGCCACGACCGTGACGGTCCGGACGATCCGGTGACGCACGACAGGCGGGGGAGTGCCGGCAGCCTGGTGGGGGCTCCGGCGCTCCTCGCGGACACCGCGGAGGGGTTCCGCCTCGAGGTACGGGGGGCGGTGCGCTGATGCGGATCGCTCGATTGATGACGGCCGAGGGCCCGCGCACCGTCCGCGTCGAGGGGGCGGGCTTCGTCCCGATCGGCGACCCCTACGCCGCGTTCGCCGCGGGTGTCGACCCCGCCGACGAGGGCGCCGCGATCACGGGGGTCTTGCTGGCCCCGTGCGAGCCGACCGTCGTGGTCGGCATCGCGCAGAACGGCCCGGGCCACGCCTCTCCCGTGCAGGCGTGGCTGAAGAGCCCGCGCACGGTCACGGCATCCGGAGTCCCGGCCCGCCTGCGCCGCGACGCCGGTGCGACCGTGGCCGAGGCCGAGATCGCCGTGGTGATCGGCCGCGACACGACCGGACTGACGATCGAAACGGCGCACGAGTTCGTGTGGGGCATCACTGCGGTGAACGACCTCTCGAGCCCCGACCGCGCGGCCTTCGATCCCCGCAACTTCGAGTCGAAGTCCGGAGAGGGCTATACCCCGCTCGGACCCTGGGTCGACACCGCCCTCTCGATCGACGGCGATCTGCCGATGCGGCTGTCAGCCGACGGCGAGGTGCGCGCCGAGACGTCGTCGCACCGCCTGCCGATGACGCTGCGCGAGTGCCTCGCCTACGTCGCGGGCTGGACCACGCTGGGGCCGGGCGACGTCGTCATGATGGGCGCGCCGTTCTCGCAGGCGCCGGTTCGTCCAGGGGAGACGGTCGAGGTCGTCATCGCGGGCATGCGGCTCACGACGCCGACGTCGTAGAGCGACGGCGCGTCAGTGCTTCTTGTAGTTCGCGTTGCGGCCCATGGTGAAGAGCGCGCCGACGGTGCCGATCAGGCCGAACGCGGCGATGCCGCCGATGACCCAGAGCACGACGTGAGAGAAGAAGCCGCTGTCCATGATGATCCTCCGGGTGGGTTGTGGCCGTTCGATCCTACCGTCGCTCGGCGCGCGCTCCCGCCGCCGTCCGAGGTCGGGTCGTGGTTCTCCCTCTTGCGCTGGTAGACTTCCGGGGAACTTCGGCGAGGGATGCCGCTTCGCGTGCCGCACGGTGCGCAGGCGTCCGTGATCGACGCAGTGATGCAGGCTCCCGGCTTTCCTCACGCGCTCGCGTTCGAGTCGAATCCAGACCACACAGGTGCGGACCATGTCCGCTCACAAGCTGCGGGACACGAGCCCGCGAGGAGAACATCATGTCGGAAGACAACAAGGTCGTCGCGGAACTCCGCGAGAACTTCGGCAAGGGCTTCGCCCGTCGCCTCCGCGCCGCGGGCAAGATCCCGGCCGTCATCTACGGTCACGGCACCGAGCCCCAGCACGTGGCGCTCCCCGGCCACCAGGTCGCCCTGCTCATCCGTCGCGCCAACGCGCTGCTCGACCTCGACATCGCTGGCAAGGACCAGCTCGTCCTCGTCAAGGACGTGCAGAAGGACCCCGTGCGTCAGATCATCGAGCACATCGACCTCATCGTCGTGAAGAAGGGCGAGAAGGTTCAGGTCGACGTTCCCGTCGTCATCACCGGTGAGCCCTTCTCGGGCACCGTCGCCATGCTCGACGCGACCTCCGTGTCGCTCGAGGTCGAGGCCACCCACATCCCCCAGAACATCGAGGTCTCGGTCGAGGGCGCCGAGGACGGCACGCAGATCACCGCTGCCGACCTGACCCTGCCCAAGGGCGCCACCCTCGTCACCGAGCCCGAGACGCTCGTGGTGGGTGTCTCGGTGCCGCTCGACACCCTCGCTGCCGACGAAGAGATCGCCGAGGCCGATGCCGAGGTCGCCGAGGAGCAGTCCGAAGAGGCCGAGTCGGCCGAAGAGGGCGACGACAAGTAATTCCCGAGGGCCGTTCCACGGTCCGAGTACGAGGGGGCGCGTTTTCGCGTCCCCTCGTTCGTTTCTCCGCGCGGATGGCGCGCGGGGTCCCGTCACCTGACGACCGCGTCGTCGCGCACGGTCCGCACGCGGACCCGGAAGGATGGATGCCATGGCAGACACCTGGCTCATCGTGGGTCTCGGTAACCCGGGCCCCCGTTACGAGGCGACTCGACACAACATCGGTCAGATGGTCGTCGACGAGCTCGCCGCCCGCCGCCGCGAGGCCTTCCGCGCCCACAAGGCCAACGCGCGGGTGGTCGAGACGTGGCTGCGCCCGGGAGCGGACAAGCTCGTCCTGGCGAAGCCGAACAGCTTCATGAACGTGTCCGGGGGGCCGGCGGCCGGGCTCGCGCGTTTCTACGGCACCGCGCCCGAGCGCATCGTCGTCGTCCACGACGAGCTCGACATCCCCTACGACACCATCAAGCTCAAGACCGGGGGCGGTCACGGCGGGCACAACGGGGTGCGCGACATCGCGAAGGCCCTCGGTACGCCGGAGTTCCCCCGCGTCCGCGTGGGCATCGGGCGTCCGGTCGGGCGCCAGGATCCCGCCGCCTGGGTGCTCGATCCGTTCAGCTCGACCGAGCGTCAGACGCTTCCGATCCTCGTCTCGGATGCCGCGGATGCCGTGGAACTCCTGGTCGACGAGGGATTGGTCGCCGCCCAGCAGCGCTTCCACGCCCCGCGCGCCTGACGCGCGGCACGGCAGCTGGCCGAGCGCCGGCGTGCCGTGACCCCCGCCGTCCGTCCAGACGGTGAACGGTTCACCCGTCGCGTCCCCGGGCGCAGTCCCGCGCGCTCCCGCGCCGTCCGGGGATGAGAGCGCCGGAAACGACGATCGGCCCCGGTCACGAGGAACCGGGGCCGATGGTCGTGCCGAACGTCACGTCACGCGGAGACGCCGATCGCGGCGCCCGCGGCCAGCGCGCTGCCGACCACGATGCCGCCGAGAAGCGACAGGGCGATCGCGCCGATCGCCCATCCGCGACCGCGGTTCTTCACCGCGGCGACGATTCCCTGGATGAACCCCCAGAGTCCGAAGACCGCGTACACGACGAAGGCGACGACGGTCAGGATGCCGAAGACGATGGCCGCCTGCTGGACTTCCGGGGGAAGCGTGTTCGGTTCCATCTGCTGGCCGCCGTCGGCGTACGGGGCGAGGCTCGCGCTCTGCATCCCGGCGATGAAGGCGATGATCGAGCCGCCGACGACCGCGATGAGCGAGACGACGAAGGCGACAAGTCCGAGCTTCTTCGGGCCCTTCGGCTTGCTGGTGGTGGGCGGGACGTAGGCGGGTGCGGCGGGAGCGCCCTGTGCCGACGGGGTGGTGCCGGAGGAGTCGCCGCGCGTGACGGGCTGTTGGTACGGCTCGGGGGGCGGGGGTGTCGTGCTCACGAGATGCTCCTCTGGTCGTCGGTGGGCGTGGACCGCCCGTTCCCGGAGTCTGAGAAGCGTCCCGCGCCGGGGCGTGGGGCTGGACGCCCGTCCGCGCGGCGCGGTATCGGCGCCGGCCCGGGGCGGGGTCAGACGGGCGCACCGCCTGCGGGCACGGTGGCCAGCCCCGCGACGATCGCGATGGCGGTCAGCACACCGAAGAAGATCGGGCCCAGCACCGAGAGGACGAGTCCCGCGATCCCGGCACCGCGCCCCGACCGCCGGACGATGGCGACGATTCCCAGCACGAGGGCCGTGATGCCGATCGCCGTCCCCGTCCAGAACGCGACCTCCCCCAGCAGCACCAGCTCGCGCACGGGGGAGAGCACGCGCCAGTCGAAGCCGTTCGACGACATCGTGGTCAGCCCGGGGGCCGCGCCGCGCGCCGAGCGGAACGCCGCGAAGCCGCCGACGGCCGGGGCCAGGACGGCCGCGACCACGGAGAGCGCGAGCGCCCAGGTGCCCAGGGGGCGACCTCGGCGGGAGGGCGGCGGGGGAGTGAGGAGCGTCCCGACGGGCGGTGCCGCATGAGGGGCGGCGAAGACCGGACCGTTCGGGGCGCTCGGCGTCGTCATGCGGCAAGCCTACGAGAGGTGGCACCCGGGCGCGTTGTCCACCCCGGCCCGATGTCGGAGCCCCCGCGTAGACTCTTTCGAGTGACAGTTCCCGGGATCGTTCGCGCCCTCGAGCAGGCTGAGTCGTACCGTGAAGCCGCTTCGGCGGCCTCCTCCGACCTGTCGCTCTCTCTCGTCGACGGCCTCGACGCCCCCGTCGTCGCGGGCCTCGTCGAGCGTCGCCGTGCCGCGGGTGATCCCGGCGCCGTGCTGGTGATCGCGCCCACCGGTCGACGTGCCGAGTCCCTCGGCCCGGCTCTCGAGGCCGTTCTGCCCGGCGCGCAGGTCCTCCACTTCCCGGCCTGGGAGACGCTGCCCCACGAGCGGCTCAGCCCCAGTCCCGAGACGGTCGGTCGCCGTCTCGACGTCCTGCGCCGGATCGCCGCGTGGGACCGCACCGCGCCGCTCGTGGTGACCGCGTCGGTGCGCAGCGCCCTCCAGCCGCTGGCCCCCGGTCTGGGTGACGTCGAACCGGTCGAACTCTCGGTCGGGGGGCGCGGGCGTGAGCTCGAGGTCGTCACGACGCGCCTCGTCGAGCTCGCGTACCACCGCGTCGACATGGTCTCGCGCCGCGGAGACTTCGCGGTGCGCGGCGGCATCCTCGACGTCTTCCCCCCGGTGGCGGATCACCCGTACCGCGTCGAGTTCTTCGGCGACGAGGTCGACCAGATCCGCGCCTTCTCCGTCGCCGACCAGCGCTCGCTACCCGGGGAGGTGCCCGCGGTGACGCTCGTGCCCAGCCGAGAGCTTCTGCTCACGGCGGAGGTGCGCGCGCGCGCCGCCGAACTCCGCGACGGCTATCCCGGGCTGCGTCAGTTGCTCGAGAAGATGGCCGAGGGGATTCCCGCCGAGGGCATGGAGTCGCTGATCCCCGTGCTGGTGGACGACCTCATCACCCTGGTCGACTATCTCCCCGGCGCGAGCGCGGTGGCGCTCGTCGATCCGGAGCGTTCGCTCGCTCGTGCCACCACGCTCGGCGACACCAACCGCGAGTTCCTCGAGGCGGCGTGGTCGGCGGCGACGGCGGGGGCGGACACCCCGGTCGATCTCGGGTCCGGTGACTTCGTCACCCTCGACGACCTGCACGAGAGAGCCAGCGGTCGAGGCGGCGTCTGGTGGCAGTTGAGCGCTTTCGACTCGGGAGCGGCGGATGCCGAAGACGAGGGGCTCGTCGTCGGCGATGACTCCGCTCATCGCATCAAGGCCGATCCGGTGCCGTCGTTCCAGGGGAACGTCGAGGGTGCGACTGCTCACGTCGGCGAGCTTCTGCGCGACGGGTGGTCGGTCGTCGTCACAGCATCCGGTCCCGGAATGGTGGATCGTGCCCGAGACGTCCTCTCCGAGCGCGGGATCGCCGCCCGCCGCGTCGACGATGTGAAGTCGGCCCCCGAGGCCGGAGTCGCCCATGTCGTCTGCGCTCCTCTCGAGCGGGGCTTCCAGCTGACCGAGGCGAAGTTCGCCGTCATCACCGAGACGGAGTTCTACGGGCGCTCGGTCAGCGGCGACAACCGCGGCGTCAAGAAGCTCGCCTCGCGTCGACGCAACGTGGTCGACCCGCTGCAGCTCAAGCCCGGCGACGTCGTCGTGCATGCGACCCACGGCATCGGTAAGTTCCTCGAGCTCACGCAGCGCGAGGTGTCCAGCGGCGGTCGCAACGCGGTGAAGACCACGAAGGAGTACCTCGTCCTCGAGTACGCGCCGGCCAAGCGCGGTTACCCGGGCGACAAGCTGTTCGTCCCCACGGATCAGCTCGACCTGCTGTCGAAGTACGTGGGCGGCGAAGCGCCGACCCTGTCGAAGATGGGCGGAAGCGACTGGGCGGCGGCGAAGGGGCGAGCCCGCAAGGCCGTCCGCGACATCGCGGTCGAGTTGGTGAAGCTGTACTCGGCACGCATGGCGTCGAAGGGGTACGCGTTCGGTCCCGACACCCCGTGGCAGCGCGAGCTCGAAGAGGCCTTTCCCTTCGCCGAGACCCTCGATCAGCTGCAGACGATCGACGAGATCAAAGCCGACATGGAGAAGCCGATCCCGATGGATCGACTGCTTTCGGGCGACGTCGGATTCGGCAAGACCGAGGTCGCGGTGCGGGCGGCGTTCAAGGCCATCCAGGACGGCAAGCAGGTCGCGATGCTGGTTCCCACCACGCTGCTGGTCAAGCAGCACCTCGAGACCTTCGCCGAGCGTTTCGCGGGCTTTCCCGTCACGGTCCGGCCGCTGTCGCGCTTCCAGACCGACAAAGAGGTGAAGGCCACCCTGGCCGGCCTCACCGACGGCACGGTCGACATGGTCATCGGAACCCATCGCATCCTGACCGAGAAGGTCATCTTCAAAGACCTCGGGCTGATGATCATCGACGAGGAGCAGCGGTTCGGCGTCGAGCACAAAGACCAGCTGAAAAAGCTCAAGACCAACGTCGACATCCTGGCGATGAGCGCCACCCCGATCCCGCGCACCCTCGAGATGGCGGTCACGGGGATCCGCGAGATGTCGACCCTCGCGACCCCGCCGGAGGATCGGCATCCGATCCTGTCGTACGTGGGCCCCCGCAACGACAAGCAGATCGCCGCCGCGATCCGCCGGGAGTTGCTCCGCGAGGGCCAGATCTTCTACGTGCACAACAGGGTCTCGTCGATCCAGCGCGTCGCCGCGCACCTCGCTGAACTGGTGCCCGAGGCCCGGATCGTCGTGGCCCACGGGCAGATGGGGGAGCACGCCCTCGAGCAGGTCGTCGATGACTTCTGGGAGCGTCGTGCCGATGTGCTGGTCTCGACCACGATCATCGAGACCGGGCTCGACATCTCGAACGCCAACACGATCATCATCGACCGCGCCGATAAGTACGGGCTGTCGCAGCTGCACCAGCTCCGCGGACGCGTGGGGCGTGGGCGCGACCGTGCGTACGCGTATTTCCTCTACGACGAGATGAAGCCGTTGTCCGAGACCGCGGCCGACCGGCTCGAGACGATCGCCGTGAACAACGACCTCGGCTCGGGCATGCAGGTGGCGCTGAAAGACCTCGAACTGCGCGGCGCCGGAAACCTCCTCGGTGCCGAGCAGGCCGGACACATCGCGGGTGTCGGTTTCGACCTGTACCTGCGCATGATCGGCGAAGCCGTTTCCACGTTCCGTGGCGAAGACGTCGACGGTCCCACCGAACTCCGCCTCGAGCTCCCCGTCGATGCTCGATTGCCAGAGTTCTACATCGACAGCGAGCGTCTGCGTCTCGAGGCGTACCAGAAGCTGTCGGCCGCGGCTTCCGCGACGGCGAAGAGCGATGCGATCGACCTCGTGGTCGAGGAGCTTCGGGATCGATACGGAGAGCCGCCGGCCGAAGTCGAGGGACTCATCGCCGTGGCGCGCCTGCGCCGCCGGGCCGCTCAGGCCGGTCTGGCCGATGTGGTCGCGATGGGTTCCAACCTGCGCATCGCCCCCGCGAACCTTCCGGACTCGATGCGGGTGCGTCTGCAGCGGCTGTACCCGAAGGCGAAGCTCGTCGCCGGCGGGGACGCCATGGTGGTCCCGCTCCCTCAGGATGCGGACGATGCGAACCTCATCGCGTGGGTGCGCCAGCTCCTCGACGCGCTGTGGCCGTTGCCCGTCTCAGAGAACGCCGAGACCGCGAACGCGTGATGACGGCTCCCTCCCGGAGCGCAGACGATCAGGCCCGACCGATACCCGTCGGTCGGGCCTTCGTCGTAGATCCGCGTGATTCCGGGCTTCAGAGTCGACGACACGCCCGGGGTGAAGGGACGATTCGACCGATGCGGGGTCCCGACGTAATGTTTTACCTGTTCGCCCCACAGGGGAGAGCGGAGAGGCCGAGAGGCCCCGCATCGTCTCAAGTGGCGGACCACCCAAAACCTCGCCCGAATGGTGTAAGGTTTTGGTTCGGTCGTTCGGCCGGTTCCCGAGGTTGATCTCTCTGAGATCCCAATGAGGTTCCGTGTGCTGG
>NZ_FNJN01000010.1 GCF_900104345.1 Microbacterium testaceum StLB037
ATTCCGAGCTAGGACTCTTAGCACCACTGGATTAGCTTGGGCGGTTCTTCGCCGGTACGGGAATATCAACCCGTTGTCCATCGACTACGCCTGTCGGCCTCGCCTTAGGTCCCGACTTACCCAGGGAAGATTAGCTTGACCCTGGAACCCTTGGTCTTTCGGAGGACGTGTTTCTCACACGTCTTTCGCTACTCATGCCTGCATTCTCACTCGTGTAGCGTCCACGGCTGGGTCACCCCGCCGCTTCACTCGCCACACGACGCTCTCCTACCCATCAACACGGCTGGACCACGAAGGCCTACCAAAAATGTCAATGCCACAACTTCGGTGGCGTGCTTGAGCCCCGTTACATTGTCGGCGCGGAATCACTTGACCAGTGAGCTATTACGCACTCTTTCAAGGGTGGCTGCTTCTAAGCCAACCTCCTGGTTGTCAAAGCAACTCCACATCCTTTCCCACTTAGCACGCGCTTAGGGACCTTAGTTGGTGGTCTGGGTTGTTTCCCTCTCGACTATGAAGCTTATCCCCCACAGTCTCACTGCTGCGCTCTCACTTACCGGCATTCGGAGTTTGGCTGACGTCAGTAACCTTGTAGGGCCCATCGGCCATCCAGTAGCTCTACCTCCGGCAAGAAACACGCAACGCTGCACCTAAATGCATTTCGGAGAGAACCAGCTATCACGAAGTTTGATTGGCCTTTCACCCCTATCCACAGCTCATCCCCTCAGTTTTCAACCTAAGTGGGTTCGGTCCTCCACGACGTCTTACCGTCGCTTCAACCTGGCCATGGATAGATCACTTCGCTTCGGGTCTAGGACACGCGACTGAATCGCCCTATTCAGACTCGCTTTCGCTACGGCTACCCCACTCGGGTTAACCTCGCCACGTATCGCTAACTCGCAGGCTCATTCTTCAAAAGGCACGCTGTCACCCCTACTAAGGAGGCTCCAACGGTTTGTAAGCAAACGGTTTCAGGTACTATTTCACTCCCCTCCCGGGGTACTTTTCACCTTTCCCTCACGGTACTTGTCCGCTATCGGTCATCTGGGAGTATTTAGGCTTATCAGGTGGTCCTGACAGATTCACACGGGATTTCTCGGGCCCCGTGCTACTTGGGATACTCTTCACGCCAAGAACAGGCATTTCGACTACGGGGTTCGCACCCTCTATGACCGGCCATTCAAAACCGTTCGTCTATACCCTCTTGTCACGTCGATCATTCGGCAGAACAATCAGAAAAGTCCCACAACCCCCAACATGCAACGCCTGCCGGCTATCACACACGCTAGGTTTAGCCTCTTCCGGTTTCGCTCGCCACTACTTACGGAATCGCTTTTGCTTTCTCTTCCTGTGGGTACTGAGATGTTTCACTTCCCCACGTTCCCTCTACCCGCCCTATATATTCAGGCGGGAGTCACCAGGTACGCACGCGCCCTGGCGGGGTTTCCCCATTCGGACACCCTCGGATCAAAACTCGCTTATCAGTTCCCCGAGGCTTATCGCAGATTGCTACGTCCTTCTTCGGCTCCAGATGCCAAGGCATCCACCGTTTGCTCTTAAAGACTTGAAATCACATGAGTTGAATCGTCAAAAAATTGACTAATGATCTTTAAGATCATCTTCACGACACAAACCAAA
>NZ_FNJN01000009.1 GCF_900104345.1 Microbacterium testaceum StLB037
TGTGCCCGTAAATGCGAAATGGCCACCCAACTTTGGGTGGCCATTTCGACTAAAAGAAGTCCGGCGGTGTCCTACTCTCCCACAGGGTCCCCCCTGCAGTACCATCGGCGCTGAGAGGCTTAGCTTCCGGGTTCGGAATGTAACCGGGCGTTTCCCTCTCGCTATGGCCGCCGAAACACTATTGATGTTTCAAAAACCAACAACGACATGATCATTGTTGAGTTCCCGACCGTACATCGAGAACCACTCAGTGGACGCAAGCACCAAAAACAGGTGTGTTATCAAGTCATCGGCTTATTAGTACCGGTCAGCTTCACGTATTACTACGCTTCCACATCCGGCCTATCAACCCAGTAGTCTGGCTGGGAGCCTCTCACCATAAATGGTATGGAAGTCTCATCTTGAGGCCGGCTTCCCGCTTAGATGCTTTCAGCGGTTATCCATCCCGAACGTAGCTAATCAGCGGTGCTCCTGGCGGAACAACTGACACACCAGAGGTTCGTCCAACCCGGTCCTCTCGTACTAGGGTCAGATCCTCTCAAACTTCCTACGCGCGCAGCGGATAGGGACCGAACTGTCTCACGACGTTCTAAACCCAGCTCGCGTACCGCTTTAATGGGCGAACAGCCCAACCCTTGGGACCTACTCCAGCCCCAGGATGCGACGAGCCGACATCGAGGTGCCAAACCATGCCGTCGATATGGACTCTTGGGCAAGATCAGCCTGTTATCCCCGAGGTACCTTTTATCCGTTGAGCGACAGCGCTTCCACAAGCCACTGCCGGATCACTAGTCCCGACTTTCGTCCCTGCTCGACCTGTCAGTCTCACAGTCAAGCTCCCTTGTGCACTTACACTCGCCACCTGATTGCCAACCAGGTTGAGGGAACCTTTGGGCGCCTCCGTTACATTTTGGGAGGCAACCGCCCCAGTTAAACTACCCACCAGGCACTGTCCCTGAACCGGATCACGGTCCTAAGTTAGATATCCAGAGTGACCAGAGTGGTATTTCAACAATGACTCCACACTCACTGGCGTGAATGCTTCACCGTCTCCCACCTATCCTACACAAGCCACACCGAACACCAATACCAAGCTGTAGTAAAGGTCACGGGGTCTTTCCGTCCTGCTGCGCGTAACGAGCATCTTTACTCGTAATGCAATTTCGCCGAGTTCGCGGTTGAGACAGTTGGGAAGTCGTTACGCCATTCGTGCAGGTCGGAACTTACCCGACAAGGAATTTCGCTACCTTAGGATGGTTATAGTTACCACCGCCGTTTACTGGGGCTTAAATTCTCAGCTTCGCCTTGCGGCTAACCGGTCCTCTTAACCTTCCAGCACCGGGCAGGCGTCAGTCCGTATACATCGTCTTGCGACTTGGCACGGACCTGTGTTTTTAGTAAACAGTCGCTACCCACTAGTCTCTGCGGCCACCACACCCTTTCGGAGCAAGTCCTAATAAGTGGATGGCCCCCCTTCTCCCGAAGTTACGGGGGCATTTTGCCGAGTTCCTTAACCACGATTCTCTCGATCTCCTTGGTATTCTCTACCTGACCACCTGAGTCGGTTTGGGGTACGGGCGGCTAGAACCTCGCGTCGATGCTTTTCTCGGCAGCATAGGATCACCCACTTTTTATCCGCATCGTGTCTCAGCCT